>NZ_KB849207.1:0-71641 GCF_000368025.1 Acinetobacter parvus DSM 16617 = CIP 108168
ACAACCGGTACACCAGAGGTTCGTCCACTCTGGTCCTCTCGTACTAGGAGCAGATCCTCTCAAATTTCCAGCGCCCACGGTAGATAGGGACCGAACTGTCTCACGACGTTCTAAACCCAGCTCGCGTACCTCTTTAAATGGCGAACAGCCATACCCTTGGGACCTGCTTCAGCCCCAGGATGAGATGAGCCGACATCGAGGTGCCAAACACCGCCGTCGATATGAACTCTTGGGCGGTATCAGCCTGTTATCCCCAGAGTACCTTTTATCCGTTGAGCGATGGCCCTTCCATACAGAACCACCGGATCACTAAGACCTACTTTCGTACCTGCTCGACTTGTGGGTCTCGCAGTTAAGCGCGCTTTTGCCTTTATACTCTACGCGTGATTTCCGACCACGCTGAGCGCACCTTCGTACTCCTCCGTTACTCTTTAGGAGGAGACCGCCCCAGTCAAACTACCCACCAGACATGGTCCTCGCCCCGGATTACGGGGCAGAGTTAGAACCTCAACATTACCAGGGTGGTATTTCAAGGACGGCTCCATTGGAACTAGCGTTCCAACTTCAAAGCCTCCCACCTATCCTACACAAGTAAGGTCAAAGTTCAATGTCAAGCTGCAGTAAAGGTTCACGGGGTCTTTCCGTCTAGCCGCGGGTACACTGCATCTTCACAGCGATTTCGATTTCACTGAGCCTCTGCTGGAGACAGCGCCGCCATCATTATGCCATTCGTGCAGGTCGGAACTTACCCGACAAGGAATTTCGCTACCTTAGGACCGTTATAGTTACGGCCGCCGTTTACTGGGGCTTCGATCAAGAGCTTCGCTTACGCTAACCCCATCAATTAACCTTCCAGCACCGGGCAGGCATCACACCCTATACGTCCACTTTCGTGTTTGCAGAGTGCTATGTTTTTAATAAACAGTTGCAGCGGCCTGGTTTCTGCGGCTGCCAACCGCTCAGGGAGCAAGTCCCATCACCGTCAGCAGCGTACCTTCTCCCGAAGTTACGGTACCATTTTGCCTAGTTCCTTCAGCAGAGTTCTCTCAAGCGCTTTGGTCTACTCGACCTGACCACCTGTGTCGGTTTCGGGTACGATTCCTGTGTAACTGAAGCTTAGAGACTTTTCCTGGAAGCATGGTATCAGCCACTTCACTGTACAAGTACAGCTTGCTATCGACTCTCAGCATAGAGCACCCCGGATTTGCCTAAGATGCATGCCTACTGTCTTCCACCTGGACAACCAACGCCAGGCTGACTTAACCTTCTCCGTCCTCTCATCGCATTACACAGAAGTATTGGAATATTAACCAATTTCCCATCGACTACGCCTCTCGGCCTCGCCTTAGGGGTCGACTCACCCAGCCCCGATTAACGTTGGACTGGAACCCTTGGTCTTTCAGCGAACGGGTTTTTCACCCGTTTTGTCGTTACTCACGTCAGCATTCGCACTTCTGATACCTCCAGCATACTTCTCAATACACCTTCTTCGGCTTACAGAACGCTCCCCTACCACGTAACTTAAAAGTTACATCCGCAGCTTCGGCACATAGTTTTAGCCCCGTTACATCTTCCGCGCAGGCCGACTCGACTAGTGAGCTATTACGCTTTCTTTAAAGGGTGGCTGCTTCTAAGCCAACCTCCTAGCTGTCTATGCCTTCCCACATCGTTTCCCACTTAACTATGATTTTGGGGCCTTAGCTGGCGGTCTGGATTGTTTTCCTCTTGACTACGGACGTTAGCACCCGCAGTCTGTCTCCCGGATAGTACTCATTGGTATTCGGAGTTTGCATCGGTTTGGTAAGTCGGGATGACCCCCTAGCCGAAACAGTGCTCTACCCCCAATGGTATTCGTCCGAGGCGCTACCTAAATAGCTTTCGGGGAGAACCAGCTATCACCAGGCTTGATTAGCCTTTCACCCCTATCCACAAGTCATCCCCTGGCTTTTCAACGACAGTGGGTTCGGTCCTCCAGTTAGTGTTACCCAACCTTCAACCTGCTCATGGATAGATCGCCTGGTTTCGGGTCTATACCCAGCAACTAAACGCCCTATTAAGACTCGATTTCTCTACGGCTCCCCTATTCGGTTAACCTCGCTACTGAATATAAGTCGCTGACCCATTATACAAAAGGTACGCAGTCACCGAACATGTCGGCTCCCACTGCTTGTATGCATGCGGTTTCAGGATCTATTTCACTCCCCTCACAGGGGTTCTTTTCGCCTTTCCCTCACGGTACTGGTTCACTATCGGTCAGTCAGGAGTATTTAGCCTTGGAGGATGGTCCCCCCATATTCAGACAAGGTTTCACGTGCCTCGCCCTACTCGTCATCATTATGTGTGCCCTTTCGTGTACGGGAATATCACCCTCTACGTTCGCACTTCCCAGAGCGTTCCACTAAAACACACATAACTTAATGGGCTACTCCCCGTTCGCTCGCCGCTACTAAGGGAATCTCAATTGATTTCTTTTCCTAAGGGTACTGAGATGTTTCACTTCCCCTCGTTCGCCTTGCAACACTATGTATTCATGTTGCAATACCTACCTTATGGTAAGTGGGTTCCCCCATTCAGATATCTCCGGATCACAGGATATTTGCCGCCTCCCCGGAGCTTTTCGCAGGCTATCACGTCTTTCTTCGCCTCTGACTGCCAAGGCATCCACCACATGCACTTAATTACTTGACTATACAACCCCAAACAGTCGTTAATCCCTACAAGTAGGATTAAGACAATTAAATAAATAATTAATGATCTATTTAATCTACAGTTCGAAGTCCCGTGCACTTAAGCACCGTACAGCTTCAATCTAAATTCATATACCAAAACGCTTGATTCAGTGTTTTTGCTAGTTCTCATTTCTAACAACTCAGCTTAAAGAATTAATTCTTCTTGCTTTGTTATTGAATGAGTGAACAATTTATTTCAGACTCAAATTCTAATCTGTTAATGATTAACTACAGCCTCGTCAGCTTGCAGTAAACTGTAATAAATCACAGAAGTTAATAAATCTAAATCAATCTCTTGATTCACCTTATTTATTAAGTTCTATAATTTAAAAATATCTTTCACTACCATATTAGATCAGATACTACGCGCAGCATAGCTGCTTGTCTTGCGCTTCGGCAAAGCGTTGCTTTGCTGATCGAAGCTCTGGTGGAGACTAGGAGAGTCGAACTCCTGACCTCCTGCGTGCAAAGCAGGCGCTCTACCAACTAAGCTAAGTCCCCAGCTTACAATCATAATGAACGATATATCTTCTCATCTAGTAGCTTGTGATTATTCATCACTTCGTCAGTAGTGGTGGGTCTGACAAGACTTGAACTTGTGACCCCACGCTTATCAAGCGTGTGCTCTAACCAACTGAGCTACAGACCCTGAGAAATAAAAGAAGAGATCGTTGATCTCTTCTTTTATTTCGCAAGACAAGCGCAGCGCGTAGTGCACGACTTATCTCTAAAATTAAAAAAGAGAAACAATACTTTTTCTATCTTTCATTCGATATATCTCGAAGAACAACTTGTTGTGGATTCTTACCGATCGTCAATCTTTCGTTAAGGAGGTGATCCAGCCGCAGGTTCCCCTACGGCTACCTTGTTACGACTTCACCCCAGTCATCGGCCACACCGTGGTAAGCGTCCCCCCTAAGGTTAGACTACCTACTTCTGGTGCAACAAACTCCCATGGTGTGACGGGCGGTGTGTACAAGGCCCGGGAACGTATTCACCGCGGCATTCTGATCCGCGATTACTAGCGATTCCGACTTCATGGAGTCGAGTTGCAGACTCCAATCCGGACTACGATCGGCTTTTTGAGATTAGCATCCTATCGCTAGGTAGCAACCCTTTGTACCGACCATTGTAGCACGTGTGTAGCCCTGGCCGTAAGGGCCATGATGACTTGACGTCGTCCCCGCCTTCCTCCAGTTTGTCACTGGCAGTATCCTTAAAGTTCCCATCCGAAATGCTGGCAAGTAAGGAAAAGGGTTGCGCTCGTTGCGGGACTTAACCCAACATCTCACGACACGAGCTGACGACAGCCATGCAGCACCTGTATGTAGATTCCCGAAGGCACCAATCCATCTCTGGAAAGTTTCTACTATGTCAAGGCCAGGTAAGGTTCTTCGCGTTGCATCGAATTAAACCACATGCTCCACCGCTTGTGCGGGCCCCCGTCAATTCATTTGAGTTTTAGTCTTGCGACCGTACTCCCCAGGCGGTCTACTTATCGCGTTAGCTGCGCCACTAAAGCCTCAAAGGCCCCAACGGCTAGTAGACATCGTTTACGGCATGGACTACCAGGGTATCTAATCCTGTTTGCTCCCCATGCTTTCGTACCTCAGCGTCAGTATTAGGCCAGATGGCTGCCTTCGCCATCGGTATTCCTCCAGATCTCTACGCATTTCACCGCTACACCTGGAATTCTACCATCCTCTCCCATACTCTAGCTGACCAGTATCGAATGCAATTCCTAAGTTAAGCTCAGGGATTTCACATCCGACTTAATCAGCCGCCTACGCACGCTTTACGCCCAGTAAATCCGATTAACGCTCGCACCCTCTGTATTACCGCGGCTGCTGGCACAGAGTTAGCCGGTGCTTATTCTGCGAGTAACGTCCACTATCCTAGAGTATTAATCCAGGTAGCCTCCTCCTCGCTTAAAGTGCTTTACAACCAAAAGGCCTTCTTCACACACGCGGCATGGCTGGATCAGGCTTCCGCCCATTGTCCAATATTCCCCACTGCTGCCTCCCGTAGGAGTCTGGGCCGTGTCTCAGTCCCAGTGTGGCGGATCATCCTCTCAGACCCGCTACAGATCGTCGCCTTGGTAGGCCTTTACCCCACCAACTAGCTAATCCGACTTAGGCTCATCATTTAGCGCAAGGTCTAATGATCCCCTGCTTTCCCCCGTAGGGCGTATGCGGTATTAGCATCCCTTTCGGAATGTTGTCCCCCACTAAATGGCAGATTCCTAAGCATTACTCACCCGTCCGCCGCTAAGATTAGGTGCAAGCACCCAATCCCCGCTCGACTTGCATGTGTTAAGCCTGCCGCCAGCGTTCAATCTGAGCCATGATCAAACTCTTCAGTTTAATATCATTTGTGCTTTATTCTAAGCACCAAATCTGGCTCATCAATTTTCTGACTAAAAATTCGCTCAAATAAACTTCGAGTAATTTCTACCATTCAATCAATGAAAATAATTTCGATCGATCAATCAGTAAAAATCCACACAAGTTGTTCTTCTATTCTCTTAATGATCTTCTCGATGATTCGTCATCATCAAGCTAGGTCGGCTATGTTAGCCTAAATCTCTTTAAAGTCAACAGGCAATTTCGATATTTTTAAAACTTATCTTAACCTAAACAGACCTGACCAATCCAGCCTACAACCTAGACTATCTTAATCAAACCATTGTTTATCAACAAGTTTTTATCTGTATCACCGCCGATGAGTGGGCATTCTACAGCATTTCAGGGCGCTTGCAAGAACTTTTAAAAATTTAATTATTCGGTTGTTGTATTTTTAAACTTTAACTTATCTAATATACTGATTTATATAATTTAAAATTAAATAATGTGAAAAATAACGCAGTTGTAATGCTGTAACAGGGTTATTCCTTATGGCTGGATTGCTTGGGTAAATGGGCAATATATTGCAGTGCGATCAAGCGTGACACCACCACCGCAAGGTACATCACCCCACCAAACATTTGTAGCATGGTTAATACTCTAGCTGCTGGACTAATTGGCATCAAATCAGATAAACCCGTTGCTGATTGCAGACTAAAACTCAGAAATAATAAATCGAGCCAAACTTGTAAATCTTGTGGCTGATTTGGGTTTTGAAAACTATTAGGTAAAAGCAACTGGCAAATACTATATAAAAAGGCGAATGCCCAAGCGATGAGAGTAAAAACTGCACCCGCAGCAAATAGCTCGTCCTTAGTGAGGTAACGGTCGGCAAACATATAACGCAGCAGCCCATAGGCGGCATAAAAATAGGCAAGCGCCTCAAAGCTATAGGCTGTGACCTGAACGACTGGTGTGCCATAGCCAATAAAAATCAGGATGGAAAACAGGAAAGCGCCACTCACAAAAACCAGTCCCCAAAAGGTAAACACTGGAGTTTGGCGAATGACCTTGGCAATAATCAGTAGTGCCAATACACCCAGCGACCAAGTCAGGGCACGATATTCACTGTCACCAGAAGTCAGCATATATAAAATCAACAGGGCCAGTTGCACCAGTAACAGCCATGCGGATGGGAGTAAACGAAACGTTTTCCAAAATTCCCTCAAGGTTTGCATGTGGTTTCCCCAAGTCTTGTTATGGTTTTCATTATGTTTATAGCATCATACTGCATCCAGAAAGGAAATGATCATTTTAGAGAGTTCTTGTTGCAAACGCTGCTCTTCAATTAAAAAGGTGTTTTTACTGGCATACCGCATCATGGTAAACAGAGTGCTGTTAATGATCACGAATGATTTATGCTTGAGTGTTTCAAAGTCCCAGTGTGGATAGTAACGCCCAAACAGGTACATCCCAATTTCCAAAAAATGTCTTTCCAGCACCTGTGCCGCATCTGAGTCACTGTAGGCATGCCAGTTCTTTAAGATTTCAATAAAAAAGCCCTGATCAGACTTCAACGATTCAAAGCCAAAGGCAATGCTTAATGTGATGACGTCCTGAATACTGGTTTGCTGTTGCAGCATCACCAACTGTTTCAATGCCTGCCCCAGATCCTCACTTTTACGTAGCAGCAGTTCCGCCACAATCTGTTCTTTATTTTCAAAATATTGATAAATTGATCCGACACTTACTCCTGATTTTTCAGAGATTTTAGGTGTGGTGACATGCAACACGCCATATTCAGAAATGCATTTTTGTGTACCCTGTAAAATGCTTTCCACGATCATTTTGGCACGTTGCTGCTGGGGTCTTTTTCTCATGCTCAGCCTCAAGGGAAATGCGAATTGAATACGAATATTTATTCATATTAAGCTTTGATTAAATAACAATCAGGGGCTTTATGCAATGCAAAGCATCGTTAAACCTAAACGTCTGGCTTCTTTTGAAGACATGATTCAGTCGAATGTGAAATCCAAAATATTAAGCTATATGACTCGTCAGGAGGTCCAGCCAAGTTATGAGGACTATCTGGCATTGAATAACGCCCTGCAAAGTGGTGATGAGCCGATGGATCAGGTGTTGCGCTGGGTATTGCAAAACCCAAAACAGCACCGTAAGTATTTTGAAACGGCGCTGTATGAGGGTTTGGACAAGCTGCCGCATGAGATTCCTGAACTCACTGAGTTTTTTCAGCTCATTGAACAAAAACCCGTTTGGTACGATCAAGGCAAGATTGATGAAGCCCTGAAATTTACCTATCGTTTGGGTGTAAATAATGGCTTCATCCTGAGAGATGTTTCCCTCATGACAGGTTATCTGTATCCTGGCTTTAACCAGCCATTGGTATTGACAGGCGCATTAAAGAAACAGGCGGGCACCCGTCTGGCTGAAACCACCAAATGGTGGGTGGATATCACTGAACAAGGTGGTTTTGAACGCTTTAGCAAAGGTTTTACCTCAACCATTTTTGTACGTTTTATTCATTCGCTGGTGAGTCATCAACTGCAAAAATCTGAAAAATGGGATGCTGAGACCTGGGGTTTGCCCATCAACCAATATGATCAGGCCATGACCAATATTGCCTTTAGCGGTGTGGTATTGCTGGGTATTCGGGCTTTAGGTATTTTTCCGAGTAAACAAGAAGTTGATAGCTTTTTGCATTTTTGGAAATATGCGGGCTGGTTGATGGGCATTGAAGAAAAATGGTTAGTGAATAATGAAGCTGACGGCTGGAAAATGATTTACTGGATGCAGTTTGCACATCCTCAATCTGATGAGAGCAGTATTTCTCTGGGATCTAGTCTTTCCAAAGAACCCTTTGAACGGAAATATCGTTACCTACGCTCTTTTCAGCAAAAACTAGCCTACAAACAACACCTCGAAATTACCCAATTCTTTATTGGTCGTAAAAAAATGCAGAAATTGGGTTTGGCACCACAGTCAGCCTCATGGTTTGCCTATTATTTGATTGGTCGCAATCTAGCACTCTATACAGGCGCCAAACATATTCCAAAATTAAATCATTTCCTTGAACAGAAAGGACGGCATTTACAGAAAATTGGTCTGTCATTGTATCGCAATCAATCACAGCAACTGGCCAGTATGCATCAATAAACCATAAAAAAGCCCTCAATTGATGAGGGCTTTGATTTAGATATCGAATTTAATTAGTGATCTGATGCACCAGAGATACCAATACCTGTTTGCGAACGAACAAACTGAGCATCGAACGCTTTACGCTCTTTCTCTGCACGCGCAGTTTTATCTGTTACAGAGAAGAACCAACAGCAAAGGAATGATAATGGCATTGCAAATAATGCTGGACCATTGAATGGGTTTGGCGCAGTTTCAGAAATACCCAAAGTATCAACCCAAACTGCTTTTGACAAGATAATTAAACTTGCCGCACCCACCAAGCCAACCACACCACCAATTACTGCACCACGAGTCGTTAAACCTTTCCAGAACATAGACAATACAAGTACTGGGAAGTTTGCACAACATGCAACTGAGAATGCCAAACCAACCATGAAAGCAACGTTTTGTTTTTCGAACAAAATCCCTAGGACCATGGCAAAGATTGCTAAACCTAAAGTCGCAATTTTTGACA
Source organism: Acinetobacter parvus DSM 16617 = CIP 108168 (assembly GCF_000368025.1). GTDB lineage: Bacteria > Pseudomonadota > Gammaproteobacteria > Pseudomonadales > Moraxellaceae > Acinetobacter > Acinetobacter parvus. The sequence continues at coordinate 8,742 of NZ_KB849207.1, forward strand.
TACGTAATTCAGATTGAGGCGTAGTTTTACCTTTTTTGAATACGTTTGCATATAAGTCATGTGAAATCGCAGAAGCACCTGAAAGTGTTAAGCCAGCAACTACAGCAAGGATGGTTGCAAATGCAACTGCTGAAATGAAACCCATGAACAGGTCACCACCAACAGCATCACTGAGGTGAACTGCCGCCATATTATTACCACCAATCAACTCTAATTTTCCTGTCATAGCCGCTTTCGCAACATCAAGGAACTGAGGATTGTTTGCAACGAATAAGATCGCACCGAAACCAATAATGAACGTTAAAAGATAGAAATAACCAATAAAGCCTGTTGCAACAACAACTGATTTACGTGCTTCTTTCGCATCTTTTACTGTGAAGAAGCGCATTAAGATGTGCGGCAAACCTGCTGTACCAAACATCAAGGCAAGACCAAGAGAAAGTGCATCAATTGGATTCGCAGCAAGCTTGCCTGGCCCCATGATTTTTGCAGCTTCATCCAAGCTCATATTATGCGCTTGGCTGTATACACCAATCGCTTGGTTAAACATATTGCTAAAGCTAAAGCCCACAGCTTTCATCACCATGAATGCCATGAATGTTGCACCACTGAGTAGCATCACCGCTTTGATGATTTGAACCCAAGTTGTTGCCAACATACCACCAAACATCACGTATGCCATCATCAATAAACCGACAATCACAACCGCGATATTATAGTTCAAACCAAATAGTAGTTTGATTAACTGACCTGCACCCACCATTTGAGCAATCAAATAGAAAGCAACAACAACCAATGAACTCACTGCCGCTAAAGTACGCACTGGCTTTTCTTCAAGACGGAACGACACTACATCAGAAAGGTTATATTTTCCTAAGTTACGTAAGCGCTCAGCAACAAGGAATAGAACAATCGGCCAACCGACCATAAAACCAAGTGAATAAAGCAAGCCATCGAAGCCTGAACTAAACACCAATGCTGAAATACCCAAGAACGATGCTGCTGACATATAGTCACCCGCAATCGCTAAACCGTTTTGGAAACCACTGATTCCACCACCCGCAGTATAGAAATCTTGGGTAGATTGTGTTTGCTTAGCTGCCCATTTGGTAATGAAAAGCGTGAAACCAACAAAGATCATAAACATAATGATCGCATGCCAGTTGGTGGCTTGCTGCTCAGCTGCTCCTAAATCAGGACCAGCAAATGCAATACCTGAGCTACACAAGGTTGCAAGTGCGAAAATGATCGCTTTAATAGACGTCCCTTTCATCTCAGTGCATCCCTTTTTCATGTGTGATTGCCTCAACTTCCTTGAGTGCTTCTTCATTGAGTTGATCGAGTTTAGTATTGGCGATATATGAATACACACCACATAATAAAAATGACAACACGATGATGCCTAAACCGAGGGGCATGCCCCAGGTTGTAATGCCACCACTAAATGAACTTGCTAGAAACTCTTTGTTATAGCCAACCAAAAGCATAAAACCAACGTAGATAAACAGCATGATTGCTGTTAATGTCCAACTTAAAGTGCGTTTTCTGCTAACCATTTCTTGAAACTTTGGATTTTGTAGAATACGTTCTACCTGTGAGTCATCCATAATTAACTCCTTATTTTTGTGTCCAGCCGTGGACCCCATTTCGCATGGGATTTTTCATTATTCAAATTAGCAAGATTCCACTTGACTCGTAACTTAGACTTTGGTCTCTAAATGTAATCTTGTTTTAACGCACGTTCCGCGCTTCGCAGTATGATAAAAAATGGGACTTGATCACGTGAGCAATATGAACAGTTGGCTGATTATTGGGGTACTTGCCCTGTATATTGTGGTGCTATTCGGCTGCGCGTTTTTCGGAGAGAAACACGCCAGCCGCCTTAGCCCGCGCGGCCGCATGTTGCTGTTCAGCCTGACCCTGGGTGTGTACTGTTCATCATGGACGTTCTACGGTGCCACAGGCGCTGCGGTTCGTGAGGGGGTGATTTTCCTGCCGATCTATCTGGGTCCGCTGTTGTTTATCTGGTTCGGTTATGACATCTGGAGACGGCTAGGCCGTATTCGTCAGCACCACGCCATTTCCTCGATTGCCGACTTTGTCGCGGCCCGCTACGGAAAAAGTGGCAGTCTGGCTGCGCTGGTCACCATCCTTGCCGTGATTGCCATTGTGCCCTACCTTGCCCTGCAACTCCGTGCCATTGCGCTGAGTGCATCGGTGATTCTTGAGCAAAATGCCCACATCCATACCACCACCAACAGTGTGCTGGTGCTGACAGGCGTACTTGCGATTTTGGCGATGATCTTTGGCACACGTCATATTGCCCATACCGAACAGCATGGCGGTTTGATGCTGGCGGTTGCCTTTGAATCCTTTGTGAAATTATTCGCCCTCCTCTGTGTTGCAGGATTTTTCTTATTGCAATCGCCTGAAAATATTAAACAAGTCAGCAACGATGTCAGTCAACATTTTCATGACCTCCAGCAGCTTGGTGTACCTGAAACATTCTGGATTCAAACCCTGCTCGCCGCACTGGCAATGATTTGCCTGCCACGCCAGTTCCATGTGGCGGTGGTCGAGTTACGGGATGAAAAGCATATTCGTGGCGCACGGCGCTGGTTTGCAGCCTACCTGATCCTGACCATCATTGCGATTATTCCAATTGCCAGTTGGGCGCTACACTCGCTGCCTGAGTCACTGGGTACACCTGATATTGCGGTATTGGCCCTGCCGCTCAGCTACCAACAGGACTGGTTGACCCTGCTGGCATTTCTGGGCGGTTTCTCCGCCTCCACAGGTATGCTGCTGGTGGCATCCGTTGCCCTCTCGATCATGCTCAGCAATGACCTGATCATGCCCGCACTATGGCGCTTTAAGATTATTTCCCGACAAGACCAGCAACTTCCCCGAGTGCTGAAACTGACACGGCGCTTCAGTATTGTCAGCGTGATGTCATTGGGTTTTTTATTCTTCCATTTCTTCAATGACATTAACCAGCTCTCGGTTTTTGGTCTACTGGCGTTTAGTGCCGTCGCACAGTTCTCGCCAGCCCTGATTGGTGGTCTTTACTGGCGTGGCGCAAGCCGTCAGGGCGTGTATGCAGGCCTGTTGATCGGCTTTGCCATGTGGAGCTACACCTTGCTTTTCCCAACGGTGTTGCGCAGCCTGCCTGAGCATTATCAGGCTTTTGCCCAGCATTTGTTGCTGTTTGGCCCATTTGACATCAACGCCCTGCGTCCAGAAGCGCTGCTCGGCTTTAAGTCCTTTGCGCCTTTGACTCACGGGGTGCTGTGGTCTTTGGGGTTGAACGTGGTTTCATATATCTGGGTCTCGCGCCTGTATCGCCCAAGCGTTGCTGAACAGATTCAGGCTGAAAGCTTTTTTTACTATGAAAGCAAGCCTTTGCCATCCGCTCAGTCAAATACCGACCTGACCGACCTACACCAAAATGGGTCACGGCTTAAAGTGGGTGATCTGCTGGCTTTGGCAAAACGGATTACAGGGGACCGACTAACCATACAGGCGTTCCAGCAATTCTGTGAGCAAAACCATACCATCCTCAATGAAAACCATGTCGCCAATGGCATGTGGTGGCGTTTTACTGAACAGTATCTGGCGGGAATTATTGGCGCGGCCTCTGCCCGTACCTTACTCACTACTGCCATGATCAATAACGGACTGGCTTTGGGGCAGGTAGCGAATATTCTGGATCAGGCCTCCCAGTGGCAGCGTTTTAACCAAAACCTGTTGATGACCATGATTGACCACATGACACAGGGGGTCAGTGTGGTGGATAAAAATATGTGTCTGGTGGCATGGAACAACCAGTACCTGAAACTGTTTGATTATCCCAAAGATCTGGTTTATGTGGGATGCCCGATTGCTGATTTAATCCGTTATAACGCGGAACAGGGTGAATGTGGACCAGGTTCGGTTGAGGAGCATGTAAATAAACGGATTCACTGGATGAAAGTCGGCAGTGCGCATGAATTTGAACGGATTCGCAAGGATGGTCTGGTGATCCAGATGCGCGGCACCCCTATTGAGGGCGGCGGCTTTGTCACTACCTTTGCCGATATTACCGCGTTCCGTGAAAATGAGGCGGTGCTGGAAGAACGGGTCAATGACCGTACCCAGCAGCTTGCCAATGCCCTGACCGAACAGAAATTGGCACTGGAACAAGCCGACAAGGCCAACCAGTCGAAAAGTCGATTTTTGGCAGCGGCCAGCCACGACCTGCTGCAACCGATGCATGCAGCACGCCTGTTCAGCACCGCGCTGGAACAGAGTGTCAGCTCAACTGAAGATCAACAAACCTTACAGCAACTGGACCGTGCCCTGTATGGTGCGGAAAGCATGCTCTCTGCCCTACTGGACATCGCACGTCTGGAGGGCGGAACCATTCAGCCAAAACGTCAGGCCTATTCACTGCATGACCTGTTAAATGACCTCGAACTACAATTTAAGTCGATTGCCGCACAGCGCAATATCCAGTTCTCTGTTCACGACACCAGGTTCTGGGTGGATACCGACCCGCAATGGATGCGCCGCATTATACAGAACTTTGTCAGCAATGCTCTGCGCTATACCGCACAGGGTCGTGTGGTAGTGGGTGTACTGCGTTCAGCACAACGTCCAAAACATATTCGAATCGGTGTTTGGGATACAGGACCTGGCATCAATGAACAGCAACGCGTGAAACTGTTTCAGGAATTTGAGCGTTGCGGTCATACCTCGCCCTGGGGTGAGCAAGGTCTGGGATTAGGACTTGCAATCGTGCAGCGTATGACCAGCCTGCTGGATTTCCCAGTGCATGTCTATTCAGAATTAGGTAAAGGCTCTTGCTTTATGATCGAAGTACCGCTCGCCGAAGCACCAAAAATTGAAGCGACTACACCGCATGTGACCGCACTGCAACACACTGCTTATAAAGTGCTGTGTCTGGACAATGATGAAACCATTCTGCAAGGCATGCGGACCTTATTAAGTAAGTGGGGCTACCAGATTTTTACCGCGACTGAACCTGCGGAGGCGCTCAGGCTGATTGAACAGGAAGATATTCAGGTCTGGTTAATAGATCAGCATTTAAATCATGATCAACGCGGCTTAGATTTTATTGAACAATATCGCCCTGCACATATTCCTGTTGCCCTGATTACTGCAGATTCCGATCCAGAACTTCCTCAGTGCCTAAAGCGACAGAATATTGTTTTGCTGAGAAAACCACTGAAACCTGCTGGATTACGCGCATGGTTATCAGGCTTAAAAATCATGCCGATGGGCTAAATGGCAAAATATTTTGAAACATAGGCAAAAATTATCAAAAAAAGAGTACTAAAATGACAAAAAATTGACCAAAGTGCTCAAAAAATTATTGGCTATGGCAAAAACGTTCACTTACAATAGTGAACGTTTGTACACTTACTTACAATTAATTAAAATATTGTTTTTATTAATAAATATTCCCATAAAAACCACGTATACAACTTTAGCCGTATTCTACTTGCATCCATAAACAGGCAAAAATTGATCAACTTGATAGAAGCCATTTTTCATGCGTTTAGGTTTCTAGCAAAACTATCACAAAGGACATTGATCATGAATAGTAGTCACCTCACCTCTGAGCATACCTCACAACAATTTTACCGCCAATACAGTGCCAACGCCTTATTACCAGAGCTCAACTGGCAGAATATTTTTGTACAGAGCAACTTAAATGATACTCATCTAAAAGCATTGAATACACTTTATCAAGCAGCCGCCCCCCTTGCCCTCAATGTATTCCATGAGCTGAATTTTGATGTATTTGCACCAGCAGCTTATCAGCCACAGGGTCTAGGGCTATTTGAAAAGCTAGCGTTACAAGAACAAAAATTCTTGGATGTATTAGAAACAGAATCCGCTCATTTGGATCATGAAACTCGTCATCAAATGTGGAGTATGCTACTTCGTGGTGGTGCCGTGCTGGTCTTTAAAGCATGGTTAGCTCATGTCAAAGATGGCGAAAATCAACTGGATAAAAGTCAGTTCGATGAACTATCAGATTTATTATTTATTAACACTCGCCCAGAGCAATTAGCACAACGTTTAAACGTAGATGCCAATGCAGAACTGACACACATTTTTTTGATGCACGAAAATGATGTTTTTCTTGATCATTTTAATAGCCTTGAAACAGCAGCTTTATTTGTAGATTTAGGTGTTTATGATGCGGCATTTTTAAGCTTGCGCGATGATCGTGTGGCTGAATATCTCACAGCCAAAGGCTATGTCACTCAAGAACAAATTGATGATTTGCAATGTGCACTTAATCCGTTGTACTGCGATAGCTTAATGCCAAAACAAGACTGTTTGGCTTAACTTAAAAATAAAACAAGGTGGCAAACCCACCTTGTTTTTTTATAGCTTAGAATTTCATACTGATTCGAGTCCAATAGTTTCGACCAATATTGTTATATTGCGTATCAGCAGGATAAAAACCTGTTGCAGCACCACCTTTATTTAAGTGTTCGGCATATGTCTCATCAAGGATATTATCAATCCCGACCGATAACTCAACATTTTGAGTCAGTTTATAGGCACCATTTAAAGACAGCGTGTTAAAAGCCTTACTTTCACCCATGTCATAGCCAACTATATTTCCTTCGTTCTTGCTAATACGATCTTGTTTCGCAACAACACGCCATAACAGACCTAAAGAATAATTATCAGCGATATAACGCAAGTTCAAGCGTGCTTCCAAAGGTGCGATTTGCGGTAATGGCTTATTGTCCGTGGTATTTTCTCCCCACGCATACATTGCACTCAAATCGGTTTGGATTTGATCTGTAAATTTATAGCCTACACCTAATTCTGCGCCTGCAATCGTGGCATCTACATTACGAATTTTCGGGGTAAGCATCTCATTATCAGGATCATCATAGCTGATCAACATAAAGTCTTTAATCACACCAACATAAGCAGATGCCCAGCTATTATATTTCCCATGATCAAGTTGATAACCCAAATCAAGTTGGAGCGTTTTTTCATTGTCTAGATATTCCAAGTCATCCATCGTTCTGGTTGCACTCGGCATTGGCATATTGCCATGACCGCCATGACCGCCATGACCGCCATGACCATTCATGTCATCCATACCCATGTTTGTCGATGGTAATACTGTCCGATAAATTTCCCAGAAATCAGGCGTACGTTCTACATAACCTAAACCAATATAGCTTTTCAAATCATGTTGCGGCATGAGATTTTCTAGGCGAATAAAACCACTAGGTACAGTATTTTTACGCGATTTATTGCTCGCTAGATTTTCAATTTCCACATGGTCAATACGAGCGCCTGTAATCACTTTATTATTATCATTTACAGGAATGGTAGCTTCAGTAAATGCACCATAACTTTGAAAGCTGAGAGTCTCATCCATTGCTGGCGGCAACTGACCACGCATGTACATATTACCCGCTTGCTTATTATGCTGAGAATCAAGTCCTGAAACGAGACTGATTTTATCCCAATCTGTCGTGATCGCTGCTCTTGCATTAAGCGTACGGCGAGTGACGTCCATTGCCATAGGCATACCACCTACTGGCACATCTCTCAAACTGAAATTATCCATAATGTGATCATTAAAACTATAATCAACTTGTGCTTCGATTTTTTTAATCACCTCACTAATATTGCGTTGTTCTAGATGTAGTCCCAGACTTTCACGTTTAAATTGCGATCCATCAAGCGAACGTCCCGCGTAAGCCGACTCACCATCGCCTTTTCCACCCTGCAATTCAATCCACGTGTTTTCAGTTGGTGTCCATCCTAAGGCAAGATCAGCACCCCAACGCTCCCAATTTGAATGAACGTCCTTACCATCACCATCTTGATAGTCATTGGCGACAGAACGGTTCGCATTAATACGTGCATAAGCAGTGTCATTGCCAATCGCCGCATCTACATTATGATCTAATCGACCGTATGAGCCTGCAACCACACTCGCTTGACCTTTATAGTTTTGATTTTGATCGAATTTCACTGGATCTCTTTCAAATAAAACAGTTGCTGCCGAACCAGGTGTTGGATAGCGAACGGTTTGAGGTCCTTTAATCACGGTAATACGATCAAAACTCTCAGGTGAAATATATGAAGTTGGATTATCCATACGTGCTGGACAAGCACCCAGTTCCTCAGAACCATCATTCAATACTTTAATTCGTGAACCAAACATTCCTCTAAAACTGATATCACCATTGGTTCCCCCACTGCCTATACTGCTAAAACCAGGAATAGTTTTCAAATATGCAGCACCATCCGAAGCAGGAACAGGTTGAATCGGTTGTTTAGGGTCACTGTGTACAATCAAACCATTCGCATCATTTGCGAGCTGTGCAGTGACAACAATCGGTGCAAGTGTGACTTGAGCCATTTGAGTTTGTGACTGAGTTTCAGTATTTGCCCATAGCACCGCAGAATTTGAAGCAGCAAGAATCGCAACCGTCAGCGGTTGTAATAAAAATTTAGGTTGAGCCATGATTAGTCTCTCTTAAAACATAAGTAAAACGAGGCTAGAGTTTTAAAAACCCTAATGAAATTGACGTTTTAATTTATGCAAAGAGTGGCGGTGCTCGCCCTTGAGGTAATAAGAATAGCCGTTGCAGTGCAAAATAAATATGCTTAAATGCCTGTTGATACGCGACTAAACGGATTTGGATTCGGACTAAAACTTCTTTCACGCCGAATTCTGGTGGTAATACCAGATTGGCATAGACAGTACAGTACTGGCATTGATGGTTTGGATCGTGGTGGTCATGTTTCGACATCAAGCTTTGATGTTGTTCAAGCTGATGTGAATGATGATGCATATTGTGCGATACAGACTGCTGTTCAGCTTTTAATTTAGGCAACAATAACGCTTGGGTAATCGTTTCACAGACGGGTGCAATCTGATATTGCTTCGGCAGTAGAGGCTGCAAAAACACCGCAATCTGTAAACAGACTGCGGTAAATGCAAGCATTAAACCACTACGAAACAATAAGGGCACTTTTAATAACCGAAAAACATGTGTTAACGTTTAACCGCAACTTTTTCCTTATCGCGTTGACGTACAACTTTTTCAACTTTTTCACGTGCACGTTGACGTTTCAATGGCGATAAATAGTCTACAAACAGTTTTCCATTTAAGTGATCCATTTCATGTTGGATACAAACTGCGAGAAGTTCGTCAGCTTCTAATTCAAATGCTTGACCATCAAGGTTAATTGCTTCAATTTTTACACGTGACGGACGCGCAACTTTATCGTATATTTGAGGCACAGAGAGACAGCCTTCTTCGTAGGGCTGAGTCTCTTGAGTCAGTGGAGTGACTTTGGGGTTGATGAACACCATCGGTTGATTTTTCTCTTCAGAAAGGTCCATGACAATAAGCTGAATATGATGATCAACCTGAGTTGCCGCTAAACCTATACCCGGTGCCTCGTACATGGTTTCTAACATATCTGCTGCAAGCTGACGAATATCATCAGTGACTTCTTCGACTGGCTTGGCAATGGTACGAAGACGGGGATCAGGAAAACTTAAAATAGGTAATAAGGCCATACTGTTCCTCACTTATGCCATTGATCAAAAAACCAACTGAAGGGAATGCTTGATCAAAAAATTGTGTGTAAAGTCGTTATTATAGCGCAACTACACAGATAATTTTTAGGAATTATGATAATGAAAAAGGTTTTAAACGGCATACAATCATTTCATGCCTTGGGGTTAAAAAAACAACTAATTGCTGCTGCAATTTGTGCTGGATTGGGCATGACGGTAAACCTGACCCATGCAGCCAGTCCGAATGTCAGCCCACCGTCAGTGAAAGCAGGCGCACCGCATGTTTATGTGGTGAAAAAAGGCGATACCCTCTGGGACATTTCGGGCAAGTTTTTAAGCAAGCCGTGGCGCTGGCCTGAAATCTGGGCAAGCAACAAACATGTTAAAAACCCACACTGGATTTATCCAGGGGACAAACTACTACTTTGTAGTTTGAACGGTAAACCACTGATCGGTAAAGATGAAGGTGATGGTTGTGACGGTATCATTCGTCGTTACTCTGGCAATACTTCTACTTTACGTCCAAAGGTTCGCATTGAAGCTTTGAATAATAGCGTCCCGGTTATTCCATTAGCTCATATTCAACAATGGCTGGAACGCACCTCGGTACTTCCAGCCGATGCGATTGCCAATACACCGTATATTCTGGGCACCGCAGACAACCGCGTTCTTGCAGGCAAGGGCCAGAGCGTTTATGTCCGTGGTAAGGGTCTTGAAAATGGTCAACGCTATGGTGTGTTCCGTGAGGGCGAACCATATGTGGTGCTGGATGAGAAAGGCAAAAAACAGGTGCTTGGCATTGAGTTAACCCAAGTCGCTTCGGGTGTTGCCATTCGCAACGAAAATGACATCACTACGGTTGAACTGACCGACAGCTACAATGGTGAAGTCCGCCGTGGCGACCGCGTCATGGCTGAACAGGATGCCATGCTGCCTACCCTGTTCTACCCAACTGATGCAGGTCAGGTCAAAGATGGCGGCAAGATCATTCGTGTCATGGGTTCAATTGGAACTGCTGCGAAAAACGGCGTGGTGACCGTAGACCGTGGTACGGCTGACGGTATTGAGATCGGACAGGTTTTCAGCACCTATCAGGATGGTGAAACTGTTCGTGACCCTAAAACCAAGGAAGCCGTTAAACTTCCTGGACAATATGTGGGCAGTGTCATGATCTTTAAGAGTTTTGACCGTATCAGCTATGCATACGTGCTGGAAAGTGAACTGCCAATAAAGATTGGTTCAAACATCAAGCCACCTCGTCTTGATGACTAAGTCCTAAAGACCCATGTTGGATCAATTATCACCTCAGCACTACGCCACTGTTTTGGTGTGGTATTTGGTTCAACATTCGCTCTCCAGTTTTCCAAAAATTCTTCATCACTTTGGCAGTTGTGAACAGGCAACTCAACCCAACCGCTTTGCAGAATGGCAGCAACTTGGCCTACATGCCAGTCATTTAAAACGTTTGCAGGAATTCCAGACTGCGCAGGGGCAGCAACAATTTGCACAGACCGTTCAACTCATTCAAAAACACAGTGACTTCATCTTAACGCCTGACGATATCGGCTATCCAACCCAGCTATTGCCCTATTCAGACCACCCACCGATTTTATTTGGGCAGGGACAGGCATCGGCACTGTTACAACCCCAAATCGCTGTAGTGGGCAGCCGCAAGCCCAGCCCTCATGGACGGCAAATGGCCTATGACTTTGGCTATTATTTAAGTGAAAAAGGCTTTTATATCAGCAGTGGTCTGGCACATGGTATTGATGAGGCAGCACATCGTGGTGGACTGGCGCATCAGCGAACCATTGCAGTGATGGGCACAGGACTGGATACCATTTATCCTGCCCAGCATAAACAATTAGCCGAAGAAATTCGTCAATCGGGCGCAATTGTGACTGAGTTCTTGCCTGCCACCCTGCCTTTAGCCGCGTTTTTTCCACGGCGTAACCGTATTGTCAGCGGCTTGAGCCTTGGCGTGTTGGTGGTGGAGGCGGCATTAAAAAGCGGTTCCATCACCACGGCAAATGCAGCGGCAAATCAGGGCAAAATGGTCTTCGCCATTCCTGGACATATTTACAGCGAGCATCATCAAGGTTGCCATCAACTGATTCGGGAGGGTGCAACCCTGGTTGACCATCCTGAACAGATCATTGAAGATCTGGCTTTACCAACCCAATGGCAAGCCCAGCAACAACGTGTTGAAGAACCCAAAGAAACAGTACCTCCACCACCCAGCCTGCCTACGCACCTGATCGAACTCTACCAGATACTGGACTGGGTTGGACAAGACCTCGACCAACTTGCCCAGCGCTATTCAGCATCGATTGCTGACCTCACCGCCCAGTTAATGGAACTGGAATTGCTCGGTTTATGTATCCAGCAAGGTGGACGCTATTTACGTTGCCGCCCAATGCATTAAACTAGCAACATCTATCCCTTGATTCTCAGTTTTCGCATGATCACATCCTCCATTTCTGAAGCGGCACAACTATTAAAACAGGGTGAAGTGCTTGCCTATCCCACTGAAGCCGTCTGGGGGTTGGGCTGTGATCCATTCAATGAACAGGCGTTTCAGCACATTTTGGAACTGAAACATCGTCCAATGGAAAAAGGGGTGATTTTACTGGCTGGGCACCTTGATCAGGTTGAACACTTACTACAAAGCTTAACAGCCGATATTCGCCAGCAAGTCATTGCAAGCTGGTCCGACCGTTTGCCGACAGAGCGTGCCACCACCTGGCTACTCCCTGCCGATCAGCACATTCCAGACTGGATTAAGGGACAGCATCCCCTTGTCGCGGTACGTGTGACCACCCATCCCCTGTGTGTTGGGCTGTGCAACAGCTTTGGTGGCTTTATTGTTTCAACCAGTGCCAATCCTGCGGGTTTAACACCTGCACATAGCCTGCAACAGGCACAGGATTACTTTGCCTCATCGCTGCATTACCTAAAGGGTGATCTGGGACTGAGCCAGCAACCGAGCCGAATCTTAAATGCACTTACAGGTGAAGTGATTCGTGCTTAGTACATTAATCATATAATTCGGTGAAGAGCAGACAAAAAAAAGCTCAGTTATATAGGGATAACTGAGCATAAAAAGGATGTGGATAATCACATCCAGAGGGTTCACAAATTTGGTAAGCAACTTCTTCATTCTCATAACGAATCAGCCTGCTGCGGGCGGTATTATAGAACAATTGTTCAACTTATACAAATATATTATTTCTCTAACAAAAAATGTGAAAAACGTACCATTTTTGTCACTTTCATTATTTTAATAAAATTATATTTCTATTTTTATTCAGCTTTTTTTAGATGACAAATTTAGTCACACTTTAAAATATATTTGTAAATCATATAGAAAGAATGCTCATTAGATAAATTTTTTGGTGTGTTTGTTTTTATTTTCAACAAACACACCTTTATCGAACCTGAATTAGGCTGATTTCACCCGTGTGGCTGGTGCTTTCACCGTTTTCTTCTGTGCCATCACAATACCCACCAGAATCATCACACCACCAATGCTATGGTGGATCGTCCATTGTTCAGACAACCAGAGGCTGGCAATAATTGCGGTAAACACAGGCATCAGGTTGATAAAAATACTGGTACGGTTTGGGCCAATCGCCTGTACTGCCAACATCCATAATAATGGTGCGATCAACGATGGAAAGATAGACTACCACCACAGTTCCAGCTTTATAGAGTTCTTTAAACGCTATACAGGCCAGACCCCATCCAGCTTAAAAACGCCTCCATTTAAAGAACGCCCTGTTTTCATGGATTATTTGTATGGATTCATCTCAACAGCATTGCACTCTGGCTGAATAGCAGTTAAAACAAACAGGTCTTGCACAACAACAGATTAGGATAATCACATGAGCCAATCGGTTTACCACATTCCAGTTAAGGACATTAAGGGTCAGGATGTTGACCTTGATCAATATCAGGGTAAAGTCCTATTGATCGTCAACGTTGCGTCAAAATGTGGTTTGACACCACAATATGAGGGTTTGGAAAAACTTTATCAGGCCAAAAAAGATCAGGGGCTGGAAATTTTAGGTTTCCCTGCCAATAACTTCTTAGAGCAAGAGCCAGGCACAAACGATGAGATTGAACAATTCTGCTCTCTCAACTATGACGTGCATTTCCCACTTTTCGCCAAAATCTCTGTTGCAGGTGATGATAAGCACCCACTTTACCAGACACTGACTCAGGCGATTCCTGAACGTACGGGTGAGGGTCCTTGGTGGAAAGACCTTGTTGACTATGGTTTAACCCCAAACAATCCGCCTGAAGTGTTGTGGAACTTTGAAAAATTCCTCATCAATAAAAATGGCGAGATCGTTGCACGTTTTGCACCAGACATCACAGCCGATGACGAACGTATTGTCAGTGCGATTGAAGCTGAGCTAGCCAAATAATTCTTATATATTTAAAGAAAAGAATAGTTTACCTCTTCTTTTCTTTTGAATAACTATTATAATTTTACTTTAATTTATATATATAAAATAAAGATGGAATTTTATGGCAAAGTTTCTTAATACCAGCGCAACTAATTTTTATTTAGAGGAACTGATCAAGAATGCTAAAGAAAGATTGATTTTAATTAGTCCTTTCTTAAAACTGAATGATCGTATCAAAGAACTTTTAGAAGACAAAAATCGTTTAAAAATAGATATTCGTATCATTTATGGAAAAAGTGATTTGCATCCTGATGAAATTAAATGGATGCAAAAACTCGATTATGTACGAGTCAGCTTCTGCAAAAATCTACATGCCAAGTGTTATATAAACGAATCAACTTGCATTATCTCTAGTCTAAATCTTTATGAATTTAGCCAAGTCAACAATAATGAAATGGGTATCCTGATAGAAAAAGATCAAGATGCAACCGTATTTAAAGACGCCTACGAAGAAGCTCAACGCATTATTCGGATCAGCGATGAAGTTCGTATTTCTCTTGATGAAGTTAAAGAGTTCGAGACTGTTCAAGACAATAATGAACAAGAGGATTTCAGCAAATTAACCACCTCTAAACTTGCGGCAAAACATAAGCTCAAAACCAATGAGCTTCTTGAACAATTTGTCCAAAAAGGTTTTTTAGTAGTTAATGATAAAGGTAAACACCAATTAACCGAGCAAGGCAAAAATATTGGAGGAGAATTCAAGTTCAATAGCTATGGTGGCTACTTCCTTTGGCTTGGAGATATGAATATCTGAACAACATCATTTACCTAAATCATCAAAAGATTTTGGGCTATAATCTTAGTAGCCCCTCTTCTTTACATAAGCAATCTTAATGAATTACAAAAATCACTTTTTTATTCATATTTTTTCATTATAGTGACGTTATTCACATATTTTGGTGCAGTTCAGCCATGATGGAAAACCAGTCGATCAAAGCCATCCTTTCAGCCATGACACTTGTTGCTGCATTTACACTGACAGGCTGTGATCAAGTTCCCCATGACAATGAGCAGGTGGAACAAGAGTCTGAATTTGAACAGCCTGCTACAACAGCGAATCAGGATAACAGCATCGAAATGATCAAGGCACAGGACACCCAAAACCTGAGTCATGGCGATATGCTCAACATCGCACGCGATATTGCAAAGTTGCAGCTTGAGACCGATGATTATGTGACCTTGTTAAAACAGTCACAAAGCAGCCTTGAACAGGCAATTCAGGATCAAAATGTTCAGCAACTGCAAAATATCACAGGTGAACTTAAGCAGGAATTACACGGACTACATGACATTTTACTTTCACTAAACCTGAAAAGTAATGAGGTTGACCAGATTCGCCAGAGTCTACTTACAGCCAACCAGCAGCTTCTGAGCATGCCCTTGCTACATGGTCAACTGGACATTGCCCAGCTAGATTTTGCAAAAATTGAAAAGCAGTTCAACACCATTCAAATGGATATGGTCAAACTGGCAACCTTAGTACTCGGCAATAAAGATGATTCAAACGCTTAAACTATATTTATTTTAATTTTCGATGCAGCATAAAAAAAGCCACCTTTCGGTGGCTTTCTCAATCTGAAATCAGCACTGATTAGAGCGCGCGATTCTTGATTTTGCGGATGGTTTCAAGCTGAGCCGCCGTTTCTGCAAGCGCAGCAAGAGCAGCAGCCGAGTCCAAATCACTCTTTTGATTGGCTAGCAATTGTTCAGCTTGTTTACGAGCTTCCATAATTGCAGCTTCATCCAAGTTGTCTGCACGGATTGCACTATCTGCAAGTACCGTAACAACATGAGGTTGAACTTCTAACACACCGCCAGATACGTAAACAATTTCTTCCGTACCATTTTCCAACTGAACACGAATCGGTCCAGGTTGGAGTAAAGTTACAAGTGGTGCATGTCCAGGTAAAATACCTAACTCACCACCCGCACCTTTTGCGATTAACATCGTAACTTGTCCAGAGTAAATCGACTCTTTAACACTTACAACATCGCATTGCATAATCGCCATGAGAATCTCCTTAAATTAGAGTTGCTAATTAAAGTTTCTCGGCTTTAGCAATCACTTCGTCAATACCACCAACCATATAGAACGCTTGTTCTGGAATGTGATCGTATTCACCAGCTAATAGACCTTTAAAGCCACGAATCGTTTCTTTAAGTGGTACTAATTTACCAGGAGCACCAGTAAACACTTCAGCTACGTGGAATGGTTGAGAGAAGAAACGTTGGATTTTACGCGCACGGTAAACAACCAATTTATCTTCTTCTGCTAACTCGTCCATACCCAAGATTGCGATGATGTCTTTAAGCTCTTTATAACGTTGCAATACGTTCTGTACAGAACGTGCAATTTCATAATGCTCTTGACCAACAACCAATGGGTCTAACTGACGTGAAGTTGAGTCAAGTGGATCGATCGCTGGGTAAATACCAGAAGATGCGATATCACGGCTCAATACTACTGTTGCATCTAAGTGAGCAAACGTTGTTGCAGGTGATGGGTCAGTCAAGTCATCCGCAGGTACGTATACAGCTTGGATCGATGTGATCGAACCAGACTTAGTAGACGTAATACGCTCTTGAAGAACACCCATTTCTTCTGCAAGTGTCGGTTGGTAACCTACCGCAGATGGCATACGACCTAACAATGCTGATACTTCAGTACCTGCAAGTGTATAACGGTAGATGTTGTCGACGAATAATAATACGTCACGACCTTTACCATTTTCGTCTTTTTCATCACGGAAGTATTCAGCCATCGTCAAACCAGTTAACGCTACGCGTAAACGGTTACCTGGTGGCTCGTTCATCTGACCGTAGACCATTGCTACTTTGTCAAGAACGTTAGAATCTTTCATTTCGTGATAGAAGTCGTTACCTTCACGAGTACGCTCACCAACACCAGCAAACACAGATAAACCTGAGTGTGCTTTCGCGATGTTGTTGATCAACTCCATCATGTTAACGGTTTTACCAACACCCGCACCACCGAATAAACCAACTTTACCACCTTTTGCGAACGGGCAAAGCAAGTCGATGACTTTAATACCTGTTTCTAAAAGATCAGTAGAAGCTGCTTGTTCAGCATAAGAAGGCGCTTGACGGTGAATTGGCAAACGCGCTTCAGTCGCTACAGGACCTGCTTCATCAATAGGGCGACCTAAAACGTCCATGATACGACCAAGCGTAGCTGGTCCAACTGGAACAGAAATCGGTGCATTTGTACTGGTTACATTAAGACCACGTTTAAGACCTTCTGTAGAACCCATTGCGATGGTACGAACAACACCATCGCCAAGCTGTTGCTGAACTTCTAGTGTAGTTTCAGTACCATCAACTTGGAGAGCGTCATAGATCTTAGGAACGCTATTGCGCTCAAACTCGACGTCGATAACCGCGCCGATGATCTGAATGATACGACCGCTACTCATTGCTGTCTCCTCAATTCAAACTAATAATGTTAAACGGCAGCGGCACCGCCAACGATCTCGGAAATTTCCTGAGTAATCGCGGCTTGACGCAGCTTGTTGTAAATGAGCTGTAGGTCTTTAATCAATTGTCCTGCGTTGTCTGTCGCCGCTTTCATCGCGACCATACGAGCTGACTGCTCACATGCAACGTTTTCAATCACACCTTGATAAACCATAGACTCGATATAGCGAACCAACAAACCATTCAACAATACTTCTGCTTCTGGTTCGTAGATATAGTCCCAACCATAAGTACGGTTGAGATCATCGCCTGCTTGCGCTGGTGCTAAAGGAACAAGTTGTTCTACTTTAGGCTGTTGAGTCATTGCATTGACGAAACCATTTGAAACGAGGTAGATACGATCTAATTCACCTTTATCAAATGCATCAAGCATAACTTGTACAGAGCCAGTTAACTGCTCCAAACTCGGCGCGTCGCCAAGTTGGGTCGTTGCACCAAGCACTTTACCGCCGTAATTCTTAAAAAACGAAACCGCTTTTTGACCAATCAAAGCAAATTCAACTTCAATTGACTGCTGTTGTTGTGCTTTGACATGCTGCACAACTTTCTTGAACAAGTTAATGTTCAAGCCACCCGCCAAGCCACGATCTGAAGACACTACGATATAGCCAACACGCTTAACTGGGCGGTCAACCATATAACGGTGTTTGTATTCAGGGTTTGCTTGAACTAAGTGAGCAATTACACGGCGCATATTATCGGCATACGGACGGCCTTGAGCCATGCGCTCTTGCGCACGACGCATTTTAGAAGCAGCTACCATTTGCATCGCGCGAGTAATCTTTTGCGTGCTCTTGATACTAGCTACTTTGGCGCGAATTTCTTTTAAATTTGCCATACGCTTAACCTAGTATTCGAAAGCCCTTTCGAGCTTCCGAAGGTTGATCCGTGAACCAAACTTAACTAAAGTTTTAGCTATTGCTAAAATTAGTAAGTTTGAGTCGCTTTGAAGCTCTCAATACCTGCTTTGAATGCTGCTTCGATGTCTTTGTTGTAATCACCAGTTTCATCGATCTGTTGCATTAACGCAGCATGTTCAGAACGGAAGTAAGAGATTAACGCAGCATCAAAGTCTACGATTTTCTTCACTTCTACGTCAGCCATGTAGCCTTCGTTAGATGCATATACAGAAACAGCTTGGTCAGCAATTGAGTATGGAGCATATTGTTTTTGCTTCATTAACTCAGTTACACGTTGACCATGCTCAAGTTGCTTACGCGTTGCTTCATCAAGATCAGAAGCAAACTGAGCAAACGCAGCCAATTCACGGTATTGTGCTAAAGCAGTACGGATACCACCAGACAATTTTTTGATGATCTTAGTTTGAGCAGAACCACCAACACGCGATACAGAGATACCCGCGTTCACTGCAGGACGAATACCTGCGTTGAATAATGATGTTTCTAAGAAGATCTGACCGTCAGTAATCGAAATTACGTTGGTTGGTACGAATGCAGATACGTCACCCGCTTGAGTTTCAATGATCGGCAACGCAGTTAAAGAACCAGTTTGGCCAGTTACTGCACCGTTCGTGAACTTCTCAACATAGTCAGCTGAAACGCGCGAAGCACGCTCAAGAAGACGTGAGTGAAGATAGAATACGTCACCTGGATACGCTTCACGACCTGGTGGACGACGTAATAACAATGAAATTTGACGGTAAGCAACAGCTTGCTTAGACAAATCATCATAAATAATTAACGCATCTTCACCGCGGTCACGGAAGTATTCACCCATTGTACAACCTGAGTACGGAGCTAAATACTGCATAGCTGCAGGATCAGCTGCCGCAGCTGCGACAACAGTTGTATACGCCATAGCACCAGTTTCTTCTAGCTTACGTACCACGTTTGCAATTGTTGATTGTTTTTGACCAATCGCAACATATACACATTTAATGCCAGAGTTTTTCTGAGCGATGATCGCATCGATCGCCATTGCTGTTTTACCAGTTTGGCGGTCACCAATGATCAACTCACGTTGACCACGACCTACAGGGATCATGGTATCAACTGACTTATAACCAGTTTGAACGGGTTCGTCCACTGATTGACGCCAAATTACACCTGGTGCCACTTTTTCAACAGCATCAGTTAATTTTGCATCAATTGGGCCTTTGCCATCAATTGGGTTACCTAAAGCATCTACGACACGGCCAAGAAGTTCAGGACCAACTGGAACTTCTAATACGCGACCAGTACAGCGAGCTTTTTGACCTTCTTGCAGGCTTAGGTAGTTACCTAAAACAACGGCACCCACTGAATCCTGTTCTAGGTTCAGTGCCATACCAAATAAGCCGCCGTCGAATTCGATCATTTCACCGTACATTGCATCCGCAAGACCGTGAATACGCACGATACCGTCAGATACCATGACGATGGTACCTTCGTTCTTCGCGGTCGCGCTGGTGTCCAGATCGCCGATACGCTGTTTAATGAGCGCACTGATCTCGGATGGATTCAGTTGTTGCATTGCGCTATTCCTCAATCTTTTTTAAGTTCAGTCTTTTTGCTGTTAGGCAAGAAGACGAGTCCGCATTTTTTCAAGCTTGTTAAGCGCAGAGTCATCTATCACTTGGTCGCCTGCACGAATCACAACCCCTGCGATTAACGCTGGATTAACGTTAACAGTCACATGTACAGTTCTGTTAAAACGTTTTTCAAGCGCATGAGCTAAAATATGCTCTTGTCTCGCATCCATTGGAAAAGCAGATTCAATTTCTACTTCCAATGAGTTGTTATTCTGCGATTTAAGTTGTTCGTATTCTGTTGCAATTTCAGGCAATAAGATAATACGATCATTTTCAGCAAGCAGTGTCAGAAAATTAGACAGCGCTGCTGATTGATCTTCACCTAAAACTTTTGTAAACAGACCAACTTGCTCCGCAGGAGTCAATTCAGGACGATTTAAATAAGCGGAAAATGCTTCATCTTGCACCGCAGCACTGAGCAATTGTAATGCATTTGACCAAGTGTCAGTTGCATTCTGCTCAGATGCATAAGCAAACGCTGCTTTAGCGTATGGGCGTGCCAACGTCAAGAGTTCAGCCATATTTCCCTCGCTTAAAGTTTAGCAGCCAGCTGATTCAGCATGGCATTATGAGCTTCTGCGTCAACTTGTTGGTTCAGAATTTTTTCTGCACCAGCAACTGCCAAGGCAGCAACTTGTTGACGTAATTCTTCGCGAGCAGCATTGATGTCTTGATCAACAGTTTCTTTCGCCTGTTGACGAATACGCTCACCTTCAGCAGATGCTTGGGTACGCGCTTCTTCGACCAATTGCGCTGCACGACGGTTCGCTTGTTCGATCAATTGAGCCGCTTGTGCTTTTGCTGCGTCTAATTCTGCCTTAACTTGTGCTTGCGCATCAGCAAGGTCAGCTTTTGCTTTTTCAGCAGCATTTAAGCCATCAGCGATTTTACGCTGACGCTCACTAATCGCATTGATTAGTGGTGGCCAAACAAACTTCATGCAGAATGCGACAAAGAACGCAAATGCAATCGCTTGACCAATCAATGTGAGGTTGATATTCATTTCGCTATTCCTCAATATGTGGATTTAGGAATTAAGCTATTAACCTACAAATGGATTAGCGAAGATGAAGAACAAGCCAATACCAACACCGATCATAGGCACAGCATCAAGAAGACCCGCAATTAAGAACATACGAGTTTGAAGTTGTGGAGCCAATTCTGGTTGACGAGCAACAGCTTCTAAGAAGCGGCCACCTAAAAGACCAAAACCAATCGCAGTACCTAAAGCACCGAAAGCGATCAAGATAGCAGATGCAATTGCAACTAGACCTAAAGTGAGTTCCATGAAAAATTCCTCAGAGGTTAGGTTATTACCAAATTAAACTAAAATTTAAGCCTAACCATCGATTGATAATTAGGCAATACCATTAATGCTTTTCGCTTGCCATGCTCAAGTAAACGATGGTCAGCATCATAAAGATGAATGCTTGCAACGTGATTACAAGAATGTGGAAAATAGCCCAAGGCACAGATAACGCCCATTGAATCCAGAACGGTAATAACGCGATTAAGATGAAGATTAACTCACCCGCATACATGTTACCGAACAGTCGTAGAGCCAACGAAACTGGTCGAGCAAGAAAAGTTACTAATTCCAAAATCAAGTTCACTGGAATCAATAACGCTTTTGCAACTGGGTTACTTGGGTTAAATGGGTTAAGTGCCAATTCACCGACGAAACCGCCGATCCCTTTTTCACGAATACTATAGAACAAGATTAGTGCAAATACAGACAATGACATACCAAGGGTAATGTTAGGATCTGTAGATGGAACAACCTTGAAATACACGTGGTGAGGGTCCATACCAAACACGCTTGCACCAATCTGTTGAGCTAGATAAGGAATCCAGTCTACAGGAATCAAGTCCATTGCGTTCATGAGGAAAATCCACACGAAGATGGTCAATGATAAAGGAGCAATTAAACGCGATTTGCCGTGGAAAGTATCACGAACACTTGAGTCCACAAACTCGATAATCATTTCGATTGCAGATTGGAATTTAGTTGGAACGCCAGCATTTGCAGCTTTCGCAACTATCCAGAACAACAAACAGAAAATAACACCAAGTCCGATAGACCAACCCATTGAATCCAAGTGAATTGCAGTGAACCCCATCGATTGAGCTTCTTCAGCAGTCTCAGCCAATTTCCATGTACCATCAGGCATTTTGCCATAGGTCATATTGGTCAAGTGATGCTTGATATACTCGGTCGAAGTCAGGGCATGTTCTTCAGCAGCCATAAATCACACCTGGTCAATGTCAATCATTAAAAAGAAGCGGAACGAATCCTGCGAACTGCAAAAATCTCGTACCCTCTTCCAAAAATCTCAAAAATGTGTTTCATTCTCGTTGCTGAAGACGTGACACCCAGAATGGTGCAACCCACGACATAGCCTGAACGAGGATAAACCCACAAAACAATGCTACCGCTGACAACGGTTTGACATTGCTCAAAATTAAAATAAAACCCACAATCACAATTGCAAACTTACCGAGCATTCCCCGATACATATTCAGCATGACCTGTCTTGACGCCCGTGCCCCAGCTGTCCTAAACGACTGCCAGGCAAAATAACAATGCGCCAACCAACAAACCAGTGCCCCAAGCGCAGCACTCAGGGCCGCAGTGGTGTCTTTTATCAACCATGCCAGCAACGCTGCCACAGGAATCATGCACGCCTGTAAGAAGACCAAAGCTTTTGCTAATCGTCGGTCAATCAAGCGACTAGTTCGGCTCATTTTTTACCCACTTACAGCATAACTGCTTGACAAGTTTTAATCATGATTGTTTTGAATCGCAGGCATTATAGAGTTACACCCCTGAACATGCAATCTTTTCTCGACTTAAGTCTGTTTTTTTCGTTAGCCCATTTTTTGACGATAGAGTCAATTGGTTTTTATTTTTTTCATCAATTTTGTGTACTTAATACGCATTTATCGGTTTTTGAAGCCAATTTTTTCCAAGCTGTTACAAAATTGTCCTCACCACGCATGCTTTCATCCACGGGCTGGAAAACCACTGGGTTCAATTTTCGATACTGGCTGCTGCTGGCAGATGTTTCAGCCAATAGGCACATTTGTGCTTTAGGCCGATTGTCCATGAGATATTTAATCTGGGCAGCAGTCGGTGCAATATGTGGATCATCGGTTAATGCCCCTGCAAACTTCAGGTTCAGCGCCCGCTCCAGATACTGATAGGCATCATGATAAGACCAGTAGGGTTTGGATTTACTCGAACTTTCATATTGCTGGGATGCCTGTAGCATCTGCTGGGCAAAGTCCTTGGCATTGGCCAGATATTTCGCCTTGTTTTCTGGATATTGCTGTGAACGCAAGGTCGCAATAAAGAAAGCGATCCGCACTGCATTGTTGGGATCGAGCCATACATGACTGTCCACAGTGTTCGACAGTGCAGCCCCACGCAAGTTGCGTTGTGGCAATGTGGTCAGAATACCCGAATCCAGCAGTGCAATTGCCTTGCGGTTCTGACTGAGCAGCTTGTCCAGAGGTGCTTCATGCACTTTACCAAGCCATAACACCAATGAAGCATCCTGTATTGCCTTGCGATGGGCTGGAGTAAGCTGTACATCATGGCCTGTCTGGTCACCCAGCAACAGTACTGGTTCTTCCACACCATCGGTGACTTCTTTTGCAATCAGGTAAATGGGATGTGTTGAAACCACTAAACTTTGTGTCCAGCCCCATGTGCTCAACATTGACAACAAGACCAGAAGAGAAAGGCGCAACATCACAGGATTACTCAAGAAAGCGAATCATGTTATAATATAACAAAAGTTAAAAAATACCTATGTCTATTTTCAGGATTCATCACACTATCTATTACCCAGTCCATTTAATATAGATCGTTATAGATGAATTGCATGATATGATAGTGCGTCTGTTGGTACACCTGCGACACAGGTTATATATAGTCGAAATATCAATAGGCCCTACAAAAACAATGAGGTCAATTTATGAGTTCTTGTTCACACGAACATGACAATGCTTTACACGGTGTTCACGGTCATCACGATATTAAGGCGCGACTTGCCGAAGCAGAGATTTTATGCACTGCCGCGGGCGCTCGCCTGACACCTTTGCGTAAAGAAGTGCTTGAACTCATCTTAAATGCCTCTGCCCCAATGGGCGCCTATGACCTCCTGGCAAAAATCAAGGGGCAGGCAGACCGCCCTGCTGCCCCACCTACAGTTTATCGAACTTTAGACTTCTTACTGGAGAAAGGCTTAATCCATCGACTAACCTCAATTAATGCCTATATTCCCTGCTGTCATCCACGTGAGGGGCATCAGGCCGCATTCCTGATTTGTACCGAATGCCACTCGGTTAAGGAGGCATCGGCACAGGGCTTGATTCAGCAACTGGATCAGCTTGCCACCTCTGACCAATTTTCTGCTCAACACAGCATTATTGAAATTTCTGGAAAATGTCACCAGTGCACTCTGCCCCAATAACTCCTCCACTGATCCAGTTGGAGAACATCTCGATTCGGCGTGATGAACGGGATATTTTACGCAATGTTGATTTTGCCTTACAGGCAAAAGAGATTGTGACGTTGATTGGTCCAAATGGTGCTGGCAAGTCCACCCTGATCAAGGTCTTGCTTGGCATCATGCCACCCAATAAAGGCAAGGTTCATTTTTCCAAAAAGCTTAAAATGGCCTACGTCCCACAAAAGTTTAATCCATCCGCCAGTCTTCCATTACGGGTTCAAGATTTACTGGATTTAGAAATTTGTGCCGCAGATTTACGCGAAGAAATTGTCCGGGATACGGGCATTCAAAAATTACATTCTTCAAAAGTACAACAACTTTCAGGCGGTGAACGGCAGCGGGTATTACTGGCACGCGCCCTGTTACGCCAGCCAGACATTCTGGTGCTGGACGAACCGATGCAGGGTCTGGATATTCAATCTGAGGCAGAGCTGTATGACTATGTGCGTAGTTTGCCCGAGCGCTATGGTTGTGCGGTATTGATGGTTTCACATGATTTACAATGGGTGATGCAGGGTACACACCGTGTGGTCTGTTTAAATAAACATATTTGTTGTAGTGGTTTACCTGAAAGCATTCAGCAGCATCCTGAATACCAAGCGATTTTTGGTACGCAACGGATGTTCTATCAGCACCATCACAATCATTGTGGACATAGCGATCATGCGGAACCCTGTTCTCATGATCCACGCCCACACATTCACCCTGAACCAAAGGTCTAAGCCATGATGGAATGGTTACAACTACTGTTACCCGCTTGGATCATGGGCACATTGTTGGTATTTTTAACTGCGCCACTGGGTTGTTTAATGCTATGGCGTAGAATGTCCTTTTTTGCAGACACCATGGCGCATGGCACACTGCTCGGTGTCGCGGTTGCAGGTATTCTGCATTTACCTTTCTGGCTGGGTGTTGGCTGTCTGGCGGCATTGCTGGTTGCCATTCTATGGGTTTTGCACGACTCACGTTTACCGAACGATGCCCTGCTCGCCTTGTGTTCAGCAACCCTGCTTTGCTCAGGCCTGTTATTAATCCAGCAAGTACCGAGCTTACGTCCAGAACTGTTAAGTTATCTGTTTGGTGACCTGCTCAGTATTGAATGGGCCGATTTACCTATCTTTGCAATCGTGATCATCAGCGCCCTTGTGGTGCTTTACCGTTCATGGTCGGCACAAATCCAGATTGCCATTGATCCCGACATTGCCATGAGCGAGGGAGTCAATGCCAACTGGCAACGCCTGGTTTTCATGCTGTTGCTGGCCTTGTTTACTGTACTGGCATTACGTGCCGTGGGTTCACTACTGATGGGTGCGCTACTGGTGATTCCTGCGCTTAGTGCTCGTTTGCTGGCACACTCTCCTAAACAGATGGTGATCTGGGCATTCATACTGGCACAATTTGGCGTTACAGTTGGGCTGTGGTCAAGTGCGGCGCTCAACATTGCCACAGGTTTAAGTATTGTATTGTGTATGGCGCTTTGTTTTGCCATTATTTTTATTGGACAGAAACTGAGTTCACGTTCCTCATAACATTTAACCGATTGCAGTTTGAATGAATCTCTTGCCAATTTGGTTAACGCGACAAAATTTGCTATATTTAGCGTTTTTCCGCGACACTTATTTCGGTAACTATGAATACGGCAATACAATCAGCGCTTGATCATGCGGTACAATCCCTTCAACAACAAGGGGTACTTCCTTCCGATTGGACCAATACGAGCCATTTAACCCGTACCAAAGACCGAAGTCACGGTGACTTCGCCTCCAATATTGCCATGATCGGCTCTAAAGCTGCTGGTATGAAACCACGTGACCTAGCTGAAAAAATCTTATCAGCACTGCCTGAAGTCGCTGACATTACAAAAGCAGAAATCGCAGGTCCTGGTTTTATCAACTTCTTTTTAAACGCAGACCAGCGCTTTGCTGTGCTTGACCAGATTCAGGTACAGAAAGACCAATATGGCCGCAGCCAAGCCAATGCAGCTAAAAAAATCCAAGTCGAATTTGTTTCTGCAAACCCAACATCTAGTCTGCATGTGGGACATGGTCGTGGTGCAGCTTACGGCATGACTGTTGCGAATCTTTTGGAAGCAACAGGTGCACAAGTTGACCGTGAGTACTATGTCAATGATGCAGGTCGCCAAATGGATATTTTGGCAACCTCAACTTATTTACGTTATTTAGAATTGACTGGGCAAACGCTTGTTTTCCCTAAAAATGCCTATCAAGGCGACTATGTTAAAGAAATCGCACAAAGCATTATTGATAAAGATGGCGATGCACACGTTCGCCCAGTGGCCGATGTCTATAAAGATGTACCAGAAGATGTGCAGTATGCTGAAGAACTCGATGCCGAAGGCAATAAAGTTATTTTGTCTGGTGATAAAGAAAAACATATTGATGGCTTAATCGCCAATTCACAACAACAGTTAGGTGCGGGTTATCGCGTATTTCACCAAGCGGCTTTACATGCCATTTTGGATGATATCAAAGATGACCTTGCTGACTTTGGGGTGACTTTTGATGAATGGTTTAGCGAAGCTTCGCTAACCGAAAAAATTGATGAAGCACTTGCGACGCTTGATCAACGTGGCTTTCTCTATGAAAAAGATGGCAATATTTGGTTTAAATCAACTGAATTTGGCGATGAGAAAGACCGTGTGGTCAAACGTCGTAATGGTCAAACCACTTATTTTGCATCTGACATTGCTTACCATTTGAATAAACTACAACGTGGTTATACTGACCTGATTGATATTTGGGGTTCAGATCACCACGGTTATATTTCACGTGTAAAAGCTGCGATTGATGCAATGGGTTACGACTCTAAGAAACTGACTGTTCTTTTAGTTCAATTCGTGAGTTTATGGCGTGGTGGCGAGATGGTACAAATGTCATCTCGTTCAGGTCAATTCGTGACTTTACGTGATCTACGTAAAGAAGTGGGTAATGATGCGGCACGCTTCTACTACGTGATGCGTAAATCTGAACAACATATCGACTTTGATTTAGACCTTGCCGTTTCTCAAAGCAAAGACAATGCGGTGTACTACATTCAGTATGCTCATGCACGTGTAAATAGTATTTTGAATCGTGCGAAAGAGAAAGGCATTACATTTGATGTCGCATCTGCTCGCCAAGTTGCTAATCTCTTAGTTTTAGAGACTGAAACAGAGATTCTCGCTAAATTAGCAGCTTATCCTGAAATTTTGATTCGTGCTGCAAATGTCTACGAACCACATCAAATTGGTAATTATCTAAAAGACTTAGCTGCGCTATTTCATGGATGGTATGCGCAAGATGGCGTTAAATTTGTTGATGAAACAAATATTCCTTTATCACAAGCGCGTTTATTGCTTTCAATTAATGTACAGCAAGTTTTACGTAATGGCTTAGAGTTACTTGGTGTATCTGCTCCTGAAGCGATGTAATCAATACACACAGTTGCAATAAAAAGTTTGAATCTGAAATATTGTTGTTAACAACACTATACGGATCTACTTTTAAACTTAGCCTATCATTGGTCGGCGATATCTTAAGCAAAGCATTATTTTCAAACATAATGCTTTGTTTTTAGCCAGATTCAAGTTACAAATAATCCAATAGAATCAAGAGGAATTTCAGGTGTTTGGAAAAACGCAACGTGGTGTATCTGAACGACCAAACAAGCCAAAAAAACCACTTATTCCAAAGTGGTTGGGAATGCTTGTGGCGATTCTTGCGATTCTATGTGTTGGTGTCATGCTCATGCTATGGCAACCATGGCAACCTGTTCCAGCAAAAAATCAGGTAACATCCGATCATTATCAAGAAGATACCAACAAAGATTATCGTTTCTACGATTTGTTGCCACAACAACAAGTTACTCCAATCCCTGAACAAGCTGTACCTGAAACCAAACAACAAGGTAATGTCGTGATTATTGAATCACCAAAACCTGAAACTACGACAGAAGATGCAACAGCGATTACTTCGACTGAGCCAGCAGTGCCAGCTCAAGCAAGCTATATTTTACAAGTACGTAGCTATCCTGATCCTGACAGTGCTGATGCGCGTCGTGCAGAAATTATTTTGAATGGTTTATCTGCTGATGTCGTGAAAACAGTGGAAAATGGCCAAACATGGTATCGCGTGTTTTCTGGTCCTTATGATAGTCAAGATGCTGCCCTTGCTGCTCAGCAAACGCTACAACATAGTGGTATTGATTCAATCGTCATCAAGCGCTAAACCATATCGACTAAAAAAAGGGAACGATTGGTTCCCCTTTTTTTATTTCCTTGCATGCTATGCACACTGAGAATTTAAACTTTTTTGCTCAGCGCGTTGAAATGCTGAACGTTGTTGCACGCGTTGTACAAAAGCCTGAATGTTGGGATATTTCCCGTGTAGTCGATTTTGAATCGCAATCAATGGAAATGCCATTTGAATATCTGCAAAAGAAAAAGCTCCAGCAAAATAATCATGCTCTCCCAAATACTGCTCCAGATAGAGAATATGCTCTTTCACTCGCGGACGCACGAAGCCTGACTTTACTCCATCCGTGATCTTCTGTGCAATTGGACGGATGACCCAGGGCACATGCTTACTCACACTATTCATGACCAGTGTCATAACCAGCAAGGGCATCAGTGACCCCTCTGCATAATGCATCCAGTAGGAATACTGGCGCTGGTCTTTTGCTTGTTCTGGTTTAAATTTTTGCTGCCCATCATACTGCTGTTGCAAATAATCCAAAATAACAGCAGATTCTACAATAACCTCTTCATTATCGACCAGAATAGGTGCTTTTCCCAGTGGATGGATGTTCTTTAAATTTTCTGGGGCTGCATAGCTGGATGTTCTTTGATAATACTCAACTTGATAATCCATACCAAGTTCTTCTAATGCCCACAATATACGGAACGAACGTGAACATTGTAGGTAATGTAAGGTAATCATTTTTGTGCCTGCTTTGTCTACGCAACTGCTGTATGAATCCCTCTCACAGTTACGTTTAGAATTATGATTTGCCCAAGCACAATAGCATTTTAGTCTTAAATAATCACGGTCTCTATGTCTAAACTGCGTAACAAAGTTTTAGTGATGGGCGTTTTACTACACACATTAAGAAGTTTTTCTTTTAAGTAATTGTGAAATAGGTTGTTTAAATATTACCCGACGTTCAATCCGTTCCTGTTGTTCACGATTGGTATGGAAGTCAACCTCAACGCTAAACTCGCCCAAATCCATATCCTTATGCTTGGCATACATCCGTAGGTAACGCGCGTTTAATGATTGTACCCTTACCAATCTCAGCTGAGCGAATGGTGAATTTTTGAATAAATTGATTGATATAAGTTTTATAATCTTTTGAATCAGAAATATCGTAATCGTTATTATTAGTCATGATATTACTCTCTTTAACCTATGCTAGTGCAATGAGTTGTTTTATTGATCTTAACAATATCAACAGTATTCAATATAGTCTTTTGGTAATACGCAGAGTGTTATGCATGGGACAATCCTGACTCAGGACTGATAAGCAGCATTCTTTCGCTCAGTGAAGTGGCATCTCCACAATCAGACTCGTTAGGCGTCGCACCAATGGCAAGAAAACAAGCACCACAGGATAGGCAATCAACCATGAAAACAGCCATGTTGACAGCCACTTCGTTGCGAATCCATCTATTAGCCCAACATTCATTAGTAAGTTCATCAATGATAATGTTGCGCTCATCAGCCCCGATCATAATAATGGCATAATCCAAGCAGCATATTTTGCGGGTAATTTAGTAAAGAAAGTCTTCTTTGTTTGTTGCATGCCATTTGTCCCCATACTCATTCAGCCTGTTTCTTTACATGTTGCTTTAGATTCTTCATAAATTGACCGAACTGCGGCAAGAATTCTTCGAATAGTGGATGATCTTTATTTTCCAGCATCACTTCACTAAAAAGTTTTAGCCCCACCGCAAAAGATTTTGTGGTTTGATCATCGAACAACTCAGCTTTTTTCAAACGCCCAACGATCTGAAAAATATCATCATGATTTCCAGTATAAAACTCTAAACGTTCGGTATAAGTTGACGCTTGTCCTTTCGCATCTTTTAAATGTTGTACGGTGACATGGTATTGATGTTGTTTCATAAGTTTTCTCTAAATTAATATTGGATAAGGTGTTTATAAACGTCCAATCGCAATGGCGGCTTGATCAATCTTTTCAGCAATTTGATAAATTTGTTCTTGCTGTAGATCGGCGATATTGAGTTTTAATCGTAATGCTGTTTTTAGATTTTCCATTGCTCGATGGATCTCTATCAGTTGATCGTTGTTGTGGATTTCACGTCTAATCCGTAGTTTTTCCAATAAAGCTGTCAACATTTCTTGCTGATCTTTCAGGTACGTTTCGCCATATTCAGTGACTTGGTATTGTTTACGCTCGGCATCGAGTAAAGAAATACAGTTCATTTCTTCTAAACTGGTGAGAGTTGGGTAAATTGTTCCTGCACTTGGTATATAGCCATCACCCACTAAATCACTAATTTCTTTAATAATTTCATAGCCATGTTTGGGACTTTGCTGAATTAAATGCAGTACTAACAGCTTCATACGTCCTGATTCAAATAAGCGACCGCGACGACCTGAACGGTGATGCTCTCGATGATGTGTATCACGTTCGCTTTCATGATGATTTGATTGATGTCTCATCTTTATTTTTCTCATATTGCACAATTTATGCATATTAAGATATATCTTAAATAGTCTTATAGCAAGTTAAGATATATCTTTAATTTTTAAGCTTTTGATACTGAATAATTTATTTATTTTTTTAAATAGATCTTCAGAAAGATTAAGTAATAAAAAAGAGTGCATCAGCACTCTTTAACAATAGACTTTACTTCCAATAAGATTCATTTTTTCAAATCTTATTATTTGATCAAACTTTTTTCTGTTTAAACCGTTCATCAATTTTTGAAGACAGGAAATCAACAACAGGCTGTAAAGCATGATGCTGTTGTTGCCAGTTTTGCTTTTCAATCTCACCTTTATATTCTTGCACCATTCGCTGCAAAACAGGCTGATGTTGCGGTTGTAACTGAGCAATCACCCATTGCGCAGCCTGATCTTTAGGCGCAATCTCATTCGTCACCAAACTAAAATAAATACGGCATAAGGCCAGAATCTGGTTACGCTCATCCGCATCTTCATCCCAATGTGCCACTATCGATGGATAGGTATCTGCCATCGCCTGCCAGAGTTGCTGATCCGGAATTTCAACTGACCACTGCGTCAAACTTGGTCCAAACAAGCTACGATGATGTAGTTGTGCTTTCTTCAGTAAAATACTCAGATCTGGGTCTGCATGTTCGCTAAGCATATCGCCTTGGCTTAACTCATCCCGCAACCATTCCCCAAACTGTAGTTCATAGCTGAGTGGATAACTTCCCGAAAGAATATGGTCTTTGCGTACGATGGTGACTTCAAGTGCACGTTGCGCAGCACCAATCGGATGCGAAATTTGTAATAAGGTTTCTGCCAGTTGCTGTCGTTGCGGAAGTGTCAGTGCTTGACTCACCACAACCAAAATATCCAGATCACTTTCTGGACCTAGCCCGCCATCAACAGCTGATCCATATAGATAAATGGCAAAGAGAGATTCACCCAAAAGCTGCTGTAAATATCCTGTTAACTGTTCCAGTTGCAAGGTTTCGGACATGCTTTACCTCTTTGCTAATCGCATAAAAAAGGCAGGATTTTCATCCTGCCCTTGGTCTTATTCCCACTCAATCGTTGCTGGTGGTTTAGATGACACGTCGTACACAACACGTGAAACATCTTTAATTTCGTTCATGATACGGGTTGAGATTTTATCAACCAGTTCATATGGCAAGTGCGCAAAACGGGCTGTCATAAAGTCAACAGTTTCAACCGCACGAAGTGCAATCACCCAAGCATAACGACGACCATCACCGACAACACCGACTGATTTCACCGGTTGGAAGACCGCAAATGCTTGAGCAGTTTTATCGTACCAGCCGCTGTCACGAAGTTCTTGCATAAAGATGTCATCTGCAAGACGAAGAATATCAGCGTATTCTTTCTTCACTTCACCCAAAATACGCACGCCCAAACCTGGACCTGGGAATGGATGACGATAAAGCATTTCATGTGGTAAACCTAAAGTTGTACCTAAACGACGGACTTCATCTTTAAACAAATCACGAATTGGTTCAACCAATTCAAAAGCTAAATCATCAGGTAAACCACCCACGTTATGATGTGATTTAATCACATGTGCTTTACCATTTTTAGTGGCAGCAGATTCAATCACGTCTGGGTAAATCGTACCTTGAGCAAGGAAGTTCACGCCATCAAGTTTACGTGCTTCTTCAGCAAATACTTCGATGAATTCACGACCAATAATTTTACGTTTTTTCTCAGGATCAACTTCACCCGCTAACGCTGTTAAGAAACGCTGTTCAGCATCTGCACGAATCACACGGATACCCATGTTTTTCGCAAACATGTCCATTACTTGTTCACCTTCGTTTAAACGAAGCAGGCCATTGTCCACAAACACACACGTTAATTGGTCACCAATCGCCTTATGCAACAATGCGGCAACAACCGAAGAATCCACACCACCAGAAAGACCTAACAGAACTTTTTCATCACCAATTTGTGCGCGTAACTGTTCTACACGTAAATCGATAATGTGTTCAGGCGTCCACAGACCGCGGCAACCACAAATCTGATGTACAAAGTTAGACAGTAATTCAGCACCTTTTGCAGTGTGAGTCACTTCTGGATGGAACTGAACACCATAGAAACGACGTGCTTCATCACTCACCGCAGCGAACGGGCAGCTTGGTGTACTCGCAGTCACTTGGAAGCCTTCTGGAATGGCACTGACTTTATCGCCATGGCTCATCCAAACATGAAGTTGGTTTTCACGATCTTGCAAGTTACCAATCAATTGATCACGTACTAGAATATCTACTTCTGCATAACCAAACTCATGTACTGTACCTGGCTCTA
Source organism: Acinetobacter parvus DSM 16617 = CIP 108168 (assembly GCF_000368025.1). Classification (GTDB taxonomy): domain Bacteria; phylum Pseudomonadota; class Gammaproteobacteria; order Pseudomonadales; family Moraxellaceae; genus Acinetobacter; species Acinetobacter parvus. The sequence goes on from NZ_KB849207.1 coordinate 42,356, forward strand.
CTTTACCGCCAAGTTGTTCAGACATGGTTTGCAAACCATAACAGATACCCAACACTGGTACGCCTAATTCAAATACAACTTGTGGTGCGCGTGGGCTTCCTTCTTCATGTACGCTTTCAGGGCCACCTGATAAAATAATCCCCTTCGGATTAAACGCACGAATGTCTGCTTCAGACATATCGAATGCATACATTTCAGAATAGACACCCGCTTCACGTACACGACGTGCAATGAGCTGGCTATATTGAGAGCCGAAATCCAAAATAAGGATACGATCTTCAGTAATTTGAGTATTGGTCGTCATGGCTAAACATTAAAGGCAAATGAATTAAGCGCCATATTCTAACATTTTTCACACTTTGGCGCACCGCAATTCATCATCTATCTTATTTTTTAGCATGTATGATCAATTACGACTGATATTTAAACTAAAATTCCCCAAGCACGTGTTGAAAAAGAGAATTAAATCAACAATTCTTGCTGATTGCGATCAACAAAAAGCAAAAATTGGTGCTAAGATGATGAGTCGAAAATATGCATTACCACGGAAAGGTATGCAGTCGGCATCATCGTTTCCTTTTTGTGCGACTGCACTATCCTTGGAAAGAGGAAAATAAAAAGGTAACTAAAAGCCTAAAAGATATTGGCTCAGTCAATATTCTAAAATATTTCACTATCATCTATGGCTTGCCCTATCATGAGCAACAATTAGGACTTGAAGGACCAATACAATAATGTTTCAAGAAATGATTGCGGATTTTCAACAGAATTTCTGGTTATATATTTCGATCCCATTTATTAGTGGCTTTATTGGCTATGTGACCAAAGTGATTGCAATTCAAATGATGTTTGCACCACTTGAATTTAAGGGATTAAGGTTATTTGGTCTTCCAATTGGATGGCAAGGGATTGTTCCCCGCAAGGCTGAGAAGATGGCAACCATTGCTGTTGAGTTGATGACCTCAAAGTTGATTCAACCACAGGAAATTTTCGCCAGACTTGATCCCAAGCGTATCGCCCAGGAAATTGAAAAGCCGTTAATGGCCTCTGCTGAGGATATTACTCGCGAAGTTGCACAGCAATATCAGCCTGGTTTATGGGAAGGCATGCCAGAGTTTGCCCGTCAAAAATTGATTAAACGGGTTCAGGCCAAAGCCCCTGAGATTGTTGAACATATCATGGGCGAAGTGCAAAAAGATGTGATCAAATACTTTGACATCAAACACATGGTGATTAGCAATCTCCTCAAAGATAAGCGTCTTCTCAACGAAATTTTCAAAAAAGTCGGCAAACAAGAATTTAAATTCTTTAGTAATGTGGGCTTTATTTTTGGTTTCGCTATTGGTGTAGTGCAAATGTTGTGTTGGGTGGTCACTCAAGGAAAATATCCTTGGATGCTGCCAATGTTTGGTGGCTTTGTCGGCTTTTTCAGTGACTGGATGGCTTTACAAATGATGTTTAGACCATTGTACCCAAAGAAGATTTTGGGCTACACATGGCAAGGTTTGTTCATCAAGCGTCAAAATGAAGTCGCGGCAGACTATGCAGCGCTCATTTCTAAACAATTACTCACATCCCGTAATATGATGGAAGAGCTTTTTTCTGGAACCAATTCAGATAAAGTCATCGAACTCGTCAGTCGCCATGTGAAACAAGAAATTGATCTACAAGCAGGTATTGTTCGTCCACTGGTGGTGTATGCGATTGGCGGTGAAAAATATCAAAACCTTAAGAGCGAAGTGGCTGAACGTATTTTACAGCAACTGCCAGAAACCATGCGTTATGTAGAGTCTTATGCCGAAGATGCGATGAATGTCCGCAATACGTTGGTCGAAAGAATGCAGCGCTTAAGCCCTGAAGAATTCGAAGGGATGCTCCGCCCTGCATTTAAAGAAGATGAATGGTCGTTGATCATTGTGGGCGCGGTGCTGGGTTTCCTTGTTGGGGAAATGCAGATCCACTTTATGCTGTAAATCTAAAATCCGTACAATTAAAAATAGGGAGCAATTGGCTCCCTGTTTTTTATGATTAAAAAGTTAATGAGCATCGTAAGCGCCCGCTGAACCCCATGCCTACTTTTAATTTTGGTCGGATTTCCAGCGGTGTGGTAGCAATTCTTCAATCTGGGTCACTTTATGCTTCGGCAACCTTTTCAGCACATTACTTAAATAGACATACGGATCCAGTCCATTGGTAATACCCCCATTTTTAATTGAATCGAATAGCGAAAGAAGAAGAGCTTTCAAAAAATATAGTAAAATCAATAACAAAAAAAAGCCCTAATCTTTCGACTAGGGCCTTTTAAATTTGGAGCGGGAAACGAGACTCGAACTCGCGACCCCAACCTTGGCAAGGTTATGCTCTACCAACTGAGCTATTCCCGCATATTGAGCAGTTTTTACTAAAACTTACACTTAAAAAACCAATCTGGAGCGGGAAACGAGACTCGAACTCGCGACCCCAACCTTGGCAAGGTTATGCTCTACCAACTGAGCTATTCCCGCGTGCCAGCTATAATACATTAAGCAAAACAACGGTCAATAACTTTATGCAAAGAAATTGCTTAATTGCATAAAATAAAAGCATTTTCAGCCTAAAAACCAAGAAAAATGCACTTTTACTCAGGATTGGGTAATTCAGACATCGAAGTCGCTGTGAAATCTCAACAGACCCACCACTTTCAGTCATGTATACTTGGCAGCTATCTCAATCTGACCTGACAGAGTGACCGATGAATTTAGAACAACAGTTGATTGAACGTTTACAAACCTTGGCACCCATCCATCTTGAGGTGATCAATGAGTCGGCAGGGCATGGGGGATATTTCCCAGGCAAGGAATCCCACTTTAAGGTGATTGTGGTGAGTGAAGAGTTTCAGGCGCTGCGTCTGGTACAGCGCCATCAAAAGATCTATGCCGTTGCGGCAGGGTTGATGAGTCCTGGGCAGATTCACGCACTGGCAATTCACGCCTATATTCCGACGGAATGGCAGGGGCAGGCACCTGCAAGCCCTGAATGTGCGCATGCACCAAAAAACTAAGGATCAATCATGGACGCACATTTACTCACTAAAATTGTTCATATGTCGGCTGTAAGTCTATTGATTCTGGTGTTTTTTACCCGTGCGGCAACCCTATATATGGGTGTCAGGGAACAGCAGCCCAACCACCATGCACGTAAAGGCTTTGTGGCATTACAGCATCTATCCCTCACCCTAATTATTGTGACGGGTGCGGTTCTACTGTTTATGAATAACTTTGATGTACAGCCATGGTTTTATGCCAAGATCATTCTATTTTTTGTGTTGTGGTCTTCCCTGATCAAAACCTACAACAAAGATGACAGTATCTTGTTGGTGCAGCGGCGTGCTGGTTTATTGATCGGTACGGTGGCGCTGGTGGGGATTCTGGGGCTGGTCATCATTAAACCAATTTTTGCGTAATTTTTTGACATTGTTTTAGTAATTGTTTTTTCACTAGGTTAAACTGCGTGCAGTTTACAAAAATCTTGTAGAGGGAAATCATGTTAACTCGTGTGGTATTTAACCAAAAAGGTGGTGTAGGGAAATCAAGTATTACAGTCAACTTAGCTGCAATTAGTGCTAAGCAAGGTTTAAGAACTTTGGTGATTGATCTTGATCCACAAGCAAATTCAAGCCAGTACCTTTTGGGTGAAGATGCCACCTATTCTGCTGATAAAGCAGCATTAGAGCCAAACATTGAAAATTTCTTTGAAGATATTTTGGGAAGCACGCAGCAAAAGGGCTTGATTGGTAACGCAATTGGTTCAATTTTGAAAGCACCACGTGGTAAGGGTTTAGAAAGTTACGTTCATCGAACCTCTTTTGAAAACTTAGATGTGATTCCTGCAAGCCCAAGTCTTGGTGCTTTGGAGCATGCGCTGGAGAGCAAGCACAAGATTTATAAATTACGTGACTCAATTCAGGCTCTCAGCGCCCGCTATGACCGTATCTTTATTGATACACCGCCAGCATTTAACTTTTTTACCTTATCAGCATTAATTTCAGCAGACCGTGTGCTGATTCCATTTGACTGCGATGTGTTCTCAAAGCGTGCGTTACAAACTTTGATTGAAAATGTGATCGAAACCCAAGATGATCATAATAATCGCTTGGAGATTGAAGGGATTGTGGTCAATCAGTTCCAGTCTCAGGCAAAACTTCCCCGTGAAGTGGTTCAGCAATTAAAAGATGAAGGTTTGCCTGTGCTGGAAAGCATGTTGCCGCCGTCAGTATTGATGAAAGAATCACATCAGAAGAATTTACCCTTGATTCATTTGGCATCTGAACATAAATTGACCGTCGCTTATGTCACGCTGTTCAATGAGATTGAGTCAAAGAAATAAGAGAATCTTATGAAACGCTTATATTGGATGCCTGTGTTGGCAGCGAGTATGTTGTTGGGTGCCTGTGCATCGACGGTTAAACCAGCCTACGTGTCACCCACTCAGTACCAGTCGCTCAATTGCCAGCAGTTGCAGGCAGAGTACAACCGTATCCAGCAGTATATTGATAATGGCGTGCAGACACCAAAACGTACAGGTGTGGGCGTGGGTGTTGGACTTGGTGGTGGCTGGGGCAAAGGCGGATGGGGTTTTGGTCCATCCATCTCGGTTAATATGGGGCAGTCCATGAACACCAAGAATACCGAGCTTGCCAATGTGCTTGGACAGCAGGATGCCATTGTGCAGGCGGCACGGTTCAAGGGTTGTCCAATTATTGTGAAGCAACGTCCAAAATCATAAGTGTTGATCTTCTATCACCGTGGTTTGCCACGGTGACATATAACTAAATTTTAGCAAAATGTTTCAATAAATAATTAATAGAATCAATATATTGTAAATTTTAAACCACTGATCCTGCGTATTTTTCCTCTCAGACAACATCCTAAAATTTGTGTTCTTGTCCCAAATTCGTTTAAGGTGGCGGGCGTGTAGGGTTATTCGGTATGTCTATGATTGAGAGTTGGTTTTTTGTTTTTGCGATGATCGCGGTGTTATTGATTCCTGGGCCGACCAATGCTCTGCTCGCCAGTTCAACCCATCAACAAGGTGTGTTGAAAACCCTGCCGTTTATTCCTATGGAATGGTTGGGCTATGTCTATAGCATCGGGTTGTGGGCACTCTTTATCCATCTGTTCCATCCCATCTGGCCAGCACTCACCCACATTCTGCATGTTGCCAGCGTGGCTTATGTGTTATGGCTGGCCTTTCATTTATGGAAAAGTTCACACCTGCAAAAACATGACCAGCATCACCCACATATCCGAACGCCAGAGTTGTTTGTCTCGGCCTTGCGAAACCCTAAAACCTTGCTGCTGGCGGCAGGAATTTTTCCCAGTGAAACATGGGACTCGGTAGAGAATACAGTTCTGGTGTTTGCGGTATTCAGTGTGGTACTGATCCCTCTTTCAATCTTCTGGATGGTGTTTGGCCGTGCCTTACTGGCAGGTAGCTTGGTTGGAATCAAGGCCGACCATTTATATAAAGGATCGGCCATGCTGCTGCTGATGTGTATGTTGCCAATGATCTTTCGTTTCTTCTAGGCAGACATTGAATTATTGTGCTTTACGGTTATCCAGTTTCTGGCGAATAAAACCAATCACACCTGGCAGGATACTGATAATGATGATGCCAAAAATGAGGTGGGTGAAGTTGTCTTTCACAATTGGCATATTTCCGAATAAATAGCCGAGGGTAATAAAAGAGGCAACCCAACAGAAAGCGCCAACCACATTATAGGTCAGGAAAAACTTATAATTCATGCTGCCTGCACCCGCAACAAAAGGCGCAAAGGTACGTGCAAACGGCACAAAACGAGCAAAGATAATGGTTTTTCCCCCATGACGCTGAAAAAACAGCTGGGTGTTGATCAAGTGCTGCTGATTGATAAAACGTGAGTTGATTTCAAATACGCGCGGGCCAATGTGGCGGCCAATATGGTAATTGACGGTATCACCCAATACCGCTGCGATAAACAGCAAAATACCGAGTGCCCATGGGTCCATGGCACCCGTTGACGCAGCCAGCGCACCCGCAGCGAACAGCAGGCTGTCGCCTGGTAAAAATGGCATCACCACCAAACCAGTTTCAACAAAGATGATTAAAAATAGAATGGCATAAATCCATATGCCATAATTGGTAATGAACTCTAAAAGATGTTCGTCAACGTGCAGAATAAAATCAATGAGTTCCATAAAATGTAAATACAATAAATTTGAGCTAAATCCTAGCAGTGCCTTTAGGGAAAGTCAGTATAAAAAGCAAAATTATTGGTAACTTTACAGTGTGGAGCTGATCATGTTTAATCCGAATGTCGTTGTAAAAAATATCGTCACGCAGCCATGCGTTGAGAATATTGTGACGCTGATTGCCCGTATCCTTATGGCCTATATTTTTGTCATTACAGGTTGGGGCAAGTTAACAGGTTAAGGTTATGCCGCAACCGCTCAATATATGGAATCAATGGGCGTGCCTGCCGCACTGTTACCCCTCACTTGGTAGATACACATCGCTTTGACATCCTCCCCGACCTAAAGGACGGGGATTCCTACTGCTAGATGGCAATGTCCTGCCACGAAACAGATACTATAGTTCTCTGCTTCTTATTCCAATGTAGTCCTACCTTTCGGATTGCAAAGAGTGCACGGATTACAATGGGGAAAACTGTTTTTTTCGTGTTGTATCAGTCTGCTGACTAAAAATATACAACGTAATTATCATAGCACATGGATTACTAGATTCAAATGTTTTTAGCAATCCTAGCTAATCCCCACAAGGGGGACTAGCGGATTGCAGCCTTATATCCTCGGGCTAAACCCCGAGGTTTTACGGCTATTCGGATAAACCAACCGATGTTGAGATAATCAACATTCAAAAGGTTGCGCATGCTCAGTAAGCGTCCGCTGAACACACCTTATGAATTCGTCCTATAAGCCTTAATTTAGTCCCCACTTAAAAACAAGTGGGGACTTAAATTTATGACTACAAATAACCAGACATCCATCGCATCTCTTGCGAAAAACGAAGAACATACTGTGCTGAATTTAAACGTATGGATACGGCCATGGCTCAGGTGCTGAGAGCCTTTGGCTACATCAAACCGCATTGTGCCTACCTATTCTGTAATAAACGTGACCATCGCATGAAAGTGCTGGTACATGATGGACTGGGCATGTGGCTATGTGCCCGACGGCTGGAACAGGGCAAATTTCACTGGGCTAAAGTTCACCAGGGTGAAACCGTAGCTCTCAGCCCAGAACAGTTACAGGCAGTGATCCAGGGTTTGCCCTGGCAACGCATTGGACGACAGCAAGAGGTCACAATGCTCTAAACTAGCTTGGTACATTCTGCTATTCTCCAAACATTCTATTTCATTCTTCTCATGACCTCAGGCATAGAGTAATGTAATCACATCAGATGCACAAATTTGACTTTGACGCACACGTTTAATCTTGCCACAAGTGAGCATGTATTGCTCAACCTGCTCTGAAATATCAGTGCAGAAACCATCAATTAGGCAGAAAAGTGTTGTAAGCTGTGTGTCGATAGGCATTTTGAGATCATTGTTTTTTTGTCATGATTAAATTTTGATTTAAATGCCTGTCCTTTTACAACTTCCTTATCCCGAATTCACGTTAAGTAGAGACCTGTTCCCAATTTGGATCTGCCTCCAGTAAAATTAACTTTAGCTAGTCTTGTTGTGGTTTTTCTAATGCCATCCATTTTACTTGCGGGATCGAATATATTTCTTTTATATTCATATTCTTAGAATTCAACATCTGAATATAGTTCAATATCATGCATTTTCAAGGGATGCTGGAATGCCAAATATGCCGCATGTAAAGCCATGCGTTTTAAATGAAACCTGGCTGAATCAGGATGATAGAGTTTATCTCCCATAATCGGATGACCAATATGCATCATATGGACGCGGAGTTGATGTGACCGTCCTGTAACAGGTTCCAAACGGACTCGACTTTGATCTGTTTCCGCATCATATTTCATCAACTGAAATATAGTCTTGGCCTGTTTGCCGAGTTCAAAATGCACCATTTGACGTGGACGATTTTCCCAGTCAGTGATCAAGGGAACTTCAACACTTCCCTCAGCCTGAATTTTTCCTTGTATCAACGCAATATAGTATTTTTTTATTGTACGTGCCTGAAACATCTTGCTGACCGCAACTTCAGCATCGCGGTGTTTAGCAAACATCAATAAGCCAGAGGTGGCCATATCTAGCCGATGAGTGACTTTAGCTGTTGGAAATTTTTCCAAAATCCGCAAATAGGCACTGTCCTGATGTTCAGGTAAACGCCCCATTACTGACAATAATCCAGCAGGCTTATTGACCACCATCAGATCTTCATCTTCATATATGATTTCAAGCGGTTCCTGTGGTGGCATATACATAAAGTCGTTATTTAAGGGCATAGGCAACAGACAACCTGGATAAACGCAAATTGGCAACGATTATAGTTCTGCCAAGGGGTTTAGCAAGAGTCCTTAAGCTCGATGGTTTAAGAACAATTAGGAATTTTTATTGCTCTTGGCTAAATTCTCTTTATACATCTCTTCCAGTGTCGCAATTTCACGATTAAGAAAAGCAATCAGGTAGTCTTTTGCCCGTGCCAGACCCAGTTGCCTGAATGAAACCATATCCTTGGTTTTGCGTGTTACCAGTCCAAATACATCTTTTTTGGGAATGATTACGATTGTTCTGACCTATTTCCTGTGATCATTCTTTGGTTTTACCTATTGTTTCAATTATATCATTTTGTTTTTTAATATAAAAATATCGACTTCTATTCAAAATAGCAAAGCTTTATCGATGAACTTCACATTTATATTAGATTTTATTGATGTGGTTTTTATTATTTAAGTCTGATTGGTCATATTCTATTTCATTAAATTTTTCAGGGTATCAAGGGAAAACATGTTGTTTACTTCAACACCTATAACTTTGTAAGTTATAACCTCTGCCTATAAACTTTTGATCTATAGCGTCCTAAGCCGAATCGAGACCTTTTGGATAAGTACACACTTGCTTGATAAGCTTCGGTGCATGCTACTCTTTTCGATCCCCTTACGGAACTTTAATCGTTCCTCAACCCTTGAGACATAGTTTAGGCAGATTGCTGTGGGATTGTTTTCCTAAAAATTACTATTTCTAGCCATCCATGAAATAATTTTGCATATCCAGTTTTATAATTGGAATTATTTTCCAAATAAAGCATAGATTTACCTATTATCTTCCGATATATCCTGTTTTATCTGTGTATTTTTTTACTTAAAAAACAGATTTAAGCCCAAATCACCATAATTGCGGCCACAATCACCAACCACAAACCCAAATGATCGGTTTTGGCGAGCTTCTCTTTAAAGAAAAATGCTGAGATCAGTAGGCTAAATAATATTTCGACCTGCCCCAGGGTTTTGACTATTGCCACCGTTTGCATACTCATGGCACTAAACCAACCGACTGAGGCGAGAAAACTACAGATGCTCACGCGCAGGGTTAGGCCAAGACGCTGCCACATTTTATAAAGTGTTGTTCGGCTAAAAATCCCTAGGTAGAGTAAAAGTATAATACACTGAAAGCTGATCAGGCTGCAAAGTACCCATCCTGCACGATGCAGGAACGGCAACATGCTCAGTTCCAGACTGGCTTCGCGGACCAGTAATGAAGTGATGGCAAAGCATAATCCACTTCCCAAACCAATCATTAAGGTTTTAAATGATAATTCAGTGTGTTGACGACCTTTACTCAGTAGAAAGACTGCCACTGCACCAATCAATACACCCACCCAACCCCATGCAGTCAAATGTTCCTGTAGGAATAAAACACCGACCAAAGCCGCCAAAATGGCTTCACTTTTGGCCAGCCCGACACCAATGGCATAGTTCTTCTGCTGGAATAATTTGACCATTAATGCTGTGGCATAAATCTGGCTAATGCCCGCAATCACCACATAGACCCAGAATTTATGGGAGAAATGAACCTGCGCTGTAACAGGTTGGTGCAGATAGAGAAATGCCAGATAGCTAAAGGCAAAGATGGGGGAAAATAAAAATCGAGCCAATGTCGTTCCATAGACATCAACGGTGGTACTGAGTTGTTTTTGAAATGCATTACGCCACGCCTGCATAAAAGCGGCCATGAGAGTGAATAGAATCCAGGTGATTGCCATAGATTGAAACGCAAAATCAAAAAGTGATGGTAATTTACTCTGTTTTAAACAGTTTTTCGATGGTCAATATATCCATTCATGTTATTGAGTCCTAAAATATGTTTGACTTATGATGTTTTTTAAACTGATCAAGTCCATATTCTATCCTTGTATTTAGTAAGCTGACTGATCAGCATTATTTTGTCTTTTTTTCTGTATCCAACATGCGAGCACAATCACGAGAATAATCACAAATACCGTAATCACAACAGGCATCACAAATGCCAAAATCGACAACACAATTGAGCCAATCAACTCCCCCGTTGCCACTACAAAATTCCCCAGTCCACCAGTGGTTGCTGTTGAAACACCTCGTGCAGCGACCGTACTCATTTGCACCACACCTGCTGTTCCACCACCGACAATAATGGCCGAAGCCCAACTGGCAAATTGCGACATTTCGCCACTGCTTACAGCCATTGTGGTGAGTGTACCTGCAATCATGGCGGCAGGCGTTGCAACGGTATCGAGTAAGTTATCAACCCACGGTACATAATACGCAGCAATTTCACTGATTGTTGCCACGGTCAAAGCCAGACAAACGGCAGGCATCGCCAACCATTCAAAACCTTTCAAGGGTTCAAACCAACCCATGAGCGCCGCAACACTCATGACCAGCAAAGGCATAAAAACCCGAAAACCACTGGCTGCGCTTAATCCTACGCCGATACAAAGTCCTAAAATTGTTTCCATCTGGGTTTTCCTTATTTTTGTCAGATATCGTTATCTTGTTATTTCATATTTTACAGTAACAAAAAAGCCCTATCGAGTGACAGGGCTTTCATCAAAACAGTGGGTAACTGTTTGGTGTTTTGCGGCTTAGGCATTCTTACTGTTGAATTGATTGCCAAGGCATTTGGTACACGGAGGTAAACGATCAGTACCAATTTCTAAATAGGTGCGGTGTCCGCATTGAACACAAAAATAGAAGCCAGTTCCAGGTCTTTCGCCAGCAGTAACCATCTTTGTTCTCCATAGATTTTAGAAATGGTTCATATACTATAGCGTGATAACCTTGATTATTTATTGACCTTTCTGACGAATGGTGATGGCGGAAAGGTTAAGAAAGAGCTTAGATTTTTTTTCCTCCCAAGCATTATCTCCCCACTATCTCTCAAGGGGCACAATATATCATTGGAAAAACACCTGCATCTTTAGCCGCATGAGAAAATGAAGATAAAATCCATAGCCATTGAATAATATGCCCTCCAACTTTATGTCCTTGTTGTAATTTTCTCAGTTCTTTTTCTATGTTGGATTTTGAAATAAAATTACAACTCAGGATACACTTCCTATGTAATTTTGGGTTTTTTAAAATTAAATCAATATCTTGTTTAAAATTACCAGCATCCTTGCGAATCCTAGAAATTTTAGTTTGTACTCCCTTACCTTTACCATTAGCACCCTTTCCACTCTTATATGAATCTGCAAAAGTCGTGGAGTATTTATTTAATATTTGTTGTCTTGAAAAATGCATATTTCCTAAATTTTTGATACCTTGCCCCACTACATCCTGTAATCTACTTGCTGAGTTAGTTTCATCATTCGAATATTTTGAATGAATAAAATTAATACTAAAGTCTTTTAAATCAATAGTTAAATGATCTGCCCATTCATCACCTAAATCATCACAAAAAATATAATCGTTATTTGAATGTATCATTTCTACAAAATTAAACATTGAATTTGGTGTAAAAGCTTCTTGTACAGTACTAAATTCTCCTTTTTCTGATGTAACTTGTTTGATGTTATTTTGAGGATAAAGCATAGCTAAAATCGAATCTATTTCAGACACCCCAGATACATCCTCGAAGCAACTCTCCATGCAGTACATATATCGAGGGTTATCAAAAGTTAAACAGAATAGCCCATTTTTATTAATGTAATTTAAAAGGCTTTCTAACTTACCATTTTCTTCGATTTTAAAATTTCTCAATAATTTCGAATAAATAGACAATGTTTTTTTATTTCTATTTATTTTTGTGGATTCTTCTAAGCTAACTATGTCTAGATTAGAATCTATTTCATACACAGCCCCAAGTCGAAGAAATAATTTATCAGATATTACATTAGGTACATCTATAACTTTTTTAACACGCTTAGTTTTACCATTTATTTTTTCTTTTCTTTTTCGTTCATATTTTAATGAAATTATACCATCCTCTATCCTTTCCTCAATTGCAGAAACATCAATTAATAAAGCTGCTGGATTACAAGAAGAAAGCACATCATTTAATAAAACTTTTTTTGCAAATATTTGAAGAAACTCATTCTCTTTAGCATTTTTAATTAATTGAATTTGACTATGTGCCCATTCAACTATGCTCTCAACAGACTGTCTAGACGATGATTCAACAAATCTACCACTCGCTGAAATAGACTTCGTTTGCCCTTGCTCCCTTACTTTAAAGTACGATGGGACTGAACGTCCTGCTGAATGACTTGAAAAAGATCCCTCCAGATCACTTGCTTCAAATGATCTATTTCTAATAGCTTTTTCTGAAACAGTCATATTGCGTAATGATATTTTTTGGAAATCAGCATTTTTTCCAACTAATTTACTCAACTCACTAACATCAATTAATTGAAAACTATCTTTTACAAACTGTAAATATGTCGAACAGCTTTTACTTAGTAAAACTAAATAATCATCTATCTCCATTAAAATTATATAGGCATAAATACGGTCTTCATAATTATCATCATCTAAGAAATGAACTGGTCTGACTGTTGAAAAGACTTTAATTGATAAAGTGTAATCAATATTTGTTTGTGTCTGCTTCTTAGTTCTAAATTTATCTATTATAAATTGCGTATTATCTTCTTTATTATCAGTTGCTAATTTGAGTATTTCATGAATTACAATGTCATTAGGCGAAACATTAGATTTAAAAAATAGAACATTTTTTGTCAATTCTAATCTATCAGGCATATTCTAACCCTATATTCTTATTTAATAAAAAACCCCATCATCAAGATAGGGTTTTTTTACAAAAATATCAATCACTTTTAGCTAAAGTATTAAGCCACTTGACCTTCTAAAAAGTCTTGTGCGAAACGCTGCAATACACCACCCGCTTCATACACAGAAACTTCCTCAAGCGTATCTAGGCGACAGGTCACAGGCACTTCCACAATCTCTTCTTTACCATCTGCTGTCGCACGTTCAATCACCAAAGTTAAAGTCGAACGCGGTGCAATATTACCAATTACGCTATACAGCTCAGTACCATCTAAACCCAAAGTTTTACGGTTAATGCCTGCTTTAAACTCAAGCGGTAAAACACCCATACCGACTAAGTTAGTACGGTGAATACGCTCGAAACCTTCCGCCACAATCGCTTCCACACCTGCAAGACGAACACCTTTGGCAGCCCAGTCACGGCTTGAACCCTGACCATAATCCGCACCTGCAACAATAATCAACGGTTGCTTACGGTTCATGTAAGTTTCAATCGCTTCCCACATACGCATCACTTCGCCTTCAGGCTCTACACGCGCTTTTGAACCTTGTTTAATCGTGCCGTCAGAACGAACCACCATTTCATTAAACAATTTCGGGTTGGCAAATGTTGCACGTTGTGCAGTCAAATGGTCACCACGGTGTGTCGCATATGAGTTGAAGTCTTCTTCAGGTACGCCCATTTTGTGTAGGTATTCACCCGCAGCCGAATCCATCATGATCGCATTTGAAGGCGACAAATGGTCAGTCGTGATGTTATCCCCCAAAATTGCAAGCGGACGCATGTTGGTCAAAGTACGTGGTGCAGCCAACGCCCCTTCCCAATACGGCGGACGACGAATGTAAGTACTCATTGGACGCCAGTCGTAAAGTGGGCTTTCCGCTTGCTCAACTTCACCGAGGTCAAACATAGGAATGTAGACTTTACGGAATTGTTCAGGCTTCACAGCTTCTTTTACCAGTGCATCGATTTCAGCATCAGATGGCCAAATATCTTTGAGGTAAATTGGATTACCGTCTTTGTCTATACCGAGTGCATCTTTTTCGATGTCAAAACGGATCGTTCCTGCAATCGCATACGCCACTACCAGTGGAGGCGATGCCAAGAACGCTTGTTTTGCATATGGATGGATACGACCATCGAAGTTACGGTTACCCGAAAGTACCGCTGTCGCATACAAATCACGGTCAATGATTTCTTGTTGAATCACTGGATCAAGTGCGCCTGACATACCATTACACGTAGTACATGCATAGGCTACGATACCAAAACCAAGTTTCTCTAGGTCTTTGAGTACGCCAGCTTCTTCAAGATACAATGCCGCCGCTTTAGAACCTGGTGCAAATGATGATTTCACCCAAGGCTTACGTACTAAGCCCAGTTCATTGGCTTTACGTGCCAATAGACCTGCGGCCACAGTGTTACGTGGGTTTGAAGTATTGGTACATGAGGTGATCGCAGCAATAATCACTGCGCCATCAGGAATTAAACCTTCTGCTTCTTGTGCTTTCGCAAGATCTAAATTCCCTGCAATGCCTTTGGCTTTTAAGTCGCTGGTTGAAACACGTGCATGTGGGTTCGATGGCCCTGCAATGTTACGAGTCACTGTTGAAAGATCGAAACGAAGTACACGTGGATATTGCGCCGCAGTCATATCCGATGCCCAAAGACCGATTTCTTTAGCATATTGCTCAACCAATGCCACTTGCGCATCTTCACGACCCGTCAGGCGTAAATAATCAATGGTGTTCTGGTCGATGTAGAACATCGCAGCCGTTGCACCGTATTCTGGGGTCATGTTCGAGATGGTTGCACGGTCACCAATCGACATGGTGTCTGCGCCTTCACCGAAGAACTCAAGATATGCACCAACTACGCGTTCTTTACGTAAGAATTCAGTGAGTGCCAATACGATATCCGTAGCCGTGATGCCTGCTTGACGCTGACCGACTAGCTCAACACCGATAATGTCTGGAAGACGCATCCAAGATGCACGACCCAACATCACGTTTTCAGCTTCTAAACCACCCACACCCACTGAGATCACACCAAGTGCATCCGTATGTGGTGTATGTGAGTCTGTACCTACACATGTATCTGGGAACGCTAAGCCATCACGATTTTGGATCACTGGAGACATTTTCTCTAAGTTGATCTGGTGCATGATGCCGTTACCCGCAGGGATCACGTCGACATTTTTAAATGCGGTCTTCGTCCACTCAATAAAGTGGAAACGGTCTTCGTTACGACGGTCTTCAATGGCACGGTTTTTTTCAAACGCGTCAGGATCAAAGCCGCCATATTCCACTGCCAAAGAGTGGTCGACGATCAACTGTGTTGGAACCACTGGGTTCACTTTAGATGGATCACCACCTTTTTCCGCAATCGCATCACGTAAACCCGCAAGGTCGACGAGGGCTGTTTGACCTAAGATGTCATGACAGACCACGCGCGCAGGATACCAAGGAAAATCCAAGTCCTGACGGCGTTCGATCAATTGCGTTAAATAGGCCGTTAAATTTTCTGCATCAGCTTTACGCACAAGCTGTTCTGCCAACACTTTCGAGGTGTATGGCAAAGTTTCGTATGCGCCTGGCTGAATGTCTTCAACGGCTTGACGCACGTCATAGTATTCGAGCTGGGTATTGCCATTCTGATTTGGCAGCGGTTTACGGTATTGATTTGTCATTAACCACGCTCCGCCAATGGTTTGAATTCTAAGTTTTCAGGGCCAGTGTAGTTCGCACTTGGGCGAATGATCTTACCGTCTTGACGTTGTTCAATCACATGTGCAGACCAACCTGCTGTACGAGCAATTACGAATAATGGAGTGAACATTGCTGTTGGCACACCCATCAAGTGATAGCTCACAGCGCTGAACCAATCGAGGTTCGGGAACATGTTCTTCACTTCTTTCATCACTGCTTCTAAACGTTCAGCAATCAGGTACATTTTGGTGTTCTCTTGCGCTTCAGCAAGATCACGCGCCACTTTCTTGATCACTTCGTTACGTGGATCAGAGATGGTATAAACAGGGTGACCAAAGCCGATGATCACTTCTTTTTTCTCTACACGGCTACGGATGTCTGCTTCTGCTTCGTCAGCGTTGTCATAACGTTGTTGAATCACGAATGCAACTTCGTTCGCACCACCATGTTTTGGACCACGTAGCGCACCAATACCACCTGTAATTGCTGAATACATGTCTGAACCTGTACCTGCAACAACACGTGACGTAAATGTAGAAGCATTGAATTCATGCTCAGCATACAAAATCAAAGAGGTATGCATGGCTTGAATCCATTCTTCAGATGGCGCTTCGCCATGAAGTAAATGGAGGAAATGCGCAGCGATTGAGTCATCATTGGTTTCAACTTCGATACGACGACCGTTGTTGCTGAAGTGGTACCAATACAACAACATTGAACCCAAGCTTGCCATCAATTTATCAGCGATGTCTTTTGCACCTGCTTCATTGTGATCTTCATGTTCAGGCGTTAAACAACCTAGAACTGAAACGCCCGTACGCATCACATCCATAGGGTGTGCAGATGGTGGTAACTGTTCAAGTGCCGTTTTCAATGCGGCTGGTAAACCACGCAGTGCTTTCAGTTTTGCTTTATAGGCTTTCAACTCAGCTTTGTTTGGCAGTTTGCCATGTACAAGCAAATGTGCAACTTCTTCAAATTCGCTACCCACTGCAAGGTCTAGAATGTCATAACCACGGTAGTGCAAGTCATTACCACTACGACCGACGGTACAAAGTGCAGTGTTACCTGCAACTTGACCACTTAACGCAACTGATTTTTTTGGCTTGAAGCCGACTGGTGTTTCATTACTGCTCATAAGATTGACCTTTTTATGGTGTTTATGTGTTTGCACTTTTACCCCCTCTAAATCTCCCCCTTATAAGGGGGAGACTTTCACGAAATCAAAATGTGATCTGATTGGTGAGGTTCCTCCCCTTTTTTTAAGGGGAGGTTAGGAGGGGTAAATTTCAGAGATTATTTATTCTTTGCAAAAGTTCCATCAAGATACTGTTCAAACGCATGGTAGTTAATGCGCTCATACAATTCTTGACGGGTTTGCATGGTGTCAACAACGTTCTTCTGTGTGCCTTCTTGACGCAGAGTCTCATACACATTTTCCGCTGCTTTGTTCATCGCGCGGAATGCTGAAAGTGGATATAACGCAATGCTCACATCCGCAGAAGCCAATTCTTCAGTGGTAAATAATGGCGTAGAACCAAATTCAGTAATGTTCGCCAATACTGGAACTTTGGTCAGATCAGCAAACTGCTTGTACATTGCCAATTCAGTGATCGCTTCAGGGAATAACATATCCGCACCTGCTTCAATGTAAGCACCTGCACGATCAATCGCTGCTTGTAAACCTTCAACCGCTAAAGCATCGGTACGTGCCATGATCACAAAGTTTTCATCAGTACGCGCATCAACCGCAGCTTTAATACGATCCACCATTTCTTGTTGCGTCACGATGGCTTTGTTAGGACGGTGTCCACAACGTTTAGCACCAACTTGGTCTTCAATGTGCATTGCCGCTGCGCCGAACTTAATCATTGATTTAGTGGTACGTGCGATATTAAACGCGGAAGCACCAAAACCTGTATCCACATCAACCAATAAGGGTAGATCACAGACATCGGTAATACGGCGTACATCGGTCAATACATCATCAAGGTTGCTAATCCCCAAGTCAGGTAAACCCAAAGAACCTGCGGCAACACCACCGCCCGACAAATAGATCGCCTTGTAGCCTGCACGCTTTGCTAACAATGCATGATTGGCGTTGATCGCACCGACCACTTGTAATGGTTTTTCATTTGCGACCGCGTCGCGGAATAACTGACCAGCAGATTTAGCCATGTTGATGTTCTCCTTGGGTTTGCAGCAATGTTTGCTCAACAATTTTGTAGGATGCATTGATGTGACGATGCATCAGCATTTCAGCAAGCTCACCATCACCCTCTGCAATCGCATCTAAAATGCGGATATGTTCATCCCAAGCTTTGCTTGGTCGATCTGGGGTATTTGAAAATTGAATTCGATACATACGGATGAGGTGATACAGCTCATCACATAACATTTTTTCGAGGGTTTTATTGCCACTGCTTTTGATAATGCAGTAATGGAAATCGTCTTGACCTTCTTGCAGATAGTAGCCCTTACCTGCTTTAAAATTTTCATCTTCAGCATGCATTCGCAGTACATCACGCAATGCTAAAATTTGTTTTTTATCAATATGCTGTGCAGCCAACTTACAAGCTAAGCCTTCAAGTGAAGCACGAATTTGGTACAGTTCTTGAAACTGTTGTAGAGAAAGGGAAACAACTCGCGCACCAACATGGGCCGTACGCTCAACCAATCGCTGTCCTTCCAGACGATGGATCGCCTCACGTAAAGGACCACGACTAATCCCATAAATACGTGCTAACTCAGGCTCAGAAATTTTGCTGCCCGCAGGAATTTGTCCTAACACGATTGCTGATTGAATTTGCTTAAATACATGTTCCGTCAGGGTAATACTCTGACTGGTGCTGATGGCTTGAGGAACAAGGGTATCTTGCATATTGTCGACAATCTCTATAGTTTTGATGATTTTATAACGAGATAGAAGAAAAAATGCAATAGGATTGTCGACAATGAAATAGACTGACCCAGTCAATACTATTCGATTGCCTCACAATAGAATGTTCTGAAAAAGGTACTAAAAATATAAAATAATTATATATAAAACATATTCTTACTAAAATTTAAGTACTTTATTTCAATTGATTCAAGGCATTTTTCCCATTATTTATATTACGTAGGCTACGACCATGGTATGACAGCTTGATTGTAGACAATCCTTATAATCGATCGATTTTATACGAATTTTTGTAAGTAAATACTGCACCAGAAATGTAAATAACAGCGTGCTTCATAGGCGCTTTATTGGTACATTATTGGGCATCTGGAGTCATGCTCCGCAAGACACATCCATGCACCTTGTTGAATAAAAGGACATTGTTAATGTTTCAACATATCCCACCTTATGCAGGCGACCCAATTCTCTCTTTAATGGAACAGTTTAATGCTGATCCACGCGCTGAAAAGGTTAATCTAAGTATTGGTTTATACTATAACGAAGACAGTATCGTTCCTCAGCTTGATACCATTATCGAAGCGCAAAAACGTATTGCCCCTAAAAATGATAAAACCAAACTTTATCTTCCAATGGAAGGTTTTAAGCCTTACCGTGACGCAATTCAAGCTCTATTGTTTGGCGCAAACAGCCCTGCTATTCAACAAGGTCGTGTTGCAACCATTCAAACGCTTGGTGGTTCAGGTGCATTAAAAGTTGGTGCAGATTTCTTAAAAACCTATTTCCCAAATTCAGAAGTTTGGGTCAGCCAACCAACGTGGGATAACCATGTTGCGATCTTCAATGGTGCTGGCATCAAGAGCAACTACTATCCATATTTCGATGCTGAAACACGTGGCGTTGATTTTGATGGCATGTTATCGACATTAAAAACTTTGCCAGATCAAAGCATTGTATTATTACACCCTTGCTGCCACAACCCGACAGGTGCGGATCTCAATCCAGCCCAATGGGATCAGGTGATTGCAGTATTAAAAGAGCGTAACTTGATTCCATTCCTTGACATCGCTTACCAAGGCTTTGGCGATAGTATGGAACAAGATGCTTATGCGATTCGTGCTCTAGACCAAGCTGGTTTAAACTTCATCGTCAGCAACTCGTTCTCTAAAATCTTCTCACTTTATGGTGAGCGTGTGGGCGGCCTAACCTTTGTCTGTGACGATGCTGAAGCGGCTCAATGCACATTCGGTCAATTAAAGGCAACCGTACGCCGCAACTACTCTAGCCCACCAACAACGGGTGCATGGTTGGTTGATCAGGTGCTCAATGATGCTGATCTGAATCAACAATGGCAAGGCGAAGTGAAAGAGATGCGTGAGCGCATTATCAAAATGCGTAGCATCTTAAAAGATGAGTTGACTAAAGCACTTCCTGACCGTGACTTTAGCTACCTTGTCAATCAAAAAGGCATGTTCAGCTACACAGGTTTGACAGGCGAGCAAGTCGACACCTTACGTGAAGAATATGCAATTTACCTTGTACGTAGTGGTCGCATCTGCGTTGCAGGTTTAAATATGAATAATATTTATAAAGTTGCCACAGCAATGGCTGAAGTGTTAGCTAAATCAGCTTAACCCATCCATCATTATAAACTGGAAATGGTTGTTTCACGTGGAACAACCATTTTTTATTATGTATATAAGGAGATACTTTGAATATATTGAAATCGGTATATCTAGGGCTAAGTCAGTTATAAATGATTTAATCTGTATCTACGATTGTTTAATCCAGCCCAGTCTTTGTATACTGCAACATATTAATAAACTACACAGCTCTTCTCAAAATGACTCAACTGACTTGCTTTAAAGCTTATGATATTCGCGGAAAATTAGGCACAGAACTGAACGAAGAAATCGCCTATAAAATTGGTCGTGCATACGGACAAATCTATCAACCTAGAAAAGTGGTGATTGGGTGTGACATCCGTCTGAGCAGTGAAGGTTTAAAGCAAGCAACCATTCGTGGTCTTAATGATGCAGGTGTCAATGTTCTAGATTTAGGCATGACGGGTACCGAAGAAGTTTATTTCGGCGCTTTCCATCTTGATGTACAAGGTGGCATTGAAGTAACTGCCAGCCACAACCCGATGGACTACAATGGCATGAAATTGGTTCGTGAAAATGCACGTCCAATCAGTGCTGATACGGGTTTAAAAGAGATTCAATCACTTGCAGAATCAGGTATTTTTGCCGAAGTTGAGCAGAAAGGTACAACTGAAAACTATAATATCCTACCTGAGTTTGTTGAACACCTACTGACTTATATTGATCCACAGAAAATTAAACCACTCAAGCTAGTAGTGAATGCAGGCAATGGTGCAGCAGGCCATGTCATTGATGCAATTGAACAGAAATTCCAACAACTGAATATTCCTGTTGAATTTATTAAAATTCATCATGAAGCGGATGGGACTTTCCCCAATGGGATTCCGAACCCAATCTTAATTGAAAACCGT
Source organism: Acinetobacter parvus DSM 16617 = CIP 108168 (assembly GCF_000368025.1). GTDB lineage: Bacteria > Pseudomonadota > Gammaproteobacteria > Pseudomonadales > Moraxellaceae > Acinetobacter > Acinetobacter parvus. The sequence continues at coordinate 63,685 of NZ_KB849207.1, forward strand.
GACAGCACCCGCGATGCTGTGCTTGCGCACAATGCAGATATGGGTATTGCATGGGATGGGGATTTTGACCGTTGCTTCTTGTTTGATGAAAAAGGTCAATTCATCGAAGGCTATTACATTGTTGGCTTATTAGCACAGGCATTCTTGATCAAACAATCAGGTGAAAAGATTGTGCATGATCCACGTTTAGTTTGGAATACCTTTGATATCGTAGAGCAATATCAAGGTATCGCGGTTCAATCAAAATCTGGGCATGCTTTTATTAAAGATGTAATGCGTGAACATAATGCGGTTTACGGCGGTGAGATGAGCGCACATCACTATTTCCGTGACTTTGCGTACTGTGATAGTGGCATGATTCCATGGTTACTGACTATTGCCCTACTCTCTGAAACAAGTCAATCACTTTCAACATTAGTTGAGAATATGATTACCAAATTTCCATGTAGCGGTGAAATCAATTTTAAAGTAGCAGATACACAAGCAACGGTACAAAAGATTTTTGATCATTATGCGGACCAAAATCCATTAGTAGACCGTACCGATGGTGTGAGTCTTGATTTTGGTGCGTGGCGTTTGAATGTCCGCGCATCGAATACCGAGCCTTTATTGCGTTTAAATATTGAAAGCCGTGCCGATCAAAACCCGCAACCGATGCAACATTATGTAGATGAATTAACTGGGTTAATTCAGGGTTAATTCAACCCAATAAAAAAGGAGCATATCGCTCCTCTTTTATTGCTTTAGCATTCAGTTAAAGCCGTTGGGATTCTGCTTCTGCCAATTCCAACTATCCGCCAGCATATCTTCCAATGTATATTGAGGCTGCCAACCGAGCTCGCTCAATGCACGCGTATTGTCTGCAAATGAAGTAGCAACATCACCTGCACGACGTGGTGCAAATTCAAACGCAACAGGCACACCATTGATTTGCTCAAAGGTGTTTTTGACTTGTAATACGGATGAACCATTGCCTGTGCCAATGTTCCATGCACGACATCCCTGCGCAGCAAGGCGATTATTCAACGCACATAAATGTGCATTGGCTAAATCTACCACATGAATATAATCACGCACACCTGTTCCATCAATCGTGTCATAGTCATTGCCATAAATGGATAATTTCTCACGACGACCAACTGCGACTTGTGTGACATAAGGCATTAAGTTATTTGGAATGCCTTGCGGGTCTTCTCCAATCTGACCACTTTTATGTGCGCCAACAGGGTTAAAATAACGCAGTAATGCAATCGACCAACGTGAATCTGCCTGCGCCAGTTTTTGCAACATCTGTTCAATGATGAGCTTGGTATAGCCATAGTTGTTGCTTGGCATGCCTGTTGGCATATCTTCATTCAATGGGGATATATTCGCTTCATCATAAACCGTTGCCGATGAACTAAACACCAGTCTAAATACACCTGCTTTTTCCATCGACTTCATTAACTGAATACTGCCAGCGATATTGTGATCAAAGTAAACCAGTGGAATTTGCTGGCTTTCCCCAACCGCTTTCAGACCAGCAAAATGAATCACAGCATCAATCTGGTGGTCTTGAAACACCTGATCAACCTCTTGTTCAAATCGGATGTCACCTTTAACAAAAACCAAATCCTTATTCGTTAATTTCTGTACACGATGTAAAGATTCTTCAGAACTATTCGACAGGTTATCAAATACAACCACCTCATGCCCCGCATTTAGCAGTTCAACACAAGTATGAGAACCGATATAGCCAGCACCACCTGCAACTAAAATCTTAGCCATCTGTTTTTCCTAATAATATTCGAAGTAGACCTTGCGTTGAGGTATCAAATGCAGATAAATCACCCTGTTCACCATTTAGAATTGGTAATAGTTGATTGGCGATTTCTTTACCTTTTTCAACACCCCATTGGTCAAAGGGATTGATATTCCATAAAACAGATTGCACAAACACTTTATGTTCATACAATGCGATAAGCATCCCTAAGCTATAGGGATTCAACTCTTTTAATAGAATGGTTGAGCTCGGTTGATTACCCTCATATTGCTTATAACTAGGTAAATCTTTTAGCTCATCTACTGAGAGCGCCTGATTGCCAAAGGCGAGCAAACGCGATTGAGCCAAACAATTTGAGAGTGCCAAATGATGTTGCTCAACTAAGGCCTCTGCATTTTCAGCATAGGTAAATTGGTTGGCATTATAACGTTTCACTGGCGCAATAAAATCACAGCTGACCGAATGTGTTCCTTGGTGTAAGAGTTGATAGAAAGCATGTTGCGCATTCGGTCCAACTTCTCCCCAGACAATTGGGCAGGTCGCTGAACTCACTTTCACACCATTCCGCTGGATGGATTTACCATTTGACTCCATCTCAAGCTGTTGCAAATAGGCTGCGAAATACTTTAACCGCCCATCATAAGGTAATATTGCATGTGTCTGAATATCCAGAAAATTATTGTTCCAAATACCTAACAATCCCATAAGGACTGGAATGTTTTGCTGAAATGGTGCAGTTTGGAAATGTTGGTCAATGGCATAGGCACCCGCTAATAGCTGTTTAAAACCCTCCACTCCAATACTGAGCGCAATGGGTAAACCAATGCAGGACCACAGTGAATAACGACCGCCGACCCAATCCCAAAGCGATAACTGTTTATCAGGAGCAATGCCCCATTCAGTCATTTTCTCAGGTTTCGTTGAAACACCAATAAAGTGGTTTTGCAGAATCTTTTCATCAGTACCTAAAGCTTTTTCCAACCATTGTCGTACTGTTTGGGCATTGGACAAAGTATCAATGGTACCAAACGATTTTGAAGAAATAATAAATAAAGTTGTCTCAGGTCGAAGCTGATGCAGTAGCTCAGAAAGCTGGCTTCCATCCATCGTTGAAACAAAATGTACAGCTAAAGGTTTAGCGGTTTTCACCTTAAAATCAGAAAGCGCATGCGTAACCATCAATGGGCCTAAATCAGACCCACCCACGCCAATATTGACGACATCCTGAATCACTTCACCTGTGGCACCTCGATACTGTCCAGCATGGATTTTTTCAACCAGGGCATTCATTCGCTCAAGTTGCAGATGAACATCTTGAAAAGCCGAAGACACCACAGAACTTGACTTGGGTAAACGTAATGCCCAATGCATCGCAGCACGTTGCTCTGTGCAGTTAATCTGTTCAGATGAGAATAACCTTTTGATCCATTGGTTTAAATCTTGTGCCTGAGCCAGCTCTATTAAACTATTTAAGACATTCTGGTCAATGCGATGCTTACTAAAATCAAAAACGATTTGATCACATTCAACTGAGAAATGCTTAAATCTGGCAACATCGGCTTTAAACAACTCATTGAGATGAGCCTCTTTAAACTGTTTCTTTAAAGATAATAAATATTCCAATACTGAAGCCTGTTCCTTGACTGGAAAAGGCTGAATCTGCTTTATCATCATCAGCGTCCCACCCCCATATATGCAAAACCTTGCGCTTTTACATACTGTGGATCATAAATATTTCGTCCATCCAAAATAAGAGGATGCTGCATCAGCTCAATTAATTGTTTGAAGTCAGGACTCCAGTACTGTTTCCATGCCGTCAAAATACATAAGCCATGTACACCTTGTACGGCCACATATTGGTCTTTACATAGAATAAGATCATCACGTTGCCCATACATCGCTTCGATTTCATCTAAAGCTTGTGGATCATGTAAACGTACCGTGACACCTTGAGCCCATAAAGCTGCCAACATGGGATGGATCGGTGACTGCTGAATACTTGAGGTATTTTCTTTAAATGAAGCACCCCAAATCGCAACTGTTTTGCCATGTAAGTCACCATGGTAATAATTCCACAGTTTGCGAAATAAGATTTCTTTCTGCTGTTCGTTAATGTCCCAAACTTGCGCAAGCAACTGACTTTTAACCCCTGTATTTGCCACAGTATTGGCAAGGGTTAAAATATCATGTGAGAAATTCTCACCGCCAAAACCTGCGCCTGGAGATAAATAAGCTGAACCAATACGATTATCGGCAGCCATTCCCTGACGTACTGAAGCAATGTCAATCCCCAGTTTTTCCGCCACGACAGCAAGATCATTGATATAGCTAATTCGTGTTGCCAACATGCCAGAAATACTCAGCTTGGTAAACTCAGCATCCAGAATCGGCATAAATAGATATTGCTGTGCCAAAGGGAAAAAAGGGCGAAGTAACTCTTTTACTTTGGTCTGAACATTAGCTTGAGTACATCCGACTATCAGCTGCTTAGCTTGGGTCAGACTCTGTAACGCATTTCCCTCTTGGATGGTATCTGGTAAATAGGCCCAGTCATCTTCAGAAAGAATTTGTTGAAAATGCTCAGTCCCATGTAAGCCAAAGGTAGATGCATTGATCATCAGTTTAGGATGAATAATTGGACGCTGTTTTAGTGATGCCAATAGTTGAAAAACTTGTTGTTCCTGGGTTTGATTAAAACTAAATAAGTAAGCATCAATGTCTAAAGGAATACTATCCAGATCACGATAAATCAGAAATCCACTACTGAGTTGTTTTTCAAGTAATCGACTGACACTTTCATCATGAAAAGAATATTGCTGACCATTTTCATTTGGGTTGATATGAGAACACCAATATACAAAATGTCCAGATTCAGACAATAATGCAGACATCACGCCTGCATATAAAGTATTACCAAAAATAGCAACTTTCATCAATATTAACCCTAAATTATAGAGCTAATTCTTTGATTAAGCCCTTAAAATCTTCACCCAGTTTTGGATGCTCAATACCATAATGCAATACAGCTTTTAGATAGCCCAACTTACTCCCACAGTCAAAAGTCTGTCCTTTCATACGATACGCTTCAACTGTTTCAGTTTGCTGTAAAGCTGCAATTGCGTCGGTTAACTGAATTTCATTTCCTGCACCACGAGGCGTATTCTCCAATAGGCTCATAATCTCAGCAGGTAGAATATAACGCCCTACCACAGATAAATTGGATGGCGCAGTACCTATCGCAGGTTTCTCAACAATTCCCTGCATGATAGCACTTTCCCCTTCATTCGGAGAAATCGCAACATCTACAATACCATATTGATCAACCAAATGGTCAGGAACTGCCTCTACCATAATCTGAGCAGCTTGAGACTGCTCAAAACGCTGGATCATTAATGACAAATCATTATCACAGCTTTGGTTCTTAACCAGTACATCAGGCAATAACACTGCAAATGCTTCATTACCCACAATATCTTTGGCACATAACACTGCATGACCTAATCCCAAAGGTTGCGGTTGGCGTACACTCACCACACTCACATGCTTCGGTAAAATATCAGTAATTTCCTTAAGCAAATCAAATTTCTTTTTTTGTTCTAAAGTTGTTTCAAGCTCAAAATTACGATCAAAATAGTTTTCAATTGATGCTTTAGATGAATGAGTCACCAAAATAATTTGTTCTATCCCAGCCTCAACTGCCTCACGTACCACATACTCAATTGCGGGACGATCGACTACTGTCACCATTTCTTTTGGAATGGATTTGCTTGCAGGTAAGAAACGAGTTCCCAAACCAGCGACAGGTAAAATAGCTTTTTTGATCATACAATACTCTCTTAATTAACCCGTACTTCGCCGCTACGTTTATAGCCATCAACATAATATTCTAACTGACTTAAAGCCCAATCTACATCATGTTCCACTGCAGTCATTTGATTGATTCGACTAAATACAGACTGAATCTCTTGCAACGGATAATGCTTTTCAAAAGAACGTAAAATACGAGTATGCTCGGTATAACCTGTGTTATCTTGATCGATGAGTAGTTCCTCGTAAAGTTTTTCTCCTGGACGTAAACCACTATAAGCGATTTCAATATCACCATCCGTTGTATTTGCTTCTCGAACTTTTAAACCACTTAAAGCGATCATTTGTCGTGCTAAATCCTGAATTCGAACAGGTTCACCCATATCGAGTAAGAACACATCACCACCTGAACCTAATGCCCCAGCTTGAATGACTAACTGAGAAGCTTCAGGAATCGTCATAAAATAACGTGTTACATCAGGATGAGTCACCGTAATTGGGCCACCTTTTGCAATCTGCTGTCTAAATAAAGGTACAACCGAACCAGAAGAACCCAATACATTTCCGAAACGTACGATACTGATCTGAGTATTTGGTTTCGTCTCAGCCACGGCTTGACAATAAAGCTCGGCCATCCGCTTCGATGCACCCATGACATTCGTCGGTCTAACTGCTTTATCCGTTGAAATCAATACAAAGGTTTCCACGCCTTTTTTTACAGCGGCATTTAAACTATTTGCGGTTCCAATTGCATTATTTTTTAATCCAGCAATTGGATTACACTCAACCAATGGAACATGTTTATAAGCGGCGGCATGATAGACTGTCTGCACATGATATTGTTCGATGATACGTTCTAATTTTTGTTGATCTTGTACAGTCCCTAAAATGGGAACAATGTCGCAACTGGCAGTTTGCCTTAACTCTTTATCAATATCATATAATGCAAACTCAGTTAATTCATATAAAACCAGCATTTTAGGTTGATTTTTTATGATTTGTCGACAAAGCTCTGAACCAATCGATCCGCCAGCACCTGTCACCATAACAATTTTATTTTGAATATTTTTAGCCAATAAATGGGCAATAGGTGGAACAGGATCTCGTCCTAAAAGGTCAATAATATCGACTTCCTGGATATCCGACACGCGAATTTCACCATCGACCAGTTTGGTTAGACCTGGAATTTCGGTAATTTTAATATGTGCAGGTTCTAAGAATTTGACGATCTCACTTTTACGCATCCGCCCGACAGAAGGCAGTGCAATCAAGACTTCATCGACATTTTTTTTAGCCAGTAATTTTAATGCGCTGTCTGCGTCATAGATTTTTAAACGTCCCAACTGCTGCCCAGTGAGTGACGGATCATCATCAATAAACAACACGGGTAAGTGTTCATGTGAATTGTATAGTGCCGCTGCAATTTGCTGTCCAGCATTGCCTGCACCATAAATCGCGATGCGTTTTTTTTGTACATCGGCTTGTAAATAAGAACGCACGATAAAGCGAATAAAACCACGGCTAAACCAGACCCAAGCAAACATGAGAAAACCGAACATGAGCGGAATAGAAGTGGGAATAAAGGCATCGGTAAAATAAGCCAGCGCATACAACCCTGCCACAGTCAAAGCAGTACCCAACCCCAACTTGAACATAAACAGTTCGCTGTAGGTGCGCACAATAAAGCGATACACCCCGAAAATAAACAGCGATACAACTGCAATCACGCTTGCCCAAATTGAACCATAGGCCAAATTAGGCACAACTTCTGCACCTAAATCAAACTGGCGAATGGCATAGCACATCCACAACAGCACAGGAAGAACACAGAAGTCTAAAACAACCAAAAATGCAAGTTTGACTAAGCGTGGGGATTCTACAGCAAGTTCAATTATGGATTTCATAGATATACAATTATTAATATTTGAATTTTAAAACACCGTATTTTTAATGCAGAATACAGGTTCCAACCTCTAAAAATGAATGTGCGGCGATAGTTTGACCACCTGCGACTTTTACCCCCACGCTTAAATGGGCAAATTGCTCAATGACAACATCATGATCCAATAATGCACCAATATTTAAAATTACGCCATCGTTGATCACAGTTTTACGACTAATGATACACCCTGCCATGACACTCACCCCTAGGCCAATTTGTGCTGTTGGACTAATCATGCTGTGTGGGTGAATGACCGATGTCAATTCTATACCTAGCCCCAACACGGTTTGTTGCCATTGCAATCTTAAAGCATTATTACCCACCGCCACTATCGCTTGAAGATGCATGGTGTCTGATGTGGTTCTAGGATTTTAGACCACGTCTATAAGTGATAATCTACTCCCCAATAAGCATGGGAAATGCTTGTTTTAGGAGTCAACCATGAC
>NZ_KB849207.1:72216-129261 GCF_000368025.1 Acinetobacter parvus DSM 16617 = CIP 108168
ATCAAATAGGTCGGCGTAAAGTCCGACGTTTAATGCGCTTGATGGGAATACATGCCTTGTATCCAAAACCCAATACCAGTAAGCCTAATCTTGCACACCGTATTTTCCCATATCTGTTGAAAAACATGGTCATCGATCACTCTAATCAAGTCTGGTGTACAGATATCACATACATTCCTATGGCTAAAGGCTTTGTCTATTTGTGTGCAATTATAGATTGGCATAGTCGTAAAGTACTGGCTCATCGTGTATCGATCAGTATGGAAACAGACTTTTGCATAGATGCGTTGCAAGAAGCAATTGTGAAATATGGTTGTCCAGAGGTATTTAATACAGACCAAGGCAGTCAATTCACAAGCGAGGCATTTTTGAATGAGTTAAAATTGCGAAATATCCGTATCAGTATGGATGGGAAAGGACGATGGATGGATAATGTGATGATTGAGCGGTTATGGCGCAGCGTGAAGCATGAGGAAGTCTATTTGAAGGCTTACGATACGGTTAAACAAGCGAAACAATCAATTGCTGAATATTTGGATTTTTATAACACGATACGTCCTCATTCAAGTTTGAATAAGGCAACACCAAATGAATTTTATGATCAACATTTACTAAAAGTAATGGCAGCATGATTTAAATATTTAGAGCGGATTTATCACTTATAAAACTGAATTGAGTGGTCTAATTAACGGAACCACATTAGTCTAACTGATGCAAACTGGCAATATTTGCAACAATGTTATATTCCGCCACATGCTGTGTTGCAGGCCAACGATCATCGGCAAACATAATCTCTTGCCATTGTCCACTCAGTTCTGCAGCTTCTGCAACGGCCAAACCGTATCCCCCTGCACCTAAAATTAACAAGCTGGGTTTATTAGGCATCTGCATGACCTGCCTTGAATTTTATAGCCACAATTAACAATGGTATATAGGCAATCAATACCGCCAGTTCAGGGTACGCCCATGCTTGTGTAACCGTTATATAAGCGATAGGAAATAACCACAATAGATTAATTGCTGCAACCGCTAAAGTCACGGGAGTATGACTCCCGCATTTGCGCGATAAAATTTGATAGCTATGGCTTCGATGTGCATCATACATTTTATAGCCGCTCAATACGCGTTTTATCAGGGTATAGGTCGCATCGACCACAAATACACCTAGACAAATGATCCACGCACAAAACAATGCCAAGTTTTCTTTGAGGGCGATGAGCGCCAAAATACCCAAAGTGAGGCCGAGAAATCCGCTACAGGCATCGCCCATGAAAATTTTAGCCTTGGGAAAGTTCCACAGTAAAAAGCCAAATACACAGGCTGCCAATAACCAAAGTATGTCTGAGTTTAATGTGCTATTGAGTACATAATACAAAATAGCCATACTAACGACAGTGGTAATGGCTTCAACACTGGCAATGCCATTAATCCCATCCATAAAGTTATATAGATTCAACAACCACACCAAAAATAGTACCGCAATAATATTGGCTATAAAGCCAAGTTGTAGACCATTAAAAGCCGTAACTTCGCTAAAGCCACCCAAGCTGATCACCACGCCAATGGCCACTAAAAAGTGTACTGCTAAGCGCAACATGGAATTAATGTGCCCATGGTCATCTAAAAAGCCAAGTAAAGCGATGACAAAACCCGCTACTATTAGTGTTAAACCAATATGTACGGTCAATTGTTGGCTATAGATCAGCACAGCCAGCGCCAACAAGTAGCTGCCCACCACCGCGACACCACCACCGCGGGGCGTGGGTACACTGTGAGAGCTACGTTCATTGGGGTTGTCTATTATATTTTTCTTGAGGGCGTAGGCTCGCATCATATAGGTCAAGCTAAATGCTAGAATAAAGAAAATGAAGATAAGAATAAATGACATGGCTATAACTGAACTTCTTTTTTAATTGGGAGTGTTAAACATTTTTTGTAGACTTTCATCGACCGTATAAGGTGCTGTCCAACCTAATAGCTGAGTGTTTTTAGACGTATCCACCACTAATTCTGAACATAAGCGTGAAGCTACCGCCTTTTTACCCACTAAACGTGCTAAAAAGCTAATCAAGCTTTTAGGCACCGGTAACATCAACAATTTGTTATTTTGCTGATAAGCCAATTTCTCAAATAATTGTTTTACCGAAATATCATCTTGATCACTGGCAAGAAATACTTCGCCATTGGCATTTGGATGGGTCATACAGGTATGAATTAGGTCTGCTAAATTATAGATACTGACCATACTGCGCTTGTTGTCTAAGCAACCGATAGGCAAAGGCAATTTTTTATTTGCCAAGCCCACCATACTTTTAAAGTTGGCTTTGACATTTGGACCATAAATCAACACGGGGCGAATAATAACAACCTCTAATCCAGTTTGTTTAGACAGTTCCAATAGCTCTTGTTCTGCCTCGTATTTAGACAAACCATAAGGGTCATCGGTATTTACAGCATCACTCGGTTTAAAGGCTTGAGTTGTGGTTTGTTCACCATTGACTTTAATACTACTTAAATAAATAAAGCGCTTTACTCCACTTTCTACCGCCTTTTGCGCAAGGTTCAAGCTACCTTGTACATTTGTTTGGCGGTATGCTTCGAGTGGTGACTCAGCTGTTTCATTCATAATATGCGCACGACCTGCACAGTGAATAATGACTTCGATGTGACTAAGGTCAATGTGATCTAGATTGTCATTGAGCTCAAAGTTGATATTACGAACATTGGGATGATTAAACGTTTGGACTGTACGGGTATGTGCTAAAATGGAATAGTTTTTATCTGCCAAAAACTGAGCTAAATATTGTCCTAAAAAACCATTGCTGCCTGTGAGTAAAACATTCATAAATTAAATTCCAAATAATTTAGATAATAAAAAATATTAATCGATACTAAAATTAAGAAAATAGAATTATTCCAAATTAACAACAAAAATTTTATCAAATGGATATTTATGACAAAATTAAGACCGTCACAAAACCGCTAACCTAACTCTTGATGTTTTTTAATTTTTCACTCCAATAGTTCAATTCATCACCTATAAAAACATCTTCAACCCAACCATCAATAGAACATCTTTCATATAAATCCGCACTTAAGGGCTGATACTGATTTACAAAAAAAATACCATCTAACTCAACAACATCTCTGCGAATTACATAAATATTATTGGGATTATAAAAAGGATAATTCACGACATTTGTATTGGTTGTAATTAACTTTTTACCTGCGCCAATTGCCTCAAATGTTCTCATAGTCAAACCTGATTGACCAGGATGACTAATATCTAAAATAACATTAGACTTAGCATAAAAATCCACAATTTCGGTAATACTTAAACTTTTAAAACTTAATTTTTTATAGTCAAATTTAAAAAAAGTTCTATCAAAAAACTTCTTAAAAAAATAAATTAATCTGCCTTGCATATAATAATAATTAAAAGCATTCAACTCGTGAATTTCACACCACTTAGCTATATTGTTACTAACAATATAGCGATCTGAATGTGCAGTACCTAAAAAAAGCAAATCAATTGTTTTCTCGATTTTACTATTATAAATTTCGCGGAATCGATCAGTAAAATATAAAGGTCTAAATCCCAATTGATACTTTTTTGCATCATTTTGATCAAAAGTAAATCGTTTATGAAAAAGATCTAAAATTCCTAAGCAATGACTATGATTTCCAATACTATCCCAGGTATAAAAAATACGCTTACAATTAGGTTGAAGCTTAATAAATTTTTCCATAAAATCGCGAGTAACAACCTCTCCTCGATTTACAAACAGAAAGTCAAATTTTTTATCTTTAATCTCAGCTAAAATAGTAGTATAATAGTCATTAATTTTTTTTTCTAAAAAACCTCTTTTTAAACGTATCATACCCTTTGTAAAATTATTATTCTCTGGTCGTTCATCATAGTATGTTACAAAGGCACCATGTTTTTCCAGTTGCTGAATAATATCTTTTTCCAAATTAAATGTCTGAACACAAAAAAATAATATATTCTTGCCATGAAGGCTTTCTAAGCTACTCATTACTTGTATAAACCCTTTGCTTTCATTTCCTCAATTGACTTTTGATATTTGTCTTCTTGTACCTCTTGAGTATTTACCCATTCTGCAAATTTTTTTAAACCTTCTTCAAATGAAACTTTTGGATTAAAACCTAGAAGTTTATTGATCTTTGTTAAATCCGCATAATTATGACGAATATCACCTAAACGGTAATTACCCGATACGTTTATTGAAACGTCAACACCATAGTTTTTTACGAGTTCATTCGCAACAGTAAGTACATTTGTGGCTACACCAGTGCCCACATTAAACACTTGATTACTGGCTTCTTCTTTCTCTAAACCTAAAATTGTCGCATCTACAACATCGTCGATATAAACAAAATCACGACTTTCTAAACCATCCTCAAATATATTGATATTATTGCCATTTTTAATTTGAGTTGAAAAGATTGATAAAATTCCTGTATACGGATTTTTTAGTGATTGACCTGGACCATAGACATTTTGGTATCTGAATGCAACGCCTGCTATACCCACTGTAGGACACACGGTCAGGACCATTTGCTCTTGGTTTTGTTTAGTAATACCGTAAACCGATGAAGGATGAATTTTTGATTCTTCATCTGTACCGACCAAAGTCAATGCTGAAGAATTTGGATATTTGACTTCAAAATCACCTTGATCCATATGGATGGATTCACGTTGCGTAGGGTATACAGCACCTAGCTCTTTGCTGATGTATTTACCTTCACCGTAGATCGAGCGAGATGATGCAACAACGACTTTTTTTACGTTGTATGAGCCGTTCACAAGTAAATTCAACATCAATGCTGTCCCATTGATGTTAACGTCTACATACTTTTCGACTTCATACATCGATTGACCAGTGCCTGTTTCAGCAGCGTAGTGAACAATGGCATCTTGATCTTTTAGTGCTTCTTCCCAATCAGTCTTACTCGTCACAGTACCGTGAATAAATTTAACTTTATCTTTGATACTTAAATATAATGGTGACGTTTCAGTTGGATTGTCACCATGAATTTGAGGGGATAAATTATCTAATACTGTAACCTGATAACCTTTTTCAATAAGCTTTAAGGCTAAGTTTGAACCAATAAACCCAGCACCACCAGTAATTAGTACATTTTTAATTGACATATTTTTCCCATCTTTTACTTTCAAAATTATAAAATTTAATTGGCTTGGCAGGCGAACCAACAGCAATAACATACGGTTGAAGACTTTTAGATACTACCGAATTTGCACCGACAATGGTCCCTTGACCGATCGTAACTCCTGGCAAAACGGAAACGAATTCACCCAACCATACATTATCTTCTATTTTTACAGCTTTCACAGATAAAGGGCGATCGACAGGTAAGGACATCGGATCACTATCATATTCATTTCCGATATAGCTACCATGAGTACAATCAGAAATATATATTTTACTCGCCATAAGTACATTATTGCCAATTTCAACAGAATGAGCGGCTGTTATATGTACATAGTCATTTATTTGCACATTATAACCAAATTTCAATAACTTAGAATCAGTATTGGTTTGTGGGAAACTTTCTATTCTACAACCCACACCTGTAGTCAAATTTTCACCAAAATCTATATTGTTTTTATTTCTCACATCGATTGGAAAACGGATCAACCTAGCCTTTGGAAAGAAAATTTTTGTTTTGATAAGAAACAGAAATATTTTTAAAGCACCAAAAATTCCATACTTTGAAATCATTTTTTCATCCTCACAAACACTATTCGGCGAACATATTTTATAGATTCAAATATTCGAGCTAAAATGTATTGTTTTGAAGTGATCAATTGATTTTCATATGCAAATTTTAAGTTTTTATTAAATCCTCTATGCATTTCTTTAAGATTAGCACTCAAACCACTAGCCCCAAATCCTGACTTTCCATCACCATAATTAATAACTTTCATATTGCAAAAGTAGCAATTAAATCGATTTGCAATTCTTATAAAATAATTCCCTTCTTCAGCATATTTTTGATTTTCATCAAAATAACCTATTTCTTCAAAAACTTTACGCTTCATAATGACTGTAGAGGGTTGGAAATAATTTTTAAATATCAATTTACTAATATCGATTTTCAAAAGACTACCATCTGGTGTATTAGGTAGATACAAACCATCAAATGCACATCCTAAAAGATCAATCTGCGGATTCAATTCCAGCAGTTTTGTTTGCTTCTCTAATTTATCAGGAAACCATTGGTCATCAGAATCAAGAAAAGCTATTAAATCACCGTTAGAAGCTTTTAAACCTGCATTTCTAGCAGTAGAAACCCCACCATTTTCTTGATTGATTAAAATTAACTTAAAACGGTTATCTTCAAATATATAATTTTCAACTAACTCCTGAGACTTATCCATTGATCCATCATTAACAACTATAACATCATAGTAGCATTTAAAAGTCTGTGCTTTGACAGAGTCCAATGCTTTTATAATTGTTTCAGCAGAATTATACATAGGAATAATTACTGATATTAATAAAGAATTTTCTTCCATTTGTTTAACACCGCCTCATCATTCCACTTTAAACTAGTGCTGAAAGCACCATTTGCAAATTTATATATTTTTTCAGGATCAGATAATAATTCAACTGTCGCTAACTCTAGTGCATCAAAGTCATCCATTGGAATCAGATAACCGTTCACTTCATTTTCCACGATATCCCTAGGTCCTGATGGACAATCGTAAGATATGCATGGCAACCCAAAAGAGATTGCTTCAAGTAAAACCATACCAAAGCCTTCAGAGTGTGAAGTTAACATAAATACTGATGCAGATTTATAATATCTTTCAACATCCTGCACAGGAGGCAATATTATCACATAATCTTGCAGTCCAAGAGTTATTATTTTGTTGTTTAAGTGCTCATATAGATTGCCATTGCCAACAAGATGTAATTGCCAATCTTTTATATGATGTTCATTTACAAGTTTGTCCCATAAATCAATCATTATCCATTGACGCTTAGCCTCTGTCATACGGCCAATAGAGAGAACAACTTTATTTGATAATTGACTGCGAACATAGTTCATCGTTGATTTGAAATGAGGTATATAAACCACCTGTAAATTCAACTCTGAATATGCCTTAGCGTCACTACTTGTTGGAACTACATAACAACGTGCTTTAGGGTATAACCATTGTTTGATCTTTTTATAAACGATATTATAAGCATTAATTCCACCATGTTCTGTGATAATAACTTGCTTATCAATACCTCTTGCTAAATGAAATTCTAAAACATTTAGGGGATGGGCTAAATAATATATATCATATTGATTTAATGCCAAAAAATGTTTTAATTTAGCTGTACTTTGCAGCAAGTTTATTCCTGCTTGAGCAATCCTTTTAATTTTATTGTTCATATCTAATTCAAGATTTGAATCTAACGAAACAATTTTAATCTTATCAGAAAGAGGATAATGGCTATATGCTTTATCTTTTACTAAAATCGTAACTTCCATAAATTCACAAAATTGATTTGCCAAAGTACTGATAACACGTTCTATTCCCCCTGCAGGAGTCATACTATTAAAATAAAATAAAATTTTCATTCATATTACTCAAAGAAGAATTTATAAGGATAAATATAACCATTATGCCTTTGTGATAAAACATCCAAATACCCATACAAAGAATAAAAGTAAAGTGCAACTAATACAAAATAAGCGAAAATTCTTAATAAATAGTAATTTTTGAATATTTTACAAATGTAAAAAACTACCAATACAGACTCAGTCCATAAAAAATATGCCTTAAGCCTAAAGGACATCTGAGGAACCTCGTTAAACAAAGTTCCGATTACAATACCCAAAATATAGATATTCAACAGTACCTGAATAATTTTATTATCATTTTTTGATAAAAAGAATACAAAAACAAAACCTAACAAAAGCTGTCTACCAGACAATGCAGCAAAAACATCTTCTTGTGTATATATATCTAATTTATTAGATGCAAAATCAGGTAACGCAAAATAATTCAACAGCAAACTCACCAACTGAATATCAACCTTTAAAACTGAAACAGATGTAGTTAACAGTAGAACCAAATAGAATAAAACTTTGTTATAAGAATAATGAATGAAAAAGTATAAAGGAATTAATACTAAAGCAGAAAGATGAATCATTGATGCTATTGCAATTAGAGCCGCATAATGAAAAAACTTTCTATCTATTATAAATCGTATAGAAATCATAAATATAGCCATTGATAATGCTTGTCTTATGGCAATAAAGTCATATAAGAAAAACATAGAACAATAGTATATTAATATTGAAAAAGCGAAGTTAGGCGAATTTTTAAAGAAGAAGTTAAGTTTTAACGTAATTGAAAAAAGTGCTATTAAAAAAATTACCCACTGAAAACTCATACCAAAGTTGTTTAATATTTTATTAAAATAAAAGAACCCTGGTTCAATCTCTCTCTCCCCACCCATTCTAGCATTTGTAAAAATATCAAGGTAACTAGAATAATCTGGCTCCACATTCCCTCTTAAACCAGCAAGCATTACTAAAAAAGACACCAAACAGATGTAAGAAATAATTTTTAAATTAATGTCACTGCATTTTTCTAATAATATTGAGAAAAACAGCATTATTATTGGAATTAAAAAATATATCACTCTAATATTCCTAATATTAATTTAAAATTTTCAACTGAAATAAAATTACTTTAAACTAAACCAATGATAAAAACCTTTCCAATACTTCACCTTTTCACTATTGCCTAAAACCCTAAAAACAAATAATCTTTGTAAGATTGTAAGATATAAAATAAAATTAGAAATTTTAAAAGATTTTTTTGTTTTATGCTTTAAATAATATTTCTCTTTACTCTCATAGGTCCAATCTAACTTTATACTTTTGAGGGATTCAGATGCCCCCTCTAAATGGATAATTTTACTTGATGGAACAATATATGTTTGATAACCATTTGACCTTACTCGAAATAATAGATCAGTTTCCTCATAATACATAAAGAAACTCTCATCGAATCCGCCCAACTCATCAAATAATTTCTTTGAAATCATTAGATCTGCTCCAGAAATATTACCCTGAATCAATATTGGAGATTTTTCATAACAATAATTTAAATTCTTACCATATATAACTTTTGAAAAAATATTAAAGAATAAAGTATCAATATCCAATAAAACTGATGGCATCAATCTTGTAAATGAGACTGTTGGGTGTAAATTAATATCACATAAATTTCCACCACATGCCCCAACTTTTGAGTTTTCATTTATAAATCTATATAATTCATAAATTGAATTATCAATGACAATAGTGTCTGAATTCAAAAAAAATAAGAATTTACCACTTGCAAATCTACTCCCAATGTTATTTGCGATTCCAAAACCACTATTAGAATCATTTAAAATTAAATTAACCTGAGGATATAATTTTTTTAATTGCTCAATCTCACGATTAGGTGAATTATTATCTACAACTATAATTTCATAAGTGATTTCCTCTGTATTTTTTATTACAGATTCAATACACTCCAAAACCAAATCATATGTGTTATAATTAACAATAACAATTGAGACATCTTTAATATAATTCAAATTTACTTCCTGACAAAGTTTAAATTAATTCAACTACAAATTAAAAATCTGATTCCAGATATTTATACAAGCTCTCAGCAATAATATTCCAATCAAAATTATGAGCAGCAAACCTTCTAATATCATCTGGATTTGGCAACTTAGTTTCATCATTCACAATTTTTTGTAATATTATTGCTAATTGATCAAAATCACCTATACTAAAAACCTCGCCAAATTCCAGATTATTCGTTACATCATATACAGGAGCTAAATCTGTTGAAACTATATAACAGCCATTCGAAATAGCTTCAGTCAAAACCAGAGGAAATCCTTCGCTATTTGATGTTAATACAAATACTTTTGCCTTCATATACTCTTGCAATAACATATCTCTATCATCAATATTGCCTAGAAAATAAACTTTATTTTTTAAACTTGGATTATTTGCATAAAATTTTTCTACCACATGATAAAATTTTTCATCAATTGGACCAATAAATTTAACCTTCCAATCATTTAAATCCATGTTTTCAAGAGCTCGTAAAAAAACTTCTGTATCCTTTTCTTTTGTACCTAGCCGCCCGACTGTAATAATAGTTTTTTCTTTTATGTTATTAAATTTATTAATATTTAAGAATCCATTTGGTAAGTACCTAGTTTTTAAATAACTTTCGTTATTCAAAAAAGTATTAAGTTTTTCTGACTCAACTGTCATTAATCCTACATGTTTTAAGATATAAGACTTAATACGAAATAAGAAATTTTTATTTGCAAATCTATCAGAATTCAAAACCAACGAGTTCATATCTAGTTTAAAATAAAATTTTATCCTATTAAATGTTATTATTTTAAAAAAGAGGGCAGCAAAGAATTTTAGCCCCCCTTCATGAATGAACATAACTATATCATATTTTCTATAATTCCTTAACAGAAAAATAAATATATTGACACCCTGATACCTAGAAATTTTATTTATTTTTTTATATTTCACACCATCAAAATACTTTTTAAAAAATGGTAAATTTCTCTGATTTTCATAAAAAGAAATTGTCGTATCATAATAACCTTTTTTCTTCAAAGAATAAGGTATCATTCCAACATCTTTCATTAAATGAATATTTTCACCTTGCGGAAATATGCAAATAAATTGCTTTTTTTTCATGTTTTATTTCCTCTAATTAAAGTAGATTTAATTAATTTAAATAACATATTAATTTCAGGTACTTTTAATATACAACCAAAAAAACCAACGAACACCAACGTTAATAACAATGAGTATAAAACTTCAACAAATAAGTTTAACACTACATTTTCTCCAAATGAAAACTTATATAATGAATAGATAAAATAAGCAAAAAATGCCGAGAGGATACATAGCAAATAATAGCGAATCGTCTCTCTATAAATCATTGCTTTATCATATGGATAATGCATACACATATAAATTGCTGCAAAAAAATGTGCTAAGAAAAATGACAAAGGAAACACTTTCATACCCAGCCATTTCACTGTTATCGAATTAAAAAATATAACTACTATTTGTGCTAAAACTCCAGTAATAACATACAATTTAGCTTTATTAACAGAAAGCATACTCATACCTAAAATAATGTATGAAAATACTCCAATTAATGAAATTGAAAATAATTTGCTCAATAAAATTATATCATTCATTTGCACCGTATTAATTGCAGGACTTTTATATAATAAATAAAATACTGGTTCTGCTCCATTTATAAAAAAAACTATGAACAAAATCAAACCTAATAAACCTAATCGATAACTCGCTAAAAATTCTCGATTATAGGTTTTAACATCATTATTGATAAATGCTTTGGTCAGGGTCGGTACAAGTATGGTTAAAACTATTGAAACGAGTATACTATTTAGTAGATCTGGTATACGCCTTGAATAATCAATAATTGAGACAACTCCGACACCTAACGATGTTGCAATTGCTTTTTCAACAATACCATTCAATTGGCCAATTAAATAAGGTACAAAAAATGGAAAAGAAAAAAGAAAAAATAACTTAAAGCCATCAAAAGTAAAATTTATGGGCCCTTTAAATACTGGTATATTTAGTTTTATGATTTTATTTATTAAGAAAAAAAACAGTAGTATTGTACTTACATACAATGCTAATACAAGTGCTTTAATTCCTATGATCGGTGCTAAAAAAATAATTATAAAAATATTAATTAATTGCGTAAATAATGATGATATTTCAGGGATATAGTAAATTTCAAACGCATTCAATATAGAGCTTAAAATCATATTAAGTTGATTGAACAACAAAATAGGTGCCAAAAAACTAATCATACGCAACAAATTTTGAAATCCCGATTCATCAAATCCTGGTGCAATAATCCTAGCGACTAGATTAGGATACATAATAAGCGCTATCACTATTACACTAGAAATAATAAACATATATAAAATTAAGGATTTAGTATAGTTTATTGCAACTTCCTGTCCTTCTATCTCTTTAATAGCTACAAATTTTGCACGAAAAGTTTCATTGATTGGCCCCCAAACTGCTAAGCCAATCACACCAACAATCATTGAACCTATTAACCAAACATCATTGTCTAAGCTTACTCCAAAATATTTAGCAGTCAAAATTAATGTCAAAATTGATAAAGGTATTTTTAAGACCTTAAGCAAAAATAACGTAAGTGATTTTTTATACATGGAATTCACATCTAGAGTGAAATAAATTTATCAGCAAATTTATCCTTATCACTTACTATAACTTCATTAACATTGTGAATTGGCCATTTAATACCTAAGTCTAGATCATTCCAAATAATGCTTCTCTCGCACTCTTTAGAGTAATAATTCGTCGTTTTATATAAGAACTGAGTATTATCTTCTAATGCTATAAAGCCATGTGCAAATCCCTCAGGAATCCAGAACATAGTTTTATTTTCCGCACTCAACTCTACTCCCACCCATTCCCCATAAGTTTTAGAGTTTGGGCGAATATCGACAGCCACATCCCAAACTTTACCTTGAACAACACGAACTAATTTACCTTGAGCATATGGTTCGCGCTGAAAATGCAAACCTCTCAACACCCCTTTTTGCGAACAGGAATGATTGTCCTGCACAAATGTTGGAATAGGTAAATTTAACGCTTTTAATGCAGCGTCAAAACGCTGTTGATTAAAGCTTTCCATAAACCAGCCACGATCATCCCCAAATACTTGTGGATGAAGTACTAATAAACCGTCGAGTTTTGTTTTTTCCACTCTCATTTTAGTTCATCCAATAATTTCAATAAGTATTGACCATAATCTGTTTTTCTAAGTGCTTCTGCACTTTCCTTAAGTTTTTCTTTTGAAATCCAACCTTGCTGAAAACTAATTTCTTCTAAACACGCAACTTTTAGCGATTGACGTTTTTCAATGGTATACACAAACTGACCTGCTTCTAGAAGAGATTCATGGGTTCCCGTATCTAGCCATGCAAAACCACGCCCAAGTAATTCAACATTGAGTGAGCCATCTTTCAAATAGGCATTATTAATATCTGTGATTTCTAACTCACCACGTGCGGATGGTTTGACCTGTTTAGCAAACTCAACAACCCGATTATCATAGAAATATAAACCAGTTACTGCATAAGGTGATTTTGGTTTGATTGGCTTTTCTTCAATACTCAGTACTTTACCAGTTAGATCAAACTCTACTACACCAAAACGCTCTGGATCAGTGACATGGTAACCAAAAACTGTTGCACCTTTTTCAAGGTTATTGGCTGCCTTTAATTGCTTACTAAAATTTTGACCATAATAAATATTGTCGCCCAAGATTAAGCAAACGTGATCATTTCCTATAAATTCTTCGCCAAGAATAAACGCTTGCGCAAGTCCATCTGGTGAAGGCTGTTCTTTATAACTTAACTCAATACCAAACTGCGAACCATCGCCAAGCAACTTTTCAAAGTTTGGTAAGTCTTCAGGCGTCGAAATAATTAAAATCTCACGAATATTTGCCAACATCAATACAGATAATGGATAGTAAATCATGGGTTTATCATAAATTGGTAAAAGCTGCTTAGATACACCTTTAGTAATAGGATGTAAGCGTGTGCCTGAACCACCTGCCAATATAATACCTTTACGCTTTATGCTCATTTATGAAATACCTCAATTACTGTTCTTTGTACATATACTTTCCAATCTGGCAAATAGATTTGAAAAGCATGTTGAATTTTTTGATTATTTAAACGTGAATTATGTGGACGTTTAGCTGGTGTCGGATATGCTGCTGTTGGAATCGGATTAACTTGTTGAATGGCTAAATTCACACCTAAGTTTTTTGCTTGCTCAAATATATAGTTTGCATACTCAAACCACGATGTTTCCCCACTAGCAACCAAATGGTAAATACCAATTTTAGTTTGATCTCGTAATGTCTGCACAATCGCATGAGCACTTACATCCGCAATTAGCTCAGCTGACGTTGGAGCACCAATTTGATCATCAATAATAGATAATTCTTCACGCTGCTGAGATAGAGCAAGCATTGTTTTTAAAAAGTTTGTACCTTTTTGTGCAAAAACCCATGATGTTCGAAATATCAAGTAATTGCACTGAGCATTTTGAATAGCCTGCTCCCCTAATGCCTTAGTTTGACCATATGCATTCAAGGGTTTCAGTACATCTGTTTCATTAAATATTGATGTACCTTCACCATCAAAAACATAATCTGTCGAATAATGCACTAAAAGTGCCTTAATTTGAGCACAAGCCTCAGCTATCTTCCCTACTGCCACATAATTAATGAGATTAGCCATATCTTGTTCTGTTTCAGCCAAATCTACAGCAGTATAAGCACTTGCATTCACAACAACATTTGGCGCTATATCTACAATAGTTTGATAAATTTGATCAGGCTTACTTAAATCACCACACCATTGATTTAAACCATTTCGATCAAGTGAAATCACCTCACCCAATGGCGCAAGGGAACGCTGAAGCTCCCAACCAACTTGTCCATTTTTTCCAAGCAATAAGATTTTCATTACTTAGCCTTGTATTGTTTTTCTAACCAAGATTGGTATTCCCCACTTTGAATATGAGCAACCCACTCCTGATTATTTAAATACCACTCTACCGTTTTACGGATTCCAGTTTCAAATGTTTCCGTTGGTGTCCAGCCTAATTCATTTTGAATTTTTGTAGCATCAATCGCATAGCGTAAGTCATGACCAGGGCGGTCTTTTACAAATGTAATCAGTGATTCATAAGTTTGACCATTGGCTTGTGGCTTTAACTCATCCAAAATCTTACAAATAGTTTTGACCACTTCTATATTCTGTTTTTCGTTATGGCCACCAATATTATAAGTTTCGCCCACCACTCCTTGTGTCACCACTTGGTATAATGCACGAGCATGGTCTTCAACAAATAGCCAATCACGAATTTGATCACCTTTTCCATAAATAGGTAAAGGTTTTCCATCCAAAGCATTTAGGATAACGAGTGGAATCAGCTTTTCAGGAAAATGATAGGGTCCATAGTTGTTCGAACAATTGGTCACTATTGTTGGTAAACCATACGTTCTTTGCCATGCTCGCACTAAGTGATCAGAACTCGCCTTACTTGCTGAGTATGGAGAACTAGGCGCATAAGATGTGGTTTCAGTAAATAAATCTGTTGTACCTTCCAAATCTCCATAAACTTCATCTGTTGAAATATGATGAAAACGAAAATGAGTCTTTTTACTTTCTTCAAGCCCTTGCCAATACTGACGCGCTGCTTCTAATAAGGTATAAGTGCCCACAATATTGGTTTGGATAAATGCTGTCGGCCCATCAATTGAGCGATCCACATGAGACTCTGCCGCTAAATGCATCACAACATCAGGTTTGAACATAGTGAAAACGTCTGCTAATTTATCAGCATCACAAATATCAACTTGTTGAAATTGATAACGAGGATTTCCACTAATTTCATTTAATGATTCTAAATTACCTGCATAAGTAAGTTTATCTAGATTTAAAACTTCATCATCCGTATTTTTTATGATGTGACGTACCACAGCCGAACCAATGAATCCAGCCCCTCCGGTTAATAGTATTCTCATATTTTCTACCATAATCTTAAAATTCGACTATCTTACTCATTTAACATTAAATTATTTAGATATTAAAGTTACAAAATATTTTTAACACAACTAAAATTCATGCAACTAAATCCTATTTTTTTTGCATGATATCACAAATCCACGCACTTTGTTAGAACGTACCCAGAATATTTTCTATGCAAAAGTAGCCTTAAAAAGGTTAAATTAATGAACTGAAGACTCGTATTTAGGTGCTTTTCAGAGTTTTTCCAGAGCCTTCTACATTTTTCTAACCAAGCAAATTATCTTTCCACAACCCAGCGTTGTGGAATGACTGCAAATTTATGCAATTCACTTGTTTTAGCTACATCAACTGGGGATCCGATTAAATTATTAACAGCCAAAGAAAAGGGTTCACCTGTGTAACCGCCATCAACAAGTACAACCTATACATTTTGTAAGCTATCTTTATGCAAAGTTATAGTATCTAACGCACCTTGACGATCTGTTTTATCTGCTGTCGTAACCAATATTCCATGCGGGAGACCTTCAGTATCAACAATAATATGTCTTTTAATGCCTGAATTTTTTTACCAGCATCATACCCTTTATCACGTGCAGTATCTGTGTTTTTTACACTTTGTGAATCAATCATGATAAAGCTCGTTTGTTCTTTCCGTCCATTGTTGATACGGGCCTCGCCAACTACATTTTTTTAAAGCTTGCTCAAGTATGCTAGGTTCAGTTTCTGAAGACTTTTTATTCCAAATCGAGAAGTGATCCTAGACAGTATCGTGGACAACCGATCCCTCTAAATTCTTGAAATATTTCTGTTCAAAGGCTTCTGGACTTAACCAGCCATTTGCAGAATGCCTTCTGATTCGATTGTAGTAAACTTCAATATACTCAAACAAGATAGCATTTGCCTCTTTTCTCCTAGAAAATACACTGCCATGTACTACAGATATCCTTTATGAGTATTATTTGTAGAATTGTATTTTTCCAATAAGCAATAAGCTTTAGCTATGTAAAATTTTTAGCTTACTATTGGAATAGTAAGCTTAACTCTTGTCCTTATAGGTAACTTTGTCTTTAACAGCAGAGTTACCTTTTCTGTTCCCTAAAGATGTTTAGCTGTCCAACTAAATGGAGAATAGGTGTCTACGTTTACTGTCCACTCAGTGTTCACTTAATTAAGAATATGCAATATGCTTTAGAGCCAGCGAAAAGAGTATTATGCTTTTCTGTTCTTTTCAGCTAAAATTACCTCGCCTCAGGTTTTCTTGTCATTAGCATAGAATTAGGGTTCATTAGATAAAATACAATTAACAAGGGTTTCATGTGAAGTATTATCAGCTTTTCTCAATTCTTACAATCAGCATTAGTACAGTAAGTTGCGCGATCACTTCGGGTCTGCAGACATACGACCTACCAAACCAAGGTTCTTATAAAACAGATGAAGGTGCTGAGCTTTCTGTTGTGCAATTGACTCAAGAAAACCTTCCAACCTTGGCTCTTTCTCAAATAAACTCTTCGGCAAATTTAAATGAGCTGTTTAATATAAAACATACCTTATATCGTTTAAGTTCAGGGGATATTTTATCCATACAGCTTTGGGCTTACCCAGAAATTACTCCACCCTTTCAAGATGCAACCAATATCAAAGCTGCAGGTTATCCAATTGGCAGTGATGGCAACCTTTACCTCCCTTTAGTTGGGAGAGTTCATGCTGCGGGAAAAACTGTTTCAGAACTAAACCAAATACTCAGAACACAATTTTCTCATTATTTAAAAACACCTGATGTACTCGTTCGTGTAATATCCTACGAAGGGAAGCGTTATTTTGTGAATGGTCAAGTTATGAGAAGCGGGCAATATACCTTGAATGATCAGCCTGTTAGCATTTACACTGCTTTAGGTATGGCCGGCGGTGTCAATACCGAGACAGGCGATAACACAGCTATTCAACTGATTCGTAATGGCCGAACATTTAATCTTAATAGTATTGAGCTTGAGAAACGCGGATATTCCTTACATCAATTATTGATTCAACCTAACGATACAATTTTTGTAAACACAAAACAAAATCAAAAGTTGTATGTTATGGGTGAATCAAATAAAAGCCAGGCACTTACTTTACGTGATCAGGGCATGACCTTAAGTGATGTATTGGGTGAAAGTGAAGGTATTAACCCTTATTCTGCAAGTGCTGCACGTATTTTTGTGATGCGTACAGATTTAAATACTAAAACCTCTACAATTTATCATTTGAACTTAAGCAGCTTAGGCAATTTAGCTTTAGCCAATCAATTTCAGATGCAAAAAAATGATATTGTATATATCGATGCAACGGGGCTTACACGCTGGCAACGTATCATGAATCAAATTGTGCCTTTCTCGAGTGCACTTTACACATTTGACCAGTTAGGTAAATAGCATGCAAATTCAAAATGTTTTAGTTGTATGCATTGGAAATATATGTCGTAGCCCCATGGCTGAATATTTTCTAAAAAACAATCATCCCAATTTAAATATTGAGTCTGCAGGTCTCTCTGCAATGTCTGGGCATTCGGCAGATGCAAAAGCTATACACTGTATGGATCAGCTGAATATTGATATGCGTCCACACATTGCCAGACAAATTACTGCCGAAATGATTAAAAAATCAGATTTAATTTTAGTCATGAGTAATAATCAAAAAAAACATCTTGAGCAAACTTGGTCTTTTGCCAAAGGAAAGGTTTTTCGTTTGGGGCATTGGCAAAATCAAAATGTGCCCGATCCTTATCAACATGATCAAGCTTTTTTTGATGAAACTTGTCGCAACATTCAAAAATACGTTTCTGACTGGCAATCCCATTTTTAATTTTTAGCAGTTTTATTTCATGAATTCGAATAGCACACCTCAAGACGATACCATTGACTTAAAAGAATTATTCTTTTCTTTGCTGTCGCAATGGAAGCTCATTGCTCTATGTACACTCCTTAGCCTCGTTTTTGCTCTGCTTTACTTAAAAGTAACGCCAAATGTCTACTCAACGGATGCTATGATTCAGGTTGAGGACGCTAAAGGTGCTGGTGCCGCAGCTCTTTTAGGGGATTTAGGAAGCGCACTACCTGGAGGAGTGGGTGGAAAGTCAGTTGCAGATGCGGAAATTGAAATCTTAAACTCGCGCAAAGTGCTTGGACAAACCATACAAGACTTAAAGCTAGATATTCGTATCACCGATGAACAAAGTAGCTTGACGTATCGTTTGCTCAACACAGTTCAAAGTAAAGTGATCTATAAAAATAATGTTGTGACTTGGCAAGATAAAAAAAATGTATTTGTTATTCAATCTTTTGATGTGCCTAATTTTTATCTCGATAAAAAACTCACACTAAACTTTATCAATGGACAAGAGTTTAGCCTGTCTTATAAAAAAGATGTAGTGTTTAAAGGCAAGTTAAATGCGGTCAATCAAAGCCTAGATCAGAAAGGTTTATGGAAAATTCAAATTTATGCGAAAAACCCTATATCGCATGATTTTTCAGTTACTAAATTATCTATGCCTTCAGCCGTACAATGGATTAAAAAAGATTACAGCGTAGCAGAAAGAGGTAAAAACTCTGGTGTGATTGGTCTTAACTACAATGGTGAAGATAAAGAACATATCACCCAAGTACTTAACCACATCTTAAATATTTACCAAGCACAAAATATTGAACGTAAATCACTGGAATCGGCTCAAACATTGAGCTTCCTTGAAAAGCAACTGCCTGAGTTAAAACAACAACTCGAAGACTCTGAAATTAAATTTAACCGTTTCCGAGAACAATACAACACAATTGATGTAACACAAGAAGCGGAGTTAATGCTAAAGCAGAATGTTGAACTGGAAAAATTAAAAATCCAACTACAACAGCAACAAGCAGAACTCTCTTCAAAATATACGCCTGACCACCCATTAATGTCAGCAATTAACGCTCAACTTTCTGAAATTAACAAAAAAACTTCAGAAATGACTCAATCCATTAAGCGTTTACCTGAAACCCAGCGACTGTACTTACAACTGTACCGCGATGTTAAGGTAAATACTGAGTTATACACTGCGTTATTGAATAGCTACCAACAACTCAAAATTGCCAAAGCAGGTGAAATTGGTAATGTACGCATTATTGATACTGCAATTGAACCTGTAAAACCAATTAAACCTAAAAAGCTCATCACATTAGTACTTGCTATTTTTGTAGGTGGCTTCTTGGGCACATTATTGGCCTTACTGCGTAATATGTTACGCTCAGGTATTAAAGACTCGAATCAAATTGAAAATGAACTGGATTTACCTGTTTATGCCACTGTACCACGTTCACCTGTGCAAGAAAGCCGTATTAAAATTCTGAAAAAGAAAAAGAATATTCCAATTCTTGCGGTGAAACATAGTGATGATATTGCCATTGAAAGCCTACGCAGCATGCGTACTGCTATTCACTTTGCTTTAAGCAGTGCCAAAAACAATATCATTATGATTTCTGGCCCTGCACCAGAGTTGGGTAAATCGTTTATTTCAATCAATCTAGCCACCATTTTGGCGCAAAGTGATAAGCGCGTATTATTGATTGATGCCGATTTACGTCGTGGTTATATGCATAAATACTTTAATTACGACCCTAAGCCTGGCTTAACCGAATACCTGAATGGTCAGCACGAGTTAGACAGTGTTGTGCGCAGTACTGAAGTTGAAAATTTAAGCTTCATCAGTCGTGGTAAAAGCCCTGCTAATCCGTCAGAGTTGTTAAGTACGCAAAAATTTGCAGATATGCTCACGCACTTGTCGAGCCAATTTGACCATATTCTGATTGATACCCCACCAGTTCTTGCAGTCACCGATGGGATTATTATTTCACAATATGCGGGTGTGAATTTGGTAGTGGCACGTTATGCCAAGACGCAAATGAAAGAGCTTGAACTGACTGTCAACCGCTTTGAACAAGCTGGCGTGAAAGTAAATGGCTTTATTTTGAATGATATTCAACGTGCTGGTGCTGGTTACGGGTATGGATACAATTATTCATATGCTTACAAAGCAAATAAAGATGATTAAAAATCCATCACAATAATCATCTCAAAAAGCCAGATCTCAAAGTCTGGCTTTTTATCGATAAACACATAAACTATATAAAAAATACACGCATTTTTTAGCTGAGTTATTCAATGCTTAAGCTTAGACATGCTAAGATCATGACCATGTTTTTTATTAAAATCTTACTTCGGACATCTCATGAGTAAAGCTTTACCTGTTGTGGTTGCAGTCGTTTTAGCTGGTGCAGCCCTTGTTCCAATTTATTATGCAACTCAACACCCAGCGACTGAGCTAGGCACCAAAGCAGATAAAAATGCGGCACCTGTTGCAAAAATCAGTTATGCACTCGGTTATGAAGTTGCAAAGCAGACTCCACCTGAACTGGAAACAGGTGCATTTATTACAGGTTTCCGTGATGCGCATGCACAAAAGCCTGCTGCATATACTGAAGAGGAATTACAAGCTGCGTATATGGAGTTCCAAAAAGAATTACAACAAAAGCAACTGAACGAAACAAAGAAAGCAGAGGCAACAGGTAATTCATTCCTCACTGAAAATGCTAAAAAAGACGGGGTTAAAGCCACTGCTTCAGGTTTGCAGTATAAAATCATTACAGAAGGTACGGGCAAACAGCCTACCGCCACTTCTGTGGTGAAAGTTCACTATAAGGGACAGCTCACTGATGGCAAGGTCTTTGACAGTTCCTACGACCGTGGTGAACCAATTGAGTTTCCGTTGAATCAAGTCATTCCAGGCTGGACCGAGGGTCTACAGTTTATGAAAGAGGGTGGTAAAGCCACATTCTATATCCCAGCAAACCTGGGTTACGGTGCTCAGGGTGTACCAGGTTCTATTCCACCAAATAGTACCTTAATCTTTGATGTAGAACTCATCGCTGTAAAATAACTGATTAATAGGGAGAGCATGTGCTCTCCTTTATTTTGGAAGAAATAATGAAAAAATTAAGCCTTATTTTAATAGCTTCAACTTTTGCTACAGTCCACGCTGCCCCAATTACGCTAAAAAGCCCACAAAAAGATCAACTGGGCTATAGTTACGGTTATTTAATGGGCAAAGGTAATGCCGAAACTCTAAAAGACCTGAATATTGAAACTTTTGTTCAGGGAGTACAGGAAGCTGTTCAAGGAAAAGTCGCATCTTTGACTGATGAAGACATGGCGAAAGTACTCAACCAATATAAAAAACGTTTAGAGGCAAAACAGCTGATTGAGTTTCAGGAAGTTGGCCAGAAAAATGAACTTGCTGGTAAAACATTCCTCGCTGAAAATGCTCAAAAGACAGGCATCATAACCACCAAGTCAGGCTTGCAGTACCAAATTTTGCAGGAAGGCAAAGGGAAATCTCCAAAGGCAACCTCTACGGTTAAGGTGAATTACGAAGGTCGTTTACTGGATGGCACTGTGTTTGACAGCTCAATTGCCCGCAACCATCCAATTGAGTTTAAACTGAACCAAGTGATTGCTGGTTGGACTGAGGGTGTGCAAACCATGAAAGAGGGTGGTAAAAGCCGTTTCTTTATTCCAGCCAATTTGGCCTATGGCGATGTTGGTGCAGGTGATGCAATCGGACCCAACAGTACCCTGATTTTTGATATTGAATTACTTGAAGTTAAATAGTAAAAACCCTCCTGATGGAGGGTTTACTTTTTTAGAGAGCTATTAGGCTCTTAAATGTCTTGGGCGGAACCCAGTTGCCAATAATCCTACGGCATAGGCCACTACCCCAACGACACACAGCCCAACCACTTCAGCAATCCGTAACCACTGTGAAATATCGCCCTGATACCAAGTCAGTGCATACCAAAGCGCAGCAATCATGGTCAGGTTGGCAATGGTAAATTGTACTGCCAGTTTCTTCCAGTGCGTTCCAAAACGATAGATATTGCGTTTGTGTAAATAGAAATACAGCATACCTGCATTGACTAAAGCAGAACCTGAAGAAGCCAGCGCCAAAGCCATATGTTCTGCATGCCAGTCAATCAGTTTAAATAAACCAATAAATACCACGTTTAGAATAGCATTTGCCGCAACTGCCATTAACCCGACACGAACAGGAGTCTTGGTATCCTGTTGTGCATAAAAGCCTGGAGCAAACACCTTAATCAACATGAAAGAAATCACACCAGCACTCATACACTGCAACGCCAGTGCCGTCATGTGGGTATCTTCCAATGTAAATTCACCGCGCTGAAACAATGCCTGAATAATGGGGGTGGACAGCATACATAAGGCAATACTTGCAGGAATGCCCACCAACATAATGATCTTGGCAGCCCAGTCAATCATGCTCCTGAATTTGGCCTGATCCTGTTCGGCGTGGCGGGCTGAAAGTGATGGCAAAATCACTGTACCAATCGCCACACCGATCAAGCCTAAAGGTAGTTCAGTCATCCGTTCTGCGCTATAAAGCCACGATACTGAACCATCCTGCATAAATGATGCCCAGATGGTATTCAGCAATAGGTTGATCTGTGTGACTGACACCCCAAACAGTGCTGGTAGCATCAGCTTTAAAATACGGTCGACACCCTCATGTTTAAAATCAACCTTGGGTGGAATCAGTAGATTCTTTTTCCATAACTCTGGAATCTGGATGGCAAGCTGCAAAATACCCGCCACAACTACCGCCCAACCCAATGCCATGATCGGTTCAGCCATATATGGCGTTAGCCACCACGCCCCTGCAATCATTGCCACATTCAGCAACACAGGTGAAAACGCAGGTGAGGCAAACGAGCCATAACTATTCAGGATACTGCTGGCAAATGCCGTTAATGACATAAACATCAGATATGGAATGGTCAGGCGGAACATACTGACCGCGAGATCAAATTTCTCAGGATCGTTGTGGAAACCAGGCGCATACAGATAAATAATTGCAGGTGCGGCAACCATCGCCACAAAGGTCAGCAAGGTCATTGCGGTGAGTAGACAACCAAAGACACGGCTAATCAGGATCTGAACTTCGGCATGAGCACGGCTGGTTTTATATTCTGTCAGGACTGGAATAAAGGCCTGGGAAAAAGCCCCTTCCGCAAACAGCCGCCGAAAAAAGTTGGGAATACGAAAGGCAACGACAAAGGTATCAAAGTCCTTACCTGCACCAAACACATTGAGCAGCACCACATCGCGCACCAGACCCAAAATTCGGGATAACATCGTCATTGCACTGACAATTACAGTCGATCGCCACAATGCCATCGCACTCACCTACGGCTTATCTTTAAAAAGCGTTATTGTAATGAAAGTTAAAATAGATTTCGTTGTGAAATCATAAATCAGTTGATGTTTTTTCAGATAACAACTGACGGAACAATTGCCAGTCAAAATACAACCCTGGGTCGGTCTTACGTTTTGGTGCAATATCTGAGTGCCCTGCAATATGGTTCTGAATTTTTGGATAGGCTTGGCGCAGTGTTTTTACCACTTCTGCCAATGATTGATATTGTTCTGGCTCAAAGGGCAAGTCATCACTACCCTCAAGCTCAATTCCAATCGAATAATCATTACATTCTTTTTGAGCCAGATAACTCGAGCGTCCTGCATGCCATGCCCGATCATTAAAATTAACAAACTGAATGACCTCTCCCGTACGCAAGATCAGCAAATGTGCGGATACCTGCATCCCTTCAATGGTCTGAAAATATGGATGGATCGACCAATCCAGTTGATTCTGAAAAAACTGCTGGATATAGCCCCCTCCAAACTGGGACGGTGGCAGGCTAATGTTGTGGATCACAATCAACTGAATTTCAGCATCAATAGGACGGGCATTAAAATTGGGGGATGCAATCTGTGTTGCGCCTTGTAGGATTCCATCTTGGACTTGAGCAAATCTAGATTGTTGCATTGTGACCCGAATCAGCAATTTAATATTTATCCTCCACATTCTGACATGCTTTATCGTGAATAATCGAGATCAAATACTTATTTTTTACGAGGACAATGCTAAGATAAGCCCCAAGTTTTTTGGTCAACATCTACTGGAAATCGTATGAGCATCCCACAATCTTTGCTTGAACAATCTATTCAAATCAATATTCAGCAAGCATTACAGGAAGATATTGGGGACGGCGATATCACGGCCCTGCTCACACCAGCAGATGAACAGGCCACTGCGACCATTATTAGCCGTGAAGAGATGGTGTTGGCAGGACAGCCCTGGGTCAATGCATTGATTCAGGCTTATGACAATACCGTTCAAGTCACTTGGTTAAAACAAGAGGGTGAAGTGGTTGCAGCCAATGAAGCATTTTTAAAGCTTGCTGGTTCTGCCCGTAGTCTTTTGACAGTAGAACGCCCTGCATTGAACTTCATCCAAACCCTGTCTGCGGTGGCAACCAAAACCGCAAGTTATGTAAAACAACTCGATGGTTTACATACCAAACTATTGGATACTCGTAAAACCTTGCCATGTTTACGTATTGCACAAAAATATGCGGTGGCTGTGGGTGGTGGACAGAACCATCGTTTAGGTTTGTTTGATGCCTTTTTAATTAAAGAAAATCACATCATGGCAGCAGGCGGAATTGCTCAGGCAATTGCCAAAGCTCATGAAATTGCACCCAATAAACCTGTTGAAGTCGAAGTCGAAACCTGGGATGAGCTCAATCAAGCCCTTGAAGCAGGTGCCGATATTGTAATGCTAGATAATTTTAGTCAGCAGCAGATGATTGATGCCGTCAAACACGTTGCAGGACGTTGCAAATTGGAAGCCTCAGGCAATATCACCATTGATAATTTACGTGAAGTTGCCACCACAGGAGTTGACTACATTTCAATGGGTGTTCTGACCAAAGATGTGAAAGCCATTGATTTATCCATGCGTTTTAACGACTAAACCTGTTCAGAATCATCTCGTTTTGTATTGGCTTCATCTTTTCTCGCCGAAGCATCTGCAACCTTTGAGGTTTCAGATGTTTTAAGCTGTTCAGTCCAGGCTGACTTGGCTTGGGTTGAATCAGTTGGACGTGGGTCAGTAGCCATTAATACAAACGTCACTGCACTCAGAAATACTAAAAAAACCTGTAACATGATTATCCCTATTTATTGTTCCTGTTTTAATGGTTTAATCTAGCAGGGCAAAGTGAGATGAATTTGCTGGCTTTGTTACAACATAGACAGACTAAGTGAATTTATGTTGAAGAGCATGCTGTTCTGTCTGATTCTATTTAGACTTATGTAAATATCCGATATCAAACGCCCAGATTGATTAGGACAAAAAAAGGCGGTCTAAAGTAGCCAGACCGCCTGAACTATCAACTGGAAATTACCAACCGAGAGCTTGTTGTTGCTTTTGGATCAGTTCCTGAATCCCTTTTTCTGCAAGCTCTAACATGGCATTGCACTGGCTACGGGTAAACGGCTTGTCTTCTGCCGTTCCCTGAATCTCAATAAATTCGCCTGCCTGCGTCATCACCACGTTTAAATCCGTTTGGCAATTTGAATCTTCTTCGTAGCAGAGGTCGAGTAAAACCTCGTCCTGATACATCCCCACCGAGATGGCTGCCACCAGACCTTTTAACGGGTCCTGTTTAATTTTCTTGTTGCTGAGCAACACATTCATTGCATCAACCAAGGCAACCGCCGCCCCTGTAATTGCTGCGGTACGTGTCCCACCATCTGCCTGAATCACATCACAGTCGATGGTGATGGTGTTTTCACCAAGCTTTTTCAGATCAACCATTGCTCGTAAACTACGACCAATTAAACGCTGGATTTCCTGTGTACGGCCTGTTTGCTTGCCACGAGCTGCCTCACGGTCACTACGAGTGTGTGTTGAACGTGGCAACATGCCATATTCCGCAGTGACCCAGCCTTGCCCCTGTCCTTTCAAGAAACGTGGTACTGAATTGTCAATGCTCGCGGTACACAACACTTTGGTATGCCCAAATTCAACCAAAACTGAACCTTCTGCGTAACGGGTATAGTTACGGGTAATTTTTACCTCACGTAATTGGTCTAATGTTCTTTGGTCAATACGCATAACGATTCCTTAAAACTATGGCACAAATATAATTGCACCATAGTATAGCTCAATTACACGCGATTTCAGTTTTACTTATTCGTTACAATTCCACGAATACGCAATCCTTTAAGCAAATTTAAATCTCGCTTTTAAATTTGTCCAACCTTGCGCCAATTGTGCCGACATATCATTTGGCAATGAACATTTCGCCAAAGCCACCCACACAGTACCAAATTGCTTCATGAAATTCGCTTCGTTATAGTTCACGCCATATTCAGCACATAACGCCCTGATCTGTGGTGCTACTTGCTCATAACGATTGGCTGGCATATCTGGGAACAAATGGTGCTCAATCTGATGGCTCAGGTTGCCACTCATAAAGTGCATCCACTTACCACCTGTGAAGTTGCTTGAACCACGGATCTGACGTAAGTACCATTCTGCCTTGGTTTCGTTCTCAGTATTATCGGCTTCAAAGGTTTCTGCATCTTCAGTAAAATGACCATTAAAAATCACTGCCGAAGACCATAAGTTACGAATCACATTGGCTACAGCATTGCCTGCCAATACTGGGATAAAGTTAATCGTCGCAATCGCAGGGAAAAACACATAATCTTTGAGGACTTGGCGAGTCGCTTTTTTACGAAACTCGGCTGCATCTGCCCATGCTTGTTTCCATGTTTTAGTTTTGTAGACCAAAGCATCTTCTAAATGTAGGTTTTGTACGCCCACATACCATTGGAAAAAGAACATTAACTGTAATGCCAATGGAATATTGGCCAAATGACGAACTTCCCATTTTTGGTCTTCCGTGACACGTAAGATGCCATAGCCAACGTCATGGTCTTTGCCCACAATATTGGTATAAGTATGGTGCATATAGTTATGGGTAAAACGCCAATCATTTCCTGAACAGGTATTGTCCCAGTCATAATCTTCACCACGTAAACTTGGGTCATTCAACCAGTCAAACTGACCATGCATGACATTGTGTCCAAGTTCCATGTTTTCGACGATTTTAGATACACCTAACATTGCTGTACCCACTAACCATACAGGTGGAATCCAACCACCGAACATCAACATGCCACGAGATGCAATCTCGGTATAACGCACAAAATTACGGACTTTATAGATATATTTTGAATCTTCTTCGCCTAAATTCTGCATCACAGCTAGACGAATTTCTTCGACACGGCGACCAAATGCTTCAACTTGCTCTGGCGTTAAATGTGCTGACTTTGATGCTGCTTTAAATTCTAATGCCATATTCATTTCAATTATCCTCAATATTTGTTTTTATAGGTCAATCGTGACTGGGCTAAGGGCTTGGCTTACACATAACTTGATCGCACGATTAGGCTGATCATCAATCTCACCCGTAATCACGTTCTGTGTTACACCACTAACTTTGGTACAGCTACAGCGATTACATACCCCCATGCGACAACCATGCTGTGGGCGTAAACCTGCTTGCTCCGCACTACTTAATAGATTGGTCGTTGCAATAAAATTCTGTTGTGCACGGCGGAAAGTAATCGGTTGAGCTTCGTTAGACTGCTCAATTTGTACAGGTTGGAAAAATTCTTGATGAAAATTCGATGCTGCATCCTGTTGAGCATAAATCTCTTGTGCTTGGCGCATCATGCTGTGATGCCCACAAGCATATGCCTGTAATTCTTTAAAATTCGGAACTAACTTTTCTAATAAAGCGGTATCTAAATGCTGCTTTTGCTGTGCTGTATTAAAAAAGTGATATTTCAGTTGTGGATATTGTTTTGCTAAAGCCAATATTTCCTGATGGAACACTTCAGCGCGGTTAAAATACACGACATGAATTTCTTTAAGCTTTTGAGCAACTGCCTGTTTTAACAACGAGTAAATTGCAGTAATCCCAGAACCAGAAGCAATCAAGAGTGCAGATTGTTGTCCTTGATGCAGAACAAAATCACCTTGTGCCTGCGAAATCTCAATACTATCACCCACATGCAAAAGTTGCGCTGCGCTTGACACCAAGCCCTGTACTTTAATACCCAGACGAATTTCGCCTTGTGCGGTAACATCAATAATTGAGTAGCTACGTTGATGATAAACCCCGTGAATCATCAAGGTAAGCAAAATACTTTGACCTGCACGTACCGCAGCGATATCAAAGTTTTTGTTTGGTTTTAAAGTCAATAAAACCATATCTTTACTTAAGGACTGTACCCCAGTCACTTCAGCAAGGATGCGTTTCCATGCAAATGTCGGCTTGATTTTCTGTAAGATAAAATCAACAAAATCTTCTCTAACCCAATGTGGCTGATAGCTTAACTGTGCGTTCATAAGTTCCTCGTTTTGTATCTGGCTATTTATCTTGAGTGAACGTATGTTCATATAGTGAACATATGTACACTATATTTATTTGTGTTCACTGAGTCAACACTTGTTCACTAATTTTTTGAATATTCTTTATTCTTTTTATAAGTGGCTAAAAATCATGAAAAAATAAATGATTTAAACCTGATGCTTTTTGCCCAGCCACAATGCCATGGTTTTGGACAAGCAGGAATCTGTCTTATTTAGCAATGGTTGGGGCTAAAAAAGTTTTGTATTTTTTGCTAGACTCTGCTTATGGTTTTAATGGAACTTATTCATGTCGATTAGAGATGAACGAAAACAACAGAGTCGGCAGGCTCTACTGGATGCGGCACTTCATCTCAGTACATCTGGGCGCTCATTTAGTAGCATCAGTTTGCGTGAGGTGGCTCGCGAAGTTGGGTTGGTGCCAACGGCGTTCTATCGTCATTTTCAGGACATGGATACATTGGGACAGGAGCTGGTTGACCAAGTGTCACTCCATTTAAAAAGCCTGATCCATCAGTTGGGACAAAGCTATCTACAGCATGGCGGAAGCGCCAAAACCCGTACCAGCATTGAACTATTTGTACAGGCAGTCAACCATAGCCCGCAGCAGTGGCAGTTCATGATTGCTGAACGCTGGGGCGGTTCTGAGACGGTAAGAATCGCAATCGCACGGGAAATTGAGTTTTTGATTGAGGACCTTGCCATTGATTTGTGCAAGCTTGAAACCTTTAAGCACATTAAAGAGTCCAAGGACCTGCAAGTGCTATCCACCATCCTGATCAATATGTCATTTACATGGGCCATGACCTGGATCAACCTCCCGAAACAGTTCACGATTGATCATTTACTCGAACAACAGAAGCTGTTTATTGACAATGCGGCAACTCAGGTACGCTTATTATTCCGTGGCATCTCCAACTGGGAACCACAAAATGCCTGATCTTATCAAAGCTAAAGTTTGATATATAAAAGCATTGCTTAGCGTTATGATTAATAACACACTAATGCAAATGCCGTTTAGAACACTATGAGGAGCCTATAAGCATCATGAATCCTGATCGTCATACTCAGTTCTTAATTCGTAAAGAAAAAATTTTGCAGGTTGCAGAAAAACTTTTACTAGAAAACAACCAAGAAATGACCTTGGATGAACTGGTTGCCGAGCTAGATATTGCTAAAGGTACTTTATATAAACATTTCCGCAGTAAAAATGAATTACTGTTGGAACTGATTATTCAGAATGAAAAAGAAATTTTAAAAATTTCAGAAAAATATAACACTGATGTTAAGGAGTATGCGCCTCGCTATATGCTTTATCATTTAACCTCACCGAGTCGTACGATTTTACTGCATCAGTTAGAAGAACATCTGACCATGACCGAGTCAAAGCTGAAGCACCTGTTTGATGAGCTGTATGCGGTTCGCCAGCAACGTATTGTTTCACTAAAAGAAATGACTGAGAAATATTTAAAGTCACTTAACTATGATATGTCGATCCGTGACTATCTGTCCTATATCTGGTCCTTGACCTACGGTGCCGCCCTATTGCTTAACTCAAGCTATTACCAGCGTTCAATTGGTTCCCGCCAGAAGCTGATCAACCTCTATGTCAGTCAGGCGCTGTCACTACCGACCCAGACGGTACAGATTGACTTAAAAGAGTTTCAACTGGAACAGCCCTAAAATAAAAAGGACCGTATTGAACAGTCCTTCTTTACACCACCACAAACCCGTAAATTATTTACCGCCCTTGCGCTCTTTCTCAAGCAGATAGTCAACTACCTGGGTGACCTTGCCATCTTCACCTTGCACCACATATTTACCTGCAACCACCACCGCTGGAACACCCGTCAACTGGTATTGCTGTGCCAACTGATTAGATTCAGCCACTTTTGCAGTGATCGGGAATGAATTAAACATACTGTTGAACTTCTGCTCAGGCACGCCATAACGGGCGAAGAATTTTGCTTGTGATGCTTGATCAAAAATCTGCTGACCACCATCATGGATGGCGTGGAACAGTGGAATATGGGTTTTCTTACGTACACCTAGTGCCTCAGACACATAATAACCACGAGCACCCTGTTCCCACACCTTGTTCATTGCCGCTGGGGTACGCAGGAAATACACATCTTTTGGAATTTTCTTTAACCACGTTTGCATATGTGGTTCAAGCTTAAAGCAGTGCGGGCAACCGTACCAAAAGAATTCACGTACTTCAATTTTTCCCGCTGGCGCAGCTGTTTTACCCGGATTGGCAACCACGGTATAGTCTTTACCAGCAACAAAATCAGCAGCCGTTGCATTCATTGAAAACGCCATTACAACTGCACTTAAACCACTTAATACTAACTTTTTCATTGAGTTTGCTTTTCCTCTAAGCATTTTTCGTAAGTTTATATACTAAATATAAAACAAACACGACCAATTCGTTTTGCTTCTGTGAAGTTTTTTATTGGATTTATCGCTTTTTTTTCCAGAATCGCTACACTACCAACAGATTAAACCAAAATAATCATCCTAATATGAATGAGGTGACACCATGTCGCAGTTGAATGTTGATCCACAGGAAATCGCAAAATTTGAGGCCTTGGCTGCCAAATGGTGGGATCAGCATTCCGAGTTTCGTCCCCTGCATCAAATCAACCCGTTGCGCTTAAACTGGATTGATGAGCGGGTCGGTGGACTGTCGGGCAAAAAAGTGCTGGATGTGGGCTGTGGTGGCGGTATTCTGGCGGAAAGCATGGCACGCCGTGGTGCCAATGTGCTGGGCATTGACATGGGCGAGGCACCACTTGCGGTGGGTCGCTTGCATGCACAGCAGGAGAATGTACAGAATATTGAGTACCGCCAGATTCCCGTTGAGCAACTGGCGCAGGAACAGGCAGGACAATACGATGTCGTCACCTGTATGGAAATGATGGAACACGTTCCCGATCCAGCCTCCATCGTCAAGGCTTGCCAAAGCTTGGTCAAGCCAGGTGGTCATGTGTTCTTCTCCACCATTAACCGTAATCCCAAATCCTACTTGTTTGCGATTATCGGTGCGGAATATGTGCTGCGCCTACTGCCAAAAGGCACCCACGATTATCATAAGTTCATTCGTCCATCGGAAATGGCGCATGACATCCGCAATGCAGGTCTTACCTTAAAGGAAATGACTGGCCTGCATTACAATCCATTGACCAAGCATTACTGGCTGGCACCCAATGTCGATGTCAATTACATGGTTCATACAGTCAATACAGGTGCCTAATGAAAGCGGTTTTATTTGATCTTGATGGTACCCTGATTGACACCGCGGCGGACTTTGTCCGTATTATCCAGCAAATGTGCCGTGATGAGCAACGTCCTGTGGTGGAGGCGGAAATCATCCGTACTCAGGTGTCCGAAGGTGCACGTGCGATGGTCCAGCTGGTTTATCCTGAAATGGACGTAACAGACCCCGTATTTTTGGCGCATCGTCAGCGTTTTCTAAATACCTATGGCGACAATATCGTGGTCGACACCAACCTGTTTGAGGGAATGTATCCCCTGCTTGAGGAACTCGAAGCCCATCAAATTCCCTGGGGTATTGTCACCAATAAACCGCGTGGTTTAAGTGAATTGTTGCTGGCCGCACTAAACCTGACCGAACGCTGCGCGGTACTGGTGTGTCCAGAGGATGTCAGCAAAACCAAGCCTGACCCTGAACCGATGTATTTGGCAGCGAAACAGTTGAATCTGGAGGCCAGGGACATTATCTATGTGGGGGATCACCCACGTGATATTGATGCAGGGCGCAATGCGGAGATGTATACGATTTTGGCAGCCTATGGTTACCTGCCTGTTGAGTCCCGTGATGACCTGCTGGCATGGCAGGCTGATGCGATTATTCAAACCGTGCCTGAACTTCACCAACTGTTAAAAAATAAAATCGCGGTTTTAGCCGAAAATCAGGGTATGATGGGCTAAGCATACAAGATAACAATAGGAGGTATAACAATGAAATATTCAGAATATCAACCTCGTCCAGACCTGCTCAAGGATCGCATTATCCTGATTACAGGTGCAGGTGATGGAATTGGGCGTGCCGCTGCTATTAGTTATGCCTTACATGGCGCCACGGTTGTGCTTCATGGTCGTAGCCTGAACAAACTCGAAGTCATCTATGATGAAATTGAGGGTCTGGGTGCGCCACAACCTGCCATTCTGCCCTTACAGCTTTCAACCGCCTCCAGCCATGACTATGAGCTTCTGGTCAATACACTGGAACAGCAGTTTGGCCGCTTAGATGGTATCCTGCACAATGCGGGCATGCTGGGTGACCGTGTTGAACTGGCACATTATCCAATTGATGTGTGGGATGACGTGCTTTCCGTCAACCTGCGTGCGCCTTTTGCCCTGACACAGGCACTGCTTCCACTGCTGCAAAAATCGGCACACGCCTCGGTGGTGTTCACTAGTTCCAGTGTGGGACGAGAACCGCGTGCGCTTTGGGGCGCCTATTCCGTCTCCAAGGTAGCCACGGAAGCCATGAGCAAGATTTTTGCCGCAGAGAATAGCTATCCAAACATCCGCTTTAACTGCATCAATCCAGGCGGCACACGCACCGCCATGCGCGCCAAGGCCTATCCTGATGAAGACCCGAAAGTGCTGCCAACAGCTGACGAGATTATGCCTGCCTATCTTTACCTCATGGGTGATGATAGTTTGGACATGAATGGTCAGAGCATTGATGCGCAGGCCTAGGTTTTCGCATCAACCAACAATGGGCCTGAAACGGTCACAACCTATCGTTTTTAAAGGAGAACTGGGAGAATCTCCATCTTTTTAATGGAATAATGAATTGATCTTCACAGTTTCTCTGCATTTTTAGAGTACAGTTTTGCCATGAGAGACATCCGCCTAGGTGCATCATGAAAAAAGTTTTCATCATCTTGATATTAGGTTCAACCACCCTTTTCAGCAGTATGGGTAGTTTTGCAGGCCCGCATTTTGACCGTGACGATTCCCGTGGCGGTGGTTGGCAGGGCCGCAACTTTGACCGTGACGATTCCCGTGGCGGTGGTTGGCAGGGCCGCAACTTTGATCGTGATGATGATCCGCGTGGCAACTGGCAGGGCCGTCCAGGAGAGGAAAACCGTGATCGTGAGCGCCGAATGCGTCAGGAACGTGGGGTTGAACGCCTGAAGCAGCATCGCTGGCAGGCGGGCTATGTCATGCCTCAGCATTATCGTGGCAATAGCTACAAGGTTGACTACAAGGACAATAACCTGCCAAGACCAGGCCGTAACGAGCAATGGTACAAAATCAACAATGACTACATCCTGGTCAACTCGGATGACAACAGCATTGTTCGCATCATGGGATTCTAGACGTTTTCCCATGTGCAGGTCCAATAAACTTGGGCCGTTGTTTTAGGAATAGATTTATCTTTTCATTTTTTTCGTTAGAATCAGATTAATTGATAGCGATCTGAGATCAACATGGCGAACCAAATCACTGAAATATCACAGAGTAGCACACAGGATTATGTGCATTGGTTTCGCCATTCCGCACCCTATATCAATGCGCACCGCCATAAAACCTTTGTGCTGATGTTTGGCGGTGAGGCGGTTCAGCATAAAAATTTCCAGCACATCATCCATGATATTGCCCTGTTACATTCACTCGGCATCCGCCTGATTCTGGTACACGGCGCACGACCACAGATTAACCAGAACCTCACTGAACGCAATATTGAAACACCTTTCCACCAAAACCGCCGCATTACCACACGTGAGTCACTGCGGGGGGTGATGAATGCCGTGGGTTCAATTCGCCTGGAAATTGAGGCACTGCTTTCGATGGGACTTGCCAACTCCCCGATGTATGGCGCACGCATTGATGTGGTTTCTGGAAACTTTGTCACCGCCAAACCCTATGGCATCCGTGATGGCGTTGACTTCCAGCTTACAGGCGATGTCCGCTCAATTGACACCGATGCCATCCATCGTCATCTGGACAATCACAATATTGTGTTGTTAGGGCCAACGGGTTACTCGACCACTGGCGAAGTGTTTAATTTGCTGGCGGAGGAAGTAGCCACTAAAACGGCAACCATGTTAAAGGCGGACAAGCTAATTTTTCTGGGTGAACAGCAAGGTTTAATGGATGCCAAACAGCAGTTGCTGCGTGAGCTCA
Source organism: Acinetobacter parvus DSM 16617 = CIP 108168 (assembly GCF_000368025.1). GTDB lineage: Bacteria > Pseudomonadota > Gammaproteobacteria > Pseudomonadales > Moraxellaceae > Acinetobacter > Acinetobacter parvus. Next base: position 107,473 of record NZ_KB849207.1, read on the forward strand.
GCCCACGTCAGCTTGATCCCTATATTCAGCAATACCAAAACCAGTCTCCAGAATTGGCCCTACATTTAAAACAGGCGCAACAGGCTTCCCTGTCAGGCGTACATCGTGTACACCTGATTTCCTATGCCTATGATGGCGCACTGATTGAGGAACTGTTCACTCGTGATGGCATTGGCACCATGATTACCGATGCCCATTATGAGAAGGTACGGATTGCCAATATTCATGATGTGGGCGGCCTGATAAACCTGCTGCGGCCACTTGAGCAGGAAGGTATTCTGGTGTATCGCTCCCGCGAACGCCTTGAAAGTGAGATTGAGCAGTTTGCCGTGATTGAGCGTGATGGCATGATTCTGGCCTGTGCCGCACTCTACCCGATTCCAGCGAAAGCCAATGAAAAATGTTCTGCCGAAATCGCCTGTGTTGCTGTCGACTCCAGTTACCGCAAATCTAACCGTGGTAGCCAGATCTTGCAATTTCTGGAAGGCAGGGCCAAACAGCAAGGTATTCAGCAACTATTTGTCCTCACCACACGCACGGCGCACTGGTTTCTGGAACACGGCTTTAGCCCTGCCAGTGTGGATGACCTGCCAAATGCACGTCAGGCACTTTATAACTATCAACGTAATTCTTTGGTATTTAAAAAATCCCTTGACTAATGCCTCTGGAGATATTGTTATTTTTGATAATGATATCTCCACATCCTGTCTTTTTGTTATATCTTCCCTCAGCAAAACCATAGCCTTAAAATAGAAAAACACTAAAAACAATAGCTTATAAAAATAACGCTCCTTTTTGATATCTATACCCACGATAAGCATATCCAATATTCTGTTTTGCAATCTTTTAGATAAATAAAGCCTGATTATTTATTTTTTATGCAATAAAAAAAGTTTTAGTTTGATTGCTCAGCTTATTTCATCTTTTGATTTTCGGGGAGCACAAGCAGCATGGCCATTTTTATCAGTCGTTTATGGACACAACCTATCCTAATTACAGCAATGCTTGCCAGCTTGGTTAACATCACAGGTTGTGCAAAAAAAGCTGAGCAGCAAGAGGCCAAACCACAAGAAACCACAACATTAAATATCGGCTTTCAGAAGTATGGTATTTTGCCGATTGTTAAAGCAAAAGGTGAACTAGAAAAAAACCTTGCTGCTCAAGGCGTAAATGTCAAATGGGTAGAGTTTCCAGCGGGTCCACAACTTCTGGAGGGCTTGAATGTTGGCAGTGTCTCTTTGGGTGAGGCAGGTGAAGCCCCGCCTATTTTCGCTCAGGCAGCCAATCCAAATCTGGTGTATGTGGCCAACCAGCCAGCAGCACCTACTGCTGAAGCCCTGATTGTACAAAAAGATTCCCCAATTCAATCCGTACAAGACCTGAAAGGCAAACGTATTGCACTGAACAAGGGTTCAAACGTCCACTATTTATTATTGAAACTGTTGGAAGCCAACAACCTCACCCTCAATGACATCCAGCCTGTCTATCTTCCACCCTCAGATGCCCGTGCCGCATTTGAAAAGGGCGCAGTTGATGCCTGGGTGATTTGGGACCCATTCCTAGCTGCGGCGGAACATCAGGTACATGCGCGTGTCATTGCCAATGGCGAGCATTTGGTCAGCAATTACCAGTTCTATTTAGCGGACCGTAAATTTGCCGAAAATCATCCTGAAATTTTAAAGACCGTTGTTCAAACCCTGAACCAGACCACCGACTGGGTCAAGACCTATCCAGATGATGCCGCGAAACTACTGGAAAAACCAACCGCACTGGAATTTGAGGTGTTAAAAGCATCGATTTCACGCATGGGCTTCGGGGTTCAGCCCATCTCTGAAAAGGTTGCCAAGGAACAGCAATATGTTGCTGATGCATTCTACGCGCAGAAACTGATTCCAAAACAGTTGGTAATTCAGGACGCGGTACTCAAGAACGACATTAAGTAATCAGCAGAATACAGATCAACATTCAGCACAGTGTCTGCTCTGCCAAATAAATTTTTTACTTTTTCATAAGGAACATCGACATGAATATTTTCTGGTTTATCCCCACTCATGGTGACAGCCGTTATCTAGGCACCAGCAAGGGCGCACGTCAGGTCGATCATGCCTATATGAAACAGATTGCGGTGGCAGTTGACAACCTGGGCTATGATGGCGTACTGATTCCAACAGGCCGTTCCTGTGAAGACCCATGGATTACAGCTGCCAGCCTGATTGATGCCACCAGACAACTTAAGTTTCTGGTGGCCCTCCGTCCAGGCATTACCACGCCTGCGCTCGCCGCCCGCATGGCAGCGACTTTCGACCGTCTTTCCAATGGACGTATCCTGCTCAACCTTGTCACAGGTGGAGATGAACAGGAACTCAAGGGCGATGGCCTGTATGAAGACCACAGTACCCGTTACCAGACCGCTTCTGAATATGTCAAAATCTGGCGTGAAATCCTGACCCGTTCGCATACAGGTGAATCGTTTACTTTTCATGGCGAACGCTTAAGCGTCGATGATGCCAAACTGCTCTATCCACCCGTACAACAGCCTCATCCCCCGTTATGGTTTGGTGGCTCATCCGAAGCGGCGACTGAGCTGGCAGCAGAACAGGTTGATACCTATTTAACCTGGGGTGAACCACCTGCCGCAGTTAAGGAAAAAATCCAATATTTACGTGCCAAGGCTGCCGCTATAGGCCGAACCCTAAATTACGGCATTCGCCTGCATGTGATTGTGCGTGAAACCAATGAACAGGCCTGGGCAGCGGCGGATGAACTGATCCAGTATCTGGATGATGCCACGATTGCCGCAGCACAGAAGAAATTTGCGCAAATGGATTCAGTGGGCCAACAACGCATGGCGGCGTTGCATGGTGGACGTAAAGATCAACTTGAAGTGTCCCCGAATCTTTGGGCAGGCATTGGTCTGGTTCGCGGTGGTGCAGGCACGGCATTGGTGGGTGACCCAGAAACGGTGGCTGCAAGGATTCAGGAGTATGCGGATTTAGGCATTGATACCTTTATTTTCTCAGGCTATCCACATCTGGAAGAATCGATTCGTTTTGCGGAATTGGTGTTTCCACTCTTGCCGCTGAAAACACGCAAGAAACTGGCACAACCGCACTTAACAGGACCATTTGGGGAAATCATTGCCAACAACTACGTCCCTGAGACTACGGAAGCAAAAAATCTGGTCAAGGAGACAGCATGAGTGCAAAAGTTTTCTTAAACAATGTTTCACGTGGAACACAGCAGCTCGGCAAAGGCCTGTTACCGTGGCTGTTACCGATCTTATTGATCGTCATCTGGCAAATTGCCTCAAGTACAGGTTTACTGCAAAGTCGGGTTCTGCCCGCCCCCTCTTCTGTGGTCAGTGCCTTTTGGCACCTGCTCATCAGTGGTGAACTTTGGCAGCATGTCAAGGTCAGTGCTGGACGGGCTTTACTCGGCTTATTGGTGGGTGGGGGGCTGGGGCTAGTTCTCGGCTTGTTGAATGGCTCATCCCGTGTTGCATCAACGCTGCTGGACACCACCCTGCAAATGATCCGCAACATCCCTGCACTTGCCCTGATTCCACTGGTGATCTTATGGTTTGGCATTGATGAAACCGCCAAGTTGTTTCTAGTGGCGGTCGGGGTGTTTTTCCCGATCTATATCAATACCTATCATGGCATCCGTTCAGTTGATCCGCAGCTGATTGAAATGGGTAGAAGCTATGGGCTGAACCGCTGGCAACTGTATAAAGACATTATTTTACCTGGCGCAATGCCCTCCATTTTAGTGGGGCTACGTTTCTCTCTCGGTTTGGTGTGGGTATTGCTGATCGTTGCTGAAACCATTTCCGCCCAGTCAGGCATTGGCTATATGACCATGAATGCACGGGAGTTTTTACAAACCGATATCGTGCTAGTGGGTATCCTGCTGTATGCCTTGCTGGGGAAACTGGCCGATGTCTTTGCGCAACTGCTGGAACGTTATTTATTACGCTGGCATTCAGGTTATCAAAAATAAAAAAGGAAAATAAACATGAGCAACCTCAATCTAAACCTATATGAAAATAATTTCATCCAGCCCATTATTAAGCTAGATACCACAAACGCCCCAGCCAATGGTACAGATATCCTGATTGAGCAACTGTATAAGTTCTATGGCGAGGTCAAGGTACTTGAGGATCTGGATTTAAACATTCAGGCAGGCGAGTTTGTTGCCATTGTCGGGCGCAGTGGCTGTGGTAAAAGCACCCTGCTACGCCTAATCGCACAACTGGAAAAGACCAGCTATGGTGAAATCAAGTTCCAGTCCGCACGCAACTTCCGTGAGGGCATCACCAATGATGACATTCGGGTGATGTTTCAGGACCCACGCCTGCTACCCTGGAAAAGTGTCATGCAAAATGTGCAACTGGGATTGGCCAAAAGTCAGCGTGGGCTTGCAGAGCAACTTCTAGAAAAAGTCGGCCTAAAGGAAAAGGCTGCACAATGGCCTGCCCAGCTATCAGGCGGTCAGCGTCAACGTGCCGCACTGGCTCGGGCATTGTCACATGCACCGCGTATCCTGTTGCTGGATGAACCACTTGGCGCACTGGACGCACTTACCCGTCTGGAAATGCAGAACCTGATTGAACGCCTCTGGAAAGAACAGGGCTTTACCGCAATTCTGGTGACACATGATGTCAGTGAAGCAGTACAGCTTGCTGACCGAATTATTCTGCTGGATCAGGGGCATATTGCGCATAATTTCCAGGTCAATCTTCCACGTCCACGCAAAAAAAGCATTGCCTTTGCCCAGTTGGAACAACAGGTCCTTAATGCGGTTTTAGCCACCTAAAACCGCTTTTACCCATCTCAAAAACCACATTTCAAGAACAACAACCACTCGACAATTTCTCGCAATGACTGAGGAATTATTTACAAAATATGTCTTACCCATTTTAGATTTCAATAATTATCAAGTACATCGTGACTACTGGTCTGGCAATCCCTGCTTTTTCGATAAAAAATACGGTTATTTTGCACAAATCCGCCAATTTATCTTACAATGTCAATGACATTTTTTGAATCAAGCTCGCAGATGGAACAGAAAAAGAGTACACAAAAGCGCAATCAACTGCTGAATGCTGCCCTGGATGTTTTTTCCGTCTATGGATTTAGTGGTGCAAGTCTGGATGAAATTGCCCAACTGGCAAATATGCATAAATCCAATATCTTTTATTATTATGAAAACAAAGAGTCACTGTATGTTGAAGTGCTCACCACCGTAATGCAAAAGTGGTTGGCACCCTTACAGATATTGGAAGTCGAGCTTGAGCCAACTGAGGCCTTAACTCATTATTTGATGCAAAAAATCGAAAGTTCAAAAGATCAGCCAAAAGCTTCTCGTTTATTTGCATTGGAAATCATTCAGGGTGCACCACATATTTTACCGATTTTAAAAGGTCCATTGAAAAAGCTGTTTAAACGCAAAACCAAAGTGATTGAGACTTGGCAGGAACAAGGCAAATTATCCAAAGAAATTGATGCAGAATTATTAATTATCAATATTTGGGCAATCACCCAAAATTATGCGGATTTTTCTACTCAAATGGAAATGGTCACAGGCAAGACCCTGCGCAACCGCAGTATGTATCAACGCACCATTGAGCATACGGTACACTTGATGCTATATGGTGTATTGCCACGTTAAAACCAGAAAGCATTGATCAGGCCTATCTCAGCAGATAGGCTTTTTTATTTAAAAATGCGCCTGATACAACGCCAATAATTTTTGTGCGCCAAGCAGCAGATTCTCTTCCCAATCTAAATGAGCCGTATCATTGGCACCATCTGTAATATATTTGACTGAAATCAAACGCACCCCAAGCTTCTGGCACACTTTGGCGAGGGCATAGGCTTCCATGTCCACCAGATTACAGGATACTTTTGGCTGTCCTGTTTCAAAGGAGTCACCTGTACCACAGATCCCTTTAGGTAAATGTTCAAAATGCGGCTGAACATGGATTTCGGCAGGAATGTCCTCATCCATTGGGGTCACGCCCACGGCAAAACCCAGTGGTGACACATCCATGTCCCGTTGTACAAAAGTAATCACCTCAACCAGACTATGTGCATCGAAGTGCGAACTGCCTGCACTGCCTAAATTGATCAGCGTTTTGCATCCCGTCTTTTGAATCACCTCAAATGCCTTGAATGCTGCATTAATTTTGCCGATTCCACTGTAATGAACGTCAATACCTACTTGTTCAAACAAACCTTTAGATTCATTCGGTAAGGCCATAATCAGAGCAATATCAGCATTCATAAAAAAGACTCGTTCAAATCAAAATAGAGACACAAAAAAGGTGTGCTAAAGCACACCTTGATATTATTGCATCTTCTGCTGTAAGGCGACCAAACATGGGGAGAAAAATAATTGACCGCTGTACGCTCCTGCCAGCGTTTTCTTCATCACCAATGCCCACAAACCCACCAACAACAGACTTAAAACCACAGCCGCATACTGTAAGAAGTCGATATGTAACTGATGCGCCAAGTTAAAGATCGCCAAAATAAACACACCGAATGGGAAAGTCAGTCCCCACCAACCCAAGTTAAATGGAATGCCTGTACGCATATGACGCAGTGTGGTCAAAATCGCAATCCCAAACCACCATAAGCCAAAACCTAATAACACTAAACTTGCCACAATACCCAAGGCTGGCAGTAATGTCGCTAAACCTTCGAAACCTATCGCCTGCATGATTCGTGGCGCTTGTTCACCCAGTAATAATAACGCCAAGGCACCTGTCCCAATTGGCCCTAAACATAACCAGCTAGAAATCGCCACCTCTTTTTCAGGTAACTGGTGCAAAGCCAAACGTAACATCAAAATCGTTAAGATCGCAAAAGCAGGTAAGACAGAAATGCCCCACAACACATAGCCTGTGATCAAGATGGTTAACGCATGCTGATCTGCTGCTAAATGCTGTAATAGCAGCCCCGCAGAGCTAGCCGCAACTTCACAGGCCACGATCGGGAGTAACCATACCGCAGTCATCCGTTGTAATTGATGATCTTGGCAGCTAAACATACAAAATGGCACCACCCATGCAATCACCACTGCCAGAAACACATCCAGATACCAGAGATAGGTCGCTATCTGGATGGCAATATCACCATATAAATGCGTACCAAAAATGAGAAAACCATTGGCAATCGTCGCTAAGCCCATCGGAATCGCACCGAGGAATAAGCTCATATTCGGATGACTAAAAATCTGCTTTGCTTCGGTTGGGAATAAAATCCAGCGTAAGATATAGAGCACACTAAAAGTGCTAAATAACAGAATATTAAACTGCCATAATTTGGTCGCAAGCATAAACAAAACAGATGAGGCAAAAGGCAGCTGTGCTAAAATCATCGCCACCACACCCGTTCCCATGGTTGCAGTAAACCAATTCGGGGTAAAATGGCGAATCACATCGGTGTTCTGTTGTAGCTGATAAAACGGCTTTTTCATCTCTTTCTCAATATCAAGCGACTATGCAGCTATTTTAGGTCAATCATAAAATAAGAAAAATTGATTTATTTTTATTTAATGAATAAATTTAATTGATATAAAACTTCTAAATATTGAAAATTTTCTGTGTAAAAACACAACAACAAGACGAAACGCTGAGAATATGGCAATATATAGCCTTTGCAAAATCACTGTATTTAACGCCCATGAAGTTGCTTCGTCTCAACGCTTTATCGCCAGATTTTCAGTTACCCCCAACTGCGGTCACGATTGGCAATTTTGATGGTGTCCACCTCGGCCATCAAGCGATGATTGCCCAACTCAAAACGTTGGCTGAAGCGCAAGGCTTAAAAACATTGGTGATGATTTTTGAGCCGCAACCACTTGAATTTTTTAAAGCTTATGATGCTCCGCCACGCATTAGCTCATTACGTGAAAAAGTAGAATATTTAACTGAGCTTGGTGTGGACTACATTGCAGTTGCGAAATTTGACCAATATTTTAGAAGTTTAAATGCCACAGAATTTGCTGATCTACTTAAATTAAAACTCAATGCACAAAGCTTAGTGCTAGGTGATGATTTTCATTTTGGTAAAGACCGTCAGGGCAACAGCGAGTTTCTACGCAAATATGGCTTTGATGTCACCAATTTAAATACGGTGGCACTGAATGGAGAACGAGTCAGTTCAACCCGTATCCGTCAGGTTCTACAGCAGGGCGACCTTGCTTTGGCGGCAAAGCTGCTGGGCCGTCCCTACAGCATTACGGGACGGGTGCAATATGGCGACCAGATTGGCCGAACCCTTGATTTTCCAACCATCAATGTCCGTTTAAACCGCCATAAACCGTGTTTAAGTGGTATTTATGCGGTGGATGTCGTCTGTGAAAATGCCTCACTCACAGCAAAAACAAAGCACACTGATCCTGCTTTGAACGGAATTACAGGCTATCAAGCTGATAGTTTGTTTGGTGCAGGTCATGTGGGGACACGCCCAGCCATCAAACAAGACCAGCCAGAATGGCGATTAGAGGTACATTTCCCCGATGTTTCTGCTAATCTGTATGGCTTATTGATGCGGGTAACTTTCCTTCACTATCTACATGGTGAACTGAATTACCCTTCGCTTGAAGCACTCAAAGCTGGAATCGATGATGATGTGCAAAAATTACGAGACTATCGTAAGCGCACACCAGAATTTCCTTTTTAAATTTAAATTTCATTTGTAATACATGTCAGTTTAGACTGATAAAACTGGAAGAAAACTTGCATGAGCGATAAGCAAACTCCTGAAAATGCAGTGGATTATAAAGCCACACTCAATTTGCCTGATACTGAATTTGCCATGAAAGCAAATTTGGCTGTGCGTGAAGCCAAATGGTTAGAAGAGTGGTATGCCGACAACATTTATCAGCAGATTCGTGAATCGCGTATTGGTAAGAAAAAATATGTTCTTCATGACGGCCCTCCATATGCCAATGGTCAAATTCATTTGGGTCATGCCGTCAATAAAGTCCTTAAAGACATTATTATTAAAAGCCGTGTGATGGATGGCTTCGATGCGCCATACGTACCGGGTTGGGACTGTCACGGTCTTCCAATCGAACTTAAGGTCGAAGAAAAAGTCGGCAAAGTGGGCGTTAAAGTAGATGCCTCTACTTTCCGTAAAGCTTGTCGCGAATATGCCTACACCCAAGTCGAATTACAGAAAAAAGACTTTGTGCGTATGGGCGTATTTGGTGACTGGGATAATCCATACCTCACCATGAACTTTAAGCAAGAAGCAGACATTGTTCGTTCGCTTGGCGCAATTGCCAAAGCAGGTCATATCGAACCGGGTTTAAAACCTGTGAACTGGTGTTTAGACTGTGGTTCTGCGCTGGCAGAAGCGGAAGTTGAATACGAAGATAAAAAATCAGATGCGATTGATGTTGGCTTTACGGTTGTTGATCTTAAAGACTTAAGCAGCCGTCTTGGTGTAAATGTCCAAGATGTGACGGACATCGTGATCTGGACCACTACACCCTGGACACTGCCTGCCAACCAAGCAGTGGCACTCCATGCTGAAATCGACTACCAACTGGTTCAAGTACAAAGTGATCGTGGTACACAAAACTTTATTTTGGCCAAAGATCTGGTTGAATCTGCAATTGAGCGTTATAAGCTTGAAAATCCAGTGGTACTGGCTGATTTTAAAGGTTCAGCAATCGAGAATGTCTTATTACAACATCCTCTGATTACTGATCGCCAAGTGCCTGTTATTTTAGGTGAACACGTTATCGCAACTAGCGGTACAGGTGCAGTACATACCGCTCCTGGACACGGTGTGGACGACTATAAAGTTGGCTTACAGTACAACCTAAAAGTTGATAACCCTGTCGGTGGTAATGGCATATATTTACCAACAGCGCCGATTTTTGCAGGCGAACATATCTATAAAGCCAATCCAAAAATTATCGAAGCTTTGGGTGCTGCTGGTCGTCTATGGGCGCATCAGCCAATCAAACACAGCTACCCACACTGCTGGCGTCATAAAACCCCGATTATCTTCCGTGCGACACCTCAATGGTTTATCAGCATGGATGCTAAAGGTTTACGTCAGACAGCCTTGAATGCGATTGAAAATGACATCGAGTTTGTCCCAGATTGGGGTAAAAATCGTATTCAATCCATGATTGAAGGACGCCCTGACTGGTGTATCTCACGTCAACGTACTTGGGGCGTACCAATCCCATTCTTTGTACACAAAGATACTAATGCATTACACCCTCGTACACCTGAACTCATTGAAGAAGTCGCTAAACTGATCGAACAAGAAGGTATTGATGGTTGGTATAACCGCGATGCTAGCGACTTCATTGGCGCAGATGCTGAACAGTACAATGCCGTACGCGATACACTTGACGTTTGGTTTGACTCAGGTACTACACATTATGCAGTGTTGCGTGAACGTGAAGAGTTACAAGACCCTGCAGATTTGTATCTTGAAGGTTCAGACCAACATCGTGGCTGGTTCCAATCGTCATTGTTAACTTCAATTGCGATTAATGAACGTGCACCGTATAAAGGTCTACTCACTCACGGTTTCGTGGTCGATGAGAAAGGTCGTAAGATGTCTAAATCATTAGGCAACATCATCACCCCACAAGACATTATTAAAGATATGGGTGCTGATGGTTTACGTTTCTGGATTGCATCTGCTGACTATCGCTATGAAATGACGGCTGGTAAAGAAATCTTTAGCCGCGCATCAGATGGTTATCGTCGTATTCGTAATACCTTACGTTTCTTGTTGGCCAACTTGAATGGTTTCAAACCATCGACAGATGCTTTGCCAGTCGACCAACTGATTGCATTGGATCAATACATCTTGCAACGCGCTGCTGAGGTTCAAAAAACCATCCAGCAAGCCTATGAAGAGATGAATTTCCATATCGTCACCAATGCATTGACCAACTTCTGTATTAACGACTTAGGTGGTTTCTATCTCGACATCATCAAAGATCGTCAGTACACCACTAAAGCAGATTCTCAAGCACGTCATTCTGCACAAACAGCGCTATATCACATCGTACAAGCCTTTGTTCGCTGGATGTCACCGATCTTGAGCTTTACCGCACAAGAAGCTTGGCCATTGATTCCTGAACAAACCGGTAAATATGTGTTCACGGCTGAATGGTATGACATCCCAACCGCATCAACAGCAAACTTACTGTCTGAAGCAGATTGGCAAACATTGATTAGCGTAAAATCAGCAGTAAATAAACAGATTGAAGCCGCACGTAACGCTAAACTCATCGGCAGTAACTTATCTGCCAAAGTTGAACTTTGGGCAGATGAAGCCTTACAGACATTGTTAAACCAATTGGCTGATGAATTACGTTTTGTCTTGATCACCTCTCAAGTCATCGTTCACCCTTATGCTGAACAAGGTGAAAGCACGGATCTTGCAGGATTACGTGTCCAAGTCTCCGCAGCAGATGGTGAAAAATGTGTACGTTGCTGGCATGTACTGCCAGATGTAAATACACATGTTGGTCATCCTGGTTTATGCGCTCGTTGTATTATCAACGTCACTGGCAGTGGCGAAGTGAGAAAATATGCATAATTCTGTGCAAACTAGCCCAGCAAAAAAAGGCTTATTCCAATTTTATCCACATAACCTGCTTTGGCTTGGACTTTCAGTCCTCGCCATTGTGCTGGACCAATGGACTAAATGGATTGCCAGTTCACATTTAAATTATGCAGATCCTGTTCCTGTACTGCCCTTTTTAAATTGGACGCTGTTGCATAACTACGGGGCTGCATTCAGCTTTTTGTCTGACGCAGGCGGCTGGCAACGCTACTTCTTCACCTCTTTAGCAGGTGTGGTATCGCTGATTTTCATTTTCTGGCTGATGCGTATGCCAAAGAAAATGATCGTGTTACCGATGGCGATTGCGTTGATTCTCGGTGGTGCAATTGGCAATCTGATTGATCGTGTCAGCTTAGGCTATGTGGTCGATTTTATTCATGTTTACTATCAAAACAGCCATTTCCCAGCCTTCAACCTTGCGGATAGCTCAATTACGCTAGGCACGATTTTACTGCTGATTGATACCTTCTTCCTTGAGAAGAAACGTAACCAAAACGTGGATGCATAAGATGAACGAAATTATCCAACCAAACGAAGAAATTCGTATTCAAGATGGCTCAAAAGTCGACTTGCATTTTTCTGTTTCAATCGAAAATGGTGTTGAGATTGACAATACACGTAATCGTGAAGAACCCGTAAGCCTCGTGATTGGCGATGGTAACTTATTACCTGGCTTTGAAAAGGCATTATTTGGTTTACGTGCAGGTGACCGTCGTACCGTGAGTCTTCCACCTGAAGAAGCATTTGGTCCATGGAATCCTGAAAACGTACAAACTTTTGATACGGTTAAATTTGAGCAACGTCCAGTTGAAGGACACATGATTGAGTTTGAAGATAAAGCCAAACAAAGCCTCTATGGCGTGGTGAAATCTGTAAATGATGATGTGACCGAAGTAGACTTTAACCACCCTTTAGCGGGTAAAAATATTACCTTTGAAGTTGAAATCTTTAGAGTCACCCCTGCTGGACAACAAGGTATTAAATTGATGTAATCAATTTGCATACTTGCTGCATCTTTCTGCTGTTCAACCCCCCCAAGTACAAGAATATGGACTTGGGGGATTTTTTATTGAATAAGACAATTATTAAATATAATCAATCATTTAAAACTCAATAAATCCAGTTTATTGATATTCGTTTCACCGATATCTCGTTGTACGTTTTAGCTTACATGCATTGCAGAAAATTGATGCTAGGCAAAAATCACCTTTCATTTTATATTTAAGGCATACAGAAACAGGATGTTTCAAAAAGCAAGAATAACTATAATAAAGAATATAACGGCAGGACGCTGAAAGGTATAACAGCACTAATACCTAAACATAAATCTGAAAAAGCCCCGACATGATGTTGGGGCTTTTTTCTATCTGTTTTTTGTCCCACCCTAAAATATGTTTAGACCTGAAGAAAGGCATTTTATGGAGCCACCAATTTAAGCAATCTGGCAGATTGACCATCTTCAATCACCCAAATATTGCCATCCTGCGCTTGGAGTACGCCACGAATCCGCTGCCCCATCGCGATTCGCTGTAGCTCCCGAACAGGCTGTGCTTGTGTATCCACTACAATAATTGCTTTTGAAGATAAACCACCAAGAATGGCTTTATGCTTCCAGTGTGGAAATACATCTCCCGTATAAAACATCAAACTTGAAGGAGAGATGACAGGCGTCCAATCCAGAACTGGGGCTGTAAATTCAGGACGAGTCGCATGGTCTGGAATTGGCAAACCATTATAGTGATCACCATTCGACACCAGCGGATAGCCATAGTTTTCGCCCTTGGCAATCAGATTCAACTCATCGCCACCTTTAGGTCCCATTTCTGCAACCCAAAGCTGCCCTGCGGAATCAAATGCCATGCCCAAAGGGTTTCGATGCCCCAAACTCCAGACTTGTTTGGCAATCTCGCCATGTGTTTGAAATGGATTGTCTAAAGGGGTTGTGCCATCTGCATTTAAACGCAAAATTTTGCCTAAATTAGATTTTAAATCCTGAGCAGGTTCAAACTTTTGTCGTTCACCAGAACTTATCCATAATTTGCCATCTGCACCAAACTTTATACGATGTGCATAATGTCCCTGTCCTGAAACTTTCGGCACTTGCTGCCAGATTCTTTGAATTTGGGCAAGTTTTGGCGTGGGTTTAGCATCCAATAAGAGCTTGCCCCGAATCACGACTGCACCGTAACCACCCGTACCCGCTTCTGCATAACTTAAATAAATCTGCTGATTCTGTTTAAATTCAGGATCTAAAATGACATCACCCAAACCACCTTGTCCGCCATAAGCCACTTCAGGGATAGCTTGAACATCTAAGCTTTGAACTGTTTTTGGATTAAAAAGTTTTAATTTCCCCGCTTTTTCTGTAATTAATAGACGTCCATCTGGTAACTCTGTCAATGCCCACGGCTCATTAAAATCTGCAATTGGCTGTACTTGATAGCGTTGTAAGTTTTGTGCAGAAGTTGATTTTGACTCTAAAGTAGCCGAGTTCTGTTTCGGCTGAACTTGTGCATTACACCCTGTGATTAAACCCAATGTAACTAGACCTATAAATCCATAGTGTTGCCGATTCATCTTAAGCATCCTAATTGCTCCTCTATTTATTCAATCTTAGCTTGAGCTAATCAAGACATCATAACCAATGAAACTCACCCTGAGCATAATAGAAATGTATCGCTATACACTTTCTTACTTGAATCTTCTACAAAGTAAATAGGCAAAAAATTAAGGAGCGATGCTCCTTAATTTCAAAGTCCCACAATATTAACGATCAATTAACTATAAGATCGACTGGCTTTTTTGACCACACTTGGCTCACTCACCACCTTTGATGTACTTTGTAAACGAATCATTGCCACTGCAATTGCACCAATCACCGCAGGAATCGCCACCGCCAAAAAGTTCATTTTATGCGGTAAATTCATACCCAAAAGTACGCCAATGATAATAGGGCCTACAATCGCACCTACACGCCCCACTGCAGAAGCACAACCGATACCTGTCGAACGAATCGTGAGTGGATAATACTGTGCAACAAAGCTATACAGTAAAATACTGCTGCCAATGGCAGAAGCACCCGCTAAGCCGACCAATAAATAAATTACAGGCTGTGGTGAATTGAAGCCTAGACCCACTAGAGAGAATGCCCCCAATAAAAACATGCCAATAATCACAGGTTTTAAGTGGAAACGGTCTGCAAAGCGGCAACATCAGATCCACCACCAGGCTCAGTAATTGCCAAAGCCGAAATCTTTTCGCCGGAAATAATATCTGGCAATACTTTCGCTTTTAGTTCTTCACTTCCAAAATGCTGAATTGGTGGAGCACCGATGGTATGTACCATCAACGAAATATGCACACCACCTGAACCCGCTTTCGCCATTTCCACACCAGCGAGTAACGAATAAAAAGGATCAGCATCCGGAATACCCCCATATTCTTCACCAAAGCCTAAGCCCAATAATCCAATCTCAGCAGCTTTCTTATAAAGCTCTCGAGGAAACGTTTCAGCCTCATCCCATTCATTAACAAATGGAGCCATTTCTTTTTGCACGAATCGACGTACATTGTCTGCAAAAGCTTGGTGTTGTTCATTATAGTAGATCGGATTAAGTTGCATTTTCTGCTTCCTAGCTTGAATAATTCTGAGTCGATTAGAGTATTTATAAGCGCTTTACCTTATCAAAAAAGAAAAAACCAAGCAAGCGCTTGGCAAAATACACATCAATTTTATCCATAATCATTTATCAAAAACGTTGAGATATTTATCCGAAATAAGAGCCCAAATCCTATTAGTAAGTATTTAAGCCCTATTATCACGGTTATGATTGATCGTAATTTTTCGGATTCTGCATGAGTAAAATAGCAAATGGGCGAGTAGATCGAAATGCTTCCAAAACAATTACAAAAATTGAAGTAAGAGGAATTGCTAAAATCGCTCCTGCGATTCCCCACAATGAAGACCACAAAGACAAGGAAAGCAAAACAACAAACGGAGATAAATTGATTTGTTTACCAATCATACGTGGCTCTAGAAAATTTCCTACAAACATTTGTGCAACCGTCAATAGAATTGCAACCAGAATAGTTAATTTCAGCGAACCAGTTTGAGCCAATGTCATTAGAACAGGGAAAATCACACCGAATAAAGAACCAACGTATGGAATATAGTTAAACAAACCAATAATTAAAGCCCAAAATAATGCATACTCCACACCACACGCCCAAAGAATAACAAAACAAATCGTTGCTAAAATCAAATTAATAAGTGTCTTAACGACAAGATATTCACTAATCTTTTTATTAATATCCGCGATCAATAACCGCGTTTGTTCAGTTTTACCATCTGGAAATGCAATCATTAATTTTTTAACGAACTGATCTCGCTCATTCAATAAAAATAAGGCATATACAATAATGACAACAAACATGCCTGTCAGCGCACTAAATGAAGTAAGTGTCGAAGTAATGAGACTTTGAAGATTAATCTGGCTCATCAGCATTTCTCTAAAGATTTGCCAGTCCGGACTATCACTCCACCCTAAATACGCGTTTACATACAAAAAAACCTGTTCAATATTCGCTTCATAGATTGGCATCTTAGCCAAAATTTTCTGTCCAGTTGTAATCACTAAACTAATAAGCTGAACCATCACCACAATAAAACTGATTAATACCAATATTCTTCTAAACCATTCTGGCGTAGATTTCAAAACAGGAAACTTTACTAGCCAATGACTTAATGTGATAAGGATATACATCGCTATCGTCGCAACAAGGATTGGCAATAAAAAGCCTTGCCCAATTTTCAACAACCATCCAAAGAGAATTAAAAACAATAAAATATAAACCAATGTCTGTAGGCTAGATTGCCAAGAACCAAGATTATTATTTTGCATATTCACATCACGCTTTATCTTTTCCCCAATAGTTATACCGTAATTTTCCCCAATTTATTTTTCTCGTTGCAATAAAAAACACCCCTAACCGTCAGGTTAGGGGTGTTTGAATTTAAAAGCTGGCGATGACTTACTCTCACATGGCAAGTGCCACACTACCATCAGCGCGAAGAGGTTTCACTTCTGAGTTCGGGAAGGGATCAGGTGGTTCACTCTTGCTATTGTCGCCAGCAAACTGTTGTGGTGTTTTGGGGTCTTATTGATCATGTTGTGTTTTCACTTCATGTCTGCCTTACTTACGAACCAAAGAGTTATTAACGGATTAGATATTGAGTCTAACTTTGTGTTCAGCATTTTAACTAGTTTTTACACTAAATCAAGTTATGTATTGAACTTATCTTGAATACAACAACTGTTTGGGTGTTGTATAGTCAAGCCTCACGAGCAATTAGTATTGGTCAGCTTCACACGTCACCGTGCTTCCACACCCAACCTATCAACGTCCTGGTCTCGAACGGCTCTTTAGAGGACATAAAGTCCTAGGGAAATCTTATCTTGAGGTAGGCTTCCCGCTTAGATGCTTTCAGCGGTTATCCCTTCCGAACATAGCTACCCGGCGATGCGACTGGCGTGACAACCGGTACACCAGAGGTTCGTCCACTCTGGTCCTCTCGTACTAGGAGCAGATCCTCTCAAATTTCCAGCGCCCACGGTAGATAGGGACCGAACTGTCTCACGACGTTCTAAACCCAGCTCGCGTACCTCTTTAAATGGCGAACAGCCATACCCTTGGGACCTGCTTCAGCCCCAGGATGAGATGAGCCGACATCGAGGTGCCAAACACCGCCGTCGATATGAACTCTTGGGCGGTATCAGCCTGTTATCCCCAGAGTACCTTTTATCCGTTGAGCGATGGCCCTTCCATACAGAACCACCGGATCACTAAGACCTACTTTCGTACCTGCTCGACTTGTGGGTCTCGCAGTTAAGCGCGCTTTTGCCTTTATACTCTACGCGTGATTTCCGACCACGCTGAGCGCACCTTCGTACTCCTCCGTTACTCTTTAGGAGGAGACCGCCCCAGTCAAACTACCCACCAGACATGGTCCTCGCCCCGGATTACGGGGCAGAGTTAGAACCTCAACATTACCAGGGTGGTATTTCAAGGACGGCTCCATTGGAACTAGCGTTCCAACTTCAAAGCCTCCCACCTATCCTACACAAGTAAGGTCAAAGTTCAATGTCAAGCTGCAGTAAAGGTTCACGGGGTCTTTCCGTCTAGCCGCGGGTACACTGCATCTTCACAGCGATTTCGATTTCACTGAGCCTCTGCTGGAGACAGCGCCGCCATCATTATGCCATTCGTGCAGGTCGGAACTTACCCGACAAGGAATTTCGCTACCTTAGGACCGTTATAGTTACGGCCGCCGTTTACTGGGGCTTCGATCAAGAGCTTCGCTTACGCTAACCCCATCAATTAACCTTCCAGCACCGGGCAGGCATCACACCCTATACGTCCACTTTCGTGTTTGCAGAGTGCTATGTTTTTAATAAACAGTTGCAGCGGCCTGGTTTCTGCGGCTGCCAACCGCTCAGGGAGCAAGTCCCATCACCGTCAGCAGCGTACCTTCTCCCGAAGTTACGGTACCATTTTGCCTAGTTCCTTCAGCAGAGTTCTCTCAAGCGCTTTGGTCTACTCGACCTGACCACCTGTGTCGGTTTCGGGTACGATTCCTGTGTAACTGAAGCTTAGAGACTTTTCCTGGAAGCATGGTATCAGCCACTTCACTGTACAAGTACAGCTTGCTATCGACTCTCAGCATAGAGTACCCCGGATTTGCCTAAGATACATGCCTACTGTCTTCCACCTGGACAACCAACGCCAGGCTGACTTAACCTTCTCCGTCCTCTCATCGCATTACACAGAAGTATGGGAATATTAACCAATTTCCCATCGACTACGCCTCTCGGCCTCGCCTTAGGGGTCGACTCACCCAGCCCCGATTAACGTTGGACTGGAACCCTTGGTCTTTCAGCGAACGGGTTTTTCACCCGTTTTGTCGTTACTCACGTCAGCATTCGCACTTCTGATACCTCCAGCATACTTCTCAATACACCTTCTTCGGCTTACAGAACGCTCCCCTACCACGTAACTTAAAAGTTACATCCGCAGCTTCGGCACATAGTTTTAGCCCCGTTACATCTTCCGCGCAGGCCGACTCGACTAGTGAGCTATTACGCTTTCTTTAAAGGGTGGCTGCTTCTAAGCCAACCTCCTAGCTGTCTATGCCTTCCCACATCGTTTCCCACTTAACTATGATTTTGGGGCCTTAGCTGGCGGTCTGGATTGTTTTCCTCTTGACTACGGACGTTAGCACCCGCAGTCTGTCTCCCGGATAGTACTCATTGGTATTCGGAGTTTGCATCGGTTTGGTAAGTCGGGATGACCCCCTAGCCGAAACAGTGCTCTACCCCCAATGGTATTCGTCCGAGGCGCTACCTAAATAGCTTTCGGGGAGAACCAGCTATCACCAGGCTTGATTAGCCTTTCACCCCTATCCACAAGTCATCCCCTGGCTTTTCAACGACAGTGGGTTCGGTCCTCCAGTTAGTGTTACCCAACCTTCAACCTGCTCATGGATAGATCGCCTGGTTTCGGGTCTATACCCAGCAACTAAACGCCCTATTAAGACTCGATTTCTCTACGGCTCCCCTATTCGGTTAACCTCGCTACTGAATATAAGTCGCTGACCCATTATACAAAAGGTACGCAGTCACCGAACATGTCGGCTCCCACTGCTTGTATGCATGCGGTTTCAGGATCTATTTCACTCCCCTCACAGGGGTTCTTTTCGCCTTTCCCTCACGGTACTGGTTCACTATCGGTCAGTCAGGAGTATTTAGCCTTGGAGGATGGTCCCCCCATATTCAGACAAGGTTTCACGTGCCTCGCCCTACTCGTCATCATTATGTGTGCCCTTTCGTGTACGGGAATATCACCCTCTACGTTCGCACTTCCCAGAGCGTTCCACTAAAACACACATAACTTAATGGGCTACTCCCCGTTCGCTCGCCGCTACTAAGGGAATCTCAATTGATTTCTTTTCCTAAGGGTACTGAGATGTTTCACTTCCCCTCGTTCGCCTTGCAACACTATGTATTCATGTTGCAATACCTACCTTATGGTAAGTGGGTTCCCCCATTCAGATATCTCCGGATCACAGGATATTTGCCGCCTCCCCGGAGCTTTTCGCAGGCTATCACGTCTTTCTTCGCCTCTGACTGCCAAGGCATCCACCACATGCACTTAATTACTTGACTATACAACCCCAAACAGTCGTTAATCCCTACAAGTAGGATTAAGACAATTAAATAAATAATTAATGATCTATTTAATCTACAGTTCGAAGTCCCGTGCACTTAAGCACCGTACAGCTTCAATCTAAATTCATATACCAAAACGCTTGATTCAGTGTTTTTGCTAGTTCTCATTTCTAACAACTCAGCTTAAAGAATTAATTCTTCTTGCTTTGTTATTGAATGAGTGAACAATTTATTTCAGACTCAAATTCTAATCTGTTAATGATTAACTACAGCCTCGTCAGCTTGCAGTAAACTGTGATAAATCACAGAAGTTAATAAATCTAAATCAATCTCTTGATTCACCTTATTTATTAAGTTCTATAATTTAAAAATATCTTTCACTACCATATTAGATCAGATACTACGCGCAGCATAGCTTCTTGTCTTGCGCTTCGGCAAAGCGTTGCTTTGCTGATCGAAGCTCTGGTGGAGACTAGGAGAGTCGAACTCCTGACCTCCTGCGTGCAAAGCAGGCGCTCTACCAACTAAGCTAAGTCCCCAGCTTACAATCATAATGAACGATATATCTTCTCATCTAGTAGCTTGTGATTATTCATCACTTCGTCAGTAGTGGTGGGTCTGACAAGACTTGAACTTGTGACCCCACGCTTATCAAGCGTGTGCTCTAACCAACTGAGCTACAGACCCTGAGAAATAAAAGAAGAGATCGTTGATCTCTTCTTTTATTTCGCAAGACAAGCGCAGCGCGTAGTGCACGACTTATCTCTAAAATTAAAAAAGAGAAACAATACTTTTTCTATCTTTCATTCGATATATCTCGAAGAACAACTTGTTGTGGATTCTTACCGATCGTCAATCTTTCGTTAAGGAGGTGATCCAGCCGCAGGTTCCCCTACGGCTACCTTGTTACGACTTCACCCCAGTCATCGGCCACACCGTGGTAAGCGTCCTCCCTAAGGTTAGACTACCTACTTCTGGTGCAACAAACTCCCATGGTGTGACGGGCGGTGTGTACAAGGCCCGGGAACGTATTCACCGCGGCATTCTGATCCGCGATTACTAGCGATTCCGACTTCATGGAGTCGAGTTGCAGACTCCAATCCGGACTACGATCGGCTTTTTGAGATTAGCATCCTATCGCTAGGTAGCAACCCTTTGTACCGACCATTGTAGCACGTGTGTAGCCCTGGCCGTAAGGGCCATGATGACTTGACGTCGTCCCCGCCTTCCTCCAGTTTGTCACTGGCAGTATCCTTAAAGTTCCCATCCGAAATGCTGGCAAGTAAGGAAAAGGGTTGCGCTCGTTGCGGGACTTAACCCAACATCTCACGACACGAGCTGACGACAGCCATGCAGCACCTGTATGTAGATTCCCGAAGGCACCAATCCATCTCTGGAAAGTTTCTACTATGTCAAGGCCAGGTAAGGTTCTTCGCGTTGCATCGAATTAAACCACATGCTCCACCGCTTGTGCGGGCCCCCGTCAATTCATTTGAGTTTTAGTCTTGCGACCGTACTCCCCAGGCGGTCTACTTATCGCGTTAGCTGCGCCACTAAAGCCTCAAAGGCCCCAACGGCTAGTAGACATCGTTTACGGCATGGACTACCAGGGTATCTAATCCTGTTTGCTCCCCATGCTTTCGTACCTCAGCGTCAGTATTAGGCCAGATGGCTGCCTTCGCCATCGGTATTCCTCCAGATCTCTACGCATTTCACCGCTACACCTGGAATTCTACCATCCTCTCCCATACTCTAGCTGACCAGTATCGAATGCAATTCCTAAGTTAAGCTCAGGGATTTCACATCCGACTTAATCAGCCGCCTACGCACGCTTTACGCCCAGTAAATCCGATTAACGCTCGCACCCTCTGTATTACCGCGGCTGCTGGCACAGAGTTAGCCGGTGCTTATTCTGCGAGTAACGTCCACTATCCTAGAGTATTAATCCA
>NZ_KB849208.1 GCF_000368025.1 Acinetobacter parvus DSM 16617 = CIP 108168
TCCTCGTTCATCCCTTATCTACAGGGAAGTATCCAAAAACAGATACTATCGAGGGTTCACGTCTAACTCAATCGAAGCTTTCGTCTTGCACTCGGGGAAAGCAGTGCTTTGCTGATCCTCGTTCATCCCTTATCTACAGGGAAGTCTGTTCAGACATTGGATTCGTGACTACTATACTGTTTTCAATGGTCTTAATCCCTTATCTACAGGGAAGTATCTAAAATAGATTGCATATTCCTGCATAAACATACCACCCATTCTTGTTCGTAACGTACCAGTCGTTCCTTTCGTAATGAGCCGAAAATGAATAAACCACAAACAGTAGATGCACAATTTAAACTTAGATTACCAACAACATTAAAGTTAAAAATTGAAAATGAAGCTCAAGGCTTGAAACGATCTATGAATGCTGAAATTGTGGCACGATTAGAAAATAGCTTTAACTTTAAAAAATTAGACAATAATAGTGTATTGAACCAATATCAACTTATTGATCGCAAGAAAGAACTATCAAATCGCTTAACTAAAGCAATAGAGTTGTTTAATTCATTACAGGTAAAAGAAATTAAATATACACACATTGCTGAACAACTAGGATATGAAACTGCTGAACCTGTATTAGATTGGATACAAGGTAAACATGAACCATCTTTCCATCAACTTCGAGAAATAGCAGAGTATCTAAAGGTTAATCCGTCTTGGCTTGTACATGGTGATGGTGAAATCAGCACTTGAATAATAGTACCATTATTGATACTATTTAGAGATTGGAATTATTGAGCATATTAATGGCTAATATTGATCAACTCATAGAGCAAATGCGGAATAATCCAAAAAATATTCGTTTTGTGGATTTAATCAAGGTTTGCAAACAGTATTTTGGTGAGCCAAGACAAACAGGTGGTAGTCACACCGTATTTAAAACACCGTGGCAAGGCGATCCTCGTATAAACCTTCAAGATGATGGTGGGAAAGCTAAACCATACCAAGTGAAGCAAGTTTTGGCTGCACTCGATAAACTTAACGTATTGTGAGGTGGAAAATGGATAGTAAGCAATATACTTACCGTGTTATGTGGTCAGCAGAAGATAATGAATACGTTGGACAATGTGCTGAATTTCCATCATTATCTTGGCTTGATGCAGATCAATCTAAAGCATTTTCAGGTATTGTTAATGTTGTTGCTGAGGTTGTAGCCGATATGATCAGTAATAATGAAAAAGTACCAGTGCCACTTTCAGAGAAGAAATATAGTGGTCGTTTTGCTGTACGTGTTCCATCAATGGTTCATCAAAAACTAGCATTAGAAGCAGCAGAACGTGGTGTAAGTATGAATCGTTTAGTATCCGCAAAATTAGCTATGTAACCAGTTAAAAGGATATGAGATTTTGTCTCATATCCAAGTGGTTCAAGAAATAGGAATGACTGGTATGTTACGAACAGGAATAGGTGGTCGTTTTATCCAGTATTTTGCAATAGATACTATCGAGGGTTCACGTCTAACTCAAGCAAAGCTTTCGTCTTGCACTCGGGCAAAGCAGTGCTTTGCTGATCCTCGTTCATCCCTTATCTACAGGGAAGTATCCAAAAACAGATACTATCGAGGGTTCACGTCTAACTCAATCGAAGCTTTCGTCTTGCACTCGG
>NZ_KB849209.1 GCF_000368025.1 Acinetobacter parvus DSM 16617 = CIP 108168
TCCTCGTTCATCCCTTATCTACAGGGAAGTATCCAAAAACAGATACTATCGAGGGTTCACGTCTAACTCAATCGAAGCTTTCGTCTTGCACTCGGGGAAAGCAGTGCTTTGCTGATCCTCGTTCATCCCTTATCTACAGGGAAGTCTGTTCAGACATTGGATTCGTGACTACTATACTGTTTTCAATGGTCTTAATCCCTTATCTACAGGGAAGTATCTAAAATAGATTGCATATTCCTGCATAAACATACCACCCATTCTTGTTCGTAACGTACCAGTCGTTCCTTTCGTAATGAGCCGAAAATGAATAAACCACAAACAGTAGATGCACAATTTAAACTTAGATTACCAACAACATTAAAGTTAAAAATTGAAAATGAAGCTCAAGGCTTGAAACGATCTATGAATGCTGAAATTGTGGCACGATTAGAAAATAGCTTTAACTTTAAAAAATTAGACAATAATAGTGTATTGAACCAATATCAACTTATTGATCGCAAGAAAGAACTATCAAATCGCTTAACTAAAGCAATAGAGTTGTTTAATTCATTACAGGTAAAAGAAATTAAATATACACACATTGCTGAACAACTAGGATATGAAACTGCTGAACCTGTATTAGATTGGATACAAGGTAAACATGAACCATCTTTCCATCAACTTCGAGAAATAGCAGAGTATCTAAAGGTTAATCCGTCTTGGCTTGTACATGGTGATGGTGAAATCAGCACTTGAATAATAGTACCATTATTGATACTATTTAGAGATTGGAATTATTGAGCATATTAATGGCTAATATTGATCAACTCATAGAGCAAATGCGGAATAATCCAAAAAATATTCGTTTTGTGGATTTAATCAAGGTTTGCAAACAGTATTTTGGTGAGCCAAGACAAACAGGTGGTAGTCACACCGTATTTAAAACACCGTGGCAAGGCGATCCTCGTATAAACCTTCAAGATGATGGTGGGAAAGCTAAACCATACCAAGTGAAGCAAGTTTTGGCTGCACTCGATAAACTTAACGTATTGTGAGGTGGAAAATGGATAGTAAGCAATATACTTACCGTGTTATGTGGTCAGCAGAAGATAATGAATACGTTGGACAATGTGCTGAATTTCCATCATTATCTTGGCTTGATGCAGATCAATCTAAAGCATTTTCAGGTATTGTTAATGTTGTTGCTGAGGTTGTAGCCGATATGATCAGTAATAATGAAAAAGTACCAGTGCCACTTTCAGAGAAGAAATATAGTGGTCGTTTTGCTGTACGTGTTCCATCAATGGTTCATCAAAAACTAGCATTAGAAGCAGCAGAACGTGGTGTAAGTATGAATCGTTTAGTATCCGCAAAATTAGCTATGTAACCAGTTAAAAGGATATGAGATTTTGTCTCATATCCAAGTGGTTCAAGAAATAGGAATGACTGGTATGTTACGAACAGGAATAGGTGGTCGTTTTATCCAGTATTTTGCAATAGATACTATCGAGGGTTCACGTCTAACTCAAGCAAAGCTTTCGTCTTGCACTCGGGCAAAGCAGTGCTTTGCTGATCCTCGTTCATCCCTTATCTACAGGGAAGTCTGTTCAGACTCTGGATCCGTAAATCAGCAAAACCAAAAGAGGAGTCTTAATCCCTTATCTACAGGGAAGTCTG
>NZ_KB849210.1:0-71548 GCF_000368025.1 Acinetobacter parvus DSM 16617 = CIP 108168
GGAATATTAACCAATTTCCCATCGACTACGCCTCTCGGCCTCGCCTTAGGGGTCGACTCACCCAGCCCCGATTAACGTTGGACTGGAACCCTTGGTCTTTCAGCGAACGGGTTTTTCACCCGTTTTGTCGTTACTCACGTCAGCATTCGCACTTCTGATACCTCCAGCATACTTCTCAATACACCTTCTTCGGCTTACAGAACGCTCCCCTACCACGTAACTTAAAAGTTACATCCGCAGCTTCGGCACATAGTTTTAGCCCCGTTACATCTTCCGCGCAGGCCGACTCGACTAGTGAGCTATTACGCTTTCTTTAAAGGGTGGCTGCTTCTAAGCCAACCTCCTAGCTGTCTATGCCTTCCCACATCGTTTCCCACTTAACTATGATTTTGGGGCCTTAGCTGGCGGTCTGGATTGTTTTCCTCTTGACTACGGACGTTAGCACCCGCAGTCTGTCTCCCGGATAGTACTCATTGGTATTCGGAGTTTGCATCGGTTTGGTAAGTCGGGATGACCCCCTAGCCGAAACAGTGCTCTACCCCCAATGGTATTCGTCCGAGGCGCTACCTAAATAGCTTTCGGGGAGAACCAGCTATCACCAGGCTTGATTAGCCTTTCACCCCTATCCACAAGTCATCCCCTGGCTTTTCAACGACAGTGGGTTCGGTCCTCCAGTTAGTGTTACCCAACCTTCAACCTGCTCATGGATAGATCGCCTGGTTTCGGGTCTATACCCAGCAACTAAACGCCCTATTAAGACTCGATTTCTCTACGGCTCCCCTATTCGGTTAACCTCGCTACTGAATATAAGTCGCTGACCCATTATACAAAAGGTACGCAGTCACCGAACATGTCGGCTCCCACTGCTTGTATGCATGCGGTTTCAGGATCTATTTCACTCCCCTCACAGGGGTTCTTTTCGCCTTTCCCTCACGGTACTGGTTCACTATCGGTCAGTCAGGAGTATTTAGCCTTGGAGGATGGTCCCCCCATATTCAGACAAGGTTTCACGTGCCTCGCCCTACTCGTCATCATTATGTGTGCCCTTTCGTGTACGGGAATATCACCCTCTACGTTCGCACTTCCCAGAGCGTTCCACTAAAACACACATAACTTAATGGGCTACTCCCCGTTCGCTCGCCGCTACTAAGGGAATCTCAATTGATTTCTTTTCCTAAGGGTACTGAGATGTTTCACTTCCCCTCGTTCGCCTTGCAACACTATGTATTCATGTTGCAATACCTACCTTATGGTAAGTGGGTTCCCCCATTCAGATATCTCCGGATCACAGGATATTTGCCGCCTCCCCGGAGCTTTTCGCAGGCTATCACGTCTTTCTTCGCCTCTGACTGCCAAGGCATCCACCACATGCACTTAATTACTTGACTATAGAACCCCAAACAGTCGTTAATCCCTACAAGTAGGATTAAGACAATTAAATAAATAATTAATGATCTATTTAATCTACAGTTCGAAGTCCCGTGCACTTAAGCACCGTACAGCTTCAATCTAAATTCATATACCAAAACGCTTGATTCAGTGTTTTTGCTAGTTCTCATTTCTAACAACTCAGCTTAAAGAATTAATTCTTCTTGCTTTGTTATTGAATGAGTGAACAATTTATTTCAGACTCAAATTCTAATCTGTTAATGATTAACTACAGCCTCGTCAGCTTGCAGTAAACTGTGATAAATCACAGAAGTTAATAAATCTAAATCAATCTCTTGATTCACCTTATTTATTAAGTTCTATAATTTAAAAATATCTTTCACTACCATATTAGATCAGATACTACGCGCAGCATAGCTGCTTGTCTTGCGCTTCGGCAAAGCGTTGCTTTGCTGATCGAAGCTCTGGTGGAGACTAGGAGAGTCGAACTCCTGACCTCCTGCGTGCAAAGCAGGCGCTCTACCAACTAAGCTAAGTCCCCAGCTTACAATCATAATGAACGATATATCTTCTCATCTAGTAGCTTGTGATTATTCATCACTTCGTCAGTAGTGGTGGGTCTGACAAGACTTGAACTTGTGACCCCACGCTTATCAAGCGTGTGCTCTAACCAACTGAGCTACAGACCCTGAGAAATAAAAGAAGAGATCGTTGATCTCTTCTTTTATTTCGCAAGACAAGCGCAGCGCGTAGTGCACGACTTATCTCTAAAATTAAAAAAGAGAAACAATACTTTTTCTATCTTTCATTCGATATATCTCGAAGAACAACTTGTTGTGGATTCTTACCGATCGTCAATCTTTCGTTAAGGAGGTGATCCAGCCGCAGGTTCCCCTACGGCTACCTTGTTACGACTTCACCCCAGTCATCGGCCACACCGTGGTAAGCGTCCCCCCTAAGGTTAGACTACCTACTTCTGGTGCAACAAACTCCCATGGTGTGACGGGCGGTGTGTACAAGGCCCGGGAACGTATTCACCGCGGCATTCTGATCCGCGATTACTAGCGATTCCGACTTCATGGAGTCGAGTTGCAGACTCCAATCCGGACTACGATCGGCTTTTTGAGATTAGCATCCTATCGCTAGGTAGCAACCCTTTGTACCGACCATTGTAGCACGTGTGTAGCCCTGGCCGTAAGGGCCATGATGACTTGACGTCGTCCCCGCCTTCCTCCAGTTTGTCACTGGCAGTATCCTTAAAGTTCCCATCCGAAATGCTGGCAAGTAAGGAAAAGGGTTGCGCTCGTTGCGGGACTTAACCCAACATCTCACGACACGAGCTGACGACAGCCATGCAGCACCTGTATGTAGATTCCCGAAGGCACCAATCCATCTCTGGAAAGTTTCTACTATGTCAAGGCCAGGTAAGGTTCTTCGCGTTGCATCGAATTAAACCACATGCTCCACCGCTTGTGCGGGCCCCCGTCAATTCATTTGAGTTTTAGTCTTGCGACCGTACTCCCCAGGCGGTCTACTTATCGCGTTAGCTGCGCCACTAAAGCCTCAAAGGCCCCAACGGCTAGTAGACATCGTTTACGGCATGGACTACCAGGGTATCTAATCCTGTTTGCTCCCCATGCTTTCGTACCTCAGCGTCAGTATTAGGCCAGATGGCTGCCTTCGCCATCGGTATTCCTCCAGATCTCTACGCATTTCACCGCTACACCTGGAATTCTACCATCCTCTCCCATACTCTAGCTGACCAGTATCGAATGCAATTCCTAAGTTAAGCTCAGGGATTTCACATCCGACTTAATCAGCCGCCTACGCACGCTTTACGCCCAGTAAATCCGATTAACGCTCGCACCCTCTGTATTACCGCGGCTGCTGGCACAGAGTTAGCCGGTGCTTATTCTGCGAGTAACGTCCACTATCCTAGAGTATTAATCCAGGTAGCCTCCTCCTCGCTTAAAGTGCTTTACAACCAAAAGGCCTTCTTCACACACGCGGCATGGCTGGATCAGGCTTCCGCCCATTGTCCAATATTCCCCACTGCTGCCTCCCGTAGGAGTCTGGGCCGTGTCTCAGTCCCAGTGTGGCGGATCATCCTCTCAGACCCGCTACAGATCGTCGCCTTGGTAGGCCTTTACCCCACCAACTAGCTAATCCGACTTAGGCTCATCTATTAGCGCAAGGTCCGAAGATCCCCTGCTTTCTCCCGTAGGACGTATGCGGTATTAGCATTCCTTTCGGAATGTTGTCCCCCACTAATAGGCAGATTCCTAAGCATTACTCACCCGTCCGCCGCTAAGATTAGGTGCAAGCACCCAATCCCCGCTCGACTTGCATGTGTTAAGCCTGCCGCCAGCGTTCAATCTGAGCCATGATCAAACTCTTCAGTTTAAAATCATTAGTAGCTTATGGCTACAAATCTTGGCTCATCAATTTTCTGACTAAAAATTCGCTCAAATAAACTTCGAGAAATTTCTACCATTCAATCAATGATAATATATCGATCAATCAATCAGTAAAAATCCACACAAGTTGTTCTTCTATTCTCTTAATGATCTTCTCGATGATTCGTCATCATCAAGCTAGGTCGGCTATGTTACCCTAAATCTCTTTAAAGTCAACAGGTAATTTCAACTTTATTTTAAACCACTTTAAATAATTGATTTAAAACAACTTTCAATCAACAGCACCGCCGATGGAGTCGCATTATAGATCATTCTAAATACCTTGCAACCCCTTTCTTTAAATTATTGCAACAACTGCCTACTTCTTGCACAAATAGGGTTGAAAATGTGGAATTTGGTCCATTATTTGTTCAGTTTTACTTTTTTCCTGCCAATGCAAGGGACGACAGTCCACATATTCGCAGTAGCCTGAACCCTCATAATTTTCATTTTTCCAGAACAATTGGTAGTTGAAGCTTCCCACATAACCCGCTGCCAAGCCAAATTTATAGTCCCCTCGGCTTTGTGCCTGTAGATGAAAAACAACCTCATCATTTTCCTGATACTGCCAAATAAATTCTCTGGGCAAATACATTTCCCGACCATTGGGTGTCTGGATTTTAGGATAGACCCGTGTCACATCAAAAATGACCTGTTTCTCATAAAGTCGTGTTTCCTGTCCCGCAGACTGAATCTCAATTCTTGAAAAAACGATGTTGTTCCATTGGTTCCTTAGTTCTGAGAATACGATTTGTAAGTCTGGAGTCACCTGAATAATTTGATAAGTAAAAAAATTAAAGGCTATGAAAGGTAAGTAAATTGCCCTGGCATGTTTTAAGATACCCTGTGCCTCAATTTGGTATTTCTGTTTTTTGTAGGTGATTTCACCCTCACACTGGCATCTTGCATACCAATAGTCCGCTACACCCCATTGTAAAGCTGAATGATTTTCTATTTCCGCATGGGTATTTACCTTAAGCTGACAACTTAATTCTTCATCAATACGCTTAAAGTAATAATTGGGAAATTCTGCCTGAATATGGTCAACATCTAAAAATTGATAACGGTCCATTTCAAACTGACACTGTTCTTTGGCACTATAACTTTTGAGATGCCCTACAGTGGCAACACTACTACTGACCAAAACGGTTGCGGTATCAATAGCTGTGGTCGCAATTGAGCTGGCGTTATAACAGACAGGAATTCGTGGTTGCCCAATCAGGCTGATAAAGTTGAGGTAATGAAACGGTTCAGGCAAGTTTGGCAAAATCAAGGCCTGATAGACGATCTTGAACAAGCCTTTTGGGAGATAAAAAGTTAAAGCATCTGTCTTATTCAGGTTCAGCAGCTTTAATTGATTGTTATTCATCAATATTGGCATACTGAACCTCCATTTTTTAGGTTGTTATTTTTGAATCATTCTTTTTGGCAAATAAAGTGGTTACCAAGCCTGAAAGAATATAGAGAATAGATACCATCAGGATTCCTACTGGAATGTTGTACGTGATTGCGGCAAAAATCAAGACCACAGGCAGCATCACAACAAAAGGTACACGTTTGCGGTCCATTTGTTTAAATGAGTAGTACTTGATATTTGAAATCATCAATAGGCCAATACCTATCATAACCACACAGTTAACAACCTGAACCACGATATCCTTTAAGTCAAAAACGAATGGAAAATCCTGTTCAACCCAGACCATTGAGATCACCGTCACCGCTGCAAGCGGGCTGGCAATTCCAATAAAGTAACGCTTGTCTACCACGCCAATCTGCACATTGAAACGTGCTAAACGGAATGCGGCACAGGCCGTATAGATAAAGCAACATGCCAAACCAATACGGCCAAGGTCATGTAAACTCCAGCTATACATCAGAATTGCTGGCGCAACACCAAATGCCAATAGGTCAGACAGTGAATCATATTGTTCGCCAAATGCACTTTGTGCCCCGATTGCGCGTGCAACACGACCATCCAGACCATCCAGCAATGCCGCCAGAAAAATGGCATAAATCGCCTGGTTAAAGTTTCCATTCATGCTTGCGATGATGGAATAGAAACCCGAAAGAAGTGCAGCAGTGGTAATCAGGTTAGGCCATAGATAGATGCCACGGCGTTTTACTTTCTGTCCCTCATGCGTCTGCTCTTCTTCTTCCACTTCAAATGTGATGCCATCGAAAGAATGGTCTCTATTATCTAAATCAGAATCTGGTTTAAGAGAATTTGTCATTATTTTCAATTCCTCGAGAATATCGTGACGGTGGTGGGCTTATTCACCCACCAACCAACGCACCGCAGCGTGACCACCATTTTCACTCATGCGCAAATGTGGGAATAGCCATTGTAGAGCCTGGTCCGCATCTTCTGAGAACTTCCAGGGTGGGTTGATCACCAACAAACCACAGCCATTTAACCCGACTGGTGTGTCATCTGGCCATACACAGATTTCGCACACCAACTGACGGCGAATCCCCGTCTTGAACATTTTCTTTTCAAAACGTTCGATCATGGCACGGTCTTTAATTGGATACCAAACCGCAAATACACCTGTAGGCCATTTTTTATAGGCAGTCTGCAACAGCTCAACCAGTTGTGGGAAATCTTTACGCTCGATCTCATAAGGTGGGTCGATCATGACCAAACCACGTTTTTCTTTAGGTGGAATAACACCCAACAAACCCTCATAAGCATCACGCTCATGCAAGCCCATACGTTTATCACGGATGTTGTGGCGTAATTGCTGGAATACATCACGCTGCATTTCAAACACAGTCGCTTTATCAATTTCACGCATCGCCTGCAAGGCAAACCACGGAGAACCAGGATAGCTGCCTTTGCCCTCTTCAGCACGCAGGCTTTCCACCAGTTTCAGGTATTCCTGAATGGCTTCAGGTGCCTGGCGTTTTTCCATTTCACCCAACTGTACCAGACGATGAATCCCTGTTAAGAATTCGCCAGATTTTTGCGCTGGCGCAAGTGATAGATCATACTTGCCCGCCCCGCCATGAGTATCAATATATCGATATGGTTTATCTTTGGCATTTAAACGCGTGAGTAGTTGAAGCAAGAGTACATGCTTCATAACATCGGCAAAGTTACCCGCATGGAAATGGTGACGGTAATTCATGTTGACAATTATTCCTCAATTCAGAGGATAGTTTAACATGAAAATAGAGGCTATTCTTTAGCATTGATGTGATCACCTCAAATTGCCCTATAAACGATTAAGCGTGAACTGGAACTGTATGCAATCTTCTTCCCTCCCAAGCCACTGGAATCTGGACAAGATTCTGGATGATTTAAATGATGCTGGATTTGCCCTGATTGATGAGGTGTATCCAAATGAATATGTACAGGCTCTGGTAGATGAATGTAGTTTACATCTGGAACAGTTCAGGGCGGCAGGTGTACAGAATGGTGTGATGAGTCACATTCGTAGCGATCATATTTTATGGATTGATGGTCAACTTCCGATTGCGCAGCAACATATCCAGACTCTGAAACATTTATCCAAAGTTTTGAATCAGGCTTTTTATCTGGGAATTAAAGAGGTGGAGGCGCATTTTGCCTGTTATCACGCAGGTGAGTTTTATACGCTGCATCGGGATAATCCACAACAGAAAAATGACCGCATGATTTCAACCGTGTTCTATCTGCATAAAGACTGGCAGGAGGATTGGGGTGGTCAATTACGTTTGCAGGATAAGAATGATCAGTGGCATATCATCCAGCCCCTACCCAATCGCCTTGCGATCTTTCAAAGTGATTTATTACATGAAGTTCTGTTATCGAAACAACAGCGTTTATCCATCACCGCATGGCTACGACGTGGAAACTCAATATGGAATGGTTAAATCCTTTAAATTACGAAAAACAGCCCGATATAACTCGGTATAACTGACGATTTTGGATCGATAAATGTCAAATGAAACCAAACAGGTGATTGCACGGATTGGTGAAACCGACCAACTTTATTTAAATGGTAATACCCCTGAACTGGCTTTGGAGCGGGCTGAATTGCGTTTGCAACTAGTCTTGCTGAGCCATGTCCGTCAGGAACAGTTGCATTTTTTGCAGGAAGCGATTGTTCTACTTGAACAGGCTCGCATTGAATATGAAGAAATGCCTTTAAGTCTATATTTAAATCTGTCTTTATGCCTTGCAAAGGCTTATATGATTTATTTTGAATTGACTAAGGAGCAACGGTTCGCCTTAATTACTCAGCAAATTCTTAAACCTTTGGCTTATACCGAAAGCTTAGAGATTTATTTCTTTCTGGCTTATGCCTCAGCAGCGAAAAAGGAACAAGCATTAACGCAACATTGGCTGAAAAAGTATGTCTCCTGTTTAGACCATGATCTGGAACTGTTACAGGTTCACCCTGCATTTAGCCTTGCCCGTGAGAAAGAATGGTTTAAAACCCTGATTCGAAATAAAGCTCACTAATGTGAGCTTTATTTTTATGTGTGCCTATTGAGTGCTATCTAAATGCAGTTGCTGATTCAACTCATCAATCACAATGGCCCAGTCGTCATCTTTATCCCAATGGCTTTTTAGGAAATCACGCTGGCCAGCACTCCAGAACTCAGCCTCATGTAGTTTTTGATCAGCCCCAAGCTGATGGGTTTTTACAAAACTTTCAATTGAGGCATCATCCGCCTCAAGTCCCAGTTGTTCAAATAAAAGCTTAAGCGTTGGTTGTTGTTCAAACATTGTTATTCTCCACATCATTATCCAGATCAAAATAATCTACCAGCAAATACTGATTACATGGAGAGGTATGTCTATATTTTCTTGTTGTTTTTTGTTTTTTATCGCAACAAAAAAAGCACTCTCTTGGAGAGTGCTTTCAATTTATCAAAAAGATAAATTATTTTAGCATGTCAGCAATTGCCGCACGTTCTTCTTCAAGTTCCTGAAGTGTCTTGTACATACGTTCACGGCTGAACTCATCAATTTCAAGACCTTCAACACGGGTGTACTCGCCATTTTCACAAGTCACTGGCACACCGTACATTACGCCTTCAGGGATACCGTAAGAACCGTCAGATGGAATACCCATAGTTACCCATTTGCCATTTGTACCCAACGCCCAGTCACGCATATGGTCTATTGCAGCGTTGGCAGCTGAAGCAGCTGAAGACAAACCACGCGCTTCGATAATCGCAGCACCACGTTTACCAACAGTTGGAAGGAATACATCTTTATTCCATTCCGCATCGTTGATCTTGTCTTTCAAGCTTTCGCCATTTGCAGTTGCAAAACGGTAGTCAGCATACATTGTTGGAGAGTGGTTACCCCAAACTGTCAATTTCTCGATGTCAGCAACCGCAACACCCGCTTTCTGAGCGATCTGGGTCAACGCACGGTTATGGTCAAGACGCAACATTGCGGTGAAGTTTTTCGCTGGAAGGTCTGGAGCAGATTTCATCGCGATATAAGCGTTGGTGTTTGCAGGGTTACCTACAACCAATACCTTAACGTTACGGCTGGCAACTTCGTTTAAAGCCTGACCTTGACCGATGAAGATTTCGCCATTTACTTTCAACAGGTCAGCACGTTCCATACCAGGGCCACGTGGACGAGAACCTACCAACAACGCATAGTCTGCATCTTTAAATGCAACCTTTGGATCATCAGTCCCGATCATGCCTGCCAATAATGGGAAAGCACAGTCATCAAGTTCCATCATTACGCCTTTAAGCGCTTGTTGAGCTTTTTCAACAGGAACTTCAAGCAATTGCAGAATGACTGGTTGATCTTTACCTAACATTTCACCGCTTGCTATACGGAATAGTAAGCTATAACCAATTTGACCAGCAGCGCCTGTAACGGCAACACGAACGGGTTGCTTCATGTGATATTCTCCAGTGAGATGCGTTAGCACGATTGAATTTTCTTGTTATTCAACCGAATTATCATAGACGGCAAAGATTGTACTCTAAAGCGAACATAGATGCATGTGAAAGAGAATGGATTTCAACAAAAGTCTGATAGAAAATACAAATTAAGCTAGAAAAAAATGCCTAATAGCTGCCCTTGATGGTAAATTCGTTTGGACAGCCCGTGACAATATGGCTTGCACATTGTTTGTATTGCCCATTTTTCTGGTAACACACACGGATTTCCGTCAGGATGAAATCGAATCTGGAAGCCTGACAGCTAAAACGGATTCCGTTTGGTGGCAGGGATGGATTGAGCTTGGCAAATTGCTGACGCAGGTTTTCCTTTTGCACCTTAATGGTATTTGGACTTGTCAGGTCGGCAGGAATTTTCAGGCGCTCGGCAAAGTTGATCACCGTCCTGAAATACTGACTGGCATTCATAGGGACACAGCCGCCAACATTTTGCCAAAGTTGAACCCGTGCGTTTTCATCAGGCATAACCCGTGCGACAACTCTTGCCTGCAATGGGCTTAGTTTTGCTGAAGTCTTGGTTTCACAGTTTTTATTGACAGGCACTTCTGGCAGCAGACTAGAGATGGTTAGTGAATAACCCTCCAGACATTTTCGCTGTTTCTGCTTCGATGTATCCAATTCACAAGCCGCAGGCGTCATTTGTATATGCATGACATAACCCACCAGATCGTTATTATCTGCTGCATATAATGGCGCACTGAATGATAGAACCAAGTAGCAGAACAGGCTCTGCAAGGTTAACAACATTGATCGCTTGAATATTTTTTTCAATTTCATCAAATACAAAAACTTCATTGTTTCAAATTAAACATCTCGTGTTCTAGGGTTCATTGCGCACAGGAATGATATTCATGCGTTTCTGCAAGGATTGCGCACCCTGCCCTAGTACCACGCCATAATGTGTTGCATTGGTCATGACATGCTTGACGTAATCACGTGTTTCCAATAATGGAATGCTTTCTGTGTACTGGTCTGCCGCCATGCTCTGGAAATCTGGCTGCCAGCGTCTTGCCCGATTTGGACCAGCGTTATAACCTGCTGTTGCCAGTACCGCATTGCCACTGAGCTGGCTTTGAATCATGGACAAGTAATAGGTGCCATAGCGAATATTGGTATTCATTTCGCTCAGTGCGGCTGGGTTATAGGTTTCCCCCATTTGGCGGGCAACCAACTTGGCCGTGTTTGGCATGATCTGCATCAAGCCACCCGCTCCAACATTGGAACGCGCTGTTGTTACAAATCGGCTTTCCTGACGCATTAAACCATACGCCCAGGCAGGATCAATACCAGCATTGTAACTATGGCTGGTGACATTGCTACGGTGCGGTGTTGGAAAACGGTAGGTGTCGTTATGCTTGTTGATGGTACGGTCAGCCGCATAGATTGCCCGATCATACCAACCCATGTCATGTGCACGTTTTGCCGCGGCCAGCAACATTCCATCATCCTGCTGCAAGTAGGCCTGACGAACCGCCCAGTTCCATTCCCTGTTGATGTAGTTTGCTGGCGCATTCACATCCCGAAGTGCAAATGCACGTCTAAAATGGATGTTTTGATTTAAACGCTGTATATCCTGTGAACTCGGCTGCTCATCATAGGGTTGATGGTTATAACGCTCGCCCAAACGATCCTTGGCAAGCAAGTTATGATAGTCATCACCACTTTGCGCCAGTTTGCGATAAATCTGCTGCGCCGCCTGTTTTGATGCCGCATTTGAACGTTGCTCAGAGGCACGCGCCAACCAATATTGCCAACGATCTTCCTGTTTCTGGGTGACTGACATCGCATCAATCGCACGAATCAAGCTTTCCCATGCACCGAAACGAATCGCCTGACGCGCGTAAATTTCGGCTTCCTCTGGGCTCAGCGGATAGCCATAACTTTGGTCGTAGGCATTGAGCACTTCACGATTAAAACCATTTTTCATCACTGTGGTGCCACCCACATATCCAATGGTACGGTACAAATATTTTTGTACAGGCGGTGGCGTATCCTGAGCCGCGCGCTGGATATTTGCCAGGGCATTGCTTAAATCACTGTCAGCCACACGCCCCAGAGCAAAAATCAGATAGGCATAATCCGCATCATTGGTTTTTGGCGCACTCCATAAATACCCCAATGGGTTTTCCTGAATCTGATTCAACTGGGCAAGTGAAAGATTCAGCCCCATAGTTTGTGCGGTTGCAATAGCCTGCCCCGACTGCCCTGCGCGCAACTGTCCCCACAAGCGTTGCTGACGGTCCTGAGCAGTCATAAGCGGGCTGGAAAGCATCATTCGCCCCAATCCCGTGCATGAGTCAGGCTGGGCATTGGTGGCTAACCAGACATCTTTATATTCCGCATAAACCAGACTGTCGCCTGTCTGTGCCCTGACCTGCGCAACCGCGCAACTTTCGGCCTGGTCTGGATTGGTCACATAGCTTAAAACGGGTTTTGCTTCGCTAAAATTCGCTTGTTTGACTTTTTCTTCTACATAATCCGCCGCTAGCTTCTCAGCCATTGCAGATTTTGGGTAGCGTTGGGCAAAGCTGAGAATTGAGGACGCAGGCTGAAAACCGAGATTGGTGTTGAGTTTCCAATATTCTGGATAATAGCCCAATACATCATTCTGCATCGCAGCTTGATATTGATCCAGCAAGGCGGTGTTGCTGCTATTGGCCGCACGCAGGGCATCGTTAAACTGTTCATCCAGCGCATAGACAGAAGAGCACACAATCATTCCACCAACCGCCACAATACGGCGGAAGTTTTTCTTGTTATTCAGTTTGTTGGTCACGGTTGTTATAAAATCATGTTGCTTATTCATCTTCATCAATACATTTGCCCAGTTTTGCCCTACGGTTATAGTGTAATAAGTCTGGCTCCCCACTATTGTTGTGTTATGTAACTTGCTGATTCATATTCATTAAGATTCACGTAATTTCACCCACAATGTGTCCATTTTTTTCAGTTTTTTATTCTCTGCGCACATCGAAAAATACTGCTATAATCCGCGGTTTGTTTAAATCTACCTTGTTTAGGAGCCTGCATGACGGTTCAAACATTCATTCCCAGTGCTGTAAAAGCTGCCTCAGAAAACACTGTTACCCAGCCAATGCACACCGCTGATGTTTCAATAAAGAAGCTGTATATTGAAACTCAAGGGTGTCAGATGAATGAGTATGACAGTCATCGTATGGCAGATTTGCTGGGTGATTCACATGGCTATGTGCTCACCGACAATCCAAATGAGGCAGATATTCTGCTCATGAACACCTGCTCGATCCGTGAAAAAGCGCAGGAGAAAGTGTTTAGCGGTTTAGGCCGCTGGCGTAAGCTAAAAGAACAGAATCCTGATCTGGTGATTGGTGTGGGTGGCTGTGTTGCGTCTCAGGAAGGTGACAACATCCAGAAACGTGCGCCCTATGTGGACATGGTGTTTGGCCCGCAAACCCTGCACCGTTTGCCACAAATGCTTGATCAGCATCAGGCACAGGTGGAAAAGCCGAAGAAAGAAAAAATCAAACTGGTTGATATTTCTTTCCCTGACATTGAAAAGTTCGACTTCCTGCCTGAACCACGTGTTGAGGGATTTAAAGCCTTTGTCT
This sequence comes from Acinetobacter parvus DSM 16617 = CIP 108168, assembly GCF_000368025.1. Classification (GTDB taxonomy): domain Bacteria; phylum Pseudomonadota; class Gammaproteobacteria; order Pseudomonadales; family Moraxellaceae; genus Acinetobacter; species Acinetobacter parvus. The sequence continues at coordinate 13,352 of NZ_KB849210.1, forward strand.
CGATTATGGAAGGCTGTTCAAAATACTGTTCATTCTGTGTAGTGCCGTATACTCGTGGTGAAGAGGTTTCTCGCCCACTGGATGATGTGTTGGCAGAAATTGCAGGGCTGGCTGAAAAAGGCGTACGCGAGATCAGCCTACTCGGTCAAAACGTGAATGGTTATCGTGGTGAAACCTTTGATGGTGAAATCTGCACTTTCCCTGAATTACTGCGTTTAGTGGCCGAAATTCCAGGGATTGGTCGTTTGCGTTATACCACCTCCCACCCGCTTGAATTTTCAGATGACCTGATTCAATGCTACCGTGACCTGCCACAGATGGTGTCGCATCTGCACTTGCCTGTGCAAAGTGGTTCCAACGATGTGTTACAGGCAATGAAACGTAACCACACCATTGATGTCTACATCGATAAGATCGCGAAATTGCGTAAGGTCCGCCCAGATATGCATTTATCCAGCGACTTTATTATTGGTTTCCCAGGTGAAACCGATGCACACTTTGCTGAAACCCTACAGTTCATTAAGGACTTGGATTTCGACCATTCCTATAGTTTTATCTATTCAAAACGACCTGGTACGCCTGCGTCAGACCTGCCAGATGATACGCCTGAACAGGTGAAAAAAGACCGTTTGGCTCAGGTTCAGCAAGTGATTAAGCAATCAAGTATTGATAAGACCGATGCCATGCTGGGTAAAATTGAACGTGTCCTGATTGAAAAGGTGTCTGACAAGGACCCGAATGTTTTAATTGGTACAGCGGACAATACCCGTCTTGTGAGCTTTATCGGTGATGTCGCGTGGATTGGGCGTTTCGCGGAGATTGAGATCACTGAAATTAAAACTTTAAATTTAGTTTATGGTGAACTCTTGAATCTTGAACCTGACGTGGCGTAATGTAAGGGTATTCCTACACGTGAGCTAAAAGGGTTTCTCTTGACTTCAGCGATTAAACGTACTGTAACGTTCCCTGAAATTTCCATGGAACATTTAAAACGAATGCTCGGTGCATACAACGGGCATTTAAAGCAAATCGAACAACGTTTAGATGTCAAAATTACTCACCGAGGCGATGCCTTTTATCTAGACGGTGATATCGAAACAATCGAAAGGGCCGAGGCACTGTTGCAACGGCTCTATCAAGAATCAGAAATTTCTTCACAAATCAGTGCCGATGTCCTGCATTTGATGATTCAGGGTTCACAGACCGACCGTGAACTGATGGATGATTCAGATCAGGAACATACAGGACTGGATAGCGTTTGGTTGCAGACCCGCAAAGGACGAATCAATCCGCGTGGTGCCAACCAGAAACGCTATGTGCAGCGTATTTTACAAAGTGACATTTCATTCGGAATTGGCCCTGCGGGTACTGGTAAAACCTATCTCGCCGTTGCTGCCGCAGTGGACATGCTGGAACGCAATGAAATCCAGAGAATCTTATTGGTCCGTCCTGCGGTTGAAGCGGGTGAAAAGCTAGGTTTCCTGCCAGGTGACCTCACCCAGAAAATTGACCCTTATTTACGCCCACTTTACGATGCCCTCTATGAAATGCTGGGCTTTGAAAAAGTGGCCAAACTGATTGAACGTCAGGTAATTGAGGTTGCTCCGCTTGCCTATATGCGTGGACGAACCCTGAATCATTCTTTCGTCATTTTAGATGAGGCACAAAATACCACACCTGAACAGATGAAGATGTTCCTGACCCGTTTAGGTTTTGGTTCGCGTGCCGTGATTACAGGTGACGTGACTCAGGTGGACTTACCTCGTGGACAGCAATCTGGTTTGGCTCATGCCTTACGGGTGCTTGAAAATGTCCATGAAATTCATATTACCCGTTTCCATTCCCGTGATGTGGTGCGTCATCAACTGGTACAAAAAATTGTTGAGGCCTACGAGGGCTGGGACAGCGAACAGCAACGCCTGTCTGCTGAAGCCCGTGCCGAACGCAAAGCTCGACAAGAAGCATTGATTGCAGAAAATGATTCTGCGGCAGATGCACAACACATTTAAAAATCCCCCTCACTCCCCCTTTTATTGCAATACTTTAATCGCATATCAGGGGGACGATTTTAAGGATCTATTTTGAAAATCAATTTAAGTCTTCAACAAGACTTTCAAGCGAATGAATTACCACTAAAACGTGGTCAAATTAAAAAGCAGATTGAAACCACACTGCGTCATGTTGGTTTCAATACAGACTGTGAAATAGGTATTGCCTGTGTTGATCTGGCAGAAAGCCACGAGTTGAATCTACAATACCGCGAGAAAGACAAACCCACCAATGTACTGTCTTTTCCAAGTGACATTCCAGAAGAAGTGCTTAGCTTACTGGATGCAGAACCTTTGGGTGACTTGGTGATTTGTATTCCCGTGGTTTTACAAGAAGCCGCAGAACAGCAAAAAAGAGCAACTGATCATTTCACCCATTTATTGGTTCACGGCATCCTGCATTTGCTTGGCTATGACCATGAAACCACTGAAGCTGATGCTGAAGAAATGGAAGCGTTGGAAATTGAGATTCTTAAAAAGCTTGGTGTTGCAAATCCATATCAGGCAGATGAAATCTAGAATAACCTCCCATGTATATCGTTATTTTTAAAGCCACTGTCAAAGAACTGGATTCAACCCACTCAGCAATGGCACAAAAGCTGAGGAATAAGGCATTGAGTCAATTTAAAGGAATAAGGCATTACGTTTTATCCATTGGAGCGTAAAACCTCGGGGTTTAGCCCGAGGATATAAGCGACTGGCGTAAGCCATACGACATGAAATGTCGTTTTAAATACTTTTGCCATAATCACTATTAAGAAAAATACGGTTAAAATAATTGTATGAAGACACTCAAATTACGCATAAAAGACAAACATTGCAAGGTGCTAAATCAGATGGCATCTGAGGTGAATTTTGTCTGGAATTACGTGAATGATTTGTGTTTTAAACATCTACAACGAAAACAACAATTCTTTTCAGCATACGATATTGCTAAATACACAAAAGGCACATCGAAAGAATGCAATTTGCATAGTCAAACCATTCAAGCCATAACAGAAGAACTCATTACACGCAGAAAGCAATTCAAAAAAGCAAAATTAAAATGGCGAGTCAGCAATAAAAAATCAGCTAGGCGTTCATTGGGCTGGATACCGTTCAAGAAAGTAGCAATCAAATATGCTGATGGATATGTTCAATACGGCAAGCATCAATTCAAACTATGGGACAGCTACGGACTAAGCAAATACAATGTTAAAACAGGCTCGTTTGTAGAGGATAGTCGTGGGCGTTGGTATGTCTGTCTTGTAGTTGATTCAATTAAAACAGAGAAAACCAGCGCTAAAACCTCAATTGGTATAGATTTGGGATTAAAAGACTTAGCTACTTGTTCAGATGGTATAAAGCTCAAAGCTCCTAAAATCTATCGCCAATATGAACAAAAACTTGGCATAGCCCAACGAGCTAGAAATAAGAAACGTGTCAAAGCAATTCACGCCAAGATTAAAAATATACGTCAAAACATGCTGCATCAATTCAGCCATAAACTGGTGAATGAACATGCAGCAATCTTCGTTGGCAATGTAAATGCCAAGGCATTAGCACAAACTAAATTAGCTAAATCAGTGCTAGATGCAAGTTGGACAACACTAAGAACCATGCTCAAGTATAAATGCGAGAACGCAGGGGCATGGTATGAAGAAGTCAATGAGGCCTATACCACCCAAACGTGTTCGTGCTGTGGCTCACGCTGTAGTAGTCCGAAAGGTAGGACAGGTCTTGGAATAAGAGAATGGCAGTGCATGGAGTGCGGTACGCTCCATAATCGAGATATAAACTCAGCACTGAATATTCTTGCGCTCGGACATGAGCGTCTAGCAGTAGGAATCCCCGTCCTTTAGGTCGGGGAGGATGTCAATCAATATGCTGTTCGCCCATATAATCAATGCACCTCAAATTCAGCATCGACAGGATCAAAACGCCAGGTACGCACAATTCGTAACTCAGAAATATCTTTCATATTGGCATCAAAAGCTCCAAATGGTGCACCACGGCGTACAGAGGCTTTTGCTGCCTCATCCAGAATTGCATGTCCAGAGCTTTCAATAAGGCGAATGGCACGGATACCCCCCTGCGCATTCAGGATGACCATTAGACGCACTTCACCCGACAGGCGCTGTTGTTTTGCTTCATCTGGATAGTAACGGTTGCCATACAACTCAACTTTCTGACGGAACTTATCCAGATAAGCCGCCGAAGCATCCTGCTTTGCCTGAATGCCATCAACCGTTTTAATACGCTGTTTACGGCTAAAGTTTTGCTGGCGTTTCAGATACTGGGCCTCAAGGCTTGCCACCATTGCCGCTTTCGCCTGAAACTGGCTTTGCAATTCATCCAGTGCCTTTTTCCGCTCACTCTGTTCAGCCTGTTTCTGCCAGCTAAGTACGGTCATCAAGACTTTTTCTTCGAATTTTAATTCCCGTTTTTGTTGAACCTTTTCCAAGCTTTCCAGTTCTGACTCACCTGTCGTTGCATCGGCCTGCATTGGTGAGGGCATGTCACTCGACATCAAGTGTGCCTCGCGGAATTCACCTGAACCCTTTTGGTCAGCCTGTGCCAAAAAGTCGGCATCTTTCACCTGCTCCTTGCTGGGATGAACCGTGACCGCAATTTCCTTGGTTGAGGTATCGGCGGGTGATGGCATCGCAAACTGAATGGTCAAAACAACACCATGCAACAGCATCGCCAAAGCCACTGCTGCAATAAAGACTGGATCTTGCCACCAATAAGGAGACAGTTCAGAACGAAAATTTATTTTCTTCAACATGCGATTCAAGCGACAAAAATGCCTCATCCCCAACGGTGGTTAACGTATAAAAACCTAACCGATATTCAAAATTTTACAAAAATGTGATCCACTTATAGCTACAGTGTTTCCATACCATCATTTTATGAAAATGTAGCAATTAATTTTGCTACACTGCAAGTTAGAAATTTATTTTTATTTTTAGTTATTACAAAGATTGTGGCATTGCATTAAAAACAATTCACTTTCTGGAACAACTTTTATGCAAACGCTAATTTCATCCGTTGTTAAACGTCTACGTAAAGTTTACCAAAAAGCCGAAGAATTCATCGAAGAAGAAAGAGAGTTTTCATTGTCACAAGTGTTTGTCAATGCGACAATGGAACGTTATGTCACAGAAAATGTCAGTATTATGCAAGACCTGCATGCTGACCTCTATGATGGCTGGCTACGCCTCTATACCACTCTGGACGTTAAGGGCTTACACACAACTTTATCTGTCGACTTAAAATTGATTCAGATGGAAATGAATCAAGATGTACAGTTAATGGTGTTTGAACAGATTAGCAATACTCAGGTCATTGAAGCACGTTTCAAGCACATCTTGCAGAAATGGGGATTTTATATTGCGATTTGGTATTATCAAAAATTTCGTGATGAAGATCCTCTAGGCAAAATTTTAGAGCATTTTAAAGTCGTTAGTGTCGAAGGTGATTTACTTTATCTTGATTTAAACCAATGGTTTAAAAATAAGCCAAGTATTATCGAAACACTGAGCAAGGTGCATGTGAACCGTGCCAGAGTACGCCCCGCCGAATTGATTGTCTGGGGCAATGTCAATCTGGCCGCAATCCTGTATCCATCCAACGAAGATCACCTTGATGATGATGGGCTGGACGAGACTGAAGTTACCCCTATCCAACAGAAAGATAGCAGAAGGTAAGGAAATCGCATACATAGGGCATGTTATAAAATCTTTCACGCCTCAAAAATACACATCTTCATGTTTTATACGAAAAATTAACAAGCGCTTAGTAAAAAACCTGATCTTTTCTTCATAATCTACAGGCATAATAACTAGGGTCTGTTGACATTTCAGCCATGCATTGCGTTATCGGCTAAAACGACATAAACAAGGCATGAAACGCAGGCAATGGCGACCCCCTTGTCAAGTTTCATAACGCAGTTTAGAGAAGTTTTAGCCATAACCCTGCGGGACAGGGACATTTTTTGCCGCTACTGCGTTATGCCTTACTCATTTAGGATAGCTAAATTTCGTAAGTCATGCCTTGTACCGTCTAAAAAATGTCCTCTGTCGCAAGCATCTGTGAAATATCAACAGACCCTATAAATCTTAATGATAAATGAGTGTTCTACTTTGCGACTCACTCAAAGGAAACCATGTTATGACAAAGAAATTATCGAAAGTTCTTGGTTTTACGACAGTAACCTCAGCTGCAATCCTATGTGCAGGCTTATCGAGTCATGCATTGGCAATGGCCCCTTTTCAGGCGAGCTATCAGTTCAGCTACAATAACAAGAATCTCGGTTCTGCGACACGTACCCTTTCGCAACAAGGCAACAACTGGACCTATGTATTCAATGCAAAGGCAGGTGGTATTGCATCCGCAACTGAAACCAGCCAGTTTAGTTTTGTGGACAATAAAATCATCTCACAAAAATTTAGCCGCAGCAGTAAAGTCCTGATCAACAACAACACCATGAGCATCAACTTCAATCCAGCCAGCAAGGTGATCAACACCAAAAAGGATGACAAAACCCGTTCATTTGCCTGGCAGGCAGGTGCACTGGATGAGTTGAACGCCGAACTCCAGTTGCGTGAAGACCTAAAGAATGGCAACACACTCCAGCCGCGCTACTTGATTGCTGATGACAAGGCTGTGGATGAACGTCGTTTTGTGAAACAGGGCAACGAAACCGTCAAGACCAATTATGGTACTTTTAACACAATTAAGGTGGTACTCCAGCATGATAAGCCTGAACGCAATACCGTTTTCTGGCTGGCACCAAAGCTCGACTATCTGCCAGTAAAAGTGACCCATAATGATGGCAAATCATCCTATGGCCTTTTATTGACAGGCTATTCAGGGAAAACCAACTAATTTTTAAAATAATATGCGGCTTCGTGTTCAGTGTGTAAATAGGGTTGAAAACTGCATCAACCCGATAATTTTGGCTTGCAATTTTTGGGATGCTTTTTAAAATATGCCTTTGCTTGAAAAAGCATCCGTTTAGAGGATTCTCCCGTGTACGCTTTAGAACAGAAAATCTTAAATGAAGGTATCGTTCTATCTGACCAAGTTTTGAAAGTTGACGCTTTCTTGAACCACCAAATCGACCCTGTACTGATGCAGTTAATTGGTAAGGAATTTGCCGCTCGTTTTAAAGATGCAGGCATTACTAAGATTATTACCATTGAAGCATCTGGGATTGCACCTGCGATCATGGCAGGTTTAGAGCTTGGTGTTCCTGTGATTTTTGCTCGTAAATACCAGTCATTGACTTTAAAAGATGATCTTTATCGTTCTAAAGTGTTCTCCTTCACCAAGCAAACTGAAAGCACTATTGCCATTTCAAACAAGCATCTCAGTTCAACCGACAAGGCACTGGTGATTGATGACTTTCTGGCAAATGGTCAGGCTGCACTGGGCCTCATCGACCTCATTCATCAAGCCAATGCGGAAGTTGTGGGTGTGGGGATTGTGATTGAAAAATCATTCCAGCCAGGCCGTGATGTCTTGCTTGAGAAAGGCTACCGTGTCGAGTCGCTGGCACGTGTAAAATCCCTGGCGGATGGTAAAGTTAGCTTTATCACAGAATAAGCCTGACTGCTGACGAAAGGGCGCCTTGAGCGCTCTTTTTTTATATTGGAAAATGAAAAAATACTACACATCGCAAGTGTCATGCTGGGCGCAATCAGGGTATCATGACAACAATTTTGCTGTTCCATATTCATTGGTTTCAATCCCTATCCTGATTAACCACAGAATGTTTTAGAGAAAGTTATGCGTACATATTTAGACCTTTTACAACATATCCTAGACAATGGCGGTGACAAGGGTGACCGCACTGGAACGGGTACACGTTCGGTATTTGGTCATCAGATGCGCTTTGACCTTTCCAAAGGTTTCCCACTTTTAACCACAAAGAAAGTTCACTTTCGTTCCATTGTGATTGAGCTACTTTGGTTCCTAAAAGGTGATACCAATGTTCAATATCTCAAGGACAATAAAGTCACCATTTGGGATGAATGGGCAACTGCGGAACAAACCGCCCGCTTTGGTCGTCCAGAGGGTGAGCTTGGGCCAGTTTATGGCCACCAGTGGCGCAACTTTGGCGCCACACAAAATGAAGATGGCAGCTACCAGCAAAATGGTTTTGACCAAATCAAATGGCTGGTTAATGAAATCAAGACCAATCCCAATTCACGCCGTTTGATTGTGTCAGGCTGGAATCCAAACGAGGCTGGGAAAGTGGCTTTGCCGCCCTGTCATACCCTGTTCCAGTTTTTTGTTCAGGATAACAAACTGTCATGCCAGCTTTACCAGCGTAGCGCGGATGTATTTCTAGGTGTGCCATTTAATATTGCCAGCTATGCCCTGCTTACACATATGATTGCGCAGGTATGCGGTTTAGAGGTAGGTGACTTTGTCTGGACAGGCGGTGATACGCATTTATATGCCAACCATTTTAAGCAGGCCCAGTTACAGCTTACGCGTGAACCCTTATCGTTGTGCCAGTTAAAGCTTAACCCAGACATCAAGGATATTTTCGATTTTAAATTTGAAGATATTGAAATTGTGGGTTATGAATCACATCCTGCGATCAAGGCACCTGTGGCAGTTTAAAATCAGATGAGGGAGACGATCAAATGGCATGGCAAGGTATAGAAGTTGTTCACGTGGTGGCAATGGATAAAAACAACTGCATCGGCAAGGGCAATGCTCTACCCTGGCATATTTCTGCTGACCTCAAGCATTTCAAGGCCATCACCCAAGGTGGTGTGCTGATCATGGGCCGTAAAACCCTGGAATCAATGGGACGTGCCCTGCCAAACCGTGTGAACTGGGTGATTACCCGTGATCCGTCATGGCAGTATGAGGGTGTCAAGGTGGCGCACAGCATCGAAGAGGCACTTGATGGTGCACTTACAGACGTACAACAAGCTGAAAAGTCATCCTTATTTATTATAGGTGGAGGAGAGATCTTCAACCAAACACTTGCGATTGCCGATCGCCTTGAACTGACCCATGTGGATCTGGATGTTCGGGGAGACGCACATTATCCAGAACTCTCTGAGGATTTTTATAAAGTAAACTCAGAACATTATACTGATGAAAAAACCGATATAGCGTTCGAGTTTGCAAGCTACCAAAAATAAAAAATGGATTGCGAAGGCTTATGCATAACATTGCATCACGAGAGTTCTTTATTGCTCTAGGGATTGGTTTCCTACACAGCCTTTTTGCCCTGTTCGTGATCATCTCCAGTATCTGGTTATGCCTTGCTTTATGGATTCAACAACCTCTTGGAACGCTGCTTAGCCGTGTGGTCATTGTCATCTGGGGCTTATTTGCCCTGAGTCTGATTGGCTTTTATGTCAGTGGGCATTTATTTAACCGCCGTACCGACATCATTATCTACTTTCTGGTGTTTGCCTGTTCACTTGGCTGGTATTTTTCCCAGGATGCAAAACAGAACCGAGACTGGGATCCTGAAGTTGCCGAGCAGTTGAGTTATGAAAAACACGGTGACCTTGTAACCTTGCATAAGGTCCGCAATTTTGACTGGCATAAAGATGGCAGCTACGATATTCGCTGGGAAGACCGTCACATAGACCTGAATAAAATCACGGGCGTGAATGTGATTACCTCCTACTGGATGGGGCCACAAATTGCCCATACATTGGTCAGCTTTGATTTCTCTGATCAAAAGCCCCTGGTTTTTTCTATTGAAATTCGCAAAGAAAAGGGTGAAGAGTTTTCAGCCATTGGCGGTTTTTTTCGTAAATATGAACTTAGCCTAGTTGCCTCTGACGAAAAAGACATTGTGTATACCCGAAGCAATATCCGCCATGAACAAGTCTATTTATTTCCCATTAAAATGCCTGCCACTGAACGCAAGGCCCTCTTCATCGAGTATCTCGACAAGGCTGATGAGTTGCAAGCTGAGGCGAAATGGTACAACACGCTGACCAGTAACTGTACTACGCTGGTATTTGATATGATACAGGCGATTAATCCACAACGACTGCCTAAAGATTACCGTTTATTGGCATCAGGCTATCTACCCAATTACCTCTATGATCTTAAGGCAGTGGATCAAAATTACAGCATGAAAGAATGGTATCAGATGGCCCATATCAATACGCGTACCGCAGATTTTGGGCAGCAGTCAGACCAAAGCAGTGAGGCATTTTCCAGATTGATTCGAACAGGTTTACCAAAGAATGAATAATTAAGTATAAATTCACGTGAATATTTACCAAAAACTACGTTCATCCTACGAAAAGACATATAAAACCGTGAATCATTTCATATTATATTTTGATGTAATATATTCAGCAAAACAAACAATTACCCTATTTGAACGTCCGTGGATTGGCACAGAAATCAACGGCAAATTCCTAGAGGTCGACAGTCCCAACCGCCCTGCTATTTATTTTGATGCAAAAAACAAGCGTTTTGCAGGTGCAGATGGTTGTAACAAAATACAGGATAGCTTTGACAGCAATAATCAACACTTAAAGCTGGGTCAAATAGCGTCAACATTAATGGCCTGTCATGGTGCCCAGGATACTATTTCTCGTGAATACAATGATGCACTGGCACAAACCAATCGCTATGAGGTGAAAGGACATGAGCTGAAGTTTCTAGATAAATCAGGTCAAACTTTAGTGAAGTTTGTGACGGTTATTCAGCCGCTTCCTTTCAAGAACTGATAATGTCTTGAAGTAAAAAGTAAAAACCCGTTTCAAATACGGGCTTTTACTTTTTAGGCACTTCGTTTACTTTAATAGCATTCTGAAAAATTAGAAAAGGGAAATATATGCAGCAGGCACTGTTTGGTGGTGGATGTTTTTGGTGTGTAGAGGCTGTGTTTTTACAACTTAAAGGTGTAGAAAAAGTGGTGAGTGGCTATGCGGGCGGTATTGTCCACAACCCAAATTATGAGCAGGTCTGTCAGGGCAATACACAGCATGCCGAGGTGGTCCTGATTGATTTTGATGAACAGCAGATCAGCTATTCACAACTCCTGAACGTGTTTTTCACCACACATGATCCAACCACATTAAACCGTCAGGGCAATGATATTGGCACACAATACCGTTCCGTCATTTACTATTTTAATGATGAACAGAAACAGCAGGCTGAACAGGTCATTCAGGGTCTGGAAGATGAAAACCTCAACATTGTCACCGAGTTAAGTCCAGCACCTACATTTTATCCTGCGGAAGAGTATCACCAGAATTTCTATGCCCGTAACCCATCACAGGGTTATTGCAACTTTAGCATTCCACCCAAGCTTTCCAAGCTACGCTCGAGGTTTGCGGACTTGCTCAAAACCGAATAGCCCAAAAAAAAGCAACTCATCATAGAGTTGCTTTTTTATCCAGCCCACTACAAGATCAGTTTTCACTGGCAAATGCGATATCTGTCAAACCTGCCTCACTGGCACGGGACATCACCTGAGCAACTGTATCATATTTTGATTCTTTATCCGCCCTTAACACAATGGTAGGCTGAACAGACTGCTTCGCCTGATCCTGAAAGCGTTGCTCAAGCTCATCCAGACTTACCACTTCCGCATTCCAAGCCACTTCACCTTGCTGGTTCACGTTAATCGTGATCGGTTTCTGTGGCGGTGGCTGTATCTCAGCCGTTGTTTTTGGCAAGGTTAATGGAATGGAGGGGTTGGCAACCGTTGCTGTGACCAAGAAAATAATCATCAATACCAGCATAATGTCGATCAGAGGAATGAGGTTCATCTCATTCATGCCACTATCGTGGTCTTCACCCAATTGAAAACCCATCTTAAGCTTGACCTCCAACTAAGCTTTGTTGAGTCGCTTTAGTTTCTGTTTTTATAGGTGTCTCTTGCTGCAACATCGTATCGATTAACAGGCTATGCGCTTGATCTTGTAAATCATGTGCCAAGCCACGATTGAAACGTACACAAATGTTGTAAGCCAATACCGCAGGAATCGCTACAGATAATCCCAAACCAGTCATGATCAACGCTTCACCAACAGGTGTTGCGACTTGCGCTAAGCCTGCCTGACCGCTCGTACCTACAGCGACCAGTGCATGGAAAATTCCCCACACCGTACCAAACAAACCCACAAATGGTGCAAGTGAGGCAATCGTCCCAAGAACAGAGACACCTTTTTCCGCCTGTGACTTTTCGGCAGAGATCTGGCGAAGCAATGCCTGCTCCGCAACCGCCTTGCGCTGTTCAAAGGTTAAAGGCTGTAGTTTAGATTTCAAGGTTGCCAGAGCCTGAGCAAGCTGGGCATAGGCCTGTTGCTTCAACTGGCGTGTTCCCAATAGGCGTAGAATGAAAATAGTCCATGTCGCAATCGACATTGCTAAAAGGATGAAATACAGGGTTTTACTCACTGCATCTGCATGTTGCCAATAAACTGAAAAGTTCATATACGAACTCCTGATTTTATCTGTCGCGAGGACTCAAATTGGTTAAGGACTAAGATCAAACGGTTGTTCTGCGCGAATTGGGTACGCAACACCATTTTCCATATAGGGTTTAAATTTCGCACTTTTAACGGCACGTAAAATCTTTTCATCCAGACCTGGCAAACCACTACTGCGCGTAATACGGGCATTGGTAATTTTACCTTTCTCATCTGCTTCGATGAGTACCATTGCCGAACGCGGCTGGTTTTCCAGATCTTTTGCGGACACTGACAGTTTTGGTGAACGGCTCCACTGCACGCCTGAACCACCAATTGAAACACGTTTTGGCGATGGATCGGCTGGCGGCGCTGCGGCTTTAGGCACTTCAACAACAGGCTGAGGTTTCTCAATCACTTTTTCTGTGACAGTCGTGTTCACCACAACCGACTCAACCTTTGGCTCAACTTTTTCAACCACAGGTTTCGGTGCCTCGGCTTTTTTAACCTGCTGAATTTTTTCTATTTTTTTAGGTGGTGGTAATGCCTTTTCAACCACCTTGACCTGTTTCACTTCTTTTTTAGGTTCTGGTGGTTTGGGCTTTTCTTTAGGCTTCGGTGGCTCAGGCTTAGGTGGTTCCTGAATCTTGACAAATTTTATCCTGATTGGATCTTTTTCAACTGGTTTAAGTTCCATCGTTTTCATGTGGTTCACCGCCCACAGAACTCCCACATGACCCATCACGACCACCACGAGGGCGGCAAGGATTTTTTTCTTCATCGGATGAGATGTATTCAATAGTGCAGGAGATTGACTCATGAGAATCTAGTTACCTAATAGATGGTGACGCTTTAAAAATAAAAAAACGATTTCACTCATCGGATAGAACAATGAAAGTGCCGTAATAATAAATGAGAAGTGTTTTCATTTTCAACTATTTTTTCTTGTCGAATCATTATCCATTGAAAAATAGGCATAAAAAAACATGCCCTGAAGCATGTTATTTTTACATAATGCATACACAATAATAGATTAGAACACTACGGTTTTATTGCCATCGACAATGATGCGGTCTTCCAGATGCCATTTGACTGCACGTGCCAATACATTACGCTCTACATCCTCGCCCAACTCGCGCAATTGCTCAACATTGTAATCGTGGCTAACACGTTCAACATCTTGTTCAATGATTGGACCTTGGTCGAGATCAGCAGTCACGTAATGTGCTGTTGCACCAATCAGCTTCACCCCTTTCTCATACGCTTGCTTATAAGGATTTGCACCTACGAAAGCAGGTAAGAATGAATGGTGAATATTGATAATCTTCATTTCCCACTTGGCAACAAAGTCTTCACTCAAAATCTGCATATAACGCGCCAAGATCAATAGATCATTGCCCTGCATCATTTCATCAATTTGCGCATAAGCTTCGACTTTATTGTCTTTATTGACTGGTATTACATGGAATGGAATACCAAAATTTTCAACCGATTCACGCAAATCTGGATGGTTTGAGATGACTTGGGTAATTTCACATGGCAATGAGCCACGTGCATGGCGCCATAACAATTCCAATAAAGCATGGTCTACTTTAGAAACCAGAATACCCACTTTCTTTAGTTCACCCACAAAAGTCAATTTCCATTGCATTTCATAACGTTCAGCAACGTTGGCAGCAAAGGTTTGCATTAATGCTTCTTTACGAGATTGCAAATGATCAAGTTCAAACTCAACACGCATGAAATAACGTCCGCCTTGAGCTTCTGTAGCATACTGATCAAGTGCGGTAATATTTGCTCCCTGATGATACAAAAAGCTCGATACAGCTTGCACGATCCCTGGCTTATCTTCGCAAGTAATCAGTAGTCGTGCCGTATGGGCAGTAGTCGTGTTCATGTGGTTAATATCACTTATTCGAATCAAGTTAAAATCAAGCCGAGCATTCTAGCGCTTTTTTGTCATTGACTAAATAGGTGAAGCCTACTCATCGTCGTCATTTTTAAGGTTGGAGAGGCTGGCAAACAATTCTGATGGACCGAGTGAGCGCAGCAACTGCTCGTAGGTCTGACGGCTTTCCCCCATTAAATATGGACCTTCCAGGAAAACCATTTGACGCAGTGCCTGCCAGACCCACTTTTCCTCCAGACGGTTGTTGTCACTGATATGGCCCGACATATACAAAAAGTTGGTCCAGTTGGTCAGCACAATCCAAAGGTTGATGATCAATGCCTCAATTTCCGAGTCCGTCATTTTCATCAGGCCAGCATCCACGAATGCACGGTAAATTTTCTGGCCCTGTTGCATCACCTGTCCAGCAAAGCGAGGATAAACCTTTCGGAAGTCCTCATTGTTTTCAACAAGATGATAGACATCGCGATGAATAAAACGATAAGCCCACAACTGGTTGCTCAACACCTGAAAATACCTGATTTTGTCATTGGCATTTAAAGGTCGATCTGTTGGTAATGCCAACATTTCCAAAGTTTCAGCCTGATATTGCTGTGCTAATTCCTTAATAATTTCCTGCTTGTTTCTAAAATGATAATACAGGTTGCCTGGGCTGATCCCCAGTTCAGCCGCAATGTGGTTGGTTGTGACCGAACGCTCGCCACGCTCATTAAACAACTGCAAACTGATTTGCAAAATTCGATCTTTGGTTTTGTTCGGTTTAGCATGCGACATTGATTTTAACCATCTATAACATTATCAATAGGTTATAAAACAAACCTATAAAGCGACTTGACACTTTAGAGTATTTACTCTAAAAATTAAAAAATAATAAGCTTTTTTTGGTCTACTCCTATGAACAGTCAAACAAAAACAACCGCGATGACACCTCGTGTCGATGTGCAACGGTTACATGATTTGCTTGAGCAGCAGCAAGCAGCCTACCAACGCCATCCTGTACCAAGCGCAAAAGAACGTATTGAACGCTTAGCCCGACTTAAAAACATCTTGGTAAAATATCAAGATCAATTTGCGAACGCAATCAGTCAGGATTATGGCAACCGTGCCATTATGGAAACCAAGATTGGTGAAGTTCTTACCTGTTTAGAGCATATCAAGTACTATAGCAAGAACCTGACTGAATGGATGCAGCCCTCTAAGCGCCATATCAGCATGTTACACCAACCTGCAAAAGGCTGGGTACAGTATCAGCCATTGGGCGTGATCGGCATTATTGCACCGTGGAACTACCCACTGCTACTTTCAGTTGGCCCACTGATCTGTGCATTGGCTGCGGGTAACCATGCCATGATCAAGATTTCAAGTGCATCATCAAAATTCGGTTATGTACTTGAAAATGCCCTTTCTGAAGCATTCCCACAAGAATTGGTGAGCGTGGTCAATGGTGGTGGCGCGATTTCAGATGCCTTTAGTCATTTAGCATTTGATAAATTAATTTTCACAGGTTCAACGTCTGTCGGCAAAACCGTGATGGCTGCCGCTTCACAGAACCTTGTTCCTGTAATTCTGGAACTAGGTGGAAAATCGCCTGCTCTTGTACATTCGGCAATGAATATTCGTGATGTGGCACAACGTATTGCGGTAGGTAAACTTTGGAATGCAGGTCAAACTTGCGTTGCACCTGATTACATATTCCTACCTAAAGGCAAAACGGCAGAATTCACCAAACACTATCAGGATTTTGTGAACACCATGTACCCAACACTGCGTGACAACAAGGACTATACCTCTATTGTCAATGACAAACAATACAATCGTCTTCAAGGCTATTTAGAAGATGCACGTGATCAAGGTGCGACGATCATCGAGTTAAACAGCAAGAAAGAATCTTTAACTGAAGTTCGTAAAATTGCACCAACGTTACTCACAGGTGTAACCACAGAAATGGAAATTATGAAAAATGAGATCTTTGGTCCAATTCTTCCTATTCTAGAATATGAACATATTGAAGATGCACTTCAATTTATCAATAGTCGACCACGTCCATTGGCGTTCTATTATTTTGATATTGATATGGCTCGTGCTGATTATGTTGCAGGACGCACCCATTCTGGACATTTTGGTATTAACCAAACCCTCACTCATGTAGCGCAAGATGATCTACCATTTGGTGGTATAGGTGCATCGGGTATGGGTAAATACCACGGCAAAGAAGGCTTTTTCAGCTTCTCACATGAACGCTCAGTGATGTCTAATCCAGTCAGTCCAAAACTGTACAGCCTCAAATTTATTTTGCCGCCGTACAATAAAGCAGCACACAAACTGCTTTTGAAAACCCTATTTCGTTAAGCTGATCAAGGCATGATCTATTACACTAGATCATGCCCTGTTTTTACCAAATTCGCTTGTCTTTTAATCGTATTTTTGGTATAAAACGCCCCTTGAATGATTTCATCCGTTTACTTGAATGGCTAGTTGCACGAAACCGTGCTGTATGAACTAGCAATGGAGTTCACCATGTCTAAGGTTTGCCAAGTTACCGGCAAGCGTCCTATCGTTGGTAACAACGTATCGCACGCAAACAACAAAACCAAACGCCGGTTCGAGCCGAACCTGCACCACCACCGCTTTTGGTTAGAAAGCGAAAAACGTTTTGTACGTCTTCGCTTAACCACTAAAGGTATGCGTATTATTGATAAATTGGGTATCGAGAAAGTTGTTGCTGATCTCCGTGCTCAAGGTCAAAAGATCTAAGGAGTCTGAGCAATGCGTGATAAGATTCGTCTCGTTTCTACAGCTGGTACTGGTTATTTCTATACCACAACTAAAAATAAACGTACTATGCCGGAAAAGATGGAAATCAAAAAATTTGATCCAAAAATCCGTCAACACGTAATCTTCAAAGAAGCTAAAATTAAATAATTTTAGTTTTCTTAAAAAACGGCTTCTTTTGAAGCCGTTTTTTATTGCCTAAAAAATGCTATTAATAGTAAGAAATGAGTTACATGATTTTTTTTGATCATTAAAAAAATTATCATCAACAAATTCGATTTTACTTGTTACAATTTATTCGCTGTTTTCTTGGCATGTTTTATGCTCATTTATTTCTACCTTAACCGCAACGATTAAGGAGCTTCGATGCCACATGATGTTGATTTAATTATATTACTTGCTGTTGGCTTTGGTATGGCTCTTATTTTTGGCTATATCGCAGCACGTTTACGCCTACCTCCTCTGATCGGTTATTTAATTGCGGGCATTATCATTAGCCCAAATACACCAGGTATCGTCGGTGACATTCATCTCGCCAACCAGCTTGCAGAGCTAGGTGTTATGTTTTTGATGTTTGGTGTGGGAATGCATTTTTCCCTCAATGATTTACTTCAGGTGCGCCGTATTGCCCTACCTGGTGCGATTCTACAAATTGCGGTTGCCACCCTGCTTGGTATCGGTGTTTCCATGTACTGGGGTTGGAGCTTCGGTTCAGCGCTCATCTTTGGTTTAAGTTTATCGTGTGCCAGTACCGTGGTCTTGCTCAAGGCACTGGGTGATCGTGGGCTACTCGACTCGGTCAATGGGAAAATCGCAGTGGGCTGGCTGTTGGTTGAAGACCTTGTCATGGTTCTCGCGCTGGTTCTTTTACCTGCAACCGCCGTGTTACTGGGCGGACACGCCTTGCCTGGTACAGACACCTCACAAAGTATCTGGCTGACGATTGGCATTACCCTACTCAAAGTCACAGGCTTTATTGCATTTATGCTGATTATTGGTAAACGTCTTGTCCCAATGATCATGCAGTTTGTCGCTCGTTTAGGTTCCCGTGAACTCTTTACGCTCACCGTGGTTGCTGCCGCAGTTTCAATTGCCTACGGTTCCTATGCTGTTTTTGGCGTTTCCATGGCACTTGGCGCTTTCTTCGCGGGTATGGTGGTGAAAGAGTCCGACTTTAGCCATCGTGCAGAAGAGGAAACTCTACCATTACGTGAAATCTTCTCAATTTTATTCTTTGTCTCAGTTGGGATGTTGTTCGATCCAAGTATCCTGATTGAAGAGCCTTTACGCATTTTGGCTGTGATTGCCATTATTATGGTGGGTAAAACTTTGGCTGCGATAGCACTGGTTTTATTCTTCCGCTATCCCATCAATACCGCTTTAACAGTCGGTGCCAGTTTGGCGCAAATCGGTGAGTTTTCATTTATTCTTGCGACACTCGGCTTATCACTAGGTTTACTGACTCCCGATGCACAGAACCTGATTCTGGCGGGTGCACTGTTCTCCATTACCCTCAACTCATTTGTGTTCTCAGCCATTGAGCCTGTTCAACGCTGGATTCGGGAGCGTTCGCATTTAGCACGGTTATTAGAGCGTAGTGCTGACCCACTGGCCATACTGCCAGATGAGGTGGATCAGGCTTATTTACGTGATCAGGTGGTGATTATTGGCTATGGAGGCGTAGGTCGCCGTATCAGTGAAAACCTGATACAGCAAAACATCAAGGTGGTGATTGCTGAAGAGAACCGTGAGATTGTGGAAAAACTGCGTTCTCAAGGCATTGCCGCGGTCAGCGGTGAGGCAACTGAACCCAATGTGCTGATTCAGGCCCATATCCAGCATGCACGCCTACTGGTTATTTCCCCAATGGATATTCTGGATATTCACCGTATTGTTGATATTTCCAAACAGCTTAACCCTGAGATTCAGGTGCTGATCTGTGCTGAAAGCAAGGAAGAGGCTGCCGTGATTCGGCAGGAAAACCTGGGTGAAGTATTCTATGCCAAGGAAGAAATGGCAAAGAATATGAGTCATCATATCTTGAACCAGATTGAACTCGCACACCAATACCCTGCACATTAAGCATTTTCAGGACAATAAAAAAGCGTACCCAAAGTACGCTTTTTTAACATTCAGCATTAGCTGAAATGGGTAGGTTGTTCATCCACAATCTCGGCCTGCAACTCATTCATCTGCTTTTCCAGCAAACCAAACAGGGCTGCCTGAATCATATGCTGTGCAACCATTGGTGTCTGTTCACCTAAAATTGCCTTAACTTCATCACTAAACTGTATCTTCACCAAGGGTTCCTGTTCAGAACCAGCATTACGCAAAGCAAGTTCGCCACCTTCAAGTTGAACCAATTCCAGTATCGCTTCCTGATTACCGAATAACTCTTTTAACTGTTGCATTGACATATATTTTCTCCATGCTTCAACATGGTAGCAAAGTACCCTTGCACTTTGCGCTCTCACGTCTTATCTATATGAGTCCTGTTTGCGCAGATTTCAAGTCTAAGATCAATTCAGGCTAAAACTCAACCATCTCGTTACGAAAACCATCAATTAAATGGCTTAACTCACGATGCCATTCTCGTAATATTTTCGCATCGGGTAACCATGCTTGAGGACTTTGAGTCACTTTAATAATCAAATTCGATGAAGTCTCATTTTCAGGTTCTGGTGCTGTTGGCTCAGGTGCGTATTGACACATGCGGTAAGCACGTTTTAATTCGGCAATAAAGCCATCTTTCGCCAGTTGCTGCAACACAAGCACTTCTGGCGACACCTGCCCCTTGTCCGCCATGTGTTCCTCAATGGATTTAAAGGTCGGCTGTAAATCATTTAAGCGGTAGTAGCGCACCAGTTCCTGCAAAAAAGCTAGAATCGCCCCGTGCAAATGGAAAACCGCAGCTTCACGATAGGCCTGTGCCTGTTGGATATGTTCAGTTTGCTCAGCTTGTTGACATGCGAGTCGGGCAAAATACAGTTTTTGATTGGTGCGATCAGCATGGTAACGGGCAACACGGGACATAACGATAACCTATAAATCAGGTAGGAGTGAATCAGATTGTAAAATGAATTATCTCAAAAACAAAAGCGATCTTTCAGATCATTCATGCAATTCAAGAGTTTGACATCCTCCCCGACCTAAAGGACGGGGATTCCTACTGCTAGACGCTCATGTCCGAGCGCAAGAATATTCAGTGCTGAGTTTATATCTCGATTATGGAGCGTACCGCACTCCATGCACTGCCATTCTCTTATTCCAAGACCTGTCCTACCTTTCGGACTACTACAGCGTGAGCCACAGCACGAACACGTTTGGGTGGTATAGGCCTCATTGACTTCTTCATACCATGCCCCTGCGTTCTCGCATTTATACTTAAGCATGGTTCTTAGTGTTGTCCAACTTGCATCTAGCACTGATTTAGCTAATTTAGTTTGTGCGAGTGCTTTGGCATTCACATTGCCAACGAAGATTGCTGCATGTTCATTCACCAGTTTATGGCTGAATTGATGCAGCATGTTTTGACGTATATTTTTAATCTTGGCGTGGATTGCTTTGACGCGCTTTTTATTTCTAGCTCGTTGGGCTATGCCAAGTTTTTGTTCATATTGGCGATAGATTTTAGGGGCTTTGAGTTTCACACCATCTGAGCATGTTGCAAGGTCTTTTAGCCCTAGATCAATGCCAATGGCTGTGCTTGATGTTGTTTTCTCTATCTTTGGTGCTTCTACAACTAAACAGACATACCAACGCCCACGACTATCCTCAACAAATGAGCCTGTTTTAACATTGTATTTGCTTAGTCCGTAGCTGTCCCATAGTTTGAATTGGTGCTTGCCATATTGAACATAGCCATCAGCATATTTGATTGCTACTTTCTTGAACGGTATCCAGCCCAATGAACGCCTAGCTGATTTTTTATTGCTGACTCGCCATTTCAGTTTTGCTTTTTTGAA
Organism: Acinetobacter parvus DSM 16617 = CIP 108168; assembly: GCF_000368025.1. Classification (GTDB taxonomy): domain Bacteria; phylum Pseudomonadota; class Gammaproteobacteria; order Pseudomonadales; family Moraxellaceae; genus Acinetobacter; species Acinetobacter parvus. The sequence goes on from NZ_KB849210.1 coordinate 34,443, forward strand.
TTGCTTGCGTCTTGTCACTAATTCTTCTGTGACCGCCTGAATCGTTTGGCTATGCAAATTACATTCTTTCGATGTGCCTTTTGTGTATTTGGCAATGTCGTATGCTGAAAAGAATTGTTGTTTGCGTTGTAGATGCTTGAAACACAAATCATTGACATAATTCCAAACAAAGTTTACCTCCAACGCTAGTTGGTCTAGCATCTTGCAATGTTTGTCTTTTATTCGTAATTTGAGTGTCTTCATACAATTATTTTAACCGTATTTTTCTTAATAGTGATTATAGCAAAAGTATTTAAAACGACATTTCATGTCGTATGGCTTACGCCAGTCGCTTATATCCTCGGGCTAAACCCCGAGGTTTTACGCTCCAATGGATAAAGCTTTATTTTAGCCCTTACTTCAAGTGGCTGTAATAATGGACGAACATTATTGATCGCCCAGGCATAATATCCATCTGCCCAATAAGATGCACATGCAGCATTCATTTCGTCTGGCTGCCACGGATGCGCTGATTGAATGTCAATCAGCACCACTGCCAATCCCGCTTCCTCATCACCATCATTCAAAAGGAAGTTTTGATTCTCAACAATGACCAGGTTTTTTAATGAAAAGCTTTTCAAGTTGCCATGAGCGAACCTCCAGGGTCTTTAGCCCTTGTGCAATCCGCCCAACATTCGGTGTGACAATAGATAACGTGGTATATTGCTTTAATATCTGGATTTAGGCTTTGTCTTCCGCTATTTTCACACGGATACCAGCGCCTTTCACTTTCAAGGTATTTAGGCCTTTAACAGCCTTAACCGCCTCACGTGGATTTGGCATTTCAACAAAACCGAAACCTTTCGATTTACCCGTTGCTTCGTCTTTGACCACGACACAAGACTCAACTTTTCCATATGCTTTAAATAAGTCGAGAATTTCCGCATCAGTCACATTACGGTCTAAATTACGAACTAAAATTTTCATGCTAAAACCTAAAAGATGATTCACGCTTAAATAGGCGAATCAAAAAATCAATCTGGGTAGTTTAATCGAAATCAATGCCAAAACCTAAATTGTTTGCAACACGATATCGAGTCTGTGATTGTCCAAAACTTTGCGGAATTTGCCGATGAATCTGAACATCGACTAAATGTTGAGGTAAATCATTGAGGAAGTAACTTTCTATTTTTCTTCCTAACTCATCATATTGATCTTGTGACCATAAATTTAAGTTTTGTTTGGTTAAAATCAACTCATTTTCTGCACGCGTCAATGCGACATACAAAACACGTCTCTCCTCTTCGACATCGTTAAAATCACCCTGCGCCCGTGCATGTGGATATTGATTGGGAGATACATGTGGAACATAACAGACTTTTTGTTCAGCACCCTTAGCTGAATGGATGGTAATCAATGTCACCAAGTCCTGATCTGGAGTTTTATCAATTTCTGAAACTGAAATCGGATCAAGTACATATTCCTCAAGGAATTCTCCAAGCGAACTGTGCTTGCGTGCCAGTTGTTTGACTAGGTCAAAGTCTTTGACACGGCGTGTCCAGTCTTTAGCTTTATAATTATTTTCCAGCTGTTCATTCAAGGCATCCAGTGCCAGTCCAATGCAGGCTTCGACATGCTGTTGCAATACATCCAGTTGCATCAAGATTAAAATCGCTTGTTGTGGTACTTTGCCATGTCGTTCCAAACGCTGGCAGCGTGCCTCAATATCAGGTAATTGAATCAATTCCTGCGCCAATTTGCTGGCACCGACATCACCCACCCCATCCCAGAGCGTCAGGAAACGCATCCAGGCCAGATCATCCTGTGGATTGACACTAACGCGAAGCAAGCTCAACACGTCTTTGACATGCGCTGATTCAAGCAGCTTCACTCCACCAATAAAACGATATGGAATATTTGCCGCAATTAACGCTCCCTCAAGATAACGACCGCTAAATCCTGAACGCAACAGAACCATGTGTTCAGCCCAAGCAGCACCTTGCAGATGTCGCTGATTTAAATCCTGAACAATCCAGTTGGCTTCTTCAAACTCATTACTCAAGATATGCAGTTGTGGTTTTAAACCTTGACCACGATAGGCCTGTAAATGTTTGCCATACTCAATCGGACTTTGTCCCAGCAACCAGTTGGATAGATCCAGAATGCCTTGTGTGGAACGATAATTCATTTCCAGCGTCAGCACTTCAGCATCAGGTACACGCTCTTTAAAGTGATGAATATTTTCAAAGTCAGCGCCACGGAAACCATAAATGGATTGTGCATCATCCCCAACACAAAATAGCTTAACCTTGCCAATCAAAGGTTGTAGTAAGTCCCATTGCAGGGGGTTGGTGTCCTGCATTTCATCGACTAATAGTGCCGAACAAAAGCCTGTGACCCAATTCACCAACTCAGGTGAACTTTGCAAATGCACCGCAACAATCGCCAGAATATCGTCATAATCCAAGAAATTACGTTCCTGCTTACGCTGTTCGTAGGCTTTCATCAATTCAGCAATTTGTGTTTTATATTCGATGGCTTGAGGCAACTGCTCAACTAAAGCATCCGACAGCTTGGTTTGTGTATTACGTGCATAGGAATATAGATCGCAGAGTTCAGCCGCTTTGGGTAAGACATTGCCCTTATCCTTACCGCGCAACAGGCGAAACATCAGCAACTGATCATCCCGATCAATAATACTAAACTGTGTGAGACCAAAGGCTTTAGGATTGCGGCGCAATAAATACATACAAAAGGTATGAAAGGTCGAAGCTCGTAGCCCTTTGGCTTGTGCGCCCATATGCTGTTCAACGCGGGTCACGATTTCACTGGCTGCACGACGGGTAAAGGTCAGAATCTGGACCTGTTGCGCTGGCAAACCTTGATCAATTAAATACGCTGCCCTTGCCACAATGGTTTTGGTCTTGCCACAACCTGCCCCTGCCAGCACCAGACAGTTTTGTGCTGTTGCGGTGGCAGCCCGTTTTTGTTGTGGATTCAGTTCATCAATTAGCTTGGCAAGCGTCATAAAAGCAATCAATTAAAAGCGAAGTGCTATTTTAACAGACTAAAAGTACGAGAGATATTTTCTGCTACAAAACAAAAAGAGCATGTGTGACACATGCTCTCACTTGTCAAATGAATCATGAATTAAACTGTGGTTGAACTATGGGGTAACTGCTTAATCGCTCCTGCAAAACTCAGATAGTTGATTCCCTGAAATAAAATATCAATTGCAAGGAACATTCCCAATACCCAGAACGGTGAATCAGGTGATGATAAAATCAGGATACCTGTTAAAAGTGTTAATACACCTGAAAACAACACCCATCCCCAGCCTGAAATCGGCCTCAGGATAAATGCGTTTACGCTACGGATAATCCCCGCAATAATTAAGGCAACTGCCAAAAAGCTGGTCAACACAACAGCGGTTATCACAGGTGTGGTAAAGGCAAAGTAACCTGCCACCAAATACAACACACCAAACAACGCCCACAACCAGCGTGTACCGCCCTTAAACACCGTAAATGCCGCAACAAAATGCAGGATACCACCCAGCATCATCAATACACCGAACAGCAGTACGGCAGACAATGTTGCGAATGGCAAAGCAGCTAAAAGAATCAAACCGAAAACAACCAACAAGACACCCAATAACAGATACCATTTACGATCAGCGTGTAGCTGATTGCGAATCAGATCGTTACCCACCGTTTTCATCATGATTTACTCTTTTATCATCAATGTGCTATGTATATATTGAGCGTGTTGTAGACCTAATTCTGTATAAGTCATGTTGAGAATTCATAACAAAATGTTGAAAAACCTGTGTTTTATTCCATAATTTTTTATTGAGCTTGTTGTTTTGCAAGATATGGATAAGTCAAAACTTATCCACAATTTACTTGATCCAGCCAATTTCCTGAGCAGTCAGTACACTGATCACGGTTTGTTCCAAATCATTCGGCATTTTACTTTTATGTTCGGACAATGGAATCCGTCCGCCCATAATTTCAGCTTCGGTTTGTGGATAGAGCGGCTGTTTATCTGCCTGTGCATAGCCAATCGGGAAAATAGGTTCACCATTGGCTAAGTTATATTTATCGGTAGCGCCAAAACCATGCAATAACTCATGTACCAATACCACATTGTTTTGCTGTGTCTGTTTAGCTGAGGCAAACAGATTGACTGAACCAATGCGTCCACGTTCCAGCGCAGTTGAATGCTTGAGTTCCCGATTTTGCTTCGGATCATAGAAATTCAGATATAAAGTTAAACTCGGTGAACCATCAATCGATTGATGCTGCCTCCATCCATAAAATCTAAACTTTAGACTCCATAGAATATTATTCAGAATACTTGGCTGCTCAGACATCTTCGGCGGTGCTTGCTGTAGTTCCCGCCCAATCTCGATCATAAAGTAACTGCTTTGCCCTCGATATTGCTGGCTATTTTTTTCCAGATAATGTTTGACTTCATAGAAATCATCCAACTGCAATTGCTGGATATATTTTTGGGTAGAGGGTAAACCATCAGCGTTGATCGGATGCAAAAGAATATTTATCGGCTGATTCCAATCCTGATTTTGATCACGATAAGCATTGACTGCAACAATCAATAACACCAGTAGTAAGCAAGCGACTCGAATATTTTTCCACATGCATTTCACCCCAATCAAAATTAATTTTTCTTTTTATTTGTTCAATAAAAAATGCCAGCAATCGCCAGCATTTTTTAAACTTTAATGTTTAAGCTTCTACCCATTTCCCATCTTGGAACACCAGACTCCACTTGGTTTGCTTGCCTTCAGCGGTTTCAGAACCTACATATTGTGCTTGATTCTTACGGCTGAATTTCACGACCGTTGGATTACCTTCTGGATCAACATCTGGTGCTTCTAACAAGAACTGATACTTCGGATCAAGCTGCTCAGCCACACTGCGTAATTCAGCCACTTTTGGTGCACGGGTCTCACGAATTTTCGGAAATTTGCTGGCTGCTAAGAACAGACCTGCCGCACCATCACGCAACACAAAGAAATCATCGTGTTTGGTTGAGCGTAGGTGTTCCATTTTGATTGGGTCAACACGCGGTGGCGCAGGCTGGCCATTCTTCAACACTTTACGGGTATTGTCACAGCTTGAGCAGGCGAAGTATGGACCAAATCGACCTGTTTTCAACTGCATTTCACCATCACACTTATCACATGGAATGGTTGGGCCATCATAACCCTTTATCTTAAATTCACCTTTTTCGACTTCGTAGCCATCACAGTCAGGGTTATTACCACAGACATGCAGTTTACGGCCACCATCCACCACATAGCTGTCCATCGCTGTACCGCATTTAGGACAGCGATGTTTTGACATCAAGTCTGCTGTTTCAGCACCATCATCATCAGACAATGCAGCCAAAGACTCGACAGGCGTTAAGTTCAATGTACCTTTACAACGTTCTTTTGGTGGCAGGTTATAACCAGAACATCCTAGGAATACACCTGTTGTGCCTGTACGAACCTGCATTGGGCGAGAACATTCAGGGCAAGAGACATCGGCAACTTCGATAGGTTGATTACGGCGCATACCGTTCTCACCTTGTGCATTAGTCAAACGCTTTTTAAAGTCACCATAGAATGTATCCAGTAATTCTTTCCAGTTACGCTCACCTGTCGCCACACGGTCCAGTTGCGCCTCCAAATCTGCGGTAAACGCATAATTCATCAGGTTATTAAAACTTTCATCCAAACGGTCAGTCACGATCTCACCCATCTTTTCTGCAAAAAGACGGCGATTTTCCAGTTTTACATAACCACGTTCCTGAATGGTGGAAATAATCGCGGCGTAGGTTGATGGACGACCAATACTACGTTTTTCCAGTTCCTTAACCAAAGATGCTTCGGTAAAACGTGCAGGTGGTTTGGTAAAATGCTGGCTTGGGTCAAGTTTTTCCAACTTAAGCACTTCGCCCACTTTTACCGCAGGTAATAAAATATCATCATCAGATTTATTGGCACCACGAACACGAGTAAAACCATCAAATACCAAAGTACGGCCTTTTGCCTTTAACTCAACATTCGCCGCTTCAACCGTTAAGGTTGAGGATAGGTATTCTGCTGGGGTCATCTGACAGGCAACAAATTGTCGCCAGATCAAGTCATACAGACGTTGTGCATCACGCTCCACGCCCGCCAGTTTATCGCCCGTCAATCCTACATCCGATGGACGGATTGCTTCATGCGCCTCTTGCGCACCCGCCTTGTTACCATAACGGTTTGGTTTGGCTGGGACATATTTTTCACCAAAATTTTGCTGGATATAGTTACGCACCATATTCACCGCATCATCACTCAAAAAGGTTGAGTCAGTACGCATATAGGTAATAAAACCACCCTCATACAAACGCTGCGCCAGCATCATGGTTTTCTTCACTGAAAAACCTAAACGTGTGCTGGCTGCCTGTTGCAGGGTCGAGGTGATATATGGCGCACTTGGATTGACCTTGGTCGGTTTATCCTCACGCAGTGCCACCTTATATTCGGCATCTTTTAATACGTTTAACAACGCATCCGTTTCTGCTTTATTCTTGAGTTTAAGCGTTTTACCTGCCTGCTTAACCGCCTCTAAGCGAATTTCTTCTTTCTTTGATAGCGTGTCTGCAAAAACCTGCCAATATTCTTCTGGGATAAAGGCACGGATTTCACGTTCACGTTCTACCACCAGTTTTACCGCAACCGATTGAACACGGCCTGCCGATAAACCACGGGCAATTTTCTCCCACAGCAATGGCGACACCATAAAGCCCACCACACGGTCAAGGAAACGGCGTGCCTGTTGCGCGTTGACACGGTTTAAATCTAGACGTGTTGGCTGTTTAAATGCTTCCTGAATGGCATTCTTGGTAATTTCGTTAAAGACCACACGATGGTAACGGCTATCATCACCACCGATCACTTCCCGTAGATGCCATGCAATTGCCTCTCCTTCCCTATCCAAGTCCGTTGCGAGATAGATGGCATCCGCATCTTTAGCGAGTTTTTTTAGTTCGGCAACCACATGTTCCTTGCCAGGCAGTACTTCATAATGGGCAATCCAGTCATGTTCTGGATCGACACCCATACGGTTGATCAGGGCAGATTGTGCTTTTTGTTCTTTTTCCGCTTCGGTCAGTTTGGTACGGGTGGCAGGCTTCTTTTCAGTCGATTTTGCACCGCCACCTGTAGGTAGGTCACGCACATGACCGACCGATGACCTGACAATAAATTGTGAACCCAAATATTTATTAATGGTTTTCGCTTTTGCAGGCGACTCCACAATCACTAAGGCACGTTTAGTTGCAGCAGAGTTAGAAGCTGCTGTGCTTTTGGAAGCAGAGCGTGGAGTATTCGCCATAATAAATCGTTTTTCCTATAATTAATCAAATAATTAGCGCTGAGCTAATTCATGTAAATATGCTTTCATTGCTTCAAGCTGAGTGGCTCTTAAATCAGTTTCTTCATCCCAATATAGCCCGACACAGTTTGCTTGCATATCAATAGCATAAACTCCTTTTAATGCAATGGGTAAATCATTAAATTTCTGATCACCCTGCACCACCTGAAGTTTTCCATCCACCACGCGCGCGCGCATGAGTGCCAAACGTGCATCTGGAATCAGTACACTATAATAAGCCACCATGCTGGCACGTTTTTCGGATGCCATTGGAATCTTTGTCCATTCAGGTGCCACAATCAAACGTGGATGCAGCCCCATTTTACGCGCCTGCTCACGCATCATGCCAAGCGCCTTTTCCCGTGGACTGACACGTAAGCCAAAAATAGAGCCAAGTACAAACAGTACAATCGCAACCGTGATCCAAATTCCAATATTACTCATAAAGCCGCCTAAAACTTCCTTTTATTAGCGTTACATAAGTTTAAGTTAAAAGGCAAGTTGATCACATTATATTTATTTTAGCATTGCCCAAAGGTCGATATTATTTTGTAAATAAACAGGTTTATTTTCCTGAATTTGAACGATTTGATACTTTTTCAGCAAATTTAGCATATGTGTAATTTGCGCTTGGTTTTCAAACTTCAATGCTGCCTTGATTGAATTAGATAAGGTTTCTAACTTTGAGGGTTTGTTATTGTTGACTTTGGATAAATAGTCACAGTATTGCTTGATATGCATCAAATGTGGACGTTCTTTAATATATGCCATTGTCATTTTATCATCATCACTTACTGCTTTTGTTCCATTGACTTGTAGAAACTTTTTCATTTGTTTTTGATGATATTCAAGTTTATTCTGCTTGATTGAAACCATCTGTAATTTTTGTAAATCAAGTAACATATCTTCAGCTTGTTGTTGATTTAAACTACACCAGGACATTAATGATTTCAGCAACGATTTGCTCTTTTTGGGCTGATTTTTAAGTAAAAGTTGCACAGCCTTATGTATAGCATCATCTACAAAAGTCACTTGTAATGGGTTGATTTTAGTTTCAATCGTTGTGACAGCTACCTCAACCATTTTCTTAGGTTCAGTTAATTGCTGTTTGAGTTGTGCCGATTGAATTCCCACTTGTTCAAGTAACTCAACTGCATAAGACATCGCTGCATCATTTGACATGACATCAATTGAGCTTCCTTTATCTAACTGAGCAGACAAACGCCCAGCTATGAATGTCAAACCAAAGTCAGCAGAATTTGCACCTGTTTTAGGCATTTTAATGATGAGCAAGCGTTTATCTTGTATGGCAAGACTGAGTTCCATTAAATCATCTAGTGCAATATTTAAATGTGAATTTGCATAAACCAAAATCACTTGACTGTATTGTTTTAATAGAAAGTTTAATTCACGAACTTTTTTGGGTTGGTTTTCGATATCCAATAATAATATGTTCTGCATATGACCTATCATATTTTAATAATGTGGTGGTTTATTACTCATGGGATCAAAAGCGGCTATTCCCTCAGACAAGTCAGATGCCTCAACACGCTGGTACAACAACTGCATCTGTTTTTTTAAATCAGCAATTTCACGCGTCTGAATGGCGAGCTGTTGATTCAATTGCTCAACTAAATCATCCAAAAATGCAATTCGCACTTGCAAATCTTCAATGGGTGCGGAAAATGACGCGTGATCATCAAAATTTTTTGGTTTAGTCATTTCAGACCTCATCTGAGCTTTTAGGAAACATTATGGCCTATATTACTTTAAGGGATGTCCATCTCGCATTTGGCGGACCTGCCCTACTCGACGGCGCGAACTTTAATCTGGAGCGTGGCGAACGAGTCTGTTTAATCGGTCGTAATGGCGAGGGTAAGTCTACTTTATTAAAACTGATTGAGGGAAGCCTATTACCTGATACAGGTGAAGTTTCGATTCAAAATGGTTTAACTGTTTCCATGCTAGCCCAAGACGTGCCGATGGATTCAGGCAAAGTGGCCGATATTGTTGCTGATGGCGCAGGCGAAGCTGCAACCGTACTCAAAGACTACCATGAAGCAAGTGATGCCTGTGTATTAGGCGATATGGAAGCCTGTGACCGTATGGGCATGCTCCAGCACAAACTCGACCAACTGGATGGCTGGGCACTGGAAAACAAGGTCAATACCATTTTGGGCAAAATGGGGCTAGACCCAAATGCCGATCTGGCTGACTTGTCTGGTGGGCGTAAGCGTCGTGTCTTGCTTGCCCGTGCCCTACTGACCCAGCCTGATGTGTTATTGCTGGACGAACCAACCAACCATCTGGATGTTGAAAGCATTGAATGGCTGGAGAAATTCCTGCTCGACCAGAATAATCTAACTCTTTTATTTATTTCACATGACCGTTCCTTTGTTGACAGCATTGCAACACGTATTGTTGAACTTGATCGTGGTGTTTTGCGTGGTTATGAGGGCAATTATTCACGTTACCTCGACCTCAAAGCACAACAAATGGAGGCAGAAGAAAAACAAAATGCTTTATTTGATAAAAAATTAGCTGAAGAAGAAGCGTGGATTCGTCAAGGCATCAAGGCACGCCGTACCCGTAACGAGGGACGTGTCCGTGCCTTAAAAGACTTACGTGAACAATCTAAAGCGCGTCGTTCACAGCAGGGCAAGGTCAGTATGGCGACACAAGAAGCTCATCGCTCAGGCAAGCTGGTGTTTGAGATTGAGAACCTAAGCGTTAGTTATGGTGAACAACCATTAATCAAAGACTTCTCAGCGATCGTATTACGTGGTGATCGCATTGGTTTAGTCGGTGACAATGGTGTGGGTAAAACCACCTTGATCAAAGCGATTTTAGGTGAAATTGAACATAGCGGTGCGGTGAAAACAGGTACTCAACTGGAAGTGGCTTATTTTGACCAACTGCGTAATGCCCTAGACTTAGAAAAGAGCGTAATGGCGAACGTGTCAGAAGGCTCTGATTTTGTCGATGTGAATGGTAACCGCCGTCATATCTATAGCTATTTACAAGATTTTTTATTCTCACCAGAGCGCGCTCGTACGCCCGTCAAAGCACTGTCTGGTGGTGAGAGAAACCGCATTCTACTGGCAAAATTATTGCTTAAACCATCAAACCTGATTGTGATGGATGAGCCAACCAATGATCTGGATATGGTGACGCTGGAACTGCTGGAAGAAATGCTGTCTGAGTATAAAGGCACCCTGTTGCTGATCTCGCATGACCGTGCCTTTATGGACAATGTCGTGACTTCAACCTGGGTCTTTGATGGCAAGGGCAATATTGATGAGTATATCGGTGGCTATCAAGACTATCTGGAGCAACGTCCTGACCAAAAAGTGGTTGATCAAAAAAGCGATGTGAAAAAAGCTCAGGCCAAAGCAGAGGCAGCAGCATTGGCTACGACTGCACCGAAAAAAGTCAAACTGAGTTATAAAGATCAGCGTGAGCTTGAACAGCTTCCTGCTGAAATTGAGAAACTGGAAAAGGAACAGGCTGAGCTTTCTGCAAAACTTGCGGATGGTTCGTGGTTTGTAAAAGATGCAGAAGCAGCCACCAAAGCCAGCCAGCGTTTAGCAGAAATTGAGGAAGTCATGCTGGAAAAACTGGAACGTTGGGATACGTTGGAGAACCTGTCAAAGGGCAACTAAACATGGGGCGGAAACAATACATCGCAGGAGAATTTCAATGGGAATTCTTACTACCTAAATATTGGAAAATCTGGATTGCCATTATTTTTCTGATGTTATTAGCGATTTTACCGTGGTCAATTCAATGGCGACTGGCACATAGTCTGGCGGCATTATGTTGGCATTTACTCAAGTCACGTCGTAGAACCACGCTTAGAAACCTGGAATTGTGTTTTCCCGAATGGTCACCTGCTGAGGTTGAAGCACAGGCCAAGCAAGTCTTTGTCGATATGATGTTAGGCGTATTTGAAACCTTGAATGCCTGGTACTGTCCGAAATGGTTTAAAGGTCGTCATAGCATTGACGGTCTGGAACACATTACCCATGCCAAAGCACAGGGTAAAGGCATCTTATTGCTTGGCACACATAGTACCCTGCTGGATGCAGGTGGTTATATCTGTGCTCAATACTTTGAGCCCGATGTGGTTTATCGTCCACAAAACAATCCCATGCTGGATATGCTAATTTATCGTTGCCGTGCCACGATTTATCAACATCAAATTGATCATGATGATATGCGGGGTTTAATTCGCCACTTAAAAGCGGGTGCTACCGTTTGGTATAGTCCCGATCAGGATTTTGGCTTAAAACAAGGGGTCATGGCACCATTCTTTGGCGTGCCTGCCGCTACCGTTACAGCGTATCGTCGACTCATCAAAATGTCGAAATGTGTTGCTATTCCGCTGTATTTTTATCGTTATGGCGATATTCGGAATCCGCAATATAAAGTTGTACTTGAACCTGTTGTTGAAAATATGCCAAGTGGAGATGAGGTGGCTGATGCTGTTCGCGTGAATAAGATTATTGAAGCCCAGCTTCGTATTGCACCAACACAATGGATGTGGTTCCACCGCCGTTTTAAAACTAGAGCTGAGGGTTACGAGAAAATTTATTAATAATTTGAAAAAATTAAAACCCGAGTTTCGCATCCTGCAAAGCTCGGGCAAATGAGGTTGTGCTTTCACAATATTTTTATTATCTTGCTTCCATAGCATGCATCATATCCATAATGCTTTTTCCATCTCAGCGTTGCTATCCTTAATCGAAAATCCTTTCCTGCATCCCTGTGCTGATGTATTTAGAATAAATCTTTTAAGCGACCATGACTATTCGCTGTGGACTGAAATCACTGTACGATAATGCTTACATGAGCGTTTAGTGCTTATTCTTAATGATTACACTTTTATGAGTCTGGGCAAGTTCATCCACCACCACTTTCCCCTCCTGCTCCGCTTTCGCTATACCCTCCTGAATCGCCTGCTGTGCCTCATCCTCATCACTTTCTGTCTGCTCCAGCTCTTGCTGCTTTTGTTCAAATATCCGTCCCGTTTGCAGCACCACATAGATTGGAAAATGGTCTGAACCAATATGGGGCAAACGCTTCATTTCAACCAGACCAAAGTCTGTACTGTGGAAAATATGGTCCAGCGACCAACGTAATAGTGGATAATCCGCATGAAAGGTATTCATAAAATAACGCCCCACACGCGGGTCAAGCAGACCACTGATCCGCTGGAACAGGCGGGTGGTTCTTGACCATGCCACATCATTCAGGTCACCCATCACAATACAGCTCTCATCAATATCCTTGATCTGGTCGCCCACAATCAGGAGTTCAGCATCCCTTAAGGTGGAATCCTTTGCCTCTGTGGGACTTGGCGGCTTTGGATGCAGACAGTACAACTGCACACTTAGCCCCGAACGCAGGCGTATTGTTGCATGGATGGATGGAGTTTCATCACTCAGGATGAATTTCACTTCGGTGTCCGCTAACGGCAAGCGGCTATATAGATGCATTCCATACAAATTATCCTGAGGCACTGCAACGCGGTAAGGATAATCCGCTTCAATCGGTTTTAATGCTTCCTGCCAAACCTGGTCAGTTTCCAGTGTCAGCACCACATCAGGCTGCAAACGATTAATCTGTTCCAGCAACAGGTGATATTTATGGTTCGGGGTCAGCACATTGGCGACCAGCAATGAGATTTGCTGCTCAACATTCAGTTGATCCTGACGCACATGCAAAACCTGCTTTTTCCAGACAGGTGTATAAGGCAGCACCATCTTAAGTTGGTAGGCAACCGCCGCAATCACACCCAAAAGCAGCAATTCCCTAACGGATGTCCACTCTGCATTAATAAAAAGCAGGCCAGCAAGCGCAACCAACCCCACGAACAGAATCTGTAATCTTGGAAAATCAGCCCCCCGAAACCACCACTCATCCCGTCGAATCAATGACCATCCACTCAACCAGATCGCCAGCACCGCACAAACCTCAATTGCTATCATTTTGCCCTACTCTTATTACACTTCATTGCTGATATTATGGATTTCTTAATCATATTATGGTCTTATCAATTTTCTATCTAATACAAACAAGTTATTCCACTCAAGAAAATTATGGTTTTATTTAGGTAAAGCTTGCAGTTGCAGGCACTTTTGATACACTCAAACCCCTTATAAAGTTTTTTACATACCGAGGCACAATGACATGAAAGTAGGTCTGGTCGGTTGGCGTGGGATGGTTGGTTCTGTCCTGATGCAACGTATGGTTGAAGAGAATGATTTTGCTCACATTGAGCCATTCTATTTTTCTACCAGTAATGCAGGTGGTGAAGCACCTGCATTTGGTGGTAAGACTGCCCCAGCACTTATGGATGCATCAGACATTAACAGCCTGAAGCAAATGGATGTCATTTTAACCTGCCAGGGCGGTGACTATACCTCTGAAGTTTTCCCAAAGCTTAAGGCTGAGGGCTGGGATGGTTACTGGATTGATGCCGCATCCACCCTGCGTATGGCGGATGATGCCATCATTGTGCTTGATCCAGTCAACCTGAACGTGATCAAGGATGGTTTGGTGAATGGCACTAAAACATTCGTTGGCGGCAACTGTACCGTTTCCCTAATGCTGATGGGCCTGGGTTCACTGTTCCAGAACAATTTGGTGGAATGGGCAACCTCAATGACTTATCAGGCCGCTTCTGGTGCGGGCGCGCAAAACATGCGTGAACTCATAACCGGCATGGGTTATTTGTATAACAACACCAAAGCGTTACTAGACGATCCAAAATCTGCCATCCTTGACATTGACCGTCAAATTGCTGATTTACAACGTGGTGAGGGTTTCCCTAAAGCCAACTTTGGCGTGCCGTTGGCAGGTTCCCTAATTCCTTATATCGACAAGCAACTGGAAAGCGGCCAGTCAAAAGAGGAATGGAAAGGTCAGGTCGAAACTAACAAGATCCTGGGTAACCAGCAAATCGTTCCTATTGATGGCCACTGTGTTCGTATTGGTGCAATGCGTTGTCACTCTCAAGCCATTACTTTGAAGTTGAAAAAAGATGTGCCACTTGACGAGATTGAGGACATGATCCGCAATTCAAGCCAGTGGGCAAAAGTGGTTCCAAATACCCGCGAAGCCTCCATGACTGACCTGACTCCTGTGGCGGTTACAGGTACTTTAACTGTTCCAGTGGGCCGTCTGCGCAAGCTGAATATGGGTAAAGAATACCTAGGCGCATTTACAGTGGGTGACCAACTGCTGTGGGGTGCGGCAGAACCGTTACGCCGCATGCTGCGCATCTTAGTGGAATACAAGAACGCCTAAGCAAAAAATAGATGAAAATCAAAAGCCGATCACAGTTGATCGGCTTTTTTTCTTGTGATTGCCGATGAAGATTTTACAATTCATTTACATCACGGTAATGTATACTTTTGAATTGACTAAAACATCACTGTTTCATGGATCAAGATGACTATTTATAACAAATTAAAAATTGCCATTTTAACCATATTATCCTCGCAACATCTTTATGCAATCACACTTGATCCATTGCAAATCCAGTCCGCACCAGGCGAGTTGCTTTATGCCGAAATGAGCTTTCATCAGGCAGATGCCAATTCAAAACTGGATGTTAGCCTTGCAACGCCAGAAGACCTGATGATGCTCGGTGCAATACACCAACCACCCGCCGCCCTTAATTTTTTTACACGTCGTAACAACAAGGGTGAAGGGGTGATTGTCATTACCTCTTCAAGACCCATGACCGACGCCGAGCTGAACATTATTATTAAAATTCAGGAAAATGGCGCAGCACACCTAAAACACATCAGACAGCCAATACGCCAAAAAACCCAGATTGCAGCAGCCAAAAGCAGCAATGAAAAAACGCTGGCGCCTAAATACATTGTCAGTGAAAAAGATATAGCACTGAACTTGCCAGAAAGCACACGTTACAACGCAAATTCAGCAACAAATTCAAAAGAAACAAACCTAAAGCAGGAGAAACTCCTAAACGCACCCTTTGCTCTTCCTCCTGCATTAAATATTCCAGAGAGCAAAGCGCCTGTCGTCACAGCTATCTCGGTTGCACCTCCAGCTAAAGCAGAACAGACGACCACCATTCAGGCAGCAAACAATCCAACACCGCCTCCTATTTCCAATACAGCAGTGGCCGAGCAAAAACCAGTAACGCCTGCACCAACAATCAAGCAGGAAGTTCAGCAGGCTGCGGTTGTTCAGGCGACAAATGCCCAGCCAGCCAATGAAAATATTCCTGCTGAGAAACCAATCCAAAATACTGAAAATAAACTTGTGGAAAAAAAGCAGGATACCATGGCTGAGTATCAGGCAAAAAATAAAGAGCAGCCAATTAAACAGCCACCGCCCCAAAGCACCCCATCCGCAGCATCAGGTGAAAATAGTCAACAGCAACATCTGGTTAGACGTAATGAGTCACTATGGAGCATTGCACAGAGAATTGCAGGACAAACCCAGCAACCTGTGTACAAAGTCATGAACCAGATCAAGGCGCAGAATGAACATGCTTTTGTTGGGGGTAATGCCAATCGGTTAAGACAGGGTGCTCATTTAAATTTCAATTTGGGCACTGTCCCAAGCCACAAAAACCCAAGTACAAATCAAATGGCAGCCCAAACAGCGCATGGTGTGCCAGCAGGAAAAGCAAAATATCGCCTACAACAGGCGGAAATGACCCTGATTGCTGAAAGTAATCAAGATTCCAGTACTGGAAGTGCGAAAAAAGACACACAACAACAAAAAACCAGTGCAGATTTATCATTAAAAGTTATGACAGCACGCGAAAAAACCGTTACATTACAAAGAAACGTAACACAGTTAGAATTGGCATTACGTGGTAAGGAACAACGAATTCAGTTACTGAACGCTCGGCTTGCAGAGCTACAGGAACAGTTGAAAGCGCAACAGGAAACTAAAAAGCCAACACGCTAGGTTACGGGAAGATTCTCATAAATTTGCACAAAAGCGGCTCTATCTTCAAGGGGTATGGATCATGTCAACTATAATAATTGTACTGCTAGTCGTCGTACTGGTTGTTGCAGTCGTTTTAAAAAAACGGGGTGACAATCAAGGCAATACAGCATCCAAAAAAGGTGCTAGCAAGACAGCTAAAACAGCAGCTACAAAAAAAGTTTCACGTACAACACTGGCACGTCAAGAGCAGAAAGCCGCCCCACAATCCACGAACCCGATTCCAGACCGTCTGCGCCAGAAACTTGAACAGCAGATTCAAAGTGGCAACTACCAGACTGCTGAGGCACAGATCAATCAGGCCTTAAAACAGGATAATACCCAGCATGAGCTGTATCTGTTCCTGCTTGATATCCATTTGGCACAAAAAGATGATTTTGCATACAATCAATTGCTAAATCAAATTAAATCATTAAAACTCTTTGATATAGTTCAAGCTGCGGAAACTAAAAAGAAAGAACATCATGTAGTTGATGATCAATCCTTTGATACAATCGAGTTTAGCCCAAGCAATTTTCAACAACCGCATACACCTGCTGCACCGCCTGTTCAGAACCATACCGCTGATTTTGATGCACTGGTTCAAACCCCAGCAACACAGTCTTTTGATGATTTACAGTCTGAATACAGCACACCTGCTGAACAGGAGAAAGCTGCTGAACAAGTTCCTGAAGTTCAACCTCTGGATTTCAACTTTTCTTTTGAACAGAAAGAAAGTGCTGAGCCTAGTCCTGTAGCTGAACCCGTTGAGACAAAACAACAACAGCAACCACTTGAATTCTCATTCAATTTAGAACCAAGCACCACCTCTCCAGCAGTTGAAGAAACAAAAACTATAGAGAGCAAGCCAGAATTAAACTTCGATCTATCCATTCTGGAAGTCGGTTCAAACCAGACTGAAACCAAGTCAGAGGATATTCCAGCCCCAAGCCTGGATTTTAATTTTGAGCCATCTGAGAATAAACTAGAGACGCCACCTGCGGCTGAAAAAATCGAGTTCACCTTTGACGTTACAGAGACAGTTACCCAGACTGAACCTAAAACAGCATTTATTGAACCAGCACCGCAAGCCCCCGCAACAGGCAATGATCCTTTGGCCCAATCATTCCCTGATCTGCAACAGCTTGATGAAGCACAGCTTAACCTTGAACTGGCTGAACAATATATTGAGCTCGGTGTCTATGAGTCAGCACGGGAACTGTTAAAGAACAGCCAAGCGCTTCTAAATGCGGAGCAACAACAACGTTCAGAAAAGTTACTCAATAAAATAGCTTCCTGAATTTGATCCGTCTAATATAAGCAGTCTTATAGACTGCTTTTTTTATACCAAAAATTCTGATTATGCAAAAAATCGCTTTGATTTATATGGGTGGTACATTTGGCTGTATTGGCGAACCACTTATGCCAATGCCCGAACAAGCCTTTTTACCTTTGCTGGAAAAGGTTATCCCCCCCCATTTACAGGTTGAATGTTTCGCAGCTCCTAGCATTAAGGACAGCAGTGCATGCACAGCAGTGGACTGGCTGCAACTGATACAACAGATTCAGCAATTACAGCACAACAATTACCAATATTTCGTGATTATTCATGGTACAGACACACTAAGTTATGCTGCGGCAACACTTGCCCGTTTTCTGGGAGATTCATGCCATGCAATCATTACAGGAAGCCAGTATCCGCTACTGAATATTGAGGGAAATGACACACGGGAATTTACCGATGCGCTTGGAAATCTGTATTTGGCACTGGAACAGGTACTAAAGCTCCCTGAGGGTGTATATCTTGCTTTCCACCAACAGGTTTTTCATGCTCAAACCACATTGAAAGTACACACAACCGAACTGGATGCTTTTACAGGAATCCCTGCTACCAAAGAATGCCTGACATCTACCAATCAGTTTATTGTAAAAGATGATCACATTACACAGGCTGCACAACTGTGTGTGCTTAACCTCATGCTACAGCCAATACCGCAACAGCAACTAATCTTACAACTCAAAAACATTCTGGCTGCACCCCCACAGTTTTTGGTGCTGCAAGGTTTTGGAACAGGCAATATCGCTGTCAATGATGAGATTTTGGCCTTGTTTGAAGATCTATATCATCAAAAGTGCCTGAGCATTGTCAGCAGTCAGGTTACTTTTGGCCAACTTGACCAGCGTTATGCGGTCAGCTCATGGATGCAATCTGCCAGGGTTTTAATCAATGATTGTCACAGTCATGCCGATTTATATGCAAAAACATTGCAAATGTATTTAAAATACCCAACCCATGATCAACGCTTTGAACATTGGCATCATCATTCGCACTGAGGTTTAAATATGCAACGTTATGCAATTGGTATTGAATTTTGTGGTACTCAATACCGTGGCTGGCAAACCCAACAGGCAGGCGTTGCAAGTGTTCAGGAAACCATTGAGAAAGTTCTCAGCAAAATTGCCAATGCACCTATCCTACTACATGGTGCTGGACGTACCGATGCAGGCGTGCACGCCACCAATATGGTTGCCCATTTTGACACTGAGGCAGTCCGCCCTGAACGCGGTTGGCTGATGGGTGCGAACAGCCAGCTTCCAAAGGATATTTCAATTCAGTGGATCAAGTGCATGGATGAAAATTTTCATGCGCGTTTCAAGGCGGTTGCGCGTCGTTATCGCTATGTCGTGTATAACGCCCCTCACCGCCCAGCGTTACTCCATAAACAGGTTACCCATATCTATCATGCGTTAAATGCAGAGAAAATGATTGCGGCAGCGGCCAAGTTTGAGGGCACTCATAATTTTGAGTCATTCCGTGCAGCGGCCTGCCAGTCAAACCAGCCTGTACGCCATGTAAAGCATTGTCGTCTATTTAAACATGGTCGTTATTTAGTTCTTGATATTCAGGCAGACGGTTTCCTACACCATATGGTACGAAATATCATGGGTTGTTTACTGGAGATTGGACAGGGCCTATATGAGATTGAGCATATTGACACCATGTTCGCTGCACAGGACCGTAAAGCTGCTGGTATTACTGCACCGCCTGACGGACTTTACTTTATTCAGGCCTATTACCCTGAAGAATTTGACTTGCCACAGCCACCACTAGGTCCACAGTGGTTAAACCTGCCTGAATAGAAAGCCCTATCGATAAAAGATAAGGCTTAGTCATTCTAAAAAATCTAGCGTTGTTTGCGTTTACGGTATTCCACTGGCGTTTCATTGGTCCAGCGCTTAAAGGCACGGTAGAACGTACTTGGCTCGGAGAACCCTGTTAAATAAACGATTCGCTCCACACTTTCATTGGTGCTCGCCAGCAGCCTCTTCGCCAAACGACAGCGATAATCGGAAAGAATCTGCTGAAAGCTGGTATTGGCTTCACTCAACTGGGTACGCAAACGGCGTGGGGTAATATTCAGTTGTGCCGCAACAGTTTCCAGTGTGGTTTCACCACTTTCCAGTGTCGAACCAATGGCACGGCGTACCTCACCCACTAAATCGTATCGAGCCAGTTCCTGCAACTTCTCAATCGCAAGCTGTTCATGCAGCTGCAGTAATTCAGGTTCAGCTTGCCATAATGGATAATCAAGCACGGCATCATCAAAATAAAGGCGGGTTTCTTTTTGACCCAGACTGACAGGGCAACTATACACCCGAAAATATTCATCATCATCCGCACCTTCATTGAAGTTGAAGTCAATGTAGATTGGCTGAAACTGCCCTTCGGTAATGAATTTAAAGAAACGAAGAATACCTGACATCGCACATTCAGAAAAATGGCGATTGACCAGATTGTCAGACCAGTACTGTTCGCCATTGCTTAAATAACAGCGTCCATCCTGAATCACCAGTTTGGCATCAAAGGCATCACTGATCAAGCGCTGATAGGCCAGAGCACGTTTCAGGCCCTCCCCAAAGGTTTCACTACTGATAAATAGATGCTCAATCACCTGACCACGATAGAGCGGTAAATGCTCACCTAAATGCAATCCAATATCAGGATCATTGCTGACTTCCTGTGCCGCAATCCAGAATGCATTTTGCGCACTTAATGGTGTTCTGGCGTTTGTATCAACCTGATTGAGTGCCACACCTGCCTTTGTTAAAATCTCTTCAGTTGGTAATCCAGCTTTACGAATCGCCTGATACCCAAAGCGCAATACAACTGATGCATCTGTTAACTGACCCACGCAGTGCCCTTCCCTGTAGATACTTTATTATGACAATAACACTAAATTTAGATTAACGTTGATTGACCAAACTGACAACACTATTCTGCTTCTATTGTTAAAAAAATTCGTCGATTGTCTGACAGTTTTTATTAATAAAGATCTAAAAGGTTTACATAAGCTTCACCTTGTAAAATTCAAATAAATTGACTATAATTTGCCCCTTTCCAATTTGATCATCAGGTAGGCTATGGCCAATAAAGAGGAACTCATTGAGTTCGAAGGCGTTGTCACCGAAACGCTTCCTAATACGATGTTCCGTGTACGTCTAGAAAACGGTCACGAAGTTATTGCTCACATTTCTGGTAAAATGCGTAAACACTATATCCGTATTTTGACAGGCGACAGCGTAAAAGTTGAAATGACACCTTATGACTTAACCAAGGGTCGTATCACTTACCGTGCACGCTAAGAATTAGTGAATGCAAAAAAGCCACATCAATATGTGGCTTTTTTAGGTGCATAAACAAGGGTTTATTCACTTAAACGTGTGGTTTTACATCCTACGGTTTGGCACTCACGTAGACGTTCCAGCAACCAGTGATTGCGTTCCTGTGTTGTGGTCAGGCGGCATTGCACATCAACACTGTTCTGCTGTGAATCTGTACAGCTTGCGTCGCGATGACGTATCCATGCGAGCTGTGCCTTTTTCAGAATCTTTTGTTGTGTCTCATTGAGCTGCTGGCGTAACTGCTGATAATTCTTGTTTAAGTCAGCATCGGCACTCGCATAAATTTTATTGGTACAGTAAATATCATCATACGTATTGCGTGCCTTATCACAATTATCTGCATGACTGAATGTTGCTAAAGCGCCACACATCAGCCCAAATATAAATTTGTGCATCAAGTTTTCTCAATCGCTTATTTGCGATCTATCTATGCACATTTGAACTCAATTGAATATTGCCTAAAATAGACTAGTTTGTATATTTTTGTCAGTTCATACAAATGAACTTGCCACCAACATAATTTAAGAATTGAATAAAAATAGATCAAAATGGAAAAATTAAGTATTTATAATTTCTAATCATATTATCTTTACAAGCATGTACCACTGCATACCAAAATCGAACCAGCCTACCTAATTATTTACAACTTTTTATTGGGCAATCTGCAATCATAATCCAACAGCAGTTCGATTTAAAACCTCTAGGTTTTCAGACTATCGCCCAGCCAATCAAACAAAGCAGTCAGCTAATTTACACTGTCATTCGCCGAATTCGTATTCCTACTCCAACCGCTCAATCGGCTGGACTTGGTGCTCAAAATATACCAATTCAAAGTGCTGGCAATACAGATAGTAATTATGATCTCAATTTAAAATGTCATATCATTTTTGAGCTAGACCAACAACAAATTGCTCGCTCTATTCGCTATGAAGGCAAGGTGTGTTAGTTCGCCTATTGCATTGAGTTATAAAAAACGCAGCCTAAGCTGCGTTTTAAATTGGCTATAACACTTAGTTTAGTGCTGAAACTACAGCTTCACCCATAGCATCTGTGCCAACTTTTGTCATGCCTTCAGACATAATATCTGCTGTACGCAAACCTTGATCCAATACTTGACCTACAGCATATTCAATTGCTTTTGCTGCATCTTCTTCACGGAAGGTATAACGTAACATCATCGCAACTGAAAGAATAGTTGCCAATGGATTAGCAACATTTTGACCAGCAATATCTGGTGCAGAACCATGACATGGCTCATACATGCCTTTACCATTTTCATCTAAAGATGCAGAAGGCAACATGCCGATCGAACCTGTCAACATTGCTGCTTCGTCAGATAGGATATCACCAAATAAATTACCTGTGACGATCACATCAAACTGCTTTGGTGCACGTACTAACTGCATCGCTGCATTGTCCACATACATATGTGACAACTGGATATCTGGATATTGTGCCTGCTGCAAGTCAGTTACGGTTTGCTTCCACAATTCAGTCACTTCAAGGACATTTGCCTTGTCAACTGAACACACCTTGCCACCACGCAGACCTGCAAGCTCAAACGCCACCTTGGCAATACGCTTGATCTCACTTTCTGAATAAACATCAGTGTTATAGCCTTGCTTTTCACCATTTTCCAGTTCACGAATACCACGTGGCTGACCGAAGTAGATACCACCTGTAAGCTCACGTACAATCAGGATATCCAGACCAGCAACAATTTCTGGCTTCAGACTTGAAGCGCCCGCCAATTGTGGATAAAGGATTGCAGGACGCAGGTTGGCAAACAGGTTCAATTCGCTGCGGATTTTTAACAGGCCACGCTCTGGACGGATTGAACGTTCAATGGTATCCCATTTAGGCCCACCAACCGCGCCCAACAAGATTGCATCGGCTTTTTTCGCCTGCTCACTGGTGACAGCTGGGTAAGGTTCTCCATGTGCATCAATCGCAGCCCCCCCCAACAAACCCTGTTCCCATGTCAAACCCAAATTAAATTTTTCATTGACCTTGTTCAGGACCTTCTCAGCAGCGCCCACAATTTCAGGACCAATCCCATCACCTGCCAAAATTAAAATATGTTTAGACATCTATTTTTCCAGTTTCATATATGCAGCGTTCATACTGCAAGCGGATTAAATCTTTTTCTCAACAAATTCACCCAAACCTGTGCTCACATCATATGGGCGACAGAAGCGGCGAATGGTATGCTGTTCTTGCTGTAAATCCACACATAAGGGTTCAGGTGCAGATACATTTAATAAACTACCCGAACGATATGCACGGTCTCGGTACATTTTAAAGGTATAGCTTTGATTCGGCTTGAACTCGTGAATCACATGGAACATCTCGGCGCGGTCTAGAGAAATTGGATAGAAACGAATCACAACCTCATATTGCTTGGCAGGTATACTCAAATAGACTTGCTGTTTTCGGCTGAAAACCGAACCATGCAATCGTACAATCCCTCGCTCCATCGCCTGTTGGCTAATACGGTGCGATTTAGCATCGATCACGGCAATATCACCGATTCGTTCAAACTCACAATTCTCAACACCTGAACAATATAAAGTTGTGTTGTCCGCTTTGCTTTCTAACGTGTTTTGTACGATACGAACTTGATCAACCACATTGGGTGCATTTTGACATGCAGTCAAAGTCGTAGCAGCGCCTAGACACAGTAAAATACTGTAAGCGAGTCTTCTTTTCATTATTCAAGCCCAGCCCTCATAACATGCACACATGCAAGCAAATATTATTCGCTAGCATGTTAGCAAGAGTTCAATGTCTGCGCTATGACTATATTTAAAATGTCCCCAGACATTCAGGTATCTCCAGTCAACAAAAAACTAGGCCTTTATTTCCTGAAACACCCAGGGACGCGCCTGTTTGGCTTTTTCTTCATAGGCACGAATATCATCTGCCACTTGTAAAGTTAAGCCAATATCATCCAAACCATTTAATAGGCAGTGCTTACGGAATGAATCAATTTCAAATTTAAATGCTTCACCTGTTGGCGTACGTACTTCCTGAGCCTCTAAATCGATGGTCAATTGATAACCCTCAGTTTCAGCACATTCCTTGAATAACTGATCAACAATCTCTTCAGATAAAATCACAGGCAACATGCCATTCTTGAAGCAGTTGTTAAAGAAAATATCTGCAAAGCTTGGCGCGATCACGGTACGGAAACCATACTCATTCAATGCCCAAGGTGCGTGCTCACGGCTTGAACCACAACCAAAGTTCGTGCGTGCCAATAAAATCGTTGAACCTTGATAACGCGGTTTATTCAACACAAATTCAGGGTTAATCGGACGTTTGCTAATGTCCTGCCCTAAATAACCTTCATCCAGATAACGCAATTCATCAAATAAGTTATCGCCAAAACCTGTACGCTTAATTGACTTTAAAAACTGCTTTGGAATGATTAAGTCGGTATCAACATTTGCACGATCTAAAGGTGCAACAATACCTTGTTCTACAGTGTATTTTTTCATGATTTTGCTCCTTTAGAATGAACGTACATCAACAAAATGACCAGCAATTGCAGCCGCTGCAGCCATTGCAGGGCTCACCAAATGTGTACGACCACCGTTACCCTGACGACCTTCAAAATTACGATTCGAAGTAGATGCACAATGTTCACCTGGTTGTAATTTATCAGCGTTCATTGCTAAGCACATTGAACAACCTGGCTCACGCCATTCAAAACCAGCGTCTAAGAAAATTTGATCCAAGCCTTCTTGTTCTGCTTGTTGCTTCACCAAACCTGAACCTGGAACGATCATCGCCTGTTTAATACTAGATGCAACTTTACGCCCTTTCACGACATCTGCCGCAGCACGAATATCTTCAATACGAGAATTGGTACATGAACCAATAAAGACACGATCCAATTGAATATCAGACAATGCTTGACCAGCAGTTAAACCCATATATTGATAAGCACGAGTCCAGTCATTACGTTGAACATCATCTTTTGCTTGTTCTAAAGTCGGTACTGCTTGCGAAACAGGGATCACCATTTCTGGAGATGTTCCCCAAGAAACCTGTGGCTCAATCTCAGCACCATTCAATACGACTACCGCATCAAATACAGCATCTTCGTCTGAGTGTAAGGTATTCCAATATTCTACCGCTTGATCCCACTGCTCACCTTTAGGCGCATAGTTACGATCTTTCACATAAGCGATGGTTTTGTCATCAACAGCGACCATACCTACGCGCGCACCCGCTTCGATTGCCATATTACATACGGTCATACGTCCTTCGATCGACATATCACGGAACACTTGACCACCAAATTCAATGGCATAGCCTGTACCACCAGCCGTTCCAATTTTGCCGATAATCGCTAAAACAACATCTTTAGACGTCACGCCTTTGCCTAATACACCATCAACACGAACAAGCATGTTTTTCGATTTTTTCTGTACTAAACATTGAGTTGCTAACACATGCTCAACTTCAGAAGTTCCAATTCCATGTGCCAAACAGCCAAAAGCACCATGTGTTGCAGTATGTGAATCACCACACACCACCGTCATGCCAGGCAATGTCAAGCCTTGCTCTGGTCCTACCACATGAGCGATACCCTGACGGATATCATTGATACCAAATTCAACGATATTAAAGGTCTTACAGTTATCATCTAAAGTTTGAACCTGAATACGAGACGTATCATCCTCAATCCCAGCAATACCTTGCTCACGCTCTTTTTTAGAAGTCGGAACGTTATGATCAGGTGTTGCGACATTGGCACTTAAACGCCATGGCTGACGATCAGCAAGTTGTAAGCCTTCAAATGCTTGAGGGCTAGTCACTTCATGTAATAAATGACGATCAATATAAATCAAGCTTGAACCATCATCACGCTGCTTAACTAAATGGTCATCCCATAATTTGTCATATAATGTCTTGCCTGCCATGTCGTCGCTCTCCAACGTGCTTGTCATAGGACTGGGTAACTAAATCTTAGATTTATTATAGCAATGCTTTCACATAAATCTAATTTATCATTTTTATTAGTTATTAAACTTTTTGGAATATATAATTCATTTGTGCATCAATTTTTTCAATAAAAGAGATAAATCCTTAGCTATCTAAAAGTTCGATCATCAAGAGTAGAAATTTCTTTTTTACTTTTTAAATGATAATCATTATTATTTAATTAAATAGGATTTGAAGTGGTGAGCGATATGGCAAACATTCAGCAATTCGTGATTAACAATCAACGGACTTTAAAAAAAACCTTGAGTTACTACATCATGCATATTAGTGTTGCAATGATAGTTGCCTATATGATTACTGGCAATTTAATCATGGCTGCAACCTTGAGTTTAATTGAACCAACCGTACAAGCTTTTGCCTTTTTCTTCCATGAAAAAGTTTGGAATTATTTTTAATTTTCCGCATCAATATTTGAGCACCTATTTTTAAAGTTATTTGAGTAAGCCTGTATGAATCTTGCTGCATTTGAAGCATTTTTAAAAGTGATGGAAACGGGTTCAATCTCAATTGCAGCAGAACAACTTTTTATTACCCAGCCTGCCGTCACTAAACGTATTCATGGTCTGGAAGAATATTTTGGTGTCAAACTATTTGAATCTGCGGGACGAGGGATTCAGCCGACCCATGCAGCACATTCCCTTTTACCCAAAGTGAGAACCTGGCTGAATGAGCTTGGAGAAATTCACCATACGCTGAGCCATGAACAATCACAGGTACAAGGCCGTTTAAAGATTGGCACCAGTCACCACATTGGCCTACACCACCTTGCTGCACCCCTAAAGCGTTTTGTACAGCAATTTCCGCAAGTGACATTAGATGTGCATTTTGTTGATTCTGAACAGGCGCATGAGCAAGTTCTGGCAGGTGAACTGGAGCTGGCGTTTTTAACCCTGCCTCCTGTTGGCGATGATCGTCTCAACTATGTCACCATCTGGAATGATCCTTTGATTTTTGTCACTGCACCTTTTCACCCATTAGCACAGCAAACAGAACTGAGTCTGGAAAACCTGATTGCCTATCCAAGCCTGCTTCCCGCCTCACATACCTATACCAGCCAGATCACGCTGGCGGAATTTGAAAAGAAAGGGCTAAAACCGAAAATTACCATGAGCAACAATCCGTTAGAATCCATACGGATGTTGGTCTCAATTGGTTTGGGTTGGTCAGTTCTACCCAAGACCTTACTCAATCAGGATTTAAAACAACTTGATCTCAATCTCGATATGCAACGTCAACTGGGTATGGTGTGGCATCCTGCACGAATCCAATCAAAAGCAGCGGAAGAATTAATCAATATGATGCAACTTGGCTAGGTTAGCTAAAGCCAAGTTAGTCACCGCCTCCGCCACAACTGCTACAGCTACTGCCACAACTGGATGAAGATGATGATTGATCTTGCACATATTTTGCAAAATCTTTAGTCATTTGCGCCAGTTCAAACGATTGTCCATTTTCCCAACCCAACACCTGATCAACCGCAAATAGTCGTGGCAATTGCATCGTATTCCTTGGATTATATCCATGTAACATACAGCTATATTTCCAAGCTTCAAATAATTGCTTTGCTTGTTCTTCTGGTCTCGTTGTTCCGTCATAAGGGCTATGATTCAACATTCGACCTATGGTTTGCTCACATAATTGCTGATACTGGATCGGATATTGCAACATCACATGCCATAAAGCATCGACTGCATGTGAAGGCATGGCATAGGCTTGTTTTTGCATCACGTGTAATGCCAAATAATCCTTAAATCCAAGTTCAATCAGCCGACGTTGTTTTAAGCTCAGTTCGGGATATTGTTGTTTTAATTTATTCCAAAATATTGGATCAATGTTGAGTTGCTCAATCTTCTCTAATTTATTCCTTCGAGTCTTGGCGATCAAAACATGGTTTAAAATAATAATTGTCCATATTAATGGGAGTAAAACCCAAGCGGTAAAGATCTGCTGTTGCCAGCTATACATGAGCAGTAAGACTAAAATCGGCAGGATAATCCAGCGTATTTTTATATGCGGTTGATGGCGTTTTAATTGAATTAATGCATCAAGCTTGTTGGAAGTCTGTGCTTCCTGATTTATTTTTATTTTCATGCTTAAATCTCAAGAAGAAAAGATGACAATAAGATGACAAAAAACCTCCCTTTAGGGAGGAATGGTGTAATCCTTTATCCAATCTGCAATAAACGGCGAAGCTGCTGCGTGATCTGATTCACGTCCAAATTATGGTTTGATATGGTCATCGTCAGCAACTGATCTGAGCGAAAGGTACGATCAATTTCCAGCATGATATGCGTTTGCTGCGCTTCAGCAACAAAGGATACCTCCACCTCATTAAAACCACTAAACATCTGTGAAGATACAAACTCTAGCTCCTGATAGCAGCCAATCGTTGATCTAAAATTTCTTGCGGTCAGTTGCCCTTTTTCAACATCCACAGTCGACAGAACAAATCCACATTGTTGCATCGCCTGTAAAAAAGCCTGCATCGCTGGTGTTGGGGTCACTTTTAAATAGTCACGATCGGTTGAATCCAGTCCCCAGTCAACATCCATGTGTGTTTCAATCCATACACGAGCGCCATTACGTCGGCAGGAAACTTCAGTGATAGGGGTTTCATGAGGGATTTCCATGGTAAATGGAATATGATGTGACTCATTTGCAGCCAGCAAGAATTTCGAGCTAATCAACCACTGATCCAGCACCAAAGCCTGATTAAATTCATGATCGCCAGACTCAACCTCTGCAATGGTCATCAATTTTAGATATAAGCCATTAATTTCCTTATTCGTTGACCCACCAGTAAAATTAATTTCACCGCGTAGTGTCTCACCAGCCTGTAACGTAGGATTATATAAACGTGTTTCGACGTTTACCCCTTGCATATTTAAACCAGACATCATTTTTTTAAACATTTTTTTCACAAACCTTTTAAATTATTTCAATTCATCTGTAGCAATATACCGATGATTAAAGTGCCTCATCTCCAGCAATCTGAATCCTACCATCGGCAATCTCATTCATAAAATGCTGATAGTCATTTAAATTCCGTTCCATAGACTGTGTGGCATATTCCTGTAAAACCTCCACCATGGTATTCCCCTCGCCCAGATAACCCATCAAAACATCGGCATTCCCCGCCTTGGCATGGGCATGGGCTAAAGCCAGACCACAGCTTTCCGCATATTCATGAAAATACTCATCGTCCATATCGGTTAAGTCGACTGAAATCTTCATATCACGCAGTTGGCGGACATGGAAATGCTGCCCCAAGGTGGAATAGCCAAGAAAAATATCGCTTGCAGCTTGCATCAACTGCTGGCCATACACCACACGCTCGCCTTCATGCTTCACTTTTTCAGAGAATAATGGACTTAAAATAGAGGGGTTGGCTTCTTTCATCTGTAAAATCAACGGCTCACGATCGGCATCCTGAAACAGTGCAATGGCTGAACGTGTGCCCACGCTCCCCACGCCCACCACTTTGAATGCCACATCGGTACGTTGATAACGGTCAAATAGGACCTGCCGATCATGTTTCAATGAATCACGATACTGTCTAAAAAATTCATCCACATTCTTGCTGAACGGTTCATTTGGCTTTGGATGCCAAAGCAAAGGTTCATCATCAATAAAATGTCTAAAACCTGTTTCTTTGTCCTGTTGGGTCAGTTTAGGCAAAACCGAGTGGGCATTTTTTTTCTGGGCGGAGTCCAAATGTCTGGCCCGTTTTTTTCTGAGTTTTCGACATTCCGTATTTTCCAGCAATGTACTGGCATCAACTTTCTCATACCATACCTGTAATGGTGATAACTCCATATTTTCAAGTAAATGTTGGCGGTAACTATTCAACATGGTTTTAATGGCTTTTAAGCCTACACGGTTGCCCAACCCAACATCTTGTGCAGCAATCACAAAGCTGGTTGCCAAACGTTTCAAATCCCATTCAAATGGCGCAACCAAGGTCTCATCAAAATCATTGATTCCAAAAAGAAGATTACGTTCAGGACTGGCAAAACCACCAAAATTACTTAAATGACAGTCGCCACAAATCTGTTGGAACAAACCCGAATGATGCTGCTCCCATGCCTGATCAAACAGCATCTGGGAAGGCATACCACGATAAAAGGTAAATGGAGACACACTCATCCTTTTGGCACGAATGGGCTTAAGCTTTTCTAAACGTCCCTGATTGCTCCAATCATAAATGCTTAATGCAGATATACCCTGTGGTCGCGCTGACAACTGTGACAGATGTTCCCTTGGAATCTTTTTACGCTGAGCCTTGCCCAATTTGAAACCATCACGTTTACTCAGCAACTGACCTTGATAACTGTGTCGGGTTAAATCAACACTTTGCTCTTTCCACAACTTCTCTGGCAATTCAATTTGTTGTTTTTTCATTATTTACCCCTATCAAAAACATTTTTATATCAAAAAAAACCTTTCCTAAAAACAAAATATTTTCACTTCTCATTCTGCTGAGCTTTTTGATAGTTTAGCCTTTGCTTTTTCACATATTTTTTCGCTATAAAATAAACTAACATCGCAAAAGGTAAAATCAAAAATAGTGCACCTACGCCAAAAGCAACATAGGCAAAATAAACATTCCCAATTAAAAAACAGATTCCTAATAATGTAAGTTGTACGATCAATTCCCCACAACCTTCGGCGACATAATCTAGCCAGGTTGGTTTTTTAGTTTGTTCAGTTTCATCACGATACTCTTGCATTTTTTATATCCAATTAGTGATCTTCTTATTATTCAACATGTTAAACATATTAAAACTGTAATATGTTTAACATTTTTCTATATTTTTTGATTAAATCGACCAGTCCTGAATTTCCCAGCCCTGTTCGCGTGCCAGCTTCTCCAAACGATCATCAGGATTGACTGCAATGGCATGGGTGGCATATTCAAGTAGGAAACGGTCATTAATCGAGTCTGAATAGGCCCACGATTCTTCAACCATCCGACCATCTAGCCATTGGTCCAGACGTGCCAGCTTGCCTTTCTGGTAGCATGGCAAACCTGTGACCTTACCCGTATATTTACCCTCAAGCACCTCGGCATTGGTGGCAATAATTTCAGTAATGCCAAACTCACGGAAAATTGGTGCGGTAATAAAATCACTGGTTGCGGTAATCCCAACGATGGCATGTCCCATATCCTGATGCTTCCTGATGGCCTCAAAACCTTTGGGACGCATTTGTGGACGAATCACCTTTTGCATAAACAACTGATGCAGTTCAGTTAAATAAGCATTGTCATGTTTGGTGAGAAATTCAAATACAAATTCATTATAGGCAATTGGGTCGAGTTGTCCCGCCTTGTAGTCTTCATAAAACTTGTCATTCATTTGGCGATGATGGACAGGATCAACCAGGGCTTCATTGACCAAAAACTCACCCCATGAGTGGTCAGAATCGGTATTTAACAGGGTGTGATCTAAATCAAACAAAGCCAATTTCATATAAATACTCATTTAAATGCAAATTAAAGAAAAAAAACGTAAATCTATTTCCGTAAGTCACTAAAAATTCGTTAAGATCATAGCAATTTAAACATTTTACTTTGACCTTTTTCGAGTTGGACGTGAAGAGTGACTGTCCCCGAGATCAAAGTCAACGATATAGAGAAAATTTAGGTAGCCAAATGATCGACTCAGAAGGTTTCCGACCCAACGTCGGGATCATTTTGGCAAACGATGACGGACAAGTTTTATGGGCAAAACGCATTGGTCACAATGCTTGGCAATTTCCACAAGGAGGGATCCAGTTTGGAGAAACCCCTGAACAGGCACTTTACCGTGAACTGAGAGAAGAAGTCGGTTTATTGCCCGAACACGTCCAGATTATAGCGCAAACTAAGGGTTGGCTGCGTTATCGTTTGCCACATCGGTACATTCGGTCAGATTCAGATCCCGTATGTATTGGACAAAAGCAAAAGTGGTTTTTACTGAAATTAACGGCATCGCCGCATCATATTCAGTTAAATCTATCAGACCCACCCGAGTTCGATGAATGGCAATGGGTGAGTTACTGGTATCCATTGGGTCAGGTGGTAAACTTCAAAAGAGATGTTTACCGCAGAGCCATGATGGAGTTGTGTTTACAGTTACCTCAGCGTTAATTGTCGCAAAATCATGACTTTAAACAATGATTTTTAACGATATAGCTGTTATAAATAGGCATATAACGATTCAATAAACAGGAGCAGACACCTCATGTCAAACATGCAACTCGACACCCTTAGACGCATTGTGCAAGAAATCAATGCGTCCGTCAGTTTGCATGACTCTTTGGACATTATGGTCAATCATGTGGCTGAAGCGATGCACGTGGATGTATGCTCTATATATCTCTTAGATGAGCGTAATCGTCGTTATGTGTTGATGGCCTCAAAAGGTTTAAACCCTGAATCCGTTGGACAAGTATCTTTAAGTGTCGGTACAGGTTTGGTCGGTTTAGTCGGTCAACGCGAAGAAATTGTCAACTTAGACAATGCGCCGAAACATGAACGCTTTGCTTATTTACCCGAAACAGGTGAAGAGCTGTTTAACTCATTCCTCGGCGTACCTGTCATGTACCGTCGCAAAGTCATGGGCGTTCTAGTGGTTCAAAACAAGGAATCCCAGGACTTTAGCGAGGCGGCTGAATCGTTCCTTGTCACACTGTGCGCACAGCTTTCTGGTGTCATCGCCCATGCGCATGCAGTCGGAAATATTGATGTTTTCCGAAAACCGAATAGTGGTTCCACCTACAAGACCTTTCAGGGCGTTTCTGGCGCGGGTGGTATCGCATTGGGTCGGGCGATTGTGCTCTACCCGCCCGCCGACCTGACCGCAATTCCAGACCGTGAAGCTGAGGACATTAGTGACGAGCTGGCATTGCTTGATCAGGCCATTGCCTCTGTTCGTAAGGAAATCCAGTCTCTGGATGAAAAAATGCAGGATTCCCTCATGTCAGAGGAACGCGCGTTATTCAGCGTGTTCCTGCGCATGCTGGATGAAAATGCATTACCCAGTGAAATCAAGGACCATATCCGCACAGGTAGCTGGGCTCAGGGTGCAGTGCGCAAAGTCATTGACAAGCATGTGGCACTGTTTGCACAAATGGAGGACGATTACCTGCGCGAACGGGTTTCTGACCTCAAGGATTTGGGACGGCGCATTTTAGCCTGCCTACAGGAGGCGGATTCAAGCCATCGTGAACTCAGCCCTGACAGTATCCTGATTGGTGAAGAGATCAGCACTGCGGCGCTGGTTGAACTGCCTGTCGATAATATTGCAGCGATTGTGACCTCTGAAGGCGCTGCCAATTCACACATGGTAATCGTGGCACGCGCTCTGGGGATTCCAACGGTTGTGGGTGTCACCGAATTGCCAATCAACACCCTTGATGACATTGAGATGATTGTCGATGCCTATCAGGGACGTGTTTTTGTCAATCCACCGCGCCGTCTACGCCAGCGTTATAAGGAAGTCCAGAAAGAAGAAGAACAGATTGCCAAAGATTTGAAGCAATACGAAACCCGTGATGCCATTACTCCTGACGGGGTGGAAATTCCATTGTTCGTCAACACAGGCTTGATGATTGATGTGGTGCGTGGGGTTCAACGGGGGGCCAAGGGCGTCGGTTTATATCGCAGTGAAATTCCGTTTATGTTGCGTGAGCGCTTCCCAGGTGAGGAAGAGCAGCGTGCCATCTATCGTCAACAGCTTAGCCATTTTGCCAACAAGCCTGTGATTATGCGGACGCTGGATATTGGTGCGGATAAGGACCTACCCTACTTTAGCATTGAAGAGGAAAACTCGGCACTAGGCTGGCGTGGCCTGCGCTTTACCCTTGACCATCCAGAAATCTTTTCCGCACAGATTCGCGCCATGCTCAAGGCCAGCATCGGCTTGAATAACCTACATATCCTGCTGCCGATGGTCACCAGTGTCAGTGAGGTGGAGGAAGTCCTGTATTTGCTGGAACGTGACTGGATTGCGGTTCAGGAAGAAGAACAGGTGAAGATCACCAAACCTAAAATCGGCATCATGGTTGAGGTTCCAAGTGTCCTGTTCCAGATTGATGAATTTGCAGAGTTGGTAGACTTTTTCTCTGTAGGTTCCAACGACCTGACCCAATACCTGCTTGCGGTTGACCGTAACAACCCGCATGTTGCCAATGTCTATTCACATTTTCATCCGTCTGTGCTGCGGGCTTTGCAAAACCTTGTTCAAGCCTGCCATCAGCACCAGAAGCCGATTAGTGTATGCGGAGAAATGGCGGGCGACCCCCTGACCGCCATCCTGCTCATGGCGATGGGGTTCAATACACTTTCCATGAGTTCAAGCAACATCTTGCGGGTACGTAAAGCCATTTGCCATGTGCCGATGAGCGATGCCAAAAAGCTATTGGACGATGTGTTAAAAATGAACAATCCTTTGCTGATTAAAAGCTGGCTGGAGCATTATTTTAGAACCCATGGCTTAGCCGATATGGTCAAGTCTAATCGCTTGCTCAGTGCATAAAGTAAAAAAGCATCCTGTTTAGGGTGCTTTTTTTAACAGTATCTATAAGCAAAAAAACGTAAATCCTGTTTAAGATGGTATGCTGTGTCCATCGAATAAAGCACTTGTTGTATGCGCTTTTATCCATTGGAAAAAAAGCCACCAGCAGCCTATTGTTAAACTATAAACATCCAACACATTTCATGATGCAATTTACAACAACTCAATAATTCGGATGACTCAACTCAACAGTCATCCTGTAAATGGAGAATAACCATGAGCCAAGACGATAAAAAATGTCCTTTTAGCCACTTAACCACAGACTTTGGCGCACCTGTAGTGGATAACCAGAATAGTATGACAGCAGGTGCGAGAGGACCATTATTAGCCCAAGACTTATGGCTGAATGAGAAACTGGCCAACTTTGTCCGTGAGGTGATTCCTGAACGCCGTATGCATGCCAAGGGTTCAGGTGCATTTGGTACGTTTACCGTCACCCATGACATTACCCAATACACCCGCGCCAAGATTTTTAGTGAAATCGGCAAGAAAACCGAGATGTTCGCCCGCTTTACCACCGTTGCAGGTGAACGCGGTGCGGCCGATGCAGAACGGGACATTCGCGGTTTTGCGTTAAAATTCTATACAGAGGAAGGCAACTGGGATATGGTGGGCAACAACACCCCTGTATTCTTCCTACGTGATCCACGTAAATTCCCTGACCTGAACAAAGCGGTCAAACGTGACCCGAAAACCAATTTGCGCAGTGCAACCAACAACTGGGATTTCTGGACACTGCTTCCAGAGGCACTGCATCAAGTCACCATCGTGATGTCAGACCGTGGTATTCCTGCCAGCTACCGTCATATGCATGGTTTCAGTAGTCACACCTATAGTTTCATCAATGCGGCCAATGAACGTTTCTGGGTGAAATTCCACTTTAGAACCCAGCAGGGCATTAAAAACCTGACCGATGCTGAAGCCGAAAGCATCGTAGGGAAAGACCGTGAAAGCCATCAACGTGACTTATTTGATGCGATTGAAAATGGTGATTATCCAAAATGGACACTTTTTGTTCAGGTTATGCCAGAACAGGATGCAGAGAAAGTACCATACCATCCATTCGACCTGACCAAAGTTTGGCCGCATGGTGACTATCCATTGATTGAAGTGGGTGAATTTGAACTGAACCGCAACCCTGAAAACTTCTTCCTGGATGTGGAGCAGTCAGCCTTTTCGCCAAGCAATCTAGTACCGGGTATAAGCGTATCGCCAGACCGCATGTTACAAGCACGTTTATTTAACTATGCCGATGCGCAGCGTTACCGCTTGGGTGCCAACTATCAACAAATACCAGTCAATGCGGCACGCTGCCCTGTACATAGCAATCACCGTGATGGTCAGGGCCGTATTGATGCCAACTATGGCGGTTTACCACACTATGAGCCAAACAGCTTTAATCAGTGGCAGGAACAACCCCAATATCGGGAACCCCCATTAAAAATCAATGGTGATGCGGATTTCTGGGATTATCGTGAAGATGACCATGACTATTTCAGCCAGCCTCGTGCGCTGTTTGAACTGATGACACCTGAACAACAGCAGGTCTTGTTTGACAACACTGCCCGTGCAATGGGCGATGCGCTGGACTTCATCAAATATCGCCATATTCGTAACTGCCATGCCTGCCACCCTGCCTATGGTGAAGGGGTTGCAAAAGCACTTGGCATGACCGTTGCTGAGGCACAGGCTGCCCGTGAAACGGATCCAGCCCGTCATTTACCAAGCTTTCTTTAATTCCTGAGAACCTTTTAAAAAGCCATCTTCGGATGGCTTTTTTTACCCAAACAATTTAAAGCTACAAACTCAAATGCAAAATTGGGAAAGGTTTGCCCAATCCGTCCAGTGGGGAACGAGAAATGACTTTAAAGCCTAAACATTCATAGAAACCAACTGCCTGTGGATTTTGTTCATTGACATCTACGTTAGTCGCACCAAGCTGTTCAACTGCATAAAATAACAACTGCTTGCCAATGCCTTGACCTCGTGCTGCATTTCGAATAAACAACATCTCAATCTTTTTCTCTGCCACACCAACAAAGCCCAAAATCGTACCTGTATCACTTTTCATACACTTTAAAGTGACTGCTGGAAAAGCCTGTTCCATCTCTGTACACGACAAAAATAGATAACTCATTGAAATAATGTCACAATAATTGTTTTCTAACGACGAATACTATGACACATCTCAATGAGTTATATCTTATCTTAAACAAATCTCTAAAATGGAACAAGTCACATTTAAAGTGCTTTTCGCTCATCATGCTTGCGATCATTTTAAAGCAAACGTGCAATCTTTCTTCTGCATCTAAAGCCTTGCCCATCAAGTGCTTACCACAATCATTTTATCGGCGTATGCAGCGCTTCTTTGCAGGTCAGTATTTTGATTATCGTCAAATTTCTCAGTTGATTTTCAATATGTTTTCATTCGACCAAGTGCAACTGACTTTAGATAGAACCAATTGGAAATGGG
>NZ_KB849210.1:72148-89888 GCF_000368025.1 Acinetobacter parvus DSM 16617 = CIP 108168
TAATCAAAAAAAAGCGATAAAAATAAAGAAGCATGGACGACTCTCAATGAGTTTATTTCGCTATGGTTTAGACTATGTTCAAATGGCGATTCAGCATTTAATTGGTTTTGGGAAAAAAGAAGAGTTTAAGGAAATTTTGGCAATTTTAAGAAAGCAGAATCCTGATAGGATAAGGGTTCTGTGAAATTTGTCGTGTACAGAGCTGTTCCATAATGATTGGCTTAAAAAAGGCAATATCATCTTCACTAATAAAATCATGTGTTGCTCGAACAGAATCCTCCCAAACGGCTAGTAGTTCTGCATAGTTTTCAGGATGTACAGCGTCTAGGACCATAGTTTTCTCATATTTAAAAATAACAAATCAAGATTTAGCTTAATTAAGTTTTAAGCACGTATGAAATGCCCTTCACGAATACAATAAAAAGGACTAATCAATCTTGAAGATGATTTCATTGCATGCATCAATTCATTTTCTGGCGTATCACGGTCTTCATCCGTCAACTGAAAAGTTCGATAATGAATCGCCAAAGAACGGTGGGCATGGAGATCTAAATGAGCGTGGAATGCATCCTGTGGATTCATATGCACATAATGCATCAATTTACGCGGTTCATATGCACCGATAGGCAATAATGCAACTCTTGCATCACCATAACGTTCATGAATTTGTTTGAAGTGTCCCCCATAGCCAGAATCACCAGCAAAGAAACAATGCCCCGTTTTAGCTAAAAGTGAAAAGCCACCCCACAACGCCCGATTTTGATCTCTAAATCCTCGTCCAGAAGCATGCTGCGCAGGGGTATAAGCGATCTTTAATTCATCATGAAACGGTATCTCCTGCCACCAGTCCATTTCAATGACATGAAAGTATTTCGGCATGTAATAGCCATTGCCCAAACCCGTATAAATTGGCATTTCAAACTTCTGATGTAACCAATCCAGAGTTGCTAAATCCATGTGATCATAATGATTATGACTCAGCAAAACCCCATGAATAGTTGGCAAATGCTCTAAAGCTATGCCTGCGGTACACACACGCTGCGGCCCTCGCCCTTGTCTTGGGCTGGCATATTCACACCAAACAGGATCGGTCAAAAAATTATAAGGGCCGATTTGAATCAAAACAGTAGCATGACCAATAAACCACATTTGCCAATCATTGAGATCTGCATGCGGACGGTTTTGTGGCAATTCCAACATCTGATTACGCAGATTCAATTCTTGCGCAGGATCAACACGCCATGTAAAAGACTTACGCGTCGCAAGCCATTTAAATAAAGCTTTACGACCCAACGATGCTAAAGGTCTTTCTAGATTATAAAAACGATCAATACCAGAATGCTCAGAAGCCTCGTGTGGAAATGGAGGTTTCTCCCAAGTGTGGCTCAAGCAAGATTGTGTCGGCAATTGATAGGTTAATGTCGGCTTATCTTTCATGTACGTCTTCTTTGGTGGAATCCAATCGCATGAGGCATCAGCGAATATGTATTAAATGATAAGAAGTCTTTCAATCTAAATTTTATCAAATCAATAGATTGTATAATTTTTAAAGGATTTTATTTCATCCAAATCATCGACTTCAATCCTCACATAAGGTTCTTAGTTATGCTGATTTTCTCTAGTCGAGTCAATATAATTTTATTGCTGATCCTCATTGTTTACTTAATTTATGTAAGCTGACGTAATCCATTTTTTCCAAAACCTAAAATGAATAAAAAAACAGCCGATTAATACGACTGTTTTCTGCTTTCGTTTATTAGAACTGTTTCATCACTATTTAGCCTCTTTATATTTCTCCCATAGGGGCATGAGGAACGTTTGAAGTTTCACAAGGGAATTGATGAAAGAAATCTATTTTTTATACGTTACTAAAAAATGCAGCGAACTGTTGATAACTTGGTCGTTGGCTGACATTTTCTAAATAACGTTCTATTGCAGGATGAGGTTCTATTTCATTCATTTTTAACTGCCAAAATAACATCGCGGCGACCATCACATCCGCCGCAGTAAACTGAGCCCCACATAAATATGGATCCGCTGCACTTAAGCCTTGCACAAAAGCAGTATAAACATCTTGATCGTCACCATATCCAACAAACATCTTCTGTTCTGGTTTTATTGTTATACCGAGCATTTTATTGGTCGATGCAGCATCCCACGGTCCAGAAATGAAGAATAACCAACGATAATAAACACCACGTTGCGGATCATTTAACGCTGGCGCTAAGCCTTTCTCTGCAAACTTATCGGTCAAATAAGCGCAAATAGCCCCCAACTCATAGATCACCACATCATCATCAACCAGAACAGGTACTTTCCCAAAAGGATTCATTTTTAAATATTCAGGTGTTTTCATTTCCGTATCAAAAGCAACTTCAATGCGTTCACATTCAATACCCAGTTCGATTAACAACCAATCGACAACAACACCACGTGAAAAAGAATTTGTATATAGTTTTAGAGCCATTTTGATATTTCCTTGTTTATTTGGTCTTATTTAAATTTAATACTTGTGATTGTCAGTTTTTGTCAGTAGTCGAATGGCAAACTTCTTGTATCCACCATTGTTGGAAAAGTTGTTGTTTAA
Organism: Acinetobacter parvus DSM 16617 = CIP 108168; assembly: GCF_000368025.1. Taxonomy (GTDB): domain Bacteria; phylum Pseudomonadota; class Gammaproteobacteria; order Pseudomonadales; family Moraxellaceae; genus Acinetobacter; species Acinetobacter parvus. Next base: position 74,736 of record NZ_KB849210.1, read on the forward strand.
AATGAGGATATAACTCTTGGCTTAAACTCAATTGCTGTATGCGATCTATTCTGAAATGTCGAAAGCCATTACGCAGTTCACACCATGCTGCTAAAACGATACGATCATTAAAATATCCTAATGCAAATGGCCACAATACTCTTGAACTGACTCGTTGCTGCTCATCGGCATAATCAACCATGATTTTGACTTGTTGACGAATCGCAATTCGAACCTGCTCGACTAACTGCTCATCTACAGGCAACCATGTTTGAATTGATCTTAGCGTGGTTTGTTGTAGTAGATGCTGACAATTCGTAGGTAGCACCGCATTCAGTTTTGCCAATACAGAAGTTGATGCTGATTTTAGGGCTTGATCAGGAATCTCACTTAACCAGTTTAATGCCAAGAAAATAGCTTCAATTTCGGTTTCATTTAATGTCATCGGTGGAAGTAAGAAGTTTTCTTTCAGTTGAAAACCTAGACCCGCAGCAGCATCAATATTTACCCCTTGCTCTCGCAAACTCTCAATATCACGATAAACACTACGCTGACTGATCCGTAAACGTTCCGCCAGTACCTTTGCTGTTACTGGATATCGATATTCTCTTAATAATTGCAAAAGATTGAGCAAACGAATTGAGCGACTCATGGTTTCCCTATTGCTTTGTTATTATTGTCTGATGGGAGAGCATACTCCCCCACCTTAGTGTAATGCTTAAACCACTTAACTCTCTGAGAGTGCCGTCGATTGTATCATCCCTTGCAAATAATCATGCAATTGTTGCACATTATCCGCAATCGTAAGCGGTTGATAACGTTGTAACGTTTCAACACTATGCACGCCATAACTGACGCCGATTCTTGGCATATTCAGATTTTGTGCCATCTCAAGATCATAACTGGTATCTCCCACCATAATGGCGCGATCCACAGCCACATCCATCTCTGAAATGATTTCTTTTAACATCAATGGATCTGGTTTCGATCTTGTTTCACTCGCCGCACGGGTAATATCAAAAATGTCATGGCTATTGGTTTGTCCAAGCACCCGATCCAAGCCTTTACGGCTTTTGCCCGTCGCAACAGCAAGTTTTAAACCTTGTTGCTTTAAATCTGCGAGTAGTTCAGCAACCCCATTAAACCAGACATCACCCTTCGAGTTCGCCACATAATGATCCGCATAACATTGCAAAATATCCTGCTGTAAATGAGGCACTTGTGGAAATAAGATTTGCATGACCTCAGGCAAACCCAAACCAATAATACTTTTCGCAGCGTCATTGCTCAGCGGCTGTTCAAATTGTTGTGCAGCATGCTGCAAACTTGCCACAATTTGCCCAACAGAATCAAATAAGGTTCCATCCCAATCAAAAATCACCAACTCCACATTTTGACGCATGATGATGTTCTCAATTTGATTCATGATTGCTTTCTCAACTCATCAATTAACTGCTGCATATCTTCAGGCATGGGTGCTTCAATGGTTGGATAATTTGGAATCTCTAAACGCATGGCATGTAAACACAAACGTCGCGCTTCAGGCCCTGAATACGCTGTATTGTGCCCATATTTATCATCACCAATCAGTGGATGACCAATACTTAAACCATGTACACGAATTTGATGGGTACGACCTGACAAAGGCGAAGCATGCACCAGAGTTGCTGTTTTAAAACGCTCAGCCACCTTCCATTCTGTTTTACTGGGCTTACCTTCTTTGGTGACACGCACACGGCGTTCACCATTAGCCAGTTCATAACGCAATAAAGGTGCGTCAATCAACTGCTTATCCAAGCTGACCTGTCCTTTGACAATCGCCGCATAGGTTTTTTGAATTTTATGCTCACGCAGTAGGTCTTGTAGCAATTTTAAGGTGCTACGCTTTTTACTGATCATCACCAAGCCAGAAGTGTCTCGGTCAATCCGATGAATCAGTTCTAAATATTTTTTTCCTGTCGCCGCACGTAAAGCCTCAATCAAGCCATATGCGACACCACTACCGCCATGTACTGCAATACCGGAAGGCTTATTGACCACCAATAAACCTTCATCTTCATAGACGACACGGCTCAATAAGCTTTGAGCAACGCTATCACTCACAGGCGCAGCCGTTTCATCTTTTTGCTCATAACGAATCGGTGCAACACGAATCTGGTCACCAATCTGCAACCGTGTTTCTGCTTTTATTCTTTTTTTATTGACACGTACTTGTCCTTCACGAATCAAACGATAGATTCGACTTTTTGGAACACCTTTTAATCGGGTAAATAAAAAGTTGTCTATTCGCTGCCCGTCTTGATGCTCATCCACGTCAAACCAAGTGACACTTTGCCATTGTTGTGTAGAATTCATACGCTCGATTTATCCAAGATTTGCTAAATATGATTAAAAAATGATCATTTAGCTAAGTTATTTCACAAGAAACCTAAACTTAGCCCATAGGCAGATGCCGCAAGGTTTGATATATTCAGCGCACGGATACCACCGTAAGTGAGCATCAAATCAAAAATTTTATTTAGATAAAATTTTAAATCGATGAGATATTCACCAACAGCTCGGATAGGTCCTAAAGAATTATGCCGACGCCGAAGGCTTATTATATCGGCAAAATGACAAACTGTTGCGTTTAATTGTGCATCTGCACATAGGGTTTATTGATATTTCAATATACCCTGCGGTTTGTCCAGAAAAAATATGTTGCCAACAGGTTTGTTGGCTATTAAATGTAAACTGATCCACATCAGACAATTTGCTCCCTGATGCCGCATTCAGGCTAAAGCGTTGATGCATTGGAACTGCCAGGCGAAGATACGATGATCATTCCGTATCAGGACGTCCAAATGGGGCGGCCTTAATGCTTAATGACAGTGAAAGTCATCACATCCAATGCACCGCTCACCCGCCAGTGAAGCGCACAGGAAACTTGGATCATTTAGGGTCCAGTGATATATCACGGTGCCCAGGATTGAAGCAGGATTGCCGACATCGAAATAACCGTATCAGAACCCAGAACTGGATTTACAGTCAGTGGTTTCAGAGCTTCGCATATCAAAGCTGCTCCTGAGTCTTGATCACGCCAATTTGATGTTTGCTCAAAAATAGCGAGCGAGTTGTTTGTGTGTATCACTATTAGGTGTCACACCCATGAAACGTATGCTGATTAATGCAACCCACGCTGAAGAGGTTCGCGTTGCACTTATCACTGGTAGTCGTCTTTACGATTTTGATCTGGAAAATCGTACTCGCGAACAGAAAAAATCAAACATCTATAAAGGTCATGTCACTCGTGTTGAACCGTCTCTAGAAGCGGTTTTTGTCGAGTACGGCGCTCAGCGCCAGGGCTTTTTATCAATGCGGGAAATTGCAAACTCGTATTTCAAGGCGGACCCACGCCAAACCTCCAACATCCGTGAACTGATCACCGAAGGCACAGAATTATTGGTCCAGGTTGAAAAAGAGGAACGTGGCAACAAGGGTGCCGCGCTTTCAACTTTCATTTCACTGGCTGGCCGTTATCTGGTTCTGATGCCAAACAATCCGAAAGGTGGTGGCATCAGCCGTCAGATTTCAGGTTCTGTGCGCGAAGAACTCAAAGAAATTCTATCTTCTTTAAATTTACCTCGTGGCATGAGCGTCATTGTTCGTACTGCGGGTATCGGTCGCTCACAGGAAGAACTGCAACTTGACCTACAGCATTTGCTGGACCTTTGGGCACAAATTCAGGGTACGGCAAGTTCTGGTCCATCACCAATGCTGGTGCATCAGGAAGCGGGTGTGGTGACACGCGCCATCCGTGACTATCTACGTGATGACGTTGCTGAAATCCTGATTGATAGCGAACAGGCCTATAATGAAGCTTACAACTTCGTTAAAGCTGTGATGCCACGTCAGCTGGACAAGTTAAAAACCTATACCCAGAATGAGCCATTATTTGCTCATTTCGGTATCGAAAGCCAAATCCAGACTGCTTATGAACGTGAAGTAAAACTTCCTTCTGGCGGTTCAATCGTGATTGACCAAACCGAGGCGCTGGTTTCCATCGATATTAACTCGGCGAAATCAACCCGTGGTCATGATGTTGAAGAAACCGCATTAAATACCAACCTTGAAGCGGCTGAGGAAATTGCGCGTCAACTTCGTTTACGCGATATTGGTGGTTTGGTGGTGATCGACTTTATCGACATGGCCAAGGACCGCAACCAGCGCATGGTTGAGGCGAAACTTCGTGAAGCAACTCAAAGTGACCGCGCACGTATCCAGTTCGGCCAGCTTTCACGTTTTGGCCTGATGGAAATGAGTCGTCAGCGTTTGCGCCCATCGCTTGAGGAAGCAACGGGCTATGTGTGCCCACGCTGTCATGGCACAGGCATGGTACGCGACCTACGCTCCCTTTCACTTTCAATTATGCGTAAAGTGGAAGAAATTGCATTACGTGAACGTCAAGGCGAGGTACAGGTAGAAGTCCCTGTGGAAATCGCTGCATTCCTGTTGAATGAAAAGCGTCACAGCCTTGTATATCTGGAACAAACCTCCAATGTGCGTGTCACCATTCTGCCGCATCCACATTTGGAAACGCCACATTATGAAATCCAGTACAATCCAGCAGGCTTTGCGCCATCCAGCTATGAACGCACTGAAGCGACCCGTGACAGTGAAAAACAACTGGGTTATGAGTCTTCTGAATGGCATCTGGAAGAAGCTGAGCACAGTCATGCTGCTCCAGCACAGCAGCAGGCGACAGCGCCACAGAAAAAGGCTATAACACAGCAAGGCACTGCCCAGCCAAAACAGGCACAGGCAGCAGCGTCAAAAGCAGCAAGCCCTTGCGCATGGTTAGAGAACCTGTTTGTTCAAAAACAGGCTCAGACCATTGATCAGTCCCGCTCTGCACAAAATGCGGCGTCAGCTATTGAACAGATGATCAATAATGGCGCTGTGAGCCGTGGTCAATTCGGCCAGGTTGAGACAGCTGCAATTGCGGAAACAACAGCAAATAATGTCTATATTTCCCAGACACCTGTAAAGCAGGAAACTCGCGAAGCGTTTGAGAAAGACGAAAAACTGAACCGTCCAAATCAGTCTCAAAACCCAAAGAAACGTAAGCATAAAGAGCAACGTGAACAGCATGTACTTGCCCATGAGCAACAAAATCAGGTGCATGAGGAAGTTGTTCAACTGTCACGTCAGGAACAGCGTCAAGAGCAACGTGACCTGAAACGCCAGCAAAAACGTCCGCAGGAATCACAAAACCAGCAACAGCAAAATGATGCTGTTCATGGAAATGATACCTCTGTACCGTTGCCACGTCGTGACCGTCATAGCCAGCAGCGTCCAAACCGCCCGAACCGTCACCGTGACCAAAGTGTTCTCAACGAAACGCCTGTTGCAGTTGAGGCTGCATCCAATCCACAGCAGCTTAAAGTTGATGTGATTGATACACCTCGCACTGAACCAATGAATACGGCATTGATCGTCAACATTGATCAGGGACAAAGTGAAATTGTTGCGCTCAATCCACAGCAGACCACTGCGCCAGCACCACAGGCCGAGCCAGTAAAAGCGGTTGTGAGGGCTGCTGAAACAACTGCGCCTGTTCAGGCAGAGCAGGTTGCTGCTGAAACAACACCAGTTGAAGAGGCAACCCAGGCACCAGCGAAACGTGCAAGCAATGATCCACGTTCACGCCCTCGTCAGCGTGGGGCGCAAAGCAGCCAAAAAATGGCAGCAAAAATTGCACCATCGCAAATTCCAGCGTTGGGACAATACACCATGGGTGGCCTGATTCGTCATATTTATGGTGAAGACTGCAAATTCCTGATTGAGCAGTTTGGTTTGGTGACTACATTCAACCGTGCCTTGCAGAAGTTCGCTGAACAATATGCCAGCACCCTGGTGGTTGAAACAGCTGCTGAGGAAAAGCGCCCTGTTACACGTGATGTAGAACTTCCACGCCAGAAGCCAACCGAAGAAGCTGAACCAGCACCTGTATTGCCATTAACACCACCAGAAGCATCCGCTTCGCGTGTTGCCAACGATCCACGTGAACGTCGTCGTTTAGCAAAACTTGCGGCTGAGCAAGCAAAAGAGGAGCATCTGGCTTCCAATATAGCGCCTGGTGCCCCTGTAGAAAGCACTGAAACCACGCAAGAAGTGCAGGAAACAGCAATTGCGACTGTTGTTGCGCAAAACACTGTTGGTGATGCAGCACCTGAACAACAGGCACTGGCACTTACAAATGAAGAAATGCCTGTGGTGGTGGAAGAAACAGCACCTGTTGAAGCAGTTGAGTCAGCGCAAGCTGCTGTTGAGACTGAAACTGCGGTGGTTACAGATGCAGTTGAAGCAGTGCAGACTATTGAAAACACTGAACCAGTCGCAAGCACTGAAGAAACAGATGTGGAAGATGAAGCTGCCAAAGCGGAAAAGGAGAAATCTACCCGCCCTCGCCGCCCTCGTGGACGACCACCGAAAAAGAGTATCGTTGGCAATGAATAATTTGCTAAATTACACTCAATAAGCAAAAGCCTAATCATTTCGATGATTAGGCTTTTTTGTTACTGTAAAATGTAGCGTCATTGAGATATTGTAAGAGAGCTAGGCCCTTGCGCTGCTTTAGACGCAGCTCAGGTTGATTGCTCTAGGGAATCGCCACTAAAAGCAGCATCAACAGCAAAGATGTTAAATGGTAGTGTTCCAAAAAATAGCCACTTCTTGGATTGATCAAAAAATAAACAGGATTGATATGAGCCAAACTACGCAGACCGATATTATTACCATTGGTGATGTCGCAACCCGACTTCCGAACTTCATTACCAAAGTACCTCATATCCTCAGTGGTCTTAAACAGGCATATTTGCGGACACCAGCCTCTCCAACTGGTTTAGGGATCGCATTTGAAAAAGCAGTAAAGCGTAACCCACAAGGTATTGCACTGTTATTTGAAGATCAAAGCTATAGCTATCGAGCACTAAATGAATGGGCAAACCAGATTGCACATTACTATTTGTCTCTTGGCGCAAAAAAGGGTGATGTTATTGCGGTGATGGTTGAAAACCGTCCTGAACTGATTGCTACGATTGTTGCTTTAGCTAAAATTGGTGTCACGATCGCACTCGTAAACACATCACAAGTCGGTAAAGTCCTTGCTCATAGCATTAATTTGGTTAATCCAATTGCAGTGATTGCAGGTGAAGAAGTCCGTGCTGCGATTGATGAAGCTCGCCCAGAATTAAAAGTGCCACAAGACCGTTTCCACTGGTTTGCTGACCAGGAAACGCGCAAGCATGCTGGTACTGCACCTAAAGACTATGTCAATCTTGCCCAGCAAATTGATCAATTCCCGAAATTCAATCCATCCACCACACGTACAGTGACAGGTAAGGATGGCCTGTTCTATATCTATACTTCTGGTACAACAGGTCTGCCTAAGGCGGTTATTTTCACCCACAGCCGCTGGACGCTAGCTTATGGTACATACGGCCATATCCTTAATCTTGGCAAGGATGACGTGATGTATGTGACCCTGCCACTTTACCATGCAACAGGTGTGGTGGTGTGCTGGTGTGGCGTGATTGCGGGTAGTGCAACACTTGCGGTACGTCGTAAATATTCAACCAGTGCATTCTGGAAAGATGTTCAAAAATTCAATGCATCTGCGATTGGTTATGTTGGTGAGCTTTGCCGTTACCTCATTGATGCGCCGACAACGGAACTTGATCGCGCCCACCGTGTCACCAAAATGATTGGTAACGGTATGCGTCCAAACATCTGGGGCAAATTCAAGGAACGTTTTGGTGTGCAGGAGGTTCTTGAACTTTATGCATCAAGTGAAGGCAATGTTGGCTTTAGCAACATCTTCAACTTTGACAATACCGTGGGCTTCTCTCCTACCCCTTATGCCATTGTTGAGTTTGACAAGGAAAAGAATGAGCTTGTCCGTGACAAGAAAGGCCACTGCAAGAAAGTGAAGACAGGTGAAGTGGGCCTGCTGATTGGCAAAATTACCAGTCGTTCCCCGTTTGATGGCTATACCGATCCTGAAAAGAACAAGTCGGTTATTCTTAAGGATGTATTTACCAAGGGTGATTCATACTTCAATACAGGTGACCTGGTTCGTGACATCGGTTTCCGCCATGCACAGTTCGTGGACCGTTTAGGCGACACTTTCCGATGGAAAGGTGAAAACGTATCCACCACCGAAGTTGAAAACATGGTTTGCGAATACCACAAGATCGCAGAAGCGGTGGTTTATGGCGTGGAAATTCCAAATACCAATGGCCGTGCAGGTATGGCTGCAATCACGCTTGTGGATGGTGAAGAACTGAATGAAGCTGATTTAAGCGCTATGGTGAACGTATTCAAGAAATACCTGCCATCATACGCAATCCCAGTATTCCTTCGCGTTCAGGCCAAGGTTGAAACCACAGGCACATTTAAGTATCAGAAAAACAAGCTGAAAGAAGATGCCTTTAATCCAGCCAAAACGTCTGAACGTTTGTTGGTGTTATTACCAGGCGCAATAGCCTATTGCGATGTAAATGCTGAAATCTTTAACAATATTCAAAATTATCAGTACCGCTTTTAGTTTATTTTTTAGCTAAACGAGAGGAAATCGTGTTTTTTATAAACAATCATTCGCATGATTTACAATTTCCTCTTGTGTTAGCTGAATAAATTGCTAGAATACGCAACATCAAAACGATGCAGTGTTTGAAAGATTTATCTTTCCTCTGATTGCTTAGGATCCAAGACCAAAGAAAGTCATAGATTTTCTCTTGCGCTCGGGTAAAGCGTTGCTTTACTTATCCTCGCTCAGGGTCGTTAGCTCAGTTGGTAGAGCAGCGGACTTTTAATCCGTTGGTCCCGCGTTCGAGTCGCGGACGACCCACCACTTTATAGTTTTGATCATTATCTGGGTCGCTAGCTCAGTCGGTAGAGCAGCGGACTTTTAATCCGTTGGTCCCGCGTTCGAATCGCGGGCGACCCACCAGATTCTAAAAAACCTCATCTTAAATGATGAGGTTTTTTATTTTGTGCGGACTATCTTTCTAAAAGATGACAACAAATAATAGATTACTTTAAGCATTCTTGCTCAAAGCAATCTTGCAGCTAAATTATAAAAAACTTTCCAACACCGAATTTAAAAACACATGCCCCTGTTTAGTACATGAGATGCGGTTTAAATCGTTAATCAATAAATTCTTTTCACGCAATTGGTTCAATGTTTTATTCAGGTCATTTAGATCAAGTCCTGTACACTGTCCATAAAGTTCGGCATTAACTCCATCATTTAAACGCAATGCATTCATCATAAATTCAAAAGGCAATTCATCGGCTTCAATCTTTTTCATCTGGAGATGATCCGCAGGAACCTTGGCTAAATAATCCCTAGGCAAACGGGTTTTCTGAAAACGATAAATTCCATCTGGACGGGTGACCTTAGCATGTGCCCCCGCTCCGATTGCCAAATAATCGCCAAACTGCCAATAGTTCAGGTTGTGCGCTGATGCCTGTTCTTTACGCCATGCGGAAACCTCATAATTGATAAAGCCCTGTGCCTTTAAATAAGCTTCGCCCTGCTCCTGTATCTGCTCCAACAGTTCATCCTGCGGAAGCACAGGTTGGGTACGGAAGAAAACGGTATTCGGCTCAATGGTCAACTGATACCAACTGATATGGGTTGCGCCTTGCTCTACCGCAAGTTTGAGGTCAGTTAAAGCCTGTTCAAGGGTTTGTTGCGGTAAACCATGCATTAAATCCACATTAACACGCTCAAAGCCTGCCTGCCGCGCCTGCTGAATGGCACTGAGCGCATTATCGGCAGAATGAATCCTTCCCAAACGCTGTAAATGTTCCGTATTAAAACTTTGCACACCAATCGACAATCGGTTAATGCCCGCGGCAAGATAATCTGCAAAAGGATCATGCTCAACCGTTCCTGGGTTGGCTTCCAAAGTAATTTCGCAATCAGGTTCAAAGTCCAGACGAGCCCTGAGCCGTTCAAATAACCATGTGTAGCCCTGTGCAGAAATCAGCGATGGTGTCCCCCCCCCAATAAAAACGCTATGGATAGAGCGCCCTTGTGCCATTTCCAGCTGAGTTTCAAAGTCAGCCACCAATGCCGCCAGATACTGCTGTTCCAGGTCGGTAGACAATTGACCATCAGGTACAGCATGTGAGTTAAAGTCACAGTATGGGCACTTTCGCACACACCAAGGCATATGGATATATAGTGAAAGTGGAATAAGGGCTGGATTTAATGCACTCAAAATATAAGCTCAATAACAGAACTTAATTATTTTAACATGACTCGACTAATCAACGGCTCATCATCTATGTTATGTATGAGAATTACCAAGAATAATGAATGATATAAATATGATCAAACTCTCAAGCCAGTTACTTTTTATCATTCCCCTCGCTTTGGGAATTGGTATTGCAATGGCCTTTCAAACTGCAATAAATACCCAGCTTAAAACATATTTACATTCGCCCATACAGGCCGCTTTTATTTCATTTTTGTTTGGTACAATTATTCTTGCGGTTATGGTCTATTTCCAGGGCGCAGCAAAGCCAAGTTTAAGTGAACTCTTACACATTCCGTGGTTCTTGTGGCTGGGTGGGATACTTGGGGTTTATGCAATTAGTACGAGCATCTATACTGCACCTAAACTTGGCTTCTTAACATTTACGGGTTTGGTCATTTTCGGACAGCTTGTCATTTCCATGTTACTGGATCATTTTGGCTGGTTAGGGACAGAGAAAACCCCTATCAACTGGCAGCGCCTACTGGGCGGTATTGTCATTTTCCTTGGTGTTTTACTGACTTTACAACGCTGATTTTTCACAATTTTAAAGAGTATTTTTTGTGCCCCACACCCACACTGCACGGTTTGAACTTAAGCAACTGTTTCACCTGATGTTACCCATCCTGATTACACAGTTCGCCCAAGCGGGTTTAGGCTTGATTGACACGATTATGGCAGGCCACTTATCCGCAGCCGACCTTGCCGCAATCGCGATTGGTGTGGGCCTGTGGATTCCAATTATGCTGCTGTTTGCAGGCATCATGATTGCCACCACCCCACTGGTTGCGGAAGCACGGGGCGCAAAAACCCCTGAGAAAATCCCAACCATTGCACGCCAGTCCTTATGGGTTGCCGCAATTCTTGGAGTGGTTGCCATGTTGATCTTACAGGGTATGCCGTTCTTTTTACCCCTGTTTGGTGTGCCTGAAAGCTTACTCCCCAAAGCCAGCCTGTTCCTGCATGCCATTGGTTTTGGCATGCCCGCAGTAATGATGTACGCCGCCCTGCGCAGTTATTCCGAGGCATTGGGACATCCCCGTCCTGTTACAGCAATTAGCCTACTTGCCTTATTGGCGCTGATTCCCCTGAACCTTGTTTTCATGTATGGATTTGGTCCTATTCCAGCATTGGGAAGCGCAGGCTGTGGCTTTGCCACGGCCATCTTGCAATGGCTGATGTTCATCACTTTAGCCATCTATATTTCCAGAGCTCAGGCTTACAAACAGGCACCGATCTTTACCCAATGGGAAAAACTGGACCTAGGCTGGACAAAACGTATTCTAAAACTGGGCTTTCCGATTGGTCTGGCGGTTTTCTTTGAGGTGAGTATCTTTAGTACAGGTGCAATTGTCCTCAGTCCATTAGGGGAAAATGCAATTGCAGCACACCAGATCGCCATTTCCGTCACGTCACAACTGTTTATGATTCCGCTATCGTTAGCGATAGCCTTAACCATTCGGGTTGGCATGTATTATGGCGAAAAAAACTGGCTCGCCATGCGTCAGGTACAAAAAGTCGGGTTGATCAGTGCGACCATCTTTGCCGCCTGTACCATGGCCCTGATTGCCTTGGCCCGTCCCTATATCGTGGCGATTTATACCAATGATGTACACATCATGCCGATTGCCATGTACCTGCTCTGGTTCGCAATCGCATATCAATTGGTGGATGGCTGGCAGGTCAGTGCGGCAGGCTGTCTACGTGGCATGCAGGATACACAGGCTCCGATGTGGATTACCCTGATGGCGTATTGGGTGGTGGCTTTTCCAATTGGCTTGTACTTGGCCCGCTATACCATTTGGGGCGTGGCGGGTGTTTGGCTGGGCCTGATCATTGGCTTAACCATTGCCTGTGTCCTGTTGATTGGTCGTTTATATTTGAATAATAAACGTTTAATGCAACTGACAAGCTCAAATCCATAAGCAACAGCTCCTATTCAGTTACTATGATAAGGCTAGCGTGGATACTGCCCTCATGATAGTAAACCCCAACAAGATGGAGTGATTGATTCATAAGACTTACACGACTTAACATTTTCATCTAGGCAATTTAAGTTTTGTCGCCTATGATCAAGGTATCGCTTAAAATCAGATCACAGAGGTCCAACCATCATGGCAAAGCATGCAAGTTCTCCCAGTAAACGCTTTCTAAAACTGGCGGGCATGACTGCAAGCATCGCCAGCAAAAGCGTTGCCAATTCCATTCGTAACCTGACTGCAGATGAAGAACAAAAAAATGCGGCGCGTAGCCAGCTTTTTCAGGAAATCGGTTTACAGATTGCTGATACACTTGGAGAAATGAAAGGCGCAGTGATGAAAGTCGGACAGATCGCCTCACAATACAAAGACATTTTCCCACCTGAAGTCGCCAATGCGATCTCAAAACTACAACGCCAAGCCCCAGCCATGCCTTTTGCTGAAATCAAGCAGCAGGTCGAAAAAGAACTGGGTAAGCCACTGAATGAGATTTTTACCTCATTTGAGCCAGAGCCTTTTGCGGCAGCCTCAATTGGTCAGGTACATCGTGCAGTACTTCCTGATGGTCAGGCGGTTGTGGTGAAAGTGCAATATCCTGGCGTTGACCAAGCCTGTGAAAGTGACTTAAAGCAGGTCCGTCTTGCCCTGCGTTTAATGGGTGTTTTAAAGATTGATAAAAAATTACAGGATCAGTTGTTTCAAGAGATTCAGGATAGCCTTTCCGCAGAATTAAACTACGAAATTGAGGCGCAGAATCTGGAAGTATTTAAGACTTTCCATGAACAGCTTGATGATCAAGTAATTATTCCAACCGTGTATAAACAATATTCTTCGCGAAGGGTACTCACGCTAAGTCTGGAACAGGGCGAATCCATTGAAACCGCAAGCACATGGTCGGTTGAAACCCGCAACCAGATTGGCCGCCGCCTGATCCGTGCCCTCGGACAGGAAATGTTCTTCCTGAAACGCTTCCATTGTGACCCACATCCAGGCAATTTTGCTTTTCGGGAAGATGGCAGTGTCATCATCTACGACTATGGCAGTGTCAAAACCCTTTCACCAGAACTGATTCAGCACTTCAAGGCACTGGTCAATGCTGCACGTCAGGAGGATATTGCCCAGGTTGAAGATTTACTGGTTGAACTGCATTCAATTGCTGAAAAACAGAAATTCCCAAGTGAGCTGTACGTGCAGTGGATAGAGGTGCTGTTGCGTCCATTGAACACACATTATGACTTTGCCGAAAACTCATCCCATCACGATGGCATGCGTCTGGTGAAAAAATCATTGAAATACTGGGATGTGTTTAAGCCATCTCCAGATACATTAATGGTCAACCGTACCATTTCAGGACATTATTGGAACCTGATTCATCTAAAAGTCCATGATAATTTAAATGATCTTTTTGAAGAATTAGTGCCAAGTTAATAACAGTATCGGCTTTAAAAATGGAGATAAATCTCCAAAATACATTATAAAGTTAAATTGGAAATTTAAGTAATGAATATACATGATTTACGAGAAGCACAAGTCCGACATGAAAATAGAAAAGAAGAAATCCTCAACTCTAGAAAGGAACTATATCAACTTCGCTCGAAGTTTATAAAATATTTCAACCGTAACAAAATTTTCAAGATGGAAATAGATGACTATGTTATAGGTGTCCATTCACATAAGAATAATTCAAACCTTATAAACAACTTTTGTTATGGACTTGAAAGGCAATTGGACGGACTAGGAAGAACTCTTGGTGCAACCGCATTTAAATTCGGTGTTTATTATGGTCAGGTGGAATCAGACAAAACAGATAAATACCGTTTCGTCAAAAAATTTGGTACTACGCATCAAGAAGCATTTCAGAATGTCAAAACAGCACTCATAGAATTAATAAATTCAGGGGAAAATGAAAAGATTGAAGAAATTGTAGAAAATCCACTTTCACCAATGTTTAAAGGAAAAATTCTCAGCACTTACTTTCCCGATAGATATCTCAATATTTTTTCCGATAAACATCTTAATTTTTTTATATCACAATTCGATCTAGACACAGTTGATCTAATTAATAAAGACCCTGTATATAAAAGAGAGGCTCTATTTAATTTCAAAAATCAAGACCCAGTTATGCAAAATTGGTCAATGGATATGTTTGTGACCTTTCTATACACAGAATATCCGATAAAACCTGTAAAAGAGAATCAGCAGAACATAACACATGATGGAGACCCATTAGCAGGTTATAGAACTCCAAACTTTCCGCCCAATCAATCACCAACTTTTATCGACTTGGAAATATTGTCACCTACTCCAACAAAAACAGTAAAATCTAACCATAGCTCTAAAATAAATTATGAAAAACAACTCTGTACACGACAAATTTCACAGAACCCTTATCCTATCAGGATTCTGCTTTCTTAAAATTGCCAAAATTTCCTTAAACTCTTCTTTTTTCCCAAAACCAATTAAATGCTGAATCGCCATTTGAACATAGTCTAAACCATAGCGAAATAAACTCATTGAGAGTCGTCCATGCTTCTTTATTTTTATCGCTTTTTTTTGATTATGTTGCCATTCACCCGTTAAGTAACACCAACAGAAGCTTATAGCTAACACCGCAATCAATTTTTTCACTCGTCTAGGGTCTGTCAAGCGCGTATTTTCAAGATTAAACCCGCGTCCTTTGAGACAACTGAATAAGGTTTCAATTTCCCAGCGTAATGCATAATCCTGAATAGCATTGGCATTAAACTGAGGAGAAACGACGAGTAAAAGCTCTCCATTTTCTAACTGTAGTGCACTTATATATAGTTTCACCCGACCAACCAAAATCCGTCGTTTACGACATTCAATTTGACCAACTTTAAGATGGCGAAATAAATCACTAATTTTAT
>NZ_KB849210.1:90228-228339 GCF_000368025.1 Acinetobacter parvus DSM 16617 = CIP 108168
TAAAATGATTGTGGTAAGCACTTGATGGGCAAGGCTTTAGATGCAGAAGAAAGATTGCACGTTTGCTTTAAAATGATCGCAAGCATGATGAGCGAAAAGCACTTTAAATGTGACTTGTTCCATTTTAGAGATTTGTTTAAGATAAGATATAACTCATTGAGATGTGTCATAGTATTCGTCGTTAGAAAACAATTATTGTGACATTATTTCAATGAGTTATCTATTTTTGTCGTGTACAGAGGAAAAACAATCTAAAAATAATCAAAAACTTGGAGATAGAGGTGAAATGCTTGTGATGGAATTAGAAAAGTCACGGCTATCCAATGCTGGAAAATCAGCTTTAGTTGATAAAATAGAACGAGTTTCTCTTAAATCAGATGCGTATGGTTACGACATAGTCTCATTTGATGAAGATGGGAAAGAAAGATATATAGAAGTAAAAGCAACTCAATCAAAGCCAGGAGCAACAAACTTCTTTTTCACAGAAAATGAATTACAAACAGCCCAAAAACATCAGAACTACTATATCTATATAGTATATGAAATCACAACTGATAAACCGAAAGTATGGGCTATCAAAAACCCTTTCAACCCACAGAACGAAAATGTTGTAAAACAGCCAATAAAATACAGAGTGACAATAAATGCCTAGGCATCATTTAAAGCTGATCTTCTTAAAAAGTTCAATATAGACTTGAATAATCACAATGATATATTATAACATATCATTAAATTATGGAGTATTTGATCATGCGTAAAGATATTCATCCCGCCTATCAACAGGTTCTTTTCCACGACACCAATGCCGATGCCTATTTCCTGATTGGAAGCACCATTCAAACCAAACAGACCAGGGAATATCAGGGCAAAGTTTATCCCTACGTCACACTGGATATTTCCAGCGCATCACATCCGTTTTATACAGGTGAAGTGCGTCAGGCCAGCAATGAGGGACGTGTCGCCAGCTTTAATAAACGTTTTTCCCGTTTTAACCGCAAGGCTTAATCTAGTTTTAAGTTTTGCTGATTAAGCTATTAATATTGGAAGTCTAAGGTTCTATCTCCTCCGCTTAGACTTCTTTTTTTATGCCTAAATTAGCTGTTTGTTTATCTTTTAAGCTAAGCAGCCGTCAGCCATTGATGCAGGCTCATGCCCAGAATGGTAAACAGCAACGACCCCATCACATGAATTAAAATCGCTGCACAGGCGTAGCCCAGCTTGCCACTTTGTAATAGGGCAATAATTTCGGCGGAAAAAGTCGAAAATGTGGTCAGTGCGCCACAAAATCCAGTAATCACAAACAGTTTATAATTGGGACTTAGGGCACTTTGGGAAAAATAAGAAATTGCAAAGCCAATAATAAAGCCACCCACAAAATTAACGGTGACCGTACCCAAAGGAATATCTGGAAAAATGGGATTCAGCTTTAAGCCCAGAAGCCAGCGCAGCCATGCACCCAGCACAGAACCCAAGGCAATTGAAATTAAAGGATAATACATGGCTCACCCCAAAAAAGATTTGGAGAAAATGGAGGATTGGATATAGATTTTTGCTTGTGCTAGAAATTTTTTCATCTGCGAACTCCAGATAGAGAATAGAGCACGCACGAACCTACGTCCCCTATTCAGGGTCACGTAGGCATCATTAGCCACTATGGCGGTTTGTAACAGGAAGAATGCCATCTCCTTTATCCTAAAATAACATAATTTTTCGACAACTCAACTGCTGTTTTTGGGCCGTGATAAAGCTGTGCATAAGGCTTAAGTTATCCGCGGCTTAGGGAAATCTGGGTAAAAAACGAAAAAACAGTTCCTATATTGATGACTTTAAAATAGCTTAATTCTTTACTCCGGGCTTAAACCACCTGTGTTGCTGCATCCAATTTAATTCCTGTCTTCTTCAATTCCACTGATTCAATGCTATGATGCTGCCATTCATTTGATCAACAGAGAACTAAATATGGCTCAAGCATTATTGGCACAATTAAAAGATGGTTCTGTGAAGTTTGCAGACGTGTTGGCATTTATCGAGGCGCGTTATCAGCATACGCCAACCGCTTTTCAAAATGGCACGCAGTTTAATGCGGCAACTGAAAATCAGGGCAGTGCCAAAGTATTCTCTTTCGCCAAACTTGAGGGTTTAAGCCAACAGGACACCCTCAAGTTGTTTGCGGAACATTATGCCTCTGTACTTGCCACACCTGAAGCAAACGACCACCAGAATATCCGTCAGTTTATGCAGAATGGCTGGGATGGCGTGAAGTTTGAGGGTGAAGCTTTAGCAGCGAAATAAACAGATTTACGATAGGACTATATTCAAGTATTTTAGTCCTATCATGGCAGGAGAACAACGCCCAGATGGTACGATTTCTATGCCATATTGGGATACGAGTGACGTTGTAAATGAGTTCTTTGAGATTTTCCATGATTTAGATTTATGCATTGTATTCGATTGGCCAAATTGGCAAGAAGGAAAAATATATTAAAACAAGAACATTATGATTTTAATCTGTTAGATACTTTAACCCTTTGTAAGCTTTTGACCACCATTATACGAGCTGACCGCTTCACTGATGGCTTACTAATTTCTTTTTTTGAAAAGAGCACGATTCTAAATATCCTCAAAGCAATTAAGCAAAATCAAGAATTACTTAGATAGAAATTCATACACCTCTTGCCCTGCCGCTCGCCCTGTGGCAAAACAAGCCGTCAACAAATAGCCACCTGTCGGTGCATCCCAATCCAGCATTTCTCCACAACAAAACACATAAGGATTTGATTGCAATTGTAATTGTGAAGACAATGCCACTTGTTTCACACCACCAGCACAGCTAATCGCTTCCTCAATTGGGCGGAAACCATCTAAAGAGATCATCAGGTGTTTAATCTGTTGTGCCATCTGCGTTGCATCTGACCATAAATTTTTAGCAACGACTTCTCTAAGTAAATTAATTTTGACGGTATCCAGCCCTGCTTTACGCCAAATATTGGTCATAGATTGCTTTTTATTGCCCTGTAATTTCTTTTCCAGTTGTTCAATCGTAATATCAGGGAGTAAGTCCAGATGCAGTTGAAAGGGCAGATTCTGGGCTGCAAGCTGTCTTAACTCACGTCCCAGTTTATAAATAACTCCACTTTCCAAACCATAGTGCGTAACCACAATATCGCCATGCGTTTTATTTTCTGCATTTACCCATGCATTGACACGTTTCAGTGGCTGACCAAAACAGTCGTGCATAAATGGCGACCATGTTTTTAATACCCCGACATTGCTCGGTTGAAAGGGTTCAATTTCATCGGTGGAAAGCCATTGCTGCCACGCGCCATCACTACCTAATTGTGCCCATGACACTGCACCACAGGCCAAAATAATCGCATCATAAGTTGCACTAAATTGCTGAGTCTGATTCTCTATCGTGAGTTGATTGTTGGATAAATCCACACAACGATGACGATAATGAAATTTTACCCCATCATTCATCAATCGCTTTAACCAAGCACGAAGTAACGGTGCTGCTTTCATTTCTACAGGGAAGACGCGTCCTGAACTGCCAATATAAGATTCAATGCCTAAACCTTGCATCCAGTGCTGAATCCACTTTGCATCCCATTGCTCAATCCATGAGCCTAGCCATTCAGCATGGTCATAACGCTGTATAAACGTTGCAACAGGCTCGGCATGGGAAATATTCAGTCCCGTTTTGCCTGCCATTAAAAACTTGCGTGCCGCCGATGGTTTTTGCTCATAAACCTCAATATCGTAGTTGTATTGGCTCAGCACTTCAGCCGCCATCAATCCTGCTGGACCTGCACCAATAATCGCAATACGCTTATTCGCCATCAGGCTGCCCTTGTATGTTCCGCCCTTGTAACGGCGCAAAATCATCAAAACGGGTCTGATAGTGCTGTGGTTTAGTGATTAGTAACTGCTGGCACAGCTCACCACGTTCTAAATATTTAATTTCAAAATGGGTACGGGCTGAGTCTGTTGCAATCTTTTGCTTTTGGTAAGGTAATTTCCACACATCAATAAGCTGTTGCTCTGCCTCATCAATATATGCTGGAATGTTGCTCGCCAGCGTAATCATGCCATTCGGTTTTAGGCGAGACAACAGGAACTCGAAAAATGGCATGTTCAGCCAGCGCTGTGCTGGATTATGTGGCTCTGGATTGGGATAGAGAATAAAAAACTGTTCAACCTGTGTAGGAAACAGGGCATGCACCACCCAGGGCAAGGCGTCGGCATGCACAGGGTTTAAATGTTCACGCGGTTCCAGTTGATGCTGTTTCTGCATCGCCACAAACTTTTCCCTGGTTCGTTCAATCGCATACAACGTTACCTGCGGATGTTCAGCCGTGAACAACAAGGCATGCCTGCCTTTTCCAGCCCCAATCTCCACGTAGATCGGGGTATCTGGAATCGGCTGAAAATCACGTGGTGCCCGCATGCGTTGTGCTTGAAATTGACGAATCAACATAATCCCATCAAACTATCTATAAATCGGCATAAGTCTAACAACTCACCTGACGTTTGCCTAATCTATTTACCTTCTGCCTTAGGAGTTTTCTATGCCCCGTACCTTTCCCTGCCCTCGTTGTGGCCAGCCAAGCACATGGGAAAATAATGATTTTCGTCCATTCTGCTCAGAACGCTGTAAATTGATTGATCTGGGTGCCTGGGCAAGTGACGAATATAAACTCCCAACTCAGGATGCGCCTCAGGCCGATCTCAAACGCCATGAAGATGATTATGAGGATTAATCATCTTCTTGTTTAGTCGTACCGAACTCAACCCGCTTTACTTGCCACAAAAGGATTAAATCGCTTTTCATAGCCGATGGTGCTCATTGGCCCATGCCCTGAAATAAATTGCGTGTCATCAGGCAAACTAAAACATTCACGCTGGATGGAATCCAGCAATTGCTGATGATTCCCTTTAGGAAAATCAGTACGCCCAATAGAACCCTTAAACAGGACATCCCCCGTCCATAATAAACCATGTTTGGCATTGTAGAACATCACATGGCCTGGGGTATGACCAGGCGCAAAACGCACCTCAAACTCATCCTCACCCAGTTTCAGCACTTCACCACCCTCTAGCCACTGATCGACCTTGACGGGTTGTGGAATCGGGAAGCCATAACGTGCCGAAACTTCCTGAATCATGTCCAGCCAGAATTGATCCTCTTTATGTGGACCAATCACAGGCACTTTCCATGTATCAACCAACTCACCGACCGCACCTGCATGATCAAGATGTCCGTGGGTGAGCCATAATGCTTTCACATGCAGACCCAAGGCTTCGATTTCTTTTTTCAGCACTGCCGCATCACCGCCTGCATCAATCAAAATCGCGTCTTTGGTTTCACTGTCCCATAAAATCGAGCAGTTTTGTTGAAAGGCAGTCACAGGGACAATTTTGACTTGTAGCATAAAAACCTCTGGCTAAAACGCAGTTAACGGTGGGCTAAGGTATGGGTTAGGGCATCAAGATTAGCCTGAACCAGACTAGCAAGCAAATCAATATGGGCCTGATCGGTATTCAGCGCAGCAATATAGGCATATTCCCCACCACCCGCATGTTGAAACAGTTCTTTATTCTGAATCGCCAACTCTTCCAATGTTTCTAAACAATCCGCCGAAAATGCAGGACTAATCACCTGCACGGACTGAACCTTTTGCTCGCCCCATTGTTGTAATAACTGGTCGGTATAGGGTTTGACCCATTCCTGCTTACCAAAGCGAGATTGAAAACTAATCGCCCATTCCTCATCTTTCAAGTGCAAGACATTTGCAACTAAACGGGCAGTGATTCGACAACGGTCAGCATAAGGATCACCCTTGTCCGCATAAGGCTGGGGAATGCCATGAAAGGACATCAACAGCTTTTCAGGCTTGCCATGTTCAGCCTGATAGTTGAGAACACTATCCGCCAATGCCTGAATAAACAGCGGATGCTGGTAGTAATCCTTGATGAGGGTCAGACCTGGCAAATGACGCTGCTGTGGAATCCATCTGGCAAAGGCGTCATACAATGGTGCAGTTGAGGTGGCTGAATACTGGGGAAATAGCGGCAACAGAATCACATGCTCTTGCGGTGTTTTTTCCAGTTGTGCCAAGACATCATAAATGCTCGGTTGCCCATAGGTCATCGCAGGGACGACCGTGAGGTCAAGCTGATGATTTTCATCTTGCAAGCGTTGTTTAACCAAGCGTGTTTGCTCAAGTACAATTTCCCGCATTGGAGAATCTTTTGACCACACTGAGGCATACGCCTCGGCAACCCGCTTGGGCCGAAAAGTCAGTACAAACAGGTGCAGGATAATCCACCAGATTACTTTGGGGATTTCAATGACACGGGTATCGGATAAGAACTGTTTTAAGAAACGACGTACTGCTGGTACAGTGGCTTGGTCTGGCGTACCTAAATTTGCTAAAACCACAGTTACTTTGGGTTTTGGTGTCGCTGACATACATCACTTCCGCTATAGCTGAATTTCTCCCTATACTTTAGCAGTTTTGCCGTACTTTTTTAATTTGCCGTACTTTTTTAAATTGGATTAATGCATGGTCTTAAACTGAAAAACCCGATTGCTTTCCAGAAGCTTCTGCCCTTTTGCGGTCAGTTGCCACAGCATACGTTGGCGGTCATCTCGTCCTGTTGGCACAATCCACTCATTCTGGCGCATCTGCAACTTGATTTCATGCAGGGCACGGATATTCACCTGTGCACGTGAAACAGCATGCGCGCGTGGCATTTCCTTGCGCGCATCATCCAGACCCGTTTCGTTTAGATATTCATTCATGCGCTTGGAAAAATATTCTTCAGTTGTTGGAATCACAAATGATGAACCAAGCACATTCAGTAACTGTGCCCATGTCATTTTACGGAATGGTTTAACTTCTTTGAAATTACCATCCTGATAGGCATGCATACGGTATTCAAATGAATACACCTCATGCATGGACACCTTGAGCACACTGGTGAGTGGATCGGCTTCCCGACTGCCTATTTCAGTTTCAAGCTGTTTAACCTTGGCACGCAAACTGTCAATTTCATCTTGTAAAACTTGCGTATTTTGTGGACGAACCCACCCCACCACAGGATAGCGTTCCAGCATTTGTGGCATACTGGAGCGAACAGCAAGCTCCAGATCCCTTAAGCTAAGATAGGTAAAAACTTGATCAACTTCATGTTGAAGCTGTTTTCTAAACTCTTTGAATTTTTCTTTTAACTCGGCTTTATGGTCATGCAGTTTAGCTTCGCGTGCTTCTGGCTCTTCATGCATAAACACAATCACGGGTTTCTGTTTGGTCATGGCATAGATATATTCCAGATGCATATAGCCCACACCTGAAACGGACTGCTCGCCATACTGGCTCCCCAGCAAAATCACCACGTAATCACAGTCATCAATCTGTCGGCGAGCAATCGAGGTGCTTAAGGGTGTGCGCTGTTCCAAGCCCCACGAAAAGAACCCCATTCCAACCAGTGTCTGGGCCAAAACCGCCCGTTCTGGTTGCATTTCATTGCCAGACGTAGAATTGACATCCTCCCCGACCTAAAGGACGGGGATTCCTACTGCTAGATGGCAATGTCCTGCCACGAAACAGATACTATAGTTCTCTGCTTCTTATTCCAATGTAGTCCTACCTTTCGGATTGCAAAGAGTGCACGGATTACAATGGGGAAAACTGTTTTTTTCGTGTTGTATCAGTCTGCTGACTAAAAATATACAACGTAATTATCATAGCACATGGATTACTAGATTCAAATGTTTTTAGCAATCCTAGCTAATCCCCACAAGGGGGACTAGCGGATTGCAGCCTTATATCCTCGGGCTAAACCCCGAGGTTTTACGGCTATTCGGATAAAAACCTGATAGCGAGTATCTTGCATAGGCTAGGTCCCAGTTCACTTATCAATAACCCTTAAGCTGTTTCGCTTAAGCCTTATCAACAATAACCCCAATAAAATCTTGAATATGAATCAACTGATGCTTTTAGGCGCCCAGATCATCTAAATTCTGAATCGTCCATGTTAATTGTTCTGGCATGAGATGCTGCAGTACCGATTTTAATTCAACAGCATTATGACCACTGACATAACATTCAATACGTGTAATATTATGACTTATTTTGTCACATAATAACCTATTTTTTATCAAAATATAGGCTGTTTGCCGCGCAACTGCCTGTCCAGAATCAATTAATTTTAACTTTTTATCAAAAACCTGATGAATTGCATCCCTTAAAAAAGGATAGTGAGTACATCCCAGCACTAAAAAATCCGCGCCCTGCTCCACCACAGGCTGCAATATATCCTGCAACACATCCAGACAGGCCTGGCTCATTTGCTGTCCCGCCTCAACAAAAGGCACCAGTTCCAGACTGGTGACTTTTAAAACCCGAACGCCAGCAGGTTCGGCAAACCTGCTCATCACATCCTTGATGAGCTGTCCGCGAAAGGTTGCAGGTGTCGCCAACACAGCCACCACTTTCGACCGTGTTTGCAGTACAGCGGGCTTTAATGCAGGCACCAATCCCACAATCGGAAAATGCTCGCCATAGTAGTCACGTAGGTAGTCCAGACTAAATGCCGATGCAGTATTGCATGCCACCACCGCAATCTTACAGCCCTGCCGATACAGCCACTCAATCGCACGCGCTGTTAATTGTCGAATTTCCTGATCTGAACGGGCCCCATAAGGCACATGCGCGGTATCGGCATAGTAGAGAATCCGTTCGTTGGGTAAATGTCGGGCAATCTCCTGCGCAATCGACAAGCCTCCAATTCCTGAATCAAAAACCCCAATCGGCGCATCAGAGGATGCATGTGGCATGGGGTCAGCCAATACGGGCAGGGATTGGACAGCAGTCATACAAATACATTAACACTGTGGTTTCTTCACTCTTTTAAGCTTAAACCTCAGGTGCTTAAATGCAAGACCAAATCACCACTTTTTAATGTCAAAACTGTCTCACCCCGTGCATTTTCAGACAAACTGCCATAGTTCACAAGGTGATAAAAACTTTGACGCTGAATCAACGCATTCATTCCAAAACGAACATGCACATAAGGACGCAATTCATCCTCTCCTGCTTCATTTGGATAGGCACGCATAAAAACTGGGTGTCGCTCATCCACAATCACCACATCCTGATTGCTGGTGGTGAGCTGTAAATAGGTCTTGCCCTCTATCTCAACCTGATCCACCTGGTTGATTAGCAGTGGCTCATCCTCAACCTCAATTTCAATCTGCTCAACAGGTGTTTTCAGGTAAAACTTTCCATCCTCTTTCCACAGCACCTTGCTAAACAGGTCGAGTAAAGCCTGCCGCTTGACCAATTGACCTTCGTGCCACCATTCTCCATTGGCTTTTATCTTTAGATCCATTTTGCCGCAATGCTTTGGATGCCACTGGTCTAAAGGTGGAATTGACCTTTTGTGACTTTGCTGTACATCTTTTACGTATTGTGCTATGCTCATTAAGTTTTTATCATCAGAAAACATGATTTTTCCCTTATTTTGTAGCGAGTCTGATGGAGAATCATTTTCATTTATCGTCGTTTATGCCTAGCTGACGAAAAAATATGACCGCTCAGCCAATTGGCGAGTCCAAGGTTTAAAACTATACTATCCCAAACGTTTGCAAGTACAATAGTGTCTTTGTGCTTGGCAATACAGAACACTCATGGCAGCACCGAATCGCAATATTACGGTTGCCACCCTTAAAAATATGAGGAGTCCTACATGGAACACATCGAACGTGAAGCGATGGAGTTTGACGTAGTGATCGTAGGCGCTGGACCTGCGGGTTTATCTGCTGCGATTAAAATTCGTCAATTAGCGATTGAAAACAACCTACCTGACCTTTCAGTCTGTGTGGTTGAAAAAGGCTCTGAAGTTGGTGCGCATATCCTTTCTGGTGCTGTACTTGAACCACGTGCCATGAATGAATTGTTCCCGAACTGGAAAGAAGAAGGCGCTCCGCTGAATGTTCCTGTAACGGATGACGAAACTTATTTCTTATTATCTGATACTAAAGCACAAAAGATGCCGTATTGGATGGTTCCTAAATCAATGCACAACGAAGGGAACTATGTCATTTCTCTTGGTAACGTTGTTCGTTGGTTAGGTCAAAAAGCTGAAGAATTAGAAGTTTCTATTTTCCCTGGTTTTGCTGCATCTGAAGTACTTTATCATGAAGATGGTACTGTAAAAGGCATCCAGACAGGTGATATGGGTATTGGCAAAAATGGTGAGCCAACACACAACTTTACTCCTGGTTATGAACTTCATGCGAAATATACTTTATTCGCTGAAGGTTGCCGTGGTCACCTCGGTAAGCGCCTAATTGCTAAATATAACCTAGATAAAGATGCTGATCCACAACACTACGGTATCGGGATCAAAGAACTTTGGGAAATCGACCCTGCGAAACACAAGCCAGGTTTGGTGATGCACGGTGCAGGTTGGCCATTAAATGAAACGGGTTCATCTGGTGGTTGGTGGTTATACCACGCTGAAAACAACCAAGTGACGTTGGGTATGATTGTTGATTTATCTTATGAAAATCCACACATGTATCCATTCATGGAAATGCAACGTTGGAAAACTCACCCAACAATTAAGCAATTCCTAGAAGGCGGTAAACGTATTTCTTATGGTGCCCGTGCGGTTGTGAAAGGTGGCTTTAATGCCTTACCTAAACTCACTTTCCCAGGTGGTTGTTTGATTGGTGATGATGCAGGTTTCTTGAACTACTCAAAAATCAAAGGCTCACACACTGCAATGAAGTCAGGCATGTTATGTGGCGAGGCTGTATTTGAAGCGATTGCAGCGGGTGTAGCGAAAGGTGGTGATTTAGCCGTTGCACGTGTCACTGAAGGCGAAGATCATTTCGACAAAGAATTAACCGCATACACTGAAAAATATAACAACTCTTGGTTAAAAGAAGAGTTATATAGCTCGCGTAACTTTGGCCCAGCGATGCACAAGTTTGGTCAATGGATTGGTGGTGCGTTCAATTTTATTGACCAAAATGTCTTTAAAGTACCATTTACATTACATGACTTAAAACAAGACTTTGCTGTGCTTAAAACTGTAGATGCGTCAACATTCAAACCTAACTATCCAAAACCAGATGGTAAGTTGACCTTTGACCGTTTATCTTCAGTATTTGTATCAAATACCGTACACGAAGAGAATCAACCAGCTCACTTGAAGCTGACTGATCCATCTATTCCAGTCAACGTAAACTTACCAAAATGGGATGAGCCTGCTCAACGTTATTGCCCTGCTGGTGTTTATGAAGTGATGGAAAATGATGACGGTTCTAAACGCTTCCAAATCAACGCTGCGAACTGTGTACACTGTAAGACTTGTGATATTAAAGACCCATCACAGAACATTACATGGGTAACGCCAGAAGGTGGCGGTGGTCCAAACTACCCGAATATGTAATCTATTATCGTAGTCATTACTCAAAGCCCTGATTGAAAGATTAGGGCTTTGTTTCTTTTAACATTCGAGCTAAAATCAACTCAATTTTTTCTTTTTATGCAGATAAAGGAAAGGTTTTTAAGCAACTCAAACATCAGAATATTCAATGGCGTGAAATTACTGAGATAGCCAAGTTTGAAAATTTGCTTAAAAATAGCCTGATCAAGGAAGCATAATAAATATATCGCCCTGTCCCAAAATGTCAGGGCTTATTCATAGCATGACTATATATTGGCCAATAAAAACTCATGAGTGGGGCTTCCATATTCCCAAAGATGACCAAACTCTCTCCAGTAAACAAATGCCTGATCTTTCCCACCCATAGTGATATATCCCTCCTCAAATTCAGCAGGTTTAGGATGACGTTTTTTCTTGAGTTCTCGAGCAACCAGTGGAAAAGCAGCTTTTGCTTCAAAAAATGTGGCTTTAGCTCTATCCATATCTTGCTGCATTAATGCAAACAATACTTTTCCATATAAAAATTCAGGGCTATGGTCTTCTGGATACTTGGTATCCAGCCATTGCAATTTTAATTTATTCCCTGTTTCAAGAAAGCGTTTTAATAACAGATAGCGTGCTCCCTGATTATCATTTGGGGATATCTTCACTAATCTTGTAAAAATCTGCTCCGCTTCAACAGCCATCGGTGTATCAGCCAAATGTAAGGCTAAATTAAAGCAAGCCCTTAAAAATGGACGGTTCTCAATAAAGCCCCATTCTAATAAATCTTTATCCCAGTTAAATGTAGTGGAAAATGCTGCCAATCCAATACGATGAGCCTCACGCAAAGCAAGATAAGATTCCATTTTTCGACCAGAATATTTATAAACCAGCCCAAGATGAACCCAAGCATCAATATGTTGGGGATACTCAGAAAGTAGCTTGGTTAGAGTCAGCTCTGATGCAAGTAAACTGCCTTGAGACAAGCACTCCAATGCTTCATCAAATTGCTGCTCTATATCCTCATCAATCAAAGTTTCAAAAACCCACATGTGTTTTTCAAGCTGTTTTAATTTCACTGGGCCATTTCCTCAAATTTAATTCAATATCCAGACTACCCTTTCTGTACCAAGTAGCGATATTCAGTGTGACTGTTTTCATCGAGACTTTCTTCTTTTAATAATAGTTCATGCCCTAAATGCATACAGAATTTTGGAATATCCCATGAGGTTGACGGGTCGGTTGCCAGCACCTCCACAACATCACCCGACTTTGCCTTGCGGATAGCCTGATGCAACATCATGACAGGCTCAGGACAACGTAAACCTCTAGTATTAAGTTGAACAGTGGGAAGTTGAGGTTGTTCGGACATCATCATACTCATATATTTTAATATTCACATTTTAACATAAAGTAAGTCGATAAAAATCATCAACAGCTTTTTGAAAAACTGTACATTTTTCGCATCGTTTTATTAATGCATATCCGCTTTTTCTTCGGTATGATGAAAATCATCTAATTGATATAGAGAGTCTTTAGGAAAGATCATGGTCGAGGAATCCAGTCCGTCGTGGGGTATGCGTGGCTTAAGAAAGTGGTTAGGTACTGCACCTGAAACCCGCGATGAATTACTCAGGTTAGTTCAAGACTCACGTCGTTTTTTAGAACCAGATACTGTTGCTATGCTTGAGGGTGTTCTCGATCTACCAGCAACAAAAATTCGGGAAGTCATGACGCCTCGAACTGCAATCATCAGCTTACAGGAAGATGATCAGTTATTGGATATTTTAGATATCCTGATTGATTCAGCGCATTCACGCTTCCCTGTGTTTTCAGCAGATCAAAGCGATAATGTGGTCGGTATTTTATTAGCAAAAGATCTTTTACCCTTTTTGACCGAGCGCAATATCAAAGTCGATATTCGTTCATTGATGCGCCAGCCTGTATTTGTGCCTGAAAGTGCACGCTCAGATCAGGTGCTACGCATGTTAAAGAATACCCAGACCCATATTGCCATCGTGATTGATGAATATGGCTCAACCTCTGGTCTGGTGACACTTGAAGACATTCTCGAAGAGATCGTTGGTGAAATTGAAGATGAACACGATATTGCCGATGAAGAAGCGTTATATATCGTGCCAGACAATGACCCAACCACAGCCAATACCTGGATTGTGCAAGCACTTACACCCATTGAACATTTCAACACTATTTTAGATGCTGATTTTTCTGACGATGAAGTTGAAACTATGGGCGGCTTACTGCTGCAAGAAATTGGTTTAGTCAGCGATTTACAGGGTCAGACCATTGAGCTTGGGGATTGGCAATTTACCATTATTGAAGCAGATGCACGCACTATTCATCTGATTCGAGCTGTCCGTCAATGAGAAGCTATTTTGAAAAGCTGTTAAATTCATCTCAACCACAAAAACAGCTTCCCTTTATTGTTCCACTGCTGATTGCGCTGATCTCAGGCGCAATCTTTAGCTTGGCACTCGCACCCTATAATTTCTGGTGGCTGGCGATTCTATCGCCAGCCTTGCTTTATGCAGTGTTACGCCAGAGGAATCCCAAGCAGGCCTTTGTGCTGGGTTGGGCCTATGGTTTTGGTTTATGGTTTGTCGGCGCGTTCTGGCTCTACACCTCCATCCATACCTATGGCGATACCAATGCCTTTTTAAGCATCCTGATGATTGTCTTTATGGCAGCCGCAATGGGCTTATTTACTGCTTTTCAAACATGGCTGTACCGTCGCTTTTTCCCAGAAACACCACTCACCTTTGCCCCGCTCTGGGTGATGTTTGAATGGGCAAAAACCTGGGTATTTACAGGTTTCCCATGGTTGTTTGCTGGATATGCATTTACTGAACGGCTACTGGATGGCTATGCACCTTTATTTGGTATTTATGCAGTTTCATTTGTGGTCATTGTGCTGGCATGTGCGCTAGTCGAAATTTTAAATCGGCGCTGGTTTTGGGCCATTCCATCCGCCTTGCTGGTGCTAGGAGCATGGGGGGCTGGATTCATCCAGTTTGTTCAGCCAAAAGCTGCAAAGCCACTGAGCGTGTCTCTGATTCAGGGCAATATTCCTCAAGACCTGAAATGGCTGACTGAATACCAGATCAAGACTTTAGAGATTTATGCAACCCTGACCCGTGCGGAATGGGGGCGTGACCTGATCGTTTGGCCTGAATCTTCAATTCCAATGTTCCAGACCGATATTCCTGAATTTTTGGAGGCCATGGCAGCTCAGGCAAAAAAGACAGATACAGCATGGGTCACAGGTATTCCCTATTGGGACGTGGCAAAATCACAGCAGGTGGGTGAACCACTGTACTACAACAGCCTCATGTCTTCGGGCAGCGACTCTCACGGTCTGTATAAAAAGCAACGCTTAGTGCCGTTTGGTGAGTACATTCCATTGTCAGGCATGTTGAAATGGGTACTGCCCGCCATGCAGAACGATGTCAGCATGAGTGGTTTCTCGCGTGGTGAAGCCAATCAGAAGCCACTGATCGTAAAAGGTCATGCACTCGCAGCCGCAATTTGCTATGAGGTCGCCTACCCGAACCTCACCCGCCGCAATGCATCGAATAGCGACTTTTTAATCACGGTTTCAAATGATGCCTGGTTTACAGGAACGGCTGGACCTTGGCAACATCTACAAATGGTGCAAATGCGCGCCAAGGAAAATGGTCGCTGGTTTATTCGCGCCACCAATACAGGCGTGACTGCGTTTATTGACCACAATGGCCATATCGTGAAACAGGCACCTCTGGATGAAGAGTTTGTATTACGTGGTGATTTACCTGCAATGCAGGGGCAAACACTGTATAACCGTTTGAGCGATTATCCAATCCTGATCTTTTCCATTCTTCTATTGGTTATGGGCTGGATTTATCGTCCGCGTAAAGTCGATGTGTCCTTTAAGTCACGGCGGTAGGTAAGATGAAAAGAGCGTTTGAATCAACGCTCTTTTTTTATAACGGGATTGATCTTTGAGTTACAAGGCCAATGGCAATTGCACGGATAAATATGCAACCAGACTCGATAAAAATAACATCGGAAGATAGCATTAAGCCTTAAACAACAATTGCTCGTATCTGGAAATCATCTCCTGATTATCCCATAGGGTTGTTTTTAAGGCACTTAGAAAACACAGTACAAACCATGCACTCAACATGCTTAATGCAAAAAAACCAATCATGATCTGGCTGCTACCTTCTGTAGCATGCCATAAACTTAAAGCGCCCTCACTGATCGGCAACAGGCTTAAAATAAGCAACACAGATTTAAGCATTGCCCAATGAAACTGATTCAGTTCATCCAACATAAAAAATGCTTTCATCTGCTCACTCCATACCTGATTTAAATGGTTTGAATTTATTATGCAAAGCTTTAATATAAAGAAAAAGTCTATTTTTCCTGTTATTTTCCGTTTCTTGTAACCATTACACATGGGAATAATTCTTGTTATAAATATCACATACTATTTGTTTTAAAATTTATATATTTTTCAAATCCTTATATTTTATTTATGAAACAGGAAACATTATCACTTCACTCTCTATTTATTTAATGCAAAAGTGAAGCGATATTTTATTCAAGGATTATGGCTGATAATAAATATCGGCATCATTACCCTCGCCGCCTTCTTTACCATCCGCACCAAAGGAATATAAATCAAATGAACGACCCTCACGGCCTGGAATTACATACTGTAAATCATTTTCCCAACTGTCTTTGGGATAGCCGCCTTTAACATAACCACCTGGCAACCAGTTCTTTGCAGAGGCAGGCTGGTTTACCAAGGCATCCAGACCACCATCCTGCATGCTTGGATAACGGCTATTGTCCAGTTTGTATTGATCCAATGCGCCAGCAACCCCTTTCAGTGTGATCTTGGTGGTGTCCACCTTGGCTTTTTCACCACGCCCCATCACGTTAGGTACAATCAGCGCAGCCAGTACACCTAAAATCACAATCACCACCATCACTTCGATTAAGGTGAATCCTGAGACCCGAGAAAACCGAGCAACACTCGGTCGGGTCGCAAGATGAGAAGCTGTGCTTCGAGTAGCAGAATTAGGATTATGCTTAGAATGCTGTTCACTCACTGAATTATTCATTTTCATCTCAAACATCAAATTTCCTAGATCATATTATTCATATTAATAATTGGCAACATGACCGCAATCACAATCACCAACACAATGGCTGCCATAAACACCAGCATCAACGGTTCCAGCAATGCCAGCAAGGTAGAGATAAAGGTAGTGACTTCCCGATCCTGCATGGTCGATGCCCGATCCAGCATACGATCCAGTTCACCCGAAGCTTCACCACTCCGAATCATTTGTACCATCATGGGTGGGAAATAACCGCAACGCTCCAATTGTGTTGCTAAATTACCCCCTTCTGTTACACGTTCCATCGCCACTTCAATCGCATCACGAATCACCCAGTTATTGCTCACTTCCGCGCCAATGCGTAACGCTTCAACCAAAGGTACACCTGAACGGGTCAAAATCGACAGCGTACTGGCAAAACGTGCTGCATTGATACCACGCGAGAGTTTACCAAACAGAGGCAACTTGAGTGTTAAACGGTCAAAGGCATAATGCCCTGCGGTGGTTCTTAGAAACCGTGTAAACAGAATGATTGCAATCACAGCAAGGATCAGCATTGCAATCCATGTATGGCGAATAAAGGTACTGGCTTTCATCAGCAGAACCGTAATCCACGGTAAGGCTTCCTTACTTTGCTCAAAGGTTTTGACAATTTCAGGCACGACATAGGTCATCAAGCCCATCACAATCCCAAATGACATCAGCATGAGGATAATTGGATAAATCATCGCGCCCTGAATTTTCTTCTGCATGGCAAAGCGGTTTTCAGTGTAGTCTGAAAGCTGGTCTAAAATCAGGTCCAGATGCCCCGAACGCTCACCTGCCGCAACCGTAGCAATATACAACTCAGGAAAACGACCTGATTGCTGCATGGCCTGAGCCAGTGAATGGCCTTCCAGCACTTTAGAACGCACGGCAATTAACAGGTTTTGCACATGGGCCTTTTCGCTTTGTTTACTGACCGCACGCAAGGCTTCTTCCAGCGGAATACCTGCCGCAACCAGCACTGAAAGCTGACGGGTCATCAACGCCAAATCATAGGCACCAAAACCCTTTCTAAACCATGAGCGCTGTTGCTGTTTGTCTTTTTGTTCAACCGCATCGACCGCAATCGGTGTCCATGCTTTATCTCGTAACTGTTGACGGATTTGGCGCGCGGAATCTCCCTCAAGCACACCTTTATGTTGCTTTCCCGAAGCATCAAGCGCAGTAAATTGATAAGCAGGCATGGTTCTGTTCTAATTGTCCCAAAATAGTTGTCGTTACCGTTATATCCGTGTATGAGATGGGGAACCAGTGTTCCGCAAGAAATTCATCGACATAATGCACAGCACTTTAGCATAATTCAACAACATGCAGTCATGCCATTTTACACCTGATTGAAACCTATATGCCGAACCAAAATTCTAACGCGATTCTGTACCGTATTCGAGTTGCCATTCCTGTCTATATTTATGACACGTTTGACTATACGCTCAGTGCCGAGCAATATGTGCAGGCACAAGTTGGCGCACGCGTTGCGATTTCGTTTGGACGGCAGAACCTAGTTGGCATCATCACTGAAAAGCTTGATCCAAACGAAGCATTTACAGGTCAATTCAAGCTTAAGGCGATCACAGAATTGCTCGATAATGAAGCGATTCTAGACCAAAAAGTTTTAACTTTATTGACATGGTCAGCACAATATTACCAATTTCCAATTGGCGAAGTCATACAAAGCGCCTTACCCACCTTACTCAGGCAAGGCCGCGCCCTGGACATCCTGTTTCATCAATGGAAAGTCATTCCACATGATGACCCTAATGGCTTATTGAAACGCTCGCAAAAACAATATGATGCTTACCAGATTCTCAAGCTGCATCCGCATGGCACCACAGAGAATATTTTAAACTTGAGCGGCGTGGAAACCGCCACACTGAAGGCACTGGAAAAAAAGGGGCTGGTGCAATGTCAGCTTGAACCGCATGATTTCACGCCTATGCCTGTACAGTTGGCACAAATGCCACTCACAGCCAATCCAGACCAAAAGCAAGCCATTGAACAAATTTTAAAATCGCTGCATCACTATCAGGCGTTTTTACTGGATGGCTTAACAGGCAGTGGTAAAACTGAAGTTTATTTGCAGGTCATGTATGAGGTGTTAAAACAGGGCAAACAGGTGCTGGTGCTGGTGCCTGAAATTGGCCTGACCCCGCAAACCGTTGCACGTTTTAAGTCTCGCTTTCACTGTGATGTGGCTTTGCTGCATTCAGGCCTGAATGACTCAAAGCGCCTACAGGCCTGGCAACATGCCCAGACGGGTAAAGCCTCGATTATCATCGGCACGCGCTCAGCGATTTACACGCCATTGCCCCGTCTTGGCCTGATTATTCTGGATGAAGAACATGATCTTTCCTATAAGCAACAAGAGGGTTTTCGCTACCATGCCCGTGATGTGGCACTGTATCGTGGGCACTTGCAACAATGCCCTGTGATTCTGGGTTCAGCCACACCTAGTATTGATAGCTATCATTTGGTTGAATCAGGTAAATTGCATCTGCTTGAACTGAGCCAGCGTGCTGGCGTTGCGAGCCTACCCAGAATGCATGTGATTGACCTGAAAGTGGCAAAAAAACAGCATGGCATCAGCCAAATCCTGATTGAGCAAATCAGGCAGACACTAGAACGCAAGGAACAGGTACTGATCTTTCTCAACCGCCGTGGCTATGCGCCTGTGCTGATTTGTGAAAGCTGTGGCTGGCAAGCCAATTGCCCACATTGCGATGCCCACTTTACTGTGCATTCACAACCCTATCATTATTTGCATTGTCATCATTGTGGCACCATTCAGCGTTTGCCTGAACATTGCCCTGAATGTCAGCAACACACGCTGAAAAGTCTGGGTGCAGGGACAGCAAAAGTTGAGGAA
Source organism: Acinetobacter parvus DSM 16617 = CIP 108168 (assembly GCF_000368025.1). Classification (GTDB taxonomy): domain Bacteria; phylum Pseudomonadota; class Gammaproteobacteria; order Pseudomonadales; family Moraxellaceae; genus Acinetobacter; species Acinetobacter parvus. Next base: position 109,711 of record NZ_KB849210.1, read on the forward strand.
CACCTGAATGAGCTGTTTCCGCATCACGATGTGATTCGGGTGGATCGTGACAGCACCAGTCGGGTGGGAAGCTGGCAGAAGATTTATGACCGTATTCAGCAAAACAAACCCACGATTTTGCTGGGTACGCAAATGCTGGCAAAAGGACATCATTTCCCCCACGTCACCCTAGTTGCCATTCTAGATATTGATGCAGGTTTATTAAGTGTGGATATCCGTGCGCCAGAGCGTACTGCCCAGTTGATTGTTCAGGTTGCGGGCCGTGCAGGACGCGGGGAACACAAAGGCAATGTCTATCTGCAAAGCCTACGCCCTGACCACCCCATGCTGACCACATTGATTGAACATGATTACCGAACCGTTGCAAAGCACATGCTGGCTGAACGCAAAATAGCGTTATTGCCGCCCTATCGTTATGCTGCACTGGTTCGGGTTGAATCCAAAGATAGAGAATATAGCCAACAATTCCTGTCTGAGATTGCCCAGCAATTCAGAGTGATGGCAACAGACAGTGTTGATATTTGGGGGCCTATTCCTGCACCGATGGAACGTAAAGCAGGCCGTTATCGGGCACACATGGTGATTTTGTCTGCTGATCGGGCAAAACTGCATTTTTATTTACGTCAATGGTGGCAACAAGTGGTACATTTACCTCGTCAGCATCAACTGAGACTGTCGATTGATGTGGACCCACAGGAGTTTAGTTAGAACTGAATATGAGAAACATAAAAATTTGAGGCATTAGATGTCCTTACTGCTACAAATCATTTTATTATTGCTTGCGACCTTAATCTTTGCACCATTGGCAAAACGCTATGCCTCAACCTCTATTTTGGGTTATCTAATCGTAGGGCTATTGCTGGGTTCTGGTGTTTTTAATCTGATTCATGATGCAGGGCTAATCAGTCAAATGACTGACTTGGGCATGATCATGTTGATGTTGTTTCTGGGCTTTGCCTTTAAACCGCAACAACTCTGGGTACAGCGCCATAGTCTGATGATCAATAGTGGATTGCCACTGTTACTTAGCATTATTTTCTTGGTCAGTGCCAGTTTTTTCATCCTACAGGATTTTCTAAAAAGTATGATTCTGGGCTTTGCACTTGCCCTGTCATGCATCACCCTTGTACAGCAACTGCTTCAAAATAAAATACAAATCAACAGTAAATTGGGGCAGACTGCACTATCCAGCCTACAGTTACACAGCTTGTTTGCAGTGGTTCTGATTGGCTTGTTTCCCCTACTGGAAGACACCGCATCAACCCAGCATGGAATCGCCTATTTCGCTGCGATTATTGCTACCATTTCAGGCTTGTTTCTCGCAAGCCGTTATCTGGTTCGTCCTGCCTTTCGCTTTTTGGCACATCGCCATAGTATTGAGCTGATTCCAGTTCTGGGATTATTGATTGTTCTCTCAGTGGTTTTAATCATAGATATTCTGAATATCCATGTACTGATTGGCGCTTTTCTGGCAGGCATCTTACTGGCAGAGACTGAGTTTAAGGTAGAGGTTGAACGGATTATTTCCCCTTTTAGAGATGCGGCAATCGGGTTGTTGTTCCTTGCCATAGGACTGGGACTTTCCCTGGCTCCCCTGCTACAGTCACCTTTATTCATTCTGGGTTGCATTCTTGGATTGTTGCTGATTAAAACCGTTGTGATTGCGGCATGCAGTTATTATCAGCACCGTTCTACCAAGTTCAGCCTTGGACTGTCCATCCTGCTGACACAAAGCGGTGAAGTGTCTTTTATTCTGCTAAAAATCGCAGAAACCGAACAGTTACTCAACAAAGAGATTTTGCAACCGACCTTGCTGATCATATTTGGCTCGATGCTGCTCACCCCACTGCTGTATTGGCTAATGAATGCCAAAATCTTACCCCTGATACAGAAAAAAACGCCTGCACCTATTCAGGATGTGCCACAGCATCCCATTCTGATCGTGGGCTTTGGGCGTTTTGGACAAGTCGTTGCACGCGCCTTACATGCGCAAGGCAGGCAGTTCAGTGTGATGGACAGCAACCAGCCCGATGCCGACTTTATTGAACAATATGGACACCATTTTCTGGATGCCGATGTCACCCAAGTCGAAAATCTGCGTGCGGCAGGTATTGAATATTGCAAGTTGCTGATTGTTGCCATTGATGATGTTGAGGACAGCATGAACCTGGTTCGTCATCTTCGTTTAAATTATCCAGACCTGAGCTTGCTGGTACGTGCGCGTGACCGTCATCATGCCCATTTACTGCATGATTTGGGCATTCAGCATGTTTGGCGTGAAACCTATTTATCTTCTGTGGATATGGCCCAACAGGCACTGATTGAAACTGGATGTTCAACTGCGGATGCACAGGTACAAATCAGCCAGTTCCAGCAGCAGGATCAACAGTTGCTGAATCAGTCGCTCTGGTCTCATGATCAGTATGCAACAATGGACCATTATCCCAATGCACTAGCTGAACTTGAGTATTTATTTGAAAACATAAAAATTATTTCTCCAGAATGCTTGCCTGATGATCAGGTGACACAAACTGCTGCAAAATCGCCGCATGAAACATCTTGAGTTTTGGTAAAGCGCCACCATTATTGACTGCATACCGCCATTCACCCACTTGTGAAGTCTTTCAAACTTGGCAAGTCAAAGCGTTGTTTGTGCGCTGTACGGAATACTGGAGAAAAAGATGTCTGATTTACGCCAACGCTTTTATATTGAAGACTGCCCTGTTCGCGGTGAGGTGGTTCATTTGGAAGAAACGCTGCAAACCATTCTGGCACAACGTGAATATATGCCTGCGGTGCAAAGCCTGCTGGGTGAAATGCTCAGTGCCACCGCCTTACTGGCAAGCACGCTTAAAATCCGTGGCCGTATCAGCCTGCAAATTCAAGCCAATGGCACATTCAAGTGGGCAATGGCGGAATGCAACCACTTGGGTGAAGTGCGCGCACTGGCGGATTATGAAGATGACCCAAGATTCGTAGAGGGGTCGGATAGCCGTACTGTACTTGCATCACTGAGCAGTCCTGTTCTATTTATCAATATCGAACCTGAGCATGGCGAACGCTATCAGGGGATTGTACCACTGGATCAACCGACACTGGCAGGTTGCCTGATGCAGTATTATGACCTGTCTGCACAGATTCCAACACATATTGTTCTGGCAACCAACAGTAAACGTTCGGGTGGCTTACTGATTCAGTTGCTTCCGCGCAATAATGAGGAAGAACAAAAACTGGTGGATGAGGACTTATGGCCACGTCTGACCATGCTGACTGAAACACTAAAACCAGAAGAGCTAACCGACCTACCAGCCAATGAAATTCTCTATCGTTTGTATAACGAGGAAGAGGTACGTTTACCTGATGTTGAGCAATTAAAGTTCGGTTGTACCTGTTCAAAGGAACGCTGTGCCAATGCGCTGATCCAGATTGGGGTGGATGCGGTACACGAAACGCTGGAAGCACAGAATCCAATTCAGATGGATTGCCAGTTCTGTAATGCACGCTATGAATTTACCGCCGAAGAGGCTTTGGCCTTATTTGGTGAACATTTGAGTTAATTGATTTTTCTCATAAAAAAAGACGGGCTGCCGTCTTTTTTTATTTTACGTTAAGGTCTACTGGATAAGGCATTTATCCAAAACTCTATCTCAGTTAAAGTTATAGCCCAATGGATATCATGATCGGTGTCAGCCAAGCCAAAGTGCTGGCATTTTTTCCAAAACAACAAAACAAGTCTTATACAATCCAGCCTATTGAAATCTTGGCAATTCGCTTCATAATAAAAGAAACATCTCATTATTATATTTAAGATCATGGCAAAAAATTATTATGAAGAGCTCGGTGTTTCAAGAGATGCCTCAGCAGACGAAATCAAAAAAGCATATCGTAAACTGGCAAAGAAATATCATCCAGATATTAGTAAAGAGGCAGATGCTGAAGCCAAAATGCAGGCGATTAATGTCGCCTACGATACCTTGGGTGATGCCACTAAAAAGGCTGAATATGACCAGATGCTGGATCATCCGCAGGGTTTTGCTGGCTTTGGTCAGGGTGCTGGCGGATTTGGTCAGGGCACGGGTGGATTCGATGGTTCCCAGTTCTATCGCCAAAGTTCAGACGATGGGGGTGCAGACTTTAGTGGCTTTGAGGATTTATTTGGTCGATTTGGCTCAGGTTTTGGTGGTGGGCAGCAGCGTTCGCAACGCCAGCAACGCAGTTACAAGGGCGAAGACCAGCATGCCAGCATTCAAGTTGACTTAGATATTGCCTATCACGGTTCAACCCAACAGATTACCTTGCAAATTCCAACTTATAACGTCTATGGTGAGCCTGAAGTACAGCGGAAAACCTTGCAGGTTAAGATTCCAAAAGGAATGAAAGAAGGTCAGCAAATTCGCTTAAATGGTCAAGGGCAAAGTGGTATTAATGGCGGTGAAAATGGTGATCTTTATATTGAAATCCAATATAAAGATACCGATCGTATTCGTATTGAAGGGGCTGATGTCTATCAAACTATTGATGTAACTCCGTGGGAAGCAGCTCTAGGACAAAGCATTGAAGTCAATACTCCCGCAGGGCAACTCAAAGTCAACTTACCTAAAAATGCCAAAAATGGACAACAATTACGTCTCAAAGATAAAGGAATACCAAATAAAACCGCAGGGCATTTATATCTAATTATTAATATTGTTTTACCACCAGCACACAGTGAACAAGAACAACAGGCTTATCAACAGTTTGCCGAAGCCTTCTCCACTTTCCGACCTCGTGCCTCATAAGGAGCAAGATCATGACAACTATTCAATACAAAGAAATTCAATATGACGGTCACTGCCAAGTTGAAATTATTGATGAACAATTGGCACTTGATCTCGAACACTTTGCAGAAGCATGTGGCCAAAGTACAGATTGGGTTTTAAAACTGATTGATTATGAAATTTTACAAATCCAAGTCGATCCACAAAGTTATCAGTTTATCGGTGAAGATGTCGCCCGAGCACGTCGAGCCTATCGTTTACAACGTGACTTTGATGCCAGCCTATCTGCGGTTGCGGTGATGCTGGACCTGATTGATGAAGTGCAGCAACTCCGCAGGCAATTAAAACATTTTCATTAATTGAAAAATAAAAACTGAAATATAAGCCATGATGCTTATATTTCAATCAATTTCAAGTCTGGTCATTTACTTAACTGATTGAACAGTGCTAATTTTTGAAAGGTTTGCATACTGGTTGCATTCACAATATCAATCGCTTCACGTTTCGGCGCATAGTCAAAAGGCAGTAAATAACCAGTTTTTGCCGCTGTATTTTGATAAAAATCGGTATTTTTAGTATTTAAAGGTAATAACACTAACGACTGTGACTGAGGGATAGCTTTGATTTGCTTCTGCTGATTATATACAGTTCCTGCCTGATCTTTAAAATACCGATATGCACCTAACGAATTGTTTGGGTTATAGGGTCGAGCAACCGAATGTAAACCCAAGATTGGTTTAGAGGTAGATTGATCATGTCCCGTCAATGGTAGATAAAGTACATTAAATTTTTTCCAAAGTTTATCATCAGGGCTGCTCGTATAAGGGAAGTTGAGCGAGTAATCCCAGTTGCCATCAGGTAAGAATGAGTTGCCTGATGAAAAGATAACTTTTTTCATTTCATCATTCAGCACCTGATAACGATCTTGTTTATCATCTTTTGAACTTGCCCAAAATGCCCATTTCGATTCTAAACTTGGTGCAATCCCTGAGTCTTTTGATATATACACACCATCGTTATGGTTTTTATCCACTGTTCCAAGCCATTGTGGCGTGGGTTGTACTACCCAGGCACGCCCATAAATTGTCTGATATGCACCGAACATTTGTATAAAGACCAAAGTCGCTTTGTCTTTTCCTTGATCCTGAGGATTAAAAATATATACAGGATACCATGGGGTTTGCATTGGGGTATTTTTATACAGACTCAAAGGATTTTGCCCTCTGTCTCGATAAGCCACAGATTGCATGACTTTGTTGCCGTACTTATCATCGTTATACGCTGAAATATCTGCCCAAATGGCCAACTCAGGCTCGCCATTCGCCTGGATACGGAGTGGCATATATCCCCCAGATCCCTCCGACCAGACTTTACCTTTTACAGGGTCTAACAATGTTCTCACATAATCATAATATTCAGGTGTTCCCAATTCTTCATACAATTTACCTTGATAAATATTGGCATTTTCCGCTGTCTTCGCAATCTTACCAAGCTGATCCAGCATCCAACCATTCAAGATATTCGAGTTCACATCTACACCAGCGGTCATTGATTGGATTATGATTTCATAAGCCTTATCTGCGGCATTGCTATAAAATTGACTGAACTTTTGACTGAGTTCAGATGAAACCTGACTCACAGGTAAAGTCGATAAGAAACTTAAATAACTATTTAAACGTCCAAGTTTTTCCAGCTCTATCATTAAAGTCTGTAAATTTTCATATCCCTCGAACGTCTGTTCTGTTTCGTCAGGAATTTTCAAATCTGGGCGTAACTGAGGGATGACCTCATCATAAGCACGTAATTCAAAATCATTGGTAAATGTACCTGGTACTCGTACATTATTACCATTGTCGTCTGCATTCAGCGCAAACAGTAACGGTTTTTGCTCCGCTTGTTTTTGTTGATCTCTTGCCTCATTTAAAGCATTCAGCTCTTTTTGAAACTGTTGATAGAGTGTTACAGAACTATTGAGTTGAGGTTGAGGTTGTCCCTGCTCTACTTTTGCTTGTGTTGTTTGTGCATCTTTTTCTGGATCTGTTTTTTTATAATATTTTTCCCATTCATCCAAACTCTTAAACAAATGGCTAGGGGGCTGTAATTCTTCTTTTGGCTTTTGAAGTTCAGTATCAGGAAATTTGATGTCTACCGTTTTTGGCAGTGTACTTGCTGTAGGAAGTACAATAGCCTTCCCTGCTTCTACACTTAGATTATTCATCCAATCTCCGAGTTCTTTTCTCCATCCAGAAATATCAATTGAATTACCAATTGAATCAGGTTCAGCTGTCACGGTGATGTTAATGTTTTTAAATATATCTGATTTTGCCTTTCTTAAAGATTCAGTAAACTCAGCGGAGACTCCACCTCCTGCGCCAATACCACTATAAGATATGGATAATCCACCTCCGTTATAATGCTCTGAATTACTACTGTTGCTACCAAAACTTAGTTTTCCCTCACCAATCGCACGATTCATCACTTCAACTTTTGTGACAAAAGAATCGCCATTCTGCTTATAAAATGTTTGTATCTCTTTAATAATGTGCTTACGCAATTCTCGCATATTGACCACTAACGTTTGACGAGTTTCAGCATCATTACATTGATTATATTGTGTTTGAAGTTGCGCAAAAATAGTCTGCATTTTTGAAAGCACTTGAATACTGCCATAGATGTTCCCTTTATCCAACGGTTTACCATCAATATTAACGGCTTTAATATAATGACATTTGCCTACACTCGCAGGTTCAACCACGGTATGTACTTTCTTTTCAAGCTCTTCTTCAGTCAGTGCTGTTCCAACTAAATATGCAGTAAAGTTATCACCACTATCATCCATACTCACAGTGCCGATTGTAATCGTCTTACCCGCACCCACTTGACGCATAATCGCAGAAACACTTCCTACCGTACTGGCTGTGGCATTCGCTTCGGCATGATGATATTTCGCTGCAACTTTAAAACCGAATCTTTTAATATTTGCAGAACCGCCAACCGACCATTGCTGATCTCTTAAACTACTGCTTGCACTACTCTTAATCTCAAAACTATCTGTTCTTGAAGACTGGGCATCATCGACAAACAAAAGATCGTCTTTTTTCAGTGCAGCCAAATTAAAAACCGAACGCATCACATAAGTCGCTTTCTGGGTATCAACTGGATAGCCAATATTGAGTGACTTAATATTCTCTGGTTTGGTTAGATCACGCACTCCTATGCTGTCCAAGCCAGTGTTTAAATAAATATTAAACTCACTTTCATCCATGTCTAAATATTCAGCCAGCATTGGGTATTGCGCCATCAACGATGAACCCGATGGGGTATGCTCATTCAAACTTGATTTATTTTGATCTTCATTTTTCAGTTCACATCCCATCAACGGCAGCAAAAGCAGCAATGTTATTGATAAACGGTATGACATTCTATTTCTCCCCCTTATATTTTAGACTTGAATTATAAATGATCATTTTTTGTAGCAACATCACTGAAATTTGGTATTTTTATTTACCTTTCAATAAAATAAAAATCATTAGAATCTCAAATAAACCTATAATTTTATTTAAAAAATAAAGCATAAACCTACAAATACAAAATATTAACGAAATAAAATTAAAGCTTAAAAAATAATAAACTTGGCTCAGTTCTATACAGCCATTGGTTACTTAAATTTAGTCATTTTCTCAACCTCCTTGAGGGTTTGCTTAATCGGTTCATAGTCCAGAAACCAGAGCAGGTTCAAGTTGCGTTGTTTATGCTGCTGCGCCAGCAGGTCAATCACACTACGCTCACCCCGCCCCACCAGATGTTGCTGATAGAAATAATACAGCAACAGCACTGTGCTTAATAACATCACCGCCAGCATGATCCAGAACCCGACAGGTGACTTTAATCCTGGAATAAACTCAAAGTTCATTCCATAAATTCCCGTCAGCAAGGTCAGGGGTGCGAATACGGCGGTGATGATCGCCAAAATCCGCATATTTTCATTGGTCTGATTCGCAATAGCCGAAAAGTGTAAATCAATGGCTGATTGAATGGCGTTTCTCAAGCGTAAAGTATGCTTTTGCACGCGTTCGACATGACTCATCAAATCATTTAAACGAACCAACAGAATATCTTGAGTTTTGTGTTTATGTTCTCCAACCACATGATGATAATTATCTACAAGCTCATCCCGAAACTCTTGCAAGGTTTCAATTTGCTCTTCACATAGATTTTCAATCTGCTGAAATGCCATATCTTCATGAAACAACTGATGCCATTGTTTAAATCGACGATTTCCTTGCAATAACTGTTGCTGCCAATATTCAACACGGCGTGTCAGTGGGGTACGCAGGTTTAGGTAGCCATCAATCATGCTGTTTAATAAACGAAGTGATAAATCAGCAGGTGTACTTGGTAATTTACGGGGTTTATTTTGTTCCTCAATCGCCCGCCCCATAATGGTCTGGATACGTTGAATATAGCTTTCCATCGCCTTATTGCCCTGCTCCCTTAAACTGACCAGGACATTCGGCGTGAGGATAAAACTCACTGGTGTGGTGGCCAGGCCAAAAACACTTTCATGGGATTCCAGTGGACTGTCACTTTCATAAATCTGGTCGTCTGGGCTAATCAGTTTGCGGAACACCAGCAGGTCATATTCCTCAACACTGTCGAAAGCACACGGATGTTCAATATTGAGTAGGTCGCGCAGATGAAACTCATTCAGAACCAGCCCTGTGTGTTCATAGACATTCTTCTGCCAGGATTCTGTATGGTTGACCAGATCCTGCCTTAAACTATCCACCCACAAAAATTCCAGCGTATATTCTGATTGTTCTTCCGCACTAATAAAAATCGCATCTTCACTGTTATGACGATAAAAATAATAAAGCTGCATAACCCTGATATTCATTTAAATCCTAAAAATATCATGCCATAAAAAAGCCCACACAAGGCGAGCTTTTTGTCAGTCGATTGCAGTGATTACGCTTGTTCGATGTCTTTCATGGTCAACTTGATACGACCACGGTTATCAACATCGGCAACCTGAACCTTAAGTTCCTGACCTTCTTTTAACACGTCAGTCACGTTGGCAATACGTTCATTTGAAATTTGCGAAATGTGAAGCAAACCGTCCGTACCTGGCAAGATATTCACGAATGCACCAAATTCAACGATACGAATCACTTTACCTGTATAGATTGTACCTGGCTCAACTTCAGCAGTCAGTGCCTGAATTTTTGCAATCGCAGCACGAGCAGCAGCTTTCGTTTCACCAAATACACGAACTGTGCCATTGTCTTCGATATCAATCGCAGCTTTGGTCTCTTCTGTAATGGCACGAATGGTAGCACCACCTTTACCAATCACATCACGAATCTTGTCTGGATTGATGTTAATCACCTCGAAAGTCGGTGCATTCGCACTGATTTCTGCACGAGCACGTGAAATGACTTTATTCATTTCATTTAGGATATGCATACGACCAGCAAAAGCTTGGTTTAATGCAACTTCCATAATTTCTTCAGTGATCCCTTCAATCTTGATGTCCATTTGAAGCGCAGTAATACCGTTTGCAGAACCTGCTACTTTAAAGTCCATATCACCCAGATGGTCTTCGTCACCCAGGATGTCTGAAAGTACTGCAAAACGCTCACCCTCTTTCACCAAGCCCATTGCGATACCCGCAACTGGTGCTTTAAGCGGAACACCCGCATCCATCAGTGCAAGCGAAGCACCACATACAGACGCCATAGAAGATGAACCATTTGATTCAGTAATGTCTGAAACCACACGTAACACATACGGGAAACGGTCAACTGGAGGAAGTACCGCCTGTACACCACGACGCGCCAAACGGCCATGACCGATTTCACGGCGTTTAGGACCAGATTCACGACCTGTTTCACCTACAGAGTATGCAGGAAAGTTATAATGCAACATGAAGTTGTCAGTTTTGGTACCAGCCAAGGTATCAACCATCAACGCATCACGTGTGTTACCCAGAGTTGCAGTCACAAGTGCCTGAGTTTCGCCACGGGTAAACAATGCTGAACCATGGGCACGGCCCAGCACGCCAACCTGAACGTCGATAGCACGAACAGTTTTTGTATCACGACCATCAATACGTGGCTTGCCAGACAAGATGTTGTCACGTACTGTGCGGTATTTAAGGTCTTCGAATAATTCGTTGACTTCGTCTGCAATGCCAGTTTCGTCATTTTCTGGAACGAACTGAGCTACAGCTTCTGCATACAACGCATCCAAAGCTGCATAACGGTCTTGTTTTACCGCAATGGTATATGCTTCAGAGATTTTCGCTTCGAAAGCTGCTTTTAATTGCTCAAGAAGCGCTTCATTTTTAGTTGGAGCAACCCACTCTGATTCTTTCGCACCAACAGCTGCAGCAAATTCTTTGATTGCTTGTACAGCAATTTGCATTTCGTCATGACCGAAAAGTACTGCGCCTAACATTTGGTCTTCTGAAAGTTCTTTCGCTTCAGATTCAACCATTAACACTGCTGACTCTGTACCTGCAACCACAAGATCAAGATCAGATTGTGCAAGTTGTTCTAACGTTGGGTTAAGAACATATTCACCATTGATCAAACCAACACGTGCGCCACCAATTGGACCACGGAAAGGTGTGCCTGCAATCGACAATGCAGCAGATGTACCCAACATTGCAGCAATATCAGCATCCATGGTTTTGTCAGAAGACACAACTGTTGCTGTGACTTGGATTTCGTTGAAATAACCTTCTGGGAACAATGGACGAATTGGACGGTCAATCAAACGAGAAATTAGAGTCTCTGCTTCAGAAGCACGGCCTTCACGCTTGCCATAACCACCAGGGATACGACCCGCCGCATATTGTTTTTCTTGATAATTCACAGTTAACGGGAAAAAGTCTTGACCCGCTTTTGCTTTTGGCTGAGCCACAACCGCAACAAGCACAGTTACACCACCCATTGTGATTAAAACTGAATTTGCTTGACGTGCAACACGACCCGTTTCTAAAACAACTTGGTGTTGACCAAATTGGAATTCTTTACGAACGATATTAAACATTGACATGTATTATATTTTCCTGATGTCTTTTAAAAAGTTATTCTAGTGAGACCCCTAAGGTTTGGCATTCAGACCACAACTGGCGTGTGGATAAATGACAAAGCTTAGAAGCCATCGCACCAGATCAAAATTTTTAAATAAATTTAAACACAAAGAAGGAGCGAACATGCGCCCCTTCTAAAAATCGCCTAACTTAAATCAGGCGAAACTTTGTTTTCAGCGTTAAGGCATTGCAACATGCGAAATACCGAAAATAAAGCCAAATCGAATTAACGACGTAAACCTAATGCGCCGATCAAAGCAACATAACGACCGTGATCTTTACCATTTAAATAGTCAAGTAGTTTACGACGCTGGTTTACCATACGAATCAAACCACGACGGCTGTGGTGGTCATGTTTGTGCTCTTTAAAGTGACCTTGCAAATCATTGATTTGAGCAGTCAACAAAGCAACCTGTACTTCTGGTGAACCTGTGTCGTTTTCAGCACGAGCAAATTTAGCGATGATCTCTGCGCGATCTGCGTTAGTTAAAGCCATTCGATTTCTCCGAGATGCTTAAAAAATAAAATGATAATGATCAGTTGCAAGCAACTGATTGCCGTGCATCACTACAGCAATTCGCCTATTTTAAGTGATCTATGGCTATATTGCAAAAATGTTTTTATTTCATCATTGGGACAATGACAATTGTCAGAAAAACAGGCAAACTATTTATCAATTCTGTTTTCAGTTTACAATAGAAATGAAAGAAAACGAAAAATTAGCGAGGGAATCGTGAAAATCTTATCCACCAATACCTGTTATGTGCCAGATGACCTCAATCAAGTCATTCGTTCCAAAGATGAAGTCGCGGCTGAATTGGGGGGCTTGACGGAAAAGCAGGTCCAGAAGATTTGGGATAGTGTTGAATGTCTTTATAAAACGGGGAACTATCCTTTAATTACCCTATGTCTACGCCGTCAGGGACAAATCCTGCTGAACCGTAGCATTGGCTACGCTCAGGGCAACACTCCCGATGGTCTGGGTGCTGATGCCAAGATCGGCACACCAGACACTCCCGTTTGCCTGTTCTCAGCCTCTAAAATGGTCACGGCCATGCTGGTACACATGCTGGATGAGCGTGGTGACCTGAACCTGCTGGATCCAATCAGCTATTACATTCCTGAATATGGGGTCAATGGCAAACGGCGTGCGACCCTGTTCCACCTGTTATCACATCGCGGTGGAATTCCACGGATCGACGGTGAGATCACCCCTGAGTTGCTGTTTGATGAGAAAGAGATTCTAAAACGCCTGTGCGCGGCCAAGCCAGTTTCACCATCAGGTACGCATCTTGCCTATCATGCCGTGACCGCAGGCTATATTCTGGGTGAGGTGATCAAGCGTGTCACAGGACAAAGCGTGCGTGAATATCTGGCTGAACATATTGAAAAGCCAATGGGTCTGGATTATTTCAACTATGGCCTAAAACCAGAGTACCGCGCAGATGTGGCAATGAACTACGCCACTGGCATGCATCCAGGTTTAGGTACGGATCGTTATTTAAAGCATGTGCTGGGTGCTGGGCTACAAACCGCTGTGGACATTACCAATGACACACGTTTCATGGACATCATCTGCCCTGCTGGCAACATCTACACCAGTGCAGAGCAGTCAGGACGTTTTTTTGAAATGTTGCTCAGTGGTGGTGAATATCAGGGCAAACAGATCATGAGTGCCAAAACCGTTTTCCGTTCGACCTTGCCGACCTCTGGCGTCAGTATCGACCGTAGTTTACTTGCGCCAATGCGTTATGCACTTGGCCCAATGCTGGGCAGCAACCCTGTCGGTCTGTTTGGGCCAATGACAGGACAGGCTTTTGGACATATTGGCTTCTCGAATATTTTATACTGGGCCGATCCAGAGCGTGATATCAGTGTGTCATTACTCACCACAGGAAAATCTGTAGTCGGTACCCACTTGCCTGCGCTGACAAAAATGTTGTACCAAATCTCAAATAACTGTCCAAAAATCCCGAAAAACCAGCGCCGCTCATTATTTGCCACTGACCGTAGTGAAAATGATCTGGTTTAATCAGTTGAAGAACAGCTACGCACAAAAAAGCCCAGATTTTCACCTGAGCCTTTGCGCGTAGTTTTTATTATTCTGGTTTTGATTTATTTTTATTGCTTGTTATTTTTCATTCAGACCCTCTGAACGCTTACCACAATCTTATGATTTTTACGTTTCCTTTGGTGATATCTTCTTTCCTCTGTACTTACCATTCTGTCGAAATTAATTATGAAGAAAAATAGGATTTCTCTCATCTCTTTGTAAGCAAAAACGTACGGTTCTTTATAACATTTAACTGAATAATCCAGAAAAGCTGTCAAACAACGATACCGTAGCTTTTAGATGTTGCCGTTATTTTTCACTAGATAAATGTGCATGGACAAGACATGCAACCGATCTGACGCAATGCTTGAACAAGTAGAGTTTAAACAATACTGGTTAAAATAAAACCAATATTTATCATGATTTTATTCATTTAATATGGATAAAAATAAAAAAGCCCTGTAGTCTCTCCCAAAACTACAAGGCTTAGCGGCTGTAAGTTTCCTCTTTTATCACTTACCTCACTGTAAGTTCGCTGTCTTTCAGACTTTCTTATTATCGTTTTGCGATTTATCTAGCTTTCCGTGCCAGATTCGTTGTGTTTCCATAATCTCAAAAACATTCGGCTTGCTCTAGCGACAATATCTCGAATCCTTGTAAGCTTTTTCTTACAAAACGGTGAATTTTAAAGAATAACTTTATAATCCAGCAAAATTGATCTTTTGTACTAAACCACTACGGCGAACTGTTCGAATTGTAAGCGCCTGTTGCAAGGTGCCTGAATCGGCCAGAATACTGACCACTTTTTTTGCGCGCGTCACTGCGGTATAAATCAGTTCCTGACTCAGTAACTTCTCTGCGGGGGCATCCAGAACAATCGCGGTATGGGTAAATTCAGAGCCCTGTGATTTGTGAATGGTGAGCGCAAATGCAGTTTGCATGTTACGAGGTAAGCGGTGTGCAGCAATCCATTTATCCAGACTTGGAAAATACACCTCAAACTGCTGAGATTGGCTTCTATGTTTAAAACAAATGCCAATGTCTCCATTGGAGATTCCAAGCTGATAGTCGTTGTAGGTCATCATCACGGGACGGCCCACATACCAGTCGCCCACCGCAATCTGTTTAAGCTGCTGATTGAGCCACTGTTCAGCATAACGGTTCAGTTGCTGCAATCCCAGTTGCCCATGTCGAACGGCGGTTAAAATTCGGTAATCATCAAATGCGTGTATCACCTGCTGGATATACGGTTCTGGTTCATCGCCCTGCACATAGTGTTGCAGTGCCTCAACATAGCCCTGAAACCCATACATCAGCTTTTGTTGATAGGGTTCAATTTCGAACTCACCATACTTGGGCAAATATTCCAGTTGAATAAAGTCTGACATGTCTTTGGATAATGCAATCGGTTGCAAGCTGCTAGGTGCAGCAATCTCCTGTTGCAGTCTGGTCAATACCTGAGCATGTTGTGTTGGCTGCTGCTGGGCCTGAATAAATCTTGCCAACTGTCCAATTTTTGCCTCACCCGCAAAACGGCGGCTTTTTTGCAACCGGACACGGTTTTCAGCCAAGCCCTGCACCTGCTGTAAGTCTGCAAGTACAGAACCCACATCCACAGAAGCCAGCTGATTGGCATCACCCAGTAAAATAATGCGGCAGTTTTCAGGCACCGCCTCAAACAACAGGGTTGCCAGATTCAAGTCCAGCATGGAGGCTTCATCCACCACTATCACATCATAGGGCAAAGGCTGCTTTTGATGAAAACGTGGGATCTGCCGATTGCCTATACCCAGCAAACGGTGCAGGGTCTGGGTGCTTTGGTGGCGCAGTTCATCGGTGACCAATCCCGACTCAAGCAGCTTGGGGTCATTCAATGAATGTTGCAAGGCCTCCTGCATACGCTGGGCTGCCTTGCCTGTCGGTGCCGCCATCGCAATGCGCAGGTCAGGAATCATCTGGTTCAGTACCGCGATAATACGAGCCAGCGTATAGGTTTTGCCTGTTCCTGGCCCCCCTGTAATGATACTCAACCATTGCTGCATCACCATTTTAAGGGCGGCCTGCTGATGTTCATCGCTGAGCAAGTGCTGATAAGGTGCTGTATCGAGCAACTGAATCGTTTGTCGCTTTAATCGACAAATCTGATCAGCTAGGCGTTGTTCCAGTTGCCAATATCGGTATAATGCCAAGCCCTGCTGATCGTGGACGCATGGGGCAACGTGAGTGCCTGCAACATCGCTGCAAACCACCAGATCGCCCAGCGCCTCAAGCTGTGCTGGATTTGCCTCAATACAACTGTCGCCTTGCAGGCTGGCCTCAATCAGTTGCTGTAGCATTTGCGCCGCGCCAACTGCCTGAGCTGATTGGGAAAATGGTGCCTGTGTGAGATAGCTACTCCACATCTCAAGCCAGCCCGCCGTTGCTGACTGATTATTTACCTGTTTGTCCACAGAGTTATCCTCAAACTTACCCACACGCTTGTCCACAAGGTTATAAACATGCTTATCCACATAGTAAGCTACTGTTTAATCTAAATTAATTACTTTTATCTACATTGGTTTACCCATTTTATCCTCAGAGAAGTATCCGAGGACGGCATCCAGACGCAAGATAAATTCATCATCAGGTTTCCAGTACATATAGCCCTGCTGCGCCTGTCCATTCATGCCACGCAAATACAGATAGGATGCCCCACCCAGATGCTGCTCAATCTGATAATTCTGTAGTTTCACGCTCAGATAGCGGTGCAGTGCCACCAGATACAAGGCCGCCTGTAACCAGTAGCTCGACAGCGACATACTATCTGCAATTTGGCTAGGCTGGTAATCTGCCTGTTCAGCGCCCAGATAGTTACTTTTATAATCAGCAATGTGATAACGCTGACCGTCAAAATAGACCAAGTCAATAGAGCCATTTAAGTAACGGGCAGATTTCGCCTCCAGTAATTCAGGCATGCTGATGCCATATTCTGTGAACAGTTGCTGTACGCGCTGCATGGCCAGCACACGATCCGACAAGGCCAGATAAAATGGACATTCCGACAGATATTGTCCTGTCAGCAATTGTTTTAATTGGAAACCATCGTTCAGTGGCGTGGCCAATACCTCACCCAACCATACCGCAATCCATTGGTATAGTTGCTGCTCTGAATTTTCCCGTGCTGGAAAGTGATTCTGGTATTGATCCAGCAAGTCAAACCATAAGCCTTGATAGGTATTCTTAAAACGGCGGCGGATTTCCTCAACCCATGTTTCAGGTCGCTGAAAATCAATCTGCTCAAAAATCTCATGCAGGAAATTTCCAGCCAGTGTTCCTTTCGGAAAATATTGCTTAATCCACGCGATTGGTTGGGAAACAGGCGCAAATGCTGTCAGTATAACGTTTAGCTCATCTTCAGCCTGATCAAAGTTCTGCTCAATATTGGCCAGACGATCCGCATGACTGGCCTTGTGTCTTAAATGCTGTGCCAGATAACTGAAGCTGGTCTTGCCTCGTGCATAAAAACGCTGCATAGGTAAAGGCTGAGCAGAAAGTGGGATTCTTTGTTGGGTCTGTTGCTGGCGGTGGAGAGCCTGTGGTCGTTCCAAAACCAGAGCTTCATCCAGACAGTGTGGATGCTGGAATGCCTCACCCTGATTCTTCCAGAATGCCAATCCTGAAAGTTTGTTCTTATCTCCCTTTTCAGGTTCAAACACCGCATAGACCCGATGACTGGCACGGGTCAGCGCCACATACCACAAACGGTTCTGCTCAGCCTGCGCCCGTTGCTGGTGCTGATCCAGCTCATTCTGTTGCAGAAAGTTTTTATCCGCAATCGCCACCACGCGTTGCATTCGGGTCTGCCCTGTTTCTGGTAACTGGATTTCCGTGGTTGAAAAATTTAAAGCCTCTTTTTTTGAGTCTGGTGCTGCTTTATTTGCTCCAAGTAAAAAGACGATTTTAAATTCCAAACCCTTGGACTGGTGGATAGTCATTAACTGCACCCCAGCTTCACTGGAAAGCTTATGTTCCAGCTCCCATTCACGGTCACTTGGTGAATTGAGCTGCTTTAAATACCAGTGATAGAGGTTTTGTGCCCCCTGCACATGCTCGCTGTGCTGACTCAGGATATCAGTGAGATGGCGCAGATTGACCACTGCCCGTTCATTGTCCTTGCTCTGGGTGGCAACCAGTTGCTGCCAAATTTCAAATTGATTTAAACAACGTTGCCATGCCGATAAAAAGCCCTGATTCAGCCACATCTCACGGATGTCATCGAATTGCTGGATATAATGGCTCAGACCCTCTGGACTTTGTTCTAAGGCCAATAATCGAGCCAGATCAAAGCCAAATAAACGGCTGAGTAAAGCCCGTTTGAGCTTGGCTTCATCATAAGGATCAAGCAACGCCGTGAGTAAAGCGCCTATATCCTGTGCAATCTTTGAGTCAAACACACTGCGCTTTGAGGGACGATTCACACGAATTCCCAAGTATTCCAGTGCATATTGAACCTCGTCCAGTTGTCGGTGGCTACGGGAAAGCACCGCAATATCATCTTCACAAATGGCTTTGCGTATCTCACCATCCAGGCATAGCTGCTGCAAATGCGCCTGATTCAATAAGCTTTGAATTTTCCAGGCCACTTGAGTCGCTTGCTCATTGCCCTCTTGCAGTTGCAGCCAGCGCAACGGTGCTAGATTGAACTGTTCCTTGTCAATCAGGGCAGGATGTGGACGTGAACCAGCCTGAATTGGGTCATAGATCACCTGCTCGCCAAAATCCATTTGCCGCTGAAACAGCACATCAACCACTTCAACCAGTTCTTTGACCGAACGGTGGTTGTGGATCAGTTTATATTCACGCCCCTGCTTCGCCATAATATCCTGATAGGCATTCAGGAATGTCAGCATGTCGCCGCCACGGAAGCCATAAATCGCCTGTTTACGGTCACCCACCATAATCATGCAACCTTTTTGGTAACGCTGTGGATGCCGCCAGATGCTCGCCAGCATATCATCCTGATCCTGATTGGTATCCTGAAACTCATCGACCAGAATTAAGGGATAACGTGCCTGTACAAATACCGCAAAATGTTGTCCCTGTTCGCCCTTTAAGGCATCTGACAGGGTTTTGATCTGCTGGGCAAAAGTGGTTTCACCTTTTTGTTGCAACACTTGAGGCAAACGCTTTTTGACTTGCTGACAAAGATGAAACTGTAAATAGGTATTGAATTGATCTAAATCATTTTGAATTTTAAGTTTCATCTCCCAAATATCTTTTAATAACTGAATCAAAGGATGCTGGTAAAAACAGTCCTGAATACTTTGATCACATTTATTAAAAATACTGCTTCGAGCTCGTCCTTTAGAATCTAAAAATAAAACATCGACGTCTTTGAACGCGTTTTGATCAAAATAGATATTTATGCCCTGCTCTTGAATTTGCTGAGCCAGCCGAACTAAGCCTGTTTGAAAAATGAAATGAAAACGATCTTTTGCAAAAGCATTTTTATTAATAAACTTATAATATGCACCATTGAGTAGATAATAATCCTGTAATTCTTGTAAGTACTGCGAAGAAGTTACTGCGAACTGATGCAAGCATGATTCAAACGCAACGGTGCTAAACACAGGCAAATCTACTTGTTTCAAATGTGCTGAACTAAAATTCAAACTTTCTTCAACCACTTTAATATACTGATCTACGCTCTTTAGTTGCTGACTCATATATAAAAAATCAATCACCTGTTGTGGCTGCGACTGAATCCATTCGCGTAACACATCATGAATCAGTTGGCGGGTATAGCTCTTGGCATCCTCAGTGATTTGGGCACGTTCAATCTTGCCACTTTCAAAGGCAAACTCGCGCAACAGCTTCTGGCTAAAGCTGTCCAGTGTCCCGACAAACAGCTCGTCCAGTTGGTCAATCACAAGTTTTAGCCGTTCACAGGCATAGGCGATACGTGGCGCAAAGGTTTTTAACACATGCTGTTTCAGTGGATCAGTTTCCTGCTCCGCCTGCATGTGAATATCAGTTTCCAGTACGCTGCGTAACGGTTCCAGATACTGCTGAATCTCCACCAGACGCAAACGGATACGGCTTTTTAGCTCGGCGGCGGCAGCACGGGTAAACGTGGTGGCAATGACCTGATTCGGCAGGTATTTTTCCAGAAAAATCCGCACCATCAAACTGGATAAGGTATAGGTTTTGCCTGTTCCAGCCGAGGCCTCAATCAGGTGCAGCCCCTCAAACTGAATATCCCGAATCGGTTGATAAGACACTGGATATTTTGAGTTCATGTCTTACTCCACACGTAAAAATTCAAAAATAGGCTGGTATAAGGCATGGGAATAATGATCACAGGCATAGTGCAACAATGCACTTGCATCCTGTTCCTGCAAAAGGAACTGCCAGTCACGATGCAATTTACACGCTTCATTTTGAGCCATATCAAAACCAGAAAAATCACCTGTATCATTCCAATCTTTTAAAACCTGTTTTTGGCTGTCTTCAACCAGAACCCATCGAGACTCCTGCTCAACCCATTGGTGGGAATTGCCTTTTTCCATTGGCTTTAAGATCAAGGCTGCGGGTAACACCACAGGCTGTTGCTGCGCCTCTTGCCATAGTTGCAACCAGTGCTTTAAATAGTGTTTCGCCTGTTCGGAACCCAGCCCCTCACAAATCACGGTTTGGTCACTAAATACCACGATACGGCGTTTTTCTGTAGCGGAGTCATCGTTCAGCAGAGCCAGCCACAACAAATACTCCAGCCAGACCTTAACAAAACGTTTAGCCCGCGCACTCGACGCTTCCAGACTAACCCAGTCCTGTACATTCTGTTTTGGCGTGACACAAACCATTTGTAGTTGTTTTGAGATACGCCAGACCCGTTGTGTGGTGAGTGTCGGGGCTGCCGCATACTGCTGTAAACGTTCAAGCAAGCGCTGTTGCTCTAAGCGGCTTTGCTGCCATGCACTGTGCTGTACCTTTCCAACAGGGAGTTGATCCTGCAAGATGCCAGCCGAGGTCTGCTCATCCTGCTGCTGTAGAAAATGGCGAATAGCATATTTCCCCAAACCATCCAGCAATAACGGTTCAGTTTGATCCACCAGTTCGGTTGCCGTTAAATTTTCCACCCCCAGGGTTTTTAAATACAAACGCGCGGGGAACGCCACATCCTGAATCCATTGCTGGCTATTTAGAATCAGCATCTCATCATGTTCAACAGGATAACGGGTATTCACCCATGCCTGCCGCTCTCCTTTGACCTGCTGAATCTGTGAAGCGACCTTAAACCATTGATCTTGGAAGCGCACAGGTCGATCCGAAACAAAGCCGAGTGGATCGAATGGTTGTAGACGATGTAAATGATACAGCGGATAAAGCTGTGGTGGGATTTGTAATGCCTCCAATCCAGCTAAATCCGCTTCTGATAAAGGAGGCCTATCTTCACTGCTAGTCGGTTTTACAATCAACGCCAAATGATCTCGAAAAGCCTGCAAAATAGTGGAGGGTTCACGCACCTCCCCATCATTGACATCAAAGCCATTATAAAACAGCCAGAGTTGCTCCTCCGCCAAAAGCACTGCATCCAGAAAGGCCCCCTGATCATCTTCCAGACGAGAACGGTCACCCAATTGCTGACGTAATGCATCCATTAAGTCAAAGGGAATATGCGCATCCCGATTGGGAAACTTGCCTGTATCCATATTAAGCAGCACAATCAGACGATAAGGAATCGGGCGAATCTGTCCAATCTGACTAAAGGTAATTTGCCCTGTTGGTTCAACCTGTGCTGACTGGCTTTGCAGCGTCCGTTGAATTTCCTCAATGATATACGGCAACGGCAGAGTAATCTGGCGCAAATGGGTTTCAGCATCATCATAATAACTCGCCAGAGTCAGCATACGCTCCTGCTTTTGCACAATCTCACGCACGGCCTTTAGGGCAACAATATCGGCTTGCTCAAACTCCTGAATATCATCCTTGAGCTTTTTCAGCCAGTCCTCAACAGGTGACTGCTGCCCCAACTCATGCGCAATCAGCCAATTGCGTCGGATAGATAAATCCTGATAAATCTGGATCAAGATTCCAATCAGCTCAAAATCATCTGGCTGCACCTGTGCATAGCTCAGTATATCCTGCACCAACACATGCGCTGGCACAGCAATTCCCAATGCCAGACGATCCAGCGCAAATTTAAAGCTATAACGATAGTCCTGATCGTTGGCACTCAGGCTCTGTTTTAAATGTTCAGCGTCCAGACCACGCTTAAAGCCTGCATCACTCAACAAGTCCAGCATCCGTTGTGCCTGGGTATAGTCCAGGCCATAACGCTGCTGTGTCGCAGACAGATTGAGCCAGTCGGCAAAATCATCATGGGCAAAGCGTCCCTGTGTAAGCTGCAAACGCCCCAGCACCGCACGCCATGCATTCAGGGCATCCAGTGAAGCCACGCCTGCAATCTTGACGGGCAGAAACACTTCATGCTCATTGGGAACAGCAGGGAATACACTACGAATCAAAGGCTCAAGCTCAGCCAGATTGGGTGCAAGCACCAGCACATCACTAGGACGGCGAGCAACGGAATCTGGCTGCGATAACCAATGGGTCAACTGCTCCTTGAGTACCTCAAGCTGACGCAAACTGGAATGGCAGACATGCAACTGAATCGACTCATCATTCGATGCAAGCTCATATTGCCCTGCCTGAGGTTCTGCCAGATAAAAAATATCGGACTGGACTTTACCCAGTAAGGTTTCTGGAAAATAATCAACAAAGAGATCTTCCCAAATTCCTTCTTCCCCTCCTGCAAGTTGTGACAATAAAGAGAAATGGTCACGTGCCTGTTTGCCCAAACGAGTTAATAAAGGATGTCGTGATTCACGACTTAAGGCATTAAATTCTAAATTAAATTGCTCAAAAAAGTTCTGGATTTCCGCATCACTCGCATTAGGATTTTTGGCAATAAAACGTTCCTTAACACCCAAATCATAACGCTGTTTCCACAGTGGATCGACACTGTCCGCCCAATATTCCTGCGAGGGGTTATAGTGCAAAATCAACACATCCAAATACTGCCCCAGACGGCGTAAAAATTGCAGTTGGCTGGGTGGCAAGTCCAGCAGGGTAAACACAATCACCCGATCTGGCAGCTGTGCCAATGCACGCTGGCGGGTCTGTGGATTGTCCAGAATCCGCCAGAAATCGGCATCAATACTTTGCATCTCCTCAAAGTCGGCATGAAAATAGTTTTGCCATAGCCAGCGTTGCCACGCTTCTAGTTGCTGGGTCTGGTTGAGGCTAAATGCGGACATCTGCTGGTCAGTTTGCGAGATTAGCCGTTCAATATCCAGCGGATGATCTTGCCCCCATGCCGACAGCCAGTTGCTTGCACAGCGGCAAACGCCCGTACATCCCCGTTGACAATGACCGCGATAAATCATGTAGTTATTAAACAGCTGCGAAACTTGCTCCGCCACCCAATACAGCATACTTTGTTTTTTTAGTTGTTTTTCTGTGCCGTGCTGCAACTGGTCGGCACTGTCATAAATCCGTTGCACAATTGAATATAAAGGGTGCTCATTCACAACAGTATTCTGTTCGGGTTGAATAAAAGGCTGTAAAGCTTGATGAATACGCCACTTTAAAATCAAACGCGGAATATTGGCCTTACGGACTTGTTCTTTATTCTCCAACACTTGTTGATAGGCATACCACTGGAAACCACGAATTCTTTGATGGAATTGATAGTTGGCCGTCATACCCTGCTGTTCAGCAATTTTCTGGGTCAGCCACTGCTCCTGGGCAGGACTCGGCACAATAAAATGCTGGGTTTTAAACACCTGAAACGGGGAGGCACTGGGTTGGGTAATGGATGCCATCACACCTTGCAATAACACATCAAGGCGTTGACTCTGAATAACATGAATACCCATCCGTTAATACAACCTCATCAATAAACGACTATTTTGATACATAAAAATAAGTAGATAATCATCACTATACAAGCTTGTGGAACTATGTCACGTTAAACACAGCATGAAATAAAAAATTTTTGAAATTCACCATTTAATGCGCTTGAATATACGACCAAGAGATAGACTTTAGGTATAACTTTATGAAAATTGAAAAAATTCCTGATTCAATTGACCCAGGCTTAAATCTGGAACAAATCCGTGATGAATGTCTGGCGCGTACCAAGAAGACCGCCTACTGCTCTGCTGGCGCGGCCATTGTCCCCATTCCATTTTTCGATGTGGTGGTTGATTTAGGCATGCTCACGCAGATCATTCCTGATATTAATGCACGTTTTGGCCTGGCACCTGAACATATCAGCGTTTATGACCCAGAGACCAAGAAAGTTCACTGGGATGAACTGCGTAAACGTGGCTTCGAGTTGTCAGGTTTTGTGGTGGCACGTACCGCAATGAAAAAAACATTTAATGGTTTTTTCACCAAGATTGCCACCAAACAGGTGACTAAATTCATTCCTCTGGGTGGGCAACTGGTGGCGGCCAGCCTTGGCTACTTTATGATGCGTAAAATCACCGAGGCACATATTCAGGACTGCTACACACTTGCAAAACGGATTCAGCAAAAAAGCCGTAGTACGATTGTAGCTTAAAACATGAACATGACTGATCAGCCGACTATCAGTGATTCAGTCATTTCATCGAGTGTGTTAAATCGGCACAATCTTCAGCCTGAGCTTGTGTCATGACTCTTTTGCCTTGAATAATGGTTATTCTTTCTGCTGTTAATTCTCCATTTTCCCATATACATGAAATACTTGTCTTGCCCTCATCAGAGGGATGAACACCATAAATCATATACAGATAAAATCCAATAAAAAAAACAAAAGCGAGCAGAAATATGGAGCTTAAAATTAATCCTATTTTTAACAATTTTTTCCACATATTCATGAACTCATCAGAAGTTTAGTCTTACTTAACTTTCAACTGTTTTAAAATCGCTTTTAGAACTTCGATTCGTGCCGTATTTTTATCATCCGTCGCAATCACATGCCATGGTGCATAGTCGGTGGAGGTACGCTCAAACATATCCGCAGCGGCTTCAAGGTAGTCATCCCATTTATCACGGTTACGCCAATCCTCCTCGGTAATCTTAAAGCGCTTATGTGGGGTTTGTTCACGCTCCTTGAAACGGACGGCCTGTTCATCCTTGCTAATCGCCAGCCAGATTTTGACAATCACCGTCTGGCTATCCACAAGGTTCTGTTCAAAACGGTTAATCTCATCATAGGCACGTTGCCATTCAACCACTGAGGCAAAACCCTCAACACGCTCCACCAGCACACGCCCATACCAGGTCCGATCAAAAATGGTAATTTTTCCGCCATCATTGAGTTTATTCCAAAAACGCCACAAATAAGGACGGCGTAATTCATAACGTTCAGGTGCAGCAATACTATGGATTTCATATTCACGTGGATCTAATTTTTTAACAATTCTTTTTATCGCTCCCCCTTTACCTGCAGCATCCATACCTTCAAAAGCAACAATCACTTTTCGTTCGTTGTAACGTAATGCATCAGCTACTTTTTTGGTTAATTTGTTCAATTTTTCTTTGTAGTCATCTTTATCTAAGCTTTGTTTTGAAGGTTCTAATAGTGCTGTGGGAATCTGTGCTTGTTGCCATTTTTCCGTGACTTTAGTTTGATGGTCAGGAAGTTCCTGAAGCGTTTGCAAAACATATTGTGCAAAGCACTGGTCGCGGTACTTTTCATCCTCGCCATTAATGATAAACCAGTCATCGGTGAACCTGTGGCTGAGGTTCTGCAAGGTATCGTATTGTTTTTTATTGCGCCAATCTAAACCATGTAATTTATGCCAATGTTGTTCGGACGCATCAATTTGGTCTAAGCGTTTTTGTAAAGACTTCCATGACAGGTCGAACCAGACCTTAACCACATGCACATGGTTATGTTGCAAATCATGTTCAAACGCACGCATTTGCTCAACATAGCCATCAAACAACGCCTCATTTAATGGCTTGGACACATGCATTGCCGTTGCCAGCAAGTCACTGTACCAGTTGCCAAACATCACCACGATCTGACCTTCGGCAGGAATGAAGCGTGTATAGGATTGCCAAAATGTCTGGTTATTTGTCAATAGCTTTGGGGCATCCGCCTTGACTTTCAGGTAACGTGGATCAAGCCACTCACGTAACTGCTTGACCGCCTCCCCCTTGCCCGCCAGTTCAATGCCACTGACCAGAATCAGGACACTCTTTGCATTGCTCTTGCCCCGACTGTCTTTCAATGCATACTGGGCCTCTATCAGATCCAGCGAGAGTTCGTCTTCATCACGTAATTCAAATTTTGGTTGTTGGACACTCATGTTTTGCTCTAAACGGCTCATTATCACAAAATCAGTATAGTGAAATCGGCCCAGTACCAACAAAGGCCCTTGTACAATTTCTGTAGACAAAATGAGTGCATGAACATATTGACCGATTGTTGGACATTTAGGGTTTATGCTGTCATGGTTCTCAGTTATGATGCGCCCTATGATTTTCTGGTTTTATTTTATTTGAGTTCGAATATGTCAAAACTCGCTGCATTTGATCATCTTTTATTACAATACCAAACTCTGAATTACCACCAAAATACAGCACTTAAGCAACGTCTGCATGAAGTACAAGCGTGGATGAAAGCACGCATCGCAGAAACCCATAAAGAATTTTTTGCTCTGCCTGAAAATCAACTGATGGCACAGTATTTTCTCAATCGTTTGTATGGCGGTCCTGATTTTGAGGCAATTGCACAGCAAATCGAACGCCTGTTGAAATATGCACATAAAGCAGAGAGCTTACTCCCTGAAAATGCAATTAAAACAGGAACAAAATCGGTCAGTCTTGCTGTACTTGCCACTCAACTCGATGAACAAGTCGCAGAACAACTACTCAAAGATTATCCTTTGGAAACACCACTAACTGATGAAATCATGCGCCAGACCTTAGTCAAACTCGATCAAGGCGATGTACGTTATGAACAATTACAATTACTTGACGAGCTTGGTCTCACATTAGATAAGTATATGCGCTCTACGATGATGTATGCGGCTTTTAAAATGTGTAAAGGCATTGCAACCAAATATCAATTTGAACCTATGTACGATTTTATCCAAGAAGGTTTTGCTGCAATGAAGCCTATGAAGTCTGCTGCAACGTTTATCAAAACATTTACCGCAAAAGAACGCGAGATCATTGAGAAAGTCCATTCAGGGCATCCAGATCCTTTCCGCAGTTAAATGCTGGACTATTCCAATCCCTCTACCAAGAGGGATTTTTTTCATCTTCACATAAAAAATTAAAACACTTTTTGGAAAGTGACTTTCTGTATATTATTCATAACAATGATATGCTAGACCCTGTAAAAAAATACAAAATCTGTCATGATGCATGCTGATTCGTGCCGCTAGAGCGAAAGTTTAGGAGAAAACAATGTCTAACGAAAACCAACAGCCCACCCCAGAAGTTGAGCAAAACCCAGGTTCAGACAAAGTCAGTCCTTTCCTCAGCACACCGCTTCCGCAGGGAGCGCCACAAGGTCAACAGCAATCTTTACAACAGGATTTGACCTCAGCACCAACAGGTTCCGTACCGAAATACAACCTGCCGCGTGGTGCCAATACAGGTAATGTTGGCGCAACCACCCATTTTGGCTATCAAACTGTCAGCAGCGATGAAAAAGCACAGAAAGTGGCGGAAGTGTTCCATTCCGTCGCCAGCAAATACGACATCATGAATGACCTGATGTCATTCGGTATCCATCGTATTTGGAAACGTTTTGCCATTAACATGTCAGGCGTGCGTCGTGGACAGCATGTACTGGATATTGCTGGTGGTACAGGCGACCTGGCAAAAGTATTTAGCCGTGAAGTCGGTCCACAAGGTCATGTCGTACTCTCAGACATCAATGAATCCATGCTCAATGTTGGGCGTGACCGCCTGATTGATGCAGGCTGTACCAATGTGGATTTTGTGCTTGCCAATGCTGAAACATTAGAACCCTTTGCAGACAATAGTTTTGACCTCGTCACCATCAGTTTTGGTTTACGTAACGTGACCGATAAGGATGCAGCACTTGCAGCCATGTACCGTGTACTTAAGCCAGGTGGCCGCTTACTGATCCTCGAATTTTCCAAACCTGTGTTTGAGCCATTTTCAAAGCTCTACGATCTTTACTCATTCACGGCCCTGCCAATCATGGGTAAACTGATTGCCAATGATTCTGAAAGTTATAAATATCTTGCAGAATCTATTCGTATGCATCCAGACCAACGTACCCTCAAAGGCATGATGGAAAATGCAGGCTTCCAAAGCTGTGACTACCATAACCTCACTGGGGGTATTGTTGCAGTTCACCGCGGATTCAAACTTTAAGGCTTAAGATATGTGGTCGATTTTAGCACTCGGTGCAGTCGAACGTATCATTCATCATGTGATTGATTTGGATGCGATAACACGTATTCAACTCAATCAACTGCAAGGGCAATTATTACGTATTGTGATTGATAGCCCACAACTCTCAGTTGATGTTTTTTTTGATGAAAATAAAGTTCGTCTGGAACCTACCGTGACTGGACACAGTCCAACCCCATCAATATTTGAACAGCGTCCCTACGATGTCCAAAATAAAATTACAGATGCCACAGCCACCCTGCATGTCGCCAATGTGGTCGAATTAGTCAAACTCCTGCTCAGTGATATGGACCAGATTGGCAATATTCCACTGCAAGGTGACTATCATTTATTGCAGGATATCCAGCGTATCATACAGCAGGCAGAACCTGACCTTGCCGCACATCTCTCTCCGTGGATTGGTCCTCAGCTGGCGCATGAACTGGCTAAGATTCAGCTTGCACCGAAGCAGCTCAAACGCTCATTGCAAAGCCATCTGTTCTTTGTTGAAGATGCCCTAAAAGAAGATAGCGGCTTATTTGCCCCACGCTGGCAAATGGATGACCTGAATCGGGAGACCCGCCAGCTCAATCAGGAAGTAGACCGTCTGGAAGCCAGATTTCAGCAATTACAGGCCCAATCACAGCCCCTCCTCACCTCCCCCTCAAAAGGAGAGGAATTATTGAACCCCACACAAGACTAGGTAAGATTTTATATGATTCCGCATGTTAGACGGTTATTTGAACTTTGGCGCATTGCAGCACATTATCGCCTTGACACTTTATTTCCTGCGGAAGAATTACCTGTAAAAGCCCAACATGCCTTGGGTGTGATTAAAATGCATCCTGCGGCTTGGTCAAGCCGTGAAAAAAAGAATCCGCTTAAACTCAAGCAAGCACTGGAAGAGATGGGGCCTTTGGCGATTAAGCTGGGTCAATTGCTCTCCACTCGTCGTGACCTGATTCCGCCAGAAGTGTTGTCACAACTGGTGTTGTTGCAAGATCGCGTCAAACCCTACGACACCCAGTTGGCCAAACAGCGGATTCAGGAATCCCTCAAGGCCGATGTTGGCACCTTGTTTGCCCGTTTTGATGAACAGCCACTTGCCGCTGCCTCGATTGCACAGGTGCATACTGCCGCATTGCATGATGGTCGTGAGGTGGTGGTAAAAGTCACCCGTCCTGATATTCACAACCAGATTCTTCGGGACTTTGAAATTCTGGCATGGCTGGGGAATTGGCTGGAAAACCGTCTGGAAGCTGCCCGTGCCCTGCACCTGTCCGAGATTATTCAGGACTACCGTCAGATCATTTTAAATGAGCTTGACCTGAGTCTAGAAGCGGACAATACTCGCCGAATGCGTCATTACTTTACAGGCTCCAGCATGATGTATGTACCTGAAGTCTATATGGACAGTAAAGACGTGATGGTGGCTGAACGCATCACGGGTGTGCCTATTTCAGATATCGCGACCTTTGATCGTTTGGGTATGGATCGTGCAGACCTGGCTGAAAAAGGTTTAACCATCTTCTTTACCCAGGTATTTCGAGACAACTTTTTCCATGCGGACATGCACCCTGGCAATGTCTTTGTTGAAACCATTAACCCAAGCAATCCACGCTTTATTGCACTGGACTGTGCCATTATGGGTGAGCTGTCCAAGTCTGACCAGATGACGGTTGCTCGGATGCTGCTGGCGGTGATGAATAGCAACTTTATGCAGTTGATTCAGATTGTGCATCAGGCTGGCTGGATTCCACCAGGAACCGATCAGGATGCACTGGCACGTGAAATGCGTCGTACCGTTGGCCCTATGGTGTCCAAGCCGATGGATCAACTGGATTTTGCAGGCATCCTGATTCAGGTGATGGATATTGCACGGCGTTTCCATCTGGAAATTCCACCACAACTCATGTTGCTTTTAAAAACGCTGGTTCATGTTGAAGGTCTGGGCACTGACCTTTACCCACAACTGGACATCTGGAAACTGGCAAAACCGATTCTCACTGAATGGGTCAAGGCCAATATGAATCCAGTGAAAAATTTCAAGGAAATTGGTCAGCAAATTCCTGATTTATTATTGGGCGCACAGGACTTGCCTAGCCTGTTGATTGACAGCCTCAATGGCTTGAAAAACCAGTCAGCCTGGCATGATAAACAGCTGAAAGAAATTCAGCAGATGCGTTTGCAAATGCAGCAGCAGCAACGCCGTAGCTGGATGTTTGGCAGCACCATGCTGATTTTGCTGACCATTGCCATTATTACGCCGTGGTTTGTCTCAATTGTCTTAATTGTATTGAGTAGCTTGTTGGCGCTGTGGCGTATTATGAAATAAGCCACACCCGCCTATAAACAAGGGACTTTTTAGCTTCAAGTATGATGGGGTGCGACTGGCTCCTCATCACGGCCAGTTAATAAATATAAAGATTCAAGTGAAAGGACTTATATACTTCCGTTTTAAATCTTCGTATAAATGATTAATATTCCAAACCCTTTCAATTGAGTAAAACCATTTCCTGCTGAACGCCTGATTTTAACTCTTCCATCCAGCTCGTAAAAAACCAAATTAAGAATTTGATTTAATTAAAATATTATGCCATCAACTGTGGTTTTAAACTATTTCCAAGAAAATCCTACCCCCTGTTGTGTTGGATATCAGAACCACTTCTCCTGTTTCCAATGCTACCCCATTTATTTATTGGTAGGTTTTTGGTAGGTGGGAAAAAAATTTAACCCTCCCATACTAGACCTACAGTGATGAGATCACTGAATAACAAACAATGGATTATGGAA
This sequence comes from Acinetobacter parvus DSM 16617 = CIP 108168, assembly GCF_000368025.1. Classification (GTDB taxonomy): domain Bacteria; phylum Pseudomonadota; class Gammaproteobacteria; order Pseudomonadales; family Moraxellaceae; genus Acinetobacter; species Acinetobacter parvus. The sequence goes on from NZ_KB849210.1 coordinate 140,825, forward strand.
GAAGGAATCACTCCATGGCTTTTAAGAATATTGCAGATCAAACAAACGGTTTTTACATCCCTTGCGTGTCACTTTTTGGCCCTGGCTGTGCCAAAGAAATTGGAACGAAAGCTCAAAATCTCGGCGCTAAAAAAGCCTTGATTGTAACGGACGAAGGCTTATTTAAATTTGGTGTAGCCAATACCATTGCAGAATATTTAAAAGATGCTGGCGTAGACAGCCATATCTTTCCTGGGGCAGAGCCCAATCCAACAGATATCAATGTACATCATGGCGTACAGGCCTATAATGACAATGGCTGCGATTTCATCGTTTCTTTAGGCGGTGGTTCCTCACATGACTGCGCCAAGGGCATCGGCCTGGTAACGGCTGGTGGTGGACATATCCGTGACTATGAAGGCATTGATAAAAGCACTGTTCCCATGACACCGTTGATTGCAATCAATACAACGGCGGGAACAGCATCTGAAATGACCCGTTTCTGTATCATTACCAACACCGACACCCATGTAAAAATGGCAATCGTCGATTGGCGCTGTACCCCACTGATTGCAATTGACGATCCTAAACTCATGGTGGCCAAACCCGCTGGCTTGACCGCCGCAACTGGCATGGACGCTTTAACGCATGCGGTAGAAGCCTATGTTTCCACAGCAGCAAATCCAATTACCGATGCCTGTGCAGAAAAGGCCATTACCATGATTAGCCAGTGGTTACGCCCCGCTGTCGCCAATGGCGAAAATATTGAGGCACGTGATGCCATGAGTTATGCACAGTATTTGGCGGGTATGGCGTTTAACAACGCATCTCTTGGTTATGTTCATGCGATGGCACATCAATTAGGTGGTTTCTATAACCTGCCGCATGGTGTATGCAATGCGGTACTGCTACCTCATGTCTGTGAATTCAACTTAATTGCCTGTCAGGATCGTTATGCAAAAATTGCAGAATTGATGGGTGTAAATACTGACGGCTTTACTGAAACTGAAGCTGCATTCGCGGCCATTGATGCCATTCGGGAATTATCATCCTCAATTGGAATCCCATCTGGCCTGAATGAACTTGGCGTAAAAACTGAGGATCTTGCAATCATGGCTGAAAATGCCCAAAAGGATGCATGCATGCTGACCAATCCGCGTAAGGCGACTCACGCCCAGGTTGTGGAGATCTTCAAGGCAGCACTCTGACCTTTCTGTTAAAAGTAAGTCAAAGCCTCCGAGAACCAGCTTACTTTTTTGTGGGAATAGCCAACTGGTGATATTCCCACTTTTTTTATTATAAATTCTTGATCTCAGTTCATAAGCACTGAACTAATATCCTGATATACATTTGATTTCTTTAATCATTAAACCAAAAATAAAATATGGCCTCACTTTGCACGTCAACAGCAGCTTTTATGAAATGCCACACGCAAGCTCTAGTACACATCTCTAAACTTATGCAGTGATAAATGCGCCGGATGCTCTGAGGGCAATAACTCCATCAGGCGTTCAACCGCATCTATTGCCTCTGGGAAATGAGCAACATGCTTCAGTAAAAGATCCGTTTCTGTGGTTTTAAAAATCGCGTCACTTAAACGCGATTCCAGGCAATCCCGCCATGCACATAAAAAAGGGCTTTCTGTCTTGGCCAAAAACACCCCCTTGTATAACTGTAGCGCAGAAGCCACATAACCAGAATCAAGCGCCTGTTCCGCCAAAAGAAAATCAGCCTCCACATCGGCCAATAAACGATAGGGCCGTGAACCTAGCATCCCACCCAGAATATCCCTGAGTTGTGACATTTCAGCTTTCAATGTGCCAATGCTGACCTTACGCTCACCATATAGGGCCTGGTGTAATTTTTCTAGATTTAAACCATTTGGACACAGCACCAAAATTGCCAAAATTTCAATTTGACGTGGTGTAAGAACCAACGATTTACCATTAAAGAAAATTTGCGGGGTTGAAAAAGCCCGAATATACAAATGTTGCCTTTGCTGATCAATAAGTGCGGTTTGAATGATGGAGGCACAACGCTCTGCTGCCAGAACCCCTAGACTATTGTGTTTTTTCCAGGTGGTTGATAAATCGACCACACCCAGTACCTGTTTGGAATAAGGGTCGATAATTGGGGCTGCATAACAAACCCAGTCATGAATGGATTCCATGTAGTGTTCATTGGAAAATACACAGCTGGATTGTTGGGTTTTTAATGACAGGGCCAAAGCATTGGTTCCAACCACCTCCTCTGCCCACTGCCCACCTGCAATGAAATGTACCTTTTCAGCGGCACTTTGCATTTGTGTACTTGAAGCAGTCCATATAATGGTACTTCCCACATCACCGACAGCGATCACCATCGAGGATTGTGCGGCAATATGGCCCAGTTCACTGGAACAGGCATTTAAGGCCTTATCCAGACTGGTTTTATGTTTTTTATTGTGGTTGAGCAAAGGTGCTGCCAAACGCTCCTTTGGAATTGAAGACAGCACTGATCGCTGCCAAGAACTCGCAATACTCTGCTCTAACTTCTCAGCGCTTTGGGGAGACAGGCTATTTTGATGCTTTAACTGATCAATAGACTGTCTTTGCCGTATCAGCTCTTGTTTTGTAAACATTTGTGTATCCCTCACACTTGAGCATGCTTTCCAACCTTTCTCCAACCTTCACCCTTATATGCTAGTCAAATAGCGTACAAAAGTACCTTATACCAAAGCTGTAGACGCTTAAGATCAATTATAAGCAAAGGAATATATATATGCGTTACATCGATCCGAATCAACCAGATTCCAAAGTCCAGTTTAAAGCACAGTATGAAAACTTTATTGGTGGCCAATGGGTAGCTCCTGTAAGAGGAGAATACTTCGACAACGTTTCACCTGTCGATGGCAAAGTATTTACAAAAATACCGCGTTCCTCGGTTGAAGACATTGAACTTGCACTTGATGCAGCCCATAAAGCAAAGGCTGAATGGAATAAAAGTTCTCCAACAGTGCGTTCAAATATCTTGCTCAAAATTGCTGATCGCATGGAAGCAAACCTTGAAATGCTTGCGGTTGCGGAAACTTGGGATAATGGCAAGCCAGTTCGTGAAACATTGGCAGCTGACATTCCACTGGCAATTGATCATTTCCGTTATTTTGCAGGTTGTATCCGTGCACAGGAAGGCGGCATTTCAGAAATCGATGAAGATACAATTGCTTACCATTTCCACGAACCTTTAGGTGTCGTTGGACAAATTATTCCATGGAACTTCCCAATTCTCATGGCTGCATGGAAACTTGCTCCTGCACTAGCAGCAGGTAACTGTGTCGTATTAAAACCAGCAGAACAAACACCTGTAAGCATTCTACTTGTTTTAGAATTAATCCAAGATATTCTACCTGCTGGTGTATTAAACGTTGTGAATGGCTATGGTGTCGAAGTAGGCCGTCCACTTGCCACTAATCCTCGTATTGCCAAAATTGCATTTACAGGTTCAACCCAAGTTGGACAGTTGATCATGCAATATGCAACTGAGAATATTATTCCAGTCACTTTAGAACTTGGTGGAAAATCTCCAAATATCTTCTTTGAAGATGTTATGGATCAAGAAGATGATTTTCTTGATAAAGCACTTGAAGGCTTTGCAATGTTCGCACTCAATCAAGGCGAGATTTGTACTTGTCCCTCTCGCGCATTAGTTCAAGAAAGTATTGCGGATAAGTTCTTAGAAAAAGCCATTGAGCGTGTGAAACGTATCAAAGTTGGACATCCACTTGATACTGAAACAATGGTTGGTGCACAAGCTTCGCAAGAACAACAGGAAAAAATCCTACGTTGTATTAACATGGGTCGAGAAGAAGGTGCTGAACTTCTTACGGGTGGTGGTGCTAGACAAGAAGTGGGGGAAGGTTTCTATATCGAACCAACTGTCTTCAAAGGACACAACGCGATGCAGATCTTCCAAGAAGAAATTTTTGGACCAGTTCTATCTGTAACAACGTTCAAAGATTTTGATGAAGCCATCAAAATCGCAAATGACACCATCTATGGTTTAGGTGCTGGGGTTTGGGCTCGTTCTGCACATACTTCATACCGCGCTGGTCGAGCAGTTGAAGCAGGCCGTGTTTGGACAAACTGTTATCACATCTATCCTGCCCATGCTGCATTTGGTGGCTATAAAAAATCAGGCGTTGGTCGTGAAAACCACAGAATGATGTTAGATCACTATCAACAAACCAAGAATTTATTGGTGAGTTATTCAACTAAACCTGCTGGATTCTTCTAAACACGGCATCCATGTCATTCTTTTTGAAAAGGGCGAATGTATATGACATTTGCCCTTTTTATTTATTCACTCGACCACGATCCACCTACGTTGCAATGATGTTTTCAAACTCATTGTAATTAGGCGGCACATACAATTTTAGCAAGGCATCCTTTCTGATTTAATAAAAAGACTAAATCAACCACTCATATCATCTGAGTGTCTTGCGTATGCCAAAATAAAAACAAACACACATAGCCAACCCTAGCCACAAACGCTACACTAACGGCTTTCCACTCAATGGATTTTTCACTCATGTCAAACTGGTTAGATGAAGTTAAATTTGATTCCAATGGTCTTGTTCCTGCCATTGCACAACATCATCAAACTGGTCGAGTGTTAATGGTTGCGTGGATGAATCGTGAAGCATTACAACTGACGGCTGAAAAAAATCAAGCCGTGTATTACTCACGTTCACGTCAAAAATTGTGGCACAAAGGCGAAGAATCAGGGCATTTCCAAACAGTGCATGAAATTCGTTTGGATTGCGATGCTGATGTAATTATTCTGCAAATTGAACAGCATGGTGGTATTGCTTGCCATACAGGTCGTGAGTCTTGCTTCTATCGCAAACTCACCCCTCAAGGTTGGGAAATTGTTGATGCTCAACTGAAAGATCCGACTGCAATTTACGGCGCATCCGCCAAAACAGAAGCACACGATCATGGTCAGGCTGAACAAGTCGACGTACTCAGTCACTTAGGTCGTTTGATGCAAGAACGCAAAAAAGCTGAAGCAGATAGTTCTTATGTTGCCAGCCTATACAAAAAAGGCATCAATAAAATTCTGGAAAAAGTCGGTGAGGAGAGCGTGGAAAGTATCATCGCGGCCAAAGATTATGCGGCGCATGCTTCACTGGAAAATAAACACGACCTGATCTATGAAGTTGCAGATTTATGGTTCCACAGTATCGTCATGCTCGGTTACTTTGATCTTGACCCACACGTTGTTCTGGATGAACTCGCGCGTCGCCAAGGTCTTTCTGGTTTGGTTGAAAAAGCCAACCGTAGTAAAGAGGCGTAACCCATTCCTGTGTCGAGTATCGAAAAACCCAAAGCCACCTATGAGCAAGCGGTTGCCATAGATAACGCCCGTTTAGGGCAATCCTTTAAAGTGATTGCGTATGCTGGCACAGGTAAAACCACGACGTTGCAAATGATCAGTGACGCCATGCCCGAACGGCGTGGTATGTATTTGGCTTTTAACAAGGCCATTGCATCGGAAGCACAAAGTAAATTTCACGGCAATGTAAATTGTCGTACCTTTCACTCGCTGGCTTTCCGCAGTGTACCGCGTGGTGTGACTGATAAATTACGACTACCTCGCTTAAGCCCAAGTTTTATCGCAAAAGAATATCGTCTGGAACCCATTACCCTGCGGCGATTAATGGGCGGACGTTATGAAAAATATGTGTTGATGCCAAGCCGCTTGGCGAGTTTAGTTGCTAATGCGGTCAGCTATTTCTGCTCGACCAGCTCACAATACCCTGCACCTCGTCATATTCAAGCACCAAGCTGGTTGCATCAAGATGATATTGAATCGTTACAACAGCACTTATATCCAGCAGTTGAACGCCGTTGGTTAGAGTCAATTGATCAAAACCATCAGGCAGGGATTGGTCACGATATTTACCTCAAACTTTGGGCATTGTCTGAACCCAACATTCCCGCCGATTATGTGCTGTTTGATGAGGCTCAGGATGCTGATCCGTTGATGCTCGGCATTTTACTGCGCCAGAAAAGCACACAAGTGATTTATGTGGGTGATGCACATCAGCAAATCTATGCTTGGCGTGGCGCAATCAACGCCATGCAGCAAATGCCGTTGCCCGAAAGTCGTCTCACCACCTCATTCCGTTTTGGTGACGCTATCGCCGATGTTGCCAATAGTCTGCTTGGTGCATTAAACGAAACTGTTCCGTTATTGGGCAATCCAAATGCTAAATCGAGTGTGGTGAATAAACCGCATACCAAAATGCGCGATGCAATTTTGTGTCGTACCAATGCGCGTGCAATGGAATTACTGCTTTCAGGCTTGCTGCATGGTGATAAGGTCAGCCTGCAAGCCGACCATCAAAAACTCAGTCGATTTGTCGATGCAGCGAGTTTGTTAAAACAGGGCAAACGCATTACCGATGTGCCTGAACTGGCGTGGTTTAATTCATGGCATGATGTGCATGAATACTGTGAAACCAATGATGGCAGTGACATCAAGCCTTTGGTCAAGCTGGTGGATGAACATGGCACTGAACCACTGAAAAAGGCATTGGCGAAAATTACCCCGATTGAACAGGCAGACTATGTGATCTCAACCGCGCATAAGGCCAAGGGCCTGGAATGGAATCGGGTGCATATTGAAGATGATTACCAGTTCAAGATTAACGGACTGGAACATAAAATTACAGATGAGGAATTAAGACTACTTTACGTCGCCTGTACGCGTGCTAAAGTAAGTTTAAATATCCATCATCTTTATGACCTGATACAACAATTAAAGCTAAAACAAAGCGCTCCCTCAAGTCTTCGCCAGTCCGTAGGTTAAAGCGCTCGTGACTGAGGTGAACTTATGCAACTTGAATCGGTTCTATTTAAGCATGTTGGCAGGTTTCGGGACTTAAACATTGAGTTTCAACCTGAACAATATCCGATTACCCTGATTCTGGGTGACCAGTCCACAGGTAAAACCACCATTCTAAAAAATATCTATCAGGCTCTGACCTGGTTTTCGGCACGCTATAAGGATATTCGTACTGCTGGTGTTGTGATTGCGGATCAGGACATTATGCTGACTCGGCTACAGGCCAAAATCCAGATTCAGGTACACATGAGTGAGGAACTCAATCATGGCTTGACTGAAAGTAGCGCTGCACAGGCAGCCGACACACAACGCTGTAGCTGGAAACTCTACAAAACCTTTAACAGTCAGGGGGTGGGAATTAGTCAGGTTGAAAGCCAGCAGCTTGACCAGATGGTGAGCCTGTACCAAAAGATGAATCAACAGGACCCCTTGCTGGGTTTGCCAATGATTGCCTACTATCCTGCGGAACGTTTTGTACACGAAGTGAATCTACAGAGTAAAAATGTGCCAGGCACCTTGCAGGACATTTCAGCCTATGATTTAACACCCATTCCCTACACCACCTTTGCACGTTTTTTTGAATGGTTGCGGGAAATCAGCGATGTCGAGAATGCGCACTCGGCCCATATTGTCAGACGCCTGATGGGTAACGATTTTAACCAGCAGAATCAGTCCGAAATATTACAAGAACTGCAACTGGAACTGGTCAAGCACCCCAAACAGCTCTCGGCACCCAACCTGCATGCCCTGAAAACCAGCCTGAATACCGTTTTTCCCAAGCTGCAAGACCTTTACATTCAGTATGTTCCCAAGCTGCAACTGATGGTGCGTTATGAAGATCGGGTGATGCCATTTCAGCAACTGTCTGCATCAGAAAAAACCTGGATTGCGCTGGTGGGTGATATTAGCCGCCGATTATGCCTGCTCAATCAACATAGCTTTGATCCATGCCTGGAGGGCGAGGGCATCCTGCTGATTGACCACGTGGATATGCAGTTGGACCAGAATGCATGTGCCGAAATTCTTGAGCGCTTGCATGAGGCATTTCCCCGCCTGCAAATCATTGTGACAGGCAACCGTGATGAATTGCTTGAACATGGGCTGCATTATCAGTGCCTAAAACTGGATCAGCACGGTATTTACCCAATTCAGCTGGAGGCATCACAACAGCAGCTTTCCACCTTATATCAGGATTTGGTGCAGTCTGGACCAGAGAATGAGACCCAACCCCCACCACTCCTGCCCTCTGAACCGACATTAACCAAAATGGATGCATTATTCCACCAGATACAGGCACTGAATCCACAGGAAAAGTCTGATTTATTGAATTTGCTCAAGATTGATGACACACCACAACAAAGCCCACTTTGAAATACGGTTCAATGCAGTATTGAAAATAATCCATCAACATGATATGTAACTTCATGTAATAACATCAGATTTTTATTGATATTTTATAGTAAAATAAATCTCATTTTTTATTTTCAAGTTGTGCAATACAACTTGTGATTGTCCCTGTTCACTTGATTGGGTTTCTGGATTTGAAGTTTTGGTATTCTCCTTGAGTGCCTGTGAATCCTGAAAGAAAGTTCATCCTTAGGTCTCCCGACCTAAATCATCAATATGGATACCAGTGTGCTACCGATTATTATCTTATTACCGCTCATACTCGGCACCACCCTTGTCTCACAACTGCAACGTATTTCACGGGGCGTGACGGCACTTGGGGCGATTGGCATCAGCCTGAGTTGTTTTATTTTACTTCTGACCCAGGCAGAAACGGTTCTTCAGGGCAATACTCTGCTGCAAAGCTGGGATTGGCTGCCACAACTGGGCATCAACCTGAGTTTTCGTCTGGATGCGCTCGGTTTATTGTTTGGCCTGCTGATTAGCGGTATCGGTACGCTCATTTATATTTATGCCTATTTCTACCTCAGTCCCAAAAACTCACTGAGTAAACTGTATTTGTTGCTGATGCTGTTTATGGCAGCCATGCTGGGCATCTCGCTTTCGAACAACCTGATCATCCTATTGGTGTTTTGGGAGCTGACCAGTATCTCCTCTTTCCTGCTGGTTGGTTATTGGAGCCAGTACGATGCCGCACAGCGTGGTGCGCGCATGGCCCTAACCCTTACAGGTATGGGCGGCCTTGCCATGCTGGGGGGCTTTGTACTGCTTGGGCAGATCACGGGAACCTATGAAATTGATCAACTGGTGCTGATGAAAGATACCATTCAACAGCATCACCTGTTTGTACCGACCCTATTACTGATTTTACTGGGTGCATTTACCAAAAGTGCACAGTTTCCATTCCACTTTTGGCTACCCAATGCAATGGCTGCACCCACCCCAGTTTCAGCCTATCTGCACTCTGCAACGATGGTAAAAGCGGGGATTTTCCTGCTGGCACGTTTAGCCCCAATTTTTATTGGTGCCGCGATGTACCACAACATTGTCACCTTTGTCGGTCTGTTTACGCTGTGTATGGCAGCAGGTTTTGCCATTTTTAAAGAAGATTTAAAAGGCTTATTGGCATACTCCACCATCAGCCATTTGGGCCTGATTGTGTGCCTGCTTGGGATGGGCTCCCCGCTTGCGGTTGCGGCGGCCATTTTCCACATTATCAACCATGCCACCTTTAAGGCGGCACTCTTTATGATTGCAGGGATTATCGACCACGAAACAGGTACACGGGATTTACGCAAGCTTAGTGGGATTTGGGCACTGCTTCCATTTACGGGAACCTTGACCATGATCACCGCCGCCTCCATGGCGGGCGTGCCATTGACCAATGGCTTTATTTCCAAAGAGATGTTCTTTACTGAGTTATTGGCAAACCTCTCTGGCCCAGTGATGGTGATCTCGGCCATTGTGGCAACCCTGGCGGGAATATTTGCGGTCAGCTATTCGATTCGTTTGGTACATGGCGTGTTTTTTGATGGTGTGGTAGGTAAAAACGTTCCAAACAAGAATGCCCATGAACCAGCACTTGGTATGCGACTGCCTGCAATTATCCTTGCGACTTTATGTATTCTGGTGGGTATTTTCCCTGCCCTGCTTGCGGGTGCAATGGTCAACAGTGTCACCCGTGCCAGCCTGATGCAGCCAAATTTTGAGGGGGTCCACCTCGCCATCTGGCATGGTTTTAATGCTCCTTTAGTCATGAGCCTGATTGCACTGGTTGGTGGAACGCTGTTCTATTTTGCCCTAGCCAAACAGGGGCGACTGCGTAAAATCGACCTTGATCCCTCGTTTGGACGCTTTCAGGGCCGAATTTTATTTGATTTATTTCTAAAACATTTGTTGCTCAACAGCCGTAAGATTAAGCAGGCGACTGAAAATGGCTCCTTGCAAAGCTACCTGCTCTGGATTGTGCTGTTTAGCATTGTCATGGTTGGCTTGCCACTGTTCAACCAAGGCTTAACCACAGGTACACGCGAACTGACCCATGCACCGTGGGTAGCAATTGTACTGTGGCTCACTCTGTTCTCTGGTTGCTGGATGATGCTCTGGTTCCACCATGAGCGCATCAAGGCCGTGCTGATTAGTGGGGCAGTGGGTCTGGTGGTCACCATGGTATTCATTACCCTGTCAGCGCCAGACCTTGCCCTGACCCAAATTACGGTTGATATCGTGACCACTGTGTTGCTGCTGATGAGTCTATCCTTGCTGCCACAGCTCACTCCTTATGAATCCAGTCGTTCACGGCGCTGGCGCGATGCCAGTCTGGCCATTGCAGGTGGTTTGGGAATTGGCTGGATTAGCTGGCTGATTTTAACCCGTGACCACAATTCAATTTCATGGTTCTTTATGCAACAGTCGATTCCTCTGGGTGGCGGCTCGAATGTGGTCAACGTCATCCTTGTCGATTTCCGTGGTTTCGATACTTTCGGTGAAATTATCGTTTTGGGCATTGCTGCCATTGGTGCACTCTGTTTGATGGATGGTATGCGTGCGCATGGCACCACCATGACCCAGGGACTCACCTATCGCTTTAATCCCTCACCCTTAATGTTACGTATTACGGCATCATGGATACTGCCGCTTGCACTGGTGGTCAGCACCTATATTTTCATGCGTGGACACAACTATCCAGGTGGTGGTTTTATCGCGGGACTGATTACCGCGATGGCACTGATCATTCAATATATTGTGTTGGGTCAGGAACAGGCTGAACGTATGATTGGAGCTCGGTCTGGTCGTCTCTATGAAATCTGGATTGGTTCAGGATTGACCATTGCAGGATTGACAGGTATTGCGGCATGGTTCTGGTCACGTCCATTCCTGACCAGCGCGCACATTTATGTGGAACCCCCCTTACTGGGCAAAATGCATCTTGCCTCAGCAGTCGGATTTGATACAGGCGTATATATCACGGTCGTCGGGGCGACCATGTTATTGATCTCGGTACTGGGAGACTCACGTCACTCCAGCATGTCTGGCCCTATTCCCAATGGAGACAAATAAATGATCAGCCTTGAATTTTTATTGGCTTCGGCAATTGGTCTACTCACCGCCACAGGGATTTACCTCATCCTGCGTGCCAGAACCTTTCCCGTGGTGCTTGGCCTTGCCATGATCGGCTATGCCGTGAACCTGTTCCTATTTGCGATGGGACGTTTACAGGTCAATGCTCCCGCCATTTTGACGGAAACCACCAAGGTCACCGACCCATTGCCACAGGCACTGGTTTTGACTGCAATCGTGATTGGGTTTGCCACCACGGCGTTTGTTGTGCAACTGGCACTGCGCAGCCGTTATGAATCGGGAAATGACCATGTCGACTCCAAGGAAGAGCCGACCCTGACCTATGACCCACGTGAGGATGAGCCATAATGTTTGATTTGAATACTTTCTGGCAGACTCACACTCCAATCATCAGTATCCTGATTCCAGCATTGACCAGCTTTATGCTATTGCTACTGGGTAACCCTGGGGCAGGTTCATTAAAACAGGACTGGCGACAACCCTGGCGGCGTAGCATCAGCCTGACTTCAGCAATTCTCGGTCTGCTGACCGCCATCAGTTACCTGATGATTGCCAGTACAGGACAGATTAGTGTTTACCAGCTCAGCGAATGGTCTGCCCCGTTTGGTATTGTACTGGTACTGGATCGCTTATCGGCATTTATGCTGGTGCTGACCTATGCACTGGCCATTCCCGTAATCTGGTATGCCAGCGACAACTGGGACACCCGCGGACGCTATTTCCATACCATGTTCCACTTCCTGCTCATGGGAGTCTGTGGCGCATTCCTGACAGGTGACCTGTTTAACCTGTTTGTATTCTTTGAAATCCTGTTAATGGCCTCCTATGTACTGTTACTACATGGTCAGGGTCGTCCAAGATTCCAGTTGGGTATCCATTACGTCACCATCAACCTACTGGCATCCGCCCTGTTCCTGATTGGTCTGGGCATGATTTATGGCAGTGTTGGCAGCCTAAATATGGTAGATGTGGGTCGTATCCTGCCTACACTGGACGATGACCAGCACAAGCTGGCAATTGCAGGTGGCCTACTGCTGTTTGTAGTGTTTGGCATCAAGGCCGCAATGCTGCCTGTCGGATTCTGGCTGCCAAAGACCTATGCGGTTGCCAGCACACCTGTTGCCGCCATATTTACCATTATGACCAAGGTTGGGATTTATGCGATTTTACGTGTTAATGGCACAGTGTTTGACGATGCCATGGCACAAAGCATTTTTAAAAACACACTATTGTTGATTGGCCTGATCACTTCGATTTATGGGGTGATTGGTGCAATTGGTGCGGAACGGCTACGTCGTTTTGTTGGCTTCATGGTGCTGTCATCTGTGGGTACATTGCTGATCGCTATTGCCATGTTCAACACACAGGCATGGTCAGCGGGTCTGTATTATCTGGTGCATAGTACCCTGATTGCCGCTGCATTCTATCTGTTCTGTGGCTGGATTACCGCCCAACGCGGCATGTTCAAGGATCATCTGAAAGTTGCACCCAAAATCAAGAATGAAAAGGCAGCGGCACTGACCTATTTCCTGATAGCAATGATGATCGCAGGTTTACCACCATTTAGTGGCTTTCTCGGTAAGGTCTTTATTTTACAGGCCACCGCTGAAACGGCGTATCAGGGCTGGATTATCGCCATTATCCTGATCGTTAGCCTACTAAGTATTCTTGGATTGACCCGTGTGGGTTTCATTCTGTTCTGGCGTGCCAGTCCACCTGAAATTGACCCGAATGAAGCAGCCTATCAAACTTATCAGGGATTGCCAGCCTATGCACCCAACCGTAATGACACAGCCATTTATATCATTTTGGCAGGGCTGATGGCTTATGTCGTGTTTGCATCACCAATCCAGACCTATACCGTATTGACTGCACAGCAAATCCAGAACCATGCGCTCTATAATCAGGCTATCTTAAAAACGGATGCACAGGGTCGCGTGATTAGCGTACAACCTTATGATCCAACCTACCTGCCTGAAACTAAATATGGCGGCGAAGTTGAAGACCACAATGCCGTGCTGATTCCCGATGTTATTTCCAAAGCAACCCTACAGGGTGAGCATATCTCGGAATACAAGCAGCGCCAGATTGCTCAACAAACACTGGATATGCCGACAGTTCCAAATTCAACCCAGTTAAAGCCAATGGAGGAACACTGACATGCAAAAAATAAGCTTGCTCGACCGTTGGTTCCCCCACCCCTTTGTGTCATTTCTGGTGTTTTTGAGTTGGCTGATGCTATCGCACAGTGTGGACCCGACTGACATTTTAATGGCGCTATTACTGGCTATTGTCATTCCCCGTCTGGTACGTCCCTTTATTGCCAGAACCCCCCACATTCACTGGCTGCCTGCGATCAGATTGGTGTTTGTGGTGCTGTGGGATATCATCGTTTCAAATTTTCGTATTGCCAAACTGGTGCTGGGTCCACTGGATCATCTGCACCCGAAATGGTATCGCGTGCCACTGGAAACGGAACATGAACAGATCAACACCTTGCTGGCGATGATCATTACCACTACTCCTGGAACTGTTTCAGCAGGGATTGATCAGGAACGGGGGGATATCCTCGTTCACGCACTCAGCACAGATGATACCGAGCTGGATATTCAGGATATTAAAAAGCGCTATGAAATGCCTTTGATTGAAATCTTTGATGTAAAGCTGAACAAGGGAGCAAGTAAATGACGATTTTACCGTATGCGCTGGGTATTGGTCTAATTGCCATTACCCTCTCCATGTTCCTTTGCCTCATCCGCCTGATTATTGGCCCGTCTGTGATTGACCGTCTGCTCGCATTGGATACACTGTTCCTCAATGCCACCTGTTTGGTTGTGGTGCTGGGTATTTACTGGGTCAGCAACAATATGTTTGAGGGCGCCCTATTGGTTGCAATGCTTGGCTTTGTATCCACAGCCGCACTTGCCCGTTACTTCACCACTGGACATGTGATTGATTAAGGAGAGTGGTTATGCAAATAATTTTTGAGATTATCATTTCGTTCTTTTTGATCTTTGGTGCATTTTTCATGCTCGTAGGTTCCATCGGAATGATTCGCTTACCCGACTTATTTATGCGTCTGCATGCACCGACTAAATCAAGTACGCTAGGCTTAGGAAGTTTTTTAATTGCAGCTATGATATTTGGAGCGACTCAAGGTCGTTTCGGTTTTACTGAATTATTGATTACTTTATTTGCCTTTATTACTGCTCCAGTATCTGCAAATTTAATGGCACAAGCTGCAATTCATTTACGTTTGCGTTCAACCAGTGGTGATGTACCAGAGGCTTTAAATCGTCCGCTACCATGGCAACGTTACCATCGTAATACAGAAAAGAAAGACCAACTATAGTTGGTCTTTTTTAATAACATTCTTCATCTATAAAGAAAGCCACCCGAAGGTGGCTTTCTTTTAGAACTTATTCTTTATCGTCTTGCCCTTGTTGAGGCAGATCTTTCACAGCTTCCGCGATCAGACCAAACATATAGTTGCCATAAGCATTGGTTTTATCGTAATGGAAACGCAATCTTGGCGTAATACGTGTCTTGATACGACGGCTCAACTCATGACGCAAAAAACCAGAAGCCTTATTCAATACATCTAAAGTTTCTTTATTTGCGACTTCACTTTGCTCATCACCAAGTTCACGCCCCATCACAGTGACATAAACTTCAGCATAACCCATGTCTGCACTGACTTTCACCGCAGAGATGGTCACCAGACCACCTAAGCGAGGATCTTTAAGCTCTTGACGGATCAGCTCAGACAACTCACGTTGTACTGAATCCGCCATGCGCTTTAAGCGTTGGCTACCCGCCATTAAAGACTCCGTTTAATCAATTGAACATCATAGACTTCGATCTTGTCTTTAACTTTGATGTCTTTATATCCTTTGACTGCAAGGCCACATTCCATACCAGCACGAACTTCTTCAACCACTTCTTTATAACGACGAAGAGATTCAAGTTCACCTTGGAATACAACCACGTCATCACGTAATACGCGAATCGGTTTATTACGATGCAATGTACCTTCAAGTACCATACAGCCTGCTGCCGCACCAAACTTACTTGAATGGAACACTTCACGTACTTCTGCAACACCCAGAATTGTTTCACGGTGTTCAGGTGCAAGCTTACCACTCATTGCAGCTTTTACATCATCAATTAAATGATAGATCACGCTGTAATAACGGATATCAATGCCATCCTGATCAGATTTTTGACGGGCCGTATTGTCTGCACGCACGTTGAAACCTAACAACACTGCTTCTGATGATTCAGCTAGCGTTACATCTGACTCAGTGATCGCACCAACGCCAGAACCAATAACACGTACTTTCACTTCATCAGTAGAAAGTTCATCAAGTGCAACATGTAATGCTTCTAAAGTACCGCGCACATCAGTTTTGAGTACAACATTCACATAAGGAACATCTTTTTTACCCATAGACGCCATGATGTTTTCAAGACGCATTGCACTTGCACGCTCTAAACGCTTATGACGTTCACGGTCTGAACGAGCATCAGCAACTTCACGCGCTTTCTTCTCGTCATTCACGACAAGTACTTCATCGCCTGCCATTGGTGCATCAGGTAAACCTAAGATTTCAACTGGAATCGAAGGGCCCGCTGATGTAATACGCTTACCATTTTCATCCACCATCGCACGTACACGACCGTAAGATGAACCAGCAAGAACGAGATCACCAATATTCAAGGTACCATTTTGTACCAGAATTGACGTTACTGCACCGCGACCTTTGTCAACACGCGCTTCAATCACCACACCTTGCGCCGCACCTTCTGCTGAAGCTTTAAGCTCCATCAGTTCAGACTGAATCAAGATCAAGTCAAGTAGTTCATCAATTCCCGCACCAGAGTGCGCCGAAACTTTGGCAATCGGAACATCACCGCCCCACTCTTCAGGCACGATCCCTTTAGTGGTCAATTCATTTAATACACGATCTGGATCCGCCGATTCTTTATCCATCTTGTTGATGGCAACAATAATCGGGGTTCCAGCAGCACGCGCATGGTCAATTGCTTCAGCAGTTTGTGGCATTACACCATCATCAGCCGCAACCACGAGAACCACGATATCAGTCGCTTTTGCACCACGTGCACGCATTGACGTAAACGCCGCGTGTCCTGGTGTGTCGAGGAAAGTAATAATGCCTTTCTCAGTTTCAACGTGATATGCACCGATATGCTGGGTAATACCACCCGCTTCACCCGCTGCCACCTTAGAGCGACGGATACGGTCCAGTAACGATGTTTTACCATGGTCAACGTGACCCATGATCGTTACCACTGGTGGACGAGTAGTTTGCTCACCACGCGCCTCTTCAGCCGCAACCAGCAAGTTATCTTCTGCCTGCGTATCAGAAACAAGAACAGGGTTATGCCCTAGTTCCTCAACCACAAGAACTGCTGTATCCTGTTCAATGGCCTGGTTCTGAGTCACAAGCTCACCCATCTTCATCAGGGTCTTGATGACTTCACGAACCTTAACCGCCATTTTTTGTGCAAGATCGGCAACGATAATCTTCTCACCAATCTCAACATCATAAATCTGTTTCTTAACAGGCTTTTCAAAACCATGTTTGTTTGACTGGCTGGTTTTCAAGCCACGCTTATGATGGCTCTTGCTAAAGCTCTGCTCCGCCTGGGCATCGCCACCACGGCCACCTTTCTTGCTTGCACGTGGATTTGCAGTTGCACCGCCACGCTTGATTTCACGGTCTTCCTTATTGAAAGAATCTTCATACGCCTGACCAACAAGTCCAGCGGCTAAAGGCGAATCATCAATCACACGAATGGTTGTGGTTGCATCATCATTTGAATATTTCGAAGCCATCTGGCGCATTTGCTCCAGCGTACGCTTCTGCGCCTCTTCTGCAGCTTTACGACGTACAGCTTCTTCAGTCGCCTTTAACTTGGCTGCTTCTGCTTCACGGGCTTTTTTCTGTTCAGGTGTTTCTGTTGGCTTAACAACAGGTGCTTTAATCACCTTGTCACTACCGCGTTTTTTCACCACAACTGCGGTTTTTGAAGGAGCTTGTGAAGCACTTTCAGAAGTATGCGCTGCACGCATGGCTTCCAAAGTCGCATTGGTTTTTTGTTCACCATGAATACGGGCTTTGCTATCCGCTTCTTCACGCACTTTCTGCTCAGCACGGGCTTTCGCCTCAGCTTCGGCACGAGCTTTGGCTTCCGCAGCGATCTGCTCTGGATTTGGCTTGGCAAAAACCTGCTTTTTACGCACCTCAACATTGATACTTTTTGCTTTACCCGAAGTGCTGGTGACTTTGGCTGTGTGGGTAGTTGTACGTTTCAACGCAATTTTTCCTGTGTTACCACCGCCCTGACCATGTACTTTTTTCAGGTGATTAACCAAAGTATCCTGCTGTTCAGTGGTAATAATGTCATCTGCTTTACGCTGTGGTAGACCTGCATCGCGAACCTGTTCCAGGAGTTTCTCTACAGGACGTTCTACGCTGAGCGCTAACTCTTGAATCGACTTGTCCGTCATCTATTATCTCCTAGTTAAACCATGATTCACGTGCTTTCATGATTAATTGACCTGCTTTGTCATGGCCCAAGCCTTCGATATCTGAAATATCATCAGTCGCTTGGTCCGCCAAGTCATCAATCGTAACCACACCACGCGCCGCCAATGCATAGGCAATCTCGGTGGTCATACCATCCATACCGAGAAGTTCCACACTTGGCTCTTGAATATTTTCCTGCTGTTTTAACGCATCGGTTAAAGCAGCCTCTTTTGCACGGCTTTGCAGCAATTCGACCAAATCAGCCTCAAGCTCGATTTCATCAAATGTCTCAGCTGGCACATAGGCAATTTCTTCCAGAGCAGTGAAGCCCATTTCGACCAAAGCCATAGCCAAATCTTCTTCAATATCGAGACGGGACATAAACATATCCAGATATTGCTGTGCCTCATTTTGCTGACGAGCACGATACTCTTCTTCCAGCATCATGTCGAGTTTATAACCCGTTAATTCCGATGCCAAACGAACATTTTGCCCCTGCGAACCAATGGCACGCGCCAACTGGTCATTGGTGGCGAAAATGATATCCGCACTGTGTGCATCTTCATCAAGGACGATTCCAGATACATCAGCTGGTTCCAATGCGCTTGCGATATATTGCGCTGGGTCATCAGACCACACCACAACATCAATACGCTCACCATTCAACTCCTGCTGTACCGCCTGGATACGTGTACCACGCATCCCAATACAAGCACCCACAGGGTCAATACGATGGTCATTGGTTTTCACTGCAATTTTAGCACGAACACCTGGCTGACGCGCTGCCGCCTTAATTTCAATGATTTCTTCAGAAATTTCTGGAATTTCTTTCTTCATCAGGGCAATCAGCATTTCAGGACGTGCACGTGACAATAATAATTGCGCACCACGACCTTCACGGTTGACGCTATACAAAATGGCATTAATACGTTGCTTAGGACGTAAAATCTCTTTATGAATGGTTTCTTCACGTGCCAAATACGCTTCAGCATTGTCACCAAGGTCAATGATAAAGCCATCTTTGGTTTGCTTTTTCACTTCACCATAAATCAGCTCGCCCACTTTCGACTCATAAGCATCTGCAACCAATGCACGCTCTGCCTCACGAATCTTTTGCACAATTACCTGCTTGGCAATTTGCGCTGCAATACGACCGAATTCAATCGATTCAACTTCCAGCTCACGCACATCGCCAATTGACCACTTCGATGGGTCTACATCAGAGATGGCATCCTGACATGCAGGCATTTCATGATCTTCATCCGCAACGACAGTCCATTGACGGAACGTGCGGTAATCGCCTGTTTTACGATCAATCTCAACTCGAAGCTGAGCTTCTTCCGAGTGTGTGCCGTCGTAAAACTTTTTCTTCGTTGCCGCAACCAGCGCTTGCTCTAGGGCTTGGAAGATTGCTTCACGACTAACACCTTTTTCATTACTAACCGTTTCTACAACGGTAAGAATTTCACGGCCCATAAGTCACCTACCGATTTCTTATACAATTAAGTTAATATTAGTCTTGATAGATTAAGTTTGCTTTATCAATATTATTACTATCGATTTCAATCATATGCCTAGCATCCACTTCAACCTGGATCATTTCATTTTCCAGATCAACGGAAAGCAGTTTTGCCTGAAATTTACGACGGTTCTCAACGGCAGCAATGAGTCGTAAAGCGACCTGGTGCCCAATATACCCAGACATTTGTGACAACTGAAAGAATGGACGGTCCCAACCTGGTGAGGATACTTCCAGGGCATACTCACCTGAAATTGGATCATGAACATCAAGCATTGCACCAACCTGTTGCGTCACGCGAACACAGTCTTCAACACCAATGCCACGCCCTTGTTCAACCTCACCCTCTTCATTCAGGACAGGTTCAGCACTCTCATCAATCGGTTTATCAATAAAAATGCGTAATAAAGAACGTTTACCTTGTGGTAGGAACTCAATCCCCCATAAATCTACACCACAGGCAGCCACAGCTGGTGCGATAAGATCATATAATGCTTGAGATTTATTTGATAATTTCATTTACTCTCGTTGCTCTCATGCGAGCCAATCAATCCCGTATAGTGAAGCATGATGTTCTTGATCACGCCATACGACTCATATCGACACTACACGACAGCCAAACAACCAATAAAAAAGGGCGTAAATCGCCCCTATTTTACACAGAAAAGCATTGCCCACTGTGCAAAAAGGCCCACCTTACTGTGAGCCTCCTTTAAGAAACTTGGTAGCGGGAGCTGGATTTGAACCAACGACCTTCGGGTTATGAGCCCGACGAGCTACCAGACTGCTCCATCCCGCATCAACGTGCAAAAAGTATATACAAATATAAAAAAAAGTCAATTGAAGTTTTTTACATTTGCCTGATTAAGTTGCACCTTAATCAAATGGTAGCGGGAGCTGGATTTGAACCAACGACCTTCGGGTTATGAGCCCGACGAGCTACCAGACTGCTCCATCCCGCATCAACAATCACTGCAACACCAAACTTACTGGTTATTAAGCTTGGTGCGGAAGGGGGGACTTGAACCCCCACGCCCGAAAGCACTACCACCTCAAGGTAGCGTGTCTACCAATTCCACCACCACCGCAGCTTTCTGGGACGCATTCTATTCCTTTAAATCCCAAAAGGAAAGGATTAATTCGACTTATTCTGTCGTTTTCGGTGCATTTGATGAAGTTTCAGGCGATGTTGTAGGAACAGACGTTGAACTTTGCACAGTTTTTAAACTATAGGCATCTATGGTCTGTTTTTTCGCAAAAACCGCCAGGGTTAAACTGGTGACGAAAAACAATGCGGTAAAGATAGTAGTTAAACGGGTCAGGAAATTTCCCGCCCCAGATGCACCAAATACTGTTGCCGCACCACCGCCACCGAATGACGCGCCTGCTTCCGCACCCTTACCTTGTTGTACCAAAACCAATGCAATAATCAAGATTGCTAAAATGATATGTACAACGAGTATAAAACTATACATTTCTATTCCCCGTTACTTATTTTGTGCAAATGCTTTTGCAATTTGGTAAAAAGATTGCGCGTTGAGTGATGCCCCACCCACTAAAGCGCCATTAATATCTGGACATGCCGCCAATTCAGCCGCATTTTCAGGCTTAACACTGCCACCATATAAGATCGCCATTTGCGCACCTACAGGTGTAATTTGCTTTAGCCCCTCACGGATTTTTGCATGCATGGTTTGGGCATCTGCTGGTGACGCAGTTTTTCCCGTACCAATCGCCCAGATCGGCTCATAAGCAACCACAATATTTTGCCACTGTTCAGGCTTCACCACTGAGGCGATATCACAGATTTGTTGCAATACCACTTGCTCAGCCAGTCCCTGCTCACGCTGCTCAAGGCTTTCACCCACACAGTAAATCACATTGAGACCAGCATTCAACGCATTATACAATTTTGACTGAAGCGTTTCGACACCATCACCAAATAATTCACGACGCTCGGAATGGCCAACCAAAACAAAATCAATTTGGCTATCCTTGAGCAATTCTGCACTCACTTCACCTGTATACGCACCCGTTCCCGCTACACGCGATACATCCTGAGCCACCGTGTAAATTGTCCGAACCGCATCCTTGAGCTGTGCCTGAATACTTGTAAGCGCAATTGCAATCGGTGCCATACCAATATGGCATTGCTCAGGCAAAATATTGTCCTGTTGTAATAGCCGTTTAAATTCTTCTATTAATTGAAGAGCGTCAGCATGCATTGGATTCATTTTCCAATTGCCAACAACCCAAGGGGTAATGGTCGGAGTCGACATACTTTGGTCTACTGCTAATTTCTAAAAAATGCTGCATATTTTACACGGATTTTTATAAAATTCAGTTTTTTTATCTGGTTTAACCTGATAACCACTGTACAGTTGTTTGTAAAAATTAATGTTACAAGGGAATAGCATTCTATTTATTTGAAAGTAGGTCATTTCCTGACGGATTTTATTATTTTCATTTTTAGCTAATTGTCTTGGTTTTAGAAAATTAATTTGTAAAAAATTCGATCAGTTCAACGTTTTAGATACGAATCAAGTCAAAAACGACACTTTCTCCAGTAGTATTTTTACCCAACAAAAGTATAATTTTGTAAGATAGCTATTATAAACATTTATTGTCACAAGGCGGACAGATGTCAGGTTTACATACGTCTCCAAAATTTTCAGGGTTCATTCGGCGTTTAGTCGAAGAGGGGCATTTGTCTGCATCAAACATGCAGAATGCCATTGATGCGGCAAAAAAGGCCCAACAGGATATTGTGGCTCACCTGATTGAGCATCAACGCCTCTCACCACTCACAGTTGCAGAAAGTATTTCCCATGAATTCGATGAGCCTCTTTTTGACCTTGCTGTATATGATACAGCCTTATTACCCAAAGATTTAACAGACAACAAGCTGATACAAAAACATCGTGTTGTTCCGTTAATACAACGTGGACAAATTTTGTATGTTGCTACGAGCAATCCAACCAATATTGATTCATTAGATGCCATTCGCTTTAACACCAAGCTTAATATTGAACCGATTATTGTTGAACATAACAAGCTTGAGAAACTGATTGAACAACAGTTTGGTGACAGTGGTAGCTTTGATTTCGGTGATAGTGAAGATTTTGACCTAGATGTGGATGTCGTGACAGACACACCTAAAGATGATGATGAACCTGCCCAAGGAGAGGAGTCTCCGATTGTAAAATATATCAATAAATTATTGATTGATGCGATTCGGATGGGTGCATCAGACT
This sequence comes from Acinetobacter parvus DSM 16617 = CIP 108168, assembly GCF_000368025.1. Lineage (GTDB taxonomy): Bacteria > Pseudomonadota > Gammaproteobacteria > Pseudomonadales > Moraxellaceae > Acinetobacter > Acinetobacter parvus. The sequence goes on from NZ_KB849210.1 coordinate 163,507, forward strand.
TACATTTTGAACCGTATGAAAAAATGTATCGAGTACGATACCGCGTGGATGGTGTATTACGCCAGATTGCTACCCCACCTTTACAAATGGCGAATCGACTTGCCTCTCGTTTAAAAGTGATGTCCCAAATGGATATTTCTGAAAAACGAATGCCTCAAGATGGTCGTATTAAACTTAAATTGTCAAAAACCAAAGCGATTGATTTCCGTGTCAACTCTTTACCCACCCTGTTTGGTGAAAAATTAGTACTTCGTATTTTGGATCCATCAAGTGCTATGCTCGGCATTGAAGCATTAGGCTATGAAGATAACCAGAAAGCATTATTCATGGAAGCACTTGAAAAGCCTCAAGGAATGCTACTGATTACAGGTCCAACAGGTTCTGGTAAAACTGTATCGCTATATACTGGTCTAAATATTCTAAACACTGAAGATACCAATATTTCAACAGCAGAAGACCCTGTGGAAATTAACTTGGAAGGCATTAATCAGGTCAACGTGAATCCAAAGACAGGATTGACTTTCTCTGCTGCATTAAAGGCTTTCTTACGTCAAGACCCTGATGTAATTATGGTCGGTGAGATTCGTGATTTAGAAACAGCCGAAATCGCCATTAAAGCCGCTCAGACAGGCCACATGGTGATGTCAACGCTACACACCAACAGTGCGCCAGAAACTTTAACTCGATTACGCAACATGGGGGTACCCTCCTTTAATATCGCCACTTCAGTCAACCTAGTGATTGCACAACGCTTAGCACGTCGATTATGTGCTCAATGTAAGGAAGTTGTTGAAATTCCAAAACAGAGTCTGCTAGAACTCGGTTTTACTGAACAGGATCTCACGGACCCAGAATTTAAGATATTTCAACCTGTAGGCTGTAGTGAATGCAGGGAAGGCTACAAGGGCCGTGTCGGTATTTATGAAGTCATGAAAGTGACGCCAGAAATATCCAGAATTATTATGGAAGATGGTAATGCCCTGGAAATTGCAGCAGCCTCGGAAAAAGCGGGATTCAACAATTTACGACGTTCGGGTTTGAAAAAAGTGATACAGGGGATTACTTCCCTACAGGAAGTCAACCGAGTCACCAGTGAATAAAATCAATAAAAAGGATTAAGAATCATGGCAGCGAAAAAAGCGCAAATGATGCCTACTTTTGCCTATGAAGGGGTCGATCGTAAAGGGGCAAAAATTAAAGGGGAATTACCAGCACGTAATATGGCTTTAGCAAAAGTCACCTTACGTAAACAAGGTGTGACCATCAAGAATATTCGGGAAAAACGTAAAAACATTCTCGAAGGATTAATGAAAAAGAAAGTCACCACACTAGATATCACCATCTTTACCCGCCAATTAGCGACTATGATGAAAGCTGGTGTGCCATTAGTGCAAGGTTTTGAAATCGTTGCCGAAGGCCTGGAAAATCCTGCCATGCGCGAAGTGGTGTTGGGGATTAAGGGTGAAGTAGAAGGGGGGAATACTTTTGCAGGCGCCCTGAAAAAATATCCTCAGTATTTTGACAACCTTTTTTGTTCCTTAGTTGAATCTGGTGAACAATCAGGTGCCCTTGAAACCATGCTGGATCGTGTAGCGATTTATAAGGAAAAAAGTGAATTACTCAAACAAAAAATTAAAAAGGCCATGAAATATCCAGCCACAGTCATTGTGGTTGCAGTGGTCGTAACCATTATTCTGATGGTCAAAGTGGTTCCTGTTTTCCAGGATCTGTTTAGTTCCTTTGGTGCAGACCTGCCCGCTTTTACTAAAATGGTCGTCAATATGTCCAAGTGGATGCAGGAATACTGGTTTATTCTTATCATCGTGATTGGCGCAATTATTACCGCTTTTCTTGAGGCAAAGAAACGTAGCAAGAAGTTTCGTGATCTTTTAGATAAAATGGCACTCAAGGCACCAATTTTTGGTGATTTAGTATATAAAGCCATTATTGCCCGCTATAGTCGTACCCTAGCCACCACCTTTGCAGCAGGTGTACCACTGATTGATGCTCTTGAATCTACAGCAGGTGCAACAAATAATGTGATTTACGAAGAAGCAGTGATGAAAATCCGTGAAGATGTCGCCACAGGCCAACAGTTGCACTTTGCGATGCGCGTTTCTAACCGTTTTCCATCCATGGCGATTCAAATGGTTGCAATTGGTGAAGAATCAGGTGCCTTGGATAGTATGCTAGACAAAGTGGCGACCCACTATGAAAATGAAGTGGATAATGCGGTCGATGGCTTAACCTCAATGATGGAACCATTGATTATGGCTATTTTAGGCGTACTTGTTGGTGGTCTTGTCATTGCCATGTATCTGCCAATCTTCCAAATGGGTTCTGTGGTCTAATGCAACAATCACTCTCTTATTTTATCGAGAACCCAACTGCACTGTACCTAGCAGTTGGGCTTTTGAGTCTATGTATTGGTAGTTTTCTCAACGTTGTCATTTTTCGTACGCCAAAAATGATGGAGCAAGAATGGCATCAGGAATGCCAAATGCTGCTTCATCCAGAGCAACCACTTATTGATCAAAGTAAGTTAACATTAAGCCAACCTGCCTCAACCTGTCCTCAATGTAAATCCCCTATTCGCTGGTATCAGAATATACCTATCATCAGTTGGATCATTCTTCGTGGCAAATGTGGTTCTTGCCAGAATCCAATTAGTATTCGCTATCCATTAATTGAACTTCTCACCATGGTTTGTTCATTAATCGTTGTAGCAGTATTTGGTGCAACCATTCAAATGCTCTTTGGCTTAGTCCTCACATGGGTATTGATCACACTCACTTTTATTGATTTCGATACGCAATTGTTACCAGACCGTTTTACGCTTCCTTTGGCAGCACTAGGTTTGGGAATTAACAGTTTTGCAATTTATACAACTGCCACGTCAGCGATTTGGGGTTATTTGATTGGTTTCCTCTGTCTATGGGTGGTTTACTATCTTTTTAAATTGGTGACTGGTAAAGAAGGTATGGGATATGGTGACTTTAAGTTGCTTGCTGCCCTGGGTGCCTGGATGGGGCCTATGATGCTTCCGCTTGTTGTGCTGCTTTCCTCAGTCGTGGGTGCCATTATTGGTATTATTCTCATGAAAATACGTGGTGAAAATCAGCCCTTTGCCTTTGGTCCCTATATCGCCATTGCAGGCTGGATCGCATTTTTATGGGGTGATCAAATTATGAAAGTCTATTTAGGTGGTTAATATGCGCTTTATCTTGGGCATTACAGGCGGGATTGGCAGTGGTAAGTCAGCCGCCACGCAATGGTTTGAATCCCAAGGTATTCGCGTCATTGATGCTGATGTTGTTGCGAGGGAAATTGTTGAACCAGGCCAGCCAACGTTACAGAAAATTCAACAGCTATTTGGCGACTGGGTGTTACTGGAAGATGGTCATCTAGACCGCCGCGCATTACGTGAACATATTTTTCAGTTCCCAGAGGCTCGTCACAGTTTAGAACAAATCACCCACCCTGCTATTCGCCAATCCATCATCCAGCAGCTATACCAAGCAGAAAGCCCCTACGTGATTCTAGTTTCCCCCCTGCTCTTTGAAACTAACCAGCATGAACTGGTTCAACACACTCTGTTGATTGATGCAGATGAACAAACCCAGTTACAACGTGCCAGCCAGCGTGATGGGCAAACTGAAGAGCAAATACGAAAGATTATTGCAGCCCAAATGCCCCGTACTCAAAAACAACAGCTCGCCAATGATATTGTGCTGAACGATGGACTACTTGAACATCTGCACAAGCAGCTCAAACCATTACACCTTAATTATTTACAGCGGGCTGAGCAGATCGGCTAATCCTGTTTCTGTTGAGACAACTGGGCCGTTAATGCATCTTTACGGAACCAGCGCCATGGTTGTAAAGCGCCAATACCCATACCCACTAATCCACACATAATCGCTGGACTCAAAGGTTCATTTAACAGAGGTACAGCAATGACAGCAGCAATAAATGGCGCCAAGGTCACAATGCTTCCCGTTTTAAATGCACCCAAACGTTCAATTGCGGCAACATAGGTCAGGGTTGCAATAATCACCACCAAAACACCATGAAATACACCCTGTACCAGCAAATGGACAGGCTCTGCTTCCTGAAAATGTTTAGGAATAAATAGGATATAGATCGGTAAATAAATCAGTGCTGACCAAATGGCCACACTTGCCATCGAATGCCAGGCCGATAGCTTCCACTGTTTTAACAGTACAGTGAAGATGCCCCACCAAACAGCGCTTAGGAAGTAAAGCACATCGCCAAGACCAAAGGCAGAGGCCTGCTCATGCAACATCAGATAACTCATCAATGCCAGAGCACTCAACATAATGATGAGACTGAGCCAGGTATGTTTATCAAAAGGCTGTTTAAACAATAAATAAGCAGCAACAGCCGTACATAAAGGAATACAGCCATTTAAGAAGATTGCAGCATGGGCTGCTGGTGCTTGTAAAAAAGCAGTATAAACCGTTAGACAGTAAGCCAGCCCGCCAGTTAAAGCCAAAATAATTGGGCGGGGATGCCACAAGAATGCCAAATCTTTTTTATACAGCAGCACAGGCATTAAAATAAGAAAGGCTATCGCAAAACGCATTGCCACCAAGTCCCAGGCACTGACATGCCAGTGCAGATTTAAACGGGAGAGAATGGTAAAACCACCCCAGATGCACATGGTGATACAAACGAACAGATAGCCTTGCGTGCGAGCGGTCATTTTTAATTACATTGACGATAATTGTGTGAATTATACAGCATTACGCTGTCGGCATGCCTCATAAAGTGCCATCCCTGTCGCCACACTGACGTTTAAACTTTGTAAATCACCAGACATCGGGATATAAACGGTTTGGTCACATTGCGACTGGGTTATAGGCCTTAATCCTGTATCTTCCGCCCCCATCACAATCACCACTGGACCGTTAAAATCACATTGCTGAATTGGCAATGCTTTTTCATCTAGCATTGTGCCAATAACACGCATATGTGTTGTTTCTTTGAGATGCGCCAATGTTCGAGCTAAGTTAGTCACTTGAATAAACTTAACTTTTTCCGCCCCACCTGCGGCAACCTTACGTGCTGTCGGGGTTAAGCTTGCTGAACGGTCACGCGGTACAATCACGGCTTGCACCCCCATTGCAGCAGCAGTACGAATACAAGCCCCTAGATTATGCGGATCAGTGACTTGATCCAATGCCAACAATAAAGCATCAGGTGATTGCTGCATTAACTGATCCAAATCTTTTTCATTTAAAGTTGGATGTGGTCGAACTGCAGCAACTACACCTTGGTGAAATGGCAGACCTGCCAGTTTTTCGAGACTGTCTCGGCTGGCTTTCTGTACACTAATCCCAAAAGGTTCAGCCAACTGCAAAATCTTTTGTAGACGCTGATCATCACGCCCTTTCAGGGTGAATAAGGTCAAAACTCGTTCAGGCTCCAGCTCCAGCAATGACTCCACTGAATGAACGCCATAATAATATTCAGGTTTTGCCATGAACGACCTCTTTAAGAAAGCGGAATATAAAAGGAGATTTCATAAAAATAAAAATCCTGCAAAATGACTTTTACAGGATTTCCATTAAATCTAGTGTACCCGATTTAGACGCGAATAGGTTAGCCTTCTAAATGGCAAACGTAATCAAGGACTTCATCCGTCTCAATGTCAAACTTGCTATTGCCTGGCACATAGAAAGACTGCCCCGCACGGAACAATTCACTTTCAGTGCTGTCGGCGATTTTAACCCGACATTCACCCGAAATGATCTCCATACGCTCTGGCACATGGGTCGCAAAGGTTAAAGGCTGCTCAGTGGGTAGAATCACACCTAAAGTCTTTTTTGTACCGTCTTCAAACTGTACTGTATGACTGATACATGCCCCACCAAAATACACATTCGATTTTTTGATGACCGTTACATGATCAAACTGCACTGAACTCATGCGTACTCTCCAAATAATGCCGCATTTATATTAGATTATGCTGGACGTAGTTTAATTGTGCCATCGCAACTAATCAATCCATTTCCTTATGCAAAACTAGCAATTTTTATTCCCATATTTAGTCCCTGTTGATTTTATTTTTTTAATATTGCCAAGCGTAATTCACTCTTGTCGCTAGGATAAAACTTCTTTATCTTTAAGCAAAATATTCTGTGCATTGGATGCATTTATGCTCACCCATTTAACTTTAATTAATTTTGCACTTGCCGACCATCTGGCACTGGACATTGAACAGGGTTTCAATGTGCTGACTGGTGAAACTGGCGCCGGCAAATCATTATTGTTAGATGCACTCTCCGCATGTCTGGGGGAACGTACCGACACCAATTATGTACGCTATGGGGCGGATAAGGCCGATGTGACCGCTGTCTTTAGCTATAAACCCGATAGTGTAGAGGCTAAATGGCTGGCTGAGCATGAACTGGATGATGATTCAGGTGAGATTCATTTAAGACGTGTGATTTTTGCCACTGGACGCAGCAAGGCGTGGATTAATGGTCGTCCAGGTAGCTTGGCTGAACTGAAAGAAATTGGGCGTTTGTTGGTCCAGCTCTATAGCCAGCATAGCCAGCAGCAGTTACTTGAACCGCCCTATCCAAAACACTGGCTCGACCGTTATAGCAACTTTGCCGCTCCTGCTGATGCAGTACGTGAAGCCTATGCGACATGGCAAACAAATATCCGACAACATCAAGCCGCCTTAGATGCACAGACCACCCGAATTCAAAGAATACAAACTCTGGAATCACAAATAGAAGAACTGGAAGATGTGATTCAAACCGATTATCGAGAGATTGAACAGGAATTTGACCGTCTTAGTCACCATGAACACATTATGCAGGACTGTGCTTATAGCCTGAATGTGCTGGATGAAGCTGAGCAAAACATCACGCAGGAAATCGCTTCCATTATTCGTCGTTTAGAGTCGCATGCGGGTCGCAGTGAACAGCTTTCCAGTATCTACAATTCACTGTTAAATGCACAAAGTGAGATTGATGACGCCACCTCCAGCCTACGTCAGTTTATTGACCGTCAAAGCTTTGATCCTGAGCGCATGGAACAGCTCAATGCAACACTGGAAGTTTTTCACCGCCTTGCACGTAAATACCGTACCCAGCCTGAACTGCTGAAACAGGAATATGAAATCTGGCAACAAGAGCTAGAGCAACTGCATCAACTGGAAGATCCTGAAACTCTGGCGGAACAGGTTGAAGTTTCCTATCAGGAGTTTATGCAACAGGCACAGCATCTGGATGAAATCCGTCGTAAAGCTGCCATTCCATTGGCAAAACAGTTGACTGAGCAAGTCAAACCACTAGCATTACCAGAAGCATATTTTGAGTTTAAGTTTGAACCTCTGGAAGCAGCCAATGCCGAGGGTCTAAGTTTTATTCAACTCTTATTCACGGCCAACAAGGGTATTCCACCGCAACCGCTGGCCCGTGTTGCATCAGGCGGTGAACTGTCACGTATCGCCCTGGTGATGCAGGTCATGAATGCTGAAAAAACCGAATCTGAGGTGTTGGTATTTGACGAAATCGATGTGGGGATCAGTGGCGGCACAGCTGAAGTGGTGGGGCGTTTGTTGGCTGACTTGGCGCAGCATGTACAGTTGCTTTGTATCACCCATCAGGCTCAGGTTGCAGCACAGTCTGACCAGCATTTGCTGGTGAAGAAACAACAGACCGACCCCGCCAGTAGCACCATCATTGAACTGGATGAAGAACAGCGTATTCTGGAGCTTGCCCGCATGTCTGGTGGTGTTGAAATTAGCGAAACCACCTTGCAGCACGCCAGACAGTTGCGTCAGCTCAAATTCCAGTCAGCCTAGTTTATGCAACAAAATATCAGAAAATGATTGGCGAAATCCAATCAACTCTTGTATGTTGATAAAAACAACCTATTATTTAATCCCCCTAAATCCCCTTTTTAAAGTGGGACTTGTTTTGATGGAGAACCGCCAAGGTGACGAAACAATATTTAACTCACCGTTGTCTTATCGCTCCACCAGACATGGCAGATGACTTCTTTGCAAACACAGTCATTTATGTTGCTCGTCATGATGAGGATGGTGCTCAGGGCATCGTGATTAATCGCCCATCAAACCTACAGATCAGGGAACTCCTCAACGATTTGGAGATCGATGCAGACAACGTACAGCCACATGCGGTTTTGCAGGGCGGCCCTTTACGTCCTGAAGCTGGTTTTGTGCTGCATACGGGCCAACCAACCTGGCACTCGTCGATTGCGGTTGGCGAGAATGTCTGTATCACCACCAGCAAGGATATTCTGGATGCGATTGCGCATAACGAGGGTGTTGGGCGTTACCAGGTTGCATTAGGCTATGCGAGCTGGGGCAAACACCAGCTTGAGGAAGAAATTGCACGGGGTGACTGGCTGATCTGTGAATCTGACATGGACCTGATTTTCAACCTGCCTTATAACGATCGCTGGGATGCTGCCTATAAAAAAATTGGGGTAGACCGTACCTGGTTTGCGTCTGAAATTGGTCATGCCTGATATGCAAGCGTCCCAATCCATCATGGCTTTTGATTTTGGCACCCAGAAAATGGGGATGGCAATTGGTCAATCCACTATTGAAAGTGCCACTCCCCTGCCATTATTTGCCATGAAAGATGGTATTCCTGACTGGAATCAGTTGTTAAAACTGGTCAGGGAATGGCAACCCAACCTGTTTCTGGTTGGCTTACCATTGAATATGGATGATAGTGAATCTGAACTGTCAGCACGTGCGCGTAAGTTTGCACGGCGTTTACGCCATCAGACCAATATTGAAACATGGATGGTAGATGAACGCCTGACCACCCGTGAAGCAAGGGAAGAACTTGAGTTTTACCAGAACAAGGGGCAGGCTAAACGTTTGTCAGCAGATAGTTTTGCCGCTGCGCTGCTAATTCAAAGCTGGTATCGTGATCCTGCTGGGATTACGCCTTGATCATTTCTCAATAATTCTAACCGTTGCTGTTCGTCCTGAAACAAAGGCCAACGGATTCTGTGGTTGCTCATCCAGCATAATTTTAACAGGCACACGCTGGGCCAAACGTACCCAGCTAAAGGTTGGATTCACATTCGCCAATAAATTAGAGCTACCTGAACGTTCACGGTCTTCAATTCCCATTGCAATGCCTTGCACATGCCCACGAATTTTCTGGCGATCTCCCATGAGCTGTACTGTGGCTTGATCGCCCACGTGGATACGATTGAGCTTGGTTTCCTCAAAATAACCCACCACATACAGTTGATGACGATCAAGCAAGGCCGCAAACCTTGCAAATCCACAGCAGTTAATGTTCGTTCCTGCTTTAAAAAAGCCAGAGTATCCTGACGGATGACATTTAAATGCGGTGCAAGACTGATCATTTGCATGTGCTCAAGCTGCGTGACTCGCTGGGACAGGGCCACAAGGTTGGCAACCACCAATGAAACCTGATGCAGCATTTCCTGTAATGGTTTGGTCATGCCTTTAAGTTCACCTTTTTCATAAGCCAGATGCACCGCCAAGGCATGAATATCTAAGGCATCACGAGTAGTCTACCGCCCCGATCATTTACCTCACATAGAAATGTGGCGACAGAATCAGCCAACCTGGAAACAACCAGATTGCTTTGACAAGGTGAGAACTGATGATTTGGAGTGATGCACAATGATTGGAGCTTTTGCAGCATGAGCCTAAAAATAATTATCCAATAAAGACATTGCACTGACAATTTTTTCAAAACCCAGCGCATTAGTCAAGATAAATTATCGCCATTTGATAATTTACATATTTAATTTAGAATAATACTTTTAAAACACCATTATTTTCTCAGCAGCGGCATTAATTTAATCTTGCCTGCCGATCAAGTCCAAAAGTCCATATCCGACCTTAAATTTTTCTGTTATAAAGCAATAAAAGTTCGGTTTTAAGGTTATTTTAAGGAGTAGATTTCTCATCATGGCAATTTCGAGTTTTGGTAAAATTCTCACCGTGCTGGACTTGTTTTCAGTTTCACGCCCGATTATCAATGTCGATATCATTTGTGATGAGCTCGGTCTTTCCAAACCAACCGCCTACCGTTACCTCAAGGAACTGGTGTCAACTGATATGCTAAAGCGGATCAGTGGTACATCAGGTGACTACACTTTAGGTTCTAAAATTGCGGTTCTGGATTATATTTCACACAGTACCGACCCATTGGTGCAAATCAGCATCCCCTTTATGCGGGATATCGTGGAACGTACCGAACTATGCTGCCTGCTGACCTACCTGAACCATGACTATTGCATCGACCTGCATCATGAAACTTTTAAAGAAGCAGAACTCATCTCATACGGCAGGGGTTGTCCACGCCCTGTTTATGTAGGTGCTTCACCCAAAATTGTGATTGCTCATCTCTCCAAGCAACAGATTCAAGCTTATTATCACCAGTTTACTCAGGAACTTGCTCAGGTAGGCTTTGCCCATAGTCTCGATGAATTCATGCAGCAAATGCGAAAAATCAAGAAACAGGGCTTCTATTTATCACAGGGTGAGATTGACCCAATGATTTGTGGCCTTTCAGTGCCAATTCGTTTCTCAAACAAAGAAGCACCCATTGCATTGACTTTGCTTGCCTCAAAGAACCGTTTTCACTTTCTAAATATTCAAAAACTGATTGAAATCTTGCAAGGCAATGCCGCACAGATTGAGCATAAATTTGCCACCCTTTCTGAAAGTCAGGGAAATTAAACCTGAGAATATTAAAAAACATTTACATTTTTATGCGTTGTAAATAACAAAAAATTCTCATATGATGATTCTGTTCTTCAGCATACTCTCCCCAAAAGAGCATGACTTTTCCTTAGAGTTAGAGAACTAAGCTCATTGTTGTTATGGGCTTTTTTCTTGCCTGTTTTTTTATGAGCAGATATAAAAAAGCCTTTCAAAAGAAAGGCCTTAATTTATATGGCAATACAGAAAAATAGTTAGGGCTGTTTCAGATAAGGCCATGCTGCTTTCATATAAATAAACATCGACCACAACGTCAAAATCACTGCCGCATAAAGCAAGGCATAGGCCCACATTTCCAGTGGTTTCCAGTTGAGCAGAAACACACTAATCGCAATCATTTGAAATGCTGTTTTGTACTTTCCTACCGTAGAAACTGCCACACTGGTACGTGCACCCAATTCAGCCATCCATTCACGCAATGCTGAAACAGTAATTTCACGGGAAATAATCACAATCGCCGCAAAAGCCATTGAAATGGTCGGTTGCCATTGCACCAGTACGATCAATGCCGCCGCAACCATCAGCTTATCAGCAACAGGATCAAGGAAACGCCCGAAAGCAGAAGTCTGATTCAAAGTCCGAGCTAAATACCCATCGAACCAATCTGTCACTGCTGCAAGAACAAAGATTGCAGTCAATATCAGATGTCGCATCATTCCCCCATGATGCTCAGCAATCCCAATGGCAGGCGGCCAATAGGCAATTGCCAGAAACACGGGAATAAGGGCAATACGCGCCAAAGTTAAAATATTAGGAATGTTCAGGATTCGCCCTGTGCTCATAAACACCGCCATGTTGTTCGCATCAAATATGCATGTCGCACAAAGGATGTGCCGAGATTGTATCCATGTGTAAGCAACTTTATACGAAATGCACGGCAGTGTCGACTAGGCAAAAACGGCAACTGTTTGTCGAAGTACCGCAATCAGTCGATTTTCATCATCCCAAAGATAAGCATACTCGGTTGAATAACCATGTTCAGCATATTCAGTCACTACTTTGTATTTGAACCAGTCCTGTACTTGATGAGCAATCGGCTGCAAATAGGTAATTTGCCATGTTAATGAACTTGCAGGTGCAGGGGTTTTAAACATGGGCAACACACCAGGTGGCCACACATCCATCAATCCAAATAGATCGGCTAGTTTCATTTCGCGATTTGGATGCAACTGAGGTATAAAACGACACCATCCACCAAAGTCAGGCACTTTGCTGCCAGCCATTGGATAATACCCTTCAGCCCAACATAGTTCAAACTGTTGAAAACATTGTGGCATTAAGCCTTCAATATAAGCTGTTTTTTCCAACTGTGCTGGCAGTGGATAATCAGGAACTTGTGGTAGATTTTGCACATGAATCCGAGATTCACGCTGCGAACCAAAACTTGCTATTAAAATACTTTGTACAGTATCTGCTTGCCATAACCGCACTTCTAAAGTTGTAACCGATTTACCCTCTCGCAACACTTCCGCCGTGAGTTTAGCCTGCCCTTCTTGCACAGGACCAACAAAGGTCACATTACAACTCAATAACTGCTTTGTTGTATCATGAACCACGCTCTGCGCCTTTTGGATTAATAATCCTGCAACTAAACCGCCAAATACGGTGCGACCTTGTAACCATCCTGAGGGAATATCAATCCACTCTTGATGTTCAACCTGTTGATACAGCGGAAGCAATGACATTATCTTTCCTTAATTGTCAAACCATCTTATCTTTAAATGTTTTTCCCTGTTTGTGAATGATTATTGACGCATCAGTCATTGAGAGATTGAGCCAATCGGTCAAATTATTCATGCAGAATTTTATAAATTGTCCCTGCCATCACTTCTCCTAGGCCTGGCACCAGCATCAACTCTTTTTCTGAAGCTTTTAAAACACCCTGAATCCCACCAAAATGAGTGAGTAGATCACGACGGCGTTTTGGCCCTAGCCCAGGAATAGCTTCCAAAACTGAACTACTACGGCGTTTATCACGCTTAGCTCGATGTTTGGTAATGGCGAAACGATGCGCTTCATCTCGCACTTGTTGGATGAGGTGTAAAGCTTTATGGTCTTCGGGTAATTGAATTTTTGTCCCATCGGTAAAATGCAGCGTTTCTAATCCCGGTTTACGTCCCTCACCTTTAGAAACACCAATCATAAAAGCATCGAGCTGGAGTTCCTGCATCACCTCCATGGCCATATGCAGTTGCCCCTTACCGCCATCAATCAGGAGCAGATCAGGCAACATATTCTTTTTATAGCGACGGATCAGTGCCTGACGCATCGCCGCATAATCATCCCCGCCCGTAATATCCTGAATCGCAAACTGGCGATAATCGCGCTTTCTCGCACCGCCCTGATCAAACACCACACAAGAAGCAATCGGTGCTTCACCCATAGTATGACTGATATCAAAGCATTCAATTCGGTCAATGGGACGACCAACCACTTGTTCAAGTTGATGAAAACGCTCGTTCAATTCCAAATGGTTGCTGAGTTTACCTTTAATGGCATGCTGCACATTCATTTGTGCCAGCTCTTGCCATTCTGCCCGCGTTTCACGCACTTTATGTTTGATTTGAACTTTCTTATTGAAGGTTTGTTGTAATGCTTCTTCTAATTGTTTTTGGTCGGGAATATCTACATTTACAATCAACTCAGTTGGCACCTCATCCGCCACCTGAAAATAGAAGTTGGCCATAAAATCAGTAAGCATCTGGCCCAGGTCATCTCCCAACATATCAGGAAAATAACTTTTTCCGCCCAGCATACGCCCATTCCGCACATACATGATCTGGACGCAGGTTACGCCTGCCTGATGGGCAATCGCCAAAATATCGGCCTCACCCTTGATCTTAAATACCGCCTGCTGTGCCTGAACCTCACGTAGCAAGGCCAAACGGTCCCGATAGAACACCGCTTTTTCAAATTCCAGTGCTTCGGCGGCCTGTTCCATTTTTCCAATCAGCTCTTGATTGAGTTCTTTGGTATCACCCTGTAAAAAACGAATTGAATTATCGACATCTTCCTTATAGTCCTGAGGGCTAATCAGACCGACACAAGGCGCTGTACAACGTTTAATCTGATACTGTAAACAAGGACGTTTACGTTGTGAAAAATAACTATTTTCACATTGGCGCACATTAAATAATTTTTGTAATACAAGTAGCGTATCTCTAGCGCTATAAGCACTGGGATAAGGCCCAAAAAACTTGCCGACCTGATGCTTGCCCTTGCCACGCCCACTGGCAATGCGGGGATAGGGCTTGTCTGCCGAGACGAAGATATAGACATAGGATTTATCATCGCGCAGCATAATATTGTATGGCGGACGATGTAATTTAATCAGATTTTGTTCAAGCAGTAGCGCTTCAGTTTCAGAACGGACAACCAATGTCTCAATATCATAGATACGGGCAACCAATGCCTGTGTTTTGGGATGTTCAATGGTTTTAACAAAATAGCTGGATACACGATTCTTTAAGTTTTTGGCTTTTCCGACATACAGTAATTCTCCATCTTTGCCGAGCATTTTATAAACACCAGGCAATTGAGTCATATGAGTCAGGATTTTTTCAATATGTTCACGCGCGTTTGGATTCACAGCAGACTTTCATCATCAGTAATGCTTTCGATGATGTAGTCTGCATACATCAATTTCAAGTCAATTGAGCTAAAATCCATCAATTCAATAACTCAAATAACACCTATCATTTAAAGACTCGACTCAATGCTTGTTCAGCGCTATTAAATGCAGACCCATTAAAGAAATCACAGGCTAGTTCATTTACATGTGACAGATTTTGGGTTGGATAAGATTCAATATAATCTTGAGTACTCAACTGAATTTGTTTTTGCCAACATTTATAAACAAATAAATAACTAAATCATCGTTATAAAAAAACGCCCTTTCGGGCGTTGATCTCATTCAGACTTAAAATACATAAGGTCGAATAAAAATTAAGAAAAATAGCCCTAACATGATGAACCATTTCAGGAAATAGTAAAGCTGACGATTTTTAGCCTTTAACGCTTTGGCCTTGATACGAATTTGATAAACATAACCAAAGACTTTATTTAAGCCACCTGTTTGATCGCCTGCCTCATTAGGTGAACTAGCTGCGGTCATGACACTTTTTCCAAACCAGTGGTTAAACTTTTGCATAAAACGGGTTTTTAATGGACGTTCCACATCAGCGAAAAAGATAATACGATTCTGGTCAGTGGTATTTTCCGCATAGTGAATATAGGTTTCATCGAACACCACACTTTCACCATCACGCCATGAATAACGCTCCCCATCAACATCAATAAAACAGCGATCATCATTTGGTGTAATCAAACCTAAATGGTAACGCAATGAACCCGCATAAGGATCACGATGGCGAACTAAACGGCTATCTGGTGCAAGCTCGGTAAACATTGCCGCCTTAATGCTAGGTAATGTCTTTAATAAAGCCGTTGTTTTCGGGCAGAGTTCAGCCGCAGATGGATGTGCCGAGTCATACCATTTCAGATAAAAACGTTTCCAGCCTGTTTTAAAGAAAGAATTAAAACCCAAGTCATCATAGCTGCTGGATGCCTTAATGCCACCCTTGTCATATAGGGCCTTGGCCTCATCCCGAATCATTTCCCAGTTTTCATCAAGAATCTTTAAATCCTTAAAATACTGGGTATCGATATACGGCTGGTTTGGCACTCTGGAAAAGAGGTACATTAAAAAATTAATGGGTGCCAGAATGGTTGAATGGTCAAAAAACTGACGATAAAACGAATGTTTCACTTTACCACGGCGCTGAATATACAACGCAGAAATGATAAATATCGCTAATATGATCCACTTAATCATAACTTACTCTATCTGCCCAGATGAAAACCCAATGCCAATTTGATCGCAAATTTTCCAAATCGCACACAAAAAATAAGCCGACTATTTTACCAAATTTAAGTACTTAAACACCAATTTTCCTTACTTAAATCGAACAAAAACGATATTTATCCTCTATCCAAACCCATCTTTGAAGAAAGTGGAATACACTGTTATCCCATTTTTATGGCCTAGCTGATTCACACAATCGATGAGTTACAACAAATTGATGACCCTCGCGTCACGGCTTGATACAACTTGTTATGTTCTTTTTGGATATAGTTATCGTAAGATTAGCGAAGCATTTTTGCGCCTTTCCAGGCGCATAAGCTTTATGACATCAACTTAGAATCCTCCACAACAAGGAGATCAGGCATGATCCACGCTGGCAATGCCATTACCGTCCAAATGCTTGCGGACGGAATTGCAGAATTCCGCTTTGACCTACAAGGTGAGTCGGTTAATAAATTTAACCGTGCAACCATCGAAGACTTCCAGGCAGCGATTGCTGCAGTTAAAGCCAATAACGACATTAAAGGCTTAGTTGTTACCTCTGGTAAATCAACATTTATCGTGGGTGCAGACATCACTGAATTTGGCGACAACTTCGCTGCAGGTGAACAGGCGATTGTTGACTGGCTTATGCCTGTCCATGAAATCTTCAACAGCTTTGAAGATTTAGACATCCCTAAAGTTGCTGCAATCAACGGCACAGCATTGGGTGGCGGTTTTGAAATGTGTCTGGTATGTGACTATCGTGTCATGTCAGAGCAGGCACAGGTTGGCTTACCAGAAATCAAACTCGGTATCTATCCTGGTTTTGGTGGTAGTGTACGTTTAAGCCGTTTAATTGGTATCGACAATGCTGTTGAGTGGATGGCAATGGCGAACCCTAAACGCCCTGATGCTGCACTCAAAGACGGCGCTGTAGATGCAGTCGTCGCTGCTGACAAACTTCAAGAAGCTGCTGTTGACTTAGTTAAACAAGCACTTGCGGGTCGTTTGGACTGGAAAGCAAAACGCCAAGAAAAATTAGACCCTGTAAAATTGAACCCACTTGAACAAATGATGGCGTTCAACACGGCGAAAGGTGCGGTATTAGCTAAAGCAAACCCTGCACAATACCCTGCTCCTAAGTTATTGCTTGACTCATTACAAGCAGGTGCAAACTTGCCACGTAATGACGCGCTCAAAGCAGAAGCTGAAGGCTTTGCTAAAGCTGCTGTAACGCCTCAAGCAGGTGCGTTGATTGGTTTGTTTATCAACGACCAAGTAGTGAAAAAGACCTCGAAAAAATATGAAAAAGGTGCACATCCTGTGAACCAAGCGGCTGTACTCGGCGCGGGTATCATGGGCGGTGGTATTGCTTACCAAGCGGCAAGCAAAGGCACACCAATTATCATGAAAGACATCGGCAACCCACAATTAGCATTGGGGATGTCTGAAGCAATCAAATTGCTGACCAAGCAAGTTGAACGTAAAAAAATGACACCTGCCGAAATGGGTGAAACTTTGGCACGTATCCGCCCAACTTTAAGCTATGACGAGTTTAAAGAAGTAGATATCGTGATCGAAGCGGTAACTGAAAACCCTAAAGTTAAAGAAATCGTACTTGCAGATACAGAAAAGCATGTTCGTGAAAACACGATCATTGCATCTAACACATCTACAATCTCAATTACACGCCTTGCGAAAGCATTACAACGTCCTGAAAACTTCGTTGGTATGCACTTCTTCAACCCAGTACACATGATGCCATTGGTTGAAGTTATTCGTGGTGAAAAAACTTCACCTGAAGCAATTGCGACCACTGTGGTTCTTGCTCAGAAAATGGGTAAAACACCAATCGTAGTGAATGACTGCCCAGGTTTCTTAGTGAACCGCGTATTGTTCCCTTACTTTGGTGCATTCGACTTATTACTGAAAGATGGCGCAGACTTCCAGCAAGTCGACAAAGTCATGGAAAAATTCGGCTGGCCAATGGGCCCTGCATACTTAATTGACGTTGTCGGTATCGACACGGGCGTTCATGGTGCAGAAGTGATGGCAGAAGGTTTCCCTGACCGCATGAAGCCAGACTTTAAAGGCTCAATCCAAGTCATGTACGAAAACAAACGTCTTGGTCAAAAAAATGACGTAGGTTTCTACAAATATGAATTGGATCGCAAAGGCAAAAAAGTCAAAGTGGTTGATCCAACTGCATACGAGCTTGTGGCATCTGTGGCAACATCTGAAAAACGCGAATTTGATCCACAAGAAATCATTGACCGTATGATGCTTGCTTTCTGTAACGAAACAGTTCGTTGCTTAGAAGACAACATCGTTGCAACTGCTTCTGAAGCAGATATGGCGATGATCATGGGTGTAGGTTTCCCTCCATTCCGTGGTGGTCCATGCCGTTACATCGACCAAACAGGTGTTGCTGAATACGTTGCGCTTTGCGACAAATATGCACATTTAGGTAAAGCTTATGAAGCGCCACAAATGTTGCGTGACATGGCTGCTAACAACAAAAAATTCTACGGTTAAGGAGCGACGTGAATGGCTACTTTAAATCCACGTGACGTTGTGATTGTCGATGGCGTTCGTTCTGCCATGGGCAAATCACGTAACGGCATGTTCCGCAATGTACGTGCCGACAGTTTATCTGCTGAATTAGTACGTGCACTTGTTGCTCGTAACCAATTTGATACCAACGAAGTTGAAGACATCATTTGGGGCTGTGTAAACCAAACTTTAGAGCAAGGTATGAACATTGCTCGTAATATTGGTTTATTGGCTGATATTCCAAAGACTGCTGGCGGTCAAACGGTTAACCGTTTGTGTGGTTCTTCTATGCAAGCAATCCACACGGCTGCTGCACAGATTGCAACCAATCAAGGTGACATCTTCATCATCGGTGGTGTAGAGCATATGGGTCACGTCGGTATGATGCACGGCATCGACCTGAACCCTGAAGCATCTAAACACTATGCGAAAGCATCGAACATGATGGGCTTAACGGCTGAAATGTTAGGTCGTATGAACGGTATCTCTCGTGAAGAACAAGATGCCTTCGGTGTTGAATCTCACCGTCGTGCTTGGGCTGCAACACAAGAAGGTCGTTTTAAAAACGAAATCGTTGGTGTTGAAGGTCATGATGCAAATGGTTTCAAAATCCTTTGCGACATCGATGAAGTGATTCGTGCTGATGCAAACCTTGAAGCATTCAAAGCGTTAAAACCAGTTTTCGATCCTAAAGGTGGTTCAGTAACAGCAGCAACTTCTTCTGCTCTTTCTGACGGTGCTTCTGCAATGTTAGTTATGTCTGCTGAACGTGCTCAAGCGCTTGGTTTAAAACCACGTGCTGTGATTCGTTCTATGGCAATTGCAGGATGTGATGCTGCAATCATGGGTTACGGTCCAGTTCCAGCAACTCAAAAAGCGCTTAAACGTGCTGGTTTAACGATGGCGGATATCCAAACTATCGAATTAAACGAAGCATTTGCTGCTCAAGGCTTATCAGTCATGAAAGGCTTAGGCGTCTATGACAAACAAGACATCATCAACTTGAATGGTGGTGCGATTGCATTGGGTCACCCATTGGGCTGTTCGGGTGCACGTATCACAACAACATTGTTAAACGTGATGGAACAACAAGATACTCAAATCGGTCTTGCGACGATGTGTATCGGTCTTGGTCAAGGTATCGCGACTATTATCGAACGTGTTTAATACACTCTTTTGATAAGCAAAAATCCTCGCTTCGGCGAGGATTTTTTATGGCATTAAAAACCATTGCGCCAGATAAATGATAGATATTAAAACCAAAATCAAAAAATCTTTGATTGTCGCGTTATTTTCATTTTCTTCTTTAACTAATCTATACCAAGAATTTAAAAGGAATACTCCTACAATAATCATCAAACCAAAGGTAAATAACCCAGCTAAAATTGCTGTATAAGCACAACTTTCCGAACTACATTTCGATGGTAATGTTAACCAAGCCAGTCCCATAAGAAAAAGAAGCAAAACTCCTCTCTCTTTTATTAAAATATTAAATTTATTCAAGATTCTCTCAAAATGTAATTTCTTTAGTTTATTAAATTTTAATATTCAGCACGATTTTAATGCCTATTCAACTTATTAAGACTACAGCAAAATTTTGCTTGATTCAGTAGAGCTCTGATAAACGGTAAATATCACCTAATGAAAAACTCAATCTAGACAGAACAATACTTCGCCAATTATGATCCTAACTCCAATAAACGATAAGGCTCTAACAATGTTTAAAAATATGGCAGCAGATTTAATGGGAACCAGTGATATCGGTAAGATTATTGAACCGCAAGATTATGATAAAACTGATATTGATGACTATATTTTCCATGAAGACAATGAAAAGATTTTCTTCTTGATCAAGGCAAAAACGGATGAGTATTGCTTTACCAATACTGCCTTTATACATTTAGATGGAACCAGTGCTGTCAGTAAAAAACGTACCCTTTATCGTTATCCCTATAAACACAATCAAATCAGTCGGGTACTTCTAGAAACAGCAGGTACAATTGATCGGGACGTCGAAATCAAATTCCAACTCGGTGGTGCAAGTTATTCAATTGATATTGAAAAATCACAAATTGAAAAAGTCCGTGATCTATATAAAGCCCTATTTAGTATTGGCGAAGCATGCAAAGAAATTGAAAGACAAATGAATTCTTTGGTGATCACTCAGCAAGCTGTAAATAATATGTTTTCCTTACGTGAATTATCAGAACAGGTTTTGCTAAACTTGCCAGATATTATTTCACAAACCACAATCCAGGTTGAAAACAAGTTTACAGAGCGCAGAAAACAAATAGAAAATTATGATTTCTCTAGGATTTTTGAACGTTATCTAAAACAATAAAAGGCTACCCCCGCATTATATATGTGGGGGTTTTCCCAACAACAATTCAAAATCTTTAGCGCATAAGAAATTGATTTTGACTTTTTAACTCATCCCGAATTTGCTGCTGCAATCTCAGAACCTCATCAAAATTAATTTTTATTGTTCCATCACGAATGCCATCGACATTGTCACGAGTAATATTAAAAGGTTGCAACATTTTAAACAGCCCATTGGTTGGGTCTGACGACTGAAAACCTTCCGCCACGGCAAAAATATTATAGGGTTGTAATTGCAACGGAATTTGAGATGGGTCAGGATCGGCTGCTTTCGGCTGATAATCAACAGTGGCTGTACTTTCTTTTATGGTCTCATTCTGCATATCACTGTGGGTCTTATATATACGGTGTTGCAAAGCCTGACGCACTTTCATGTCTTCCTGAAATGGAACAGGACCCACTTCCTCACGTAACTCAGATTCAGCCATAACGCGAATCGTTGGCAATGTGGTCACTTCTTCTGCCTGAACAGTGGGAAAACCCATCACAGCAAATAGGACAATAAAGGCAGATCGTTTTAGAAAGTTCATCGTTTGCTCCAAATATCTCTCATCCATAAGAAAATAGTGAGTTAAATAAAAGCACCTATGAATAGGCTACAACAAAGCGCTGTTTTATTCAGTATGGCTCAGATAAACGGTGACCATGATTAAAAATTTGAACCAAAGATAAAATCCATATCTGCAATGGGACATGTTTGATCTTTGTAAATATGGGTATATTTGCTTGATAAAATCCTCGCTTTAACGAGGACTTTACACAGAAATATATTAACTTGAGGTTAAAGCTAAAGCTTTGATTCTTACATGGTCAAGACTTGGGAGGTCTGGATCAGCATATATGTGTACCGAACTAATAAGCTGATCCCTAAACTCAAAAATATTACAAAATAAACCCTGTGAGACTTTTCCATCAGGAAATGGAGTGCCATCAGCCATTTCGCCCCACTCCCGACCTTCAACTACGACTTTTTCACCTGCATCTAAAAATACAAGATTTTCTATGTCATGTTGTAACTGGTTAAGCATTTTTGTCATTCGCTCAGCAAAGAGTATCATCGCTTCTTTACCATAATGACGCCCAAACTTTGGGAAAAGTAACTCCACATCTTCCGTATAAAGGTCTAATATTCTTGAATCTCTGTTATCAATATATTGGAAATATCTTCTGATTACAGCTTTCTTTTGCTCAAAATTCATAATGATCTCGACTTGTTGATTTTGAGTTAAAAATATAAACTATGACAGCACTGTTAAGGTCAAGAGAAATTTAATGAATCTTGCTAAAGTTGCTGAACTCACAAAGGTGAGTCCTCGCATGTTACGTTATTATGAAGAATTAGGATTAATTATACCCAAACGGGCAGCGAATCATTACAGAGAGTATACTCAAGAAAATATTAATAATATCAACAAAATAAAAATATTAAATGATGCAGGAATGAATCTTAAAGATATTAAACTATTACTACCTTGTTTTGACTTAGGTAAACAAAAGTTCACATTATGTCCAGTCGCACAGGCAAAAATAGAACAAGAGCTTGAGCAAGTCAGTGAACAATTAACCAAACTACAGCGCTCACATCATCTATTAAAATCCTTTTTAGATCATGGTACAGTGGAAGCGACGACTTAGGAACAATGATATGAAAGGAATAATAACAACGTCTTTTTTAGTTGCGCTATCGACTTTAATCTTCACAGGCTGTGCCACCAGAACCCTGATCACGAAAGATGGTAAAACCTATAATCGAACCACTAGAGTCACTTTGGTTGAAGACAATGTGGTGGCTTTCGGACGGCCTGCACAGGCAGCTTTGAATTTACCCAGAGACAGTATTGTGATTGCAGGGCAAAAGAATAGCTATATCCTCACACAGGGCGGCTCCCAGTTTCTGACCTTGATTAGCAAGCTTGATCCTAAAAATATTCAGATCACACGCGACCTCAGTTTCTATTCTGAAAAGAACGATGGCAATTTTTCGGGCACCTTGCCTCTTTCCTATGTAAAACTTAAAGAGGATTTAAGCAAAAAAGATCTGGAGTTTTTTATTGAAAATGGCGCCAAGGAATGTTCTTCCTCCAGTGATGAACGCATGCAGGCTCAACGCTTCTGCTTCGATATTAAGCTGGCGGGTGTAGTCTACCCTGCCGCAAACAACCTCACCTCATTAAAAGCCTTAAGCAAGCCTTATCAGGTCACCATTTATACCCAGAAAGAGGAAAGCTACACATCCAAATCAGGCATGAACCCTTTCGAAAAACTGGTGCTGCTGCCATTTGCCTTGGCAATTGATGTGGTGAGTCTACCTTTCCAAGCCGCAGAAAAGATCTTTGATTAAGCTTAAGCTCGCACTCAGTCATGCAATGATGTATACAAGGCACCATTGCATCACGAAATTATAATTCTTGATCTAATACTTCAACATTGTTTTGCTTAATTTTATCCATCTTCTGATTTAAGCTGAGCACATCTTGATAAAGTGCATTAAATTTTTTGACTTGTGCTGTTTCCTTAAAAAGAATCTTGTTATCTTCTCTTTGCCAAGGGTAAGTTTTTAACATATCAAACATCGCTTGTGCTTTCTCAATAACTTGTTGTTCAATCGGAAAAATGTCATGCTCCTTGTCTGTTTTCAGGTTATTTTGCAATTTTTCTTGTAAGGATTTTCTCATTTCATTATGAATGGCAAGATTTTTTGCTTGTTCAAGTGAATCTGCCTGTATTTTCTGTCTGTTTATTCCGTATTCAGTCGAGATTTTTCGAACATCATGAAGCATTTTTTCAGTCTCACGATAACCTTTTTGACGGTCTTGATCTAAACGTTCGACATCTAAAAAAGTATCCCAATTTGCTGCTTTGAGTTGCCTTAAATAAGCGTTTCTTGCCTCAACATTTTGCATCCAATAACTAAGTAGAAATTCGGACATCAACTTATAATCACCAGATAAACGATCATCATGCACATTGAGTTGTATAGGCTTGCTCCAATCCTGCGCTTGATCATATAACTCACGCATTTTCTCAGCCATCACCACTTCAAACATCTGTTTACTGTCAGCAGCACGTTGCTGTAATTGATGTTGATAGAGAAGAAAAGAACCGATACAGATCACCACAAGCCCAAGCAAGAATAAAAAACGGCGCATACAGCCTCCAAGTATATTTATATTTTTTATGTTCTGAATTTAAGTTTAATCAATCAAACATAGACTGTTAATTGATTTTTATTTCATTTCTCGTAACGGAGCATTACATTTTCATTGCTTTAAATTTCGTAGTTACGCCCCTATTATCAAATTAACTGAAATTGTAGAGATATTCCATGCGTGTGGATATTTGGTCAGATGTGGTCTGTCCTTTTTGTTATATCGGTAAAAAACGTCTTGAACATGTGGCGGCAGAGGCAGGTATTGAACTGGAGGTGCATTGGCACAGTTATGAACTTGACCCAAACGCACCTGCAAAACATGAGGGCTCCAATACTGAGCGCCTAGCCAGAAAATATGGCCGAAGCTATGCCGAAATGGAGGAGATGCAACGTCATGTAGCTGCAATGGCGGCTACTGAAGGCATTGATTTTCAATGGCAGAAAGCCAACTCGGGCAACAGCTTCAATGCCCACCGCATCATCCATCTGGCACAGAGCAAGGGTCTGGGCAATGAGGCAGAAGAGGCCTTTTTCCATGCCTACATGACTGAGGGCTTGGCGATTGGTGAGCGTGAGGTGGTTGAGGAAATTGCCTCACGGATTGGTTTGGACAATGCCGAAGTCGAGTATGTGCTTGATTCAGATGAATTGACCGATTTCGTTCGTCACGATGAAAAAATTGCCCGCGAACAGCTCAATATCACAGGGGTACCGTTTTTCGTGTTTGACCAGAAACTCACACTTTCTGGTGCACAGCCACGTGAGATTTTCTTGCAGGCGCTGCAACAGGCGCAGTCGGCAATAACAGAAATTGAGCAGGATGCTGCTGCGCAATGTAATGATGAAAGTTGCGAAATCAAGCCTCAATAATGCTGGTCATTGGGTAAGCTTCAACATCAGTCCGAAGCTTACCCACTCATATACAGGCCTGTATAATTCCTTTTTATATCAAACTTTTATCATCGAAAAACCACCTTTTATCCAGGGTCATCATTCCGTCATTTTTTCAGCGGTCCTGTTTGCTCGGCTTTTCACCAGCAGATATGTGCGGCTAGTCACAACTCAGCCATAAATTTACAGATAAAATTTAGTTTTATGATCTAATTAACCGATGCATACTTTTAAAATGTTTTTATTTTCAAAGCTAAACCATGAACAATTTCTCTATTTGGAATAGCTAAATGAGATTTTTTACTAACTCATAGGCTATGGATTTTGCATTGTTTTCTTCTATAATCGTCATAAAGTGACATTCTTTTGTTATGGAAATGCAAGCGTTACAAGCCCTCATTAAAGGTCGGACCCCACCAGAACAAATATGCATTGAACAGCTTGTAACGTGGGCGAAACAGCATACTTCAACGACTACAACTGAATACAGACTGTTAGGGATTGCTGTCAATATTGTACTGCTTCACTATTTAAAACAGGCTCAAGCCTATCTCTAAGGAAACTATTGATGGACGTATTAGAGAAAGCTCTTTTGGTTGATGAGCTCAAAACTCTCATTGATAGGCTCAATGACAATAAAACTTCGCTTTTTGAAATTGCAAAATCAAAACAACGTATTAAAGACATTTGTGCATCTTGTGATGACCCTGCCTTTCAGGACCAGTTGATCCCGTTCAAACAATTTATCCAGAATGAAGATTTTTCCGCAGAAGAACTCGCAGATTATGGCTACACCATGACCTATCGTGGCACCTTTAACTTTATGGGGCGCGTTGAAAATGCCCTGTTTGCTTCTGGGGACATGGGCTGGGCCGCCTTACGTCAGGCACAGCACTGGCAAGTGTGGGTGATTCGCCCTGCCCTGTCTTTCCTTAAAAGCCCGTGGATGAACTCATCTCAGGATGCGTTAAAATGGCTACAGCGCCATGCCAGCGACTATGTAAAAACAGATGATGAGCTTGACCACCTCATCCCTGTTCTGGAACCCATGCAACAGAATTCGGCAGATGGCCTTTCAGGTCAGGCAGCTCATAAGGATGCGCTATCTATAATGAGAGAGGAAACAGCGAACTTTCAGATTCAACTGGAAGCACTTATTCAGGAAAAAATACAACCTGTTGCATCCACGGCGACCGCCACACGCGCCAAATCTGGTTTTAAACAGAATGTACGCCCCGTAGCAAACCTGAACAAGGCCAAGCCAATTGCACTGAAAGACTTTAATCTGGATGGTTTGCTCTGTCGTCTGGAACGTGTTGACGCACGTACATTCCCTTCGCTTTACCGTGTTGATCTGCACAATGACATTTACCAGAACATTAAAATCGACTGGCTCTATCTCAAGGCAGAGAATGACGCACAGCCAATCTGGGAATCTGCACAGGTTTTTATTGCAGAGCAGTTGTATGCACAGGGCCAGTTCTCGCATTATGTGGTGCTCGTGGGTACACACAACATTGAATATGCGACCACCATCCTACAGGCCTATACCGACCAGCGTCACACCACAACCAGCTCCATCCATCAGACCAGCTGGACAAATTTCAAGCAGCATTACCACCAGCATGAAACCCTGTTTAATGAATGTGTCATGAATGGTACTCTGGTCTGGCAGCGCGACCAGCGGGTATATCCTTATATCCCTGTATCATTTATCAATACTCAGAAATTCATTCCATTCGAGGAAACTGCGGCAACGTTCCTAACCCCTGTTATCCTGTTAAGGGAACGCCAGAAAATCCGCATCATTCACGGTTCGGAACGCGTTAGGCTATCCAGTGAAGACCAGGCCTATCCATACCTATTGCTGGACCGTGCCGAGGGATATACCTGGCAACTGATCCGTCAGGTGATTAGCCGCCTGCCACAACCCATTTCTGTACATGACCTTTATCAGGCACTGGAAAGCAGTGCGGCCTCAGAATCATCTTAAAACCATCCTAAATTTTACCCCTTAGTCCATCATTTTTTCCTACAACATTCCAGTTGTGGCTGGAGATGATGGACTTTTATTGCAAGCCCTTATTTTCCACTGATTGACCTGTTCACTATCTACCTCTGAAATATCCTCCAACCAAGTGTCAACAAGCTTTGTTGATATGACTACTTTTTGTGTCTATCACTTGATTTTATTCAGTAAATCATCAAGAATGGGGGTAAGAACAATATATAACCCTGCATTATGATGATTTTCCCAAAAACAGTGTCACGACCTCTATTTTATAGCTTTATGGCGTGCTCTTTAGGTTCAGCCAGCATGGTCTATGCGGCTTCAAACACTGAGCCACAGAATCCACCGCAGCCCCAACCTCCACAGACAGAAGCGGCGACATCTGAAAATTTTCTGGACTATATTCCAAAATGGGTGGATGCGACCCCAACTGTTTTTCCTGAACAGTCCAATCAGCCGATTGTGCCGCCAACGGAGGAAACGGAAGACAGAACATGGATTGATCGCAAACAGCGCACTATCCGCGAATGGACTGACCGCACCTCAGTTAAGATTGATGACTGGTTTGGGGAGATAGATCCAGAAAAGCCTGCTTCCGCCACCATCCGCTTTATGCTCGATAATTACTGGAATGAATATGACAATTACGAGGTGAAACCCCGTATTCGTGGGAAGATCAAGCTCCCAACTCTGGAGAAACGCCTGAGTCTGGTCTTCGGTGATGATACGCTGGACGATGAGTTTGACAACAATATTGCCAATATCAACAATCAACCGAATCAGGACACCAGCAAAAGGCTAGATTCCAAACAGGCACGAGATAACAACGGCTCTATTGCGCTACGTTTTTCAAATTTCTCCAAACGACTACCATTTGATACCGATGCAGATATCGGTATTCGCTCTGGTGATGATGTTTATTTACGTTTGAGAGCAAAAAAATATTGGGATTTAGATCATGACTTTAATTTCAATGCTGAACAAATCTATCGCTATGGCAGTAAAAGTGAAAACTATCTTCGAACAAATTTAGAACTGATTCACGCACGCCCAAACCAACCTTTTTTATCAAATCAGCTCAGTTTGACCTATGCTGATACACAAGATGATGATTTAAGATGGGACAACCGTACATTCCGCCAACACCAATTTTTTGCACACAATAGTTTTAAGTACGGTATTTACACGGGTGGCTATTACGATAACAACGATTTACGTCTAAATAGTTGGGGACCTTTTGTATCTTGGCGACAACCTCTTTGGCGCGAATGGTTCTATGTACAAGGAGATCTCAATTATTTTAACGACCACCGTGAAGATCGAAGCCATTACATGAGTACATTTGTTCGATTTGAAAGTTTATTTTGATGAAATTAACAGCGCTCTTGTGGATAACTTTAAGTTTATCCATAGCAAAAAACCTCTAATCATTTAGAGGTTTTTTTGCTATCAGATGAGATAAAACTACTTCAATAGTAGGCTATTGATGCGTTTGACATAAGCCGCAGGGTCTTCTGGCAAGCCGCCCTCGGCAATCACCGCCTGATCAAAAATCACATTGGCAAGGTCATCAAACTGTGCTGAGTTTTCCAGTTTTTTCACCAATGGATGTTCAGGGTTAATTTCCAGCGTTGGCTTGCTTTCAGGAACCGCCTGACCTGCCTGTTTCAGCATACGGATCAACTGTGGAGAGAGTTCACCCTCACTGGTGACCAAACATGCAGGTGAGTCAACCAAACGGGTGGTCACACGGACTTCCTTGGTTTTGTCCTTCAATGAAGTGCTTAAACGCTCCACCACAGGTTTAAACTGTTCAGCCGCTTCCTCAAGCGCCTTTTTCTCATCCGCATCCTGTAGATCACCTAAATCCACCGCACCTTTAGACACGTTCTGTAATGGTGTCCCATCAAACTCAAAGACAAAATTCATTGCCCACTCATCGACACGGTCTGCCATGAGTAACACTTCGATGCCTTTTTTCTTGAACACTTCAAGCTGTGGTGAATTTTTCGCGGCGGTTAAGTTATCTGCTGTCACATAATAAATGGCTTTCTGCCCCTCTTTCATGCGGGCTTTATAGTCAGCCAAAGAGGTTGAGATTTCATCATTGGTCGATGTCGCATAACGTAACAGCTTTAAGATACGCTCACGGTTAGCCATATCTTCACCCAGACCTTCTTTTAACACTGAACCAAATTCAGTGTAGAAGGTCTTGAATTTTTCCTGATCTTTCTCATCTTCCGATTTTGCCAGGCCATCCAATAAGGTTAGAACACGGCGAGCATTGCCCTCACGAATGGTTTTGACATCACGGCTTTCTTGTAACAATTCACGGCTGACATTCAGCGGTAAATCGGCACTGTCCACCACGCCCTGAACGAAACGCAAGTAGTTTGGAATCAGGTTGTCTGCTTCATCCATGATGAATACACGTTTAACATAGAGCTTGATGCCCGCCTTTGCCTCACGCGTGAACAAGTCCTGCTTCGCCTGACTTGGGATATACAGCAACTGGGTATATTC
This sequence comes from Acinetobacter parvus DSM 16617 = CIP 108168, assembly GCF_000368025.1. Taxonomy (GTDB): domain Bacteria; phylum Pseudomonadota; class Gammaproteobacteria; order Pseudomonadales; family Moraxellaceae; genus Acinetobacter; species Acinetobacter parvus. Next base: position 192,644 of record NZ_KB849210.1, read on the forward strand.
GGTGCTGCCCTCAACACGGTTATGCGCCCATGCCAAAGGCTCTGCAAAATCATGGCTCAGGTTTTTATAAAACTCGATGTATTGCTCATCAGTGATTTCACTCTTATTACGTGTCCATAACGCACTTGCTGAGTTAATCGCTTCCCATTCATCCGTCTTCACCATTTGGCCGCCTTTAGGCTCCTCACCCTCGGCAACCTCTTCCTCTTGCCAAACCTCTTTTTGCATTTCAATTGGCAGACTAATATGGTCTGAATATTTATTGATGATCTGTTTAACTTTCCACGACTCAAGATATTCCAGCGCATCATCACGTAAATGCAGAATGATGTCGCTACCACGGCTCGCTTTATGAATTTGCTGAACTTCAAACTCGCCTGTACCACCACTGATCCAGCGCACACCCTCGGCCGCATCCAGCCCCGCACGACGGGACTCCACCGTGATTTTATCGGCAACAATAAAGCCTGAATAGAAACCCACACCAAACTGACCAATTAACTGTGCATCGGCTTTCTGGTCACCTGTCAGTTTGGACATAAAGTCCTTGGTGCCTGATTTTGCAATGGTACCAAGGTTGTCAATCGCTTCCTGCTGGCTTAAACCAATACCGTTATCTGAAATGGTCAAGGTCTTGTTGTCTTTATCCAGAATGACACGAACATGCAGGTCTGGATCATTTTCATAATATTCAGGATGGTTGATCCCCTCAAAACGCAGCTTATCGCAGGCATCTGATGCATTGGAAATCAATTCACGTAGGAAAATTTCAGGATTGGAATAGAGGGAATGCGTCACCAAATGCAATAACTGAGCAACTTCAGCTTGGAAACTATAATTTTTTGAGGCTTGTTCACTCATAAATCACTCCTTATTTGTGAGGCTTAAATTTAGAATGATTTATGAATGGAGTATTTCTATGATTTTTCAATGCTTATGACTAAATTTTTTATACGCGCACGCCATTAAAATGGCCCATGACTCAACTACGCGATCCTGCAACAACTGGTCAAGCTGCAACTGTTGCTGTGCATAGGCACGTTTCAGGCATGGTGTATTGGCCCCATAGGAGTTACGCTGCTTTAACCACTGGAACTGCTTGTCCTTTTCTGCATCCCGCCCGCCCATTGGCAATGCAGCAGGATAATCTGATAGATGGTTGCCAGTTTTATATCAACATCATTCAGTCCAATATTCTGGCAGATTTGCTGTTCAGCTTTTAATTTGGCCTCCATCAATAAAAAAGGCTCTAAAATAGAGCCTAAACATTGTTTTAATTTTTTATAAAACCATTGCAGCAATCCAGCCAAAAATAAGCAGTGGGATATTAAAGTGTATAAATGTTGGCACAACAGTATCCCAAATGTGATCATGTTGACCATCAACACCCAAACCAGCGGTTGGTCCCAAAGTCGAATCAGAGGCTGGAGAACCCGCATCACCCAGTGCGGCGGCAGTCCCAATAATTGCGATCGTTGCCATCGGACTAAAACCAAACTGCAAACATAATGGCACATACATGATAGCCAGGATCGGTACGGTAGAAAATGAAGAACCGATACCAAGTGTGATCAAAAGACCAACCAAGAGCATGACAAAGGCAGCCAGGGCCTTACTGTCCCCAATCCAGCCTGCTGTTGCTTTCACAAGCTCAGGAACCTGATTGGTTGCTTCAATGACCGCAGCAAAACCTTGTGCAGCAATCATGGTAAAACCAACCAGTGCCATCATACGCATACCTGTCACAATCACATCATCGGCTTCTTTCCATTTAAAGATTCCAGCACAACTCAGGATTGCCACACCGACCAAGCCCGCGACAATCATTGAATCTGAATAGAGCTGTACGACAATCGTTGCAAGAATGGCAAATGCAGCCATGAATAACGTGAACTTTGCAATCTGGGGTGCTTGCTGCTCCTGGGTCATTTCACCCACGATACTACGTGCAACATTATGCAAGGCCTTGTCCTCATAATCTCGCGGTTTACGGTAGCTGATAAAAACCGCTGTTAACATCCCCAGGAACATTCCTGATACAGGGATCAGCATTGCTCGCGGAATTTGATCATTGCTGATATGAAAGCCGTAGCTTTGACCAAAATGGTTAATGTTGTGTCCCAAAATATCATTCAGGAAGATCGCACCAAACCCCATTGGCAAAAACATGTACGTTGCGACCAAACCGAACGTCAGCACACACGCAATCGCTCTACGATCCAGGCGTAGATGGTTGAAAACAATCAATAATGGTGGTATCAGGACAGGAATGAACGCAATATGTACTGGAATGACATTTTGCGATGCCACCGCAGCCGCACCAACTGTAAGAAAAATGAGAAATTTCATTTTCTTCTGGGTACGATTATCTGCATCATTTTTTAGACTTTTAACCAATTTATAGGCAAGTAAATCAGGTAAGCCAGAACGGGCAAGCGCCAAAGCGAAAGCACCGAGCACCCCATAAGCAAGTGCGATCTGAGCACCGCCGCCTAGACCATTATTAAATGCATCTAACGTACCCTGTACCCCCAGACCTGCCAACAAACCTCCCGTTAAAGCTCCAATTACAAGTGCAAAAACAACTGGAACCCGCCCCAGGGATAGGCCGAACATAACAGCAACCGCTGCAATAATCGCGAACATAACTTTGAACTAAATGAAACGAGGGCGCCATTCTACCAGAGTTTAAATTCCGCGATTGCCGTCAGTTGATTTTTATTTATGCATTTTTCACGATAAATTGGCGAATATAATCGGCAATTTTTTCTGGCTGACTCAGTACCGCCCAGTGATTCGCATCCAGCTCAACATATTCAAATTCCTCAACCCATTTTGGCATGGATTCCGTAATGTATTCAGGGCTTACGAAAGCATCCCGCTTCAATACAATTGCCTGCACAGGACACTGTGCATAACGCTGGCGTGGCTGGGTCAGGGATGGAATAAAGTTGGCACGGTACAGATTGATTCCATATTTACCATCCGCCACAATATTGGCATTTAATGGTAGATCCTGTTTTTTCTCCAGACCACTTAAAATCTTGCCCCATTTCTCTGGACTAAAGAATGTCCATGCTGTTGGTGCAAGCAATGGTAAATGGAATGCGCCGATGTACCATGATTTAGTCAGCATCTTCAAGACATTGCTTGGAGCGGACTTAAATTTCTCACGTAGATACAGAGAGGCGTGATCCAGGCAAGGTCCCGAAATGGTAGTATAGGATAATAAGCGACCCTTTAATTTTGGCTCAGTTGCCGATTCCCACGACTGTATAGAACCCCAGTCATGCGCTGCCATATGGAAATTACGGTTTGGCAGAACCTGATCAACCACTTCCTGCAAATCCAGTGACAAACGTGGCAAACGATAATGCTTGATGCGTTTAGGAATGGAAGATAACCCTGCACCACGAACATCGTAGGTCACGACAAAATAGTCATTTACCAACTTCTCAATAATCGGTTCCCATACTTCCTGATTGTCTGGATAGCCATGTACCAGCACCAATGGTGTGTTTTTCTCATCACCCCATGTCTTGACACAAAGTGTTTGCTGATCAGAAGTGGTGACGGTTTTTACTTGTGCTTGCATAATTCTTTCCCATTTTTTCAGTCGGCATGGTCATAAAAAAGCCATTGCCACCGATACAATAAAAATGATACTTATGGACTATGAATAGAGTTGCAAGAAAAAAAATTGACCATGAAAGACATTTTCAAAAAAATTCGAACCATTCCTGTGGTTTGTAAATTTATGATCAACCACTACTCACCTTACCGTGGTGCAGGAATCACAATTGAAACCATTGATATGGACAATTACCACATCCGTGTCAAAATGCCGCTCACCCGAAAAAACCGTAACATTGTTGGGACACATTTTGGTGGAAGTTTATACTCAATGGTTGATCCATTTTATATGCTGATCCTGATGCACCATTTAGGCCATAAATACATTGTGTGGGATAAAAGTGCCTCGATTAATTTCCTGTCACCAGGTCGCAGCACCGTCTATGCGGATATACAGCTCAGTGCCACTGAAATTGCGGAAATTAAGCAACTGGCTGAAAATCATGAACCTGTGTTTCGAAACTATACATTGAACGTTGTGGATGATGCGGGAACACGAATTGCAGAGGTTGAAAAGGTTCTGTATATCCGTCTGAAAAAGCCCAAAGCCAGTGCTTAATTTTACGCATATAAAAATGCCTGCAAGGTTTTGCAGGCATTTTTGAATCTGAGAAATTATCTTTTCTTCTCCTGAATGGCTGCACCAGCACCACCACCGATTGCGCCACCAATCGCAGCCCCAGAATCACCACCAAAGATTGATTTACCAATCACAGAACCAATACCTGCGCCAATTGCACTACTTGTGGTTGAGTTGCTGCTGCCACCCTTGGCGTTTGCACCGACACCTGCGCCCGCTGCCGCACCGACACCTGCACCAAGACTACCACCGACATGGTTACCTACACCACCACCAACAGCACCACCCAGTGCCGCCGCACCAATACGCTGGTCAGACGCACTCATATTCTGGCAGCCTGTAAACATCACCGCCGATAACATCAAAGTAGAAACTAAACCCATTGTTTTTTTCATGACTATACTCACTCCTGTTGGTTCTAATAAAAAGCATAATCTTCTTTTATGGGGAATTTGATCTGATTGTGTTATTAGAATGTCCAAATCGATTAATGTTTTGTAACGACTTTCCATTTTTATCATCATTAAGTTGACGCTTTAAATGACGAAAAGAAGCCCTTATCCTAGACAAGGGCTTCTTCCTAATTTTTAAACAATACTTGGCGTACTTCTAAATTCTAGTATTTAGTATTTGCCTTTTTTCTCACCATAAGCTGCGCCAGCACTACCGCCCAGTGCGCCACCTACCGCAGCACCAGCCTCTCCACCCAGAACTGCACCACCCAGAGCCGCACCCACACCAGCACCAATCGCACTGTTTCTGGTGTTTTTACTATTTGCACCTTTTGCATTGGCAGCAACACCCGCACCAATCGCCGCACCCAGTCCAGCGCCAATATTACCGCCTAGACCTTTTCCGACAGCACCACCTGCACCACCCCCAATGGCAGCCGAACCAATACGCTTATTTTCTGGACTTACATTTTGGCAACCCACAAACAATGTGGTTGACATTAGGCCAACACTCACAATCATCATCATTTTTTTCATTAGAACTTCTCCTCTCTCAATTGAAAGTAGCATAGACTGCTTTCATGAAGCATTTACCTTGATTAAGTAATCAAGTGCTAATGCTGTAATGTGTTTATGTAACATTTGCTTGTTTTTTCCACAAAAAAGGCACCGCAAGGTGCCTTTTTTGATTTGCTGGAACTTAGAACTGGTCTGAGTTCAACGCTTGACTAAATGCCTGGTCAACTTCACTGAAATCGTTATGAAGTTCAAACTCCGCAGCTTCAGCCTCTTGACGACGACGCTCTAAGTGGTACGCAAGACCCGTACCCGCTGGGATCAAGCGACCCACAACAACGTTTTCTTTTAAGCCACGTAAATCATCTTCTTTACCTGTTACAGCAGCTTCAGTTAACACGCGTGTTGTTTCCTGGAACGATGCAGCAGAAATGAATGAGTCAGTAGAAAGCGATGCTTTGGTGATACCCATCAATTGACGTTCAAACTTCGCAGGGAACTTGTTCTGAGCCAAGACAGCTTGGTTCTCTTGAACAACGCGGATGTAATCCACTTGCTCGCCCTTAATGAAACTTGTATCACCGCCATCAGTGATATCAACTTTACGCAACATTTGACGTACAACAACTTCAATGTGCTTATCGTTGATTTTTACACCTTGCAGACGGTAAACGTCCTGAACTTCGTTCACGATATAGTTGGTTAATGCCACTTCACCTTTCAAACGTAAGATGTCATGTGGGTTTTGTGGGCCATCAGACACCGTTTCACCACGGTTGACATGCTCGCCTTCAAACACGTTCATGGTACGCCATTTCGGAATCAGCTCTTCATAAATTTCCGAGCCATCATCTGGTGTAATCACTAAACGGTTCTTACCTTTGGTCTCTTTACCAAAGCTCACGATACCAGACACTTCTGCCAGAATCGCATGCTCTTTCGGTTTACGTGCTTCGAACAAGTCAGCTACGCGTGGCAGACCACCTGTAATATCACGGGTACGAGAAGATTCCTGTGGTACACGACCAATAACGTCACCCACACCAATCGTTTCTCCATCACGGACAGTTACAATTGTATTTTGTGGCAGGAAGTAGAACTGTTCGCCGCCATCGGTTGTATCCAACACGATTGCAGGACGTAAATCTTTACCAGAAGCAGGACGTGCTGTTACAGGCAAGATTTCAACAGTGGTCATACCTGTTGCATCGTCCGTCTTAGAGGTTGCAGTTACACCATCAGCGATCTGGCTAAAACGTGCTTTACCAGCAACTTCTGTTACCAATGGATGTGTATGCGGATCCCAAGTCGCTACGATACCGCCAGCTTCTACAGCTTCACCATCTTTCAACAAGATGCTTGCACCATAAGGAAGTTTGTAACGCTCACGCTCACGTCCCAAGTCATCCGCAATACCAATTTCACCTGAACGAGAAACCGATACCAAGTGACCTTTGGCATGTTGTACAGTTTTCACGTTGTGGAAACGTACAGTACCTTTGTTACGCACTTGAACACTGTTCGCAGCAGAAGTTCGGCTCGCAGCACCACCCACGTGGAACGTACGCATGGTTAACTGTGTACCTGGCTCACCAATTGACTGTGCAGCCATTACACCAACAGATTCACCTGGGTTCACCAAATGACCACGTGCAAGATCACGACCATAACAACGCGCACATACGCCGAATGTAGATTCACACGCAATAACTGAACGAACTTTAACTTCATCGACACCCGCTTCTTCAAGCTGAGCTGCGATTTTCTCGTCAATTAACGTACCACGAGGTAATACAACTTCATCATCAGATGCACGACGTACATCTTCAGCAGTTACACGACCCAATACGCGGTCACGTAATGGCTCGATGACATCACCACCCTGAATGAATGGTGTCATTACTAGGCCGCCAGCTGTACCACAGTCAGATTCAGTAATCACCAAATCTTGTGCTACGTCTACGAGACGACGGGTCAGGTAACCCGAGTTCGCAGTTTTCAATGCAGTATCGGCCAAACCTTTACGTGCACCGTGTGTTGAAATAAAGTACTGGAGTACTGTTAAACCTTCACGGAAGTTCGCTTTAATCGGAGTCTCAATGATCGAGCCATCTGGCTTCGCCATCAAACCACGCATACCAGCAAGCTGACGGATCTGCGCCGCACTACCACGGGCACCCGAGTCAGACATCATATAAATCGAGTTGAATGATTTCTGTTTCTCATCTTCACCTTGTTTGTTTTTCACAAGGGTATAAGACAAGTTATCCATCATCGCTTTCGCAACTTGGTCGTTGGTACGTGCCCAAATATCGACTACTTTGTTATAACGCTCACCCGCAGTTACGAAACCTTGCTCAAACTGTTGTTCAATTTCGCGAACTTCAGTTTCAGATTTAGCAATAATCGCTTCTTTGTTTGGTGGAATCAACATGTCTTCCATACCGACGGACACACCTGAACGCGTCGCTTGACGGAAGCCCAGATACATCAACTGGTCAGCGAAGATAACAGTGTCTTTCAAGCCAAGCTTACGGTAGCAAGAGTTGATTAACTTCGAGATGTTTTTCTTGGTCATCTCAAGGTTGATCATGTCAAAACTCAAACCTTGTGGAACCACTTCCCACAATAAGCAACGACCCGGTGTGGTATCAACAATAATGGTTTGCTGTTCACGCTGACCATTTTCATCAATCACGGTTTGATGTACACGTACTTTCACACGCGCATGAATATTCACTTTACCTGTCGCCAAGGCACGGTTCACTTCATGTGTATCCGCAAACACCATGCCCTCACCCTTGGCATTTACCGCATCACGGGTGATGTAGTAAAGACCCAAGACCACGTCCTGAGAAGGTACAATGATCGGCTCACCATTTGCAGGTGACAGGATGTTGTTGGTTGACATCATCAATGCACGTGCTTCTAACTGTGCTTCCAATGTCAATGGAACGTGTACCGCCATTTGGTCACCATCGAAGTCGGCGTTAAACGCTGCACAAACGAGTGGGTGAAGACGGATTGCCTTACCTTCAATCAGAATAGGTTCAAATGCTTGAAGACCTAGACGGTGAAGTGTTGGCGCACGGTTCAACATCACTGGATGTTGACGAATTACAGAGGCAAGAACGTCCCAAACTTCCGGCGTTTCACGCTCAACCATTTTCTTCGCAGCTTTAATGGTTGTTGCTTGACCAGAAGCTTGTAGTTTCGCGAAAATAAATGGCTTGAACAGTTCAAGTGCCATCTTCTTCGGAAGACCACATTGGTGCAGACGTAAAGTAGGACCTACGGTAATGACCGAACGGCCTGAATAGTCAACACGTTTACCAAGTAAGTTTTGACGGAAACGACCTTGTTTACCTTTGATCATATCAGCCAAAGATTTCAATGGACGTTTGTTCGAACCTGTAATCGCACGACCACGACGACCGTTATCAAGCAACGCATCAACAGACTCTTGTAACATACGTTTTTCATTACGTACGATAATATCTGGTGCTGCAAGGTCAAGAAGACGCTTCAAACGGTTATTACGGTTGATCACACGACGGTAAAGGTCGTTCAAGTCTGAAGTCGCAAAACGACCACCTTCAAGTGGTACAAGCGGACGTAAGTCTGGTGGAAGTACTGGAAGTACGTTCATCACCATCCATTCAGGCTTGTTGTTTGAATCTTTGAATGCTTCCATCAATTTCAAACGCTTAGACGATTTTTTCAGCTTAGTTTCTGAGGTCGTTTGTGGAATTTCTTCACGTAAACGCGCGATTTCAGCATCTAAATCGATATCTTTAAGCAAATCTTGAATTGCTTCTGCACCCATTTTCGCAGTGAATTCATCACCGTGTTCTTCAAGTGCGTTGTAGTATTCTTCGTCACTTAAAAGTTGATACTTTTCAAACGGTGTCATACCAGGATCAGTAACAACATAAGATTCGAAATACAATACGCGCTCGATATCGCGTAATGTCATATCAAGAAGTAAACCGATACGGCTCGGTAATGATTTCAAGAACCAGATGTGTGCAACTGGAGAAGCAAGGTCAATATGACCCATACGCTCACGACGAACTTTAGCAGTCGTTACTTCAACGCCACATTTTTCACAAATGACGCCTTTATATTTCATACGCTTGTATTTACCACACAAGCATTCATAATCTTTGACTGGACCAAAAATTTTGGCACAGAACAAACCATCACGTTCAGGTTTAAAAGTACGGTAGTTAATGGTTTCAGGCTTTTTAACTTCACCGTGAGACCATGACTTAATCATCTCTGGTGACGCAAGACCAATACGGATACGGTCAAATTCAACAGGTGCATGACCTTCTGAATCCGTTTTCTTACGCATGATATCGAGCAAGTCTTTCAATTTTTTTCTCCGTGTGTCGGGGAGCTACGCTCTTCCGACTGGGTCACAAATATTGTTTTTACTGAAATTATGGAATCTCCGCCTAGCCCCTCTTTTCAAAGAGGGGAACTTCCCCCCTTTTTTAAAGGGGGAACGAGGGGGATTTAGTCACCATTTTTCAGTTCAATGTTGATACCTAAAGAACGGATCTCTTTGGTCAATACGTTGAACGATTCAGGCATACCCGGATCCATGTAATGGTTCCCATCTACAATGTTCTTATAGATGCGTGTACGACCTTCGACGTCATCCGACTTCACTGTAAGCATTTCTTGGAGCGTATATGCAGCACCGTATGCTTCAAGTGCCCAGACTTCCATCTCACCGAAACGCTGACCACCGAATTGTGCTTTACCACCAAGCGGTTGTTGAGTTACAAGTGAGTAAGAACCTGTTGAACGCGCATGCATCTTGTCATCAACCAAGTGGTTCAGTTTCAGCATGTACATGTAACCTACAGTTACAGGACGGTCAAACTGTTCACCTGTACGACCATCAAACAATACTGTTTGACCTGTACGAGAAATGTCTGCCAATTCAAGTAAGTCTTTGATCTGGCTTTCTTCAGCACCATCAAATACAGGAGTCGCTAATGGAACACCAGCACGTAAGTTACCTGAAAGCGCCAAGATTTCTGCGTCAGTCAAGCTATCAAGCTCTTCCTGCTCACCACCAACCTTGTTATAAATCTTGTCTAAGAATTCACGCAGTTCAATCACTGTACGTTGTTCTTTCAACATTTTTTCGATCTTATCGCCAAGACCTTTCGCCGCCATACCCAAGTGAGTCTCAAGAATCTGACCCACGTTCATACGTGACGGTACACCAAGTGGGTTCAATACGATGTCGACTGGCACACCATTCGCATCATGTGGCATGTCTTCAACTGGCAAGATGTTTGATACAACACCTTTGTTACCGTGACGACCCGCCATCTTATCACCAGGCTGGATACGACGTTTAACTGCCAGGTAAACCTTAACAACTTTCAATACGCCAGTTGTTAATTCATCACCTGTAGAAAGTTTACGCTTCTTCTCAGCAAACTTCTCGTCAATCTCGTAACTCTTCTCTTTCAAGAACACTTGAATTTGAGTTAAACGCTCAGCAATTGCTTCATCATTTGGCTGGATTTCAAGTAAATCAACCAACTCTAAACCAGACAATACCTCTGCAGAAAGTTTATCACCGCGTTTGGTTGAACCACCACCATTAGATTCTTGACCTTTCAACAAACGAACAATACGTTCACGTGCTGCTTCTTCGAAGATTTTGTATTCTTCTTTCAAGTCTTTACGGTATGCATCAAGCTGAGCTTTCTCAATTGCCTGCGCACGTTCATCTTTTTCCAAACCATCACGTGTGAAGACTTGAACGTCAATCACTGTACCTTTAGTACCCGATGGAACACGTAAAGACGAGTCTTTTACGTCAGCCGCTTTTTCACCAAAGATTGCACGAAGTAATTTTTCTTCAGGTGTTAACTGAGTTTCACCTTTAGGCGTGACTTTACCAACAAGGATGTCACCCGCAGTCACTTCCGCACCGATATACACAATACCTGACTCATCCAACTTAGATAAAGCTGCTTCGCCAACGTTTGGAATATCAGCGGTAATTTCTTCCGAGCCCAACTTAGTATCACGTGCGACACATGACAATTCCTGAATGTGAATCGACGTTAAACGATCTTCTTGAAGCACACGCTCAGAAAGTAAGATCGAGTCTTCATAGTTATAACCGTTCCATGTCATGAACGCGACGCGCATGTTTTGACCCAGCGCAAGTTCACCCATGTCAGTCGATGGACCGTCAGCCAAAATATCACCACGAGCAACTTTGTCGCCCAGGTTCACGATGACATTCTGGTTAATACAGGTATTTTGGTTTGATCGTGTATATTTGATCAGGTTATAGATATCTACACCTGCTTCACCCGCAATCATTTCATCTTCGTTGACACGAATCACGATACGAGATGCATCAACATATTCAATCGCACCACCGCGGTTGGCGATTACACACACACCTGAGTCACGTGCTACGTTTGCTTCCATACCTGTACCAACAAGCGGCTTGTCAGCACGCAATGTAGGAACAGCCTGACGTTGCATGTTCGAACCCATCAAGGCACGGTTCGCATCATCGTGTTCAAGGAATGGAATCAATGATGCTGCAACAGAAACAACCTGCTGTGCAGAAACATCCATATGTGTGACGCGCTCAGGCGACATACGCACAAATTCACCTTGATGACGGACAGAAACCATTTCTTCAGTCAAGTTGCCATCTTTATCCACTGCTGAGTCGGCTTGTGCAATGACAGTGCCTACTTCTTCAATTGCAGATAAGTATTCAACTTCATCAGTCACACGACCATCAACAACTTTACGGTATGGTGTTTCCAAGAAACCGAAGTCATTCGCTTTAGCATAGACAGAAAGCGAGTTGATCAAACCAATGTTTGGACCTTCAGGTGTTTCAATTGGACAAACACGACCATAGTGAGTTTGATGTACGTCACGTACTTCAAAGCCTGCACGTTCACGCGTCAAACCACCAGGACCAAGCGCAGATACACGACGTTTGTGCGTAATCTCAGACAATGGGTTATTTTGGTCCATGAACTGAGACAATTGGCTTGAACCAAAGAATTCTTTGATTGCCGCAGCAACTGGTTTGGCGTTAATTAAATCTTGCGGAGACAAGTTATCAGTTTCTGCTTGGCTTAAACGCTCTTTCACAGCACGTTCAACACGGACTAGACCAACACGGAATTGGTTTTCTGTCATTTCACCCACAGAACGTACACGACGGTTACCTAAGTGATCGATATCGTCGACTTCACCTTTACCGTTACGGATTTCTACTAATGTACGTAATACATCAATAATATCGTCGTGTGACAGAATACCTTCAACTTCACGTGACTTCTGGTCAGTACCGACTTCGTATGGACGCCCCAAACGACGGTTGAACTTCATACGACCCACTGGAGAAAGGTCATAACGCTCAGAAGAGAAGAACAAATTATTGAATAGGTTTTCAGCAGCTTCTTTCGTCGGCGGCTCGCCTGGACGCATGACTTTATAGATTTCAACAAGTGCTTCTTCACGACCTGTTGTTGTATCTGCACGTAATGTATCCGCAACAAACGAACCACGATCAATATCATTCGTGAATAGGATGTTAAACTGCTTCACACCATTTTCAGCGATCTTCACCATGATGTCATGGCTAAGAACGGTATTCGCAGGAATCACATCACCACTTTTCAGTGTGATATCTTCAGCTGTAATACGCTCATATAAATATTCATCAGGTACAGAAAGCTTGGCTAAGTTCGCAGCTTCCATTTGACGTACGTGACGTGCGTTAATACGTTTACCTTGTTCAACGATCGCTTTACCATCATTGTCTAAGATATCAAATTGTGCCATTTCACCACGTAAGCGATCTGGAACAAGATCAATTTGATAGCTACCCATATCAAGATATACAGGTACTTTTTCATAGAACAAATTCAAGATTTGTTCATTGCTGTAATTCAAGGCACGTAGAATCACCGTTGCCAGTAACTTACGACGACGGTCAATACGTACGAATACTAAATCTTTAGCATCAAATTCAAAATCTAACCATGAACCACGGTAAGGAATAATACGTGCTGAATACAACACTTTACCACTTGAGTGGGTTTTACCCTTGTCATGGTCAAAGAATACACCTGGTGAACGGTGTAATTGAGATACGATGACACGCTCAGTACCGTTGATAACGAAAGTACCGTTATCGGTCATGAGTGGCATTTCACCCATGTAAACTTCTTGTTCACGCACGTCTTTAATTGATTTCGTTTCACGATCTTTAATGATCAAACGAATTTTTACGCGCATTGGTGCTGCATAAGTTGAACCACGTAAAATACATTCACGTACGTCAAACTCAGGCTTACCAAGACTATACTCAACAAATTCTAAAGCAGCATTGCCAGAATAACTTTCAATAGGAAAAACTGAACGAAATGCGGCTTGGAGACCGATATCTTCGCGATTTTTTGGAGTTTTACCGCCTTGTAAGAATGTACGGTACGAATCGACCTGAATCGACAGTAAGTACGGTGCTTCCATTACGTGGGGCAATTTACCAAAATTCTTACGGATCCGTTTCTTTTCGGTATATGAGTATGCCATCTGGAGTCCTCGGAAAGTAAACTAAACCCGCCTGCAGAACGGGTCTAGAAAGAATTACGCAGGCCGATATGGCCACCACTGTTTACAAATGCTGCAATTTTAGTGGTATTAAAACGCTTAACAATATTTTTATAAGCAAAAAAATATTGGTAAGCGTTTGATTTCATAAATTTTGTTTAAATAATACGCACAATGAACGTAAAACTATCAAAAAACGAGCCGATTATTGTAACGCAAAAAGGCTGATGACCCAAGAGCCATCAGCCATTTTTTGGAGCCGATTTTGAAAAAATCGACTCCCTACAGCATTACTTAAGTGTAACTGTAGCACCAGCTTCTTCAAGCTTCTTCTTAAGTTCTTCGCCTTCTTCTTTAGAAACGCCTTCTTTAAGAACTGCAGGAGCGCCTTCAACAAGATCTTTAGCTTCTTTAAGACCAAGGCCAGTAGCTTCACGAACTGCTTTAATTACAGCAACTTTGTTAGCACCGAAAGAAGTCAACTCAACGTTGAATTCAGTTTGCTCTTCAACAGCAGCAGCAGCTGGACCAGCAGCTACAGCTACAGCAGCAGCAGATACATTGAAACGCTCTTCAAATGCTTTGATTAAGTCAACAAGTTCGATAACTTTTAATTCAGCAACTGCGTCTAAGATTTGTTCGTTTGTTAAAGCCATGAGAATAACTCCAAATGGATATTGAATGGTGTGAAAGTAGATTTAAGCTTAAGCAGCTTCTGACTCGTTTTTCTCTTGGAGCGCTGTAAGTAAACGACCCAATTTCGAAATAGGAGCTTGAAGAACAGAGGCAAGCATAGTAAGCGCTTTTTCGTGGTTCGGAAGGTTTGCAATAATACTAACTTCTTCACCTTGATAAAGTTTGCCGTCAAATGCAGCAGCTTTTAATTCAAATGCTTTGTTAGTTTTAGCAAATTCTTCGAACAAGCGTGCAGCTGCACCCATATCGTCTTCAGAAGTTGAGAATGCTAAGATTGTTGGACCAACCAGATTGTCATTCAAGATAGAGAATTGCGTATCTTGAAGAGCACGTTTAGCTAAAGTATTACGTACAACACGTGTAGCAACACCTAGTTTACGAGCTTCAACACGAAGAGCAGTTAATTGCTCAACCGTTAAACCCTGGTAGTCAGCAACAACGGCAGCGAACGCTGTAGAAGCAACTTCAGTTACTTCAGCAACGATCTGTTTTTTGTCTTCGATAAGAAGAGCCATTGTAAAACCTCCTAACGGTGATTTATGCACCCATACAGGCACACTCCCAATTCGTAAGCCTTTCGACTTACACGCGGAGGAGTAACAAATCACACCACCGCGTCTACTCAGACTGGTATTTTAAGAAGCAAATCCTAAAACCTGCCTCGCCTGAGGTCTTTGACGCTGATAAACCTTCATTTATCAATTCAAAGTTTGCTCGGACCCTCTTTTAACAAAAGAGACCGAGGCTTTAAAATTCTGTCTAATTACTTAGAAACGTTGTTTACGTCAACAGTAAGACCTGGGCCCATAGTCGAGCTTAAAGTGATCTTCTTAACGTATACACCTTTAGAGGTTGCAGGTTTTAAACGTTTTAAATCTGCAATTAAAGTTTCAACGTTTTGACGTACAGCTTCTTCGCTAAAGCCAAGTTGACCGATTGCAGCGTGGATGATACCACCCTTGTCTACACGGTAACGTGCCTGACCAGATTTAGCATTTTTAACTGCATTAGCAACATCTGGAGTCACTGTACCCACTTTAGGGTTTGGCATTAAGCCACGCGGACCAAGAATTGTACCTAACTTACCAACAACGCGCATTGCATCAGGAGCAGCAATAACTACGTCGAAATCAAGATTTCCACCTTGAATGCTTTCAGCAAGGTCATCAAATCCCACAACATCTGCACCAGCTTCTTTTGCAGCTTCAGCAGCAGCACCCTGAGCAAATACTGCTACACGTACAGTTTTACCTGTACCTGCAGGTAAAGTCGTCGCACCACGAACAACCTGATCAGATTTACGTGGATCAACACCAAGGTTTACAGAGATGTCTAATGATTCTTTGAACTTCGCAGCTGGAAGGCTGTTAAGAACTTGTACCGCTTCTTCCAAAGTATAAACTTTGTTTGCCTCTACAGCAGCAGCAATGGCTTTTTGACGTTTAGTTAACTTTGCCATGTCTTATAGCTCCACTTCCAAGCCCATAGAACGTGCAGAACCAGCAATGGTACGCACACGAGCGTCTAAATCAGCACCAGTTAAATCTGGTTCTTTAGTAGTCGCAATTTCTTCCAATTGAGCACGAGTCAACTTACCAACTTTAGTTTTGTTCGGTACAGAAGAACCCTTTTGAATACCAGCAGCTTTCTTAAGAAGAATAGATGCAGGTGGAGTTTTCATGATGAATGTGAACGATTTATCGTTGTACACAGTGATCACGACAGGAATTGGCAAGCCAACTTCAAGTTTTTGTGTAGCAGCATTGAATTCTTTACAGAATGCCATGATGTTTACACCACGTTGACCTAAAGCAGGACCAATTGGTGGAGATGGATTTGCTTTACCAGCTGGAACTTGCAGCTTGATATAGCCGTCAATCTTCTTAGCCATTGAAAATTACCTCTGGGTACAGACGCCGTCAGGCTCCCCAAAAAATTAAACAACACCAAAGTGTTAGAACAACAATGCCCGATCAAATCGGGCGCTTACCAACCAACTCAAATTAAATCGTTTTTTCGACTTGTCGAAACTCAAGTTCAACTTGCGTTGGTCGATTAAATACATTAATCGTCAACGTTAAACGCGACTTTTCGTACTGAACTTCCTCCACGACTCCTTTAAAGTCAGTGAACGGACCATCAATAACGAGTAATTCTTCACCTGGTTCAAACATCGTCTTAGGACGCGGTGCTTCACCAGTATTACGTACACGAGCAAGAATCGCATCAGCTTCACGTTGAGAAATTGGTGCTGGTTTTTCTGGCGTACCGCCGATAAAACCAAGAACCTTTGGACATTCTTTTACAATGTGCCAAGTATCATCATTCATTTCCATTTCGACTAACACATAGCCTGGAAAGAATTTACGTTCAGATTTACGTTTCTTACCGTCCTTCATTTCAACTACTTCTTCAGTAGGAACTAGGACTTCACCAAAGCTGTCAGCTACCGTGCTACGTTGAATACGTTCATTAAGCGAACGCATCACTTGTTTTTCAAAACCTGAATAGGCATGAATAATATACCAACGTTTCATGGCGCTCTTACCCGATAATTAACTTAATAAACCAACCTAACCCATAATCAAAGCACCACAACACTAGAGATGCAATAATTACTACCAAGAGCACCTGCCACGAAGTGGTGATCGTCTCTTGTTTCGTCGGCCAAGTCACTCGACGCAGTTCAATTCGTGCATCTTGCAACAAGCGCACAAAGCCTTTACCTTGATGGGTGGCGTATAATAAACCTAAAGCGACAACGATACAAGCCAAAATTACCCCAACGCGCACCCAAATATCATTTGCAGGCGCCCAATAGGCAGGTAAATGCTGATTTACCAATGCAGAACCGATTAGCAAAGCAATAGCAACCAACCACAGGACAGCATCCAATGGCGAACTTGAACTTACAACTTCTGCATTATTTCTTTGAGGGATTGGCGCGTCGCTTAATGCGTCACGCGATTTATCATTCGACATTTTTTTACTCGTCGTTGAATTCGCGACTTATTATATGACAACTTAGCCAGAATCAAGCTTTTTTATTTAAAAAAAGTGGCAGGCCAGGAGGGACTCGAACCCCCAACATTCGGTTTTGGAGACCGACGCTCTACCAATTGAACTACTGACCTATTAAGCAAATCGAAAGCCGAAGCTTTCGATTTGAGTCTAACACAGTATGGAGCTTATGCAGTTACTTTCGCAACAACACCAGCACCTACAGTACGACCACCTTCACGGATTGCAAAACGTAGACCTGGGTCCATTGCGATCGGGTGGATTAACTCTACTGACATTTCTACGTTGTCACCAGGCATTACCATTTCTACGCCATCTTGTAGTTTGATCGCGCCAGTTACGTCAGTTGTACGGAAGTAGAACTGTGGACGGTAACCGTTAAGGAATGGAGTGTGACGACCACCCTCTTCTTTAGAAAGTACGTATACTTCCGCATCGAATTTGGTGTGTGGCTTGATTGTACCTGGTTTAGCAAGTACCTGACCACGTTGTACGTCTTCACGCTTGGTACCACGTAGAAGAACACCACAGTTCTCACCCGCACGACCTTCGTCAAGAAGTTTACGGAACATTTCAACGCCAGTAACTGTAGTCGTTTGAGTATCACGGATACCAACGATTTCAACAGACTCACCAACTTTGATGATACCAGCTTCTACACGACCAGTTACTACTGTACCACGACCAGAGATAGAGAATACATCTTCGATTGGCATCAAGAATGCTTTATCGATTGCACGCTCTGGTTCTGGAATGTAAGAGTCAAGCGCTTCTACAAGTGCAAGAACTGATTTCTCACCATATTCGCCATCATTGCCGTTCAATGCTTGAAGCGCTGAACCACGGATGATTGGAGTGTCATCACCTGGGAAGTCATAAGTAGAAAGAAGTTCACGAACTTCCATTTCTACTAATTCAAGTAATTCTTCATCATCAACAAGGTCACACTTGTTTAAGAATACGATGATGTAAGGTACACCTACCTGACGAGAAAGAAGAATGTGTTCACGAGTTTGTGGCATTGGACCATCAGTCGCAGCACATACAAGGATCGCGCCGTCCATCTGAGCAGCACCAGTGATCATGTTTTTAACATAATCGGCGTGGCCTGGGCAGTCTACGTGAGCGTAGTGACGGATTGGAGAATCGTATTCTACGTGTGATGTATTAATGGTAATACCACGTGCTTTTTCTTCAGGAGCTGAGTCGATTTGTGAGTAATCTTTCGCTTCACCGCCGTAAGTTTTTGCACAGATAGTTGCAATCGCAGCAGTTAAAGTTGTTTTACCATGGTCAACGTGACCAATTGTACCCACGTTTACGTGTGGTTTATTACGTTCAAACTTAGCCTTAGCCATTTGATTTTCCTCGTTTACGTCGACACCAGTTTAGAGAAAAACAACCCTGAAAAACTTTCTTTATCGACATTCGCCTAAAAAACTAGACACCTAATACTTGAAAAGCAGACTATAATAGCCTGCTTCTTTAAATTTTGTAGATATTCTCTACTAAGCTGTATATCTGGAGCTCTTATCGAGATTTGAACTCGAGACCTCTCCCTTACCAAGGGAGTGCTCTACCACTGAGCTATAAGAGCGATCTCTTCGATGGAGCGGGAGACGAGGATCGAACTCGCGACATGCAGCTTGGAAGGCTGCCACTCTACCAACTGAGTTACTCCCGCATGTTGGTACTGACCACTTATATCGAAGTCGAATGGTGGTGGGAGAAGGATTCGAACCTTCGAAACTTTCGTAGCAGAGTTACAGTCTGCCCCCTTTGGCCGCTCGGGAATCCCACCATATCGCACTTACTTGCAGTGCCATCCTTTATTCAACCTATCAACTTTAAGATGGTGCCGGCACACGGATTCGAACTGTGGACCTACTGATTACAAGTCAGTTGCTCTACCAACTGAGCTATGCCGGCTTTATCTTAGCGTTTGATACGTTTCGTATCGGAACGGTGTGCAGTTTAGCAAAACTCACACATGATGCAAGCAGTTTTTTTAGAAAAACTGCGAAAAACTCATAAAATCAATCCGTTTGATGATAATTCAACCGCTTTGATCACTGCGCGAGCTTTTATCTGGGTTTCATTCCACTCAGACTCAGGATTTGAGTCCGCCACCAGTCCCGCCCCCGCCTGTACATAGACCTTTTGATCGCGGATGACACAGGTACGGATCGCAATCGACATATCCATCTCCCCATGCCAGCCCAGATAACCGACTGCCCCACCAAATACGCCACGTTTTACAGGCTCAACTTCGTCAATGATCTCCATTGCACGGATTTTTGGTGCGCCTGAAAGTGTGCCCGCTGGGAAAGTTGCCTTAAAGACATCCAACGCATCCACATCATCACGCACCTCTCCCTGCACATTGGAAACAATATGCATGACGTGCGAATAGCGCTCAATCACCATTTGATCAGTCACCTGCACCTTGCCAATCTTGGAGACACGCCCCACATCATTACGCCCAAGATCAATCAGCATTAAATGCTCAGCAATCTCCTTTTCATCTGCCAGCAAGTCCTGCTCCAACGCCAGGTCTTCCTCCTTGGTCTTGCCCCGTGGTCGCGTACCCGCCAAAGGCCGTACAGTTGCAATGCCATTTTCCAGACGGGATAAAATCTCTGGCGAAGAACCCACAATATGAAAAGGTTTCTGGTCTGTCAGGGTTTGCCCTTGCACCAAAAACAGGTAGGGTGATGGGTTGAGGTGACGCAATGCACGGTAAACCTGCAAGGCCTCACCATCAAAATCAGACACCATCCGCTGTCCAGGCACCACCTGCATCACATCACCAGCGCGGATATATTCCTTGACCTTTTCAATGGTCTCAAGAAACCTCGCCTTACCTGTGATGGATTCAAAATGCGGTGGTGTATGCGGCTTGGCCTGTAGGCTGACAGGGATTGCAAGCAGTTGCTCCAGCTGGTCCAGCTTGGCCTGTGCCTGTACATAGGCATCTGCCTGGTTTGCATCGGCATGATGAATCAGGAACAGCGTATCTTTCAGGTTGTCAAACACAATCACGGTTTGGGACAGCATCAACCACAAGTCAGGCAAGGTGACAGGGTCAGCTGCTGGAACATTTTTTAGTTTTGGCTCGATATAACGAATAGCGTCATAGCCCAAATATCCAACCAGTCCACCTGTAAAGCTAGGTAGATCAGGCAATTCTTTTTGGGTGGGAACCTTAAACTGGCTTTGGAAGTCGCGAATATACTGAAATGGATCGCTACAGTCTTGCTGGGATACGGAACCATCCGCCTGCTGAACCGTGAGGATACCCGCATTGCATGAAAAGACTGTTGACTCGCCCAAGCCGATCATTGAATAACGCGCCCAGTTCTCCCCGCCTTCCACTGATTCAAATAAGTAGGCCTGCTTTTGCTCTTTAAAACGTGCGAAAACTGAGAGTGGTGTTTCTGTATCTGCCAGTCGCTGACGGTATACGGGAATGGTGTTATAGCCAGCGGCCTTGAGTTGCTCAAATTGTACGAGGGTGGTCATGAATTTTCTCTATAGTTTCGATTTTTGTGCGTTTTCGTTTAATGCTGCTTCAAGCCCGCCATCGAAAAACCATAACAGCTTTCATGCCTTTCTCCTCACCAGATCTTCCTCAACTAACTCTTCCAGACTGTCCACCACCTGTTGTGGCTGGCAGTCATGGATATTTTCTCCATGATTATAGCCATAGCTGACCACAATACAATCTATACCTGCACGTCTTGCAGCTTCCACATCATTACTTGAGTCCCCAATCATCAGGGTTTCCGCCGCGGATACCTGACACAGCTGCATACAATGCAGTAATGGCAATGGATGGGGTTTGCGCTCAGGCAAGGTATCACCGCCAATGACCAATTTAAAGTAATGATCAAGTTTAAGAATCTGTAATATCCCTTTTGCCAAATGTTCAGGTTTATTGGTGACACATGCCATCACCATGTTATGGCTCTGGCAATAGTCCAGAAAAGGCAAGATACCTGTGTAGACCTGAGTATTGACACACAACTCCTGAGCATAAATGTCCACAAACGTATCCAGCAATTGCGTTTGCTGCTCAGTATTCACCTGCCCAAATATATGTTCAAGTACGGTCTCACATAGTTTTGCCGCGCCCTTACCCACCCATGCACGCACTTGTTCCTCTGTCACCAGAGGAAATTGTAGTTTTTCCAGACTCAGGTTCATGGCCCGATATAAATCGGCTGCGGAATCAACCAGTGTTCCATCCAGATCAAACAAAATAAGATGACGACTTTGTAACTGTGCAACAGACATTGAATTTACTCAGAAATAAAAAGGCATGCTTTCTAGCATGCCTTTGATTGTAGAAGCTTAGACTGATTATTTAAAGAACAGCCAGGCAATCACCGCCAAAATCACTAAAATAATAATGGAAATCAGGCCAACTGAAGCATTTTTCTGCTGCTCTTTTTCCTGAGCCACACGGGAGACTGGCTCTTGCATAGGCATAGGCTTTGGCTCAGCAACCGCCTCAACTTGCACATTTTCTGGTATTGGTGCAGGTTTTGGGATGGAAACCTGTTGTGGCATGCCATCACGTGTAATACGTGTTTCAGCGGCACGCTCGGCAATGCTTGGCATTCCCTGATCATGCGGTACTGTCGTTACTGGCTCAACGTCAATTTCAGGTAAATGAGCCTTATAACGCTCAGGAGCAAGAATCATAAACATAAAACTGGCAAACTGGAGCATATCCCCATCATGCAATTCTATCTCCTGTTCCTGCTCAACACGCTCACCATTCACAAATGTTCCATTTGTAGACTTTAAATCTTTTACCCAAATATGGTCATCTCTAAACAGTAATGCAGCATGTTTTCGTGAAATATCAGTGGACTGCAACAAAATTTCAGCGTCCTGATGCCGCCCCACCAGCATGTCACGTTCGACACTAATTTCCTGCCCCGTAAATTCACCTGTAATGGCTTGCAGTTTCCAAGTCATAGATGCCTATCCTTATCATATTTTCTTGCAATAATAACATTTTGACACAAGCGCTTCTGTGCATCTACTGTGAATACGTAGGGCGAATAGTCGTTGTTGTCACCGTATTCCTGCTCCGTTCAGTCGCCTTAGCGGGAAGCTGTATGCTTTGCCTCTGCACAGGTGGCGCATCAACGGCAACAGGTGTGGTCACCACAACTGTCTTGCTTTGTATCGCTGTTGGAACTTTTTGATAGGGTGAGCTATTCAACACAGCTTGTTGCTGGTAAATATCCCCCACATTTTCTGGCAATTTTGCAAAGTTGCCATTGTTGTCCATTGCAAGCTGTAGGCTGTAAAGCTGGTTATAGCGTTGCTGCGATAAACGGCGTACATCATCGGCATCGCCTACAATGGTTGGATGGATAAACACCAGCAGGTTGCGTTTTTCATTGCTTCTACTGTTGGCCTGGAATAAACGCCCCAGATAAGGAATATCACTCAGTCCAGGAACACCCTGACGTGACAATGCAGTATTATCCGCAATCAGACCACCCAGCACCACCGTCTGACCATGTTCGGCAAGCACAGCCGTTTTAATGGCACGTTTATTGGTGACAAGGTCGGTTGCCTGGCCCTTATTGTTCTGAACGTCCGAAACTTCCTGTTCAACCTCAAGGCGAACTGTACCGTTTTCACCAATATGCGGAACCACCTTTAAGGTGACACCAACGTCCTTGCGCTCAACAGTGGTATAAGGGTTTACCGTACCCGAAGTTCCTGTCGATACTGAACCTGTCACAAACGGAACGTTCTGACCAACAACGATATAGGCTTCTTCATTGTCCATCGTCACAATCGAAGGAGTGGACAAGAAATTAGATTTGGTATTGGTTTTCAAGGCTTGTATCAACGCACCATAAGCTTTGCGTGAATTCTCAAAATTACCTACCCCGAATGTAGCGCCATTGCCTTTGCTGGCATCTCCAGCAATGGCTGCGGCTGCGCCACTTGCCCCAGCACTGGCATAACCTGCGGCAATTGATGCGAGACTTGCCCCGACATTACTAAAACTCATCAGACCAACACCACTGCTTAAATCACCCAATGCCCATTGAATTCCCAATTGATCTGCATCATTTCCCGATACCTCAATAATCGCGGCCTCAATCAACACTTGCTGACGACGAATATCCAGTTGTTGAATTGCCGCTTCAATTTCACGCATCAGTTGCGGGTCAGCTTTTACCACCAAGGCATTTTGAGTACCATCGGCGATAATACTGACACCATTGCCATTAAAACTGGTGATGCCAGCATTATTCTGGCTGTTATTAAAACCACTGTTCAGGCTAATGGATGAGTTGACACCAGCAGGAGAACTCCCACTCTGACCTTGACTATTGGAAGTCAGGTTATTAATCGAGCTGGATTTATTCGCATTATTTGAGCCAGATGATGAGGAAACAGACTGTCCCGTCACCAATCCTTGCAGGATCTCAGCCAGATTTTTTGCACTGGCATATTTTAAACGGAATACCTTTAAGCCACCCAAACGGTCTGCCGAGGGCACATCCAGCATTTCAATGGTATGGCGCAAACGCTTACGTGAATCAGGATCACCCTTGATCAGGATTCGGTTGGTTCGATTATCAGCAATGACCCGTACACGCGAACCAATAAAGTCCTTGGATGCTCCAGTGGCGCTCATGGTTTCCAGCAAACCAATAATTTCTTCGGCCTGGCTCGATTGCAGTGTAATGGCTTCAATATCATTCTGGCCTGTACCATCCAGATTGCGAATAATGTTTTGCAGTTGGTAAATATTGGTCGCGCGGTCTGAAACAATTAATGCATTGGTGCCAGCAACCGCTGCCAAATGTGCAAACTGTGGCATCAGTGGACGTAGTGCAGGAATCAGGTCATTCGGATTGGTATTTTCCAGCCAGATGACACGGGTGACAATCTGGTCGCCACCTGCACGGTTACGTGCATCATAAGGAATACCCGAGTTTTTCGCATTACTGTCGGGAACGAGTTTTACCGTATTTCCAGAGGGTAACGCCACCACACCATTGACATTCAACACTCCCAAAAACAGGTCGTAGACCTCATCTTTATTGAGTGCCTTGTTGGAAATCACCGTCACATTGCCACGTACACGTGGGTCAACTGCAAAATTCTTGCCTGTAATATCAGCAACTTCATTAATGAATGCAGTTAAGTCTGCATCACGTAGGTTGATCTTCCATGTTTGTGCTTGCACATTGGTACTGATGGTCGCAACCAAAGGCGCGGCAGCAAGTAGTGCCCAAAGTGGACGTTGATGATTCAAGAAAGCCATAACTTGCACTTGTTCCTAACTTGTAAACCCTTTTGTATTCCCCTTTGACAAGGGGGAATTATAGGGGGTTCTAAAAACTCTGTTGTATGGTCATCACTTGATCACCACGTTTTATTTCTATTTTGGCATGCCCCTCACGACGTACTTGCTCTAGTAATTGTACTTCGCTGAGTCCTGGTCCAATGGTCTGACCGTTGACCGATAGGATACGATCACCCGAGCGTAAACCCAAGGTGTTTTTTAAGGCACTGGGGGTCCGATCCGATATTTCATAACCATCCGCTCCGCCAGCGACACCCATATTTTTCAGATATTGTTCACGGTTATCCTGCATTTGCTGAATAGCCTGACCTAGAGCAGATTGTGCAGTATTCTGTGCTGGTGGTGTCTGAGGTGGCACACTGTTGCTGTTATTATTCGTGGATAATGGTGCAATTGGCTGATAAAGCCCCTTATCAAGCCCCTTGAACTTGACTTCACGGGTTGCACCATTGCCCTGCCTTAAAATGACATGATCCCAGTACACTTCCGCCAGTTGGTATGAAGTTGAACCGATTATTTCCCCCACACGATAACGCTCGGCGGTATCATTCAGCTTAATCACCGCGGAAGATAAATAACTTGGGTAGCCCAGCAGGACACCCTGTAGTTCCAAATTCACATTGTCCTGTGCCGTTGTTGCAGCAGGTTCATTAAACAGTGCAAATGAACTGATGTTTGGCACCCTTGCCTGCTGTGAACCCAGCTCAACCCGATCAAACTGCATCGGCTGTGGGGGCGCAACCACCCACCAGAACAATGAGGCCAGCTTCCAGCATAACCATAGGATCAGCAATGCCAAAACCAATGCACTGAGTTTATCCAGCTTTTGCCAGCGTAGTTGCTGCATTCTCTGCGTCAATGCATTCATTAGAAACCACCCTGCAACAATGGCTGACGGGAACTAATCACATAGGTGTCCAGTCCAGCCTTGCCTTGATATGATGGAATATTCAACAGCATACGTTGTGTCAACTGTACATCCAACATGAAACTCGGATCTAAACTGAGATTTGCCATTTTTTGACTGCGCTGGTCACGGACATCAATCTGTAGTTGCCCGTTTTCATCCTTTAATTCAGCGATCAGGGATGGTACATTCATACGATCCTGACGCTGACCCAAGGTATAGCTCAATTCACCGCCACCCCAATGCAACTGGCCTTTTGCCGAACCAAAACCTTTTTCTTTCTGATAGTTTAACTGTACATTCTTGAGTTGAATCGCATTTTGTGGCCATTGCCAATTTGCAAAATATTTCAGGGTCTCTGGTGAAATTGTTCCCTGCAAGTCCTTGACCATGATTTTTTGGCCAAAACCATATCCAAACACACCATTGAACTGGGTATTGCCACTATGAATATCGAGGTTGGCACCCAAGCGCATGAGCAACAGGTCTAAAGGACGTGTTTTCCAGTGCACGGAACCGCGCAGCTGGCCTTGCTGCCAATCTGCCTGTCCCTGCCAGATATTGCCGCTGACATTATGTAATATTTGATTATCTTTTGAAAATTTCGCAATTAACCATGTTGCTGGAATTTGTAAAATAATAAAAATTAAAAATGCAAATATGGCGAAAATCCACCATTTCCATTGTTTGGTTTTTTTCTTCATTCCATCCTTACCAACATGCAACAGACCGTCCATTTTGAGAAACTTGCTCTCCGAATGACATTATGCATACTTTTTCAACATCGCCAATTCTCTGATATAAAAAAACCAAGCTTTTTCAGCCTGGCTTTTGAAACAGGGTAAAGTCATCGTATGACAAAATCATGACTTTTAAAACTCGATTAGATTAAGAAATCTTCAAGTTTTGCACCTTTCTCTAACTCAGCAACCAACCAGCGTGGCTGCTTACCACGTCCAGTCCAAGTATCTTCAGGATTATTTTTATTACGGTAACGTGGTTCTACGGCTTTACGCGTTGTTTTTTTACGTTTTTGCTCGCCAAGTTCCAATAGTTCTTCAATGCTAAAGCCCAGACCATCCGCAATCGCAACAATCTGATCATAAGCATCTTCAATTGCTTGATCTTTTTTACTTACAATTAAAGCCTCAGCTTCTACTTGTAAGCGTTTTAATTCTTCAACAGATAATTTACTAATATCAGGTTTCATTCGAAATGCTCCAAATCTAAAAAAGGAAATATATCACTCAAAAATAAAAAATGAATTTTAAAATTCAAAACTATATTAATTTATAAGTGATTAAATAATCAATATCAGAATAGTCTACTTAATCAAATCAATCCATAAAATGAGCTTTTTATTTATCATTAAATAAAATATGGACAGCTTTGCTCAATCAAATGAAATTAATCCAAATAAGCAGACTGTAAGATCTATCAACAAGAATATTAATTTTTTTCTTAATTTTGACTCATTTTTTCTTATTTGAGAAATAAAATACTGCGTCTCTTCACACAAGTCATGATCAGAAATATGCAAGAATTTGATGCAATAAATGTCTATTTTAATTCCGTAAAATAGACATAATTGTCTTTACTATTCACCAGCAGCTAGATTGTGTCCTACACTGGCTTCAAGCTGAATGATCCTGTTCCTAATCAACTCTGGGATATTCACTTTCTGTGAAGTTTGTTTATCCACACATACCAACACAGCTTCACCCGTTGCAACAATCTGGTTTTGTGCCTGACTCCATAACATATAATGCATACGAAATGCACTGTTTCTCAGTTCTTCAATGCGCGCCCCAATATACAATACATCGGGATAGAATACTGGTCTTAAATATTTACACTGGTTGGAAGCCACCACAGTCAATATATCATTTTCAAATATATTTAATACCATTAAGTACGCAATTCGCGCACTTTCAATATATCGGTAATACTGCACATTATTGACATGGCCAAAAGCATCCATATCTCCCCAAGCCACAGTTTGCTCGTGAACAACAGGATAGATAGACAGTTCTTGCATATTTCCACTCATATTTTAAAGTTAAGAAAATTAACATCATTTTCAAAAATTAAATTTAACTGCCTGATTAAATCAGGATTATCGCCAAGCACGGTTTTAATGCGCAGGTAGCTCATTAAAATGTTATCTGGATATAGGCTTAAGAGCTGTTCCGCCTCTTGCTGGCGCTGTGTCGCCACATAAATATGCCACTTGGCGAACGTCAACATGGGTACACTGGTATAACGCTGCTCAAGCTGGATTATACGCTGTTCCACATAAGCATAATCTGGAATCTGCTTTAATAACTGCTGCTGGAACCAAAGATAAAACACCTCTGGGTCAAAATGTTCCTGCAATAAATGTAAGGCTAAATCTTCGTGTTGCAGGCTCATTTCTGGCAGTCGTGCCATTAATTTCAGCCACAGGACTTTACTACTGTATGGTCGCGCCTGAATCTCGCTTTGCAGTGCCAAATAACGTCGCTGCAAGGCAATTAAATCATCGACTGAAGCCTGGTCAAACTGAATCAGTAACTGCTGCAACCATAAATCACGATGTTCAGCATCAAGTAAACCCTGCTGCGTGGTACGTAAAAATAACCACGGTTTTTGTAATGCCAGCTTGCCCCATAAAATCGTGATACATTGCTGATATGCTGTTTCAATTTCACTTAACCAGGGAGAAAGCTGGTGCTGGGCAAGAAATTCCAAATGGGTCAACGCCTTTTCAGTTTGCTGCTGCGCCAGAAAAATATCAATACGCTGTAACTCAGCCAGTTCAAAAGCCATAGGCGCCGATTTTTCCAGATGCTGCAACGCAGTTTCATAATCTCCATTTCGATAATCAAACTGCGCATCCACAATATTATTCAGCAAGCCTGATTGTGTAAAAACACGTTCTATAAATACCTGCTGGTCCTTGGCAGCATCCAGCAACCAAACAATGCCGAGTTGTTCATAGGGATGCAGGTCTCTAAAATGTAAAACTGTTTCTTTTTTTCGTTGCTCACGTGCTAAATAACGCCGAGCAAATATCCATAATAACTGTGCAAACAGACTCACCAAAATAAACAGCAGGATAAGACCCCAAACGCTGCTCTGGAATTGCCAATCGCGCCAGTAGATATAGACATAACCAGCGCCATAACCATAGTTCAATACGGCAAGCAGGGCAAAGATTAATAGACCGACAAGTAGATAAATCAATACAAGCTGTTTCATCATTCGCTACCCCAACAAACCAAGTGTTGTCAGTTTTGGCGTTGGCACAGCAGGTAAATTCAATACTTTCTCCAGTCGGGACCTGATCTGTTGGCTATTTTGGTCAGGTAGTTTCACCAGTAACTGTATGACTTCCTGAACTGACTTTCGGTATTCAGAAGTTTGCCCCTGATTTAAGGCCTGGGATGCCAGCAATAATCGTAACTGCGCCTCCTTGAGCAGCACATGACGGTTCATTAAATCCGTAGCGGGCTGTTCAACCCTTTCCAGCCTGAACAATTGCCACCATGAACCAGTTGCAGTCTTTTGCAGCGTAATGTTGGGATTGGAGATTTCTTGCTGTATTTTTTGATCCAGTTGTTGCAGTAGATGATTCAGTTGCTGCTGTTGTTGTGTTTGTGCCAGTACAAACTGCTGAATAGCTAGCCGATCCTGTTCAATTGCTTTCATTAAACTTTGTTGCAATGCAGGAGCAACCGCATATTGAACGATCTGTTGCTGTAACTGATTTAAATGCTCAAGTGCATAGATAAACTGCTGCTGTTCCACTGCAAACTGAATCAACTGCAAGTGTTGCTTAATCAGAATAATAGGCGCGACGCCTGTCATTGTCGCTGGCATCGTCACCATGTCTTCAGCAGGTTCCACAACACGGTTATTCTGGGCCTGACGCTGTACAGCAACAAACTGGTCATTCAGCAGTGCATAGCGCTGTTGTGTTTGATCAAGCTGCTGTTGAAGCTGGGGAATCGTTTGAGAATATTGTGCAACATCATAACTAAGCTTGGCCAACCACACCAAACCCAGTGCTAATATTAAATATACAATTTTTCTCATAGATTTCCTTGCCAGTCATTTATGCGTTGAATCATCCCTGATGCAGACAAATTTTCAAGCGGAATAATGTTAAATGCCCCACCTGCCTGCGTTGCTGCATTTTCCATTATCTTCACCAAACGCTCACCCAATACCAGATAAACCCATTGTGCTTGAATAAGGTCCTGGCCGCAAAGCTGTTGCCAGTAATTCCAGCTTGCCTCGCTGCTGATCAACACCATCGTCGGTTGATCGCGTTGAATTCTTGATAAGATATCGGGAAAACGCTTCAAGCTTATTTCAGGACACTGTCGATGATACAGCACAAAGTTAAGAATACTGATACCCCGCTGTTGCAACTGCTGCATCATAAACTGTCGCCCACCTTGACCACGCCAAAACGCAATCCGACTTAAATGGGGATGCTGCCTTAAAATCGGCAGTTGCAGCATGCCCTCAGAGTTTTCAATCTCAGGTGCATCACTTTTAATATTAAACTTTGCTAATGCCTGTGCGGTGGTTTTTCCAACCGCAATCCACTGAATATGCGCCAACCGTTCCAAAGTGATACCTGCCTGTTGCAGATAACACATCCCGATCTCAACAGCGGTTGGACTGACCACAACAATCACCTGCACCTGTTCAAGCTGTTGGTAAAGTTGCTGCAATGCCTCAGAAAAAGATTCCGCCACCAATTCCAGCAAGGGTAGGCTTTCAACCTGATAGCCTGCCTCAGTCAATGCCTGGGTGAGGCTGGAGGCACGATCTGAAGGGCGCGTATTAATAAAAAGCATTAATAAAGCGCTTTTAGCAATTCACCTGCACCTTGCTCCAATAAGCATTGTGCAAGTTGTTCACCTAATTGTTCAGCATCTTCTGAAGTTCCAACCAATTGTTGTTTTAGCAAGATTTTCCCATCAACACTTCCCACACGGCCTTCTATCTGCAACTTTTGGTTATTTAGGGTTGCATATCCTGCGATTGGAACTTGACAGCCACCTTCTAAATAGGCATTAAACGCACGTTCTGCACGCACACAGATTGAGGTTTCTTCATGCTGTAATGGTTGAATGATTTTTAATAATGCCTCATCATCTGCACGACACTCTAAGCCCAATGCACCCTGACCAACAGCGGGTAAACTTAAAACAGGCGCTAAACAATGACGAATTCGATCTGCCAAACCTAAACGCTTTAGACCTGCACTAGCTAAAATAATGGCATCATATAAACCATCATCAAGTTTTGATAAACGTGTACCCACATTCCCACGTAAGTCAATAATCTCTAAATCAGGGCGTATTTGTAAAATCTGGCATTTGCGACGCAAACTAGATGTACCTACTTTGGCACCTTGAGGTAACTCATCAAAACTTTGGTAATGATTCGAAACAAAGGCATCAAGTGGGTCTTCTCGCTCACAAGTCACAGCGAGCGTTAAACCTTCTGGTAAGTGCATCGGCACATCTTTCATTGAATGGACCGCCAAATCAGCACGCCCATCCAGCAATGCAGCTTCCAGTTCTTTAACGAATAATCCTTTACCACCAATTTTTGCCAAAGGTGTATCTAGAATTTTATCACCCTGCGTCACAAACTTAACCAACTCAACCGTTAAATCGGGATAAAGCGCATTTAAACGGGAGCGAATATGCTCCGCCTGCCAAAGTGCAAGAGGGCTTTGTCGAGTCGCAATTTTCAAGGTTTTCATAAATTCAAGTTAAGCATGGGTCAAAACAATTGTTTCAAACTTAACTTGCTCACCTAAAATTGCAAGCAAAAACTGATTTTTCATCTGACTTAAGTTCAATATTTTATAATTGATGCATGCATTCTCTTAAGCTTGGTAAATGACGGCGACTCACCGACAGGCGTTCATCCAGCTCACGTAATCTAACCTGATACTGACCAGCAGCAATCAGCTCCAACCCTTCTAAATAATCAAGAGAAACTAAAGCATTACGATGAATTCGAATGAAACGATCTGAAAACTCAGATTCTAGCTCTTTTAAAGTTTCATCAATTAATACACTGCCATTTTTATGGCGTACTGTGACATATTTCTGATCTGCTAGAAAATAGTAAATATTTTCTATTGGAATAAGTTCGACCCCGCGATAAGTTTTCGCAGCAATTTGATGACGTTGAGTTTTAGTATCGTACATATCGTCTTGTTGTTGTAAACCAGTCATTTGTGCTTGTGTAAGTTGCGTCAGACTATTAAACACCTGTTGTAAATCTTGTTGTGCAATAGGCTTGAGCAAATATCCCTGTGCTTGAAACTTAAACGCTTCCAATGCGTGTTGATCATATGCTGTACAAAAAATAATAGCTGGACGAGGGCTAAGATGACTGATCTGTTCAGCACACTCCAATCCATTCATTCCAGGCATTTGAATATCTAATAGAACAACATCGGGCGAATCATTTTCAATATGGTTTAACACATCCTGCCCATGATGCGCCGTCGCAATCACTTCATGACCCATTTGGGTCACTAAACGTGACAAACGCTCTACTGCGAGAGGTTCATCATCAGCAATCAGAACTTTCATCCTCTCCTCCTTGTCACCGTTAACTTCATCCGTCGTTTTTATGGTTAACTTATTATTTTACTCGATAGTGATAACTTACCACCGTGGTATATAACGATACTCCCCCATAAACCTGAAACTTCACTGTCTGTCCATAATAGGCTTTCAGGCGCTGTTTTACATTTTCTATTGCAATACCATTCCCTTGTCTCGATTTTATTGTATCGTGAGAATAAGGGTTAGTAATGACTATACTGACTTGATTTTGCAATATTTCAACCAATACACTAATGGTTGAGGGCTGTAAAACTTTTTCTACCCCATGAAAAATACTATTCTCTAGCAAAGGTTGCAATGTTAATAATGGAATCGTGACTCGTTTTAATTCTAAAGACGTAGCCTGTATATTCCATTCTACCTTTAAACGCTCTCCTAAACGTAATTTTTCAATACTTAAGTACTGCTGACACAAGTCAATTTCTTCAGCCAAACTCACCAATTTCAACTCTTGAAAACTGGCGCGGAATAATCGTGACAAGTTAATCAACATGTTTTCTGCTTTGTCAGGATCAATTGAAATCAAACTTACGACACTGTTTAAACTATTAAATAAAAAGTGTGGATGAATACGGGCCTGCATCGCCTGAATGCGTGCATTCAGCTCACTGTATTGCTGTTTGAGCCATTGTTCACGCATATATAGGTAACGCATGCAAAACGCGCCCAGCAATATGCCGTAGCTTAAATGCAGGCCCACACCCTGAAATAAAACCTGTTCTGAAAAGTCTGTTAAAGGTGAAGCCCAGTACTGGATTATATTTACCGCACAAGTGGTAAACAAAACAACCAGTTGAAGCAAAATAAAGCCTAAAATTAATGCCATTTTCTGACTAAATTTGGCAAAAAACTCCTGAAAATAACCAACCAGTGCAGAAAAGGACAGAATCACCCAGTTAATAAAGCACATATATTGCAAAACACGGGCGGTTTCCAATGCCTGCCATGAACGTGCCTCTGCCAGTGCCAACACCATCGCCAGCACATTACTGGCAACAATTAATTCCAATAAGTGTTGCCATTGCCCAATTTTCGTAAAAAAATAGGAAGCTGATGTCTGATCCTGTACATTGTCATGACGCATTTGCAATAACTTGTTGCGTCGAGTTTCGGCAACTGCGTTTGGATTTGCTATACTCTTTTTTATTTTACTGAGCCGCCATGACCACATCTTCTCAATCCTCTTCTTCAGCAAGCCCTAATCAAACCTCTGGAATGTGGGGCGGTCGCTTCTCTGAAGCAACAGATGCATTTGTTGCAGAATTTACCGCATCTGTTCAATTTGACCAACGTTTTTATAAACAAGATATTGCAGGTTCGATTGCACATGCAACCATGCTTGCTAAAGTTGGTGTACTGACTGAGGCTGAACGTGATGATATTATCCAAGGTTTGAATACAATCAAAGCTGAAATCGAAGCGGGTAATTTCGAATGGCGTATTGATTTAGAAGATGTACACATGAACATTGAGTCTCGCTTGACTCAACGTATCGGCATCACAGGTAAAAAATTACATACAGGTCGTAGCCGTAATGACCAGGTTGCAACTGACATCCGTTTATATTTGCGTGATGAAATTGATGACATTTTAGGTTTATTACTACGCTTACAAAAAGGCCTACTGAGTTTAGCAAGTCAAAATACTCATACGATTATGCCTGGTTTTACTCATTTACAAACAGCTCAGCCAGTAACATTTGGTCATCACCTATTGGCTTGGTTTGAGATGTTGGTTCGCGATACTGAACGCCTTCAAGATTGCCGCAAGCGTGTTAATCGCATGCCACTCGGTTCCGCAGCCTTGGCAGGAACAACCTACCCAATTGATCGCGCATACACAGCCGAATTACTGGGTTTTGAAGCAGTTTCAGAAAACTCGCTCGATGCTGTTTCCGATCGTGACTTTGCCATTGAATTTAACGCTGCTGCATCATTGATCATGATGCATTTATCACGTATGTCTGAAGAACTGATTTTATGGACTTCGGCACAATTTAAATTCGTGAACATCCCAGATCGTTTCTGCACAGGCTCTTCAATTATGCCGCAGAAGAAAAATCCAGATGTACCTGAACTTGTTCGTGGTAAATCAGGTCGCGTGTTTGGTGATTTAATCAGCTTATTGACTTTAATGAAAGGTCAACCTTTGGCATATAACAAAGACAACCAAGAAGATAAAGAGCCTTTGTTTGATGCAATTGATACCGTTCGTGGTTGCTTAATGGCCTTTGCAGACATGGTGCCTGCACTGGTTCCAAACATTGAAATTATGCGTGAAGCAGCACTTCGTGGTTTCTCTACAGCAACTGACCTTGCTGATTACCTTGTGAAGAAAGGTGTTGCTTTCCGTGATGCACACGAAATTGTAGGTAAAGCAGTTGCGCTTGGTGTGGCTGAAGAAAAAGATTTATCTGAATTAACACTGGAACAGCTACAACAATTCTCTGATTTGATCGAAACAGATGTATTTGATAAAGCCTTAACTTTAGAAGCTTCTGTGAATGCACGTGATCATATCGGCGGGACATCACCAAAACAAGTTGAAGCAGCCATTACTCGTGCACACAGTCGCCTAGAACAGTTATACGCTTAAGGATAAATCATGACTAGACAAGTATTTTGCCGCAAATATAAACAAGAGCTTGACGGTTTGGACTTTGCACCATTCCCTGGTGCAAAAGGTCAAGAATTCTTTGAGACGGTTTCAAAACAGGCTTGGCAAGAATGGTTAAAACACCAAACCACGCTCATTAATGAAAAACGACTCAATGTATTCGAACCCGATGCGAAGAAGTTTCTTGAAGAGCAACGAGAGAAGTTCTTCAACAATGACGAAAGTGTTGAAAAAGCAGAAGGTTGGACGGAACAAAAGTAAATCGTTTCATCTAATATCACTCAATAAAAGAGAGTTAAATATAGCTCTCTTTTTACGTGACATTTACATAAGTAATAAAGGGTTACAGAGTATACACAGTTGTCTACATGACACTTGAAGAGAATATAATTATAGTGAGTCTAAGAAAGATAAAGAGATATATTGATATCTCAGAACGCATGATATTTCTCTCCCAGACTTTTCCCCCGAAGTCTGGGATTTTTTTATCTGGATTTTTTCCAATAAAAAACCACTGATCATTCAGATTCAGTGGTCAATATTAATTCCTGAAACTCTGTACACGACAAAAATAGATAACTCATTGAAATAATGTCACAATAATTGTTTTCTAACGACGAATACTATGACACATCTCAATGAGTTATAT
>NZ_KB849210.1:229409-302438 GCF_000368025.1 Acinetobacter parvus DSM 16617 = CIP 108168
GGGAAAAAAGAAGAGTTTAAGGAAATTTTGGCAATTTTAAGAAAGCAGAATCCTGATAGGATAAGGGTTCTGTGAAATTTGTCGTGTACAGAGTTCCTGAAATTATTTTTGATTTACTTTCTGTTCAATTTCTTCAATGCTGGTGTGGCGCACATCCATTCCCTTAGCCATATAAATCACCTGCTCGGAAATGTTGCGCGCGTGGTCACCAATCCTTTCCAATGAACGCAGCACCCACATCACATTGATGACACGCGAAATATGGCGCGGGTCTTCAATCATATAGGTCATCAGGGTACGCGTTGCCGACTGGTATTCACGGTCAATATCCACATCCGCCATCACCACCTTTAAGGCCTGATCCACATCCAGACGGGCAAAGGCATCCAAAGCATCATGGATCATCACGCGAACCTGGTTACCAATATGGCGTGTTTCCATATAACCACGCGGTGACTCCCCCTCTTTACACAGGTTTTGGGCAATACGCGCAATCTTTGCTGCTTCGTCACCAATACGTTCAAGGTCGGTATTGGCCTTGCTCATCGCAATGACCATACGCAGGTCAATCGCTGCGGGATGGCGGCGTGCCAGAATCAGGGTTAAGCCCTCATCAATATCCCGTTCAAGCTGATTGACAGTATTGTCCTTGAACTGAACATCAATCGCCAGGTTTGCGTCGGTATCCAGCAGGGCATGAATTGCATTGGCAACCTGTTGCTCGACCAAACCGCCCATGGTCATAAACTTGGTATGCACATCTTGTAAGTCTTCATTAAATTGTGAAGAAATATGGTGACTTAACACAGGATTACTTGGACTCACAGTATGCCTCCACTAGACACATGGAAAATGATGGGTGATTAAAACACAGCAATGATGAAACTTTTATGACAATAACACAGCTGAGTCAAAAGTCGATTGGTGCGAATTGATAAAACAAAAATCTAAAAATCTGTTAGTCTAAATACCTAGCTTGACGGAGCGCAGTTAATTAACTGCTGAGATTATCTTAATCACAAGATTTAAAGACAAGTACCGTTGAACCTGATCAGGTTAACACCTGCGTAGGAATCAAGCCCAACAAAAGCCTCGCCTTTATTTATCAAAGAGATAAATTCGCTATCGTTTTTGCTCGTGCTTGATTCGTTAATGTAATACATAAGGATCATGCCATGAACCAATTAACGAATCTTCCCTCTGCTGATATTTCCGCTCAACATGAGCAAGATGCTAAAGATTTAACCCGTATTTTACCCTCATCAAAAAAAGTCTATGTAACAGGCTCTCGCCCAGATATCCAAGTTCCATTTCGCGAAATTAGCTTGACAGAAACACCGACAGGTCTAGGTGGTGAATATAATCCACCTGTTATGGTTTATGACACCTCAGGTGTTTATACCGATCCTGATGTACAAATTGACTTAAATCAAGGTCTACCTTCTGTCCGTCAAACTTGGATTGAAGAACGTGATGACACCGATGTACTCTCAAGTTTAAGTTCTGATTTTGGTCAAGCTCGCTTAAAAGATATTCGTACTGCTGACATTCGTTTTGCTCATATTCAAAATCCTCGTCGAGCTAAAGCAGGTAAAAACGTTACCCAAATGCACTATGCCAAACAAGGCATAATTACGCCTGAAATGGAATATATTGCAATTCGTGAAAATCAACGCCAAGGTGAAGGCGTAGACATGCGTCAGCATGCAGGACAAAACTTTGGTGCTCAGAATTTAAGAGAAATCACCCCTGAGTTTGTCCGTCAAGAAGTTGCCGCAGGTCGTGCGATTATTCCTGCCAACATTAATCATCCTGAAATTGAACCAATGATTATTGGTCGCAACTTTTTAGTAAAAATTAATGCCAATATTGGCAACTCGGCACTCGGTTCATCAATTGATGAAGAGGTGGCAAAAATGACCTGGGCAACCCGCTGGGGCGCCGACACTATCATGGACTTATCGACGGGTAAGAATATTCATGAAACCAGAGAGTGGATTATCCGTAACTCTCCTGTACCAATTGGTACCGTGCCTATTTATCAAGCTTTAGAAAAAGTAGATGGTGTCGCGGAAGATCTCACTTGGGAAATCTTTAAAGACACTTTGATTGAGCAAGCTGAACAAGGTGTCGATTATTTCACCATTCACGCAGGTGTGTTATTACGCTACGTGCCTATGACCGCCAATCGTCTGACAGGCATCGTGTCGCGTGGTGGCTCAATTATGGCGCAATGGTGTCTTGCGCATCATCAAGAAAACTTCTTGTATACGCATTTCGATGAAATCTGTGAAATCATGAAAGCCTATGACGTTTCATTTAGCTTAGGTGATGGGTTACGTCCAGGCTGTGTGCAGGATGCCAATGACGAAGCACAATTTAGTGAACTTAAGACATTAGGTGAACTGACACATCGCGCCTGGGAACATGATGTACAGGTGATGATTGAGGGTCCTGGTCATGTGCCAATGCATATGATCAAGGAGAATATGGACCTACAACTGGAAGTGTGTAAGGAAGCGCCATTCTATACACTGGGGCCATTAACAACTGACATTGCTCCAGGTTATGACCATATCACCTCGGCGATTGGTGCCGCGATGATTGGCTGGTATGGTACTGCCATGCTCTGTTATGTCACACCAAAAGAGCATTTAGGTCTACCCAACAAGAAAGATGTCAAGGATGGGATTATCACCTATAAGATTGCGGCGCATGCAGCGGACCTGGCAAAGGGGCATCCAGGTGCACAGGTACGTGACAACGCACTGTCCAAGGCACGTTTTGAGTTCCGTTGGGATGACCAGTTTAACCTGAGTCTGGACCCAGATACGGCACGCAGCATGCATGACGAAACCTTGCCAAAAGAGGCACATAAATCAGCGCATTTCTGCTCCATGTGCGGACCAAAATTCTGCTCCATGAAGATTACTCAGAATGTGCGAGATTATGCGCAAAATCAACACAATGCCAATCAGTCAAATGATGTGGAAAAAGATATTGAAGCAGGTCTCAGTGCCATGAAAACCGCTTATCAGGAACATGGTCAAAAATTGTACCACAAGCTGTAAATCGCCTAAAAAAAGATTTGCCCATGAATCATTCTCGGTTAGGATGAGATATGTACAATCTCATCCTGATTGAAGATGAATATTCTTGACCACGCCAGCTATTCAGCATCCGACGTTACGATAGAATCTCGAGAGTTTCTATTCCGAGGATTCATTCAAGTTGAGAAAGTGAGCTTTCGACACCGACTGTTTAATCAGCCAGATTACTCACCCGTGATTCAGCGTGAGCTGATCCATCGCCCAGAAGCCGCTGGTGTCTTGCTTTATAATGACCAACAACAACGCTTTGCACTCATTGAGCAGTTTCGGGTCGGTGCATTAAATGACTCCGAGTCAGCATGGCAACTTGAAGTCATTGCTGGTGTGCTGGATGGAGACGAAGCACCAGAAGACTGTATCCGTCGGGAAAGCCTGGAAGAATCGGGTTGTGAGGTTCAACAGCTCCAGCATTTATTTAGTTTTTACCCTTCTGCGGGGGCATGCTCGGAATTTTTTCACTTGTATGCGGCAGAAGTAGAATTACCAAAAATGGGGGGCATCTTTGGGATGCCAGATGAAGGGGAGAATATCCAGCTTCATTTATTTGACTATTCAGAACTAGGCACTTTACTTAAGAATGGACGTTTGAGAAATGCACCTGTGATTATGGCATTGCAGTGGCTGGCTCAACACTTACAACAACGATAAGAATCTGAGGGACTACAGACGGTGACTTTCCAGGTCTCAGCGTTATCGCAAAAAGATTTTGTGATGATACAGATTACTGATACCCATTTACTGGAGTATCCGCATCTGGAGTTTGTCGGGATGCATCCCGAGCAAAGCTTTCATGCAGTAATCGACTTGATGCGCCAACAGCACCCCCATATTGACCTGATTGTGCATACAGGTGATCTGGCTCAGAACCCGACACCAGTGACCTAC
The DNA here is from genome assembly GCF_000368025.1 of Acinetobacter parvus DSM 16617 = CIP 108168. Classification (GTDB taxonomy): domain Bacteria; phylum Pseudomonadota; class Gammaproteobacteria; order Pseudomonadales; family Moraxellaceae; genus Acinetobacter; species Acinetobacter parvus. The sequence goes on from NZ_KB849210.1 coordinate 233,405, forward strand.
AATCGCTATCTGCAACATATGCAGAGTCTGGGCATTCCTTTCTTCCATACCCCAGGCAATCATGATGATGTTGTCCATTTTCCTTTCCATGAAAGCGACCAGACACAGGTAACGGTTGTTGAACTTGGCAAATGGTGCATTATTTTACTGAACAGTGCACAGCCACAGCGTATTGATGGAAAAATCGCGGATGGTCAGTTGGCACAGTTGACCAGACTATTACAACAGTTAAAAGACCGCTATGTGCTTATTGCCTGCCATCACCATCCTTTTGCGATGGAATCTGCTTGGATTGATCAACATAAACTAAAGAACTCATCTGATTTACTCGAAACGATTCGACCTTTTTCAAATATCAAAGCCATCATCTGTGGTCATGTCCACCAAGACTCTATTAACGGATGGCAAGATATTCAATTTTTATCAACTCCATCAACCTGTATTCAGTTCAAACCGAAAAGTGATAAATTCGCCCTGGATGAGGAACATCCTGGTTACCGTTATATCTGCCTTAAGGCCAATGGCGAGCTGGAAACACAGGTCTATCGGCTTCCGACTTCCCAGCGTATGAACAGCTCAGAAGTTTTGGGATATGATTAGCGACTGTTGATTACAAATCACATCCACGATTTCTCACGAAATCTAGACAGGAATGACTACCATCTTGTCTAAAAACTCTATATGATGACGACCCCTGATGGGGAAAACCATCTTCGGTTTATATAAAAACACTTGCATATCACCATATTTTTTGCGTATAGATAGTACGTGTATGATGAGGAATGCCCTATATGGCGAATGACAACCAAAATCAAGTCCTGGACGAACAGACAGAAGTGATTGACGATCAAAAAGCGCCTGTAAAACGTGTGCGTAAAACCAAACCCAAGTCTGCGGAAGGTGGAACCACCGCAAGTCTGTTTGGCATCGCACCTTATCAGCCAAAGAAAAACGAAGAATATATGTCTGAAAGGCAGCTTGAGCATTTCCGCCAGATTTTGAATGCATGGAAAGCTGAGTTAATGTCTGAAGTTGATCGTACCCTGAACACCATGCAGGATGAATCAACTGCATTGCCTGATGTCAATGACCGAGCAACACAGGAAGAAGAGTTTGCGATTGAGTTACGCACCCGTGACCGTGAGCGTAAGCTGATTCGTAAAATCGAACAGTCGATTGAGGCGATCCAGAACGAAGATTATGGTTTCTGTGAAACCTGTGGCATTGAGATTGGCCTACGCCGTCTGGAAGCACGTCCAACGGCAACGCTCTGTATCGATTGCAAAACTTTGGCAGAAATCAAAGAAAAGCAAAACAACGGTTAATTTTGACAACCGTGTTAAGCCATGAAGCGAAGCACAGCTTCGCTCTTGCGCAGCGGCAAAGCGATACTTTGCTTAATCGTCGCTCATACATCGGACGTTTTGCCCCCTCTCCCACTGGCCCCTTACATTTTGGGTCCCTGCTTACCGCAGTCGCAAGCTATTGTGATGCCAAGGCCAATCATGGCAAATGGCTGGTTCGCATTGAAGACACCGACATTCCACGCATTTATCCCCATAGTGAAGCCCACATTCTCTCCTGTATTGATGCATTTCAGTTTGAACCTGATGCCGAAATCATTTTCCAGAAAGATCGTTTAGAGCTTTATGAACAGGTGCTTGAACAGCTTAAACAAATCCAGGCGGTTTATGCCTGTCAATGCACACGTAAAATGCTGGGTTCCAATCATATCTATGCAGGTACTTGTCGTGACCTCCGTCTTGATTTCAGCCAGCAAGCGATTCGCCTAAAGGTCACTGATCAGCGCATTTGTTTTGATGATCGTTTACAGGGCCAGCAATGCTCAAACTTGCAACATGATCTCGGCGATTTTGTGCTAAAACGCCGAGATGGCATTATTAGCTACCAATTGGCTGTCGTGGTCGATGATTATTTACAGGGGATTACCCATGTGGTTCGTGGTGCAGATTTACTGGATAATACCACTCGCCAAATCTGGCTCGGTTCACTGTTAAATTATCCCGTTTTAAACTATATGCATTTACCCCTCGCCATGAATGATCAGGGACAAAAACTGTCAAAGCAGAATATGGCACAGGCACTCGATACCACTAAAGCCGCCGAACTGCTACAGCAGGCGATTTTAGCACTGGGTCAGCCTGATGTTGAACTTGACCAACCCCGAATCATGCTCAAACAGGCGGTGCAACAATGGAATGTTGCTTTAATTCCAAAAGGTAGTCAGTTGGCTGGAATATACCTATAGGCAATAAAAAAGCCCTATGCATGGCAAAGGGCTTCTCTCAAACTTTCAAGCTTGATTAACTAGAAGTTTGATTCTTCTTTTACTGGATTCAACTCTTGCGTTGATGCATCAATTTTCAGAATCAGACTGATCATGGCTGCACACATCATCAATGACGTACCCCCATAACTAATGAATGGCAATGTTAAACCTTTAGTTGGCATCAAGCCCATATTCATGCCCGCATTCACCAAAATCTGTAGCAGGAAAATAATGCTGATGCCATAGGCCAAATAGCCTGCACGCAGGTAGTTGTGTTGCAATGCACGGTGGCCAATACGAATACAGCATGCCAGCATGGTAAATGACAGCGCCATCACAATGGTCACGCCAACAAAACCAAACTCCTCACCTAGAACTGCCAACATAAAGTCAGTATGTGCTTCTGGAAGATAGGACAGCTTCTGGACACTGTGTCCCAATCCCGTGCCAAACCATTCACCACGTCCAAATGCCATCAATGCATTGGAAAGCTGGTAGCCAACGCCCAATGGATCAGCCCAGGGATTGGTAAATGAAATCAGGCGCTGAAAGCGGAAAGGCTCAAACAGGATCAGTGCCGTCACGCCCGCAACAATTGCCCCCAGCATAATCAGGAACTGTGTTGCTGGCGCACCTGCCAGAAAAAATACACCCACCATCATCAAAACAATCACGACGGTGGCCCCCAAGTCAGGCTCAGCCACAATGAAGCCAACGGTTAGGGCCATGACACCACTCAGGCGCAGCAAACCTTTCCAGTGCGTTCGCACCTCTTTGGCACGGCGAACCACATAGTCAGCGGTAAAAATTGCCATCACGATCTTGGCAATCTCTGTAGGCTGCAAGGTAAAGCCACCCACCTTAATCCAGCGGTGTGCCCCATTCACTTCGGAACCCACAACCAGTACGGCGAGCAGCAAGACGATGGTAATCAACCATAACGGGAATGCATTTTTAAACCATAGATTGAGGGAGACCCGATAGGTTAAAAATGCCACCACCGCCGCAACCACAATCGAGATACCATGACGAATCAGGAAGTAGAATGGGTTTTCATGAATATATTCCGCATACGGCATCGAGGCTGACGCCACCATCACCGAACCGAAGCACAGCAGGGAAATCACAGAGAAAATCAGGATATTGCGTGCTGTCATTTCTGCTGGAAACTTGGGCAAACGATTCAGCAGCTGTGAAATCTTCTGTACAGTCTTTTGTATAGCGTTTTGGGCTAAATCAGCCATAACTCTGTCCCTAGTTTTTATTTTCATTCAAGGCATTTACACAGGCCACGAATTGATGTCCACGATCATTGTAGCTCTTAAACATATCAAAGCTGGCGCATGCTGGCGAGAGTAAAACCACATCCTTTGCATGGGTCGCCTGTTGGGCCAAATCCACCGCATGCTTTAGGCTATTGGCATGCTGGATGATGGTGGTTCCCTGAATGGCCTGTTCAATCACTGCCGCATCTTCACCAATCAGAATCACACTCTTGACATATTTCTGGATGGCATCACGTAATGGCTTAAAGTCCTGTCCCTTGCCCTGCCCCCCGAGAATCAGTGCCAGCTTGCCTTTCTTGACCTCAATCGCAGCCCCTAAACCATCAATTGCCGCCAGTGTTGCGCCAACATTCGTTCCCTTGGAATCGTTATAGTAGCGTACCCCATCAACAGTTTTGACGTATTCACAGCGATGTTCCAGCCCCTTAAAGGTTTTTAGGGTGTCAAGCATGGATTGCATTGGCAAGCCAACCGCCTCACCCAATGCCAGGCAGGCCAGTGCATTGGCAACGTTGTGCATCCCCTGAATGTACATTTCGGAAGTTTTAAGTAACCGTTCACGTCCACGCGCCAACCACATGGTACCATCTGCATCTCGCAACACGCCATACTGATTCAGGTCAGGCGCATTAAGACCAAAACTTTGCATCGGCGTGACATCTGGAACCAGTGGACGGCTTAGGTTGTCATCACGGTTATAGACTACTTTTTTCACGCCCTGAAAAATACGGTGCTTGGCCTTGTGGTATCCCAACATATTGCCATGACGATCCAAATGATCTTCACTCATGTTCAACACCACAGCCACTTCCGCATTCAGGTGGGAAGTTGTTTCAAGCTGAAAGCTGGACAGTTCCAGCACAATCAGCTCAGGTTGATCTTTCAGTAAATCCAGTGCAGGACGGCCAAGGTTGCCACCCACAGCCACTTTTTTGCCTGCATCCTGCGCCATCAAGCCAACCAATGTGGTCACGGTGCTTTTTGCATTTGAGCCTGTAATTGCAATAATTGGAACTTCTGTTGCGCGACGTAACAGCTGGATATCGCCCACAACAGCAATACCCTGCTCAATCGCCTGCTGGATTTCAGGTAGCTGTGGCGCAAGGCCTGGACTTAGGATAATTTCTTCTGCTTGTTGTAAAAGCTCTGAATCGAGTTTGCCAAAGCTGGTTTTCACTCCAGCGGGAATCTGGTCATGCCCAGGGGGAGTTTCCCGAGAATCCGTAACTGCAACCTGGTAGCCTTGTTCATGTAAAAAGTTAACCGCCGACACACCTGAAATCCCCAGGCCCGCCACGACTTTTAATCCACCACGTTGTATTAACATTTTCGTTCCATTTTTGCAGTTCACAGAATGGCAAAAATGTTAGCACTTTACTGTTTTAAATGCTTTTTCAGTTTTGGTTTTATTCAGGCTTTTTTGTGTCAGTGCGTAAAAGTAAAAAAATCGCCCATATCCTTAAATATGGGCAACCCTTATATTGCTAACGCCACTTTACCGTTTGGATCGCCTGTGACTTTTTCGTCTCTTTTTCATCAGTAGAACAGCCACAGCCCCCAGCACAACCCACCACCATTTTAGGTTTTAACCATGTGGCCAGACGTTGCCACCCTAAATGCTGGCACAGGTTGGATAAAGCCAGAAATGCTGCATTTGCTGTTTGAGGAAATACTTTCTTAAATACTACCACAGCACTCCACAGCACCAATACAGCAACAATCAAGTACTCAAACATAAGCATCTCTCCAATGATTCCCTGCCTTTGTTAAAGGGGGGCAGGTGGTATTTGCTACCCCCAAATGCGTGATGCAATCTGGTAGGTAAAAAACGACATTAAGTAGGCCAATCCAAACAAATACGCAGTCATCGCCGCCACATGCTTCCATGAACCCGTTTCACGGCGTACCGTTGCCAGTGTTGCCAGACAATGCGGCGCATAGATAAACCACACCAGCAAAGACAAACCTGTTGCCAGCGACCAGCCTGTACCATCAGCACTGATCAAGTGTGCCAAGCCTTGTGCCACCGCATCATCGTCTGCACCCGACAGTGCATAGACGGTACCCAGTGCAGCCACCACCACTTCACGGGCCGCCATCGCTGGGATCAAGGCGATACAGATTTGCCAGTTAAAGCCAATCGGGGCAAAAATAGGCTGGATCACATGCCCCAGCATCCCTGCAAAGCTGTAGTCAATTGCAGGTTGGGTTGCACCCTCTGGTGCCTGCGGAAAAGTACACAGGAACCAAAGCAAAATCGACAGCGCAAAGATAATGCCACCGACACGTTTTAAGAAAATTTTGGCGCGGTCCAGCAGTCCAATCCCGACACTTTTCAGGTCTGGAATACGGTAACTTGGCAACTCAAGCAACAACGCATGTTGTGATTTGTCCTTTTGCAGGAATTTCATCACGATGGAAACACAAAGCGCGCTAAAAATCCCTGACATATACAGGCCAAACAACACCAGACCTTGCAGGTTAAAAATGCCCCACACGGTTTGCGCTGGAATAAAGGCCGCAATCAGCAAGGCATATACAGGTAACCGTGCTGAGCAGGTCATCAGCGGCGCCACCATAATCGTGGTAAAACGATCACGTGGATCACTGATACTACGGGTTGCCATAATTCCAGGCACGGCACAGGCAAAACTTGAAAGCAATGGAATAAAGGCGCGCCCACTCAGACCAGCCTTGAACATCAACTTATCTAACAGGAACGCTGCCCGTGGCAAGTAACCTGATTCTTCCAGCACCAGAATAAAGAAGAACAAGATCAGGATTTGTGGCAGGAACACCACCACACCACCAGCCCCTGCAATAATGCCATCCACAACCAGACTTTGCAGCAATGGCTGGGAAATGTGTTGCCCCAAGGTTTCTCCAAGCCAGCCAAACAGGCTTTCAATCCCATCCATGAATGGTGCAGCCCAGGCAAAGACCGCCTGAAAGACAATAAACATCATCACAGCCAAAGTGATCAGGCCCAGCACTGGATGCAGGAAAATCTTATCCAGAAAATCGGTGCGCTTATCTTCCTGATCAACGAAATTCACCACATCCCTGAAAATCGTTTCAATTTTCTGATGGTGTCCACCTTTCAAACCACTGAGCTCTGTTTGTGGAACCGTGTATTTCTCCTGGTCCAGTGCGTGCAACAGGTTTTCAATGCCTGTGTTACGGACTGCTACAGTCTCGACCACGGGTACGCCCAAACGTTCTGACAGTTTCTGGGTATTGATCTGGATGCCACGGCGACGTGCCTCATCCATCATGTTCAACACCACCAGTATTGGGCGGCCCAGTTCAATGATTTCCAGCACCAAGCCTAAATGCAATTTTAAGTTGGTTGCATCCACCACGCATAAAAAGGCATCCTGCTGCCCCTCTTCCGCGATCTTGCCCTGACAGACATCACGGGTGATTTCCTCATCTGGACTGGTGGCCTCTAAGCTATAGGTTCCTGGCAAATCCAGGACACGAACACTCCGACCTGACGGCAACTGGAAATGCCCGACCTTACGCTCTACCGTTACCCCTGCATAGTTGGCAACCTTTTGGCGGGTTCCTGTCAGGTGGTTGAATAAAGAGGTTTTACCACAGTTTGGATTCCCCACGAGGGCAACACGTAACGCATCACTCATGCAGGTGCTCCTTCAAGTTGAATTTCAATTTTTTCAGCCTCAGTTTTGCGTAATGCGAAACGAGTAAAGCCAATCTGGATTAGAATCGGATCGCCACCAAACACACCTTTGGTAATTACCTGCACCTGAGTGCCTGGCACAAAGCCCAAACTCTCTAAACGCACTGCTACAAGATCTGGCTGTCCAGTCTCATCGACCAGGCGATTCACCTTAGTGATTATCGCCGTTTGCTTGACTTTTAATGCTGACAATCGCACCGCTTCTAACCCTTGACTCTTTTATTGCAAGTATACAGGCAAATGAGAATAATTACCAAAAACAATATCAATGGCATTTCCTTTTTTGACAGATCGACAACACAAAATTTTTCTTTTACAGTGCAGATGAATCAAGGACACTGGCTGTTATGTTAAATAAAAAACCTCGTATTCCCTCTGCGGTCAACATTCCTGAACATTTGAGTTTTTTACAGGGTTTTCGTGATTATCTGGTGGCGCAAACCGTTAGCCCCCATACCCGTAATGCCTATCTCTCCGACCTGATTCAGTGCAGCGAATTACACACATCGGTTTCATTACCGCAATGGTCGAGTGCTGACATTGCCGATGTGCTGATTGCGCTGACCAAGTCTGGTAAAAGTCCCCGTTCAATTGCACGTTGCCTATCGGCCCTGAGACAGTTCTATAAATTTTTAAGGGAACAAAAACTGAGGGATGACAACCCTGTTGCCACCCATCAATCCCCTAAAATTGGTCGAGCATTGCCAAAGGATTTATCAGAACAGGATGTTGAGTCGCTGATCAATGCGCCTGACACTAACACCGCCCTAGGCCTACGTGACCGTGCCATGCTGGAAGTGCTGTATGCCTGCGGCTTACGTGTCTCTGAGTTGCTCAATTTACGCATGGAACTGATCAATTTAAAGCAGGGCTTTTTACGCATCACAGGCAAGGGCAATAAAGAGCGTCTTGTTCCACTCGGACAATATGCCTGTGACTGGATTGAAAAATATCTGACGGAATCCCGTCCGCAGCTCTACAAGAGCAGTACCGATTATCTGTTTCTGACCCAGCACGGTGGCATCATGAGCCGCCAGAACTTTTGGTACGCGATTAAACGCTATGCGCTACAGGCCAATATTCAGGCGGAGTTATCACCGCATACCCTGCGCCATGCCTTTGCCACCCATCTTCTCAATCACGGCGCGGATTTACGTGTGGTGCAAATGCTGCTTGGGCATAGTGACCTCTCCACCACCCAGATTTATACCCATGTTGCTCAACACCGTATGCAGGAGTTGCATGGTAAATACCATCCACGGGGATAAAACCACCACTTGTCCAAGATTGGGATAAAACTTGATTTTGTTCACAATGCATCAGCAAGATTTAACGAAGTCATGGCATTTTTTTGTTATGCTAAGCCCCTGAATATATGAATATGAACAAAAAAGGTTCCTTATGTTGTTTAACCGTTCCAAGCTTGTACTTGCATGTACATTAGCATCGACATTATTGGTAAGTGCTTGCTCAAAAGAAAACTCAGCACAAAAACAAGATGCCCTGACAGCGAGTGCGCCTGCAACTGGTGAAGCATCAACCTTAAATGAACGCAATACCCAGCAGCGTCTGGTTTCAACGCTGGAAAAGCATTTTAAAACCGCCAATATCAATGCCAAAATTTTGGCGGTGAAAAAAACCGAAGTGCCCAACTTATACTGGGTGAGTCTGGAAGGGATGGGTTCAGTTTATGCCACGGCTGACGGGCAGTATATTATTCAGGGTGATGTAATTCGTTTAGGCGACAAACAGTTGCACAATGTCAGTGAGGCATTGCAGTCAACAGAGAATAAAAAACACTTGGCCGCCCTTAAAACAGAAGACCTGATTGTTTATCCAGCGCAGGGCGGTAAAGCCAAACATGTGATTTATGTGTTTACCGATTCAAGCTGCCCTTACTGCCACAAACTGCATGAACATCTGGCTGAAATTACCGCTAAAGGCATTGAAGTGCGTTACATCGCATGGCCTCGTGGTGAGCAGTTTATGCCAACCATGACCGCGATCTGGTGTAGTGAAGACCGTAAGGCCGCCTTTGATCAAGCCGTTCAGGGTTTACCTGTCCTCGCTGGAGAATGTAAAAACCCAGTACGTGACCAATATCAACTGGGTCTCAACATGGGCGTAAATGGCACCCCAGCAATTTACAATGTTGAGGGTGAATATCTGGGTGGTTATATGACCCCTGACGAGATCATCAAGCGACTTGAAAAATAAATTATTCTCTCTCCATATACACCAGAACGAATTGGGCGACAGATTAAAGTGATCTTAGCCCTAGTGTCTACGCAGTTTTTTAGCTATGATCAAGCTTCATTAAAACGATTGAATAAAATGGAGTGTGACGTGAAACCAGTTCGTCTGGCGATACTCGGTCTTGGTACTGTTGGTGGTGGAGCCCTTAAATTATTACAAGAAAATGCTGCTGAAATTAAACGCCGTACTGGTCGAGAAATTCAAATTACCCATGTGGGTACACGCCGTCCACGTCCAGACTTAAATCTTGAGGGTATTCAACAAAATGATGACCTGATGCACATCGTACGTCAACCTGATGTAGATGTCGTGGTTGAAGTCATGGGTGGCATTCATCCTGCCTATGAAGTCATCATGGAAGCCATTAAACATGGCAAGCAGGTGGTTACCGCAAACAAGGCTTTGCTTGCTGAACATGGCAATGAACTGTTTAAGGCGGCAGAAGACAATGCCGTACAGATCGCCTATGAAGCGGCGGTTGCTGGCGGTATTCCAATTATCAAGGTGATCCGTGAAGGCCTTGCAGCAAACCATATTCAATGGCTGGCAGGGATCATCAATGGTACAGGCAACTTTATCCTGACAGAAATGCGTGAAAAAGGCCGTGCCTTTGAAGATGTGTTAAAAGAAGCTCAGGAACTGGGCTATGCCGAAGCTGACCCAACCTTTGATGTTGAAGGCATTGATGCGGCCCATAAACTCACCATTTTAGCCTCTTGTGCTTTTGGTATTCCGCTACAGTTTGACAAAGTCTACACCGAAGGCATCAGCAAGATTACCGCACAAGATGTGAAATATGCAGAAGATCTTGGTTTCCGCATCAAGCATTTGGGTATTGCACGCCGTGCAGCCAATGGAATTGAGTTACGCGTCCATCCAACATTGATCCCATCCGAAGAACTGATTGCCAATGTCAATGGTGTTAAGAATGCCGTTCTTGTGCAAGCTCATGCAGTTGGTCCTACGTTGTATTACGGTGCTGGCGCAGGTGCAGGTCCAACCGCTTCTGCGGTGGTCGCCGATGTGATTGATATTGTGCGTGATATTTCCTATACCGAAGATGGTGCAGGAACGATTCCTCAACTGGCATTTGAAGCACTCACCAATGTGCCAATCCTCAGCCGTGAGCAAATGACCACTGGATACTACATTCGCCTCAATGCCGAAGACCAGACGGGTGTATTGGCCGATGTCACCACCATTCTCAGCCGTGCGGGGATCAGTATTGATGCCATTATGCAGCAATCACGCTTAAAGGATTTAATTCCGATTGTGATTTTGACTGATCCAGTGCTTGAGTCCAAGATGGATGAAGCGCTTGCACAAATTCAGGCATTACCTACAATTCATGGCGAAATCATCAGAATTCGTTTAGAATCGCTCGATAGTTAATCAGGTTGAGGGAAAATGACTTCCCTCTCCCCGCTCTACCTCATATTGGAACACCATCATGTCGAATGCCAATCGTTATACTGGTCTTGTAGACCGTTATCGTGACCGTTTACCTGTGTCTGCAACTACACGTGCAATCTCTTTGGGTGAAGGTAATACTCCACTAATCAAACTAGAGAACATTCCACGTATTATTGGCAAAAATGTTGAAATCTATGTCAAATACGAAGGTCTGAACCCAACAGGTTCATTTAAAGACCGTGGTATGACTATGGCGGTGACCAAGGCAGTTGAGGAAGGCTCTAAAGCGATTATCTGTGCCTCTACAGGTAATACTTCAGCAGCGGCGGCAGCTTATGCGGCCCGTGCAGGCATCAAGGCATTTGTACTCATTCCAGAAGGCAAGATTGCCATGGGTAAAATGGCACAGGCGATGATGTATGGCGCGATCACTATGCAAATTCGTGGTAACTTTGATGATGGTATGCGTCTGGTTAAAGAAGTGGCTGATCAGGCACCTGTCACCATTGTAAATTCAATCAACCCGTATCGTTTGCAAGGTCAAAAAACCATTGCCTATGAAATCGTGGAAGCTTTAGGTCGTGCACCTGACTATCACTGCTTGCCCGTCGGTAATGCAGGGAATATTACTGCACACTGGATGGGTTATACAGAAGCAGTTGCAAACCAGCCTGCTGACCAGTTTGAACAAGTGATCTATGATGCATCAACTGATCAATTTACTGGCCCTAAACCAGAAGGTTTACCGACCATGGTCGGTTATCAAGCTGCTGGTGCTGCACCATTCTTACGTGGCGCGCCTGTAGAGAATCCAGAAACTGTTGCAACAGCGATTCGTATTGGTAATCCACAGAGCTGGAACCATGCCAAAGCGGTGGTACGTGACTCTAAAGGCTGGTTTGACGAGTTACAGGATGCTGAAATTCTTGAAGCGCAACGCTTACTTTCAATGTATGAAGGTGTGTTTGTGGAACCTGCTTCTGCTGCCTCTATCGGTGGCGCAATCCGTGACATCAAGGCGGGTAAAATTGCTGAGGGTTCTGTGATTGTATGTACTGTGACAGGTAACGGTTTGAAAGATCCTGATACTGCAATCAAGCAATGTGCTGATGCAGTCATGTTGTCAATCGATGCCACCATGGCCCAAGTGAAAAATTCAATTCTTTCAAATATGTAAGCTATCATTGATAGATCAAAAAACCTGCTACGGCAGGTTTTTTTAATCTTCAGGCGTTAAGATTCTTTTTTCATTTCCTTAAACAGTTCAGCCCGCTGCTCATCACTTAAGTCCAGTTCTTCTGCCAACTCTTGAATGAGTTCTTCAACAAGGGCTTCGGCATCAAAGTCTTCACCCTCTTCTTCGTCTCCCCAGTCATCTTCATCATAGCTATACTGCTTGGCCAATTCTTTTTCAATCGTTTGAATTTCTTCTAGGCCAATTTCTTTAATTTCAAACAAAGGCTGCTTCAATAGCGAATTCACAGCATACAATGCTTCATCTTGCCAAGCATCAATGACAAGAGTTTGTTTTGCTTCATCATAACTTAAACCAGATTGTGCACTAATCATTGCCTGCAATAAAATCGGTTGCGCTGAAAGTTCTTCTAAGCTACCTTTTAGTTCAATTGCTGAATAATCATAATCAGCAAAAATATGCTCAACTTTAGATTTAAAAGCATCTAAACTTTCTGAATATATTAAACCCGCAAAGCATTCATCATGTTCCTCAACCCATCGTTGTTTTTTTACAGACCATAAACCATAAAATTTGACTTGATTTTCGAATTCAACCAATTGGAATTTTTGCATTCCAGCAAGCTGAATAAATTCAAAGGTATCATCGTCACTTAAACTTACTGGTAATACATCGTCAGAGATATCCCCTGCTTCGCAGATATGTTCACCACAACGTGAATATACGAAATCATCTAATTGCTGCAATAATGCTTCATCAGCATCAAAAAGGGATTCAACTTCATGTAATGCAAAATCACGCGCTCCATCTATCTCAAGTTTTTTATAAGCTAATTCAGCCTGTTGTTTATTATCAAAAACATTAGCAATACGATTGCCAGCTACGTAGAAAGTTTCATCGTTATAACCAAAGTATTTCTCACGAATCACATAGCTGCCCATGTTGTTCCCCTAATTTATTTATCACTCAATTGTTTGTTTTTTCTGATGTAAAACTTAAGCACTGTAAAGCCAGTGTTATGATTTAACATTAACTGATTTTTATTTTAAAAACCAGTATCATGCGTTGATACAAGACAAATTATGTCGCTTCATTTTGGCATAAAAAAACTCTTCTTGATGAAGAGTTTTTATTTTAAAAACTGATCTACGCAGTATTAAATACGTTTTGGCAGTGTTGCAACCCAATTCAATAGATTGGTAGCATCATTGGTACGTGCCTGTGAACTGGATGCACCAAGCAATACCACAACCGCTGGACGCGAATTTACTGTGGTGTGCATCACCACACAACGCCCTGCCTCATTGATATAACCTGTTTTTGACAGGTTAATGTTCCAGCCACCATTACGCACCAAGGCATTGGTATTGTTTGACTTCAACATACGATAGCCTAGATTGAAGTCATAGGCTGGCGTGGTAGAGAACTGACGAATCAAGCCATATTGTGAAGCTGCACTGACTAGAATGCCTAGATCACGTGCTGATGAAATATTATGAGGGTCCAGCCCCGTTGATTCAGCAAAACGGGTAGAGCTCATACCTAATTGCTTTGCCTTAGCATTCATGGCTGCAATAAAGGCAGGACGGCCACCTGGATAGGTACGAGCCAAAGCGGCTGCCGCAGGATTTTCAGACTTCATCAAGGCAAACAACAATGCTTCTGCACGGTTCATTGTGTCGCCAACACGCAGGGTTGAACTGGAGTTTTTGCCACCTGCACCCGCAAAATCAATGGATTGCAATGTAATTTCTTCAGACATATTTAAACGTGCGTCAGCAGTCACAACGGCTGTCATCAGTTTGGTAATTGACGCAATTGGCACAGACATGTTGCTGTTTTTGCTGTACAGCACTTCACCCGTTTGCGCATCCATCACCAGCGCAGCGCGGGCATTGACTGAAGGCTGGCTACTATAATTGCTGCTGTTGCTAAAAGTGTCGCGAATTTGTACAGTATTTTTAGGGCTACTCGACGATGTAATGGTTGCAGAACCACCACTGCGTAAAGTTGTGGTCACAGAGGTCGAGCCTTGCGGACTGATCTCTAATGAATCATCATCTTGCATCAATTGGCTTGCATCACTTGCAGACCAATTTAACGAAGCTGAAGAACTATTCGCACTTGTAGAGGCTGGATTGTTATTTACAACCAGCTCAGCATAACTTGTTGAACTAAGCGCCAACAAAATAGACATGCCCAACACATGTATGACAGATTTTTTAGATTTTTTCACGACACAATACTCAACTCAGGACGCTGCACATTTGCGCTTACTATCATTATGCCTTACATTTGAACAAATCGGGTAAAGCTTTTATAGACACAATTGTGTACAACTATTCGCTAGAAACGGAGAATAGGATTGCTAATTTTGTCGTTTCAATGCAAGCTCATTTTGCTTTATGTAACAAAAAACCAGTTTTTCTGAAAAAAAGGAGGTCTTCTTGATCACTGTTCTCGTTGTTGATGATCATGAGCTCGTACGCACAGGCATTTGTCGTATGTTGGAAGACCATCCAGATGTTGATGTTGTTGGACAAGCTGAATCTGGAGAAGAAGCGATTGCTTTAGTTCGATTAAAGCATCCTCAGGTTGTACTATTAGATGTCAATATGCCTGGCATTGGTGGCGTAGAAACAACACGTCGCCTGTTACAAACCGCACCTGAGACTAAAGTGATTGCTGTCAGTGGTTTAGCGGAAGAACCTTATCCATCGTTGTTATTAAAAGCAGGTGCAAAAGGTTATATCACCAAAGGTGCGCCTATTTCAGAAATGGTACGTGCCATTAACAAGGTGATGCAGGGCGGTAAATATTTCAGTGCCGATATTGCTGAACAGCTTGCGAGTTCTTATCTTTCAGATACGCAACAATCACCTTTTGACGCACTTTCTGAGCGTGAAATGCAAGTCGCAATGATGGTGGTTAATTGTATTAGTGCTCAAGAAATTGCAGATAAACTGTTTGTTAGTGTTAAAACCGTAAATACTTATCGTTATCGTATTTTTGAAAAACTGGGAATTGATAGCGATGTCAAGCTTACCCATCTTGCGATTCGATATGGACTCATTAAACCTTAATCTTTAGTCATCGCCTATGTTGGGACAAATTGCCTCCTCTGTATCACAGACCATCTATCGACTAGGGATCTGGTATAGTGGTTATCGCCTGATTATTTCAGTCAGCCTGATCCTGATTTATGTACTTACCGCAGAACAACTGGGCAACAACTATCAATACCCCTTTCTGTATTTTTATACACTGCTGTGTTATACCTGCATCAATATTTTCCAGCTCTTTTTACTGAAACTGCTTCCACTGCAAATCACCAAGCAACTGATCTTTGTCTTTATTGTTGACGTGATTTGCCTGAGCCTAATTACATTTTCAGCAGGTGGGCCAAACCTCCAGCTTAGCCTGCTCTACGTTATTATTATTTTTTCATCCGCCATTCTGCTTAATGCCCAGTTATCCTTAATCGTCACGCTGTTCGCGGTAATTATGGTGGTTTACCAGCGTTTTCTTGGCAACTTTTTTGACTACAATAATTTAAATCATCTCGGCAATAGCGCTCTCCTTGCCTTTCTATTTTTTGTGGTGCATGCGATTGGCCGTATTGCAGTGCAACGCTTTAAAATTCTGGAAACCTTAACTTTCCACCAATCTATCGAGATCCATCAACTCCAGAACATTAACCGCTATATTCTCGAACAGATCGAGGATGGTTATCTGGTGCTGGATGAAAGCAGCCATATTGTACTCAGCAATCCCGCCGCCAATACCCTGCTGGGTGTTCATTTTCCTATTTCGGCGGAAAAAACACCACTGATCAAATGGCAGGCCGACCTGTTCGAATTGATCAGGCTCAGTGACCTGAAAGATGGTGAGGAATTTAGTTTTGAATCCCAACAAAGCCCTTATACCGTCAATATAAAGGTTAAGCACCTCGTCGTTCCTGAACAATTCCTCATTTTATTGATTTTAAAAGATGCACAGAAACTTAACCAGCAAGTCCAGCAATTGAAACTGGCGGCCTTAGGACAGCTCTCCGCCAGTATCGCTCACGAAATTCGCAACCCTCTGGCTGCAATTGTACAGGCCAATGAACTGCTCAAGGAAAGTGATGCCCATCAACAGGACATGCTTTCACGCATGATTGGCAAACAGGCCAAGCGGATTGACAGCATCATTCAGGATACGCTGGAAATGGCACGCAACAAGCCGACAGAGGCACAGGTCATTCACCTGACTGATTTTTTTGGTAGCCTACTCAATGAAGATTTGGCTGATGTAAAACAACAGATTCAGCTCAATCTTCCTGAACGAGCCAGTATCCTGTTTGATGAAAAACAGTTGAGGCAGGTCATGATCAACCTGATTCGCAATGCATTGAGACATAATGCCGCAGATGCGGAACATATTGAGGTGCAGGTGCATTTAAAAGAGGGGCGAATCTGTATTGATGTCATTGATTTTGGTACAGGCGTGGCAAAACGCGATATTTCTCAGCTATTCAAGCCATTTTTTAGTACCGCAATTAAAGGAACTGGTTTAGGATTGTACCTATCTCATAGCTTTTGTGAGGCAAATCATGCAAAGCTCACCTATGTTGAGCGACAACAAGGAGCATGTTTCAGGATTGAATGCTCAAAAATTCATTGATTTAGATTAGGTTTTCGGGGAAATGGCAACTAAACAACCACTCGTCTTGCTGGTAGACGATGAAGAAGACTTATGTCTCCTCATGCAAATGACGCTTGCACGAATGGGGATTAAAACCCATCTCGCCTATCGTGTAGAGCAAGCAAAAAAGTTTTTTACTGAATTTCAGTATGATGCTTGTTTAACAGACCTAAACCTTCCAGATGGTAATGGTCTCGATTTAGTCAAACACGTAACACAGAACTATCCCAATACACCGATTGCGGTACTAACTGCCTATGGCAATATGGATATTGCTATTGCGGCATTGAAAGCGGGTGCATTTGATTTTGTCAGTAAGCCTGTCAATCAAACACATTTAGACCAGTTGATTCAAAAAGCGTTAAATCGCCCACAACCTGAACAGGAAGCAGCTGAAACAGCTTTAGAAAATAAATTACTGATTGGGCGATCGGCACCAATTCAACAATTACGTATCGCACTCAAGAAAATTGCCCGTTCTCAGGCACCTGTATTTATCACGGGCGAGTCTGGAACAGGTAAGGAAGTCGTTGCCAATCTGGTTCATCGTCTAAGTAACCGTAGTGAAGGGCCTTTTATTGCAATTAACTGTGGTGCCATTCCAACCGAATTGATGGAAAGTGAACTGTTCGGACATAAGAAAGGCAGTTTTACAGGTGCGGCACAGGACAAACAGGGCTTAATTCTGTCAGCACATGGTGGTAGCTTGTTTCTGGACGAGATCGCAGAACTACCACTCAATATGCAGGTCAAATTATTACGTGCCGTACAGGAGAAGAAGATCCGCCCTGTCGGCTCAGACCAAGAAATTGATGTTGATTTCCGTGTGATCAGTGCCAGCCATCAGGATCTTGAACTTCTGGTTCAACAAAGCCGCTTCCGTCAGGACTTATTTTTCCGTATTCACGTCATGGATATCGTGCTGCCACCTTTGCGTGAGCGTGGCCAGGACATTCTCCTGCTGGCGAATCACTTTATCCAGAAAATTAGCCAGGAATGGGAACTCCCTGCAAAAACCCTGTCTTCTCGTGCAGAACAATTCCTGTTACAACAATATTTCCCAGGCAATGTGCGTGAGTTACGCAATATCATTGAACGCGCCATCACCCTCAGTGATGACGAAAATATCGATCTTGCACACTTGCAAACAGCCCCATTACGCGGCTCAATTGCGACTCCTGTCACCATGCCCTTTGCAACGCAGGAAGAGAATGAGCAGGTTCATCCAAGCACTAGCCCTGCAATGAGTTCTAAAAAACTTCCGCCTGAAGGACTGGAACGCTATCTAGAAAATATTGAGAAAGAAATCCTGCTCAATGCACTCAATCTCACGCACTGGAACCGTACTCTGGCGGCCAAGAAACTGGGCATGACGTTCCGCTCTTTACGCTATCGTTTGAAAAAATTTGGACTCGATACTGAAGATGATGAGTAATACGCTGATCTAAAAATAAAGCCCCTTTAAAAGGGGCTTTATTATGTTAAAGCTTACTTTTCAGCACCAGTTCAGTGACATGTTCTAAATAACTGTCCTCTTTCATTTCTGGTGGCAAGGGATAGGTCTGGTTTGGCTGAATCCCCTGTCCCTCAATCATGTTGCCATTTGGGGTGTAATAATGCGATACCGTCATTTGCAGGGCTGCGCCACTTGGAAGTGGAAACAGTTTTTGTACCACACCTTTACCATAACTGTTCTCCCCAATCACCCATGCCCGTTTATGTTCTTTCAGGGCTGCGGTAAACACTTCAGCCGCTGATGCAGAACGGCGGTTGATCAAAATCCCCAGTTTAATATTCTGAAACTCATTGGAGGGCAATGCCTGAAACTGCTGATCACCCTCGGAACGGCTTTTTGTGGTGACAATGAGTCCCTGATTCAAAAATAAGTCTGCTGATTCAACCGCAGCGGAAAGCAGTCCACCTGGATTATTGCGTAAATCCAGCACAACCGCCTTTAACTTGGTTGAACTGTATTCCTCAATCAGTCGTTTGATTTCATTGGCCGTATCTTGCTGGAATACCCGAATTTTGAGTACCAGTACCTGATTATGTAATAAAACAGGTTTAATATCGGTTTCAACTTTTTTATTCCGAACCAGAATGATGGTGCTATTGCTGTTTTCAGGTTGTATTTGCAGGGTGCTGCCAATCGATCCATAAAGTAAACCCTGCACTTGATCTTGATTCAGGCTCTTTAATTCCTGATTGTCAATTTTCAGGATGGTTTGCCCATTACGCAATCCCAGCTTATTGGAATCCGACCCTGTTTTGAGGTCATGAATCTGCCATAAGCGGGTAAAGCTGTCATAATTTAAATTAAAATCAACAGAAGCTAAATCACCCTCGGTATATTGAATCAGCTGGCGATATTCCTCAGCAGACAGATAACGGGAATAGCGATCCAGACCACTGACCAATCCCTTAATGGCCTGCTGGAACAGGGCATCATCAGATTTTTTGTCAACATAGTTGTCCCGTACAATGCCATAGATTTGTACAAACTGTTGAATTGACTCAATTGGCACTTCGGCGCTGCTATGCGATGCAGTCTCATCCACCCAGCCCGATGGATGTGGGCTTGGTGCTGCATATAGGATATGCCCCCAACACATCAACAACCCTGCATATAAAGCCCTGTAAATGTTGTTGTGCTGGTTCATTGGTTCACCTTTCTAAAGAAGCTCTTCTTTTAAAAAGACGAGCTAAGGGAGATTTATTCTAAAGTAATTAAATTCCTGCCCTGCATTTCTGGCGGTACAGGAATCTGCATCAAATGAAGCAGTGTTGGCGCAACATCTGCCAAAACCCCACCCTCAGCAATGGTTGCCTGCGTTGGCCCAACATAGATAAATGGAACCAGTTCAGTAGTGTGCTGGGTATGAACCTGTCCACTGTCGTAGTCCTGCATTTGCTCTACATTACCATGATCGGCGGTAATTAACATATGCCCTTTGTTTGCCATGACAGCCTCATAGACACGTCCCAAACAGGTGTCCACTGTCTCAACCGCTTTTACCGCAGCGTCAAACACGCCCGTATGCCCCACCATGTCGCCATTGGCATAGTTCACCACCAACAGGTCAAACTCACCTGAATTAATGGCATTCACCAGTTCATCAGTGACTTCTATGGCACTCATTTCAGGTTTCAGGTCATAGGTTGCCACGTTTGGGGATGGAATCAGGATACGCTTTTCACCTGGATATTCATCTTCACGACCACCACTAAAGAAGAACGTGACGTGGGCATATTTTTCAGTTTCAGCAATACGCAACTGGGTTTTACCTAAACCAGACAAGTATTCACCAATGGAATTTTTAAGTTCTTCTGGCATATAGGCCACAGATGCATCAATGCTGGCCTGATAACGGGTCAGCATCACAAACTTTGATAGCTGCGGAACAACTTTACGTTCAAAGCCTGCAAAATCTTTTTCAACAAAGGCACGGGTGATTTCACGGGCACGGTCAGCACGGAAATTCATAAATACAATGCTGTCACCATCCTGTACCTTGACGGTTTCACCAATACGGGTTGCTCGAACAAATTCATCGTTCTCATCCGCCGCATAGGCCTGTTCCAATCCCTCAAGCGCAGAATTGGCAACACGGATTGCCTCACCCTCGGTCATCAAGCGATAGGCTTCTTCAACACGGTTCCAGCGATTGTCACGGTCCATTGCAAAATAGCGGCCAATCATTGAGACAATACGCCCCTGATTTGGGTATTGGGCAAACATAGCATCCAGTTTTTGCAGCGATGGCTTGGCACTGCGTGGTGGTGTATCACGACCATCGAGGAATGCATGTAGATATACTGTTGCACCACGTTTTAGCGCAAGCTCACACATGGCAACGATATGGTCTTCATGCGAGTGTACACCACCCTCTGACAACAACCCCATCACATGCACTGCACCATGGGCTGCCTTGGCTTTTTCCACCGCATCCACCAGTACTTTATGCTCAAAGAAATCACCAGTACGAATGTCCTTGGTAATACGGGTAAAATCCTGATACAGCACACGACCTGCACCCAGATTCATATGCCCCACTTCTGAGTTGCCCATCTGTCCATCAGGTAAGCCCACATCCTCACCAGAGCCAGAAATTAAACTATTGGGATGCTTGGCTTTCATGGCGCTGAGGTTTGGCGTTTTTGCCGCCAGATAAGCATTGCCCTCAACCGCTTCACGATGTCCCACGCCATCCATAATGACCAGAACGTGAGGAATTTTGCCAGCATTTACATCCGTCATAATGGACTCTCTGTTTGTCTATCATTTGATCGGCATAGTTTACCGAAATTTGATAAATTTCTCCATGATCTTGCAGACGCTTTAATCAATAATGATTATCAATTCAAACTATTCAGACTTCTAGCGTGCGCGATAGAGCAAATAACTCCCTGCCGCAAACATCAACAGGATTGGCAGCAAGACAAACCACGCTGGAGATGGCGCATACACCAGACTGGCATAGCCCAAAAAGTCCTGTAAATAAAAAAAGCCCAATCCTGTAAATAATGCAATTACGAGACGGAAACCCATCGACTGCTGACGCAATGGGCCAAAAATAAAGGAACAGGCGATCAATACCAGCGTAATCAGGGCAAAGGGTGAAGCAACTTTTTGCCAGAATGCCAATTCATAGGTTTTTGGCACCTGACTATATTCTTTCAGGTAGTGCATAAAACTGATCAGTTGGCTTGGCGATAAATCCTCTGGGTCCAGCGTCACCATATGTACATATTTAGGCTGTAATGCCAGTCCCATTGGCTGTTGCTCATGATCAGTCTTGATCGCATTACCCTGAGCCAGTAAATCGATCTGATGCGACTCTTTTAAAGTCCACTGCCCATCTTTGACAAACTGCCCTTGTTCGGCACTGACAAAAGACTGCAAACGGTAGTTTTGATCGAAATCAATGACATTAATATCACGAAGTTGTCCCTGGGCATTGGCATAGCCAATATAGATAAAGCGCTGCCCCTCACGTGACCAATAGCCCTTTACCTCACCCAAGGATGCGACACTACGCTGTGTTTTAATGCTCTGCGCCTTTTCATTGGTATATGGGATCACCCATTCACTCAAGGCAAACGACAGGATGATCAGCAATAAAGCTGAACGCATTACCCAACCCACAATGCGCCATAGGCTGATGCCCACTGAACGCATCACAATCAGCTCACTATTGGATGCCAATGCCCCCAGCCCTAAAACCGAACCAATCAATGCCGCAACAGGCAGGATCTCATAGAGATAGCGCGGCGCACCCCACATCACAAACAGGAACGCCTGCCATGCGTTGTAATCGGGCTTAAGTGAACCCAGCTCACCCAGATAGGTAAACAACACCTGTAGAAAAGACAGTACCAGTGTGGTTCCCAGCATGGCGAGAACCGTGGTTTTGGTGACATGTCTGGCGACTATTCGACGTGCTAACATCACAACCCCACTCGCTGCATACTTTTCTTGATTTTGGGTGCCAGCTTCTGTTTACGGGCAAAAATTGCCGCAGCACCTGCATATACCAACAACACCACTGGATAGGCCCAGATATCTAGCTGTTCCTTACTAATCCGCGTTTTAATTGCGATCATCAACACAATCAGGCTGGCAAAAATAAATATAGATGGAATAAGACGATAATATCGGCCTTGGCGTGGACTGACTTCAGACAAGGCCACGGTCAGCATCAGGGCAATCACCATGACCAATGGACCAAAAATCCGCCAGCCCAGCTCACTCCGCACCACGGAATCATCGCGCTTTTGCCATAGCTTGCTCATCGGCAATGCTTCCACATCATCACTTTCAAATTTGACATCCTTATCATTTTCCAGACGTAAACGATAGGACTGAAACTCGGCTTGAGTATATCTAGGCTGGTTTGGATAGATTTCGTAGCGACGGCCCTGAACCAGATCAACCACATTGGCGGTATCATTGGCCATTTCCACACGGGTGGCTTCTTTCGCCAGAATCATCACATCAGGCTTATCTTCCCGATCCGCCTTTTGGTAATAAAAAATATCCTTTAAATTCTTACGGTCTTCCGAAAGCGAACCTGCATAAATGGTATATGGCCCAGAAGAGATAAACTCCTTTGGTCGAACCAGATCAAAGCCCGCACGCACAGCCTGAGTCTGCATCAGGCTTTTATAGGCGCGTATTCCCGAAGATGCTCCCCAAAACATCAAGATAGACTGAACAATCAAAAATACCAGGGTCATTGGTAATAAGAGTCGTGCCAACTGGTTGCGGCTCACGCCACTGCCATTCAACACCGCCATTTCATGATCGACATACAGACGACCAAACACCAGCATCAGGCCAATAAAAAAGCCCAATGGCAGGATCAACGTTAAAAACTCAGGCAAACGATAGGCAATGATGCTCAGCAGGACATCACCGTCCAAACGACCCTGTGCAGCACGTCCAAAAATCTTGATCAACTGACCGCCCATAATGATTAGGGTGAGCAAGGCAGTCACCACCAGCGAGGTGGACACCACTTGTTTGACGAGGTAACGCCGAATAATCAAGGTAATGCTTCCAGATAGAGTCAGTCGAAAGGAAACTGTAGTTTACCCGAATGTTAAAAATATAAAACCTATCGCTTGTTGCCGATTGCAACCTCATATCCGAAAGTGTTTAATGGACTTATCTTTCTTTTTTGTCCATTAGGTTCGAAACAGACAATGAAATTTACACTGCAAACTGCATTTCCAGCACAAACATCAAGTGAATCTTTGTGGATATTGGTTGATTCAGAACAATTACAACAGAATTTAAATGCTTATCAAATCAACCAGCTAGATGACATTCTCAATGCCACTCAGTTTAAGGCGGGTTTTAATGAAAGCCTGCCGTTAATTGCCAATATTGCGGTACAGCCAAACGCCCAGCTACTGGGTCTTGGGAAAAGTGCAGAATTAAAAGCTATTAAATTAGCAAAACTCGCACAATCCATTATCAAATCATCACAAAATAAATTTAAGCACATCACGCTAGACATTTCGGCGTTACCGACTGATTTACATGGATTGTTTGCCTTGAACCTGACACAGGCAGCTTATGGCTATGATGCATTTAAATCCAAGAAGAATGAATTTGTGTTGGAAAGCATTGATCTGGTTGCAAGCGAAAGCCCACTGAATGATGCCCAACTCAACCTGATTCATGCAGTTCAGTCAGGTCAAAACTATGCGCGCGATTTAGGCAACTGCCCGCCGAATCTTTGTTTCCCAGAATATCTTGCTGATCAGGCCCTTGCCCTTGCCGCACAATATCCAGACCTACTCAAAGTCACGGTACTGGATGAGCAGCAAATGGCTGACCTGGGCATGTATGCTTTCCTTGCCGTCAGCAAAGGCTCAGAACGTCCAGGGCGCGTGATCACGTTGGAATACAATACCCAGGTAGATCAGGCACCTGTGGTACTGGTCGGTAAGGGCGTGACTTTTGATACAGGCGGTATTTCACTCAAACCAGGCTTGGGTATGGATGAAATGAAGTTTGATATGTGTGGTGCGGCCTCGGTACTGGGTACAATCCGCGCATTATGCGAAGCCCGACTGCCAATTCATGTGGTCGGTGCGGTTGCTGCGGCTGAAAACATGCCATCAGGGCATGCCACCCGTCCAGGTGACATCGTGACCACCATGAGCGGTCAAACCGTTGAAATTCTGAATACTGATGCCGAAGGCCGCCTTGTACTTTGTGACACACTGACCTATATCAAACGCTTCAACCCTGCCCTTGTGATTGACATTGCGACGCTGACAGGTGCATGTGTGGTGGCGCTAGGCAAAGTCGTCAGTGGGCTATTCTCTCCAGATGATGAACTGGTACAAGAATTACAACTTGCTGGCGAACAATCACTCGACCGTGTATGGCGTATGCCTGTGATGGAAGAATATCAAGAACTCCTTGATTCACCATTTGCCGATATTGCCAATATTGGTGGTCCTTATGGTGGTGCAATAACCGCAGCATGTTTCCTTGAACGTTTCACTCGTGATTACCGCTGGGCACATCTTGATGTGGCTGGTACAGCATGGTTATCTGGTGCAGCTAAAGGTGCAACTGGACGCCCAGTACCATTACTGATGCAGTTTTTAGCGAATCGTGTTGAAACGAATAACTAATCTATGGCACAAGTTAGTTTTTATTTGTTTGAAAACAGCGTTGAGCGGCAAGTTGATAGTGCTTGCCGTTTATGTCGAAAAATTCTGAATCAGCACCCACAGATTTGGTGGTATTGTGTTGATTCAAATTTACAAAATGAGTTGGATAACAAGCTATGGAGTTTTGATTCAAGTAGCTTTATTGCTCATGGAATTGATCAATTGAATAGTCCAGTGTGTATTTCAGCTGAATTACCGCCATCGAATGATTGGATTGTATTTAATTTTAACAATCATGCACTTGAACAAACTCAGGATTTTCGCCACATTATCGAAATTATTGAAAATAATGAAACCGCGAAACAGGCTGGTCGGGAAAAGTTTAAAATGTATCGTCGTTTGGGTATCGAACCTCGAACATTTAAATTATAAGTCTGCAACAAAAAGCATCATTTTGAGGAGTGTCGCGTGGCATTAAATGTAGGTCAGGATTTTAAAAAACGCTGGTTAAATGCACCTGAAACAGTCCGCCAGACTTATCAGGAAGATTTGGCACGTATCTGTGATCTACTGTTACCACAAACACAAATCCAAACATGGATACAACTCGAAGAAAAAGCTCAGCTACGCTCTCAACAACGTATTGATCAGGCCTATGCCGACTTAAAGGCAGAATTGATCGAACAGGCACGTATCCGCAAACAGCAGGCTTTGGAAAAGGCATTGGCGGAAAAACGTGCTGCCGAGGCGGCTTATGCAGCACAGCTACAGGCAGATGAAGAACAGCAGTTTGAACAGCAAACTGAAAATCTTGTTGCTCTTCGACAACACATTGATCAAGAAATTGCACAACACACTGAACGTTATCAACCAAATCCTGAACAACCAAGTATTGATTATGCGCAGGCTCAACGTGTTAGGATTGATGACCAACAAATCTTATTTGAGCTGGAAAGTGTCCGTGTTCGACTGGAACTGGAAGCGGAAAGTTTGATTGAACAAGCAGTCACAGTTTTTAGAGCAAAATTACATGCGATTGCGCAAGACGAAATAGAATACATTCTGAAAAATAGTCAATTTTCAGATGAAAAATAATAAAAAAGCCCAGTTTAAACTGGGCTTTTTTATGTTTCATTTTTTATTTTAAGAAACCGTTTTCAGCCAAAAATGCCATACTGATGTTTGACTCAGTTTTTTGTTCCGCTGCTCTATCACCCAACAATAAGCGCTCGATATAGCGTGCCAGCACATCAACCTCTAAATTAACTTTTGTACCAACTTGCCATGTGCCAATATTGGTACGCTCAGCCGTATGTGGAATTAAATTCAAGCTTAGAATATTGCCACGTAGATGGTTAATGGTCAGACTAATCCCATCGACAGTTACAGAACCTTTTTCAGCTAAATATTTTGCCAATTCAACAGGTGCTGTTACTTCAAAATATAATGAACGTGCGTCTTCTCGAACGACTGTAATTTCTCCTAGACCATCAACATGTCCACTCACAATATGTCCACCAAAACGTGTTGTTGGCAACATTGCTTTTTCGACATTGACGGATTGACCTACTTTCCATTGACCTAAAGTCGTTCGATTTAAGCTTTCACGAGACACATCTGCAGCATACCAATTGCTTCCCCACTCGATCACTGTGAGACAAATTCCATTAGTCGCAATTGAATCACCTAAATGTACATCAGACATATCCAAATCAGTTTGAATACGTAGACGTACATCACCGCCTACACTTTGTAAGCTCTCAACCTTACCTAAACTTTCAATAATGCCTGTAAACATAAAATCTCTCCTAACGCCTCTTTTACCACAAGGCCAATTGGGTACTATTGCCTGTAGTATCCACCCCACCCAATTCAGCAAAGTGATACAACTGTCCTAAAAGCTGTCGCAAAGGTGGACCAGACTTGGCATGGGTATCGGTAATCACGATAAATTCAAGTACCCGTGCCCGTTCAGACTGACGTTGTTTACTGACCCGATAGCGAGGAACATCCTGAGTCAGCAATGTGACCTTGCCGCGTTTTAAATTGGCGGTCAGCAGGTCTTTCGGTTCAATATTTCCATCAGTCGAATAACTGGTCAAAATATAGCGGGCATTAATGGTTTCCAATAACTTCTCATACGCCTCTCTGGCATATTTGGATGAGTTATATTGACTTGGACGCTGTTTACGCCAGGCACGGTCAATGCCACTCTTAAAGCCTTTGGTATCAGGTGGTGGCAGATCAACCTGATCCCATAAAGTCAGTGCATTGAGCACATGGTAATTACTGCTATAGGCGTGCTGATTATAGGGTGGATCAAGATAAGCCACATCCACCTCAAAACCACTCATTTGATTGGCCAGATGTTGGGCATCCACACACCACATTTCAGCCGCAGGACGCTTCGTATCGCCAATCTCACAGAAACGGCTTGGGGTCAGCCACAGTAAGGATTCAATCCGTTCCAGTGCTGTTTGGGTCTTACCCCCCCAGCCCTGATGGAAGCTTTTGAATACGCCACTGGTATTACTGACAAAGCTTGCCGAATACAGCAATGGTGCTAGTAATGCACTCATTTCCACATCATTGATTGCACCCTGTGCCTGCCAGGTTGCGATTTGCTGACGAATCGCATCAATCCGCATGCCATTACGGCGTTTAAAGAACAAACGGTCACGTGCTGCATCATAGATATCATCATTGCGCGGACAGAGGTTGTGCGTGACCCAGCCCTTAACCTCGGGCAGACGGTTGAGATAATCAATGGCCTTTTGATAGCCACCCAGTTCCTTAAAAGCAGGCGCATCAACACAGGCCAAAATGGCATGGTTCAAGGCATGGCTATAGGGTTCCCAGTCATTGGCGATCACACGATAGCCATTCTGGCGTGCCAAACGCGAGACCACACCACTCCCCGCAAAGAAATCAGCAAAAATCGGTGGGTTCTTTTTCCTGCTATTCAGTGTTTCCGTAATCTCAAGCGCCTCCAAAATAAGGTGCAATAGACGACGCTTATTACCAAGATAGGGAACGAGCTGATGGAAAAGATATTCGTCAGTGGTACGTGCCGCGTGCCGACGTTTGTGATAAACCGATGGTTCTGGATTCATATCATCTCTTGGATAGGGAACAATCTCAGGCGAATGTCTTGCCCAAGCTGGGTGATATCGACCAACTCAAACCGCAGTTGCTCTGCCATTTGGCTAAATTCAGCATTGAACATTGCACGGGCAGATTGACCAAGTAAGGTGGGTGCAACGTAACTGATCACTTCATCAACCAAACCCTGCTGTAAAAAGGCGGTGGACAACGTTGCGCCAGCCTCAACCAATACATCATAAATTTGGTATTGTTGAGCCAAGGCCTGCAATAATTGATTTAAAGGTTGCGGCGACAATTGTATCACGCCTAAATCGGCAAGTTCCTGACGAAATGGAGTCATCACCATCACTGTTTCAGGATTTTGTAATATCTTGGCAACAAGTGGCAACTGTCCCTGACGGTCTAACACGATACGTTTGGGTTGTACCACGGTCTCAATATCAATATTGTCCAAGGAACGCACATTAAGTTCGCAGTCATCTGCCAGTACTGTTTGAATGCCCGTAATCACTGCACCAGAAACTGCACGCCAATGCTGTACATCCTGCCGCGCGGCCGGGCCTGTAATCCATTTCGATTCACCCGACGCCATCGCGGTACGTCCATCCAGACTGGATGCAATTTTTAAACGCACATACGGCAAACCCGTAGACATCGCTTTTAAAAAGCCCAAATTGAGCGTTTTCGCAGTTTCTACACAAATTCCTGTTTCAACTTCAATACCCGCTGCTTGTAAAATTTGAACGCCTTTTCCCGCGACTAATGGGTTTGGGTCTGAACAAGCGACCACGACTTTCTTCACCTGAGCTTTAACCAATGCTTCGGCACAGGGAGGTGTTCTGCCGTAATGCGCGCAGGGTTCCAGGGTCACATAAGCTGTCGCGCCTTTAGCATGTTCGCCCGCTTGGCGAAGTGCAAAAACTTCTGCATGCGGCTGCCCCGCCTTAGGATGGAACCCCTCTCCAATCAGTTGATCGTTCTTGACAAGGACACAGCCCACATTCGGATTTGGTTTTGTTGAATATTGTCCAAGCCGAGCCAACTCAATGGCACGTTGCATCCAATATTGATCTTGGGATAAATGATTTTGCGTGAACTCAGACATGATTTCTCTAACTCAGGCTTCATTTTCACGTTGTTGCATTTGCTCAATCTGACGACGAAATGCTTCAACATCCTGAAAATCTTGGTAAACAGAGGCAAAACGGACATAGGCGACATGATCCAGCGCAAACAGTGCCTGCATGACAATCTCACCAATGGTTCTCGACTTCACATCCCGCTCACCCAGACGGCGAATCTGCGACTGAATATCACTGAGCACCGTTTCAATTTGTTCCTGGGTCACAGGTCGCTTTTGCAGCGCATGCATCAATGAGCGGCGGAGTTTTTCCTCATCAAAGGGTTCACTTTTTCCATCTGATTTAATCACACGCGGCATCACCACTTCATAACTCTCAAAGGTGGTAAAACGCTCCCCGCAAACAACACACTCACGGCGACGGCGAATCTGGCAGCCTTCGGCGGCCAGACGGGAGTCAATCACTTTACTATCAGCAGCGTTACAAAATGGACAATGCATAGTGGCGCAGTTATTTATCACTTTGCTTAAGTGTAGCAAAGTTTAGGCAATTGCTGAACCTGAGCAAAAGCAGAGCACGGTTTTAATCATCGCATAAAGGGAAATTCAAGGGCAAAGACACAAAAAAACAGCCCTGATGGGCTGTTTTTGGATCACTGAATAATCAGTTATTCGATACGTTCGCCATGTTGGCTTAGGTCAAGACCCATACGTTCGTCATCAGCGCTGACACGGATACCAATCACCAGATCAATCACTTTAAGGATAATGAAAGTCACAACACCACTATATACGATTGTTGCTAATACACCTTCAATTTGAACCCAAAGTTGGCCAGCGAATGTCGGAGCAAGTACAACACCAGCAGCTTTAATGATTTCGTCACTGTAGAAGATACCTGTTAATACGGCACCCACCATACCACCCACAGCATGTAGACCAAAGGCATCCAATGCATCATCTGCTTTAAGTAGGCGTTTCAGTGCAGTAATCCCCCAGAAGCAAACCACGCCACCGATCAGACCCATCACCAACGCACCCCCGACACCAACGAAACCAGCAGCAGGTGTAATCACAACCAAACCAGCAACCGCACCAGAAGCACCACCAAGAACTGAGGCTTTACCACGAACGACACGCTCAACCACCAACCAAGAGAATGCGGCTGCGGCTGCGGCAACTTGAGTGACTAGGATTGCCATACTTGCACGAGCGCCAGCGCCTAATGCGCTACCACCGTTAAAGCCGAACCAGCCCACCCAGATCAGGCTTGCACCCACAACAGTTAAAGTCAGGTTATGTGGCGCCATTGACTCACGGCCCAAGCCTGTACGTTTACCCAGCATATAAGCAGCAACCAGACCAGCAACACCTGAGTTGATGTGAACTACTGTGCCACCAGCAAAATCCAGTGCGCCTGCCTTGAATAACCAGCCATCCGCTGCCCACACCCAGTGTGTGATTGGTGCGTAAACCAGAATCACCCAAACTGCGATGAATGCCATGAATGCTGAATATTTCATACGGTCTGCAATTGAGCCGCTAATAATCGCAACAGTAATAATGGCAAAGGTCATTTGGAAAATAACAAACAGGCTTTCAGGAATAGTTCCACTCAAGGCATCGAATGCAACACCATTCAGAAAGGCTTTCGACAAGTCGCCAAAGTATGCGCCAGTACCAGAGAACGCAAGTGAGTAACCTGCAATCACCCAGATCAAGCTGACCAAAATTGCCGCAGAAAGGCTGAACATCATGGTGCTCAGTACGTTTTTCTTACGTACCATACCACCGTAGAACAAAGCCAGACCTGGAATGGTCATTAACAGAACCAACGCTGTTGAAACCAGAATCCAAGCCGTGTCACCTGTATCTGCTGTTGGTACAGCTTCAGCGGCAGGAGCAGCTTCCACAGGAGCTGGTGTTTCTACTGCAATAACTTCTGTTGTTGTGCCATTATCAGCCACAGCTAGAGTTTGTTCAGCAGTGACTGGTGCGGATGCAGCATCTTCTGCCCAAACCACGGCAGAGCCACCTAAGAGTGCGCCAGATAGACTGAGCGCCATAAGCATTTTTTTCATTCGTGTCCCCCAACCTTATTTTGTGAGCTATTTCTCTTATTTCTAACTCAGCAAACTTTATGCCAATTTAGACAGCATCTGGCCCTGTTTCACCAGTACGAATACGGATGACTTGTTCTAGATTGGTGACAAAGATTTTTCCGTCACCGATTTTTCCTGTGCTTGCGACACGGGTAATTGATTCGATCACCGCATCAACCATTTCATCGCTAATCGCAATTTCAATCTTTACTTTTGGTAGGAAATCAACCACATACTCTGCACCACGGTACAGTTCTGTGTGACCTTTTTGACGCCCGAAACCTTTGACTTCAGTTACGGTAATCCCTTGAACACCAATATCAGAAAGTGCTTCACGCACGTCATCCAATTTGAATGGTTTTACAATTGCAGTTACAAGCTTCATGTTTGTTTTCCTTCGGCTTATTTTCACCAGTAAGGTTTTATATTCAATTTTCATGCCAATATTTAAAGGTTGGGGGTTTTTAAATACTGGACATAAGCTTTCTTTATAACCTATTTAGCCTTGAAGATGTAGATACCCAATCGAAAATAAGTTTCAATTGCGACTATTTAGCTAAATTTATCAGTCAATCATCCAGCCATGATGCACAAGGCTATGGGAATGCGGTGAGCAGTGATACACTGGGCAACAAATACCCATAACCGATTGAGCACTTTATGATTGAGACACTTTTACAAGCCATTTTGCAGCAAGTTGACCAGCCGAAAAAAGATTTAGAAAAAAATTTACGTGCCCTCCTGAATGAAAGCATCGAAAAACTGGACCTGGTTTCAAAACAGGAGCTGGATCGTCAGCGAACAGCACTGAATTTGGCCAACCAGCGCATGAGTGAGTTACAACAGCAAATGAAAACAC
Source organism: Acinetobacter parvus DSM 16617 = CIP 108168 (assembly GCF_000368025.1). GTDB lineage: Bacteria > Pseudomonadota > Gammaproteobacteria > Pseudomonadales > Moraxellaceae > Acinetobacter > Acinetobacter parvus. The sequence continues at coordinate 265,514 of NZ_KB849210.1, forward strand.
TTGAAGAAATGGTGCAGAACAAAAAATAAGCACCAACTCAGTGCAACCAATACTGAACAATGACTAAAAATAAAGCACCATGATGGAACAATAACAAAATGTCTTTTGCCAAAATTTACACGAGAGGCTTACTGGGGCTACATGCCCCTCAGATCGAAGTGGAAGTCCATATCAGCTCAGGCCTACCCTCCCTAACCATTGTGGGGTTGCCTGAAGCCGCAGTCCGTGAAAGCAAGGACCGCGTCCGCTCTGCGATTATCAACAGTGGTTTTCTTTTTCCAACCAAGCGTTTAACCATTAATCTGGCACCCGCAGACCTGCCCAAGGATGGTTCCCGTCTGGACTTGCCGATTGCACTGGGTATTCTGATCGCCTCTGGACAGTTACCTGAAAATTGTACCGATGGTTTTGAATTTATTGGAGAACTGGCACTGGATGGGCACTTACGCCCTGTTTCAGGAACATTGACCATTGCCATGGCTTGCCAACAGGCACGACATCGCTTGTTACTGCCAACCGCTAATCTCGATGAAGCCAGCCAACTGCCTGAATTTGAAGTGTATGCAGCCAGTCATTTACAGCAGGTGTGTGCACATTTTCTGGGCAATTCGCCACTAAAAGCTGCACCACAAAAATCAATGACGGCATCCTCACGTTATCCATTTGACCTTGCCGATGTCAAAGGACAGTTACGCGCCCGCCGTGCGCTGGAAATTGCCGCGGCTGGTGGACACTCATTATTATTTAAGGGGCCGCCAGGCACAGGTAAAACCTTGCTCGCCTCGCGTTTGCCCTCTATTTTACCGCCATTAAATGCACAGGAAAATTTAGAGGTTGCCAGCATCTACTCAGTTGCAAATGCTCAGCACACTTTCGGGCAAAGGCCGTTTCGCGCACCACACCATACTGCTTCGGCAATTGCATTGGTTGGGGGTGGTTCACAACCCAAACCAGGTGAAATTACCCTGGCCCATTTAGGTGTGTTATTTTTGGATGAATTGCCTGAGTTTGACCGAAAAGTGCTTGAGGTTTTACGCCAGCCACTTGAATCCAAAGAAATTGTCATTTCTCGCGCTGCAAGGCAAATGACCTTTCCAGCAAATTTCCAGTTTATCGCCGCGATGAATCCCTGTCCCTGTGGCTATGCCTTTAATCAGGACAGTCGCTGCCAATGTTCACCTGAAAGTATCCAACGCTATCAAAACCGTATTTCTGGCCCATTGCTGGATCGTATTGACCTGCATATTGATGTACCGCCTTTGCAGGCAAATGAATTACAAGAACGGACACCGAGTGAAAACTCTGAAACGGTGCGTCAGCGGGTGATGAAAGCCTATCAACAGCAAATTCAGCGGCAGAAATGTTTAAATCAGGCACTTTCACCTACTTTGCTGGAGCAATATGCCTGTCTGGATGACAGCTCAAGCAAAATTATTGAGATGGCCCAACAGCGCCTAAATCTTTCAGCACGTGCCTACCATCGGGTGTTACGGGTGGCACGAACCATTGCGGATTTGGCAGAAAGTGAAATCATCTCAAGTTCACACTTGACTGAAGCACTGTCTTATCGGGGTAATTCAACCTAAAATCAGGCCATAAAAAAAGCGACCTTAGAGGTCGCTTTGATTTTTATTGTTATTAGAAAGCGTAAGCCAGTCCCAACACAACCTTGTTCTTTTGTTTGATGTCAGTACGGTCATAGCCACCCAGGATGTAATCCAGACTCCAGTTTGCACCTGTTTCACCTAAAGCATGAGACAAACCAAGCGTTGCATGACGGAAAGCAAAAGTGTTTTCTGTTTTTGCAGTGAACTCATCATCATCCCCATAATAATAAGCACCAATCTGCGCCTTACCTGTAAAACCAGCAGGCAAGGCAGGTGCATAAGTCGCAAGGAAATAGGTGTCACCCTTATTACCGAAAGTAACGTTGTTGAGTAGCGTTTGAGCCGTTACGGTGAGTTCTTTATAGCTTAGACCCAGGAAAGTTTCATATCCTGTTGATTCCCAGCCAGGATAGTAATAATAAATTGTTCCACCAACTTGATAGCCTAGATTATCTGTGATTTTGCCTTTATAACCTGCATAAAAATCACTTTCAAAAGAATCCCTTGAGTTTGTATCGCTACAGCCATCTGGGTTTAGGCAGGCATATGAATAATCCAGGGTTGAAAACCAATAACCTAGATAGAAACCATTGTAGCCATAGTCCAGTCCACCCTGTACAGCTGGACCACTATTTTCAGGTGCATTGGTAATGCCACGTAAATTATAGCTGGATACAGCACTAATATTACCTGTGACTTCACCTGGGAATGGAAGCTTACTATCCTCAGCCAAAGCAAAAGTTGACATTGCAGCCATAACACTTAAAGCAACAGCCTTGCATGCAAATTTCATCATATTGATCTCCCCCATATTATAGATGTTCAACTGATTCATGTTTTGAATTGCATCACTGTGTAATCAGCAAATGCTGTGCCAGTTTTTATGGAATGCAGGGCCTTTAGAAAAAATTTTGTACAATAATATCTTTTTATGTTAAATAACAATTAGATATAAAAATTAATTATGATTACCCCTCCTGATAAATTTTAACATTTACTCAGGATTTGCCGACATGGGGCAGTAATAGTGTGCGCTCATGGAGAATGTTGGCACATGAAAACGGCGCTTTTTTTTAGCGTTCCTGTGCGCCGTAAAGGTGCAGGGATGCTTTTCCCTATACTGAATGGGTAACTCACATTAGGTGAATTTCGGATATAAAAAACAGCCAGCATATGTGCTGGCTGTTTTCTTCGCTAGAGGAGCTGGCAAACCTTTATAAATAAAAGTTCAACACATCCCTAGCCCCCATTAGAACGCCTTGGTTAAGGTAAACACCGCACCCGTTTCTGTACCGCGTTTGTATGGTTGGGCATTGGCATCAATATTGGTGCCAATCGCAGCCAATTCAGCAGTCAAGCCAGAAACAGACTTCACGTTATAGGTGAGGCCCACTTTCCAGTCAACATAGGTGTCATCTTCACTGCCACTGTCGCTAAAGTCGTAGTTATCCACCTTGGTATAGCCAACGCTTGCCACACCACCAAAGCCAGCGGCAAACGGCACATTATAGGTTGCATTTACATACCAGCCATTCTCGTCCAGACCAGCAAAGTCATTGGTATAGTTGACTGCACCCAGCAAGCTGTCACCAGAGGTCAATACATCCTTGAATCCAAGTTTTGCGTAAAGCTCAAGCCAGTTGATATCTGATGCGCTTGGATAACCGTAATACCATAGGCCAACATCCAAAGTGGGTTTGCCTGCAAATGGCAGTTCAGTTGCATAACCAACATATGGGTCTAGCTCAAGATGTGGATCAGCACCACCAAAATTTACATTGGAACCCCAGACACCCGCATAAAGGCCTGATTCATGCGTTAATGCAAAGCCAACTTGCACCGCAGGGTCATTTTCAGTTTGGGTCACACCACGATAACGGTAATCTGAAGTTAAGGCAGCGGTTCCTGCAAAGCTTACACCTGCCTGAGACAGCGCATTCGATTCTTCAGCCATTGCCAAAGTTGAAGCCATCGCCATAACACTTAACGCCACTGCTTTATATGCAAGTTTCATCATTTGATCTCCCCATGATGGATATTTGACTGATTTATGTTTTAAATTGCATCAAAATGTATCTTGCAAAGGTTATGCCAACTCAACAAAAGACAATAAAATCATATATTTGTATTATTAAAGGACTAAAAAGCATTTTCACTTTCCCTATTTATAAGCTTGATGCAGGATTTCGGCTGAAATTTGAACCATTTAAAGGCATATAAATAAAACCATACTATTTTTCGCACAAAAACAATGCTTTTTTAACCCATGAAAACCGCTGGAATGATTGAAACTTATTATTGCAGGCCCTCTCCAGATAAAATGTTCAATAAAAATGCAAAAATGCGCCAGATGCAATCGACCCAGATAGGGTTAAGCACCAATACCATTCATCGGGATGGTATTTTTTACTAGCCAAATGAGCTAATTTCAACCAAGTAGTAAATAAATAATTAAATTAAAAGAAAAAATACATAAAATAATCACGTGTTTTATTAAAAACAGGCCAGAAAAAATCCATCAAAAAAACAGTCAACAAATAAATTTAAAGTTAATAAAAATCAAAGTATTAAATTCAAAAAATCATTATTTTTAATAAAAAATAAATCATAATATTCTATAAATATTTTATTTAAAAATAATTAAATTGTTTTAATAAAAATCTATCTTTTTTATGCATAACTTATACAATTGGTCAAAATTTCAGTTTCTCTCCCCAAATTTGTTATTTACGAGGCTTACCATGCCAAAGGCACAGAAACTTATATTGGCGGTTTTGATTAATGCCGCATTGATCTCCTCAACATATGCAAGTGAACAAAGCGAAGCAAAAGGTTTTGTTGAGGATGCAAATGGTTCAGTATTGTTCCGCACAGGCTTTTTAAATCGTGATAAAAAAGACGGTTTAACAAATGATACAAGCTCAACAGCGCAAACTGCCATTTTTGATCTTCAATCTGGTTTTACAAAGGGTATTATTGGCTTTGGTGTTGGCGTAGTAGGTGATACATCTTTTAAGCTTGGTGCGAATAATAATACGGGTAATCAAATGATTCCTGTAGATGATCGTGGATTTGCTTATGATCATTGGGCTCGTGGTGGTGCCAATGTGAAAGCACGTATTTCCAACACAACCGTGACTTATGGTACACAGGTATCAACACTTCCTGTCATGGCAAGTAATCAAGCCCGTTTAGTACCTGAGTATTACACAGGTGTTTTCGTTGAAAGTAATGAAATTCCAAATCTAAATGTGGTTGCAGGTAAGTTCACAAAAAACCAAATGTCAAACCAAATTAGTACCGATAAAGATGTGACAGGTCAAGGGCTTGATCGTGCAGTAGTTTGGGGTGCTAAATATAAATTTAATGATCAACTCAATTCATCGTATTATGGCTTAGATGTTCAAGATAAGCTAGAACGTCATTATGCCAATGTAAACTTTACCCAAAGCTTAAAAGACAAGAGTACCTTAACACTTGATGCCATGGGTTATCATACAAAATGGGATAAAGATGCGCTCACTGATTCACATACCACAGATGATCTAGCAAACCGTAAAAACTCGATTTGGGCTGTTTCAGTGGGCTATGGCAAAGATGTACATAACATCATGCTTTCTTATCAAGATAACACAGGTAATACTGGGTATGACTATGGCTATAATGCTGATGGTTTACAAAGTATCTATGTGCCTAATTCCTATTTAGGTGACTTTAATGGTAATGATGAAAAATCTGTCGGGCTACAATATAACTATAACTTTAAAAATCACGGTTTACCTGGTCTAAACTGGACAACTGCATTTGTTTATGGCTGGGATATTGATATCGCTAAAATAACAGATCGCTCAAAAATCATTGACCAAGCCGAAGAACATGAGTTGTTTAACCAAGTCAAATATACAGTTCAAACAGGTGCATTGAAAGATGCAAGCCTACGTGTTCGCTATTCTTACTTACGTTCAAGTGATACCTATAATAATGTTTCTGGTCAATATGTCAGCAATGTCATTGGCTCAACCAATGAATGGCGTTTGTTCCTTGATATTCCTGTGAAACTATTCTAATTCAATTTAGATCAACTCATAAAAAAACCGCCATTCAATTGAATGGCGGTTTTTTTATGAGCCTGATTTTAGGGTGATAAAATCAGACTTTATCTTTTAAAATTATTTTTTAGCAGCTTCGATTGCTTTCAACACTTCAGCTTTTGCAACATCAGCATTTTCCCAACCACTGATTTTTACCCATTTACCTGGTTCTAAATCTTTGTAATGCTGGAAGAAATGCTCAACTTGACTGATCAATAAAGGTGGAAGATCGGTATATTCTTTCACATCTTTATAGAGAGGAGATAACTTCTCATGTGGAACTGCGATCAGTTTCGCATCGATACCACCATCATCTTCCATGTTTAGTTTGCCCACTGGACGGCAACGAATCACAGAACCCGCAGCAACAGGATGTGGAGTTACAACAAGTACGTCTAATGGATCGCCATCTTCAGACAATGTATTTGGTACATAACCGTAGTTAGCTGGGTAGAACATTGCTGTACCCATGAAGCGGTCTACAAATAACGCATCAGAATCTTTATCGATTTCGTATTTGATTGGCGCTGCATTTGCAGGAATCTCAATGATGACATAGATGTCATTTGGTGCGTCTTTACCCGCAGGAATATTGCTATAACTCATATCAACACTCGTTTATCTTGTGAACTTAGATGTAAATCCGACAGATTATAGCGTGAATACCATAAAAATGATGCTAGATATGCTGAGCGTTAAAGAATTTTATACTCAACATCAATTTAGGTCACTTTAATCGTAATCACAAACAATAAAATTGGACAAAATATTGAAAAAAACCAGATGATTGAGCGCAAGGTCGCTAGATTGGCCAAATAACATATTCCATAAATAATGCGCAATACGATATATGCCCAGCCTAAGCTCAGAATAAATTTCTCCGGCACAACCATATATTCGGCCATTAAAATTGCAGCGATAAATAAGGGTAGACTTTCAAAACTATTCTGTTGTACTGCATTGGCTCTGGCGGCTAGACCTGTCGTTTTCGCCAAAAATTCACGCGGATTCTGATTATCCTTTGCTTGGAAGCCACCTTTTGCTTTTGCAATCAGGGTAAAAACATACGGCAACAAACATGCGATGATAATCATCAATATAATGCCGCTAATACCTTGCATGCTCACATCCATCATTTGAAGTTCTGCTGATCATGCTATCATAACTCATAATCTATTGAATTTTCATTTGTGCTTGTTCGCCAAGTGTTTCCTTTAAATATTTTCTTTGTGTAAAAGTTCTGTTTTTTCATACTGTTTTAAGGTCAAGTTATGCAACCTCAAAATCAAAAAGAAATGTTTGATGTCCTTGCCAAACAACGGCAGCATCAGCTTTTAGTTGACCGCGCGCTGAAAGTAGTGTTGCCCATCATCGCATTTCTACTCAGCGTGATTTGTGCCAACTTAAACTGGCAGTCTACATTGGGAACTTTTGTGGTGCTGACCATTGCCTTTTATGCGGTGGGAATTCAGCGTTTCACTCTTTGGCACTGGCTAGTGGTGATTGCGCTGTATGTCTTTGCGGACAATTATTTTAGCTTTAATGGAATCGACCCGAGCCGCTTGCGTTTTCAGCTTGCCACCATGCTGGTATTTGTAGGAATTGTGGGAATTGGCCGTCCTTATATTGATCGTTGGTTAATGAAATCTAATCATAAATAAAAAAACGCCGCAATTGCGGCGTTTTTTACAGCACAGCTTAAGCTGGTTTACGTAAATCTTTACGCAGGATTTTACCAACGTTTGATTTAGGTAGTTCTTCCATAAACTCAACATAACGCGGGCATTTGTAGCCAGTTAGGTTTTGTTTTGCATAAGCAAGCACTTCTTCAGTGGTTAAAGATGGATCTTTCTTCACAATGAACAACTTCGGCACTTCGCCTGATTTTTCATCTGGAACACCAATTGCAGCCACTTCCAATACTTTCGGATGTTTTGCAATCACTTCTTCAATTTCACTTGGGTAAACGTTGAAGCCAGATACCAGGATCATGTCTTTCTTACGGTCTACGATCTTGAAGTAACCGCGTGTGTCCATGACACCGATATCGCCAGTACGGAAGAAGCCATCTTTCGTCATGACTTTTTCAGTTTCATCAGGACGGTTCCAGTAGCCTTTCATGACTTGAGGACCACGAATCGAGATTTCACCCTGTTCACCCTGAGCAACTTCATTACCATCATCATCAAGCAATACCACTTCAGTCAACGGCAATGGAATACCAATTGTGCCACTGAACTCTGTGGTTGTTGGTGGGTTTGCTGTCGCAACTGGTGAAGTTTCAGACAAGCCATAACCTTCAATGATGATGGTACCTGTTACTTTTTTCCACGCTTCAGCAGTCGATGGTAATACAGCCATACCACCACCCATTGCCATCTTCAATTTGCTATGGTCAAGCTGTTTGAATTCTTCGTTATTCACCAGAGCATTGAACAATGTGTTTACTGCCGGGAAGAATGAAGGCTGGTATTTACGTAATTCGCCAACGACTGCTGGTAGGTCACGTGGGTTTGGAATCAGGATATTGGCTTGACCTTTATACATACCGTAAAGCGCGCACACCATGAATGCAAAGATATGGTAAAGCGGCAATGCACAGACAATACGATCATCTTTAGAACCGTCACCTGTGCCAAATTTACTTGAGAAAATACCATCACATTGTAATAGGTTAGAAACCAAGTTACGGTGTGTTAACTCAGCACCTTTAGAAACACCTGTGGTACCGCCCGTATATTGAAGTACAGCCGTATCGCTTAAAGTCAGGCTTGGACGCTTGTAGTTGCTTGGGCTCACTTTGTTCAATGCAGTGTTGAACTTCACATGACCAGGGATATTCCATGCTGGAATTTGCTTGCGGACCTTGCGTAAAACGAAGTTTACGATGGTGCCTTTAAGCGTCCCCAACATATCCCCCACAGAGGCAACAATCACATGCTTCACAGGTGTTTTGCCAATAATGCTTTGATATACGCTGGCAAAGTTTTCAATGATCACCAGTGCTTCAGCACCTGAGTCATTTAACTGATGGTCAAGCTCACGCGCTGTATAGAGTGGGTTCACGTTCACAAGGACCAGACCTGCACGGAACACACCCAATGCCACCACTGGATACTGGAATACGTTCGGCATCATCACCGCAACACGCGATCCTTTTTTCAAGCCCAGACTTTGCAGGTAGGTGGCAAATTTACGGCTGGCGACTTCTAATTCATTATACGTTAAAACTTTATCCATAAAGATAAAGGCATCACGTGAACCAAATTTTTGGAAATTGCGTTCAAAAATATCAACAAGTGAGGTGTTTTCAGCAGGTAGTGCAACTGTTTCTGGAATTCCTGTCTTTTTGTATTCAGCAAACCAAATCTTTTCCATAATGCCATTATCTCCGAGTGGTAATCCTTAAAAATAGTAACAATGTTACTTCCATGACAAAACATTTTTTTAACTTTGTGAATTGCCGTGTCAATCTATTCAAACAATATGAATACATTGTCATATATAACGTATTTATATCACAGAATACTAGCCTTATCTCTGAATGAGGAGTCTATTTGCTTTTTGATATCCTCGTGGTAAAAGTTGCCCCTTTGTTGCTCTTTTTCCTATATATTTTTGGAGATCATCCCCTTTCAGTTTTAAGTGCTGTTGTCCTGCAGCGACTTGGATTATTTCATCTAACGTCAGGGTTGTCATGGATAAAATCTGCTCTTTTTCCTCAAGTTGTATCAACTTGTTACCTTTTCCTTTGTTCAGGACAGGCAGTTCGGCCAAGTCAATGATGAGTAAACGGCCTGATGAACTCAGGATGGCGGCATGTGTGGCCTGCTGAACTGGAAGTAGGGGCAAGGCCGTTGCCTTGTCTGCAACCGTCAAGAACGCCTTACCTGCCTTGGCATTGGTATCCAGTTGTGCGGCCTGGGTTTTAAAGCCATAGCCATTTGAACTGACGGCAAGTAGCTCACTGTTATCATCTGCAATAAAGACCTGAATAAACGATACGCCACTTGCAGGTGCAAGCTTGGAACTTAAGGGCTCACCCAAACCACGTGCGGATGGCAAACTGCTGATTGGCAAGGCATAGCTACGCCCTGTCTCATCGAGGAAATACACCCGTTGATTGGTTTTACCGACTGCATGGCTCAAGTATTGGTCACCCGCACGGTAATTCAGGTTGGCCGCATCAACTTCCGCACCTTTGGCGGCACGTACCCAGCCAGCCTCGGACAACACCACCGTCACAGTTTCGGCAGGCATTAAATCCTGTTCCTTAATCTGGACGGCATCCGCACGCGCAACGATTGGCGAACGTCGGTCATCACCAAATTTTTTCGCATCTTCTTTCAGTTCATTGATAATCAGGCTTTTCAATGATTCTGGATTTGCCAGTTGTTCACGGATAATGGCTGCTTTTGCTTCCAACTCCTCCTGCTCACGGCGGATTTCCATTTCTTCAAGCTTGGCCAAATGACGAAGCTTGAGTTCCAGAATGGCTTCGGCCTGAATATCGTCAATACCGAAATGCTGCATCAACACAGGTTTGGGCTGGTCTTCCTCACGGATGATGCGAATCACGGTATCAATATCAAGATAGGCAATTAAAAGACCTGCCAGGATATGCAAACGTTTTTCGATTTTATTTAAATGGTACTGCAAACGGCGAGTCACAGTTTGCTTACGAATCTCAATCCATTCCAACAAGATTCGGCGAATGGATTTGACTTGCGGACGGCCATCTGCCCCAATCATGTTCAGGTTGACGCGATAGCTGGATTCCAGATCAGTGGTGGCAAATAAATGGCTCATCACCGTTTCAGCATCGACACGGTTGGAACGCAATACAATGACTAATCGCGTTGGATTTCGATGATCCGACTCATCACGAATATCTGCGACCAGAGGTAACTTCTTGGCAATCATCTGATCAGCAATTTGGGTCACAACTTTAGAGCCTGAAACCTGATATGGAAGCTCCGTAATCACGATTTCATTTTTTTCTACCGTATACACTGCACGCGCACGATAGCTACCACGCCCTGTGGTTTGAATCTTTAACAACTCTTCAGGCGGGGTAATGATTTCAGCTTTGGTCGGCAAATCTGGTGCAGGAATATATTCCGCCAGTTTTTCATCAGTGGTTTCAGGGTTACGAATCAGTGCAATCGTCCCTTTCACCACTTCACGTAAATTATGTGGTGGAATATCGGTTGCCATACCCACTGCAATACCCGTCGTACCATTCAACAGAATATTGGGAATACGGGCGGGTAAAGTGATTGGTTCTTTCATCGAACCATCAAAGTTGTCCTGCCATTCACTAGTGCCCTGTCCCAACTCGCTCAGCAACAGTTCACTGTAGGCAGACAGTTTGGCTTCGGTATAACGCATTGCCGCAAAGGATTTTGGATCATCAGGTGAACCCCAGTTGCCCTGCCCCTCAATTAGCGGATAGCGATAGCTGAATGGCTGGGCCATCAATACCATCGCCTCATAGCAGGCAGAGTCACCATGTGGATGATATTTACCCAGTACATCACCTACGGTACGTGCGGACTTCTTTGGCTTGCCTGTTGATTTCAAGCCCAGTTCACTCATGGCATAGACAATACGGCGCTGTACGGGTTTCAGGCCATCACTGATATGGGGCAATGCACGATCCATAATCACGTACATGGCATAGTTGAGGTAAGCTTGTTCTGTGAATTCGGCTACGGAGCGGTTTTCTGTTGCATGATGTGCAAGGCTGGTCATATCAGCAAGTCATATAAAAAATTTACTTAATGTTATCGTAAATGCCCTTGCGCTGCTATAACCGCAGCTCATATGCGGAGAAAGCATTGTGACAAGTCTTTGTTGTTGTTTATGCGTCAAGTGGTGTCTTGTCAATGCTCATCCGTTGAAGATGCAGACTCAGCATCATCTTCCTTATAAATAAATTTTGGCATTTCCAGACCAAAATAAATTGCAATCACGCGCAAGGTGAAACCAAACACCAAGGTAAAAATTACGGTAAGGTCATGTGGTAGTCCAACCTCTAGACAGACCCAATAACAAATCACGGCAACAAAGGAAATACTGGCATACAGCTCACGACGGAACACTAGTGGCACATCATTACACAAGATATCGCGCAAAATACCCCCCGATACCCCTGTTAAGACCCCAGCCACGGCGGAAACCACAAAACCATGCCCCATCGACAAGGCAATTTGACAGCCAATGATGGTGAAACCAATTAATCCCATGGCGTCAAGCAATAAGAACACACTGCGTAAATGTTTCATCCACTTGGCGATAATAATGGTGACAAATGCCGCACAGCAGGTCAAAACCAGATATTCAGGATGCTTGACCCAGGTTAAAGGATAATGTCCCAGCAACACATCACGCACGGAGCCACCACCCAGTGCAGTGACACAGGCAATCAGCACCACACCGAACCAGTCCATACTCCGTCGCCCTGCCGACAGTGCGCCTGTCATGGCTTCCGCAGTGATGGCAATGATATAAATCACGGTGAGCAACATCTGCCTACATCCTTAAATCAGGCATAAAAGTGTGCGCTATTTTAAGTCAAACTTAGATGAATTGCGCACAGCATTGCTTAAATTTTTTCCCCGAGCCACAGACACAGGGTTGTTTCATGGTGATCTGCATAGCCAGCGTTGGATCAAGAAAATACCAGTGTTGCTGATGCAACACAAAATGTGAAATTTCATGATGAATGTGTTGCTGTTTTCCATCATGGTAATAGGCCTTGAATTCTACCAAGGCATGGCTTTTATCAAGCTTGGGCTGGTGTTGTACCACTTCCAGTTTCAGCCACTGATTCGCCTGACTCCAATCTGCAATCGCATCACGGTCTAAAAAAACCTGCTGCCCCAAAGCCGTGGTTTCCAGAATGTAGTCAATCTGCTGCAAGGCAAAGGCGCTATAGCGTGAACGCATCAATTGTTCGGCCGTTTGGGCCGTTTTCTGTTTCAAATGCAGGGGCTGGCAGCACACCACATATTGCCCCTGCCCGCATGGACAGTTTTCTAAGGAGGTCATTTTCAACTCTCAAATAAAAATAGCCCTGAGAAAATCTTGTACAACAAGATCAAACTCAAAGGCTATTGAGATGGAACTTAATTACTTCTCTGCTTGTTTCTCTTCCGCGATAATGCGCACTTTCTCAATCTTGTGTCCATCCATGGTCACCACTTCAAAGCGGTAGCCATCTGCTTCAACCGTCTCACCATTTTCAGGTAAACGGCCCAAATGGAACAAAAGATAACCCGACAGAGTTGAGTATTCCTCACTTTCATCTACAAGGTCTTTACCCAGAAGCAATGAAACATGGCGAATATCGGTTGAACCTTCCAGTATCATGGAACCATCTTCAAGGCTTTCCGCCGCCGCTTCAAGTTCGTCCTCATCAGGGAATTCACCCGCAATCGCTTCCAGTACGTCAATTGGTGTGGCAATGCCCTCAATCGAACCATATTCATTCAGTACGATTGCCATTTGCAAGGGTGCCTGACGCAGTTGCTCCATCACCATCAACACCTGCGCATTTTCATGCACAATCACAGGTTCACGCAGATGTTTACTGAAATCAATCGTTCCTGTTTCAATGTATTCATTGAGAATTTTATGGGTCAGTACCACACCCTCAATATTATCCAGCTCACCCCGTGCAATGATCAGGCGTGAATGGGTCATTGCCATCAAACGTTCTTTCAATTCGGCTGGGTCAGCCGCAAGGTCAAGCCATTCCAGCTCAGGACGTGGTGTCATCACTGATTTTACAGGACGCTCAGACAGCCCCAATACGCCCTGTACCAGTACGCTGTGATACACGCCATTGTCCTCATCAAACACTTCCTTGGCGTAGGCCTGTGTCGCCAACACATCTTCAGACTCGTTGTTCTGCCCTTCACCACCATTGCCTTTACTGCCCAGCATACGCAAAACAGCCGATGCGGTGCGGTAGCGTAAATCTGTGGTGGTGACCAGTTTCTCCTGATTGCGGCGCATGGTTTGGTTGACTATTTCGACCAGTACAGAGAAACCAATCGCTGCATAGAGGTAGCCTTTCGGAATATGGAAGCCAAAGCCCTCCACCACCAGTGAGAAACCAATCATCATCAGGAAGCCAAGACACAGGATCACCACGGTTGGATGCTTATTGACGAAATCCATCAGTGGGCGTGACGCCAGCAGCATGATACCAATCGCAATGGTCACTGCGATCATCATGATGGAAAGCTCTTTCACCATCCCCACGGCAGTAATCACGCTGTCGAGTGAGAACACGGCATCCAGCACCACGATCTGAACCACCACCATCCAGAACGCGGCATGGACAGGGTTTTCTTCTTTTAATGCCTGCTTGCCCTCAATCCGTTCATGCAGTTCCATGGTTCCCTTGAACAAGAGGAACACACCACCGAACAACAGGATGAGGTCTCGACCTGAGAAAGCATGGTCAAATATATGAAATAGTGGTTCGGTTAGGGTCACTACCCATGCAATAGATGCGAGCAGCACCAGACGCATTAGCAAAGCGAGTACTAAACCAATTCTACGGGCGGCGTTACGTTGGTGAGGTGGTAGTTTCTCTGCCAAAATGGCAATAAAGACCAGGTTATCAATACCCAGTACAATTTCAAGTATAACCAATGTCGCCAGACCAACCCATGCAGAGGGGTCGGACATCCATTCCAGAATCATTGAGCTGACTCCTCTGCAAAATTGGCAGTGTTATGATGAAATTGAAAATCTAAAAGGTCGGCACAGGTAGCCAAAACATTTTTTATAGGAAAAAAGAACAAAGCGGAGCGACAACAACCACTACTCATAGAGGTACATAGATTAATAAAAGGATTTTCAGTATAGGCAAGATTGAGGTGAAATTCATCATTTTTATAAGCATGATCTTGGTAATTTTTTTCTAAAGTTTACAGAGAAGCTTGTATGGAAAGTGTGCATCAAACTGTCATAAAAGTCATTTAACCTAGACAACGACAGTGAAAATGATAAGGTAAAAATAAACTGAATGAATAGTATTGTAAAAATGACTGAAAACAACGAAACATCTCCCATCAAAACTACCCAATCCCTGATTGCCTTATATTGCGGTTCCCGTACAGGCAACAAACCCATTTACCGTGACACAGCCATTGAACTGGCCCAGCATATTGCCACTCAGGGTTTCGGAATCGTCTATGGCGGGGCCAGCATTGGCCTGATGGGTCAGGTTGCCGACACCGTGCTTGAGCATGGCGGTGAAGTGGTGGGGGTGATTCCCGAATTTATGCTGGACTATGAAATTGCGCACAGCCAGTTGACCGAACTGCATATCGTCAAAAGCATGCATGAACGCAAGGCCTTGATGGCGGAACGTGCCAGCGCCTTTATCGCCCTGCCAGGCGGATTGGGAACGTTCGAGGAGATTCTGGAAATCGCCACCTGGGGACAGCTCAACCAGCACCAGAAACCGATGATTATCTATAACGTCAACCGTTTTTATGATGCGCTGATTGCCCAGCTTGACCATGCCGTTGATGAGGGCTTTTTACCGCCCCAGCATCGTGCCAAACTGATTATTTGTGAAAATCCAGAACAAATCTCTAATGTCATCAAGAACCTCAATGCACCAACACACATTGAAGTTTAAACATCACCTATAAAAAATGCGGATCAATCTAGATCCGCATTTTTATGTCTAAATTTAATATAGATTTACTTGATAAATGCTAGTGGTACCACTCACCTCATTACCCACAACCAATAGTGGCTTGCCATTTGGCGAGTCTTTGGCAGAGATAAAGATTAGACCTTCTGGTCCAAGATCACCATGTGCAGACAATGCCGTCGACGGATCAGCCTGATCCCATACTTCTCGTGTATTTAAATAATCTTGGAAAATTGGCTGTTTAGGATTACTGACATCAAATACCATGACCCCACCCATACGCTCAAGTCCTAAGAACAAGAATTGTTTGTTGCCAATTTTGCCAATCGTCAAGCCTTCAGGTTCAGGTCCTTTATTGCTGCTACGTCCGCCTAATGTGTTGCCTTTTTCATGATTGCTATTGAACCAATCTTGGCATGGAATATTCCGTGCTTTACCAAGTTTACATTGATCACTATTCAAATATTGTTCAATGAAATCACCCGAGTCATAAGCGATTTTAACTTGATTTTGTGTATCCCAAATTGAGAATGAGCGTCCACCCAACAGGTACAAGTCGTCGTACATCAAATAATCGGTAAGTGGATTACCATTGATACCAATTTTATCGCCAGCTTTTGAGTAATACACAGGTTTACCATTTTCAGTTTGGTAACCTTGTGTCCAGGTAATTTTTAAACGGCCCAATTGCTTGTCATCTCGGCAGTTACCAGCATCACCTTTGCTCGCACCACAGTAGGCAAAAGTGGTCGGATTCAGGTGCGCACCAGCAGCTAAATCACGTAATTGTGCAGGAAGATCATCGGCACAACGGCGATCAAAACCATCCTTGTGCACGAGATGTTTTACGCGCCACTCTTCAACGAATCCTTTGCTATTGTCATTGTCACAGCGCTGCAATTTATTCTTTTCAAAGTCTTTCAGCTTAGTTAGCCCAAAATATTCGGCTGTATTTTCACCCCATGCACGCGCATCACCTTCATTTGCAGAAATTAAATAGGTTTTTTTATCCGCGGCAGTATAAGCAGCAATCGCATCAGGATGATAAATCCCTTTAAGTCCATTCCATGCCTTGATCATAATATCTTGAACTGTTTTTTTACCGTCAAAATCACTCACATCCAAAGCATTACTTGAGTTTTTATTTGGATCCAGCATCGACTTAAAACCACTGTCGCTAAGCCCGTGATCTTTGAATCCCATTGCTTCAATCGAAGTCACCGTTGCCGTCGCAATATCTAAAACCGCGATCGCATTATTTTCTTGTAGTGCAACCCAAGCGGTTTTACCATCATCCGAAACTGCAATATATTCTGGCTCTAGATCTTGAGCGACTGTCGCATTCGGTCCAAAAATACGAACTCCTTTGGCAAGTAACGCATCTTTTTGACTATTAAACGCTTTAAAATCAGCAGTTTTGACTTTTGGCTTGCTGATATCAGTCACATTGATCACACTGACAGAGCCTTCTGGATCGGTTTGATAATCATCAGAGGGTTCACCTTCATTGGCCACCAATACCGTTTTCCCATCTGGTGTGAACGTCAACATATCGGGTAAAGCACCCACTTGCACATGGCTTAGACGTTTAAGATCACTCGCTTGATAAAAGGCAACAAAACCAAGATCTGTTTTATTCGCAGCTTCAACAGCCAAAGCAATAATGCCATTTTGGATGCTGACACTGTTGACCTTTGCACCTTCCGCGATGTCATCAACAGTTAGTGATTGTAAATAAGTTGGCTTAGCTGGATCAGCAAGATCAAGTACATCTAATGCCCCCAGCTCAGCATTGACCACAAAAACACGTTTTGTCGCAGGGTCATAGGCAGGAATTTCAGCTGCACTCTTTCCAAAAACACCTGATTCATATCGGCTTAAAAAGCTCAACTGAATTCGCTCTGGTGTAGGCTCTACTACTTCAGGTTTAGGATCAGGATTTGATGATTTTTCTGTTTTGTCATCATCATTACACGCCACCAACCCCACTGACAGCATTGCAGTGAATAACACTGAAATCTTAAATTTCATGATCAAATTCCATAGATTTTATTTTGTAGAGCTAATCTAGTCATTCGAGGTGCAAATACGATGACATTTTCATGTCAGTTCGATGACGAGTCTTTGACAATTTTGGGCTTTATTTCAAATACAATTCTATTAAACTAAAGCTGATATTTCATACGTCACCACTCATGACAACAACCACTCATCAAGCCGTACAGCCTGAATTTCGTTTATTGGTGCTCTTGGTTTCTATCGGCTTTTTTATGCAGGCCTTGGATACCACGATTGTCAACACGGCGATTCCTGTGATGGCAATTCAGCTCAATGAAAATCCATTACAAATGCATGGGGTAATTGTTGCCTACGTCCTATCAGTTGCTGCTTTTATCCCATTAAGTGGTTGGTTGGCAGACCGCTTTGGTATCCGTAATACTTATCTTGCTGCTATGGTGATTTTTAGTCTGGCATCACTCGGTTGTGGCCTGTCTCAGACCTTAGATCAACTCTTGATTTGTCGTGTTATTCAAGGGATGGGCGGCGCATTATTGATGCCCGTTGGACGCTTGGCTTTACTTAAAATTATTCCACGTAGCCAATTTCTTTCAGCGATGAGTTTAATGAGTCTGGCTGGTCTCATAGGTCCTTTGATGGGACCAACTTTGGGTGGATGGTTAGTCGAAGTTGCCACGTGGCACTGGATTTTCCTTATTAATCTCCCCATGGGTGTGCTTGGGGTAATCATGGCGCTTAAAGTCATGCCAAATCAAAAAGAACCAACCGTCAAATCCTTTGATCTCGGTGGATTTATCTTATTGATGATTGCTATGGTGGGTCTGTCGCTTGGGATTGAGAATATCGCTGCGCCACAATATTCTGGTTGGATCAGCATCAGTCTACTGGTAATCGGATCTTTAGCAACGTTTGGCTATGCGTATCATGCACATAACCATCAGAATGCCTTGTTTCATGGACGATTGTTCCGCCATAAAATTTTTTCAATTGGCATTTTAGGCAATTTCTTTGCACGTTTAGGTAGCAATGCAATTCCTTTTATTTTGCCATTGATGCTACAAGTCGCCTTTGGTTTTGAACCCTTTATCACAGGTTTAATGATGATTCCACTGGTATTGGGCTCATTATTTTCTAAACCGATTATCCGCCCTTTGATCCAGCGTGTTGGCTATCGTCGTTTTCTACTAACCAATACCGTTCTGGTTGGATTATGTATCGCCAGTTTCGCCCTAATGACAGCAACAACCCCACTATGGCTTAAAGTGCTGCACCTGTTTATTTTTGGTACACTAAATTCGCTGCAATTTGTCGGGATGAACACCCTAACCCTGAAAGACCTGCCGCAACAGGATGCCAGCAGTGGCAACAGTTTCCTTTCCATGATCATGATGCTATCCATGAGTATTGGGGTGGCGTTGGCAGGAACCTTGATTAATGTGTTTGGTCAGCATTTCTCAACCGCTTCCCTCACCACTGCGTTCCATGCCACATTAATGACACTGGGTTGTATCAACCTGGTCACCGCACTGGTATTTTGGCAAATTCCAAAAGAAATGGCAGAC
This sequence comes from Acinetobacter parvus DSM 16617 = CIP 108168, assembly GCF_000368025.1. Lineage (GTDB taxonomy): Bacteria > Pseudomonadota > Gammaproteobacteria > Pseudomonadales > Moraxellaceae > Acinetobacter > Acinetobacter parvus. The sequence continues at coordinate 284,475 of NZ_KB849210.1, forward strand.
TAAATGCGTGAAAAAATATAGCTGACGACATGGCAAAGAAACCTGTGAAACATCCACTCTCCCGATATTATCCAACCTATGCCAGTGTTGGCTTAGCTGTCATGCTTGGTGTGGTGAGCTATTTCGGCCTGTTCCATCAGCAGAAAGCGTCTGCGCAGGACTATGCCATTCGTGGCTTTGATGTTTCGCACCATCAGGGTGAGATTAACTGGAAAAAGATCTCTCCAGTGCAGTACCAGTTTGTCTATCTAAAAGCCACCGAGGGTGGCGACTTTAAGGACCGAAACTTTCAGGAAAACTGGCTTAAGGCACGCGAACAGGGCCTGCATGTTGGTGCCTACCACTTCTATCGTTTATGTCGGGATGGCAAGGTGCAGGCGGAAAACTTTATCGCTACCGTGCCCAACAAAGCAGATGCCCTGCCGCCCGTGATTGACCTTGAATATGATAGCAACTGTATCAACGCCTTTACCAAGGAGCAGTTACTCAGGGAAATTCAGGTCATGCATGACCAGCTACAGCAGCATTATGGCAAGCAGCCCATTTTCTATATTTCCAAGAGTTTTTACCATATTGTGCTGATGGGTAGCTTTATCAATACACCGCTTTGGGTACGTGATTATCAGGAACAGCCTAAACTGAAAGATGGACGACAATGGCTGTTTTGGCAACATACCCAGAATGGCAAAATTGATGGTATTGATAAACCTGTCGATTTAAATGTTTATGCCGACTCTCCCAAACAGTGGCGCATCTTTTTAACACAACAAGGCATTCAGGATGGCAAATGAGCTGCGCAAGATCATCCATATTGACATGGATGCTTTCTATGCCTCAGTTGAGTTAAGGGAACGTCCCGAACTCAAGGACCTGCCTGTAGTGGTGGCCTTTCATCATACCCGTGGCGTGGTCGCCGCCGCATCCTATCCTGCCCGTGTCTTTGGCCTGCGTTCCGCCATGTCGATGGGGCAGGCACGAAAACTTTGTCCACAGGTGATTGTTCTTGAACCGAACTTTGAGAAATACCGAGAGGTATCTGCACAAATTCACCAGATTTTTCAGCAATATACCCCACTGATTGAACCGCTGTCACTGGATGAGGCCTATCTGGATGTGACCGAGAACCTAAAAAACATCCCTAGCGCCACCGAGGTTGCAACACAGATCCGTGCCGATATTCTGGCAGCCACTGGATTGACCGCTTCCGCAGGCGTTGCCCCGAATAAGTTTCTGGCAAAAATCGCATCCGACTGGAATAAGCCCAATGGCCTGTTTGTGATCAAGCCCTCACAGGTACTCAGCTTTATTCAGGATTTGCCCGTCAGTAAAATTCACGGCGTCGGCAAAGTGACCCAACAAAAGCTTCATCATCTCAATCTGCACACCCTGGGTCAACTGCAACAAATTGATGAAAATATATTGATTCACCATTTTGGCAAATATGGCAAACAGCTCTATCTATATGCCCAAGGCATTGACCAACGCCCCGTCAAGGCTGAACGGGAACGCCAGCAAATTTCCAAGGAGATCACCTTTGATGATGACTACACCCTTGATCAATGCAGCCATACATGGCAGCCGTTGACAGAACAGGTCTGGCGTAGCCTGAATAAGTAGCAGTTGACGGCCCGTGGTGTCAACGTCAAGTTGAAGTTAAAGAATTTTCAGGTTTTACAGCACAGTAAAAGCTTTAAACAGCCCTTGCAATCGCAGCAGGACCTGTGGCAGGTGGTGTTGCAATTGCTGAATGAAATGCATATTGAACCCATTTTACAGTTTCGGCTGGTTGGCGTGGGCGTGTATCAATTACAGCAAGCCCAGCAGGAACCCCAGCTTTGCTTATGGTAATGGCGTTTTTTTACTCAAAAGCATGGTTTATGTTTAAATTTATGTTTGCTTTTTATGTGCTTTTCAGTACTCTAGCAGCGCAATCACATTATCCATGTGATTTGCTGATGCTAAAGAAATCCTCACTTTTAGCATCTGCTCCTGTGGTTGGCGTGACGATCAAATCCGAATATTACAGGGCACTTCTGGTGTCCTTTCTCAATTTCCCCACCCATAAAATTTTCAGGATTGCACTTTTCTCCCTACTGTGTTCAGCTAAACTGTATCCATACAATTAGAATATCTTGAATGCGCGAGACTTCTGCCTGACTCGACTAAGAGAGGCAAAAATTCAGTTGCTGAATCTTGGCAATATGATCATTTGCCCGCAGCAACACTCCATTTTATTTTTCCAGCAACGCAGGCTGGTTCGCATGGAAAGCTTTGCTGGCTGATTTATCCATTGGAGCGTAAAACCTCGGGGTTTAGCCCGAGGATATAAGCGACTGGCGTAAGCCATTAATGCGGTGTTTGCTGTTGTTGAATATACTGCTTAATAATCCCAATAGGCGCACCTGCGCATGATGCAGCGAAGTAACTAGGCGACCACAAGGCATTACCCCATAATTTGCTTTTAATTTCAGGGTGTTTGGTTCGTAAAATTCGACTAGATGCACCTTTCAAGCTATTTACCAAACTAGAAATAGCGACTTTAGGCGGATAATTGACGAGCAAATGTACATGGTCATGTTCACCGTCAAACTCTACCAACTCAGCTTCAAAGTCCAAGCATACACGCTCAAATACTTCACGCATCGTTTCAAGCATTGCTTTAGTAAAAACATCACGCCGATATTTAGCCACAAAGACTAAATGAACGTGCATATTAAAAACACAGTGTCGACCTGTTCTAATCTCTTGACTATAGCTCATAGACCAAATATATTTTAGGAATGAAAACACTCAAATTACGCATAAAAGACAAACATTGCAAGGTGCTAAATCAGATGGCATCTGAGGTGAATTTTGTCTGGAATTACGTGAATGATTTGTGTTTTAAACATCTACAACGAAAACAACAATTCTTTTCAGCATACGATATTGCTAAATACACGAAAGGCACATCGAAAGAATGTAATTTGCATAGCCAAACGATTCAGGCGGTCACAGAAGAATTAGTGACAAGACGCAAGCAATTCAAAAAAGCAAAACTGAAATGGCGAGTCAACAATAAAAAATCAGCTAGGCGTTCATTGGGCTGGATACCATTCAAAAAAGTTGCAATCAAATATGCTGATGGATATGTTCAATACGGCAAGCATCAATTCAAACTATGGGACAGCTACGGACTAAGCAAATACAATGTTAAAACAGGCTCGTTTGTAGAGGATAGTCGTGGGCGTTGGTATGTCTGTCTTGTAGTTGATTCAATTAAAACAGAGAAAACCAGCGCTAAAACCTCAATTGGTATAGATTTGGGATTAAAAGACTTAGCTACTTGTTCAGATGGTATAAAGCTCAAAGCTCCTAAAATCTATCGCCAATATGAACAAAAACTTGGCATAGCCCAACGAGCTAGAAATAAGAAACGTGTCAAAGCAATTCACGCCAAGATTAAAAATATACGTCAAAACATGTTGCATCAATTCAGTCATAAACTGGTGAATGAACATGCAGCAATCTTCATTGGCAATGTGAATGCCAAAGCACTAGCGCAGACCAAACTAGCCAAGTCTGTATTAGATGCCAGTTGGACAACACTAAGAACCATGCTCAAGTATAAATGCGAGAACGCAGGGGTATGTTATGAAGAAGTCAATGAAGCCTATACCACCCAAATTTGTTCGTGCTGTGGCTCACGCTCCAGTAGTCCGAAAGGTAGAGCAGGTTTAGGAATAAGAGAGTGGCAGTGTGTGGAGTGCGGTACGCTCCATGATCGGGATGTAAATTCCGCACTGAATATTCTTGCGCTCGGACATGAGCGTCTAGCAGTAGGAATCCCCGTCCTTTAGGTCGGGGAGGATGTCAAACAAAATTACACTGTGGCGAGGGGCATGCAGTACAATCATCCTATGTTTTTTTTAATTAGGTTACCATTATGTCTGTGCAACGACTACGTGTCACCTCACGCTATTGCGAAGTTGCAATTTCAGGAAATCAGGTTCATCTGGCTGGACAACTGGCAGATGACACCAGCCTGGATATTGGCGCACAGACCCAGCAAACCTTAGACAACATTGACCGTTTACTGTCTGAGGCAGGCACAGACAAAACCCATATTCTATCTGTGTTTATTTTCCTGAAAGACATTGAAAAAGATTATGCGACCATGAATGCCGTTTGGGATGCGTGGATTGCTGAGGGGCATCCCCCAGCACGTACCTGTGTGGAATCCAAGCTCTATGCGCCTGATGTTCTGGTGGAAATGACCGTCACGGCAGTGCGTCCAGACTAGGACGATTTCACCGCCAGAACGTTGTATTTTATCGCGCGCTCCGCCGCCTGTGGCATGGTCACTGGTGTAGCGGTTCTTGGTGTAGCACGCGCGAACAGATCAGGAATCAGGTCTTCCCGTAATTCCTGTTCAGTTGGAATCGCGCTGTAACGCAATACACGGTATCCAGCCAGTTCCAGCAGACTGTCCTGATAATGTTTTTGTTGCAGGCGATTGACATACGACTGGTCTGCGATCTCAATGATGGCAAGCACCTGATGCTGCTGGTCCAGCACCACAAAATCGGCAACCAGCCCCTGATACTTACGGCGGGTATGGGCAAACTTTGTGGTGAGCAAGGCATCAAAAGACACATGCGCCAATACGGTATGCCGTGGCAAAACCGCCTTTAAACGCATCAGGGTAATCTGTTCAGAAATATTCAGGATACCACGTCGTTTCAGTGGGCTGTCCTGACGCCGATTTTGGTGCAAACTTCGAACTGCAAATACTGTAATAAACAGTAGCGCAACTATTGTTATGAAATAATACATTTCTAACCAATCCCTTTAGATTTTTTATAATCATTTTGGCTTTGATGCCAATTTTTTTAATCAAGAGCGAGCGATAGTAAAGTCATTTTCGCAGTACAAACTTAAATTTTTTAATCGTGTTTGAACAGCCGACCAAAGTCGTAAAAGCGTCCTGCACCTTTATTTATAATCATCCTGCGGGGAATATTCAACTCGATATTGTCAGTATATGTTTCTATAAATTGTAGTTTTACCAATCATTCGTGACTACCCCCTCATTTGTGTATCAAAAGGAAAGCATGAAAGACTCAGGCTTTCCCAAACTCAACTCAACGATGGGCCTTAGACTTTGGTTTTGGCTTTGCCGAGAAAGGTCGTTTCTCACCTGTTTCACGCGGTGGCAAGCCCGTATGCTGGGTCAGAATCTGCCCTTTTTGTGGACGTTTCTGGCCTGATTGCGGCTGTCCTGTACGTTTTGCGGAATCTCCCGCCACAGTGGAGTTCTTCTTGCGAGCAGACTTATATTCCCCCTCAGCGGTTCCCTGTGGCTGGTAGGTCGGAATCAGGTGCTGTTTGGAATTTCCAATCAAATCCGAACGTCCCATTTCCTTTAAGGCTTCACGCAATAGAGGCCAGTTGTTTGGATCATGGTAACGCAGGAATGCCTTATGCAAACGGCGACGTTTCTCACCCTTAACAATATCCACATTTTCAGTGTAACGCGCCACCTTTGACAGTGGGTTTTTACCTGAATAATACATGGTGGTGGCGGTGGCCATTGGCGATGGATAGAACGTCTGTACCTGATCGGCACGGAAACCGTTCTTCTTCAACCAGACCGCCAGATTCATCATGTCATAGTCGGTTGTACCTGGATGTGCAGCAATAAAGTATGGAATCAAATACTGTTCCTTACCCGCTTCCTTACTAAAACGCTCAAACATTTGCTTAAAGCGGTCATAGGTACCAATTCCAGGTTTCATCATCTTGGAGAGTGGCCCCTGTTCGGTATGCTCAGGCGCAATCTTCAGGTAACCACCGACATGGTGCTGTACCAGTTCCTTGACATATTCAGGATTGAGTACCGCAAGGTCATAACGCAGGCCAGAACCAATCAGAATCTTCTTCACACCCTTGATTTCACGTGCCTTACGGTACAGCTGAACCAGTGGCGCATGATCGGTGTGCAGGTTCTGGCATACGCCTGGATAGACACAGGATGGCTTACGACAGTTCTTCTCAATTTCAGGATCATTGCAGTGCAGACGGTACATATTGGCGGTTGGACCACCCAAGTCTGAAATAATGCCTGTAAAATTCGGTGCAGTATCACGGATCTTTTCAATTTCACGTAAAATCGAGTCTTCCGAACGGTTCTGGATAATCCGCCCCTCATGCTCCGTAATCGAACAGAATGTACAGCCACCAAAACAGCCACGCATGATGTTGACAGAGAACTTGATCATGTCAAATGCAGGGAAACGTGCATCCCCATAGGCAGGGTGTGGTAAACGTGCATACGGCAAGTCAAACACGTAATCCATTTCCTCTGTGGTCAGTGGAATAGGCGGTGGATTAATCCAGACATCACGTTCACCGTGGCGTTGAACAAGGGCACGCGCATTGCCTGGATTGGTTTCAAGATGCAAAATACGGTTGGCATGGGCATACAGCACATGGTCATTCGCCACCTCTTCAAATGAGGGCAAACGAATCACCGCCAGTTCACGTGGTGGCAGTTTATGCTTAATTGCCTTGGATGGTGCAGCTCTCAGTTGCACAATCTGGGTATCAGGGTCTAACTGATTGCCCTCACGTACAATTGGATTTGCCACAATTTCTTTCTGGAAATTTTGATATTGGGCTAAGGAATTGCCTTTTTCTTTCTCAACCTCGCAACCATCAATGTCTTCTGTCATCACATACGGATTGATGATGGGATCGACACGTCCAATGGTATCGACATCGTTACTGGCAATTTCAACGAATTTTGCCTTGGAGGCTTTATTATGTTTATTAATGATAAATGCTGTACCACGAACATCGGTAATGTCATGCACCTTTTCACCTTTGGCCAAGCGGTGCATCACCTCGATAATGGCACGCTCACCATTACCATACATCAACAGGTCGGCCTTTGAATCCATCAAAATGGAACGACGAACCTTGTCTGACCAATAATCATAGTGTGCGATACGACGTAGACTGCCCTCAATCCCTCCCAGCAATACAGGCACATCTGGAAATGCCTCACGACAACGCTGGCAATACACGGTTGCCGCACGATCAGGGCGTTTATTTGCTTCATTGTTTGGAGAATAGGCATCATCCGAACGGATTTTACGATCTGCCGTATAACGGTTGATCATTGAATCCATGTTCCCAGCCGTTACCCCCCACGCAATGGTGGGCTTGCCCAGCACACGGAAGCTTTCCACATTGGTCCAGTCTGGCTGCGCAATAATCCCGACACGGAAGCCCTGTGCCTCAAGCACACGCCCAATCACACCCGACACAAAGGAAGGATGGTCAATATAGGCATCACCACAAACCAAAATAAAGTCACATGCATCCCAGCCGAGCAGGTCCATTTCTTCTCGTGACATCGGCAAAAATGGTGCGGGTTCAAAACACGACGCCCAATATTTGTCGTAATCAAACAGCGCTTTGGGCGCGGTCTGCATGGTGTAGGCAGTAGACATGGCTTGCGAATCTCGGCTAGCAGATGGAGGAGAGACATCTAAAGATGAAAGCCGATCATTTTAACATGAATCTGATTCATTTTCCTTGTTTATAAAACATACAGAAACAAAGAGATAAGAATTAATCTGCCTAAAATTCACTCGCAATCTATAAATTTTCAAGTGGGTACTCAATGAGGCCTGTAATAACCATTCGTTACCAACTGAATCGTTCTTAATAATGGATATTGCTCAGGAATTGCATTTCTTGCCATCTCTACACATTTCATCATGTTATTTTTATTATAAAGCCTTTAGATGAATTGATAAAATCAGGCCAAAAGCCAATACCAACACCACACTGAGATTGATCCCAATCCAGCCAAAGTTTTCCCAGATCAGGCCACCACTACTTCCCAGCAAACTGGAACCGATGTAATAGCAGAATAAATACAGCGATGCAGCCACCGCCCGATACTGAATTGCCTGCACAGATACCCAACTGCTGGCGGTGGAATGTGCTGCAAAAAAGGCAAAGGCAAAAATAATCAGTCCCAGCAAAATTACCCAAAGCGCTGGAATCAGGGTAATCAGCAGTCCAGCCATCATCATCAATAACATGAGGGGTAAAACTTTGGCCCGACCATATTTAAAGCTCCACTGTGCTGCTTTTGATGAACTGTAAATTCCTGCCAAATAGGCAATCGAGATTAAACCAATCCAGCTTTGTGATAATTGAAATGGTGCTTCCAGCAGGTGATAACTAATATAATTAAACACCGTGACCAGACATCCCATCAGGATAAAACCCTCGGCAAACAGGATGCGTAATTTACGGTCTTTTAAGTTTTGTTCAAACGCTGCCTTAAAACGGGAAAATCGAAAAGGATAGGGTTGAAAATGCTGGGACTTGGGTAAGAGTAAATAGAACAGACAGGCAATGATAAGATTGATAAAACCAATAATATAAGTTGCTGATTGCCATGAGATAAAATCAACCAATACCCCTGCAATCAAACGTCCGCCCATCCCTCCAATCGCTGTGCCTGAGATATACAACCCCATCGCCAAACCAATATCTTTCTGTGAAATCTCCTCTCCAATATAAGTCATTGCAACTGCGGCAACACCACTCACCGCCAAGCCTATAAAAATACGAGTTGTTAAGAAAATTTCCCAGATTGGAAAAGACGCACTGACCAGCAATAAAACCGAAACAAGGAACAAGGTAAATACCATAATCGGTTTGCGCCCGAAACGATCAGAAATAAAGCCTGTAAACAGCAGGCCAATGGCCAGGGCAATGGTGGAAAAGGATAATGGAAAACTACTATGTGTCGGGCTGACCTGAAAGAACTTTGCAAAAATCGGCATCATCGGCTGCACACAGTACAGGGATGAGAAAGAGGCAAACCCTGCAAAGAACAATGACCATAAAATCGCGGTAAATGATTTTGAACCATATTCAATATGGGTTTTGACAATGTCCGACATAAATCAGCTTTTTCTACAGGTCTGATTTGATTTTAGTCTTTTTTAGACTCCCTGTAATGACCGCCTTTAAAAAACCCTGAAACGTTGGGCATTGCATATGATTTTCTGCGGGACATACTGCCGCATGCCTCAACCCCTCACTGATAAAATGTAACTATCTGGCCATAATCCTGTATTTTGTAGGTTAAAGCGTACACAGGTTGCGGTGATTGGCGAATAGCTGATAGCAGGTTTATCCCCTAATATACAAATCATAGAGAGACAGGAAGTCTCATTCAGAACAACAAGAAGCACAGGACGTGGTCGCTGACAGGAGTTGGCGGTAAGAAACCAAATATGAGAAAGCCTCGACAGGATGTCGGGGCTTTTTTATTGCCCTGGTGTTTAATTCGCATAGACATAGAACGATAAAATAATCGCTATTGACTCCCTCAATTTGGCTTAATACCATGACTCATCATTTTATTTTTCTGGTTGTTTGCTTTGCAAATCCTAACAACTCAACAATACATTCTTGAAAAACCCATCTTGCTGCTTTTAAGAATCGGTCTGGTTCTGAGCGCTATCACCCTGTCTGCATGCAGCAGTCTAAGCGGATCATTTGCCAATCGTTCCAATCAACTCTCATCAGGATTACAAACCGCTTATTCTGTTTCACCTAGTACCGCCAATCGCGTATCGCCCATCATCATTCAAAGCTCAGAGCGTTACGATGTTTCGCCACTTTTAATTGCGGCGATTATTCGACAGGAATCCAACTACAACAGTGCCGCACGCTCACCGACGGGCGCGGTGGGACTGACCCAAATCATTCCAAGTCATTGGCGTCAGGCCTGTCCTGGCAATCTTTATGATGAAAGTGTCAATATTAACTGTGACACCCAAGTCCTTGCGACCTACTATAAATCTGCGGGAAGCTGGTCAAAAGCCGTTGCCTATTACAATGTTGGACCAACAGGTTATCAACGCAGTTTCTGGACACGACACAAAGGCAAGAAATATGCAAGATCGGTGAAGCGACATGAAAAGGCTTTAAAGAAAGCACTTTAAATTGGGCAATAAAAAAACCATGCGCTAAAGGCATGGTTTTTTTATATTCAACGACTGATTAAGCCTCGTCAAACAAGCCCTCAAATAACACTGAAGATAGATAACGCTCACCACTGTCAGGTAAAATCACCACAATGGTTTTCCCTGCATTTTCTGGACGTTCAGCAATCTGGGCCGCTGCCGCCAATGCCGCACCACTTGAAATACCCACTAAAATTCCTTCTTGCGTTGCACACTTTCTTGCCCAGTCAATCGCATCCGCACTGTTCACTGGCAGGACTTCATCAACCAGGTCCAAATCCAGGTTTTTAGGAATAAAGTTGGCACCAATCCCCTGAATTTTATGCGGTGCAGGTGTAATGCTCTCACCATTTTTAGTTTGGGTAATAATTGGTGATTCAGCTGGTTCAACTGCCACTGAATACAATGGCTTATTCTGCACTTGCTCAAAATAACGTGAAATCCCTGTAATGGTGCCGCCAGTTCCCACACCCGCCACTAAAATGTCAACATTACCCCCTGTGGCATTCCAGATTTCAGGACCTGTAGTATCTGTATGAATCTGTGGATTGGCTGGATTTTCAAATTGTTGTGGTAGGAAATAAAGCTCAGGGTTTTCAGTGGCTAAGCGTACCGCCTCATCCACCGCACCTTTCATGCCTTTGGCTGGTTCAGTCAGTACAAGGTTCGCACCCAAGGCTTTCAGCACCTTACGACGTTCCAGACTCATACTTGCAGGCATAGTCAGGGTAATGGGATAACCTTTTGCCGCCGCCACAAATGCTAGAGCAATCCCTGTATTACCGCTAGTCGGTTCAACAATATGCATACCAGTTTTAAGTACACCACGTTTTTCCGCATCTGCAATCATGGCTGCACCAATACGGCATTTTATTGAAAATGCAGGATTACGGCTTTCAACTTTTGCCAATACTGTAGCATCTGATTTAATCAAGCGATTGATACGAACTAAAGGTGTATTACCAATGGCTTCGGCATTATTTGAATAAACTGCGATACCTAGGTTGGCAGGCGTTGGAAATTGTTGATCGGTTGTCATGAATGATCCTTTATATCTTATCGTCTTTAAAAAGATTATACGCAGTTTAACCTTATCATCAAAAATTGATATTTAACGATTTGTGATGCTGATTTATAACAAAACTTTCAAGTCTAGACTTCCCGACTCTTTTTGTATTATTGCCTGTTCTGGCTTTTAACCACATCTCTGCATTAAGCCAATTCCTCATGGACAATGCCCTGATCAGTATCACCCAGCAGAATTGCAACCCGTTCAGAATGTACACCAAATGCTCCAGCCAACGCTGGGTAGCGAGCAATTCCAGAGCATAGGTTGCAGAAACATTTTGATGGGTGGAATCCTCGATAATCTTTTGCCTTACAGACTCTTGTCTCTCTTTCATTTCATTCACTATCAAGCTCAATTCATCCACTAAAGATTTAGGTATTTTTACAAATGATTCCTGCAATAAATAAGGAATATACTGCCACCAACGCCAGGGTCTGTTCCAGATTAATGGTCTGGGTAGACAATGCCGCAAGAGTTGTGGTCATTGCCGCACTGGATGACTGGAGTACAATCGTCATGAGAATACCGACCAACACCAGAAACAAACGCATCAACAGCGTCGGTTCCGCCCAGCGCGAGAGGTCAATCAGTTCCGCAACGCCACTCATGGCATCCTGCAAAAGCTGGATACCAAAAAACAATAAACCAAAACCTGCCAGGGTCAGTCCAATAAATCCAACTCTTTCTTTTCCCAATAATTTTAGCAAGGCGCCGATACCAATCAGTGGTAAGGCAAAACTTGAAATCGAAAACTTTAAACCAAGTAGTGCTATAGCAAACCACACTATATAAGCTACATTGATTTAAAACCAAGCATTAGGACATCATAATTTTCAATTTCTTCACCTTTGTGAAAAGTCGCGTTATCTAAAATGATAATACGGTCTTTCATCGGTTTTGACTTCCCAAATGATTATCCGAATGAAGTTAACCAACTTTCAAATACACTACGATTACAACAGCTTTCAAATAGTATAGGCATGATAAATTTAGTTTTTTCTGCCAAGGATATAGCACCAATAAAGCTCATAGGTCTGGAAGATAGACCTGAACGGGTTGCATGACATCTTGTACCTTTCTTTGACCATCCCATTTGTGCAACTTCATTGCAACTCATGCCAGCTTCATCCATATAATAGATATCTGATGGATCAACTCGTTTGAGTATTTCTAAAAGATGCCATTGGTAAGCAATCTTTTGTTCTAATTGACTTTCTTTGTAGGTAAAACTCTTTTTTTATATATCCAGCCAATTTTATGCAAAGCAGTCAATAAAGTTCGATAGCTAATCTCATAAGTGAATTGTTTAGCAAATAAAGGGAGGAGTTCTTTTGCCTGTGAAAACTCAGGTGTTTCTACAAATAGCTGAAATGCCTGCATATCTTTAATCTTGCTTTGCCGCCCAGAGTTTATGATTTTGGGTTGCTTAAGTTGCCCTGTCTGTTGTTCCAGCTTGATCCAGTCGTCCAGGGTAGTTCTTGCGATATTGAATAAATGACAAGTTTGCGATTTATGGTGAGTATCATGATAATGTTTCAATGACTTTTTCACGTAAATCTACAGAATATATTTTAGGTATGAGTGAAGTCTCAAATAAATCCAAGTGTAGCTTATATTTTGCTAATTGCTATAGCTGTATTCTTATCCTATTAAGCAATAAAAAACCTCCCAACATTGGTTGGGAGGTTTTGAAATTAAAAGCTGGCGATGACTTACTCTCACATGGCAAACGCCACACTACCATCAGCGCGAAGAGGTTTCACTTCTGAGTTCGGGAAGGGATCAGGTGGTTCACTCTTGCTATTGTCGCCAGCAAACTGTTGTGGTGTTTTGGGGTCTTATTGATCATGTTGTGTTTTCACTTCATGTCTGCCTTACTTACGAACCAAAGAGTTATTAACGGATTAGATATTGAGTCTAACTTTGTGTTCAGCATTTTAACTAGTTTTCACACTAAATCAAGTTATGTATTGAATTTATCTTGAATACAACAACTGTTTGGGTGTTGTATAGTCAAGCCTCACGAGCAATTAGTATTGGTCAGCTTCACACGTCACCGTGCTTCCACACCCAACCTATCAACGTCCTAGTCTCGAACGGCTCTTTAGAAGACATATAGTCTTAGGGAAATCTTATCTTGAGGTAGGCTTCCCGCTTAGATGCTTTCAGCGGTTATCCCTTCCGAACATAGCTACCCGGCGATGCGACTGGCGTCACAACCGGTACACCAGAGGTTCGTCCACTCTGGTCCTCTCGTACTAGGAGCAGATCCTCTCAAATTTCCAGCGCCCACGGTAGATAGGGACCGAACTGTCTCACGACGTTCTAAACCCAGCTCGCGTACCTCTTTAAATGGCGAACAGCCATACCCTTGGGACCTGCTTCAGCCCCAGGATGAGATGAGCCGACATCGAGGTGCCAAACACCGCCGTCGATATGAACTCTTGGGCGGTATCAGCCTGTTATCCCCAGAGTACCTTTTATCCGTTGAGCGATGGCCCTTCCATACAGAACCACCGGATCACTAAGACCTACTTTCGTACCTGCTCGACTTGTGGGTCTCGCAGTTAAGCGCGCTTTTGCCTTTATACTCTACGCGTGATTTCCGACCACGCTGAGCGCACCTTCGTACTCCTCCGTTACTCTTTAGGAGGAGACCGCCCCAGTCAAACTACCCACCAGACATGGTCCTCGCCCCGGATTACGGGGCAGAGTTAGAACCTCAACATTACCAGGGTGGTATTTCAAGGACGGCTCCATTGGAACTAGCGTTCCAACTTCAAAGCCTCCCACCTATCCTACACAAGTAAGGTCAAAGTTCAATGTCAAGCTGCAGTAAAGGTTCACGGGGTCTTTCCGTCTAGCCGCGGGTACACTGCATCTTCACAGCGATTTCGATTTCACTGAGCCTCTGCTGGAGACAGCGCCGCCATCATTATGCCATTCGTGCAGGTCGGAACTTACCCGACAAGGAATTTCGCTACCTTAGGACCGTTATAGTTACGGCCGCCGTTTACTGGGGCTTCGATCAAGAGCTTCGCTTACGCTAACCCCATCAATTAACCTTCCAGCACCGGGCAGGCATCACACCCTATACGTCCACTTTCGTGTTTGCAGAGTGCTATGTTTTTAATAAACAGTTGCAGCGGCCTGGTTTCTGCGGCTGCCAACCGCTCAGGGAGCAAGTCCCATCACCGTCAGCAGCGTACCTTCTCCCGAAGTTACGGTACCATTTTGCCTAGTTCCTTCAGCAGAGTTCTCTCAAGCGCTTTGGTCTACTCGACCTGACCACCTGTGTCGGTTTCGGGTACGATTCCTGTGTAACTGAAGCTTAGAGACTTTTCCTGGAAGCATGGTATCAGCCACTTCACTGTACAAGTACAGCTTGCTATCGACTCTCAGCATAGAGCACCCCGGATTTGCCTAAGATGCATGCCTACTGTCTTCCACCTGGACAACCAACGCCAGGCTGACTTAACCTTCTCCGTCCTCTCATCGCATTACACAGAAGTATTGGAATATTAACCAATTTCCCATCGACTACGCCTCTCGGCCTCGCCTTAGGGGTCGACTCACCCAGCCCCGATTAACGTTGGACTGGAACCCTTGGTCTTTCAGCGAACGGGTTTTTCACCCGTTTTGTCGTTACTCACGTCAGCATTCGCACTTCTGATACCTCCAGCATACTTCTCAATACACCTTCTTCGGCTTACAGAACGCTCCCCTACCACGTAACTTAAAAGTTACATCCGCAGCTTCGGCACATAGTTTTAGCCCCGTTACATCTTCCGCGCAGGCCGACTCGACTAGTGAGCTATTACGCTTTCTTTAAAGGGTGGCTGCTTCTAAGCCAACCTCCTAGCTGTCTATGCCTTCCCACATCGTTTCCCACTTAACTATGATTTTGGGGCCTTAGCTGGCGGTCTGGATTGTTTTCCTCTTGACTACGGACGTTAGCACCCGCAGTCTGTCTCCCGGATAGTACTCATTGGTATTCGGAGTTTGCATCGGTTTGGTAAGTCGGGATGACCCCCTAGCCGAAACAGTGCTCTACCCCCAATGGTATTCGTCCGAGGCGCTACCTAAATAGCTTTCGGGGAGAACCAGCTATCACCAGGCTTGATTAGCCTTTCACCCCTATCCACAAGTCATCCCCTGGCTTTTCAACGACAGTGGGTTCGGTCCTCCAGTTAGTGTTACCCAACCTTCAACCTGCTCATGGATAGATCGCCTGGTTTCGGGTCTATACCCAGCAACTAAACGCCCTATTAAGACTCGATTTCTCTACGGCTCCCCTATTCGGTTAACCTCGCTACTGAATATAAGTCGCTGACCCATTATACAAAAGGTACGCAGTCACCGAACATGTCGGCTCCCACTGCTTGTATGCATGCGGTTTCAGGATCTATTTCACTCCCCTCACAGGGGTTCTTTTCGCCTTTCCCTCACGGTACTGGTTCACTATCGGTCAGTCAGGAGTATTTAGCCTTGGAGGATGGTCCCCCCATATTCAGACAAGGTTTCACGTGCCTCGCCCTACTCGTCATCATTATGTGTGCCCTTTCGTGTACGGGAATATCACCCTCTACGTTCGCACTTCCCAGAGCGTTCCACTAAAACACACATAACTTAATGGGCTACTCCCCGTTCGCTCGCCGCTACTAAGGGAATCTCAATTGATTTCTTTTCCTAAGGGTACTGAGATGTTTCACTTCCCCTCGTTCGCCTTGCAACACTATGTATTCATGTTGCAATACCTACCTTATGGTAAGTGGGTTCCCCCATTCAGATATCTCCGGATCACAGGATATTTGCCGCCTCCCCGGAGCTTTTCGCAGGCTATCACGTCTTTCTTCGCCTCTGACTGCCAAGGCATCCACCACATGCACTTAATTACTTGACTATAGAACCCCAAACAGTCGTTAATCCCTACAAGTAGGATTAAGACAATTAAATAAATAATTAATGATCTATTTAATCTACAGTTCGAAGTCCCGTGCACTTAAGCACCGTACAGCTTCAATCTAAATTCATATACCAAAACGCTTGATTCAGTGTTTTTGCTAGTTCTCATTTCTAACAACTCAGCTTAAAGAATTAATTCTTCTTGCTTTGTTATTGAATGAGTGAACAATTTATTTCAGACTCAAATTCTAATCTGTTAATGATTAACTACAGCCTCGTCAGCTTGCAGTAAACTGTGATAAATCACAGAAGTTAATAAATCTAAATCAATCTCTTGATTCACCTTATTTATTAAGTTCTATAATTTAAAAATATCTTTCACTACCATATTAGATCAGATACTACGCGCAGCATAGCTGCTTGTCTTGCGCTTCGGCAAAGCGTTGCTTTGCTGATCGAAGCTCTGGTGGAGACTAGGAGAGTCGAACTCCTGACCTCCTGCGTGCAAAGCAGGCGCTCTACCAACTAAGCTAAGTCCCCAGCTTACAATCATAATGAACGACATATCTTTTTATCTAGCAGCTTGTGATTATTCATCACTTCGTCAGTAGTGGTGGGTCTGACAAGACTTGAACTTGTGACCCCACGCTTATCAAGCGTGTGCTCTAACCAACTGAGCTACAGACCCTGAGAAATAAAAGAAGAGATCGTTGATCTCTTCTTTTATTTCGCAAGACAAGCGCAGCGCGTAGTGCACGACTTATCTCTAAAATTAAAAAAGAGAAACAATACTTTTTCTATCTTTCATTCGATATATCTCGAAGAACAACTTGTTGTGGATTCTTACCGATCGTCAATCTTTCGTTAAGGAGGTGATCCAGCCGCAGGTTCCCCTACGGCTACCTTGTTACGACTTCACCCCAGTCATCGGCCACACCGTGGTAAGCGTCCTCCCTAAGGTTAGACTACCTACTTCTGGTGCAACAAACTCCCATGGTGTGACGGGCGGTGTGTACAAGGCCCGGGAACGTATTCACCGCGGCATTCTGATCCGCGATTACTAGCGATTCCGACTTCATGGAGTCGAGTTGCAGACTCCAATCCGGACTACGATCGGCTTTTTGAGATTAGCATCCTATCGCTAGGTAGCAACCCTTTGTACCGACCATTGTAGCACGTGTGTAGCCCTGGCCGTAAGGGCCATGATGACTTGACGTCGTCCCCGCCTTCCTCCAGTTTGTCACTGGCAGTATCCTTAAAGTTCCCATCCGAAATGCTGGCAAGTAAGGAAAAGGGTTGCGCTCGTTGCGGGACTTAACCCAACATCTCACGACACGAGCTGACGACAGCCATGCAGCACCTGTATGTAGATTCCCGAAGGCACCAATCCATCTCTGGAAAGTTTCTACTATGTCAAGGCCAGGTAAGGTTCTTCGCGTTGCATCGAATTAAACCACATGCTCCACCGCTTGTGCGGGCCCCCGTCAATTCATTTGAGTTTTAGTCTTGCGACCGTACTCCCCAGGCGGTCTACTTATCGCGTTAGCTGCGCCACTAAAGCCTCAAAGGCCCCAACGGCTAGTAGACATCGTTTACGGCATGGACTACCAGGGTATCTAATCCTGTTTGCTCCCCATGCTTTCGTACCTCAGCGTCAGTATTAGGCCAGATGGCTGCCTTCGCCATCGGTATTCCTCCAGATCTCTACGCATTTCACCGCTACACCTGGAATTCTACCATCCTCTCCCATACTCTAGCTGACCAGTATCGAATGCAATTCCTAAGTTAAGCTCAGGGATTTCACATCCGACTTAATCAGCCGCCTACGCACGCTTTACGCCCAGTAAATCCGATTAACGCTCGCACCCTCTGTATTACCGCGGCTGCTGGCACAGAGTTAGCCGGTGCTTATTCTGCGAGTAACGTCCACTATCCTAGAGTATTAATCCA
>NZ_KB849211.1:0-36542 GCF_000368025.1 Acinetobacter parvus DSM 16617 = CIP 108168
ATCTAAACTGATTTTGAATCATATTTTTTCAGCCTTGATGGCCTACGTCGAGATACAAAAGAACCAGTTTGAGGGGATCTTTGAAAATGTATATCATTGGCAGAAGAAATTATTTAGACCAATGATCAAAAACTTCATTGATGACTTTATTCTCGATAAAAATCATCTGCTACCACAGAGAGTCTATAAATAACAGTGCGTAAGTCCTAAATTTTATGATTGTATTAAACCCACAATCAAAACTAAATGGATGTCTCCTCATCTAACGTTTCATTATGTGCAACCCTCTGAATATGCAAAAGATCATCAAGATTATGAAGTTCACGATTCATTTATCGTACATGGTTCAAATAGGTATGTAAAAGAAGTTGCAGAAATTTGCGAAACTCATCAAACCTATGAAGCTGATCCTGAAATTGAAAGTAAGTTTTTAGAATTTCGAAAACGAGAACAAAAAGGTTTCCCTGAACAAATATTTTTTGATCTCATGCATATGAGATACAACCCCAAAGCTCATCTCCTTTTTATTAAGATGCATGATAACTAATTTATTTATCACTGGGCACAGCGCAGTCTGTGAAATTTAGATACTCAAGACTTTAGGGCATGTTCTCATCTCACTGAATGAAGCAAATTAGCCTACATTTTGTTTGATAAAACAGCAACTTGGTCGTTAAACATTCCATCTGAAGCATGTAAATAGTCATTTTTTGAGCTATTTTATCACATGAGGACAGCCCCTAAATTGAATGGGTATTTTAATCATTTTACGATCACTAAAAGCAAGACAAATGCTTAAATCCAGTTTAATTTAAGATAACATCGTAAATTAAACTAAAAAAATCGAATCACTTAACGCATCGTCACAAACTCTTCCGCAGAAGTTGGATGAATGGCAACGGTATTATCAAAATCTTTCTTGGTTGCGCCCATTTTCAATGCGACTGCAAAGCCTTGTAATATTTCATCCATACCAAAACCAATTCCATGAATACCGACAATTTTTTCCTGTTCTCCCACACAAACCAGTTTCATTTTAGTAAGCTGTCTATGTTGTGTAACCGCACTAAACATTGCCGTAAATGTTGATTGATATACTTTTACAGCTTGCCTGCCATATTTTTCAATCGCCTGTGCTTCAGTCATTCCAACTGTTCCAATCGGTGGATGGCTAAACACCACGGTCGGAATATTGTCATAATCCAAATATTCATCAAGTTTATGATTAAACAATCGCTCAGACAGTTTTCTGCCTGCCGCCACAGCCACAGGTGTTAATTCCATTTTGCCAGTAATATCACCCACTGCATAGATTCCTACCTGTGATGTATTCTGAAATTGATCAACTTGAATATAACCTCGTTCATCAAGCTGAACATTTGCCTTATCCAGATTCAAACTTGCAGTGTTCGGCTCTCGTCCTATTGCCCAGATTAAACAATCTACTGTATGACTTTCACCATTTTCCAAATGCAACATCACCGAACCATCAGCCTTCTTTGTCACCTTTTTAGGCGTAGCCTGCGTATGTACCTTGATACCATCCGTTTGCATCGCCTCAACTAAAGTTTCACTGATGAACTGCTCAAAACGACGTACAGGCAAATCCTTACGGATAAACAGCCCAACCTGAGAGCCTAAAGCATTCAATACGCCAGCCAACTCAACGGCAATATAACCAGAACCAACCACAGCGACTGTCTTAGGTAAGTCCGATAATTCAAAGAAACCATTCGAATCGATACCATATTCTGCCCCCTCTATCTTGGGTAACGATGGCTGCGTTCCAGTGGCAATCAGAATGTGATCTGCGGTTAATTGCTCATCATTCACCTCAATAGTATGTGAATCAATAAAAGTTGCAGTTCCATGAATGAGATCCACTTGATTATTACTTAGGCTATTTTGATAGGAGTGGTGAATTCGTTCTATATAAGCCTGTCGATTGCGGACTAACTTTTGCCAGTCAAATGAATCCAACCTGCTATCAAAACCATAGTCTGGGCCATATTTGTGAATGGTTTCCGCAACTTGGGCCGCGTACCACATCACCTTTTTAGGGACACAACCTGCATTGACACAGGTTCCGCCAATCTCACCCTTTTCAATTAAGGCACATGTCTTCCCATATATGGCGGCACGATTAACAGATGCTATCCCACCACTTCCACCACCAATCGCAATATAATCATAATGTCTTGTCATCATTGCCTCATAATATCAACTGCATGTGATTTATAGTTTTCTCTTCTATAGATGGCGAATTCAAACATAAGGTGAGACAGTTTTAAAAGCCTTATGATAATCAACAAACTGAGCAAATTTCCTAATGGTGTGAGCCAATCTAACGCTTTTCTAGGACGAGTATTCAGTGACATGGCAACTTGATTTAAATAATGCTGATCTGCCTGATTTAAATCAATCCCTTTAGGTAAATATTGCCTAATTAAACCATTCATATTTTCGCATGTGCCTTTTTGCCAGGGTGAATGTGGGTCACAGAAATATACATCTATGCCTAAATCTTCTTCAAGTATTTTATGTTCTGCCATCTCGCGTCCACGGTCATAGGTCAACGTTTTACGCAGTTCTGCAGGTAAATATTTCAGAGCTTCAGTTAAAGCCTTGCGCACTGATTCTGCCTTTGCATCAGGTAATGTTGCCAAGATACAGAGCCGTGTATTTCGTTCAATAAGTGTTGCTATCGAACTTTTATTGTCTTTACCTTTAATTAAATCAGCATTATTCTAGATAGACGTTAAGTAGATTCAACTTAAAATCTTGTTATAAAGCGAATCTATAAATCATCAAGCTTTTGTGTAATTCGAACGCGGCGATTTTTTAGGTGCTTGGCGAGGATATATAGAATTGCACTTAAAGCGGCAACCAAGAAGATCATCCCCCACAGAACCACATTTACGATTTGTGAAACACGCTCTGCCTGTTGCGCACGTAAATCCAGTGGTTGTGTCAAAGCGGTGATGCTTTTGCCATAAAGTTGCTGCTGCATGACCCATAACTGCTCAGGTTTAAAATCATATTCTTTAAACTGAACTGGGTTATTCTTCTCAGCGAAAATCAATTGATTCACATAGACCTTGGCAGTTTTACGATCAACAGGCTGATGTAATAAAGCCACTTGTGCCAACACATAGGCTTTTTCCGTCGATGAAATGTTTGCCTGCTGTAAATCTTGAGCAATTTGACTTTCAACAATATTATTTTGATAGCTCATCCATTGTTGATACGCCTGCTTGGTTTCATCTTTCCAGTCATATTGCAAATAACTCAAACCTGACCACAGCAGAATAAAGGCAATCACCCATGCTAAAATTCGCTGGGTCCATACCTGAAAGCGATGCTGAAAGAATCTAAGCTTTTTCGCCCAACTGACTAGTAAAAATGCGCCAATAAATGAGACAAATATTTTAAGGAACAGCCAGCCAAACCATGATAATAAATTAAAAAAATAGTCGACTGGTTGTTTAAATGGCACCAATTCTTGAACATGATAAGGCAAATCCAGTGCCTGAACATGCACGGAAAGATCAAAGAAACGATAGATAAACTCTTTTTGCAAAAACAGGGATGCAATGATGACAACCCCGAATGTGCTGGTCAGAAAAAACCAGATCATCAGGTGACGTTGGCGTTTCTTTAAAATATCTAAACGCTGATCAATCGGCTGTACACTCAAATCGTCTATGGGTGACAATGATCTTTCCTCTTAAAATTACTCATTCAGTTTTTTCGGGGGATTCTGCCCGCTATTTTCAAGAACCAAATGATTCAAACTATCCTGTAATGCACGCAAACGTGTGGTTGCTTCAGCACGTTTCTGCATCCCTTCTTTCTGGATTTGAATCACGTCGTTTACTGTTTTAATGAGGGTATTTTGTACATGTTCAAGGGTTTCCACATCAATCACTGAACGTTGATTCGCTTTAGCGGTATCGACTGAGTTCTGATGCAATAGTTCAGCATTACGGCGCAGTAATTCATTGGTAGTATCATCAATGGCCTTTGCCAGTTGTACACTATTCTTCTGCTCCTGCAATGAAATTGCCAAACTAATCTGGTTTTTCCATGCAGGCAAGGTAATGTTTTTAATCGCATAGAACTTATCCACCAACATTAGGTTATTTGACTGGATAATCCGAATCATCGGCAAAGTTTGCATCGCAGATTGCTGTAGAACCTGTAAATCACTGACTCTTTTCTCAAGGTTATTGGCCAGGTGATTCAGGTCATAAATCTGCTGTGTGGTTTGCTGATCCTGTTCTTGCGTACTTAAGCTTGAAATTTGTTGCTGGATGTCCTGCTGTTTCAACTGCCCCGCAGCAATATAAACACCAAGTTGTTTATATTCATCCTGAACAGCATCAAACATCTTGTCGAGTGTTCCCACCCGCGCCTTAAGACCCGATTGCGAGCTTTCAATCTCTTTCACCAAAACATCAATCTGCTCTTTGGTGGTATTAAAATGCTGGTCAAAACTTTGCTTGGCATTCTTAAACCTGCTCAACAAACCACCAAAAAAGCCTGAGCTTTTTGACTTGTTTAAAATACTGGAAGTATTAAGTTGCTGCGCGACCTGAACCACTTCATTGAGCTTTTGGCCTGTTGTATCAAGGTCTTTGTTTTGAACCAAACCCAACAACTCATCTGTATAGGTTGATGTTTTATTGGCAATGTTTTTACCGTATTCGGCCACCACAGTGGTACTGATGTCTGCAAGTTCTTTATGCGCATCCATAACCTCGGCAAAGTCCTGTGGCTGCAAGCCTAACTCTTTTAGATTAAGTTGTTCAAAACGCTGCTCCTGCCTAATTGCAAGTTCGCTGGATGATTTTATAAGTTCTGAATCTGACATGATATTCCCCTCTTATTTCTGTAATGATTTTTTCAGATTTTGGATTAAATCTTCTCGGCTTTTGTCCAACTGCTCAATGGTCTTTGATGAATTGGACTCACGACTTTGCTCTAGATGATAACGCCATGCTGGAATCAACACCTGCTGCGCCTCTTTAAAACGGTCTAAAAGGCTAAAAGATAAATGTTGTGACAATTGCATCTGTTTCATTGCAATGTCATTGCTGGTCTGTAAAGTTTGTAATGTATTGATCTTTTTAGATAGACGCTCAACGAAATGATCAAGTACCTGCTGTTTACTAAACTGGGGATATTCTTTTAAAAACTCATCAGCAGCCTGTATATACGCCGCCATCTGTTCCCTTAAACCCAGAACCTGCTGCAAACGTGACTGCGATTTCTGAATCTCAACCTGTAGCTTTTGGCTTAAGTGGTTTGCCTCACTGATTAAACGATCCAGGTCTTTGACATATTTGACCTGTCCAGCATCATATTCAACATCAATCCCCAGCCATTTTTGCAGTGCATTAAATTTTCGCCCGCCCACATAATTTTTTGAGCGTGACAGTTGCTGAACAATCTGGGTAATCACTTCACTGAGCTGCTGGTTTAACTTCGGATCGACACCATTCAACAGGACACTTTGCGCCTGCACCAAATGATCTGCATAATGATTTAAACGATGGGGATCAGTGATTAAAGGCAATAAATCATTACGTTTAATCGCCAGAATATGTTCTTGATTCAGTTCAAGTTGCGATAAAGGGGTTAAGTCGAGCGGTATAGTCATAGAAGTAAAAAATAGTAAGAACAAATAAATTTGATCGCTATTAGTTGTAGCATGTTCTTACTATTTCGCATACTTAAATGTTGTTATGATTTTTAAGCATTTCACTTTATCATTTTTAAAAACTTATGATTTTTGCGGAAGTGCATAGGTCCCAATCACATGCGCCACTGGTTCCTCATCACCTACAGAATATAACCATACTTCCCCTGTCACCAAGGTTCTGCCAACTTTAATCAACTTACAGACTGCCCTGATATCCCGTGTTCCATCTGGCTTGCGAAAGAAATTGATATTCATGTTGGTAGTGACCGCCATTTTAATCAATCCCAAATGTCCAATAATTGCCACATACAGGACAAAGTCTGCCACCAGCATCAGGGTTGGCCCAGACACAGTCTGACCAGGACGCAGGTCATCCTGATCTACCCGATACAACAATTGCGCACCTTTAGGGGTAATCTCTTCAATCGTGTTCTTTCTAAGTGCCTGTGAAAATTCCTGAGCCAGAAACTCAATGATTTCCTGTTTATTCGCTGCCATATCTCTCAAAACCTATAATGCTACAACCTATCATCCATTTCAGCATTTATACTCAAGGAACAGAAAGCAACCTACTTCTCCTGAACAAAAACAAGGATCATCAATTTTTAATCTGCTTTTGCTGAAAGCTCATTCAACACTTGCCAATAAGTGGGTGGTTCAGCAACATGACCACGCTCACGTAACATCTGGTGCATTCTTGGCAACTTAAAATAAGGCACTGCCGCCATCAAATGGTGCTCTTTATGATAGTTGACATGAATCGGCGCAACTAAAGCCCTTGCGATATAACCTGCTTTAGTCGTGCGAGTATTGGTCAAGGCACTATTGCTGGTTTCCATTCCTGCATGTTCCGCCATGGAACGAACACGTAGCAACAGTGGAAACGGCGTTACATAGGCCAACACCCAAAGCGCATAGAGTTTGGGATGTCCTGCTGCCCAAAGTGCCGAAAATATAGCGGTATTGGTGGCAATGGCCCCACCGCTATTTTTTATAAATGCCTTTGGATAATCAGACCAGTGCCGTCCCTCTTGAGAAATCCAGCGACGGTCATTGGAAACCGTCCATTCCATTTTCTCAACGTCCATCAACACACGCCCAAGCGCGAATTTAAAACCAGTCACCCCCGATAAATCACGCATGAATTTACGCATTACTGATTTTTTAGAGGTCGGAAAACCTGTAACAAGTGATAAATCTGGATCATCTACCGTTGATGTTTTACTGTGATGGCGGAGATGATGCTTACGGTATTTATGCAGGTCATTCCAGACTGGACGGGCACATAACCAGTCGGTTAAGGTATCGTTGAGCCATTTGGTTTTAAACAGACTTTGATGTGAAGCATCATGCGTAAGGATAGCCAGCGCCAATTGACGGCCAGCCAGAATAACCAAGGCTACAATACATATGAGCAACCTGCCCCAGTTTGGCAAATATTCCCAAAAGCCAGCAACAGTGGCAAAGGTTCCACCAATCACCACCCAGGTTGATAAAACAGCCCAGCTACCATGCAGATCCGATTTGGCAGTCAATTCCGTGATTTCTTCCCGTGTGAACAAATCACTAATAGCCGTACGTGTGTTCATATCCTATCCTGCAATTTTTGTATTTTTATAAAACCACATAACTATTCACTTTATTCTAAATTAAGTAATATTTCTGTCAATAAATTAAAATTAAATTTTTAGTAATATTTGTAATTGGTATTTACACGACACTCAGTTCATAAAACTTGCGCCACAGTTCCAAACCTGTCTGATCCAGTTGTTGCACACTCAGGGCGAATTGTTCCCTAAGCTGCACATCAACAAAATCCTCAGGTAATAAAGGATCGTTCATGAGCAGAGAAATTGTCTGGCGACCTAATAATAACGATTCCCGCGCGGCATCCTCCAATGAGATTCGGTCAACCGTAGCCAACCATTTCTGAATCATTTGGCTATATTTCTCATAGTTCTGGTTGAGTGTTTGTGTTGACCACAAGCTGGGAATGATTGCCAAAGTCGTTTCATCAAAATGACTAATCTGGCAAATCTTGGCGGTCATTTCCAAACCTGAAGCTTTCAACTCGGAAAAAAGATGATCAAATGTAATCGCCAAATTATCGGGACGAATATAAATCCCCTGTTCCAACTCCTTAAAGCCAAAGCGTTTTAATGCCCGTTCACGACGGTTCAGTGCAGTACGGTCAACTCGCCCCAGTTCACCTGTAAAAACCGCAAGATATTGATGCGTCCATTTCTTGGTCTGCTTAATCCCGTTCTTACGGTTCAGCATCACATTGGCCCATTCATGCGACTGGACCGTGAACTGATAGATACCGCGCTCAATCGCCTCGATCACGCCATCACCCGATAGACGGGTTACGGCAACACGGATACTGTTTTCACTAATCTCAAAAAGCTTGGCAGCAATAATAATTTGTTTAATTGAGATCTCTCGACCTTGTAGCCCTAAAAGTAGATCAATAATCAAGTCTCGGGCGTTCATTTTAGCTATTGTCATCTTATGCTAGAACCAGTTTTAAGATATGAAATATTGGAAAAATAAAGAATGGAAATTTTACCCGAATCCGCCTCTTTTAACATCTCTGTAAAAGAGACGGGTTTCAATTTTAAAGGAAAATGAATAATAAAATCACGCCAAGCACGATACGGTACCAAGCAAATACACGTAAGGTATGACGCTCAACAAATTTCACCAAGGCACTCACTACCAGTAATGCGGCAATAAAGGCAGCAACAAATCCCACCGCAATATTCAGCATATTGTCCTGTGTCAGTACATCGGCATTACGAATAAGGTCAAAGGTTGCCGCACCCAGCATGGTTGGCATGGCCAGAAAGAAAGAAAACTCCGTCGCAGCTTTACGTGATAGGCCTGAAAACATTCCTCCCACAATAGTGGCACCTGAACGTGATGTTCCTGGAATCATCGCCACACACTGCGCGCACCCCACAAGAAAAGCCTGTTTATAGGTGATCCTGGTTGCCTCTGTGGTCTTATGCTCAAACTTGATTGATTCCACCCAGAAAATGATGAGGCCACCGACAATCAAGGCAACTGCCACCACAAGTGGACTAAATAGGACGCTTTTAATAAAATCGACCGCAAAAATACCAATCACGACAGCAGGAAAAAATGCAATCAGAACACTAAAAGCAAAGTGTCGTGCTTCTGAATCACCACTAAAAAAACCTTTTAGTAGATCAATAATTTTTTGGCGGTATAACCAGCAGACTGCCAGAATTGCCCCAAGTTGGATCACGACTTCAAAGACACGGCCATCGTCTGAATGGAAGTCAATCATATGACCAAATAAAATCAGGTGCCCTGTACTTGAAATGGGCAAGAACTCTGTCAGCCCCTCAATAAACCCTAAAAACAACGCCTTTAAAATTTCAATGTGTTCCATAACTTACTCGAAAGCCCCCATCTAAAATTCAATAAAAAAATTAACGGCAAGCTTACCCTGAAATAGGTATTTTTTATGTTATTGTCACGTAACGTTTTTAAAAATATGGGGGCTTTTGAAATTCTAACCTAACATGCTGTTAGATATAAAAATTTGGGAAGTTATCTTAAATAATCATCAAGCTATTTTTCTTCTGCATTTGCTCAACCACCTCACGGGTATCAAAGCCCAAACGCCAATACAGTAGCTCTAAAACATCCAGTTCATCTTGAGTAATGATTCGGTCACTCCATAGGCAGCGTTCTGCAATTGCTAAAATATTGAGGCGATCACGCAATAACAAACCTGAAACATCATTCAGGATTTCAGCCAGATCCAGTGGTTCATCCGAAATATCAGCATAGGTTTGCAACTCTTCCTGCGTAAGAAGCTCCTGCAAAATCCGTTCACGGACCTCAAGCTGATTTGGACTGTTAATTTGCTGTACATGCAGCAATGCATCAATCAAATGCACAATTTGCGATTTCAGATCCTCAAACGCTGTGGGCAAATGTGCTGGCATCAGGTTCAACTCATATTTTACCCGCTCCAGCAATAGTGCATCCAGTAAGCCAACCTCACCATCCGCCTGAATAATACAGGCCAGTTTGGTGAGAAACTGACGTGCAATACTGGTGGGCATATGACCAATGTTCTTGCAGGCATCATGGAAAATCTGCACATGAATCCGCCCATCCAGATTTAACAATACATCCACAATCGCATGACTCACCGCCGCATCCTGTGGAATAAACTCACGGTACTGGCGGATCATCAAAATCGCCACCATCACCTCTCTTGAACCCGTCGCGGTCTGCATGGCACGCTGAATCAGTTCTGGGCGTTTTTTATTTTTCCGCATCTCGGGGTTGAGTGGCTTGATCGCATCATTCAAGGCAAAGCTAATCGGTGATAAGCGTAGCAAAGGCAAAGGTTGTGGGGAACTCCATGCCATAGTGATATCAGTAGCTTCCTCTTCTAAAGAACGAAATAGGCTAAATAAAGGTCGATTGCGTATTTTTCTTAAATTTTCTAATTGCAAATCCTGTAATAAACTTGGATTTAACTCATAAATTCGATCTTTAATACCTGGATGAATATTCAGCCAGCTTTGCGGACTCAGTGAGTTGGCAAAGCACATATGCGAAATTGACTCAGAGTATGCGCTGTGAATTTGGGAACCTGAATGATGCACATAAATTCGTAGCAAGGTTTGAATATTGGCGTTGTTATTCATCAAACGCATGGTTTTCAGGTCATTGCGAAAGGTTCGGCCACTTAAGGTGAGATACTTGATTAAGCGGGTGATCAGGATACCCAAGCTTCCAATCAGCCAAATTACCCCGCCAATCGCCACAAAAATGGTCTCAAATTTATTACGGTATGAGGTTGCATAGGGATTGTAACCTGCCTGTGCGAGCTTGCTTCCCCATTGGCTAAATGTGGTCAAACCACTATATAGAATTTTAAGTTTGGTATTCTCAACTGCTTCACCTGATAGAATCTGGTTAAACTCATAACTCAACAAACCATAAAGCTCAAGTTCATCCAAATTCTGCAATGCCCCCCAGGTCAAGATAATCACGATATCCTGCGACCTGAAACCAGCGGTTAATGCATTTACCCCCACCTCATCAGGCAATACATACACTGCGGGGGTATCAATCGCAAAGCTGCGTGCAACCTGTTCCACCACTTTTAAAGCAGTACTTTCTTCAGGCGTACTTTCATCAAACACCAGGCGGCGTGCTTTTAGTTGTTTTGCCAGGGAATGTCCGCCCTCACGCAGTACATACAGTTCAGTACTGACAGACCAAATCAGGATAAAGAATAATAGGCAGATAAAATAAGGACTTAAAACATGCCACCAAACTGGCTGGGTATAGTCAAAGAAATGTACCACCAAACCCAAAATTAAATTGAGAATAAAGAGAGTCAATGCCATGGCAAGCAGACAAAAGCTGACTGACCATGCAATATTCTTATTTTCAATTAAATAATGGCTCATTTCTTTCAATGTAAATTTTCCTTATTACATTGTTTCTGTCAGAGGCTCCAGCGCCTCCAGTATCATAAAATAAAAAAGCGGGAAATTCCCGCTTTTCTAGAGATTAAAATGCTTACTCTTCCTTAATCCCTGTTAAGTCCACTGAAGCGGCATCAATATTTACATCAATGTAGCCATCGGCTTTCTTTTTTGCTGTGTCATTACGTTTTTGCTCAAGTTCAGCAAGGTATTCCTTGTCAATACCACCCGCCACATAAACACCATCAAAAACAGAGCAGTCAAACTCTCTTAAATCAGGCACCTTGCTGGTACGAACTGCATTTTTCAAATCTTCCAGGTCCTGAAATATCAAACGGTCTGCACCAATAATTTCGCGGATTTCCTCAACGGTACGCTCAGACGCAATCAGTTCAGACTTTGCTGGCATATCAATGCCATAGACATTGGGATATTTCACCATCGGTGCGGCGGAGGCAAAAAATACTTTTTTTGCCCCTGAATCACGCGCCATCTGAATGATTTCATTACAGGTTGTACCGCGTACAATCGAATCATCCACCAATAGAACGTTTTTGTCCTTGAACTCAAGTTCCACAGGATTCAGTTTCTGACGAACTGATTTTTTACGCTGCTGTTGACCAGGCATAATAAAGGTACGTCCGATATAACGGTTTTTCATAAACCCTTCACGGAACTTCACACCCAGAATATTCGCCAACTCCAAGGCAGAGGTACGGCTGGTATCAGGAATTGGAATCACAACATCAATATCGTGTTGCTCACCCCATTCTTTCAGGATTTTATGGGCTAGTTTTTCACCCATTTTCAAGCGCGCTTTATATACCGAGATTCCATCAATTGTGGCATCTGGACGGGCAAAATAAACATATTCAAAAATACACGGGCGGTATTCAGGATCCACTGCGCACTGTTTTGAGAATAACTGGCCTTTGCTGTCAATGAAAATCGCTTCACCTGGCGCAATATCACGCTCAATCTTAAAGCCAAGCGCGGTAATAGCAACTGATTCAGAGGCAATAATATATTCAGTGCCGTGTTCCGTTTCGCGTGAACCATAAATCAATGGGCGAATTCCATTTGGATCGCGGAAACCCACCAGACCATGACCTGTAATCATTGCCACAACCCCATAAGCACCCTTACAGCGTTCATGTACACGGGAAACAGTATGGAAAATATCTGCTGGTGTCGGGTTTAATGTGCCAATTTTCTGTAATTCATGTGCAAACACATTCAACAGAACTTCCGAATCGGAGTCGGTATTCATGTGACGCAAATCTGTCTTAAACAGATCTTCATGAATTTCTTCGGCGTTGGTCAGGTTACCATTGTGTGCAAGGGTAATACCGTATGGAGAGTTCACATAAAATGGCTGTGCCTCCGCACTGCTGGATGAACCCGCGGTTGGGTAACGAACATGCCCAATCCCGTAGTTACCCAGCAATGCACGCATATGGCGGGTATGGAACACATCACGCACCATGCCATTATCCTTGCGGAGAAATAAACGCCCTTGATGACAAGTGACGATTCCCGCTGCATCCTGTCCCCGATGTTGCAACATCGTCAAAGCATCAAATAACATTTGGTTCACTGGCGATTTACCGGCTATCCCAACAACTCCACACATAGCAACCTCGCGACAAGCTAGGAACGGGGTTTAACCCCAATTAATAAAAAGGATTTTTAGTCGAATGATCAGAACGCTGATCAACCGCAGCACGTTCTGACTCGTCCATTTCGGTTGAAGGGCGCTGTAACAAGGCACCTTCAGATGTCATTTGATGTAAAGCTTGATTTGCAGCATCTTTAGAGATTTCTGTTGCTAAAGGTGCATAGGGTAATAGGATTTGTACAAATTTGGACTGTTTCCAGTGTGGTGAGCTTTCCACCCACGGACCAACGCCCTGCATGGTGACCAAAACAATCAGCAGGCCTTTTAGGGAACCAAATGCCCCACCTGCTAAACGATTTAATGGGCCCAGTTTCAAGCTTTTCAAGAGGCCATTCAGCAATGCAGAAACAATCCAGATACACACCACAATGATCAGTACGATAAAAGCGAAAGCTGCAATTTTTTGCACGACAGGGTCTTGGCTTAGGCTGCTCATTGCAGGCGCCAATATAACGGCGTATTTGGCCCCCACGATCAATGCGAATATCCATCCGACCAAGTTCGCAAAGGCTTTGATAAATCCTTGACGCAAACCGTTCAGCCCTCCAATGAGCAAGATGATCAGAATAATGATATCAAGCGTGTTCATTTCACCCTGTCATCGCATTAACACAGTCTTTAACCAATGTTGGGCCAGCATAAATCAGCCCACTATAAACCTGAACAAGGCTCGCGCCTGCCTGTTGCTTTGCCACAGCCTGCTCACCCGATAAAATACCACCCACCCCAATCAGTGGAATCTGGCCATCCAGCACTTCGGCAAACTGGCTTAAACATTCGGTACTTTTCTCAAATACTGGCGCACCCGACAAACCGCCCGCCTCATTGCCATTCGGCAGGTTTTCCACACCATCACGACCAAGTGTGGTGTTGGTGACAATCAGGCCATCAAGCTTGAACTTCAGTAATTGCACTGCAATAAAATTAATGTCTTCAGGTGTTAAATCTGGCGCAACCTTAAGTACCAAAGGAACATAATGCTGATATTGTTGCGCAAGTTCCAGTTGGCGACCTTTCAAGGTTTGTAGCAACTCTGTAAGTGCATCGCCACTTTGTAAACTGCGCAAATTTTTGGTGTTTGGAGATGAAATATTGACCGTGATATAGGATGCGTAATTATAAACTTTTTCTAAACAAATCAAATAATCTGAAACAGCATCTTCAACAGGCGTATCGGCATTTTTACCAATGTTGATGCCTAGCACACCCTTGAATTTTGAGGCTTTTACATTTTCAATCAGTTTATCCACCCCGTCATTATTAAAACCCATACGGTTAATAATTGCCTTTGCTTCAGGAATGCGGAATAAACGCGGTTGAGGGTTGCCTGCCTGTGGACGTGGGGTAATGGTACCAATCTCAATAAAGCCAAAACCCAAGGCAGCCAATGCATCAATGTGGTCACCATTTTTATCTAGACCAGCGGCAAGACCAACGGGGTTTGGAAATTCAATGCCCATACATTTTAAGGGTTTAGCAGCAACTTTCTGGTGCATAAAGCCAAGTTTATGCGCTTTATCAAGCATGGAGAGTGTGAGTTCATGTGCACGCTCTGGTGCCAAAGTAAACAACAAAGGGCGGGCCAATGAATATAACATACCAATCACAGTCTACTGATTTTTCAAGTAAGCGTATTATAGGCATAGGCTCCACAAAACGCCATGCTTGGCAGAGAGTTATTTTATAATGCCTTATTTTTAATGCTTTATGTTTAGACAGTTTTAGGACTTAGGCATTGACGGATTCAAAAAAGTATTAAAATACTTCTCTGTACACGACAAATTTCACAGAACCCTTATCCTATCAGGCTTCTGCTTTCTTAAAATTGCCAGAATTTCCTTAAACTCTGCTTTTTTCCCAAAACCAATTAAACGCTGAATCGCCATTTGAACATAGTATAGAGCCTTTCTTATTTTGAAGTACGATAAACAACTCGTAACTTTTAACAGCTATCCAAAGGCTACCAATTTCATCCAGTTACAATTGATTTAATCAGAATCTTAATGTGGGTTACAATGTGGGACAAAAGCACAGACAAAAAATAAGCCCTTGTAAAAACAAGGGCTTATTTAAATATTTGGCGGAAGCGGTGAGATTCGAACTCACGGAGGACTCACACCCTCGTCGGTTTTCAAGACCGGTGCATTAAACCGCTCTGCCACGCTTCCATGTGCCTAAGAATACAAAGCTTGTTTCCTTTATTCAAGAAAAATTTAACTGCAATGTATTCAAATGCATATTGTTTCATCAATTGTTAAAGTTTAGCCGCCAGTTCAGCACCTTCACGAATCGCACGCTTGGCATCCAGCTCACCTGCTAACTTAGCACCACCAATCACATGATATTTTGCCAGTGTGGTTTCATTTTCACGTGGTACTAAATCTTTTACAGACTCCTGGCCTGCACATACGACAATGGTATCCAAACGCAATAACTGGTCATGGCCATTGTGCTCAACCCATAGGCCTTCGTCAGTTACAGCCTTATACTGTACGCCACGCAACATACGCACACCATGCTTTTTCAATTGTGCGCGATGCACCCAGCCCGAGGTTTTACCCAAACCAATACCCAACGGCGTTGTTTTACGTTGCAATAAATAAATCTGACGTACCGGCATTTCAACTTCTGGACGTTGCGTACCACCTTTAGAAGTATAGTTAGGGTTTGGATCAACGCCCCATTCGCGTTGCCATTCTGCCAATGGTTGTGGCTGTGGTTGATGTGGTGGTTTTAGCAAAAACTCTGACACATCAAAGCCAATACCACCCGCCCCAATCACAGCAACCTTATATCCAACCTTAGCGCCTTTTAGCACTTCTGCATAAGACAAGACTTGTGGTGCATCACTACCCTGAATTTTTAGGGTACGTGGCACCACACCTGTTGCAATCACAACTTCATCAAAACCCTCACGTTCCAACTGTTCACGATTGACCTTGGTATTTAAGCGAACATCCACACCTGTCTGCTTTAATTGGACTTTAAAATAACGGATAGTTTCATGGAACTCTTCTTTTCCAGGAACAACTTTCGCTAAATTAAACTGACCACCCACATCATTATTTGCTTCGAATAATGTCACAGCATGCCCACGACTTGCCGCCACTGTTGCAGCCGACATCCCTGCAACGCCGCCACCCACAACCGCAACACGTTTTGGTTTCTTGGTTTTGATATAAACCAATTCTGTTTCAAAACATGCCTGCGGGTTAACCAAACAGCTAACACGCTCATTTTTAAAGGCATGGTCCAAACACGCCTGATTACATGCGATACAGGTATTAATTTCATCAACACGGTTGGTTGCAGTTTTATTAACCCAGTATGGATCAGCAAGGAATGGTCGTGCCATTTGCACCATATCGGCCTGTCCTGAAGCAACAATCTCTTCAGCAACATCTGGCATATTGATACGGTTTGATGCAATCACTGGTACTGAAACATGCTGTTTAACCTCAGCGGTATAATCCACGAATGCAGCTCGTGGGACTGATGTTACAATGGTCGGAATACGCGCCTCATGCCAGCCAATTCCTGTATTTAGAAGTGTGATTCCCGCTTTTTCCAATGCTTTAGCAATAATGATCACTTCCTGCATAGTGTTGCCATCATGCACTAAATCAAGCATGGACAGGCGGAAACAAATAATGAATTTTTCACCGACTTTGGCACGAATCGCCTTGACGATTTCCACGGGAAAACGCATACGGTTTTCAATATCACCACCCCAACGGTCTGTGCGCTTATTGACATGGTTGCTCAGAAACTGATTGATCAAATAACCCTCAGAGCCCATGATTTCCACGCCATCATAGCCTGCCTTTTTTGCCAGGCTTGCACAACGGGCATAATCTTCTATGGTGGCCAAAATCTGGCTATCCGACATTTGACGTGGTTTAAAAGGATTAATTGGTGCCTGAATTGGCGAAGAAGAAACCGAAAATGGATGATAACCATAACGACCTGAATGCAGGATTTGCATCAGGATTTTTGCTCCATGCTTATGCACAGCATGTGTGACCAGACGGTGATGAGGAATATCTGCCAGACTGTTCATAGTACCACCCGCAGGTAATAACCAACCTTGACGGTTGGGTGAAATCCCACCCATGATGATTAAGCCGACCCCACCTTTGGCACGTTCACCAAAATAAGCAGCAAGTTTAGGATAATTAAAAAAACGATCCTCCAAGCCTGAATGCATCGATCCCATGACCACACGGTTTTTAATGGTCGTAAATCCGAGATGTAATGGCTTTAAAATATTTGCATAGCTAGTCATGATATTCCTTCTGTATTTATTGGCTTTGCAACTTGTTGCATAATACTCTAACTGAATTTTTATATGTGTTTATGACTCTTTTCAAGAAAATGCTGACACTAAAGTCAAAACACTTGTAACAATCATGTTTTCAATCTTAAAAACTAAAAAACTGGACCCATTAGAGCATAAATTTTTTGGATAGTTTTTCTTTGAAGAAAACAAGCTTAATGAAAAGTGTTACAATAGTTCCGATTTTTTATTCTCAAGACTACCTGTTCGGGGTCTTTACTCATAAAAGTTAGGACAAGCAATGACTGATAATGCAACGATCTTGCAGCACGTACCTGTAGGCAAAAAAGTTGGGATTGCCTTTTCTGGTGGTCTCGATACTTCAGCAGCTTTATTGTGGATGAAGCAAAAAGGCGCAGAGCCTTATGCTTATACTGCAAACTTGGGTCAACCTGATGAAGATGACTATGATGCAATTCCAAAGAAAGCTGAACAATACGGCGCAGTCAAAGCTCGATTAATCGATTGTCGTTTACAACTTGCGCTTGAAGGTATTGCAGCAATTCAATGTGGCGCATTCCACATTAGTACTGGCGGTGTTCCTTATTTCAATACCACACCTTTGGGTCGTGCAGTGACAGGTACGATGCTTGTAACAGCGATGAAAGAAGATGACGTCAACATCTGGGGCGATGGTTCAACTTATAAAGGCAACGATATTGAACGTTTCTATCGTTACGGTTTATTAACCAATCCTGCGCTTAAAATCTACAAACCGTGGTTAGACCAAACCTTTATTGATGAGTTAGGCGGTCGTGCCGAAATGTCGCAGTTCCTGATCGACAATGGTTTTGACTACAAAATGTCAAAGGAAAAAGCCTACTCGACTGACTCAAATATGTTGGGCGCAACGCATGAAGCAAAAGATTTAGAATACCTCAATGCTGGTATTAAAATCGTAGACCCAATTATGGGCGTTGCGTTCTGGAAAGACGACGTTGAAATCCAACCAGAAGAAGTAAGCATTACTTTTGAACAAGGTATGCCAGTTGCATTGAATGGCCAACGTATTGAAGATCCAGTTGAATTCATTCTAGAAGCAAACCGTATTGGTGGTCGTCATGGTCTTGGTATGTCTGACCAAATTGAAAACCGTATCATCGAAGCGAAATCTCGTGGTATCTATGAAGCACCAGGTATGGCTTTATTACATATCGCTTACGAGCGCTTAGTGACTGGTATTCATAACGAAGATACGATTGAACAATACCGTATTAATGGTTTACGTTTAGGTCGTTTACTCTATCAAGGTCGCTGGTTCGATTCTCAGGCGCTTATGCTGCGTGAAACAGCACAACGCTGGGTGGCCAAAGCCATTACAGGTACTGTCACTCTAGAACTACGCCGTGGTAATGACTACACCATCATGAACACTGAATCTCCAAACCTCACCTATGAGGCTGAGCGTTTAACCATGGAGAAAGGTGATTCTATGTTTACGCCAATGGATCGTATTGGTCAGCTCACCATGCGTAACCTCGACATTACTGATACACGTGCAAAACTCGGTATCTATACTGAAACAGGTTTACTTGCTGTTGGTCAAGGCTCTGCAATTCCTCAATTGGAAAACAAATCAAAATAAGCGTTTGATAAATAAATTTATCTCACCTAAAAAGGCTGAATAAAATATTCAGCCTTTTTTATTTCATCCAAAAACATACACACGATTAAATCATTGCATTTATAGAACAATATGTCGCAATAAAAGACTATTTATCACCATTATGAATCGATAATATAACAATCAAGCAAAATATAATAACTGGGAGATGAAAGATGAATGCTTATCTACATCGTAGTGAAAACCGTGGTCATGTCAAAGCAGGCTGGTTAGATACCTACCACAGCTTTTCATTTGGTAGCTGGTACAACCCGAAATATATGGGTGTCAGTGCACTCCGCGTGATCAATGATGATACGATTGCCGCCCATAACGGTTTCGGTACCCACCCCCATGACAATATGGAGATCCTGACCTGTGTGCTTGATGGCACCATTTCCCATAAGGACAGCATGGGCAATGAGGGACAAATCAATGCAGGTGAATGGCAGTTGATGAGTGCGGGTACAGGTATCACCCATAGTGAAATGAACAAGCATGACAAGGCGGTGCATCTATTACAGATCTGGATTCAACCCAATGTACAGGATGCTGAACCGACTTATCAGCAAATTCAGCTGAATCCGAAAGATCACCCAAACCAATGGCATTTGATCGCAGGTGATGAGTCTGCACCAATGCTGATCCGTCAAAATGCTGAGGTGAAAACGGCGGTGATTGAGAAAGATCAACACTTGGAGATTACTGCAAAGAAAAAAGTGAACTATGTTCATGTCATTTCTGGTGAAGTGATGATTGCTGATCACTTGGTTAAAGCGGGTGATGCATTAGTATTCGATGAAACTGCAACTATTACTGCATCGCAGGATAGCCAAATGATTTGGTTTGACTTACCTTAAACTCGGTTTATCTTGTACCCCTTGCCCCTCAAGGGGTACAAGCTTTTTAATCATTGCTGCTACTATCACAACCACTAGAATCTGAACTGGAATCATCATTTGAATGACAATGATCTGAATATCCTGAATCGTCATTTCTGGATGATTCACATGGGGAAGGGCAGACTAAAACTTGAAGTGCGACATAAACCACCTAATTAATTTAAAGGGTTTATAGAGTATATAAAATTGTCATACCATCATCAAAAGTTCGATAGCAACCCTTATAGTAAAAATAATTTATTATCCATACAGGATTCGAAAAAAAATCGAAATAATTCATAGACTGAGTTGTATTAGTTTTATAATGATTTGACTATATTGAACGAAATACACGGCTCTGTATCTTGGCAACATTACCTGATGCAAAGGCAGAATCAGTGCGCAAGGCTTAACTGAAGCTCTGAAATATTTACCTGCAGAACTGCGTAAAACGTTGACCTATGACCGTGGAGGTGAGATGGCAGAACATAAAACACTCGAAGAAGATTTAGGCATAGATGTATATTTCTGTGACCCACATTCACCCTGGCAAAAAGGCACATGCGAAAATATGAATGGTTTAATTAGGCAATATTTACCTAAAGGGATTGATTTAAACCAGGCGTTTAAACGCACCTTTGAACTGTCTCCCAAAAAATACCGACAACAGTTTGTTGAGGAAGAAAATTAAGCCAATAAAAAAGACACCGAAGTGTCTTTTTTTTTATATTGAAATTAAACCTAACGCACAATCCCACGTGTTGATTTCTCTAAAGAATCAATCAACAGTTGGGCTTCTGGCACATTATCTAAAACTTCATTACGAATCTGTGCAATGGCCTGTTCACTGGTCAAACCTGATTTATAAATCAATTTATAGGCTGTTCTTAAACCCTGAATCGTATCCCGTGACCAGCCCTTACGTCGCATTCCTTCAATGTTCAGACCATGTGCATGTGCTGGATTACCAGAAGCCAGTACATAAGCTGGCACATCTTTAAGAATGAGTGCAGCGCCACCAATCATGCTATATGAATCAATACGGCAGAATTGATGAACGCCTGCATTCCCACCAACAATCACATGGTTACCGACATTCACATGCCCTGCAATACCAACATTATTGGCAAAAATGTTATGGTCCCCAATCATACAATCATGGGCGATGTGGGTATTCACCATCAACAGGTTATGACTACCAATTTTGGTCAAGCTCTGATCCTGTACCGTACCCCGATGCAAGGTACAATGTTCACGAATGGAGTTGTGATCGCCAATTTCCAGCCAAGTTTCCTCACCCTTATATTTTAAATCCTGACAAATTTCTCCAATGCTAGAAAACTGGAAAATATCGTTGTTTTTACCAATTCGTGTAAAACCACCAATGACCACATGCGAATGTAACTTTGTACCAGTATCAATACTGACATTTGGCCCAACCACACAATATGGGCCAATCTGTACGTCAGAGGCAATTTTTGCAGACGGGTCAATTATTGCTGTAGGATGTATTAAATTTTGACTAGTCATGTCTGCTCAATTTTTTGGTGGGAAATCATGATCTCGGCTGTTGCAGCAACAATACCGTCAACACTGGCAGTACAATTGTACTTGTAAATACCACGTTTTTGCATCACAAGTTCAGATTTTAAGATAAGCTGGTCACCTGCAACAACCTGTTTCTTAAATCTTATTTTTTCCGCACCAGCAAAAAGAAACAAGGAACCCTCACTCGGCTTCTGATTTGTCAAAACAAAACCCAATATACCTGAAACCTGGGCAAGTGCTTCAATGATGAGTACACCTGGCATAATTGGGTAGGTTGGGAAATGTCCCTGCAAGAACTCTTCATTGATAGATACGTTTTTATAACCGACAATACTGTTCTCAGTGACTCCCGTAACTCGATCGACTAACAGGAAAGGATAACGATGCGGTAAATATTCACGAATGGTAAGAATATCCATCGGTAATTCAGGCATTGTGAATGCTGGAAATGTTGACTCGGTCATAATAAATTATTTACGTAACTTAAGGGTTGATTCAAGGGACTCTAATTGAGCTTGCATATGATCAAGCCTTTTGGTGATCTGGGTCAATGGCACATCTGCTAATTGTCTAAGGCGTACCACAGTTCTTTTCCAATGACTATTTTCAAACAGTCCAATTCCCGAAGAAAAGACTCCCGCCTCAGAAATACTTTTTGTGACCATTGACATTCCAGTAAGCGTCACATTATCCGCAATATTTAAATGCCCTGCAACTGCACTGCCACCACCGATAATACAGTTTTTGCCAATTCGGACACTTCCAGCAATTGCCGTGTTTGCAGCGATGGCTGTATGTTGACCAATTTGAACGTTATGCGCGATTTGCACAAGGTTATCAATAATGACACCATCTTCCAGAATAGTATCATCCAAGGCACCACGGTCAATGCTGCAATTTGAACCAACACGCACATCATTACCAATCTGAACCGAACCCAGTTGTGCAATGCGATGCCATTTCCCCTGATAAGGTGCAAAGCCAAACCCTTCTGAACCTATCACTGTATTGGCATGGATACGAATACGGTTCTTAAGCTTGGCAGCCCCTGTAATGGTGACATGTGCATCAATAAAACAGTCCTTGCCAATTTCAACCTGATCATCAATAAAGGTATGGGCCTGAATAATGGTATTGCTGCCCACCACACAGTTTTCACCAATCACCACATAATGACCAATATAGGCATCATCAGCAATGATGGCTGAGGGATGGATTTTAGCAGTACTTGAAATTCCCCTTTGGATAATTTTATTTTCAAATATATGGGTCAAAGTCGCAAACGCGAGATAAGGATTATCAACGACAATAAAGTTATTTTTTGAGGAAAGCTGTTGCTTGAGCGCTGCGGTGACAATGTAAGCACCTGCCTGGCTTGCTTCTGCTTGCGATAGGTACTTATCCCCATTCACAAAACAGATATGCTGATTTTGTGCCTGTTCTAAACTCGCTAAATTAAAAACCTGAAAATCTTTTTCACCGAAATACTCACCTTTGACAAGGTGAGCAATTTCTTCTAAACGATAACTACGTCTATTCATTGATTATTTCATTGCATTAACCTTTTGAATCATTTTATCAGTTAAATCATACTGAGCGTCAGAGGCAATCGTAGAATTTTTATTTAAAATAAAATCCAAGTTATTTTCTTTTCTTAATTGTTCAGCGACCTGTTTCACACGACTCTCAAAATTTGTATTCATCGTTTGCAAAGTCGTCTGTACTTTGGTCTGTAGACCTTGTTGAGTCGTATTAAACTCATTGACCTTGGCCTGATACTGGCCACTTAATTTCTGTAAATCGGCCTGATTAGCGGACTGGGCTTTTTTCTGTAAGCTTTCAATCTCTTTACCTAACTGTTCCAGTTTAGCTGAAGTCGGTTTAACTGATTGACCCAGGCTGTCATTTTGCTGTTTTAAATAGGTACTGCTTTCAACGACCTTAGCCAGGTCCACAACACCTATACCGCCCGCATTTGCAACTGCTGAAACCGTTAATCCTAAACCTAACATCAGCATTGTTAATGTTTTCATTATTGCATCCTTTATTTCTGTTGCAGTATTAAAACTAAGGTCGCACTTAGAATGTACGACCGATTTCAAATTGGATTGATTTGGTATCATCGCCTTTCTTGTCATTCAGTGGGAATGCATAGCTCAATGATAATGGACCAATCATAGTAATCCATGTGAAGCCAACACCCACACTATAGCGCATATTGCCAAAATCTAACTTATTGTTATCTTTGCAATATTGTTTGATATCAATCTCTTTTCCATCAATTGTGACATTTCCTCTTGGCACATCACATTGAGTATCAAACACTTGTGCACCTTCAGCAAATAATACTGGACGCACTTGTCTTGTCCAGTCGCCTTTAAACGGCAAAGGTAGTGCAAGTTCAGTACCAAACTGCACTAAAGCGTTACCACCTACTTCCTCTGGATCAAGGTCATTTTGCCCTCGCTCTTGGAAGATCACACTTGGGTATCTTGGGCCTAACGAACTATTGTCATAACCACGGACTGAACCATAGCCACCCGCATAGAAGTTCTTATAGAAGGGTAGATCATTACCATAGCCTAACTTACCGTAACCACGAAGGACAAAACCACCCCAAAGTGATTTAAATGCTTGCGCATCGTAAGTTAATTTTTGATAATCGACATCACTGCCAGGTAAACCAATTTCAAGACCAACGCGATGTGACATCCCCGAGGTTGGGAAAATCGGACGGTTTAATGTGTTATATGACCAACCTAAGTTTAAGTTATAGGTTAAGAACGTACCTTCAAACTGATCGCCATAAGTATGGATTTGATCTTCAGGACATGGTTTATAGCCAGTCACGATCTGTTTCTCAGGATTATTCGGATCTGGCCCCATAATAGGCTCTAAATCCACCTTACAATAACTCGAACTTCCAGTCGTTTTACCACCATTCGCTAATAAATAATCACGGATATAAGTCGAAACGCTCGGTCCTGTTCTGACTTTAGTCTTATCGATACCCACCGAAGCACTTAAACTTTGATTTTCATCAATCGGATAACCGAAACTTAAACTTCCACCAACACTGTCAGTGACATAGTTATTGACGTTATAGTCCTTGTTTAACTTGGTTTTACGATAATAAACGTTGTAGCCGCGGCTCACACCATCAATGGTAAAGTACGGGTCAGTCACACTGAGATTATAGTAATCCTGTGTTTCTGAACGGGACAAGTCAATCGCAACACGATTGCCTGTTCCCATAAAGTTGGTTTGACTGAGTCCAGCCTGGAATGTCACACCACCATTTTGAGAATAACCAACCGCAAGTGTGGTTGTGCCAGAGTGCTGCTCCTCAACATTGACATTCAGGTCAACCTGGTCAGTTGAGTTTGGTACACGAACAGGCTTGACATCAACCGTTTTAAAGAAGCCTGTACGTTCCAGACGCACCTTGGACAAGTCAATTTTTTCATTGCTTGCCAACGCGCCTTCCATTTGACGCATTTCACGACGTAATACTTCATCAGCTGTTTTGCTATTGCCTGTAAAGTTAATACGACGAACTGTAACTTGCTGACCTGGGTTGATATAGTAATTGAGGTTGACAATACCTGTCTGATTGTTAATCTCAGGTACGATGTTTACCTCAGCATAGTAATAGCCTGCATTCCCATATTTACGGAGCAATAGTTGCTTAACCGCGTTTACTTTTTCTTGTGAATAGGTCTCACCATCTTTATACAGCTTAAGCATCTGCAATTCTTCTGGCTTATATAATGCATCGCCGAGGAACTTGGTTTCGCCGAACTTGAACTGGCTACCCTCATCAACTGAAACCTCAATAAAAATATGCTTTTTATCTTCACTGATATTCAGTTGAGAGTTAATAATATTAAAGTTGATATAACCCTTGTTTAGGTAAAGGGCACGCAAGGCTTCAAGGCTTGCCGCCATTTTCTCACGTGCATAGCGGTCATTACGGGTTACCACAGAGGCCCAGCCACTTTCCTTAACGGCAAATACCTGCTTGATATCACTGTCACTAAAAACAGTATTACCAATAATATTAATGTCAAAAACTTTTGCAGCCGTACCTTCATTAAAGTTTAGCTTCAACTCAACGCGGTTGTTTGGACGAGCAACCGTTTCCACAGTCACATCGGCATCATAACGACCCTGCTGGGTATATTGCTGTTCCAGCTCGGTTTCAATGGTTTGCAGGGCTGATTTCTTAAAAACCTCACCCTCAGCAATGCCCATCTTCTTTAAGCCCTGTTCTAAAGCTTCTTTTGGAATGAGTTTATTACCCTTGAATTCAAGCTTGGAAATGACTGGACGTTCAACAACCTTAAAAACCAGAACATCTTTTTCTTTATAAGCCTTGATATCATCAAACAAGCCTGAAGCATATAGGGTACGGATTGCCTCGGCGATCACTGGATCACTTACTCTATCGCCACTATTTATTGGTAACATCGAATAAATACTTGCAGGTGTTAAACGCACTAGGCCATCAATTCGTATATCTCGTGCAAGAAACTCATCTGCTGCGTATGCTTGTTGTACCACTGCCATCGCACTAACCAGTGCCAAAGGCATTAATAAATGTGTGTGACGCATGCCCATATATTTTCCAGTAAGTTAAATTCCAATTGCGTTTTTATAAACGCATGAAGTCGTTAAATAAAGCCAAAAGCATCATGCTACCGAGCAGTACCATACCA
Organism: Acinetobacter parvus DSM 16617 = CIP 108168; assembly: GCF_000368025.1. GTDB lineage: Bacteria > Pseudomonadota > Gammaproteobacteria > Pseudomonadales > Moraxellaceae > Acinetobacter > Acinetobacter parvus. Next base: position 25,952 of record NZ_KB849211.1, read on the forward strand.
ACTTTTAGACCAAATATCTGTATTTGTTCAGAAACAGGTTTGCCACGAATGGCTTCAATAAAGTAATAAACCAAATGCCCACCATCCAGCATTGGAATTGGAAGCAAATTGAGAATACCCAGACTGACACTCATCAAGGCCATAAATGAGATAAAGGTCTGCCATCCCATTTCGGCGCTTTGTCCAGCCACTTTGGCAATGGTAATTGGCCCTGACAAATTATCCAGTCCAATCAAGCCACGCACCATCTTGATGATTGAGTTAAAGATCATGCCTGAAAGCTGTGTGGTTTTATCTACCGCAACACCCAACGCTTCGATCGGTGAATACTGAATGGTTTGTTTGTATTCAGCAGGAATGGTGATCTTGCCCGCGTCACTTTTCACCCCCAGCACGCCTGTGGTATTGCCCATATTGTCACGTTGACCTTGTGGCATCACCTGCAAATGCAGCAGTTTTCCCTGACGCATCACATCAATGTTCAAAAGTTTTTCAGGTGAATTCTGAACCACATCAACCACATCAAACCAGTCTTTCATGACAACATTGTCAATTGCCACGATACGATCACCGACTTTCATTCCCTGACGTGAAGCAGCACCATCTGCACTCAACTCTTTCACGGTTGCAGGAATGACTGGACGATAAGGCAAGAAGCCCAATACATCCAAAGGTGACTGGCTTTGATCCTTAAGGAAATCCTTGATTGGTAAACTAAACTGCTTTTCAGTACCTGCACGATCAACAATAATGGAAACTTGCCCTGTCTCTCCCACACGATTGACCAAGGTATAATTAAGTTTTTCCCATGTTGGCGTTGTTTGACCATCAACTGCCAGAATTTTGTCACCCACTTGCAAATCAACCTGCGCTGCGGGAGTATTGGGCATAATCTTGCCAATACGGGTATTCAACTGTTCCTGGGCTGGTAAAAATAAAATCCAGAACAATAACACGGCAAAAATAAGATTGATCAATGGACCAGCCGCAACGATGGCAATACGCTTCCACGGAGACTGACGGTTAAAGGCGTAAGGCAGGTCCTTTTCAGCAACATTGCCCTCACGCTCGTCCAGCATTTTGACATAACCACCAAGTGGCAAAGCAGAAAGCTGATATTGAATACCTGATTTTTTAGACTGCCATTTCAGCAAGGTTGGGCCAAAACCAATGGAATAAACCAAGACTTTGACACCTAATTTACGCGCCACCCAATAATGGCCAAACTCATGAATTGCAATCAGTGGACCAAGTAATAAAATCGCTGCAACAATCATAAATAGTGCATTCATACGATTTAGCCCCCTATATCCACAATATACGTCTCTGCAACCTGTCTAGCGATCATATCAGTCTGTAAAATGATGTCTATGTTTTCTGCTTTGGCATTTTGTACAACTTGCAAAGTGTTCTCGACAATTTGCGCAATCTCAGTAAAGCGAATTTTTTGCTGCAAAAATGCAGCAACTGCAACTTCATTTGCTGCATTTAATACTGTAGGCGCCAAACCACCTGCCCGCATCGCCTGACGAGCCAAGTCCAATGCTTGAAACTTGACAATATCAGGTTGCTGAAAATTCAATTGAGCAGTCTCAAACAAGTTTAACGCAGGAACATCTGTTGCCAGGCGTTTAGGCCAGGCCAATGCATGTGCAATTGGTGTGCACATATCAGGGTTACCCATTTGTGCCAAAGTTGATCCATCCACATATTGCACCATGGAATGAATAATACTTTGTGGATGAACCACGACTGTAACAAAATGTTCTGATATTGAAAACAAATGACACGCTTCAATCAATTCCAGCCCTTTATTCATTAAAGTCGCAGAATCAACCGAAATCTTTTGACCCATAGACCAGTTTGGATGCTTACACGCCTGTTGTGGTGTTACATCATGCAATTGTTCTAATGAATGGTTGAGAAATGGCCCACCAGACGCTGTCAGTAAAATTCGGGAAACACCCAACTGGGGCTGGCCTGTCCTTTCAGCATTTAGATAGTCATGCGGCAAGGACTGGAAAATCGCATTATGTTCAGAATCAACGGGTAGTAACAGTGCATTATGCTTACGGGCAGCCTGCATCATGATGTCGCCAGACATGACCAAAGATTCTTTATTGGCAAGCAAGACACGCTTACCTGCCTTGACTGCGGCAAGAGTTGGCAACAAACCTGCCGCACCAACAATAGCAGCCATGACGATGTCAACATCGGCATGCTCAGCAATAGTGATTAAGCCCGCTTCATCAGTCAAAATTTCGATATGTTTTAAGTTTTCTTGATTTAAACGTTGTTGCAACTCAAATGCTTTTTCATTCGGCACCACAACAATTTTGGGATGGTATTTTTTACAAATTTCTAAAAGTTCATCCAAACGGCTATATGCAGAAACTGCAAATACGGTGTAATCGTCTGGATGCTGTTCCAATACTTTTAAAGTACTTTTTCCAATTGAACCCGTTACACCCAATATGCAAACAGCTTGAGTCATTTAAAGATCTACACCAATCAGTTTTAAAATATATATACCCGTAGCAAAAATAGGTGCTGCCGCAAGCAGTGAATCAATACGGTCCAGCACACCACCATGACCTGGCAACACACGGCCAGAATCCTTAATCCCTGCACGACGCTTGATCATGGATTCAAACAGGTCACCCAGCACTGATGCAAACACGGTAATGACTGAAAGAATCAGGAATAAAATAAGCTGCAATGCGGTTAAATTTAAATAGGAATATTGTACAACCAGCATAATAATCACTGTTGTGGCGATACCACCGTATAAACCTTCAACGGATTTATTTGGACTGACTTTCGGGGCAAGTTTCTTTTTACCAAACTTACGGCCAACAAAGTAGGCACCGCTGTCAGCGCCCCAAACCAATAGAAATAAATACATCAGCCACCACGGTGAGCTATGCCATACAGCATAAATTGCAGTAACAGCGGCTGAAATTAAAACAAACCCAATCAAGTGAAGTGAAACGTTGTACCAGTTATCAGCATCGGGGAAATTTTTAATCCAGTAAATGCTCACCAGCCAGGTAAGAATGGATGCAACCCAAAGCAGTAAGGCAATATCATTAAAAAACAATGCCAGTGTTGATACCAGTGCAACACAACCACCATATACCCAGGCTTTAGGTTTTGAGACAATCGCCGACGCCTGTGGCATCAATTTAGACCACTCGTAGCCTGCAACCCCTGCCGCTAAAATCATAAGCATGAACATTGGATAATGTGATTGCGTTGCAAACATGCAACTTAAAACAACTGCAACTAATACCAATGCGGTAATTATCCGCTCTAACATTATTAATTCTCTATTTTCACTTGTTGAATCTGTTCGGATGTCTTGCCAAAACGTCGCTCACGCCCTGAAAAAACACGAAATGCGTAATCCAATTCTTCGACCGTAAACTCTGGCCATAAAGTTTCTGTAAAGTACAATTCTGCATATGCAGCTTGCCACAATAAGAAATTTGAAAGGCGATAATCTCCCCCTGTACGAATTAATAAATCCACAGCAGGCAGGTCATTTAGACTGACATATTTATCAAATAAATCAACATTTATATGGTTTGTTTGAACTTTCCCAGCAAGAACATCCTGAGCAATACATTTTGCAGCATTCGCCATGTCCCACATGCCACCATAGCTAATCGCAATAGTTAAGGTCATGGAATCAAAGGCGGCTGTTTTTTGTTCTGCATATTGCATCAAATCCCTTAAATGACCTGAGAGACGTGATCGGTCACCAATGAAACGTAGAGCAATATTAAATTTTTCCATACGAGGAAGTTGCTCATGAATCGTATCTTCTAACAACTTCATGAGTAAATCGACTTCATACTGTGGTCGATTCCAGTTTTCACTTGAAAATGCAAAAACCGTTAATGCTTTTACGCCGACACTTTTACAATGCTCAACAATGGGGTCAAGGATATTTTTGCCTTCACGGTGCCCATCGCCTTTTTGCATCTGATTTTTTTTGGCAAAACGATTGTTGCCATCCATAATGATGGCAACATGCTGGGGAAGAAGCTGTTCTTCTTGTGAGGTCATATAATTAGACCTTCATCAATTCTGCTTCTTTGGCTGCAAGACGTTTGTCCACTTCCGCAACAAACTTGTCAGTGATTTTCTGAATATCTTCACCTGCACGGCGCTCATCATCTTCAGAAATTTCTTTTTCTTTCAGTAGGGCCTTAATGTCACCTAAAACATCACGACGGATGTTACGGATGGCAACCTTGGCATTCTCCGCTTCTGAACGGGCAACTTTCTGCATGTCACGGCGGGTTTCTTCTGTTAAGGCAGCCAACGGCACACGAATAGAGTCAGTGGTAATCGGGTTTAAGCCCAAGTCACTTTCGCGGATTGCCTTATCAATCGCAGACACCATGTTACGTTCAAATGGCTGAACAATTAAGGTACGTGAATCTTCAACACCCACGTTCGCCACCTGATTCAATGGAACATCTGAACCATAGTAAGGAACCATCACGCCATTTAAGATAGATGGATGAGCACGTCCAGTACGAACTTTTGCAAAACCCTGTTCCAAAGACTCAAGGGTTTTCTGCATGCGCTGTTCGCTGTCTTTTTTGAGATCGTTAATCATATGATCTTCCTTACTTATTCCTGAGGTATTACAAAATATTTAACGTAGTATAAAGCGCTTTATGGTTCACGTATATTAATTCGTAACGTGAGTTCCCTCTTTTTCACCCATCACAACAGAAAGCAATGCACCAGACTTGTTCATATCGAACACCTGCAATGGCACATTGTGGTCACGGCATAGGCAGATTGCAGTTAAATCCATCACACCAAGTTTCTCATCCAAAACCTGATCGAAAGTTAAATTGTCATATTTAACTGCATCTTCATATTTACTTGGGTCTTTGTTATAAACGCCATCAACCTTGGTTGCTTTCAGGATCAAGTTTGCTTCAATTTCGATACCACGTAAACAAGCTGCGGTATCAGTCGTAAAGAATGGATTACCTGTGCCCGCAACAAACACACATACCTCACCCTGACTTAAATGGCGAATCGCGTCACGGCTAGAATAGGACTCGACTACCGTACCAATTGACAAAGCAGACATCAAACGGGTTTTGATATTACGGCGCACCAATGCATCACGCATCGCTAAACCATTCATCACCGTCGCCAACATGCCCATTTGGTCACCTGTTACACGACCAACCAGACCATCTTTCTGCAACTGGCTACCACGGTATAAGTTACCACCACCAACAACGATACCCACCTGCACACCCAAGCCAACCAGATGGGCAATCGAAAGTGACATTTGGTCCAGTACCTGGGCATCAATACCCATATCTTTATTTCCAGCTAAAGCCTCACCAGAAAGCTTGAGCAAAATTCGTGCATAACGTGGATTCTTAGAAGCTGACATACCTTTACTCCAAACCGATCAATCTCAAAATTTTCTTTATATCTTGTGTTAAGCAGATTTAACCTGAATTAACCTTGCAAATAAATCGTATTCATCTGCATCAGTAATTTCGACTTCAAGCAGGTCACCTGCCTTAATCACGCTTTTATCAATATCTTCAACAAATACATTGCCATCAATTTCTGGTGCGTCCGCATAAGAACGGGCAACCGCAACTGGAAATTCTTCTTCCAGGCTATCCACTAAGACAGTCATCGTCTGACCAATACGCTTTTGCAGTTTTGCCGCTGAAATTTCCTGCTGAACTTCCATGAAACGCTCATAGCGCTCTTGCTTGATTTCTTCAGGCACATGGTCTGGAAGATCATTGGCTGTCGCTCCCTCTACAGGTGAATAGGTAAAGCAACCGACACGGTCAAGCTGTGCCTCTTTCAACCAATCCAATAGAATTTGGAAATCTTCTTCAGTTTCACCAGGGAAACCCACAACAAAAGTTGAACGAATCACCAATTCAGGGCATTTTTCCCGCCACAATTTAAGGCGTTCCAAGGTGTTTTCACTGTGGGCTGGTCGCTTCATCAATTTTAAGATGCGCGGACTGGCATGTTGAAAAGGGATATCCAAATAAGGCAGGATTTTACCTTGCCCCATCAGGTCAATGACTGCATCTACATGTGGGTAAGGATAGACATAATGTAAACGCACCCAAATACCAAGCTGACCAAGTGCTTCACACATATCATAGAATTTGGTTTTAACAGGCTGGCCATTCCAGAAATCCAGCTTATATTTGGTGTCCACACCATACGCAGAGGTATCCTGGGAAATCACCAGAACCTCTTTTACACCCGCACGTTTCAATGCTGCCGCTTCATCCAATACTTTCCCTACTGGACGAGAAACAAGGTCTCCACGCATGCTTGGGATGATGCAGAATGTACAGCGGTGGTTACAGCCTTCGGATATTTTGAGATAAGCATAATGCTTCGGTGTTAAACGCACACCCTGCTCTGGAACTAGATCAATAAACGGGTTGTGCTTTGGTGGTGCAGGCACATACTCATGCACTGCCTCCATCACATCCTGATAGGCTGCCGCACCTGTCACTTTCAGCACATTTGGGTGCATTTGGCGGATTTTATCTTCGTCTTTGCCCAAACAGCCCGTGACGATCACACGACCATTCTCACTCATGGCCTCACCAATCGCATCCAGCGACTCTTGTACCGCAGACTCAATAAAACCACAGGTATTAACAACAACCAGGTCCGCACCGTTATAATCTGATGCCACTTGATAACCTTCAGTTTTTAACTGGGTTAAAATTCGTTCAGAATCTACCAATGCCTTAGGACAACCTAAAGATACAAAACCGACTTTGGGGGTCTTCATGAATCTGCGCTCCACTTGAATCGGCGTATTGTATGACTTTTCGAGTGATAAAAACAGGTGGGGATTGCACAGTTTAATCAATGCACCAAAATACAACCAATATTTTAAATAAAATCCTACATTGCACCAATTTAGAACATTATAAAATCCACATAAAACCGTACCTATGTGAAAAATACAGCATAAACGTCATATCTTTTAACTAAGTTGTTGAAATTTAGCCTATCAAAAATTGGCTTATATTTTGCATTACATAAACCTTAGACATGAATGGCTATTCATTTATACATATATTTATTGCGCCATTTTAATACAGGACGATTCACAAATGGATCAACACCACACTATCGACTATCGACTCCTAGTAGATAATTTAACGACTGCCATTTTATTGGTCGATAGTAGGCTTAATATTTTTTATTTGAACTCCGCTTGTGAAGCGTTATTTGATGTCAGCTTACTCCGTGCATCAGGTCAACCTATCTTAAATTTACTGCATGCCCACGATGATACCTTTAATACCCACGAAGCTTTACTCAACACATTAGAAAGTGGACAGCATTACACACGTCGTGAAGCGGTAATCAATGTAAATTTCAAACCGATTCATGTGGATTATACAGTTTCACAGCTTAATACAGGAAAGAGCTACCATCCCCTGTTATTGATTGAGCTGAACCCAATTGATCGGATGCTAAAAATTTCCAAGGAAGAAAATCTGGTTCAACAGCATCAGGTTGCCCGCCAACTAGTTCGCGGCGTGGCACATGAAATTAAAAATCCTTTAGCGGGCATTCGTGGTGCAACACAATTACTTGCTCGCAGCTTAAATGATGAAAGCTATCGTGAGTTTACCGACATTATTATTAGTGAAGTAGATCGCTTAACCAATCTGGCAGATACTATGCTTGGCTCACGTCAGTTACCGAGCTATGAGCTGGTCAATGTGCATGAACCACTGGAACGCGTTCGTTCACTTATCGTCAACCAGACCAAGAAAAAAATTAAGATCACCCGTGATTACGACCTGTCTTTACCTGATGTGATGGCTGACCGTGATCAACTGATTCAGGTCATGCTCAATATCAGCGTCAATGCTGTGCAAGCAATGACTGAAAATAAAGATTTTTTTGGCGATTCAGAACCAGAGCTGATTTTAAGAACGCGCATTCAACGCTTAGTGACAATTAACGGTGTTCTAAATCGCTCATCGATAAGAATTGATATTGAAGACAATGGACCAGGTGTTCCAGAAAGTATATTAGAGTCGGTATTTTACCCGCTTGTGACTGGACGAGCGAAAGGTACAGGACTTGGCCTCAGTATCGCGCAAAACATCATGCATCAACATAACGGAATGATCGAATGTCAATCCGTTCCAGGAAAAACCGTATTTAGCTTATATCTACCTTGGGAGTCAGACCGTGTCACGAAATAAAATTTGGGTAATTGATGATGATCGTGCCATGCGCTGGGTACTCGAAAAGACTTTTAAAGAAGAAGGTTTTGACGTTACCAATTTTGAAGAAGCACAAACAGCGCTGGAACGTTTACATGATGATGCCCCTGATGTCATTTTGACTGATATTCGCATGCCTGGAATTGATGGTTTAACTTTTCTGTCTAAAGTAAAGAACACCCATCCTGACCTGCCTGTGATTATCATGACCGCCCACTCCGATTTGGAGTCAGCGGTATCAAGTTACCAGACTGGTGCTTTTGAGTACCTGCCAAAGCCTTTTGATATTGATGAGGCACTGGCATTGGTCAATCGTGCCATTTTGCATATCACCAAGCTTCAACAGCAGGAAGCCAGCAAAGCGGCGGCGGCTGCACCATTACAATCCACTGAGATTATCGGTGAATCACCTGCAATGCAGGAAGTGTTCCGTGCCATTGGACGTTTATCACAATCGCATATTACTGTATTGATTAATGGTGAATCTGGTACAGGCAAAGAGCTGGTGGCCCATGCACTGCACAAACATTCGCCTCGCCGTGCCAAACCTTTTATTGCGCTGAATATGGCGGCAATTCCAAAAGACTTGATTGAAACCGAGTTGTTTGGTCACGAAAAAGGTGCATTTACAGGTGCAAACACCCAGCATCAAGGACGTTTTGAACAAGCCAATGGCGGTACATTATTCCTGGATGAAATTGGTGATATGCCATTTGAAACCCAGACACGTCTACTCCGTGTGCTTGCGGATGGTGAATTCTATCGTGTTGGTGGACATATTCCAGTAAAAGTAGATGTGCGCATTGTGGCGGCAACCCATCAGGACCTGGAAAAGCTGGTTAATGAAGGACGTTTCCGCGAAGACTTGTATCATCGTCTCAACGTAATCCGTATTCACATTCCTAAACTTGCCCATCGTAGTGAAGACATTCCAATGCTGGCACAGCACTTTCTGGCACGTGCAGGCAAGGAACTCGGCGTAAGTCCAAAAATCCTACGCACTGAAACAACGGATTATATGCAACAGCTACCGTGGCCAGGCAACGTTCGTCAGCTAGAAAATACCTGTCGCTGGCTGACAGTGATGATCACGGGTCGTGAGGTTTATCCTGAAGATTTACCTGCTGAGCTTAAGCAAGTCTCCATCCAGAAAGCCACAAGTGATGCCGTGCAGCCAACAGCGGCCAGCCCAGCATTGGCTGAACGAATTGCAGTGCATCATTGGGATGAGTTGTTGGGTCAATGGGCAATTCAAAAGCTCAAAAATGGGGAAATGAAAATTCTGGATATCGCAACACCGATGTTTGAACGCACATTGATTAATGCCGCACTCCAACAAACACGTGGACGTAAACGTCATGCTGCTGAGCTTTTGGGTTGGGGACGCAATACCCTAACACGTAAACTCAAGGAGCTTGGCATGGATTCATCTGAAGATGATGATGACGAGGAAATTCGTTCAGCCTAAAAGACTAAGCCATTAAAAAAGCGAGCAAATCATGTCTCGCTTTTTTATTATCAGGAGGATTTGCAACACTCATCAACTTCATAGCCATACAATGTATATGGTTTTTGCTATAATACAAATCACTCAACCCACTTCTCTTGAATATAATGACTGATATTTGTTACCCAAGTTGCGAACAGCCTCAAACTCGCCGTGGACAGGAACGTCGTCTTGCCTTGCTCATTTGTGCAACCGATTTATTTCTGGAACGTGGTTATGATGCTGTTTCTCTGGATGATATTGTCAATCATGCGGGTGGATCAAAAACGTCTATCTATAAATATTTCGGCAATAAAGAAGGCTTGTTTACCGCCATTTGTGATTATCGGCGAGAAGTTTTTTTCAAGGGGGTTTGCGTACCCTATATTCCAGAAAAGATTGATCTCAAAAACTATCTAAACCAGACCTTGATCCGTTTTTATCAACATATCATAAAGCCCGAGAACATTGCCTTTATGCGTCTGTTCACAGAGCAAACTCAAAAAGATATACAATTAGCGCACTATTTTTATGACCAATGTGCTTTAAATATACAGAATACGATTGCATTTGCTTTAGGTCAGGCAAACGACCTCAATGCAATATACTGCTCTAACCCCCATTTCTCCGCCATGATGTATTTCGGAATTTTACGTGATGTGGAATGGCGACTTTTAATGGGTTTAGAAGTATCAGCAAATGACGCTGAAATAACTGATTATATTAATTCTCTGTACACGACAAAAATAGATAACTCATTGAAATAATGTCACAATAATTGTTTTCTAACGACGAATACTATGACACATCTCAATGAGTT
>NZ_KB849211.1:37552-120703 GCF_000368025.1 Acinetobacter parvus DSM 16617 = CIP 108168
CCTGATAGGATAAGGGTTCTGTGAAATTTGTCGTGTACAGAGATATTAATTATTCCGTTGATTTATTCTTAAAAGCTCATCAAAAACTCTAATTCTTTTGCATTTTTTAGGTGGTGTAGTATAGTAGTCAATTCCTTTTTATTCACCACTCGTCAAACAACAATTAATTATTGTTTTTATTCAATAATTATTGTAGGAGTAGCTATGGCGCTTCGGCATTTCCTAACTTTACGTGACCTATCCTCATTAGAACTGCAACGCATTTTAGATCGTGCGCAAGAACTCAAGCGTATGCAGCACAGCAATACGGTATATCAACCTTTTGTTGGTAAAGTTTTAGGAATGATTTTTGAAAAGTCGAGTACACGTACCCGTATTTCTTTTGAAGCAGGCATCTGCCAGTTTGGGGGTAATGCGATTTTTCTTTCGCCACGTGACACCCAACTGGGTCGCGGTGAGCCAATTGAAGATTCTGCCCGCGTAATATCAAGCATGCTTGATATTGTGATGATCCGTACTTTTGGGCATGACATCGTAGAGCGTTTTGCTTCTTATTCTAAAGTACCTGTCATTAACGGTCTTACGGATGATCACCACCCTTGCCAGTTACTTGCTGATTTACAAACCTATCAGGAACATCGTGGCAGTATTGCAGGCAAGACAGTAGCCTGGATTGGTGACGGTAACAATATGTGCAACTCTTATGTTGAAGCGGCACATCTGATGGGTTTTAAACTCAAGATCGCCTCTCCTGAGGGTTATGAGCCAAAACCTGAGTTTCTTGCCGAGTTTGCTGACTGTGTGGAAGTGTTCAACAAGGCTGAAGATGCAGCGGTTAATGCAGACCTGATCGTAACAGATGTTTGGGCAAGCATGGGGCAAGAAGAAGAACAAAAGCTTCGTGAAAAAGCATTTGCTGATTTCCAAGTGAATGAAAAATTGATGGACTTAGCCCACTCTGACTGTTTATTTATGCATTGCTTACCCGCACACCGCGGCGAAGAAATTTCTGAACACATGCTGGACCATAAAAATGCAGTGGTTTGGGATGAAGCGGAAAATCGTTTGCATGCTCAAAAGGCATTAATGGAATTCCTGCTCAATGAGAATTTAAACAAAGACTAAATACAAAAAACAGCATCCTCATGATGCTGTTTTTATTTATCCAATCTAAATTGAACACTGAAATAAAAACACTTATAGTAAAGCCAGCATTTTAAAAATAAGTTTCTCATATCATGAGAACTTCAATCATTGTATAGCGAACCTTATGACTTCACTCGAACAAGCTTTATCTCAGATACCGGGTTTTTCTTTGGTGCATGAGCACCTGTTTAGCTCTGCCCAACCCTCAGTTGAGCAGTTGCAGCAGATTAAAGAATATGGTTGTAGTACAGTCATTAACCTTGCGACGAGTAAGTCTGAAAATCACTTATCCCAACAGGATCAAATTTGTCTGGGTTTGGGGCTAAACTATATTCATATCCCCATTGACTGGGATATTCCCTGCTCAGAACAGTGTCTTTTTATTTTGGATTTAATTGACCATCTGGTTCAAAATAAAATTGTCTGGTTACATTGTGCCCAGAATATGCGTGTCAGTTGCTTGATGTATTTATATCGGCAGTTTTATATGAATATTGATTTACCTATTGCCCAAGAGTTGCTTCATCAAATCTGGGAACCGAATGAGACCTGGACAGGCCTGATTCACAGCATTAGCTTACAACTGCAAGGTCGTAAAGCAACACAGGAATTACAGCAGTCATTGATCAATGCAGATCATTTTGCCTGATGGGAAACAAGCACTGTTGCCATTGCCAGAATGCCTTCCTGACGGCCAGTAAAACCTAGTTTTTCAGTTGTGGTCGCCTTAATACTAATTTGTGTAACATCCACATTCATAACATCTGCGATGCTTTGACGCATCTCCAGATTATGTTTGGCAAGTTTTGGCCGTTCGCAGGCCACAGTAATGTCAGCATTATTGAGATGATAACCACGATCTAAAATCAACTGATATACATGCTTAAGCAATACCCGACTATCTGCACCCTTATATTCTGGGTCAGTGTCAGGGAAATACTGCCCTATATCCCCTAAAGCCAATGCGCCCAATAATGCATCACACAATGCATGCAGCACCACATCTCCATCAGAATGGGCTTTTAAACCATGTGTGTGGGGAATCTGAATACCCGCCAAGGTAACAAAGCTGCCTTCTTCAAAAGCATGTACATCCATTCCCTGTCCAATACGAATGTGAGCAACCATATGATTTTCCTTTTACAATATACTGAACAAATCTTGTATTCTGGCTTTCTATTTCGCTATAGTACATTGAGCAAATTAGACTGAAAGTATGCGTCATTATGCTGTTTAATACGGTAAGAAATCAATTAAAGAACGTCGGTTATATCATCACATTGAGTTGTTTTTGCTCAACATTTACATTTGCGAAATCAATCGATTGCTCAGATCGTACACTTGACCTTAAAAAGATATGTTCCAAGCAATATGATGAACAGCGAATTAAACTCAACAATAAGTTTTTAACTGCTTATTTGGTGACCGATGCCCCCTTACAGCTATTACATGATACCCAGAGATTATGGTTAAAACAGTTACAGCAATGCAAATCTAAAACCTGCTATCAACAACAGTTTGAATTGCGTTTGGATGACCTGAATTTTTATACCTCAATGAACCAGACGCTAACCCAGCATTATCTAAAATATGAACAGGGAAAATTAGCCGCTCAACCCATTCATTTACAGATTCATCAACTGGATAAAGACAAGCTTAAAATTGAGGGTATTGCTTATCGCAACCCAAACAATCGACTGGAAACCCAAATAATGTCATTGCTTGCCTACAGTACACCTGAACAAAAAAATCAGATCACTGATAATGAAAAGAAATGCCAATATCAGTTTGATTTTCAAAAGGCCTTACTGATTGTCAAAACAGATCAAAAAGGCTGCGAACGTTTTACAGGCATCTACCGTTTATATGACTAAACTTGAATGATTGAATTTCAAAAGCCGATGTTTTTATACATCGGCTTTTATTCTTTAATAGGCAGAGGTAACGCCTGTAATTCCTGCACCGATGACAACAATATGAGGCATAGTAAACTCCTTGAAATGCAAGGAATTTCATAATAAGCAATATATAGCAATTAGCAAAATATAAGCTACACTTGGATTTATTTGAGACTTCACTCATGCCTAAAATATATTCTGTAGATTTACGTGAAAAAGTCATGAAACATTATCATGATACTCACCATAAATGTAAGCGTCCGCTGAACACACCTTATGAATTTGTCCTATAAGCCTTAATTTAGTCCCCAGTTAAAAATAAGTGGGGACTTAAATTTATGACTACAAATAACCAGACATCCATCGCATCTCTTGCGAAGCAATGCTTCTCAGATTGGATGCAACAACTATATGAATGGCTCAACCAACATTATCTGACGGTGCCGTCGAGTTCTCCAATTGCCAAGGCGATCAATTACACTTTGAAGCGTTAGCCAGCTTTAAGCCGCTATCTGGATGATGGCAATCTACCGATTTGTAACAATTGGGTCGAGAATCAGATGCGTCCCTGGGCGTTGGGTGCAAGAACTGGCTATTTGCAGGTTCGCTGCGTAGTGGTCAGCGAGCGGCAAATATCATGACTTTAATCCAGTCAGCAAAGCTGAATGGGCTGGATCCGTATGCCTATCTCAGTGATGTGCTGAAAAGGCTGCCGACGCATAAAGTGACCCAGATTGAAGAATTACTACCACACCGCTGGAAATCCGACCAAAATTAAAAAACAGCCATGGGGTTCAGCGGGCGCTTACAATTTACAAGCAAAATTAAAAAAAGCTCAGGGACTAGTTCCATGAGCTTTTTTTATCAATCTAATAATTTGTTTGATTTTACTTTGCAGCAGTTGCTTCAGTGGTAATATTGACAGTGATCTTATCTCCTACATTCGGCACGTAATTTCCGATGCCAAATGCAGAACGGTTAAATGATGTTGTCGCATTAAAACCAATCGCTGGCACTTTCGCCATTGGGTGCTCGCCTTGTTTATTCAGCACAGCATCTAAAACCACAGGCTTTGTTACACCTTTAACAGTTAAATCACCCGTAATTTTAAAGTGCTTTTTATCCTTGGTTTCGACTTTGGTACTTTTAAAAGTAATGTTTGGATATTTCGCAGCGTTAAACCATGCTTCTTCCTGGAATTCTTTATCCAAGGCAGGCACATTGGTATTTACACTACTGATCGGAATAGTGACCTCAACAGAAGAATTTGCTGGTTTTGCATTATCAACTTTAATTACACCCTGAATATCAGTAAAGTTCGCGCTTGGTGTAGAGAAACCAAAATGGTTCCAGCTAAATACAGTCGCTGTATGAGTTGGGTCAATCTTATAGTCTACTGGTGCCGCCAAAGCGACTGAACTTGCGATGGCAACTGCTAAACCGAGGCTTAATGTTTTAAACTGCATTTTTCGTATCCTTGTTTGATATGTTGTTTAGTTTATAGATCACATAATTTTATTCACCATTCTTTATAAAACGATATGTTTCACCAGTGCAACAATAAAAGCGTTACAGTTGTTACGTAAAACGAATATCATAAGACTATTCGGTACTATACATATTGTCGTTAGAACGACATCATCAATTGACATATTTTTATTCAAATTTTTAAAGATAAACAAAAAGGTAAAACATGACACATACAGCACAAGCACTCAGTACATCTACACCTTATCGCGTTTCGTTGACGGATTCTTCGGGTCATACTTGGTATGCAGATGAACCAGCAGATAAAGGTGGTCAAGATACTGCACCAAACCCAATTCAGTTACTCTTGTCTGCTTTAGGTGCATGTACAACCATTACTTTAGAGATGTATGCGAATCATAAAGGAATTAAGCTTGATCATGTTCAGGTCGATTTAGCTTTAAATCCCAATGCTGAACCTGAAGCAGGTCAAAACAACATTGAGCGCAAGATTACGCTAAAAGGTGAATTTACTGAAGAACAGCATAAACGCTTATTAAAAGTTGCGGAAAGTTGTCCTGTTCATAAATTATTAACGTCTAATATTTCGATTCAAACTGAACTTAGCATTTAATTTCATTCACAAAAAAAAGCGCCCTATTCAGGACGCTTTTTAACTATTAATTCAATTAAGCAGTCAACTCTTTAACCGCAGCAACAACTGCTTCAGTAGTAATACCGAAGAACTGGAACAAGTCTTTTGCTGGAGCAGATTCGCCGTAAGTGGTCATACCAATCACTTTGCCGTCTAAACCAACAAACTTCCACCAGTAATCCACATGAGCCGCTTCAACCGCTACACGCGCACGGATATGTGCAGGTAATACAGCTTCACGATATGCAGCATCTTGTTTCACAAACTCTTCAGCACATGGCATGGAAACAACACGCACACCTTCAAGTTGTGCATACGCTTCCATTGCCAATGAAACTTCTGAACCTGTTGCGATGATGATTGCTTTTAATTCGCCTTTTTCTTCAGCAAGTACATAACCACCTTTTGCAACGTTTTGAATTTGAGCTTCATTACGTGCTTGGAATGGCAAGTTTTGGCGAGAGAAAATTAATGCGGTTGGACCTTCTTTACGCTGAAGAGCAGATTTCCAAGAAATTGCTGCTTCAACAGTGTCACATGGACGCCAAGTATTTAAGTTTGGTGTACCACGTAACGATGCAATTTGTTCGATTGGTTGATGCGTAGGGCCATCTTCACCTAAACCAATTGAGTCATGTGTATAAACATGAATCACACGTTGCTTCATCAATGCTGACATACGTACTGCATTACGTGCATATTCCATAAACATCAAGAATGTTGCAACGTAAGGAACAAAACCACCGTGTAAAGCTACACCATTTGCGATTGCGGTCATACCGAATTCACGAACACCGTAATACACGTAGTTACCCGCTGGATTTTCTTGTACGCCTTGGCAACCTTTCCAAAGTGTTAAGTTAGAGCCAGCCAAGTCAGCAGAACCACCTAATAATTCAGGGAGTAATGGACCGAATGCCTGTAAAGTATTTTGGCTTGCTTTACGAGTTGCAATGGTTTCAGCTTTTGCATTGGTTTCAGCAATGAATGCATCGGCTTGAGCAGCAAATTCAGCAGGTAAATCACCATTGATACGGCGTAATAATTCAGCCGCTTCAGTTGGATATTTTGCTTGATATTGAGCAAATAATTCATTCCAAGCGGCTTCAGACGTTTGACCTTTGGTTTTTGCATCCCAAGCTGCATAAACATCTTCAGGAATAACAAATGCGTCTTCTTTCCAACCTAATGCTTCACGTGTTAAAGCAATTTCGTCTTTACCCAACGGCGCACCGTGGCAATCTTCTTTACCTTGTTTGTTTGGTGAACCCAGACCAATAATCGTTTTACAGATGATGATGGTTGGCTTATTGCTTTCAGCTTTCGCTTCAACAGTTGCTTGACGAATCGCATCAGCATCATGACCATCTACACGAAGTACTTGCCAACCATAAGCGTTGAAACGTTGCTCAGTGTCATCACTAAACCAACCCTCTACTTCACCATCAATTGAAATCCCGTTATCGTCATAGTACGCAATCAGCTTACCTAGACCTAAAGTACCTGCAAGTGAACATACTTCGTGAGAAATACCTTCCATCAAGCAGCCATCACCCAAGAAACAGTAAGTGAAGTGATCAACAACGTTTAAACCATCTTTGTTAAATTGTGCAGCTAAAGTTCTTTCAGCTAAAGCAAAACCAACAGCATTGGCAATACCTTGACCCAATGGACCTGTTGTGGTTTCAATACCAGGTGCATAACCCAATTCTGGATGACCTGGAGTTTTAGAGTGTAATTGACGGAATTGTTTTAAATCTTCAATAGATAATTCATAACCCGTCAAATGCAATAATGCATATTGCAACATTGAGCCGTGACCATTAGACAATACAAAGCGGTCACGGTTCACCCATTGAGGGTTACTTGGGTTATGATTTAAAAATTCGCGCCAAACTACGTCAGCGATATCTGCCATCCCCATTGGAGCACCAGGATGCCCTGAGTTTGCTTGTTGCACAGCATCCATAGCCAAGACACGAATTGCATTTGCAATACGGCGTTCATTTAAAGGGGTTGTCATAAGTCAGAATCCGATTAAATCAATAAGATGTAGAGAAGATGAGAAATCATCTTTCAAAAACTGCGACTATTGTCTTAAAAAAACAAGATGGGGTAAAGTGCAATACACGATATTTCTTATATTTTGATCATTCAAATACAATTCTTTATATAAATGCTCACCATCTAAACAACCACTAAAATACATTCATTCCAATATGAAAATTTACAATTCAGGAAAACTTTATTAATTAAAGCATTAATATTAGTTTTACTGATACGCATATCAATAAAAACACAATGAAAATGAAATAAATTCATGCATTTTAGTCAGCTTATGCTAGTCCTATCCGCCAAGTCGATGTAACATACTCTGTCTTTTTGAAAATAACCATGATAGGACGTTCATGCGCGAGTATGCTGTTTTTACTTCAGAATCTGTAAGCGAAGGTCATCCAGACAAAATGGCTGACCAAATTAGTGATGCTATTTTAGATGCAATCCTAAAAGAAGACCCGTATGCGCGTGTCGCTTGTGAAACATTAGTAAAAACAGGTGCGGTTGTTCTTGCTGGTGAAATTACAACGACAGCAAATGTCGACTTTGAAGCAATTGTGCGTCAAACCGTAAATGGTATTGGCTATCATCACTCTGATTTAGGTTTCGACGGATCAACTTGTGCCGTGATCAATATGATTGGTAAACAATCTCCAGAGATTGCTCAAGGTGTTGACCGTCAAAAACCTGAAGATCAAGGTGCTGGCGACCAAGGCTTAATGTTCGGTTATGCAAGCCGTGAGACAGATGTACTCATGCCTGCCCCAATTTCTTATGCGCACCGTTTAATGGAGCGTCAAGCAGAATTACGCCGTTCAGGTGCTTTACCTTGGTTACGTCCAGATGCAAAAAGCCAAGTTACCTTTGCTTATGAAAATGGTATGCCAGTTCGTTTAGATGCAGTTGTATTATCAACTCAGCACGATCCTGAAATTAGTCAAGCTAACTTAAAAGAAGCTGTGATTGAAGAAATCGTAAAACCGATTATTCCTGCTGAAATGTTCCATGCAGGTACAAAATTCCATATCAATCCAACAGGTATGTTTGTGATTGGCGGTCCTGTAGGTGACTGTGGTTTAACTGGTCGTAAGATTATTGTCGATACTTATGGCGGTATGGCTCGTCATGGTGGTGGTGCTTTCTCTGGTAAAGATCCATCAAAAGTTGACCGTTCTGCAGCCTATGCAGGTCGTTATGTTGCGAAAAATATTGTTGCTGCAGGTCTTGCTGACAAATGTGAAATTCAGGTGAGTTATGCAATCGGTGTTGCAGAGCCAACCTCCATTTCAATCAATACATTCAATACAGGCAAAGTTTCAGATGAGTTGATTATTCAATTGGTTCGTGAACACTTTGATTTACGTCCATACGGTATCACCCGCATGTTGAACCTGATCCAACCGATGTATAAGCAAACTGCTGCGTATGGCCACTTTGGTCGTGAGGGTTCAGACACTGCATTTACATGGGAAAAAACCGATAAGGTTGATGTGTTAAAAGATGCAAGTGGACTGTAACGTCTTACCTCATTTTAAAAGCTCGCTCATCGCGAGCTTTTTTATGCTCTCCTCACCTATGTCCTAAAATTTACATTGGGAACTATATTATTTTGATCTTGCACAGCATTTGCTAAAATACAATTTCAATCATTTCGGATACATGGTTATGACTCAATTGATCAACAAGGGTGGATTTCGCGAACGTGCAAACCGCACTCGTAAATACAAACAATCTGAAAATGAATTAACGACACTGGTTCCAAACCAATATCGTGCTGGTTTAAAAGAAACAGACCAACATACCCAGCCAGAGCAAAAAAAGGACAGCCCATCTAAAAATGAGGCATAAAAAAGCACACTGTTTGAAAGTGTGCCTTTATTAAAATCAACGCTAATTAATTCACATCTTTAAATTCAATTTTCTTTTGCTCAGGTTTCACTTCACGCGCTTCCCCGTCAATCACAGTTGAATCACGATATTGCTCGCCACCTTGCTGATTTTGCATCTCCTGCATTTGACGCATAAGATCAGCAAATGGATTCTGTCCACCAGCCGCACCGCTACCCATTCCACCCATCATTTGGTCCATCAGGGCTTGTTGACGCTTGGCCATCGTTTTCATGAGCGCGTTGCGGAAAGCAGTTTGAACGGCTGGGATAAGTACCAATACAGCCAGTACATCGGAAATCAAACCTGGTAACATTAGCAGAAAACCAGACATCGCAATTGCCAGCTTCTTGGTTACTGCTGGATCACTCCCAAGCTGTCCAGTCATCTGCATTTGCTGTAATTGCGGCATAATGTTGGAGGTGCTTGAGCGAACAAGGTTCAGACCAATGAAAAATGCAATGATGAACCAGAAAAAGACATACCACATACTTCCAACGAGGTCGCCCACGCCAATCCATACTAAAACTTCAGCAATTGTGCCAAATACCACGATAAGAAGTAGAGTCATGTCAAATCTCAAAATTAAAAACTTGTGCAAAAAACTGGTCAATTAGGCTGACACAATACATAAAATGAATTCAATAAATAAGTTGATGGGTACTTTTTTCAATTTATCAAGTGCTGTTAGTGTGAGCTGCATAAAAAAGCTCCCAATTAAATCATCACTAATTGAGAGCTTAGGCTTTCTCTAAAGATCAACCACCATTGAGCAATCTCAAAACCTAAAGGTACACGTGCATAGGTATATGCTCCACCAACGATTAATACAATTGCATGCAAAAAAATTAGGCTATACAAGAGCGATTCTTAAGATTGATCTCTAACGCTGTTTTTCATTAAACTTGCGGTTTATTCGGATAATTTTTCACCACAATGCGGACAGTAATGATATTTCTTTTTCTCCTGTTCCTGACTCTCAAGTAACTTCTCCCTGACCAGTTGGATGATAATT
Organism: Acinetobacter parvus DSM 16617 = CIP 108168; assembly: GCF_000368025.1. Taxonomy (GTDB): domain Bacteria; phylum Pseudomonadota; class Gammaproteobacteria; order Pseudomonadales; family Moraxellaceae; genus Acinetobacter; species Acinetobacter parvus. The sequence goes on from NZ_KB849211.1 coordinate 47,679, forward strand.
TCATGGGTCTGCTCTTTTGGTAAACCCACTTTTTTCCGAATTCGTTCAATTTCAACTTGGTCATGCAACAAGTCCAGCCCTTTGGCTTGCAAGGCTTCACGAAACTCCTGTTCCAGTCTTTGATTACGCTGGTTTAATTCATTGGCAAGGCCTGAAGCTAAAATACCTGCGGGCAAAGCTGCAATACCGACACCCAGAATTGTAATGAATGCACCCAGGATACGCCCTAAATTGGTTACAGGCGTTACATCACCATAGCCCACTGTTGTCAATGTAACAACCGCCCACCACATTGCTTTTGGGATTGAGCTAAATGCTTCAGGCTGGGCTTTATTTTCCACCACGTAAATTGCGGATGCCGTCATCACAATCATAATGACCAAGATGAAAATAACCGCCTGAAATGAACCTTTTTCTCGCTGGATGACACGTAAAAGTATCTGTAATGAAACAAAATAACGGGTTAGTTTGAGTAATCGGAATAGTCGTAAAACCCGTAGGAAACGCAAATCAAGATGAACAAAGAAATTTAAGTACGCAGGTAAAATCGCCATGAGGTCAATAATCGCCTCGCCACTTTTCATCCAGCGAAACCGCTGCTTCCATGCTGATTCCTGTGGATTTTTTTCAATGATGCTCCATAGCCTTAATAAATATTCACCGCTAAAAATAAGGATTGAGAGATTTTCAAAAATATTGAAATAAGGCTGATATAGCTTATACAAGTCATCAACTGACTCCAGTAGCACCGCTGCAACATTGGCAATGATTAGGGAAATCAGTAAGTAGTTGACACAGGTACTCACCTTACTTTTATAGTCATCATCATGCAGATTGTTATAAACAAACTGTCTTAGCTGTTGCCATGAAAATTGAGCCATACCATATTTATCGTTATATAAATCAGGTTAAAATGTATCATGTTGCCTGAGCGTTTGATAAGTCATTTCTATCTTTGGTTTAGTCTAGACCACTCTTAATGGATTTTTGAAAACTGGCTTCGTCGTAAGTTTCATTGAAATCTTTATATTGTGATTGACAAGAGTACGGAATATATTTCTTATCAGTCTATATTTGCTATTTGATTGTATAATAATGTGGATCTTTTTTCCATTTTACTTGTTCAAAGTCTAAATCAAAAAAACTTGCAACTTTTTGAGCAATTGGTTTCTTGAACAGTTTTGCATCCATATAAACAATGGTTTGATTCATTTTAATATTAAAGATCACTCGACCTCTTGGTATTTCCTCATATTCTAGATATTTTAAATGGTCAAATTGGTATCTTAATATTTCCCAATACCCAACATGAGTATAAGAACTATCAATCAGGCCTAATGAATCTACATCAGACAAAACAAAGTTATGGGCAATCCCAATGACTTGGTTTTTGTCATACCAGAATATACCTATTTTCATCATTTAGCTTCATCTAATTGTTTAAATTCTTCAATAACAGAATTAAAATTGGCAATCACTTCACCAATCCAACGATCAAATATTTCATTATCTTGAGTAACTAATAAATCAAGAGTTATTGAATCAAAATTACGGATATTGCATACCAATTTACTCATCCAAGACATCTCTAGTTTATTTTTATTGCTCTGAGATAACCATAAAGAATCATCAATAACATCTTTTAAATTGATATTACTATCTTCACAAACCACACCATAATGCAATCCTTCTGTGACCACAATAATCATAAACTTTAATAAAGGTACTGCTTCATGCTCAAAAATACACCCTATAAAATCTCGACTCATTCGCTTTGATTTTTGTAAATTTTTGAACCATCTTTTACATTTTGACAAATCATGCCGAACATTATTATATTTACTATCGAGTGAAATTGAATATCCTTGATAGTGATTGAAACTTGTATCAATTTCACTAAAAAATCTCTCTAATAATTCGCCACGAAATTCTTGACTCTGAAATATATGATTAATATCTGAAATAGCTTTAAACTGTTTCGAATCAACAGAAAGTAATAATTCCTTGATCGCACTTTTATTCGACATAATATTTCCTGTCATTTGTAGAACTAAATTTTTATATTGCTGTATAGCAGCCAAGATATTCGTCTGATCATTTAAATATTGCTCTATCTCACTTAACCAACCCAGCAAGTCATTTTGATAATTCAATATTGAAAGATCAACTGGTTGTGTAATATCACCATTCAAATAGTAACAACCATCCTCCTCATTTCTGAGGATATGACCTAAAGATTTTTTACTTGGTTGAGCATCCAATAGAGATAAATAAATCAATATTGGCTGTTTATTCTTTGCTATACAATATGAATAATAACGATTTAATTGTTTACTCTGATCTGAGGCATAAATCTTATTTTCAATAATCATTATTTGATGATCATTTCTTATTAAAATATCAATTTGATCTTTTCCTTCTCGTTTTTCCCTTTCTACAATTACTTTTGTATTTATATCAAAATTCAGTGAGAAATATTCGACAAATATTTTAAGAAAGATACTTCCCTGTCCATGACTCCCTTTAGGATTGAGTAAGTCAGCAATAATTGGAGTATGTGTATGTACTTCACTTGTTGCCATTCCCATTATTTTAATAAGATTAAAATACTCACCCTTAGATTTATTTTTTACAATGTTTTCTTCATTAGTCTTTACAACATGATCGATCAAACTTAATAATTGATTTTTTATATCCACAATATATCCAAAAAATAAGGACTGATTACTCAGCCCTTATTTATAGCTAAATCAACAAATTAAGTCAATTGAGCAGCCTGAATTTTCTTGGTATCAACTTGATCAGCTTCTTTTGTATATTCGCTCATCTTATCGAAGTTCAAGTATTTGTAGATGTCAGCAGCAGCGCTGTCAATTTGTGACGCGTACTGTTGATATTCTTCTGGGCTTGGTAATTTACCAAGAACCGCAGCTACAGACGCAAGCTCAGCAGAAGCCAAGTAAACGTTTGCACCTTGACCTAAACGGTTCGGGAAGTTACGCGTAGAAGTCGATACACAAGTCGTGTTCGGTGCTACGCGTGCTTGGTTACCCATACAGAGTGAACAGCCTGGCATTTCAGTACGTGCGCCTGATTTACCATAGATGTTATAGAAGCCTTCTTCCATCAACTGATGCTCATCCATACGCGTTGGTGGCGCAATCCAAAGACGAGTTGATAAAGAACCACCTGGTACTTGCTCAAGCAATTTACCTGCAGCACGGAAGTGACCGATGTTTGTCATACAAGAACCGATGAATACTTCATCAATTTTGTCGCCTTGAACGTCAGAAAGAAGTTTAGCGTCATCTGGATCGTTCGGGCAGCAAAGAATTGGTTCTTTGATGTCAGCAAGATCGATTTCGTAAACTTTTAAGTATTCTGCATCAGCATCAGCTTTTAACAGGCTTGGGTTATCTAACCACTTCTGCATGTTTTCAGCACGGCGCGCTATTGTACGAGCATCGCCATAACCTTCTGCGATCATCCACTTCAACATAGTGATGTTAGAACGTAGGTATTCAGCAACTTTCTCTTCAGAAAGCGTGATTGAACAGCCAGCAGCAGAACGCTCAGCAGATGCGTCAGAAAGTTCAAATGCTTGCTCAACAGTCAAGTCATTTTCCATTTCTGATAAGTCGATTTCCAAGATACGACCAGAGAAGATGTTTTTCTTACCTTTCTTCTCTACAGTTAAGTCACCAGCTTTGATCGCATAGTAAGGAATCGCATGTACAAGGTCACGTAAAGTAATACCAGGCTGCATTTTACCTTTGAACTTAACAAGTACAGACTCAGGCATGTCAAGTGGCATAACACCAGTTGCAGCTGCGAACGCAACCAGACCAGAACCCGCTGGGAATGAAATACCGATTGGGAAACGAGTATGTGAGTCACCACCAGTACCAACTGTATCTGGAAGTAACATACGGTTTAACCAAGAGTGGATAATACCATCACCTGGACGTAAAGATACACCGCCACGGTTCATGATGAAGTCTGGTAATGTATGGTGAGTTGTTACGTCAACTGGTTTTGGATACGCAGCAGTGTGACAGAAAGACTGCATTACCAAGTCAGCTGAGAAGCCCAAGCACGCCAAGTCTTTTAACTCGTCACGCGTCATAGGACCAGTTGTATCTTGAGAACCAACAGTCGTCATCTTAGGTTCGCAGTAAGTACCTGGACGAACACCTTGACCTTCAGGAAGACCACATGCGCGACCTACCATCTTCTGAGCTTGTGTAAAGCCTTTACCAGTGTCAGCAGGTTGTACTGGAGTACGGAATAAAGTAGAAGGCTCAAGACCTAATTCTTCACGCGCTTTGGCAGTTAAACCACGGCCAATGATCAAGTTAATACGACCACCAGCACGTACTTCGTCTAATAGTACAGGCGTTTTAAGCTCAGCTTCTGCAATTTGTGCACCGTCTTTGAATGCAGTAACTTTTGCAGCAGCATGATCAATTTTCAATACAACTTCGTCGCCCATGTTCATGTTAGCAACGTCGATTTCAACAGGTAATGCACCTGCATCTTCCATTGTATTGAAGAAAATTGGAGCGATCTTAGAACCTAAGCACACACCACCATCTTTTTTATTTGGAATGTGTGGAAGTTCGTTACCGAAGAACCAAAGTACAGAGTTAGTTGCAGATTTACGGCTTGAACCCGTACCAACAACGTCACCCACGTAAGCAACTTGATTGCCTTTCGCGATCAATTCTTTGATTTGGCTTAATGGACCAACTTCACCTGGTTTTTCAGGGTTGATACCGTCACGCTCGTTTTTCAACATTGCATTTGCGTGTAATGGGATATCTGGACGGCTCCAAGCGTCTTGAGCTGGAGACAAGTCATCAGTATTGGTCTCACCTGTTACTTTAAACACAGTGATTTTGATTTCTTCTGGAACGTCAGCACGGCTCGTGAACCATTCTGCTTCAGCCCAAGATTGTAAAACAGCTTTAGCCGCAGCATTGCCTGCTTTTGCTTTGTCTGCTACGTCATGGAATGCATCAAATACCAGAAGAGTTTTCTTCAATGCTTCTGCAGCTAATTCAGCAAGCTCAGCATTGTCAAGAAGCTCAACTAAAGGAGCAACGTTATAACCACCAAGCATCGTACCTAGTAAGTAAACTGCACGCTCTTTAGTTACAAGTGGAGAAGTTGCTTCGCCTTTTGCTAGAGCAGCCAAGAAAGCAGCTTTAACATACGCAGCTTGGTCAACACCTGCTGGAACACGATTTTCAAGCAAATCTACTAAAAATGCTTCTTCACCTGCTGGTGGATTTTTTAATAATGCGACAAGTTCAGCAGTTTGAGCATCATCAAGTGGCTTCGGTGGGACTCCGAGTGCGGCACGTTCTGCAACGTGTTGGCGGTAAGCTTCTAGCACGGTGTTATTCCTCTTTTTTAAAAAATTACCTGTAAGTTCCAGCTTTCTGTAAGCTTTACAAGCAATATGGACAGCAAAATTTTACTAGACTTCGAGTTAAAAGTTAATGCAACAACTGTATTTCTACGTGATGACCATTATTTTATAGCGAAATGCCCATCGGTTTGAAATACCGCTTTGGTATAAAGCCAAAGTCCAGCAAAACGATCATTTAGTTCCACAAAAAAAGACAAGGGTGTTGTCTTTTCGGTTAATACATTAAAATAGTTTATAGTTCGGCAGCTTTTCATGTGGAGTTGCCAAACATTGTTCAGTAAATTGTTGCTTCAGTTTTTCACGTAATGCATCTGGTTCAGCCTTAAGTTCTTCGGCTGGGATTGCGTAGACTTTTTCAATGATACCGAAAATAAACTTACGCGTGGTTTCATCCTCAATTTTACCCGCATGCTCTGTTGCCTGTTTTTGCTCAATTCCATTTTGACGATCCAGCGTAATCGAACGCGCGGCATTTCCCACACTTACACAATAGCCATGCCATTTTTGTTCAGGTGTAAGTGGCTCTTTTTTGCTACAACCGACCAAAACCAAACCTATTGCAATCAACAAAACTTTATTCATCATCATACTGCGACTAATTTGATCCACACATCATACTGAAACTGATTCATTTTGCAAAAGGAAGTATTTAAAACCATCCTGTCTGCAATAGAAACATACAAATCATTTGCTGCACTGCATATTATTGCCATTCTTTTGGCATTTACTGCCTGTTGCAGAAAGATAGGTATTACCTGCAACCAGATTATAATGCCTACCTTTTGAATCCCAGCATCTGACACCATTACAGTTTTTTACAGCGATCAGGGCTGCTACAGCAGCCGCTGTAGATGGACTGGCAGTGGTCGCACCAGCAGCTGGCTTAGCTGAATTTGTTGCAGAAGCGGTGGTGGTCTTAACCGCATTTGCACTGGTCGCCGCTACAGTTGTTTTTGCTTCTTTGTTTGCTACTGGCGGAGGTGTTGTTGGATGAGTTACGGTCTGGGTTGTAGCGGTGTTGGGATTTCTCTTTGCAGGGTCGAGTTGAGGTTCCTGTTTCTGAGTTGGAGGTGGTGTTGCTGAATATGTTGTTACACCACGTGCGTCCACCCACTTATAGTATTCTTTAGCATTTGTTTGAAATGTACAGCCAATCACCCCAAGGCTGATGATTGCCAAAATCTGACTAAAAGTGACAGATTTCATCCCTTTCCTCCCAAAAATATCATAAATATTTTATTTTCAATAACTTATTTTAATTTTAGCATATTTCCTTATTTAAAATAAATGTCATTAAAAAAACCTGTTTTATCATTGTAAAACAGGTTTTTATTTTTACATACTAAAAACGCCAGTTATAGAAAATATCTATCGCGCGTTCCAAAGACTGACTCGCTTCCAGATATAAACGGCGGTTCATTTGATAACGTAAGGTGAGTTTATTCACAGGAGTAAACACACCTATGCCATAGCGGATAAATAAATCTGGTGTGATATACCCTGTCAGGCTGACTTGAGTATCATCTCCTGTACCCTGTGCGTCCAATGCCAGACCACTCAGACCAAAGGTTCGACCAATCTGGTTGGTTAAAGCCCGTGTACCCCCCAGACCCATACTGATACCAGCGGCTGCAATGGTATTGTTCACGTCTGACTTAAAGCCTTCAGTATTGCTTAAACCACTGCCACCCTCATTGATACGTCCCGTAAGCAAGGCATTGAGGGCCTCTTGTTCTGACAAGCCAGCATCATTATAAACCTGAACATTCGGCACAGTTGCCGTACCTGTTACCCGTACCCCAACCATACTGCCTTGCACAGGTTTATTGGCATCAATATCCAGTGTTGGGTTGGCCAATGGCCCATTAAAACGGGCAATGGCTCGGTTCAAGTCCAGACTTTGACCATAGGCCTCAATTTTCACTTCCTGGCTCACCCCAATCGCACCATTGGCACGCATTGCGGTTTCGAGACCACGCTGGGATAGATGCAAACGTCCAACGAGTGGAATATTACTTCCAAAGCCCTGGAAAACAACCTGATTGCCTAACGTCAGGGTCATATCAGCACGAATGTCCCACGGTTTTGCTGACTTTAAGGTTGCCAACAAGTCCTGTCCTTGCTGCACAACACGGACATCAGGCGAAACGTTAATCACGGTTGCGGTGGTTTCTGGCATTGAAATGCGCGCGCGAGGGACATCAATTGACCCTTTCAAGCTTAAGCGCTGATCAAATGGATAAACATCAAGGCTTAAATCAGGCTGGACAATTGCAGTGATCATTGGTGCCTGACGAATCAACAGGTTGTCACCTTTTAAGGTCAATGCCAGATGTGGTTCTTCTTTCCAGTCAAAGCTACCCTTTAAGCGACCCACACCTTGCCCACTGTTAAACGCACCATCAATACTGGCTGAATCCTGACGGATTGAGGAATACAACTGGATATTGGTGAGATTGACAGGCAATGAAATCATGCTGATGGCACCATTTTTCAGACGCATTTCACCTGTGAATTGAGGTTGAGTTAAAGTCCCATTCACTTTACCAGCAAGTGCAAGCGTGCCCGCCATTGAACGGACATCCTTGATAAATGGTTTAAAAACTTTTAACTGAACATCATCAAAAGCTACTTCGCCACGCATTGGCATATTATCCTGAAAAGGATTGACAATCACATTCGCATAACCCGTTCCAATATCTGGGGTTTTCATGTCGATACGGAACAACAACCCATCACTGACACTCTTTGCAATCAGGCTCAACTCATCATAAGTCATGGTGGTGGCTGGTTCTTGTGGATCATCTGCCGCCAAGCCAATCTCACCCTTGCGTGTCACCAGGCTGGCATCAATTTTTGGACGGTTACCCTGAACCCATGAGGCCTTGGCATAACCATTCAATTGACCCGTAACCGCCAATCCTTCTGGCATAAAAGCAGTAAAGTCATTTAAGTCGATATTTTTGGTAATGACAGAGACATTACCCTTGGCCTGACTAATACGTGCAGGCTGATCCAGACATAACTGGCTGTGTGCACTCTGCCAGCAATGCTGCCCAACATACAGTTCGGATAATCGGGTTGAATACACAATCGCCGCATTTTGATTTTGCACAAGATTGATACGTGGCGAAGCAAAGTTTCCTTTTTGCAGTTGCCCCAGCCATTCATTGTTTGAGTTAAAGCCGCCTGCAAGCTGTAGATAGAAATTTGATTGTCGATTTTTGCTTTCAACTTTTAATACATGCGCCTTACGTGTTCCAGCCAGATTGACCGTAGCATTCTCGATTTCACGATTGCCACTGCGTAAATGGTCAATTTTTGCAGCCAATAACGTTGGGGTGGTTTCTGATGTTGGCAATTCACCCTGAATACGCAACGATCTAACACTTGCCACATCCTTGAATGCAAAATTATCCACGGCAATATTTGCGATTGCCTTTAAGCGTGGCTGGGACTGCACATTCAGGCTGCCATAGGCACGGCCTTTCAGACCTGGATATAGTTCATAGAGTGCAGGTGCATTGAGCTTGATTTTCAGGCTTTGGGCATTACCCGTTGCCTGTAACTGATTTTGTGCATAGGAAAAATATAAATCATTGGCTTCAAACTGTTGTGGCAAAAAGCCTTTCTGGTTGGAATCCAGCAAGAGCGTCAGGTTGCCGCGTCCCCTGATTGGCTTATTATTAATAAAACCAGCGGCATTCAGTTGACGGATATCAATACGTTTTAGCTGTTCAGACCAGACACCCTGTGTTTTTACGTGACCAGACACTTCACCCTTAACACTGGAAACGAAATATTGGGGTTTAAAACGTACCAGTGAGGCATCCAGATCCCAACCCAATTTATCTTTAAGATTGACTGCGCCAGTGGCATAGACTTTACCCGCTACACCATCATGTTTTAGCTGATTGATCTTAATGTATTCAGGTGTACCCGCAATATTGATTTTTAATAAGCCATTGCCCTGATTTAAGGCATTGAGTGAGCCATCATAATTCACGGCAAAACTTTTAAAGCCGCCACCCGCTTTTTGATCATGGAAGATAAGAGCCGCTGTACTTTTTCCTTTTAAGGCAACCGTTTCAGTTTTACCTGCCTGGGCCAGTTGTCCCTTGAGATCAATCTGGTCAAATTGAATGATCTGCTGGTTGGGTTTGGCAAAACCAGTCGCTTTAATCTGACCGTTAAGTAGATTAACAGGTGCTGTTGCAACCACTGTCTGCGGATTAAAATTTTGTGCCTGTAGCTGTGCCTGCCATGCAAGCTGCTGCTTTTCATTTGGCAGTTTCACCTTGGCCTGACCTGTTAGGCTGCCTTTTTCAGCCTGATAATGGAAACGTTCCACATCTAAAAGATCACCTTTTACATCAAAGCGTGCATTATACTGTCCTGTTGGTAACAGTGTTTTCTCATGCGGACGCACCTTGGTTGACACATAGATATCCTGTTGTCCCTCTTTCAGCGTAACATCAGTATACCCTTCGGCACTACTCAACCAGCCAATATAAGGCACAGCCCGATCAATTCCTTGCCATGCAATATTTAACATCATTGGTTGAGCTTTGTGATCTTTTGCCTCAGCCTGATTGAGCTTGATGGCCCAGCTTTCGTATTTATCGAAATCAAGATTGGCTTTTAAGGACAGCCCTTTTTCCATTGAACCTGATGAACTTAGGTTTGCGTCCAGATTGGGCGGCAAGAAATCCTGAGCCACTTGCGGCAAAGTTTTATCTTTCGGGTTTAATTTTTCCAAACGCCCCTTAACATCCCATGACACATGATTATGCCAATTCACCACACCCTTAAGACCAACCCTACCACCCATCAACTGACCATTAAAATCATTGATATTGAGCTGGTTTTTCAAGTCAGTATCCATCAGGGCATTATATTTCCCCTCAGGAATCTGTTCACCTTTCAGGTCGGTATCCAGTGTCAGAAGTAACTTTTGAATGTCACCGTTAAACCGCGCCACGCCATCTTTTGCAAATAATTTCTGTTCTTTTAGCAAGGGTAAATGATAATTTTTAAAGAACAATTCGCCGTTCATTGGTACACGGTCACGTACAGGATGAACCACAACCCAACCTGTGAGTAGATCAGGGGTACGGGTTGCAACTCCTGCCTTTAAGGTATCAAGTGTTCCTCTGGCGACAACCTTGATAATCTGGATATCCAGACTTTTTAATGAGGGAATTATCAGGTCAGTTTTGAGATTCAATGGGTATTTACCGATAAAATCCATTTCACCTGTTGCATGCTGGAGCGCCAGATAACCCATATCCATGCGGGAGTCTTCGAACTTAAGCTTTGTTCCCGACCATAAGGCATTCTTTAAATAAATATCACTAAAGTCGATCTTCGAGGTGCTGGTCTTGATTTGAAGATGGTCTATAGTTGCCTCATCTACCCTTAATACAAAAGGCAATTTAATCGCATCAAAGGAAAATGGTTTACCTGATGGCGGTTTTTTATTCACAATCCTTAAGTTACGTACATCGGCATGGCTTAAGTGCAGTTCCTTGTCTAACAGGGCACGCCAGCCTAAAGACACATCGACCCGATCCAGCGACACATCCACAGCCTTGACTTGCAGCAATACATTTTTCAGGATGATCCCTGAAAGCAGGTTGCCACCCTCATATTCATATTTAATGACTTTCTGGCTTTGCAGCACACGATCCAGTAGGAAAAGGCTTCCCTTGTCCGTAGACATCATCACCATTAACGAGCTGACCAGCAATAAAAGAATGATCAGCACAATCAGCGCAATGCTTCGAAGAATGCGCCGTTGCCGTCTTGGTCTTGTTGGAGGTAACTGCTGTTGTGCTTCCGTCATAATCAACCTGAATTGTTTGACCTTTTAAAGGTTTTTTAAAAAGTTATTAAAGCTGTGGACCAATAAAGAAATGCAGTCGGATTGGGTTGTTGTCATTCGAGATACCTGAAGCAACATCTAGGCGAATCGGCCCAATCGGTGATCTCCAGCGTATGCCCAAACCAATACTGTACTCGGTTGGATTGCTAAACTGCTTATCATAGGCATTACCAAAATCAGAAAATATCGCTGCACGCCAGCCATCTTTAAATTGATAGTTATACTCAAGTGATCCCACGGCCAAGGCCTGTCCACCAATTTTATAGCCACCTTCTTCTGGTGATAGGCTCTTGTAGTCAAAACCGCGTAACGACTGATCCCCACCTGTGAAGAAACGTAAATTATAAGGAACCTTGTTGAAGTTGTCGGTAAAGATATAGCTGGTGTCGCCACGCCCCACAAACTGGTGGTTGTCATTTTCACCCATTGAATAGATAAAACGCCAGCCTCCCGTCAGGATGGCCATGTTGGCATCTGTCAATAATGATTCTGTACCCAACTCAACCTTGTAAATCTGTTTAAAGCCTTTGGTTGGGTTTAAAGGTGAATTGGCATTGGTTTTTGACGCTTCATAACTGAGCAGCAAGGATTCCTGTTCGGAGTCGATTCCTGAAACCTTAAACGCGTCAGGAAGTTCATTGACATCAATATCGCCTTTTTTGGTTAGGCGATCTAAACGGTAACGTAAACCAATGATGTGTTGCCAATCACCCAAAGGATTTTTAATAACACGTTCACCACCTAAAACAGCAGACTCAACCAATAAATTAATATCTGGGCCAATGTCATTGCGCTCTTCACGTTCATAACCACCGACAAGGTTGAAATAGTCATTAAGAGGATGCTTGTAGGGAATACTATAGCGTCCATCAATGGACTGACGAATCTGCGACAATTCAATGTTGGCATCAAAAGAATGTCCATATTTATTGACAATGGCACGACGATACTGGCTACGAATACGCGCACCTGTATCAGTTCCATAACCGACACCCGTTTCCAGACTATTTAATTTATCGGCATTCAATGTCACCACGATTGGAATTTTTTTCTCGATTCGGGTTTGCTCTTCAAGCTTGTGGCGTTCCTCATCTTCATCATCATGGTCATGTGAACGTGGTGCTGTGCGGGCAACTGAATAGGCCTGTGCAGACTCGCCACCAGAGAATACGGTCTCATCGACCACATTTTGTGTGACTTCCTGTGCAGAGGTAACTTTCTGACGTGCCAGATCAGCCTTTTGCTGACTATTCATCAACTGTGACTGCTGAAGTTTCTGCTGGTCTACCAATGCCTGTAAGTCAGGCGCCAATTCCAAAGGAGGTTGAATCGGGTCTGGCTTGATGGTGTCAACAAGGGTGTAATTGAAATAACGGGTATTGGTCAGGTTATTTGCTAAGACATTGACACGCCAAAATGCGTAGTCATTACCCTCTTTCCACGGTGCCAAACTATCAAGCACTTTTTGGGTAAGCGGCAGTGGCTTGCTTGGGTCACTCATACGGTATTCGACTTTTTTCAGCTTATAACGCTCACCCGTCTCATATTTCAGGTTGATCTCTGCTGTTTTATCAGGCTGCGTAATCTTGACATCATGCAAACGCCAGTAGGCATCAAAGAAACCGTTATCATTGGCTGCACTGACAATTTTTGTTTTGGTTTCTTCGTATTTGCCATGATTAAAGATATCACCCTCATCCTGTTCTGGAATTAAACGAATCACTTGTAGTTGAGGTAATCTTTCACCAGCCCCCGAAAATTCAATATTTTGCTCTTTAATCAGGATAGGCTCATTGGGTGTGACAATCACTCTGACCCTGCTGTCACTCAACCGTTCAAATTTATATACCGCATTATAATAACCAACCGCCTGTGCAGCTTGATTGGTTAAGGCCCTTAACTGGGGTAAAGCCAGATTGAAGTCTTCAAAAGCCTCTTGAGTAAAGCTGGATAGTTTGGCCTTGATATTGGTGGCAAGTACGGGAGGTGCACCCGTCACATCAGCAGTGATACGTGGAGTTTTTTCGGCATTAAGCAGGTTTTCAGGATGGAACCGATTCCATATCTTTCTAAAAAATCCGACTTTTTCCTGTGATGATTCAGGCTGGGGCTGGAACTCAGGCAGGGTTCGTCCTGCTTCATTGGCCTCAACCACAATTTTACTGTCGGTCTGGATGTCCTGCATCAGTTTGTCAATGTTGACAGGGGCCTTGGTGACTTCCGTGAGCTCAGTTTGTGAAACATCATTGACCAGCACAGCAGGCGTTTTTGCCGCATTGTCACGGGAATTCTGGGCTTCTTTTTTCGCCTCTTCAGCTACACGGAAAATTTCATCTGCCATGCCCTGATCAATCGTCATGCTGGGCAAATCTTCCAGATTGTCTTCCATTTGGATCGGTTTTAATTCTTCAATCTGGTTTGCGGCCTGTTCCTGCTGTTTTAACGCAGCCAAACTGTCTTGTTGTGGTACCGAAACGGTTTGGGGTTCACTGTCCAGTTGCGGTTGAGGTGATATGGTTTCAGCAACTGTTTTTGCCTCAAGCTGTGTAGTTGAGGATTCCAGCGCTTCATTTTTAGCCAGCTCCGTGATTTTTTCCTGTGCACAAGCAACTGATATACAAGAACTAATCAGAAACCCACCACAAATAAGTTTAGGAAAGCCCTGCATTTTAAAAATTAAATGCATAGAATGACTCAGTGCAGACGGTTTAAACTTTGCTTGAGATGGCATGTAGAACTCTAAACTTATTTTTTAATGTGTCGTTTTTTGTGGATAAAAATTTATTCAAATCTTTGATTTTCATCCAATCAAACATTAAAAAATATCATACATGCATTTTAGTGCATTTTTACAGTTCGTCACATTTTTTTATAAAACACAATGAAGTGAACAAATGATGAAACAAGATGACCGCTTAATGACATCTCGTCGGTTTGCACCGATGTTTTTCACTCAATTTTTTGGTGCGCTCAACGACAATGTTTATAAGCAGGCGCTCCTTCTGGTGATTACCTATGGCTGGATTCAACAACAGTCTGCACCCATCAGCACACTCAACAATTTAGCCGCTTTACTGTTTATATTGCCCTACTTTCTCTTCTCCGCCACCGCAGGACAGATTGCCGATAAATACGAGCGTTCTCAACTAATCCGCTTTATCAAGATTCTTGAGATCGTGATTATGCTGATTGGGAGCGCAGGTTTCTTACTGGGTAATTTATGGCTACTGTTATTTGCCTTATTCCTGATGGGAACACATTCCACCTGTTTTGGGCCAATCAAGTACGCCATTCTGCCTGAAATCCTTAAACCACAGGAATTGATGTCGGGAAATGCATTGTTCCAGTCGGGTACATCTATCGCCATTTTGGTGGGTATGATTCTGGGCGGTGCGGTGATTGCCTCATCTGAGGGTAATTTGCTGTGGATTAGCATCACAGTGGTAACTATTGCCTGCTTAGGCTATTTATCCAGCCGTTTTATTCTGCCGCAAAAAGTGGCCGAGCCTGACCTTAAAATTGACTGGAACTTTTTTCGAACCAGCTTCCAAACCTTGAAATATGTCAAAGGCATCCCTTTGATTTTTACGATTCTGCTTGGCAATTCATGGTACTGGTTTTATGGGGCAACTTATCTCACCCAGATTCCCCAGCTTAGCCAACAAAATCTCCACGCTTCAGAAAATGTGGTTAGCTTATTACTTACCTTTTTCTCCATCGGCATTGGTGTAGGTTCACTACTATGCCGAAAGATTGGTGGGCGTGAAATTAATATTAAGATGGTGCCTTATGGCGCGATTGGCTTAACCTTATTTGCGGTTTATCTGGCTGCAAGCCTTGCTTTTGTGCCTGAACGCACAGGCGAACTGCTTTCATTAAAAGATATGTTTACAGGTGGCATGGTGTATTACCATGTCATGCTTGCCGTAACCTTACTGGGAATTAGCGGCGGGTTTTATATCGTCCCACTCTATGCCATGATGCAAGCCTATTCACCACGTTCCCATCGTGCCCGTGTGGTGGCGGCGAATAATATTTTAAATGCGGTGTTCATGGTGTCCTCTGCAATTTTCTCAATTTTAATCTTAAGCATTTTAAAAATTGATATTAAAATCTTGTTTATCATCACCGCCATTTTAAGTGCGATTTTTTCATTCTGGTTATTAAAACGACTTAAACCCTTGCTGGCAGATACGTCGAATACTTTAGAGGATTAATCTATGCGTCATTACACAGGTCTCGATAAACTGATCAACTCATTTGACCAGGCACTGCGTAGTTTGGTTCCAGGTGCGACAAGCTCCCAACGTACAAACCCTGCTACCGATGAACCATCACAGTTATGTGTCAGTGATGCCCGTCATGTCGCAGGTTTAATGCGTGTCAATCATAGTGGTGAAGTTTGTGCTCAGGCGCTTTATCATGGTCAGGCACTGACAGCAAAACTCCCCCATGTACGTCAGGAAATGCAGCAAGCGGCGATTGAGGAACAGGATCATTTGGCATGGTGTGAAGATCGTTTGAAAGAACTAGACAGCCACACCAGTGTACTCAATCCAATCTGGTACGGTCTCTCCTATGGTATGGGTGCCATTGCAGGCATTGCTGGGGACAAATACAGTCTCGGCTTTGTCGCTGAAACGGAACGTCAAGTCAGCCAGCATTTACAGCAACATTTGCAACAACTGCCCGAACATGATGAACGTTCACGCAAAATATTAGAGCAAATGAATGAAGATGAGCTGCATCATCGTGATACCGCCTTACAGGCTGGCGGCGTGGACTTACCCGTGCCAGTCAAAATCACCATGACTGCAATTTCAAAATTGATGACAAAAACCAGTTATTATCTTTAAGAAATTAAGGGAGTCATATCGAATGACTCCCGCTTATATCAACGCTTAACGTAATCCATGCTCTGCCTTAAATCGTTCCAGATTCCTAACCGCATTCTGATAACGAGATTGCACAGCACTACTGTTTAAGCGTAAATCATAAAGCCGTTTTTTGTAATCATCCCGATCTTTTACCGATAAATCTTTACGTTCCAATTCTTTGAGATAGTAGTTTAAATCACTTTGTGAACGGTTAAATTCTGAATTCGCCTGATAATAATTATTGGCAACCTGATAATACCTTCGTAGAGACTCACGCTTTTCCAAAGGACAAACCCGAAAATCACCACGCCCCTCTAATGCCTCATTGAAAATGGTTTCAGGTCGGCAATAATAGCTCAAACCTTTCTGATAACCTTTTTCATATAGGCTTTGATTTGGAATAATATTGGCTTTTTGACAAGAGGAATAATACTGGTCCAAACGTGATTCGCGCCCAGCCGCACCATCTTTTTCGCCGACATTTAACCAGTTTGCAGTTTTACATTGTTCAACGCTCATGGCGGCACAACCAGAAAGCAAAAACGTCAAAATAGAAAATGGTAAAATAATTTTCATACAACTATTCCTATTATTATCAATTTATTTACAGCAAAACATTACATTGTAATGACAGGGTAATGAATCTGTTGATCATAAATTAAATCAGCTTGCTGCCATAAATCATAGAGTGGAATTTTGACATCCAGGGCCAATGGTAACTTTTTTGGATTGAATTGCATATTTGTTAAGTTTGCGCCCCATGCAATCACATCAATATCCAGACTAATATGATGCGATGGGCGAACACGTCCCGACTGTGTCTCTAATCGTTTTAAAGTCTCGATAATGTCATCAACCGATAAAGTGCTTCGTAATAGGCAGGCTGAATTCCAGTAATCTGCCCCAATTCCATCCCGACATGGAATCTGGTAAATCGGTGAAAATTCCACATGCCCCAGTTCTGCAAGTTGAGCATAGGCAAAAGTGAAATTTTGCTGCTGCTGAACATTACTGGCCAGTGCGAGCGCAAAAATCGTTTCTGTTGCGTTCAAGGCGAATTCCTACTGCATTGGCTTGGGCAATAATGGCGGGTTTACGAATGGTAATGCTGATCGATTCAATTGATGGAAATGTAGAAAATAGACAGTTCAATACAAGTTGAGCAGCGTGCTCAATGAGTTTGGGTTTGGCTTGCTGAATCACTTGTGCCGCAAGCTCACAGATTTGGGCGTAGTTGAGTGTATCGTCCAACTCATCTGAACATGCAGCCTGAGTCAGGTCATTATGAATGGTTAAATCCAGCATTAAAGGTTGGATGATCTGACGCTCCCAGTTGAAACAACCGATTACGGTATCGACCTTTAGTCCCTCAATAATAATGGCATCCATAATGACCTTAATAAACCGATAAATAAGATTAATGCTTTAACAATGAAGCAGATTCAATATTGTGAACCATTTTCAAACGCTGGTCAGCATAAATATCGGTATATGGTGCGAGAACACGCATGAAACGATCAAAATATAACATTTGCTTGAATAACAAGGCGAAGTCACGCGGAAACTTGATACCGTGACGCTCACCTACGCCAATCATATCCATCATGATGTCATTAAGGTCTGCTGGATTAGAGCTTAGAATTTCCTGAGGATCGGCCAAGAGCACACCACTAAACAGACGCTCCAAGTCATCTGCAAGTACCTGAGTGTCAATTTTTTGATGAGTCATGCCCATTTTCAGCATGTTTTCAGCCATTGCCGTATAGTTGGTATGTTGTAGCGCGTCCATAAATGCCATACATGCACTCCAGACCTCTGGGTTTAACTGACCTACAATACCGAAGTCAATAAAGCCAATGCGGCCATCTTCAAGCAACATCAGGTTTCCAGCATGTAAATCGGCATGAAAGCTCTTGCACAGCATTAAACTTCCAAACCATGTATTCATCGCGGTAATCAGCACTTGGGTTGGGTCTTTTGCGTATTTTTTTACCACATCAAAGTCAGTTAATGACACACCATAAAGACGTTGCATGGTTAACACACGGCGAGTCGAAAACTGATGGTAAACCTTTGGTGCTGTGGCAGCCTGATTACCCGAAACATTCAGATATTGAATGAAATCATCCAGATTTTGCGCCTCTTCAATAAAGTCCACTTCCCGTACCATACGGACCTTGATTTCATCAACAATCTCGGAAAGTGATGCGAACTTGATTTTAGGTACAGCACGTTCCAGCAGCTTGGTTGCCCAATGCACCACATTTAAATCGGTATATAGAATGGTTTCCACACCAGGCTTTTGGACTTTAATTACCACATCTTCGCCTGTAACCAATTTTGCGGCATGCACCTGCGCGATTGATGCAGAAGCCAATGGTTTTTCATCAATAAAACTAAAAATTTCATTGAGGTTCCTGCCCTCAAACTCCTCATTCAATACGCCCTGAATATAGCTGAAAGGTAAGGTTGGCGTCTGGTCTAGGCAGCCTTGAAATTCCTCAACATATTCACGAGGAAATAAAGATGGGGTACTGGCAATAAATTGTCCTAGCTTAATGTAAGTTGAACCCAATGATTCAAAAGTTTCACGCATCAATTTAGCATTGCTTGGTTTTTCTGTTGCATATTTGACACCTGCCTGTGCCGCAACAATCACAGTTTCACCTATACGCCCAATGGAACGCAGTCCATCAAATAAAATATTTCTTTTCATAATCTTTCAGTGCCTCATAGATGGCGTTAGTTTAGCAAATTTTGCTTAATTTACTGATCAAGTTGCCTGACAAATCGGACAATTTTCATCTTTTTCAAACTGTAAAATGCGTTGGGAAAGGTTTAAACCATTCCAAAGTAATAATTTTTGCCTGAGTGGCGTTAAACCAAGCCCTAAAAACAGTAATGCGTGATGAGCCTGTAATGCTGCAATTGTGACAGGTGTTGTTGCCAAAACACCAGAGTCTGCACAGCGTAGATTTTCATTGGCATGTTGCTCTTTTGGGAACAGGCACTCATAACATGCTGAATCTGATTCAACCATAAATAATTGTCCCTCAAAGCCAATGGCCGAAGCACTAATCAAGGGAACTTGATGTTTTTTGCACAGCGCATTAACTAAATATCGGGTACTAAAGTTATCACAACCATCTAAAACGACATCTTGGTGCCGTACCAATTCATCAGCATTACTTTCATCAAAACGACTATTTTGATAGTTCACCTGTATATGAGGATTAATTTTTTGAAGATGTTTGGCTAAGACTTCTGCCTTATAATGACCTAAATCATTTGAAGTAAATGCGATCTGTCTTTGCAAATTGCTGATTTCGATGGTATCCGCATCAATAATGGTAATTTTACCCACACCTGCCCGCGCCAGCAGTTCCGCACTGGTACAGCCGATTCCACCAGCGCCAATCATCAGCACATTGGCAAGCTTGAGTTTTTCTTGCGCCTCGATATCCCAACCCTCCAATAAAATTTGTCGACTGTAGAGATGCATTTCATCATTACTGAGTTCAAATTCATTTTCTGGATGTTGTGACACGTGGCTTGCTTCTGTATAGCTCAATCATGTTGCTGATTTTAAGTGGATGTATGTTTTGAGGAAAGTAATAAATTTTATTTTGACAAATAGAATAGCTTAACCATTTGAGTGTCCCAGAAATCATACCCGTTGAACTTCCGAAAGCCTATCGATTGCTAAATCATGGCCCCACTGTACTCGTTTCTGCCCAGCACGGCGAAGATCAGGATGTAATGGCAGCGGCATGGGCCTGTGCACTGGAAATAACACCTGCCAAAGTTACGGTTGTACTGGATAAAAGTACCAAGACAAGGCAACTGGTTGAGCAAAGTGGTTATTTTGCCTTACAAGTTGCCTGTTTCGATCAAATTGATATGGTGCATCAACTAGCGATGGTTTATTCCATCGCTTTTCTACTTTTCACAATCTTAAATCTTATTTAGCCGCCATACGGATGCCACCATCCAGACGAATCACTTCACCATTCAGATATGAATTTTCAGCAATGTGTGCAACTAAACGCGCAAATTCTTCAGGACGACCCAAACGTGATGGATAAGGCACCATTTGCCCCAAAGCATCCTGTACATTTTGTGGCAAGCCTTTCAGCATTGGCGTTTCCATAATGCCAGGTGCAATGACCATGACACGAATCGCATGGCGCGCCAATTCACGGGCAATCGGCAAGGTCATGGCAACCACCGCACCTTTTGAAGCTGAATAGGCAGCCTGACCAATCTGACCATCAAAAGCTGCAACTGAAGCCGTATTGACAATCACGCCACGGTCTTCATCGTCTGCTTCAACTGTATTCTTACTCATGGCCTCAGCAGCAAAGCGTAGCATATTAAATGTACCAGTCACGTTGATCTGCAAGGTTTTGGAGAACATTACCAAATCATGTACACCTTCTTTGCCCAGCACTTTTGCAGATGGGCCAATGCCTGCACAGTTGACCAAGCCATGTAAACTGCCATGCTTGGCAATGACATCTTGAAAGAATTGTTCCGCCGCCTGTTCATCAGTCACATCCAGCTTTACAAACTCAGCCTTTTCACCCAATGCCTGTGCCTGTTGTTCGCCTGCCTCAACATTCATATCAACCAGCGTAACTGATGCGCCTTTTTCCACCAGATATTCTGCGGTTGCAGCTCCCAAACCAGAACCACCACCTGTAATAACAAAGTGTTTTCCCTGAATTTTCATTGGAATATTCCTGTTTACATAAAAATTATAAATGTTCGGCACTTAGCATAATTATTATGATCACAAATGCAATATCTTAATATCGCACAATACATGTCGTTTTTGGCGATTCTTATTTAATCTAGCTTCTGTCCCAAGCTCACCCGATCATTGCCACCATAATCCTTGATGGTCTGGATTTGGTTAAAACCGTACTGCTCAAAGATGTCACACACCGCCTGACCTTGATCATAACCATGTTCAAGCACAATCCAGCCGTGTGGTTTTAACCAGTCTTTGCCTTGACGCATAATCGTTTCAATATCCGCTAAACCATGATTGGCTGCAATCAACGCCCGTTCAGGCTCAGATTTCAGCTTTTGCATGTGGAGATCATCAGGATCAATATACGGTGGATTAGAGACAATCAGATCAAAGCTTTGTTGATCTAAAGCCTCAAACCAAGCACCGCAGGCAAACTTAACCTGAGTTAAGCCATGCTTTAAGGCATTTTCTTTGGCAACATCCAGCGTTGGCTGATAAATATCAGTTGCAATCACTTGCCACTTTGGACGCTCACTGGCAAGCGCCAATGCAATTGCGCCTGTGCCTGTGCCTAGATCAACAATATTGGCATCTTGAGCAAGCGGAAGATTTAAAACCGTTTCCACCAAAATTTCGGTATCAGGACGTGGCACCAAAGTGTCATGGGTGACTTTTAAATCCAGCGTCCAGAATGGTTGTGAGCCTGTGACATAGGCCAAAGGCTCACCCTGTTCAATTCGGGCCAGCCCATCCAAATAAGTTTGCTGCTGAATTTCTGTCAATTCCTGCTCAAGCCTAAATTTAAGCTCTAAAATACTGACACCTATAATATGCTCAAGTAGCCAGGCAGCTTCCTGACGCTCATAGCTATCAATTTCGCCTTTAATCTCTAAAGCCTGAGCAATATTCATTAGCCACCATTTTCCTGTGCCAGCATTGCCAACTGATCTGCCTGATATTCACGATGCAGGCTATCCAGCAATTCAGTTAAATCGCCTTCCATAATTGCATCCAGCTTATATAAAGTCAGGTTAATACGGTGATCGGTCATCCGTCCTTGTGGATAGTTGTAGGTACGGATACGCTCAGAACGGTCACCTGAACCCACCAGATCACGACGCATTTCAGAAGTTGCCGCATCAGCCGCTGCACGTTTTGCATTTTCCAGACGTGATACTAACAACGCCATCGCTTTGGCTTTGTTCTTATGCTGGGAACGTTCTTCTTGACATTCCACCACCACACCTGATGGAATGTGAGTAATACGCACCGCAGAATCGGTTTTGTTAATGTGCTGACCACCCGCACCCGATGCACGGTAGGTATCAATACGTAAATCGGCAGGATTGATTTCCACTGTGGTATCGACATCAACTTCTGGCAGAATGGCAACCGTGCATGCGGAGGTATGCACACGACCTTGTGATTCGGTTGCAGGTACACGCTGTACACGGTGTGCGCCACTTTCAAATTTCAGGCGACCATAGACACCCTCTCCATCGACACGGCAGATCACTTCCTTATAACCGCCATGCTCACCTTCATTTTCAGAAAGCACTTCGATACGCCAGCCTTGATTCTCAGCATATTTGCTATACATACGGAACAGGTCACCTGAAAAAATTGCAGCCTCATCACCGCCTGTTCCCGCACGAATTTCCAGATAGGCCGCATTGGCATCATTCGGATCTTTTGGAATCATCAACACATTCAGTTGATCTTCCAGTTCCACCAAAAGCTCTTTATTGGCCTTGATTTCTTCTTCTGCCATGTCCTTGAAATCTGGATCAGATTTCATCATCTCAGCTGTTTCAATATCTTCCTCAGCTTGACGATATTTACCCCAAACCTCGGTGATTTCAGTTAAGTCATTATGTTCACGGGACAGTTTACGAAAACGTTTATTGTCCGAAATCACTTCTACATCAGCGAGTAATGCAGTCAGCTCTTCATGACGATCACAAAGTTGATCCAGTCTTAAACGGAGTGATGCTTTCATGGGCGAAATATCTCAAAATTCAGGTTTGTGCGAATACAACATATACCGCACAATTAACATTAAAAAATTGCGCATAGTGTACAGATTCTGGTGCTTAAAAGACATAGAGAAACGGGCCAACTTACCCATTCGCCCTCATTTCATCATAAATTGTTCAGTTTTGGTTGTGGACACTTGTTCTTGGATTTGTGCTCCGATATAAATAATCAGGGACAAATAGAAAGATAAAACAACAGGATAATATGTATGAATAATTTTATTAATCGTCCAACCTCCGCATTTATTGCGGCAAGCTGGGTTGCTTTACTTGCTGGGGCGGTCGGATTCATGATTGGGCTATGGAATGCCAATATGCCCTTGCATGAAAAAGGCTACTATCTGGTCATTTTACTCTATGGTTTATTTTCTGCCGCCTCATTGCAGAAAACCATTCGTGATCAATTGGAGGAAATTGCTGTTACCACAATTTACTATGGTCTGTGCTGGGTATCCATGGCAGTCTGTATCGTGCTGTTATTGATCAGCCTATGGAATGCTGACATCACCATGAGTGAAAAAGGTTTTTATATTATGTCATTCCTGCTAAGCCTGTTTGGGGTTGTTGCAACACAAAAGAATATTCGTGACCTAAATTACCTACGCCTGCAAAATGAGTTGAATCCCCGCCAGTTGAAACTGGAGGATTCCCCACAGCAAGATCATCAACAAGATTAAATTTAGCTTAAGGAAGTTCAGCCCGAGAACTTCCCTATTTCGCGATGATGCTTACTATCCATATGCTTTATCATCATTATTTCTCTTTTAAATTTATTCACCAAAACAAAACGCTACAATCCAGACACCAAAACGTAATAATTCAGGCAGCCATCTCCACAATTTTCCCCTCAAACTTTGTTACATTTCCCTCCATTACAAAAGATGTCGTCAAAATGAAAGCGAATATTTGGTTATTGGGTGCGATTTTAGCCAGCTCAACTTTGGTGACTACAGCACACGCTGATAATGCAACTCGTGTTGCTGCCACATCTGCCTTGGGAAGTGTGGTGGGCACTGCAATTGGTAAGGAGATCGGTGGCAACAATGGTGCCATGATTGGTTCCGCACTTGGCGGTGCTGGTGGTGCAGCGGCTGCAAGTAGTAAACATACCCGTACTGAAGCTGCAATTGGTGGTGGTTTAGGTGGCGTGGGCGGTTATACCGTTGGTAAGAATGTAGGTGGTACAACAGGCGGTTATATTGGTGCCGCTGCGGGTGCCGCAGGTGGTGCAGCTTTGGGTCGTAAAGTCGGTCAGGACCGCGACTATGACAATTACCAGTCTAAAAAATACAAGAAAAAAAGAAAGCATCGTCATCACTGATATTTTAGAAAAGCGCCTTTGGGCGCTTTTTTACGATTAAAATTTCTAAAAGCATTTGGTCTTGATGTATTCAACCAACTTCATAGTGTTTCTTTTTATACCGATACAATAAGCACCGAGCGCATCACCCAAGTTTGCAGGTGGAGCATACGTGCTTTTTTTCTGTGCATGTATGGGTTGTTGATAAAGATTTGAGCTACCCTGCTCCATAACCTGCCATATAAATATCTTTATGATCAGGTTGATGTTTCCACTATGAAAATTTTTCATTTATCGGATTAATTTTTTAAATTTAAAAAAATCAAATAGATAAAAAATTAAAGCTCAATAAATTGATGAATTTTTCTCATCGGCCATCTTTTAAATAAGTCACTTTATCCTAGTCTCAGGAATGGCATCAAAATTGCTTCAAGTATTACGTTTTTAAAAAATCGTATTACTCGATAGGTACAAACCTATGCATGATTCAGTATTCTCAAAAAAGAAAAAACTTTTGTTAGGTTTGGGGTCTTTCCTGATTCCCATCCTGATTTGGAGTTGCGTCAGTTACCTGCCCTTTATCTGGCATCCACAGGTACAAATTACCGATTCTGGCAGTGTGTCTTATTTACAGGTCGGCACACGTATTGAAAAAACTGCCTTTTATCGTGAAGCGCAACAGGCAGTGGATGCAGGTAAAACACCGCCAAATGGGATTCTGGTCAATCCAATTTATCTGCCTGCACCACATGAGGTTGCCAAAGCGCTGGTCACATCCTTTACCACACCACCACAACAACCTGATGCGCCGTGGTTGCATCAAAGTCTGTGGCACAGTATCAAGATTGTGTTTATCGCTTTCTTTATTTCATCTCTGATTGGTATTCCACTCGGCATTTTATCTGGCTTTTCTGCCACGATTTCCCGATTGACTGAACCCTTTGTCGAGTTTTTCCGTTATCTACCTGCGCCTGCATTTGGCGCATTGGCAGTTGCCATTTTGGGCATTAATGATGCACCTAAAATTGCCATTATCGTGATCGGCACCTTATTTCAGCAAATCCTGATTATTGCCAATACCACTCGTATGGTGGATCGCGGCCTAATTGAAGCGGGTTATACACTGGGAACAAATAAAGCCAAAAGTTTATTTCATGTGGTGATTCCTGCGGCACTGCCTGATATTTACCGTGATTTACGGGTGTTACTGGGCTGGGCGTGGACTTATTTAATCGTATCAGAATTGATCGGGGCCACTTCGGGGATTACCTGGTTTATCACTCAACAAGCCCGTTACCAGAATTTTGAGAATGTCTATGCCGCTATCTTAATTATTGGTGTGATTGGTTTGGTCACCGATGTGATGTTGATGAAATTAGGCGAACGTCTATTTAAATGGAAAGCAGGAGCAAAATAATGGAAACTCAATTTGATGCGAATGTTTATTTTGAACAAATTTATGCCCGTCCTGTGATTCTGGAAGCAAAAAAACTGACACAGGTGTTTAAGCATGGCAAAGAGCAACGCACCATTCTCAATCAACTGGATTTAAAAATTCATAAACGTGAATTTGTCTGTGTGATTGGCCCGTCAGGTTGTGGCAAATCCACCTTGAGCCGTGTGGTGGCTGGCTTAGACCCTTATCATAGTGGTGAAATTTTAGTTGATGGTCAAGCTATCACAGGCACAAGTTCAGAACGTGGCATGGTGTTTCAGGGCTATACCCTATTTCCTTGGAAAACGGTTAAGCAAAATGTCATGTTTGGGCCTTTGATGAAAGGCATCAGTGCAACTCGTGCCGAAGAGATGGCGAGAGAATGGATCAATATCATTGGTCTAGAAAAATATGAAAACCAGTATCCGCACCAACTGTCAGGTGGGATGAAACAACGAGTTGCAATTGCCCGCGCCTTGGTCAATGAACCCAAGATTTTATTGATGGATGAACCGTTTGGTGCACTTGACCCACATACTCGTCAGAAAATGCAACGACATTTGATGGATTTATGGCAAAACATTGATATCACTATCATTTTTGTTACCCATGACATGGATGAAGCGATTCTACTGGCTGATCGTATTGTGGCGCTCAAAGCCAATCCTGGCGAAATCAAGGAAATTATTGAAGTAGATTTGCCTCACCCGCGTGGTACAGAGCTAATGAATACGCCTGAGTTTCAACGCCTGAGAAACAAGGTAGATCAACTGGTGCATGCTCAGGAAGATGAGCTTGATCCTGCCCTGACTCATTTACCGAAAATTCCCCGTATGACGCAGGTCGATGCTGAATAAAGATTTTGTATAATCTTTGGGACGACCCAAAGCGTTTTATTTATGTGCTGGACGACCAGCTAAATGGTGTGATGCATGAAACAGGATTATGTTTTACCCTTGGTCGATATTTCAAAATTGACCAGTCCACAGCTTGAGGAACGATTACAGGTCGCACAGGAACTGGATCAGGCCTGCCGTGAAGTCGGTTTTTTATATATTCGGGGTGATCAGCTCCAGCCCGCTTTATTTCAGCAACTGGTGCAAACTGCACAGCGCTATTTCGCTCAGGATGAAGCGAAAAAAATGCAAAATTATATTGGTCTGTCTGAAAATCACAGTGGCTATGTGCCGATTGGTGAGGAACGTTTTAAAAGCAATACCTACGATTTAAAAGAAACCTATGATGTCAATTATGATTATCAAGCAACTGAAAATCGTCGTCCTTTAGTTGGCCCAACGCAATGGCCCGATGATGCAGAATTTAAACAAAATGTCCTGAGCTATTATCAGCATATCAAGGATGTCGGACATCAACTTTTTCATGCCTTTGCGTTGGCTCTGGGGCTCGAAGAACAATTCTTTGATGCGCATTTGCAACATGCGCCCAGTCAGCTCAGGCTGATTCATTATCCTTATAATCCTGATGCTGAAGATGCCATGGGCATTGGCGCACATACGGATTATGAATGTTTTACCCTGTTATTTCCGACCGCACCTGGCTTGCAGGTACTCAACAAACAAGGTGAATGGACCGATATTCCACTGGTTAAAAATACCATGATCATGAATATCGGTGACATGATGGAAATTTTATCCAATGGGCATTATATCGCCACCAAACATCGGGTCAAACGGGTCAAGGAAGAACGGTATTCATTCCCTTTATTTTTCTCCTGCGATTATGATTATATGATCCAGCCTGTGATTAAAAATGAAGCACCTAAATATAAGCCATTAAAAGGCGGTGAACATTTATTTAACCAGACTGCGCAGATTTTCCAGTATTTAAAACAACGCATTGATCGGGGTGAGTTGGTGCTGGAAAATGCCATGCCTCTGGATTCTTTTGGTCTGGCTGAATCTGGAGAAAAATAATGGATTTAAATGAATTATTGCAGCAGTTAAGTCCAACTGATCTACAGCAAGTCAGTTTACCCCATTATTTACTCGGTAGTTTTAGGCGTAAAAGTATCAGTTTTTATAATGGACTGACCGATGAAAACACCATTGTTTACTGGTTTCAGTCCCGAACATTTACGCTTGATCTACGCCTGTCAGATGCACGCTCTACTCCCATCACTGAAAGACAAGGCTGGATTGGCGATACGGTTTGGGATCATGCACAGCAGTTACTGTCATGGGATGTTCAGCAAAGCTACCAACCACGCATTCAGTGGCCAGAACCTGCCACATTACATGCGGTAGGTAATTGTCTATTGGAGTTTTCACCCTCCAATGCCTATGTAGAAGATTGGCGACAATTGTCGCATACAGGGCCATTGCTCGGTTTACGCTTGTATCAGGTACAACATCTGGATAATGGTGAAGTATTTGCAATGGATGGCGGATTGATTGTGGCAGGCGCACATATTGCCTATGCACAATCCCGACTGCCACAGATTCAAGACAAACTTTCAGACTTTTCCAGACTTGATCAGGCACTGGCACAAGATGTCATAAATGAAGCAGAAATTGAAAGCTATGAGGTTTCTGTGGCATTCAATAATCCGAAAATTGAATATAGTACGCAAGCCAACCGTGTCGGTGAATCTATACAACTGACTGGTTTTGAATTGAATGATCAGGGCATTATTACGCAAATTCGCCAGATTCATGGGGAAGATTATCTCTGTTATTTTCAGCTTGACCTGTACCAGCCTGAGTTCCAGTTTGTTCGTCAATCGATTACCTCTGACGCAAGCCATAACTGGTTACAGCAGGAACAGGATCATTTGCTTAAAAATGCTCAAGTGGTTGAATAAAGGAGCCTGATTTGCCCTATTTATATTTGGTGATTGCAATTATTGCGGAAGTGATCGCCACTTCTGCACTCAAAGCCTCAAATGGATTTAGCGTTCCTCTGCCCTCACTCATCACAGCGGTGGGCTATGCGATTTCCTTGTATTTCTTATCCTTAACCCTAAAATTTATTCCAGTCGGTATTGCCTATGCAATCTGGTCGGGTGCTGGGATTATTCTTATTTCCAGTATTGGCTGGTTTTTCTTCAAGCAGTCTCTGGATCTGGCGGCATTTATTGGTTTAAGTATGATGATTGCAGGCATTATCGTGATCAATGTCTTTTCAAAAAGTACTCATCTTTAAATTTTTATATAAATTTTTGCTCTGTACACGACAAATTTCACAGAACCCTTATCCTATCAGGATTCTGCTTTCTTAAAATTGCCAAAATTTCCTTAAACTCTTCTTTTTTCCCAAAACCAATTAAATGCTGAATCGCCATTTGAACATAGTCTAAACCATAGCGAAATAAACTCATTGAGAGTCGTCCATGCTTCTTTATTTTTATCGCTTTTTTTTGATTATGTTGCCATTCACCCGTTAAGTAACACCAACAGAAGCTTATAGCTAACACCGCAATCAATTTTTTCACTCGTCTAGGGTCTGTCAAGCGCGTATTTTCAAGATTAAACCCGCGTCCTTTGAGACAACTGAATAAGGTTTCAATTTCCCAGCGTAATGCATAATCCTGAATAGCATTGGCATTAAACTGAGGAGAAACGACGAGTAAAAGTTCTCCATTTTCTAACTGTAGTGCACTTATATATAGTTTCACCCGACCAACCAAAATCCGTCGTTTACGACATTCAATTTGACCAACTTTAAGATGGCGAAATAAATCACTAATTTTATGATTCTTTCCTAAATGATTGGTGACAATGAAGTTTTTTTTACACGAATGCAGAAGTTGATGTCTTGTTCAATTAACCATGTAAACCACTGCTCACCGATAAACTCTCTGTCTGCGAACACATTCACAATACGGTCTTTACCAAAAATGGCTATAAAGCGTTGAATCAAAGCAATACGCTCTTTCGTATCTGAATTTCCACGTTTATTAAGCAATGTCCAAAGGATAGGTATCGCTATTCCACGATAAACGATTGCGAGCATCAGGATATTAATATTTCGTTTTCCCCATTTCCAATTGGTTCTATCTAAAGTCAGTTGCACTTGGTCGAATGAAAACATATTGAAAATCAACTGAGAAATTTGACGATAATCAAAATACTGACCTGCAAAGAAGCGCTGCATACGCCGATAAAATGATTGTGGTAAGCACTTGATGGGCAAGGCTTTAGATGCAGAAGAAAGATTGCACGTTTGCTTTAAAATGATCGCAAGCATGATGAGCGAAAAGCACTTTAAATGTGACTTGTTCCATTTTAGAGATTTGTTTAAGATAAGATATAACTCATTGAGATGTGTCATAGTATTCGTCGTTAGAAAACAATTATTGTGACATTATTTCAATGAGTTATCTATTTTTGTCGTGTACAGAGAAATTTTTGCATAAAAAATGCTTCATTCTTGAAGCATTTTTTATATCTGCAATCTAGTTAACATGAGTTCGATATAAAATTCTGAATAAAATATGATACTCGGAAACGTCATCCGCAACTGTTTGAGACAGGACTTTATTAGTAAAGTGCTGTTTCTGCGATTTATTAAACTAATTGGTGGTAGTCAACGAGTTTTGCGCATGACAATGGTTTTGCCTACTTTTGCCGAAACAAAAGTAGGTCGTCGAAGACATATACTGAAATTGGATGAGAACTCGGCAAGACTCCGCCAAGATAATTTTTTAGCAACAAGTTAGATAAATATTTAAATCGAACTCAAGTTAGTTATTTCAATTCATTCACCAAATCAGGATAAATCAGACCATCCACATCAACGGCGGTTTTATAGATGCCATTGTTTACATTAAACTGATTTACATGATAAGAGGACCCATAGACCGAATCAAAACTATCATTTTTTACAAAGGCTTTTTTATTGCCTGCCAAATCAAGTAAATGAGTGCCACCCACAAATTGTTCATACTGGGTAGGATCGACCCCGACTCGATTGGACATAATCTTGACCGCATCGGCATGTGTAGCAGGATCATTAATATATTTAACCGTTTTATCCCAGACCTGAATCAGCTTTTTCCATTCCTCTTTATGGGCGGATAAGTGGCTCATATTAACAGATACCCCATCATATATCAGACCTGGCTTATCTTTGGAACTATAGATAATTTTTGAACCTGCTACAGATTTTAAGGCCTGATTTGCCACAGGTTGCCACACGGCGATAGCAGATACTTCTGGGCTGGCAAATACCTGTGGTAATTCATTGGTGACAGAATTGACCAGTTTAATATCGGTTAATGGGATTTTGGCATCGGTTAAAGCAGTCGAAAGAAGTAAATGATCCACCAACCCTTTTTCGGTTGCCACCGATTTACGTTTTAAATCCGTCACTGAGTTGATACCTGACTTAGCAATAATCACGTCATTGCCTGCGGAATAATCAGTGACCATGATCATCATGCCTTTGGTTCCACCTGATGCTGTGACAAGGTTGTCACCATTGGTGGTCAGTACCGCATCCAGTTGATTGGCAGCAAAGGCATTCAGTGAAGCCGAATAGTCAAACCATTTAAATTCAACATTGAGTCCTGCCTCTTTGAGCCAGCCTTTCTCAATCGCCACTTGCCAAGCCACGAAACCAGGCCAGTCGCTATAGCCAATGGTGATCGGTGTACCTGTTGCGGTATTTTTTGTATCTTCTTTCTGGCTGGCAGTCGGTACTTTAGCTGAATTATCACAACCCGCTACAGCAAAACTCAATAGAACAGAAAGAGATAAGGATGTCATTGCATGTTTCATTACAGAACCCCCGAATAGAATGCAATCAATATATGGATGATGATTTAGAACCTGAACGTTAAAATTTCGTATTTCATCTTGCTGTGTGTATTTCTCCCTAATCATTCTGCTGGAGCGGTGGCATCACGGCATCCATCAGTTCCAGATGCCCCTTGATGACACCTTTCAGTGCAATAAATTGCTGGCTGATCTGTTTTAGATCATTGCTTTTGCCTTGAAGCAACATCACTTCCAGAATCTTTTCAGCATCAAGCTGTACACTCAGCGAGCTAATCACCTGTTCCAGATATTGATGTTGCAGATCACCAATCTGTATACGGATATTTGCCGTACGACGCTGGTATAACAGCGTCAGTGTCCCGACCATCACTGAATTATCTGAGCTATGCTGATCAATTAAGTGATGGTTGATCATGTCCACAATCGCCTGTGAACGGCTTTCATAGTGTTCTTCCACGATCTTCTGGTCTAAGGCTTCCACCGTATTTTCAGGAACAGTGATGCTGATCCGTGAAAGCTTGGGTTTACTGTTCATGCTAAACCTACTGTTTCTTGAGATTGCTGGGTTTTTGCTTGATATATAGACCTGCTCTTACCGTCATCAGATTGACTAAAAATAACTGGAGCGTTTTTAAGTACTGGTTCATGACTGGATGTTTTTTCATGGCAACCTCAGTATTACTAATTTTTTAATTCGTAATATTTAATGCAGTATCTGTGCCAGTTTTTAATAAAATTAATAAGAGTCTTTTAACCATATCTACTATTGTGGAGGCGGCATCCATGTCACCCTGCGCGATAGTAAATGACAGCAAAAATCTTCTTATAGAATGAGAAATTTTGAACATAAAAAAGCTCCATGTTTCAAGATGGAGCTTTTCTGCATCATTACAGCGAGTTTATGCAACAGGAGCTAAAGTAAACAATACCTGTCCTGTTTTAACCGTTTGCGCTTTATCAATCAGGATCTGATCGACCTGCATTTTTGCTGGCGCAACAATTGGGATTTCAATTTTCATGGCTTCAATCACAGCCAAAGTTTGCCCCTCTTCAATGACATCACCCACAGCACACTCAATTTTCCAGACTGAACCTGGCATGTGCGACTCCACCACCATACCCCCATTCGGTATGTTAATTTCTGAATCATCAACAATTATATCCAGAGCTTCAGAAACGTACTCCGCCAAGCCTGCTTCATGCCATCTTTGCCGTTCTGCTTCAAAATTGCTTTGCTGAACCTGTTTAAATGCCTGAATACTGTCCTGATTCTCCTGAAGAAAAGCATTGTATTCTTTGAGATTGAGCACACCCTCTTCAATTTTCAATTGCAAGCGACCTGCCTTAAAGTCTTCACGCATTGCCATCAATTCAGATTCAGACACCTCATAAAACTTGATCTGGTCAAAGAATCGAAGTAACCACGGCTTATGCTGCTCAAAATTCGGGTTTTGGCGATAACGACTCCATACTTGGGTTGTGCGTCCAACAAACTGATACCCCCCTGGCCCCTCCATGCCATAGACACACATATAGGCGCCACCAATACCCACGGCATTTTCAGGTGTCCATGTCCGTGCTGGATTATAT
This sequence comes from Acinetobacter parvus DSM 16617 = CIP 108168, assembly GCF_000368025.1. Classification (GTDB taxonomy): domain Bacteria; phylum Pseudomonadota; class Gammaproteobacteria; order Pseudomonadales; family Moraxellaceae; genus Acinetobacter; species Acinetobacter parvus. The sequence goes on from NZ_KB849211.1 coordinate 80,729, forward strand.
TTGGTGGTGACCAAACGATGTCTTGGGTCTAACGGTGTGGCAACAGGCGCACCCAAATACACATCACCCAAACCCATCACCAGATAAGAGGTGCTATAAACAATATCTTTCACCGCCTGCTTGGATGACAAGCCATTGATACGACGGATAAATTCAATATTGTCAGGACACCATGGTGCATCAGGTCGTACCAATTGGATATATTTTTCGGTTGCCAATTGCGTTTGCGAATCTTCCCAAGCAAGGGGTAAATACACGGTTCGGGATGGCACCTGCATATTTTCAATATCAGGCAATTCAGCTTCTGCCACCTGTAATAAGCGCAATAAATCCAGTTGATCCAAAACTGAGGAATCAAAATGAATCTGGAGCGAACGTATACCCGGAGTTAAGTCAATAATGCCCTGAATATTCTGCGATTTGACCCATTGCATCAAGGCATGAATACGGAAACGCAGATTTAAGTCCAGTACCAGATCGCCATATTCTACCAATAGATATTGGTTACCTGCTGGGCGATAAGTCACGTTTGGCTTATCTGCACCTTGTTGCAAGGTTGCCAACACCGCATTTTTCAGGGTGATGGGTTCAGCGTGAATTGCTGCTGAGAAATTAACCTGAGCGGTATTTTTACTCTGCAACGCAGCCTGATAACGTTGTTCTAGTTGCTGTGCCTGCTGATAACTGACAGGAATAAATTGAACCTTGTCGCCTGCTTTCAGTTGACCGAGTTTCCATAATTCCGAATGGATCACCACCGCAGGACAAACAAAACCACCGAGACTTGGGCCATCTGGCCCCAGAATAATCGGCATGTCGCCTGTAAAATCAATCGCACCAATGGCATAGGCATTATCATGGATATTGGATGGATGTAAGCCAGCTTCGCCACCGTCAATTCGTGCCCATTCAGGTTTTGGCCCCACCAGACGAATCCCTGTACGGCTGGAGTTAAAATGAATTTCCCATTCCTGTGCAAAGAACATGGAAATATCCTGAGCAGTAAAGAAATCAGGCGCGCCATGTGGGCCATACATCACTGCAATTTGCCATGTCTGGGTAAAATCAGGAATTTGTGCGGGTTCTAATGTGGTGGTTTCTGTAGAGTGATAAGCAGAAATCGGCAACATATCACCAATCAACAGATTACGTCCTGCATATCCACCAAACTGTCCCAAAGTAAAGGTGGCTTGACTGCCCAAATAGTCAGGTAATTTTAGACCATTTTTAATGCCGATATAGCTGCGACATCCTGTGATAATGCGCCCGCATTTCAGCACTTGTCCCTTACGGATATTAATGGTTGTCCACATTGGCACATCGACACCATCCAGTGTTACCTGCATGTGACCGCCTGTTAAGGCAATTTGACTATCACAATGAAATTTCAGTGTTGGCCCTTGCAAGGTACATTCCAGAGCTGCGGTATTGAATGGATTGCCCAACAATTGGTTGGCAACATTCAGGCTTAAGGCATCCATTGCGCCTGATGGCGGCACACCGACATCCCAATAGCCCAAGCGCCCTGTGACATCCTGTACCGCCGTTTGAATGCCTGCCTGCAATACTTCAACTTTTTCAGTTTTCCATTCAAAGCTATTCAGAAAACGTGTGGTCTGTGTACCTGCATGAAACACATCACAACCCACAATATTCTGTAAATATTCCAGATTGGTTTCGATGCCTGCAATTTCCGTATTGCTTAGGCTATTTTGCATGGCTTGAATTGCCTGCTCCCGATCAACCGCCGTGACGATAATCTTGGCAATCATCGGATCATAAAATGAGGAAACGTTCGATCCTGTTTCTACCCATGTTTCCACTCGTGAATCTGCATCAAACTGAACACTGGTGAGCAATCCTGCGCTCGGCTGGAAATTTTTAATTGGATCTTCAGCATATAAACGCACCTGAATCGAATGTCCTTTTGGCTCAGAAAGTTCAGTTGGTGCAACCCAGTCACCACTGGCAAGCGTGACCATCCATTCAACCAGATCCAACCCAAACACTTGCTCAGTCACGCCATGCTCAACTTGCAGACGGGTATTGACCTCAAGGAAATAAAATTGCTGGGTATCGGTGTCCATCACAAATTCAACCGTGCCCGCAGAACGGTATTGCACCGATTGCATCAATTGAATGGCAACTTTTTGAATATATTCTCGTTGTTCAGCATTAAGATGTGGCGCAGGCGTTTCCTCAATCACTTTCTGGTTACGGCGTTGCACCGAGCAATCACGTTCGCCCAAAGCAAGAACCTTGCCCTGACCATCGCCAAAAATCTGTACCTCGATATGGCGGGCATTTTGTACAAATTTTTCTAAATATAAGCCTGCATCTTTAAAGTTGGCTTGTGCCAAGTAAGAAACCGTTTGATAGGCTTCCTGCAATTCGGTTTCATTCCAGACTAGACGCATGCCGATACCGCCACCACCTGCGGTACTTTTCAGCATCACGGGATAACCAATACGGCTGGCTTCAGCAATTGCTTCCGCTTCATCCTTAAGCAGTTGACTCCCTGGCAATAATGGCACGTTGTTTTCAATCGCCAATTCACGGGCAGTATGCTTTAAGCCAAAATCCCGCATTTGTTGCGAAGTTGGGCCAATAAACACAATGCCCTGTTGCTCGCATAAATCACAAAAAGTGGCATTTTCTGAGAGGAAACCATAACCAGGGTGAATCGCCTGTGCGCCTGTTTGCTTGGCAACCTCAAGAATTTTATCAATATTTAAATAGCTTTGCTGTGCCGCAGAATCGCCAATAAACACCGCTTCATCGGCCAGTGTGACATGCAAGGAATCCCGATCCGCTTCGGAATACACTGCAACCGATTGAATGCCTAATTTTTTCAGGGTACGAATAATACGACAGGCAATTGCGCCACGATTGGCAATCAGAACTTTATTAAACATGGCTCAACTCCTCCGCTTCAAGAACAATCAGTTGAATAGGCGTTGGGTTATAGGCATTACATGGATTATTCAGTTGCGGACAATTGGAAATTAATACAATTAAATCCATTTCCGCCCGAATCTCGACATATTTTCCTGCTGCGGAAACCCCATCATCAAACATTAAATGCCCTGCTGGCGTCACAGGCACATTCATAAAGAAATTAATATTGGGTCCTAAATGGCGCACATTCAGTTGATGTTTATGGGCAAGCGGATGCTTGGCAAGCGCATACATAAAATTATTACGGCAACTGTGCATTGGATATTTATCATGGGCATAACGCACAGTATTGCTTTCACAGGAACACGCACCGCCCAAAGTATCGTGTCGTCCGCAATTATCCTCAACAATGGTGGCAATAGGACGGGCAAAATTACTATACAAAGTCGTCCCTTGCTCCAGATAAATTTGCTGGTTTTGGGTCAGAGTATCGGTTGCGCTATAACGTTCATCAGGATTTTCTGCACTGATAAACAAGGTATCCACCGCCTGATTGCCCTCTAAATCAACGATACGAAACAGTTGTCCTTTTTTGACTTCGCACATCCATGCTTCGCCTGCTGGACACACTTCATCTAAAACCGTATTTTGAAATTGTAATGTGGTCATGATTTTTTCCTCAAAAATTAAACAGATAAAGCGTAATAGCGGGCATTGTTGGCAAAACCACGCTGATTTTGAGGACAGGAATCACGACACACATCGGATTCAGCTAAGGCATTAGCCTTGAATAAACGGAGTTGAACATCGGCAGGTTGATAGCTTTCAGAGGTATCCAGCGCATGTGGTGCAGCCGATAAAAATAGCAAACAATCCATTTCGAAACGTAACTCAATGCTTTGCTGGGTTTTATCTTCCTGAACATAGGACAATTTGCCTGCCTCATCAGGAATAACCTTAGAAAAGAGATTCACACAAGCGGTTAAATCAGCCTGTTTTAAACCAAACTTGGCAAACTCAACCAACAAGCCATTCAGGCCACTTTGATACATATCATTGCGGGCATCCTGAAAGCTTTGAATGCCAAATTGCTGTTGAATTTGTGCAGGCGTACTTGGGCTACAAAATACATCATTCCAGCCATGACCATCCTGAACAATCGATGCCATCACCCGCCCCAAATCAGAATACAGCACATGTCCCGTCGATAAAAATGCAGTGTGCTGTGCCTTTAAACTGTCAGGCATATTGAAGCGTTCCAGTTTATCTTCGGCATTGACACAATAGAGCGAAACATTGGCATTTGCACCCAGTGGCTCAAATTGCAACACTGCCCCACGCTGAATCCGACCCGACCAGTGATGGCCACCGAGTAATTTTTCTTGCCAAAGTATTTGATTATTATGATAAATAGATGGATGCATAACAAAACCCCTTAGGATGATTTGACCTCGTTATGGCAAAATGCCGATCCTCCCGGGCTTTTATCCCTCCGTGTAGTTCTGCCGAACCGTTCTCTCTCGGTCCAGTCATGTGCAAAACACATCGGAACCCTAGACAACTTTTGATCTATTTATCTAAAAGCAAAAGACATGCCATTTTAGTAATACTATTTTTAGGAAAAGTATTACTTAATATAAGTTCGATATAAAATTCTCAATGAATTACGATACGCGGAAACGTCATCCGCAATTGTTTGAGACAGGACTCAATTAATAGAATGTTGTTTTTGCGATTCATTAAGTTAGCTGATAGTAGTCAACGAGTTTTGCGGTGAGCAGCGATAGCTGCGCAAGATGGTTGCCCTTGCGGAGCTTCGCTCCTCATGCCGAAACAAAAGTAAGTCCAGCTGAAAGTTTATGCTGAAATTAGATGAGAACTCTGCAAGATTCCATCAAGATATCTTTTAATATATTAGAAAAATATTTAAATCGTGTTCAGGTTACTTAAATAGCAACAAAATAAGGCAAGAAAATAGAACAATAGTTTGAATAGCACTTTTTTAAGGCAAACTGCCATAAAATGCTTCATTGGATTTGATGAGTTCATCAATTTTCAGGCATAAAAAAACACCCCAAACCGAAGTTTGAGGTGTTTTTAGAATTTTATTTAGCAAAGCAAATTATTCAGCATAAACTGGGAATTTAGCACAAACCGCTTCAACTTTAGCTTTTACATCCGCAATGACTTGTTCATTACCTTTACTGTCGATAATGTCAGCGATCCAAGCCGCAAGATCACGAACTTCCACTTCACCAAAACCACGCGTAGTTACTGCTGGTGTACCAATACGGATACCAGAAGTCACAAATGGAGAACGCGGATCATTTGGCACGGCATTTTTATTAACCGTAATATGCGCAGCACCTAACCATGCATCAGCATCTTTACCTGTTACATCCTCTTGCTTGATCAAAGACAATAAGAATAGATGGTTGTCTGTACCGCCTGAAACCACATCATAACCACGAGAGATAAACACGTCTGCCATTGCCTGAGCATTCTTCACCACTTGTTGTTGATATGCCTTGAATTCATCAGACATGGCTTCTTTAAAGCAAATTGCTTTCGCTGCAATCGCATGCATCAAAGGACCACCCTGATTACCAGGAAAAACAGCAGATTGAAGTTTTTTCTCGATTTCTTCGTTTGCTTTGGCAAGGATTAAACCAGAACGTGGACCACGCAGTGTTTTGTGTGTCGTTGTCGTGGTCACATCTGCAATTTGCACTGGGTTTGGATAAACACCAGCAGCAACCAGACCAGCAACGTGTGCCATATCAACAAACAGGTAAGCACCTACTTTGTCTGCGATATCACGGAAACGCTGCCAATCAACCACACGGCTATAAGCAGAGAAACCTGCAACGATCATACGTGGTTTGTGCTCTAAAGCCAAACGTTCAACTTCTTCATAATCAATTTCGCCCGTTTCTGGGTTTAAACCATACTGGACTGCATTATAGGTTTTACCAGAAAAGCTGACTTTCGCACCGTGAGTCAAGTGACCACCGTGTGCCAGGCTCATACCCAAAACGGTATCGCCTGGGTTAAGCAGCGCCAGGTAAACAGCAGAGTTTGCCTGAGAACCCGCATGTGGCTGAACGTTTGCATAATCTGCACCAAACAATGCTTTGGCACGATCAATAGCAAGCTGTTCTACGACATCAACATATTCACAACCGCCATAGTAGCGTTTGCCAGGATAGCCTTCTGCATATTTGTTGGTCAGTTTTGATCCTTGTGCTTCCATCACTGCTGGAGAGCAATAGTTTTCAGATGCAATAAGTTCGATATGAGCTTCTTGACGCTCACCTTCCGAAGCAATTGCCTGAGCGATTTCTGGATCAAATTCAGCAATAGAGATATTGGCAAACATTAGCGGGGGTCCTATAAATTAGGGCTTTTAAGCCGTGCTAAAGATTGGTGCGTATTGTAGCACGAAGTTTGCCGTTGCACAGATTGATATTTATTTAATTCTTCGTGAATTTTATTCACAATAAAATCAGCATCAGTACACCAAACAGCTTATCAAGCGAAATATAGTAAATGCTACTCAAGACAATCAAAACAATTGCCAGTGTTACTGAAAAACCTGATATTTCCACCCCAGCGCGGGCGGTTAAACATAAAATTGAAAAAACAATTAAGGGAATCCCCACAAAATGGGTCACAATATTGGGCAGAGTAAAACTTGAAGTGCGACATAAACCACCAAAGCGGGATTTTTCTTCCCGCTTATTTTATTTTGGAGAGGTATTTCCCAGTGCAGGATTATCAATTGCATCCTTACATTGGGCTTTATCACGTTCATAGTCTGCCTGCTTCTGCGCGGAGCTAGATGAACGATCTTTTACATCTCGCGCCCATGTGTCCAGACTGGTCAGTGCCTTACGGCAAAGTGCATATTTGCCTTCTGTCACAGAGTCGGTCATTTTGACATTGATCCGCCAATCCGTGCTGAGCTGGCGTAAAGGTTTCCTGACTTTTTCCTCAATTTCAGAGACTTGTTTATTATAGATAATTGGGTCAATTTCATTAATCAATGTCCACGCCGCATTTGCATAAGTGGTTGCATCATTGTTTAATTTTGGCGCAGGTTTGATTTCAACCTTTTTTTCAGGTTGATTGTCTCCCTGCCCACATGCAGTCAATAAAAAGGTGCTACACAATACGATTATTGCCACACGAGTTTTTGGATTAGACATATCAAGTCGCCAATGAAATATTTCGGCATTATGCTAGTCAATCTGGGAATAATTCTCAATCATTGTTACTTATTTATCATGGATAAAAACCACTCATGTCACAAATAAAAATCTATGCGCATCGCAAAACAATAGATCAATTTAGAGATCAGCTTTCCCAAGCCATCCATCAGGCTTTGGTTGAAAGTCTGAGCTATCCTGTGGAAAAGAAGTTTCAGCGTTTTATTGCCCTGAAACAAGATGATTTTATCTATCCAGATGACCGTAGTGACCGCTACATCATTATTGAAATTTTCATGTTTGAGGGTCGAAGCATAGAAACCAAAAAGCGCTTTGTGCAGGCAATCTTTGCCAATATTCAACAGCAATGTGGCATTTCAGCTCAGGATATTGAAATCACGATTTTTGAAACACCGAAATGTAACTGGGGAATACGGGGCAAAAATGCGGATGAATTGGGGCTGAACTATCAGGTCAATGTCTAAATAAGCGAAAACAATACAAGGTAGGATTTTTGTCTAACAAAAACCATTTTTTGTGTCAATTTAAGCTTAATTCAGCGGCAAGTTCTGCTATGCTTAAACACAAATTTATCAGGATAGGATTATTCGCATGAGCGTTACTCTTGGAACTCCACTTCAATCTTCTGCATTTAAGGTTTTACTGTTAGGTTCTGGAGAGCTGGGTAAAGAAGTGGTGATTTCTTTACAACGCTTGGGTGTCGAAGTTCATGCGGCTGACCGTTATGACCATGCACCTGCCATGCAGGTTGCCCATTATTCCTATACCCTGAATATGGCAGATCCAACTGAATTAAAACAACTGATTGAAAAAATTAAACCGAATTTAATTGTTCCTGAAATTGAGGCCATTGCGACTGAGGTTTTGCTTGAAATCGAGCAACGCAAAACTGCAACGGTGATTCCATCAGCAAAAGCCGTCAACCTCACCATGAACCGTGAGGGCATTCGCCGTTTAGCTGCGGAAGAACTGGGCTTGCCCACTTCCGCCTATCGCTTTGCCAGCACATTGGAAAGCTTCCGTGCAGCATGTGACGATATTGGTTATCCAAACTTTGTTAAACCTGTCATGTCCTCTTCTGGCAAAGGTCAGTCCCGTGTTAAGAACTTTGATGAGGTTGATGTGGCCTGGGAATATGCCATGCAAGGTGGTCGTGTCAATCAGGGTACAGTGATCATTGAATCACAAATTGATTTTGATTTTGAAATTACCCTATTAACCGTACGTGCTAAAAATCCAGCAACAGGTGAAATCGAAACCCATTACTGCGATCCAATTGGACACCGTCAGGATGCGGGTGACTATGTTGAAAGCTGGCAGCCACAACCAATGACAGTCGCAGCCTTGCAGGAAGCAAAACGTATTGCAAATAAAGTCACAACCGCTTTGGGTGGCTGTGGTGTTTTTGGTGTAGAGTTATTTATTAAAGGCGATAAAGTCTGGTTTAGTGAAGTCTCACCTCGCCCACATGACACAGGTCTAGTAACTCTGGCATCACAGTTCCAGAGTGAATTTGAGCTGCATGCTCGTGCGATTTTAGGTTTACCAGTCAACACAGCCCGTCATAGTGTGGCAGCCAGTGCCGTAATCTATGCAGGTGTGGATGCGAACAACCTGAGCTTCTCTGGCTTAAATCTTGCTTTGGCAAACCCGAACACTGACTTGCGCTTGTTTGGTAAACCAGAGGGCTTCAAACGCCGCCGTATGGGTGTTGCCACCGCACGTGCTGAAACCACAGACCTCGCGCGTGAACTGGCACAGCAGGCAGCAGATCAGGTGATTGTACAAACCAACGCTTAAAATATCTCCCTTAATCCCTCTTTGACCAAGAGGGACTTTGATAGAAGACCCATTTTCATGATCAATACATCGCCTTTGTTAAACTACGTCACCAGCCTTCATGATATTCAAGCCATTAACCAATGGCGAACAGATGTAGAAAAGCAATTACAGCAAAGTTATGAAAATGGTGCTTCCATTCGTGATGTGATTAGTGCCCGATCTGATTCGATTGATGAGGCACTCATTTTTCTTTGGAATCATGCAGGCTTAGATCAAACCGAGTTGGGTTTATTTGCTGTTGGCGGTTATGGTCGCCATGAGATGCTCCCCTATTCCGATACCGACATCATGATTTTGTCAGAGGATGAAATCAGTGAAGAACAAGAAAAACTGATTTCCGCTTTTATTTCCTCACTTTGGGATGTCGGTAATTTTAAGCCAGGGACAAGCGTTCGCACTATTCAAAACTGCGTTGAACAAGCCAGTAATGACCTGACGGTTGCCACCACCCTGATTGAAGCGCGTCTAATCACAGGTAATGAACAGCTTGCCAAGTGGCCTCGCCGTATTGTGGCGCAAACCTGGACTGATAAAACGTTCTATGATGCGAAAATGGCTGAGCAAGCCAAGCGCTATGCCCAACATAACAACACTGAAAGCAATCTGGAACCCGACATTAAAAATGCGCCAGGCGGTATTCGTGACATCAACCAGATTGGCTGGATTGCAAAACGCCACTTCCGTGTCAACCGTATCTATGACCTTGTACATTTAGGTTTTATCACTGAATTTGAGCTTGCTGTACTTGAAGAAGCGGAAAGTTTTCTATGGGAAATCCGCACCCATTTACATCGCTTGGCAAAACGTGATGAAAACCGTTTATTGTTTGAATATCAACGTGATATTGCAGCAAAGTTTGGCTATGTCCGTGAAGAGGGTCAACACGTCAATTTTGCCGTTGAACAGTTCATGAAACGGTATTACCGCACTGCCCAACAGGTTTCTACCCTGAGTGAAATGCTGCTTGCCTATTTCAATGAGTCGGTGATTACCCCACGTTTGCCTGACTATGAACGCCAGATTGTAGAAATTAATGACCGCTTTAAAATTGTGGATGGCAAACTTGCCGTACAACACCATAAGGTTTTCTCTGAAGAACCGAGCGCGATTTTAGAATTATTCTATCTATTGGCAAACCGTCCTGAGATTACAGGTATTCGCGCCCGCACCTTGCGTCTGCTGGTCCTTGCAGCCAAGCGGATTGACCAGCGTTTCCGCGACAACCCAGAACATCAGGCGTTGTTTATGTCAATCATTCGCTCACCGCATCTCTACAATACGATGGTGGCGATGAAACGTTACGGCGTTTTGGGCAACTATATTCCTGCTTTCGGGCAGATTATGGGATTGATGCAATACGACCTGTTCCATATTTATACGGTTGATGCACATACCCTGTTATTGCTGCGTAATCTCAGCCGTTTTAAAGCGCCTGAATTTGCCAAGGATTTCCCTGTGGTCAGCTCAGTGTTCCAGCGTATTGCACGACATGACATTGTGTATATGGCGGCAATTTTCCATGACATCGCCAAAGGTCGTGGCGGTGACCATAGCGAACTTGGGGCAATTGATGCAATTAAGTTCTGCCGCACACATGGTTTTACCGAGCGCGAATGCAAACTGGTGGCCTGGCTGATTAACAACCATCTCCTGATGTCACTCACAGCCCAGAAAAAAGATATTTCCGATCCTGACGAAGTAAAGGAATTTGCTGAAAAAGTTGGTGACATGGAGCATCTGGATTATCTGTATACACTGACCGTTGCAGATATTAACGCAACCAATCCAAAACTCTGGAACACATGGCGCGCTTCTCTGATGCGCCAGCTCTATACCTATGCCCGTGACGTGATTCGCTCAGGTTTAGGTCGCCCTGTGGATTACCAGATGCTGATTGAGGACACCAAGTTTGCAGCCAGTGAATTACTGGTCAATGACTTCTCGCTCGCCGAAGTAGAAAAAGTCTGGCAAGAGCTGGGGGATGAATATTTTGTCAAGGAGTCTGCCAACGAGATTGCATGGCACACTCAGGCGATTCTACAGCACGGCGATAATCCAGAGCCCTTGGTTTTATTACGCGCACATCGTAATGCCGCAGATGATGCGGTTCAAATCTTTATTTATACCCGTGACCAGCCTAACCTGTTCGCAACCACTGTGGCGGTGCTGGACCGTATGAACCTTGATGTTCAGGATGCCAGAATTATCACCGCAAGCACTGCATTTAGTCTGGATACTTACTTGGTGCTGGACCGTTTTGGCACATTGCTCACCGATCCTGATCGGGAACGTAAGGTTAAAGCGGCTCTGGTTGATGCTCTCAGTCATTCAGACCAATATCCAGGTATTATGCAACGCCGTATTCCGCGCCACCTCCGTCACTTTGATGTGCAGAATACGGTTGATATTGTGCTAAATCCAGCCTTACAGCAACACATGGTTGAAATCTCGACACTGGATCAACCTGGCTTACTGGCACGAATTGGTGCCCTGTTTATGCTGCAAGGTCTGGACATTCACTCTGCTAAAATTGCAACATTGGGTGAACGTGCCGAGGATATTTTCTTTGTCACCAAGAAAAATGGCGTATTGCTTACAGATGAAGAAGTCAAGGCCTTTGCGGAAACACTAAAATCCGCTTTGGATGAAGTGTCAAATCAGGTTCTTAACCCATCGTAATTCCAATTTTCATCAATACATTGGGCGTATGCAATACGCCCCTACAGTTTGGTAATTGTTTCAATGAACTCAAGTTTATCTTTATTGCATCCTTATCCTTTTGAAAAGTTAAACCAGCTTTTTAAAGGGCTACAACCTGCCGATTTACCGTTGATTCCACTGTCAATTGGTGAACCTAAACACCCCGCACCTGAGTTCGTTAAACAAGCGATTATTGATAATTTTGGGCATTTATCAACCTACCCCAACAGTAAAGGCTTGCCTGAGCTGCGCCAAAGTATTGCACAATGGCTGAACAATCGTTTCAAGCTGAACCAAATCAGTGCGGAAGATCATATTTTGTCTGTTTCTGGAACACGGGAAGGTATCTTTTCTTTTGTGCAAGCCTTAATTAAACGTGAAGATGCACCGTATATCGTGATGCCAAATCCGTTCTATCAAATTTATGAAGGTGCTGCATTATTGGCAGGTGCAAAACCTTATTTTATCAACTGCACTGAAGAAAATGGCTATCTCGGCGACTTTGATGCCGTTCCTGCGGAAGTATGGGAAAAAACGGCGTTATTATTTGTGTGTACCCCAGGTAATCCAACAGGTACAGTACTGTCAAAAGAACAGTTTAAAAAACTGATTGCACTTTCTGACCAATATGGTTTTGTGATTGCATCTGATGAATGTTATTCAGAACTTTGGTTTGATCAGGCACCGATTGGGCTATTGGAAGTTTGTGCTGAATTGGGACGTGATGACTATAAAAACTGTATCGTGTTCCACTCATTGTCTAAACGTTCAAACTTGCCAGGAATGCGCTCAGGTTTTGTTGCTGGTGATGCGGCATTGTTAAAGCCTTACTTGCAATATCGCACCTACCACGGCGCGGCAATGCCTGTACAGCATCAACTGGCTTCGATTGCAGCGTGGAATGATGAAACGCATGTCGAAGAAAATCGCCAGCAATACCGTACCAAATTTGATTTATTCCAGTCTGAATTGGGTCATTTACTGCCATTACAAAAACCAGATGCAGGTTTTTATTACTGGCTTAAAGTCGATAATGATGAAGCTTTTGCCAAAATGTTGATGGAAAAAACGCATATCAAGGTATTGCCAGGTCGTTATCTATCCCGTGATACTGAACAGGGTAATCCAGGTGAAAACCATGTGCGGATGGCGCTTGTCGCTGATTTAGCACAGTGCGAAGAAGTCGTGAAGCGGTTGAAAGCGATTTTATAAATAAAATCCCCAAAGTTCATTTGATATTTTGGGGAATTTTATCATCCGACCCAGTTTTTCTAAGAATAGTCTTGATATTACCATACTGAATCGCAGTATATACTCCATAGTTTATAAATCAAACGCCTTGAGCCAGCATTAGAATTTTGCATTTCCCATATCAAAGATAAGATACGGATTCAAAACCAATATTCATCTTTATGTTATAACTATGGCTTGAAATCTTCGTCTATACTTAACCATCAATTTAAATTGACTATGGAAAGATGACTTCTCAAACTCCCCAGAAAACAAAGAAAAAAGTTTGGTTCATTTTGGCAATCGTGATTGTATTGTTGCTTGTCGCATTCCTGCTGTGGAAGTCAGGCAGCTCAAACAAAACCGCTGCGACAGAAAAACCAGACAATGCAGAAACAACCGAACAAAAAGCTGCCTTAACGGTGACGGTCGTTCAACCTGAACAGCAAAACTGGAAACAGACATTCACCGCAAATGGCAATATCGCAGCATGGCAAGAAGTGGTGATTGGCAGTGAATTGTCTGGTCAGCGTCTTACTCGCGTCAATGTCAATGTCGGTGATGAGGTTAAACGTGGACAGGTTTTGGCAGAGATTAACAGCGATACCATCCGTGCCGATTTGGCAGCGGCCAAAGCCAGCTATGCCGAAGCACAGGCTGTATTGGCTGATGCCGTGACCAACAATAAACGAATTCAGCAGCTCAGAAATACAGGTGCAATCTCGGCCCAGGAATTAACCCAATACCAAACTTCCCAAGCCACTGCCCAAGCAAGACTGGATGCCTCCAGAGCACAGATTGAAAGCAATCAACTACGTTTGGCACAAACTCAGGTGATCTCACCTGACAATGGGGTGATTTCAGCCCGTACCGCAACTGTCGGTTCTTTGGCTCAGACTGGACAGGAACTGTTCCGCCTGATTCGGGATCACCGTCTGGAATGGCGTGCGGAAGTTACCACTTCGGATTTGTATAAACTCAAGCAAGGGATGAATGCGCGTATTTTTTCGCCTGACCCTGCCCAGCCTGCCATTACAGGCAAGGTTCGGATAATTGCCCCTGTGATTGATCCACAAACCCGTTATGGCTTGGTTTATGTTGACTTGCCAGCCACTCAGGCGTTTCGGATGGGCATGTTTGTAAAAGGTTAATTTGATTTAGGTGAAAAACCAGCACTCACTATTCCACAAACTGCCTTGTTGCTACGCGATGGCTTTGCCTATGTATTTATTGTGGGGAAAAACAATCGTGTAGCACAGCAAAAAGTGACTGTTGGGCGACGTTTGGCTGATCGTGTTGAGATTCTGGACTTGCCTGCAAATGTAAAACTGGTTGCGTCTGGTACAGGTTTCCTCACCGATGGTGATTTAGTGACTGTCGCAAAAGACATTCCTGATACGCCATTGACTAAACAACTTGTGACCACACAGGGGAATTAAAATGAATTTCTCTGCCTGGTCAATCCGTAATCCTATTCCAGCCATTTTATTATTTATTATGCTGGGATTGACGGGTTTAATGTGTTTTAAATGGATGAAAATCCAGCAATTTCCAGATATTGAATTGCCAATGGTGACTGTGACCGCAGCCCTGCCAGGTGCTGCGCCACCACAACTGGAAACTGAAGTTGCTCGTAAAATTGAAAACTCGATTGCCACCCTGCAAGGTTTAAGAAATCAATATACCAATATTCAGGATGGCGTTGTCACGGTTACAGCCGAGTTCCAACTGGAAAAACCACTGCAAGAGGCGGTAGATGACGTTCGTAACGCGGTTTCCCAGGTGCGTTCAGACTTGCCTGCCGATTTACGTGACCCAATTGTCAGTAAAATCAACCTTTCAGGCTCACCCATTCTAACTTATACCATCCAGTCGCCGAAAATGGATGAGGAGGCTCTGTCATGGTTTGTGGACTATGATATTGCCCGCGCCATGCTACAAGTTAAGGGTGTGGGTGCAGTCGCCCGTGTGGGCGGTGTTACCCGTCAGGTTGAGGTTGAACTTGACCCTGAAAAATTACTGGCACTGAATGCAACTGCAACGGATATTACCCGACAATTGCGTTTGATCCAGCAAGATGCATCTGGCGGTCAAACCAAGATTGGCGGCAGTGAACAGTCCATTCGCACCATTGCAACGGTAAAAACAGCCGAAGAAATTGGGGCAATAGATATTGCACTCAGTGATGGCCGCCATATACGTCTTGATCAGGTTGCGACCATTCATGATGGTATTGCCGAACGCCGTTCTGCTGCATTGCTGAATGGACAGCCTGTGATTGGCTTTGAAATTACCCGTAGTAAGGGTGCCAGTGAGGTTGATGTTGAAAAGGGTGTGGTCGAAGCATTGGATAAACTCAAGGCTGCACATCCAGACATTAAAATCACCGAAGCATTTAACTTTGTTAAGCCCGTTGCTGACAACTATAAAGGTTCGATGTCACTGCTTTACGAGGGTGCCATTTTAGCTATTTTAGTGGTGTGGCTATTCCTACGTGACTGGCGTGCGACCATCATTGCCGCAACTGCCCTGCCCCTGTCAATTTTACCAGCCCTGATTGGGATGTACTTTTTTGGTTTCACCCTCAATACTGTTACTCTTTTAGCAATGTCGCTGGTGGTCGGGATTCTGGTCGATGATGCAATTGTTTAGATTGAGAATATCATTCGACATCTCAGGATGGGTAAAACACCCTATGAAGCGGCAATGGAAGCTGCCGATGAAATTGGGCTTGCCGTGATTGCCACCACATTTACCCTGATTGCAGTATTTTTACCGACCGCCTTTATGAGTGGTATTGCAGGTAAATTCTTTGTGCAGTTTGGCTGGACAGCAGCATTGGCCATTTTTGCCTCCTTGCTCGTAGCACGTTTGCTTACCCCAATGATGTCTGCCTATATCCTTAAACCCTGGGTCGGCAAAGTTGAACCTCATGAAGATACTGACCAACCTGCCAATGATCAAGGTACAGCGGCTTTAGCGAAAGACCGTGCCAAAGATGGCAAAGTCATGCGTAGCTATATGCGTCTGGTGACGTGGTGTTTAAACCATCGCTGGATCACGCTGTTTGGGGCAATCGCCTTTTTTATTGGTTCAGTTATGCTGATTCCACTATTACCAACTGGATTTGTACCACCACCAGACACTGGACAAACGCAGGTACGTCTGGAATTGACCCCAGGTTCACAATTTGCCGATACCTTAAAAACGGCAGAATATGCACGAAGCCTAATTAAGGATCATCCTGAAATTAAAAGCATCTATACCACCATTGGTGGAGGCGCTGCAGGAAGTGACCCCTTTGCTGGTGGTGCATCTAGTGAACCTCGTAAAGCGACTCTGACTATTCAAACCACTGAACGTACTGAACGCAGTGCCAGTCTGCAAGACATTGAAGACCAGATTCGTCAACGTTTAGCACCCTTGCCAGGTGCCAGAATTCAGGTCGGTCTGGCGGGCAATAACAGCCAATATCAACTGGCACTTTCAGGCGATGACCCTGAAGCCTTGATGTCAACAGCCCGCGCACTGGAACGTGAATTACGCACCATTCCGAATATTGGCAGTATTACTTCAAGTGCGGCACTGATTCGTCCTGAACTGGTGATTCGCCCTGATTTTGCCAAAGCCGCAGATTTGGGTGTGACCACTTACGATATTGCCGAGACTTTACGTATCGCAACTGCAGGTGACTTTGACCAAAATCTGGCAAAACTCAACCTTTCACAGCGTCAGGTGCCTGTGGTGATTAAATTGCCTCTTGCCGCCCGTCAGGATCAGGAACTGATTAAACGCCTCATGATCAAGGGTAGTCATGGTCCTGTCATGCTGGGGACGATTGCCGATGTGAATATTGAAAGTGGACCATCACAGATTGACCGCTTCAACCGTCTTCGTAATATCAACTTTAATATTGAACTCAACAACCAGCCTTTGGGTGATATTGCAGCGAAAGTTGATCAATTACCAACCATGAAGAATCTACCACCGACAGTAAAACGTACCAATATCGGTGATGCTGAAGTGATGCAGGAATTATTCTCAAGCTTTGGCTTGGCCATGCTGACGGGTGTACTGTGTATTTATGTGGTGTTGGTGCTTTTATTTAAGGACTTTTTACAACCGATCACCATCTTGGTTGCATTACCGCTGTCTTTGGGTGGCGCTTTCGTGCTGTTACTTTTGGCAAAAAGTAGCTTTTCAATGCCAAGCTTAATCGGTTTAATCATGCTCATGGGAATCGCAAGTAAAAACTCAATTCTCTTGGTGGATTACGCCATTATTGCGCGTAAAGAGCGAGACTATTCGCGTTTCAATGCCTTGCTTGATGCCTGCCATAAACGTGCCCGCCCTATTATCATGACCACATTGGCAATGGGTGCTGGGATGTTACCGATTGCATTAGGTATTGGAACTGATCCAAGCTTCCGCGCACCAATGGCACTTTCAGTGATTGGTGGATTGATCACCAGCACTTTCTTGTCATTATTAGTGATTCCTGTGGTTTACACCTTTATTGATGATATTAATCGTAAGCTTCATGGGTTGAGGAAATCTAAAACCGTTGAATAAAAACATCCATAAAAAATGGGCGGTTAATAAACCGCCCATTTTTTTTATTGTCTCTTATTTGCTTGCTAATGCTTTCTCAATATCTGCTTCGAAAGCCTCGGGCTTGGTAGTCGGCGCGTAACGTCCTAAAACCTCACCATTACGTCCCACGAGAAATTTGGTGAAATTCCATTTAATGTTCTGGCTTCCCAAAATGCCTTTCGCCTCTCGGGTTAAAAAACGAAAAATGGCATGTGCTTCAGGTCCTTTTACATCAACTTTGGCAAACATTGGAAAATTAACCCCATAGTTACGTTGGCAGAACGCCCCTATTTCTTTATTTGTTCCTGGATCCTGCCCACCAAACTGGTTACATGGAAACCCCAAAATTTCCAGACCCTGTGGTTTATATTTTTCATATAGTTTTTCAAGTCCTGCAAACTGTGGGGTAAAAGCACACTTGCTTGCAGTGTTTACAATCAGCATGACCTTACCTTTATAGTCGGCGAGCGCCTTTATATCTCCCTCTAACAATTCAGCTTCAAACTGATAAATGTTACTCATGGATATGTTTCCTCGTCGTTCTTTTCTTGTGTTTTAAGTTGTAGTGATGCCGAATTAACGCAATAGCGCAATCCTGTCGGCTGCGGACCATCCTCAAATACATGCCCCAAATGTGCGTCACAGTCATGGCAGACAATTTCCGTTCTGACCATACCATGCGACAAATCTTCGTGTTCTTCTATTGCAGTGCTGTCAAGCGGTCTAAAAAAGCTCGGCCAGCCACACCCACTGTCATATTTGGTGTCCGAAGAAAATAGTTCCGCACCACAGCAACGGCACACGTAGATTCCATGTTGCTTAGTGTTCCAGTATTGTCCAGTGAAAGCAGGCTCTGTGCCTTTTTGGCGGGTAATCCGATATTCTTCTGGTGACAGTTCTCTTTGCCATTCTCGGTCAGTTTTATTGACTTTTCCCATGACCTGCTCCTTTTGTTCTATATTTTAAAAGTATTTGGTGATCAGTTTTTATATTTACGCCATTCACAACAAAAACTCTAGTCTATTGCTGCAAAATTTATAAAAAATTAAACATTTACCGCACAAATAGCAAATAGAAAGCAAATTATATTTTATAGTGAGCATTTTATTTATAACTTCATCTTCCAAGTAAGCAAATATGATGCTATGCTGATGCCACACCGCTGTCTGTTGTACAGGACAAAAAATGTCGCAAAAGAAAAGTGTGGTTTTCCAAAACCTATTGCCAACCATCAGACAATATCAACAATCGGGTTTTACCCATGAAAAAATTGTTGAATTACTGAGAGATCAGCATGATCTTGATCTGGTTACCATTGAAACCTTTAAAAGTTATTTATACCGATATGCAAAAGTGAATCCAGCTATGTCTAAAAATACTGCTATTCCCAACTCAACTCAAACCACTAGAGAAATCAGGAAATCCTCTAAGCTTGAGCATGTTTGTTACGACATTCGTGGACCAGTATTACGCGCCGCCAATGAAATGGAAGAGCAAGGACATAAAATCATCAAGCTAAATATCGGCAACCCCGCACCTTTTGGTTTTGAAGCCCCACAAGAGATTATTAACGACGTTGCCTTAAACCTGCCAAATGCGATTGGCTACACTGATTCTAAAGGCATTTTCCCTGCCCGTAAGGCAATTTGCCAGTATTACCAGCAGAAAGGCATTTTTGATATGCATGTCAATGATGTCTATGTCGGCAATGGTGTGTCTGAACTGATCGTGATGGCAATGCAAGGGTTGCTGGATGACGGCGATGAAATGCTGGTGCCAATGCCTGACTACCCATTGTGGACAGCCGCAGTCAACCTTTCAGGGGGTACGGCAGTTCACTATAAATGTGATGAAGAGAACTACTGGTATCCTGACATTGCCGATATGGAAAGCAAGATCACGCCCAATACGCGTGGAATTGTGGTGATTAATCCAAATAACCCGACAGGTTCGGTCTACCCTCGCCATGTGTTAGAACAAATTGTCGCATTGGCGAAAAAACATGACTTGATTTTATTTGCTGATGAAATCTACGATAAAATCGTTTATGACGGTATTGAACATGTGGCTGTTGCTGCTCTTTCTGGTGATCAGCTCTGTTTATCTTTTAACGGTTTATCAAAGGCATATCGTATTGCAGGTTATCGTGCTGGATGGATGGCGATTACAGGGGACAAGGCGCGTGCGGCAGACTATATCGAGGGTCTGGACATGCTGGCTTCCATGCGCCTGTGTGCCAACCATCAGGCGCAATATGCCATTCAAACTGCGTTAGGTGGTTATCAATCCATTAATGATTTGATTCGCCCTGGTGGGCGTTTATATGAACAACGCAATATTGCATGGGAAATGTTGAATGAAATTCCTGGTGTCAGTTGTGTTAAACCTGATGGTGCCATGTACTGCTTCCCTAAACTTGACCCAGAAATTTATCCAGTTGAAGATGACGAAAAATTCATGCTGGATTTATTAAAGGCTGAAAAAGTTTTACTGGTTCAGGGTACGGGCTTTAACTGGCCAACGCCTGACCATTTCCGTGTGGTATTTTTACCTGCGGAAAATGAGTTACGTGAGGCAATTAACCGTTTAGGCCGTTTCCTCGCTAAAATACGTTAAGACCATATTCAATCCCCCTTTAGTACGTAAGGGGGATTTTTATATTTAATAGGGACGGCAGAGTAAAACTTCAATTTTTATTCTGCCGCTATATTTTTAATGCTTTATGAGATTTAATTTATGGTTAAAATATAGTCAGCATAGTTTTTAAAACACCACCTTTTATTTAACTGTTGCCGTTAATTTAATCTGGCCTGCATTGGAAACCATGTCCATTTTTTCAATGCTCACCCCCATCTGGGATAGCTGCATTAAAAAGTTGGCAAGTACAGAATAATTCTGATGTTCCGCAACAATTTGGATCTGTTCTCCATTTTGCTGCGAAGAAACTGCCAACCCTTGCTGCTGTGCTGTACGCTGGATTTTATCCGCCGAGGAAAGGGCAAGGTCATTGGCAGGTTTCATGGTTGCAGCATTACTCTGCATCCAGACCATTAAATCCTTAAGCTCATTTAAACGCTTTTGTTGCTGGTTTGCCAAAGCATGCATTTTCCACAAAGCGGAACCAACAATCACAACGATTAAAAAAACAGTTGTAAAAACCACCATCACGCGCTCACGCACTGACAGGCTCTGTAAATATTGATTCAGCGCCTCAGCTTTCTGATCAAGACTATTTTGTAATTGTGTGAACGCTTTCATTATTTTACTTTGACCATCCCAATCGCACCGACACTATCCGCTTGTACATTTCCAAGTTCCGCCTGAAAACCCTGCTGATTCAACTGCTGTGCCAACGCCTGCAAGTCATTTGCTGATTTTGCCTTTAACGACATTGCCAATGTTGAAGCATCATAACTGACTTGTTGGGCAACAATCTGTTTCTGCATCAATATTGGCCCTACCCGACTCAACAATGACAATGCCTGCGTATCTCCAAGCTGGCTCATGCGCAACTGGCTTTCAAACTGGCTTTTAATGTTCTGCTCAGTCACACGGGTATTTTCGCCAAACCAATGCTTATACTGATCGATCGCCTGTAAAGCAGTTTGATCCGCCAGCTTTCTCAACTTTGACCAGCGCAAGGCATCATAACCCAGCTGCACCAGAATCACGGCCAATAAAACGGCTGCCGAGGCTTTCCAGTAGCCTGACCATTGTACATCGGCATTTTTTGCCTTTGGCAACACATTAAATGGATGTTGCTTCGGTCTTGGAAACTGCTCAAACTGGTAGCTAAACTCAGTACGTTGATCTTTATCAGATGCTGTTGCCAAAACATCCAGTTGGATTGCACTGAGATTGGCAAATTTATATTGCGTTTCTGATGACTGAAATTCCAGAAATAACCCTAAATCATCAATCGAGTTACCTGACCAGACATTTTCCCTCACCAGTAAATGGTCATACAGATTCACCAGTACCACTTCATTTTGTGCTGGCTCAGGCAGAATCAGAAAATCAGGCAAGAAAGCGACAATCTGGATCGGTAAAAGGCTTAGGGCATGCTGCCAAGTTTCAATGGTAAATTGCGCAACACCTAAAATATTGAGTTGATCATGCTGAAAATGATGCACCACTTTCATCTGGTCAATTGGCAAGGTCACAAACTCTTCTAACAGATATTTAATGCCTTCTTGCCCCAATTGCTTGTAATGCGCCTTTGTCATAGGCTGCTGCAACATTTGAGCATTGCGGCTTGGAAAATAGACCACCGCCTCTTTTCCACTATGCGCTTGCAAATCCTGAATGAGTTGTTCAAGACTGTTTGCCTGCAACCAGTTTTCCCCAGCCGACCAATACCATGTTCCATTGGTTTCGGGCATCCATAAATACAGCATCGGTGTTCAGTATCCTTATCCTGTTGAGGATAGATAAAATTTATATTGTTGGTGTAAAACGGTTCTTTTGCGTTGATAAACCATTCGCAATCACTGCCTGATCATAAATACGTGCTTCGGCCAATGCAAATGGATTAAAACTTTCATGGGTCAATTGTTCCGCAATATGTGCTACTACATTCATGTGGCACACCACCGCAATCGACTCGTATGGAAGTTTCGATAACCATTCTATGGCATCTTTGGCGTTATCATCGGGTTTAATTTTATCGCAGATTAAAACAGGAATCCCCTGAAAATGTGCCTTGATATGTTGCAGTGTTTCCTGAGCACGTAACAATGGGCTGACAATAAAAATTTCAGGCTGAATCACATCTTTGAGAAAATCTCCTGTTTGCTCAGCCTGTTGATGCCCACGCATTGTGAGTGGACGCTGCATATCATTTCCATTCACTGCTGGAGACGCTTCACCGTGACGAACTAAAGTGAGTTGCATAATCATTCTCTAATTTTTTTCATTCAAGCATAACAACATTGGATGACAGTTTTCTGATTAAACTTCATGATGAGGTAAAACAAATTCCACATCACTACGATGGCCATTTTTCATTAACGATAAGGCAATGGTCATTGGCGGTGCATTTTCAAAAATCACTTCATATAAGGCATTGGTGATTGGCATATACACATCCAGTTCCTGTGCCTTGGTACGCACCTGCACAATGGTGTTGATACCCTCGGCGGTTTGTCCCAGTTCTTTAGTCGCCTGATCCAGTGTTTTACCTGAACCCAGGGCAAAACCGATCTGATAGTTACGGCTTAATGGACTATTACAGGTCGCAAATAAATCACCCACACCTGACAAACCTAGGAAAGTTAAAGGATTTGCACCCTGCTTGACTGCAAAACGACTCATTTCCGCCAAAGCACGGGTTAAGATCATACTTTTGGTATTTTCACCAATGTTATAGGCAGCGCCCATCCCCATTGCCACCGCATAGATATTTTTTAACGCACCACCCAGTTCCACACCATGTACATCATCACTGCCAAATACACGGAACAATGCACTATGCAAGGCGTGTTGCACTGCATAGCGAACCAGTTCAGATTCACTGGCAATCACTGTACCCGATGGCATACCTGCCATAATTTCTTTTGCAAGATTTGGCCCCGATAGAACCCCATAAGGCACTTCAGGTAATTCTGTACGGATAATATCACTCATAAAGCTAAAGGTTTTGGCTTCAATGCCTTTGGTCAGTGAAACCACTGCCTGCGCACTAATAAACGGCGCGATTTTCTTCAACACATCGCGGAAAGAATGACTTGGAATTGCCACCAAAATAATGTCACGGTCACGTATCGCCAACTCCAGATCAGAAACCGCACGCAGACCTGTTTCCAGTGTGTAATCAGGCAAATAGCGCTTGTTGATATGCGTTTGATTGATTTCCTCAGCAACAATCGCATCACGAATCCAGATCATGGTGTCGCAGCCATTACGCACAGCCAGATTCGCCATTGCTGTACCAAAACTCCCCCCACCCAGCACGGTAATTCTTAATGCTGTTTTCTGGTCTACAGCTACGGGTTCAACCAAATCGCTAAACTTCAACTCTGTCATTTTTTATCCTGAAACAAATTTCTAATCATTCACAAATAAGATTTAAGTAGCCTGCCATACTTTTAAAAAGTCCTGACTCTCTATTTCTGCACGAGGTGCAATCGTTTTGGCGGCTGTTCCAATATAAATAATACCAGAAATCAAATCTTGCTCTTTTAAGCCGAATTGTTGCTTAAGCCAATTAGATTCTACAACTGCACCAGAACGCCACATACTCGCAAAACCTTGTGCTTGTAATGAGAGTAAGAAGTTTTGAACAGCAGCACCCGTACTTAAAATTTGCTCGAAGTGCGGAACCTTTGGGTGATCTTGGATCGTGGTTAAGGCTAAAACAAGTAAAGGCGCGCGAAATGGATGATGCTTCACTCTTTCCAATTGTGCTGGCTCAGTCTCACCCAAATCGGCCAAAGCCTGTGCCAGATGCTCACCAAAAGCGGCACGCTGTTCAGGCGTCACAACCACAAAACGTGTTGGTTTTAAACGATGATGATCGGGCGCCGTGAGTGCGGCCTGCACCGCCTTTTCAAGTTGTTGTGTATTCGGCGCTGGTTCAATGAGTTGTCCAATCGATTGACGTTGATGAATATTATGATGAATGATTTCTATTTTTGAGTCCGTCATTGAAATAAATCTAACTAACACAAGGATTGCGCTAGATTAGCATAATCTGAATGATTTCCACCACGTCCAATCCCTGCTTAATCATTAATTTGAGAAATTTAACAGAGCATCAGCACAAACTGTACATAACCTGCAAAAGCATTCAAAAATTCTATGTTCAAATAATACAATTCTGTCGTAACTTGAGAACAAGCAATGAAAAAAAACTTTATTATGACTTTACTTGGCGGTTTGGCACTTGGATTAACCGCATGTGCATCCACCCCAACCAATACCCTCGCGATTCAAAAAGAAAACAACCAATATGAAGTTACAGGAATTGGCAAAACCAGCCTGATTGCCAAAAACAATGCAGTCAGTGCAGCACAGAAAACCTGTACTCGCAATACCTCGCCTATCGTGGTAGATGAAAAAACCGCATATCAGGGGGTTTTAAAAGGTGTGGTGGATGAGCAAACAGGAAAAATGGTTGAGGCTGCCGCAGGGGTCATTGGTACACTGACTGGTAAGAATGCTTCGCTGGCAAAAGATGATGACTATCAAACCACCTTGACATTCTACTGCAAAACCAATGGATAAATATAAAAAAGCCGATGTTTAAACATCGGCTTTTTTATATTTTCGTCACTTATTGAACTTCGCTCACAGCCACTTCTGAAGCTGCACCCTGTTCCGTAACATCAGTATTGTTTTCATCTAAATTCGGTTTATCAATGGCATCAATCGCAGCCTGTTGTTCTGGACTGATCTGTGTGACTGAAGTTGTCTGCTCTTGCGGTTCAGCGTTTTTCGCTTCTTCTTTCTTTGCACATGCAGTCAACATGATTGGGGCAATGATTAAAGCGGCAAGGGTTAATTTAAATTTCATCACGGCTTTCCACAGTTAATGGTTGAAGTTGTGACAAGCATATTTCAGATATATGACATTTTTATGACCAAAATACCCGCCAAAAACAAAAGAGCCGATTTTCATCGACTCTTCTTTTTAAAACATACTTATAAATCAAAGGTTAAATCCTGATTATGCACGCTCAAGCAAAACTGCAACTGCTGGAAGCGTTTTACCCTCAACAAACTCAAGGAAAGCACCACCACCTGTTGAGATATAACCAATTTGATCAGCCACAGCATACTTATCAATTGCTGCAAGCGTATCACCGCCACCCGCAATTGAGAAACCAGCAGATTCAGCAATTGCCAATGAAAGTGTCTTAGTCCCTTCACCAAATTGATCAACTTCAAATACGCCTACTGGACCATTCCAAAGAATCGTTTTTGATGTTTTTAAGATTTCTGCAAAAGCTTGTGCAGTTTCAGGACCGACATCTAAAATCATGTCAGTATCTGCAACATCTTCTACTTTCTTAACAACTGCTTGAGCATTTGCTAAAGAACCCAAGAAGTCATTGAAGTCGATTTGAGTTGCATCAGCAACAACGACATCAGTTGGTAATGGAACACTTACTTTTGCAGCAATTTGTTTTGCAGTGTCGACCAAATCAGCTTCGTAAAGTGATTTACCGACATTGAATCCAGCAGCAGCCAGGAATGTATTGGCAATACCACCACCGACAATCAATTGATCACAAATCGTAGAAAGTGAATTTAATACATCAAGTTTTGTTGATACTTTAGAACCTGCAACAATTGCTACCATTGGTTTTTCAGGTGTTTGCATTGCTCGACCTAGCGCATCTAATTCAGCGGCTAATAACGGACCAGCAGCAGCAACTTTTGCAAAACGTGCTACACCTTCTGTTGACGCTTCTGCACGATGAGCAGTACCAAATGCATCCATAACAAATACATCACAAAGTGCTGCATATTTTTGTGCAAGCTCTTCTTTATTTTTCTTTTCGCCATGATTGAAACGTACATTTTCAAGTAATACCACTTGACCCGCTTCAACTTCCACACCATCTAAGTAATCAGTAAATAATTTTACTTCTTGTCCTAAAGCTTTTGTTAAATACGCTGCTACAGGTGCAAGAGATTGTTCTGGTTTTGGCTCACCCTCTACAGGACGACCAAGATGAGAAAATACCATTACCGCAGCGCCTTTATCTAATGCAGCTTTGATTGTTGGTAATGCAGCACGTAAACGTGCATCGCTGGTAATTTCCCCATTTTTTACAGGAACGTTTAAGTCTTCACGAATAAGAACACGTTTACCTGCTAAATCAAGGTCAGTCATGCGCTGAAAATTCATGGATGGCTCTCTAAGTGATTTTAAAAACGGCGTAATTTTAAATGATTCTTAAAAATAAAGGTGAGTTTTTTTGCAGAAAAGCTGTCTAAAATTTCACTTTTGATTATCATAATCATCGTTATTAAATCTTTGTATTCTTATGTCTATTCATCCTGATCCAAAAATTAATCGTCTAAATGTTCTTGGTGAACCTTTATCTAGTTGTTGCTTTGACCCGATCACGGGCTATTTTCGTAATGGTTTTTGCCATACGGCGGTCACGGACTTAGGTCAGCACACCATGTGCGCGCAAATGACTTCAGATTTCTTAAATTTCTCACAAAAAGTTGGCAATGATTTAATTACGCCTTTACCTGAAGTAGGTTTCCCTGGATTAAAACCAGGTGATTTTTGGTGTATTTGCGTCACACGTTGGGTTGAAGCCTACGAAGCAGGTCATGCCCCACCAATTAAATTGAATGCTTGCCATAATGCTGTTTTGCATTATGTGCCACTGAATATTCTCGTTGAATATGCAGTCTAATGAATCAGTTTGAATTGATTTTGGCATCGAGCAGCCAAACCCGTAAAGACTTGATGGATCGTTTACGATTGAACTATCGCTGTATTTCACCTGATATTGATGAATCTGCAATGGGCGAATTACATGCCGATGATTTAGCCAAGCGTCTTGCTTTTCAGAAAGCACGAGTTATTGCTGAACTGAATCCAAATGCGATTATCATTGGTTCTGATCAAGTCGCTTGGCGTGAACACGCGCCGTATGACTTTATTGGTAAACCTTTGAGTGTTGAAAATGCGATTCAGCAGTTACAAGAAAACTCAGGGAAAATCGTGTTTTTTAGCACCGCTCTCAGTGTTCAGCATTTACGATCAGGGTTTGAAAGAACTCTGGTTGAGCATTATCAAGTGAAATTTCGCCAACTGACGCTTGCTGAAATTGAGCGTTATATCGAGATTGATCAACCTTTACATTGCGCAGGTAGTTTTAAGTGTGAAAGCTTAGGGATTAGCTTATTTGAGAAAATGGTGGGTGATGATCAAACTACGTTGATGGGCTTACCGATGATTCAGCTTTGTAAAATTTTACGCCAGTTTGGGATAAATGTTCCTTGATCTCTATTATTAGCTCTTTGGTTGCCAAATTTAATATTTTTATACTTCTAAAGAAAAAACCAACTTTACGCTTTTAAGAGTCCGTTCACGGTGCAATTTTCTCTTATTTGATTATACTATCGTAACAAAATATTTATTTTATAAATTAAACACTTAAAACTAAAAATATGATTGACCACTTCATATTTCGATTGCTATAACTTACTCACTTTCTCCTCATCAGGACTCACCGTGACTGATCTCTATTATGAAATGCAGGCTTTAACATGGCGAGCAAAACCACCCATTCAACAAGATGCAATCTTGATTGGAAATAAAGTAATTCAGCATGATGGCTTGATCAGCAAATGCTATCTTTATCAAAAAGATGATGATTGGTGTGCTGCTGTTTCAGATGGTGTCAGCAGTAGTCCGAAAGCGGAACAGGCATCAAAATGCGTTTTAAACAGTGTTTTACAACAAACCCAAACTCAGCAACGGATTCATTTAAAACAAGTTCAAGATGATTTAAGCCAGTATTTAGCAGGCAACTCAAAGACTTATGCTTCTAGTGCCACTTTGGCAGTCGTTACACCCTCTAGCCCATTTGGATTTGTCAATATTCAGCATTTAGGTGATAGTCGAGTCTACTTATTTAGCAGCCATAATCAATACTGGTATGCCCTGACCCAAGACCATAATTTCATTACAGAAATGCAGCAAAATGGTGAAGCAGAAATTAAAGCAAATGAACAATATGCCAGTTTCTATTACATGCTGAATCATTGTTTTTGTGCAGATTCTTTACATGAAGTTCCCGAATTTTCTCCCAAAGAAGAATATTTGGTTGTAGGAGATGCTCTCTTGATTTGTAGCGATGGTGTGCATGATGTGTTGGAATGCAATCACTGGAAGCCTTTAATGCCTGAAACTCCATTAAAAACATGGTTATTAAATATGAAAACTGCCCTCCATCAAAATCATTCTTTTGATAATGTTAGTATGATTTTGATTCGTCTCACACAGGAAAACCAACATGCAGGATAATAAAGAGTTATTACAACAGGCAATACTATTTGCTCAAGAAGTCGAACACATTTCTGTTTCAAGCTTACAAAGAAAATTTTTAATCGGTTATCAACAGGCGAATAAGTTACTCGAGTGTTTGATTGAAAATAAAATTTGTGGAGCAGAATTAACTGTTAGTTTGGATTATAAAATCAATAGATAATTGCTCTCTTATACGACATTCACAAGGAAAAAATATGTCCGACCACCAAAATGTTTCAGTATTGACTATTCAATCATTGTTTCAGTCAGATCAAAGTATTCGTATTCCCTCTTATCAACGAGCATATAGTTGGGAAAGCAAAAAACAGTGTGTTCAATTTCTTGAAGACTTACTCGAACAACAAGGTAAACAATATTACCTTGGTCAATTCTTATTTGAAAAAGATGATCACACTTTATTTATTATTGATGGTCAGCAGCGTTTAACAACAACTGTTTTATTTTTTGCTGCACTTGCATCTGTGAAAATGCAACGCCAACAAGACATTCAACATCTAAAAAATGCTTATTTAAATAATGTCTTTCAGACGATTACGGAAGATCAAGATGTATTTGAACGAATTACACAACAAAATATTATTGATGACATTCTATATGTTGAAACACATTCACAAAAACGACTGATTCTAGCATTTAATTTTTTCGAAGAAAAATTACAAAATTTTGATCTAGATCAACTTAATATACTGCAATCTGCTTTAGAACAAGCGGTGATTAGCCAATTCCATATTACAAGTAAAGCTCAAGCGACCCAAGTTTTTGAATATCAAAATAATCGAGGAAAAGATCTTTCTCAATTTGAAATTATTAAAGCTTATTTAATGCATCAGATTTATATTCATAGTGACAATGATCAACAAGCAAACCAAGATATTAAAGAAATTGAGCAATGTGTCACTAGCATCTATCGTTATTTTGAGCGTGTTGATGGTTATTTTTCCGAAAAAGAACTTTTAGAAAATTTTTATCATTTATTTTATACGATTACATCAGATATTCATGCCGATATAAAAATCAAATTAACTCAATTTATTTATCAACAGGAAAAAACTCAATGGATTTTACAATTTTTTGAAAATTTTGAAAAGATTACACGCTGTGCCAATGCAATTGTTAAACAAGTGAATGAACCTGCACTACAAAATTTATTTTTAGTTGGTAATACTGCAAATTGGAAAATTGTATTGCTTGCACTTTTCCAAAATGGTCAGAGCCAACATCCTCAATTTAAAAATCTATTAAAATTAATGGAAGTTTTATGCTTTAAACTTAAATTAGGAGATTATCGTACTGATCGTTTACCAGTTTTTGCAAAAGAATATTTAAGTTCAAAAAACTTTGATTTACTTTATGAGAATATTAAATTTGCAACAAATAAAGGATTTAAATGGTATTGGGAAGACAAATTCATTAATCTTGTTGAAGATTATACGACAAAAAAACATTTTTACGATAGCAAAACCATAAAATTTATCTTATGGCAATATGAAAATATGCTAAGAGAAAAGAATCGTTCGGGTATTCTATTGAATAAAAATTTATTTAATGACTATACGATTGAACATATTTGTCCACAAAATCCAGAAGATACACCTCATAGTGAAGAATTTGAAAAAAATTATCTCCATCTTGCGGGTAATTTAGCCTTATTAACAAAAAGTCAAAATAGTCAATTTAGTAATAAATCCTTTGCAATAAAGCAGGATCTATTTAAATTGACGACTTTAACTAGTTATAGTGAAATCCATAGTCAAAATCAATGGGCAGAAGATGAGATTAACAGTCGTCATCAAAAAATCATGCAATTTACTCAACAATATTTTGATATTTCAGCATTATAACAACTAAAATCATGGGGGAATGACTTACTATTCTCCCCAATTATTTTTTGAGTAAATCAATATTTTAAAACCACCCTTTCTTTCCCTGTAAAACCGCATCAGCACAACGCAAGGTTTCTTGGCTCAAACCCCACAGACGATAATCCCCTGTTGCGGAGGTCACGTTAAAATTATGGATATAAGCAAAACTCAATTCACGGTCAGGATCACACCACGCACCTGAACCATTAAAACCCATATGACCAAAGCCATGTGGTGAACGCTTACCCATCGTTAAAATACGGTGATAACCCAAACGCCAATGCATTGGAATTGGCATCACCCGATCACGTGCTTTGCTTTGTACTGTACTCAGTTGCTTAAATACTTCTGGACGAATCAATTGTTGACCATTCCACTGCCCTTGATTAGCAAGCATGGCATAAACTTTAGCCAGACTATCTGCGGTAAAGACTCCATTTGCCGCTGGAATGACGGCTTGTAAACCAGCATCGCTATAAAAGCTAAAATTACGCATGCCTTTTGGAATCATGGCATCTTGGAAATCTTGGGAGCTTTGCCCAGAAAGTTCTAGTAATTTTTCTGATAATGATACTTTACGTGGTTGATCAGTTTTTTTAACTTGTGGCTCTGGTGCAGATGGTTTTTTAGGTTTTTCCAGCAAACGAGCAACCCGATCCAGCTCAGAAGCAGGCACGCCAAAATAAGCACCATTCAACTCAAGTGGTTGCACCAAATAACGTTGCATTAACCAACTTAAAGGCTGTTTCGCCGCTTTTTCAATGACCCCACCTATGAGCCAACCATAAGTCAGCGGTTGATAAGCAAGACTTTGTCCTGCTGCAAAACGTGGAGCAGCAGCCGCCATTAGCTCTAACATATGCGACCAATCCAACATTTCTGTTGCTGTCTCAATCGTATTGCGAATATCAAATAAACCACTTTGATGCGATAAAACATGACGTAATGTAATATTGGCTTTACCATTTTGGGAAAACTCAGGCCAATAATGTGCAATAGGCTGATCATAATCCAGTAAGCCTTCACTTACTAAAATATGTGCAAGCGTTGCTAAAATTCCTTTGCCTGTCGAATAACACATTGCCAAAGTATCAGATTGCCAATCTTGTTCTTGAGATTTTTTACCAGTAAAAATATCAACAACTTTCTGACCTTGGAAATATACCACCAATGCAGCGCCACCTTGATGGCTTCTCGCATCTTGCAAACGACTGAATTGGGTTGCTAAGTCAATAAAACGATGATCAACCTTGCCATGATAGTTATGCGTATCGGCAAATAAAATCTCTTTAATCAATGCACATATCCTTATGACATTTATATTTTTTAGAACAACCCTCTTGCGAACAAAAGGGCTGACTCAACAATACTATTCAGTATTAAAGTGCTTTCACTGTTCCCGCAAGATGTGGCTTTTTAGATTTAACGTTACGAATCAAGAAGTCAGTTTGTTTTGATTCGGCAGCTGTTAAAAACTCAACAGTTGATGGTAAATACATCGGCAATTTAAACCAAACATCTGCTTCATAAGCAGCGGGTAACTCAATACTCGCCAAAGCTTTTGCCTTACTCCACATGCCATGAGCAATCGCTTGTTTAAAACCAAATGCTTTAGCTGTGACTGCATGAATATGAATCAAGTTAAAATCACCTGAAATCAATGCATAGCGGCGACCAATATTCTCAGAAATATTCCATTCAGCTTTTGGTTGATATGCAGGCTCTTTAGATTCTTTCGATTTTTCAGAAGCTTTTTTCTCAGTTTTTTGACGTGATAAATAAGTCGTCAAACTTTCCATCACCACTTCACCACCCACTTTGGCAGTTGTAATGAAATCGAATTGTAAGCCTTTATCATGTGGCTGAAGTTCGCCAAATTTACATGACAACGTAATTTGCTCATTTACAGCGATCTTACGTGTTTGCTTGATTTGGTTACGAATATGCACCAATCCTAAAATCGCAAATGGAAATGCTTCACTTGTCATCATGTGCATTTGCAGACTTTGCGACAGTACTGCTAGATAAATTGCTGGTACAAAACCATCATTTTTAAAACCACAAATTTCGTTATAGCTTTCTAAATGTTTTGCATCAATATTAAGCGTATCTACCACATATTCAACTTTTGGTAATACTTTTTCGCCTTTTGGCTTTTTAAAAATTAAACCTTGAATAACTTTTGGATAAGCTAAGTAAGGCTTTGGCAATTGACTAAAATGGCGTGTATTCATAATGAACCTTTCTATATTTTTATAAAAAAGGGATGCACAAGCACCCCTCTTCAAAACTTTTAACGCTTAAGCGCCCAACAAGCTTTGACCGCATACGCGAACAACGTTGCCTGTCACACCTGTTGAACCGGTAGAAGCATACCAAGCAATTGCTTCAGCAACATCTACAGGTAAACCACCTTGGTTCATTGAGTTCATACGGCGACCTGCTTCACGAATCGCAAATGGAATCGCAGCAGTCATTTGAGTTTCAATGAAGCCTGGTGCAACCGCGTTGATCGTAATACCATTCTTCAATGTTGGTGCAGTAAATTTAACCAAACCAATTACGCCCGCTTTAGACACTGCATAGTTGGTTTGACCCAAGTTACCCGCGATACCGCTGATTGATGATACACAAACGATACGACCATTTGCATTTAAACCATCATTAGAAAGTAAGTAATCGTTAACACGTTCAATTGCAGACAAGTTAATGTTGATGACTAGATCCCAAAGCTCTGGCTTCATGTTTGCCAAAGTTTTGTCACGAGTAATACCTGCATTGTGAACGATGACATCCAAACCGCCTAGTTTAGCCGCAGCAGTTTTAATTTTCTCGCCAGCGTCAGCAGCAGTAATATCGATTGCCAATACTGAACCGCCAATTGAACCCGCAACACGCTCAAGATCAGCTTGTTGTTGAGGAACATCTAAGCAAATCACATGTGCGCCATCACGTGCCAATACTTGTGCAATTGCTTCACCAATACCACGGCTTGCACCCGTTACGAGTGCAGTTTTACCCGCAAGTGGCTTAGCCCAATCTAATTTCACTATTTCTGCTTTAGAAATACGGATCACTTGACCAGATACATAAGCAGAGCGTGGTGAAATTAAGAAACGTAAAGTAGATTCCAAGTTTGCTTCAGCACCTTGATCTACATAAACCACTTGAGCAGTGATACCCTTTTTGAATTCTTTACCTACTGACTTGATAAAACCTTCAAGCGCACGTTGAGCAATGGCTTGTTTTACAGTTTTCGCTGTTTCAGGCGTTGTACCAATGACGATTACACGGCCAGAAGTTGAGATTTGACGCGCGATTGGATTAAAGAAGTTGTACAACTCTTTTAATTGTTCTGAATTTTGGATACCAGAAGCGTCGAATACGACTGCTTTAAACTTAGATTCTTTATCATCTGCATTCAAAGGACGAAGGTTTAAACCTACTTTTGCAGCAGTTTGCTGTAATTCAACGTTATTGCCTACGTAGCTATCTGCATGGATATTACTAAGAACCTGTGCAATAGAAGCGGAAATAGTGCTTGAAGGTGCTGCGCCAAGCAATACGGCACCATTTACAACAGGTTGGCCACTTTCAAAACGATCTAAGCTAACTGGTGACGGTAAACCTAAATTTTTTACAACAAATTTACCCAAAGGTGATTGTGTAAATGCTTGGTATTGATCGGTCATGATTATTATCTCTCATACAAATGAATTTTTTACAAACATCTAAACCATGTCAGCAAAATAACATGAAACCAATGTTTGATTGACTCGCAATAAATCATACTTGACTTCATGTCTGGATGTCTTGACCTGAATGTGGTCTAAATCGTCATTCTAGTCAATACAGCAGTATTGGAAATATGCTATGGTTATAGCAAGAATATCGCAATTATGCTTGGAAAAGCCTTATGAGCAAAACAACTCAAGAAAATCCAGCAGTCGAGAATTCTGCTCAAGAGACTGTGTCAAATACATCAAAAGCAACTTCTGCTCCAAGTAAAAGTGCTGACGCAACTCCTAAAGCAGCAAGTACGGCAACTAAAACGACTCGTCCTCGTTCTACCAGTCGTAGTACAAAAAGCACTGCTTCTTCTACATCTACAAAAGTAGCACCAGCTAAAACAACCAAACCTTCTGTTCAACAGGATAAAAGCATGAGCCAAAACACTGTTCGCCGTGTTGCCATTATTGGCGGTAACCGTATTCCTTTCGCACGTTCAAACGGCGCATATTTCACTGCCTCAAACATGGATATGTTCACCGCGACATTAAACGGCTTAGTTGAGCGTTTTAACCTACAAGGTCAACGTTTAGGTGAAGTGGTTGCAGGTGCGGTATTAAAACACAGCCGTGACTTCAACATGACTCGTGAGTGTGTTTTAAACACTCAGCTTGCACCAGAAACTCCAGCTTATGACATTCAGCAAGCATGTGGTACTGGTTTACAGGCAGCTTTCCTTGTTGCAAACAAAATCGCTTTGGGTCAAATCGAAGTGGGTATTGCAGGTGGTGTAGATACAACTTCTGATGCACCGATCGCTTTAGGTGATGGTTTACGTAAAGCTTTGCTTGAGTTGAACATTGCTAAAACAGGTAAAGATCGTTTAAAAGCTTTATCTAAAATCAATGTTAAAGATTTGATGGACGCACCTAAAAATGGTGAACCACGCACTGGTTTATCTATGGGTGATCACCAAGCAATTACTGCCCTTGAATGGGGTATCGCTCGTGAAGATCAAGACGCTTTAGCAGCTTCTTCTCATCAAAAAATGGCAAAGGCATACGAAGAAGGTTTCTTCGATGACTTAATCACGCCATTCTTAGGTTTAAGCCGCGACAACAACTTACGTGCTGACTCAACTGCTGAGAAATTAGCAAAATTAAAACCAGTATTTGGCAAAGGCGAAGCTGCAACAATGACAGCGGGTAACTCTACTCCACTTACTGACGGTGCTTCATGCGTACTTTTAGCTTCTGAAGAGTGGGCTAAAGCAAATGGCCATGAAGTTCTTGCTTACTTGACGTTCACTGAAACTGCTGCAGTTGATTTTGTTGGCAAGAAAGAAGGCTTATTGATGGCTCCTGCTTATGCAGTTCCACGTATGCTTGAGCGTGCTGGTCTTAAACTTCAAGATTTCGACTATTACGAAATCCACGAAGCGTTTGCATCACAAGTACTTTCTACTTTGAAAGCTTGGGAAGATGAGAAATTCTGTAAAGAGCGTTTAGGCTTAGATGCACCTTTAGGTTCAATTGATCGTAGCAAATTAAACGTTAAAGGTTCTTCTTTAGCTGCGGGTCACCCATTCGCTGCAACTGGTGGTCGCATCATCGCCACTGCTGCGAAAATCTTAAACCAAAAAGGTTCAGGTCGTATCTTAGTTTCGATCTGTGCTGCTGGCGGTCAAGGTGTAACAGCAATTATTGAAAAATAATTGCCGACCTAATCAATAAGGGGCTAGGTCTTTGGATTTAGTCCCTTTTTCCTTTGTACACGACAAAAATAGATAACTCATTGAAATAATGTCATAATAATTGTTTTCTAACGACGAATACTATGACACATCTCAACGAGTTATATCTTATCTTAAATAAATCTCTAAAATGGAACAAGTCACATTTAAAGTGCTTTTCGCTCATCATGCTTGTGATCATTTTAAAGCAAACATGCAATCTTTCTTCTGCATCTAAAGCCTTCCCCATCTGGTGCTTACCACAATCATTTTATCGACGTATGCAGCGCTTCTTTGCAGGTCAGTATTTTGATTATCGTCAAATATCTCAGTTGATTTTCAATTGACCGTGGAGGTGAGATGGCAGAACATAAAATACTCGAAGAAGATTTAGGCATAGATGTATATTTCTGTGACCCACATTCACCCTGGCAAAAAGGCACATGCGAAAATATGAATGGTTTAATTAGGCAATATTTACCTAAAGGGATTGATTTAAATCAGGCAGATCAGCATTATTTAAATCAAGTTGCCATGTCACTGAATACTCGTCCTAGAAAAGCGTTAGATTGGCTCACACCATTAGGAAATTTGCTCAGTTTGTTGATTATCATAAGGCTTTTAAAACTGTCGCACCTCATGTTTGAATTCTCCATCCTATATAATTCAAAATACTACAAAAATATTATGCAGTAAAAAAACTATTATGTAACAATATTGGAAGTTTGTTAATTTCTTTAGTGCCTCATGTCGTTCATTATTGGTATTGATCCTGGTTCACGTTTAACAGGTTATGGAATTATCGAAAAAGATGGTAACAAATTGCGTTTTGTTGATGCAGGAACCATTCGTACCGAAACACAAGCAATGCCTGAGCGTTTAAAACGCATTTTTGCGGGTGTTGAGCGGATTGTTAAGTTTCACGGTCCAACTGAAGCTGCTGTCGAACAAGTGTTTATGGCACAAAACCCTGACTCTGCCTTAAAACTTGGTCAAGCACGTGGCGCTGCGATTGCAGCATTGGTGAATTTGGATTTAAATGTAGCGGAATATACAGCACGTCAAATCAAGCAGTCTGTAGTGGGCTATGGGGCTGCTGAAAAAGAACAAGTGCAAATGATGGTAATGAAATTACTCAATCTTAGCATTCAACCACAAGCAGACGCCGCCGATGCGCTTGCTGCCGCCATTTGTCATGCTCATGCTTCAGGAAATATGAGCAAAATGGCAGTATTGAATGCTTTAGGTGGAATGGCGCGAGGAAGAAGTCGTTCGAGCAGTAGACGACGTTAGAATGCTAGAAAAATGCTATTAATTACCCCAATTTCAACTTTTTAAGTGATTGAAATAAAAGAGGTGGACCAGAAAATTTGAATAACACCTATAAGTGATATATTGCTCCCCAAATGATGTTATAAGTTGACAAAAACAACTAATCGTGCGAAAAGGTTTTTTTTAGTTAACAGATGTTCACACATGCCTCGAATTGTTTCTGTACCACTTAGTGTAGAACAGCGAGAACGACTCATTTTTTCTGGCCAAACATGCAAAAGATTGGCGTGAAAGACAGCGCGCCCAAACTATTCTCTGGCTTTCCGAAGGTAAAAGTGTTGCGGAAGTTGCCACTCTACAAGAACGTATCCCAGAAACCATAACGCTACAACGCCGACGTTGGGAATTTTATGAGTTTGAATCGATTAAAGAAGGTCATCGCTCAGGTCGGCCCAATACATTGATCTCAGACTATCAGGCGAAAATCCTAGATTGGGTCAATACAAGTCCACTCAATGCAGAACAAATCCGAGTCAAACTACATGAAGAATACGAAGTGTCCGTGTCTGTTGAAACCATTCGTAAGTTTTTACGTGATTCAGGTAGGGTCTTCAAGCGTACCCGTCATAGCTTGAAAAAAAAGAGATCCGATTGCATTTGAACAAGCAACACAGCAGATTAAAGAATTACGAGAGCAAGCGGCACGTGGTGAAATTATATTAGGTTATGTTGATGAAACAGGGTTTTCATCTAAACCTGATAACTGCTATGCGTGGACAAAGATAGGTGATGTTCATGCGGTTGATGCAATAAGATTAAAACGAGTTAATGTCATGGGGTGTTTGCTTTCAACGGGGAAACTGGTGACAAGTTGTTTACAAGAGTCAGTTACAAGCACTTGGTTTTATGCCTATTTAACTGGAATAGCTCAACAAGTAAAACAGACTTATAACCTTCCATTGGTTCTTATTGTTGATAATGCCTCGATTCATAGAAGTAAAAAGATGGCTGATTACAGAGAGCTACTTAAAAGTAACTTTTCGACGAATTTGTATTTTATTCCAGCTTATAGCCCTGAGTTAAATCGAATCGAGATGGTATGGAAGCAGATGAAATATTATTGGCGAGATTTTCAAGTGATGACAGCTGATAAAATAGAGCAATGGGTGGAGAGAGTATCAAACCAATTCGGAAAAGAATACATGTTTACTTTTTAATGACAGCTTAGACTTCTTGCGTTAGTCAAATTTTAAGCAGCCAAAAGCTATATTTTATGAGGTTTTAGCCAATTCAAAAATTAGATAAAACTATACTTTCGCAAGAGGTCTATTAATTAACCCGAATCCACTTAATTAATTCAAATATAGTTAAAAAAAGGTTTCATAAATCAAAAAAATAAAAATATGATATGATATGATATGATATGATATGAATATTTTTTAAAATCTTATGTTTCTTGCAAAAAAAATAATCGGCTTAGATATTCTACGCTTTTTAATGGCTTTAATAATGGTTACATATCACGTTCAACCATTATTAGGAAAATCTTTTTTTAATGAACTTAGTTTCAATGGATTTTTAGCCACAAGTACATTTTTTATTCTATCTGGATTTATTTTAACTCATGTATATTATAAAAAAATTCAAACAAATACTTTTTCTAATACTAATTTTTTAATTAAAAGATTCTCAGCTTTATATCCAATACATATTTTTACCTTACTAATATCAATATTATTTTTCTTCATACTGCACTTTATCATGAAAAAAAGTTTTCCAATCGAGGTTGGTATACATGTCTTGCCAGGATTAACCTCAGATCAGACTTTTAGCATTGATTTTCAAGATATATTACTTTATATTTTAGAAGCAATAACACTAGTTCATGCATGGGATTATCGTTTCTTATTTTTTAATATTGCTTCTTGGTCTATTTCCGCTCTTTTATTTTTTTATTTATTCTTTTTTATACTTGTAAAAAATATTAAAGATATTAAAAATTTGAATAAATTATTGATTTTATTATGGTGCATATCTCTGCTACCTATTATATATTTAACTAGTCTACAAAATTTTTCCAATGAAATTGTGGGTTTTATTCACAGAAATCCACTACTACGCTTACCTGACTTTATTTTTGGGATATTATTTTATCTAATATGCTTAAGAGTAAATAAATATTCAAAAAAATTGCAATTTTTTTCTATAATTTTCTCTATTTTAGGTTTTTTAAGTGCACATTACCTAGTTAAAAATAACCCTCAGAATTGGTTTTTTTTAGCGCATAATGGTTTATTTTTATTTCCAGAAATGGCTTTAATTTATGCATTTTTAAATATTAATATTTCAAATACAAAAATTAAAATACTTATCGAGAAGCTTGGGAAATGCTCATTAACAATTTATATGCTACATATACCATTATTAGCTATTTATAATATTATTTATAAAGTAATTTTAGCTTCATTTAATTCAAAAAGCTTAAATGAATTAATTTTAAATGCGAAAAATATTGAATATATAAATCTGCCAGCTTTTATAGTTTTTATGATCATTTTATTAGCTATTAGCTATTTCTTACAAGAAAAGGTTTTTACACCTATACAAATTAA
The DNA here is from genome assembly GCF_000368025.1 of Acinetobacter parvus DSM 16617 = CIP 108168. Classification (GTDB taxonomy): domain Bacteria; phylum Pseudomonadota; class Gammaproteobacteria; order Pseudomonadales; family Moraxellaceae; genus Acinetobacter; species Acinetobacter parvus. Next base: position 120,448 of record NZ_KB849211.1, read on the forward strand.
ATTATCAAATAGGCTAATTATCAAAAAAGACTCTGTACACGACAAAAATAGATAACTCATTGAAATAATGTCACAATAATTGTTTTCTAACGACGAATACTATGACACATCTCAATGAGTTATATCTTATCTTAAACAAATCTCTAAAATGGAACAAGTCACATTTAAAGTGCTTTTCGCTCATCATGCTTGCGATCATTTTAAAGCAAACGTGCAATCTTTCTTCTGCATCTAAAGCCTTGCCCATCAAGTGCTT
>NZ_KB849211.1:121463-123736 GCF_000368025.1 Acinetobacter parvus DSM 16617 = CIP 108168
TTTAATTGGTTTTGGGAAAAAAGAAGAGTTTAAGGAAATTTTGGCAATTTTAAGAAAGCACAAGCCTGATAGGATAAGGGTTCTGTACAATTTGTCGTGTACAGAGATCAAATTTATATTATTAAAATATTTGCACTAATTTTACTCCCCCCCAATTTCAGGGCTAGACAATTTTAGGAAATTATAGTCAAACTACTTTATTATTCATACAGGATTCGAAAAAAACTCGAAATAACTCATCGACTGAGTTGTATTGGTTTTATAATGATTTGACTATATACGTTTCTTCCATTCAACAATGGTATTTTTATTAATTTCAAATTGTGCAGCTACCGCTCGAATAGAATAACCTTCCTCAAGCTTAGCTAAAATTTTACGTCTAAAATGTTCTGAATAACTCATTGCACCATTGTATTGGTTTTATAATGATTTGACTATATGACTAAACTACACTCATGTATAAAAATTGTTTTAATCTGTACGGGGTAATGGAAAATGAAACGCTTATCTTTAAGCTTATAGTCAAACCGTTTAATTACCCATACACTCGTTAAAGAAACGACTAAAAAGCTTATCTATTGAGTTAACCAACCATTTTTTCCTTTTTGCTTTCACCCATGCCCACATTTTTTCAATAGGATTAAGGTCAGGACTATACGGTGGTAACCAAAGTATTTGATGCCCATGTTGGGTTAATAGATCTTGTATATCTTGTCGTTTATGGAAAGCTGCATTGTCCATGACAATTACACTATTCGAGGGTAATTCTGGTAATAAAAACTGATCTACCCAAAAATGAAATACATCCGAATTTACTTTGCAATCAAATAAACCAACTGCAAATAACTTACCCTCATGGATTGCTCCTATTGCATTGGTTTGATTTTTTAATTGCCAATTATATGTTCCATAACAAGGAGTTCCCTGTTTTGAATAACCATGAGGTCTATGTTCATGAGATTTAAATCCACTTTCATCAAGATAGATGATCGGGTGTTGACACCTTAATCGGTTTAAATCTTTTAAATACTGCTCTCTGAGTTCTGTTTTTGCTTTCGGGTGCCGTAAGGTCTTTTTTTAACTGTGATATTTAGACGCTTGAGCGCATCTCCAATTGTAGAAGTACCACAACCAAAACGAGCAGCGCGTTCATATTGATAATCATCAGGATATTGCTCAACATCTGCACGTAAGGCATCATCATCAACTTTAGATGGTTTTCTTGGTCGAGTTCTTTTTATTTCGATTCGCTTTTTCCATTCGACAATTGTATTTTTATCAATTTCGAAGTGTTGAGCAACCGCTCGGATAGATTGACCTTCTTCAAGCTTGGCTAATATTTTCTTTCTAAAATGTATTGGATAACTCATATCGGTATTGTATTGGTTTTTTGACGTACGGACTATAGCCACAGTCGCACTTTTATCTGTATCTTTAACAACACAAGCAGGTTTTTTAGATAATGCCTTAAAAATTGCTCAAGCAGTGCAAAGTGGTGATACAGGTGCGGCATTAAATCAGGCTGCCAATATGGCAACAGCACAAAAACAACAAGCTGCACCAGCAACAGCCTATGTTGATACAACACCTTATTCAGTTGCGCAATTGGGTGCGATGGACTGCGCTGCACTTGCAGTATCTTCAGCCACAGCACAACGTGAAATCAAGAGCTTGCAAACTCAAGCTGAACAGTTTGACAATTTACAAACTCAGGCACAACAAGAAGCAGCAAGTAGAGGTAACGCAAAAGCACTCGGTGGTTTATTATCGATTGCTGGAAATATTATGGCGCAAAAAGGCAGCAGTTCTGCAAGCACATTAAGTACGCTGGGCAATAACCTTTCAACAACTCAATCAGAAGCTCAACTACAAACCATGAATTCTGATGCATTGCTCAAAGCTTACAAAAAACACGAAGCTGTGATGTGGTTCTAGGATTTTAGACCACGTCTATAAGTGATAATCTACTCCCCAATAAGCATGGGAAATGCTTGTTTTTGGAGTCAACCATGACACGAAGAAAACGTCGTAATCATTCAGCAGAGTTTAAAGTTAAAGTTGCTCTCGCAGCAATTAAAGGCGACCACACACTCGCTGAACTTTCTACTCAATTCGATTTACATCAAAACCAAATCATCGATTGGAAAAATCAACTGCTTGAGCAATCAATCAATATTTTTTCACGACCAACAGCACAACAAGAACCTGAGATTGACCTCAAAGCTCTACATGCCAAGATAGGACATCAGGCATTGCAAATTGATTTTTTAGAA
>NZ_KB849211.1:123906-200702 GCF_000368025.1 Acinetobacter parvus DSM 16617 = CIP 108168
ATCAAATAGGTCGGCGTAAAGTCCGACGTTTAATGCGCTTGATGGGAATACATGCCTTGTATCCAAAACCCAATACCAGTAAGCCTAATCTTGCACACCGTATTTTCCCATATCTGTTGAAAAACATGGTCATCGATCACTCTAATCAAGTCTGGTGTACAGATATCACGTACATTCCTATGGCTAAAGGCTTTGTCTATTTGTGTGCAGTTATAGATTGGCATAGTCGTAAAGTACTGGCTCATCGTGTATCGATCAGTATGGAAACAGACTTTTGCATAGATGCGTTGCAAGAAGCAATTGTGAAATATGGTTGTCCTGAGGTGTTTAATACAGACCAAGGCAGTCAATTCACAAGCGAGGCATTTTTGAATGAGTTAAAATTGCGAAATATCCGTATCAGTATGGATGGGAAAGGACGGTGGAGAGATAATGTGATGATTGAGCGGTTATGGCGCAGCTTGAAGCATGAGGAAGTCTATTTGAAGGCTTACGATACGGTTAAACAAGCGAAACAATCAATTGCTGAATATTTGGATTTTTATAACATGATACGTCCTCATTCAAGTTTGAATAAGGCAACACCAAATGAATTTTATGATCAACATTTACTAAAAGTAATGGCAGCATGATTTAAATATTTAGAGCGGATTTATCACTTATAAAACTGAATTGAGTGGTCTAATTAACGGAACCACATCACTGATTTAGAAAATATCAAAATCTATCAAAAGAGCAAAAGCTGCAAAATCTAATCAATACCCAATCAAAAAACATCCAGCTTAGAGCTGGATGTTTTTTATGCATGATAAAGACCAAACATTCTCTATTTATCCGTCTCAAACAACGCTGCAACGAAAGACTTAGCCGAGAAAGGACGTAAGTCATCAATCTTCTCACCCACACCAATATAGCGAATTGGCACATGAGTACGGCTTGCGATATTGAATAACACACCACCTTTGGCTGTACCATCCAGCTTAGTAATGGTAATACCAGTTAAACCCACTGCTTCGTCAAAGAGTTGAACCTGATTAATGGCATTTTGACCTGTACCTGCATCTACAATCAGCATGATCTCATGTGGTGCAGTTGCGTCAATCTTCTGCATAACACGTTTAACTTTTTTCAGCTCTTCCATGAGGTTGGCCTTATTTTGTAAACGCCCTGCGGTGTCGGCAATCAGTACATCAATGCCTTTGGCACGCGCACTTTCAAATGCATCAAAAATTACTGAAGCACTGTCAGCACCATGTCCTTGAGCCACTACAGGAATGTCATTACGCTCACCCCAGATCTGTAATTGCTCAGTCGCTGCTGCACGGAACGTATCACCTGCGGCGAGCATGACTTTCTTGCCCTCACCCTGCAAACGCTTGGCAAGTTTACCAATGGTCGTGGTTTTACCCACACCGTTGACACCCACCATCAAAATCACATAAGGCGATTTATTCGGGTCAATATGTAAGGGCTTTACGCGTGGCGCAAGTAAGGCAACCAGTTCTTCCTGTAGTGCTTTATACAATGCATGTGAATAAATCAGGTCACCACGTGCGGTTCTTTCAGTCAAATTGGCGATAATGGTTTTGGTCGCATCAACACCAATGTCTGCAACCAGTAACTGCTCTTCGACCTCTTCCAGCAGTTCATCATCAATTTCTTTACCGCCGATCAGGATATTGACCATACCATCAGTAAAGCTACGGCGGGTTTTGGTCAGGCCATCTTTCATACGACCAAAGAAACCAGCAGATTTTGTGTCATCCTGCTCAAAGACTGGCGTTGATGGTTGTTCTACAGGCGTGGGTGCAGATGTTGCAACTGTGGTTTTTACAACTGGTTCAATAATGGGAATATCGACAGCAGGTAAACTCGGCAATGTGACATCATCATCACCGATGTCAGCATCTATCAAGAATTTATTTTGCACATTCGATTGCTGTTGCATGTCGATTCCTTGAGAATAAAGCAGCTTTTTAAAAAGATTGATAGTCTAGCACAAATTGTTTTCTTTTTCCCGACTGAGCCAAACCATTCATTTATAAATGAAAATGATTCGATTAAAACTTACTCATCCTCTTGTTTCATTGCTGGATATTGTTTAATACGGTTTGATTCAAATTGATAGGCATTCAAAAGCTTTAGGTAGTCTACGCGGCGAATACTGGAATGTCTTAAAACAGCTATCGCCATATGCTGTGTTCTGGGATGGCTGGCTTGTTGTGAAAAATAAATCACCTGTTGATATTGCATTATATTGACAGGGCGTTGTAAGGCATTATAGGCAACGATAAAAATTGAAAAAAGTATTATCGCGACCAGAATATTACAAAATTGATCGACTTTTGTCCCAAACCGAGACTTTAAAACCTGATGTTTAGAAAATAAAGACAACATAACTTACCTCAAAGCTATGAAGTAGTGTATGTGTCTGGTTCATTAAGGACAAGCCTAACGTTCAATAAGTCACAATGAAACAACTTATTGAACGTCCAGAAACTTTATCAATAATTAACCAAGGTACGGACAAAAGCGAAATATAAAATAAAAGCGATGATCACCAAGGTAATAAAAATTGCAAACATCCCTACACCACTCTCTGCATCGGCTGGGTGCAATTCATCATCATCGGCAATATTTTTTAGCTCGCCGTCATAAATCTTATAAAAGCGGTCCTTTTGTTCAGGGCTTAAATGGCTGGCAAAATCGTAGACACGCTTGCGCTGGGCCAAGCAATAATCACCGAGATGAATTTCCTGATGGAAAATGGCTTCATCCAGTAATTTACGATGATGATGAGCCAAAGTAATAATCTGGCTCTCTAATGGTGGAACATCAATGCTTACACCATCAATTACATTTGACATATTGTTCTCCTTTTCTCTTATTCTCACTTTGATTTTACTTAAAATTATTTTCGACAAATGTTTAATCGTGTAAGCTTTTATTTACGAAATGACACGCAATATATTTGACAATTCAATCAATTTTGTCATAATAATTTAACAATTTAAAGTTAAAGTAGCTTAAATTCAAAGTAAAGTTTCTTTGAATAGAATTTGCGGTAATCATAATTAAAATAAGGAGTTATTATATGATTCAACACTTTACACACCATGAACTAGAGCATGTATATGCTAATGCGGTAAATACAATTCAATCACAAAAAAACTTTCAGGATGCAGTGAAAGAGCTTGAAGAAGTAGCGAAAGCAGGTCACGGCAAAGCGGCATTATTTTTGGCAGAGTTGTATTATCAAGGCTTCCGAGTCGAACGTGACTCATTGAAAGCACAGTATTGGCAGAAGATGGCAACCCTACAAGCATAAAGAAACGTCCTTGCGCTACATCAAAGCTTTAATCGCTTTGATCTGCTCAGGTGGCGTTTTTTAATGCCTGCGCAAAATCCGTTCCTATCTTTTTATCCTATATCACCGTTCTTCACTCCACATTCCATTTATCTTACACAGGTCAAAGTGTTAATCGCATCAAAGTATCAATCACTTTATTTTGCATTTTCTTAATACATACAATATTTGCTTACGATTTAGATGAATTATTTAAACATAAATGACATCTAAATTTCTTATAATAAAACATAAGTTTAAATAAGATCAGTTTAATAATATGTATCGGTTTAACCACTTTCAACCAGTATCACGTGAGTTGATGATTAAGATTTCAATTCTAAAAACAATAATGTATTGCGGTGTTCTTTGGGGTTTATATCATCAAGGCTGGGCAATCAAATCTGATCACGACGGTCATGTCTTTCCTTTCTGGCTGAACGGTGTTCAGGCACATCGTTATGCCAAGGCGCATTGGAAAAATTACACACCACGAAAAATTACACCAAAAGATTTTCATGAATCTTTATTGCCAACCCTAACCCGCCTACAAGTTGAGCCTGCTTTATTTAACTCGTCACATCGCAAATTCAAGCTTTCAACACAGCAAATGCAGCATTTCTTTTTTATGCAGCATCAATCTGTAGCGACTGCCTAAAGTTTCCATTGTTACAGTGATGACTTTTTAAACATTCATGAGAAAAAGTTATCATTGTGGCTCAATTAGCACTTTGCAATTAAAACAAATACCGTTAAGTTAAATGAAAATGACAATACAACACAGGTGGATAAACAATGACAATCGTTGCTCAAGTCATCAAGAATAAAGCAGTACAATCAATTTTTACAATCTCACCAAATGCGACTGTACTTGAAGCAATTAAAATTATGGCAGACAAAGGTGTGGGGGCACTGGTGGTTGCAGAAGATGAAAAAGTGGTTGGAATTTTCTCTGAACGTGACTATACCCGTAAGATTGCCTTGATGGAACGGACATCAGAAAGCACTCTAGTCTCGGACATTATGACATCCAAGGTCATTTCAGTCAGCCTAAACCATACGGTAGAGGAATGTCTACAGCTCATGACCGATCGCCATTTACGTCATTTACCTGTACTGGATCAAGAAAAGCTGGTGGGTTTTATCTCAATTGGTGACTTGGTTAAAGCAGCAATGGAAGATCAACGCATCCTGATTGAACAGCTTCAACAATATATCTCTGGTTAATTCTATAAAAATAAAAAAACAGGGCAATTCACTGCCCTGTTTTTTTATTTTAAAAACCTAAAACTATGCTTTTAGAAAGTTCTGGATTGCAGGAACAAGACGTTGCAACAACTCATCTGCCTGAGCTTGAGTCATGTTGAGTGGCGGTAACAAACGAACCACGGAACCAGCCGTGACATTGATAATCAATTTATATTGATCACGGGCAATCGCAACCAGTTCAGCACAGTCTTTTGGTAGTTGAATACCAATCATCATACCAAAACCACGCACCTGTACATTGTAACCAGCCAATTGCGCTTTGAGTTGATCCACGATATAGGCACCGACAGTAGCAGCATTTGCAACCGCATTTTCTTTTTCAAGTGTATCCAGTACTGTATATACCACTCGCGAGCCCAACACTGTGCCACCATAGGTTGAACCGTGGCTGCCTGCACCCAGTAAACCGACCGCTTTACCCTGGGTCATCACCGCCCCAATTGGGAAACCATTGCCCAAACCTTTGGCTGTAGTCATCACATCAGGAACAATACTAGTATGTTGATAGGCAAAGTATTTACCTGTACGCCCATTTCCAGTCTGGATTTCATCCAGCATCATCAACCAGTTATGCTGGTTACATAAAGCACGGACTTCTTCCAGATAGCTAAAGCCTTGTGGTGCAGTATTGACTCCACCCTCACCCTGAATGGGTTCAATCAGGATTGCAACAATATCAGGATGATGGATTGCCGCTTCCTGAATCGCTTCCACATCCCCAAATGGCACACGGATAAAGCCCTGAACTAACGGCGCAAAGCCCTCCTGAACCTTTTTATTGCCTGTCGCAGACAAGGTTGCCAAGGTACGACCATGGAAAGACTGTTCAGCAACCAAAATTTTTGGATTGACAATCCCTTGTTGCGCACCAAATTTACGGGCAATTTTAATTGCGCCTTCATTTGACTCAGCACCGCTATTGGAGAAAAAGATCTCTTCCATTCCAGAAACTTCAGCCAATTTCTGGGCAGCGGCGGTTTGCCAAGGAATTTCAAATAAGTTACTGGTATGAATCAAGGTTGCGGCCTGTTCAGCAATCGCTTCCGCTATCACAGGATGAGCATGACCCAATCCACATACGGCAATCCCAGTCAAGGCATCTAAATATTCTGTCCCATCCGCCGTATATAGATACGCCCCTCGTCCTCGTACAAAGCTGATCGCCTGGCGACCATAAGTTGCCATAAGGTGTGTTGGTTGATCAGGCTGTACAGGAGCAAGAGTGATATTAGTCATAACAAACTCAATCTATCATTAGTTGTAGTGTAAAAAAGTTATATAAGCAAAAACTTGCGTAGATTGAAAGCATAAACTCACATTTATATAAGAAAAATCTTTAACAATAGCTCGTAAACTGTTTTTCAGTATATAATTTGGCAAGATTAGTTGAGGATCTATCTATGACGGAACAAGCGCGTGATACAGTAGCGTTAATTCGTGATCAAATTGCGAAACACCCTGTTTTACTTTACATGAAAGGCACTCCCCAATTCCCGCAATGTGGTTTTTCTGCGCGTGCAGTAGAAGCACTTAGCCAAATTGGTCGTCCATTTGCCTATGTAAATATCTTGGAAAATCAAGATATTCGTGCAACTTTACCTCAAATTGCCAACTGGCCTACTTTCCCACAGTTATGGATCAATGGCGAGCTCATTGGCGGTAGCGACATCATGCTTGAAATGTTCCAGAATGGTGAGTTAAAGCCATTGGTTGAACAGTATAGCCCTGCTCCTGAAGCATAAGCTAAAAAACGAAAGCCAATCAAATGATTGGCTTTTTTATTTGCCTAAACTTACTGTTCACTAAAACCAACATAGCGGAACATTCCCTCCACACCCAAATCTGCCTTATAGATTTTCATTTCAGGATAGTTTGCCTGCGTCACAGTCATAAAAACATTCATGTTTGGATCTTCATGAATTTCATCAACCGATTGTGGCAAAACCGCCTCAAAACGATCAGCAATAAACTCAAAACCTAAATCCATTGCCATGAATAATGTATGCTCACACGGCTGAATATATTGTTCTTGCTGCCAATCCAAAACGGCATGTTGGCAAAAAGGGCATAAAATGTTTTGAGTTGCATCGACAATGTTGATGAGTTGATATGACATAATATTACAGCGTAAAAAATTTGATTCAGTGTAAAAGAATATGATGTATGAATCTATCTTGAATAGAAGGATTTAGCTTATGGCAACACTTGAACAAGCCATTGCACTGGCAGCACAACAACACGCAGGTCAAGTTGACAAAGCCAATGCCCCTTATATATTACATCCGTTAAGAGTCATGCTAAATGTTCCAACGATTGAGCATAAAATTGTTGCTGTGCTACATGATGTCTTAGAAGATACTGAGACAAGCATCGAAGATTTACAGGCGTTGGGATTCCAACCACACATTATCGAGGCAATCGTTGCACTGACCAAACAAAAAGGTGAGTCACGAATACAAGCCGCTCAACGGACCGTACAAAACCCTTTGGCGCGTGTTGTGAAATTGGCAGATATCAATGACAATATGGACTTGTCTCGGATTTCATCGCCAACAAGCAAAGACTTTGAGCGACTAAACGAATATAAACAGGTTCGGGATATTTTGATCCAAAATGTTTAACCATCACGTTTATACTGATTTAACTTGCTCACAAAAGCTGGAGTTTATAGCGTAATGCTAACGGATTTAGATGATTTTTATTGCTTTGCGCTTGTTGTTGAGCATGGTGGTTTTAGTGCGGCTGAACGCGCAACTGATATTCCTAAATCCAAACTCAGTCGCAGAGTTTATAACCTAGAGGAACAACTCGGTGTACGTCTCATTCAGCGAAGTTCACGTCATTTTGCTGTAACAGACATTGGTATGGATGTCTATCGTCACGCACAAGTCATGATGAATGCAGCCCAAGCTGCACATGATGTCGTGAATCATTTAAGCAGTCAGCCACGTGGTGTTATCAAGGTCAGTGTACCTGTGGATATTGCCCAGAATCAAATGGCAAAAATATTGCCCGCTTTCCTAAAAAAATATCCAGAAGTCCGTGTGCAGATGATGGTGAGTAACCGCCGTGTGGATGTCATTAACGAGGGCATTGATTTGGCATTGCGTGTACGTACCAAACTGGACGATGACCCGAATCTGGTCTTAAGACAATTTGAAGCCATTGAACAACGACTTTTTGCCAGCCAGGCCTATTTAAATGAATTCGGGCATTTAACCACACCTGAACAACTGTCTGAACATCGTATTATCAGCATGGCTGAAGAACATCTTGACCAGCATTTTCTACTGTCAGGTCCAGATCATCAGCAACAGAAGAAGATCAAGGTCAACCCTGTGATTATGGGTTCGAACTTGTTGATGCTGGCAGAATTAGCCAGCCAGAATTGTGGAATTGCCCTATTGCCTGATAGCATTGCTCAGGATTTCATTAAATCTGGTCAATTGGTGAAAGTATTACCAGAATGGACTGCGCCACATGGAATCTTCCATGCAGTTTATCCATCACGTCGGGGCTTGCTGCCAGCGGTTCGTGTATTCATCGACTATCTGGTTGAACAACTTACCCTATGTTCCACGATAAAAAGACCCGATTAATATCGGGCCTTTGCTGCATTTATGAAATAGCAGAATAATGTCCTGTTCCTTCTGGCCAAGGGGTGAGCAGTTCAAAACCATCCTCTGTCACGGCAACCATATGTTCCCATTGGGCAGAAAGTGATTTATCCCGTGTTACAACTGTCCAGCCATCACTCAACTCTTTCACCTGCGCCTTACCTGCATTTACCATCGGCTCAATGGTAAAGACCATGCCTTTTTTCAATACCATGCCCTGACCTTTCTGGCCATAATGCAGGATATTGGGTTGTTCGTGGTAAACACGTCCAATACCATGCCCACAATATTCACGGACAATACTATAACCCTGAGCTTGAGCAACAGATTGAATTGCATAGCCAATATCGCCTAATGTTGCTCCAGGTCTGACCGTACGAATACCTGCCAACATTGCATCATAAGTCGTTTCAACTAATTTCTTAGCTTCAGGGCTTGGTTCACCTACAAAGTACATCCGACTGGTATCGCCAAAATAACCATCTTTAATCACAGCCACATCAATGTTGAGAATGTCACCCTCCTGCAAAATCTTTTTGACAGAGGGGATGGCATGGCATACTTCTTCATTGACAGAAATACAGGTTGTTTTGGTAAAACCGTGATAACCCACATTGGCAGGAATAACCTGCAAAGTGTTTACGATGTAATCATTACATATATCATCTAAATATTCAGTTGAAACACCTGGCTTTATATAGGCACCAATCATTTCTAGAACTTGTGCTGCCAAACGCCCTGAGATACGCAATTTTTCAATATCCTGTTCCGTTTTAATGGTCACAGTAGAAGCTCTCATTCGAGATATTCCTTATGTAAAAATCAAATTAATTTCGTAATGCAGAGCCATTTTTATACTGCATTCAATATTTCAGTAGTTTTACGCTTTAGCTCTCAAATCTTCAATCTTTTTACGACTGAAAGACACTTTTTATTTTACATTTAATTTCGATCAACATCATAGGAAAAAAGTATAACAAACGATATTTTTTACTTTTAAAATCTTTTCAAACAATTAAGTTTACCAAAGCTAATCCTATGATTTTAATCATTTCTTTTTAGACAAAAATAAACCGTTTTTCACATAAAATTGGTTTCAAATGACAGCATTTTTATTCTAAAATCCGCACTTTTATTTTATACCTCCCTTTATGAACCAACTTCGTACAGGAGATATTATTGCCTTGGGGTTTATGACCTTTGCACTGTTTATTGGTGCAGGCAATATTATTTTCCCCCCTATTGTTGCCCAGCAGGCTGGTGAACACGTATGGCTGGCTGCATTTGGTTTCTTAATCACCGCAGTTGGTCTACCTGTAATGACCATCATGGCCTTGTCACGTATGCAGGGCTCAATTGAGGTCATTAGTTCCCCTCTTGGTCGTTTTGCCAGCTTATTACTGACCATAGTCTGTTACCTATCGGTAGGTCCGTTATTTGCGACACCACGTACTGCCACCGTTTCTTATGAAATTGGTTTTGCACCATATTTTGGTACATCAAGCAGTAGCCTACTGATCTACAGTGTAATTTATTTTGCTTTTGCCGCAGCAGTTTCTCTTTATCCAAATAAACTGCTTGATACAGTCGGACACGTACTGGCACCATTAAAAATTGTTGCACTTGCAATACTGGGCATCGCAGCTTTTACCATTCCGACAGGTTATATTTCTCCACCGATTAACCATTACGTCAACAGTCCAGTTTCCGAGGGCTTTGTCAGTGGTTACTTGACCATGGACACCTTAGGGGCGCTGGTACTTGGTATTGTGATTATTCAGGCCATTCAGTCCCGTGGAGTAACTGATTCCAAGCTGATAACCAAATATGCAATTATCGCAAGCCTAATTGCAGGTGTAGGCTTAACCCTTGTTTATATCAGCCTGTTCAAACTTGGTTTAGGCAGCCATGAAGTCGCGGCAAATGCAGATAATGGTGCAGTCATTCTGCATGCCTATGTGCAGCATGCCTTTGGTGACCTGGGTTCATTGTTCCTGGCTGGCTTGATTTTTCTGGCATGTATGGTCACTGCGATTGGCTTAACCTGCGCATGTGCACAGTATTTTAATGAATTAACTGGTTTACCCTATAAATTACTGGTTTTTATCCTGATTGGGTTTTCACTGTTAATTTCCAACTTGGGTTTAACCAAACTAATTGCGTTTTCCGTTCCTTTATTAAGTGCAATTTATCCGCCAGCAATCGTGGTGATCATGCTCAGCTTTTTCTGGAAACACTGGAACAAGCCATCGCTGATTGTAGGTTCGGTGACCGCCATCGCTTTCCTTTTCGGTATTGTAGAGGCAATTAAAGCGGCTGGCTTTACACAGCAGTTACCACAATTTATTGATCACTTGCCATTAAGTGAACAAAACCTTGCCTGGTTACTTCCATCATGTGCCGTTCTTATGATTGCAATTGACCGATTATCAGGTGGCAAGAATTAAAATAATTTGTCGTTAAGACCGCGTTTTATCCAAACATGATTTTAGCTATATGAAGAATGCTCCTTTACCCAATGTGCATTTTTTGTTTACGACAATTCCTTATTTTTTAAGAGGCATTAATTAAATAATAGCAATATCATTCATCATGCTCGCATTCTAAATCTTTCAAAATGTAAAAAACACTCTATCATTTTACTGAAAAATACTATAGATTCACATTTAAAATACTTAAAAGTTATAAAAATCAATGTATTTAATGAATTAATCTAAAAAATATTGCAGTTACCTATTGAAATACTCAAAAATTAGCAGTACAACTGAAAGAATAATTCTGACTAAAACACTTAAGTTTTGTCATCACCACAAGGAGGGATGGAGATGTTATCATTACATTTCAACAAGCAAGTCTTCATTAACACTCTGAAGACCACTGATTCGAGCATCTATGCAATCACAACGCTGGCCTTAATGGCAACGTTGTTATTCCAAGGCACTATTATGGGTAACTTAAAACCTGAATATTTCGCCTATGCAATGGTCGTCTCTATGGCTTTCTGTACGTGGGGGATTATTGATCGAAAGTGTCGACAGGTAAATATTGATCGACAAAAGAATTCTTTAGAGAAAATGGATGATTAATCATCCATTTTTTATATCAGTTTAAAAATTTTGCAATTGTTCCACATAATAAAATCGCTGTAGCACCCAGTTCAACAATAATTAAACTTAACATCATTAACGTCATGCACCAGGCTGGAATGGCCCGCTGCCCTAATTGATGGGGCTGCTTAAACTGATTGGTGGTGTCTTTCAACAATCCATGAATGATATAGGTCAGAATGGACATCGCAAAGAAGAATAGGTTTGCAATCACACAAGCTAAAGTCCACATATCAGACAAAACTGTAAAATAGCTCAATGCAGCCAAGATTAAACTGGCGGCGGCATAAAGCAGACTGCTTCGATGAGCAATATCTACATAGTAATGTGCCCGTGCAAGCTCCGTTTTTCTAATTTGATAATATTTCCATACTCCTGTTAGCATCCCCACCCAAAGAAAAATTCCACTAAATATAATCGACAGTTCAGTCGCTTGAGTTAAAACAAACATCCGCTATCCTTTAAATCAGCTTCCTATTAGGGTTTTATATTACATAATAATTGACTTTTAAGTCATTTTTTAAACGGGTTTCTTTTTGGAACTTGTGTAAAGTAGAAATATGCAAATACAAGAGTAGCTCGCTCATGAATAGCCCTGAATCATTTTGGATCAGTTGTAAAGATGGTTATCAACTTGCAGCTCAATTTTATCCTGCACAAAATGATAAACAGCAATATCCCATTCTCATTTGTCCTGCGACAGGGATTACTAAAACCTTTTACCACGCTTTTGCAGAGTGGTTGAGTCAGCAAGGCTATGATGTTCTAAGTTTTGATTTTCGTGGTATTGGTCAATCTCTACATGGAGCACTTAAAGATTCAACAGCCAGTATCAATGATTGGGGACTACTTGATATTCCAGCGGCAATTGATGCTTTGCTGAATCGAACCCAGGCAGAAAAAGTCATTATTATTGGGCATAGTGCTGGTGGTCAGCTTCTTGGCGTTAATCCCAATTATAGTAAAGTTGCCAAAGTTCTGGCAATTGCTGGCTCAACAGGCCACGTAAAAGGCTTAAAAGGTAAAACCAAGCTGCTCGCCCCTATCATGTTTAATGTTATTTTTCCTATTTCCAGCTTTTTCAAAGGCTATGGCGCAACCCAGTTTATCGGTATGGGGGAAAACTTGCCAAAAAATGTGGCAAGGCAATGGGCAGAATTCTGTAGCCAACCTGGCTATGTGATGAATGCGATTGGGAAAAGCATTTTTGATGACTATCATCAGGAAATTCAATGCCCTATTACTTCTTTTTGGGCCTCAGATGATGAAATTGCAACACAGGCAAATGTTGAGGATTTACTGCGTCTTTATCCCAATGCAAAAACCAGGCTCATCGAACTTGACCCTAGGAAACATGGCTATAAACAGATTGGACACATGCTGATGTTTAAAAAATCCCATCAGAAACTATGGCCAGTTTTGGAAAATGAGTTAAAAAACTTGAATTAACAACACTCTTTACCTCAACAATATATACACTTTTACGCAGCTAAACTTGTAATCCTGTTTAGATGCGTCTTTTTCTCTTTCATCTCTGTACACGACAAATTTCACAGAACTCTTATCCTATAGCTATTTTCTTAATAAAAAATAATGCAATCTGCAAAACAAGACAATATATCACTTTTACTTATATATATTTTCATTAAAAACCATTGCAATTATTCAGTTTTACTTCAATTTTTTGATTTACTCACCTTATACTAAGTTCGGTTGTAATGTCGTGAGAGTAATATGCAAAAGGATCTTGAGATCGAGGCAATGAGAGAGTCTGCCGACTCAATTGTAAATGTGCTGAAGTCTCTGGCAAATACGGATCGTTTAATCATCTTGTGCCACTTGGCCAAGCAGGAACTGAATGTTTCCCAGATTGAAGTGCTTACTCACATTTTCCAACCAACACTTTCCCAACAGTTAATGATGCTCAGAAAAAGTAAGGTTGTTACGACACGTCGTGAAGGCAAACAAATTTTTTACTCAATTAGTGACCCTAAACTCCAGGTCGTTTTAAAGACCCTATACGAAAACTACTGTCCAAATATATAAACCTTTTGCTTAAATAAGCAATTGCTACTGAATCGCTTTAGCTTTTTTTATTAATAATATATATTTATATATAATATAAATTATTTATACATAAAACGGTTCAACCTGAATATGTCCATCTTTCCTGCACTGAAATGGCTAAAGACTTATCATCCTACACACTTTAAGGCTGATGTAGTTGCTGCATTAATTGTACTTGCAATGTTGGTTCCCCAAGGAATGGCCTATGCCATGCTTGCAGGGCTTCCACCAGTGATGGGTATCTATGCCAGTATTCTACCCATGATCATCTATGCCTTTACAGGCAGTAGCACCACACTGTCGATTGGTCCTGTTGCCATCATCTCAATGATGGTTTTTTCAGCGCTTCAACCTCTTTTTGCCGTTGGCTCTACCGCCTATATTGAAGCTGCCTGTCTCCTGGCGATTATGGTCGGAATTATTTCACTGATTTTAGGCCTGTTCCGTTTTGGCTTCCTGATCCAGCTCATTAGCCATCCCGTTATCAAAAGCTTTATTATTGCATCTGCATTATTAATCGCTTTGGGACAATTTAAGTTTCTGCTCGACATTCCATTACAGACCAACAATATTCCAGAGTTTATTGGAAGTTTGGTCATTAACTTCCATCACATCAGTTTTCTAAGTATGGGCGTGAGTTTAGCGGCAATCAGCATACTGGTTTTTCTGCCTAAATGGGTGCGATCAGATTTTTTAAATAAGACCATTCCCCTGTTATTGGTTTTAAGTTCAATTATTGTTGTGTATGCATTCAGTCTGGATCAACATGGGCTGAAAACTGTTGGGATCATTCCCACAGGTCTACCCAGTTTCCATTTTCCGACATGGAATTTTGATCTGGTTCAGAAACTACTTCCCAGCGCATTTATGATTGCCATGATTAGTTTTGTTGAGTCACTGGCGATTGCGCAGGCCACCGCATTGCAAAAGCGTGATGACCTCAATAGTAATCAGGAGCTGATCGCTCTAGGCTTGGCCAATATTGCGGCAGGGATAAATATGGGATTTGCAGTTTCAGGAAGTTTGTCCCGTACGGTTGTCAATAGTGATGCAGGTGCAAAAACACCTATGTCTGGGGTCATGTCCTCATTATTGATGATTGCGGTCAGCCTTTATTTCACCAGTTTTTTTCAAAATCTGCCGCTAACAATTCTGGCTGCCACGATTTTTGTTTCCATCTGGAAACTGATCTCATTCCTACCCTTTTTTGAAACCTGGAAATATTCCAAGGCCGATGGGTTGGCCATGTGGGCAACATTCTTTGGTGTCACCTGTATTGATATTTCGACAGGACTTGTGATTGGAATCATCCTTACATTTATTCTTTTATTATGGCGGATTAGCCGTCCACATATTGCCGTGATTGGTCTGGTTGAGGGTACACAGCATTTTAGGAATGTATCCCGCTATGATGTGCTTACCACAGAAACAATCGCATCTTTCCGTATTGATGAGAACCTTAACTTTCTCAATGCGCATGTGCTAAAGGGCTATATCATCACGGAACTCAGCCATAATCCACAGATACAGCATGTGGTGATTAACTGTTCCAGCATCAGCAATATTGACCTCAGTGCCGTGGAAATGCTGGAAGACCTTAATAGGGAATTATTGCAACTGGGAATTCAACTGCATTTATCTGAAGTAAAGAGCCCAGTCATGGATCGGCTCAATTCATCCAGGTTAATCAATATGTTAAGTGGAAAAATATTTTTATCCCACTATCAGGCCATACAAACACTTTCACCTGAAATCCTGCACCCATAAATCCATCTTTTTAGCTCTTTTTTCATACAAAAAGATGTGCCAGGTTTCTATAATAGGACTTACGCAAAAAGCATAAAATTTTGCGAAAGCGGATAAAAATATAGTAGCATAAAGAGATGAAGAAAAAAGCTATCACCCGCTTAGACTACTGTCAATATTTACTGGTAAGCCAAACCAATTACACCCTTACCAACTACGCAGAACATCATCCTGAATCAATTAGTCATGACCGCATCAATCGATACCTACGTCATGACAAACTAAAACCCAAGCTCGTATGGGAAAAAGTCAAAGACGACATCGTATTAGACGACGATGGCTATCTTATCTTTGATGACAGCATACTTGATAAAAATCATAGTCACAAAATTGAATTGGTTAATCGCCAATACAGTGGCAACGCCCATCGCATTATTAAAGGCATCTGCATCGTTAACTGTATCTATGTCAATCCAAAGACCGAACAATACTGGCTCATTGATTACCGTATTTATGACAAAACCACCGATGGCAAAAGCAAACTTGACCATCTAAAAGACATGCTACAGCACAGTATTGAACACAAACAAATTAAATTCAAATATGTGCTCATGGATACCTGGTATGCCACCAAAGACATCATGCTGTATATTGATAACTTACAAAAAATCTATTATTGTCCTTTAAAATCCAATCGCAAAGTCGATGATTCAAAAGGCGTAAACCCTTACAAAGCAGTCAACGAATTAACTTGGACTGACCAAGAGCAACAAAATGGCAAACTGATTAAAATACATGCCTTTCCTAAAGATTACAAAGTGCAACTGTTCCGAGTAGTGGTTAATGAAAACCGCACGGACTAGATTGTCACCAATGACACCACTCAGGATTCATCAGATGGCACACGATTGGTGTGTGCCATCCGCTGGAAGATTGAGCAGTTTCACCGAGAACTTAAACAACTCACTGGTATTGAAGCTAATCAGTGTCGTAAGGCTCGTATTCAGCGGAATCATATTTGTTGTTGTATGCTGGTTTGGCTGCAGTTAGCCAGACAGGCTAAACGGTTAAAACAATCTTTATATCAGGTTAAAAGGGGTTTACTCAGTGATTATTTGCGTGAGCAGTTACTCTCGCCTTCGGTCGTCTTTGCGTAAGTCCTAATAGCTTTATTTAAGCCAAAGGTTGATTCTCATTTAAGCCGAAGGCTGATTCTCTAAGCCCCTTAAAAAATGGGCAAACCCTTCATCAGCGCGGGCATCAAGGCGACTGCTAGTCACCACACGCACCAAATTACTCCAAATAATGGGTAAATTGGCTTGCTCAAATTTTTTCACCAAACCCACATCTTCGTGGCAGGTTAATTCATCAAAACCACCCACCGCCAAATAATCTTGACTAGCAAAGCTCAAATTCGCCCCGTGGATATGGCGATGATTCATACAATCTTGATAATGGGCGAGGTATTGCTGTTTGGTGCTCTCTGACAATGCATCCCAACAATCAATGCTCACCACGCCACATATCATAGCTGTGGGTTCGGCTTTTAGGTGTTTGATTTGTGCAACTAACCAATCAGCTTCCACCATACTATCAGCATCGGTGCAAGCAATCCAATCCGCCCCTTGTTCAATCAAGTAGCGCACGCCCAAATCCCTGACTTTACCCACACAGCGAAACTCACAGCGCAGCCAGTCTACGTGGGCGTTTTGTACTTTTGATAAGGTGTCATCATCACAACTATCTAGC
This sequence comes from Acinetobacter parvus DSM 16617 = CIP 108168, assembly GCF_000368025.1. GTDB lineage: Bacteria > Pseudomonadota > Gammaproteobacteria > Pseudomonadales > Moraxellaceae > Acinetobacter > Acinetobacter parvus. The sequence goes on from NZ_KB849211.1 coordinate 140,808, forward strand.
ACGACCACCGTTTGTACCGCTATGTCGCTTGATAGCTGAGCAATCGCCTGTTTAATCGCATCCAAACACGCGGTGATGCTATCGGCTTCATTATGGGCAGGGATGACTATGCCGATTTTTTTGGGCAGCCGCTGTGAGACTGGAGTATTTGCCATGATGCTTTTCTCAGTTATTCCACTAGATTTTCTTGCTTGGCAAGGCTTTGGTGATTGGCTTGCCAAATGGTCAACAAAAAATCTTGGTCAATCACATGGCTTTGCTGACGGTAATGCAGCTGTTGTTGCAAACAGTCGTGGACTGTTTCGCCTGTCAGTTGAAACCCGTCAATCGGATAGCGCCAATGACAGGCTAAAATCACGCCATTGTCGGTCAATGCGCTGTTGAGCCAAGCGATGACTTCGGTCAGTGCCTCAGGCGCCAAGTAGTATAAAATCTCACTGACCACAATCAAATCAAATCGCTCACTGGGCAAATCCTGCGGTATCAAGCCTTGCAAAACTTGCACATGCGCCTTTTCTTGCAGACGCTCACTGGCAAGTCTGACTGCCTCAAGTTGCCCATCCACACACCTCAAATAATCGCAGCGCTGGGCTAACTGCTCACTAAATACGCCATTGCTACAGCCCAGTTCAATCGCCTTGGCAAAATGCGGGTAGGGCAACAATGACAAGCAAATCGCGCGTTTTCGCACTTCATACCAGCGTTTTTCATATTGCCAAGGGTCGCTACTATCGGCATAGATTTGGGCAAAATACGCTGACACATCAGTCATGAAGATATACCTCAAACGGTTGGCTAAGCCTAGTTAACGTGGTATCTGACAAAATAGGCGCTGTTTCTGTTGTTGGGTCAGCATAGATTTGGCTGCTAAAACAGCGCATGGCATAACTTTTTCGCTGCGCCTGCAATTCGCTTAAATCAAATCGCCATGCCTTGTGCCAGGGAATACGGCTATCGCCAGGTTTTGCCCAATGCCATGCCCAAATCAGCACTTGATAGCAGGTCAAATTTAGGCGACTTTTAAACTCATGGGCAAAACGCTGTACCACTTGCCCAGTGCCTTCATGGTCGGGATGACCATCGTACGCAAATGGGGTGATTAAAATATCAGCGGGCTGAATCAGCGATGTTAACTTGTCAAAAAAATCCGCTTGTCGCCCAAAAACTTCGCCATCAGGAAAATTCAAGCTTATCATCGACATATTGGGCAAATCCAAACTGCTACCCAGTGTTTCAAGCGCAAGCTGGCTTTCAAGTGCGCGGATTTTTGCCAGTTTGTCGGTCGGATACAGCGGTGAGTTAGGGTGGCTTTTCTCGCCTTGGGTAACGCTAACAATCAATACTTGATTGCCTTGAGCCACCAACGCTTGCAGCAAGCCACCACAGCCCAAAATCTCATCATCTGGGTGCGGCGCAAAAATACACACGCGCCGATGGGTGGGAAAATGGGTTGGTATATCCAGTCGGGTGAGACTCTCTAACCCTTGCCAGGCTTGCCAGTCTTGTGCAGATGTGCCGTTGCCTGCAATTAAACGGTCACCCACAATCGGATGCAGTGGGGCGGGCTTGGAATCTACAGTTGCCATAATGCCCCTTGTGAATCGCCTTGCTGTTGGGCAGTCAATTTGCCAATCGCTTCACTGTCAAATGCGCCATGGGTTTGACGGATAAATACCGATAAATCTGCCGACAGCCGTGCAAAATGGGCATTTTTGCAATAAGGCGTTGCGCCCAAGGCTTTACCAACTTTTTCAAGCACTAGCATGGCGGTAGTCTCCACTTGCGCTCTTAAGATACGGATGGGGAGTGCATGACTTTGGCTCGGCTCACTGTCGATTAATTGCGCAACCTGATGAAAGTACGCTTGGGTGACACTGAGTGCTTGCGACACTTCGCCAAGATAATGTGCTTTAAAGGCTTGGGGTTTTTGCTGATAGCTGTCCAATAAAAACTGTGCCAACTGGGCTGCCGCGCCATACCAACAAGCCGCTACCCCTGCCGCACCCTGCCAAAACCCTGGGCGGTCGAGATAAGGGCTGCTAATCGCATTTGACATGACTTGGGTGGCATTAGCGCCTTTTAGATGGAGCGTGGCTGTCGCCGTGTAGGGCATACCAACCGCATACCAACCGCTGTCATCAATGGTGACTTGCGGCTGCTTCATGGCTAACATCAACAATTGGGCGTTATTTTGGGCATCTCGGAAACTAACCAAGCCATGATCGACAAAGGTCGCACCCGAACACCACAGTTTTTGTCCCGTACATGTTTCGCCATCAAAACGCAGTGGGTTATCACCGCCTTCTGCTGCCCATACCGCCCATATGCCTTCAGCGATATCGTCCACGCCCAATTCTGCCAGAATCGCCAATGCATCAAGATGCGACTCAAAAAATTTAACCAAGTTCAAGTCACAAGCGGCGACCTGTGCCAATACTTGCCAGCGCTGTAAAGTATGACCGTTTGCGGGCAAGGCAATTTGGGCGGACAAAAGCACCAACTGCGACAAAGTTTGCTTTAATTGTGTCACATAAGCGGCATCGCTTAGTTTAGGTGATGTATCAATCGCTCTGCGAAAGTCTTGCAAAATAGCGGTGATTAATTTGCCCAAGTCCGATTGGTGATAGTCGGTAGGTAAAGCATGATCCAACACTGGTGTCATTGTGAGTTTCTCATTGGCTGTTTTGTTGTCTATTTCATTGTCTGTTTTATTGACTTATTTGGTTTTGTCCATGTCGGTCAAATCGGTCAAAAAATGCGCTCGCCACGTGTCAATATCGGTCTCATAAATGCCTTTTAGTAGCGATTGGTGACGTTGTTCCCGTTGTTGTTTGGTGATGGTCAACGCTTGGTATAAGCCCTCTATCATGCTGTCGTTGCTATTCGGGTCGACCAAGATAGCTTGCTGAAGTTGGTGCGCTGCCCCCGCATTTTTAGACAAAATCAAAACCCCTGCGTTTTGTTCATCCTGTGCGGCAATGTATTCTTTTGCCACCAAATTCATACCGTCTTTTAGCGAGTTAACCCAACAAATTTGGCATTGCCTAAATAACGGCATTAAATTGTCATGACTGACGGGGTCTTCTTGATAGATAATCGGTTGCCAACTGGCAGTAGCAAATTGGCTATTAATTTGCTCAACTAGGGTATGCACTTGTTGTCGTAACTGTTGATAAGTTTGAATATCGAGACGGGACGGGCAAGCAATTTGATATAGCTGAATTTGTTCAAGATATTGTGGATAACGCTGCAAAAAGGCGGCAAAAGCTTGTAAGCGTTCGGGAATACCTTTGGTGTAATCCAGACGTTCTACCGCTAAAATCGTGGTGATGGTTGAAGTGAGATTTTTTAATACAGATTGGTCTGACAACGGTTGACTGGCAAGATGGCGAATATGGACAGGATTGATACCAATCGGATAGGCTTGTATTAAGGTGGTATGATTGCCATGGGTAATGAGTGTACGCGCATTTGTTTGCGTAATCTGGATGGCGTGGGGGAGTAGCTGCTCAATCACTGCGACACAATTTTGAGCGTCTTGTTGGGTTTGTAATCCAACCACATCATAATCGAGTAATTGATGGATTAACGTTTGACCATAGGTCAAAAAATCCCACACCCATAACTGGGGAAACGGAATATGTAAAAAAAAGCCAATGCGCTGTTTCATGCCTAAGTCACGGCAATGCCTTGCTACCGCAAAAAAATGATAATCTTGTATCCAAATCATATCGTCAGGCTGCGCGATTTGCTGTAGCTGTTTGGCAAACATACGATTGACAGCTTGATAAATGCTAAAATCTTCACTACTTGATACAATCAAATCCGTGCGGTCATGCATCCCCGCCCAAAGTCGATTATTGGCGTAACTACAGTAATATTTTTCATATTGTATGGGTGAAAAAGCCGTCGTGACATAGGTGACTTTGTCGTGCTGCTCAGTCGCAAATTGATTGACGGTATCGGGCATATCGCTGATATTTGTCACCACTTGACCGTTCCAACCGACCCAAATACCGCCATCTTTGGCAAGGGCTTCTTGAAGCGCTACCGCCAACCCGCCTGCCACAGCTTTAGATGACTGTTTATTAGGTAAATTAACCCGATTCGATAACACAATCAACTTTGACATAGAGTCAATAACCCTTGAAGTAATGCGGTAACCGCTGAGACGTCGCTCACATAATAATGGGCATGGGTGGGTTCACAACCGACTTTGACACCAATTCCTTTAATATCACTGCCTTTCTTATTTGAGGTATCCCCATAACTTTGTACGGCAATAAATCCTGCTTCATCGGTCACATCATCGCCGATAAATATCGGACGGCAATGAGGGTGATAGTGGTTTAAAACATGGTTAATGGCACTGCCTTTATCAACCCCTTGCGGCAATAGCTCATACACACATTTGCCTGCTTTAAGTTGCCAATCATTAAAATCATGCCCAATAGCTTGCATGATGGTTAAAGCGCTATCGGCAAGTTCGGGATGCTCACGAAAATGCAGTGCCACACCAAAAGGTTTTTGCTCAATGCGCCAGTGTGGATGATTACCAGTGGCGTTAATGACGCTTTGATTAAGTTGTTGTAGCTGCGCTAAATCGATGTCCACCAAAGAATAGCTATCGATTAGCGTATCGCATTGCAAACCATGACTACCAATCACCGGCAGTTTTAACGGCGCTGTCAAACGTCTAGCATCGGCAACTGAACGCCCCGTTACTAGCCAAATGGGTAGATGATTTTGTAACTGCGCTAAAATTGCTAAATTAGCATTGCTGATAAAACTTTGCTGGGGATCGGGGTGAAATTCACTAAGCGTCCCATCAATATCTAACAGTAGCAACAAACCAGAAACCCCTTGCACAACTTTGGCTAAATTATTAGCTAAAAGTTGTGAGGGGCTAGTGACTGAATGATAGGTAATGGTATGAAGGTGACTAATGCTCATTTAATCATTCTAAATAAATCAAAAATATCCCTATTAATTAAAGCTATCCATGACGAGGTAAAATTACGGCGTCAAAATCACTTTTCGACACTCTTCTTCACGTTTTTCAAAGATTTCATAGCCTTTTGCCGCATCTGATAGATTCATACGATGGGTAATAATCGCTTCAGGCGATAAATCCCCATTTTCAATATGCTCAAGCAGTTGTGGCAAGTATTTATGTACATGGGTTTGACCCATTTTAAAGGTTAATCCTTTGTCAAACGCATCACCCATCAAGAAACCATGAATCGGACCTGCATAGACCCCAGGAATACTGACTGTACCACCACGGCGTACCGCTGCCATACACTGACGTAATGCCGCGCCACTTGAGCCTTCAAGCTTGAGCGTGGTTAATACGGTTTCAACTATGCTACCTTTTGCTTCGAAACCAACGGCATCAATCACCGCATCGACACCACGATGCCCCGCAGTTTGCTCAATAATCGCTTCTGCGGCATCAACTTTGTCAAAATTGACAGGAATTGCGCCATACGTATCCTGTGCGTATTGCAGACGATAGTCATTGTGGTCAACGATAAATATCTGTGCAGCGCCTAACATTTTGGCACAGGCGGCTGATAGCAAGCCCACAGGTCCTGCACCATAGATAGCCAAGGTCGAGCCTTTGGTGACATTGGCATTCGTCACCGCTTGCCAAGCAGTCGGCAAAATATCCGATAAGAACAACACTTTCTCATCAGGCAATGAGCCTGGGACTTTAAAAGGACCAAAATTGGCTTTTGGCACACGCACATATTCTGCTTGTCCACCGGGCACACCGCCATATAAATGACTAAAACCGAACAATGCCGAAGGTGGCGGAATTAGCTTTTTGTTCATCGCCGCGCCGGGACCCTCATTGGTGGTCTCACAGGCTGCCATCAAATCATTTTGACAAAAAAAGCAGCTACCACAGGCAATTACAAAGGGTATCACCACACGATCGCCTTTTTTTACCGCCGTGACGTCAGCGCCCACTTCTTCGACAACCCCCATAAATTCATGACCAAAAATATCGCCTTCTTCGGTCGCAGGGATTTTGCCACGGTATAAATGTAAGTCCGAGCCACAAATGGCGGTAGCGGTGACTTTTAAGATAATATCATCTTTGGCTTGTAATTTTGGGTCGGGCACATTGTCGACTCGAACATCTTTGGCACCGTGGTAGGTTAATGCGCGCATGGGTATGACTCCTAGTTATTGTTTTTTTGACTGTTATCTGACCAAATAATACAGCGCCACTGAACTGATATGTGGCGTTATCATTTGATGTTTTGTAGAGTAAAATGCGCCATGCACGGTTTTTGTTTATTTATGTAGTAGATAGGTAAATGTAATGTAAGCTGCCTTACAATAAACCATTGAAAATATTATATAATAGGACTTACGCAAAAAGCATAAAATTTTGCGAAAGCGGATAAAAATATAGTAGCATAACATAAAGAGATGAAGAAAAAAAAGCTATCACCCGCTTAGACTACTATCAATATTTACTGGTAAGCCAAACCAACTACACCCTTACCAACTACGCAGAACATCATCCTGAATCAATTAGTCATGACCGCATCAATTCTTTGATGACAGCATACTCGATAAAAATCATAGTCACAAAATTGAATTGGTTAATCGCCAATACAGTGGCAACGCCCATCGCATTATTAAAGGCATCTGCATCGTTAACTGTATCTATGTCAATCCAAAGACCGAACAATACTGGCTCATTGATTACCGTATTTATGACAAAACCACCGATGGCAAAAGCAAACTTGATCATCTAAAAGACATGCTACAGCACAGTATTGAACACAAACAAATTAAATTCAAATATGTGCTCATGGATACATGGTATGCCACCAAAGACATTATGCTGTATATTGATAACTTACAAAAAATCTATTATTGTCCTTTAAAATCCAATCGCAAAGTCGATGATTCAAAAGGCGTAAACCCTTACAAAGCAGTCAACGAATTAACTTGGACTGACCAAGAGCAACAAAATGGCAAACTGATTAAAATACATGCCTTTCCTAAAGATTACAAAGTGCAACTGTTCCGAGTAGTGGTTAATGAAAACCGCACGGACTAGATTGTCACCAATGACACCACTCAGGATTCATCAGATGGCACACGATTGGTGTGTGCCATCCGCTGGAAGATTGAGCAGTTTCACCGAGAACTTAAACAACTCACTGGTATTGAAGCTAATCAGTGTCGTAAGGCTCGTATTCAGCGGAATCATATTTGTTGTTGTATGCTGGTTTGGCTGCAGTTAGCCAGACAGGCTAAACGGTTAAAACAATCTTTATATCAGGTTAAAAGGGGTTTACTCAGTGATTATTTGCGTGAGCAGTTACTCTCGCCTTCGGTCGTCTTTGCGTAAGTCCTATATAAAAAACTTTTAAAAACATTGTGTTAATTTTTACAATATTTTTAGATTAAATAGGTTGCAAAAAAAATTTATTATTCACGGTTCTTGGGTATAGAATACCGCGCTTGTTTAACCTTAAACCGCGCACTGGTTTATAAGGCTTTTATATGTTTAATGTATTGTCTCGCTTAAGTTTAGTCAGCAAAATTATTATCGCTATTTTTCTAGGGGTTGGCGTGGCATTGCTTTTCCCTGGCTTTACACCCTACCTAAGTTTATTAGGTGAATTGTTTATTAAAGCATTAAAGTCAGTTGCACCGATTTTAGTGTTTGTTTTGGTTCTTGCCTCAATCGCAAATTTCCAAGTGGGACAAAACTCAAATTTGAAACCTGTATTGGTGTTATATGTGGTTGGAATGTTGCTTGCCGCATTCAGCGCCGTAATTGCCAGTATCGTGTTTCCAAGCCAGCTATTCCTGCATCTGGCAACCGAGACCACCCTACAGGCACCTGGAAGCCTTACCGATATTCTAAAAAATCTGCTGTTAAGCTTTATTGCCAATCCCGTTCAGGCGATTAGTGAAGCGAACTTTATTGGTATTCTGGCGTGGGCAGTGGGTTTGGGACTGGCCCTGCGACATGGTTCAGATTCAACCAAGCAAGTGTTGACAGATGTTGCTGATGCGGTCAATAAAATTATCCATACCGTCATTGGTTTTGCCCCTGTTGGTATTTTTGGCTTGGTGGCAGTGACCTTTGCCGATGCGGGCTTGGCAACCCTGTCCAGCTATGCGCATTTATTGATGGTTTTAATTGGAACAATGATTTTTGTGGCATTGGTGATTAATCCGATCTTGGTTGGCATCACAATGCGGGCAAATCCATATCCCTTAGTTTTTCAATGCTTAAAAGAAAGTTGGATTACCGCATTTTTCACCCGTAGCTCAGCCGCCAATATTCCTGTAAACCTCGATCTGGCGCATCGTTTAGGTGTGAATGAAGCGATGGCGAGTGTTTCAATTCCATTGGGTGCAACCATTAATATGGCAGGCGCGGCAGTTACCATTACGGTATTAACACTTGCCACGGTAAATACCCTAGGCATTCATATTGATCTTAGCATGATGCTGATTCTCTCTATTGTCGCAGCAGTTTCCGCCTGTGGCGCTTCAGGTGTTGCGGGTGGTTCTCTGTTACTTATTCCTGTTGCATGTAGCTTATTTGGTATATCATCAGAGATTGCAATGCAAGTCGTTGCAATTGGTATGATTATTAGTGTATTGCAGGATTCAACCGAAACCGCGTTAAATTCATCAACCGATGTTCTGTTTACTGCTGCTGTAGATTTCCGAAACCGCTAGAATTAGTAGTTTGAGCTTGCTATGCCTTTACAACGTTTACCCAACTGGATTCAATTTGGTGCTTTCCTATTGGCATTAAATGCAGGCATGGTAAACGTTCTGGGTTTATTCACGGTTCTACACCAATCCGTTTCACATATGACAGGCAATGTCAGCATGCTCGCAATGAGTCTGCTTGACTGGCGGCCTGAGCATTTTATCTATCTAAGCCTTGTCATCCTTTGTTTTGTCATTGGGTCTTTTTACAGCGGCCTGATTCTTGGCAATGGTCACGTGACCTTTGGTAGACATTATGGCGTGCCGCTTAGTCTGGTTGCCATTTTCCTGCTTCTTACCTGGTTACTGTTGCCATTTTTCCCCCGTTATGGACTGCTGTGGGCATGTGTGGCAATGGGTATGCAGAATGCGATGGTCAGCCATTATAAAGGCGCAATTATCCGTACCACGCATTTATCTGGTGTCTTAACCGATATTGGTCTGACACTCGGATATAAGGCCCGTGGCTTAAAAGTTGAAAATCGCCGTATTTCCTTACATGTATTGATCTTTATTGGTTTTTTAATGGGTGGACTGATTGCCAGTTTGCTTTATCCTTATTTAAAATTACAAACCTTTCTCATACCCACAGGTTTAAGCCTTGCCATGAGTATGACATATTGGATCGTTTATTTTCGTTCTTCTTCTCACCCAAATCTGGATTGAATTATGGTTAAAAATGCACTGCAAGCGCAATTATTAAAAGCAGGTTTAGTTGACAATAAAAAAGCAAAGAAACTGACCAAGCAAGCCCAGCATGAACAGCGCACTGGACAGAATGATGATGCGACATTAAAAGCGGAAATTGACCGTGTCAATCAGGAGAAACTGGCAAAAGACCAGGCACTCAATCTGGAAAAACAGCGTGTATTGGAAGAAAAAGCCCTTAAGGCATCTATTATCCAGATGATTAAACAACATAAGATTAATCAAACTGACGGTGATGCAGTCTACCAGTTTATTGATGACAGCAAGATCAAGAAAGTCTATATCTCACAACAGGTTTATAATGCGCTGGTTTCAGGCTCGCTTGTGATTGCAAAGGATCAAGAGAGTTATGCCTACCTCCCTAAGGCATTGGCGGAGAAAATTGAGCAGAAAATGCAGGGCTTTATCATTGTGAATAATAATGCACAGACCAATGATCAAACAACGGACGAGGAAGACCCATACGCAGCCTATGTGATTCCAGATGACCTGATGTGGTAATCTACTTTTAACAAATGTTAAAATTTCTTAAGAATCGTATATAAAATGTGACCAAATTATCATAGCAGCGTTTAACACCTTAAAATTCCACTTCAAGAATTTTAAGGTGTTTAGGTTTGGATTATTTAAATTTTATAGCTGATATTCGAAGTGAACTAAGCCACTTTCCGTGGCTAGAAACCTTGCTTGCCTTGATTGTTCTCGTCCTCTTTGCCGCATTAGCGAACTTTATTGCCAAGAGAGTGATTGTTCGGGGTATCGGCTATTTAGTCACCAAACTAAAAACATCGAACCAATCCATTTTTGCCGAGCACAGCATTATTCGCAGACTTGCCAATCTTGTTCCTGCCCTTGTAGTTATGAATGGGGTTACCACCATTCCTCATCTTTCACCCAAATTGATCATGTTTATTCAGATGGGTGCACAGGCATTCATTTTCCTCACCATTGCACTGACCATCAGTGAAGCACTGAATATCTTTAACCTGATTTATCAACGCAATCCAAAATCACGGAACAAGCCGATCAAGGGTTATCTACAGTTGATCAAGCTTATTTTGTTCGTTGTGTGTGGTCTGATGATTCTGGGTACTTTCCTTAAAAAGGATGTATTCACCTTGCTGGCTGGCTTTGGGGCCATGACAGCAGTCCTGATGCTGGTGTTCCAGAACACCATTTTATCCTTGGTGGCGAGTGTACAGATCGCCTCTTATGACATGGTGCGGATTGGTGACTGGATTGAAATGCCTTCTTTAAATGCGGATGGTGATGTCATTGATATGTCATTACATACCGTGACCGTACAGAACTTTGATAAGACATTTACCACCATTCCAACCAATAAACTGGTGACAGATACCTTTAGAAACTGGCGTGGTATGAGTAATGCAGGTTGCCGTCGCATCAAGCGGTCACTTTTTGTTGATCAAAGTAGCGTACATTTTATGAGTGACGAAGAGCAGCAAAAGCTAAAAGAGTTCTTGCTATTAGATCAGTATCTGGATGCCAAACAATCTGAAATTGAAGATTTCAACAAACAACTGAGCAATCAGTCGCGCTACAACCAAAGACGTTTAACCAATCTTGGCACATTCAGGGCATATGTTGAGTTTTATCTGAAACAGCATCAAGGCATTGCCCAAAACCAGACATTATTGGTCCGTCAGTTGCAGCCGACCAGTGAGGGCTTACCTTTGGAAATCTATGCATTTACAAATACAACGGCATGGGCATCTTATGAAGCAATTCAATCTGATATTTTTGATCACTTGATTGCGATTATTCCTGAGTTTGGATTGAGAATTTATCAGGCACCATCAGGTCATGACTTTCAAAACCTAAATACTGGGGCTGCAAATCCAACCTCTCTTACAGGTCTGAATGAGGGCTGAGATAACTTTTACACCATTTCCAAATGAATAAGCCTCCCATATGGGAGGCTTAATTTAAAGCTCAAAATATTAAATCTGCTTTCAATGATGAGATTACAGAACTAAGTATGAAAACGGAAAATTAAGATTTATTCTCAATTCAATGAATACTAAGTTCCTCATCTTTTGCAACGACCACCGCGGTCAGAATCGGGATACCAAGAATAACAGGAACAACAATAATCCATAAGTCAGTCGTTAAGGCACTCGAAAAGAAAAAGTGAATAACAATTGCGGCTAAAGCCAATACTGAAAACAAAATAGCCATGAATCGAATTGCAAATTTAACAAGCATCTTTTAATCCTGTTTGGTTCTGGTGTTGTCTTTCAGTATACGCCTGTTTTAACCGATGTATTCAGTTTTTAATATCTATCATTAAAATATTTAGGCGGCCATTTTTCGACATTCAATTGCACATTGACGACACAACGCATTAATGCCCATTTTCTTCATTAAAGTACGTGTATGACGCCGTCCTATATGATGTCCTTGACGGTTCAATAAATCACCTAAGCTTTAGGCTGGACAAATGTCTCATTTTTAGAGATACGCTTTTCTCATCTATCAAGATCAATTTTCTGCTATCTTAACCCGAGAAACTGAATCAGTACCTTAAAATTAGAGGAAAAGCGAAATGCTGCAGTGGTTTGAAAAACGAGTTGATCCCTATCCCACGAAAGACTTAAACAAACCATTACCCACCACGTTTTTCGCTTTCGTTTGGCAAGCCACCAAAGGCATTCGCCCTTTCCTGTTTTTATTGATCGCCTGTACCGCGGCGGCGGCCTGCTTTGAAGCATTGTTCTTTTCCTATATTGGAAAACTGGTTGACTGGCTGACCAAAAGCCAACCCAATACCTTTTTAGAGACCAACCAACAAAATCTCACCATTCTGATTAGCATTCTGTTTGCCAATATTTTCTTTGTCAGCCTACAGTCTGTTATCAAGCATCAGGTTTTGTTCAGTAATTTTCCAATGCGTATGCGTTGGCTTTTTCACAACCTGCTGTTGCAACAAACTCTGGATTTCTTCCATACCGATTTCGCAGGTCGGCTTTCAGCCAAAGTGATGCAAACCGCATTGGCCGTTCGTGAATTCTGGATAATTCTAGGCGATATGCTGGTTTATGTGCTGATCTACTTTATTACAATCAGTTTGGTGCTTGGTTCAATCTCCCCTGTACTGATTGTTCCCTTGATTTTATGGCTGGTCTTATTTATTGCGATTGCCAGTTATTTCATTCCTCGTCTGGGCAAAGTCTCACAGGAACAGGCTGATGCACGCGCAGTGATGACGGGTCGTGTCACTGATGCCTATACCAATATTCAAACGGTGAAACTGTTTGCCCACGCAGGCCGTGAAAGCCAGTATGCCAAAGAATCCATGCAGGAATTTATGGTCACGGTGTATAAGCAAATGCGTCTGGGGGTGAAATACCAGATCAGTATTCGCCTATTGAGTGCTTTTCTGTTTATTGGCGTAATTGGCACATCGGTCTGGCTGTGGACGCAGGGTCAGGCTGCCATTGGGGTCATTGCGGCGACCACAGCAATGGTATTAAAACTGGATAGTCTTGCAGAATTTATTATGTGGCATGTCACCATGCTGTTTGAAAATGTCGGCACCATTCAGGATGGCATGAAAACCTTAGGTAAACCAATCCAGATTCAGGATAAACCAGATGCAAAAGAGTTAACCGTTCAGCATGGTGAAATTCGTTTTGAAGATGTCAGTTTTGCCTATAACCAAAAGAATGTCATTGATCATTTCAACCTGACCATCAAACCAGGTGAGAAAATTGGAATTGTTGGGCGCTCTGGCGCAGGAAAATCCACCCTGATTCAACTGCTTCTGCATTTTTATACGATCAAGCAAGGCCGTATCCTGATTGACGGTCAGGATATTCAGGAAGTTACACAGGATAGTTTACGTGCCAACATCGCTCTAGTGACTCAGGACACCTCTCTACTGCATCGTACGGTTGCTGAAAACATTAAGTATGGCCGCCCCAATGCGACTGAAGCTGAAATTCAACAGGCTGTCAGAAAAGCCAAAGCGGAAGAATTTATTTCACAGCTAACCGATATGAAAGGTCGTGTTGGCTTTGATGCCTATGTGGGTGAGCGTGGGGTCAAACTGTCTGGTGGGCAACGTCAACGTATTGCAATTTCAAGGGTTTTTCTGAAAGATGCACCAATTTTAATCTTGGATGAAGCCACCAGTGCACTTGACTCCGAAGTCGAGGCAGCCATTCAAAGCAGTTTAAATGACTTAATGGTTGGCAAAACGGTTATTGCAATTGCACACCGTTTATCTACTATTGCCCAGATGGATCGACTCATTGTGCTTGATCAGGGCAGAATTGCCGAACAAGGTACACATGAGCAGCTTATTGCAAATGATGGTTTGTATGCTCAGCTATGGAAACGTCAGACAGGTGGTTTTCTGGTTGAACAGCGAGTGACTCAGGACCCAGAATAATGTTGTATTTAGAAGACTTAAAGGTTGGAGATCATTTCATCAGCCGTGAATATGAAATGACACTTGACGAGGTGAAACAGTTTGCTGGTCAATATGACCCACAACCCTTTCATCTGGATGAGGAAGCTGCCACAGAACATCCTGTTTTTCAGGGTTTGGCAGCAAGTGGATGGCACACCTCGGCAGTCACCATGCGTTTATGGACTGAATGTTTTCCTGTCGCAGGTGGTCTCGTGGGAACAGAATCCAGTTTACGCTGGCCCCGCCCAACACGTGTTAGCGATAAAATTCATGTTGAAATTGAAATTACGGCAATTGTGCCATCTAAAACCAAAATTGATCGTGGTATCGTCAGCTATGTCACGCAGGCTTTGAACCAGCATGGCGATGTGCTATTAATATCAACAACCAAAATTATGGTTTTCAGAAAACCAGCCTGATTTTTGAATGATTAGGTGAATTTTTTGTCCAACAATTTTTATAATTGATAATTTTATTTCATGTAAAGATATTTAAGACTTATATGTTTAAAAGACATTGGCAAAATTGATGAGCGCCACGGAAAGCACATGAAAACAACCTCAACTCGTCAAGATCAGGGCATACCAGGTGTCTATGGCTTATTGCTATTGGATGTTGTTTCTCGTTGGGGATATAACGATGAAACCTTATTTGCCCCATTTCGTTTAACCAGTGAGCAACTGGCCGATCCGAATTATCGAATTCCAACACCGATTGCAAATGAACTGGTGAAACACGCTTTGCGCCTAACGGGTGAAAGCACGCTTGGCTTTCATTTGGGCACGCAAATGCGAATTTCGATTCATGGTTTCATTGGCTACGCCATTATGACCGCGCATGATATTACCGATGCAATTGCGCTCGCCAGCCGTTTTATCCAATTACGCTTGCCTTTTTTACAACTCTATTTTTCCACGTTTGGACCTAAAGCCACCTTGCAGTTGCAGTGTGACATCGAAGTTGAACCTTTACGCACTGAGATTATCCTGGGCCTCAGCATCGGCATTATGACCATGGCCAAAGCCTTAACAGGAATTGAAGATTTAAAAAGTGAAGTTGATTTAGATTTCCCTGAGCCTGTGGGATTTGATAAATATCGTGATAAATTAACCAGTACAGTAAATTTTAATCAGCCACATTTAATTTCCAGCTTTGATAAAAAATATCTTGGCTTGAAAATGGTCAATGCTGACCCAATTGCCAGCCAGATTGCCATTAACCAATGTGAAACTGAATTATCCGCTTTAGGTGAGCGCCGCCGTCTGGCCATGCGTGTCCGTGATATTTTGACCAATTCTGAACAGCATTATTTAAGCATTGAAAATGTTGCTGAACGTCTGCATATGTCTGACCGTACTTTAAAACGCCAGCTTGCGGCAGAGGGTACCTCTTTTTCTACTCTGGTAGATGAGGTGCGTTACCGTCATGCCACTTCCCTGTTGTCACGTACAGATTACAGTCTGGAACAAATTGCGGACGAATTGGGTTATTCTGATGTGGCAAACTTTAGCCGTGCCTTTAAGCGCTGGAGTGGCCGTAGCCCAAGCAACTGGCGTAAAGACCCTTATTTGTAATATTGCAAAGTGCTTCATTTTAAATACTTTTGTTTTGACCAAAAAACCTGTATAAAGCCAGACAAAAATGATGAGACAGATTGTTAAGGAGTTGTCATGAACCATCCAGCAGATTTGAAATATGCGCGTACGCATGAATGGGTAAGAATTGAGGGTGACCTGGTTGTTACGGGGATTAGTGACCATGCACAGGATGAGTTGGGCGATTTAGTCTATGTGGAAACACCAGAAGTAGGCAGCCATGTGATTGCAACTGAACAGGCAGGTATTGTTGAATCAGTCAAAACTGCTTCTGACATTCATGCTCCTGTTTCAGGTATAGTGGTTGAAGTAAACACTGCGCTTGAAGATGATCCTGATTTCGTCAATGAAGAGCCGTATGGTAAAGGCTGGATTTACAAGATCAAGCCAGACAATATCGCTGATGTTGAAAAACTGCTTTCCAATGAAGAATACGAATCAGGTTTATAATTCTTTATAAACTTGAAGATAAAAAGCCCAGTCATATTGAACTGGGCTTTTTTTATCCTAGGACATGATTTGGCAGGAGTCGTTGTTGGGATTGGCAATCAAGTCAATAACTTTAAAGTCGGTGATGAAGTTTACGCCAAAACTGATCAGGTCGGTGCTTTTGCAGAATTTACCACGGAGAAACAAACTTCACTGGGTCAAGGCCTTAGGTGCAGATATTATTATTGATTACACCACGACTGATTTTGAACAAGTACTTCATGATTATGATGTGGTTTTTGATACTCAAGGCGATAAGATTTTAACAAAATCCCTGAATGTACTAAAACGTGGTGGGCAAATCATCCGTATTTCTGGACCTCCTGATCTAAATTTTGCGGAAGCTATCCATGCAAATTGGTTACTCAAAAAAGTGATTCCGCTACTCAGTTGGTCAATCCGTTGCAAAGCCAAACAGCGTGGTATTGATTATTCATTTTTATTTATGCAGCCCAATGGAGCGCAATTAACCCAAATCACACAATTGGACGAAGCCGAAAAGCTTAAACCCATCATTGATCAAATCCATGATTTTGATCAAGCCCAAGAAGCACTGCAATATGTCAATACTGGACGATCAAAAGGAAAAGTTATTTTAAAGATCAAGTCATAAAAACACCACTTTTCAATCATATTTAAATTGTTCATGTACTGTATGAACAATTTGAATATTAAGTTTAACCACACGCTCACCCTATTTTTTGCTACCATCCTCACCTAAATTTAATTTGTAATTTTTCACGCTTATGACCCTATCTTATCAACAGCAACTTCAAGAGAAAGTTGAACGCATTACCACACAATTTGCGCCGTTCACCCCTCCAACTTTAGAAGTGTTTCAATCACCTGAACAACATTTCCGTATGCGTGCCGAATTCCGTCTCTGGCATACCGAAAATGATTTGTTCTATGCCATGTTTGAACGTGCTGAAGATGGTAAACAAAAAGAAGTTATTCGTGTGGATGAGTTCCCAATTGCGGATCAAAGCATCAATGATTTGATGCCACGTTTATTAGAAGAATTAAAAGCAATTCCTATTTTATCAGAACGTATTTTTGAAGCTGATTTCCTTGCCACATTGAGCGGAGAAATGTTGGTGACTTTAATTTATCATCGCCGTTTAGATGAAGATTGGGAAATCGCTGCGAACGCTTTAGCAGAAAAGCTGAATATTAAAATTATGGGACGTAGCCGTGGCCAAAAAGTGATTATTGGTGACGACTACGTGGTTGAACAACTCAATGTTCATGGTCGTATTTTTAAATACAAACAAATTGAAAGTAGCTTTACACAACCCAATGCACAAGTGTGCCAACATATGTTGGAGTGGGCTTGTGATGCTGCTGAAAGCTCTGAGAAAGACCTATTAGAATTGTACTGTGGTAATGGTAACTTTACCCTGCCACTCTCTTTGAAATTTAAACGTGTCCTTGCAACTGAACTTGCTAAATCTTCAGTCTACGCAGCGCAATGGAATATTGAGCAGAATCAAATTGATAATATTCAAGTAGCACGTTTATCAGCTGAAGAGTTTACTCAGGCGTATCAAGGTGAAAGAGCGTTTAGACGCCTCCAAGAAGCCGAAATTGATATTCAAAGCTATGACTTTGATACGGTATTTGTCGATCCCCCGCGCGCAGGAATTGATGACGAAACGTTGAAACTATTACAAGGCTTTAAGCGTATTCTTTATATTTCATGCAATCCAGATACCTTGCATGATAATTTAAAAATACTCAGTCAAACACATCGTATTATAAAATTTGCGATGTTCGATCAATTCCCTTTTACTCATCATGTGGAATCTGGTGTATTGCTCGAAAAAATTTAAACAAATTATTGCAAAGTAACCATTTAAAATAGAGAGTTTCCATAACTCTCTATTTTTATTCAAAGTTTTTACTAAAAAAAATGATGTTTTTCAAAGATCAAGTCATTCTACTGTCATAATTTCGTTAGAAACAAAAAGAATCATCGAAAAAACTGAAGTTCAACTGCTGCTTTTATCACTTAAGCTGACTTGTATTTTATTTTAAAGTGACTATATTTCGATCTATGTTAGGTTGTATATGAAGGCTCTATGAGTTTTTGGCAAAAATTGTTTAATGCAGATCAGCAATATAATGAACACAAGAACCAAACCTCTTGCGTTGAAAATGATTATTCTTGCAAATCAAATGAACAACTACTGGATGCTTTAGTCAAAGCAACAGATGAAGATGTGATTAAAGGCATCAAAAAAGTATTGATTTCCCGAGGCTACAGTCGCAAGGAATTACTTGCACTCACTAAGCCACCAATCCAATAAAAATAAAATTCTCCCTAATTTCTTAAATGGGATTAGGGACAATCTTTCCGACTCACTTCCCCAACAATTGGCCCTAAATTAAAAGTCTTGTCATGACGTTTAGTTTGGGACGAATATAAACTTGAAATTGAACCATCCAGATACAGCGCATTATCCACTTTTAGTTGTTGCTTAAAAAATTGTGCAAACTGATAGAAACTGACCCGTTGTTTCGAAATGACAAAATACAATTGATTATCCTTGATCCCCACACCATTCCTGATTTTTAAGGAATTTGAGTCAGGCAAGAACTGGCGATTCATTTTGCCATTATTTACCAGCATAGGTCCTGACTGAGTGGCAAACTGAGGCTTAAACCCATCATGCTTATATTCCGTGGTTGTTTTAATCACCGCTTGTTGATCATTCCAGGCAACCACCCCATTCGGTTGCATAAAGAAGTTACCAAAACCTGTTTCTTCATTTAACTGATTTATTTGCTTTCCATTTTCGACATATAACCCAACAGGTTGAAAGTCAGCATGATACATCCCTGCATTCATGGCAAAATTTAACTGTGCACATTTTGGCAACTCCCGTTTAATATTAGAAAACTTCTGGTAATAACGATCTGTCTTAGGACTTTTTAGGAACAATTTAAGCTGTCTCAGATCCTCTATTTTGATGACCTCATATTGAACATGTTGTACGTTAAATGTTTGTTGCCGCATTGCGTAAGTTGCTGGAACAATTGCCAATCCCAATACAATTAAAAGATATTTTTTCATTAGGCTATCAAACTTTCTTTTTCATATGGATTATTTTCACACAATCAGGAAAAAAACAAGGCTCTAGTCTAGACCCTTATAAATATATAGGACTTACGCACTGTTATTTATAGACTTTCTGTGGTAGCAGATGATTTTTATCGAGAATAAAGTCATCAATGAAGTTTTTGATCATTGGTCTAAATAATTTCTTCTGCCAACGATATACATTTTCAAAGATCTGCTCAAACTGGTTTTTTTGTATCTCCACGTAGGCCATCAAGGCTGAAAAAATATGATTCAAAATCAGTTTAGATCGTCTTACCTGAAACTTCTCAAATGGGTAATGTACAAGTTGCTGTAGAAACATGTTTAGTTCGTCTGATCACAGATACTTTATAAACTAGTTGAATACTTTTTTGAATCCGTCAATGCGTAAGTCCTAATTTATTTTCCGTACTGCTTTTTCAGGTACTCAACAATCTTGGCTGACTCAAACATCTTCACGCCTGTGTTTGGATCAACCAGATATGGCACCTGAATATCACGCCCCATGACTTCAACCACTTTTTCACGCTTGCCATTAGGCAGTGGAATATAGTGGCCTGGTTTCAAACGTAAAACCGCAGGTCCCATATCTTGCCAGCGTTCTTTTGGTACATTATGTAGTACATAAGGGAGTTCTAATTCGGTTAAAACTTCACGCACTAAACGTGTATAAGGACTTGCCTCAAAGCTCCACAACTCTAATAACTTTTCTGGAGCGGGACGATCTATAATCTGCTGGTCAATCCAGATACCACGACCCACATTGGCAACTGAAGCCAAAGCCGAAATATACGGAAGCTTTGGATAGTGGCTGAATTTCCTAGGAGTTTGCCCTGTTTTACCATAATGCTTGAATAGATAATGAATAATCTCTTGTGACTCATAAAGTTGAGCCCCTGTATTTTCATCAATTAAAAATGGAAACTGTTTTTTTCCACCTTTATCTTTTACAATTTGGCGATACTTCTTCCCACCTTTAGGACATGGATAAATTTCCACATCCAGATTCAGCAAGGTAATGACCTCTCGAACACGGCGGCAAAAGGGTGAACCTTCAAACTCATAAAGTTTTAACGGTTTCGAAGGCTGATTCGGTTGGGGTGTTCCCATCACACCTCTTCCACCTTCAATTAAAGTTGCAACAACAGATTGTAAAACCTTAATTTGATGATTCACCATTTTCAGCATATCGTGTTCCTTTTAGCAGTCGACCAACTTTTCTTTAACAATCACAATTCCGTTATTATCAGCATAGATATAATCACCAGAACTGATTGTTACGCCACCAAAATACAAGGTAATATCAACTTCACCTATGCCTTTACGGTTACTTTTTTGTGGAATTGCAGCCAATGCATGAACCCCTAAATCCAGTTCAGCAATCGCGTCAACATCACGCACACAGCCATAAATCACCACACCATTCCAATGATTCTTCACAGCTGATTCAGCAATCAAATCGCCCATTAGCGCGCAACGCATGGAAGCCCCACCATCCACAACCAGCACCTTGCCTGTACCGTCAGTTGCCAATAGCTCTTTTACACGTGAGTTATCTTCAAAACACTTGACTGTTACAACCTGCCCACCAAAAGTTTTACGCGCACCATAACTTTTAAAGAATTTTCCATCCAGGCTTGGTGTGACGACTTGTAGGTCTTTCTCAGGATTATCATCTAACAGGTCACAGGTTACAAAAGGGATTGTTGCCACTGAAGTTCTCCATTATTGGGTTTGTTGTATACTCAAATTATCATACAGCTTAAATGCAGCTGATTGGGTCTGGGCTGCGACCAGCATAGTATGCGCCAATTGTTCAGCTGATACAGGCTTAACTTTAAACGGCTTGGTCCAAGCTTTTTCGACCAGTTTATATACGGTCTGAGCCATATCTTCCAACACCCTTACTTCACTGCGCTTACCAATCAACAATGAAGGCTGGAAAATTGAAAGTTTATAAATTGAGAGGCTTTTGAGATATTGTTCCAGTTCACCCTTTACCTTATTGTAGAAAATTGGCGATTTAGCATTCGCTCCCAAGGCACTGACAACCAATAAATGAATATTTTTATCCTGAACCAGATCAGCAAAGTGTGCATTGATTTCATAATCAATTGCATAAAATTTTTCTTTTGAACCCGCCTGTTTAATGGTGCTTCCCAAGCAGCTAAACGCATGGGTATGTGAACTGACGTCCTCATCATTCAACAAAAGAAAATCTTCCAGAATAAGCTGTGTTACTTTACTATAAGATTTTAATATATCTGAATTTTTTCTCACCACAACCGTGATTAAACTAAAATCATCTGATTGTTGCAACCGTTCCACCAAGGCCTGGCCAACCAGACCCGTTGCACCAATCACAATTGCTTTTTTATCACCTCTTTTCATTTTTATATCACTCAAGTTATAACTAGGGTTAATGTAACGTTTTCTTGCAAGATTATCACCTGTTAAATGTAGTTAAACACATTACAAGGCTTGACTTCGCGACGTAGTTTCCTCAAAATATGGCACTTGTTTACGGGCTGGTGAATGTTTCCAATTTTGTTGGTTTAAACTTCAGCCCGCCCAGACCAACTTATTTTCAAGGAGTGCACGAGTGGCAAACTCTGCTCAAGCTAAAAAACGTGCTCGTCAAAACGTTAAAGCACGCAAACACAACGCAAGCTTGCGTTCTATGGTTCGTACTTACATCAAACGTACAGTAAATGCAATCGCTGCTGGTGATTATGGTGTTGCTACAGAAGCTTACAAAAAAGCTGTTCCTGTAATCGACCGTATGGCTGATAAAGGCATCATCCACAAAAATAAAGCTGCTCGTCACAAGAGCCGCTTAAACGCTCAAATTAAAGCTTTAGCTAACTAATTTGATGCATGTAAAAAAGCCCGATTTTCGGGCTTTTTTATTATCTTCAATTTACTAATGCAACGTTAGTAGTTTGTTAATTTTAAATTGCACAATTAAATCATACTTTTCAAAAGTCTTATTTATTCTGAAAATCTTTAATGACCAGTTCATGCTTTTGACCACGCCAAATCCATTTTAGCTTACTATTGCTAAAATCCTCTCCCTCAAACCAGACAAACAGCCCCTCCATCATGTCAGGCCAATCGGACTGTTCAATTTGTTTGTTACCTGAAATAACAGCAACAATCGCAGCAAGAATGGTGTCGTGGCTAACAGCCAAGCTTAAACCCTGATGTTGCGTCGGATGGGTATGATATAACAGCTCCAGAACATCAAAAACGCCTGTAATTGGATGTTTCATACCAGGCAAAGCATTGTTCACAAAACTATTAATAAACCCTAATGCACCTTGTTTACGGAAATAGGGCGCAGCCTGCTGAATATCCAGTACAAAGCTGCCTGGTTCAACCAGCAAACGCTGTTCAACAATTTCAATGGTATGGGTATTAACCACTTTATGGGTGCGATCCGCACCCTCTATCATCAATGCGGCGGTATCCACGCAACGCTGGATTGGGCTTGAAATACAGTGCTGAATGGCCCGATCTGTATTCTGAATTAAATACTGCCCCCATGCATAGGCAAGCTCCCGCCCCTGTTCAGTCAACTGTAGATCATAGCTTGCCAAGCCCTGACCATTTACCAGCTCACGCAGCGAGTGGCGGGTAAATAAAGTCACTGGGGTTGAAGCATTGGGAAGTAAATCAATTGCTTCAAACATACTTTTTGGCAATAAATGCAGGGCCATATTACAATTATAAAAGATAAGAATTTAGCCCACTATACCATGAGCTGCTCAACTCTCAATCTAAAATGCCTGAATGACTCAAGGCATCATAAGCAATTTTTTTGCAATCCTGATCTCTAAAGGCGATAAAACCCTTGTTCAGCACAGTCTCACGCTGGTTGTACTGAAATGGCTTGCCATCCAGCGTCATCAAACCACCACCAATACTTTCCAGAAAAGCCTGTCCTGAACTGGTGTCCCATTCAGAGGTTGGATGAAAGCGCGGATAAATATCAATTTCCCCCTCCAGCATCATACAGAATTTATAGGCGCTGCCCGCCTCACGACGAATAACCTCACGATACCGCAAAATCTGTTCAATAAAGTTTTTGTATTTTGGATTCTTACTATGATGACTCAGGCCAATTTGAATTGCTGCTTCAGCCACATGTTCTTCAATCTGGTACTGCGACCATTGCTGGCGGCTAAAACTGTATTTATAAGGCTGCTGTGAGGTATAACCGATATACATCACCTGTTCACACGGCACCGCAATAATCGCGAAAGTAGTTTGACTGTCTTCAATCAGGCTCAGGTTGATGGTAAATTCATCACGTTCATGAATAAACTCCTTGGTTCCATCAAGAGGATCAAGCATCCAGCAACGTTGCCATGCAGCTCGGGCAGAATAATCACTTTCTTCTGACAATACAGGCAAATCGGGGGTTATTTCCGCCAAGTGCTTTAATAAAAAACGGTTTATCTTGAGGTCAGCCTGTGTCACAGGTGAATCATCACTTTTTTCCTGAATATTAAACTCGCAACCTGCACAATAACTTTGGTATTCTTCCAGCAATATTTGACTTGCCTGCGCCATGATTGGCACAAGTTGCGAAATCAACTGATCCTGTGGGGCAAGCGTTTTAATAAACATAGATCAACCTTATGTCATATTCAGATTTACAGCAGCAACCCATCATATTCTTTGATATGGATGGCACTTTACTTGATTTAGCCTTTGACGATTTCATCTGGAATCATTGTTTGCCAGAGCGACATGCCCAGGTCCATCAATGCAGTCTGCAACAGAGCCAACAAACCCTGTTTCAGTTCTACCAACAGCATAAGCATACACTATCTTGGTATTCTTCGGCTTACTGGACGGCGAAAGTTGGTGTTGATGTATTACAACTCCAATACGAACATCGTGAAAGAATTCGTGCCCGTATAGGCTGTCATCAACTTTTGCAACAACTCAAAAATCGGGGCTATCGCTGCTGGTTACTGACCAATGCTGACCACGCAGGGCTACAGCTTAAACTTGAAAATATCGAGTTAAGCCCCTATTTTGAAGTAATGGTCAGCAGTGAGGAACTGGGACATGCCAAGGAGGAAGTTGCATTTTGGCAAAAGCTACAACAACTGCATCCCTTTAATCCAGCCCAAGCTGTTTTTGTGGATGACACCATTGCGGTACTCAAAGGTGCAGAAGACTTTGGCATCGCTCAACTATTCAGTATTCTACAGCCCTCAAGTGCAAAGCCTGCAAGAGCGGCAACAGAACTTCCTTACCCTGCACTCGACCATCTCACTGAACTTGTCGATTATCTTGAAATTAAACTACAGGATACAGATGCAAAAACAGCATGAACCAGCAAGCATGGATGCCATGCGCATTGATAAATGGCTTTGGGCAGCGCGTTTTTTTAAGACACGCTCCCTTGCCAAGGCTGCCATAGAGGGCGGTAAAGTCCATCACCAGAATGAACGCGTCAAGGTATCCAAAGACGTGCGCATTGGTATGGAACTCACCATCCAGCAGGGTTTTGAGAAAAAAACCGTAATCATCAAGGCTCTTTCTGCGGTTCGTGGTGGCGCACCAATTGCCCAGCAGCTTTATGAAGAAACAGCAGAAAGTATTGAACGTCGGGAGTTGCATGCCTCACAGCGAAAAATGCATAATCTAGCCCGACCAGATCACCGACCAAGTAAAAAAGACCGTCGTGATATCAATCGTTTTAAACATGAAAATGCTCAATCATGGTCTTACCATGACGAGTAATTTTTACAATAATGGATGCGTCATCTTGTGTCGTACAGACACGGATCAGATGTAGAATAAACAATGAGAATCTGCCACTATACCCAAGTCCCAACAAGTTGAGATTCAATACATCCACTTGGGTTAGTCGTTAAGAAGATAAAGTTTTGAGGTTTTGAGATGGATGATAATAAAAACAAGGCGTTACAAGCTGCATTAAGCCAGATTGAGAAACAGTTTGGTAAAAATACGGTGATGCGCCTCGGTGACAATACAGTACAGGCAGTTGAAGCTGTCTCTACAGGTTCCTTAACACTGGATATCGCACTCGGCATTGGCGGATTACCAAAAGGCCGTATCATTGAGATTTATGGTCCTGAATCTTCAGGTAAAACCACCATGACATTACAGGCGATTGCACAGTGTCAAAAAAATGGTGGCACCTGTGCCTTTATTGATGCGGAACATGCCCTAGACCCGCAGTATGCGCGTAAATTAGGCGTGGATATTGACAACCTGCTGGTATCACAACCAGACCATGGTGAACAGGCGTTGGAAATTGCCGACATGCTGGTTCGTTCAGGTGCAATTGACTTAATCGTTGTCGACTCTGTTGCGGCGTTAACCCCTAAAGCTGAAATTGAAGGCGAAATGGGTGACTCACATATGGGGTTGCAGGCACGCTTGATGAGTCAGGCATTACGTAAAATCACGGGTAATGCAAAACGCTCCAACTGTATGGTGATCTTCATTAACCAGATTCGTATGAAGATTGGTGTAATGTTCGGTAGCCCTGAAACCACAACAGGTGGTAACGCACTTAAGTTCTATGCTTCTGTACGTCTGGACATTCGCCGTATTGGACAGGTTAAGGAGGGCGATGAAATTGTGGGTTCTGAAACCAGGGTTAAGGTTGTGAAGAACAAAATGGCGCCTCCTTTCCGTGAAGCAGTGTTCCAGATTATGTATGGCAAAGGCACCAACCAACTCGGTGAACTTGTAGACCTTGCGGTACAGCAGGAAATCGTACAAAAGGCGGGTGCATGGTACTCTTATCAAGGCAACAAAATTGGTCAGGGTAAAAATAACGTGATTCGTCATTTTGAAGAAAACCCACAAATGGCTCAGGAAATTGAAAAGCTTATTCGTGAGCAACTTCTCACCAAAAACAATAATGAAGCCGCACAAACTGAAGATGCAGAAGAACCAGACTTGTTAGAAAACTAAGCTAGAACGCCCTACGGGGCGTTTTTGTTTCATGAGGAAAATATGTTGAATTCAGAAAAAGCTGAAAAGCCCAAAACCCTGACAGGTCAGAGACTACGCTCTTATGCCTTTGCCCTACTGACCCGCCGTGACTACTCACAAGCGGAGTTAATCACAAAACTCAATCAATATGCAGTTCATCCTGATGAGGTGGCAAATCTGGTGGAGGAATTAGCTGGGCAAAACTATCAGAGTGACCAACGCGTTGCCGAACAGACTTTGGCCAGCCAAATTCGCAAGGGAAAAGGCTTACAACGCATCAAACAGACATTAAAGGCCAAGCAGCTCGATACTGAATTGATTACCGAAGAACTTCAAGATATTGACTGGTATGAACAGGCGTATCAGCTCAAGGTTAAAAAATTTGGAGAGGCTGTAACCAAGGATCCAAAAACAAAGGCAAAACAAATTCGGTTTTTACAATACCGTGGCTTTGATATGGATGTAATTATGAAAGCGGTTGCCCGAACGAGCGAAGAAGAGTGATTGGTGGCAACCCTACCAGCATGACTTCGGCACATCATAGTTCTACTACCGTTGCTACCTTCCGGTCCTGGCGGGGTTCGTAGAGTACAATTGCGAAGCTACCAGTAGGGCTACCATTGCCTGACAAAGTATAGAGATTTTTACCTGAGTTGCAAGACTTGTCTCTGTTTTTCAGTAAGTTTTTAATTCAACTGCCTAATTCCTCATCAATACTGCCACTATATCTTTATAACCGACTTAAAAGCTGTATAAACATTAAACAACAGCTCTCTAATTCTCTTCAAAAGTGCTTGAAGATTGTAAATGCTTATTGCATTTAAACGAGTTGCTGTTTTAATGGCTAAATCAAAAACGTGTATTCGGTGTGTTGCAAGTAAAAAATGAAGACTTGTTCGCCCACAGCTTTGTTTTTCAACTTTATGGATGAATTTTCATGCTAAAAAAGCATTCTATACTTTTTATTGCGCTACTCAGCAGTACGCATTTATATGCCAATGTCCCGATTGAATCTCGTGCCCTAAGCCAACAGCAAGCCAATAACGTCGTTGCAGGTTCTCCAAGTTTAAACTGGGAAATCATGCAAAAGAATCAAAAACTTGAAGAAGAAATTCGTAAATTACGCGGCCAGTTAGAAGAACATGACAATGCGATTGAACAACTCAAGAAAGAGCTTGCAAACCGCTATACAGATTTAGACCAGCGTCTGGAGCTACTTTCACAGAAAATTGATCCACCAGAAGAAAATACCGAAGAAAATGGTGCTACAGATACCGCTCAGGCTGGAACAGAGCGGACAGCAACCCCAATAACACCCACCCCGCCTCCAGTAGCGGATGTGACACCTAAACCTCCAGCCCAGACACAGGCCCGTGCTGCTGTGCAGCCACAGACAAATACGGCAACAACAAACACCACCAATAACCAGATTGAACTCGAAAAAGCAGCTTATACGGTTGCATTAGATGCATATAAACAAGGTGGCGCTAAAAAGGCAATTGAGCCAATGCAAAACTTTATTAAAAACCACCCGAATGGTATTTATGTGGGCAATGCCTATTTTTGGCTGGCTGAGTTCTATTTAGCTGTTGAGCCTGTGGACTATAAGGCAGCCAAGCAGAATTACAATATTGTTGCCACACGCTATCCTAACTCTGCAAAAGCTTCACGTGCAGTTTATCAGCTGTATAGCATTGCAAAAGATGTAGATAAAAATACAGCCTTGGCAAACCAGTATAAGGCCAAGTTGCTTAACAAGTATCCTCAATCTGAGGAAGCGAAATTTATTCAAAAAAAATAACCAACCTCTTCCAATAAAAAAGCCAGTTGATGAAAACTGGCTTTTTATGCTTAGAACAAACTCATTTGATCTTCGCCTTGGATTTTAAATATTCAGTATAGTCTTCCAAAATCTGTTGACCACGGAACTGTTGATAGAGTTTGCTCAACTCATGCATTTGTTCTGGTGGCAACTCACTCGCAATACTGGTGTTCACATTGGAAACAGCAACAATCACCAGTTCATTTGGCAGTTTAGCTGTTGTAGCAGACCACATACCCTCTTTGCTCGGTGCTGGGATACTAAATGCTGCACGCTCAATCGCACGCTTTAAGCCCTGAGAACGTGCATATGTACCTGCATCTTCAAAAGTTACCTGTGATTTTGCAACCACCTGCGCCGCAGGTTGCGTTTTAAAATCAGCAAGGATGCTGGCAATTTTTGCCTGAGCAGCCTTATAGGCTTTCTCTTCAACCACTTTCGCCTTTACTTCTGCTGTGGCCTGTGCCAATGGCTTGATCCCTGCTGGATGATAGTCACGAACCTTAATCCAGATGGTATCGCCATTTGCCAACTGAATATTTGAAGATGCGTTACGATCACCATTCTTCACATCATCATTAAACAATTTGGCCTTAACATTCAAATCGCTCAAATATGGGTTATCAGTGGTTAAGGTTACACCCTTAACAGATTCAACACGAGCACCTTTTACTTCCTGTGCAACCGCATCCAGAGAATCACTACCAACTACCATTTCATTCAGGCTATTGACCGTATCACTGAATAGATTCGCCAGTTTGGTTTTCTCAACTTCAGCAGTTAAACGTACCTTTTCTGATTCAAACGATGGCAATTTCACCATTGGAGAATTTGCTTCAATAATGTGATAACCATATTGGGTTTTAACAGGTTTTGAAATTTCACCATTCTTTAATGCATTGACTGCATTGTCAAAATCAGTTGAGAAAACACCTGGTGCATAGGTCGCCACCAAACCGCCCTGAGTTTTAGAGCCTGGATCATCAGAAAACTGAGCAGCGGCATCAGCAAATGTCATGCCTGCCTGAATTTTTGCATAGACCTCATTGGCAAGCTTTTGAGCCGCAGCATCATCACGGGCATCCGTGGTGATCAAAATATGTTTAACTTGACGTTTTACATCTTTTTGCTGTTTTTCAACAAATGCTTTATAAGCTTGCTGTAAATCGGCATCTGTTACTGCAAGATTGGTCGCAGGAAGTAATGCTGGGCTTAAAACCACATAATCTACATCAACACTTGCAACCTGCTTGAATTCATTTTTATGCTTGTTGTAGTAATCTGTGATTTCCTGACTGGAAGCAGTTACACCCTTTTTATAATCATCCAGCTTGATGCTTGCCAAATGCAGGGTACGCTGTTCTGTCTGCAAGTTAGCCAATTGCTGTAGGTCTGACTGACTCACCAATGCATAATCCATCAAGGTGGTTGAAATCATTTTCAAGGCATGGTCCTGACGTAGGCTGGCAATCAACCCCTGATTGGTCATGCCCACTGAACGCAGGTAATTTTCATAGAGCTGCTGGGAAAACTTGCCATTTTCCTGAAAACTCGGCTGTTGCGCCAACATTTGCTCAAGCTGTACATCGCTTAAAGAAATACCGAGTTTTTCGGCCTGCTGCAAAAGCAAGCTACGCGCAACCAGCGCATCCAGTGCCTTTTGCTGAATCACAGGCAGGTTGAGCAGTGATTCATCACCCTTAACCAATGATAAATATTGATCTTTATAATTTTTGGTTGCGCTTTCTAATTCTTTATTAGAAATATCCTGACCGTTAACCGATTTCGCAACGTCTGCCTTATTGCTACCACTAAAATATCCTTCAATACCTACAAGTGCCAAAGGGGTCAAAAACAAAACTAACAGGACTTTGCCAAGCCAACCCTTAATGACTGTACGAAACGATTCCATAAGAATTCCAATATTTTATTTCGGGGCAATTTTAACTGAAAAAACAAAGCGAATGAATGCAGAATACGGCTCAAAGCAAATTTTTCATTCAATAAATAAAAAACGCACCCGAAACGGTGCGTTTATTGATTTAAAAAGATTACGCAACTGAATCTTTCAAACCCTTACCTGGTTTAAAGCTAGGCACTTTGCTTGCTTTAATTTGAAGCTCTTCACCCGTTTTAGGATTGCGACCAGTACGTGCAGCACGTTCTTTAACGCTAAATGTACCAAAACCAACTAAAGTAACCGTATCACCGCTTTTAAGTGCTTCAGTGATTGACGCAATCGTTGCATCGAGTGCCTTACCAGCATCCGACTTAGATACTCCCCCTTTTTCAGCAATCGCATCAATTAATTCTGATTTATTCATGATAAAAAACATCCTCTTAATATCGTTTGTTAAGATCCAAGGCTATAGTTTAAAAGGCCATGCCGCCTTTATAGCAATGCTTTAGGGGAGAACGCAATACCAGAAAGACCTTTTAGCAAAAATAAATACTCAAAAACCACATAAACAGACGAGTGCCTATATTTTTTACTTTTTATTCAATTTACTCTTTAATTGATTATTTTCTTCAATCAATGCATCTACTTTAATATGTAGCTGAACTAAAAGTTGCTCGATATGCTGGAGATCTTTTGGAGTGACTAGACCAATACGATTCAACGAATGATTCACACCTGTATCCAGAATTTTTTCCACCTTGTCTTTGGTGTCAGTCACCGACTCTTTGGCTTTCTCAGTCACTTTTCCAACGGTGTTATCAGCAAAATCTACAGTCTTGGATTCTAGCTCTTCACCCACCTTGACCAGAGAGTCAAATAATTTATTTCCCTCTTCTTCGGCGCGTGAAAAAGCTCCCAAACCTGCCAGCCAGATTTGTTGTGTATACTTTTTGAAATCGAGTGCAGATTTCTTCGAACTCTTTGATTTTGGCTTAGTTTTTACCTCAGCTTCTTCATTCGGATTTTCTATGTTCGAGTTATCCATTGACCATTGCTCCCAAGCACTTTACAAACAGTATGTGGTATTTAACCATAAAAATGATTTTATAATATCAAAATTAAGACTTGATCGTTTTATAAAACTGTTCTACAAAGCAACAAAGACCTGTAAATTATTTTTAATAATTGAGTAAGGATGATCAGGCTTACAAGTCTTGTTGTTTTATAGCGATATTGGTAAGGAAAAATCAATCAATGAACGAAAGCTCAAAATCCAAACATTTATGGCTAAATGTGACATTGATTGCTTTAGAGACTTTTTTTTCCTTTATTTTAACCCACGATGCCACCCTGCGCTTACAGGCACAGAAACTGATCCAGAAAAAAACCACGATCAGGATAAACAGCTACATCCCTTTCTTTGATTTTTACATTCAGTTCACTGAAAAAGGCATTTTATTCGACCTTGCCGCCAATGATCGTACAATTGATGTCGAGATCAACACCACACTGATTGACCTAATTAAAATTTTCATCTTTAGCAATCAGCAAAGTCTATACAATATGCGGATTATGGGTAAGCCCGAACTTACCACAGACCTGACCGATGTATTACAGCACCTCACCCTGTCCAGAATTTTGGTCAACTGGCGTGAATGGTTCAACCACTTTGAAAATGATGCGGAAGCCGTTGCTTCCCAACAGCGCATTACCCCACTGCTTGATAAAATTGACCAGCAACGTTCTGAAATCAACACTTTGCTGGTTGAAGCAAAACAATACCAGAACCGTATTCACCGCATGCAAAAACGCCAGCGCCTGATCAATATTGGCTTTGCTGTATTGAGCTTTATTTTTATTGCCTTTTTTGTTTATAATATGTGGATACAATAATTTCATAATATTTTACTTTTCACACGCATAATGACGATTTAAAACTTGACTATTTTAGTCGGAATTCATAAAATTTAGTCATCTAGTCTAATCATGTGTATCGAATTATGCGTCTTACAACTCGTGGTCGTTACGCAGTGACTGCTCTACTTGATTTAGCTTTGCAGCCAACTGAACAAACAATCACGCTTGCGGAAATAGCAGCTCGCCAATCCATTTCAGTCGCTTATTTGGAACAGTTATTTGCAAAACTTAAGCGTCACGGGTTAGTTTCAAGTGTTCGTGGTGCAAATGGTGGTTATCACCTTGCACGACATGCCAGTGAAATCACCGTACTAGAAATTATTGAAGCTGTAAATGAAACGGTCGATGCGACTCGTTGTGACCACAAAGGCAACTGCCAAAATGGTGCAATGTGCTTAACGCATGACTTATGGCAAGAACTCTCCCACCATATTGCCGATTATCTTGCAAAAATCAATCTTGCTGACCTGATTTCCCGTGACAACGTTCAAACTGTTGCCATTCGCCAGAATTCAGTAAGTCTCGATTCAGCCTTTCTATCGGTTACAGGTATTTGACATGAAACGCCCAATTTATCTTGATTATGCAGCAACAACACCATTACTTCCTGAAGTTGCAGAACGTATGATGGAATGCTTAACTTTCGAAGGGACTTTTGGTAACCCTGCCTCACGCTCACATGCTTATGGCTGGCAGGCTGAAGAAAAAGTTGAATATGCCCGTGAGCAAGTGGCCAATCTGATCAAGGCTGATCCTCGTGAAATCGTCTGGACTTCAGGTGCAACTGAATCTGACAACCTGGCACTTAAAGGAATTGCCCAATTCTACGGTTCAAAAGGCAAACACATCATTACCAGTAAAATCGAACACAAAGCTGTGTTAGATACTTGCCGCGAGCTAGAAGAACAAGGTTTTGAAATTACTTATTTAGAACCCGAACCACGTACAGGTTTAATTACGCCTGAAATGGTGAAAGCAGCTTTACGTCCAGATACCATTCTTGTATCGCTCATGATGGTGAACAATGAAATCGGTACGATTACTGACGTAGCAGCTATTGGCGAGCTAACACGTGCGAATAAAACATTCTTACACGTTGATGCTGCACAGGCAGCTGGTAAAGTTGAAATCGATCTTTCAACCATGAAAATTGATTTAATGAGCTTCTCTGGTCATAAAATTTATGGCCCTAAAGGAATTGGTGCTCTATTTGTCCGCCGTAGCCCACGTGTTCGCTTAAAAGCACAAATGCATGGTGGTGGTCATGAGCGCGGTATGCGTTCTGGTACTTTAGCAACTCATCAAATTGTAGGTATGGGTGAAGCTTTCGAAATTGCTGGAAAAACCATGCAAGCAGAACAAGAGCGTCTTCGCCACCTACGTGACAAACTTTGGAATGGCTTCCAACAAGACCTTGAGCAAGTGTTCTTGAATGGTCATCCGACTGAGAACGTTGCAAACTATCTTAATGTCAGCTTTAACTTCGTTGAAGGTGAATCATTAATGATGGCGTTAAAAGATCTTGCAGTATCAAGTGGTTCAGCATGTACATCTGCAACATTAGAGCCGTCATATGTATTACGTGCTTTAGGTTTATCCGATGAATTAGCACATAGTTCAATTCGTTTTAGTTTTGGTAAATATACAACTGAAGCAGATATTGATCATGTGTTAACAATTACCAAAGCTGCTGTTGAGAAATTACGTGAACTTTCTCCGCTTTGGGATATGTATAAAGAAGGTATCGACCTTTCAACAGTTGAATGGGCTGAACACTAATTCATTGGAGTTTGAATTGAACTCTTCATTGAAAACAGTGTTTTAACCCTCATATTAATATTAGGCTGACCCCGAGGTTTGGAGAAGCGACATGGCTTATAGTGAAAAGGTAATTGATCATTACGAAAACCCTCGTAATGTTGGTGTATTAGACAAAAATGCAGAAAACGTAGGTACAGGTATGGTCGGCGCACCTGCATGTGGCGACGTGATGCGTTTACAAATTCAAGTCGATGACAATGGCGTAATTGAAGAAGCTCGCTTCAAGACTTATGGCTGTGGTTCTGCAATCGCATCAAGTTCACTGGTAACCGAATGGTTAAAAGGTAAAACGCTTGATGAAGCTCAAGCGATCAAAAACATTGATATCGCGACTGAACTTGCACTTCCACCAGTA
Organism: Acinetobacter parvus DSM 16617 = CIP 108168; assembly: GCF_000368025.1. Taxonomy (GTDB): domain Bacteria; phylum Pseudomonadota; class Gammaproteobacteria; order Pseudomonadales; family Moraxellaceae; genus Acinetobacter; species Acinetobacter parvus. Next base: position 174,703 of record NZ_KB849211.1, read on the forward strand.
AAAGTACACTGCTCTGTCTTGGCTGAAGATGCAATTAAAGCTGCGATTGAAGACTATCGTGGTAAGAAAGCGAAAGCTGTGTGATGACCGAAATAATATTGGAGTTTTCATGATCCATTTAACTGAAAATGCTGCGACTCACATCAGCAATTACCTGCAAAACCGCGGTAAGGGTGAAGGCATTCGTATTGGTGTGAAAACTTCGGGTTGTTCTGGGTTGGCCTATGTACTTGAGTTTGTCGATGATATCGATACACATGATCAAGTGTTTGAGCAACTCGGTGTTAAAGTTTTTGTTGACCCTAAAAGCCTTGTTTATCTCAATGGTTTAGAGATGGATTATGTGAAAAATGGTTTGAATGAAGGCTTTGAATTTAACAACCCTAACCAAAAAGGTGAATGTGGTTGCGGTGAATCATTTACCGTCTAACTAGCAACACCCTCTTTCTTTTCGTCAAAACAGTGTGTTCCGCACTGTTTTAACGTATTTATTAATAGCGGAATTCATCTCCCATGAATCATTTTGAGTTGTTCCAATTACCAGAAGCACTCGATATAGATTTAGCAGCTTTAAAAAAACAATTTTTAAGTTTGCAACAGCAATATCATCCCGATAAAGCCACTGACAAAGATCAAGCATTGATCAAGTCGAGTGAAATCAATCAAGCGTATAAAGTACTCTCACAAGTTGATAGTCGTGCGGCGTATTTACTTGGCTTAAAAAAACAAGATCATCACTTGGATCAGTCCATTAGCGATTTTGAATTTTTACAATCTGCACTCGAAATGCGTGAACAGCTTGACGAAGCCACCTCCACCGAGCAACTTAGTACTTTAAAAGTTGAAGTTCAGCAATGGATTGACGGTTTAGTTCGTGAATTTAAAATCGATTTTGCTGAAGAAGATTGGGCTGAGGCTCGTGATACCGTTCGTAAACTACGTTTTTTTCAACGTGTCATGAATGATATTGATAAAGCCGAAGATCGTATGTTGGACGAAGAAGATGGCTTCGATCTCGATGATGATTTTTAATCCGCTGTTACCAAATATTTTCAAGGGATACCGCACGCATGGCACTTTTGCAAATTGCTGAACCAGGTCAATCTACTGCTCCGCATCAACATCGTATTGCGATCGGCATTGACTTAGGGACAACCCACTCTTTAGTGGCGACAGTGCTATCGGGAAAACCGAAAGTTCTGCAAGATGACAAAGATCGTGTATTACTACCGTCGATTGTTCATTACGCAAAAGATTCAACGACGTTTGGTTATGAAGCCAAGCCGTTTATGATGACTGACCCCAAAAATACTGTTGTTTCAGTAAAACGTTTTATGGGTCGCTCGCAAGCAGATATCAAATTTCAGCATCCGTATACACTTGTTGGTGCAGAAAATGAGATGCCAGCATTTCAAACTGCTGCTGGTCGTAAAACGCCTGTCGAAATTTCTGCAGACATTTTAAAGCAGTTAAAAGATCGTGCCGAAGCAAGCCTCAACAACCCTATCAACGGTGCAGTGATCACTGTTCCAGCATATTTTGATGAAGCACAACGCCAAGCGACACGTGATGCTGCTCAACTTGCAGGTTTGAATGTTTTACGTTTGTTGAATGAACCAACGGCTGCCGCGGTTGCCTATGGATTAGACCAAGATACCAATCTCAGTACAGACCGTAATTATGTGATTTACGATTTAGGGGGCGGTACTTTTGACGTCTCCATCCTACGTTTCTCACAAGGTGTTTTTGAAGTTCTTGCGACTGGTGGACATACCGCGCTTGGTGGTGATGACCTTGACCGCTTAATCGTAAAATGGGCAAAAAAACAGCTTAATATCGAAACTTTAAGCGATGAAGAATATGCTGTTTTTATTGTGGCAGCGCGTCAAGCCAAAGAATACTTAACAGATCATGAAGCTGCTGAATTAAAATTACTGGATGATCGTCTCACTTTAGATCGTCCGACCTTTGAATCGATTATTCAAGTTGCACTCGATAAAACCATGAGTGTATGTAAACGTGTACTGCGTGATGCTAAACTTGAACTCGATGAAATCGAACATGTGGTTTTAGTAGGTGGTTCAACACGTTCATATGCCGTACAAAAAGCTGTACGCGAATTATTTGAACGTGAACCACTCTGTACGATCAATCCTGATGAAGTCGTTGCAATTGGCGCATCTATTACCGCCAACCAGCTCATTGGCAACAGTCAAGATGGTTCATTACTGCTTGATGTCACGCCACTTTCTCTTGGTCTAGAAACCATGGGTGGATTGGTTGAACGTTTGATTTCACGAAACACAGCAATTCCAGTCGCTCGCCGTCAAGAATTTACCACTTATCAAGATGGCCAAACCGCGATGTTGATTCATGTGGTACAAGGTGAACGTGATTTAGTCGAGCATTGTCGTTCATTGGGTCGCTTTGTTTTACATGGCATCCCACCAATGACTGCGGGTCAAGCACGTATTGAAGTGACCTTCCAAGTTGATGCGGATGGCTTACTGACAGTATCTGCGAAAGAAACCACTTCTGGTGTTCAAGCGCAAATTGATATCAAACCATCTTATGGTCTATCTGCAGCGGATACTGAACGCCTCTTGGTTGAAGGTTTCCAACATGCTGAAGAAGACAAACAATTGCGCCATCTGCAAGAAACAAAAGTGGAAGCACAACGTGAGTTGGAAGCTTTAGAACAAGCGTTAAAAGCAGATACTGACTTACTCTCTCAGCAACAAGCACGAGATCTAATTCTTGCTGCTGAAGCGTTAAAAGCTCGCCTTAAAACCGATGAGCTTGCAGCAATTGAACAGGCTGTTCAACAGCTTAAAATTCACAGTGATGCCTTTGCCGCGTTGCGTATGAATCGACATATTGACCATGCCTTAAAAGGTACGAAACTTGAAGATTGGTCAAACTCAAACTAAAGGTATAGGTGATCAATATGCCACGTATTAAAGTTCTTCCTCATGCACAAATTTGCCCAGAAGGTGCAGAATTTGAAGTCGAACAAAATGCCAATTTATGCCAAAGTTTATTAAAACAAGGCATTAAAATTGAACATGCTTGCGACATGTCTGCAGCATGTACGACTTGCCACGTGATTGTTCGTAAAGGATTCGATAGCCTTGAAGAAATGAACGATGTTGAAGCAGATCTACTTGATCGTGCATGGGGTTTAGAGCCTGACTCTCGCCTGTCATGTCAGGTTGAGATCGTTGATGAAGACTTAGAAATTGAAATTCCGAAATATACGATTAATCATGCTTCGGAAAATCACTAAGCTTTATCCATCAAAAAACTCCTCTTTATTAGAGGAGTTTTTTATTCAAGAATAAATCTGGATTATTGTCTAATCTCATCATCCAACGTCAGTTTTGGAATTCCCTGTGCATTGGTAATTTTCTGTTGCTTTTTAATTCGGTCTATCATTTTTTCAAGAATTTCAACCAGTTCAGGATATTCATAATTTTGTACTTCCTCTAAATTAAGTACCAAATGAAAACCTTTGTACTCAAAATCAAACCATTTTTGGGTATCTGATTTCTTGCCAGTGAATTTTTCCATCACCTGCCAAGTTTTTACGGGCCCCTGAATGCCTTTTAAGTAAATTGGTACTTTAGGCACACATAGAAATTCATTTTTAATCAACTGATGTGTGTCATCCGCAATTAGTATTTCATCCACTTCAGCCGCAGACTGTAAACGCGCTGCCAGATTTACATCACGCCCTACAATGGTATAGGCCATACGGTGTGAAGCACCATAGTTCCCAACGTGGCAATAACCTGTACTGATTCCCATGCGGATGTGCAGGGCTGGATAGCCCATTTTCTTCCAGCGTTCACGCAAAAGTTTCATTTGCTGGCGCATGGCAATTGCCATTTCTACACAGGTTTTTGCGTCTTGTTCTACGCCTTGAGTATTGGGGTCTCCAAAGAAAATTAAAATCGCATCCCCCATGAACTTATCCACGGTTGCCTCATACTGCTTGGCAATTTCAGTCATGTGACTCAAATAATCATTGAGTAAAAATGCTAAATCATCTGGAATTAAGGTTTCAGAAAGCTCTGTGAAACCCTGAATATCTGAAAAGAAAATCGTCATTTTCTTACGTTTATATTCAATTTTTGCTTCAGATTCCCCTTTCATAATAGATTGCCAAAGCTGCAATGGTGCATAGCGGCTTAACTGATTGGCAAACTCCATATAACGGTTCATTTGGCTATAATAATGGTCTTTTTTTGCCATCGTGAAACGAATTCGCTGCGCTTGATATGCACTGCCCATACCAAAATAAAAAATCATGCACAGGAAAGATAAAATGGTCAGTTCGGTACTACTTTGTTCAAAGTACTCATGAAAACCAAAAATAAAAATATTACAAATATAAAAAACTGTGACCGCCAATAAGGATGCCAATGCAACTAAAAAAAAAGAAACTTTAATATAAATTGCGGTATATAGCAGCGCAAATAAAGCGGCAAAAGTAAGTACCAAATTCAGATGTACCGCAGACAAACATGCTGCTACTACAATAATATCAATAATAAACAGGATATTACGCTTAGCTTGATGACTATATTTATATTGCAGCCAGCGTGAAAATTTAGGAATAATCAGTAATAAAAAAGTGAGAAAAAATGGAAGATAAATTTGATAATTGGTATCGGCATAGGTGTAGTGATAGACCACCATAATCAGGGATAAACTTGCATACCCGACTAATCGATGCAGAAATTCGAATTGTTGAGGATCTCTTTCCATCCAATTGTACATGAAAACCGCGGCCTACTCCGATCTAGGATTAAAAAGCCACGCATGCTGCGTGGCAATTCATTTCAATTAATCCATTCGCCAGTCAAATGGCATATCGCCTTGACCACGCAGAGCAAGCATCAAGGTTTGACGCATGTGAGACAAAACTTCATTACTGTATGGCACAGCTGGCGTACCCCAAACAGGTTTAGGCCAAGCTACATCATTTTGATAACGCACGACGTGATGAAAATGCAATTGTGGAACCATATTACCTAAAGCCGCCACATTCATTTTATCGGCACGGAATACACGTGCTAATTGGCTAGATAACCAACTAGATTCACGTAAAAATTGTTCTTGGTCTGCCTGACTTAATTCGTATAGTTCTGTAACCCCTGGCACACGTGGAATTAGAATTAACCAAGGGAATTGCATATCATTCATTAAACGACATGTTGACAGAGGAAAGTCGCCTACAAAAAAAGTATCTTGAGCAAGTTGTGGATGCAAACTAAACATATCTTTATAAATGACGCAAATTGTAATGATGAGTAATACTATCACATCCCCAGTACACTGAGTATCATTCCCATCATGTTTCGATGTAAATAAAGTGCAATTTTAACCAAATTCATCATAAATAATTTTCATCATAGAATCAGAGGTTTCTTAGAAAATATTCATAAATTTACCGATGTGATATTTAGGTCAATTTGCATTTTAATCTCAGCTGTGCAAAGTTTTTAGCAGGCTGTTTAATAGATCGGCAATAAATTGAATCCGCTTTTCAGCATCTTGCAACATTACCATTACTTTCAAACGCTGCCCACCATCCATACGGAAATAGGTCGGATGTTTTTGCATCATTTGAATAATGCTCATGGCTTGCACAGGTGTATCGGGCGAAAATTCAATGTAGCCACCATTGCTATTGATATCCACTTTGGTGATGCCCAGTTGCTCTGCTCTCAAACGTATTTGATGAACGCTGAATAGTTGCTTAACGGGTTGCGGTGGAATACCAAAACGGTCAATCAACTCCATGCGGATATGATCAAGCTTTTCTTGAGTATCAGTATTACTAATGCGTTTGTAGAACAATAAACGCTGATGCACATCACCCAAATAATCATCTGGAATTAAAGCAGGCATGTGCAGGTTGATTTCTGCAGTTAAAGACAACGGTGCATCGAAGTTAGGGGTTTTACCCTTTTGAATGGCTTTGGTGGCTTTTTCTAGCATTTCCATATACAAGCTATAACCAATGGCTTGCATTGAACCACTTTGTTGCTCGCCCAGTAATTCGCCCGCACCACGAATTTCCAAGTCTTCGGTTGCTAGCATAAAACCTGCCCCTAAAGTTGAGGCACGCTGAATGGCATCCAGGCGTTTTTCAGCATCACCTTTTAAGCCTTTAATAGATGGTACAAGTAAATACGCATAAGCTTGGTGATGCGAGCGCCCGACACGACCACGTAGTTGGTGCAACTGCGCCAATCCGAGTTTATCTGCACGTTCAATTAAAATGGTATTGGCATTTGGGACGTCAATTCCTGTTTCAATAATGGTCGAGCATACCAAGACATTGTATTCTTTATGATAAAACTGCTGCATGACTTGCTCTAATTCGCGTTCTCGCATTTGCCCATGTGCGACTGCAACGCGCGCTTCTGGTACCAATTCACGAATGGTTTCAGCACTGCGCTCAATGGTTTCCACTTCATTATGCAGCAAATAGACCTGACCCCCACGCAGCAATTCACGTAAAATTGCTTCTTTAATCGAGTCATCGGTATGTTCCTGTACAAAGGTTTTCACTGCCAAACGCCGTGCAGGCGGTGTCGCAATAATCGATAAATCCCGCATTCCAGAGAATGCCATATTCAAGGTACGGGGAATTGGAGTTGCGGTTAAAGTCAACATATCCACATCGGCACGTAAGGCTTTAATACGCTCTTTATCCCGAACCCCAAAACGATGTTCTTCATCTACAATCATTAAACCAAGGTTTTTAAATTGCACATTCTCTTGTAAGATTTTATGTGTACCAACGACAATATCGACTCTACCCTCGGCCAAATCCTCAATAATTTTGAGATGAGTTTTATTACTGCCAAAACGGGACAATACTTCAATACGAACGGCCGTATCAGCAAAACGGTCTTTAAAGGATTCATAATGCTGCTGCGCCAATAGCGTAGTTGGAACCAGTACGGCAACCTGTTTACCATTTTGCACAGCGACAAAAGCGGCACGCATCGCCACCTCTGTTTTACCAAAGCCCACATCACCACAGACTAGACGATCCATTGGCTTGGCCAGTTGCATATCATGTAGGGTCGCTTCAATCGCATTGGCTTGGTCAAGTGTTTCCTCATAAGCAAAGCCACTGGCAAATTGCATATAAGCGGTATGGTCCATTTCAAATGCAAAGCCTGGCTTGGACTGACGACGTGCCTGTATATGCAGCAACTCAGCCGCAACATCATGGATTTGTTCCAGTGCTTTACGCTTGGCCTTGCTCCATGTATCCGTACCTAATTTATGCAAAGGTGCAAGATTGGGATCACCGCCACTATAACGGCTAATCAGGTGTAAATTGGTCACAGGCACATAAACTTTTGCACCATCAGCATAGTCAAGCTGTAAGAATTCGTGATCCTGCTGATCAATTTCCAGCGTCGTCAAGCCTGCATAACGTCCAACACCATGATCAATATGTACCACAGGTGCACCAATACTCAGTTCCGTCAGACTACGTATCAGGAATTCTTCCGACACTTCCTGTTGACGTTTACGGCGACGTTGTACCACACGATGTTCATAGAGCTGATTTTCAGAAATCACCGAAAGTTGATTCGTTAGCAACAAGCCCCGATCTAAAGGCGCGCTGGTAATGGCAACCTGTAACTGATCTTTCTGGAACTGGGCAAAACTCTCTACGGTTTGAATTTCACCTAATACCGCCCGCAAAGCATCTTTTAAAGTTTCACGGCGACCTGCACTTTCCGCAACCAATAAAATAGGATGTTTAGCTTGATCAACATAATGTTTCACCACCTCAAAAGGCTGTTGCTTTTTAGGATCAACCGCAAGTTTGGGTGGCTGCTCAGCAGCAAGATTGAGTACACCTGCTTTGGCTTCAAATGCTTCTGCTGAGGCCAGAATTCGTGGAAATTGATTTAATGCCTGTAACACATGATGTGGCATTAAAAATAATTCCTCGGGAGGAAGAATCGGTTGATCAATGTTATGACGACGATCCTCATAACGACGAACCACTTCCTTCCAGAAGTTGATGAGTTCATCTTCAACTTCATTATTTGTAATGACAACGCAATTCTTTGGTAAGTAGGTTGTGAGGATGCTTTGTGTTTCCATCAGCTTTTTATCAAAGAATAATGGTAGGTAAAATTCCAGACCTGGGGTCGCAATGCCCTCTAGGACATCCTGATAAATTGGATTTTTCTTAGGATTGGCAGTGGGAAAACTTTCCGCATAACGATCTCTAAAAGTCGAACGCCCCTCTTTTAATGGAAACTCTTTAGCAGGTAAAACAGTAAAGTTTTTTAAGGATTCAGTGGTGCGCTGCGTTTCTGGATCGAAGAATTTCAGACTCTCAATTTCATCATCAAATAAGTCAATTCGAATCGGTTGATCTTGTCCAGAGGCGTAAATATCCATGATGCTGCCACGAACCGCAAATTCACCATGATCATACACCGTATCAACCAACCGATAGCCTGCTTGTACCAACTGCTTTTTTTGAGCTTCCAGATCAAGTTTCTGTCCCACCTTAATATCAAAATGCTCGCCCACAACCCATGAATATGGTGCAACCCTTTGAGCAAGTGTACTTGCCGAAATCAGTAAAATGCCCTTTTGTGGCATATGGGACAGAATAGCCAAACGTTCTGACACAATATCCTGATGCGGTGACAAACGGTCATAAGGCAAAATTTCCCAGTCAGGGAAAATGGTAGGCTTGATGCCATAGAATTCAAGTTCACTTTCTAATTGCGCAAGATGCTGGTTATTGCTTGCAACAATCACATAGAGACTGGAACTTTGCGTGGCTATTTCTTTAAATAATAATGCAGCTGATGATCCAAGCAATGAACCAATCCAGCGTTTTTCGCCTGCTTTGAATTGTTGTAGATTTAATTGAGAGATTTCTTGTTGAAACATAGAGAAAATCGTGCAATTTAAAGGACAATTGACTTAGTTTAGCATGATGTTTTTTATGTGGATATAAATCCAGAAAGAAGACTAACTGGATTTATCTTTTCATTTTTTCTCTAACTGGCGGTCCATCAAGCGAAATAAGGGGCGGGTTAAATTCATAACCGTAGCAGGTGCAGTATTCAGCAAGGCATTGGCAATTGCACCACTGGTACTGGTGATACGATAGGACTTTTGCTGTACTGCCTTGACAATCCATCCTGCTGCGGTAGAGGTATCCCGCATTTGCATATGTTTATAAATCGTTGTTTTAGATGACATCGGAACATGGGTGCACATGGTCGAGATATTAATCACATGTCCTCCACCATTTTCCAGAAAATGTGGCAACAGACCTAATGTCAAACGAACCGCTGCAAAATAGTTGATTTGCAGAGACCATACCATTAAACCTGAGCTGTTATTTTCCAAAGATTACTGGCGTACTGATAATCATCACTCCGCCTGTATGATGATTGTTAGGAATCTGGGTTGGGGGGTTTTACCGCTGGAAATGTTTAATGAAAATCCTGACTTAAAGAAAAAATTTAAAATCATGGAACTTTATGATTTTACCCCCAAATTTGAATATTATGTGGATTTGGTCTGGAGTCGTGAAAGCGACTTGGGTGCAGCAGCACGCTTCTTAATTGAGCATATCCGCACACAACGCCAACTCAATAACAAATAATAAAAAGCAAACAGATAAATCTCTATCTACAATCAAAGCCATGCTTTGCTTTCACGCAGATTGTGCTATAACAGAAGTTACCAATAATATTGTTTAGCAAGAAATCTATAGCAATGACTGAATCTGCATTACATCAATTAAAGAATTTAACCACTGTGGTTGCCGATAGTAGTGATCTGGAAGCAATTGAAAAATTTCGCCCTTTGGATGCCACTACCAATCCATCACTGATCACGGCTGCTGCTGAACAACCCGAAAGCAAGGAACTGATTGAAGATGCCTATACTCAGGCAAAACAGGAAAATTATCAGGGTGATGAACTGATTGAACGCACCATTGATATTTTAACTGTGAAATTTGGTGTTGAAATTTTAAAGCTGATTGATGGCCGTGTATCAACTGAGGTAGATGCCTCACTGTCTTATGATACCGAAGCGACGATTGCCAAGGCACGTGAACTCTCCAAGCTTTATCAGGGCTATGGCATTGAACAGTCACGCATCCTGATCAAGATTGCGTCAACATGGGAAGGGATTCAGGCAGCTAAAGTGCTGGAAGCTGAGGGAATTCCATGTAACCTGACTTTGTTGTTTGGTCTACATCAAGCCCAAGCCTGTGCTGATGCCAAAGTCACACTGATTTCCCCATTTGTTGGTCGTATTCTGGACTGGTATAAAAAAGCTGAGGGCGTTGATCAATATCCAATTGAAAAAGACCCTGGAGTGCTGTCAGTTAAGAAAATCTATAACTACTACAAACAACATGGGATTCCAACCCAGGTCATGGGTGCAAGCTTCCGCACCACAGCGCAAGTTTTAGGCTTGGCAGGTTGTGATTTATTGACGATTGCGCCAAATTTATTGGCGCAACTGGAACAGGATCAGCAAACGGTTACAGCTCAGCTCAGTACCGAAGCAGCACAACAGGCAGAAAAAATTGAACGTCCTGCCCAAAGCAAAGAAAGCTTTAAGGCAGAACTTGAACACGACTTGATGGCTTTCCAGTTACTGCAAAGCGGTATTGATGGCTTTATCAAGGCGCGTGACCAGCTCAGTTTATTACTACGCCAATCATTTGGTATTGATGCTGAAATCCAGCCTTAATTAGTCGATTTTTCAACTATAAAAAACCGATTTTTGTTACTATAGCAAGAATCGGTTTTTTAATGAGTTGATTGTGTTTGGTATCACAGATTTAACCACTTACATCATTGGTACAGTGTTGATTATCTTATTACCTGGCCCCAACTCGTTATATGTAATGTCGGTTGCCTCACGTTATGGGATCCAAACAGGTTTTTGGGGTGCATTGGGCGTATTAACAGGCGATTCTATTTTAATCCTGCTGACTATTTTTGGAGCAGCATCCCTGTTACAAGCTTTTCCAATTTTATTTGTGATTTTAAAAATAATCGGGGGTGCCTACTTAGCCTATTTAGGTTTTAAATTATTACAGGGCGCTTATCAAACATGGAACACACCACAACAGCATGCTGAACTGCCTGATTTACCTCAATTAGATCAAGTTCACCCCTACCGTACAGCACTGAGTATCAGCTTGCTTAATCCCAAAGCCATCCTATTTTTTCTGTCTTTCTTTGTGCAGTTCGTCAAACCAGACTATGCCTATCCTGCATTAAGTTTTTTAATTCTGGCGATTATTCTGCAATTGATCAGTTTTAGTTATTTAACCGCCTTGATCTTTTCTGGTATTAAATTGGCAGCTTTTTTTAAACATAACCTTAAACTGGCAGCAAGTGGTATTTGTCTGGTTGGCATCCTGTTTTTTGGTTTTGGTGTTAAACTCGCAACCTCAACGCTGGCTTAATGCTACTTTTGATCAAATGATCAATTTATTCAATCATTTTAGAACTACGATTTAGCGAATATTAACGATATACTTTTCAACAAATTTTAATCAACTATAGATGCATTGATGCAACGCCTTATTCAAGATTTTTCCATTCCTGCGGTATTTGCTGGCTTTATTACTTTCCTGATTGGGATTAGCGTTTCTGCGGTCTTGGTGATTCAAGGCGCACAATCTTTAGGGGCAAATACTGCACAAATCAGCTCATGGTTTTGGGCACTGGGTTTGGCAATTGGTCTATCAGGCTTAATCCTGTCATGGAAATATAAATATCCCGTGGCAACAGCATGGTCGACCCCTGGGATTGCGTTGATTATCGCTTCTACAGGCCATTATGATTTGTATGAAGCAATTGGTGCTTTCTTAATGTGTGGCGTCGCAATCGCAATCGTTGGATTTTCAGGCATTTTCCAAAAGTTAATGGCGCATATTCCGCAAAGCCTCACGTGTGCGATGCTTGCAGGAATTTTATTAAAATTTGGCATACAGATTTTTAGCAGTATGCAAACTTATCTGGGTTTTATCCTGAGTATGCTGCTGATTTATCTGGTCTCAAAAAGACTGTTTCCGCGTTACAGCATCGTACTCACCGTGATTTTAGGAGCGATGATTTGCCCATTCTTTATCGAGTTTCAATTGCATTCCATCACATGGTCTTTGGCACAACCTGTCTGGATGCAACCTGCATTTTCATGGTCTGCCTTACTCGGTCTGGCTTTACCGCTGTTTGTGATTAATATGACCTCACAGAACTTGCCTGGGATTGCCATGATCAAGAGTTATGGCTATCAACCGCATGTCAATCAACTGGTCGGCTGGACGGGTGTTGCCCTGTTTGCAACCATTAGCCATAACGTTGCACTTGCTTTTGCCAATGTAGAAGAACGTGAAGCAGCCTTGCTGACTTTTTTATGTAGTGCTTCTGGTGTGCAGTTCTGGGGGATTGGTTCCGCTTTTTGGGGATTGATCTTAGGTATTTTTGTTTTGATCCTATTCAGGTTGAAACTAAAAAATAAGCCTTAGTATCCTAAGGCTTATTTAAGAAATGAATTGGTTAACCGTTATTTTTCATCCAAATCTTTCTGCGCCTCTTCATCGTTTAAAATCCGTCCAGCCTGTTTAGGTCGAATTAATGGTGCAGTTGGACGTGGATGGGCATTGGTATATTGCAGACCCACACCTGCATAAACGTCATCCGCAGCGATTTCTGTTTCAAAACGCTCATCATCACGCTCACGAATTTCATCGGCAATGCGCTGAACCTCATCTTCATCGACACCCAGTTCTTGCAAAATCACGCCGCCAAACTTGATTGCTGATTCAAAGGTTTCACGAATCATATAATCCACTTTTTGCTTGACTAAATAAAGTGAGTGTTCGCGGTCATAGGAACGTACCAGCAGCTTGGCCAGTGGAAATTCATGCGTCACCAGCTCCACAATTCGATTGGTGGTTTCTTTACTATCGACACACACCACGATTGCCTGCGCCGTAGCCGCCCCCGAAGCATGCAGAATATCCAGACGGCAACCGTCACCATAATAGATTTTAAAACCGAATTTTTCCGCGTTTTGAATCATGTCAATGTCATTATCAATAATGGTGACATCAACGCCTCTTGCCAGTAATAATTGACTGGTCACCTGCCCAAAACGGCCAAAACCAATCATCAGAACACTACCACTGAGTCCATCGGCAACATTGACATTGTCTAAATTAATTTCGTCCTTGGTTTGAGTAAATCGCTTGAATACAATCCCCAGAATAGGTGTCAACACCATTGAAAGCACGATAATTGCGGTCAGGTTCGACTTGATTGTATTATCAATCACCTGGGCACTGAGAGCCGCAGCAAACAACACAAAGGCAAATTCACCACCCTGGGCCATCAGCAATGCACGATCCAGTGCTTCGGTATGTGAACTTTTGGTAATGCGGGCAACGATATAGATCATCAGTGCCTTGGCGAACATCATCGCCAACACACCACTGAGAATAAGCTGCCAGTTTTGGGCAACCACGGACAAATCGAGCGACATCCCAACACCGAGGAAAAACAAACCCAGTAACAACCCTCGGAATGGTTCTATATCCGCTTCAATTTGATGCCTGAATGTTGATTCAGACAACAACACACCTGCAAGAAAAGCACCCATTGCCATAGACAAACCACTGACCTGCATCAGCAATGCAGCACCCAGCACAACCAGTAACGCTGCTGCGGTCATGACTTCCCGCGCCTTTGCAGCCGCCAGAAATCTAAACAGAGGATTCAGCAACCAATAACCTGCGGCGATTAAACCTGCAATTGCAATTAAACCAATACCAATATTTTCTAAACGCGCCGAGGTACTTTCAACCACATGATTCGGTGCCATGAAAGCAACAATTGCAAGTAAAGGAACAATCAATAAATCTTCAAACAATAAAATGGCAACAATCTTCTGGCCCTGTGGCTGGGCAATATCACCCCGATCTCCCAGTAACTGCATCACAATTGCTGTTGAAGTGAGTACAAAACAAGCCGCCCCAATAAAAGCCACCTGCCATGTGAAGCCAAATAATAGCCCCACGCCTGTTAATGCGGTCGCACAGGCTACAATCTGCAATGTCCCCAGGCCAAAGATTTCGCGTCTGAGTCCCCATAAATGTGAAGGCTGCATTTCCAGACCAATCACAAACAGGTACATGACAACCCCTAATTCTGCAATATGTAAAATTGATGTGGAGTCGTGGAAAAATGCAAAGCCAAATGGTCCAATGATCAAGCCTGCAATTAAGTAACCCAGTACCGAACCCAAACCTATTCGTTTAAAAATAGGGACTGCAATCACAGCCGCGGCCAATAAAACCACGGGTGCAATTAAGCTAATTGAATGTGCCTCTGAACTCATGTTGTTCTCATTTTTATCAATGCGATTTTATTCTATGTGAAAGCTTAAAAGACTGATATATCATTTATGAGACATAACCTCTCAATTCATTTATTTTCATGCGGATAGAAACAAAAAAGCCGTCAACCATGACGACTTTTTTGTGTTCATCGTGAAAATCTAAAGTTATAGCTCACGCACAACTACGCTTTTTGCGATTTTGTCATGCCAACCTTGTTTTTTGCTATCGAATGCAATCCAGATAAAACCCAGAAAGAAAACCAGCGTAGATGGGAAATAACCGATATAACGAAGAATGGCTTGCCCAACCGTCAGGTTTTCACCTGTTTTTTCATCCAGTACCTTTAAACGTAACAACCGTTTTCCAGGTGTTCCTGCAAATTTTACCCAGCATACAATATAAAAAACTGCACCAATAATCTGGCCAAGCCAATCTGACCATGTCCAGCCTGTAAAACCACTTGCAGCATTTGGTGCGATAATCATCATAATCGGAATTAAAGCAACGATCAGGATAATCGAGTCAATAATTGAAGCTAATAGACGTATCCAAAAACCTGCATATTCGTATGTATGTGACATTTTCCCCTCTCATTTTATTTCTATAAGAATCAATATTTATATATGATATGTGCCTAAGCATATCATTTATACAATATTTTGTTTTAATTCACGATCAAAGAAATCAATCGTACGTTGCCAAACTACCTTTGCTTCAGGTAGGCCCCGACTGACACTGCGGAAACCATGTGGCATGTTATAGGTATAGGCTTCAACCCGATCACCCAGTTCCTGAATCAATTTGTTGCGCTTGGTTGCTGGACAGAATGGATCAACGTTTGACCAATGTCCCTGCAAAATGCGAATGTTATCCAGAGGTTCTTTTTTCGGTACACCCGCACCTTGAATACCCAGTGAATGATGATAAACCACAGGTGCCAGCATATCCTCACGCTTGGCCATCTGAATCACATAACCCCCTGTTAAACACTGCCCTAACATGCCTAACCGACCATTCGATCTTGGGTCTGCTTTTAATGCATCGAGTAAAACATGAATTTCCTGATTAACTTCACTGTCGGCTGCATTAATACGTCCTGCCTTACTCACCATGGCACGAATACAATATTTGACTGCACCACCACTAAATAAATTAGGCACATAAACCAAATAGCCCCGATCAGCCAAGTCTTGGGCATCTTCACGGTAAACATCGAGAATGCCGAATAACTCATGCAGCAGTAATATGGCTGGTGCTTTTTCGGAGCTTGATGCAGATGCATACACTTCAACTTCAATTTGACGTGTCGGTAATGTGATTGTTTTTATTTCCATTTCAGCTATCCATTTTTTTAAATCGCTTTTATATCATTTTTGACAATATTAATTGTCAAATAAAAAAGGGCATCAATAGATGCCCCAGCTAAGATTAGAGTGAATTTTTAAAATTTCAGTATACCATTAGCAGTTAATATTTTCGTTGGATCAGCTTGTTGAGAAAGTTTTACATCTTTAAATGTTAATGTACGGTTTGCTGTGTCCAAACTTAATCCAGGGCATACAGAAGTTTCCGAAGCATATGTTCCACATTGATACCAAGTTATTGAACCTAGTACAAATGAGATATAAGTAGCACTCGCATTAGCTTTGGTAATCGTTATACCATCCTCTAGTGGTGGATTTGCTTTATGGGCGAACTGTACATTTACAGTTTGATTAGATGCGTTAAACTGCCCAACTCTTGGTGTCGCCCATACAGTTGAGTTATGTTCGAATATCAATGGCGAAGCTAATCCAGTAATGGTGATACAACCCCATTGATTGGTACTATTTGCACAGCTTGTAGCAGGTGTTGGTGTAGTCGACTGACTGTTATAAATGCATCAACAGACTATTATTTTTAACTGTTAGATCTTGCGTTGTCCCACTGACTGCTTTTAATACAGTATTATTAAAATAGAAGCTTTTTGCAGGTTTTGAATTGATCTGTCCATCTTTTACGGTAACACCATTACAGGCAGGATTTGTTCCCACACCACATGCCCACGCATATTGATTATTTTCAACCTGAACAGTTTTTACGACTGTATTTTCAACCGTGATTTTTACATTTTCTTTTTTATCAGCATTAAAAAATGTATAAATATCAGGTGATTTAATTACAACCGAACTCACCTTACTAAAGCTACAGAAATCATGCGGGGCATTCTTAAAGCCAAGCTTATCATCCGCACCATTTGATTCACAAAGTTGTGGAGAGGCTGTGGTCTTTTCACCATAAAAACCTGTAAAATCTGCACTTTCCGCAGAATATTTACCTGCATTCTCTTTAAATAGGGTCACATATCCCTTGTCAGTAATTACATAATAATTTGTCCCATTTTGCTGAACGTTTGCACCGCAAACTTCTGCAATGGTTGCAGTTGTGCCTTTTGCAATAACTTTTCCTGTCGCTGCATCCAGATTCAAGACCACTGTACCTTTATCACTGTAATCACCGCTATAGCTCGTCAAATCACTGAGTTTGCCTACAGGTAGTTTCTTGCTGGCACAGGTTTCTGTTACTGGGGCAGGAGTTACAGGAACGAAATCAGGAACTGCTGCCACATCTCCTGCTTTTACTTTCTCAATCAGGGCAGCGTAGTCTTTAATTGTTGCTTGATTGGCAGCCAATGATGCCGCAAAAGCATCCAGAGCCTTATCAAATGCATCATCAATTGCAAATTTAGTTGTTAATAGGTCAAAGTTTTCTGGTAATACATAACCATCTGCTCTGAGTTGTTTAGTTAAATTATCTACCGCAGTTTTAAGTGTGGTTTCTAAAATCGGTTGATAGGTTTTAAACCAGTCACTTGGCGTTTGTGAGCTTGCCAAAGCCAGAGCAAGATCAGTAAATGGCGTGATATTGACATTACCCGCTTTTGCAGCGTAACCATGCAAGGTTTGGGTATCTGATGCTTTCACTTCCAATGCACAAGGTAGTTTAGTGCTATCCACCTGGCCTGACCATTCCCCCTGTTCATTGGTTTTAACCTCATTTTTAAACCCAGTGCCATCTTTACAACTCGCTGTGACACTGGCATTTTTAATCGCTGCCCCAACAGCTGCTGTTCCAGCTAAATTACTGTAGGTTGTGGTCGGTGTTGGAGATGTATTACTGTGCTGATCATCGTCATCATGACATGCTGTAAGTAAAACACTGGCAGCAATACAAGCACTCAATAAACTTTTTTTTAACATACGAACCCCATTCGTTATTTCATCCCTTTCGTGATGACAGTAACGTTTTTAGGGTTTTCTGCGTATCCCCAGTTCAGGGGGGGATAGCCTAAAATCTATTTTGACTTCAAAAACTTGTTTACAATGTGAATATTCAATGAGTTGTGATACTTCTTCATACACGCTAAGGTATAGGCTGTATTTATATCATTATGAGTTATTGCCATGTCACCTCATCATGCCTACCCACTTTCAGTCAGTGAACAGGATTATCTTGATGGCGAATTGCTAACTGATATTAAACATGAATATATTCATGGCGAAGTCTATGCAATGGCTGGGGCAAAAGCGGCGCATAACAGAATTACCCTCAACATTTCCTCTGCATTACACCAACACTTAAAGGGAAAAACCTGCCAGCCTTATAGCGGAGATATGAAAGTTAAAGTAGATAGCTGTTATTTCTATCCTGATGTACTGGTTGATTGTTCAGATTTAGCAGATGACAGTGTTTTTACAGAAACACCGACCATTATTGTTGAGGTATTGTCTAAATCCACGCGCCAGATTGACCGTGTGATCAAACGTGAAAAGTATCTACAGATTCCGACCCTACAGGAATATATCCTGATTGAACAGGGTATTGCCGAGATTGAAGTAGTATGTCGTAGTCAAAACTGGCAATCTCATTTCTACTATTTGGGAGATCACATTACACTGAACTCAATTGGTTTAAGCATTTCAGTTGAAGATATTTATGACCGTGTCAAAAATGAAGATGTCGTGACATGGCTAGAGAAGAAAGCCCTAGCAGAACAAAACCTCTCAAATTAAACCATATTGCTGTGCCAGCAGTGCCGCTTCAGCACGGGAGGAGATATGCAATTTCTGATAAATTGTCTTGATATAGCCATTTATGGTATGGCCAGATAATTTTAATTCGTAGGCGATTTCAGCCACCTGATGCCCCTTGGCAATATAAACAAGCACCTGTTTTTCCCGATTGGTTAAAGTCAGCGACTGTATGGCCTGTTGCTTTTGCTGCTTAAGCTGTTCATGTGTTTTGACATAATTGAGTAGTTTCTGCGTCATGCTTGGGGAAAAGGCATGGATTCCAGCAATCAGGTTTTTCAAATGCTGCTGAAATATAGTGGGTTCAAGGTCTTTCAGCAAGTACCCTTTTGCACCATGACAAATGGCCTCAAACAGATATTGGTCATCTTCAAAAATTGTTACCACCACACTCAGGGTATTGACAGAATGTTGTGCCAGCCAGTCAATCACCTCTGTTCCCTTTCCATCAGGCAAGGAAAGATCAATCAAGGCCAGATCATAATGTTGTGACAATAATGACTGCTTTGCTTCCTTTACACTATAAACCTGCTGGATACGAATGCCTGCAAAGGTTTCAAGTAACATCTGTTTGATCCATGCATTGACTTCCAGTATATCTTCTAAAATCAATGCCGTTCGAATCATGTTTATACCCATTTATATATTGACCATCCATTGCTTTTTGCCAAAGTCGCTATAATGGGAAGATCAACTCAACCCTTGAACCTTTTACCTCTGGCAGACTTTGGAAATGCAAGGTTGCTGAAAGTTCAGTTGCACGTTCCCTCAGGTTTTTAAGCCCATTCCCCTCAGACTGATTAGTTTCACCATCAAAACCATTACCATCATCACAAATGACAGAAACCAGTTGTGAATCAACCAAGCTAATCTCAATGATTACACTCTGGGCATTGGCATACTTCATTATATTACTGATGATTTCCCGAAGCACAGAAATATAATGCCTGTATTGTGCATAACTTAAGGTGATGGGTACATCTCCAAGATTTTGTTGCCAATTCAGTTCTATCCCACAACTTTGCAGGCGGGTCACAACCTCATGCTCAAACTCCTACAAAACCATATTTAACTCAACACCCGTACCCAACAGACCATTGACGATGGTACGCATTTCAGCAATCGCCTGACGAATGGCCTGCTTGGCTTGATCCACATCGTTCTGATACAGACCTGATAATAGTTTTGCCCCCAGGTCATCGTGCAAGTCGCGGGCGATACGGTGTCTTTCCTCACGCACACCATTGTCATAGGCAACCCGACTCTCGACTGCCTGAGCTAAAAACGGTAATAAATTCTGAACCAGTTGCTGGTCATAGGCATTAAACAAACGGCGGCCTTGCTGCGGATAGCTGAGACGCATCGCTGCCAGTCCTGCCACCTGTGGGGTATACATCACCAGTCCATTATCTTCAATTTGGCTATTATTTTCGTGTTCACTTATTTCAAGGTTTAATGGCTGAAACAGGTCATTCAACAAGGCTTTCCACTGTAACTGGCGTTCCTGCTCATTCACCGCAAAGCTGACCTGCAAGATTCGCTCAAACAGTTCGCTGTCGGATAATTTTTTACGTTGTAACAGCCGTGCCTGTAGCCAGCCACGGACAGGCAGCCAAATCAGACCACAGATCAGGATAGCCAGACTGAGTGACATAAGTGGGCTTAACATCATCACCAGAAAGGCATCCAGCAACACCAGTAAAATCGCTCCTGCCAGCCAGTACAGAATTCCGAATGCCCAACGGTCCAGACTAAATAACTGATAGCGTTTTAAGCCAATCGCAATACCAATGGTCACAAACAGGAAGAAACCGAACGAATAGGCTTGTGACATATTCAGCTGAATATCAAGTAGCTGGGTGCTCTGAACCAAAAATACAAATGCGCCGCTACTAACCAGAATCCATAAGGCAAACCAGCGCAATGCCACTTTTGCCCGTGGATCATGTCGGTTTGCCCGCCATTGCCAAACCATACATAAAATTGCGCTCAGCATTTGTAAGGTAACGGGTAAGTCTCCCCCCATGCTTGGTTCAGGTAATAGAAATAAGGTATCGAGCAACCACCAACCAGAGAAAAATATCGGTATTGCCCACAACCATTGGGTTCTGATCAACTGCTTTGGGTACACCAGGAATAGACTGATTAATGCACAGCCATATAGCAATGCACCACCCGTATTGATTGCGACCAGTACCCGAAATAATTCGGCATTTAAAGCCAGATCACGGGTGCTATAGATGGCTGCGGAAAAGGCGAATACTGGATAGGCCGCATTGAGTAAGGCAAAAACACGCGGGGCGATTTCATTGGGACGCAATGCCCAAATCCAACAGCCGAGTAAAAACCCAATCGAACTGACAGCAAGCTGAAACCAGAACTCAAAAGGTAAATCCCGAAGTGTTCGTTTAGGCTGAATATTGACAGGATATGGCGTTGAGCTTGAATGATCGCCTGACTGCAAAAATATGTGCTGATGCTGGCTCATCAGTTGATGAACTTGGCTCTGCTTGATAAAAAATTGCTGCATCTCAGGATAGGTTGCAACAAAATGGGGATCTTCAGTAAAGTCATTTGCGTTTAGCTGTATTCGGTTCTGCCCACCTGCTGATGAAATCGCAACTGAATCCACATCCTGTAATATCAATCGCTCCCCGTCAAATACCGAAATTTTTTGGCGTTCTTTGACTTCAAAGCGTAAATGGCTACTGGGCTGATTTACCGCACAATAGATGACCGCAATAAGGGCCAACGACAATCCTAAAATGGCATAAAACAACCGATCCGCTGGTGTTTTGCGACGCAAAGCCATGTATCACCACAATATGAGTATCCTTTCTGTGAGCTAATGATAATCCAGAACATATAAAAAAGGATGCTGTGACAGCATCCTTTCTGACGAAAATAATGTGTTATTCAATGTTTAGCATACTGCTCAAGGTTTCAGATACATTCTTAGATTTCACTTTCGGTTGCAACGCCTTCAATGCCTGCTGTACCTGACTGCGTTGTGGCTCAGCCAAAGTGTACCAGCGAGAAAGTACCTGTAATAAACGGGAACCTAAAATTGGGTTTTTCTCATCCAAATAAGCGGCAAGCTCAATAAAATGATCGACACCAAAGCTCCACGTATTCACTGGGTTATTTGACAAACCGCCACTCACTGCACGGATACGATTCGGTGTTCCCAAATCATAATCTACATGCTGGGTCAAATATTTGATGGTTTCTTCAGTCGCATTCGGATTGGATGCTTGAATGCTAAACCACTGATCCAGCGACAAGGCTTCATCCTTAAAACGATTATAGAAGTCATCCAAAACATCTTGAGCCTGTGGTGCATCATTGCAGACCAGCACACGCAATGCCCCCAAACGTTCAGACATATTGCCCGTGTTTTGATACTGCGCATAAGCCAAATCAAATACCGACTCATCGCCCTGACGTGCCAGCATATTTAGCATGATATTTTTAAGCGCCCGCACCCCCATCGCCAAAGAAAACTCTTTTTGCATCTCTGGGTCTAAAGATAGATAGGTGTCTTTCCAGAATGAACCCAACTCACGAGCCAACCGATCCAACACTGCTTCGCGTTTCTCACGAATCAATTCAGGCTCATAGTCTTGATCAATACGACTACCTAAATAGTTTTCACTTGGTACATCAAACAGGCGTGAAGCAAGCAAAGGATCTTTATTGACCAATTCAGGCAAGGTATTTTTAATCGCCTGAATATAGGCATCGACCTTATGCTCTTCTAAAAGAATACGTTCCAGCAAGTTTTGTGTGGCTTGCCATTGGTTAAAACCGTTGGTTTCATGCTGAATCAGGAAAGCAAGATCTTCATCTGAATAGTCAAACACCAGATTGACAGGTGCAGAGAAATTACGCAATAACGATGCAACAGGTTGTGTAGTCACACCTGTAAATTCAATACTCGCCTCATCCTGATCAAATAAATACACCCCATCTTTAACATCATCCACAAACAGATCAGGGCTATGCAAAGTATATTGCTCACCTGTATTGGCATTAAATAAAGCCAAGGCCACAGGAATTGGCACTGCTTTTAAATTTGGATATTTAGGATGTGCTTTTAGGCTTTGTTTGAAGCTTAAACGATAGGTCTGTGCAACCGCATCATATTCACCTCTGGCTTCCAGTTTTGGTGTACCTGGCTGGTTATACCATGTTAAGAAATTGGTTAAATCCACATCTGACCCTGCGCTTAATGCGGCAACCCAGTCTTCCACCGTCACCGCCTGACCATCATGACGACGAAAATATTCGTCCGTTCCTTTACGGTATTTTTCCTTGCCCAGCAAAGTCGCCATCATGCGGTTAATTTCTGCACCTTTTTCATAAACCGTTGCAGTATAGAAATTATTGATTTCAACAAAATGATCTGGACGTGGTGGATGTGATAATGGACCTGCATCTTCAGGAAATTGATGTGACTTCAACACCGCTACATCATCAATACGTTGGACTGCCGCAGACTGTAAATCCTCAGAGAAAGACTGGTCACGGAAAACTGTCAAACCTTCCTTTAGACACAACTGGAACCAGTCACGGCAGGTAATACGGTTGCCTGTCCAGTTATGGAAATATTCATGGGCAATCACCGACTGCACTCGCATAATGGCTGCATCAGTGGTGTATTCCTCATCAGCAAGCACACAAGACGTATTAAAGATATTTAAACCTTTATTTTCCATTGCGCCCATATTGAACTGGCTCACTGCCACAATCATGTAGTTATCGAGATCATACGGGCGACCATAGTGTTCTTCGTCCCAGCGCATTGAATGCTTTAGTGCTTCCATCGCGATATGGCATTTTGGAATATCTTTTTCAATCGCATAAATTTCCAGAGCAACATCACGTCCCTCAGACGTGGTATAGCGATCTTTCAGTACCGCTAAATCACCAATCACACAGGCAAATAAATAGCTTGGCTTCTTGGTCGGGTCTTGCCAGATGGCAAAATGGCGCCCCTCTCCCACTTCACCTGTTTCCAATAAGTTACCATTTGCAAGTAATACTGGATATTTTTTATCCGCTTCAACACGGGTGGTAAACTCCGCCAACACATCTGGACGGTCTGGATAGAATGTAATTTTACGGAAACCTTCGGGCTCATTCTGAGTCACGAATAAATCACCCGCTTTGTATAAACCTTCCAGTTGCGTATTTGACTCAGGGTGAATCACCACTTGAATTTTCAAAATGACCTGATCTGGTGCATCGGTGATCACCAACTGCTCACTGTCCAGTTGATATTGACCAGCATTCAACAACTGTCCATTCATTTGAATGGATTGTAACTCCAGATCACGACCCAACAATACCAGCTCACCCGCTGCCTGACGTTTCATAACCAATGTTGAATCAACAATGGTGTGATCATCATAGACCTGAATGTCCAAATGAATCGACTCAACCAGAAAAGCGGGTTTTTGATAATCTTTTAAATAAATGGTTTGATCTGCCTGTACAGGAGGTCGTGCCGCAATGTTCATCAGTATTCCTTATCTTTGGTCATGTCTTTTTGATGGTCTTGTTGGCAAGACTCGTAATGACTTGATCATACGCCAACTGATACCGCCTGTCTTTAAGACCCCGTATGAGTTTTAACAATTTTATTGAGCTAAACTCTGTCATTTTCAAATCAAATTGAGTCAATATGCTGATAGTTTAGACAAAATTACAACATAGGTTTCTATTCTTAAATAAAAACTACATAAGCAATTGCATTTCATCGCTCAATTTACATTTTTTTCCAGACTTTTACATTTTGTGCATGGTTATTGCTTAATGATATATGCCAATGTAGGTATATAAAATAACAAGCGAGGGCTACTGTTATGGAATTAAAAGCACATTTGTATCGTCTAGAAAATATTAAGGCAATCCATGATCTTGCTGCCGCGGGCATTGATCATCATGTGATTTCAGTATTCTTATCAGCGGAGGGTATTGATCTTAGCGCCTTAGAAGTTACCAATATCGTGAATACCTATGATGTGCTTGGAAAAGAAAAAGTACCAAGCAAAAAAGTGCAGGCACTCATTGCCGCGAAAAAAATCGGTGAGGAAGACGAAAATCTACCGTGCCCCGTTTAGTTGACCCAATAAAAAACCTCGAATCCCAATGGTTCGAGGTTTTTTTAAATAAGATTAAGGGTTTGCCTTATCTGTACGAATCCAGACTACGGTACGACCCAATGCAGACACCCCCATATAACCACGCATGCGCAGGCGTTTACCTTCACCAGTCACCACAGCCTTACCTTTATAAATTCTCCCAGATGTAGGTTCCAGTACTCGACCATCAATATAAGCATTTGCCTTATTTGGATCTTCCCTAAATCCAGATAAAATCTCCAAACCCAGAATGGGTTTATTAGTATAAGGTGCTGGACATTTGGTGCAGTTGGTCAGTGCAATACCATGCGAGTTCGGATAACGATAAACGATTTTTCCATGATATCTGCCATCGTTTCCTTTACGGATTTCAACAATTGACAGTTGTTCACCTGTACGTTCTTCAATACTTTTCCAGTAACCTTCGATAGAGGCTGCAAAAGTTGTTAGGCTTGCGCAAGCAATAGAGCATCCCACGATGCCTTTTATGAACACACGATTTAGCATAATTAATCCCGTCATTTAAAAAGAAACACATTTATCTTTATACAACCAATTTTATATAACTTATCACATTTTTAAATCAACTCACTTTGACGCCCCAGTTCGAAGTTTTATGGATTTGCATGTTCCGTCCGAATCCAGACCACGGTACGCCCCAAAACAGAGATTCCCATATAACCACGCATACGTATACGCTTGCCATCAGCACTGAGTTGTGCCTTACCTTCATAGATATTTCCTGTTTTAGGCTCTAAAACACGACCGTCAATATAGTGATTTGGGTTCTTTGGGTCTTCTTTTAACCCCTAGGCGATCTGAAGACCCAGAATGGGTTTATTTTTGAAAACTTCAGGGCACTTAACACAGTTGGTCAGTATATTCTCACCACCTAGAACAGAATAACGGTAGACAATGGTTGCTGTATAAGTCGTATCAGGTTTCTTTTTTATTTCGACAAATGAAAGCTGCTCGCCTGTACGGTCGTCAATGCTTTTCCAATACCTTTCAGGTGTTACAGCAAAAGCACCAGTTGAGAACACCGCCAAAGAAATTCCCATGATTCCATTCATGAGTGAGTTTTTTTGCATAAAACGCTCCATAATGCAAAACAGGTCCATCTCATTTATATATATCTATTCTAATGTTTGAAGACAGTCAACAAGGTAAATGTATATTTGACTGTCTAAAATGAGAGTGAATTTTAACTGGTTCACATATTTAAAAATAAACCACTAGGACGACGCACTATCCGTCCTAGTCCATACCACTGTACGACCTAAAGCAGAAATCCCAACATAACCATGCTTGACATCCTCCCCGACCTAAAGGACGGGGATTCCT
>NZ_KB849211.1:201877-230286 GCF_000368025.1 Acinetobacter parvus DSM 16617 = CIP 108168
CGGTGAACATGACCATGTACATTTGCTCGTCAATTATCCGCCTAAAGTCGCTATTTCTAGTTTGGTAAATAGCTTGAAAGGTGCATCTAGTCGAATTTTACGAACCAAACACCCTGAAATTAAAAGCAAATTATGGGGTAATGCCTTGTGGTCGCCTAGTTACTTCGCTGCATCATGCGCAGGTGCGCCTATTGGGATTATTAAGCAGTATATTCAACAACAGCAAACACCGCATTAATGGCTTACGCCAGTCGCTTATATCCTCGGGCTAAACCCCGAGGTTTTACGCTCCAATGGATAAAAAGACGCTTGCCATCTGGGCTTAGACGTGCTTTACCTTTATAGGTTTTACCTGTTTTGCTTTCAAGGATGTCTCCATCTATGTAGTTATTGGGGCGTTTCGGGTCTTCCACCAATCCAGTTAATACCTCAAGTCCCATACGTGGCTTATTGGTATAAGGTCATAAAATTAATTTTTAGCTACAGTTCTCGCTATCAGGTCTCATGTTGAACTACTTTTAACGATACAAACTTTGCATGATTGTCTTGGTCCAGCATGTATAATCTTTTTTTTATAAATATGGGTTAGGCATCAATGGAGTTACAGATTCTACAAAAACAGTTAGATGAAAGTAGCCACTGTCCACTGTGCCATGCTTCCATGTACTGGATTGATGCGGAACAATACACACATGAACTGCAATTTCATGAATGTAGCCACTGCCAGCATCGCGTTTTTAAGTCAGACAGCAACCTAAATTGTCATTGTGCCTCCTGTACAGCACAACGCAAAAAACAGACCCAACAAACGCGCTTGCAGGAACAGCGTAAAAACAAGGTAAAAGATGAAGTCATTTACAGCCTTGATCAGCTCAGTTTTCTCAACAAGTTATTCCTGCTCAGCCTACTAGATCAGTATGCGCGTGAGGATGTCCAACATGACGAACTCATTCATTGGAAAAATTGCAAATATCACGAAATTACGCCGAATTACCTATTTCAGAACCATCTTGTTCAGGAACTGCTAAAAGTAGGCATTTTAAAACCGCAGGATTCAGGCATTGAAACCGAGCATTATTACTTGAATGTTCGTCTGGATGGTTATGCTGACCCAAGTCTTTTTAGCATCACACAGCAACTGCGCCACTGGTTTTATGAAAACCTGAGTTTGGGTATTCCATTCCAGACCACGGATGAAGTGAAAGATACTCTTTACCTTGTTCTATATCAGGAAATTGTTCAGTTTATGCAGTTTTACTGCCGTACCTGGGGCATCCAGATTGCAGGAAATCGACATTTTCAGGGCTTTTGTTATCGCTTGATGGAAAGCCTTGCGGTAGGACAAATTTACTACTTAATCCAGACCGCACTGGAATATCTGTACAAACAAAAGGCATTGCAGCCCCGAAATGACAAGTTTATCAACACCAACCTGCTCAAAAAGACACTGGAACAGTATCGGGAACGTGCCTTGACTGAACGCTGGGAAACCTCCACCTTACCAAGACCACATAATATTCCGTTTAGTAAAATGAGCGAGATTCTACTGTTTAAGTTTCTTGGTTATGATGAGCATATCTTCATACAACCTGTGTGGAAATCGTGGCGTAAAATTGAACCGCGCCTCAGTTTTTATTCTGTAAAACGTTGCATGTATTGTGGTTCAAATGATCTGGTGGTGGATTATGATGCCAAGGATTATGTCTCGCTGATCTGTCGCCATTGCAAGCATCAAGACCACTATTTCACACGTTAAAGCTTATAAGGATTTGCGATGTCATCAAAACAACAACTGATTGAACAGATTATTCAGGCGTGGCATGAACTACAGCGACAAACACCTTTGGTTCAGTGCATGACCAATAGTGTTGCCAATAATTATGTGGCTAATATTCTGCTGGCGGCTGGCGCGTCCCCTGCCATGATTGACAACCCATTTGAGGCGGAAAGTTTTACGCAAATCAGTTCAGCCTTAAGTATCAATATCGGAACACCGACGACTGAACAAACTCAGGCTATGCTGATTTCGGCACAAACAGCGCAACAACATCAAGTGCCGTGGGTGCTTGATCCAGTGGGTTATGGTGCTGTTTTAAAATGGCGGAGTGAAACGGTTGACCAGCTTCTGCACTTTAAACCGAGCATTATTCGGGGCAATGCCTCTGAAATCAGTACGCTTGCAGGCAGCCAGGTACAATCAAAAGGTGTGGACAGCACCCTCGATAGTCAGGATGTCTATGCCCAGGCAAAAAGCCTATTACAGCATGCTGAATGTATTGCAATCTCAGGTGAATCGGACTACCTCATTTCCAGACAGCTTGATGCTGTGATTAAGGTTAACGGCGGGAGTCATTTGCAGCCTAAAATCACCGCAACAGGCTGTGCCCTGGGAGCATTAACGGCGGCATATAGTGCGGTCAGTTCCCCACTCATTGCAGCACTTGCCTCACATACACATTTCGCAATTGCGGGAAAGCTTGCCTATGATCAGGCACAAACCGTAGGCAGCTTTAATGTCATGTTTATGGATTATGTGCACATGCTTGATGAAAATCTGATTCAGCAATATGTGGATATAGAAATATTGGATTGACATCCTCCCCGACCTAAAGGACGGGGATTCCTCCTGCTAGACGCTCATGTCCGAGCGCAAGAATATTCAGTGCGGAATTTACATCCCGATCATGGAGCGTACCGCACTCCATACACTGCCATTCTCTTATTCCAAGACCTGCCCTACCTTTCGGACTACTGGAGCGTGAGCCACAGCACGAACACGTTTGGGTGGTATACGCTTCATTGACTTCTTCATACCATACCCCTGCGTTCTCGCATTTATACTTGAGCATGGTTCTTAGTGTTGTCCAACTTGCATCTAGCACTGATTTAGCTAATTTAGTTTGTGCGAGTGCTTTGGCATTCACATTGCCAATGAAGATTGCTGCATGTTCATTCACCAGTTTATGGCTGAATTGATGCAGCATGTTTTGACGTATATTTTTAATCTTGGCGTGAATCGCTTTGACGCGTTTCTTATTTCTCGCACGTTGAGCTATGCCAAGTTTTTGTTCGTATTGGCGATAGATTTTAGGAGCTTTGAGCTTTATACCATCTGAACAAGTGGCTAAATCCTTTAAACCCAAGTCTATGCCAATTGAGGTTTTAGCGCTGGTTTTCTCTGTTTTAATTGAATCAACTACAAGACAGACATACCAACGCCCACGACTATCCTCTACAAACGAGCCTGTTTTAACATTGTATTTGCTTAGTCCGTAGCTGTCCCATAGTTTGAATTGATGCTTGCCGTATTGAACATAGCCATTAGCATATTTGATTGCTACTTTCTTGAACGGTATCCAGCCCAATGAACGCCTAGCTGATTTTTTATTGCTGACTCGCCATTTTAATTTTGCTTTTTTGAATTGCTTTCTGCGTGTAATGAGTTCTTCTGTTATGGCTTGAATGGTTTGACTATGCAAATTGCATTCTTTCGATGTGCCTTTTGTGTATTTAGCAATATCGTATGCTGAAAAGAATTGTTGTTTTCGTTGTAGATGTTTAAAACACAAATCATTCACGTAATTCCAGACAAAATTCACCTCAGATGCCATCTGATTTAGCACCTTGCAATGTTTGTCTTTTATGCGTAATTTGAGTGTCTTCATACAATTATTTTAACCGTATTTTTCTTAATAGTGATTATGGCAAAAGTATTTAAAACGACATTTCATGTCGTATGGCTTACGCCAGTCGCTTATATCCTCGGGCTAAACCCCGAGGTTTTACGCTCCAATGGATAAAACCCTATTTGGCATGAATAAAAGCCATTAAATAATGTCTAAATCATTGCCTTGAATCAGGTATGGCATTTATTCATCCTATTCAATAAACAACAGGGCTAAACGCACTTGATCATAAGCCATACGTGGACTGGTTGCCTCTACAATTGGACGCAGCTTGATTGAGCCATCTTCAGTGAAATGTTCAGGATTTTGGCGTTTTTGCAATTTCTTATAGATTTTGCGCACCTCTTCCACTACTTCATCGCCAGGATGGGCCACTGAAATATCCAGATTCTGTTCTTTGTGCAAGCGTGCCAAATGATTGATGATGGTTGCAGGAGTCAGCCCTCTTTCACTGGCAATATCTTCAATATCATAACCCTCTTCAAACAGTGCCTTGGTTTCATCCAGAGTCGCGGTGGCATAACTTTGCTTTCCACCTTTGCTGAGCTTTTTCTCATTACGGCTAATTTCAGTCGGATTTAGCGTACCACCACAATGACGGATAAATGCATTTTGCTGTGTGGTTAAATCAACGTTTTCAAAATTGACTTCGGCTTCAGTAGAAAGTTCCTGAAAACGGCGATCCGCCTTAATGGCCAGACTATCCAACTCTAAAGCCTGATCATTAAAACCCAGTAGTTTTAAACCATTCAGGGACTTTAACCGCGACAAAGCCACATAGCCCTGACCTTTTTCAAAGGTATGGGTCAGGTTGATTTCTGCGGCTTCCAGTGTCATGCCCTGACTTTTATGGATGGTGATTGCCCAGGCTAAACGTAAGGGAATCTGCTGAAAACTGGCAATCACCTTGCCTGCCTCATTTTCAATCGACCAAGTTTCTGGCTCAACCAATAAAGTTGTACCATCGGTCAATTTTACTTTAGGCAAAATACCGTTCTGATCATCTTCCTCAAAACCAATCACTTCTCCCAAGCTGCCATTGATATAGCCAAGGTCAAAGTTGTTTTTCACAAACATTACCTTGGCATGCTTTTTTAGGGTCAGTTCTTCAGGCGCACGTACAGACGATTTCAATGTTTCAATCAGCTTTTCATTACCATCCAGCACCGCATTAAACTGATGGCTTTCATTGTCAATCTCATTGAGATGTTGATAGTTAATATTATCTACATCCATATTATGGGTATATAAACGGGTAAAGGTTTCACCAATATCGTGCTGGCGTGATTGCTGTAACGCTCGAATATGTTCGGCCTGAATACTCTGCGCCCGAATCGCATTTAAAATCTGGTTGAGGATTTCATCATCCTGACGGTGTTGTTCGGTGAGATAACACACCCGAAATTTCGCCTCCACCCAAGCCTCAGACATAAAGCAGAATTTATCCCGATTGGCTTCACCATTACGCCCGACTGGTGGCAACTGGAAAAAATCGCCAGCGACAATGACCTGAATACCGCCAAACGCCTCATCACTCTCTTTAAAGTATTTTAATACCTGATTGACCAGATTCAGCTGCTTGGCATGCAGCATTGAGATTTCATCAATGATGAGAACCTGCGCATTTTCCAGATGCTCTTTTAAATATTTTCGCTCTTTCATACGCTTGAGATCATCATCACTCAAACTGTCTTTAATTCCAATACCCGCCCAGGTATGAATGGTCATCCCGTTCATGTGCGTTGCGGCAATCCCTGTAGATGCAGTAATAGCAACAGGCACCTTACGTGCCTTGAGGTAATTGATATATTGATTAAGCGTATAGGTTTTTCCTGCACCTGCTGAACCCGTTAAAAAAACATTTTCTCCAGCTTTCAATAATTTCAGTGCAGTCTCTTGTTTCATAATTTCATCAGGTAAAAGTAGCAACCCATAGCTTACCGATTTTTTCTCAAAAATAAAAACCTAAACCGATCTGGAAAACCATTCATATCTCAGATTGCCATTGACATCCAGATGTTTTCATTTAATGTGTTGATGAATGAATTTAGACTTTACATCAAAAATGAATACTTTAAATTTTTATACTTATCAACCAGATATCCTAGGGAATGGTTATCAGCAACTGACCCTGAACTTTGCTGATGATTATGATGGGAAAGTTGTTGCCACATTGGTTAGAAAAAAAGCTGCTCAGGCCACCAAAAAGGCTGTGTTGTATGTTCATGGCTTTACCGATTATTTCTTTCAAAAAGAAATGGCTGAACAGTTCAACCAGCATGGCTATGACTTCTACGCACTTGACCTTAGAAAATATGGGCGTTCCAAATTACCGCATCAAACCCTGTATTACGTGCGGGATTTACGTGAATATGATGCTGAAATCAGCAAGTCACTGGAGATCATCGGTCAGGAAAACCATAATCAGGTTTTGCTTGCTGGACATTCAACAGGTGGCTTGATCACAACCCTATATGCAGCACATTATCCTGACCATCGTCTGGTTAAGGCGTTATGGGCAAATAGTCCATTTTATGATTTCTTTAAGAGCATCATTGAGAAAAAAGTGGGGATTCCATTGCTGAGTGAATTTGGCAAGCGTTTCCCAAATGCCAAGTTTCCAAGCGGTCTAAACCCGTGGTATGTACCAAGTTTGCATAAAAAATTTCATGGTGAATGGGAGTTCAATCTGGAATGGAAACCTGAATCCATGCCATTTGTACAACTGTGCTTTGTGCATGCCATCCATGAAGCGCAAAAAGAAATCCATAAAGGCATTACACTGAATATTCCAACCCTGATCATGCATTCACACCAATCCAAATACCCTAAAAAATGGGGAATTGATGCCCAGCAAAGCGACGTCATTCTTGATGTCAAAGACATGACCAATAATGCCAAAAAAATGAAAGGTGATATACAGACTTTATCAGTACACAACGGCTTGCATGATCTGGTACTTTCGGCCCCACCAGTACGGGAAAAAGTATACCAAGACTTATTTGCCTGGCTTGAGCAAAAAATGCCTTAACTCACTTCCAATATAGTGACCTGATAAACCATGAATACGATGGCAGTTTCATTACCTAAAACAGTTTATGCAATTCAACATCTTGCCTTTGAGGATTTAGGTTCTCTGGAAGATGCTTTTTATAAACTTGGCTTCCGCGTCCGTTATTTCGAAGCGGGTGTTGACGATCTCAGCCCAGCCCTCAATTATGAGGGTTTAACCATCATCCTCGGTGGGCCAATTGGTGTTTATGAAACTGAGGACTACCCTTTCCTGATTGATGAGATTGAGTTGCTTAAACAGCGTTTGGCAGCCAATAAACCCACCATTGGTATTTGTCTGGGGGCGCAGCTAATTGCCCATGCACTGGGTGCCAAAGTCTATGCTGGACACCAAAAAGAGATTGGCTGGGGCAAACTGGACATTCAGCCTACTGCTGAAAATATTCTGGCAGCGCTTGAAGATAACCATGTGTTGCATTGGCATGGCGACACATTCGACTTACCAGATCATGCGACCTTATTGGCAAGTTCAGATATTTATCCTCATCAAGCCTTTGCGATCGGAAAGCAGATTTTAGCCTTACAGTTTCATCTGGAAGTGAATCAAAACAGCTTTGAGAAATGGTTAATTGGTCATACCTGCGAAATACGTCATGCCAATTTGTCTATTCCCCAGTTAAGACAGGATAATCTGCTTTATGCAGCCCAATTGGAAAATCAGGCACAAAAAATTATCCAACGTTTTTTAGAAAATCTCAGCCATTAAAATAAAATGGTGGAAATCAAAAAGCCTAGATGTTCTAGGCTTTTGCGGCTTTAGACACCTAAATGATTAATGCTGTTGAATTGATTTTTGCATCTGTGTCGTATTCTGCTTCTGTTGCGATGGCATATAATCAGGCTCATTGCTAACAGCAAGAAAGAAGAAGACTAAAAACAAACAGCCTAATAAAATACTGATTCCAACGGTGAGATATGGAAATTTTGCTTGCTCTTTAGACATATCGTCTGCTCCTATTTAAATACTAAAATTCAATACTGCATCATCTACATCATGGATAATGCCCTGTAACTGGCACCATTTTGAATACGGGTTTGCATATATTCAGCATAGACCGACAACTTTTCAAAAATGTGTTCTGAATAAAACATATCTTCAATTAAATGAGTGGCCTGTTTTTGGCTAAACTGGCCAATCTGTGCCACCAGTTGCGCATTCAGGTTCGAAAACAAAGTACAAATCGTTTTATGAAACTCATCTTTGTTTTTAAACAATAATTTTCGGGTATTAATCAATTTATCATTAACACTACGTTCTGTTGTATCGCAGCAAATCACGTCAATTTTTATCTGCAAATAATCCTGCAAGATTTGAATTTGATCCTGATTTACAGGTAAATGTGTAATCAAGAAAAGATGGGAAATATCTGTTCGACAGAGGGCTTTAACCAAAGCTCGAAACAGAAAATCAGCTTCTTTTTTAGGCTGTTCAACCAAATCCACATAAAGCTTTAGGCTTTGGAGCACTTCTTCAATTTTTAAATTGACACTTTTCTCAGCCTGATAATATTGATTCAGGATCGCCAAAACAGCGGTTGAAATCGGTGTTGTATAAATCACGGGCTGATTTAAATTGGCAATAATAAATGGGGCAAACAAATACCCAAGATTATTGTCATTTTCCTCTATTTTTGCTTGCACAATATAAGCGACTTTTTCTTTAGAAAAGTCTCTTAATACCTTGCCTCGTAACAAGGTTGCTTCAAGATTTACATAGTCAAGATGTAGCTGTTCTTGTACTGCTTGCGAAACCTCGCCATCCTGAAAAAGCTGGGTTATCGCATTAAGTTCTTTAGTTACAAACATCGCCCTATACACCTTTCAGCCAAACCATTGTCTTCTGATTGATCTGTACGTTTTGTATATTATTTAACAAGCCGTACCATTCTTGGTGTTATTTTGTAGAACATATCAATCGCTGAATAGCTACAGAGGCTGTCTAAAAAAATATAACAGATGATTTATTTCCATCCCATCTGTTATAAAATTAGATAAATTACTCACAATACTCATAAACAGGTTCTCATTTTGGATTCAGTACCTTATGTATAAAGCAGAACAGTTAGCGCATAGCCTGAAACTTCTCATCCAAAACGGGACATGGGAACCGCACAGCAAACTGCCATCTTTACGTGAACAGGTACAACGCTCAGGCTTGAGCCTCATCACAGTCATGAATGCCTATCAGGAGCTGGAAGCGCAGGGACTGATTTATTCAAAGGAAAAGTCGGGTTATTTTGTGGCTGAACAGAATCATATTCAGATTCCACAGGCCTATTCGGTGGTCTCTTTAAATCCCAAAGTTGAAATTAACTCACTAGTGTTTAAATACCTCAAGTCGATTCAATCCAAACAGGTCAGCCTACTAGGCTCTGCATTTCCAGATAGTCAGTTACTCTATCCACCCAAACTGATTCAGATCATGGGACAGCTTTCCCGTAATCGACATAGTTATGATCAGACCAGCAACCTACCGCCTGGGAATTTAGCACTCAGAAAACTGATTGCTCAACGCTATTGTATGCAAGGCATTCCAACTGATGCAGATGACATTGTCATTACATCTGGTGGCTTAGAGGCTTTGAATCTTTCACTGCAAGCGATTACCCAGCCTGGCGATTATATTTTACTACAGCAAACCATCTTTTATGGTGCATGGCAGGCTGCGGAACGCTTGGGTTTAAAGGTAATTACTCTTCCTGAGCACCCACAGCATGGCTTCGATATTGAAGCCTTTGAGCAAGTCATCAAGAATTACCCAATTAAGGTCTGCTGGTTTATGCTAAACGCCCATAACCCGATTGGATTTACGGTCAGTGATGAGATCAAATATAAAATCGCCAAGCTGTTGCATGAACATCAAATTCATTTGATCGAAGATGATGTCTATGAAGAACTGTTTTATGGCAATCAAAAGCCGCTACCCATGAAGTATTTTGATCAGCAAAATCTGGTGTTGCACTGCTCTTCTTTTTCCAAAACCTTGGGTTCGGGGTTCCGTATGGGATGGGTCTATGCTGGCAAATTTTCCGAACATATTCAGCATTTGCAATTGATGAGCACCATTTCAGCCAATGCGCTGATCCAGAATGCGCTGGTGGAGTTTCTCTCCCATCATCATTATGAAAAGCATCTGAGAACGCTTAGACGGGCTTTGGAAAAGAATAAAAAACAATTCTTTCAATATCTCAAACAACATCTACCGAAAGACTGTAAGGTATATAACTATCCAAGTGGCTATTTTCTCTGGATTCAGTTGCCAGACAAAGTCAGCAGTATGCAAGTCTATGAACAGCTGATTCAACAACAGGTAGGCGTTGCACCAAGCCCCTTATTTAATGTGTTGCCCTCACATCAACATTTTATTCGTATGAATTGTTCTTTCGAATGGACCGAACAGATTCAGCATTCGCTAAAACTTTTTATTAAAACGATTCAGTTGGTGATGTCGGATGAAGTGGCTTTGGACAAATAGCTTTTGCGATACTGACTCGGTGTTTCCCCAAACATCTTTTTAAAAGCGCGAATAAAATTGGTGGCTTCTTCATAACCCACCAGACCTGCAACGTTCTGAATAGTATATTGTGGTTGTTGCAGTAACTTCCTGGCTTGACAAAAACGTACCTCAGCCAAAATCTGCAAGAACGTCGTTCCTTGTGCCTGTAAATGTCGCTTGATGGTTCGTTCAGACATATTCAAGCGTTGCGCAATTAAAGGAAGTGTTGGATAACCATTGCTTGAGTTATAAAGTAGTTCAGATTTAATACTTTTTTGCAGATCCCGCGTTGTTTCTTTGACTAATTTAAGTTTGTCATTTTCGCAATATAATAATGCCTGCTGGAATGCGACTTGATCAGCATTGGGATTTTTACAATGCAGATATTGCTTGGGAAAACGCAAACCATTGCGTTGCTGATTAAAATGAATCTTGATTTGGGAGAGATCGATACGTTTATAATTCTGTGCATCGGACCAATCGACAAAGACCTCACAACGTTCAACAATTTTTTTAGAAAATACACCAAGAAAATGAATTGCGCCAAACAGCAAACTCTCAATCAGAAAGTGTCGTAATTGATCAGATTGCTGCTCATTGCCAAATTTAACCGGATGTACACCATCCAAATAGACATAGACAAAGTCTTCATCAATATACGATTCAGGGGTAAAGTTCTGGATTCGTGTACAGAAATACTGTTGGCACAGCGTTAATGCAGTTTCAACATCCGTACAACTCAGAAATGCAAAACCTAAGGCTCCATGCGAAGTGGGACGTAATTTAAAACCATATTCAATGCCCAGACGCGGATTTCCCGTCAGCCTTAAAGCATTCACCACCAGCTTTGACCATTGATGCGCACTCATTTTGGCATCGGCTTGTTTCATTTCTGTGAGCATTAATCCTGTACCAGCCAAAACTGTTTCAGTATCAATCGCATAATCATGCACAATTTCTAATAATAGATGTGCATAAGAAACCGAGATGGTTTCTTGAAACAATCCAAAAGGATCTCGCATCGCACATCCCCTGTCCTAAAATGATCATCAATATGGCATAGTCACACCTATTGTGCGAGTGTTTTATTCGAAATAATGACTGCAATCAATCAACCATCGCAGAATGAGGAAGCGCTTCAATGACCACCATGACGCTTGATCAACAGCAGTCTATTTATGTTCTCACCTTAACCAATGGCGATCAGGACAATGCCTTAAATCAAGATGTGCTAAATGAATATATCGAGATCTTTGATGAAATCGAACGTGATTCGCACAATGCTTGCCTAGTCATTCAAAGCGACCATCCCAAAACATTTTGCAATGGCTTAGACCTCGCATGGTTAATGCAACAATCCATGCAAGATAAAAAAGCCTTTACCTTACAACTGGAAAATATGCTGCTGCGCTTGGCTTTGCTTAATCTACCTGTCATTGCGGAAATTAACGGCAATGCTTATGCTGGTGGTGCAATCTTGGCATCTGCATGTGATTTTCGCTTGATGCGGGCAGATAAAGGACGTTTTTGCTTTCCCGAAGTCAAACTCACTATTCCTTTCACTGACTGTATTGCAGAGATTGTGCAGCTCATTCCCAATCAACATGCGATCTGGGAGATGTCATTAACGGGTAAATCCATGACAGGGATTGAGTGCTTAGACGCACATGTGGTTCATCAAATTCACCCTGCCGAATCATTAAATAATGAAGTATTTAAGTTTGCTGAAGAGATGTCACAAAAGCATCGCCAAACCTATGCCGTAATCAAACGTCAGTTACGCCATCGCATTGTTGAAATTGCCAAACAACGACAGCTATACAATCCAGAAAAATTTGCACATCCTTTTATGATTTAAATCAGCTTTTATAACAACTCGAATATAGGACATCTACATGAGTAATATGCAAGGAAAAACTATTTTTATTACTGGTGGCAGCCGAGGAATTGGCAGAGCCATTGCGCTGAAAGCAGCACAAGCTGGGGCAAATGTTGTCATTGCAGCAAAAACTGAAGTGGAAACAGCGAAATTAACGGGCACGATTTATAGCGTCGCCGAAGAGATTGATGCTGCTGGCGGCAAAGCTCTGCCCATACTTTTAGATGTGCGAGATGAACAGCAGATTCATGCTGCCATGCAACAAGCAGCCAGGAACTTTGGTGGTATTGATGTATTAATAAACAATGCAGGTGCAATTGCACTCACAGGTGTCGAAGCCACTTCCTTAAAACAATATGACCTGATCCAAACCATTAACCACCGTGCAACCTTTATTTGTGCGCAGGCCGCTTTGCCCTATCTCAAACAAGCACAACATCCGCATATTTTAAGCTTATCGCCACCTGTAAATATGTCACCTAAATGGTTAGGCATGCTCTCGCCTTATGCCTTGTCTAAGTATGGTATGACAATTCTGACTTTAGGTATGGCAGAGGAATTTCAGCATTATGGAATTTCCTGTAACACGCTTTGGCCTGAGACCTATATTGCAACGGCAGCTGTTTCGAAAAACCTAGGTGAGGAAAATACCTTACAGGTCAGTCGTAAACCTGAAATTATGGCAGATGCGGCTTATGCGATTTATACCACCGCCAAAGGTGAACTTACGGGACAAAGCCTCACCGATGAACAGGCCTTAGCCAGAATTGGCATTACGGATTTTTCTAAATATGCTTGTGTTGATGGTCATACACAACTACAAAAAGATTTCTTTCTGGATTGATCTGGGTGCAATATCATTTTTAGCAACCTACTCAAATAGTTGAACTGAACCATTTAGTTCCATTCTATTTATCAAGGTTGAAAGCAGCCAAAAAGCTGCCTTTCAATCTTGAAAACGCTCCATGTCATACAAGTTTCCACTATTTTTAACTGCCCCCACCCACCAGCAAGGCTGGAAACCAGCACCATTCATAAACAGATAAAATTTGAGCAATCACATTCCAACCACAAATATATTCATCTTAGCTTTTGATTTATAAGCATATAAAAATAAAAAATTATTTTTCAAATTTAACCCAAATAACAAGATAGACATACAGTTTGCCAAAATATTAAGCATGTCATTATAAGTTTGCATGCTAAACTATGCCTTGGTTTGAAAAAGGATCGTCTTGACTATGCAGTTTGTTCATCTCGGTATACATACAGAATTTTCGATTACCGAATCGATTGTTCGCATACCCGATTTGGTCAAAGTTGCTGCTGCAGAAGAAATGCCTGCGCTTGCCATCACCGATTTGTCCAACCTGCATGCGGCGATAAAATTTTACGGCGCATGTCTGGGTAAAGGCATCAAGCCTATTATGGGCAGTGTCATTCGCCTGAATGATGCTGAACATCGCGCAACCTTGCTTGCCATGAGTAACAAGGGATGGCGGAATTTAACTGAGATTGTGTCGCGTGGTTTTATTGAGGGACAACAACTCAGCACACCCTGCATACAAAAAGAATGGATACTCGAACAGGCGCAAGACCTGATCATTCTGCTGGGTCAGCACAGTGATGTTGGCAAGATGCTCTGCTCATCCAACCCACAGAAAGCTGAACCGTTACTGGAAGCGTGGATTGAGGAATTTGGCGACCGTGTTTATTTAGCCCTGACCCGTACCGAACGTGTTGGCGAAGAGGATTTTATCCTACAGGCTGCAAAACTTGCCGCAAAATATCAAATTGGTGTGGTGGCACACAACGATGTGCATTTTATTGAGCAGGACGATTTTGAGGCGCATGAAGCCCGTGTATGTATTGCCGATGGTTATGTCCTAAGTGACGACAAACGCCCCAAACCCTACAGCCCTGAACAATATTTTAAAACGGCCGAGCAAATGTCTGAACTATTTTCAGACATTCCAAGTGCCCTGGAAAACACCTACGAGATTGCGAAACGCTGCAATGTCAGCTTACAGTTGGGTACTTATTTCCTACCTGACTTCCCAATTCCAGATGGCTATACCATTGACACCTATTTTGAGCATTTGTCGCGTACAGGTCTGGAAGAACGTCTAAATCATCTTTACCCAGTTGAAAAACGTGGTGAAGACTGGGCAGAGGTTCGCCAGCCCTACGATGAGCGAATCAAGTATGAAGTCGACATTATCCTGAAAATGGGATTCCCAGGCTACTTCCTGATCGTCATGGACTTTATCCAGTGGGCAAAAAATAATGGCGTACCTGTGGGGCCTGGTCGTGGTTCAGGTGCAGGTTCACTGGTTGCTTATAGCTTAAAGATTACCGACCTTGACCCACTGCGTTATGATCTACTGTTTGAACGTTTCCTTAACCCAGAACGTGTCTCCATGCCCGATTTTGACGTGGATTTCTGCATTGCAGGCCGTGACCGTGTAATTGAGTATGTGGCACAGCATTATGGTCGTGAAGCGGTTTCACAGATTGCAACATTCGGTACTATGGCAGCCAAAGGTGCGATTCGTGATGTTGCCCGTGTACTGGGCAAGTCTTATGGTCTGGCTGACCGTATTTCCAAAATGGTGCCAACCAAACCGCTGGGTGTGGATTTAAAGCAAGCGATTGAAATGGAGCCGCAGCTCAAGGATATCGTCACCAATCCATCCAACCCAGATCATGATGATGCCGCCGAAATCTGGGAAATGGCGCTCAAGCTTGAGGGCATTACCCGTAACACAGGCAAGCATGCGGGTGGTGTGGTCATTGCACCAGGTAAAATTACTGATTATTCCGCGGTGCTATGTGATGCTGATGGCACTAACCGCGTTGCACAATATGATAAAGATGACGTTGAAGCTGCAGGTCTGGTTAAATTTGACTTCTTAGGTTTGCGTAACCTGACCGTTATTGAGGATGCCGTTCAGAATATTAATAAAAGAATCAAGTCAGATACCCCACTCGACATTGCCAATGTTGAACTGGATGACAAAGATGCCTATCTGGTTTTTGCCGAGGCAAACACCACTGCGGTATTCCAGTTTGAATCCGTCGGCATGAAAAAGATGCTCAAGGAAGCCAGACCGAGCAAGTTTGAAGAGATCATCGCGTTCGTTTCCCTATACCGTCCTGGCCCGATGGACCTGATTCCAGACTTTATCCACCGTATGCATGGTGGCGAGTTTGAATATCTGCATCCATTGCTTGAAAGTGTATTGGAACCCACTTATGGCATCATGGTGTATCAGGAACAGGTCATGCAGGCAGCACAGTTCTGTGCAGGCTATACGCTGGGTGGCGCGGACCTGCTGCGTCGCGCCATGGGTAAAAAGAAACCCGAGGAAATGGTCAAACAGCGCCAGATCTTTATTGAAGGTGCTGCCAAGAAAGATATTAATGAGGCAACCGCGAACCATATCTTTGACTATATGGAAAAGTTTGCTGGCTATGGTTTTAACAAATCACACGCCGCAGCCTATGCACTGGTTGCCTATCATACAGCATGGTTAAAGGCACATTACCCTGCCGAATTTATGGCGGCGGTATTGTCATCGGAAATGCAGAACACTGACAGCATTGTATTCCTGATCGATGACTGCCGTAACAACAAACTCGACGTGTTGCCACCCTCTGTCAATATGTCGCTATACCATTTCCATGCCAGTGATGAACGCACCATTGTTTATGGGTTGGGTGCAATCAAGGGTGTGGGCGAACAGGCAATGCAGTCGGTGATTGATTCACGGATCAAGGAAGGCCCGTATAAAGACCTGTTTGATTTCTGCCATCGTATTGACCTGAAAAAAATCAATAAACGCACACTTGAAGCCTTGATCCGTGCAGGTGCGCTGGATTGTCTGGGCATTGAACGTTCCAGCCTGATGGCACAGCTTCCAGAAGCGGTCCAGGCGGCTGAACAGGCACGTAGCAACCGTGAAACGGGAATTATGGACCTGTTTGGTGAGGTTGAGGAAGTTCAGCGTAAACCAGCCAAACCTGTCAAACCGTGGTCAGATGAAGTCCGTTTAAAAGGTGAAAAAGATACGCTGGGCCTGTATTTAACAGGTCACCCGATTGATATCTATCGTGCTGAACTCAAGCAATTTGTTTCTGTAAAACTAAACGAACTGACGCCAACAAGACGGGGTGTCACCAGCATTTTTGCGGGTCTGGTGGTGGATATTGCCAACTTCCCGAACCGTATTATGATTACCCTGGATGATGGCACTGCCCGTGTTGAAATCAGCTGCAATCATGAACGTTTCCAGCGCCATAAAGACATTATCAAACTGGAACAGGTGGTGGTGATTGAGGGTGAGATTTATGAACGTGAGGGCTTTGACCGCCCGATGGCACGTTTAAGCAAGGCATTTAATTTAAATGAAATACGGCAAAAACGGGCACAGAACATTCAGATTCGCCTGGCACATGACCTGATGGGTAAATCTTTGGCAAAAGATCTGCAAGGCATGCTTTTGCCTTACTGCAACATTGATATGTGTCAGCATATTGGGGTGAAAATCCAGCTTGAGCAAAGTTTTGCAAGCGCTGAACTGCTGCTGGGCGCACAATGGAAAGTTGCCCCACTTGACGAGCTACTCGCTAAACTGCGTGACTATTTCGGCAAGGATGCGATTTACATCGAATATCAGGTCAAGTCTAAAGCTGCCAAAGTGGTTGAAACGCCAAAAGTTGCGGTTGTTGCGCCACCTCCTGACAATATGTCAATGGACGAAGCTTTAGACCTCTATCAAGCCGAAGTCTCCCAATATTCTTAATTTTGGATAATCTATGAACCTGTTTGACCAAAATCAAGTGTCCAAACATTTGGATCATGTGCGTATTGTGATGGTGAACACCACGCTACCCGCCAATATCGGCAGTGCCTTACGTGCCATGAAAACCATGGGACTTTCCAAGCTTGTGCTTGTTGCACCAAAGACATATCCGCATCCTGACATTGATGCCCTTGCTGCAGGCGCACAGGATTTAATTGAGCAGATTGAAATTGTGGAAACGCTGGAACAGGCCATTCAGCACTGCCATCTGGTTTTTGGAACCAGTGCCCGCAGCCGAACCATTCCGTGGCCACTACTCGATGTTCGCCCTGCGGCTAAAGAAGCCTTGCAGGCAGCCAGCCAACAACAAAATATCGCGATTGTGTTTGGCCGTGAAGACCGTGGACTCACCAATGAAGAATTGGCCCTTGCCAATTACCACCTGACCATTCCAGTCAATCCTGAGTATGGTGTGTTAAATGTAGCGCAGGCAATTCAGGTGGTATGCTATGAACTGCGTATGGCTTCCCTTGAACAAAATGCACCCGCTACGCAAACACCTGATGACCACATGCAGCTCAAGCAACAACAAAGCATGCAGTGGGATGAGCCTTTGGTCACGCAGCAGCAAATGCAAGAGTTTTATCCCCATTTGGAAAAAATGCTGACTGAAATTGAGTTTTTAGACCCAACTAATCCCCGTTTACTGCCGTTACGCTTGCGCCGTTTATTCGGAAGGATACAATTAGATCGTATGGAATATCATTTGTTACGTGGAATCTTTAGCCGCGTACAGGCCTTAGCCAATGGTTCATGGAAAAAAACAACGGAGGATCATTCCAATGATTAAACAGCTTAAAGAAGACATTCAGGCTGTATTTGCACGTGATCCTGCTGCACGCAATACGCTGGAAGTCCTCACCACCTATCCAGGGATTCATGCGTTAATCATGCATCGTATGGCACATGAACTATGGAAAAAAGAATACAAAGGCTGCGCCCGCCTGCTTTCCTCTTTTAGCCGATTTGCCACAGGTATTGAAATCCATCCTGGCGCAAAAATTGGCAAACGTTTTTTTATCGATCATGGCATGGGTGTGGTGATTGGTGAAACTGCCGAAA
Organism: Acinetobacter parvus DSM 16617 = CIP 108168; assembly: GCF_000368025.1. GTDB lineage: Bacteria > Pseudomonadota > Gammaproteobacteria > Pseudomonadales > Moraxellaceae > Acinetobacter > Acinetobacter parvus. The sequence continues at coordinate 219,938 of NZ_KB849211.1, forward strand.
TTGGTGATGATGTCACGCTTTATCATGGTGTTACGCTTGGCGGTACCACTTGGAATAAAGGCAAGCGCCACCCCACGCTTGAAGATGGTGTGGTGGTGGGCGCAGGTGCTAAAATCCTCGGTCCCTTTACCGTCCATAAAGGTGCAAAAGTCGGTTCAAATGCGGTGGTAACCAAGGAAGTTCCTGAGGGCGTAACCGCCGTTGGCAACCCTGCACGATACATTTTCAAGGATAAAACCCAGATTGAGCAGGATGAAGCACGCCGCCGTGATTATGCTGAAAGCATCGGTTTCCAGCCTTATGCCACCACTCAGGAGCAAACAGACCCTTTACTGGAAGGTATTCGGGTGTTACTGGATCGAATGCAGCAAAATGAAAAGCGCATGAATGTTCTATGCCAGCGTCTTTCTTTACTTGACCCGACCTATAAAGGTCAGAAAGCAACCACTCAACCTTTTAGCAAGGAAGAGCTAAAAATTATTGAGGAAGTTAGGCGTGAATGTGAAGCCCAAACCAAAACATCTGCCACATAATAAGAGATAGGTATCAATAGGCCTTATTTATAAAGAAATGTAACAAGCTTCTCGTTGCAAGTTGGTTTTGCTTTTCCTAGACTAGTAAAACCAACGACCGACCTAGTTAATTCACTAAAATTAATGGATATAAAGCATGAATTTTAAGCCTTTGGCATTACTTGTACTTTCAACTTCAGTTTTAACTGCATGTGGTACCCCACCTGTTGTAAAAAAGGAAGTGGCAGCAGCACCCCAGCCTTTTGTTTTTAAAGAACCAGACCCAACACCACCTTTTTATGCTTTGAATCCAGTTAATTATGATGCGCCACCAAGTTTTGAGCTTGCAATTAAGGATGCAACAGCACAGCCTGTGACCAAAATGGTGGTAAGCCTACAGAATGACCCATCAAAATCAACCACACTTGAAGTGAACAAACTGATTGTGCCAACGGTCAACAGCAAACAGCGCAGCATGAAATATGCCGTGCTTGCAGGCGATAATGAAGTTGATGTGACTGAAATTGATGATTTCCTGCAACTGGTTGAAGGCAAGGCCCGTCACTATCCACCACGTTTCCCTGACCGTCAGGAACGTAAAGGTTACGAAGCTAAATTAAAAGAAACTACACAAAAGCTGGATGCTCTAGCCGAACAGCCAAATGCATCACTGGATGTGTTGACCCGTGCCTTTAAAGCCAGTGTGATGGCACGCAATATGGACCTCGGAACAGCGTACACCACCAAATCCCTGAATTATGCACAGCGTATTCTGGCGATCAGTCCAAATGACCCTGAAACCAACTTCTGGTTTGGGTTTGGTTTGTCTGAAGGCGGCGGTCAGCGTGAGGCAATTCCATATTTAGACAAGGCCATTAAAGGTGGTGTACAGGAAGCCTATCTTTCTGCCGCAAACAACTTTCTTTGGTTAGAACAAAAGAAAAATGCCATCCAGACCTTAAAGAACTATAAAGTGAAATATCCAGATGAAGCTGAAGTGGCTGACCGCCTTATTAGCGAAGTGGAATCTGGTAAACGCTGGAATGTATGGCAAGTGCTAAACTGATCCAGATTTTTTGTAAAAATAGACTGCTCTAAGCAGTCTATTTTTTTATACCGATTGAAAAAGCAACCGTTTTTCGTATTATAGCTCTAATCTTCGTACTTAATTTGCTGAATTCCGATGCTAGCATTTACTCCAAATTGTCGCCTATTTATTATTACCCTGCTGAGCACGATGGTCATGAGCGGTTGTCAGGTAGTCAGCCTTAAACAACAGGCGATTGATGTCACCATTGCCAATGAACGTAACAGTATTTTAACCCAGAAAAAATTAAGCGAAGCCAGCCTCAATGTCCTGTCCATGTCGGGCAAGGAAGCCAGAGTCTGTTCACAGACACCGAATGAATGTATTGCCGACCTACATAAAATTCCACAAATATTGGATGAACAGTTACTCTCAACAGCAAGTGAACTTTATCTGGCCAAATCCATGGCACTTTCAGATTCATCTGAATGTAAAATAAGTAAGCTGACCAAACATAAGTCTGAAGATGACCAAAAAATTATCCAGAAAAATTATGAGAACTGTCTAGACCAACAACTGGAAAATCTGGATAAAAGTATCCGCTATAGTTATGCCTATTTATTTAAAACCTCCCGAAAGCCACAGGAACGGATTTTTGATAACCGACAGGTTCAGATTCGGGATTTTTACAATCAGGCGCTGACCCAATTGGTCAATGTGCATAGTCTAAGAAATCCCACCACCAATATCACCCCAACCATTAAGATTGCTAACAGCACCTATACCCTTGATATTCAGTCCTATCAACGGTTACAGGACATGAAGCTTGAGAAGTTTATTTCAAGCTATAACATGAATTTCTCTGGTTTAAGGGCCATTAACCGCCGTGACGGTTTCGGCTCTGACTTTGTTGCGGTATTTCCCTCTGGTGATGCGTCACAGCATGACAATAAATATATTCTTAACCCTTTAACCTATCATTATCCAAAAGGTACTAATCCAAACATTCACAAGGCCCGTTATCTGGCGGCAACCATTATTGCCCAGCCGAAAAAACCAACCGCTTCAGTGAATGATGTTTTAACCAGCCCTGAATTTGAGATTAAGGTCTATGACCCGTATAGCATTGACAAGGTCAATATCGCAGGCCAGCCGTATTCATTAGCTGCCAATTTTTCCGCACCCTATGGTTTATGGCTGGCTGAAAATAATCTGGGTGCGGCAGCATACCTAACGCTGATTGACCGTGAGCAGCATTTAACCATGCCGCATCTCTATATGCTGGAACCCTACAATCCCAACAAGAAGATCATTGTACTGGTGCATGGTCTGGCCAGTAGCCCTGAAGCATGGATTGCCGTGACCAACGACATTATGGGGGATGCTGTACTACGTGAACATTATCAGGTGTGGCAAGTTTTTTATTCAACCAACATGCCGATTCTGGAAAGCCGTTTCCAGATTTATGCCCTGCTCAAGCAAGCCTTTTCCACCGTCAATCCTAAAGATGTGGCTGCGAAAGACGCTGTTTTGATTGGACATAGTATGGGCGGAATTATTAGTCGTTTACTGGTCAGTGATGCCGACATTTCCAAACAGGCCCTGGCGATGATGAACAATCTCCAACAGACCCGCTTGAGAAAGCATCCCGTGATTGGTGAACGGCTGAAAATGAAACCGATCACCAACTTTGACCGTGCCATTTTCCTGGCCGCACCACATCATGGGACAGATTATGCGGATCGCTGGTTTACTCTGGCTGCACGTAAGATTATTCGCCTGCCTGCAACATTCCTTACCACATTGGCAGATACCTTGACCAGTGATGATGTTGACCTGAAAGATTTCGTAAAAACCCTAACCAATGACGTGATTCAGAATGGTCCAAGTGATTTGAGCAAAAAGTCCAAGTTCATGGAATTGACTGCCAATATTCCACCAGAAAAAGGTCTGGTGTTCCATTCAATTATGGGCAACATCACCAAGAGTGACGACCCTAATGTAATTACTGACGGGATTGTGCCTTATAAAAGCGCCCATTTAGATGGTGCTGTTTCTGAAAAAATCATTCATGGCGGCCACTCGATTCAGGAAACGCCAGAAGCAATTCTGGAATTACGACGAATCCTGCGCCAGCACCTTGTTGATCATGGTTTATATAAACCTTAACCCAATCCAATAAGCCCAAATCCTGTTTGGGCTTATTATTAAGTTTAGCTAAATCATATATCCTAAAGATCAGATATGTTTAGGACTATTTAAAGCTGAACTAAAATGTTACCAGAATCCCATATTTGGCATTAAGGAACATCCCCACCCGAATAATGTCAACGCCTGCGGCAAGAGGTGGTCCCACTTGTTTGAACAACTAAAAGCTTATTTATAAGTGATATTCTGCTCTAGTTAAGCTACCTTATTTTGTTGTGGTAGCTGGTCATACTAAAACTCATCTGGAGTCATTTTATCCAGACTCGAATGAGGTCGTTTCAAATTATAAAATTCAAATATTTTAAGTTGAGATTGGCGTTATATTTTTAGAATTTAGCTATATATCTTTGTTTTTATATATTTTTAGATTTTTTCAATTTTACCCTTGAATTTTAATACTATAGACTGCATGTTGTTATACAAGTTAGTTTTAGATATTCGTTATATTTACTTCATCTTGTTGGAGTCAAATAAGCTTATATCTTAGGGTGAAAATCGTTTTATATTGATTCATTCAATTTTCCGATTTTAGTCATGTAAAAATACTATTTCCCCAATAACTAAAAATTATTTATTCTAGACCTCGTAAACAAGTAAGGCATTAGCCTCTCAATAAAACCTCAATCATGGAGACAATGATGAGCTTAATTAATACTGAAGTTAAACCATTTAAAGCTGATGCATTCCGTAACGGTGAATTCATTCAAGTTACTGACGCTGATCTTAAAGGTAAATGGTCTGTTCTTATTTTCATGCCTGCCGCATTTACATTCAACTGTCCAACAGAAGTTGAAGATGCTGCTGAGAACTATGCAGAATTCCAAAAAGCTGGTGCAGAAGTTTATATCGTAACAACTGATACTCATTTCTCTCACAAAGTATGGCACGAAACTTCTCCTGCTGTAGGTAAAGCTCAATTCCCATTAGTTGGTGATCCTACACATCAATTAACACGTGCTTTTGATGTGCATATCGAAGAAGCTGGTTTAGCTTTACGTGGTACGTTCATCATCAACCCTGAAGGCGTAATTAAAACTGCTGAAATTCATGACAATGCTATTGCTCGTGATGTATCAGAAACTTTACGTAAACTTAAGGCTGCTCAATTCGTAGCAAGCCACCCAGGCGAAGTTTGCCCAGCGAAATGGAAAGAAGGTGAAGCGACTCTTGCTCCATCTATCGACCTAGTGGGTAAAATCTAATTCTTTAGATTGAACAACCTCGTCAGAAGCCACTCTTTTTAGGGTGGTTTCTTTTTATCTGCCTTTATATAAATTTCTTATCCGCTCTCCCCCAGCTTGATAGCAAAATTTTTACAATTCTTATACTTATAAATTTATAACGAAATTCATTTATCAATTGTCAGCCTGCATTACATGGAGTAATGTCAAATTATGAAACATAAAGAGTTTTTTGTATGTACTAAATGATCAAACTGAAATGGGGGCAAATATATGGAAAAAACTGTTGTTGTAACCTCTTGGAAATATGATATTTCTTCACGCTATTTAAAAATTTTTTACAGCAATGGCACAGCCGAGCTTTATCATCCTGTTCCAGAATTTGTGTATGACAATTTGCTACGCACAACCGATAAGACTGCTTTTGTCCATAAATACCTTGAGTTTGATCTTCATTTTAAACGACTTTATCTTTTAGCCTCATAAATAAAAAACCAGCCTATGTTAAGGCTGGTTTTTTTATTTAAATTTATTAAGCAGCTTCGACTTCAACTTGTTCAGCATACTTCTCTAATATTTTTTCTTTTGCGTCTGGATGAATATTAATTTTCTCCATATTGCCTTTGTAATGCTCTACAACTCGATCATCCATAATTTTTGACCACCATGAGGGAATAAAGGCTGGTAAAATCATCGCTCCATAGCCCCCTGGTAACTGTGGCGCATCTTCAAAATGACGTAGAGTTTGAAAGCTACGTGTTGGATTTGCATGATGATCTGAATGACGCTGTAATTGATACAAGAACAAGTTCGTCACTACATTATTATTGTTCCAACTATGCTCAGGTAAAGTACGCTCATATTGACCATTGGCTTTCTTTTCACGTTTTAAACCATAATGCTCAATATAATTCACTGATTCAAACAAAGTAATCGCATAAGCAGCCTGTGTCACTTGGAATGGTACTGAACGCACTCCAAATTTGCTAAACATAGCGGCATGGTACACAGCAGACATCGCCCAACCATGAATCAATTCATTCTCTTTACAGAAGAATGGTAATTTTTTACGCTCTAAACGGTTTTTCTCAATTTCGATCGCCGATTTGAAACTACCAATCACTGTACGCGGTAAAAATTTCCAGAAAGTTTCACCAAGTCGAGATGATGCTGGATCTTCTGGCGTTGCAACACGGCGGTGATGACCATATGGATGCTCAATACGGAAATGATTATACCCCGATGGAGCTAATGCCAAATGTGATAAATAATGTTCGAGACGACCACTTTTATGGCTCAATTCATGCGCCGTATTGATGGCAATACCATTCACCATCCCTACCAACGTACCCAATAACGCTTGATCTGCAAGTGATGTACCTTTACGACTTGCCAAATAGGTGCCGTAAATATTGGTTGCATATTGCAATGGAATAAAAAGTTTAACAATTCGTGCGTAATATGGATCAGCTTCTAAATCTGCAATCGCATCAAGTGGCGGATTTTCTGTGTCCTCACCAATTAAGTTATCCAATGCAGGAATAACACCATGAATAAATAATGGACCAAAAGAGGCAAAGAATTTTTTGGTTTTTTTCGGTCCAAATTGATAACCCGCTAAACCACTCATTGCAATAGTCGGTACTGCCAAACCCAATAACCACAAATGACGTTTTTTATCTTTAAAAGTTGTTGTTGCTTGCTCTACATCCAGTTGAGTATGCATATTCATTAGAAATTCCTCAATCAAACACAAAATGTTTTGCTTGAATTGATTGTGTTCTTTTACAGTCACTCTATATTATCATTTTAAGACTTTACTGGATTTTTATTGTGCAAAAACAGCAAATCCCTGTTATTCCATCTCGTTATTATTTGCGGTTGATCGAAATTCTGATTGGTACTCATCAATATGATAATGAGGTATTAAACGCATTTCATAACGAACTTTCTAAAACTGAGCTTTTATCAATTCAACAAATTGAACAATTTATTGCACTTGGCCTGAGCCTACCTAATACAGAAGATTTGGCTTTTGAACTCGGTAAAAATCTAAAACTCAGTTCGCATAGTTTGGTTGGATATGCATTAATGACCAGTCCAAATTTAAAACATGCTTTGAGATTAATCGCACAATATTTTCGGCTAATTATGCCTAGCTTTAAGCTATCGATTCAATTTCCAACTCATCAACATAAGGTTGAGTTATTACTTGAACCCATCTTGCAAATGAATAAGCAATGTTTAGCATTTCATATTGAAGCAATTGCCGTTGGATTTTATTACAGCTTATTAGAACTTGCAGGACAACAATTACAACGTTACCAAATTTATTTAAGTATACCCGAGCCTGTTTATGCTGAACGCTATATACATCTCGTTAAAGCAAATTTTTATTTTAATTACACATGGATGTCAGGTATACGCGTTGTTATTGATCAGCAACAACTGGCACTGCCCTTACCTTTGGCGGATGCTCATAGCCTAAAAGTGGTTGAGCAGCGCTGTCAGGAACAGATTCAGAAGATTTATCATCAAGGTGAAATTGCTGAATGGGTCAGCATGATGCTGCGACAGGCCAATCAGATTCCAACATTAACCGAATGCGCTAAAGTTCTAAATATTTCCACTAAAACTTTACAACGTTATTTGCAGCAACAAGGAGTTGAATTTCAAGCTTTGAAACAAAAAATTAGTACTGAGCGAGCAATTGATTTATTAGAAAATTCAAATTTTACCATCACCCATATTGCTTACGAATTAGGCTATTCTAACCCTGCCAACTTTACCCGTGCATTTAATAAGGTAATGGGATGTAGTCCACAGCACTATCGCCTGTCCCGAGCGAACACCCAACAGGCAGATTAAGTCTCTTGGATTAATTTAAAACGTGGAACCACCTGTCCATTCTCAAGCTCAACTGTTTCAGTAAACATGCCGAGTGGACGTACCCACATGGAATAATCTCCATATAAGCATTGATACACCACCAGTTCTTCTTCAGTTTCACTATGGCGGGCTACATTGAATACCTGATAGAGTTTTCCCTTATAGTGTTGGTATATGCCGCGCTGTAATGTCATGCTATTTTCCTTTAGGTTATGCCATGAAATGATTGCAGTTATATAACAATTTTTAGATAGAAAAATCTTCAAAATATTGATATTTCATCTTAAATTCAAAAATCCGATCAAATCTATAAGAACATACTGTTTTACCTATTCATTATTTTTTCGTACTATGGCTTCATTGAATAAATTTAGCTGACTTGAACTGCTGAGAATTTGGAGATTTACATGTTAGACCAAAATATTAAAACCCAGTTAAAAGCCTATTTAGAACGTTTGGAAAGCCCAATCGAGTTGGTCGCTACCTTAGATGATTCTGATAAAGCTGCAAAAATCAAAGAACTCGTGACTGAAATTGCAGAACTTTCTGACCAGGTTACGGCGCGTTTTGACGGTTCAAACGCTCGCCGTCCTAGTTTCGGTGTAGCTAAAGCAGGCGAACAACCACGTGTGTTCTTTGCTGGCTTACCAATGGGACATGAGTTTACTTCTTTGATCCTGGCATTGTTGCAGGTATCTGGCTATGCCCCTAAAGTATCTGATGAAGTCTTGAACCAGATCAAAGGCTTAAACTTAAAAGCAAACTTTGACGTGTTTGTCTCATTGAGCTGCCATAACTGTCCAGATGTGGTTCAAGCCTTGAACTTGATTGCAATCTATAATCCGAATGCAACTGCGACCATGATTGATGGTGGTTTCTTCCAGGAAGAAGTTGAAGAACGCAAAATCTTGGCCGTACCGATGGTGTTTCAAGACAATGAACATATTGGACAAGGTCGTATGACTTTGGAAGAAATCGTTGCCAAGTTAGATACCAACTCAGCCGAGAAAGATGCCGCAGCCCTCAATGCTAAAGATGCTTTTGATGTATTGGTGATTGGTGGTGGCCCTGCGGGTGGTACTGCGGCAATCTATGCGGCACGTAAAGGTATCAAAACAGGCATCGTGGCTGAACGCTTTGGTGGTCAGGTCATGGATACCATGGACATTGAAAACTTCACCACGGTTCAAAAAACCGTAGGTCCAAAGTTTGCTCAAGATATGGAAGCGCATGTACGTGAGTACGGTGTGGACATCATGAATTTGCAACGTGTCAGCAAGATCACAGGTGCAGATCAAACCGCCAATGGTCTGGTTGAAGTTGAATTGGAAAATGGCGCTAAGCTTGAATCGAAAACCATTATTCTTTCAACAGGTGCACGTTGGAGAGAAATGAATGTACCAGGTGAAGCAGAATACCGTACCCGTGGTGTGGCGTATTGCCCACACTGTGATGGCCCATTATTCAAAGGCAAACGTGTTGCGGTGATTGGTGGGGGTAACTCAGGTGTAGAAGCAGCGATTGACCTTGCAGGGATTGTTGAGCATGTGACGTTGGTTGAGTTTGATACCAGGCTTCGCGCAGATCAAGTATTGCAAGACAAATTAAACAGCTTGCCAAATACCACCGTGATCTTGAATGCACTCAGTACCGAAGTCGTTGGTGATGGTTCACAAGTGACGGCATTAAAATACAAAGATCGCGCGACTGATGTTGAGCATACAGTTGAGCTTGCAGGAATCTTCGTACAGATTGGCTTGTTGCCAAACACCGATTTCCTGAAGAACAGTGCGGTTGAACTCAGCAATCGTGGTGAGATTGTGATCAATGACCGTAACGAAACCAATGTAAAAGGTGTATTTGCTGCGGGTGACTGTACCACCGTGCCTTATAAGCAAATCATCATCGCGACTGGTGAGGGAGCCAAGGCTTCATTGTCTGCTTTTGACTACATGATTCGCTCTGGGGTGTAAACCCAACATAAAACTTGTGCACGCACTTACATTTTTCAAATGTAAGTGCGTGTTTTTACAAGTTATCAACAAATTTTCAACTTTATTCGTCAACGTTTTTATGTTTATATTTTGGCTATCCATATCCTATTGGAAGAGATGGATCCGTAAATTTGAACAACTCCTATAAGTGATATTCTGCTCCTCAAATGATGTTATAAACATCAATATATGGAGTATTTTATGGCACGTAGACCAAGAAGAAATCATTCAAATGATTTTAAAGCTAAGGTAGCACTTGCTGCGATTAAAGCAGAAAAAACACTTGCTGAATTGAGTGCTGAATTTGATGTTCATCAAAACCAAATTATTGACTGGAAAAATCAATTGATCTCAGCTTCCTCGCAAGCTTTCGATCAATCAAAAGCTCCATCAGAACCCCCCATCGATCTTAAAAAATTACATGCAAAAATCGGTGAGCAGGCATTAGAAATTGATTTTTTAGAAGGTGTGTTGAAGAAACTGGGCCGCTTCAACCACAAAAGTTAATCGACGACTCACTTCAGATTTCAGTATCTAA
>NZ_KB849211.1:230556-279037 GCF_000368025.1 Acinetobacter parvus DSM 16617 = CIP 108168
TTATATTGCAAACCAAATTTAAGCCAGGCTAATCAAGCTCACCGTAAATATCCATATCTGCTCAAAGGGTTGGCTATTCAGCGCAGTAATCAAGTGTGGTCTACGGATATAACGTATATCCCTATGGCAAAAGGCTTTGTTTATTTATGTGCTGTGATTGATTGGCATAGCCGCAAGGTACTTGCGCATAGGGTATCGATTAGTATGGAGGTGGATTTTTGTATTTCGGTTTTAAATGAAGCGATTGAAAAATATGGATCACCTGAAATATTGAATACAGACCAAGGCAGTCAGTTCACCAGTGATGCATTTATTGATGTATTGAAATCAAATGGCATTCAAATCAGTATGGATGGTAAAGGTCGATGGGTAGATAATGTGATGGTTGAACGATTATGGCGGAGCGTTAAATATGAAGAGGTGTATCTCAAAGCTTATAGCAGTGTCACAGATGCGAAAAAGCAATTAAGTGCATATTTTGAGTTTTATAATTTGAAACGACCTCATTCGAGTCTAGACAAAATGACACCAAATGAGTTTTACTATGATCAGCTACCCCAACAAAACAAGGTGGCTTAACTAGAGCGGAATATCACTTATAAATACGCTTTTAGTTGTTCAAACAAGTGGGACCACCTCTGGATGCCACAACGAAAAGGAACGAAAAATGAATAAATTACTTGTTACATTAGGTCTCGCTGCTACTGTTGCACTTGTGGGCTGTAATAAAGATAAAGCGCCTGAAACAGGTGCAACTACGGGTGAACATTTAGAAAACGCTGCTGAACAGGCTGGTGCTGACATCAAAGACGCAACAGCAACAGCAACTGACAATGTTGCGACCGCAGTTGATAATGCGGGTGATCAAATTGATGCTGCTGCCGATCATACTGCGAATGCGACTGCGGAAGCTGCTGCAAAAACTGAGGCTGCTGCCCGTGATGCAACCGCAAAAGTTGCTGGTGCGGTAGAGTCAGGCGCTGCTGATGTGAAAGAAAAAGCTCAACAATAAGATTTGTTGATGTAAAAAGCCTCTGGTCACAGAGGCTTTTTTTATGCGTATAGTGGAATTAAGCCAATAAGCCCTCATCACGCATGGCAATTTGTACAGACTGACGCTCAGCGACCTTGTTGCGCAAGGCAACAATATTTGGATATGGCGTTAAATCATGTTCGATATGATTTGACCAGTTTGTAATGACAAACAAATAGGCATCTGCTGGACCAAAATTATCATCCACCAGATAATCACACTCTGATTCAGCCAGATAGTTGTCAATATATTTCAATAAACGATCAACTTCAGTATAGGCCCTGTTTTTTTCATCATCGGTCAATTTGCCCGTGAAAAATACCGCATAGGCATCATGCAGCTCTGAGTTAAGATAACCCAGCCATTCAAGCACCTTTGCACGCCCCATGCCTGATGGAGGGATCAAGTCCTGTTTTGGATCGTGCTGTGCCAGAAACGGTAAAATGGCTACATTTTCAGTTAAGATCAAACCTGGGTTGATTTCCAATGCAGGAACATAACCTTTTGGATTGATTTCGTAATAGTCTGCACCTTTTGAAGTTTTATGTGTTTTTAAATCTACCCGTTCTAAATCAAAATCTACATTTATTTCATTTAAAATAATATGGGCCGCCAATGAGCAGGCACCTGGTGAATAATACAACTTCATGTTTGATCCTTGTTATTTAACATTAATGTTTTAAAATGCTTCATCCAAACTTTCAAGCTTTGTTTGTTACTGATTTGCAAAAAAGTATGTTTTTGTACTTTTCACGCATTTTAAGTTGCCATTGATGTGCTGTTTATAAAAATTCTATCCCGATGTTAAGCGCTAAACGTGACGATACCATGTCAAAATCTCACTAAAAATTTGACTTGATCAACTGAACACTTACAATACGGCATTTCTATAATTTATATCCCCAGAATCATGTCAAACGATCAGTTAGAAACGCAAATTACGGAACTTGACAATTTACCTGAGCATCGTGAAATTGTGACGTTTATGCGTCGTTCAGCTCCACTCAACACATCTCAACGCACTGCGCTCGAAGATTATCGTGGCTTAATTCTGGAATATCCTGTTGGCGACCTGCGTCAGCACTTTGAACAGCCAGAACGCCCACTGACTGTGGAAATTGGTTTTGGTATGGGCCGCTCACTGGTGCTTATGGCAAAGGCCAATCCTGAACGTAATTTTGTCGGTATTGAGGTGCACGTTCCTGGTATCGCACAATGTGTTTATGAAGCAGGTATGGCGGGATTAAAGAATTTACGGGTACTGGATGCAGATGCAATTCAGGTACTTCGTGAAATGCCTGACAATAGCATTAACTGTGTACAACTCTATTTCCCTGATCCGTGGCAGAAAAAGCGTCACTTCAAGCGTCGTTTCGTTATCCATGAGCGCATGCAGTTGGTTGAACAAAAGCTGGAGTTGGGTGGTACATTCCACGCGGCAACCGATTGGGAACCCTATGCGGAATGGATGCTGGACGTTCTGGATAATCGCCCGAATCTGGAAAATGTGGCAGGTAAAGGTCAAAGCTACCCTCGCCCTGACTGGCGACCAGTTACCAAATTCGAGCGCCGTGGTATTGAGTCTGGCCATAAAATTAATGATTTCCTGTTTAAGAAAATCAATTAACATCAGAATTTAATTCATAGCGGACAGATTACCGTCTGTCCCTACACCAAATGCAATATGCTTTAGTCACCCAAATCATCTAGAAAATCAAAGGTAGGTACAAAGAACAGGCTACCTGAAACGGCGGTACTAAAATCGAGTAAACGATCAATGTGACCATTTCCCTTACCGAGAAACATATTTTCCAGCATGGTCTTGGTAATATTGAATGAGCGCGAATAACCGATAAAGAACGTGCCATATTCCCCCTCGGTTGGATTGGAGAATGGCATATTGGCCCTTAGAATTTTTAACTCGTTGCCCTCTGCATCATGTGCCTTACTCACCACATTATGCGCATTTTGGGGCTTCACATCATCACCCAGTTCAACATCATCATATTTCTTTCGACCAATCACTTTTTCCTGTTCTTCAGTGGTCAGGCTTTTCCATATCTCCATGTTATGCAAATATTTCTGGATAAAGACATAACTACCACCAAGGAACTCGACATCTTCCTGTCCGACATAGGCAATATCCTTGGCAATTTCATGTTCAGGATTTTCCGTACCATCCACAAAACCAAGAATGGCACGACCATCAAAGTATCTAAAACCCTTGGTTTCGCTGATCGGATAGGTATGTTCCTTTAACTGATCATGCAGAATGGAAGCCAGTTCATAGCAAATCGCCATTTGGTTGGCACGAATATGAAAAAACAGGTCTCCTGTGGTTGCAACCGCTGTATGTCGAGGTCCCTTGAGTTCCTGAAACGGCACAAGCTCCTTAGGCTTATTCATTTCGGGAAATAAAAGGTCCCAGGCATGCGAACCAATCCCTACAGAAGCACTGAAATTTCCCTGCGGAAAACGGTTGGTCAGACTACGTACCAAAGCGGAGAAATTGGCCAAAAAGTCAATAATTTCTGAGTGATCAGGATTGGTATTGATGCCCAACACAATAAACAGGGCATTCTCACCTGAAAGATTATTGATCACAGGTTGTGGTCTTAAAGATATATTCATAATTTTTCGGAATGGATGAGTTCAGTTCGCTTATCCTACACATATCATTTTGTTTTAGGTATCAGCTCAAAAACAAATGTTTAAGATTTATTCAGTATATAAAACAAAACCATTGCCACGGCAGAAACTTGCCAAAGTGAGATTGACCTTTTTGCCATCTCAATTGTCATACTGGTTGGTGCAGAAATCGTTGCCAATGATGCATACAACACTGCTGAGCGTAGCCATTATTCTCTTGTTTATGCTTTTTTTGCTCTGAATTGTCCATGCGACCGTCCTCATCTGAGCTATTTTTATCTAAAATTCGCTTTAGATTGAACATGAAAAGGCAACATTTACTATGCTGAATATGTTCGATTGCATTAATGCATTCTGGAATATCCAAACGCCTCAGCCTAGATGACAGGCTTATTCATAAAGCTTAACTCATCCATTGATTTGGTGGTGTTTAAAAATCCCCTCACTCAGCAATACATAGATATTCTGTAAATCCTTACGATCTGCCTCAGCCAGCAACTGACCATGCATCTGTAGAATATTCTGGTCACCCCGCATGGCAGGCCCAGTTTGCATGGTTTTCGGATCATGCTTTGTGGCCTTGTCCGCAGTTTCCAGAATCAGGGGATAAAGCAGGCTAAAATCAACTTGTTCAGCCTCAACAATCTGCTGGGCCATGTCATAACAATAATTACTGAAATTACATGCAAACACTGCCGCCAGATGCAGGGTCTGACGCTGCTTGGAACTGTATTGATAAACTTGGCTACTTAGGCTATTTGCCAATTGTGTTAAAGCTTCCAAGTCTTGCTGCTCAGTTGCTTCCACAAACAATGGCGTTTCCAGCCAGTTCACTTCACGCTCAAAGCTAAAGGTTTGCAGTGGATAAAATACACCTGCCCGCGAATGTGTGTGCTCAATGACTGCTAGGCTGGTACTACCAGAGGTATGAACGATCAAATTTTGTGGTAAATATCCAGTAATTGAATAAATGACTTGGGAAATGGCCTGATCACTTACTGCAACAATTACTAGATCAACCTGTGGATCAAGCTGGCAGGGACTGTCGATTGCCTGTGCATCAAGCTGCTGCGCCAACTTTTGCGCATGGGCCAGCTTAGGGCTAAAGACCTGTACAATCTGATGTTGGTTCTGTAATGCCAACGCCAAATGGGTTGCCACACGCCCAGAACCAATGAGGGTGATTTTCATAGCAGCTCTCTATCAGGAAATTTGCTCAAGCATAGCAAAATGAAATACAAGAAATAAAATCGAGCTATGGATAGCTCGATTTTATGCAGAAATCTCAATCAACCCGTTTAAAAGTTAAAAAAGACCTGTTAATTAAACACATTATTCAAGTAAACCACACGCTCAACCGTACGCTTGGTGAAACATTGCGTATATTGCATATCCTGATTCTGCTGACGCATTGCATCATTCCAGTACCGTGCCTGCTTTTGATAGGTTTCCATATCTTTTTCAGCAATATCATAGACACTCTTTTGTGACAGCACCTTACAGTCCACATCGCGTTTTTCAAACCAGTCGGACTGGTCTTGCTGCAACTGTGCTTTTTGCTCAGGCGTAAATTGATCCCAAGCTTGATTTAAACGCTCAACCTGTTTGGCTTTTTCAGCATCTAACTCTTTTTTACGCACATCCATAGCTTTTTGTGCCAAGTCAGTTTGAGCAGACTCATTGGCATCATACTCTTGTTGATATGCTGCCCCTTCTTTTTCAATCCGCTGATTTTCCTTTAAATAAGCAACATACTGCACCGCCCTTGTTGCCATAAACACCACACCCTCAATCACAGAGTTCTGACTTGGGATATTAAAGACCAAACCATCTTTATCCGTTTTGGTGAGGTCATACAAGAACTCGCCTTTTAATTGGTCATCTTCAAGACTTAGTGGATATTCGCTATCGGAAAAATGATCATTCAGGGTATATGGCTTACAACTCTCTTCACACTCCCCATCACCCTGATATTTTTGTTCTTCAAAATAGGCATTTTCTGCACGTTTCTGTAAGCCTTTCGGGAAAGAAATCACCAACTGGCTTTCGCAGTTTAATTTGGTTGTTGATGCTTCCCCACTCTCAGCCTCTAAAGTACGCACATTGGTAATTTCAAACTTGAGTCCCTTGTTGATTTTATCAAGAATGTCATAGTCAGACTGGTAGTCACTTTGTCTTAAACTACGGTCAATCTGTTTTAAATATTCTTTGGGGCTGTAGTAGATAAGGTCAAATACCCGTCCAATCCAACAGTATTTCGAGCTGTTGTTTTGGACTCCCATAGTTAAATCTAAACTCACATTCTTTAATAAACAATGGAAAGGCATTTCGGTCAATCCCATTGTACTTCCTTAGGATGCGTTTAGCTTGATTCCAGAAATTTTCTACACCATTAATATGATTTCGACCTTTTGCAAAATCTTTAGAATGGTTAATTCGCTCATGATAAAAACAATTAACATCAAGCACATTGTAGCTTCGATAGCTATCAGTATAAACCACACTATCAGGCGCTACTTTACGTGTAATAACAGGCATTAATGTATCAGACTTGGTATCAGGGACAACCTTGACATAAACCATACCACCGCGCTTTAGTATACCAAATACAGCCACTTTTCCACCAGCACCACGCCCACGCTTTCCCTTACGAGTGCCACCAAAGTAGCTTTCATCTAACTCAACCTCTCCCTCAAAAATATCATCGGCAGTTTGGTCAAGGTGGTACATGATTATTTCACGTATTTTTCTATAAAATAGTGCCGCAGTATTAGGCTGAATATCCAGCAAATTGGCCGCAGTTCTAGCTGTTACCTCAGCAACAAAGAACTCGACAAGCTTTCTTTGGGTATTTTTATCTAATTTACAACGATTTATCTTCATTTTCATAGAGTAGCACTTCTGCTAATCTACTACAGCCCCTATTCTTTTTTCAACGCCGCCTGAATATGGTTGAGATTTTCCTGATTGGTACAGCTCCACTCGGAAGCAGCCGTTGCGGTGTCTTCGGCTTTCTCAGTTGGCTTTAATTTATTACAACCCACCAATAACATTGTCGTTGTCAAAGTTGTAAATATAAAAAACCTGTTCATTTAGAATCACCCTCTTGTCTTGTTTTTTTCTGGCGTATTCTACTCAATTTAAAAGCATATTTTCGAGTTTTTTCTTTATTTTACTTTAAACAGTCCTATTTATAATTAAATAGCTAAAGTAAATGGTCAAAATAAAAAAAGTTATGTCGCCATAACGCTTTTCAAGCATTGCTTAAATAACTGGTTAAGGGCTTACTGAAAATTCAATACTGCGGTTTTTAAAACGCCACTCTTCTGTTGCATTATCTGCCAGTGAATCACATGTCCCCATCTTTCACCTCACTAACTGGTATAACCAAATGAGTGAAAAACTGGCAACAAACAGGGCAAAAAATGGGAAAATTCGATGATGCCTATGAGGCTCAGGTGGCATTTCTGGCAAGGGTTCTTCTGACTGTTCAGGTTCGTTTAATTTAAGCTGATTTAAAGGTAAAAGCACCTCGGCACTCCAAACAGGCAACAGTGCCTGAATCGACACACTATGCTCCCTAAGATAATGAATAATATAGATGGCCTCATGGCCAACCTCAGCTGAAAGCACAGCCAAGCTTTTAGGAATTGCTCGATTTAAGGTGGTCTCTACTTCTGTAACTGAAAGTTTTCCAGCGGCAAGATGTATAAGCAATGAATTGATCACCTGATTATTATTTTCCAGTAAATCAGATAGACAAGGCCTTAGCTTTTCCTTAAGTTGATCAATCAGTTCTGGATTTGCTAAAAAACGACTTAAGAGAATTGGGTAGAATCTTGATAAGATGGCATTTTTTTCATTGACCAGGCAAGTTTGGTCATTGACGATGACCGATGAAACTTTCTGTTTAAGTAACTCGATTGGATTTATAGACATATACTTTACTCCAATTTCCATTCAACCGCTTTATCGTATTAGCCGAGCCTTAGATATTTGTTATTACTTTAATGAATTTTTCTTAGTTTTAATCTGTTCTATAAACTTTCAATACAACACTTACATCACATTTTACAAAGCAGAATAAGGTGCAGTCAACTTATTCTGCCTTTTATGATAATTATCAGGCAAATATACCAATCACCTTACCTGTCAGTTGCTGTCCAATCAATGGGGTGTTTTTCCCCTGGGAAAGAATTGAGGCTTTGGAAACTACCCATTGCAATGATGGATCAACCAGCACCCAGCCTGCCTCCTGTTGCCAGCGCTGTGACATATTCGCCACCTGTGCAGGAATCGAAGTGACTTTTTCCACCCATTCCAGTGGCTCAAATACACCCTCGTTTACCAGTTGCACACCCAGTGCCACATAAGTATCAAAAGCGGTGATTCCAGACTGTGTTTCGGCAAAAGGTGCCATTTTCGCAGAACTGCTTAATGGTTCATGATGGGTACAGATCGCATCAATCACGCCCTCTTTCACACCCTGACGCAATAATGCCTTGTCCTGTTCGGAACGCAGCGGTGGACGCACATGCGCAAGTGCATTAAAACCATCTGTTAGTTGTTCAGTTAAATGTAACTGATGCATGGCGACATCGGCAGTCACAGGCAATCCTTTGGCCTTGGCAGCTCGGATCAACTCCACAGACGCGCCACAGGACAACAGGCCAAAATGAGCCCTAACACCTGTCGCTTCAATCATCAGTAGATACTTGGCAATCGCCACTGTTTCTGCAATCGCAGGAATCATTGGCAGGCCCTGACGTGAGGCAATAAAGCCCTCATGCGCACAACCATCTTTGGCAATTTGCGGTTCTTCCGCATAGAACACCACCGTCAGCCCCAAACCAGCAGCATACTCAAGGGTACGAATCACCACATCATCATTTTCAAAGGCTGCATTGGCATTGGAAACGGCTGTACAACCACCTTTTTTTAAACCCGCCATATTGGCTGGCTGTTTTCCATTTAAACCCTGGGTCTGTGCGCCAATGATCTGCAAATAGATACCGCCATCGAGTTGTGCCTTTTCAATGAGACCATGAATCAAGGCACCATTATCCTGCACAATTGGCTTTGAATCTGGTGGGGTAATCACATGCAGAATCCCATTGGCACGGGCTGCCTTGCCTTCCGACTTCAAGGTGCCATGCTGCTGCTGACCTGGTTCACGCAAACGCGCACACAAGTCCACCATGGTTGGCATCAACCATTTACCCTGCCCATCAATGCTTTCATCCACCTGATCAACGGCTTCAACCAATTTTCCGTTTTCAATAAAAACTGTTTTAACCAGATCAGTTTTTTGAATTGGATCGAGCACACGGACATTTTCAATTTTTACAATACTCATGTGAGCTATCCCTTACAGTGCAATCACATCAATTAAACCCTGTTCCTGTAATTGTCCTTGCATTGCAAGTGCCAATACAGCCATACGAACCGCAATCCCGTTGGTGACCTGCTTGAGAATCACGGACTGGTCACCATCGGCAATGCTGGAATCAATTTCAACACCACGGTTCATCGGCCCTGGGTGCATCACGATACAATCAGGTTTTGCCAAAGCCAGACGTTCTTTGTTAAGTCCGTACATTTTATAAAATTCAGACTGTGACGCTAAGGCAGGTGAATCAATCCGCTCGTTCTGGATACGCAAGGCAATAATCACATCACAGTCTGTCACGCCTGCATCCATCTGGTTAAATAAACGCACATGATCACCATACTCATCAAAACCCACAGGTAGCAAGGTATTCGGCGCAATCACACGAATATCCTTACAGCCCAGCGTTTGTAATGCCGCAACGTCTGAACGTGCCACCCGTGAATGTTTAATATCACCGATAATGGCCACACTGAGTTGTTCAAATGGTTTCTTGGTTTCACGGCGAATGGTCAGCATGTCCAGCATTGCTTGGGTCGGATGTGCATGGCGACCATCACCCGCATTAATAATGGCAACTTTAGGGCAGATATCTTTGGCAATAAAATGTGCGGCACCTGAAGATGAATGACGTACCACAAAAATATCGGCCGCCATCGCCTCCAGATTCCAAAGCGTATCCCGCAGCGTTTCACCTTTTGAAGTACTTGAGCGTGCAATGTCAATATTCAGGACATTTGCAGATAAACGTTTTGCCGCAGCCTCAAAGGTGGTTCGGGTACGGGTCGAGTTTTCAAAGAAAAGATTCATCACCGTCAAACCCTCTAATAAGGGACGGTTGATCAGGTTATTATTGTCATCTAAAAAGCTTTGTGCTGTATCTAAAATCTTGGTCAGGCTTTCCCTTGAAAGGCCCTCAATGGTTAAAAAGTGTTTTAAATTTCCTTGCTGATTCAGTTGAACCTGACTCGGTTGATGCAGGGCTGCAATATGCATAATGGATTCCTATGGGTCGAATCACCAAAACCTGCATAGTGTAGCCCAATTCTTGTATTTTCGCAGAACAACTTTTCACCGTTATGTTGCATTAAATGAGAGAGTTGCAACAGATTCGGCTAGCGCAGCGCACCAATATAGTGATGATGAACCTGTGCCTGATAAATCTCTTCGTCAGTCACCTCTATTGAATAGTAGTCATTTTCCTCAACAGGCTGTTCTTTCTCAGCTTCCACCTTAGTTTCAACCAAGGCGAGAGCTGGCTCAGGATATAGGTCAATTAACGGACGCAAGCGCTCAACATAATGGGCCAGCTCGGCATCCTGTGTTGCCAGGGCAATATCCACAATATGTTGTGCATATTCCTTGTTATGCACCAAGTACATCACGTCAATCACGCGACTGGATACCCGTCTTAAACGGACATACATTTGGGTTGCGGTTGCAAAAGCCTCGGCACTGACCATCACTTCATTATTCATGCTTTCTTTCATAACGTCCTCACATCGTTGGGAGAAGTATTTAACGATAATTTATCTAAAGAAATGCAAAATCTGTACCAATTATTAAAATGAAGTAAAAAATGCCCTGCCCCACGTGCAGAAATTATAAACAAACATCAGATCACTTTAAAAAAACCTCTTAATAGATGATAAAGCTGACGATCACACAAATATGCGCCGACAGAACAGGTAAAAATCAGTTAAAATAGCCGATTGCTAAAACCGCTTTGGAACATTGAATGAACGCTAAACCACGTCTAACAGAATATTGGGTGACCTGTGCGGATGGACTGGAAACCTTATTACAACAAGAATTGGAAAGCTTTGGTATTCATGACATTCAACGTTTTGCGGGACGTTTGATTTTTAAGGACACACTGGAACAGGCGTATCGGGTCTGTATGTGGTCACGCCTTGCCTCACGAGTCGTTTTGCCCATTCATAGACATGAGTTGGAACATTCGCATGATGCCCGTGATGTGGCGGAAGAACTCTATGAGGGTGCAATCAGTTTTGACTGGTCTTTAATTTTTGCTCCACAAAGCACCTTTGCAGTGCGCCTGCATGTTGAACGTGAAATTAAGGTCAATACCCAGTTTGCCACCTTACGGGTTAAAGATGGCGTTGTAGATTCCTTTATGGAAGCAGTGGGTAAACGCCCAAGTATTGATATCAAGCAGCCTGAAATTACACTTTATGTGTTGGCAGGTAAAACTGAACACACCTACTGTCTGGATTTATCTGGTGATTCTCTGCATAAACGTGGCTATCGCCGTTTTATGACCGATGCGCCAATTAAAGAAAATCTGGCAGCGGCAATTCTACAAAAAGCTCAATTAGCACAATATCAACCCGATATTATTCTTGACCCAATGTGCGGTTCAGGCACATTCATCATTGAAGCCCTCATGATTTTAACAGATCGTGCGCCAGGCCTAGTTCGACGTTTTGGTTTTAATGGCTGGCATGGGCATGACCGTGATCTCTGGTTATCACTTAAGGCTGAAGCAGCGGAACGCCATGAAAAAGCTTTGGAACAGGCTTTACCTAAATTCTATGCTTACGATGCAGACTGGGAAGCAGTCAAGGCCACCCGCCAAAATATCATTGCTGCGGGTTTTGAAAAACTGCTTGACCAAATCCAGATTGAAGAACGTACCTTAGCGGACTGGGATGACTTTCATGCCGAGGGCAAGAAAGCCTTTATTGTGACCAATCCTCCTTATGGGGAACGTTTGGGAGATAAAGCATCAAACCGCTCTTTATATCTGGGTTTATCGGCTCTATTACAGAAGAATTTTCCAAACCAGCGTGCCGCAATTATTGCCGCACAGGTTGAACAGGCAGATGTACTGGCATTTAACGACCCACAAACCTTACGTTTAATGAATGGTAAATTACCAATCTACGTGCGTTTTGGCACCATCAAGCCAGCAACTGTCACCCAACCCTTTTTGGCAACATGGCAACCACAACAGTTTGAAAAAATCGAGGGTGCTGAGGATTTTACCAACCGTTTGCAAAAAAACATGCAGGCCTTAAAAAAATGGGCAGTTAAAGAAAATATCTACTGTCTACGTCTGTATGATGCCGACTTGCCTGACTTCAACGTTGCCGTTGATTTATATGGGGATAGATTGCATGTTCAGGAATATGCGCCACCTAAAACCATTGATCCTGAAAAAGCCAAAAAACGTTTTAACCTTGCACTTGCCGCAATCCGTGCTGTGACTGGCTTACAACGTGATGCCATATTTATTAAAACCCGTGCAAAACAGACAGGTACCAATCAATACACCAAACAAAGTACCGCCTCTAAACGCTTTATCGTTCAGGAAGGTGATGCCAAAATTTTAGTCAACTTAACCGATTACTTGGATACAGGTCTATTTTTAGACCATCGCCAGATTCGTCTTCGAATCGCCAAGGAAGCGCGTGGCAAGCATTTCCTGAACCTGTATAGCTATACCTCAACTGCAAGCTTGCATGCCGCATTGGGTGGCGCAGCCAGTACCACCAGTGTTGACTTATCCAACACCTATCTGAGTTGGTCTAAAGAAAACTTTGTACTGAATGGCTTAACCGTAGACCATGCAGATGAACAGCATATGTTTTTTGCCAGTGACTGTTTTGAATGGTTAAAAGAGGGTCATGAGCAATATGACCTGATCTTTATTGATCCACCGACTTTCTCAAACTCAAAGAAATTCTATGGAACATTTGATGTACAGCGTGACCATGTTTCACTGCTTAAACGGGCAATGAACCGTCTAAACAGTGAGGGAACACTATATTTTTCAAATAACTATAGAGGTTTCGAATTGGATGAGGAACTTGAAGCCCTATACGATGTTGAAGAAATTACCTCTGAAACCATTGGACTAGATTTCAAACGTAATCAAAAAATTCATCGTGCCTGGAAAATAAAACACCAACAACTTTGAAACTGAAAACAAGCCACCATTTTGTCTTAACTCGAATGGTGGCTTCACTTATCAGTTTAAAATTTTGAGTATTATATCATGTACAGAAAAAATAAATTCTCGAATAAATTGTATTATTTCTTATTTAAAGTCACGGTACCTGTAACACGCCCCTCAATATCTACCTGATTGCCAGCAGTATTATAGGTATCAGAAAACTCATAGGTGTGTACATTATCTGAATTAAACTCATAAATCATCAAACGATCTGGAGCGACTGCATGAGGTTTAATGGTTGCAGCTTTTTTATCTCGCCCATCCGAAACAGTGTTTCTTTTCTGCTCTTGATAAGGTGATAAAACGCTTTCTGATAGAATTTTAATCCGTACATCACGGAGATTTTGATCGCTTAGTACACGTTGTGCACGCCAGCGTTCTTCCTCTGGCTTTAATACATCCTGCTGGGCTTTTACAATGATGCTCGGCAATGCGTTATTCAGCACGCCTGTTTGTAGTGCCAGATTTACTTCATTCAATGGTTGTGCAGCATGCCCCATTGAAGATAAAGCGATCATAAACAAAATTACACAGCGGTCCGTGTAATGATGTTGCTTATTTTCCATTGCAATTCATCCTGAATTTTTTTCTTATTTGTTCTGAAACTATCAAGTTTTTCATCAAGCCGCAATGTTATTGGTACTTTTCCCCAAAAAATCTGACCAGTTGCACTCATATAAAAAAAGATGGTGATTGGCATCACCATCTTTTTACACATTGGCCGTTAAATTTTTTGCCTAGCTCAACTTGAGTTTCTCAAACACCAAATGACCATCCTCAGCTTTTATCAGGATGTTATCTCCAGGCTGGAACTCACCAGATAAAATCTTCTGCGCCAGAGTATTTTCCACCTGTTGCTGAATTGCACGTTTTAACGGACGTGCACCATACACAGGGTCAAAGCCAGCCTCAATCAATAGATCAAATGCCGTGTCATCCACAGTCAAGCCTATATCACGCTCATTGAGGCGGGAACGTAAACGTTCCAGTTGAATATCCGCAATAGCACGAATCTGGTCTTTTTGCAGTGGATGGAAAATCACCACCTCATCAATACGGTTGATAAACTCTGGACGGAAATGCTGGCTAACCGCATTCATCACCACTGCCCGAATCTCATCATCAGTGGCCCCCTCACCCAGTTCTCGTACATCTTGTGAACCCAAGTTCGAGGTCATCACGATGACCGTGTTTTTAAAGTCCACCACGCGGCCTTGTGAATCCGTCAAGCGACCATCATCCAACACCTGTAGCAAGATATTGAACACATCTGGATGCGCTTTCTCCACCTCGTCAAACAACACCACGCTGTATGGTTTACGGCGTACCGCTTCGGTTAAAACACCACCCTCTTCATAGCCCACATAGCCTGGAGGCGCACCAACTAAACGGCTCACCGAGTGCTTTTCCATAAACTCAGACATATCAATCCGAATCATGGCATCATCACTGTCAAACAGGAAGTTAGCCAATGCCTTGGTCAACTCGGTTTTACCCACACCTGTCGGGCCAAGGAACAGGAATGATCCACTTGGGCGGTTCGGGTCAGACAAACCTGCGCGTGAACGGCGTACCGCATTGGAAACCGCCACCACCGCCTCATCCTGACCCACCACACGTTTATGCAGAAATTCTTCCATCTGGAGCAGTTTTTCACGTTCGCCCTGCAACATTTTCGTTACAGGAATACCTGTTGCCGCACTGACCACCTCAGCAATCTCATTCTCGGTCACTTTGGTACGAATGAGTTTAGGTTCCTCATTTTCCTCAGCAACTTCCGCCTGTTCCAGACGCTTTTGTAACTCTGGAATCACACCATATTGTAGGCGTGCTGCTTCCGCCAAATCACCCTCACGTTTGGCTTTTTCCAAAGCAACCCGTGCTTGATCCAATTCGATCTGGGCTTTTTTATCACCCTCAACCAGTGTTTTTTCAGCTTTCCAGATTTCTTCCAGATCATTGTACTCTTTCTGCTTTTCAGCAATTTGCTGCTCAAGATGATTGACTTCAGCCTTACTGCCTGCATCTTCATCTTTTTTCACCGCTTCCAACTGCATTTTCAACTGGATGAGACGGCGATCAAGCTTATCCAGTGCCTCTGGCTTAGAGTCGATCTCCATTTTAATCCGTGAAGCCGCCTCATCAATCAGGTCAATCGCTTTATCTGGCAACTGACGGTCAGTGATGTAACGATGTGACATTTTCGCCGCCCCAATAATCGCGGAATCCAAAATTTGTACACCGTGATGGGTTGCATATTTCTCTTTAAGACCACGCAAAATCGCAATGGTATCTTCCACACTTGGCTCATCCACCAACACTTTCTGGAAACGACGCTCAAGCGCTGCATCTTTCTCAATATACTGGCGATATTCATCTAGAGTGGTAGCACCAACACAGCGTAGTTCACCACGCGCCAACGCAGGTTTAAGCATGTTACCTGCGTCCATTGCGCCATCGCCCTTACCCGCGCCTACAAGGGTATGCAGCTCATCAATAAACAAGATGATTTCGCCTTCATGTTTGGCAAGGTCTTTCAGCACCGCTTTTAAGCGTTCCTCAAACTCACCACGATATTTTGCACCCGCTAGCAACGAACCCAAGTCCAGTGAAAGCACACGTTTATTCTTTAAGCTTTCAGGCACCTCACCATTGACGATGCGTTGTGCCAAGCCCTCTACAATCGCGGTTTTACCGACCCCAGGTTCACCAATCAGCACAGGGTTATTTTTGGTACGGCGTGACAACACCTGAATGGTACGGCGGATTTCATCATCACGCCCAATCACAGGGTCTAGCTTGCCTGCCAAGGCACGCTCGGTTAAATCAATGGTATATTTACTGAGTGAGTCACGTTGATCTTCATGGTTATTGGTGGTCACTTTTTCTGTTCCTCTAATTTTTTCAATGACTGCACGTAATTTCTGTGCAGTTGCACCTGAGCTTTCAATAATTTTTTTGGTTTCACCCTGTTCAGCCAATGCCAATAGCACCCAATCAGTGGATAAAAATTCATCCCCTGCTTTTTGTGCATAACTATCAGCTAAATTTAAAATGCGTACCGCTTCTGGATTTAAATTGACGTCACCCGTCGGATTACTAATCGTTGCAGCATCATTTAATGCCTGATTCAGTTTTTGCATTAAGGTGGGTAAATCAGCCCCTGCTTGCTGCAACAGACTCTGGTTAGCAGGTTCTTCCAGCAATGTCATAAGGATATGAATCCCTGCAATTGCGGTATGGTCCTTGCCTATTGCCAGTGACTGTGCATCTGAGAGTGCTTGCTGTAGGCGGTTTGTAAATTTTTCAAAGCGCATTCTTGTTATTCCTCACAACAAATTTTTAACTTATCACTAAGATGCGAACAGTTTTTAGATTTTCAAATAAAATTTATATGTTTTTCCAAAATCTTATAAAACAAAATATGGATAACACTCAGTAACAATATGGGTCTATAAATAATATATTTCAAGTATGTTTTGTATAAATTTTCGGTCTTTTCCAATTTGCACAGAACCTTTATTGTACTTTTATGTGGAAAAAGGACAGCATATTCGTCAGGGTGAACAATTTGGACTGGTCGGGAAAACTAGGCGTGTGACGGGCGCGCACCTACATTGGGGAATGAGCCTGAACAATGCTCGGGTAGATCCACAATTGTTCATAAAGTAAAAACATAAACTTATAAAAAAGTAATCTATGGCAATAGATCACTTTTTAGAAATATTTAACAATCAGGCATTATCCACTTCAATAATTTCAAAGTCATGGGTAATTTCCACCCCACCATCCGAAAGCATTTTACTTGCTGAACAGTATTTTTCCGCTGACAGTTCAACTGCCTTTTCAACCTGCTTGGCTTTTACCGCTTTACCTGTCACAATGAAGTGTAGATGGATTTTTGTAAACACGGCTGGGATTGCATCTGCCCTTTCGGCTTTTAAGTGACATACAACATCTGTGACATCTTGACGGGATTTCTTTAAAATGGTCACAATATCAAACGAAGCACAACCACCAAGTCCCATTAAAATCAATTCCATAGGACGTGGACCACGGTTTTCACCTCCATATTCTGCGGAACCATCCATCACCACACTGTGGCCACTTTCCGATTTCGCTTCAAAAGCAACATTCTCTAACCAATGTACACTTGTTTGCATTGCAACTACCCAAAAAACGTTATAAATTTACCTAGTTCTTGTACACTAACATAAAATGAGTTGATAAGGAATTTCATCTCTTCTGTGTAGAAAAGGCTTTAACAAAGCCTGTGCGATCGGTTTCATCCAAATTCGGAAATTTTAAGCATGACTTCAAATTTTTCACAACTTAGCACTGATGCTTTATCTCCAGGCCAACTGCCTGAGTCAGTAAAGGCTTTGCTAAAACGTGCTCATATTAACAGATACCCTAAACGCACCACGATTATTGATGCTGGAACTGAATCAAAATCACTGTATTTAATTTTAAAAGGTTCAGTGTCAATTATATTACGTGAAGATGATGAGCGTGAAATTGTTGTCGCCTACCTCAACCCAGGCGACTTCTTTGGTGAAATGGGTCTTTTTGAAAAGAATCCTCAACGTACCGCAGAAGTACGTACCCGAGATGTATGTGAGATTGCTGAAATTTCCTACGACAATTTCCATGAGTTAAGCAAGCAATACCCTGACCTAAGCTATGCAGTATTTGCCCAGTTGGTACGCCGTCTCAAGAACACCACACGTAAAATGACTGACCTTGCGTTCATTGATGTGTCTGGTCGTATTGCTCGTTGCTTAATTGATTTATCTGCTCAACCTGAGGCAATGATTTTACCAAATGGTCGTCAGATTCGTATTACCCGTCAGGAAATTGGCCGTATCGTGGGCTGTTCACGTGAAATGGTTGGCCGTGTGCTTAAAACGCTTGAAGATCAGGGCATGATCCAGACTGAGGGTAAGGCCATTTTAATTTTTGATACGTCTTTAGAAGAAAATGCTTTTTCTGAAGAGGAGTTTGACGACGAAGATTGATTTCATCAGGCTTCTGTCTCACTATCAAAGCCAGTGCAAAAACACTGGCTTTAATTTTATCAATTTATGTGAAAATTCATGCAATATGACAAAATAGTGATTACATAATTACAATGATTATAGAGCCATTCGGAATGTAAAGCGTTATAAACATTTTTTTATAATCCTCCTTAATCATGACGATATTCATAAAATACTGATTTGGAGCAAATAAGTATGAAAAAATTGGCTTTAAGCTTTTGTGCGATCACTGTAATGACCATTTCAGGCTGTGCCTCATTTGCAGATATGGCGGGTGCAGACAGCGCAACCCTGAATGCGCAATCTGCACAAAGTTTTGCAAAAATGACTCAGGAAGCACGTGCCAAAAACCAGTTGGATACCAGTTCAAGTACCTATCAACGTATTAATAGTGTGTTCCTGCGCCTGAAACCTTATGCTGATCAACTCAATCAAACAGGTCAACGTTTTGACTGGCAACTGGCGGTATTAAAGTCTGATAGCGTCAATGCCTATGTGGCACCAGGCGGTAAAGTGGTGTTCTACACAGGTATTGTCAACAAGCTAAATTTGAGTAATGATGAAATTGCAGCAATCATGGGCCATGAAATGACCCATGCACTTGAAGAACATGCAAAGAGTAAGATTGGTGCGCAGGCACTGACCAACCTTGCGATTGGCATTGGTACGTCTTATGCGGGTACCAATATCGGCGATCTAGGCAATGCCGCAATTAATTTGGGCAGTCAAATTGGTATTGGTCTGCCTTATTCGCGCAATCTTGAAAGCCGTGCCGATTATGGCGGTTTAATGCTGATGGCAAAAGCGGGCTATAACCCAAATGCAGCCATTAGTCTCTGGGAAAAAATGAATCGTTTAGATGGTGCGGGCGGTGCTTCATTCTTGTCAACACACCCATCGAATACACAGCGTATTGGCGATATGCGTAAAAACCTGCCAGCTGCGATGGCGGTGTATAACAAACGCCGTTAATAAGCATTATGGCCTTTCTTACAAGAAAGGCCTATTTCAAGATACTAGGACTTACGCATTGACGGATTCAAAAAAGTATTAAAATAGTTTATAAAGTATCTGTGATCAGACGAACTAAACATGCTTCTACAGCAACTTGTACATTACCCATTTATATGGGCTTTCTCATGACAGAACCGAACTCTATTAGCTGCACACAACTTGCCGAGACTTATAATATCTCGCATGATAGTGTAAATCGCTTTCTAGAGCGTGAAGACTACACACCTCACGACCTATATCAAGAAGCAATTCAACATATTGATAATAATAAACTTATAGTCAGTATTGATGATACTGTTTTAGATAAACCATATAGTCAACATATGGACTTAGTTAGCTATTTTTGGTCAGGCAAACACCACCGATCCGTCAAGGGGATTAATCTCATTACCTTGTATGCGACAGATCAGAATGGTCAAAATATTCCAATTAATTTCCGAATTTATGACAAATCTGAGGGTAAAACCAAGAATGATTACTTTATGGATATGTTAAGTGAAGTACTTAGTTGGGGTGCAAAGATTCAATTTATTACAGGTGATAGTTGGTATTCATCGACTGGAAATCTAAAAACCATAAGAAAACATGGTATTCGATTTATGTTTGGTATCGACTGTAACCGTAAGGTTTCCCCAGAAAAAGGACAATGGTTTCAACTGCGTTTATTGCCAGATTTCCATCAGGGTCAAGTGGTCTGGCTCAAAGATTTTGGCTTTGTACAATTATTTAAGACTCAGTTAAAAGAACAGCAGAGGTTTTATATTGTGCATCAAGATGAAGATGATTTATTGTCCTTTGAGGGTTTTCATGAATTACATTCAAGTCATTGGAAAATAGAACAATATCACCGAGTGATTAAACAGGTTTGTCATATTAAAAAGTTTCAAGTAAGACGGTCTAAACTGATTTTGAATCATATTTTTTCAGCCTTGATGGCCTACGTCGAGATACAAAAGAACCAGTTTGAGGGGATCTTTGAAAATGTATATCATTGGCAGAAGAAATTATTTAGACCAATGATCAAAAACTTCATTGATGACTTTATTCTCGATAAAAATCATCTGCTACCACAGAGAGTCTATAAATAACAGTGCGTAAGTCCTAGATACTATAATTGTTCTATTTTCTGGACAGTTGGCGAATTCTAACATGATGTTCGACAGTTTCAAAAGCCTTATGATAATCAACAAGCTGAGCAAATTACTCTAATGGTGTAAGCCAATCTAACGCTTTTCTAGGACGAGTATTCAGTGACATGGCAACTTGATTTAAATAATGCTGATCCGCCTGATTTAAATCAATCCCTTTAGGTAAATATTGCCTAATTAAACCATTCATATTTTCGCATGTGCCTTTTTGCCATGGTGAATGTGGGTCACAGAAATATACATCTATGCCTAAATCTTCTTCAAGTATTTTATGTTCTGCCATCTCACGTCCACGGTCATAGGTCAACGTTTTACGCAGTTCTGTTTAATGAGTTCAGCAAATTTTCTGGCTGAAAAGCTGCCATGAATCGCTTTAGTATCATGTTTGAAGAGCGTGTAACCAAGTATTTTTAAAACTGTATTTACACAGAATTATTTACACCCTCCTGTATTTACACAGAATTATTTACACCCTCAATTGTGCGCGAGTGTAATTAACTCTCGGTAATTCTCAACAGACCCTAGTCTAGAGCCTTATTATTTATAATTTCATCCAGATAATCCGCCCACTTCTGCAACCACTCTGCACATTCGGCTTCATAATTATGTAGGTTGTATGTTCCCTCAATTCCCTTTTTGGAATGTCCCAAAACTGCTTCTGCAATATCTGTAGAACAGCCTAATCTGGATAAACCTGTTCTCACTGTTCGGCGTAAATCATGCGGATTCCAGTCATCAATATCTGTTAGCCAAAGCTGTTCAGGACGAAAATTAGTCTTAACTTTATCTGGATTTTTCATTTGCCACTTTATTTCTGTTAGGGACTTTTGTTGGATGGGCAACCCTGTTCGAGACGAAGCAAACAAATATTCCTGATCTGGTTTATATAGATTCCGTAAAAAATTGACACATTGCCTTGATAATTGAACATAACGCTCAGTGCTATTTTTTGAAGCTTTCAGATGCCATGTTCCTTGATCCAAATCAAAATCCCTCCATTGAGCATCACACAATTCTCCAGTACGGCAACCTGTCCATAGCGTTAAATAAAGGATATGTTTTTGATGGGTAGTAAATCCTGATGTGGGCAGCCAGGCCAATACACGTTTTAATTCCTGATCATTTAAAACCCGTGTGCCCTTTTTACAGGTTACTTTCAGTCTTGACTGCTTGATACTCATTTTGGCTAATAGAGCAGGATTAGCAAAATTGGCTGGAAATCGCTCCAAGCCAATGGCATATTCATACGCCAACGTCAACTCGGACAATACTCGTCCAGCCTGCACATTAGAACCACGATCAATAATTTCCTTGGTTAAAGCCACCACATCTTTTCGGGTCACTTCCAAAGCAATACGATTACCCAAAACCCGTACAGCATCTCCATACAGGGTTCGTCGTGTTTCAGATTGACCTTTTGGCTTACGCACACCCAAAACTTTTTTTCGTTCACCTGTTCGAGGATCAGTAATCCAGTGATCTTCAATCACCTCAGTCAAATACATCTCTATCATTTGGTGTACAGTGAGTTGAGACATATCTTTTTGTGCAAGCTCGTGTTCAATCTGTTGCTGAAGCTTTTCTTGTTCTTTTTTATATTTTGGACAAATCCCCTGATTTCGTTCAGCTTTTAAACGAGTGAGTTCTATCCTTGCCTCTGCCAGTGTAACTTGGGGGAAATTTCCGATCTTGTATTGTTTGATGGAATCATCCACAGGACTACGATAACGGTAGAAAAAAGTCTTCATTCCCGTTCTACCACAATGTACCCGTAATCCTGTGTACTCACCGACATCAGCCTTGTCAGGATCACCCACTTTCATCTTCTCAATGGCTTTCGCTGAAAGTGCTTTTTTTATTGTCGTTTGTTGATCTATTGAGCGAACCACTTTAAACCTCACAAGAAGATTGAATTATTTGTTATCCTTTCAAGCTGTCCATTTTCCAATATTGATAAGGAATGATGGCTAGTTTAAACTAAAACAACCCACACTAAAACCTACACTAATGTTTTGGCTTAGGCTGTATTTGCTTAGATTTCATCCAAAACCCTCGGATACTCTGTTTATGTTATACACTATTAAACACATTGAAAACAAAGGATTTAATACCAATGAAAGATAATAATAGCATAGCAGACTTTTCCAACCACACACCAATGATGCAGCAATACCTCAAAGTCAAAACAGACTATCCACATGCGCTATTGTTCTACCGTATGGGCGACTTTTACGAATTATTCTTTGAAGATGCCCATCAAGCAGCTAAACTTTTAGGTATTACCCTCACCCATCGTGGCAAAGCCAATGGCGAACCAATCCCAATGGCAGGTGTGCCCTATCATGCTGCTGAGGGTTATCTTGCCCGTCTGGTTAAAGCAGGCCGCACCGTTGCCATTTGTGAACAGGTTGGTGAAGGCGAGAACGCAGGTTCTCGCGGTAAAGCACCTATGGAACGTAAGGTTGTTCGCATTCTCACTCCAGGCACATTGACTGATGATGCATTACTTAGCAGTTATCAGTCTTCAAATCTCGTTGCTTTATGTATTCAACAAAATCAAATTGGGTTTGCATTACTTGATTTGAGCGCGGGTATTTTTAAAGTTCAACAACAAGACTATAAGCCAGAACAATTAGCGATTGAGCTAGCTCGTTTAATGCCGAGTGAAATCCTGATTGATGAAGACCTGATTGACCAAAACATCATTGAACAGATTAAGAAAAATCTGGAATGTCCAATTACCAAACGTCCAAACGTTGATTTTAACTTAAATAATGCACAAAAGACCTTATGTGACCAGTTTGCAGTTTCGACCTTGTCAGGTTTTGGATTGGACCCAATTCCACTGGCAAAAGCAGCGGCGGCGGCATTAATCCATTATGCCAAAGAAACCCAAAAAACAGCCTTGCCGCATATTCGCTCCATTCAGATTGAGCAAAGTACCGACTTTATTGCACTTGACCCAATTACACGCCGCAATCTGGAAATTATTGAGCCTTTGTTTGATCATGGCACATCACTGTTTCAACTGATTAATGACTGCCAAACCGCAATGGGTGGTCGTTTACTAAGCCGAACGCTGATGCAGCCGATTCGTGATACTGCTATATTAGATGCTCGATTAGATGCCTCAGAGCAATTATTAAAAGGGTTTCATGAGTCTCCTGTACGTTTAGTATTAAAAGAAATTGGTGATATTGAACGGGTACTGAGCCGTGTTGCTCTGGGTAGTGCACGTCCACGCGATTTAGTTCAACTGCGTCAAGCATGTGCACAAATTCCATTTTTACGACACGCTTTAACACCTGTTTTAAAAACACAGCAATCCAGATTATTGACTCAACTTGATCAGGAACTTGGCGATTTTAAGAGCCTACACCAACATTTAATGGCGGCGATTGTTGAGAACCCACCTGTGCTGTTGCGTGATGGTAATGTCATTGCTGAGGGTTATGATGATGAGCTGGATGAGTTACGCAAAATTCGTGATCATGCTGGGCAGTTCCTGATTGACCTTGAGATTAAGGAACGTCAACGGACAGGCATCAATACCCTAAAAATCGGCTATAACCGTGTCAGTGGTTATTATATTGAGTTGACACGCGTTCAGGCCGAGCAGGCACCTGCCGATTATATTCGCCGTCAAACCTTAAAAAATGCCGAGCGTTATATCACTCCAGAGCTCAAGAGCTTTGAGGACAAGGTACTTTCGAGCGAATCCCGTGCATTAGCGCGTGAAAAACTCCTATTTGAATCATTGCTGGATGAGTTACGCCAAAATATTGCCCATCTACAAATGATGAGTGCAGCAATTGCCCATATTGATGTTCTCGCCAATTTTGCCCATCAGGCACGTCTCAATAACTGGGCTCGACCTGAATTTACCCCAGAAACCAGTATCAAAATTCAGGGTGGTCGCCATCCTGTGGTTGAAGCCTTAAATAAGACACCTTTTACACCAAATGATACATTCCTTGATTCCCAGCATCGTATGGCCATTATCACGGGGCCAAACATGGGTGGTAAATCAACGTTCATGCGTCAAACAGCACTGATTAGTCTACTTGCCTACTGCGGCAGTTTTGTTCCAGCCAAATCAGCAAAATTAGGTTCGATTGACCGTATCTTTACCCGTATTGGTTCTGCTGATGACCTTTCTACAGGCAAATCTACTTTTATGGTGGAAATGACTGAAACCTCACAAATTTTACATCATGCAACCAGTCAATCTTTGGTGCTGATGGATGAAGTGGGTCGTGGTACGAGTACTTATGATGGTCTCTCTTTAGCTTGGGCATGTGTGCTTGACTTGACCAAACGTGTGAAATGCCTGTGCCTGTTTGCAACACATTATTTTGAATTAACTGAACTGGGTGGTGAAGCAGGTATTGATAACTATCATGTTACGGCGCAGGAATTAAACGGCAATCTAATCTTGCTGCATAAGGTTCAGCATGGCCCAGCGAGTCAGAGTCATGGTTTGCAGGTGGCAAAACTGGCGGGTATTCCAGCCAATGTGATTAAAGAAGCACAAAAACGTTTAAAGATTCTGGAAAAACAACAGCACCAGCATTTGCAAAATACTGTACAGACTGATTTATTCAGTGCAATTGACAATAAAATCGAAACTCACTTTGTTGAGCGCATCATTGAAGTGCAAGCCCATTCACCTGCACTGGAGTTGTTACAAAACATTGATGTCGATGAATTAACCCCACGTCAGGCACTTGAACAGCTTTATCAATTAAAGGCATTATCTAAGACAGCTCAAACAGTTGAGAGCTAATCCATCAAAATGTCACGTGGAGATAAATCTGCCTACACAGCAAAACATAAAAGATAGGCGAAGCATATTGAGGAAAACGAACTGGATCAAGGGCGCTAAGATGCTGAACGTATAGCCTGGGCAACGGTCAATAAACAAGATGGTGATGGTGGGCTAAAGAAAAAGCATAAATAAGTCGATTAACCTTGTTGTTGAGACTTATTATCAACAAAAGTCATATAAATAAGTCCATTTCATTGATACGAATAATAAATATCAATAAAAGGAATTGTTTCTATCGGTCTTTTTTGCCTAAAATACGCTATTCAAAATGAAAACCATATTTTTTAGGTAGCTGCCGCCATGACGTTTGTTGTCACCGAAAATTGTATTAAATGTAAGTATCAAGATTGTGTTGAAGTTTGTCCTGTAGACTGCTTCTATGAGGGGCCAAACTTCCTTGTGATCAATCCAGATGAATGTATTGACTGCGCATTGTGTGAACCTGAATGTCCAGCAAATGCGATTTTCTCGGAAGATGAACTACCAGAAGGTCAGGAAGTGTTTATTGAGCTGAATGCTGAACTATCTGAAAAATGGGCAGGTAATAACATCACTCAAATTGGTGAACAACCTGCCGATCGTGAAGAATGGAATGGCAAGCCAAATAAATTGCAATATTTAGAAAAATAATCATAGAAAAGACCAGTATTAACTGGTCTTTTTTTATACTCGAATCACACATTTCTTTGCAATTGCATCATTATTCATGCGCTATTTTGCATTAAAATGATACACATATCGTTTGTGAAATTTCTTTTTTATGATTCAAAATAAATTACAGGGTCTTTTTTCATTTTTTATCATCCCTGTGATGATGGTTGCTTGTGTCAGCTCAACCACCAAAGTGCCCCAAAATAACAACATCGGAAAAAGAATTTATATTCCTCAGGAACAGGTCACCATTACCCGCCCTATTCCCAATAAGATTGAA
Organism: Acinetobacter parvus DSM 16617 = CIP 108168; assembly: GCF_000368025.1. GTDB lineage: Bacteria > Pseudomonadota > Gammaproteobacteria > Pseudomonadales > Moraxellaceae > Acinetobacter > Acinetobacter parvus. Next base: position 256,567 of record NZ_KB849211.1, read on the forward strand.
CCTGCCTCTTATCGCATCTGGCTCAATCAGGACGAGAACTATGCACGCGTTCGTGAATATGAGCAGTTTTTAACACGCAACAATCTGGCACATATTATTCCAAGTTTTGAATTACTGCGTACCGCACGGGACTGGCAAAAATGTGGGCGCTCTGAATATATGGTGCCTAACCGTGAGTTATGGAACAACTCACTTTCAACCTTGCGTGTGTTTAAGTACCTGATTGCAGCCAAAATTTTGACAGATTTTGAAGTGACTTCGGTTTACCGTGATCTTCCCCTGAATCAATGCGCTGGCGGAGCCAGCTCGTCCAGACATTTATTCAACTCAGCCATTGATTTCCGTATTGGTCCTGAATTTCCTCAACCACAGGATTATGCTTTTATTGAGCAAAGCAAATTCAAGCTTTGCCAGTTCTGGGCACAGCATGGTCAAGGTCTCAATCTGGGTATTGGTCTATATAGCTCAGGGCAAATCCATATTGACACACAGGGTTATCGAACATGGGGGCCTGACCTAACCCGCAACAGTTCAATGTGTAATTTTTAGCGTCAGAAAAATGCTTTCTTTAAAGAAGCATTTTTATTTAATTGATGGTTTGTAATTGTAACTTACCTCAGTCAAGCATTTTATTTCGTTTAATTTTATTGATACAAGCAAAGATCATTTTATGGATCATCGTGGTGAGTTCCACTACATATAATATGTTCAATCATTAAACATAAATAAACTTTGATTTCTCATTTATCCCTAATCAAATTGCACTCTAGATATAAATGTTTAAAATGCAGCTAACAGATTTATAGGTAAACCTGATTATGCAACAGATGTGGACAGACATTGATGAATATATCAATTCACATTTAATTCCCACTGACCCAAAACTTCTACATGCATTAGACAATACCGATCAGCAGGGTTTTTCTAATCATCTGGCTGTTGCACCCAATCAAGGTATGTTTTTACAAATGCTGATTCAGATGAATCAGTGCAAGCGCGTGTTGGAACTGGGAACTTTTGCGGCTTATAGCACCATTTGGCTGGCAAAGGCCTTACCCGAAGATGGTTATCTACTGACCGTTGAAGGACGTGATACCCACGTCATCTTGGCGCAGGAAAACATTGATTATGCCAATATGCCCACCACGATCGAACTGAAAAAAGGTCGTGGTGCAGATGTGATGAAACAGCTTATTGCTGATGGCAGCGAAGCTTTTGATTTTATTTTTATTGATGCCGACAAACAAAGTTATCCTGAATATCTGGAGTTAAGTTTACAACTGTCCCATTCTGGCACCATTATCGTACTGGATAATGTCATTCGTGCAGGTGCAATTCTGGATGAAAACAATAAAAAACCAAGCATTGAAGGTATTCGGGATGCCTTTACGGCATTAAAAGATCATCCAAAGCTTTTATCCTGTACAGCCCTACAAACTGTGGGGTCAAAAGGCCATGATGGTTTTGCAATTGCGATTGTGAAATAGAGATTAAAAAACAACCTGAAATTTTTAATTATTTAATATCAATTACTTATATTTATACACAATGTTTTTCCATATAGTTATCCACAGTATTTGCGGATAACTAGTAGAGGGTCTATTAACACTTCACAGATGCTTGCGACAGCGATCATTTTTTAGGCGGAACAAGGCATGTATTGTGAAATTTAGTCATTCTAAATGAACAAGACATAACGCAGTAACGACAAAAAATGCTCCTGTCCCGTAGGGTTATGGCTAAAATATCCACAAACTTCGTTATGAAACTTGACAAGGGTCGCGCCATTGCCTACGTTTCATGCCTTGTTTGAGTCATTTTAGCCTATAACGCAATGCATGGCTGAAGTGTAATAGACCCTCTTATAAAAATGAATTACTTAGCCACAAGCAAAGGCACATTGGCATTACGGAAAATTGTGGTGGTAATGCTACCCAAAAAGAATTGATGGATTTTACTGTGGCTGAAAGCCCCCAGCACAATCAACTGAATCTTATGCTCTGCCTGATATTCAAGAATATTTTGTGCCACATCTCCATAACGGTAGACAGGTACAACCTCTATACCAGCATCCTTTAAATACTTTTCAGGTTCGGTCAGCATTTCAGGATGATCACCAACATAAAGTAAGTGACATTGCAGTGTTTTCAATAAATCACTTTGGGCAATGCGTTGCAGCATTTTTTGACAGGTCGGTGAATACTCATAAGCGAAAATAAAACGTTTCGGTGCTTCAAAATGCTCGCCTACTGTAATCACTGTACAGTTTGCACCACGAATAAAGTTTTCTACGTTACTGCCAATCGGCTTATTCTTCTCGGCCGCCCGTTCACCCACACGCCCAATAATGACAACATCATTCTCTTTTAGAATATTAAAGCTCTGTTCAAGAAAATCGCCCTTTTCCTGAATCTTGGTACTGGTTAAACCATATCGTTTTTCAATCAGTTCAGAAATGTGTTTCAGTAAATTATTGCTGTAGTCGAGCGCGAGTTCGCTTTGCTTTTGCTCAAGCTCTGCCAACTCCTTGAGCAGCATCGCATTACTTTCAAAACCAATGACACCGCTGATTTCACCTAAATGATAGCTTGCTGGATAATAGTCTAGGATTTGCAACAGTACTAATTCTCTTTGCGTTTGCTTCGCCACCCATGCGGCTGCTTCAGCGACCGCCTCGATACAAGGTGAAGAATCAATACATGCAATGACACGGTTCATGTTCGCCTCTCTTTAGGTCTAACACCTTAGGTCTTGTACTTGTTTTTAACTTAACACAGATAAAACCAGGATAGGTTAAATTTATGTATCGAATCTTCTGAACTTTTTCATGCTATTTTCTTATTTTCGATAACGGATCAAGCGAGCTGGATTACCTGCAACAATGGCATGCTTTTCAATGTCTTTAGTCACCATACTGTTCATTCCAATGACGGCATGATCTCCTATTTTTACACCATCTTTAATCCCAACATGCGCCCCCAGCCAAACATCCTGTCCAATCTCAATGCCTTTTGAAGTCACTGCCTGTTGGTAAATCGGACGTTCTAAATCCATACCATGATCGAAAGCATATAAATGGCTATACGCTGCGATACGCACCTGATCATGCAGTTTAATGCCTGCACGTCCACCATCTAAAATACAGTGGTGGTTAATTGCTACCTCATTGCCAATCTGCAACGGTCCATGCAAAGTACAATCCGCCGCAATAAAGGTGTTGTCACCAATGCTGATCTTACGACCACGCTCTGCAAAAATATGGGCTAAAGGAGAAATGAAACAGTTCTCTCCAATCTCTACCGTTTCCATTTCCAGCAGGTAGGCTTGATATTCCGCCTGCCATTGTTCCGCCCATTCCCGATGTTTGGGTTTCAATGACCAATATAGCCAAGGCATATAATTTAAACGATGTTTATGCTGCTCCCGATACTTTAATAATGGATCAGTCATCTACAGATTCCTCAACAATCTTAACCTGCTCACGTCCTCTCGTCAGGTCCTGAAGTTTATGCCTGAGTGGTTCAATTTGCTGAACTTGTACACGCGCCTCAATCATCACCCCATTTTCAGTATAGCTTTCCTGATATTCAATCTGTTGCTGCATCAACTCATACTGGATAATCGCCCATTCATTAAACAGGCAGGCAAACTGTATTGCTTTTTTCTCAATTAGCTCAATTTTCTCAGCCAATAGCAAACATTGTCCAGCACAGCCACCATAAGCCCGTACCAGTCCACCTGTGCCCAGCTTGATTCCGCCATACCAACGGTTAACCATGACAATCACATTGGTTAAATCATTGCCCTCTATGGTTGCCAGAATAGGACGACCTGCTGTTCCAGAGGGTTCATCATCATCATTAAAGCGTACATGGTGTCCAATCTTCCATGCCCAGCATTGATGGGTGGTTGATGTATCTTTAGTCTGCTCTAAAAAGGCTTTGACCTGTTGTTCATTTTCAACAACCGCAGCAATCGCCTGAAAACGACTTTTTTTAATTTCTTCTTCAAAAGTAATCGTATGAGCAATGGTGAATGGCATAAAAATCTAGATAAAAGCAAAAAAGAAATTATATCAATTTTTGTAGATGAGAGAGGTATCTCCAATTCGGAAAAGAATACATGTTTACTTTTTAATGATAACTTATAAAAAAGAACCCGCAAGTTCTTTAGGATATAAACAACTGTTCAAATTTAAACCACAAAATCGTCACCCAAATACACTTTACGCACCTGCTCATTATCCAGAATTTCCTGTGGAGTGCCTTCAGCAATCACCGATCCTTCACTCACGATATAAGCCTTTTCACAAATGGCCAAAGTCTCACGCACATTATGGTCGGTAATCAACACCCCAATCCCACGTTCTTTTAGGGTTTGGATAATATCCTTAATATCACCCACGGAAATCGGGTCAACCCCTGCAAATGGCTCATCCAGCAGCATAAATTTTGGATCGGCAGCCAATGCACGTGCAATTTCAGCCCGACGGCGTTCACCACCAGAAACACTCATACCCAGTGAATCCTTAATATGATTGATCTTAAAATCATTCAAAAGCTCAGTCAGGCGTTGCTGGCGCTGCTGCTTATTCAGGCCCTTACGTGTCTCCAAAATTGCCATAATATTTTCAGCAATGGTCAGCTTTCTAAAGATAGACGCTTCCTGAGGTAAATAGCCAATTCCCTTACGCGCCCGCTCATGCATAGCCAGATCGGACAGGTCAAGGTCATCGAGGTGAATCTCGCCCTTGTCCATACGCACCAGACCAACAACCATATAGAAGCTGGTGGTTTTTCCCGCACCATTCGGCCCAAGCAGTCCGACAATCTGACCACTTTGCATGGTAAAAGAAACATCTTTCACAACCCAGCGCTTGCTATAATTTTTCGCCAAATACTTAATGCACAATGTCTGTGGTTGCTGACCTGACTGTTCCATTAATCACGTGCCCCTGGAAAGCTTTTTGAACTTGATGGTGGAATGATAATCTGAATACGATTAGATGATGAACCCTGCGCCTCAACATCGCCCTTGTTCATACTGTATTTCAACCTGTTGCCGCGAATACTGGAACCATCCTGATAGAGATAGGCATTACCAGTCAACGTGATAATCCCTGTGTCTGCGTTGTAGACAATATTCTGCGCCTCACCGCGTGCCAACCCCTTGTTGGCTTCTATTTGCTGCTGGAACTTGGCAGGTTTGCCTTTGGCGGTAATGGTCTGAATCTCGTTTTTACTGTTCAGTGTGGCAACCAGTGAGTCCGCCTGAAGCTTCATGGTGCCCTGTTCGATCACCACATTGCCCGTATAAGTGGTAATACCCGTTTTACTATTATAAGTCGCGTTTTCAGCCGCCAGAGAAAGTGGTTGGTTACGGTCTGACGGTAAAGCAAAACTTGAGGCAGAAGAGAGTGCAACCACCGCAACACAAGCCACCTGTTTCAGGAAAGATGAACGATACTGGGTATTAAGGTTTTGGCGCATACTTTCCTCGAACTTTGAAAAATTCATATTGACCCTGATTGAGGTCTGCTTTTAGTCCCTGACTCACAAACTCAGCCGTTGGTGACTGCACAATGACCTGATGCTGCGTTTCCAGTTGTCTGGTTTTCGGATAGCCTGTGAGTTCATCCGTATGAAACTCCATTTTACCCTGTTCAGATAATTGTGTCGCAACCACGTCTCCAGTCAGGACTACTTTGCTATTGTCATCGTAACCATTTGCCTGTTTGGCAAAAAAGGTCGCATCAGGCTTGCCCTGTTTGTACATCACCGCATTGAGCTGATCAAGCTGTGATGTTTTCTGTTGCATATCCTGTTGCAACTGCTTGATTTCGGCACGAATATATAAATTCCCCTGCTCATCTGTTTGCGTAAGATGAACGCCCTGTGCTGAATATGTCATATTTTTAGCTGAATCAACTTCCAGCTTTTTTGCCTTGCCGCTGTAATAGTAATAGCCGCCACTGATCGCAGCAACAATTACAGCAACAACATATAAAACCTTGGTATCCATAAACAGGGTGCCCTAACCTTGGGGGAGTTTAATACTGATATTAATGTGGTACAGTCAGGTATTTTGCAAGTAGCTCTTGGTAAACACCTTTTGCCATCAGCAACATATCACAGGCCTCACGTACTGCCCCACGTCCACCCATCGCTTGGGTGACCAGATTTGCACGGCGACGCACTTCCTCATGGCCATTGGGCACGGTAATGCTCATACCTGCAATTGCAAACGCAGACAGGTCAGGCCAGTCATCGCCCATATAGACACAGTCCTCAGGCAGGATATTGAGCTGTGCACAGGCTTCACGCAATGCCACACCCTTATCCTCACGTCCCTGAAACACCAGATCCACACCCAAGTCAGACATGCGCTTTTCAACAATCTGGCTTTTACGTCCAGTGATGATAATCACTTTCATGCCTGCCTGCTGCACCAACTTCATTCCCAAGCCATCACGGATATCGAAAGACTTGACTTCATCACCTGAGTTGGTCAAGGTCACAAAACCATCGCTTAGAATACCATCCACATCCAGCACCAGTGCCTGTAAATGACGCGCTTGCTCTAAAAGTGCATACGATGCCATGACTTAACTCACTCCCGCTTCAATCAGATCATGCATGCTAATTACCCCAATTACCTTATGGGCATCATCAACAACAACAAATTGGTTAATCTTTTTCTCATTCATTTTTTCCAACACTTTGACAGCACGAACTTCCTGCGAAATTGTCATCGGGTTTTTGGTCATCACCGCAGAAACAGGCAGGTTAATGTCAAAACCCTGTTGATGGTCAATCATACGACGTAAGTCACCATCGGTGAAAATACCTAACAGAATGTCATTTTCATCCACCACCGTGGTTAAACCCAGACGCTTTTCGGTAATCTCAAACAGGGTTTTATTCATCGGCGTATCAGGGGTTACCTTTGGCAACTCTGCACCTGTGTGCATTAAATGTTTCACATGCAGAAGCAAACGCTTACCCAGCGCACCCGCAGGATGGGAACGGGCAAAATCATCTGCGGTAAAGCCTCGTGCTTCCAGCAACGCAACCGCTAAAGCATCCCCTAGAACCAGTGTTGCGGTGGTACTTGATGTAGGCGCCAATCCCAGTGGGCATGCTTCATCTGCCGCACCCAGCGTCAGGGCAATATCAGCATTCTGTGGCATTGGTCCCTTGTCATCACGGCTAATGGTGATTAAAGGCACTTCCAAGTGTTTAATCAGTGGCATCAGCATCATAATTTCATCACTCTTGCCCGAGTTTGAAATTGCAATCAGTACATCACCGCGCACCAGCATGCCCAGATCACCATGCCCTGCCTCACCAGGATGCATAAAGAATGAGGGTGTACCTGTGGAGGCAAAGGTTGCCGCCATTTTGCGGCCAATATGACCAGATTTACCCATTCCTGTAACAACCACACGCCCCTTGCATTGCAAAATCACTTCACAGGCGCGGTCAAAGCGTTCATCAATTTGTGTTGCAAGTACTTCTATCGCTTGTTGTTCAATGCGCAAAGTTTCCAGCGCACTTTTTTGGAAATTTATCGTTTGTGACATGCAGGTTTAACTCAAAATAATATGCGATCTACTGGAGGTAGATGATTGTAATCAAAAGAATGATCGAGATTCTAGCATAACTAGAAGTTATACACGTTTCTAAAATGTGTAAGATTTTTGGGAAAATGGAGAAAAATAAAGATCAATGAACCGCAAACTCCAGACGCTGATCGCTACACACTACAACCCATGTTTCAAGAACAGGGATAACACCCCATCCCAAACAACATAATCATTAAAATTGATCTGGTCCATTATTTTTTGCCCGATAACTTTATGAAATACAATGCATACGTTATGATGAATAACGATTTTTGTAGAGTGTTTGAAAACCCTTATGCAACCTTTTGTTCTATATAATTCTGAGCAACGTAAAAAAGTTGAATTTGTGCCACGCAAAGAGGGACAAATCGATATGTATGTCTGTGGTATGACGGTTTACGATTATTGTCATATTGGACACGCTCGGGTTATGGTTGCATTTGACTACATCATTCGCTTTTTGCGTAGTCAGGGCTGGAAAGTTCGCTATATCCGTAATATCACTGATATTGATGACAAGATCATTGCCCGTGCCAATGAAAATGGTGAAACCATCCAGCAACTCACTGCACGCTTTATTGATGCAATGAATGAGGATGCAGCCAACCTTGGCTGTGTGCTACCCGATGAAGCACCCAAAGCGACCGAATATATTGACCAGATGCAAAGCATGATTGCTACGCTGGTGGATAATGGCACAGCCTACCCTGCTGCCAACGGTGATGTTTATTTTGAAGTGACCAAGTTTGACAAATACGGTCGCTTGTCGGGCCGTAAGCTTGAGGATATGCAGGCGGGCGCATCTGAACGTGTCGATGTCGAAGTTGAAAAGAAACATCCTTTTGATTTTGTCCTTTGGAAACACGCCAAGGAAAATGAACCTGCATGGGCTTCACCTTGGGGCAATGGCCGTCCAGGCTGGCATATTGAATGTTCAGCGATGTCCACCTGCTGTCTGGGTAATCATTTCGATATTCATGGTGGTGGTTCGGACCTGATGTTCCCACACCATGAAAATGAAATTGCCCAAAGTGAGGCTTCAACAGGCGAACAGTATGTGAATTACTGGATGCATGTGGGTTTCATTAATGTCGATGGTGAGAAAATGTCGAAGTCCTTAGGCAACTTCTTTACCATTCGTGATGTAATGGAAAAATTCCATCCAGAAGTGATCCGTTACTTTATTGTGTCATCACACTACCGTAGTCCAGTCAACTTCTCTGACTTTGCCTTGAAAGAGGCGAAAACCGCACTCAGCCGTTTTTATCATTCATTTAAAGCCTACCAGCAAATGTATGGGCAAAAAACAGTTGAGACTTTAGAGCAAGGTTTTGTTAAACGTTTTAATGCCGCAATGCGGGATGACTTTAATACTGCGGAAACAATGGCAGTTTTATTTGAGCTAAATAAAGAGTTAAACCGTGCTGTTAAGGAAGAAACTGCTGAACAGGCAACTGTCCTCTACTCAACCTTACGCTATTTAACCAATATTCTTGGCTTGGTTCAGCATGATGTAGATGAGTTTTTAAAATCGGATATTGGTCAGGAAGCACTCTCCCTTTCTGACACAGAAATTGAAAACTTTATCCAGCAACGTGTTGATGCTAAAAAAGCCAAAGACTTTGCTCAGGCAGATGCCATTCGACAGTCTTTATTGGATCAGGGTGTTGTGCTTGAGGATACCCGTCAGGGAACTATTTGGCGACGTGCTGATTAAATCAACACTTAGCAACATAGAGAGTTGACAGTTTGATTAAACTCTCTATAATGCGACCTATTGCGGGAATAGCTCAGTTGGTAGAGCATAACCTTGCCAAGGTTGGGGTCGCGAGTTCGAGTCTCGTTTCCCGCTCCAGAATTTTAAAAGCCTCAGTCGAAAGATTGGGGCTTTTTTTGTTGATTTTAAATAGTATTATTATTTATCAGAATTTCTGATACTTAAAAAAGCAAGTTAACAGAACATTACATTTAAAATTGGTGACCAAATGGTGACCAAAAAGTGACTCTATTTTTTTACGCGCTACTTTCTAAGTTGGCCGAATCTGTATGACCAAGCCCCTATCATGTAATTACACAAAAAATTATTGATTATCTATTTTATTATTCATCATCGGTATCTCTATTATTTGACTGCGCTAACAAATCATTAGTCCGCTCAAATATAAATAACTCCCCAACCTGTATATCTAAAAAATCACATACCCGATCAATAGTATCAAAATCTATTCGTGTCAAATCTCCATTATAAAGCTTATGCAATGTGGTTTTATTAATACCAGTACCACGGATAAGATCTGCTACCCTCATCCTTCTTTCAGCCAAAAGAGTTGGAAGTTTACAAATAATCACAATAAATTCCTCTAATCCGATTACTTTTTCATTGCATTTGAGCAATTTTAGAGTTAATTTATCTTCAAGGATGTAATTTATCTCCACATCCGATGAAGTTTTACAGGAATATCATTATGACATACACCTATATGACAGCCCAACAGTTGGCTGAAAAAATTCATTACGACCCACGTACCATCCGTAACCAACTTAAGGACAGTATTTTCCTTGAGGGCATTCATTACATCCGCCCATTCGGTGGACGCAAAATTTTGTTTGTATGGGAACGTATCGAAGAAGATATGTTGAAATTCACCAGCCTAGGGCTAACCACTTTGCAATAAGGAGTCCTGCATATGGCGAATATTCAAGAACGTTATGGAAAGCTCGTTGTCGACTTCCGCTATCAAGGTGTACGGTGCAGAGAAACAACCAATCTCGAAGATACGGCCCAAAACCGTAAACTTTTAAAGAAACGTTTAGAACAGCTTGAAGCAGAAATTACTTTAGGGACTTTCGAGTATGCAAAGTATTTTCCTAAAAGCAAACGAGTTGCACAGTTTAGTGAGATACAGCAACGTAAAGCTGTACTGAGCTCATCAACACCCCTATTTAAGGATTTTGCGCATATTTGGTTTGATGAGAAAAAAATTGAATGGCGCAGTTCCTACCAGGAAAAGGTACTGATTATTTTAAATAATTATTTGATCCCTGCATTAGGCCATCAGTGCTTAGATCAGATAAAGAAGCCAGACTTGCTTGAATTCCGTTCCTCTCTCGGCAAAGTGAATTACGGTTTAAAACAAGCAAGCCTGAAGGCATCCCGAATCAATCAGATCATGACACCTTTACGTATGATACTTAATGAAGCAGCGGAACGATACAACTTTGTTTCGCCTTATAAAAATATTAAGAATCTCAAGGAAAGTCGCATTGACGTTACACCTTTTACCCTACAAGAGGTGCAAAAGATCATAGAGACTGTGCGTGATGACTTTAAACCGTACTACACCGTTCGCTTCTTCACAGGTATGCGTACCAGTGAAATCGATGGTCTACGTTGGCAAAACGTGAATTTTCAACGGCGTGAGATCTATATCAAAGAAGCATTAGTCAACGGCAAACTTGGTGATACCAAAACCTTTGGATCAGACCGTGGCATTCAAATGAGTGAGCGTGTGTATCAAGCACTCTTAGAACAAAAGAAAATGGTCAAGAACCGCTCTGAATTCGTTTTTTCTATGCGAAATGGCAACCCATTGGACTATCGCTTAGTGAATCGACGCGTATGGCATCCATTATTAAGATTTTTAGGTTTGAAAAGTCGTCGTGCATATCAAACACGGCATACTGCAGCGACATTGTGGCTCTCAGCTGGTGAAAATCCGGAATGGATTGCCAAACAACTAGGACATTCTACGACTGAAATGCTGTTTCGTGTTTACAGTCGCTATGTTCCTAATATTACCCGTCGTGATGGCAGTGCTTTTGAGCTGATGCTAGAAAAGCTCAATGAGATGGAGAATGAATATGACTAAATCATTCTTTGGTGGGGTTGTGGTGTCACAGGAAGTTGATGCAATTGCACGTGAGCTGATTGAGGAGTTTCAAATTCCCAAACTGCACAACCTCGCTTTCATGCTCAACGTCAACAAATGTTTTAATGATCATCAGGCTTTAAGGCTTTGGTTACAACGACAATTGGATGATGGGCAAGCCAATTATGCAAATTTGGCAATGAAAGCCCGCCTTTACTTAACCAATCTTGCTTACACATAAATCAAAAAACTAAGGTCATCTAATTGATGACCTTAGCCCTTTTACACCAATTAAAAGGTAGAAAACAAATAAGAGTTTTTCGTTTGGAAACCTGTCGACATCGGTGATCTCCAATAAAAAGATGATGATCTTTTGGAGAGAAGAAAAGATTTATATTTTTAAAAATTCAAAATGGATTTAGGAGAATAAACATGAATCCTTTGTTTAAAACACTCCAAATTCCAACAGAAGCAACGAAAACAGTATGCCCTATACACCAAATACCTGTAATGGAAATTGCTGGTCATAAGCTCTGCAAATTATGTGCAAAAGAAACTATACATCAATCGCAGATCGCTTATGAAGCTGAATTACAACAGTGCTTACTACAACAAAAAATCAAAAATTCAGGTCTAAATAAACGCTATCTAGACTGTGGTTTTAAAAATTATGTGATTTCATGTCCCCAACAAGACAATGCCATCCAACTATGCCAAGCCTTTGCACAACAGATTATTTCAAATCTGCATCCAAACCTTTTGCTCATCGGGACACCAGGTATTGGTAAAACACATCTGAGTGCATCAGTCATTCGTAACATTCTGCACAATACTAGACGATCTGCACGCTACACGACCAGTGCAGATATTGCCCAAAGAATGATGGACACATGGGCTGATACTGCCCATTCTGAAAATGAAGTGATCAAGCACTTTTCTAGCTTTGATTTACTGGTTATCGATGAATACGTTGACCGCTGCGATGTTAGATCGGTTGCTGCATCACTGTCATGTGGTACAAATATCGGGTGAGAGTTATCGTTTGAAGGATAAAAAAAGAATTGGGATTCAGCCCCATGTTGAAATTTAATACGAGATCAAAGGGGTCAATTTTACTTTGCCATTTGTAAGGTAAAAGGGGTCAATTTTAGAATGCCGTTGACAATGGCGAACTTTAAGGTTCGAGTACTAGATATAGCATTAAACCAGATCAATGAACTGACTGATATCACAGCTTCTTACGAACAACACAAAGTAGGGCGTACGATTAGTGGTTTCTCTTTTTCATTCAAACCTAAGCAACCTGTGGATGCAATTACGCATAATAAACCTAAGAAATTGACAGATAAACAGATTCAATTCTTTGCTAACAAGCTAGCTCACCATGATCCATTTGCAAGCAAAAAAGCTGCAGTAGGGGAAAGCTATGCTGATCTAGAGAAAAGGCTTCTGATTGAACTACAAGATGTCGGTTTGTCAGAAAGTATGCTGGGGTTCTCAAAGAGTTAGGCCTCGAGGTATGATATGCAACTAGATTAGTTGTTATATAGAACTAATCTAGTTTTGTAATAATTTCAATTTGATTGCAAAGAATTAAGCGGCAGATAACTCATCTGCCAACTGCTCTGCCTGTTCCAAGACAGTCTCTGTTGCAAGCAAAGCCATATCAGGTGGATAGCCATACTTCTTGAGTAATCGCTTCACGATGACTCGTAGCTTCGCTCTCGCAGATTCCTTAACAGTCCAATCCAAAGTTACATTCTTACGAATAGACTCAGTCAGAACAACAGCAAGTTCGCGCAGGATCTCCAGAGGTGGTCCCACTTGTTTGAACAACTAAAAGCGTATTTATAAGTGATATTCCGCTCTAGTTAAGCCACCTTGTTTTGTTGGGGTAGCTGATCATAGTAAAACTCATTTGGTGTCATTTTGTCTAGACTCGAATGAGGTCGTTTCAAATTATAAAACTCAAAATATGCACTTAATTGCTTTTTCGCATCTGTGACACTGCTATAAGCTTTGAGATACACCTCTTCATATTTAACGCTCCGCCATAATCGTTCAACCATCACATTATCTACCCATCGACCTTTACCATCCATACTGATTTGAATGCCATTTGATTTCAATACATCAATAAATGCATCACTGGTGAACTGACTGCCTTGGTCTGTATTCAATATTTCAGGTGATCCATATTTTTCAATCGCTTCATTTAAAACCGAAATACAAAAATCCACCTCCATACTAATCGATACCCTATGCGCAAGTACCTTGCGGCTATGCCAATCAATCACAGCACATAAATAAACAAAGCCTTTTGCCATAGGGATATACGTTATATCCGTAGACCACACTTGATTACTGCGCTGAATAGCCAACCCTTTGAGCAGATATGGATATTTACGGTGAGCTTGATTAGCCTGGCTTAAATTTGGTTTGCAATATAACGCCTGAATACCCATTTTCTTCATTAAAGTACGTGTATGACGTCGTCCTATATGATGCCCTTGACGATTCAACAAATCACGCATCATACGACTGCCTGCAAAAGGATATTGCATATGTAATTCATCAATACATCGCATCAGCTTCAGATCTGATGAGCTAACAGGTTTTGGGCGATAATAATAACAACCACGGGAGACTTTCAGCAGCTTAGCTTGCTTAGATACTGAAATCTGAAGTGAGTCGTCGATTAACTTTTGTGGTTGAAGCGGCCCAGTTTCTTCAACACACCTTCTAAAAAATCAATTTCTAATGCCTGCTCACCGATTTTTGCATGTAACTTTTTAAGATCAATGGGGGGTTCTGATGGAGCTTTTGATTGATCGAAAGCTTGCGAGGAAGCTGAGATCAATTGATTTTTCCAGTCAATAATTTGGTTTTGATGAACATCAAACTCAGCACTCAATTCAGCAAGTGTTTTTTCTGCTTTAATCGCAGCAAGTGCTACCTTAGCTTTAAAATCATTTGAATGATTTCTTCTTGGTCTACGTGCCATAAAATACTCCATATATTGATGTTTATAACATCATTTGAGGAGCAGAATATCACTTATAGGAGTTGTTCAAATTTACGGATCCATCTCTCTCCTTCTGCATTAACTCTCTAGCACTGTCATTGTCTGCAACTGCTGAATAGAACGCATATTCATATTCAGTCAGGTTGAGTTCCTCTGCCATTTTGTCTGACTCTTGGATTGCCTTAGCCAACTTGATGAGTTCATCAATCACTTCGGCTGCAGTCAGTACCTTGTTCTGATAGCCGTTGATCGCAGAGCTCAGCATCTCCATGAGCTTTTTACCTTGCGTGACACTGCGCTGCTCTCGCATCTTGATCTCATCACTTAGGAGCTTCTTGAGTGTCTCAAGGGCAATGTTCTTGTGCTTGTAGCCTTTCATCTCCTGCATAAACTCATCTGAAAGAATTGAGATATCAGGTTTCTGAATCCCTGCAGCATCAAAGATGTCGACCACCTGTTCAGTCACCAGTGCCTGGTCAATGGTCTGTTTGACCTTGGCTTCTAATTCAGCATTGCTCAGTCCTGAGATTTTGCCTGAACCATCACTGAACTTGGCCAGTCGTGCTTTCACAGCCTGAAAGAATGCAACCACTGGCGCTGCTTCCATCGCATTTGGATGAGGTACAGCTAATGCAAATGCCTGTGACATCGCTGATACTGCATTGAGGAATCGTGTCTTACCTTCACCCTGGTCCACACCGAGGATGTGTTCCTCAGCTTCAAGAATGATGTTCAGCTTACGAGAGGTATCTGCTGTGAAGTATTCCTGGTAATTGAAGCCATGCATAATGCCATCAAGGACTTCGAGCTTCTCTTGCAGGATGGTTGCAGCTTCGTCTTGAACCAGTGCAGGATCACCCTTACCACCTGCCTCAGAGTAGAATGACAGAGCCTCTTTCAGATCTGAGGCAATACCGAGGTAATCCACTACCAAGCCACCCATCTTGTCCTTGTAGACGCGGTTTACTCGTGCAATCGCTTGCATGAGGTTATGGCCTTTCATTGGTTTGTCGATGTAAAGCGTGTGCATACTCGGAGCATCGAAACCAGTCAGCCACATATCCCGAACAATCACGAGCTTCAGCTTGTCGTCATTGTCCTTCATACGGTTAACGAGCAATCTGGCATTTTTGCTGGTGATGACGGCTACCAAATCAATGTTAAAAATAACACGGATCTAAAAGGTGCAATAATTACCTCTACGCAACAAGCAGAAGATCTAAAGAAAAATAGGCTTGATACAGGGACTTTGACTTATTCAAACATTCAAAATGAAAGTGAATATGATGCCAAAGGTATCAGTTTAAGTGCAGGATTAAACGCAGGAAGAACTGATTCAACAGGACAAAAACAGCCGAATACAGTGCCTTCATCGGCAGGTGAAATCGATCAACATGCATCAAGTATTACAGGTGTAAGTAAGTCGATTGGTTTTGGTTTAGACAGTGATAAAGATAGTAGTGTGACTCGAAGTGGAGTCAATACTTCAAATATTACGATACGAGAAACAATTCGTCAGGAAGAGCTGACAGGTAAAACAGCAGAGCAAATCAAATCTGAAATTTTAACGGATGTAACGACTGATACAGCACGAGAAAATAGTGGTACGCTGAAGAACAACTTTGATAAAGAAAAAGTTCAAAGTGAAATTAATTTACAGATGGATGTGACGAAGAAGTTTGATGCGAATCGTCAGGAAGTACGTACGGAAATTAATAAAAGGTTAGATGAAGCTAAAAAAGCCAAAGAAGCAGGCACACTGAGTGAAATTGAGTTTAACAAGAAACAGCAACAACTTCAGACCTTAGGCATATTGGTAGATAGTATTTCAGCGGGCTTGTCAGCACCAACAACAAGTGGATTGGGCATAGCGGCAGCTACATTAAGCCCTGCAGCAAGTCACGAGATTGGTCAATACTTTAAATCTAATGATGCGGAAGGAAGTGCAGCGCATATTTTAGCGCACACTGTGTTGGGTGCAGCAGTTGCAGCAGCAGGTGGCAACGATGCATTGCTTGGGGGAGTTTCTGCAGGTGGAGCAGAAAAGGTAGCTCCTTTACTTTCAAGCTATTTGTATGGCAAAGAGGCAAAAGATTTAACTGCAGATGAAAAATCTACTATTAGTTCAATCACTGGTTTAGTTGCATCTGGTATAGGTGTAAGTACTGGTGATGTGGCTTCTACAGTGCAAAGCGGGCAATTGGCTCAGAATGCAGTAGAAAATAATAATATGGATATTCCATTCCCTATTAATCAGGAGTGGGGGAAAGGAGCTCAGTCATTAGCTGAAAACTTACATGAAAAAAATTATAGTAATGAGGAACTTCTAAAAGCGTTAGATAGCTATACACGTGGAACTTTACCAGATAATGCAGACATCATTAAGCATGGAGGTAAAGCATGGCTTAATCTTATTGCAAGTGCTATTCCAGTATCTGGAGGATATAGAGTTTATCAAGGTGGGAAGTGGATATTTTTTTCGCTATCACAGACAAAAAAATTAAATGAGGCTGCAAAGGCTGCTGGGTTTAACGGAGCAATTTCAGGTACTATCTCAGCCGTATCAGGTGATGATAAAGAAGGTATTATGGCTAATACAGTCGCGGGTGCTGGATTTGGTAGTGTTTCATCAATTTTTAAGCCATTACAAACGCTTAAGGGGCAAGTTGTTGGAGGAAGTTTGACTAATGTGGGTGCTCAAAGTATAGCTAACATATATAGAGAATATAATGGGAAAGAGTCATTAGAACTTAATAAATCTAATGCAGTTGCTGCAGGGCTAATTAGTGGTGGAGCTAAAAAATTAGAAGGACTTGGGATTAAAAGTTGGCAACCTGTAGTTATTGGCTCTTCTGCTAGTATTAATGCTGTTACGTCTGGTAATAACCCGTATAAGGATGTAAATAAAAGGATTGAATCTGATAAATCACAAAAGGATAAGACAAAGTGAATAGTATTTTATTTGAAAAGACTAACTACTATAACACTCAAAATAAAAGACGTGAGTTTGATGGTAATATAATTTTATATATAAGTCTTAGCGTATTATCTTTTGTATTGGGGTTTTTTGTAATTAAATACCTAAGAGTAGATGAGTTTTCTTTTAATGAAAAATCGTTTGATTATATGCTTCAATTAGTAGTCGCACTATATTTTATGTTATATATTCCAATAGCTTATTGGTTTAAGATTTTTTTATACTCTAAATCTATAATAACAATAAAATATAGAGACGACTGCCTAGAAATTCAAACTTTTTTCTTACATAGAAAAATAGAAAACTTTGAACTTTTTTTAGGAGCTGAAATGTATGCTCAAAATATAAATTTTTTATGGTTTAGGGGCAATAAATATTTAGAGCATGAAGAGCCTCTTTTTGTCAATAGTGGTGAAAATTATACGATTCACGATATAGACCGGAACAAATATTATCTAATTACTTTGGCAAAAAAAGAAAGTGAAATTTAATTTTCTCTAAAATTAACCATGAATTAGAGAAAAGAAATTCAGTTGAAAAAAGATGACTGCGTTGATAAGTGAGTTACCACACAAACTATTCAACCAGCCATCCTATGTTCGAGTTTACAAGTTTATTCTGCACAATTGATGATTTTTTTCAAAAAAATGAAGCGGTCTATTGGCAGTATCTAAAACAAGAAAATCCTAAAGTCAGACAGCGATCAGGTGTTCTATGCTTATCTGAAATTATCTTTATCGCAGTTTGGTATAAAAACTCTCAACTTCATCATTTCAAAGCCTTTTATGGAATGATAAAGCGCTTTCACTCCAAGCTTTTTAAAGGCTTGCCGTCCTATCAGAGGATCGTGTATTTGATCAACCAACATCAACTCGCACTTCAAGCATTACATATTTCTTTAGCTTCCAATGCTCAAACAACGTAAGCGTCCGCTGAACACACCTTATGAATTCATCCTATAAGCCTTAATTTAGTCCCCACTTAAAAACAAGTGGGGACTAAAATTTATGACTACAAATCACCAGACATCCATCGCATCTCTTGCGAAAAAACGAAGAACATACAGTGCTGAATTTAAACAGCAGATCGTTCAGGCGTGTAAAGCACTGGACGTTTCAATTGCTTCGGTCGCTTTGCAACATGGATTGAATACAAATCTTGCATCCAAATGGATTCGCTTAATTGATGGTAAGCCTGGGAATGATCGCTCACCACTACCGAATAAACCTGCATTTATTGCCTTATCCTGCTCTGCACCATTAGATCCTACTCCTACTGACATGTTAACGGTTCAAATTACTTTACCCCACTCAAAAGCAGAAATTGGCTTGAAATGGCAAGTATCAGAAATATCTGCTTTAGCAGAATTACTCAAGGCACTTGCAACATGATCCGCATTGATGAAATCTGGCTTTCTACCCAACCTCTGGATATGCGAGCAGGAATGGATACTGTCATGGCTCAGGTGGTGAGAGCCTTTGGCTACATCAAACCGCATTGCGCCTACCTGTTCTGTAATAAACGTGGTCATCGTATGAAAGTGTTGGTACATGATGGACTGGGCATCTGGCTGTGTGCCCGGCGTTTGGAACAGGGTAAATTTCACTGGGCTCAAGTTCACCAAGGTGAAACCGTGGCCCTCAGCCCGGAACAGTTACAGGCACTGATCCAAGGTTTGCCCTGGCAGCGCATTGGACGACAGCAGGTGGTGACGATGCTTTAAACCAGGCTGTTCCATTCTGCTATTCTCCAAACGTTCTATTTCCTCTGCGTCATGACCTCAGGCATACTGAGGTCATGAATACGCTGCCTGACTTAAGCCAACTGACCCATGAACAACTGCTGGAATTTACCAGACAGTTGGCAATGCAGCATCAGTCTCTGGCACAATCAAATCAAGAATTAGAAAAATCAAACCAACAATTAGATACCAAAGTTCAGCATCTTGAAGTATCCAATCAGCAATTAGATGCTCAAGTTCAACATCTTTCTATTCTCAACCAAAAATACGAGCATGAACTGGCGCTGTTTAAAAAGCACAAATTCGGCAGTAAAAACGAACATCTCACCGCAAAACAAATCCATCTCTGGGATGAAGCGGTCGAAGAAGATATTGCCGCTGTTGATCTAGAATTAGAACGATTAAATGCAGATAAAACCGATGCAGCGACACAGAAAGCCACAGTCAACAAACCTAAACGTCGACTGCTGCCCGATCATCTACACACCATCCGTATTGAGCATGAACCTGCATCAACCCAATGCAGTTGTGGCTGCCAGTTACGTCGTATCGGCGAAGATATCAGTGAAAAACTGCATTTCAGACCGGCACAGTTCTACAAGGAACAGCATGTCCGTGGCAAATGGGTCTGTGATCAGTGCGACACTCTGACTCAGCAAGCGATGCCTGCCTATGTGATTGATAAAGGCATTGCTTCACCTGAATTGCTCAGCCATGTGTTGGTATCGAAGTATGCCGATCATTTGCCGCTGTACCGTCAGCGCCTGATCTATCAGCGGGCTGGCATTGATCTGTCCAGATCCACGTTATCTGACTGGATAGGTCGCTGCGGTGTAGAACTGGAGCCTCTGGCCAATGCCTTAAAAGAGGTGGTGCTGCAACAGCAGGTGCTGCATGCAGATGAAACACCAGTCACCATTATGCGGATGGGTGATGATGAGAAAAAACCGAAGAAAGGTTATGTCTGGGCCTATGCCACTACACAGTACAATCCAGTTCAAGCGGTGATCTATGACTTTCAGGATAGCCGTTCAGGTCAGCATGCAGAAGCGTTCCTGAATGGCTGGCAGGGCCATCTGGTCTGTGATGATTACAGTGGTTATAAAGCACGCTTTAAATCAGGCGATGTCATTGAGGTGGGCTGCATGGCGCATGCACGTCGTAAATTCCATGAGCTACATGTGACTGGGAAAAGTCAGATCGCTGAACAGGCATTACTGATGATTCAGAAACTGTATGCGATAGAAGCAGAACTCAGGAAAAAGACCGATAGTACAGCAGAACACCGCCGCGAATACCGACAACAGCACAGCCAACCGGTGATGCAACAACTGTATGAATGGCTTAACCAACATCAACTGACTGTGCCATCGAGTTCTCCAACCGCCAAGGCCATCAATTACACGCTGAAGCGTTGGCCAGCCTTAAGCCGCTATCTGGATGATGGCAATTTGCCTATAGATAATAACTGGATTGAAAATCAGATGCGCCCCTGGGCGTTGGGACGTAAGAACTGGCTGTTTGCTGGCTCGCTGCGCAGTGGTCAGCGAGCAGCCAATATCATGACTTTAATCCAGTCAGCAAAGCTGAATGGGCTGGATCCGTATGCCTATCTCAGTGATGTGCTGAAAAGGCTGCCGACGCATAAAGCGACCCAAATAGAAGAATTACTGCCACATCGCTGGAAATCCAACTCAAATTAAAAAATAGGCATGGGGTTCAGCGGACGCTTACTTTTATTCACCCATTATGAAGAAATAAAAATGGGAATAGCAACTCTATTCCCATCCTAAAAAATTATTAAATTAGATTATTGAATTTGATAGCATTGTTTAAGCTTCAAATAGTCATAATAAAAGCTATTTGTACGGTATCTTGCATAATCACAAGCGGGTTTAAATAAGGTTTCTTTTTCATTGTAAAACATTTTTACCAAAGTGCTGCCTTGCGCATTTTGATAGATATCCCACTGTAAATTTGCTGCCATAGGTGATACCAACTCACCTCTCCATGCACTATTTGTATAGTTATAGGTTTGGCGTAATGGCAAAGTTTGCATCATGTTATACAACTCTAAAGTCGTCGCAAGTGGAATAATGATTTCAGCATGCGCAAAACGTAAAACTGCACGATGTGATTGTTGTTTATCGACAACCGCGTCGACCTGCTTAAACAGATCTTGTTTCAATCCCTGTGCAATTGCACTGGTGACTTGATTCGACTCGCTAAAACTTGGCCCTTTTTCATAGAAATCATTGGCATCATTGAATTCTGCATAGAACTTTGCTGCATCTTCAGGCATATATTTATCAAAATCGACACCTTTGAGTTCACTCTGCATACCTCCCATGATTGAATAAAGCTCATATAAATACGCGGCTGCATCCACAGCACTAGTAATGCTATTTTTACCCTTACCTTTTTCAGTAATGGTTTCACCTTTCGGTGCGACTACGCTATATGAACCATTATTGCTAAAGGTATAAGTCTCATTCGTCCCTAGTTTTTGAATAAACTCAGTTTTGAAAATTGGTTTAAGCACTTGCATTGCAACCGTTTCAGCCCGTATATCACCTGCCAGCGCTTTCAGTTTTTGAGCCAAATCATGATCTTCTTCGGCAAATTTCTGGTAAGCCCGGCTCGCATCATAAACGGCTTTTTCTTGCTCAGATAAAGATTGAGTTAAATCTTGATCTGCCGTTAACTTATGGAAATAAAGCTTGAAGCGATCTACGCCACCATCTTCAACTGTTGGCACACTTTCACTGGCTAGGCTAGTATAAGAAATTGGTGTAATTTTATCTTTAAGTTTATGGTTTTGTTGAATAAGTTCATCAGTAAAAAACTTAGCACTATCCACGGCACGGTCAACACCTGAGCTCTGCACCAAAATAGATGACTGTTGGTTTTCTGCTGCTTTAAATAAACTCGGTAGACGTTGTAATAATCGATCAGCAATTCCCCTATGTTCTAATATCCCTGTCAGACTTACATTACCATAACCATATTGGCGAATACCTTCTACACCATAGCCTAACAGAATATTTGCTTTCATCATGCTTTGATGTGGGTCTAGGATTTTAGACCACGTCTATAAGTGATAATCTACTCCCCAATAAGCATGGGAAATGCTTGTTTTAGGAGTCAACCATGACACGAAGAAAACGTCGTAATCATTCAGCAGAGTTTAAAGTTAAAGTTGCTCTCGCAGCAATTAAAGGCGACCACACACTCG
>NZ_KB849211.1:280532-283067 GCF_000368025.1 Acinetobacter parvus DSM 16617 = CIP 108168
CCAAAGAGATTTCATCAACTGATTTGAGTTTGATGCGTCTGATCGATGAAATTCATCTCGACTACCCATTTATGGGCAGTCGAATGATACGAGATATGCTACAGCGTCAAGGGCATCAAATAGGTCGGCGTAAAGTCCGACGTTTAATGCGCTTGATGGGAATACATGCCTTGTATCCAAAACCCAATACCAGTAAGCCTAATCTTGCACACCGTATTTTCCCATATCTGTTGAAAAACATGGTCATCGATCACTCTAATCAAGTCTGGTGTACAGATATAACGTACATTCCTATGGCTAAAGGCTTTGTCTATCTGTGTGCAATTATAGATTGGCATAGTCGTAAAGTACTGGCTCATCGAGTATCGATCAGTATGGAAACAGACTTTTGCATAGATGCGTTGCAAGAAGCAATTGTGAAATATGGTTGTCCAGAGGTGTTTAATACAGACCAAGGCAGTCAATTCACAAGCGAGGCATTTTTGAATGAGTTAAAATTGCGAAATATCCGTATCAGTATGGATGGGAAAGGACGATGGATAGATAATGTGATGATTGAGCGGTTATGGCGCAGCTTGAAGCATGAGGAAGTCTATTTGAAGGCTTACGATACGGTTAAACAAGCGAAACAATCAATTGCTGAATATTTGGATTTTTATAACATGATACGTCCTCATTCAAGTTTGAATAAGGCAACACCAAATGAATTTTATGATCAACATTTACTAAAAGTAATGGCAGCATGATTTAAATATTTAGAGCGGATTTATCACTTATAAAACTGAATTGAGTGGTCTAATTAACGGAACCACATCACTTTCTAGATCTGCACCGAGTTTTTCACCTAACGGGGTCAGCGCATTTTCAGCCTTTGCCTGTTTCCATAGATTATAAAGTGCTAAATCATATTTGATACTGGACAAGCCTCGGGAACCATGACGTGCAACTAATTCAGTAAAAACTGGTTCAAATCCTTGTGGAGTTGGCTCATATTTTTTTAGATCTTGTAAAGGCTGATAAGGTGTTTTAGTTTGATAATATTTTGATGGCGTATTATTTTCAGGCGTTGTTTGTGATTGTTGATGATCATCATTATTACATGCGGCCAACAATACACTTGCGCATAACACACTGCTTTTAAATAATATATTCATGAATTATTTGCTCATAGATAAAGAAGTGCCATGTATCATAGACAGGAGCAATGACAGTTCTATTAAACCATTCAGTAAAAATTTTAAATACAGTTGTATTTAGACGCTAAGGAGCAAGTGTCTTTTCCATAAAACCAATCCCACTATCAGTGTCAAGCAACTCTAATTGATACAGTTTTCCCAGTTCAGCTGACATTTTTAATAACTCATCTAAGTTATGTTGTCTTGCTAAACAAAGCAGTAGTTTGATTACCCCACCATGCGTAACAATCAACGATTTTTTCCAATTATTTTCTTGCAATTGTTGATGAATTTGTTCAAAACCTAACGTGACTCGTTGTTGAAATCGTGCAAATGATTCACCATTTGGTGCTTGATATTGAGTCGGGAATTGCCAAAAATTTGCCAGTAACTCAGGAGTCGTTTCATAAATCCTTTGAGTTGAAACACCTTCCCAATCACCGAAATACATTTCTTTGATATTTTCATTGATCAATAGCGGGCGTTGTAATTGATTAGCCAAATTTTCAGCAAAAAGACGGCAACCTTCTACTTAATCAAATGTTGGGATAAGGAAGAAACCTTCTATAAGCTCGGTATCACAGTCAATAACATTTTAACTCGATATGCTCTGTACACGACAAATTTCACAGAACCCTTATCCTATCAGGATTCTGCTTTCTTAAAATTGCCAAAATTTCCTTAAACTCTTCTTTTTTCCCAAAACCAATTAAATGCTGAATCGCCATTTGAACATAGTCTAAACCATAGCGAAATAAACTCATTGAGAGTCGTCCATGCTTCTTTATTTTTATCGCTTTTTTTTGATTATGTTGCCATTCACCCGTTAAGTAACACCAACAGAAGCTTATAGCTAACACCGCAATCAATTTTTTCACTCGTCTAGGGTCTGTCAAGCGCGTATTTTCAAGATTAAACCCGCGTCCTTTGAGACAACTGAATAAGGTTTCAATTTCCCAGCGTAATGCATAATCCTGAATAGCATTGGCATTAAACTGAGGAGAAACGACGAGTAAAAGTTCTCCATTTTCTAACTGTAGTGCACTTATATATAGTTTCACCCGACCAACCAAAATCCGTCGTTTACGACATTCAATTTGACCAACTTTAAGATGGCGAAATAAATCACTAATTTTATGATTCTTTCCTAAATGATTGGTGACAATGAAGTTTTTTTTACACGAATGCAGAAGTTGATGTCTTGTTCAATTAACCATGTAAACCACTGCTCACCGATAAACTCTCTGTCTGCGAACACATTCACAATACGGTCTTTACCAAAAATGGCTATAAAGCGTTGAATCAAAGCAATACGCTCTTTCGTATCTGAATTTCCACGTTTATTAAGCAATGTCCAAAG
>NZ_KB849211.1:283077-309070 GCF_000368025.1 Acinetobacter parvus DSM 16617 = CIP 108168
TGACATTATTTCAATGAGTTATCTATTTTTGTCGTGTACAGAGAAAGATATTAGAAATAGCTACATAGAGTTTATTTCTAGTTTATTCAAATTAGTCGTTCAAATTAGGCGTTACTACGGATGAACAATAATTTTTACAGCAGACTCATTATTATGAATCAATGTTTCAAAGCCTTTAGAAACAAGATCATCTAATGCAATCCGTTGGGTAATAAAAGGTTCTAGATTAATCTTACCTTGCTCAACCAAACGGATAGTTTCCTGATGATCATTTACATAAGCAATCGTGCCACGAATATCTAGCTCTTTCATCACCACACTATGCACATTAATTGTGGCAGGATGGCTCCAAATAGAAACGATAACGACTACACCAGTTGGTTTCATTGCTGCAACGAGTGTATCCATGACTTTATTGACACTACTACATTCAAAAGCGACATCTACACCGCGGTCTTCTGTAATTTTCATTACCTCAGCAACTACATCAACCTTAGATGGGTCTAGTACATAATCGGCAACACCCGCTTCTATCGCTTTTTCTTTACGTTTTGCACTCAGTTCAGTAATGATGACCGTGAGACCTTTAGCCTTTAAAATAGCAGATAAAAGTAAGCCTATTGGGCCTGCTCCACCAACCAGTGCGATATCGCCAGCTTTTGCGCCACTTCTGACATAGGCATGATGACCGACAGATAAAGGTTCTATCAATGCTGCTTGGTCTAAAGGAATATCATTTGAAATAGGATGTACCCAACGCCGCTGAACTGCAATTTTTTCAGAAAGACCACCACCGCGTCCGCCTAAACCAATAAAGTTCATATTTTTTGATAAATGATACTTATCATTGGGGCCAGTCGGCACATCGTCAGCAATGATGTAGGGTTCAACTACGACATGTTGCCCAATTTGGATATCATCTACACCCTCTCCAACTGCATAAACCACGCCTGAAAATTCATGTCCCATTGTTACAGGTGCAGATTCTCCCGAAATTGGGTGTGGGTGACCACAAGGTGGAATAAAAATAGGACCTTCCATGAATTCATGTAAATCTGTACCGCAAATACCACACCACGCAACTTGAACTCCAACTGTGCCTGGAAGTACTTTCGGTTCAGGGATATCTTCAATTCGAATATCCCCTCGGTCATAAAAACGAGCTGCTTTCATTTTATATTCCTTATATTGATGTTAACGGTAAACCAGTGCGTACACGGCCTCAACTTTCAATAAAGTATAAAAGGTGTTTGTGTAGGCAATACCCTTACTTTTGATAAGCCAAAAGAAAGCAAAAGCCTTTGTTACCCATACATAACATCCCTATTATGATGGATAACGTGTGGCATCCCTGCCACACTCGTGTATCCAAACGTTGCTTAAATTAAACTATGTAATAGTGGCGACATAAAGGTGCTCTTATCGCTATATATTAAAAACTTAGTGGAACACTGTTTCTAAAGCTTTTAAACCCACTTTGGGATCAAGTAGACCGTTGTAAATTTCAGGGATTTCACGTTCCACCCCAAAAAATTCATAAATGGCAAGCATCGCCCCACGAACTGAATATTCCACAGTAAAGACCACGTCATCTTCAATTTCCACAAACTGTCCAAGGAAAGCAAAGTTTTGTGAGCCTTGTGGAATTACCTGTGGACGATCCCCCGGTTTACGGCAGGCGAATAGGGCAGAGGCGTATGGCATCATGGCGGTAGTAACATCAGTCGTTGCCAAAACATGATCTAAAATGTCGTCAAAACCGAGCTGTTTAATCAGTTCTGTTAGGATTTCTTGCCCCGTGGCTTCGGACATTGGTTTTTTGATGTAATCGCCTATATGGTCAATTTGGAAACCGTAGCCCCATAAGGTATATAAACCTTCAGGTAAGTCGGCAAAGTGTGGCTGTGCAGGAACCACGATGGATAAATGCCAACCCGACTCATACCAAGTCATGAGTGCGCCTGTGCCTGGTTCATTGCCTGTATAGTCAATAATACGTTTAAGTAGCACGTCATCTTTCATGGTCAGAGTGAAAGACTCCCACTTATGTTCATCGACATTGCCATAAAAAGTCATTGGACGGCCAAAGTCTGGGGCTTTTTGTGCCAGCGTTTCCCAAAGCGTCCAGCCATGATCTTCTCGATGACGAATAAGGGCAGGCACGTCATGATTACCGCCATAACGTGAGTCTGCTGTAATAGAGCCTAAAGTGAAAATAGCTAAATCATTGGCTCTCAGATTAATTTGCTCTGAGCCTTCAGGCAATTGTACATATAGGCGTGAAGCGTAGCGTTCTTGAGTTTCAGCATTGGTAATGAAGTCTGCATCTGTGACATAGTGTCCAAAACGCACATCGACGCCTTGTGCGACTAACCAACGCTGTAGGGGCAGAATCATCGAGTCATATTGGTTGTACTTGGTACGTTTCACACCCGCTAAGGTATGAATGCGTGGCAATTCTTGAATAAAACGCAAGAAATAGCGTCTTAACTCTGCTGCACTGTGCCATTTTTGAAAAGCGAAAGTCGTGCGCCACATGCGCCAGAAATTGGTTTCAAAAAAGGTTTCATCAAAAAACTCATCAATGCGGCGACTGCCAATTTTTTCTTCTTTTGAAGCTAATAGGCGCAGCATCTGTGCACGATGTAGCGTATTCAGACCAAGCTTTGCTGCATCCGCAATGACATGTTCGGCATCAATCAACCGTGCATTGGCGTGGGTTTTCACTTTTTCATTAAACTCACGACATTCTTCACGCACCGAAATGTCTGGATTTTCCAAAGATGGAATACTGGAAAATAAGTCCCATAGGCACAAATAAGTTTCATCGGTCAGCATTCGCCCACCACGTGTTACCCAAGCTTGCGCGGCATGCGGTGTATGTCCACCATCCATCGAACCACCTGAAATATCGAGTTCTTCTAAAATATGGATATTTTTGGCAGGGACTTTGGCATCACGGATTGCAAATGCAGCAGCAGCCATACCTGCGATACCACCACCAATAATCCAAAGATGGGACTGTTGTGCGTCTAATGGGGTGCGCTTCTTCTTTTGCATGGTTCACCTTTAATAATGATGTTAAAAACTATGAAGTATAAAATGTGATTTAGAAAAACCTTAAAAATAGTATGACTTTTTATATATGAAAAATGTATGAAATGGGAAGCAATTTACTCATTATATTTTGTAATCAAAAAAATGTAAGTAATGGTTATTTTTAATACACATTTGTATTTTTTTAAAATAAAATATGATTTAAGTAATTGATTTTATTATTTTATAGAGTAATCACTCTATTTTGATCATATTTGTTTGTGTCTGAAGAAGGCACTGTTGCAAATAGAGATTTGAGTCGATGATGTTCCCTTTAAAAAGTACTTAGAGACCGAAAACCCTGTTGATTAGACACACTTCACCCTGAGGCTGACCATAATAAAATGACGATGCTTGTCCTTTACGTAGTGCACGCATGACTTCAATACCTTTAATTGTGGCATAAGCCGTCTTCATAGATTTGAATCCTAATGTGGCCCTGATGATCCGCTTTAGCTTGCCATGATCACATTCAATCACGTTATTTTTATACTTAATCTGCCTGTGCTCAAGGTCTGGTGGACATTTACCTTCCCGTTTTAACCGTGATAAAGCACGTCCATATGTGGGTGCTTTATCCGTGTTGATCACTTGTGGAATTTGCCATTTTTTCACCGTATTGAAGATCTTTCCTAAAAAACAATAGGCTGATTTACTGTTCCGTCTAGCGGAAAGGTAAAAGTCAATCGTATGACCATGTTGATCAACTGCACGATACAGGTAAGTCCATCGCCCCTTCACTTTGATATAAGTCTCATCCATATGCCATGAATGTAAATCTGTAGGATTACGCCAATACCAGCGTAAGCGTTTTTCCATTTCTGGAGCATAACGCTGAACCCAACGATAAATTGTACTGTGATCAACATTCACACCCCGTTCGGCCAGCATTTCCTGCAGTTCACGATAGCTAATGCCATATTTACAATACCAGCGCACAGCCCAAAGAATGATTTCGCCCTGAAAATGCCGACCATGGAAAGGATTCATATGCTGCACCTTTAGCTAAAACAGTCTTCAGCTTACCATTCGTGGTTATTTGCAACAGTGCCTGTTAAAGAACATACTGATATTTCACTAGATAAGTCAAATGATCAGTCCTATGAATGAATCAAACTCTTATTTCACTGTATCCGGACAACTGAGATAGAAACCAAACTGGTTCTTTTAAATGGAAAAAAAATGGGCTTCAGATTTCGCAAGAGTATTAAAATATTACCTGGATTAAAAATCAATCTGACGCATAAAGGCATCAGCAGTGCAAGCATTGGCAAACCTGGTGCTTCTTTAAATATTGGCAAAAAAGGCACCCGAACCAGCGTTGGTATTCCAGGCACAGGCCTATCCTATTCCAAGCACCACACCTATAAGAACAGAGCTGGCAACCAAGAGAATCCTATTCAGGAGCAACAACCGTTCTATACATCAGATACCGAGCAACCCAAATCGAATGTCTGGATTTGGGTAATTTTTGGATTATTTTGTTTTATTGTCGGAGCAATTATTTTTTGAATTTAGCCATTCTTTGTATCCCATAATATCCACTGCTAGGCAAAATTTAATTCATTCATTACTATGGACGGATGTTAAATACAATAAAGGCTGCCGCTAATGTCTGATAATGACAATACTCTGGAATATGATGAAAATGATTTAATCGACTCTCCCTTATCTCAAGTTTTACAAGAGGATAATGAGCAAATTGAAATTCTAATTTATCGATTACCTGATAGTGACTGGACACTGGAAGTGGTGAACCAAAGTGGTACTTCTACTGTATGGGATGAAACATTCCCGTCAGATCAGGAAGCTCTATCTGTCGCTTTAGATGGAATTAAAGCCGCAGGCGGTATTCAGGCCTTTTCCGAACTCAGTGACCTCGAAGCAAAGAAAAATATTTGGTGGTGTATCAAAAAGTATGCTAAAAAAAAGCAGGTTGAATTTTGATAAAACAGAGAAATGCAAATAACTCTAGAAATCAAATGGCCAACCTGCCTCAGTGACAGTATAAAGAAAAATGGCATCAAAGTAGATGGGAAACAAAACTACCAATGCAAAGACTGCAAACGTCAGTTTATTGGTGACCATGCTCTGAGCTATCTAGGATGTAATTCTGGCATTACTCGTAAAATATTACAGTGAATGGTCAGAGGCAGCGGTATACGAGATATCGCTGAAGTTGAGCGCATTAGTATCGGTAAAGTCTTACGGACTTTAACTGAATCGGCCTATCAAATTCAGCCTAAACAAAGTCATTATGAATCTCTCGAAGTAGATGAATTCTGGACTTTTGTTTGAAATAAAAATAATAAACAATGGCTTATTTACGCCTACCATCGAGAAACAGGTGAGGTTGTTGCTTATGTTTGGGGTAAGAGACATTTAGCTACAGTCCAAAGGTTGAAGACAAAGCTTAAACAATTAGGTATTCACTACACCCGAATTGCAAGTGATCATTGGGACAGTTTCATCACTGCTTTTAAAAACTGCAAGCAAAGTATTGGTAAGTTGTTTACTGTAGGAATTGAAGGTAATAATTGCAAAATAAGGCATCGAATAAGGCGTGGTTTTAGAAGAAGTTGTAATTTCTCCAAAAAGCTTGAAACACCACCTGGAAACCATTTTAAAGCCTTCGACTTAACCTTCTTTTACATCAATAATGGCTTCATTTAATCTCAGCATACTTTTTAAAACACCACCAAATAATTTAATGAGCATTTAAGAATATCAAGCCCATTAAAAATGGGATTGATATTCTTAAAAATTAGGTAAATTTCACTCAACTATTCATCTCTGATTTCAATAGATGCAAACTCTTGTTCAGGCGTGCCTTCCACCAGATGATGTCTGCTATACAGCAGATAATACAGAATGAATAAACCATAAATTAGCGCTGCCAAACACCATACTTTTGGATTAACCATTAAACCCGCCACCACTGCAGCACAGGCCAAAACCAATGCTATACTTGAAGTGACGATGCCGCCGGGTGTTTTATATGGTCGTGCTAAATCTGGACGGGAAAAACGCAATTTAATATGCGACATCATCATCAACACATAAGAAATGGTGGCACCAAACACCGCAATCAAAATCAGCAAATCTCCTTCACCCGTTAATGACAATACAAAGCCAATTACCCCAGGAATCACAATCGCCCATTTCGGCGCTTGTTTATTATTGGTGAGCGATAATATTTTCGGTAAATAACCCGCACGCGATAGGGCAAACACTTGACGCGAATAAGCATAAATAATCGAGAAGAAGCTTGCTACTAAACCTGCTAATCCCACAAAATTCACAAAACTGGCAATCCATGAATGCTGTCCATAGACTGCAATTAATGCATCAACCAATGGTGCTCCTGAGTTTTTCACTTGCTCTGCACCCATCGCACCAGCACTTAAAAACAAAATCAGCAGGGCAAATGCAGCCAGAATCAACATTGAACCAATTAAACCACGTGGTAAAGATTTGACTGGATCTTTGGCTTCTTCAGCAGCCAAAGGCACGCCTTCAACTGCAAGGAAAAACCAGATTGCAAACGGGACAGCAGCCCAAATGCCCATGTAACCGAGAGGCAAAAATGAACTCGCCCCCTCAGTATTTGGCATTACTGCAATATTAAATAAATTGGCAGCATTAAAGTGTGGAACCATTGCCACTATAAACACCAGCAGCGCCACACAAGCAATTGCGGTAATGCCAAACATTATTTTCAGAGCCTCACCTGCACCTTTTAAATGAATTGCCATGAAAAACACATAGCAAAACAGATAAATCGGCCAGCCACCTATGCCAAATAAAGCTTCACAATAATTGCCAATAAAAACTGCAATTGCGGCAGGTGCGACTGCATATTCAATCAGAATTGCAGTCCCTGTAAGATAACCACCAAATTGCCCAAACGCCACTCGCGCAAAACTATAGCCCCCGCCTGCTGTTGGCAGCATGGTCGACATTTCTGACATCGACAAGCTCATGCATAGATACATAAATGCCACTACAATCGTAGCAACAAATAATCCGCCCCAACCACCTTGCGCAATACCAAAATTCCAACCTGCGAAGTCACCCGAAATCACATAAGACACCCCTAACCCCACCAACAGTAACCAACCGACGGCACCCTTTTTCAGTTGGCGTTGGGCAAAATATTCGGTGTTATCTGCGACACTCTCCGTCATTATCATTTCATTTTTCATGATGCTCGATCACCTTTTCACCAAATTCGACCACTTTAATATCGGTGAAATATCGGCTTTAAACTTGACAATAAATCATGAGCATAGTCGCTTGAAGTCAAGTTGCTCTTTTTTTTCTTTTATAAGATCAGCTCAAAGTCTGGGACTCCGCACCCAAGATCAGCATGAAAAGGAGTACAACATGAGCGTCCAACAAAATGAATATTTAAGCATTCAACAACTCTACGAATTGGCAAAAAAAGCCATGCAAACCTATCCAGCATGCTATCAAGGCGAGATCAAATTACTCTGCCAATCTGAAAATGCCACCTTTGTTGTGAAAACCGCTCAACAACAATATGCACTACGCATTCATCGTCCCAATTATCATTCCAAACAACAAATCGAAAGTGAACTAGCATGGTTAGATGCGTTAAATGCGCATGGCATCGCGGTGCCGATTGCCATTGCCGACTGTCATGGAGATAAAGTCCAAACATTGGCACTCAGTCCAGATATTTCAAGGCATGCAGTGCTCTTTCATTGGGTGAAAGGTGTAATGCCTACAGCAGATAATGTCGATCCATGTGATTTTAAGCAGTTGGGTGAAATCACAGCACAACTGCACCTGCACAGTAAAACATGGGAGATGCCAGCCTACTTCCAACGTATTGTTTGGGATCATGAAAGTATGGTTTTTGCCGATGGACATTGGGGTGACTGGCGTCATGCCCCACAGTTAAAATCGGTAGATCATGCCGTGATTGATGAGGCAATTTGCCGTGTTGCCACCGAGCTAAATCAATTTGGGAAGTCCAAAGATCACTATGGGCTGATCCATGCTGACCTCAGACTGACCAATCTGTTGTTGAATGAAAAAAAGGTTGGTGTGATTGATTTTGACGACTGCGGCATGGGCTGGTTTATGCATGACTTAGCTGCAGCAATTAGTTTTAATGAACACTATACTGCTGCACCCAAGTGGGTCGAACAATGGTTGAATGGTTATGAAAAAATTGGGCATGTGAGTGCAGAAGAGTATGCGTTGGTTCCCACCTTTATTATGCAACGTAGAATCCAATTGATGGCTTGGTTCGGTTCACATGCCTATACCGACATGGCCAAAAGTTTGGGAGCGCAATGGTCGGATGAAACTGTGCGACTTTGCAAAAAATATCTTAACAACCAAATTCCAGCAGGTATATAAAAAAATACCTGTAGGCAGAAGCAAACCGTAAAGCATTGAATGGCATAGCTCTTGCTTAATTTAGAACAATAACGGTTCTGTATTAAAAGAGGCTATGCATGATTCAATTTAATCCTCTCTCCATCAACGCTCAAGACATCAGCAACCAAGGCATTTTATCAGCTGCCGCGACAGGCCTAAGTGACTTTATTCTGCATAAAGGTGCCGATGTCGATCGCATTTTTGGGATCAGTGGTATTAATCCTGAATTATTGCTCAGCCCCACCCTCAGTTTGCAACTCACCAATTATTGCGAAGTCTTGGAACAATCCGCAAAACTATCACATTGCGATAATTTCGGACTGCATTATGGACAGCAATTTCATCCCAAAGCTTTAGGACTGATTGGCTATATTGGTTTATGTTCAGCATCGCTGGAAGATGCATTAAAGAACATGACCTCACATTTTAATCTGCATCAAAAAGATACTTTATGCCGTATGGTTGAAGTCAATGATGCCTATCGTTTCGACTACCAAGTCCAGCATGGTGCAATTTTATCGCGACGACAAGATGCCGAACTCACAGTGGGCATGTTTATGAATGTAATTCGTGAAGTCTTGGGCACACACTATTCACCACGCGAAATTCATTTTGAACACCCACGTCCCGAGTTTTGGCAAGAACACAGTAAACTGTTTAATGCATCAGTGTTTTTTGATCAGCCATTCAATTCAATTTTGATTGCCAAATCAGACCTTAAAACCGCAATGCCACAGTCAGACCCGTTGCTGCTCACCATGATGCTCGACACTTTAAAAATTCTGAATACGCAATCGCAGTCACAAAGTTTAACCAATCAAGTCCGTGCACACATTCAGCAAGATTTGATTCATGGTGAACCCAACTTGGAAAAAGTTGCACTAGATTTACATATGAGTCCATGTACCTTATCACGGCGCTTAAAATCACACGACATCACCTTTACTCAACTAATTGATCAAGTTCGTTATGAACTGGCCAAACACTATATTCAACAGAAGAATTTACCGATTTCTGAAGTAGCATTTTTATTAGGCTATTCCGAAGTCAGTGCCTTTTCCCGTGCATTCAAGCGTTGGTTTGGCTGTACACCACGCCAATTACGACATTAAGTGGTAAGACATCAATAAAAAAGAAACCCCGCTCATTGAGCGGGGTTAAATATGTATGACATTTAAGTTTATTTTTGCAGTTTACTTAAGGCTTGATCCAACGCTCCAACCAACCAATCAATATCCTTTTCTTGGAACACCAATGGTGGACGTAACTTCAAGACATTGCCATATGGTCCCGCAACAGAGGTCAGCACACGATGCGTATTACGCAATTCTTCAATCAAATCCAGTGCCAGAGCTTTATCAGGCATTTTGGTGAAACGATCTTGTACCAATTCGAAACCAATAAATAAACCAGCACCACGCACATCACCAACACAGTCATACTTTTCCATCAGCTTACGCAATTCTGTCAAAAGTAGACCACCAAGGCGCTGACTATGGGCTTGTAACTCTTCTTCTTGAATAGTTTTCAGCACGGCCTGCGCCGCTGCCATCGCCACAGGATTCCCCCCAAAGGTATTGAAATAAGGGATTTTTTGACTAAAGGCAGACAACACATGATCTTTCGCGAGTAAACCTGATACTGGAATACCATTGCCCATCGGCTTGCCTGTGGTAATGATGTCGGGCACCACACCATGACGCCCAAAACCCCAAAAAGAATCGCCTGTACGAGCAAAACCAGGCTGTACTTCATCAGCAATGAAAATACCACCATTGGCATGCACTACATCCACTGCTTTTTTCAGGAAACCAATAGGATTTGGCATTACCCCGTCTGATGAAAAAATGGAATCGGCTAAGAAGCCTGCAAACTTGATGCCATTGGCATTCATATCATCAATTTGTGCTTGAATTTGCGCGGCGAACCAGTCACCTAAATCTTCACCCTCAAAACGATATTGATCAGGTGCTGCCACCAAACGAGTTGTAGCAGCTAAGGTCTGTCCTGTACCAAGCGCAGGCGAACAGCCCGAAGTAAGATCACTAGTACCATGATAGGCTTCTTGCGACACAATAATACCCGTACCACCACTGTATTCACGGGCAATACGAATGGCCAAATCATTCGCCTCAGAACCCGTACACATATACATGGCTTTGTTAATTTCAGTCGGTGTGGTCGCTAAAAGTTCGTCGGTATAATCTAAAATGCGCTCATGTAAATAACGAGTATGTGTATTCAACATTTGCATTTGTTCATTTACGGCATTGATTACCGCAGGATGGCAATGTCCTATACTAGCGACATTGTTATAAGCATCCAAGTATTGATTGCCTGCAGCATCCCAAAGGTATTGTCCTTGCCCTTTTACAAGATGCACTGGGTTTCGATAAAACAAGCGGTAAGATTCACCTAAATTTTGGCTACGTCGATCGGTCAGTTTTCGGGTTTCAGAATCTAGTGCACTCGCATGCTCGGCACGGAAGCTATTGGTATCCATAATGGTAGATCGCGTATTCATCTACTATTCCTCTCTCACAAACTGTTTTTTAGTGCATTTGAATGATTTTTATATTGCACACTGCTCATTTTAAAGACTTGACTTTAGAGCGCGATATGTAATTTTTGAAGTCAAATCTTATAAGATAATTTCTTCACAATACGAGGGCTTTGTTGCATAAATATGTAAGCATCTGATTTAAATAAATTTAATTTTGGATCAAAAAATAATTAAAACTTTTAAAATCATATAATTATGAAATCTTTGTGCAACAAAGCCACATACTTATCAAAAATTGATTCCTGTTTGGTTTTAATTACCATTAAAAAAGATCAAATTTGAGCATTGTTATTGTAATAATCAACTATACTCATCCCTACTGTATTCATTGTAATCTGCTATGTGAACATCATAATAGAAACATGATATTTTTTGCCAACTCACAAATATAGCTAACTAATAGTGAGTATCTAATCGAGGAGGAAAATTTGAAACTTTCAATAATAAATAAACTTTAAAAACAAGGAAAAAATGATACCTCCTGCCATATTCAAAAACTCTAAATATACGTGAATATTGCTGTATTATTTTTATTCAATAGCACACATGGATCTGACATCTGAACTACTTTTGAAGTTTCCAGCAACACAGATAAGTACTCTAAAAAATTTCAAAAAAAGCAGAATCACCATTCATCCACAAGCGTATGGTTTCAACTTATGCTACTTAAATATGTTTAAAAATCTCACTGCAGATTTAGATATTTCTAATCGCATAAAAGAACTCCATGTGTGGAAAACTTCAGAATTTGATGGCTACTCCATTTTCAATAATATTCACTTATATCTTAGCTATTTAAAGCAAGATATTAATGAAGTCACTTTAATTATTCACAATCAACAATCTTTTTCAGATGATGAGTTAGCATTTCTGATGGAGTTATGCAGTCGTGAATTTATTCAATTCATCAAATCTACAAAATTTGACATTAAGCCTTTGAACCCACGAAAAACATTGCACTTGATTAATACACATCTTTCACGTCAAACACTATTAACTCTTAACAAAGAATCATCTTTGAAGCCACACCATCAAATGAGCCTAGAGTTACTTGCACACTTGCTTTCATGCTCTCGAAACCAACTCAATCAGCGGATGAAAAAGATCAAGCAAGAACGTACACAGATTTTTAATGAATTATCATTACACAGCAGATGTGTAAAAGATCTCTTAGATCACTCAAATAGCGATCTGAGTGCAGAAAAAATTTGGAGATCTTAAATGTCTAATGATCTAAACGAACATTTTGATTTACCAATGATTTCAATTAAAAGAACAATTGAAAAATTGTTCGGTGATGAGCAATTTGAACGTGCACAACATATCAACTTTGTGATTGAACTATTGTCTTCTCAACAGACTGACAACTGTCTAGATGGTCTCAATCTCGATTGCTTTGACATCGATGTAGAATTTCAGTCAAATCTGCCCAAACCTTCAGTAATCTCTTTTTCTAAAAAAGTTAAGATCAGTGATCTACCGATTACTTCATATGTCAATTCAATTTCGCAATTATCTGAATCGCAGACGCATGCAAAAAATTGGAATATTCTAGTTTTAAAAGCAGCAATTTATTTAATTGCTCTTCCTGAGCTCAAGCCAGATCTTTTTAAACAAGCGCACGCCGAACACTTCAATACAGTAAAGCGCTTATTCCAACGTTTTAGAACTGCAAATAAAAATTTAGATACTGAAAAAAAATATCATAATACAGAAGAATATAAACGCCTCTGGAATGTCTATCTTAAAGATCTAACGTTGAGCTTAGAACAATTTATTCAACATCTGATCACATTAGATACGGATGAATTGCCTGAGTTTGATCGCAATCTACTCAATGATATTCGGATTACTTTTAACTACATTTTAAAAAACAAAGCGAAGATTGCACGTGCAAGTATCGATACGCAGCTTCAACATCAGTTTCTTGATGAAGAACAATTCATTGAAGAAAGTATCGAAATCAAAAAAGGGGCTAAATCTAAAGCACTGAATATAGAAACCTTAATCGATGAGCCGATTAATCGACAAATTGTTGTCAATCCAACTGACGTCACACCACTCGCAGCACATTCAGAAACGAGTCAAAACTATGTTCTATCGCTTGTTGCAAAACATATTCAACGCAAAGAACATTTACTCACGTCGAGTAGTTTTTTTCCGAATCCATCTAGCGTGAACCATCTACTGAAAAGACTTCATGTGGACTACTCTGAACATCAAAATAAAAGTGCTTTAATCCTGATGCTCGCATTTTTGACAGGCAACAGTGTGAATGAGTGGCTATATATACAAAGCAAGCGAGCTAAAAACTTAAATAACCGCCAAAAATTGATCCATAAAAATGATCAATTCTTCTTAAGCAGTAAATTTAATGTATTTGAGAACCGTGATTTTGAGTATTCAACAAGCTTACTTAATCAGACGATCTATTTAGACATTCCAATCCCGAATCTATTCATTGAGGATCTCCGCAAAATGGATTCGGTTAGTTTCGATGATATACAGCAATATTTACGCAAATTAAGACAAGAATTATTGATTCCAAAACTATCTGTCGTAAAGGTGAGTTCTCTACTGCATCATACGGTTC
The DNA here is from genome assembly GCF_000368025.1 of Acinetobacter parvus DSM 16617 = CIP 108168. GTDB lineage: Bacteria > Pseudomonadota > Gammaproteobacteria > Pseudomonadales > Moraxellaceae > Acinetobacter > Acinetobacter parvus. The sequence goes on from NZ_KB849211.1 coordinate 296,742, forward strand.
TTGCAAAAACAGGGAGTAAACAACTCGCAGATTTAATCACAGGGATTGATGCCAATCAGTCATCATCTATTTCTTATTGTCATCAGAATATTCCACGATTACATGCACAATATGTTGATATTCTAAAATCACTTTGTGCAGATATAGCAAGCACATATGAAAGTTGTGTACCTTCGCCCCCTGATTCAATAATTCATTTTGGTAGTCGTAAAGCTCCAAAACCACAGATCATTACAGAGATTTTTGCTGTATTGAAGTTTAATATTTTTTCACAAGCTGAAGACGATCTGATTGCTATATACAACCACTACAACATATGGATGTGGCATATCCTCCTTCTTTTTACAGCAGCACGCCCCGTTGCTGAATTCCCTGGATTTCTTAAAAACTTTAATTTAAAACGCCAAATTTTGATGGTTTCTGACAAAGAAGCAGGCGGCCGCAATGGATTCGGACGTTTAATCCCACTTTGTTCATTTTTAGTTGAAGAGATAAAAAAATTCCTTAAATTTTTAGAATATTTTTCGATTCAAATCGCGATGAATTACCCACTTTTAAATGATGTCACACAACAAATAGAAACAAGTAAGTTACCCTTGCTTGGAATCATTCAAAATAACAAGTGGACACCACTAAGACCTTATACAGTCAAAAATTTATATCCTGAATTAGGACTTGCTCATGAAAATTGGCATCGCCACACAGCTCGTGCATTTTTGACTCATAAATTTTCTGAACCTGAAATTTTAGCTCTCTTTGGACATGAGCTCATGCAACAAGAAGCAGCACATCCTTTTTCCAGTTTATCACTATCTCAATTTTCTAAAATTGCGAATGTTTTAGAGCAAATGAAAGATCAATTTAAAATTAGCGGGATTGAAGTTCATGTCATCATTCAATAAAAAAATCCCAAAAAAACGCTATGCTGAAGATAGACGTCAATTCAAACGAGATGAGCCTAAAAAGGACATACGAGCTGATGCAGAACAAGAGCTCCGACAATACTTTGATGAACAAAAATTCTCAAATGAAGACTTAATTCAAGCTTATCCTGCAATTTATGAGTTTATTAAACGTAAAGCACCGAATCTTGCCTGGAAAAAATATGCTCATGAATTCTTCCGAACATATATCAAAGACCTCAATAAAAGTAATAACCTAGACCTCCCTCTACCTTATCTCACCTTTGAGATGAAACGCGATGAACCAATTTTCACCCTAGATTGGATCCAAGCCGGTCATGAAATTGACATCATCCTCGAAAGACAGTGGGATTACTGGATTCTTGCTCAAGATAGTTCCGCTTTTTCTGATGATGAAATTATTGGGAATATTCTGCTTTGCTCAATGTTATACGGTGGATTAAATCAAACAGCTTCATTAAATGCTTTGCTCGAACATTTAAAAAACCCTGAAAAAATCCAAAAAATTTTCGATTTTAATATCATCTTTTTAGAGCCACTTTCTCCAAGCTATGGCGATCTATTTGTTGATGAAAAAACAATACGAAAATCGCGTAATTTTGTTCCAGATCAACTCACACGACTCTGGCTCATTCACTTCAATACAAGACAAATTCGTGACATCAGTCTAGACGTGAATGCGTATCTGCACCTCATTTTTCAAAAAATAAAACATCCATACACCAACAAGACTTTTAAGTTTTTACGTGACTACGCCAATTTTAATTGGCTACAACTGCAGAATGCAGATGTTGATCCTGCCCTTTCACAATGTTTGTTAGAAAACACACTCACGTGTGGTTTATCAGAACATGAGTTTGAAAACTTTGCATTCCCAAAATTTAAAACTCAATTAAGTGATGAAATCGAACGAAATGTCTCTTCTACAGCCAAAGTCCTACCAGATCTCAATACGTCTGAAGCGGTAGAGAATGTGATATTTATTCATAAAAACTTGCTGAAAATAATTCGCACATCATCAACGGACCAACCTATTGCTGAACTCATTATTGATTTTTGCCTGCGTCACCAAGAGCAGTTTAATGAGTTTTCTAAACGTATTATTTTGTGGCTCATCAGTCTCTATCGACCAAGTTCAGAACAAATAAAAGAATTATCAACCACCTTTGATTTTGATACAACTCAGTACACGAAGGCATTTCAAGACAATCAAAAACTCGCAGATAGTTCAATCTATACATATTACACCCGGATCGCAGAACCGTTTTTAACTCATGCCTTACAATACATCGATGCCGACGATGACATTAATGATCTGCTGAACAAAATCTATCAACAAATCATTAGCAATACACGACTTGCTGATGAAGCAGATCGACCTGAGTTTAAAAAATCTAAAGACCAAACAATCCACATGTTGAAACGCTTTCATACCTTTCAACAAATTGTTTTTCAAGCAGAAGATTTTGAACTTGAATTTATTGCATCGCAAAGTCGACCACGGGCACGCATCATAGGTCACACAGCCTTCCAAGTCATATTAAAGAAGTTAAATCAGCTCTTACATGACCAATCCATCTCAGACCATCACTATAAATTATTAAAAATTATTTATATTTTGGCTTACCGTACTGGTATGCGTATTAACGAAATACTCGGGTTACGTGTAAAAGATATCGAGGGTTTAAATCAATTTTCAATCTGGGTTCAACCTTATGGTTCAAAAAAGCAAGGGAATCAACATCTGCTCAAAACTGATAGTGCGGAACGGATTGTGCCTGCCTACGCTTTGCTTAAAGATGATGAGTACCAATCTTTTAGCGAGTTTGTTGTTGAAAAACGTTTAGAGAATAAGAAAAGTTTATATTTATTCAGCAACTTGAATGAAAATAAAAAACTGAATAAACACACTGTCACAGTACCCCTAAAACTGATATTAAATCAGGTCTTTAAAGGGCATCATTACTCCTTTCACTCTTTTCGTCACACTACAGCGAATCATTTATCGCTTTTACTGAACTCTGAATATGCACCACTTGTGCAAAAGCTAACTGACTATAGCGAAAACGAATATCAAAAAATTCGAGCCGAGCTACTTCAAAATCAACATGGACAAAACCATTGGTTTGTTATCGCACACCTTTTAGGACATATAGAACCCGTTGAAACTTTCAAAAGTTATATTCACTTAAATTATCTCATAGCTGGTCAAAAACTACTAAAACATCATCCAGATATGCCTAATGAATTGGCTAAAAAAATTATGGGACACAATGCAACGTTTAAAAATTTGCAAATAACAAATGGTGAAAAAGACTTTAATTTTGAAAAAAACCAGTCCGTTCTAGCAACTATATTATTGAACGATCAAACAAAATGGCTTCAAAGTAATGCTACTGACATTTTAGATGAACTGTCATTACAAATAGATCAATCCCATGATTTTTTTGTTTTTTTTGTTGGAACAGAAGATTCTAAAATTTCACTTCAACGCTTCTATGAAACGCTCAATATATTGGAGACTACTAAAGATCCTAAAAGTACAGCTCAACGTATGTGCTTGCCAGAAGAACTCGTCAATTATTGGTATGAAAATGCTCTAAATTTAGCAAACATTAAATCAAAAAAAGGGAATCCACGTTTATTTAGTATTGGTAGCTCAACCCACTTAAAACCAGCAATGCTTGATAGCGCTGAAGAGCTTCATGCAGTGACTTATTTTTTTGAACATCTACAGAAAATAGCTCGTAAAAAACCAACACAAATTGCATACGTCCTGAATGTATTTTTAAATCGAGTGACTGCTTCACATACCGGTATCCATTATCGCTGGAAGGATATCGATCAACTCGAACATTTTTACTCCCAAGTTAAGGCTTTATTTCCCCATCAATTTTGGCATTTACTTGGACAAGACTTGGTACAATTGTTAGATAAAAAGAAACAACCTTTATTAGTAAAGCTGGCTAAATCGAGCACAACAGATCATCCTACGACTCAAGAGGAATTTCCTCGTCTACAACTCTACTCAGTAAAAGATGGTCATGCTCTTGCTGCATTTAAATTTTGCTTACATCTAGCTTGTATTGGCAGACCTCGATCTCTTGAACTGCAAGTTGAAGGTCTAAAAATCACTACATGCGGTTAAATAATTTAACCGTTGCTTCCTTATCTAAAGCCACATTTAATATATCTTTAGCAAAAATTGGATATCTAAGAAACAATAAGAAAATAGTATAAATTCTATGTATCAGTAACCTCTGAAACAGAGATCAGTTATGCGTAAAACATCAGAAAAAATTGCAAAACAAAAAAGGTATTGGCTAAATCTGTTTTATCAGCTGCAAAATAACTTAGTTTGACACAGGACCAGCTTGCTATCGTTCTCAATTTAGATTCAGTGGAAACTTTAAATTCGCTTGAGTTAGATCCCGATTCAAGTCAGGGAGAACTCGCAATTATTTTAATTCGTATTGCGATATCATTAGATGCTCTAACAGGTGGAGAGGCTAAATGGATGCAACATTTTATGAATGTTACCCAATAAATTGTTGAGTGGTATTCCAATAGAACAGATTCAGAACCCTCAGGGATTGACCTCTGTTTTACAATTGGTGGAAGGGCTTCAGGCTAAACTTTAAGATAAGCAAAGTATTACAGAAAAATTTGAAAGTGATAGTCCTCTCCAATAATTCAAATGCGAGGTATAAGAATCCCCTCTTCTTCTCAAGATGTATATGTCTGGCCTAATTCCGTCAATAATACAGTCAGCAAAGCTGAATGGGCTTGATCCGTATGCCTATTTAAGTGATGTGCTGAAAAGGTTGCCCACACATAAAGTGACCCAAATAGAAGAATTACTGCCACACCGCTGGAAACCTGAATCGAATTAAAAAATAGCTATGGGGTTCAGCGGACGCTTACGTATTAGATTCCTTTAGATTTTAAATATCTAATTGGACTTCTTTAATCTAATAGGATCTAATCAGCCCATAAATCACCTCATTACCGATTAACGAGCAAAGTTAATAACTCCATTATTTTGTGGTTTAATACATATATATAGACATAAGATACAATATTATGGATTTAAAATTCAAAAAACCTGAAGAGGTTGTTACTTCATTATGTGAAAGGCTTCGCAAAGAACGACTTTATCTGGAAATGACTCAGGCAGACGTCGCTACACGTGCTGGTGTTAGTGTGAATACAGTATCTAATCTGGAAGCTGGTCGAAATGTTTCATTTGAAAATTTAGTACGTGTTGCCATGGTATTAGGCCGATTAAAAGAATTAGAGGAACTCTTTAAACCTCATTTAAACAGTGTAAATGACATTCTCCGCTATGAGAGCAATACGGCTCGCCAACGTATCAAAAGGAAATAAGTCCATGCTCAAAAAACTTAATGTTTACTACAATGGATGGGGTGAATATTGGCTTTGGGGTACACTGGTCTCCTCAACCGCAATCACAGGTCGGCCATTAATCGCCTTTGAATACAGTCCAGAAGCGATCAGTAAAGGTTTAGAACTTTCCTCTTACCTACTTCCGTTAAAAGGTGACTCATTAAGAACGAACTTTCCTGCACATCAAATGGGATTGCCAGGTCCTACATATGATGCCTTGCCCGATGGTTGGGGCATGCTTCTTATGGATCGCTTATTTAAAAAAAATGGATTCAATCCTGCGCGGATTGGGCCATTAGAAAGACTCACGTATATTAATACACATGCGATGGGAGCATTATCCTTTGAACCTTCAGCAACTGAGTTCGCATTAACTGAAAATATCCCACTGATTAAACTCGCTCAAGAAGTTCAGGAAGTTCTCAAAGGAGAAGGTGCAGAATTTTTACAGCATTTATTAATTATGGGTGGATCTCCACAAGGTGCAAGGCCAAAAGCGCTCATCTATCGTGATCCTGTCACCAACGAATTCTCAACAGTTAGCTCACATCAACATGAAGCTTGGCTGATCAAATTTCCCGCTCAGCAAGAGCATCCTGAAGTTTGTGCAATTGAAGCTGTTTATGCAGAATGTTTGCGTCATTGTCATATTGATACCCCTGACACTCAATATTTTACTCTTCCGAATGGATTAACCGCATTTGCATCAAAGAGATTTGACCGCCACGATGGCATGCGTATCCCTATGCAAAGTTTAGCGGCCTTCACCGGAGCTGATTTTAAATCACCAGGGAGTTTAGACTACAGTAACTTTCTTCGCGCTGCACACTTTTGCACCAATGATGTTCGCGAAAAAGCAATTGCATTCAAGCGAGCTGTTTTCAATGTAGTCTTCAATAATCGAGATGATCATTGCAAAAACTTTTCATTTCTGATGTCCCAAAATGGGCAATGGAAACTATCCCCTGCCTATGATGTTACTTTCTGTGAAGGGCCAGGTGGATATCATCAAATGGATATCATGGGTGAGGCACTGGATATTCCTCGACAAGCTCTTGTAAAACTTGGTACTCAGGAAGCGGAACTTTCTGCCCAAGAAGTCGATGAAATTATTAGTTCGATTTGTAAGGTTGCAATCCGATTCAGCAATATCGCTCATGATCTATTACCTGGACAAATTCAAGCAGAGACTATCCAAATGATCCAAAATAGGATTGAGCATAATATCAATTTATTGCACTAAATAGCTTTTACAAAGTGAACCGTACCGGGTTTGTCGGAGACCAAACTTTCTGAGATGAGACGCATTGCTTCGCAAGACGTAGCGAAGCGTAGTGATCCGATGAAAAAACCTAAATATACCCCTGAAATCAGAGATAGAGCGGTTCAATTATTGATTGAATTTGAAAAAGATTATCCATCGAATTGGGCTGCGATTGTGCCTAAAATTGGTTGCACTCCTGAAACTTTACGAGTTTGGTATCAAAAATATTTAGATCAACAAAATTCAATTAAAGTACAGCAACTTCCATATCAAGAACGTATTAAACAGCCCGAACGTGAAAATAAAGAAGTGCAACGTGCGAATGAAATTCTCCGTAAAGCATCCACTTTTTTCGCCCAGGTGGAGCTCGAACGCCCACACAAATAATGCTGGATTTCATCCATAACAATAAAGACCTATATGGCGTTGAGGCGAATTGTAAGATTGTACCGATCGCAGCTTCTACCTATTAATTTAATTAAAAATGGGGGTATTACCCCTAGATCTAGTTGATGGGAAGCTTCGCTTCGCAAGGGAACATCAAACAAAGCGAGATCTACATGATTTGCATCATGCTGAATAAATTAAAAGAATTTGGAAAGAAAGCTCCGGGCGTTATGGCATTTTAAAAACATCAGACAGCCTATTTAAGAGATTATTTATTGGTCTACTATGATAAGACTAACCCGTTAAGCTAGGTGGCCTAACTTAAATAAAAAAGTCTCCGACAAACCCGGTACAGTTCAGCTGCTTAATGATTAAATCCTTATTCCGTCTATCTTTACGTATGGTCACTGGCTTTGTGCAAAGTCTGATTAAACTTTGCGGATTAAATTGGACCGCACCAGATTACAGTACGCTTTGTAGAAGACAAAAGCATATTGATATTGCAATCAGCTACCAAAAACGTAGCGATGGGCTGCATCTACTCGTAGACTCTACAGGCATGAAGTTTCTAGGTGAGGGCGAATGGAAACGCAAGAAACATGGAGCTGAATATCGTCGCCAATGGCGTAAACTTCATATTGGTATAGATGCTAAAACCCTACAAATACGAGCAGTTCAGCTTACAACCAATAATGTCAGTGATTCACAGGTGCTTGGTGATTTACTTAATCAGATTCCACAAGATGAGCAGATTAACTCTGTTTATACCGATGGAGCTTATGACACCAAGCAATGCCGTCAGGTCATTGCAGATCGGCAAGCGCATGCGGTGATTCCACCTAGAAAAAATGCGAAACAATGGAAAGATACAAAGAGTAGCTCGCTAGAGCGAAATGAATTACTTAGAACAATTAAACGTTTAGGCAGGACACTATGGAAAAAATGGTCAGGCTATCATCGTCGAAGTTTGGTTGAAACTAAGATGCATTGCATCAAATTATTAGGAGATAAACTCAGTGCAAGGAGTTTTGATAGCCAAGTGAATGAGATCCATGCACGTGTAGCAGTCCTTAACAGATTTACGGAATTAGGTCGACCACTTACCCAAGTTACGCCTTAAATTTGGCTCAATTAGGGGCGCTTTGCATTTCAAATCTTTGTGCAACAAAGCCGAGAAAATATGTAAAAAACTAAATATTGAACTTACTCCCCATGGATTGAGGAGATCATATAAAACGTTAGCTATTTGGGCAAAAATCAATGAAGGATCTTTAGCACAGATATCAGGTCATAAACCAAGTGCATTAGTTGAAAGGCACTACATCGTACGACCTATGGATATGCTACAAGAAACACTACAAGAATATGAGGATTGGATTTTACAACAAGTGCGAAATGGCATTAATTGAAATACCTCGACACGGCCTAATGCCAGTCAGTTAAGAAATTGACTGGTATTCTCTTGGGTATTTCTGCGGTTTTCCCTTCACAACCCTAGGGCAACTTCTCGCTCTTCTCTCAGGTAAAATGTATTTCTTGGCTTTTCCAGTAAATTTTCAAAATGCTTGGGTAAATTACCTGCTGAATCCAATGAAGTGAATCTTTAAATATTCAGAATACTAATGGATGCAATATGAAAGCTGATTCTCAGAGGACTAGCTTTTGCCCGTTGAGCCATATATTTCATTTGATACTTTGGATGAAGTACAAGATTATGCAGCAAATTGGCTGTGGCATTACAATCATGAAAGACCACACCAGGCCAACAAAGGAAGGCCTCCTCTAATGGCTGCTTAACCTCTACTCTTAACTTCGGTTATTTATGGGAGGATTACCTAGTTTGTATCTTAATTTGCTTAAACTGCCTTGGTTAAAATCATTTTTACTTTCTAAACCTCTTAATTTTAAGGAAAAAGAGTATATAGTTACTTTATCAGCACAATATACTCCATTAATTCTTATTACCAATTAACATTTACTCGGCGATTTGGTGCTAAACATTCCACAGTTGAAGTAGATTTGGTTTGACCTTCACACTCTTTATAAATTCGGGTTGTTCCATTGGCATCGACTTTAATGTAATTCGGATCAATCCCCAGTTGAGCTAGCAAATAAGCCACGGTATTCGCACGCTGTGCAGATAAAACCTGGTTATAGTTAAAGTTACCCAATTTATCGGCATAACCCGTCACAGTAACCCGCTGGCTGCCGGACTGCTTAATGGCCTCTGCAATTTCTTCCACGCGGCTAAAGTCACGGTTAATCGCAGACTCATCATAACGGTCAAAGGCGAATAGTACGCTAGCTTGTGCAACTTGGGCATTCAGTCCTCCAACAACCAATGCATTTTTATCTACAGGTTGATTGTTGGCACCATATTGCGCCAAGCCCTGACAGGCTTCACCCTTCCAATAATATGCCTTGGCCAAGTAGTCTTTATCAAAGTCGATACGTAACTGGCAGCGTTTGTATTGCTGGGTTTCAGGCACACGGATATCCAATACATAGTTCCATTCACGAACCCCAAACACGCCTTCGCTAAAATGTGGATGGCCCAAAATATAACGAATTTGGTCTTTGGTTAAGCCATTTTCCAGACGCAGTACCTGATCATATTCATAACGGTGAACTTGATCTAGGTAACTTTTTTTCACTTCTGGAAAAGAAACGGACTCATCAGCCATCTGTAAATTAATCTGCTCTTTTGCATGTGTTAGACCACTCAACACACCAGTTAAAAATACACAGCTTACAATTGTTTTTAATAAAGTTTTCATTGTCATCTCAATTCTTGATTAAATTTAAAAAACAAGTGGGAAAGAGCCACCATGCTCTTTCCCCACCATGCATTAATCAATTACACCACTGATACCAACACGTACACTTGGATCACCTGATGAACCGGCAGCAACACCACCAGTCAATGACCAGCGACCGTTATCCGCAGTTTTACGTAAAGTCAAACCAATTGCATTTTCACCGCCATGATAGGCAGCACCTGCCGCATAAGTGTATTTACCTGGAATGTACGGTGCATTTTCTAATGCCATTGCCGCAGCAATACCTGCATTGGCTTTTTTCTCAACATCATCAATACGTTGATTTGTTGAGTAGAATGCTTGTTGTAACTGATCACCCAAATTTGTAATACGGTTACCCAATGCCTGATCGGCCTGATTTAGCGCACCTAATGCATCACCGACATTGTTATAAGAACCACCATTGACTTGATAATTTGGCGCATCAAAACTTTGCGTGATGTTGTTATAGCCAGCACCGCCGCCTAGGTATTGAGACAACTGCCCCATATTCACAGCATCGCTGTTTTGCACGCCATTGCTGACATTACTCACTACTTTACTGCCTGCATCAATACCGGAAGCGGTCACAGATGGACCATTTTTAATGCTCAAGCCACTGCTATCAACAGTGGTATTGCCAGCAACCACCTTATCAGTCGTTACAGTACCTGCATTAATATCCTTCGCTGTAACACTGTTCAGCGTAATATCATCAGCTGTTGACACCGTATAATTAGTACTGCCATCTGCATTTGAATTGCTCACAACTTTGATATTGCTGCCTTCAGTCACAGTCGATTTAGATTGAACTGCGGTTTTGTTTACTGCTGCAATAGCATCGTTAATATTGCTTTGACCTGTACCACCAATATTACTGAGATTTCCATTGGTGTCATAAGCACCAGCACCCATCATGTCGTGAATTTGACCACCATTCACAGCATCTTGAGAATCGGCAGTAATTTTACCGTCAGCAACATTGGTCACTTTTTGTTTGCCCGCATCGATACCATTTTTGGTTACGCTTGGACCACCCGCAATCGTTAAACCATTATTATCAATTTTGGTGTCTCCGGTCGTTACACTACCAGCTGCACCCAAATCAATATCTTTGTTTAAATCGACAGTAATGTTATTGCCCTGATTTGAAACTGTGACATTGCCATCTTTATTACTGAAATCAACAGTATCGTTTGGCTTCACATTGTTTGCTGTACCGCCATTGGTGCTAACATTCCAGCCTTTATTGGCATTATTAGCCACTTGATTGACTGATTTGATTGCATCATCAATAGTACTTTCACCAGTACCACCAATATTCGACATGCTGAGCAGGCCACCGTTATTGGCTGCATTACCGCCTAAAATAGATGCGACATTACTTTGCGCCCGGTTCAGCTGCTCTTCAGTCGCTGCGCGGCCTTGAGATGCAAAATCACCACTTCCAAGTGTCTTATTACTCAAACCAGTCAATGTACCTTTCACTGAATCTAGCACCAGTGTGTTAGTGCCTTTTACAGTCAATTTACCTGCTTCAAGACTACTGCTGCTCAAGGTATTTCCAGTTGCATTCATTTCAGCTACAAATAAACCCGTATTACTTAATGATGCAGATTTTTTTCCATCCTTGTCTTGTGTAATTATGCCTGTTGCACTCAGAATAGATGTATTACCTAATATATCTGTCGATGTCACCCTGTCAAATACCACATCTTTCTTCGTTGCTACAGTGACCTTGTTCCCTGCCTGTTCAACCGCAATGTTGTCACCAGCGATAAACGTTACTGTTTCATCTGGCGTGATCTGTTCAACTGAACTACCTGCCACTGCACCCGTACCAGTTTTATCTGTCGTCAGTTTCCAGCCTGTATTGGCTATCGCTTTTACTGCATCAAGCTGACCACCATTTACTGCTTCTTTAGATCCTGCAGCAACTAGACCATCTGTTACTCCTGTGATCTTACCTGTTGATGCATCCAGCTTAATGCTGCCTGACTGTACCCCTGTCTTGTCAACAGAAACGACTGTACCTGTACCAGCACTATCCTTAATCGATAGACTGCCCGCATTGCTTAAGGACAATGTATCGTTCAGGCTGTATTTGTAGGTATTCGTCGCCGCATCATAGGTTGCTGTTGTATTTGTACCATTTGCAAAGTTAACAGTTTCTCCCAGCTGTACGTTGTCTGCTGGAGTTACACCATTCACTGCAAAATTCAAACCTTTATCTGCCTGAGTCTTCGCATTAGTCGCGGTGTTATTTACCTGCTGAATTGCATCGTGAACCGTATTGGCTCCTGTAACTCCGCCAATATTTGTTGAAGTTAAATTGCCGGTTGCATCAATCTGTGTGCTGCTCCCCAATACATTCTTCACATTGTTTTGTGCTGTATATAGCTGACTGCCATTCACGGCATCTGTAGATGTTGAATTGACATCCCCAGCTTTAACATTGGTGATCTTCTGATTGCCTGCATTGATCCCTGTTTTGCTGATGCTTGGGCTGTTCGCAACCAATGTGCCTGTACTATCAACAAAGCTTAAGCC
>NZ_KB849211.1:313251-313748 GCF_000368025.1 Acinetobacter parvus DSM 16617 = CIP 108168
GCAGCAGCAGCAGTTTTAAGTTGGTCAACGTTTGCAGCATCGGTGCCATTGACGCCCGGTGCTACGTTGGTGATGGTGTTGCCGCCATTGTTTAAGCCAGTGTTGGTTAAGGTTACTGGCTGTCCTGCTGTACCATTGCTGATGGTAACGCCAGCATTGTTAACTAGGGTGTTGCCAGCAGTTAGGCTGCCATCGGTGCCTAGGTTCACGTCTTTGGCAAGTTTGATGCCAATACTGCCATCGGCGTTTGCCACCGTTTGGATGTTGTTTTCCGTTGCGGTAGTTGCGCCGCCTTTAAGGGTTAATACATCACTTGGTTTACGTTTGATAATAACGCTATTGTTGTCACCAGTATATTGTTGTTCGGTGTTGGCAATGGCGTTGTAGACGTCGCCACCATTGACTGCACTGGTGTTGCCTTGTGTGATGTAGTTGGTGGTGCCACCAGCTGCCACGCTGTCTGCATTGGTAACCGTAGCACCGCTAAAGGTTGGCTT
>NZ_KB849211.1:318040-321193 GCF_000368025.1 Acinetobacter parvus DSM 16617 = CIP 108168
ATCCACAGTATTTTTTCCAGTACCGCCAATATTTGTCATGGTTAAGTTACCATTTGGGCCGACAGTTGCATTGCCACCCAAGACATTCTTAGTAGAATTAGCAACATTGCCCAAGGCTTGTTGGGTTAAATACAACTGACTCCCATTAATAGCATCGGTTGAAGTGGCAGAGATTTGTCCAGGGGCAACGTTAATAATTTGACGTTCTGTTCCTGTTGCACCGACTGATACAATGCCCATTGCTCTACCTGCAAAATTACCATAAGTAATACCATTGACCGTACCATTATTGACTTGAGTAGGCACACCATAGGTTGTGGTTGCTGAAGATTCGCTACTGTCATTCCCCAAAATCACATTGTTGTTGGCAGTAGCCATTACGCCATTACCCATAACAAAGGTATTTTGACCTGTAACGGAATTTTTATTACCGATTATACGGCTACTATCACCTGTTAATGTATTATTATTACCAAAAATACCTGCTTCGTTACCAGAAACCGTACCATTATTATTGCCAAGGGTATAAGTACCTGAGCCTGTGATAATCGTTGGGTCACCAATTGCACCCGAATTATTACCTGTTACCTTATTACCTGTACCAATAGAAATGGATTGATTGCCAGTAGCATTATTGTAGCTACCTATAGCAATGGCATTGGTAGCAGTAGCAGTAGCAGTATTGTTGCTACCTATAGCAATGGCATTGGTAGCAGTAGCAGTATTAAACGTTCCTATTGTTATAGCCTGTATAGCATTCGTTGTATTTCTTGTACCTAAAGCTAACCCACCTTGACCATCTACAGAGTTAAAATTACCTACAATATGACCATCTACAGATTTATTAGTTAGCGTATTGTTATTACCCTGGATACTAGAGTCTGGCGCATAAACTTTATTCTCATTACCGTAGGTTTGGCTATTACTAGCATCAGTGGTGATATTTCGCTGTCCAATGACTGATTGACCGTCTAAGTCAGCGGTTTGATTAATTTGATTTCTATTACCCGTGACAATCAGATTAGTAGTGGTGCTGCCTGTAGGTGAGGTGTCACTAAAGACGTTATCATTGCCATACACACCTGTATTTTGCGCCTTAATTTTTCCATTACGATTACCTAAGACATAGGTTTCTGTACCATTGACCACGGTATGATTATTTGCACCAAATTCGCCTGCATAGCCAATATTGCCTGAGTTATTGCCTTGGGTTTCGGTATTAGTACCTATTGAAATAGACTGACGACCTGCCGTTTTAGCAAGATCACCAATGGCAGTGCTTGACTGATTACTAGATACTGCACCATAGCCTACTGCTATAGCTCGATCAACACTATTAGGGTTATTGATATCTTTATAGCCTGTAGAAGCTAAACTACCAATAGCAATCGAATTTGAGCCTTGGCTATTAGCACCCGCGCCAATTGCCATACTATATTTATCAATTCCATTGTTATCGTTGACTTTAGTCGTTGTCGTTTTAGCATTAGTATTTTTATAATCAATATTATTGGCAGGATCATAAATATACTGTGTGCCAATAGCAATGCCACCCATTTGCCGAGAATCAACATTATTACCAAATGCGATACTACGCTCTTTATTTGCGCTAGCGTCTTGTCCCACTGCTAATGAATTAAGACCTGTTGCTCCATCATTATTATAATTGCCTTTACCGATATTAGCACTAACATTGTCTATGCTAAAAAAATGCGCTTTATTGGTATTCACTACTTGATTTAATTGAGCAACGTTGACAGCATCGGTATCTAAACTGCCGGCAGCGACATTACCTATGGTTGTACTATTTTTTAGTGTAATTGATGCAGTGCCATTACCTCTAGGCACAGAATCATATTTAATTTCTGAAGTAGTATTGCCGTTATTAGCTATCGTATTAAACTGATCAGTTAGTTGTGTAACAACAGCGTCTTTAGTTTTTTTAAGCTGGGCAACTGTTGCAGCATCTTGGTCATCTACCCCATCAGCCACATTGATAATACGTCGATTGGCAATCCCGGTGTTATTGCCTGAACCCACAGATACTACGTTGGTTGAAGGCATACTAGTTAGGTAACCGAAGCGTTGGGTATTAGTAGCGGCAATTGAATTAGTTCCTAATGCCACATTGTCATAGGTTGCTGTAGCGCTTTTACCAATCGCTATACTACTATCACTGTTAGCAACGGCATCACGCCCTAATGCCACACTACCAATACCCAAAGCTTGGGCATGGTAGCCTATAGCCGTGGCTGATCGTTCGGCCCGTGTAGTCGCACCAACAGCCGTGGCAAAGCTCATGGCTTGGTCAGACCCATAAGTATTGGCATTATTACCGATAGACACATTTTCGCCAAGCGAGTTAAATTCATTCACCAAGTGATTGCCCGCATTGTTACCAATTGCGATATTAGCTTGTCCAACCACATTTTGTCCTGAATTACTACCAATGGCTATATTTTTTTGACCATTAACATTTTGCCCTGCATTGACACCAATATTAAGTTGTTCACTCTGAGTACCCGTAGTAGTTACTACTTGATTTACACCTGCGCCAGTACCAATAGAGATAGTATTATAAGGATTGGCTTGTGCACCTGTTCCCATTGCAATTGAGTTTGAACTGTTAGTTACCGCTGAGGTACCAAATGCAATGGCATTTTTTCCACCTTGAGAAGTAGCTTGTTGACCAATTGCAATTGCTCCACTAGCGTTAGTTCCTACAGTGGCCTGGTCACCCAAGGCAATTGCGCTAGTCGCACTATCATTAATTTTGGCTCGGTTACCAAACGAGATGGCATTGGTTGCACCATTGCCTATAGTTGACTGATTACCTAGACTCATGGCATTGGTAGCAGTTTGTTCAACATTCGCACCATTGACAGCGACTGAATTATCTGCTTTTGCAACTGAATTCGGCCCAATTGCAATTGAATCTGTACCTGTCGCACTAGCGTCTGGTTGATCAGACTTGACACGAAAATATTTAATACCACCCAGGGTAGAACTAACACCAAGCGTATTTAAACTGGTTTGTATGTTAGTTACATTATTATTTGTAGTATCTAATGCCGTTTTGTCCGCTTTAGTCGCAATAGCATTGGTATTAGCAGTAACATTGGCATTGGTAGCATCTAAATCAGTTTGGTTGGC
>NZ_KB849211.1:322153-324439 GCF_000368025.1 Acinetobacter parvus DSM 16617 = CIP 108168
GCTTTAGTCGCAATAGCATTGGTATTAGCAGTAACATTGGCATTGGTAGCATCTAAATCAGTTTGGTTGGCCTTTTTTTGCAGCTCAGTTTGAGTAGCAACAGTCTGTCCACCTACTGTAAGTGTGCCATTAACAGTAGTATTACCTACTACTGTTAAAGTACCATCAACATACAAATCCTGTGCTTGAGCATGATTGATAATACCTATTCCAAAAATCATACTGAGTGCAAACGCAAGTTTTCTTACGCCAAAAACTTTTAAATTTGATGAAGCATTCATCAAAATAGCGTATTGTTGAATACCATTTTTTTTACGAGTTTGACCAACTGTCTGATTCTTAGACTTTCCATTGGACTTAGCGGTCTCTGCTACGGCAATAAATAAACCTGTAGTCTTACAGCGTATTACCTTATAAATATGGTTCATGTAATATTATCCTGAGAGTTAAATATTAAGCAAATGATATACATAGCTATCAAATTACAATTAACTTTTGTAATTATTTAAAAAGTTAATCTACCTTTTTTTAAAAATTTTAACAATATTGGTAATTCCAGTATAAAATGTTTTTATTAACAATATAAGTCTTGTTACTACAAAAACTGTATGGCTTATCAGACCCAGCCATGGAAAAACAACTGGCACGAGACTTACTCTTTCGTCGCTTTGTCGGATTATCGCTGACTGACAATGTGCCCGATCACAGCACCATCTGGCGATACCACAAACACCTAGGCGAACTTGGACTTACCCAACCCTTATTCAACCAAATCAACGAGCAACTAGCCGAGCAAAATATTATCATCAAAGCAGGCAGTGTCAGCATCATCGATGCCAGTATCGTCGAAGCCAAGAACAAACGAGCTAAAAAAGGCAAACATACCGACAATACCCAAGACAAAGAAGCTGCTTACGTCAGTAAAAAAGACAGTACAGGCAAAGTGAAAACCACCTACGGCTTTAAAATCCATCTAAACTGTGATGAAGACAGCTTTGTCAAAAAAGTTGAAACTACCCCAGCCAATGTGCATGATTCCCAATGTTTTACCACGCTGTTAACAGGTGATGAATCTGCTGTTTACGCTGACAGTGCGTATAAAAGCCAAGCCCATGATGACTATCTTGCCAAGCATGAACCACCGATAAACAATCAGGTGGTGGTTCAAAAAGTAGGCTGGGAAAAAAACAGGCTGAGAAATTGATAAAATAGTGAAATGCACATCATACTATACATCAAATGCCCAGCCTGTCTAAGTGACAGTATAAGAACCTGTTCACAATCTTTTCAATAACAAAGCGATGAAAGCAAGATTGGTAAATTGAAGGCTCGAATTTAAATGACGCTCACAGTTTTTCCATAGACGTCTATTTTTCTCAAGGCAAGCAAACGAACGTTCTACAACCCATCGCTTTGGTATGACTTTAAACGTATGCAGTTCATCTCTTTTGGCAACTTCTGTGGTAACGGTTTCGCCTAAAAGGGTCTTTACACTATTGGCAAATGCCTCACCTCGATAACCGCCATCAACCATCACATTTTTTACCCGGCTTAAGCGTTTAGCATGTTGACGAAGTAACGTTTTAGCCCCCTCACGGTCGGTGATATTGGCAGTGGTAATACAGATAGCATGCGGCAAGCCTTGGCTGTCTACCGCAATATGGCGCTTAATCCCTGATACTTTCTTTCCTGCGTCATAGCCTTTGTGTTTGGCGGTATCTGTGTTCTTAACGCTTTGAGCATCGATGATGATAAAACTGGTTTTGCCCTTACGGTTGTCCTTCTTTCGCGCTTTTTTGACTAATTTTTTTTAAGACTCTGTCAAGAATGCTGTTGCCTTCTTCGTCAAGCTCGCTCCATTTCTGAAAGTACGAGTGGACGGTGCGCCATTTGGGAAAGTCATGGGGCAGCTGAGCGGCAAAAAATGATCGATAAGACCCATCAACTTTCGGTACGACAACAATCGCAATTGATTCAAATCAATCGCAGTACGTTGTATTACAAGTCCAAAGAGATTTCATCAACTGATTTGAGTTTGATGCGTCTGATCGATGAAATTCATCTCGACTACCCCTTTATGGGCAGTCGAATGATACGAGATATGCTACAGCGTCAAGGGCATCAAATAGGTCGGCGTAAAGTCCGACGTTTAATGCGCTTGATGGGAATACATGCCTTGTATCCAAAACCCAATACCAGTAAGCCTAATCTTGCACACCGTATTTTCCCATATCTGTTGAAAAACATGGTCATCGATCACTCTAATCAAGTCTGGTGTACAGATAT
>NZ_KB849211.1:324449-327570 GCF_000368025.1 Acinetobacter parvus DSM 16617 = CIP 108168
GAGGCATTTTTGAATGAGTTAAAATTGCGAAATATCCGTATCAGTATGGATGGGAAAGGACGGTGGAGAGATAATGTGATGATTGAGCGGTTATGGCGCAGCTTGAAGCATGAGGAAGTCTATTTGAAGGCTTACGATACGGTTAAACAAGCGAAACAATCAATTGCTGAATATTTGGATTTTTATAATTTGAAACGACCTCATTCGAGTCTAGACAAAATGACACCAAATGAGTTTTACTATGATCAGCTACCCCAACAAAACAAGGTGGCTTAACTAGAGCGGAATATCACTTATAAATACGCTTTTAGTTGTTCAAACAAGTGGGACCACCTCTGAGCTTCATGCGGTGACTTATTTTTTTGAACATCTACAGAAAATAGCTCGTAAAAATCCAATACAAATTGCATGCGTCCTGAATGTATTTTTAAATCGAGTGACCGCATCACACACAGGTATCCATTATCGCTGGAAGGATATCGATCAACTCGAACATTTTTACTCCCAAGTTAAGGCTTTATTTCCTGCCAAATTTTGGCACTTACTTGGACAAGATTTGCAAACAAAGTTAGATGCTAAACAACAGCCTCAACTTTTCAAATTAGCAAAAGCATCAACAGATAAACATCCATCAACTCAAGAGGAATTTCCTCGTCTACAACTCTACTCAGTAAAAGATGGTCATGCTCTTGCTGCATTTAAATTTTGCTTACATCTAGCATGTATTGGTCGCCCACGATCTGTTCAGCTTAATGAGTTAGATGACATAGCGCCTGTTACCCTGCATAGACCTATCGCTGCATTACACCAAGAGGAACTTTTTAAAACTGATTAATTTACTGATCAATTTATGATTTCCATGTTGTGTTTTATACCCCTCTATAATTCTATTTTAATAGTAAAATATAGTCAGTTTTCGCTATTATATAACTATTAAAATAGTAAAATACCTCTTATTTTCAATGGTCAGACTATTATCTATTGTACTTTAACAAGAATACAAAGTGTTTCAGGCGTACAGCCAATCTTAGCTGTAATTGCGGCCCAATTCGATGGATAATCTTTTTCGTATTCTATTAATTATTGAACTGCTATTTCTCTGATTTCGGGGGTATATTTTACTTTTTTCGTCGGGACACTACGCTTTGCTACGTCTTGCGAAGCAATCCTTCTTATCTCAAGAAAATGGGGCTCCAACAAACTCGGTACGGTTCACCTCAAGTTGGTGGTCTTTTTTTGATTTAGTACTCAAATAAGTTATCAGATATAATGATTCATAAGCCCATGATAAACACATAAAATATATGCGAATCTTAGTTCTTAGTACTACTGGTCATCCTGAAGCAAATTTAGAATCTGCCCGTTATTTCATCGAAAATAAGAGCAATATTGATAAAATTACAGTGCTCAGCACCACGTATATGGATGAACAAGGTAAGACTGATCTTTTAGTGCAAAGTTTAAAACTTATTAGCCAAGCAACTATTGAGATATTAAATATTCCAAACGGCTATGAAGAATCCAATATGTTTGCCATCCAAGAAATGATTTTAAATTGGGCAAACCAACATCCAGCTAAAGATCGTTTTATCTTTAATATTACAGGTGGCACAAAACTGATGAGTATTGCAATGGACCGTGCTTCCATGCTTTTAGGTTCAGCACGTGCCGAAAGTTTTTACCAAAGTCGTGGCCAGCACGTTGTTTGGTACCAAAGGCAGACCAACCAAATTGTCTACCCAATCAACAGCAATCTAAATATGCAGCAACGTGTGCTGTCACGCGGCTACCAGATTACAAAGCAACAGCCAATCACCGATATTTCACTTGAACAATTGCGCTATGCACAAATCTTAATTGATGTAATGAAAAATGATTTCCAAAAAGGGCGACGCTTTTGCTCATTTATTAATAAATTGGCTTCTATGTCGGATGATGAAAACAGTTTGAATGTTCGTTTTGACAATATTCAAGCGGAACAAGCCGAAGGTTTAGAGGTCCTAGCACAAATTACTCAAGAAGCTTTCTTTTCATTTGACAGCACCTCAAGTGTAATTCAATTTAAATCTGAAGAAACACGAGATTATATGAAAGGTGGCTGGTTGGAAGTCTACAGTGGCTATGAATGCTATAAAGCACTTATTGGTTTAAACCCACAGGCAGAACTTGCTATTAATGTTGAATTAAAAAAGAAAGATACTCCAAATGAAATGGATGTCATGTTTATTCATCATGCTCATTTATATTGTATAGAATGTAAAACAGCAAAAACGATGGCACATGAACAAGCTAAAGATGTTTTGTATAAATTATCTTCTTTGCAAGATTTTGGTGGAATCAACCAAAAACAAGCAGTTGTTTCGCTATATAGTTTGAAAGATTACAACTTAACTCGTGCCAATAATTCTGAAATTCGCATATTCCAAGAACGTGATTTACTCAATTTAAGTCAGCTTATTTCAGAATGGCTACAGCCTAAATCGATAAATATCAGTCAAGGTATAAGCTTATAGATCATACATTTGTAGTTGATCTATGGCATGCTTTTACATATTGAATGATGTGGAAAATAAGATGACCGTTTATTTTATTACTCGCCATAAAGGTGCATTAGAATGGGCTAAAGAGGAGCATGTACATTACGATGTGCATGTTACCCATTTAGCAAATTTTGATGAACTGCGTGCTGAAGATACGGTAATCGGGACTTTACCTATTCATTTGGTTGCAGACTTGCATGTGCGAGGTATTCGTTATGTTCATTTATCCATGCATGTGCCTGCACATTTCAGAGGTTTAGAATTAAGCGCACAACAGTTACGCGATTGTCGTATCCGATTGGAGGAATTTTATGTTGTACGCCCTAACCCAGTTTGATCAGCACGCCCATGTATGGGACTACAATTCATGTATTGACATAGTATTCGCACAAAAATTATCACAACATATTGTTTTTTATATTTATAAGAAAAATTGTGAAACATTTTGTCATACAGCAACTTTACTGATACATACTTTGAAATATTTAGCCTCTATAAGTCTTTGCTTTACAAAAGAAAAAAAAGAGGGTAGAGTCTGAACAGACTTCCCTGCTGATAAGGGATTAAGACAATAGCAGATC
>NZ_KB849211.1:328034-328264 GCF_000368025.1 Acinetobacter parvus DSM 16617 = CIP 108168
TTCCCTGCTGATAAGGGATTAAGACTGACCTGAAGCATATTGATGCGTAGGGATAAATGTCTGAACAGACTTCCCTGCTGATAAGGGATTAAGACATATAATCACCTGTTAACTTCCATACGTCTACAGTCTGAACAGACTTCCCTGTAGATAAGGGATTAAGACTCCTCTTTTGGTTTTGCTGATTTACGGATCCAGAGTCTGAACAGACTTCCCTGTAGATAAGGGAT
>NZ_KB849211.1:332389-333889 GCF_000368025.1 Acinetobacter parvus DSM 16617 = CIP 108168
AGGGATGAACGAGGAACAGCAAAGCACTGCTTTGCCCGAGTGCAAGACGAAAGCTTTGCTTGAGTTAGACGTGAACCCTCGATAGTATCTGTTTTGGATACTTCCCTGTAGATAAGGGATTCAGCCCCAGGTTGAAACTTAATACGAGATCAAAGGGGGGCAATTTTACTTCGCCATTTGTAAGGTAAAAGGGGTCAGTTTTAGAATGCCGTTGACAACTTCCCTAAATAAGCAATTTTAAAAGCCATCAAGACACCATCTTGATGGCTTTTTATAAGCTTACGTTTAAAAAATAAATCAAAAATATCTCTTATTCTCTATACACCAAGCGAACTAGAGGGTAAGAAAATGACGTGTTATTTGAATTTCGAAGATATTGCATTAGGCTTAAGCGTACATGCCTATAAACGACGTACACAACGCGGTATACAGCAACAGCATATTGCACACTTATTACGTTTTGGTCGTAAACAATTTCACCGCCATGCGATTTACTACAGCATTGGTCATAAAGAAATAAATAAGTATGCCGATATTTGCCCGATGCTTAAAAATATGAATGGCATGCATTTGGTCACAGCCACCAATGGCAAAGTCCTGACCATGTTCCGCAACCGGGACTTCAGCCTGCTCAAAAAATAAAAACAGGAAAAAAACCATGGATTTTGTATTGTATCCATTGATTATTTACATCCTTTTCAGTTGCTAAATCGCACCATTCATTTGACGTTTAAAAGCGTATGGAGAAATATTAATGAATCCTTTAGTTCCACAAACTGCGGGCTTAATGGCAGTACAAGAAGGCATTAAAGCCGTTAGTAATATGGTGAGTGAAATTGCACACTATAAACGTGCTGTTGCTGAATTAGAATTTCAACGCAAACAAATGCATGAGCAGTCAAAGATCATACGTGCAGAGATTGAGCTCAATCATAAGAAAGAAATCAAACGTATTGATGCATTATCTAGCGCATTCAAAACTTGCTTAAAACACAATAAGCAATTTATTGCCTTGCAAAAACAACAGCAAGATCATGCCCAAGAGCAAT
Source organism: Acinetobacter parvus DSM 16617 = CIP 108168 (assembly GCF_000368025.1). GTDB lineage: Bacteria > Pseudomonadota > Gammaproteobacteria > Pseudomonadales > Moraxellaceae > Acinetobacter > Acinetobacter parvus. Next base: position 333,439 of record NZ_KB849211.1, read on the forward strand.
GCATAATGATCTTAAATTTGATTGCACAAGAACAAGATCCAACGAACAAAACGACATTGATGTCAGTGTGGCAACAGATGCTTAAACAAATTGAGTTAAACCGTGAAGAAACCTCACGTTTAAATCAAACACTCATGGATGCGTATCATCAATTTGGTATTGATCTATCTCGTCCACAATTAGATCTAAAAGATGTTGGTTGAACAAAGGGGAAATGAAATGCTACCAATACTCGCAGGTGTTGCTATCGGAGCAGCCGTTCTTTATTTACTTGATGCCGAAACCCAATCACAGCATGATCGTTGGCAACGTAAACGTAGCCAAGTACGTCGTGAAACTGCACAACAACGTGAAAAAATTCAAGCTGCGATAAAAAGTACAGCACAATATCAGGAATATAAAAAATATCTCTGTACACGACAAAAATAGATAACTCATTGAAATAATGTCA
>NZ_KB849211.1:334899-364081 GCF_000368025.1 Acinetobacter parvus DSM 16617 = CIP 108168
TTGGGAAAAAAGAAGAGTTTAAGGAAATTTTGGCAATTTTAAGAAAGCAGAATCCTGATAGGATAAGGGTTCTGTGAAATTTGTCGTGTACAGAGATTATTTAATAACTTTATCTATGCTAAACTTCTTTGGTTAGTCAAATTTTAAACAGCTGAAAGCTATATTTGATGAGGTTTTAGCCAATTCAAAAATTAGATAAAACTATACTTTCGCAAGAGGTCTATTTACTATAGCCCCAAAATAAATAAAGCTGAATACCGAATCAAGCATTTAACTTCGTAAGCTATAATTTACGATGAGCATTTTAATACGTCTAAAAGGTTTTCTTCTACCATCACACTTCAACTATATTCTTATGCTTTCTGTACAAGACCATCCAAATGCAATATTACAACATTACATTAAATGGATAGGCTTTAAAATGAAAGTTTGTTCATCCCTCAAAAGTGCGAAACAACGTTGTAGCGACTGCCAAATTGTTAAACGTCATGGCAAGCTGTACGTGATCTGCAAATCAAATCCTCGCTTTAAGGCAAGACAAGGTTAATCCTTGCTTGCTTTACCAAAGGTTAAATAACACTTACATTCCCCTACTACACTTTCTTTATAAAATTTCATAACTTGGATAACAACATTTTAATAAGGTTGTATCAGGTATGCAGAAGTCAATTATTGCCATTTCTCTTACATCTATTTTTCTAGTGGCATGTAACAAAGCAGAAAAACCAAAAACTGAAGAACATACCCCTCCTGCAACAACAGAAGCTACTTCTGAAACTGTAATAGATAGTGAACATACAGCAGAAAACTCACAGGACTGGCATGGCACATATAAAGGTGTGCTCCCTTGTGCTGACTGTGAGGGTATTGAAACCAAGCTTGAGCTAAATCAGGATAAAACTTACGAGCTTAAAGAAACCTACCTTGGCAAAGGTGATGGCAAGGCATTTGAAACGAAAGGTAGCTTCCAGTTTGACAGTAACAATCGCTCTGTTATTGAGTTAGACAAGGCGGGTGATAGCCGTAAATATTTTGTTGCTGAGGGTTATCTTAAAGCCCTAGACCTTGAGGGCAATGAAATTACAGGTACCTTGGCAGACAGATATCAACTAAAAAAAGAGGCTGAATAATATCAAGTAGACTTCTAAAAACAATTATCTCACCAATAAAAAACCCTGCTTACGCAGGGTTTTTTTAAATCAATTCAAAGCTTAGTGAGCAGCGAACTGGTTCATTGTGTTTTTAGCATCATCGTGCGCTTTAAGAGCGTTGTCACCAGAGAAAATTTCTTTGTGATCATCACCGATGTCAGAACCCGCCATTGCTTGGTGTTTAACACAAGCGATACCACCACGGATTTCTTTACGTTGTACGCCAGCAACATAAGCCAACATACCTTCAGTACCGAAGTAACCTTGTGCAAGCTCATGTGTAGAAAGAGCAGCAGTGTGGTAAGTCGGAAGTGTGATCAAGTGATGGAACACACCAGCTTCACGAGAAGCATCTGCTTGGAATGTACGAATCTTAGCATCAGCATCAGCAGCTAATTCAGTCGCATCGTACTCAGCGCTCATTAATTTAGCACGGTCGTAAGCAGAAACGTCTTTACCTTCAGCAACCCAACGGTCGTAAGCTTGTTGACGGAAGTTTAACGTCCAGTTGAAAGATGGAGAGTTGTTATAAACAAGCTTAGCATTTGGAATCGTTTCTTTAACACGGTTAACCATGTGTGCGATTTCTTCTACGTTTGGAGTCGCAGTTTCGATCCAAAGAAGGTCAGCACCGTTCTGTAAGCTAGTTACACAGTCAAGTACAACGCGGTCAATTTGAGTGCCTTCACGGAACTGGTATAGACCAGAAGCAAGACGTTTAGGACGGTGAAGTTTACCATCACGCTTGATCAGGATTTCGTCTTCTTGAGCTTCTGAAATGTCGATTTCAGTTGTGTCTAAGTAGCTGATGTATTGAGAAGCGATGTCGCCTGGCTCTTTAACCACTGGGATTTTTTGAGTCAAGTCAGCGCCTTCAGAGTCAGTACGTGCAACGATGATACCATCGTCAAGACCCATTTCCAGGAATGCATAACGTAATGCATGGATTTTAGCAATGAAGTCTTCGTGCGGAACAGTTACTTTACCAGCTTGGTGACCACATTGTTTCGCATCAGAAACCTGGTTTTCGATTTGAAGCGCACAAGCACCAGCTTCGATCATTTTCTTAGCAAGTAAGTAAGTCGCTTCTTCGTTACCGAAACCAGCATCGATGTCAGCAATAATTGGCACAACGTGAGTTTGGAAACCATCGATTTGAGCAGTGATTTCAGCAGCTTTAGCAGTGTCACCAGCTTCTTGCGCTTTTTTCAATGCACGGAACAAATCGTTTAATTCTTTCGCATCAGCTTGACGTAAGAAAGTGTAGATTTCTTCGATCAAAGCAGGTACTGAAGTTTTTTCGTGCATAGATTGGTCAGGAAGTGGACCAAATTCTGAACGAAGCGCAGCAACCATCCAACCAGAAAGGTAGATGTAACGCTTAGAAGTTGTACCGAAGTATTTTTTGTTCGCAATCATTTTTTGTTGCGCGATAAAACCGTGCCAGCAACCTAATGATTGAGTGTATTTGCTAGAGTCAGCGTCGTATTCAGCCATATCTTTACGCATGATAGCAGCTGTGTATTTAGCGATATCTAAACCAGTTTTGAATTGGTTTTGCATTTGCATACGTGCAGCATCTTCTGGGCTAATATCGCGCCAAGTGTCGCCGAATTTTGCTTTTAATTCGCGGATTGCATCAATCGCTGTTAAATATGTAGACATGATATATTCCTTTAGAGGGATTGGCATCGAATGGACGCTGAAAATCATGCTTTTTTATAGCCGAGATTTCAAGCACTTCTTCAATATTTTGCACAGCTTAGTCTGTGGCAATCAATTTATCCAATATTATTGGGTAATTTTCGGTATTTTCTTATGAAATATAGCAATAAAAGTCATTTTATTTAGATTAAAAAACCAATTTAAACCATTGTTATTCATAATTTTTTAATAATTAAATTTTTTATGAAATTCTCTTTTTTCTTATATTTGACTTATTTAAATACAATTTTAGGACTTACCATACTCTCCAAAACTGACATTTTTTGCCATTTGTAGCACAGTCAGATAAATTTATCCCCATATGAAAGTGAAATTTTCTCATGGGAAAGTGACTTCCTGATTGGACTGATAGCCAAGGCTTTTTGTAGGATTAAGTTACACAAACAGCTTTAAATATGGCATAATTCAACATAATTTAACGATTTTATTTTCGGTATTTTTTTTATGAATCTGGAGCGGGTTGATCTCAATTTATTAATTTATCTTGATGTACTTCTTCGTGAAAAAAATGTCACACGCGCAGCGGAACAATTAGGTGTTACCCAACCTGCAATGAGTAATATTTTACGCCGTTTGCGTAACTTATTTAATGACCCTCTCCTCATACGATCTTCCGAAGGGATGACACCGACTGAACGGGCACTGGAACTGCAACCCCGTATTCGTGACGCACTATCAGACCTGTCCATGATTCTGGAACCTCGTACCGAGTTCAGACCCTATACCAGCAATCGCGTGTTCCGCATCATGACCTCCGATTATGCTGAAGCCACTTTGGTTCCCCGCCTTGTAAAAGCCTTGCGTTCTGAAGCGCCAAATGTTGTTTTGGACTTCCTAACTCCAAGTGACGTGTCCTACCGCGATATGGAACAAGGTAAGGTTGATCTGGCAATTAACCGTTTTAATGAAATTCCACAAAGCTTTCATCAGGTATTGGTTTGGCGTGACAGCTTTAGCTGTATTTTAAATGACAAGCACCCTGCTGTAACCCATCTTAATTTAAAAAGTTATTTAGACGCCCAGCATATCTGGGTATCCAAGACAGGTATGGGTGTTGGCTTTGGTGTCAACCCAGACAAACAGGCTGGTTTAGGCTGGATTGATCAGGCTTTGGAACGGATTGGTCAACGCCGTAAAATTTCGGTATTTACCCGTCATTATCAAATGCCTGCTCTTCTGGCACAGAATGTTGATTTAATTGCCACACTTCCAACACGTATGGCACGTCTACAGGCACAGAATCCAAAACTGATTATAAAGGATCCTCCATTTTATATTCCTGAATTTGAATTAAAGATGGCCTGGTGTCCTTTATTGCATCATCATCCAGCGCATCGCTGGTTAAGACAGTTAATCCTGTTTGTAGCACGGCAAATGATTGAAGAAGAAAATCGTGAATTTCTTTTAAATAATACGCAGTTTTCACAATATTAACATCTTGTTTTATTATAATGGTTAGCTTTCTACGAGTATGCTTGTTGAACGCTATTGTTACACTGAGGTAATGTTCTAATTACCTCACAACTTTTTTGTGTTAAAACATATTCACAATAATGATAAACCACAGGTGATGTGTGAGTCTCTTCCAAAATATTATTGTCATTATTCTGCTTATTTTTGCGGCGGGTTTTCTATCACTTACTGAAATTGCGCTTGCAGGTGCGCGAAAGGTTAAACTAAAGATTTTAGCGGAATCAGGTGAAATCCGTGCACAGAAAGTTCTGGACTTGCAGGAACAGTCTGCCGACTTCTTTGCCGCCTCTCAAATTGGTTTAAATGCGATTGCCATTTTAGGTGGTATTTTAGGTGAAGGGGCGTTTCGCCCCTATTTTGTGGAGTTTGTTGCACGGTTCTATACAGGACCCTGGCTGGAAACGATTGGTTTCGCCCTCTCCTTTACCTTGGTCACTTCGCTGTTTATCCTGTTTGCCGACCTCATGCCAAAACGTCTGGCGATGAATGCACCCGAAAAGATTTCGATTAGGGTGATTGAGCCAATTCAGATTTTCATCAAAATCTGTAAACCTCTGGCTTGGGGAATCAATGCGATTGCCAACCTGTTGTTCCGCCTATTTAAGGTAAATACCATACGTGATGACAATATCACCTTTGATGATATTTCAGCAGTTATGGATGCAGGTGCGCAGGCAGGCGTTCTACAAAAACAGGAACACCATTTTATTGAGAATGTGTTTGAGCTTGAGGAACGCACAGTTCCATCCAGTATGACCACACGTGAAAATGTGGTGTATTTTACCCTGAAAGAAAATGAAAACAGTATTCGGCAAAAACTGGCGGAATATCCTTATTCAAAATTCCTTGTCTGTAATGAACACATTGATCAGGTGATTGGCTATGTGGATGCCAAAGATATTCTGGTTCGGATTCTAAACAACCAGTCATTGCTTCAACTGAATGAATCAACCATCCGTACCGTCCTGATTATTCCTGACACCCTCACCCTGTCTGAACTGCTGGACCGTTTTCGTTCAACCAAAGAAAAATTTGCAGTCGTCATCAATGAATATGCGTTGGTGGTGGGTGTAATTACCCTCAGTGACATCATGATTACTGTGATGGGTGACTGGGTGACACCAATGGAAGAGGAACAGCAGATCATCAAACGGGACAACCATTCATGGTTTATTGATGGCAGCACGCCAATAGAAGATGTGAAACATGCGCTGGCGATTGAAGAGTTTCCAGAAAATGAAAACTACGAAACCATTGCGGGTTTTATCATGTATCGCTTGCGGAAGATTCCGCGTCCAGCCGATGCTGTAGAATATGCGGGTTTTAAGTTTGAAGTAGTAGATATTGATCATTATAAAATTGACCAACTGCTTGTGACTCAAATCATGCCGAATTTAGAAACAGAGTCACCCACACAGGAAAATTAATCCTAATAAACAGAAAGCCCATTTAGATGGGCTTTTTTCACTTTGCAATAAATCCAAATAACAAAGCGATAATGGTAAAGAGCAATACAAAGAATGTGATTCCACCACTATATTTTAATTTGCACCATACAATGAAATTAATTCATCGAGCATTGCCTGATAATGAATGGAAATATCTTCCGCCAGAACTTTGTAGGCATTGTCAAACTGAACCATCGGCCAGCCCTCTTTCCAGAATGGAAAAATATTGTGCAAATCATGCGTGACCATCGCGTCTTCACGGGCAATTGCCTGTGCGACCTGAGCCAAAACCTGGGCTGTTTCTGCGCCATCAATCGCCAGATAATCAATCCCACGCGCCTTTAAAATACGGATACGGTCTTTTTTATAACGGATTTTTTTGGCCTGACCTGAATTCAAACCCAACGCCAATGTCACCGCTTCCACAAACTTTTCTTCAAAACTGGTGTTTAGTGCCACCAACGCCTGTTTGTGCGCTTCCTGACGTCCAGCTTTTCCCCCATTACGGATCATCTCTTTGGCTTCTACATCAAGCTCATCTTTTTTCATCGACTGTAAAATGTCTAAAATTTCGATATCGCTTAAAGATTCAGCAGATTGCTCAATCATGGGAGTCCTTATATACAAACTTAAAGAAGTATTGTCTCATAAAAGCCATAGCAAAACAGAATAAAAAAAATATCAGCCCGATATATTTATCGCTATTTTAAATTAAATTGAAGAATCAAGAACCTTCAAAGATATAAATCTCGAATTTATAAAATAAAAAAGCCTGCATAAGCAGACTTTTACAAGTCAGTCCAAGCTATTAAAGACGAACCAATTCCACTACTTTTCCAGCAGCCTCTTCAACACTATCCGCTGTCACATCAGTATCTGTACCCTCTACAGTTGTCGTGATCACCACCACACCTGTTTCACGTAACAAATTGATTTGCTCAGCAGTCAAATTTGCTTTGGCAATTGCCACCACACCCTGTTGAATCAATAAACTTTCCAAAGTCTGAGCCTGTTCAATCAATTGCGCTGAAACACCAATCACCGCAGATTTTTGACCCAAACGTGCCGCACGATCCTCCGCAGTGACGGGATTGCTATGCGCCGTCCATTCAACTGCCGCTTCAACCATTCCTGCACCAACAGTAACGTTGCTTAAACGGTCAATAAAGATAAATGAACCTGTATAACGGCTGTCCTGATATTGATCAAACACCACTGGCGCATCAAATTCAATCACTACATCTGCAATCGCGTTCAGTTCAAGCTCTTCAACCTGAGTATGTTCAAGTGTATTGACATTCACACGGAAGTTAATTTCAGTCACTTTGGCAGGAACAGTCTGTGTACCAATCTTCACATTGTACAGTTTGCCTTTGACCAAAGGATGCTCAGTCATCCACACCACTGATGCGCGTACAGAACGTGAAATCAAGGGTTGTTCGCCAGCACGGACTAAAACGTTACCACGGGAAATATCAATTTCATCATTCAGCGTTAAGGTCACCGCCTGACCTGCGATGGCTTGCTCAATGTTGCCATCAAAGGTCACAATCTCTTTGACCGTTGATTTTTTACCTGATGGCAATGCAACAATCTCATCACCCACATTGATTTCGCCCAGCGCAATCGTTCCTGCAAAGCCACGGAAATCAAGGTTTGGACGGTTTACATACTGAACAGGGAAACGGAATTCTTTTTTATTTGAATCACGTTTAATTTCCACTGACTCAAGGATGTTCATCAAGGTTTGACCCTTGTACCACGGCGTGCTTGCTGATGGATTCACCACATTATCACCATTCAATGCCGAGATTGGCACGAATACAATATTTTCAGGGCGGCGATTACCTAACTGGCTGACAAAGGCATCATATTCAACCTGAATTTCGTTGAAACGTGCTTCAGAGAACTCAACCAAGTCCATTTTGTTGATCGCGACCACGATATTTTTAATACCAAGTAAACTTGCAATAAAAGTATGACGGCGAGTTTGGGTTTGCACACCATAACGTGCATCAATCAAAATGATGGCAAGATCAGCCGTTGAAGCACCTGTTGCCATGTTACGCGTATATTGTTCATGCCCTGGGGTGTCCGCAATGATGAACTTACGCTTTTCAGTAGAGAAGTAACGATAAGCCACATCAATGGTAATGCCCTGCTCACGTTCTGCCTGCAAACCATCGACAAGCAAGGCAAGGTCTGGTGCATCGCCTGTGGTACCCACTTTCTTACTGTCACGGGTCACTGCCTGCAATTGATCTTCATAAATCAATTTTGAATCGTAAAGCAAACGCCCAATTAAGGTACTTTTACCATCATCGACATTACCGCAAGTCAGGAAACGCAACAGGTCTTTTTGTTCATGCTGTTTTAAATATGCCAAGATATCCTGGCTAATCAAATCTGATTGGTGAGACATCGCTCAAACTCCACAATATTTTGAAATCGAATTTGCCAAGTAACTTAGAAATAGCCTTCCTGCTTTTTCTTTTCCATCGAGCCAGCCTCATCATGGTCAATCATACGACCCTGACGCTCTGAACTGGTGGCTAAAAGCATTTCCTGGATAATTTCTGGCAAGGTATCCGCTTCAGACTCAACCGCACCCGTTAATGGATAGCAGCCCAGCGTACGGAAACGTACCGATTTCATTTGTGGAACTTCGCCCTCTTTTAAACGCATACGTTCATCATCCACCATGATCAACGTGCCACTGCGCTCAACCACTGGACGAACCGCAGAGAAATAAAGAGGAACGATTTGAATATTTTCCAGATAGATATATTGCCAAATATCCAACTCAGTCCAGTTGGACAACGGGAATACACGAATACTTTCGCCTTTGTTCACTTTACCATTGTAAAGATTCCAAAGTTCTGGACGCTGGTTTTTCGGGTCCCAGCGGTGCTTGGTGTCACGGAACGAATAAACACGCTCTTTGGCACGTGATTTTTCTTCATCACGACGTGCGCCACCAAAAGCAGCATCAAACTGATATTTGTCCAGTGCCTGTTTTAAACCCTGAGTTTTCATGATGTCGGTATATTTTGAGCTGCCGTGGTCAAATGGGTTAATTCCTGCCTCACGCCCTTCCGCATTTTGATGCACGATCAGGTCAAAACCATGGGTTTTTGCCATGTTGTCACGAAATGCAATCATGTCCTTAAATTTCCAGCCCGTATCTACATGCAGTAGTGGGAATGGAAGCTTAGCTGGATAGAATGCCTTTAATGCCAAGTGCAGCATTACTGCCGAGTCTTTACCAATCGAATAGAGCATGACTGGATTTTCAAATTCAGCAGCCACTTCACGAATAATATGAATACTCTCAGCCTCAAGCTGCTTAAGGTGAGTAAGTCTATTATCAGTCATGAACACATCCCTCCTTATCCATGTTACCCATAAAATCTATAAGTGGTATTAAACCACCACTTGGAAGACCGTGTGGAGGAACGAGTGCCATAACAACTCCAATTTTTCGTGATATTAATATTCTGCCTAGCGGATAAATGATCACGCTAACAAAGGTTATCCATTATAATAATTTAGATTGAGTTCTTTAGCTTGTTTTTTCATATAAATATGCAAAATTATGATATGAAAATTATATTCAGAAATATAGATACAACCTATTTCACATGAATTTAAACAAAAAAGAAGCCCATGCAGGCTTCTTTCTGAGTTGGTTAATTTAGAAACCGAACATATTGCGTTCCAGTGGAATTTCAACTCCTACCGAAACACCACCATCACGGCCATTTAAATCAGAGTCGCTGACCCAGCCATTCACTTTCAGTGGAAGTGTCGGTTTTATATAGTGTGTCCAGGTGAGGTCCAGCCCCTTAATGCTATCTTCTTTTGGAAATGCCGCATTAATGGCTAAATTGGACTGGTTTACTTTGGCATATAAGGCACGCCCACTTAGGCGGTTCATCACATCAAAGCGAATGTCACCACCAACAGAGTACATCTGCCCATCACCACCAACTGCATGTCCTAATGGGAAACCATGCTGATAATAACCATCCGTATAGACATAATGGTTATATGACACGCCATCCACTTGACCATTGGTACGTGTATCTGCCCATTCTGCATAAAGCTGATATGGCATATTCTTATAGATTGAAGAGAAATCTGCACCTGCTAGATACATTTTTTTGGCTGGCAAGAATCCTGCTTCATCTTCACCAACATATTGTCCATAAATACCCACAGGTATTTGCAATAATGGATGCATATTTAGACGAAAATCCAGACCTGCAATCTGATTTGACTTATCATCATTTGCAGAATCAAAGTTGTCGTTTCCTTTAATTGCGTTCCATAAAGAATCCAGACTTTCTGGGCGTCCCTCACCACCCCATTGCAATATACGTGAACCACCAAGCTCCAGATAAGACAAAGGTTGTACAGTCAAGCGTAGACTAAGAAGTTTCGCACCTGGAATGGCTTTGTAATCGTCCAGTTGCCCTGCAAAGGCCTGATATTGCCAAGGACCAATCCATGATAGCCACTTTGTTTCAAAGGCATTCTGTACCGCACGCTGAGCGATTATCCCGTAAACAGGACGGCTGGCATCACCACGAATCAGGCTTCCATCATGTCCTGGCCCCCAGTAAGTTGGGACTTGCCCAGCAATCAACCATTGATTCCAGAGTTTGCCCGCAAGATAGGAACCCTCGACATTGGCATCATGTCCATTATCAATCAATGGATCTTTTTCGCCATTGATACGCAACTTGGCATCCCAGTTCTCACCGCCAGCATTAAACTCAGCCGCAACCTGATATTGTGATTTTTGATTATCGCCAAATGTTTGGGGAATGGTTGTTAAGTCAGTACCAGCATATAAACCAACCTTGGCTGGCCCATTATCTGCCTTTAGCGCATGAATGACTGAATTAACTACTTTTTGCTGGGTGTTATTACTGACTTTCGCCTGCGCCAAGGCACGTTGAATTTCATCACCACTTAATGGCCAGGTCGAAGTACTGATCTGGATGACACCCTGCTGGTTTAACCAGTTTAAATCGGTACGCAAATTTTCATCATTTAGCACTAAACCTTGAGCAAGGGTAATAGAAGAAAAACAGGAAAATACTGCTATAGACAGTGATTTTTTTAAAAACATGCCAGAAATATTCTCAGATATATTTATACAGGCCATCATCGTTTTTTTATCTGCACTTTTCAATCATTAAACGAAACAATTACATTTTTTAACATCCAAACAAAAAGGCCACTTTTAAAAGCGGCCTTTTCAAGTATTTATAGGATTAAAAAAATTAATCTTTACGACGCATATGTGGGAATAAAATCACGTCACGGATACTCGGCGCATCAGCAAACAGCATAACCAAACGGTCAATACCAATTCCCTCACCTGCGGTAGGAGGCAGACCATATTCAAGTGCTTCCACAAAATCGGCATCATAATGCATGGCTTCATCATCACCCGCGTCTTTTTCAGCCACCTGTGCCTGAAAACGTTCAGCCTGATCAATCGGGTCATTTAGCTCTGAGAAACCATTTGCCAACTCACGACCACCAATAAAGAACTCAAAACGGTCAGTAATGTGTGGATTATCATCATTACGGCGTGCAAGTGGTGATGTTTCCGCTGGATATTCAGTAATGAACGTTGGCTGACGTAGTTTGGTTTCCACTGTTTCTTCAAACACAATAGTCTGCAATTTACCTAAACCAAATCCTGGTTTCACTTGTTCCTTAAGCACTTCCTGCGTGAACTTTGCCAGGAACTCACGATCATTGACATTTTCAGGGGTAAAATCAGGATTATGCTCAAGAATCGCATCAAACATTGAGATTTTCCTGAATGGACCTTTAAAGCTAAATACTTCGCCTTGATATGGCACATCAGTCGTACCCAGAATATCAAGGGCCAGCTTTTCAAGCATATTTTCAGTCAATGCCATCAGGTCTTTATAGTCAGCATAAGCCTGATAGAACTCAATCATGGTGAATTCAGGGTTGTGGCGTGTTGAAACTCCCTCATTACGGAAGTTACGGTTAATTTCAAACACACGCTCGAAACCACCCACCACCAAACGCTTTAAGTAAAGCTCTGGTGCAATACGCAGGAATAACGGCATATCCAAAGCATTATGATGCGTTTCAAATGGACGAGCTGATGCACCGCCTGGAATCACATGCATCATTGGGGTTTCAACTTCCATGAAACGTTCATTACTTAAGAACGCACGAATCCCCGCCACAACCTTGGCACGGATTTCAAATGTCTTACGGGTTTCTTCGTTGACGATCAGGTCTAAATAACGTTTACGATATTTCGCTTCGGTATCGGTTAAACCGTGAAATTTATCTGGTAGTGGACGAAGTGACTTGGTCAACAATTCAAACTGTTCAAGGTGTACATATAAATCACCTTTACCAGAACGGCCTATATAGCCTTCAGCCGCGATAATATCACCGAGGTCCAGACTTTTGATTGTTTCCAAAGTTTCAGCTGCTAAACCTTTACGGTCAACATAAAGCTGGATACGACCCGTCATGTCCTGAATCACAATGAATGATCCACGGTTCAGCATGACACGACCCGCAACCTTTACATAGACTTTTTCAGCACTTTCAATCTGTGCCTTGTCCTGTTCCTTAAACTGTTCTTGCAGGTCAGCAGTATAATGCTCACGCTTAAATGTATTCGGCCAAGGACTTTTGCCTGTTTCCTTTGCCGTATCCTGAATTTGTTTTAATTTGGCATGACGCTGTGCGATTAAATCGTTTTCAGAAAGTGTTTGTTCAGAAGTCGATTGAGCGTTTTGCTGCGTCATCTCTGCCTCGGGCTAAGTAAAAATGAAGTAGCATAGAATAGCAGATCATGAGACGTTTTCGTATTATTTCAACTGAACAATTCAAAAAATGAATATTTATCAATTTTAAATAGAATCGCCGTTTGATTAAGCCCTATCTATTACGCAACTTTTTAGTTATTTTTCCGCCAGATGTTTAGCCATTGCAAGTCCTTGATCAAAGCGTTTATTCATAAACTTGATATATTCGGGCTTTTTTATTACACAAGCCATTATATTTTTCCAAAAATTAGAGTAATTGCTCAAACAACAAGACTTTCAGATAAATTTGCCATTCCACTTTTTGTATAAATCATTAAACTCTTGCATTTACTTTACTTAAATGTTGTTGTGCGTAAAAATCTAACTCCCGATCAACACAAGTTAGTTCATTGCAGCGATCGTAGCGACATTATGGAATAGTTTTACTGAAAGGCAACTTGAGCATACCTATCAGTTTGGAGAGTCACATGAAAAAATATCAATGTATCGTCTGTGGATGGATTTACGACGAAGCTGAAGGCTGGCCACAAGACGGCATTGCCGCAGGTACCAAATGGGAAGATATCCCAGATGACTGGACTTGCCCAGATTGCGGCGTTTCAAAAGCTGATTTTGAGATGGTTGAAATCTAAATGAATTAAAAAAGACCATGACATGAGCATGGTCTTTTTTTCCTGTAATGTGTTTTAAGTGAAAAAATATTGGAGAATATAATGCATCCTATCATCATCATTGGATCAGGTATGGCGGGTTACACAGTTGCACGTGAGTTTCGTAAACTCAGTCCTGAACAAGAACTGGTTATGATCTGTGCGGATGATGCGGTGAATTATGCAAAACCAACATTATCAAATGCCTTTGCGGGCAATAAGGCACCTGAACAAATTGCTTTGGGCGATGCCACAAAAATGGCAACCCAGTTGAACATGCGTATTGAGGCCGAAACCTGGGTCAAGGAAATTAATGCTGAAAGGCATGAAATCACGTTGGAAAAAAATGGTGAAACCATTACTCAACCCTATTCAAAACTCGTTTTGGCTGTGGGTGCCAATCCAATCCGTTTAGCCATTGCAGGTGATGGTAGTGATGATATTCATGTGGTGAACTCGCTGACTGATTACCGCACATTCCGTGAGAACCTGTCAAAACGTAAAGACAAGCGTGTGGTTATTTTGGGTGCGGGCTTGATTGGCTGTGAATTTGCCAATGACTTACTTCACAGTAACTACGATGTCACCGTGATTGACCTTGCCCCACAACCACTGGGCCGTTTATTACCAAACCATGTTGCGGAAGCCTTTAAAACCAATTTAGAGCAGGCGGGCATTAAATTCGCCCTTTCAACCACTGTTGAAAAAGTGACCAAGATCAATGATGGCGAAGACTATGCGGTCACATTGGCCAATGGTCAGACCTTAGTCGCTGACATCGTTCTTTCAGCAATTGGTTTACAGCCAAATATTGCGCTGGCAAAAGATGCAAATATCCAGACCAGTCGTGGCATCATTACCAATACCCTATTGGAAACCAGCCAACCTGACATCTATGCAGTGGGTGACTGTGCTGAGGTGAATGGAACATTGCTGCCATTCGTCATGCCAATCATGCAACAGGCCCGTGCCTTGGCAAAAACACTGAGTGGTCAAAATACCAATGTCCATTACCCTGCAATGCCAGTTGCGGTAAAAACACCTGCCGCACCGCTGACTGTTTTACCTGCACCACTGGATGTTGATGTGAACTGGGAAACTGAAGAGTTTGATGACGGTATGCTTGCCAAAGCAATAGACAGTCAAGGCACCTTAAGAGGTTTTGTGCTGTTGGGGGCAACCGCAAGTAAACAGCGTTTAGCCTTAAGCAAACTCGTTCCAGACTTGATTCCTGCACAGGTTTAGGGTTTAAATACCAGAGTTTGTTGTGAAATGAATATCCCCCAAACTCTGACCCTGTATTTATAAAAAAAATTCAACACGGAACGAATGCCATGAACAGTGCTTTACAATTTAATATGTCGCCTTATGCACCTTTTATGCAGGAAACCAAAGTCACTTTGGGCAATGGCATTGAATTGCATGTAGAGATGGGCGGCAATCCTGAGCACCCAACCATTCTACTGATCATGGGTTTAGGTGCACAAATGCTGTTCTGGCCTGACTTCTTTTGCAAATCGCTGATTGATCAGGGATTCCGTGTCATCCGTTTTGACAACCGTGATATTGGGCTATCTTCCAAGGTCCGCAACAAAGAACGCCAACGTCTCAACACCATGAAGCTGATGAGCCGCTTTATGGTCGGTCTAGGTAATGAGGGAGCACCCTATACCCTGTATGACATGGCAGATGATGTTGCCATGCTGATTGACCAGTTGGGTATCGAGAAAACCTATATTCTTGGTGCATCCATGGGTGGCATGATTTCACAGATTGTTGCGGCAAAATATCCAGAAAAAGTTGAAAAAGTGGGTTTACTGTTTACTAGTAATAACCAGCCTTTTTTGCCGCCACCTTATCCAAAACAGATTTTAAGCCTACTGGGCAAACCAGCAACGCATGACGAGGAAACCATTGTCAATCACAGCCTGAAAGTATTTCACATCATTGGATCACCAGGTTATGTGAACCAGGTTGAGGCAATTCAAACCATTCGCAAGCTATATCGTCGTAGTTTTTACCCAGCGGGTGTACTTCAACAGTTTTTAGCAATATTATGTACGGGTTCCCTGTTGCCATTAAACAGGAACATTACCCAACCGACCTTGGTGGTTCATGGTTCAAGAGACCGTTTGCTGCCCCCAAGTCACGGAAAAGCTGTAGCAAAAGCGATTTCTGGTGCTAAGTTTGAATTAATTCAAGGAATGGGGCATGATATTCCAGCACATTTCATTCCACAACTTAGCGGTTTGTTTGCTCATCATTTTAGATCATCACACTAGGACACTATGGCTGCATTACCCTCATTAAGACAGCTATCATATTTAGTTACGTTGTCGGAAACTTTACATTTTACCGAAGCAGCACGCCGTTCATTTGTCACCCAGTCAACACTGTCGGGCGGCATTATGGAACTGGAGCGCTTATTAGGTGGCGTCTTAGTTGAGCGTGATCGTCAAAACGTCCGTTTAACCCCTTTAGGTGAACAGGTTGTTGCACGGGCCCGCGTGTTATTGGCCGATGCGCAGGACCTAATGCGTTTAAGCCGTGAAATGAGCGAACCTTTAACAGGTGACCTTCATCTTGGCATCATCCCAACCATTGCACCCTTTATCCTGACCCAGCTTTTGGATGAAGTGCACCAGCAGTTGCCAAAAATTCAACTCCATCTGCATGAGGCTCAAAGTGACAAGATTGTAGAGAAACTGGAACATGGCAATCTGGACATGATTGTACTTGCGCTGCCTTTTGATACGCGTAGCTTAAAGGTTGTCGAAATTGCCAAAGAGCATTTATTCCTTGTCTACAACAAGAAAGATAAAAATGCGACCAATGCAAATTCCCTGGATGATCTGGATTTGTCTCGCCTTATGCTACTGGAAGAAGGTCATTGTTTGCGTGACCATGCCCTCAGTGCCTGTCCTGTTGGTGAACGCAAGAATGACCAGCGTTTAAAGGCAAGTTCTCTACCCACCTTGGTGGAAATGGTCTCTTCAGACCTAGGCTTTACTTTATTGCCTAAAATTGCATTAAAGAACAGCATGATTCATTTCAATGAAGCTATTGAAGTGAAATCAATTGAAGATGCTCCAAGCCGCATCCTTGCCTTGGTGACGCGTAAGAGCACACCACTGCAAAGTGAGTTTGATGTGATTATGCAAATCCTACAGAAAATCACTGCACATTTGCAATAATCAATACTTTGGGCGAATTCACTTCGCCCCTACTTGATCTCTAATAAATTTACCTGCTCAACCTGAACATCACTCATACGCTGCCCTTGATCAAGTAACTGATCAAAATAGGCTTCCACCACTTTCGCCTGATCAGCGGTATTCTCAACCTTATACATATTCTGGCGAAATTCATTACTTGAACGTAAGCCCTTGGTGTACCAGGCGATATGCTTACGCGCGATACGGCAACCAGAATACTCACCATAGAACTGATAAAGTTCAGCCAAATGACCAAGCAGGACCGCTTTTACTTCGGCAATATCAGGTGCAGCCAAATGTTCGCCTGTTTTTAAATAATGCGCGATTTCCCGAAAAATCCACGGTCTTCCCTGTGCGGCCCGCCCAATCATAATCGCATCCGCACCTGTATAGTCCAGCACATATTTGGCTTTTTCAGGACTGTCAATATCACCATTGGCAATTAAGGGAATATTGATCATTTGCTTAACTTGCTTAATCAACTCATAACGGGCTGTATTTAAATACATATCCTCACGGGTACGACCGTGCAGGGCCAAGGCTGCAATGCCTGCCTGTTCAGCCCGTTTTGCCACACGCAGGATATTTTCCTGACCATTCAGAAAGCCCAGACGAGTTTTTAAGGTGACAGGAACATCTACTGCGGCCACCACGGTATCCAAAATACGGGCGACTAGATCTTCATCCTGAAGCAAGGCTGAACCAGCGAGCTTGTTACAGACCTTTTTGGCTGGGCAGCCCATATTGATATCAACAATTTGTGCACCATTGGCAACTTGATAACGTGCTGCCTCGGCTAATTCAAACGGGTCAGAACCTGCGATTTGTGCGGAGATGGGTGCAAGCTCACCATCAAAATTGGCCCGATATAAACTCTTTTTGCTCATGCGTAGGGTTTTATCCGCCGTCATCATTTCACTGACCGCATGCCCTGCCCCAAAGTACTTGCATAATGAACGGAATGGTCTGTCAGTGACACCTGCCATCGGAGCAACGATCAAATTATTTGACAGTTGGTATGAACCAATATACATATATTTTCTTACAAATTCTGATCAACATAGTATACTTCATTCGCCCATTTGACTCATCTTTTTATGCGGTGTTGTCCTGATTATGAATAAATCGTTCCCAGCTAGTCCTTTATTTAAAACCTTTAGCATCATTGCAGCCTGCATCAGTCTCAGTGCCTGCGGTGACAACGCATGGTGGTCAAATGGTAAAGAACCTGAAATGGAAGCAGAGCAGATTAAGAAAGTCATTCCAGCACGTGTGAATGACCGACAATCCTGGGCACAAGATATTTTCGACATTATGCAGGAACTCAGCATTCCGAAAACCAAGCAGAATGTGTGCAGTGTGGTTGCTGTGGTTGATCAGGAATCGAACTTTGTTGCCGACCCTACCGTGCCTGGACTGGGTGAAAAAGCGGTACAGGAAATTAACAGCCGTTTAAAGGAAAAGTTTGAGGCCAAACTGGGTGAAACCATTGGTGGAACAGTAGCTGAGTATTTTGAAGATGTGTTGAAAAACCAGCCCTCTCCAGACAACAATTACATGAGCCAAATGCGTAAGGTCAAAACCGAACGCGAGCTGGATTTACTCTATCGTCAAATTTTTGACTATATGTCCAAACATTACCATGTCAGTGCATTAACAGGTGCTGCAAAACTGGTGGGTCAGGATATTGGTGAAAAGATGAACCCAATTACCACACTGGGTTCCATGCAGGTTCATATCAACTATGCCAAAGAACATAAACGCCAAAGCGGCAACATCGCTGAACTACGCAATGATCTTTATACCCAATATGGCGGTCTATATTACGGTATTCACCGTTTAATGGAATACCCTGCCGATTATGATAAGGCTATCTATCGTTTCGCAGACTATAACTCAGGCATGTATTCCAGTCGAAATGCGGCTTTTCAGCGTATGCTGAATGCAATGACCAAAACTGAAATCAGTCTGGATGGTGACTTACTGCTCTATACCAAAAATGGTGATATCAAGGCAACTCAGAGCCAGACAGAGAAAGAGCTTATTGCAATTTTTGCACAAAATAACATTCTGGTGACTCCACGCCAGATTCGTAGTGACTTAAAAAAAGAAAAAGAGAAAAAATTTGAAGATACTCAAACTTATTTAGCTGTACAAAAGCTATATCAAAATAAAACCCAAAAAGAACCAATTTATGCAACCATGCCACAAGTCGTTATTTCAGGACCAAAACTGAGTCGTGATTACAATACAAACTGGTTCGCAAGCCGTGTAAATGGACGATATGAGACATGCATGCAAAGAGCCAAACGCATAAAACTATAAATCTGGCCTTATTTGATTTTGATGGGACACTTTATCCCAAGGACAGTTTTACTGGATTTATTTTTTATACGCTTTCAAAACGACATATTGTAAAAAAAAGCTTGAAAATCCTACCGTGGATTCATGCCTATTATTTAAAGCTGTACCCTGCCCATGCAATGCGAGCACGCTTGTTTCAGAGCATGTTTAAGGGCATTGCAGCAGATTTTGTACAAAATTTGGCACAGGAATATGCCCTACAGCTTACTCAGAATTTAGATCAGAACCTATTGCAACAACTTCGCCTGCATCAACAACAGGGTGATCACATTGTGCTGGTTTCGGCTTCGATTGATCTTTATCTTGTGCCAATCTGTGAGTTTCTAAATATCGAATTAATCTGTACAGCAACAGAAATTAAGAATGGCCTGCTGACAGGTCATTACAGTTCCGAAGACTGTAGCTGTGAACAGAAAAAATTACGGATTTTGCAACAATACAATTTAGAGGACTATCAATATATCTATGCTTATGGAAATAGCGAAGAAGATCTGGATATGTTGTCATTGGCTGACCACCCGTACATGATGGGAGAAAATAAATCACTTCCAGAATTAAAATTTGATGCACTAAGAATTAGTCCCAATATAGAACGAACATAGAAAAACTCGCCTAAGCGAGCTGTTTTTCTATTTGTATTTAGTAAATCGCCATATGGTTACGGTGAATCATCTCTAACGAACGTGCCTCACCTAACACCTGATGCACTTTGTCAGAAGCCAAGCCTTTAACCAAATCTGCAGAACGCGAACTAAAATTAACACGTCCCACTGCCACACGATGACCTTGTGTATCTACACACTCCACCACATCACCACGTTCAAAATGCCCTTCAATCGCTTTAACACCCACAGGCAATAAACTACGGTGGTTTTCTTTAATGGCTTTAACTGCGCCATCATCAATCACCAAACGCCCTGCTGTTTGTAAATGTGCAGCCAACCACTGTTGATGCGCCGCGATACGGTCATTGTCGCTAATTAACAGCGTACCCAACATTTCGCCCGCCATTAAACGCGCCAATACGTTATCACTTTCACCACTGGCAATTAATGTTGGACAACCCGATTTAGCCGCTAAACGCGCTGCACGGACTTTAGTCAGCATGCCGCCACGCCCGAACTTGCCGCTACCACCCGCCATATCAAACAGACTTTCATCCAAAGCACGTACAGTATGGAACAATTTCGCATTTGGATTAGAACGTGGATCGGAGTCAAACATGCCTTGCTGATCGGTCAAAATAATTAATAAATCGGCATGTACCTGCCCTGCGACCATTGCAGCTAGAGTGTCATTGTCACCAAAACGGATTTCATCGGTTGAGACTGTATCATTTTCATTGATGACAGGAATCACACGCCAGTCAATCAGATTTTGTAAAGCATCACAGGAGTTGAGATAACGGCGGCGATCAGCAAGATCATCATGCGTGAGTAGAACCTGTGCGGTTTGAATACCATGCTGATCCAGTACGCTTGACCATGTATGAATCAAACCCATTTGACCAATGGCGGCACAGGCCTGCAAACTGGGTAGATCGGTGGGTCGAGTCGCAAGCTTCATGCGTACCATCCCTTCAGCCACTGCACCTGAGGACACAAGTATGATTTCATGTCCAGCATTGTGTAGATCTGCAATCTGTTTCGCCCAGTGCGAAATTGCATTTAAATCTAGACCTTGCCCATTTGCAGTGAGTAAAGATGATCCGATTTTAACAACGATTCGTTTACACGCATTGAGCTGACGTTGCCCATCGACCACTTCTATCATTTTTTCCTCGGTTCACTAGTCGCGTACGTAAATACTTTCTACGCCGCCTTCATCCTCATCGTCATCAAAGTCATCTTCATCGTCTTCCAGACCCGCTTCACGCTGAGCCTTACGCATGGCACGATAAGCTTCTTTTGCCGCGATAGTTTGTTCACGTGTTTCAGCCTCAAGCTGCTCACGGAATGCTTTAACTTCTGCTGCATACTCAGGATCTTCAACTTCACGTTCACGCTGTTGCTCAATTTGATCCATAAGGTAATACACAACTTCTTTGGTGCCTTCTGACATCAGGCCAGATGTCTTGAATACTGGACCTGTCCACTGCAATTCATCCAGAATGTGCTGGCACCATTCATCCCTTGATTCTTCAGCAATCTGGTCAAGCTTGTTCAACACCAGAACCAGTGGAAGTTTTGCCAAGGTTGGAGAGAATTTTTTCAACTCGCCCAGAATTGCTCTGGCATTGTGTGCAGGGTCAGAACCATCAATCGGCTGGACATCCACAATATGCAACAGGATACGGGTACGCGCCAAGTGTTTAAGGAAGCGAATCCCTAGACCCGCGCCCTCTGCCGCTCCTTCGATCAACCCTGGAATATCCGCCATCACGAACGAACGGTGACGATCCGCATCCACCACACCCAGGTTCGGCACCATGGTGGTAAATGGATAGTCTGCCACTTTTGGCTTGGCCGCACTGACTGCACGAATAAACGTGGATTTACCAGCATTTGGCATACCCAGCAGGCCAACATCTGCAAGTACTTTCAACTCTAAACGTACTTCACGATATTCGCCCTTGATACCATGTGTGCATTTACGTGGTGAACGGTTGGTGGATGATTTAAAGTGTGTGTTACCTAAACCACCATCACCGCCATGTGCCACTTTGACACGCTGACCATCCTTGACCAAGTCACCAATAATGTCGCCAGATTCAGTATCCACGATGGTTGTACCCACAGGTACTTTTAGGATAACGTCCTCACCGCCACGACCTGAACAGTTCGCACCAGCGCCATTCTTACCACGTTCCGCACGGAATCGACGGGTATAACGGTAATCAACCAGCGTACCAGTATCATCATCGGCCTGGATATAGATACTTCCACCACGCCCCCCATCACCGCCATCAGGACCACCAAAAGGGACAAATTTTTCACGGCGAAAACTGGCTACGCCATTGCCACCGTCGCCAGCCTCTACGGTTATGACTGCTTCATCAACAAAGCGCATGTGCCAATCCTCTAAAATCTTAAAAGCGGACTATTCTGCCACATTTTAATAAATTTCTCGAATAGAAAAATCAGCAAATACGTTTCTAGCTTTAAAAAAGTGTTATTTCATTGTGTTATGGATGCCTATTCTTCAATGGAATATAAATATTAAAATGCTTAAGCACCCACATCGCAACATATACACCACTCAAGTTGGCCACCACAATTAAAGCAAATACCGTGAATAAACGTCTGAACTGCTACAATGAAGTATTCCTAACCAATCATCTTCCCTTGTCGCTATTTTCTTTTATTTTAATGTTTCTATCAGCATAGGTTCGGTGCAGTCTATAAAAAAGCCCAGTCGAAACTGGGCTTGTATTGTATAACTTTGCTAACGAATATTATGCATCTGTTTGAGCAGGAATTTTTGCATAGCTTACGCCGCACATTTGTTCAGCAATACGCAATACCTGACAGCTATAACCCACTTCGTTATCGTACCAAACATAGGCAGTTAAACGTGTACCAGAAGTGATTGTTGCCTGTGCATCAAACACACCAGCAGTACGCGAACCGATAAAGTCACTTGATACAACCTCAGTCGAGTTGGTATAACCGATTTGACCTTGTAGGCTAGAGTTGATTGAGATTTGACGAATGTATTCGTTCACTTCTTCACGATCAACTTCTTTCTCTAGGTTTAAGTTCAAGATTGCAAGTGAAACGTTTGGTGTAGGAACACGTACCGAGTTACCCGTCAACTTGCCTTTAAGACCAGGTAATGCCTTGGCAACCGCTTTTGCAGCACCAGTTTCAGTAATTACCATGTTCAATGTTGCAGCACGACCACGACGGTCAGCCTTGTGGTAGTTATCAATCAGGTTTTGGTCGTTTGTGAACGAGTGAACTGTTTCAACATGACCATTTAATACTTTGTATTTGTCATCTAAAACTTTCAATACAGGTGTAATTGCGTTGGTTGTACAGCTTGCAGCAGAGATGATTTTATCTTCATCTAAGATATCTGTATTGTTTACGCCGTATACAACGTTCTTCATCTCGCCTTTACTTGGTGCAGTCAAAACTACACGTGCAATACCTGCACATTTCAAGTGTTGGCTCAGACCTTCTGCATCACGCCATTTACCTGTATTGTCGATAAGAAGCGCATTTTCAATACCATAAGCGGTGTAATCCACTTGGCTTGGGCTTGAAGCATAAATAACTTTAATGAAGTTACCATTTGCAATGATGGCTTCATTTTCTTCATCAACAGAGATCGTACCGTCAAACGTACCGTGAATAGAGTCACGACGTAACAAAGAGGCACGTTTGGCCAAGTCACCATCAGATGATTTACGTACGACAATTGCCTTAAGGCTTAAACCACGACCCAGGCCTGATTGACTGATGATTAAACGCGCCAGAATACGACCAATACGGCCAAAACCGTAAAGAACAACATCTTTAGGCTGTTCAGAAGTTGCATTACCCTGAATTGATGCAACAGCATTGGCAACAAAAGCGTCTACATCACCGCCCTGATTTTGGTATTCAACAGCAAGCTTACCGATATCAACTTCGGCAGAACCGATGTTTTCAACTTTCATCAATGCTTCGAGAATTGGGAACGTGTTGACAACTGAAAGCTCAACATCAACCATACGTGTACGGCGGTGTGTTTTTAAAATCTGAATCACTGAGCGGTTAATTAAAGAACGGCCGTAAACAGAAACAACAATATTTTTCTCACGGTATAATTGACCAATTAAAGTAATCATACGTTCCGCGATTTCTTCACGGTTTTTCCAACGACCTTGGTGTTCTGCGTGTAGGGCAACGATAGTGTCTTTGCTCACAGTGACGTCCTCTAATTTATATATACTGGGCGTGAATTTTAAAACGCAATAATTGTAATAGAATTATCATCAATATTGAATCAAAAGCTGCTATTTGAGCTAAGATTTTGTCCTGATTGACTATAAATTCATAAAATACCTATAATTATTTTTTTGATTTTAGGTAAAATTCTTTTTCAATCATCATATATATAAAAATAAAAAAACCATGCAAGCATGGTTTAAACGAAATCAGTATATGTTAATTTAGCGATGTTCAGGGTAAATCACATCATGAATATCATAGCCCCATGATTTCGCATAATTTAAATATTCATGGATAATTTCTTTTTTCGGATTCGGAATACGGGAAAGCACCCATAAATACTTACGGCGTGGTTCACCCACCAATACCGTCTGATAATCCTCATCCAGTTTTAAAATCCAGTAATCCCCACGACCGACAGGAATCCAGCGCACACCCTCAGGTAAAAAACTGACTTTTAATTTACTGTTAAATGGCGCATTCACCACAAAGGCTTCACCTAGGGACTGTTGTAAATCACCATCCTGGTCAGCGCATTTATTGTCAACCACGATGTTGCCATTTTCATTCAGCGTATAGGTTGCCGTGACGTTAAATGCGCATTTACGCTCAAAAAACATTGGCTTTCGGGCCACCTCATACCAAACCCCCAAATACTTATCGAGTTCCACTTTCTCAACAGTGGGTAAAGGTTTTGCCTGAGCATAGGCAATTGTTCCTACAGCCAACCCCGTTAAAACCACACCGCCCATCGCTATCTTTGCTAAACGCCAACTTGCCTTTGGGAAACTTTTAATAAATGGCATGAGAAATCCTCAAAACAGAAATTTGTTATAAATGGTCATTCGTCCTGCAACATAGCCCAATTTATAAACAAATTCTGTTGCGATATGTATCGCTTTTGAGGATTTCTCTTAAAAATCAAGATTGCAGCATGTGTGCCTTTAAACGAACAATCTCATCACGGAGTCTTGCAGCCTGCTCAAACTGTAGCTCCTTGGATGCCTTTAACATTTCCTTTTCCAGTTTACCAATGTGCTTCGCAAACAGTTTTGGATCAGATAAAAGATGCTGTTCATCAGCACTGATGGCCTTGTGTTGATCAACAATTTTTTCATCAATCTGATCATCACTTAAAACTTCACCTGTATCAATTTCCTTGATCACCTGACGAACAGCACTGCGTGGGGTAATTCCATGTAATTCATTAAACTCGATCTGTTTATTACGACGGCGTTCTGTTTCATCCATTGCCTTACGCATGGAGTCAGTGATGCGGTCCGCATATAAAATTGCTTTACCTTTCACATTACGGGCAGCACGTCCAATGGTCTGGATCAGGGAACGCTCAGAACGTAGAAAGCCCTCTTTATCCGCATCCAGAATTGCCACCAACGACACTTCTGGCATATCCAGGCCTTCACGCAACAGGTTAATGCCGACCAGTACATCATGCACACCTGTACGCAATTCATGGATAATCTTAACCCGTTCAACGGTATCAATATCTGAATGCAGGTAAGCCACCTTGATGCCATACTCTTTCAGATATGAAGTTAGATCCTCTGCCATACGTTTGGTCAGTGTTGTGACCAGCACACGCTCATTCAACTGTTTACGAATATTGATTTCAGACAACACATCATCGACCTGTGTCAACACAGGGCGAACCTCGATCTCAGGATCAATCAACCCTGTTGGACGTACCACCTGCTCAACAATCTGTTCTGATTTTTCCAGTTCATAATATGCTGGTGTCGCGCTGACAAACACAGTAGTCGGTACAATACGTTCCCATTCCTCAAATTTCATTGGGCGGTTATCCAAAGCACTTGGCAAACGGAAACCATAATTCACCAGATTTTCTTTACGGGAACGGTCGCCTTTATACATCGCACCAATTTGTGGAACAGTCACATGCGATTCATCAATGATCAGCAAGGCATCTTCAGGAATATAGTCAAACAAGGTCGGTGGTGCTTCGCCTGCCGTACGACCTGAAAGGTGGCGTGAATAGTTTTCGATCCCATTGGTATAGCCCAACTGCTGCATCATCTCCAGATCATAACGGGTACGCTGTTCAATACGTTGTGCCTCCAGTAACTTGTCATGATCCTTGAAGAATTTAAGCTGGTCTTTTAACTCATCTTTAATGGTATCAATGGCACGGGTTAAATGGTCTTTCGGCGTAACATAGTGGCTCTTTGGATAAATGGTCACACGCGGCACTTTACGCACCAGTTTTCCAGTCAGCGGATCAAACCAGCGGATTGAATCCACCTCATCATCGAACAGCTCCACCCGAATCGCATCCTGATCTGATTCAGCTGGGAAAATATCAATAATTTCACCGCGAATACGATACGTACCACGTAAAAATTCAAGTTCGTTACGAGTATATTGCATTTCGACCAAACGACGAATAATGTCATCACGGCTGACCCGATCGCCCTGTACAATGTGCAACAACATTTGCATGTAGGCATTTGGATCACCCAAACCATAAATGGCAGACACCGATGCCACAATGATGGCATCACGGCGTTCCAGCAAAGCACGGGTTGCAGAGAGCCGCATCTGGTCAATGTGGTCATTAATGGCGGAATCTTTTTCGATAAACGTATCGGATGAGGGTACGTAGGCTTCTGGCTGATAGTAATCGTAGTAACTAACGAAATACTCCACCGCATTGTTTGGGAAGAAAGCCTTAAACTCACCATAAAGCTGTGCCGCAAGCGTTTTGTTATGCGCCATCACAATGGTGGGACGCTGGGTTTGGGCAATCACATTGGCCATAGTATAGGTCTTGCCCGACCCTGTAACCCCAAGTAGCAATTGATTACGAAAACCTTGTTCAATCCCACTGACCAATTTTTCAATTGCCTGTGGTTGATCTCCCGCAGGTTGATAATGGGTGACTAATTCAAAAGGTTGGTTTTCGCTCATAGCGGTATTTTTCTAAATTTTGACTCTTACATTTTATGGGGATGAATTAGGATTACACAATCTTAATTCACCCCTTTATTTATTGTTGATTAATAGGCTCGGCTTATTGCAGAAAATATAAAATGATTAGCGATTGCCTTTCGCACGATTATGCGTTTTACACAGCATTTCGCAATTCTTAACGTCGGTTGCTCCGCCTTTACTCCATGCCGTTACATGGTCTGCATCCATTTCGCTTAGTTTCCAAATTTTTGTTTTATTGGAATCATGTCCGATGGCACACAAAGAACAGTTTGAAGTTTGATTTTTCTCAGCTTCACTTTTCTGTTTTGTGTAGACTGATTTTTTGGTTGCTTCATCAAATACTCGAACATCAAGCAATTTTTTATCAACTGAACCACCAAGTATATATTCAAATACACCTTTACGATTTTTAACGTATGAATCTGCATAAAGGTCTTTGACCTGCTCAGATATTTTTTGCGGACTGTAGGGTTGTGTATGGTACATTTCATAAAGCCGTCCCCATTCCAAGCCTCGCATTTCACTTTCAACATCTTTAAATACCGCAGATACCCAATCTATAACCGTATTGAAATAGGTTTTTAATTCATTGATATTTGATTCATTTCGATGCCGACTCATATAGTCATCAATTTTGCCTTTACTGACCCAATCAAGTGCACGTTCCAAAAAATCTTGGCGAATTGCACTACCTAAAATATAGGCAGCCCATTTATTTACATTAGAATTTTGGCTATTGCTAAACTCAGCTTTAGCAAGTGTGACAAATTGCCCCGAATACACCGCATTGAGTAATTCTTGCTGATTAAGCGGAACACCTGCAATATTAATGGTTTTAAACCATGCTTTAATCTCTGTTTCAGTACCTTCGCATTCATAAATTAATAGTTTTGTTTGTTCAATTATTTCGCGTTTATCTTCAGATAGACTATTAAAATACTGCGGTTTTCCATCTTCAATTACAGCAAATTTATCGGTGACGTAACGCCCAATACTGGTTATGCGTTGTTGTCCATCCAACACTTCAAAACTATCCTCACCCACTTTATTAAAATAAATTAAACCCAATGGATAGCCTTTAAGTATAGATTCTATGACGGCGACATCTCGTTTTCCATCTGCATAAATGTAATTACGTTGATATTCTGGCTGAATGGTGAGTTTACCCGAAAAACCAAATAAGCCCTTGCCTTCTAGTTCGTTATAGACAAAACCTGCGCAAATATCCTTGACCGTAATAGCTGTTTTTAATGTTGTTTTCATATAGCTACATTCCTATGTTTTATGAGCACTCGTTGATAAACTTTTTCCAAAAGCCCATCTCTGTAAACAACTCCACTCGCATTTAAGTCATAAGTTCCCTTCTTTCCAAATTTGTCAAAATATGCTTGCTTGCATTCCACTGTATTATAATTTTTTGTTTTTAAATCATATAAATCTGCGTTTTCACACATCCCAACTATCTCAAACTGGTCAGGATTATATTTATCCAAAAAGCTAATGGGCACACCCATTACACCGTCATAATCACTAGGAATTGCACTAGTAAAAGGCACTTCTATTGCATCGTAATTGTCATAACTGTCATAATTGGTCTTGGCTTGCATTTTCTTATTAAACTTTAGGTTATCCAATATAGTCATCAGTTGTAATGGTTCATGGCGACGACCATGATCAAAATTAGTAAACCAACGCACACCTTTAATTCTTAAATATTTTCGGCCATCTTCACCAATCCGCCATCCGACAGCATTAATTGGATATTCATCTGGTACTTGGAACTCTCTATCGCCACTACTAATAGTTGGACCTAACCACATTTTATTATGCTTAATTAAAGGAAAAACTTCTTTGTAGGTGATTGCGTTCATATTACCGATAATGACGAATTTCTTATTAGCTTCAACAATCCAAGCTAAAAATTCACGAAATAACGAAAAAGGTGGATTAGTTATAATAATGTCAGCTTCGTTGCGTAATGCTTTAACTTCATCACTACGAAAATCACCATCCCCTTGTAAATAATCCCAGTCCAAATCATTAATATCAATTTTTTTATCACCGTTTACGTCACGGCTTAATGTAAATATTTTGCCATTTTGAACGGTTTTGTTTATATCAAAGTGTGAGTTTTCACTTTCAAATAAAGTAGGTTGATAACCTTTGTAACTTTTACTGTTAGCGGCATAACTTGTACTAATCAATTTTTTAATGCCTAATTCATCGAATTTTGCGGCAAAATATTTTGTAAAGTTGCTCCACTCTGGGTCATCACAAGGAAGCAGAATTGTTTTGCCACGAAATACATTCGAGTCAAAGTCTAAATACGCATTTATTTCTTTTTCTATGTCGTGATACTGGGTATAAAACTCATCGTTTTTTTCATTTTTCGCTTTAGTTAAGTCGCTGTTCGCTGTTCGCTGTTCGCTGTTCGCTGTTCGCTGTTCGCTGTTCGCTGTTCGCTGTTCGC
>NZ_KB849211.1:364091-374393 GCF_000368025.1 Acinetobacter parvus DSM 16617 = CIP 108168
TCGCTGTTCGCTGTTCGCTGTTCGCTGTTCGCTGTTCGCTGTTCGCTGTTCGCTGTTCGCTGTTCGCATAATAATACAATAATCCTTAAAAATCAATATTTTAAAAAAATTAATGCTTTAAACTTACTTATTACCTAAGTCAATTTAAATAACTTTTGGGTAATCATACCTTAAAAGCATCTACTTTTTCACTTGACCAACTTCCGAATCAACTGCAACATGCAGTTATACTCAAATTTAATGATAACAATATGTCTTACCAATACCATGATGAAAGCATTGTCACCGAACTGCCCGAAGATACTGTTTTTGTATTTGGCAGTAACTTAGCTGGCACACACGACAGTGGTGCAGCTCGTGTGGCAGCACAACATTTTGCCGCAGTCAAAGGTGTGGGACGTGGCTGGGCTGGACAAAGTTTTGCGATTCCAACACTCAATGAACATTTACAGCAAATGCCACTATCACAAATTGAGCATTACGTAGATGATTTTAAAATCTATGCCAAAAACCATCCAAAAATGAAATACTTTTTAACAGCATTGGGTTGTGGTATTGCAGGTTATAAAGTCTCTGAAATTGCCCCTTTATTTAAAGGGATTCATTCCAATGTGATTTTTCCTGAATCCTTTCGTCCTTATATTGAAGAAGATGCGGTTTCCCAATTCCCTAATTTAACTGCCGAAACAGTGCATGCCTTTATTAATGACGAAGTCATTTTTTACTTCAATCACGGCTATGAATCCTTTGAAGAGGCTTTAGATAAAACCCATTTATCTGCTGCGGAAAAAGCAATTGCACTCGTTATTTTAAATGAAGAGCTTTATCCACGTGATCGCTACGGGCGTGGCCGTGAACATGAAATCACTGATATTTTAAGCAAACTGAATGGTAAGATTTTTAATTTCCAAAGTAATTCCGAAGGTGCGATGATTTTTGTTGGCGTGATTATCGCCTTAATGGAACTGTATGATATTGATGAATATGATTTCATGAAACTCTGGCGTGGTGAACTGGAAATACAACATCCACTCAACCGAAACAGTCATTAAAATAAAAAAGCCAATCATTCACTGATTGGCTTTCTTTTAGCGTTTCCCCATCGAACGGCGTGTACCACGTGGTGGCATCCAAGTCCGATCTGCATATTGCTCAGGCTTTGGGCGAACCTGATTATGCGCCACGTCCTCAGAATCATCTTGAGCAGATGGCATCGGGAATGGTAATTTCACCAAAGCTTTTTTGGCTTTTGGTTGTTGCGTACTCATTGAAATTCTCTCGAAATCTAAATTTCTAGTCGCTATTGTAATGGATTTTTGTCAGTTTTATAAAAATAAAATATGTAAAAAACCAAAGCTTTCATACAACTTATATTTTGGTAACTTTTTATGCGATTAAGGCAAGTTTTGACCACAATAACCTTGATTTAAGCTAAGATAAGCTGCTTTTTATTTTTCAATCCCATAAGAAGGAATAATGCCGTGGACGTACGTCTCTCTGATCGTGTCAATGCCATCAAACCGTCCCCTACACTTGCAGTAACAAACAAGGCCGCCGAGCTTAAAGCTGCTGGTAAAAACGTGATTGGTTTAGGTGCAGGCGAACCAGACTTTGATACCCCTCAACACATCAAAGATGCTGCAATTGAAGCGATTAACAAAGGCTTTACAAAATATACAGCAGTAGACGGTACTCCGAGCTTAAAGAAAGCAATTATTGCAAAATTAAAACGTGACAATAATTTAGATTATCAAGCAAACCAGATTTTGGTGTCTTGTGGTGGTAAGCAAAGCTTCTTTAACCTGGCACTAGCCTTGTTAAACAAAGGTGATGAAGTGATCATCCCTGCGCCATTCTGGGTAAGCTATCCAGACATGGTGATCATTGCTGAGGGTACGCCAGTCATCGTAAAATGTGGTGAAGAACAACGCTTCAAAATCACACCTGAACAATTGGAAGCTGCAATCACACCAAATACACGTTTATTGGTACTTAACAGTCCATCAAACCCAACAGGCATGATCTACACCAAGGCTGAACTAGAAGCTTTGGCTGATGTGCTGCGTCGCCACCCACAAGTATTGATTGCTTCTGACGACATGTACGAACCAATCCGTTGGGAAGATGAGTTCTACAACATCGCAACAATTGCTCCAGATTTATATGACCGTACCATTGTGCTTAACGGTGTGTCAAAAGCGTATGCAATGACAGGCTGGCGTATTGGCTATGCGGCTGGTCCTGCAAAATTGATTGGCGCAATGAAGAACATCCAGTCTCAGTCTACATCTAACCCAACCTCAATTTCACAGGTTGCGGCAGAAGCAGCATTGAATGGTCCACAAGACGTTCTTCAACCAATGATTGAGGCGTTTAAACGCCGTCATGACTTGGTGGTAAATGGCTTAAATGAAATCAACGGTATTTCTTGTCTCCCTGCTGATGGCGCGTTCTATGCCTATGCAAACATCCGTCCATTGATTCGTGCAAAAGGCATGAAGTCTTGCACAGAATTCTCTGAGTGGTTACTTGAAGAAACTGGCGTTGCAGTTGTTCCTGGTGATGCATTTGGCTTAGGTGGCTTTATGCGTATCTCTTACGCAACTGCTGATGAAGTTCTAGTGGATGCTTTAGCACGTATCAAGAAAGCAGCTGACTCAATTGATGGTGTAGATGCGGCGATCGCATCAATTGAAGCTGAAAAAGCAGTGAAATAATCATACTGTAAATTAAAAAGAAGCTTCTTAATGAAGCTTCTTTTTTATGTCTATCCTGCTATGTATTTAGCAAGTTCATCATCTTATAAAACCATAAAATATTGATCAAAGATCATCTCATTCTGGCCATATTATAGAATTAGACCGTGTTAGGTAAATGTGTGAAAACAGACAATTAAGCAATTTCAACTACTGTGTAATATTTTTCAGGATTCTGAATAATCTAGAGATAATTTTGTTGATAAAAGAAAAAATTTGAGAAAATAGATTGAATACAAAGAGTCGTCATTTTGATCTCCGATTTAGCCATTTTAGTGCTGGCAAGTTGGGTTAAATCCACACTGTTTAGATCAATATCCAAACATTCTTTCTATCTTGACTCTAGCAATCACTTGATTAAAGTTCAAGTTATTTATGCCATTTCACCTTAATTGTGCAAATAAAAAGCATACGATATAAAAATGAAAGAAACATGACATTTTTAACTTGACCGATTTTAAAAGCCACCTATAATGGCACTCAGATTCTCCCATAGCTCAGTCGGTAGAGCGACGGACTGTTAATCCGCAGGTCCCTGGTTCGAGCCCAGGTGGGAGAGCCAAGATTCTAAAAACCCACTCATTTTGAGTGGGTTTTTTCTTGTGGGTAATTTAATCAGAATATGTTTGCATCGAATCAATTCATTTTTGTACTGATTGGCTGTATCAGCACAGCACTACTTCTCATCAGTTGCATACGTTCTTTTTTACCCAAGCGACAATTCTTTCCCCGCCCTGTTATTACAGCATTTGAATCACAAATGTTCCTGCGATTAAAACAGGCATTTCCCCATTACCATGTATTGGCGCAGGTTGCCTTTAGTGCGTTGATTACAAGCGAGCATTACAATATCCGCAGCAAATTCAACCTCAAGGTCACAGACTTCGTTATTTTAGATCAGGAAATGCGGGTTATTGCGGTGGTTGAACTTGATGATCAGGGTATTTTCCTAATTTACTAAAGTTATCAAATAAATTCTTTATATATGTTTCATTGACATAGTCTACTTTTTGATCTCTAATGATTTGACAATCGTCACGGATACGACACTCTATGAAAGTTAGATATCTTAAGGATTATGATCATTCAAAGACATTAGATACAGCTAGCTATGACTGGCTAAAACAAGAAGAGAAGAAACTTAATAAACTTTCATCACTGGTACCGCTTTATTGCGCGTATATCGAATGTTTGAAAGGGACATCAAATAAACACTCAATATTCGATTTAATATCTTCTGAGGCACTAGAAAGCCATCTACAATGCTTTATAGGATTTATCTATACTGAATTGGATACAACTAATTACAATAAATACCATTATAGCTATGAGATTCAATCGGTATTCAATAAGCTAGCTTTGTTGCTAAATACAAGTGTAACTACAATTTTATTTTCACTTAATACAATAAGTGAAAATGTAGAAGAGTGTATCTTGCTATATAAAAAAAGCAAAAAAAATATAGAAAAGATTGAATATTATCGAGGTTGGAATATCTGCAGTAATGATAATAAAATCCTAAATCTCAATATCAGCATTATTTACGACACCTATGGAAAAGAGTTCACAAGTAAACTGCATCATGTAATGATCATTTATGGGAAAAAAGTAATATCAACGACCTTGTCAAAAAAAATTGGTTTTCTAATTAGTTTATTTAGAGTTTTAGTTATAATCTATCCAAATATTAAAGAAATACAGAAGGCAATGTCTTCAGAATATGCATTTGAAAGCATGCTTATTGTTTATAATTTATGCTTAATAGATGCAAAAATAAAAAACTATAATATCGGGCATTTTCACAAGAGATGGAGTTCTATCGTTGATATGTACAATGTATTAGTCAACTATGGAATATGGCAAGAACCTATTACAGAGATACTCAGGCCAATCTATAAAAAATGTACACATAAAAACACAACAACAAACTTAGTAAAAAATGAAAAAAAACAATTAATACACAATAAATTAGTCACACAGATTCCAATAAGTTATACTGATAGTGAAGCTAAAGAACTAATTTTCATTAAAATTATTAATGAAATTGACCATATAATATACTGTTCAGAATTACTCACACAAAAAACAAATGATAAATATAATTTTTTTATTGAATGTCTTAGCAAAGGAATTGTTAAAGTAAGCCAAAACAATAATTTAAAAAATAATGTACCAGTTGGAATTCTAAATAAAAATAATACATTTCGAACTTATTATGAAAGCCCTTTTAAGTACAAAACCCTTAAGAATTATCCTCATTTTTTAGGTATATCTGGTTCAGATAAGGAAAAGGATATTATTAAAGATGAAATTTTTTATTCAAGCTACAATACTTTATACCCTTTTCTTATACTATTAATTAATCAGCATCCTGCAATTACTGAATCATGGTTAATAAATTGGAAATTATATGATAATAAAAGTAATGTAGGTCTTTTTAAAATTGGGGAATCCTGGTACACCAAATCTTTTAAAAAGCGAAGAGGAGTAAATTATGCTGAACAATTAATTAAATTAAACTCTCAATCAGTAAAATTAATTAAAGACATCATAAAAATTACTAGTATTGCAAGAAATTATTTGAAATCTGAAAATAATCAAGATTATGAATACATGCTATTAGCTTCAAGAACTGCATTCACAGAACCACAAAGAGTAAAAAAAATTGAGAATGGCACCTGTACCACTCTCATTAATGGTCTGAAAAAATCATATGAAATAACAAGTTATAAAAAAGGTGAAATATTACTTAACGATGATGAAAGTAGTCATATTTTTCAAAATTTAACATTAACAAGATTTCGTGCAAGCTGTGCAGTACGAGTTTATTATGAAACGATGTCTGTAAATAAAATGAGTATAGCACTAGGCCATAAGGAATATAACCCTACATTGATTGATTCATATCTACCTGATACTCTATGGAAATTTTATACGAACAGATGGGTACGAATATTTCAAAATGCTCTTGTTTATGAATCAATGAAAGACTCAATTTACTTATTTGAGTCTGTAGACTTTACTAAAGAAGAACTTGATAAATTCATAAATAATCATGCATTCAAAGATATACCTTATCATATTGAAAAAGGATTTCATGAAATAAATATTGAGAAAAAAAATAATGACAATAAAAATAGTTATATAGGTATTTATTTAATAACAGTTCCTCTTCTACAAATTTTCCTAGCGATTAAATACTTTTTTGAAAAGACATCTTTTAATCATAAAAACATAAAAAAACATTTAAAATGGTGGTATATAAGTGCAAATTATGTAATATCACATATTGAAGCATTTCAAAACAATTTAAAACAATGCCTATATTTAACAAAAGATATTATAGAAATGTATGAGATAGCAAAAAAAAACCCAATCAACAATAATATAATCAAAGGAATATTTGTAAATGATAGTAGACAATGAATTAAAAGAAATTTTTTCAAACCCTAATAAAAACATAGAAAACATGTCAAAGACAGAGCTTCTCTTATTAAAAAATGAGATGATATGTAACCCTAATAATTATGGGTTAATAGAAAAATCTTTTGAAAAAACGTCTACTATACACAATTTAAAACTATCAGATGTAAGAAATCCTACTTGGTTTCATAATAATACAACATT
Organism: Acinetobacter parvus DSM 16617 = CIP 108168; assembly: GCF_000368025.1. Lineage (GTDB taxonomy): Bacteria > Pseudomonadota > Gammaproteobacteria > Pseudomonadales > Moraxellaceae > Acinetobacter > Acinetobacter parvus. The sequence goes on from NZ_KB849211.1 coordinate 370,475, forward strand.
TGAATCCAATATATGGATGGTAAAACTAAATAAAGTGATATTAACCATCAATTTCGATAAAATAAAAATTGACAACAATACTTTACTAACAGAAAGACCAGAAATACTGAACACTTTCAAATTCTGGCTTTGCATTCAAAGCCATCCTATTTACAATGAAGGATTTTTATTAAAAACTCAGACTATAAGTATCAATTTAACAAACACAATTTATTTTATAAATTCCATTTTGATTAATTCTCATATTTTAGAATTAAGCAAATATGGTTTAAATAAAATAAGTGAAGATTACATAATAGATTATCTAGTCAAAATTTCAAACCATGGAAAAATCAATGCATCAATAAACTACAATGAATTTGTTACAAATTTTCTTAAAGAAAAAATGAAAGAAATAGATATACATGATGTAATTAAATTTGAAGAAAAATATCCTTTTTTCATCAATTACAATCATAACGATGAACTTAAACTGACATTAGAAGAACTAAGAAAATCTAAATACTGGCTTTATTGTAATGAAGGTTATTCTACATATAGTCCCAATAAAGTAAAAAAGAATTATTTCATTAAATATCTTGAAGATCGTATCATCATATTTAATCAACAACCAGTTGCTTTCCAGCAACTAAACTTAATCGATGACAAAAGTAAAACTGAGTACTTATGTCTTCCTTATACTACTAGTGATGATGAGCATTTTTCATACCAAGACCTTCAATCTCAAATAAAAAACTTAAAAAAAATAGTCTTTGTTCACTCTCAAAATGATTGTGCTCAAATCAGTATATCTAACTTTAATACTATCAGTATGAAAAGAATAAATAAAATAACCCCTTTAAAAGATTTAGGAAGATTTGCAACGCTACCTGCTGATGTAACATTTAAAGCTATACGTGATTCTTTTGAATTTATTCATATGTATTTAGATATATTGCTCGATACGATTATTAAATATTCTTTATTCATAAAAAATAAAGAAGGAAATTTTGATAACTTTTATGAGAGTTCAAAATTTCCAGGCACATTAAAGAAAATAGGTATTAAAGAGTTAAAAATAACTAAAGATCAAAATTATTTTATAAATTTACGTAGCAATCATGGATTTATAGATTTTTACAATATTCTATTAGGATCTATATTAGTTGCATTAGGAGCAATCACTGCTAGACGTAACTCAGAAATTATTGAATTACACCCATTAGATTGCTTATTACCACAGTATATTGATCCATTATTAACAGATTTTAAAGAATTTGAAGTTATATTTGATAATCGAAAAAGTGGTGTAAGTGGTATTAATTTTCATCGTGAAAAGATGTCAAGACCTATACCAAGCATTATTGCAAAAGTCATTTATAAAATTAAAAAATTTAATGAAGTCATTTTAAAAAATAATCTTTCCACATTATCAGAAATCAACTTGATCAATAGCTATTCTTATAAGCGGAATACATGGAGTAAGTTATCTAATAATAGCTATAGCAACTTGCTAAATTTATTTTGTGATTATTTTCAGACAAAAAAAATAGAGTATTCCCCAAATGAATATAGAAGATATTATATACGTCAACATCAATTAAGACGTTTTTTTGCAATGATGTTTTTTTGGTCAAAAAGCTTTGATGGCTTAGACACATTACGTCACTTCCTCGGTCATACGGATATTGAACATTTATATCATTATATTACTGAACCATTAACGGGCAGTGTTCTCAATGGTGTGAAATCTCATACAATTACTGAAGCCTATTTAGGTAGATCTGGTCCAATTGTTAAAAATATTGAAGACTTACGTACAGTTTTATTAAATCATTTTAATGTTAATGACTTAGAGATTATCAGCATAAAAAACTTTGATTCTACAAACAAGTTATTAAGTAAGATAAACTATCTCATTGATGAACATATAATTGACCTTCAACCTAGATTTTTTACTACCAAAGACAAAAATAATAATATCATTCAAGAATTTGAGCTAATATTAATAATTGAGGATGAAATATGAAAAAATTTAATGACTATGAAGTTGAAAATTCAATTCAATCTGAAATAGATTTTCTTAAACTTATAATAAATAAACCCCAAAAATATATAAATGATAATTATATAAAAACTGCAATTTCATCTCAAAAAAATATGGCAAAATATGTTAATAATGAATATGGAATTATTTCTCTATCACTTAACACACACAAATTATACGTAAATAAATATTCAAATATGACCTATACTCAATTTAATGAATTGAGAATAAAAGCTTTATCTTCAATTATCACATCCCCAATTACTATAAGAAATAAAACAAAAGAATTAGAAAAAGAAAATAATAACTTAAAAATCAATAACTTAACGCTAATTAAGATCATATATGACCTAAAGTCAATAATTTCTAATTTAGCTTTAAACACAAAAAACCAATATATAATTGATGAAACTAATAATAAATTAAGGTATTTTGAAAAATTATTAAACTATGTGAATGAGGATGCTAATTATGAATAATAAAAAACTATATTCAATGGTTAGCAATTTATCATTACCAAATTACCTTTCCACATCCAAGCAAGAGATAAAATTTCTTAATATTAACACCCTACCATTTTTATTTTTCCCTAACGGTGTCCCATGCTATGAAGCAAATTCATACCTTATTTACAAATTAAAATTTGGTTATTCTCATAATTATAATGGTGGTACATACAGGATATTTGCTAATCATTTGAGTCACTTTATAAGATTCACCTTTTTTTGCAAAAAAATAAAAAAAATTTCACAATTTGATGATGATATATTTTCGGATTTTATGGATTATCTGCAAGATAACCCTCATGTTCGATCTAATAACCAAATTATAACTATTGGTTACCAAATTATTGATTTTCTTTTTTTCGTTGCAGAACTTTATAATATTAATAATTTTATTGGAATTGGTAAAAATAATAGAATATCTTTAAGTATTAAAAATAAAAAATTATCTCGAGAAAACAACAAAAAAAGGGCTAATCCTAGTTATTTTCATTATTCCTTCCCCCCACCTTCACCTAAACGCAAACGTTATCCTGTCTCACTCGATGACTATAATAGACTTTTGAATCATATAAATAGCTCCGAGAATGAGCCATTAAGACTTAGAAACTTATGCATTCTCCAAGCGCTTGAAAATACAGGCGGTAGAAGAACAGAAGTCTGCTCTATATCCATGAATTCTCTAAGATCAGCTTTAAAGAGTGAATCAAACTCACCTTTATTAGAAATAATAAATTTAAAAAATAATCGATTAATTAAGACAAGGGAAATCCCTGTTTCAAGAACTTTTTTACTCAATTTACGCTTTTATGTTCAATACTATAGAAATCCGATACTGCAAAAAAAGGGTATTAATCATGATTATATTTTTATTTCCCACACATCAGGTCAACCATTACAGCCAGATACTTTGACTACTTATATGAATAATTGGTCCAAAGAGGCAAATCTTTCCTCCCAAGTTTGTGCTCACATGTTCCGCCATAGATTTATCACAGAAAAGTTTAAATCTTTAATTTTAGAACACGAATTGTCGAATGGTGATGAATTTCGAAAAATGCTATTAAATACCTATCGATTAAAACAAATTATGCTTGAATGGACTGGTCACAAATCTATCATATCTTTAGATACATATATAAATTTAGCATTTGATGAGCTTTCTGAAATTGATAAATTAAAAGAAAGAATGATGTGGTTCCGTTAATTAGACCACTCAATTCAGTTTTATAAGTGATAAATCCGCTCTAAATATTTAAATCATGCTGCCATTACTTTTAGTAAATGTTGATCATAAAATTCATTTGGTGTTGCCTTATTCAAACTTGAATGAGGACGTATCATGTTATAAAAATCCAAATATTCAGCAATTGATTGTTTCGCTTGTTTA
>NZ_KB849211.1:375394-377754 GCF_000368025.1 Acinetobacter parvus DSM 16617 = CIP 108168
TTCTAAAAAATCAATTTGCAATGCCTGATGTCCTATCTTGGCATGTAGAGCTTTGAGGTCAATCTCAGGTTCTTGTTGTGCTGTTGGTCGTGAAAAAATATTGATTGATTGCTCAAGCAGTTGATTTTTCCAATCGATGATTTGGTTTTGATGTAAATCGAATTGAGTAGAAAGTTCAGCGAGTGTGTGGTCGCCTTTAATTGCTGCGAGAGCAACTTTAACTTTAAACTCTGCTGAATGATTACGACGTTTTCTTCGTGTCATGGTTGACTCCAAAAACAAGCATTTCCCATGCTTATTGGGGAGTAGATTATCACTTATAGACGTGGTCTAAAATCCTAGAACCACATCAGAATACTTGCAACCCCCTCTAATCATGTCATCAACACACACATTAATTTTTTAGAAAACTCTTTAAATAATAATCTTCCAATTGATCCTGTCATATTACGTGAACTTATTGAACAACTTAAAAATAAAATGGAATAAACTAGGCAGATTCAATAACGAAGTGCAACACATTCGTATGTGGTTGAGAAAGTTAGAATGTATTAACTTTATTTAGGCTTTGTTGCATAAACATTGGCTTTGTCGCATAAACACTCAAAATCCGCCCCCTAAGCCATTAAAATTTAAAAATATTTTGGGTATGCAGTCGACCCAATTCTGTGAATTTATTCAATACAGCAATTCAAGTATGAATTGATTGACCCGCCTTCTAAAATGTCTTGTTATCAGTTGATCTCAGAATAATTTGATACAATGCATATTAGTTTCTACAAAACTTCAACGATGATAACTGATCGGTAATCTCCCCTAAAAATAATTGAGCTTAAAAGTGGAAAATCGAATAGACCTTGATTTAAGGAGATTTTCTATAAAAACATCTAAATATTCAGACAGCTTAATCATGAGTATTTTGAAGCAAGCTGAAGCAGGTACGCCTGTACCAAACCTTTGCCGCGAACACAATATGAGCTCTACCACGTATAAGTGGAAGACCAAATATGGCAGCATGGATCTTCCCATGATGACTCGTCTCAAAGAGTTAGAGACTGAAAATGCCCGTTTAAAATGAAGGTACGCAGATGAACGACTTAAGTCAGATATTTTACAGGATGCTCTCTCAAAAAAGTTTTAAGGCCTGTTCAACATAAGATCATTGCTCAGCAAGCTGCTGAGCAATGTAAGATTTCAATCAGCATAGTCTGTTTAATTTTTAAAGTGAGTCAAACCTGTTATCGCTATAAAGCATTACTGAAAGAGGAAAATGTTCCAATTGCTGAGTGGATGGTTAAACTAACAAGCGAAAATAAAACGTGGAGTTTTAAACTCCGCTTTCTGTATTTACGTAATGTCAAAGGCCATCGCTGGAATCACAAACGCGTATATCGAATCTATAAAGAACTTGAACTGAACTTTAGGATTAAGCCGAACAAGCACATTAAGCGAGAGCAGCCAGAACCCCTTACAGTACCTACCTATAAGAATGAGTCATGATCAATGGATTTTATGCATAATCAACTGAGTGATGGTCGTAGCTACCGAGTTCACAACATGATTGATGATTACAATCGAGAGTCATTAGAAAATCTGATTGACTTCTCATTACCTGCTGAGCGGGTACTTAGAGGACTGGATCAGCTTATAGCATGGCGTGGCAAACCAAAACGAATACGCAGCGACAATGGCCCAGAATACATTAGTGATTTAATGGAAGTATGGTGTAAACAGCATAATAGTATTTAGCATATCTTCACTCAGCCTGGTCATCCGCAGCAGAATGCCATGTGGAGAGGTTTAATCGTACTATTCGCTACGAATACTTAAATCAGTATTTATATCGAGATCTTAGTAAAGTTCAGGACTATACGACTGACTGGCAATACTTTTATAATCATGAACAACCTCATATGTCAGTTGATGGTAGTTCACCTAATTTTAAACAATGATAAGGGCTTCGGATTTTCTACTCATTAACTCAATTAAAAATGGGGGGGTATTAGGTGTACTAGCTCAAACCTGATCTGACAGTTATCCACTTTCAGTGTATCTATCTGATTGCTCTAATTGAAATAATGAAAAATACTTTGTGCTCTAAAGCTAATTTAATGTAACCTTTAGAGCAATAATAAATATTTAAAAAATAATCTCTACATTTAAACAATAGCAATTCTATATTCAGCCATTATGATATATTTTCGAATATAATATCTATAGCTAGTAACTCTGATTCCAGTGTTAAAAGTTTATGATCTCGCTCTTTCATAAATGAAGCAATTTTTTCCTGAATCTTGGGGTATAGTAATAAATACTTCTCTGTACACGACAAAAATAGATAACTCATTGAAATAATGTCA
>NZ_KB849211.1:377774-404884 GCF_000368025.1 Acinetobacter parvus DSM 16617 = CIP 108168
ATAAAATTAGTGATTTATTTCGCCATCTTAAAGTTGGTCAAATTGAATGTCGTAAACGACGGATTTTGGTTGGTCGGGTGAAACTATATATAAGTGCACTACAGTTAGAAAATGGAGAGCTTTTACTCGTCGTTTCTCCTCAGTTTAATGCCAATGCTATTCAGGATTATGCATTACGCTGGGAAATTGAAACCTTATTCAGTTGTCTCAAAGGACGCGGGTTTAATCTTGAAAATACGCGCTTGACAGACCCTAGACGAGTGAAAAAATTGATTGCGGTGTTAGCTATAAGCTTCTGTTGGTGTTACTTAACGGGTGAATGGCAACATGATCAAAAAAAAGTGATAAAAATAAAGAAGCATGGACGACTCTCAATGAGTTTATTTCGCTATGGTTTAGACTATGTTCAAATGGCGATTCAGCGTTTAATTGGTTTTGGGAAAAAAGAAGAGTTTAAGGAAATTTTGGCAATTTTAAGAAGGCAGAACCCTGATAGGATAAGGGTTCTGTGAAATTTGTCGTGTACAGAGTAAATACTTATTGAAAATTTCTAGTTCAGCTTTAATTTTATGCAATTCCGAATTCTTCTGATGGTAATCAACTAGAAGTTGCTTCTGTAAAGCACTCTTATCGTATGAAAGTTCCAATAAACCTAAAAATTTTTTACGGTCAGCATTCGTACTATACTTATAAGTACAACCAGATTTATCAATTTTTAATAGTTGTAATTCTCCTAGCTCTCTAATCATCTGGTAAATTTTTTGGTAATGCTTTTTTGATTTAAATTCAGGAAAAATTTGAATAAATCCCTCATAGATATACTTAAATTCACTTTTCTCAAAAGTATTTCTAGACAGATATATTAAAATATTCTGTTTGAGACTGGGAGTAACCTTCATTCTTTAGCCAAAAAAACACGGAATATCCTATTTTGGGATATTTTCTCTCATAGTTCAATATCTAATACTATGAGTTCATTACACGACCCCAGATATAGGGCACTTATCGAAAAATTAATTAAATTACGTGAGTCAAAAGTAATGACTCAGGTAGAACTTGCATCATCTTTAAAAAAGCCTCAGTCATATATAGCTAAAGTTGAAAATTTTGACCGTCGAATTGATATTATTGAATTACAAGATTGGCTCAAGGCATTAGATACAGAAATACCTATTTTTTTTAGTTAATTTTTTCTTTTTATTTACACTTTTAAATATTTGGGTAATGCCCCCAAAAATTAAAGTTAGTTATCCCATATATAATTTTTCAGTAAATTTAAATATTTAATAAATAATAAAAATTAACCTTACTGAAATTCTATGAAATCAAATTTCTTAAAAGAATACTTCAATTATAAAGTTACTTTCTTAAGTCAGCTGTCTTTAATAATAAAGATATGGTTAAAAATCTACTTTTTACATGACTATTGCTATCAACACTCGATGCTAAGTTATCACAATACGACAATTTTTATCAATTTTAAGGTTGAAAATTAAATTATTGACACAATTAACATACAAACATTAAAATTTGAAAAGTTTATGAATACAGAGAATAACCAAAATATTGTAAAAGTCCTCAGCCTCAATGGTGGAGGTGTCAGAGGTTTATTTACAATTAGTTTTCTAGCAGAAATCGAAAGAATAATTGAATCACAAAAAAACATAGAAAATGTGAAAATTGGCGATTATTTTGATTTAATCACAGGAACTTCGATTGGAGGAATTCTTGCATTAGGTTTAGCTTCTGGGAAAAGTGCAAGAGAATTAGAATTAGTGTTTAAAGAAAATGCTTCTAAGATTTTTCCAACTTATAGATATATTTTAAAGAAATTTCTTTTGCCTTTCTCCCCTATTTATAGCAGTGTCCCTCTATACAAAACAATTACTAGCATGATTGATGAAAATAAAGTTTTCAATGATCTGGATCGTCGCGTTATGATTCCAACAGTAAATTTATCTAGTGGAAATCCATTTTTCTTCAAAACACCTCATGATCCATCCTTTACAAGAGATGGGGTGCTAAAGTTGATAGATGCTGCAATGGCCACTTCTGCTGCTCCTACATATTTTAGTCCGCATTATTGTGCAGATAAAGAAGCATACTTTGCAGATGGTGGGCTTGTTGCTAACAATCCAAGTTTTATTGGTTTGAAAGAAGTATTACATAATATGAAAAGTGATTTTCCAGATACAAAAATAGAAGATGTAAAAATCTTGAATGTTGGAACATTAAATGAACATTATTGTTTAAGACCAAAATTACTTGGGAAAAAATGTCATAAAGGATATTTAGGGTTATGGGGCGTTGGAGAGAGATTAGTTTTAAGTACAATGACAGCGAACCAAAATCTTCATCGATTCATGTTAATTAGAGAATTTAGACCCTATGGATTAGAGAAAATTAACTTTATTGAAGTAGATGGTACAATCCCTAATGAAGCATCCAAAGATATCACTCTTGATAATGCTTCGACTGACAGTCTAAAACATTTAGTTGGAAGTGGAAAACAAATAGCAACTGAAAAGTTTGCACAGGAAGAAAACTTAAAAGTATTTTTTAAAGATAAAGCTAAACCCTTTAAAAGAGGAACTCTAGCAATTAGTTAATTTTATAACCTGATCTATCATTATAAACTGATATATAAAATGAAATTAAGCACATTGCTGTTGCGAATTTAGGTGAAAAATTTATGTTTGATTCTTTAAGAAGACAGCAATTAATTGATGAATTACATGTAAATGATTTTCGTCGATTATCACTAGATAAATTGACATACAAAAATGAAATTTATAGTATGACTTCTCTATTCGATGGGGAGGAAATATTTTATATAGGCAAGATTGAATTATCACTCCAAGATAATCTCTATAGCTTTGATATACTTATTTGTATATATGATCTAACACTAATTTCTCTACCGTCTGTTTATCTAATTTCACCAATTGATAGCATTCTCAAACTCCCAGTACCACACATTACTCCAAAGACTGATCTAAAGATTCAAGAAAGAGAACTCCATACAATATGTTATGCATTTGCAGATGATATTACTATTCCAAGATATAATTCTAAAGAATTAGTAAAATTTATTATTAGTCAAACTAAAAAAACATTGATTGATGTTATAGATTCAACGTCATTAAAAAACAATCTGAATGCTGAAATCGAACCTATGTGGGTGTGTTTATCTAATAGACAAAAAAGTGTATTAAGTGCTAAAAATTTTGGATTATTTCCTAGTGAAAATAAGAAAGTTATTGATTTTAATATAATTAGTGATGGAAGTAATGCCAGACTAAACGGTAAACTTGTTTATGTGTCAAGTGACTGTCAAGTTCCAGCATTTAGTATTTTTTTAAAGCCTGATTTTACAGTTATTTCTTTAAATCATTTTTTTCTTTGGATTAAAAAGTGGGATATCTCAGCACATGATGTTCTATTAAAAGCTTTAAAAAAATTTAAAGAATTTGAAAAACATTTTTTCTTTGGCTTTTACTATAATGGAGCTATTTTATATTTTTCTATCAAACTTGATTCACCAACTATTAATAGAATAATGAGTTTAAAAGACTTAAAAAAAATTCAATTCAATGGTAATCAAAATTTAGGTTTTAGTCGTGGTATTCCAATTGATCTTAATAATATGGTGAACAGAAATCTTCAAGATTTGACGTATAAAAAAAGTCTTAAAGAGTTAAGAATCTTACAGGTAGGTTGTGGTTCTATAGGTGGCTATCTTGTGGATACCCTTTTTAAGGTGGGGGCAATGAATGGAGAAAAATCTCAATTAACTTTAGTTGATTCTGATTATCTAAAAACTGATAATTTGGGCCGCCATTTCTTAGGTAGTTCCTATTTAGGTCTGAATAAGGCAGAAGCTTTAAAAACTCACTTAGAAATAAATTATAAAAAATATTTAATTAATGAAAAATTAAATATCAATTTTAAAGATTCTAATATTGAAAATATTGATAAAAGCTTTTTTGATGATTTTGATTTAATTATTGATGCAACAGGAAAGTTGGAAGTAGCACAATATCTAAATGAAATTGTAAATGTACAACCTAAAGAAAAACAGATTCCAATACTTCATTTGTGGATCTTCGCAAATGGTGAATGTGTTCAAGCTTTTTGGAATGACAGTAAAATTTTATCAAATAATGGTGGATGTCATCACTGCTTAACTACACTTTGGGATACTGATCCTAAATATTATTACCCACTAAAAGAGACAAGTAGAGAAGCAACTATTAGGGTAAGTAGACCTTGTTCAAATTATACCCCATATTCTGTTAGTTCTAGTTTGAATGTAGTCGGTTTAGCAATTGAAATCCTTCTAGCTTGGAAAGCTAACAATTTAAATAAGAATTATTTTACTAGTTATGCTCCAACATCACTAACATATCACAATGATGATCTTAAGAAAGAAGTTTATAAACAAGCTAATTGTTTAATATGCAAATAAAAATCACGAGTATTCTTGAAAATTTGATATGCCAACCCAACTTATAAATCAGATCAGTTATATAATATTTTTAATTACTAACTATCTAGTATCTTATTAATAAGACTGATAATTTTAGTAACTTCTATGGAGTTACTGTTTTATATTTTAAATACTTCTTACCAGAGAATGCTTAATGACAAATAATATAGTTTTAAATGCTCATCGAGGTTATCGTGCAAAGGAAGATGGCTTTCTTCGTACATTAATTCCAACCGAAGACACTATTAAAGAATTAAATGAATGCCGAAAAAAAATTAGAGCGTGCTTAAAAACAGGTTTAAGATCTTTCATTGATGACTATAACTCAGAAGGACCAAATCCTAAATTTCGTATTCAAGGTTCGTGGGCTTATGGTTTATGTAACCTGCCAGCACATAAAGGACAAGAACTTGATCTCGATTACGGTGTGTACCTTTCTGCGGAGATTTTTGATGAGTGTACAGAGTATTCAAAAGAAACTTTGAAAAGCTACTTTTTAAAAGTTGAGGATCTTTTAAAAGACTTAGCGATTGAACAAAATTGGACATTAGATACTGAAGATAATATAAACTGCATTAGGTTATTGGTGAACTCTTTCACTCATTTGGATGTTCCCGTCTATATTGTGCCTAAAGACATGTTTGATTCACTTGAAGAATATAGTGAGCTTCAAGTTGGTATTCGTAAAAGTAGTGTAAGAGCAGGTCTCGAAGACTATAATTTATCTGATTCTTTAGCGATGGATTCAGATCTTTTATATGAAAACTTTAAATTTGAAAGCCGTGGTTTATTATATGAGGAAAAATTTAAAGACCATATTGATCTTGAGAATATTAAACGAATAACTATGGCTCAGCGAGATGGGGGCTATAGGGAAAGTGATTGTGAACAAGTAAGACAATGGTTTTTAAATTTTCTATCTGAACAAGAGGATAACGGTAGCCAACTTCGTTTTATTTGCAGATATCTTAAAGCTTGGCGAGATTACCACTGGGAAAAAGGTGGAGGACCTAGTTCAATTCTGTTAATGGTTATTGCTTGTCAAAATTATAAGTTTGTTGAAAGTCGTGATGATTTAGCTTTATTAAACATCTTGCACGCTCTACCAAATCGTCTAAAAGAATCTGTTTTTGAAAATGGAATTCCTGACCATGAAAATGAAGACTTTAATAGGATTAAACCTGAAAACCGTCTGTATTGCTCTAAGAAAGCAACTCAATTCTTGAACTTAATAAAAGATGGTCTATCAACAACAGAAAAAAAATATTGTTTGAGTTATCATATTGATGCATTTGGGATACGGTATCCAAATAATGAGGATTATGTTATTGCATCTAAACTCCCCTTTTCTGAAGAAGACACTTTTAAACAAAATTTAACTAGTTCTCAAACAGCTAAAGTATTACCTTCCGTTACGAGTGGTTAAAACTATGGAAGTAGGATATGTCACACTTTCAGATCAAAAACATACTTTCTACATACGAATTAATTTAGATGTTTTATCAAAATTAAACTCATTTAGGCAAGTCAAGGGCTATATGCCTGAATCTGGTGGGGTTTTGATAGGAGAAGTATATGGAAATAATGGATTTTGGATAAAAGATGTGACTATTCCTAGTAAAAAAGATATTTCTTCTAGATTTAGATTTATTAGACAAGATCCATCACATCAACAGATTGTTGAAAATTGGCACACAAAGTCAAAAGGCACTATGCAATATTTAGGTGAATGGCATTCTCATCCAGAAAAAAAACCTAGTCCTTCTTTAATAGATCTATGTAGTTGGAAAAAACTTTCTTTAAAAATGGGAAGACAAATGGGAATACAACCATTTTTATTCCTAATTTTAAGCATGGTCGATTTTCAACGAGACTGGATTGCAGTTTATGAAGGGCGAAATAATTATACAGTTTTAGATGCCTCTGCAATTACGTAACTTTTATATTCTGATTGAAATGAAAGTTAGCCATCTCAAATGAATCAATATTTTTACATTTTCTATCAATTAAATTTAACACAATTTCGCCACATGTATTTGAATTAGTCCAATATATCCCTGTTAATATTTTTCCATTATCCGTTAAGCTTAAATCACCGCTACCAAAAGTGACTTTATTTTCACTATTTCTAGTTCTATAGAACTTATAAGTGTAAAGAAAATTAGTAGTTTCTGTGTCTTTATTTTGGGATAAAGCCGTAATTACTGATTCTGATTTTTGATTAGAGGTAAAAGATTTTATAGTAGTTATTAAAAAGGTTTGTTTAACATAAAAATAAATCTTAATAGGAGGAATTTGTTGCCCTTCGGAGTTTTTATAATTACTGATTAAGTATCCTTTCCATAGACCGTGTACTATTGGTTTACCAATAAATTTAGCTAATCGTGCATGTTGAATTGTGACTGATCTAAGTAGAAATCCCAAAACAATTAAAGCTAAAGAAATAGAAGGTGTTATTGATTGAATTATAGAAAGCTTTAACCATCCCAATAGATTTATACCTTGTATTAATAAAAAAATTATAAAAGCTATAAATAAGAAAAAATAGATTATCTTCTGTAATTCACTAAATTTTAAGACAATGAAACTCACACTTTCACCTGTTCATATATATCAATGCCATTTTTAAATATTTTAATAATTTTATCTGAGCTAATTAGTCCAACACATAAAATCCCATCTATTTTTGAAGTGAGAAATGCGGTCATTTCACGAGCACCACAAGGTGTAATAGCTTCTAAATTAAGATCATTTATCAACTCTACTGGTGGAGAAATATATTGTGAAATATGTGTTATTTCCATAGTTTTAATATCTATAAAGTGAAAACCATCATGATAAGGTGATGAATACTCAGAAATTTTTAAAAGGGTTTTTATTGGATAGCTAAAACATAAATCAGAAGATAATTTTTTTTCATGTAAAGTTAAATATGGAAGATTATTTAAACTTTTATAAAATACAATTCCTAAGCCAGTAAACTCTTTACTACTGTTACAACATATTTCAGTGAGTGAAGCTGTTATTTCATTTTCTAGTGATCTTGCCACTGATTTCACCTAACTAAATTTATTAACAATACTATAATCAATTGATTTTAAATTTCTTTACCATAAAAATCTATAAACACCTGAATAGCCACCAAAATTCTAGACATACATTCTCATCTTTTTGACCACCCTTATTGCTTGATAAGTTTTTGTATAATACTTATTAAACTAAATTCTAGATAGGAATTTATAGAATTTAGTCTTAAGCAGCTGAATTTAGAACCTGAAAATATTTATTTTAAAAATAAACCGAATAAGTAGTTTTTTTCAGCTAGTGATCTATATACGGATTGCAATACCAAAAAATTGAAATTTACAGAATAAAATAAAACCACTAAAAGGCACATACAGTTAAGTAGTACTTATTTTTAGATAATGGCTACAAGAAATTTACCTAGTTTAGAAATTTAGTGATTTTACTATATCCGGTCTTGATATCTTTATAGTATAGTACAACATATTGAACTATATGCTCACTATAAAGAGATGCGTTCTTGCTCGACTAGCTAATAATTCAAATCTACACAAATAAATCTTCATAAAGTTTTGATTTTTCCAGATGTTGAACTTAACCACAGATTTAAATCAAATTTATATTTTGCTAAATCAGATTTAGTAGGGATATTTTCACTTGACAAGATTTTTTTAGATAACATATGAATTGCTGGTCGATTCACAGTTTCCACTATGACCAAAATATCATTAAAAAAGCTTAGACACGTGTATCCAGAACTCAGATCATTATCAAGAGTAATAGTATCAAGCTCTCGATCAGTATCAAGATTAACTCCAGCTATTTGAATTTTCATATCCCGTTGATCTGACCAGAACCATGGTAAAGCACTATAACTTTCAGGAATGTCTTTAAGAAGTTTTTGAGATAAATAACGTGCTTGATCCATTGTATTTTGCACTGACTCTAAACGGATACTATGATTTAGATAAGGAAACTGAGCACAATCTCCAATTGCATAAATTGATGGGTCAGATGTACATAGGTTGTCATTAACTACAATACCATTATCAACGTCCAGCCCAATTGATTCTGCTAGATAAACATTTGGTTTGGAACCAATTCCCACTACAACAAGATCGGCAGGAAGACTCATTTTAGAGCTTAGTGTGACACTTGTTATGTTATGATCCTTTACAGCCCAATCTGCTATTCTTTCATAATCATAAAATTTTACACCATTGGAGATATGCTGTTCTTTTATAAAAGAAGATAACTTTTTTGATACTGATTTTCTGAGCACCTGATTACCAGAAGAAACAACATGAACTTCTTTATCTAGTTTTTTTACAAGACCGGCCATCTCCAGACCAATAAAACCGGTGCCCACCACTACTATATTGTGTGCTGTATCAAGTGCTTTTTTCAGATTTTTAGCATTCTTCAAATCCGAAATCATATAAACATTTTTATAATTTAATTCGCAAAAATCCAACTTGTTAGGTGTAACACCTACAGCAAAAATTAGGCTATCGTAAAATACACTTTTATTATCCTCGTATATTACTTTTTTATTCTTTCGCTCTACCATCGTAACCTCACTAAAAACTATCTCAATAGCATTAGAGTGATAAAACTCAGGTGGCCTAAAAAACACCCTGTCTTCTTCCATCGAACCTAATAAATAATCCTTAGAAAGTGGAGGACGTTGATACGGAAAATCATTTTGTTTTTCAAAAATGATAATACGTCCTTTATAACCATCTCGCCTTAGTGTGTTTGCAAGCTGAAAACCAGCATGTCCACCACCAATTATTACAATTGTATTATGCATTTATTGTCCTTAATCCAATTATTTAAAAAAGTGGGATTTATTAACCATTTAAATTTTAAATACTTATAAGTTCATCGGGTAATATTATTCACAAGCTACTATGTCTAGGCCATGAAATTATTCATAATAAACTTGAGCATAGCAACCTGTAGAGGGATAACTTTCTAATTACTACCATTCACTTTTGGGGATGTGAACAACTAATCCATCAATGCTGGGAGATGCTTTAATTTGGCATGATAATCTTGAATATTCATTAACATCATTTGCAAATGTTAAAATATCTTTCTCCATCGGTGAAGCTTCTGGAAGTTTGCTCATCCAAATAGGATCTACATGAATATGACACGTTGCACAAGAACAACTACCACCACAGTCCGCATCAATTCCACTTAGATTACTCTTAAGTGCTGCTTCCATAACACTTTCACCATCGTTAAGCTCTATGCTAATCTGATTCCCTGTGTGTTCAATATAAGTTACTTTAATCATAATTTACCTTATAAATCTATATCTTAAAAAACAACTACCTTTGTATCTAAAGCTTTCGCACTTTCATATTTAGGTGGTATTTTTTGATTTCGAGCTTTGCGACCACAAAAAACTTCAAAAATTTTTTGATCAGTCATTTTCAAATAAAAGTTATGCTGTTTAAGATAACTAAACGGCTTTGCCAATTGTTCTTTATACATATGACCTGGATAGACCAAAACGTTGTCGGGAATAACTGAGCGCAAAAATTGTATAGACTGGTACATTTGCTCAACAGAGCCATCAGGCCCTGAGCACAAACCACAACCTTCAATAAACAATGTATCGCCAGTAAATAATTTATCGCCAACTAAAAAACAACTAGTGCCAGATGTGTGTCCAGGCGTAAGTAGAGCGAAACACTGAACAGAACCGCATAAAAGTTCAGTGTCTTTAGAAAATGTCTGCAGGTTTGAATGTTTATAACCTGAAACACTAGCCTCTCTACTAGACATAAATATAGGGCAATTTAATGTAGAGGAAATCTCAGCAGCTTCATGTACATGGTCAGCATGTGTGTGAGTAATTAAGATTCCTCTACATTTTAGGCCATAATCATTTATGTAGCCGATGATAAATCTTGCATCCCAGCCAGGATCTACAATTACCGCGTCGTTAGTTTTTTTGTCATATAGAATGAACATATAATTAAGAAAAACATCTCGACCAGACTCAATAACTGCAATTTCATAGCTACATAGGCTTTTAAATGACTCAATAGTAAACTGCATGATTCAAGCAACTAAATTAAGAAGATTTTTATAATTCTCTCTCATTACCACTTTTTGAACTTTACCCATAATGTTACGCGGTAACTGCTCTACAAATATAATTTTCGCTGGCACTTTCTCTGGAGTTAATTTATTTCTAAGCAGTGTTTGGATAGTATTTTCAAGAGAGTTTAGTTCTGCATCAGGTGAGTAAGCCACAATAGCCACTGGTAATTGATAAGAGTTGTTACTAGGTACTGCAATAACTGCACTTTCTTTAACACCTTGAACAGAATCTATTATAGTTTCAATCTCCTTAGGGAATATCACCTGTGTTTCTGAAATAACAACTGCATCCTTGACTCTACCAATAATATGTAAGTAACCATCTTCATCAAACTTTCCGTAATCACCAGTTATAAAGTAACCGTCTGATTTCATATCCTCAGCAGTCTTTTCCGGTAGGCGCCAGTATCCAGAAAATAAATTCTCTCCTTTCATTTCAACAAACCCAATTTCTCCTTTAGCAGCAACCTTTCCGTTCGCTGGAGAGATAATTCGTACATCCACATTTGGTAAAGGAAAACCTACGCTATTTGGTCTACGTTCATGATCATAAGGATTAGACGCAATCATACTACCCTCGGTCATACCATAACGTTCAAGAATTGTGTGACCGGTAGCCTCCTGCCAATCCAAATGTGTTTGAGGCAACATTGGGGCAGAACCTGATAGGAATAAGCGCATATTTTTTGTAGCTTGCTTAAGATTTTGTTTACCAAGTAATGCCATATAAAAAGGAGGGACGCCCATTAGTACAGTTGCTTTTGGTAAAACACTCATGATTTTATCTACATCAAATCCCTGTAAATAAATCATGGAACTCGCTGAAAACAGTGCGACGTTAGTTGCAGTGAAAAGTCCGTGTAAATGAAAAAGTGGTAAGGCGTGGATTAATACATCTTTATCAGTAAAGCGCCAATACGAAACTAAAGTTTCAGCATTGGTTGCTAATGAACGGTGTGTATGAACAACTCCTTTAGGTCGACCAGTTGTGCCTGATGTATATAAAATAGCTGCAATATCTTCAGGACCTCGCTCAATCGAGCAAAATTCACTCACGACTGTACTATGCTTAGCTTCGTTTAGTGTCCCACTCTCATCTGTATTTAGAGTAAATGTTTTAACACTATTATTTGTTTTACTATCACTTAAGCATTTTTGAACAGCAGTAAGCGATTTATCCTGACATACAATAATTTTAGGTTCTGCATTATCAATGAAATATGCTAGATCATCGTCTGAATAAGCTGAATTTATTGGTACATAGATCGCGCCAGCTAGAATAGTTCCAACATAAAGCTCCAGTGAAGTAACAGTTTTTGGGGCATAATTTAATACTCTGTCTCCTGCTTTAACGCCCGATTCGATTAAAATTTGAGCAATTATCTCACTATTTCCAAAAAATTCACCATATGAAATATTCTCTTCCGTTTCAAAGATCTCGATAAATACCTTGCTATCAAGATTAATTGATTTATTTCTTAATTTCGCAATCAAGTGATTATTTGAATACATTTAATTTCTCTAATCTAAAATTATTGGTAAGTTACTATTCTGATTTAAATTGTATTTACTTTGAGCTTCACATTTCTAAAAAACGTCCAAAGCTAAATGACATCCTAAAAATGTTCCATTATTACTATGCAGCCTTATCTTCTTTTAGAAGAAACTGCTTATGAATACGGTCATATCCAAGACCAAAACATGCACTGAAAAGGTCATTTCCTTCACCTGAAGTGATTGAGCATGATTTAGAAAACGCTTTTAGATGCAAATTAACAGAGCCACAAGCTAGGCCATTCACAATAAACTCACTCTTAAGATTCTGATTTTCTTGAAATTTTTGTCTAAAATCATTAGCATTAAAGAATGGATCTGTGGCTTTCTCCACCTCCACTTCTAACCCTAGTGAACATATCATTTCAGTTACTTCTTCTTTTACTCTTTCTATCCAATTTTGAACATTCTCAAGATGTTCTGAGAAAAAGATATATTCGCGCATAAGGAAAGTAATCTGGCGCTCTCCCTCTTGATAGTAATCTTCACATCGCGAGCAATAATTCTTATGGGTAATAAGCGTATCACCATTTAAGCTAGTATTTTTTAACGAATTAAAAACTGGATAGCAGCAGGTTGGGGATAATAAATATTTTTCATTAACTTGTATGCTATTGGATACAGTAAATGCGTGTTGCGGGAATGACTTAATATATTTTTCAGCCAAAATAAAACTTTGAGGAAGCATGGGCGATAGTAACTTTTCATCTGCACCCTTAAAACACTTCAGATTGGCTAATTGCTCATCTAAAAATAATTCATGATTACGATTAATGGCTAATGAGTGAATTGTCATATTGATTTTCCAATTAATAGTTTTTTCTAGAAGCTTATGCAAGTTGTTGCGAAAATTTAGATACGATATTTTTTACACTACTAAAGTCTTCAAGATTTATTTCTTCGTACAAGATGGTCTTATTCATTTTTTTTTCCAAAAAAGCAATCAATCCTACAATACTCAAACTATCCACTATTCCTGAATCTATTAGCTCGGTGGACATTTCTATGTTTCCCTTTTCAGCCTTCGTGGCCTCCTCAAGGAATGTAATGATTTCTTGTGAGAATTGCGTTGACATAATTTTCTCCTAAATAATATTGACATGTAAGGTTTGATGATTTTCTCAGGTTCCTGAGTGATGGTATCGCTGGCTAATTAATGTAAATCCCCCTAAAGCAAAAACAAAAGTTATAGCAAGTATATGAAAATTAATAACTAAATTAATTTTTCAAAAAACACTAACTAACGTTTGTTTTTTGCGTTCTTTTTGCTAATATATTCTGTAAATAGAACAACGTCAATAACCTAAGATGAACAAAATTACTGTTGATAAACCTATTATTCCTGATAACAGATTTGGGCATGATGGTGAATTAGAAATGAGACGCCGTTTACCAAGTCCTATTTATCAGTGGGATAAATTCACTCTTAATAACATGATCCAACGAGAAGTGGGTCTAGGAATGTCTCGATTTATTGGAGCTCAAAATTTCTTTTTTGTGGCAACTTCAGATAAAAATGGTAATTGCGATGCAAGCTTTATCAGCACTTTTACGCATCAAAAGATAGATGAAATTTTTCCGACTTGTTTAATTTTAGATAACCGTAAGGAATTGATATTTCCTTATTTTGATGATGATACGTTTGTTAAAAATATAAAAAATATTAAAGAGAACCCTCATGTGGGTTTAATCTTTATAGATTTTATTCGTATTGGACGTATCAGAATCAACGGAAAGGCTTTCTTAGAGGAATTAACAGATGAGGTCAAAGCAATTTGGCCTCGTTGTGTGGGATATGTTCGTGTACTTATAGAACATGCTTATGGGAATTGTCCTGCAAGAATTCCTAAGTTATATCCTATTGAGCTTATAGAGAATGATCTTAACGAAGTAAATCAACTATATCCTTTGTGGGAACATTCGATATTTCAATTAAGAAAAAGCAATAAGATTGAATTGGAACTAGTTGAATTTATTGAATCTCAATCTTTCTTTTTTATTGCAACTGCAAATAACGATGGTCATTGTGATGCGAGTTTTAGAGGGACACAAGGTGATCATGGCTCTGGAAAAAAATTACCAGTTGCTAAAGTTTTTAATGATGGCAAAACTTTAATATTTCCCGATTACAGCGGTAATGCCCTATATAACAGCCTTGGAAATATTTTATTAAATCCAAAAATAAGTATGGTATTCGTCGATTTTACAAGAATAGGCATTTTAAAAGTCACTGGTCAGGTGTTTATTGAAGAAGTAAACACTGATGTAAAGAATATTTGGCCGGAAGCACAGGCTTTTTTACGAGTTGAGATTGAGGAAATTGATGGCAATTGCACGGAAATTATACCTCGGATGATACCGTTATAAATTATTCACAATTTTTTCTGCTAATTAACTTCATGAATCTATATTTATTTATGAGTCGTAAACTAACTGCATATTTAAATGCTTAAATAAAAGGGGATTTTTATAAATGAAAACCAACGAACATATTGTAAGAAATATTGAAGATGGAAAAAAAGTATTTCTTCAAGAAAGCTTTAGAGTAGACCACCCTTTCAGAATAACACGCCAAATTTTTGGGCCAAACGTGCTGGATACGGAGGGTCAAACACATTTAATGCGCAAACGTGAATGGAACACAACTTTTGGGCGTAAAAACATTGAATCGGTTGAATTTCAAAACATATTAAAAAATGCTGTAAGTGAGGGTCTTAAATATGCGATATCTAAAAATAATCTTTTTTTAGTATCGGATTACACTCCCAACAAAGTTATTTTGGATTTGTTAGGATGTGAAAAAATAGACCCTATTGATCATTTAAATATGGTGAAGCCTTTAGTTAATTATCTTGAAACTGGGATTAAATCAGGAAACTATATGCAAGCTAAAGAATACATTAGAAAAATTGAGTTCTATGATAGTTCAAATATATTTGAAAGAATATCTACAAAAGAAAGGGAAAATGATCTCTCACTTTTAGTTGGAGCTGGTGTTGAGACAACCATAGTATCGATGAAAATATTATTAACAGCTTGGGCTAGTAATAACGAGTTGTTCCACAAATCGATTGAAACAATGGGTGTAGATAATTTCATAGTTTGTTTGCTTGATAATGATCCTCCTCTGGGCATGGCAACCAAATATTGTGCTTCTGATACAGAACTGGGCGATAAAATTATTAGTAAAGGCGATATTGTTCATATCAGCATTACAGATACAAATAGTAGCGCAAAGTGTCCAATGCATAATCATAACAATATTACAAAGGAGGATATTAATGAAACAAGATTAACATTTGGTCATGGTAGACATCACTGCCCTGGTCATTTGCTAGCTAAAGCTGAATTGAAGTTGTTGGCAGAAGAATTATTAACATTAAATATAAATGACTTTAATGTTACAAATGCTGAACCAAATTACCAGCGTCCAGTCAATTTTAGACATCCAGCACCTCTTCTTATTGTTCCAAAGTAAAAAACTAATTTTCTATTATTATCTAGGATTGTTTAAATGAAACCAGTTGTATTTATAGATGGCGAGGCTGGTACAACTGGTCTTCAAATTCATACTTTATTATCAGAAAGAAAGGATATTGAGCTCATACATTTACCAGCTAGCGAAAGACGTAGCTCTATTAAAAGATCCGAAATTATTAATGATTGTAATATAGCAATATTGTGTTTGCCTGATGATGCTGCCAAAGAAGCTGTCTCATTTATTCAAAATTCGAGTGTGCGATTGCTTGATGCAAGTTCTGCCCATCGTACAGCTACGAATTGGGTTTATGGATTACCTGAATTAGAAAAAGGACATGATGAAAAGATATCCTTAGCAACAAGAGTATCCAACCCTGGTTGTTATCCAACTGGTGCCATATTAATGCTACGTCCTTTAATATTAAAGGGTATTTTGCCTAGTGATTATCCAATTAATATACACGCTACTTCGGGTTACTCTGGATCGGGAAAAGCACTAATAAGCGCATATGAAGACCCTAATAATCCTAACCCTACCAAGATACCATTTTGTAGCTACGGTCTTAATCTTAATCATAAGCATACCCCCGAGATTAAATCTCAGTCCTTATTAAATTATGCGCCAATATTTTCTCCTAACTATGGAAATTATCGTCAAGGGATAATTCTAAATATACCTATTCATTTACGATTAATTCCAGCCAAAGTAAATGCTGAGCAAGTAAGGAACGTACTAATTAAATATTATGAGGGCTCTCAATTTATAAAAGTAATGGACATGAAGAATATCGAGAATATTAATCAATTGCAGCCAGACTATTTAAATAATACTAATGAACTTCATATCTATGTATTTTCTAACGAAGATAAAGACCAAGTCTTATTGAGCGCTGTTTATGACAATTTAGGTAAAGGAGCTGCTCGCGCTGCTGTACAAAATTTAAATTTAATGTTGGGTGTTAATTATTAAATTTGATTACCTCTTTATTGTAAGATGAGAATATTTAAAATGATTAGTAATTCTTTAAATTTTATTGATCAGTTTGGACGTCAAAAGAAAAAACTTAGGATCTCAATAACAGACCGTTGTAATTTTAAATGTACTTACTGTATGCCTGAACATCCTATATGGGAAAAGAAAAGTAATTTTCTTAGTTTTGAAGAACTTTTTGCATTTTGCCAAATAATGGTAGACGCTGGTATTGAACAAATACGGATTACAGGTGGTGAGCCGCTTATTCGTAGCGGGGTTATTCATTTTATAAGTCAGTTGCAGAATTTGAAGACCAAAGGATTAAAGCGTATTTCTTTAACAACGAATGGACATTATTTAACAAAATATGCCCACCCCCTTAAGTTAGTGGGTTTGGATGACTTGAATGTAAGTTTGGACACACTAAATGCAGATCAATTTCTGAAAATTACAGGGAATAAATTATCTCCAGTTTTGGATGGTATTGAACATGCAATTAAAGTTGGATTAAATCTAAAAATTAATACGGTCTTGATGAAAAATATAAATGAAGACCAAATCTTAGATCTAGTTGCTTGGTCTAAGGAGCGTAAAATTCAAATTCGTTTTATTGAATTTATGCCGCTTGATGGAAATGCATTATGGACAAGTAGCGATGTGGTTAATGAGCAGCAAATCCTAAGTGTTTTAGCTTCAAAGTATATAGTTAATTATGTCATTCAAAATAGTAATCCTGCTAGATTATATTCTTTGGATACAAACTATTCTATTGGAATAATATCTACTGTAAGTAATTCATTTTGCGGGCAATGTGATCGGATACGGATCACTGCAAAAGGAGAACTGTTAAATTGTTTATTTGCTGTAAAAGGCATGGATTTAAAACAACAAATTACTGACTATACTTTGACTAAAACCACTGCTCTAAAGCAGGAAATTTTGCAAAATATTCATCAATATATTTGGAATAAAGACTATGGATTTGACTCGATTGATAAGCATAATAAATCTCGTAGAATTAGTATGAATACAATAGGTGGATAAAATTAAATGTTTAGCATAGATGTTGTAGCTTTTGGCAAAATTTCGGAATACTTACCGGAATCATTTGAACTGAAGATCGATACTCAAGATGAATCTATTACTATAAATCAGGCTCTAAAGATGATAGCTACTCATTACCCCACAGCTGTTCAAGCTTTAGATAAATGTGCATGTGCAATTGAAGACAAAATAGTTACACGTAAAGATACTATATCCAAAAGTGATCAGTTGGTTCTTTTGTCCCCTGTGGCTGGTGGCTAAAATGAATCAAAATAAAACTCAGCTGAAACAGTTTAAAAGAGTTCAGAATAATCCACTTTTACAGGAATTTTTTGATGATATTCAAAGTTTTCCTGAGTGCGGTGGTATTGCTGTTTTTATGGGGACAGTACGTAATCATCATAATGGCAAGCAAGTTAAATCCTTACAATACACAGCGTACGTACCATTAGCTGAAAAGTTGATACGTCAAATTGAAATAGAGGTTCAAAAAAAATTTGGTGTTTCTTATATACGAGTGGTACACCGAGTAGGACTATTGGAAATTGGTGAAATGGCTATAATAGCTATTTGTTATGCGCCACACCGCAAAGAAGCATTTGCCGCTTGTGAGGAAGCTGTAGAAAGAGTAAAACATGAAGCACCAATTTGGAAATTGGAGTTTTATATGGATGGAAGTAGCCAACATGTTGAAGGGTGTTGCATTCGTACTGATTAATTTTTCGTAGCACTGCAAATTATTTATATTCTTTGTACTTGTTAATTATATAAAAGTTTGCAGCCAAAGCGGAAAAAGCTAAAACTAAAGATAGGATTGCCAATCTTATTGCCATAGATTCTCCATCAGGTTGTTGTAAATAAGAATAAATAGCTATCGGGATCGTTCTAGTTTCATCAGGAATATTACCGATAAAAGTAATCGTTGCCCCAAATTCCCCTAAGCTCCTACTAAATCCTAAAATTGAACCAATTAAAATCCCAGGTAAAGCCAAAGGAAAGTGAATTTTGAAGAAAATACTCCAAAAAGATGCTCCCAGCGTTTGAGCTACCTCATCTAATTGACGATCTGATAATTGGAACGCAAGTCGAATTGGCTGCACGACCAATGGAAAACCAACTACCATTGATGCAAGAACAGCACCTTTCCAATTGAATGCTAGCTCAATACCAATTGTATTCAAGAATTGACCAATGCAGCCATTGTTACCAAATATTATTAATAATAAATACCCTAAAACCACAGGGGGTAACACCATCGGAAGTTGTAAAAGCCCTTCGATTAAAAATTTAAATTTAAATTCATAGCGAGCCAAAGCCCATGCCAAAGCTATAGCATACGGCAAGCAAAATAACGTTGCAAAAAATGCAACTTTAGCAGAAAGGTATAATGCGGATATTTCTTCAGGGTTAAGTAGCATATATTTAACCTAACCTTTATTTATAGAAGTGGAAACCATGTTTAATAAAAATATTTTTTACTTGAGGATTCGTGTTAATAAATTTATTAAAATGAATAGCCTCAGAATTTTTTTCACCTTGTTTGGTTAGGGCGATTGGATAAATAATAGCAGGATGTAAGTTGCGAGGAAATATACCAATAATTTTGACCTTTTTACTAATCAAAGCATCAGTCTTATAAACAATTCCTGTATCACATTCACCGCGCTCTACAAATGTTAATGTAGATCGAACACTATCTGTTTCAACTATTCTCCCTTTGAAGCTCTCTAGCCATTTCAAGTTCATCAAAGCATGCTTGGCATATTTTCCTGCTGGTACAGAATCCATTAAGCCCGTACACATACGACCTTTAAAAGCTTTTGCAAAACTAAAGTCCGCTTGCGGCTTAAATTTTACATTTAGGTATTGAGGACTAATAACTACTAATTCATTAGTGAGTATTGGATGAGCACTATGTGCCTGAATCTTCTTTTTTTTAATTAAATAATTCACCCAATCTAAATCTGCAGAAAAAAATATATCGCTATTTGCTCCAGCTTCGACCTGTTTCGCTAAAGATGAAGATGCTCCTAAAATTAAGACTATATTTGTTTTCGGGTTCTGTTTTTCATAAATTTGAGCGATCTCAGTAAGAGTATTACTCAGGCTTGCTGCTGCGAAAAGTTTTACTGAACCAGCGTTAGACGAACTAATTGAACAAAGTGCTATAGATACCAATATAGTTTTTTTCATAATCCACCTCTACAAAAAATTATATAAAAATACCTTGTACAAGTTGTCCTGCTGCAACATTTGTATTAGGTGGAATTCTTACAATACAATTGGCTTGCATTAAATTACTAATCATATGTGAATGTTGTTTATTGAGACTTTTTACGGTTAATTTAGCTTGTTCAAAATGTGCTACCATTCTTAAAAAACGCTCCCTAGTATCTCCAACCAAGTCATGGCATATTTCAGCCTGAAACCATTTAGGTTGAGTTTTTTGACCTTGGAGGCTTGACAGTAAACATTCTGTATAAATCTGCATTCCTACATATACCGCAGCTGGATTACCAGGCAATCCTAGAAGATAGCAAGCAGATTGATTTGCTTTTTTAAATTCAGCAAATAACATTGGCTTTCCAGGTTTTTGTTTAACTTTCCAGAAAATTTGTTTAAAACCTAAATCTAGAGCAACTGGACGAATAAAATCATAATCTCCGACTGATACTCCACCAGTAGTTAAAATTAAATCATAATTTTGACTTAGATTATTTAGTAAAACTTTCAAATCTTCTTTATTATCTTCAACATGGTGTATTGTGACCTGTTGGTTACGCTGAGAAAACCACGTATAAATTAAAGGTGAATTAGCATCAAAAATTTTTCCTGAAGCTAAATCCAGTACACTTTCAGATACCTCATCTCCAGTAATAACCACTACAACTTTTGGATATTTATAGACAGTTACCTGATGAATTCCAGCCATACTCAAGGCTGCAATTCCACCGATTGATAATTTATCTCCTTGCCTACCTAAGCATTCACCGGCAGAAATTTCCTCACCGATGTCGCGGATGTTTGTATGTAATTCTAGATTTTCTAAAACTATAATATTTTTAGAATCTACATGCTGGACCATTTCTTGTGCGGCAACTGTTGTAGTCCCTTCTGGTATTTTTGCACCAGTAAAAATTCTTACGGCTTGACCTGTCTGTAATTTTAACTCTGTAGTTTGTCCTGCACGGATTTCACCTATTAATTTGAATTTAGTACCTACTTCAATATTAGAGTCACAGTAAAGAGCATAACCATCGACTGAGCTCTGAGGGAAAAAAGGAAGATTAACCTTCGAATATACACTTTTGGCAAGATAACGACTTAAAGCATCGGACAAATTAATATTTTCAATATCTAGAGGTTGTATAGTATCCAAAATTAAGTTTAAAGCCTGATCAACGGAAATTAAATTCTGACCTGAAATACAAGTATTCAATTTTGAATGATAGTTCATTAATAACCCCCTTGATGAGGAATATTATTTTGAATATCAAATAAATGTATTAATGCTGGTAAAATAGCTGTCAATGATTCAAGAGCCCCTTGTCTACTACCTGGTAATGTAACAACCAAGCTTTTATCAATATAGCCAGCAATTCCTTTACTTAAAGCAGCGTAAGGCGTTCTTCGTTGACCAAAACTGCGTGAAGCTTCCATTAAACCTGGTATTTCTTGTTGTAATAATGGTTTAATTGTTTCCACTGTTAGGTCTCTTTCACCAAAACCCGTTCCTCCCACAGTCAAAATTAAAGGATATAGATTTTGCTGTGCTTCAATTAATGCTTGAAGTTGTTCCGATGAATCAGGAATCACTTGAAATTTAATGTCATGGAAATTTGCTTTTTTTAAGATATCTACTACAGTCTTACCAGCTGTATCATTTTTTTTCCCCATTGAAACATTATCTGATAAAACAATTACAGATGCCTTCAACGCTTCTTTTAGCTCATATTTGAAATGAGATTTACCGCCTATTTTATTAAGTAATTTAATATGATTTACACTAAGCTCTTCTGGCTTGCAGTGAGGCTTTAACATATCGTATAAAGTCAAACCTGCTACACTCACAGCTGTTAAAGCTTCCATTTCTACACCAGTTGAGGCAATAGTACTAACTGTAGCAATAATTTCAACATGTGTAGCATATGGCTTAAATTCTAGATCGGCTTGATAAATGGGCAAAGAATGACAGAGTGGGATTAATTCATCAGTCTTTTTAGCTGCCATTATTCCAGCAATACGAGCAGTCTTTAGTGCATCCCCTTTGTCTGTATTCCCATTAATAAGCAACTCAATACAATGAGGTGGTGCATGTAAAATTCCTATAGCTTTTGCTTCGCGGTAACTGTCAATTTTCATCCCCACATCTTTCATTTTTTTATCCATCAAAATTTTAAATTAAAATGGCTATATATATTTAATAATATAGCTTGCTTGAAATAATATTACATATAACTTAGAATAAAAACAAACGTTTGTTTTGCCCTAAAGGATTATGTTATGAGTAAAAGTGCAGACAGAATTATCTCAAACTCAATTACGGTCTTTAGAGATAAGGGATTCAATGCTACTACTGTTGGTGATATTGCATCGGCAACTGGCCTTCTAAAGGGAAGTTTATATAGCCACTTTGCTAGCAAAGAAGACATATTATTAGCAGTTATCGATGCGGTGGAAGCAATTTTTTTTGAATATATTCAAGATAATGATTCCAAAGATATTCAAGAAATTTTAAGCAGAACAGCTGATTTTTTCGTACAACAACAATCTTGCCTAATGGCTAACCTTTTGGCTGAAAGTCTTCCCGAATCTGCACACACAAGAGTTATAAATTTTTTCGAGAATTGGAAAAAGCTTCTAATAAATTCGATGAATGAAAAAATAAATTTGGAATCCAAAAGTACTTTTGCTGAGGATGTGATTTCTTTGTTTGAAGGAAGTGTAATTATGATGAAGGTTTCAAAGAATCCTGATGCTGTTCATCGTTGTCTAAATACCTTAGTTGAAAATTATAACTCTATATCCGCCTCTACTCTTTCAATTGATGCTAAAAAAATTAAAGACTCATATGACTTTAGAGAAATATCTGAAAATGGTAATGACGACACCTTAGTGTGCGACATTTTTGATTTTGATATCTCTGAAAAGAAGTGACTTTTAAAACTCTATAATTGGACTTTAAATATTATGAACCTCATTGATGAATGTTTACCAACGTTAGTTAAAAATGCAAGTTTGCTATCAAAGAAGACCATTCTAAGTAACAAAGATAGAAACCTGATATTAAAGGAACTAATAGAGGAAATTAGAAATAGGAGTGATCAAATAATAAAAGTTAGTGAAGAGGATTTTGAAATTGCTAAACAGCATACTTCCGATGAGTCCTTACTAAACCGCTTAAAATTTGATAAATATAAAATAGATAGTTGTATTAAAGGATTAAATCAATTAATTGATCTAGATGATCCAATTTCCCAAAAGGAATTTGTAAGGGAGCTAGATGATGGCCTTACCTTAATCAAGCAGTCTTATCCAATTGGGGTAATTGGCGTTATCTTAGAAGCTAGACCTGATGCCTTTTTACAAATTGTTGGAATTGGGATTAAAACTAATAATTTCTTAATTATAAAACCGGGAATGGAAGCCCAAAGAACTTGCGGCTTTTTGATGGCAATTGTTCATCAAATACTTTCAAGAAAAAAACTACCTTTAGAAATAGTGACCCTTTTACATGCAAGATCTCAAATAGATCAATTATTAAAAGAAGATCAGTATATAGACTTGATTATTCCTAGAGGGTCAAAAAAATTAGTCGACTACATTCAAAATAATACAAACATACCCGTTATGGGCCATGCAGATGGTGTGTGCCACATTTATGTTGATCAAATTGATAATGTTCAACAGACTTTAAATATGATTATGGATTCAAAAGTCCAATATCCAGCTGCCTGTAATGCAGTAGAAACTCTTTTAATTAAGAAATCTATTGCTTCCGAATTTCTTCCCCAGTTAGTCAGTCAGTTAGATCAATCGCAAGTCAGTATATATGCAGATCAAGAAGTGTCTAAGATTGTTAATAGAGAATTTTTAACACCTGAATCATGGTCTATTGAATATGGTGATAAGAGTATTAATTTAAAAATTGTAGATGATACCAACGAAGCCATCAATCACATTAACACTTATGGGTCACATCATACGGACTCAATTATTACGCAAAATTCTATAAATGCTGAAACTTTCATGCGTCAGGTAGATTCTGCAAATGTATATCATAATTGCTCAACACGATTTGCTGATGGGTACCGTTACGGCTTTGGAGCAGAGGTTGGAATAAGTACAAATAAAGTCCTTCCAAGAGGTCCTGTTGCAATAGAAGGCTTAACCACTTATAAGTATCACTTAATTGGAAATCTACATATTGTTGATGATTATATTAAGGGGTTTAAAAAATTTAATCATTCTCCCCTTTAATATTATTGAATTGTATCGACTTTATCGGAGCTAAGTTTATTTAAGTTAGTCTGCATGATGGTTTCATTGTACAAAGTTATGCTTAAAAATTTATGCAGCAATACACTTCTTAAATGGAGAATCTTATAATTAAACACTAGTACTCTAAATGGCACTGTTGCAAATAACCACGAATGATAAGCTAAAAACTGTTTCAGCTAAAAGTGTAGCCTATGAATCCTTTCCATGGTCGGCATTTTCAGGGTGAGATCATCCTTTACGCTGTGCGCTGGTATTGGCATAATCCTACAGATCTGAGCTCATGGCATATTGATGAAACTTATGTAAAAGTAAATGGACGATGGTCTTATCTGTATCGTGCAGCCGAACAACATGGCTATACCATTGATTTTTACCTTTCATCTAGACGTAGTGCCAAATCAGCCTATTGTTTTCTTGGAAAAATTTTAAATAATATGAAGCAGTGGCAAATTCCACGGGTGATCAAGACGGATAAAGCACCCACATATGGAGGTGCTTTATTACGGTTAAAACAGGAAGGAAAATGTTCACCAAACCTTGAGCACAGGCAGGGAGGGAGTGTGATTGAATCAATAAATAGTGACTCTGACAGTCTTTCATTAAGGCAAAATGTAAAGCATGTAGTGCCAATCGATGTGCTCTGATGAGATAAACCATTCGTTGGTAACACGGTAAATATCAAAAGTGTTGACTATGATTGTGCTTTAATGAAAAGAATAATGCTTTGAAGTTATTTAAATTACAGCATTTAGACCAAATAGCGATAAATACAATTTCTGAAATTTTCAATTGAGAAGACTGTATTCTAAAACGCTTGTTGCTGTCTTTTAAAAATTCCCAAGTAGGTTGCTTCAAATTTCTGAAAAAAGTCATCAATCATGCAGAAGAAATATGTAAAATCGAACATGGTAGTTGAAGGCGTAGGTTATGTGGTAACTCCCTAATTGTTTTCAGCCACCTTTTTTTCAAGTCAATTTCTTATGCGCGATTCAGGTTATATAGATTTAATTAAATTCTTGCATAGTCTGTTTCCTCCATCCATCAACTGCAATATTATGTTTTCCTATAGAGAGATCAGTTGACCATTTTTCCCAAAAATCGACAGTGCCACTATTTGGTCTTTGAGAAGGTTCAGAGATTCTAATTCGTGTTGGTAATAAACTAGCATCTCCTACTACTAGAGCTTCACCCGTGTCCAATACGGGTAGTAAATCTCCAAAGCTACCCAACCCATCAGGAAGCAGTCGTCGCACAACAGCTTGATCATCACCATTGGTCAAACGCATTGCTATCAAGTTATTACACTGACTTAATACCGTTCTATTGACCTCTGATGGGCGTTGGCTAATAACCACTAAGCCCACGCCATATTTTCTACCTTCCTTAGCAATACGCTCAAATATTTCAACAGAAATTTCATTAGCACTGCCTGATTGATGGCGCTCAGGAATATATAAATGTGCTTCATCACAAAAAATTGCAATAGGATGTCTATAGCTAGACTCAGTCCATTGTTGAACAAAAAATATAATTCGAGCTACTAAACTAACTATTAAGGGTAATATATCGGAAGGGACTTCAGAGAAGTCTATTATTTTCACCCCTCCTGTTTCACTTAGCTGGTCTTTTGTTCCAGCAATTAGGGAAATAACTAGTTTCTCAAGCCATTCAAAGCACATTGTTTCCTCAGTGCCTTTAAATATAAATCCTAATCTTCTATCTGTAAGCTTATTCTCAAGCCGTTGAATTAATCTGCTTAACTTTCCATTAAACTCTCCGGCTTTTTCAGTTCCAGCTCTCACACCTGCTACCATTTCTGTATTTAAACTGTGAAGCTCTTGTATAACTTGATTTATGCAGAATGGAATTGGACTATCTATAGTAAAATTGGCTAAAATTTCTGTATGACCAGTGCTTTCTAAATATGTTCTTTTTGCGTTTACTATAGCTCTTGACATTATCATAGTCTGATTAGGTGCATTCTGATCACTTCTATCAACGAACATTGATGTCATAGCTTCATAACCAAGAAGCCAATAAGGAAGAAATAAAATTCCTTTGTCTAACTTTCCGGACTCCAAATCATTTGGCCCTGCAATTTTGTAGTGATTAAATCCATCGCCTTTTAACGGACTATATTCACCATGAATATCAAAAACTATTGCATTAGCATTTTTTAAACCAGCAACCTGTTCTAATACCCGTGCAGTTGTCCATGATTTACCTGAACCTGTACTACCTACAATAACGGCATGACGTTGAAAAAATTTATTTCCATTAAGATAAGCATCAGCTGCTTCATCCAAAGTATAGTGCCCTAGAGATAATTTCTGTGAATATCCAGATATATTGGCAATAACACGCATAAAGTTAGTTAATCTTTCACCCTCTAATGAAAAACAGTTAGCATCAATTTCAGGTACGGTTTCTAGAGTTCGATGAAATACATTTTCCCTAACACCTAAACGATCAATTAACGTTCCAATTAATGCTATTTTAAAGAGGTGGATCAGGAAATTTGAACAACAGCTATAAGTGATATTTTGCTCCCCAAATGATGTTATAAACATCGATATAAGGAGTATTTTATGGCACGTAGACCAAGAAGAAATCATTCAAATGATTTTAAAGCTAAGGTAGCACTTGCTGCGATTAAAGCAGAAAAAACACTTGCTGAATTGAGTGCTGAGTTTGATGTTCATCAAAACCAAATTATTGACTGGAAAAATCAATTGATCTCAGCTTCCTCGCAAGCTTTCGATCAATCAAAAGCTCCAACAGAACCACCCATCGATCTAAAAAAACTACATGCAAAAATCGGTGAGCAGGCATTAGAAATTGATTTTTTAGAAGGTGTGTTGAAGAAACTGGGCCGCTTCAACCACAAAAGTTAATCGACGACTCACTTCAGATTTCAGTATCTAA
>NZ_KB849211.1:405154-469577 GCF_000368025.1 Acinetobacter parvus DSM 16617 = CIP 108168
TTTGTTTATTTATGTGCTGTGATTGATTGGCATAGCCGCAAGGTACTTGCGCATAGGGTATCGATTAGTATGGAGGTGGATTTTTGTATTTCGGCTTTAAATGAAGCGATTGAAAAATATGGTCGACCTGAAATATTTAATACAGACCAAGGCAGCCAGTTTACCAGTGATGCATTTATTGATGTATTGAAATCAAATGGCATTCAAATCAGTATGGATGGTAAAGGTCGATGGGTAGATAATGTGATGGTTGAACGATTATGGCGGAGCGTTAAATATGAAGAGGTGTATCTCAAAGCTTATAGCAGTGTCACAGATGCGAAAAAGCAATTGAGTGCATATTTTGAATTTTATAATTTGAAACGGCCTCATTCGAGTCTGGACAAAATGACCCCAGATGAGTTTTACTATGACCAGCTACCACAACAAAATAAGGTAGCTTAACTAGAGCAGAATATCACTTATAAATAAGCTTTTAGTTGTTCAAACATGTGGGACCACCTCTTAACTACATTCTTTTCACTTATAATATTATCTTCATCATTTTTGTTTTTCTCATTAAAGTCCTTTATATCAATTGCTGTTCTCGTAATTTTTTGAATTATTCCTATTAAATGTTGACCAGCTTTACTACTTTGAAGTACTGCAAGTCTATTTACTTGTAACTTTCTAAGTCTGTCTACATCATCTACTTCTACAACAACTGTCATAGTATCAACTGTTCTAACACGACCTAATGCCTCACTATCGTCGTACTCTAATATTGCCATTTTGTTATTCCCTCTTATTGAATTAATTTTAAAAAATTTTCAAGTTGCCAATAAGCCAATACATTTTTAATTTCGTTACCATTCGGATATTTATTTGAATAAATTTTTATACCTTGAGTAGCTTCTTCAATGGCAATGTATTTTCTACATTTACCACTTTTAAAGAATGCATGAGCTGTTGAACTGATTTCTTTCGTTATTAATATCAGGG
Organism: Acinetobacter parvus DSM 16617 = CIP 108168; assembly: GCF_000368025.1. Classification (GTDB taxonomy): domain Bacteria; phylum Pseudomonadota; class Gammaproteobacteria; order Pseudomonadales; family Moraxellaceae; genus Acinetobacter; species Acinetobacter parvus. The sequence goes on from NZ_KB849211.1 coordinate 406,136, forward strand.
GTACATCATCACGTTGACATCTTTCGATAAGGCGAGATTGCAAATGTCTATCATTAAATCCATAGCCGATACATAAAAACGCTGAAGCATTTTGAGTCGCAGCATCAGCATTATGCATTGCACTTCTGAAAGGCTCATCATGAGTAATTCTATATTTTTCAATACCTGGAGTTACTATTACTGGTAATAAGCCACTGGGAGGCTCAAGCATAGGAGGAAGTGATACCACCACTCCAGCGGGGTCACGAAACCATCCAAATGAACCATGCACTTTCCAAACATTAACTGTCCGATGTGGCCTACCATTTAATGTTATTTTTGGAGGGATAGTGACTGTTCTTTCTCCTAAATATCCAAAACTAAATCCGGTATAGGTTGCATAACCAGCTGCTTCAGCTGCATATTCTGCTAATCTGTCATAGTTTGGTGTAACAACATGAATTTCTCTGTTAACACTACCAAACATATATCTAAATAAACGACTTAAAGGTAAAAAACGCCTATCCCTAATTACTTGATGATAGATATTTAAATCTTCAGAATTCAAAAAAGCCCAAGTAGTTGAAACTATATGATCAGTAACTTCATCAGTTGCTGATATATTTGTTAATGCCGACTCAAGATCTTCAATTTTCAATCGTTCTAAAAATTCTTGCCAACATTCCTTATGTTTATCATCTTCACAACTTAGTGGAAGAATAGAATTTTGTAAATGTTCCCCTAACAACCCCATGCCAGGAATTCCATGTGGGACAGAAGCTCCACTTCCCAAAACAATAACAGGGTTTTTACTCATATACTCCTGCACTAGCCTACATAACTCGTCTTCCACGTTTACCCCAAATATTATTAAAAAAAATTTAATGGTTTGTTTGCTAATTAATTTGAACAATAATTTTCAAGTTAAAATACAATATCTATATGATTAATTTATATAAAACTAAAATTTATACAATACATAAAATTATAAAAATTGAACTTAAAGCAATATTACAGTTTTGTATTTGAGAAAAAATAGTAGTTACAATCATTGTTCTTATTTGACAACCATTTTATTAATTAGGAAAACAAGCCATATTGGAAAGGAACTGGAAGACCAAAAACGTGACCGTATGCTGAAAGAGGCAGGCTATCGGGTACAACGTTATACGCAAATTCCATCCATTAAACAGTTACAGATGGATATTCGCTGATTTAATGATGCGTAACATTACTGCTCTGTTTTTGCAGCTTGCTCGGCCTTTTTCTGCTCTTCGAATTTCTTGGCAATTTCAGCATGTTGCTGGTCATATTTTTTCTTTGTTTCCGCATCACTCTTTGCAGCAAGAAATGCCATACCTACAATAAAAATTGGAATTGCCAAACCCAAACCCATCAACAACCAAGGTATCGACTTTTTTTCAACAGTTTTTTGACTCATGGATTATTCCAACTTAAGTTGCAAGCTTCAAGGAGTGCAACAATATAACAAAAAAGAGCCTCTATAAAGAGACTCTTTTTTTATAGTTGATTGGCTTATTGAGCTGGCATATAAAGTTTAACAAAGTCCCTTAACTGCCCAGTTTGTGTTGCATAAAGAATTGCACCTGTATGAGAACCATTCACCACAGGAGCACTTGCACTTGGTGCAATTGGCACTGGAATCATACTGACATTTGTACCTGCTTTTGACATTTTATCGTACAGATCATACGTCACAGTATAAGGTACATTGGTATCATAAACCCCTTGAACGATCAGAATTGGTTTATTCAGTTTTTTCGTTGTTGGCTGGCTATAGTCGTTGAGGAACTTCTTCACAACCTCATCTGTTTCAAACTCTTCCCGATTAATTCCTGGATAGTCTATAACTTTCTTGTCTGGATTCGCTGCTATAAAGGCTTGAATATCTTTGCTGTATTCATCCTGGATTTCATCCAGACATTCAGTTTTTGCCAAATCGGCAATGGTCTTGGCTTTGGCACTACCAAACATATTCTGGTAATTGAATGTTGGCTCATAAGCTGTAATTCCAACCCCAGCCAATGCGGCATAAGACAACAATGTCGCATAGGTTTCAATCGCAACAGGCTGTGACAAGCCATTGATTGCAGCAGGTGCAACATTCAGGATAATTTCGCCTAAGCTTGATGCTGGTGCACCAGCAACCGCACCTTTATAGCTTACATCTGCATTGGCATATTCAGCAACACCCAATGAAGCCTGTCCGCCTTGTGACTGGCCTACAGACATCCACGCGCCATTCAGTTTGGTGCCATAATGCTCTTTGGCTGCTTTCACTGCATAGATTGCAGATTTAGCCTCGCTCGGCAGGTTCAGGTAAGGATGTTCACCTTCTCCTCCTAAGCCCTCATAGTCAGGCGCCACGATTACATAACCCTGACCCAATAGCTCCTTGGCAATATAGTCATTGAATCGATCACCCAATCCTGCATTGCTTGGTGCACATTTATCAGCTCCACCCAATGTGCCATGCGTCCATACGATCACCCGATAACCATCTTTAGGTGGAGCAATCGTTGGAAAATAGACAAGCGCTGAGGTTTCAACAGTCTTACCCAAAACGTTTGGCATTTTATATTTAATGACTTTAACCGAACTCGCTTCAGCCACATCTTTCAAAGTGTCTGCTTCATTTACATACGCTGTTTCTGAAACATAAGATGATGGTGTAGAGGGTTGTGAATTATTATCACTACCGCCGCCGCCATTATTACATGCAGTTAAAAATAATGAAGCTGTTAACGTAGAAATTGCTAAAGTAATATTAGACCGTTTCATAAAATATCCTTTTAGTCCTTGTCTTTTTTATACATGACGCTACACGCCATTCTATTAATACATAAAAAAAGTGCCCTGCATAGGACACTTTTCTATTCATTCATTATTTCAGCTTATGAATTCTAAAAAAATTCCGATAAAAATAATCATTCCAACCCAACGATTGTGACGGAATGCCCAAAAACAGATTTGAGGGTTCCGATCTTTTGTTTTGAACGCCTGATAAATAAAATCTGCCGCAACCACAAGCAATGCAATCAGCCCAAAAGGAATTAGAATATTTTCCAGATAAAATGCCGTCCCAATCAATCCAAGACTAATTGCCTGTAACAAAGCAATAATCTGGATATCGTAACGGCCAAACAGAATGGCCGTCGATTTCACCCCAATTTTCAGGTCATATTCACGATCAGTAATCGCATATTGAGTATCATAGGCCACTGTCCACGCCAAATTGCCAAAATATAAAAACCAGCAGGTTAAATCAGGTGTTTGCCCTACTGCGGTATAGGCCATGGGAATTGACCATGAGAATGCAGCACCCAAAAATACCTGAGGTAAATGGGTATAGCGCTTCATAAAAGGATACATAAACGCCAAAAACAATGCACCAAATGACCAATAAAAAGTCTCTAAAGGCAAGAACAACAACAGACAGGCACTAGCCACAACCAATCCCAAAAATACAAAAACTGCCTCACGGGCACGAATAATCCCTGTGGCTAAAGGACGGGTTTTGGTGCGTTCTACATGAGCATCGACTTTACGGTCGGCAAAGTCATTAATGGCACAGCCTGCTGCACGCATAAAAATCACGCCCAGCGTCATTACCAGCAGGATTTTTAAATCAGGAATACCTTTAGATGCAATCCATAACGCCCACATGGTGGGCCAAAATACCAGTTCCGTACCAATCGGCTTATCAAAACGGCAGAGATAATAATAGGCTTGCAGACGTTGTCGCCATGTGGTGTGTTGCACTGTTTCCATGCTGATTCCTTAGAGTCAATGCTGACGAATAAACTGTTCAAACGCTGGCAGAAATGTTTCCTGCACAATAAATTTGCAGCCATGCCAAGTATAGCAACTTTGTCGTGTCCAGCCCTCTTCCAGATGAATCACACGTCTTTCGCAAGCTGGATTGGTTCTTTGAAATAAAAACCAGCCAATCGGCTTATTACCAATATGTTGAAACAAACGGGCTTTTTTTTGCAGACTTAGAATTGGAAATATACTTTTAGCTTTTACCCATGCCTGTTCTTCACAACCATATAAATTGGTTTCTCGTACCCATGCAAGGTGATGGTATGGCATCTTCATCCATCGACTATCCGCAAGCGTTAAACGTTGGTACTGTTCTTTGATGCGTTCAACATGAAACTCACCACCTGCCAAATCTGTCAGTTGTTGAGTGAGTGAACCTGAGGCATACAACCATTTTTTTAATTCAGCAGGAAGCTGTTGTTCCCTTGTTCTGTTTGGTCGTAAATTTCGCATGCTTGGCTCACTAAAAACATCGGGATTAGTTTACCTGAATTTTTTATTAAAAATGTATGAAATTCAAATTGAAACAGAAACATAAAAAAAGTCCGCCGAAGCGGACTTTTCTGATTTTGGATGTATTACAGGCTGTAGTACATATCAAATTCAACTGGGTGAGTCGTCGTATTAAGACGACGTACATCTTCAGTTTTAAGTTCGATGTAAGCATCTAACATTTCTTTAGTGAACACACCGCCTTTTAATAAGAACTCATGATCCGCTTTAAGAGCATCAATCGCCATTTCAAGGTTGTGAGCAACTGTTGGGATTTTTGCTTCTTCTTCAGGAGGAAGATCATACAAGTTCTTGTCAGCAGCTTCACCTGGATGGATCTTGTTTTGGATACCATCAAGACCAGCCATCAACAATGCCGCAAAACCTAAGTATGGGTTCATTAATGGATCTGGGAAACGTGCTTCGATACGCTTGCCTTTAGGGCTAGAAACGTAAGGAATACGGATAGAAGCAGAACGGTTACGTGCTGAGTAAGCAAGCATAATCGGAGCTTCGTAATGTGGAACTAAACGCTTGTACGAGTTTGTACCAGGGTTGGTAATTGCATTCAATGCACGCGCGTGTTTGATGATACCACCAATGAAGAACAATGCCATTTCAGATAAACCAGCATATTCATCACCAGCAAACAGGTTCTTGCCATCTTTAGAGATAGACATATGAACGTGCATACCAGAACCGTTATCACCTACCATTGGCTTAGGCATGAATGTAGCAGTTTTACCATATTGATGAGCAACGTTCCAAACTGCATATTTGAACTGCTGAACTTCGTCCGCTTTACGAACCATGGTGTTGAAGCTCACACCAATTTCTAATTGGCAAGAAGCAACTTCGTGGTGATGTACTTCTACACGACCAGGGCCCATGATGTCTTCGATACGTGCACACATTTCAGCACGCATATCTTGATGAGAATCAACTGGAGGAACTGGGAAGTAACCGCCTTTCACACGTGGACGGTGACCAGAGTTACCAGCTTCATAATCTTTACCAGTCGACCATGCAGCTTCTTCAGCGATCAATGTGTGGCGAGCGCCAGACATGTCGATATCCCACTTCACTTCGTCAAAAACGAAGAATTCTGGTTCTGGACCAAAGAATGCAGTATCACCGATACCAGTAGATTTTAAATATTCTTCAGCACGACGAGCAATCGAACGTGGATCACGCTCGTAACCTTGGCCAGTAGATGGCTCGATTACGTCACAAGTCACAACAACAGTTGGCTCAGCAAAGAACGGGTCAAGGAAACCTGTTTCAGCATCTGGACGTAAGATCATGTCAGACGCTTCAATGCCTTTCCAACCAGCGATTGAAGAACCATCAAACATTTTACCGTCTTCAAAGGTATCTTCATCAATGGTGTCAGCTGGGTAAGTTACATGCTGCTCTTTACCCTTAGTATCAGTAAAGCGAAAATCGACCCATTTTGCGCCACTTTCTTTGATGAGTTGAAGGACCTTGTTCGCCATGCTCATTTGCTCCAATGAAATTTTTGTGCACCTGTTAAGTGCGTGTTAGTTGTTGATGTATAATTAGCAATTACCATACCAACAATTTTAAAGCATACCTAAAACATTGAAATTCTTTGCAGAAAAAATGCTTTAAGCTCCATGTCCCATGTCTACTATAATGTTTGCTTTCACAAATGCACCATATTTATACATTTCCACCTCAGCTCGTCTCCAAAACAGACACAATGAACCAAAACAGTGCAAAACATATAACAAAGAACCAATCTAGTGCCAATTACGCCATCTTTGGATGGTATAAATTGGCTTTTTATATCATTCTTTTCAGTTTGATTCCAATCAATTCAATTCGACTTTCAATTCAGGTGTGCCATTTTTTACTAAACCCTTAAATTAAAAAAGTTTATTCTGCATTTTTCTGTCTTTTATTTACACGTTTTTATCCTCATCCAAATCATCATTACTCGAAATATTCAGCATTGCCCATTTGTTTTTTGCTATGATTATTTTCCTCTATCATGAGTGAATATTTTTATTCGTTATAGCGATTAAAAATAAGACAAGCTGATAGATTTATTTAAGATCACAACACAATAAAGTGTACATTTTTCAAAAGGTTAAAGTCATGCTTCTGATGATCGACAACTACGATTCTTTTACCTACAACATCGTTCAGTACTTTGGCGAGTTGAATCAGGAAGTAAAAGTTGTTCGTAATGATCAAGTCACATTAGAGGATATCGAACGATGGCAGCCTAAATATCTGGTGATTGGTCCTGGCCCATGTTCCCCAACTGAAGCAGGAATTTCCATTCCAGCCATCAATCATTTTGCAGGAAAAATTCCCTTGCTGGGCGTTTGTCTAGGGCATCAGGCGATTGGTCAGGCTTTTGGTGGCAATATTATCCGTGCCAAAACCGTGATGCATGGTCGTTTATCAGATATGCACCATAGCAATAAGGGTATTTTTAGCAATTTACCCTCGCCTTTTGCTGCGACACGTTACCATTCATTAGTGATTGAACAGGAAACACTGCCAGATTGTCTTGAAGTGACCTGCTGGACCAATCAGCCAGATGGCACGATTGAAGAAATTATGGGTGTAAAGCATAAAACACTTCCTGTTGAGGGGGTTCAGTTTCATCCAGAGTCCATCCTGAGCCAGCATGGACACCAGATTTTTAAGAATTTTTTAGAGATTTATGCATAAATGAACATTCAACAAGCATTGAATCATATTACCAAAAACATTCATTTGACCCAGCCGCAAATGGAAGATGTCATGCGTAGCATTATGCAGGGTGAAGCCACCGACGCCCAGATTGGCGCATTGATGATGGGCCTACGCATGAAAGGCGAAAGTATTGATGAAATCACGGCTGCGGCACGGATTATGCGTGAGTTTGCCATCAAGATCGATGTCAGCGATATTCCCCATTTGGTCGATATTGTAGGAACAGGTGGTGATGGCCAAAACCTGTTTAATGTCTCCACTGCCTCAAGTTTCGTGATTGCTGCTGCGGGTGCGACTATCGCAAAGCATGGCAATCGAGGTGTGTCCAGTAAATCTGGTTCATCAGATGTATTGGAACAGATGGGTATTCAGCTTGATCTGGATATGCAACAGACTGAACGTTGCATTCGTGAAATGGGTGTGGGTTTCCTGTTTGCACCGAATCATCACAAGGCCATGCGTTATGCTGTGGCACCACGTCGTGAACTGGGTATTCGTAGTATCTTTAATTTATTGGGTCCTTTAACCAATCCTGCTGGTGTCAATCGTTTTGTCATTGGCGTGTTTTCTGATGAACTGTGTCTTCCAATTGCTGAGGTTTTAAAACAGCTGGGAGCAGTACATGTCATGGTGGTGCATTCCAGAGACGGTCTGGATGAAATCAGTCTAGCGGCACCCACCACAGTGGCCGAACTCAAGGATGGTGAAATCACTGAATGGACGATTACTCCAGATGAAGTTGGAATTCCATCACAGACACTGACGGGTTTGGTTGTGAACAGTTCACAAGAAAGCTTGCAGTTGATTAAGGATGCTTTGGGCCGTAACAAATCAGAAATCGGTGAAAAAGCAGCCAACATGATTGCACTGAATGCAGGTGCAGGTATTTATGTGGCAGGCATGACCAAGACCTATAAACAAGCCGTTGCGCTGGCGCAGGATATTCTCTATGGCGGACAGGCCCTGGAAAAAATGAGTATTCTGGGTGAATTTACCAAAACATTGAAACAATATCAGGCAGACTAAGGATTTCTCATGATCAATATTCAAAATACCATTCTCGGTAAAATTGTTGACCGTAAACATGAGGAACTTGCCGCACGTTTAAAACAGCGTAGCCTGCATGATGTTGAACAATGGGCGAAAGAGGCAACACCCGTGCGTGGTTTTGCCCATGCCCTGCAACATAAACGTCCAGCCGTGATTGCTGAGATTAAAAAAGCATCACCATCTAAAGGCGTCATTCGTGCAGACTTTAATCCTGCGGAAATTGCACAGCAGTATGAACAAGCTGGAGCAGCATGTTTATCTGTTTTAACTGATGTGGATTTCTTTCAGGGTGCAGATGAAAATATTGCAATTGCACGTAACCATTGTGCCCTGCCCGCTTTACGCAAGGATTTTTTGATTGATCCTTATAATGTGGTTGAGGCACGAGCCTTACATGCAGACTGTATTTTATTGATTGTGGCATGCTTGTCTGATCAGCAGCTAGAAGAAATGTCGAAAACAGCATTTGAACATCAACTGGATGTATTAGTTGAGGTGCATGACGAAGACGAACTGGAACGTGCCTTACAGTTACCTGAGCAATGTATTCTCGGTGTCAATAACCGTAATTTAAAAACCTTTGATGTGGATTTAAATACTTCATTGCGTTTAAAGAAATTGCTACCAGCCTCTCGTGTGTTGGTCACTGAAAGCGGCATTGCCACACCTGCTGATGTGGAAATGATGCAGGCCAATGATATTCACACTTTCCTTGTTGGTGAAAGTTTTATGAAACAGCCTCGTCCTGATTTAGCGTTTGGTGAATTGTTTGGGAAACCAGAACTGGTTTAAATTTATTATGAGCAAACATGATTCATCGCTTTCTAAAGATCAGTTTAACCTGCTAAAAGCCTTTAAAAAGCAAATTTCCAACCCTCAATCCAGCGCGGTTGCCAAACAGGCTGAGTCAAAAAAAACTCAGGTTGCTGTTGAAGAGCTGGAAGATACCGAGCTTTTTAAAAAAGCACTGGTCGGTGTAAAACCTATCGCCAATGATAATATTGCCAATACCAAAACCACCCGCAGCAAAAAGGTGGATGCGCAGACATTGGCAAAACGGGCCGCGGCTGAGGGTTCTGCCGAACAGGAACATACTGAGATTTCAGATACCCAGGCCATCCTGAATCCTGTTGCAAGCCAAGCTGCTTTAAGCTATCGCATCGCAACCTTGCAGCATAAAGTTTTTGAGGATTTAAAAGCAGGCAAAATGCGCTGGTTTGAGGCAGTGGATTTACATGGCTGTACCGTTGAGCAGGCACGGTCAGCCGTTTTGCAAATTATCCAGATTGCAAAAGATGAAAATCAGAATGTCATTAAAATTGTGCATGGCAAAGGTCCAGAAGCGATTTTAAAAACCTATGTCAATGGTTGGCTCAGACAACACCGTGATGTATTGGCTTTTGTCAGTGCACCTGAAAATCAGGGCGGTACAGGTGCAGTTTTGGTGCTGCTTAAACGTGCTGAAAAAAATCCAAAGTACAATCAGTAATCGGCAATTGGATCAAAACTCAATTTTTTAATCGTTTTCTGATACAATTGCCGTTTTGTTCAATCCACCTGAGTGAACATTGTTATGTCTATGCAGCAATCGTACGCAAATATCTTAACTGCCGTTGGTGAGGATTTAAATCGCCCAGGCCTAAAAGATACGCCAATGCGTGCGGCTAAAGCTTTTTCTTTTTTAACTTCTGGCTATAGCAAAACGCTTGAGGAAGTGACCAATAGTGCGGTTTTCCCATCCGATAACCATGAAATGGTATTGGTCAAAAATATCGAGTTCTATTCACTGTGTGAACACCATCTGCTGCCTTTCTATGGTCGTGTGCACATTGCTTATTTACCTGAAGGTCAGGTGCTCGGTTTATCCAAGTTTGCCCGTATTACGGAAATGTTTGCCCGTCGTTTACAGATTCAGGAAAACTTGACCCAGCAAATCGCAGAAGCTGTTGCTGAAGTGACTCAGGCACGTGGTGTTGCTGTAGTGATTGATTCAGCGCATATGTGCATGATGATGCGTGGTGTTGGCAAGCAGGAATCCACCACCCGTACTGTTTCGTTTATTGGTGATTTTAAGACGGACAAGGAAACTCGCCGTGAGTTTTTAAGTGCGGTTCCTGAAAGTTATTGATCTGAGTATTTACCATGTCATCCATTTATCTCGCTGGTCAGGGACAGCTTATTCAACATGAAGCTAGTGTTGATTACCCTCGCCCTGATCGATTGGTGAAAGGCAACCCACAACGCCTAACTTATAGCTTATATGAACATCCTCATATGAGTTGTGGAATTTGGCAATGTGAAGTGGGTGCATGGAATATTCAGTTTGCCGACAATAAACAGGAATTTTTTCAGGTGATTGAGGGCGCTGTGCGTATCCATGATGCACAAACCAATACGTTTATTGAAGTGGCTGCTGGAAATGCGGGTATTATTCCACCTGCATTTATTGGCACATTTGAAGTACTTGAAGCAGTTAAAAAGTATTATGTGATTGTAGATGTTTGATCTCATCATATTTAATACAATCGCCAAGTCCCATTTTGATCACGCTCACCCAGTATTTTTAAGACCAGAACCAAGCTTAACAATAACAGTAAATACCAGGAACCCAGTTTCCCCCAGCCAACCATATGCCATGCATCAACCTGACTGGGATAAAGCCAGATTTTATAGAAAGTACTGATATTTTCAGCAATCCAGATCAGGAATGCGAGTATCAGCAAAATCGGCAGCATCGGAACCTTGAAACGATGTTGGGCGAGTTGAAAATACAGTTTTGTTTTCCAGAAAATCACCACACTCCAGATAAATAATCCCATACGAATATCAGGAATAAAGAATTTGGTCATGAAATTTAAATAAGACAAAACTGCCAGGCACAACATATTGCCAAACTGGGGGAGATTTTCAAAAGACACCTGATACAGGCGGAGTGACCTTGCAAAAAAGCTGCCGACCGCAGAATACATAAAACCCGCAAATAATGGCACCGTAAGCAACTTAAAGATGGCAGGCTGAGGATATTGCCATGATGCAATTGCAGGATGCGTCAGAAAAATCTCCATCCCCATCGCCATAATATGGAATAAGGCAATGACCTTGGCTTCATCCCAGGATTCAAGTTTTAAATACAGCAGGCAAATCTGGATCATCAGCGCATAAAACAACAAATAGTCATAACGGTAAAAACCGTAATATTCCTGACTTCCCATCGGTGCAGTTACTGCAAAAGCAATTAAAAGCAGCAATCCAAATAAGGCAGCCGAAGCTGCCCTACTGATAAAATTTATTGGTAATACAATCAACTGCACAAAACTGATCCTAGCTGGTTTAGCCTTGAAATGCCTTATAAATATCAGCCTAGATATTTCGCGCTATATTCATGTACGGTATCCACAAAAATCTTGGGTTGGGCTGGATCGACCCATTGGGTAATACCATGCCCTAAATTAGCAATATAACCTGTTTTTTCACCATTGCTGTAGGCATCATCCAGCATGGCTTTGACCGATTTTTCAATGGATGCCGTCGAACCATAAAGCGTAGCTGGGTCAAGATTCCCCTGCAAGGCGGCTCGTTCTGCAACCACGTCTCTTGCAGTATAAAGTGGCGTTGTCCAGTCCAGTCCAAATGCATCTGCACCTGTTGTCAGCATGGCTTCCAGCCATTGTCCACCACCTTTGGTAAAGACAATAATCGGAATACGGTGGCCATCTTTTTCACGCTGAAGTCCAGCAATGATCTTGGTCATATAGTTCAATGAAAATTCAATATATTCCCGATGTGCCAGCGCGCCCCCCCAACTATCAAAAATCTGAATGGCCTGTGCGCCTGCATCAATCTGTGCATTGAGGTAATCAATCACTGAATCGGCTAAATGATCAAGTAAGGCATGTAACACTTCTGGCTGTGCATACATCATATTCTTGATAAAGCGGAATTCCTTGCTGGAACCGCCTTCCACCATATAAGTGGCTAAAGTCCATGGGCTTCCAGAAAAACCGATTAAAGGGACGTGTCCGCCTAAAGCAGATCGAATGGCTGAAACGGCATTCATAACATAGGCCAGGTCAGACTTGGCATTGATTTTCGGCAGGTTGGCGACATCCTGTTCCGTACGTACTGTTTTATGAAACTTTGGCCCTTCCCCCGCCTCAAAATACAATCCCAATCCCAGCGCATCAGGCACGGTTAAAATATCAGAAAATAGAATTGCGGCATCCAGTTCATAACGGCGTAAAGGCTGCAAAGTAACTTCACAGGCAAATTCTGTATTTTTACATAGAGATAGGAAATCCCCTGCCTGTGCGCGAGTTTCTCGATATTCTGGTAAATAACGCCCTGCCTGACGCATCATCCATACAGGTGTGGTGTCTACAGGTTCACGTAATAAAGCTCGTAAAAAACGATCATTTTTCAACGTTGTCATGACCAATCTCTAAATTCTTTCATGTGGAACGCATCATAACAAAGTTAGCCTGGAATTTATAATTTCAATTCCATACAAACATTACACCTTTAAACAAAAATTTCGCTTTGACACAAAACTGCTACTGCAAGCGTAATTATTTTCTGTAATACTTGTAATATGTTAGGGTCTGTCAACATTTCAGCCATGCCTTGCGTTATAGGCTAAAACGACATAAACAAGGCATGAAACGCAGGCAATGGTGACTCCCTTGTCAAGTTTCATAACGCAGTTTAGGGAATTTTTAGCCATAACCCTGCGGGACAGGGACATTTTTTGCCGCTACTGCGTTATGCCTTATTCATTTAGAATAGCTAAATTTCATAAGTCATGCCTTGTACCGTCTAAAAAATGTCTTCTGTCGCAAGTATGTGTGAAACGTTGACAGACCCTCAATCTCAATATGAATAATTCTTAAGGTTAAATTGCATGTTTGTTCGCTCATTACTCGCTGTGAGTTTAAGTTCTATTCTGATTAATGTTGCTTTAGCTGCACCAACAACTGAGCAACCTTTAAATCCCAAAAAAATTTCGACCTCAGTTGAAGATCCAATTGATCCTTTAGCAATTAATGTTGCGTCATCTTCAAGTGCGGTTGCGCAGGCAGCCTCAGAACCACAGGCGGCTTCTGAACCACAACCCAATAATGCCGCCTCAACCGTTTCCCAGAATCTGGAAAAAGCCCCAGATTCAGCAGCAACATCCAAGTCAGTGTCTACAAGCTGGAACCTAGACTCGCTTAATAATGCCGAGTGGTCTGAGAATATGCCAAAAGGCCAATCTCCTGCTTATGCACGTGCCCATGTCATGCTGAACAATGCACATGCGTCACCAGGTGCGATTGATGGTGCCAATGGTAAAAACACGCTGAAAGCGATTGCGTCATTCCAGCAAATGAATGGCATCACCCCAACAGGTGAACTCACCAAGGAAACATGGGATGCACTGGTTTCCAAGCAAACCAAACCAGCCTATGTTGAATACACCACAACCGATGCTGATTTTAAAGGTCCGTATGCAGACTCAATCCCATCAGATTATGCGCTGCAAGCTAAAATGAAAGGCCTTTACTACACACGCGTGACAGAAATGCTCGGTGAAAAGTTTCACATGGATGAAAAATTCCTGAGACAGTTAAACCCAAACGCAACATTCAAAAAACCAGGTGAAAAAATCGTTGTTGCCAATGTGCGTAACGACTTGCCTGAAGACATCCATTTAATCGTGGCACATAAAGGCGCAAAACAGCTTTATCTGTTTAATAGCCGTAACCAAATGATTGCTTCATTTCCTGCGACAATTGGCAGTGCTGACACGCCTTCTCCAACAGGTACCTATAAAGTGGTCGGTGTTGCGAAAAACCCATACTATAGCTACTCACCATCCAACTTTGTTCAGGGGAAAAACCTTAAGCCACTGACCTTGCCACCTGGTCCCAACGCACCTGTGGGCAATATCTGGATTGGTTTAAGTAAAAAATCATTTGGTATTCATGGTACGCCAAACCCATCATTAATTTCCAAGACCGCCTCACATGGTTGTATCCGTTTAACCAACTGGGATGCCAATGACTTGGGGAATAAAGTCCGTTCAGGTGTAACCGTAAAATTCCTTGAATAATTTCAGGGTTATTCCAAGTAAATTAAAACCGAATATTGTTTACTAATATTCGGTTTTTTTAATTGCCAAGTTTTATTCAACAATAGGCAATGGTTGATAGTAAATTTGATTTCGCCCTAATTTCTTTGCTCGATATAATGCTTTATCCGCAGTTTGAATCAGAACATCCTGACTGATTTTAGGATTACCATTAAAAACGGTAATGCCCAAACTAATGGTGACATAATTAGAGACCAGTGATTTCTCATGTACAATCATTAATCGGTCAATGGCGCGGTAAATATTGGTTGCAACCGCATACGCACCTTGAGCAGAAGTTTCAGGCAACAGCACCACAAATTCCTCTCCCCCATAACGTGCAATAAAATCCATATGGCGAATCGAACTTTTTATGGTTTTTGCGACTTCAGAAATCACCTGATCCCCCATCTGATGACCATAAAAATCGTTGTAGTTTTTAAAATAATCAATATCGATAAACAGCACAGATAACGACGTGCTTTCCTTACATGCCAGGTTATAGTAATGGGTAAACATTTCCTCAAAAGTACGACGATTCGACACATTGGTCAGTTCATCATGCTGACTTAGATGGAGCAGTTCGGAGGCCTGTAAGCGTAGAATTTTCTCATCAATCTCAGATATTTTTGATTTTATAAAAATCCGTTGCTCTTTAGAATTCAGCATTACACTGATGGAAAAACCCAGGAGCAGGCTTCCAATAAAGTTCCGACCTATCATCAAAAGGTCATAGGGAATATTTAAAAAATAAAGAAAAAACAGGGTAACAATTGCCGCAAAAGAACCGATCCACAACATATGCAAGGGTTTGATACCACTCAGGATAAAGCCCAGCATGTATAAGAAAGCAACCAGCACCATTGCCTGGTTCTGCAACACCACATTGGAGACCCCGATCATCAGCGATGAAGTCAGTACAATGGTAAAAAAAACAATCGTACAAGCGGCTGGATAAAAGAAAGCTCTTAGGTTTCTAAAACGGGAAAAAGCCCAGAATAAAAACAGTGCGGCCCCCACAACAATTAAACTTAAAATGCTGTAAATAAAATCGAGAACAAAATGTGGACTTTCACGAAGAACAAAATAATTGGAGGGCAAGATCAACAGTACAAAAATGGTATAGGTAATCACACCCTGACCAAAAAACTGAATGGCATTGACACGTGTTCGGTCAATATTGAATGCCCAAAACTCATCTTCCAACTTTTTAGGGAGCAAGGTCTGCCGGTTATTTGATTTAAAATGCTGAGCAACAAGCTGCTCTAGATCCTCTTTTGACCTCCGTAATTGATCAAGATCATACTGGTTATCCATCCTCAATACTCTTTTTATAATGCACTATTCTTATGCCGCATAAAAATAACACAAAATCGCATTTTGTCATGTGCTTTGGTTAACCACTTATCCATAATTGTAGTTACCATTTTCACACTATATGCATTATTATTTGTATTATTTTTAAGTTTGAAGTACGCCTTGAATACTCTTACACTTTTACAACCAGACGATTGGCACGCACATTTGCGTGATGGTTTAGCCCTAAAACGCACTGTACCTGATTTGGCAAAACAATTTGCACGCGCGATTTGTATGCCGAACCTTGTTCCACCAGTCAAAACTGTAGAAGAAGCTTTGGCATACCGCGATCGTATTCTTGCCCATGTGCCAGAGGGACTCCATTTCGATCCACGTATGGTGCTGTATTTTACTGATCATACCCCTCCAGACGAAGTTCGTAAAATTAAAGACTCTGAATTTGTGAATGCCATCAAGCTTTATCCTGCTGGTGCCACCACAAATTCGGATAATGGGGTTAGCGATATCCGCAAGGTATATGCGGTAATTGAACAGCTTGAAGAACATCAGGTGCCTTTATTGTTACATGGTGAAGTAACACACAACCATGTTGATATTTTTGACCGTGAAAAACGTTTCCTTGATGAAATACTCTCACCACTACTCAAACAGTTTCCAAAATTAAAGGTGGTATTGGAACACATCACCACCAGCGATGCAGCCAATTTTGTGCTTGAGCAGGATCGCAATGTTGCCGCGACCATCACTCCACAACATTTATTGTTTAACCGTAATGATATGTTGGTTGGTGGGGTCAAGCCACATTTTTACTGCCTGCCGATTTTAAAGCGTCAAACTCATCAAACCACATTACTGGAAGTTGCAACCAGCGGTAATCCAAAATTCTTCCTAGGGACAGACAGTGCACCTCATGCACAACATGCCAAGGAAAATGCCTGTGGTTGTGCAGGTTGCTATAGTGCACCGAATGCGATTGAATTGTATGCTCAGGCATTTGACCAAGTGGGTAAATTAGAGCGGCTAGAGGGTTTTGCTAGCATATTCGGTGCTGACTTCTATGGTTTGCCACGCAATACCTCTACCATCACGCTGGTCAAGGAAGAAAATACCGTAGCTGAATCATTTGACTATCTTGATGGTCAGAAAATTATTCCACTTCATGCAGGAAAAACACTGCAATGGAGAAAAGTGTGACACAAGCAGAAAGTAAAGCTCCTGTAATTGCCCAGCGTTTTCGTGGATTCCTACCTGTTGTTGTTGATGTGGAGACAGCAGGTTTTAATGCACAAACCGATGCACTTCTGGAAATCGCATGTATTCCAATTATCTATGATGAACAAGGGCAATTTATTCCTGGACCATCATTTCATGCCCATATCAATCCTTTTGAGGGAGCGAACCTTGACCGCCGTTCTTTAGATTTTATTGGGATTGATCCATTTAATCCAATGCGTGTGGCGATGGCGGAAGACGAACGTGGCGCATTGAAACGTATTTTCAAATCATTGAACGAGGTTCGTAAGGCACAGCATTGTACCCATGCGGTTTTGGTCGGACACAATGCCCATTTTGATTTAGGTTTCTTGCAGGCGGCAATTGCCCGTACTGGAACAAAGAACCAGAATCCTTTTCATAGCTTCTCTGTGTTTGATACCGTAACACTCAGTGCGGTCATGTTTGGCCAAACTGTGTTGGCGCGGGCGTGTATTCAGGCGGGAATTGAGTTTGATGGCAAGGAGGCACATTCCGCCCTATACGATACCCAGAAGACGGCTGAACTGTTTTGCTATATTTTGAACAAACTGTCTCCCCATCTTCTTGACACTTTGGTGACAGAACCCTAATATACCCCCACCTCAAGAAGTCCCTATCGTCTAGAGGCCTAGGACATCGCCCTTTCACGGCGGTAACCGGGGTTCGAATCCCCGTAGGGACGCCATATTCGAGATGGTTAATTTAATTAACTTCTCATAAAAAAGCCCAAGCATGATGACTTGGGCTTTTTTATTGCATGTTCCTTCATTCCTGTTTTTTAATGTTTGATCAAATTGTCTCGATTGCAATTGTATTTGTTTATAAATAATTCATTCAAAAATCTTATTCTTTTACATTTCTCTTCAACTCGTTATCCATTCAATTTCATTTACAACAATCGCACTATAAATCCGAACAAAAAATCAACACCGGTGGTATAAGCATGCCATTAAGGTAGAAAGCATAATATATCTGCAAGGATCAGATTATGTTCGTCAGTACAAAGTTAAGTTCGCCTGAATCATCTATTAAAAATCATAATCATCAATTCAATAACTTTAAAGATTGGGTCAACTTCTTTCAAGATCAACAGATTTCGACGACAGTAAAGACCGAACAGGCTGAGAACTATTTAAGAGATTTAATCCATCAAGTTGATGTGGCTGGATTGGAATGGCTGGATCAACCCAGACATGTAGAGCAACATTTTCTGGAACAGCACCACCAAACCTGCGCAATTTTCCAATCGTATGTAGAACGGCGTAAACAGCAGCAAGGACGTGAATACTTCCCGACTGTGTCACATGCATTTGAGTTCTTGGCCAAAGTCGCACCTGTAAAACTGGTAGACGGCTCATGGTTGTATTCAACTGTGCAAAACTGGAATCGTCCGGAAAACAAAGACCTGATTTATATCTATCTGGAAGAACTGGGCTTGGGTCATACCCGCGCCAATCATGTCACCATGTATCAGGACTTGCTGAATCATTATGAGTTGAACAGCTATGCTGAACAGTTAGATGCCAGTTATTATGAACAGGCAGCCGTTCAACTGGCACTAGCTTATGCACCGCCAGAATATTTACCGTTAGTCATTGGTTTTAATCTGGGTTATGAGCAGCTGCCCTTACACCTGTTAGTTACCAATTATGAGCTGTCTGAACTGGGTATTGATCCACATTACTTCAATGTACACATTACCATTGATAATGCTCACAATGGTCATGCACAAAAATCGCTGCAAGCGTATTTAGATCAATATGCACTCGCTGAAGATCCTGCTCAGTATCTTGATCTGATTAAAAAAGGTTATGTGCTGAATGACATTGGTAAAAGTTCTACCCAGATCATCAAGCAACTGGATACTGAAAAACTGGCTTTGAAAGTGTTCCAGAACAAAGCGCTGATTGGACAATATATCCATAACCAGAAATGCCAGTTTAGAGGCAAGACCATTAATGAATGGTTATCCGATCCGGCACAGATTGCGGACTTCCTGATAGTCATGATTGAAAAAGGCTGGATTGTAAGAGATGCACCTGTTGAACAAAGTCGTTTCTGGAAAATGATTGATGATCCAGATGGCAAAATGTTTGGTGTATTTAATGCCAGTGAAAAACAGATTATTAAAGACTGGATTCAAGGTGAGACTTTTGCTGCTCGTCTGTCATCACGCAGCAGATCTCAAGTACATAACCAGATGGAACTGGTGTTGAACCGTATCGACCAGCAACAGATCCATCAACTGAAAAGCCGTCTGAATCGCTGTGCTGCTGCCGAACAAAAAATTGATTTATTGATTCCTTATGTGGCACCGCATATGCATCATCAGGAAGTGGGCTTGTGGGCAACACGTCAGCTTTCCCAGCTACTCTTCCCTTTTCAGACTCAAGCCATGACTTATTCTTAAAAAGATAGTTCATTAAAAACAGGGCCTTTTATATGCCCTGTTTTTTGCTTCAATGCATTATGCAAATCAAGCCGATTTACGTGAATTGATCTGACCTTTAATCACAGCTTTCACATTGCCTTTTACATAATTTAAAAATACCTTTAAAGGTGACAGCTTTGGATTTGGTCGATTACCTTTAGCAATTTCTTTAAATTGCGCGGCATACCAAATAATTTCCATAATCGCCATTTTATCGATCATTGGAATACCGGTTTTAATTTTCTCCACTGCATAACGTACATCCTGTCCTGCAACCAGACGGTTACCCAGATCAGGCTCGACCGCAAATGGACGTGCAATACCGATGAAATCACATGCGCCACTATCCAGAGCTGCGTTCATACCTGCTGCGGTACGGAAGCCCCCCGTCACCATTAAATGACAATTAACTTCCTGACGGATCTTTTCGGCAAAGTCGAGGAAATAGGCTTCACGGGCAACCGTTGACGCTTTACGTTTCTCTGCTTTTACCCCCGCCATGGCTGGTGCCTCATAGGTTCCACCAGAAACTTCAATAATATCAATCCCGACTGCATCCATCGCCTTAAAGACATAAATCACGTCTTCTTCACTAATGCCACCGCGCTGAAAGTCTGCCGAGTTTAATTTCACTGAAATGATAAAATTCTCAGAAGTCGCAGCACGTACCGCCTTATAAATTTCTAATAAGAAGCGGCTGCGATTCTCAATTGAACCACCCCATTGATCAGTACGTTTATTGGTCAGTGGCGATAAAAACTGGCTGATCAGATAACCATGCGCACCGTGTAGTTGCACGCCCTCAAAACCTGCTTTTTCACAAATGGCTGCTGCTGTGGCAAAACGCTGGATAATATCCAGAATTTCTTCATGTTTTAGTTCACGAGGCGTACCAAACATGGTGGCCAGCATTGGGCTAAATGGCACAGCCGAGGGTGCAACCGTTTCCTTATTCAAACCTTTTGGACATTGACGACCTGGATGTGACAATTGAATCAATTGTACCATCCCGTATTTTTTACCCACTGCCGCCCACTGCTGTAATTTTGCCAAATCACGTTCAGTTTCAATTACAACCACACCAGGTTCATTCTTGGCAGCGATACTCACCATCACATTGCCTGTAATGGCACAACCTAAACCACCCTTTGCCCAAGCCTCATATAAACCGATATGCAAATCATTCGGTTGTCCATCATGGTTGGCAAGTGCTTCACTCATGGCACCTTTGATAATACGGTTTTTAAATGTGGTATTACGAATCTGGATACTGTCTGCAATCTGACTCATGGTCATCCTCTGCTACAATTAGAGTATTTACTCCAATTTAATCTGATTATTGTTGATGTCAAGCTATCTTCCGATAAATTGACAATATCATATGTCAGTTTAATTACAAGATGCTCCGTACTGGCTGGCTGTGATCAACTGTTGTGTATATTCTGTTTGAGGCTGGTTAAACAGAAGTGCTGTTGCTTGATATTCCACAACTTTGGCTTGGCGCATGACCATGATCTTTTGGCAGAGCGCTTGAATGACTTGTAAGTCATGACTGATAAAGATGTAACTGATCTGGTCTTGCTGCTGTAATCGGCGTAACAATTGAATCATGGCACGCTGTGTACTGCGATCCAGTGCTGAGGTGGGTTCATCCAATATAATAAGTTTGGGTTGTAACACCAAAGCCCTTGCCAATGCCACTCTTTGCCGTTGCCCACCAGACAGTTGATGTGGATATGAATGCTTAGACTCTATTGATAATTCAACTTTACTCAGTACTTCTTCAATTTTATTTGTAATCAATATTTTGGAAATTGATCTAAGCTTTAAGCCCTCCCCAATGATCTGTTCAACTGTCATACGTGGATTTAAGCTGCTCAAAGGGTCTTGAAATACGATCTGAAAATCACTTCGTAAAGGTCTAAGTTGTTTTTGATTCAATTGGTTTAAATTTTTGCCCTGAAAAATAATGTCTCCCTCACTGGCAATCAGACGTGCAATTGCCAAAGCTAAAGAAGATTTTCCCGAACCACTCTCCCCGACGATGCCTAATGCCTCACCCTGCATTAATTCCAGATTAATCGCTTCGGCTGCTACTTTATCGTACTTAATCTGGTTGAATAAGCCGTGTTTAATTGGATATTTTACCGTGACATATTCAAGCCTTAATAACGTTTCTGCTGATTCCAATACCAAAGCCTGTCCAAAATCGTGATTGAGTAAATTTCGGGTACATTCCGTTTTTGGCTGGTCAAAAATTTCAGCAATTGTACCTTGCTCTTCGACTTTGCCTTTATTCAAAACCAGCACATGATCAGCATAACGTTTGACCAGATTGAGGTCATGGCTAATCAAAATCATCGCCATGTTGCGTTGCTGTTGCAGCTTTTTAAGTAATTCCAAAATCTGTGCCTGCAACATCACATCTAAAGCGGTGGTGGGTTCATCGGCAATTAAAATATCAGGTTCTAAAGCCAGCGCCATTGCAATCATGATACGCTGTCGTTGCCCACCCGAAAGCTGATGTGGATAGGATTTTAGAATCTGCTGTGCATCCTCAATGCCCACATCATGTAGTAAATTGATCACTTTTTGCTGAGCTTCTGCTTTGGACAGACCTTGCAAAATCAGATTTTCACCAACGATCTTTTCCACCTTATGTAATGGATTGAGTGCGGTCATGGGTTCCTGAAAAATCATGGCAATACCTTTGCCACGAAGCTGCTGTAATTGTTGCTGGCTAAGCTTTAATAGATCATCATTTTTAAATTGCACCACACCTTGCACAATTAAAGTTTCAGGCAATAAACCCAATAATCCCAAAGCACTGATGGATTTACCTGAACCACTTTCGCCCACCATTGCCAACGTCTGAGCTGGATAGAGCTCGAAATTTAAATCATCCAGCAAGGCCTGCCCTGTTTCATTGACAATGCAAAGCTGCTGCACTTTTAACAACGGCTTAACGTCTTGGGTCAAATGCATCACGTGCCGCCTCCCCAATATAAATCAACAAGGACAACACAATCGCCAAAGTAAAAAAGCCAGATAACACCAGCCACGGTGCCTCCAGATTATTTTTGCCTTGTAACAAGAGTTCACCTAACGACGCGGCATCAGGCGGTAGACCATAACCCAAGAAGTCTAGCGCAGTTAAGGCAGTGATATTGGCGGTCAACATAAAAGGAATCTGCGACAGACTGGAACTCATGGCATTGGGTAAAATATGCTTGAAAATAATCTGACTATCACTCACGCCCAACGCTTGCGCAGCCCTCACATAATCAAAATTTCGGGCACGTAAAAATTCAGCACGCACCAATCCCACCAGTTCTGTCCAGCCAAACAGTAGCATAATCAGAAAAAGCCAATACACGCTAGGGCTAAACATACTCACCAGAATCATCACGATAAACAGCATGGGCAAACCACCCCACACTTCCAAAATGCGTTGTCCAATCAGATCAATCCAGCCTCCATAATAGCCTTGTATTGCGCCAACCATAATGCCAATCACAGCCGAACATACAGTCAAAGCCAATCCAAACAATAAGGAAAGGCGTAAACCATATAAGATTCGGGCAAATACATCTCGCCCCTGATCATCAGTTCCGAGCCAGTTTTGTAAGCTTGGTTTTGAGGGTACCGGCACGGCAAGGGATAAATTGGGTGATTGATAGGAAAATGCCACAGGTGGAGAAAGCATCCAGCCCTGTTGCTGAATTAACTGTTTGACCGCAGGGTCTTGATAATCGGTTGCGGTTTCAAATTGTCCACCAAACGTGGTTTCTGGATAATCTTTTAATATAGGAAAATAAAGTGACTGCTGATAACGAACCAATAAAGGACGATCATTGGCAATAAATTCCGCACATAAAGACAGGATAAAAATAATCAGAAATACGATTAAACAGCGAAAACCCAATTTATTTTGTCGAAAACGATGGAAACGCTGCTGCATTAAAGGCGACATTATTTACCACCTCTTGCTTCAAAATCAATCCGAGGATCAATCACTTGATAAAGCAAATCGCCAATTAAACGCAGGATCATGCCAAACAAGCTGAATAAAAATAAGGTGCCGAAAATCACTGGATAATCACGTTGAGTAATCGCCTCAAACCCTAATAAACCAATGCCATCAAGATTAAAAATAATCTCGATAAATAAATTACCGACAAAGAAAATCCCGACCAATGCTTCAGGTAAAGCTGCCACAATCACCAAGCTTGCATTACGAAAGACATGACCATAGAGCACCTGACGATCACTTAAACCTTTAGACCGTGCGGTCAGCACATAAGGTTTTTGCAATTCTTCCACAAATGAATATTTAGTCAGATAGGTCAAGGCTGCAAAACTGCCTAACACCATACTCAAAATCGGCAAGCACATATGCCAGAGATAATCTTTAATTTTTTCCAATAGACTGAGTTGGGCAAAATTTTCTGAAACCAGACCTTGTAATGGAAACCATTGCAAATAACTGCCACCTGCAAAAAATACAATCAACACAATGGCAAACACAAACGATGGAATGGCATAACTGACAGCCAATAACAAGGAAGTCGATTGATCAAACACCAGACCATTTTTTTTGGCTTTCTTCATCCCCAATGGAATCGCAATCAGGTAAATCAGGAAAGTGCTCCACAAGCCTAGAGACAAAGTGACAGGCAGTTTTTCATAAAGCAGTTGCGTAACAGGTTTATCCTTAAAAAAGCTTGTACCAAAATCGAATGTTAAATATCCCTTGATCATCAACCAGAAACGTTCATACGCAGGACGATCAAAACCATATTGTGCTTTAATTTTATCAACCATTTCAGGACTGAGACCACGCGCGCCCTGATATTGCGCCAAGTTACTTAGGCTAGATGAAGCGCTTGTTCCTGTACCTAAACCCTGTGCATTTTGTATTTGTTGAATGGCTTGTTCGACAGGTCCACCTGGCGCAATCTGCACAATCATAAAGTTAATCAACACAATGAAAAATAATGTGGGAATCATCAATAACATTCTTTTCAGAATATAGTGAGACATTTAAATATCCTTGATTATTTTCATTGATGTTTTTGGATAGCTTGGTCTAGCTTGCTGGCTTTATCTGCATCCACCCACCAATACTCCCAACCCACTGAAAGTTTTGGTTTAATTTTAGGCTGCTGATAGATATCCCAATAGGCAAACCAGCGTTCAGGCTTGCCATAAGTCAGGATTTGATAATAGCCTGCCCGCAACAAACGATCCAGCACACGGGTATACAGCACTACTTCATCACGGTGTTTGGCAGCCACAATCTTGTCAATCATCTGGTCAATCGCAGGATTCTTAATTCCTGAATAATTATAGTTATTCGACTCATCTGCGGCAGCACTGCTCCAAAACTGCGCCTGTTCCTTACCTGGGGTTAAAGTTTGTGGCATTTTCATCACCATCATATCAAAGTCCTGACGGCGAATCCGTTCCATATACTGCGGCACATCCACTTGCCTCAGCTTGACCTGAATCCCTAAACGATTCAAATTACGTACAAAGGGCATCAACTCACGTTGTGGATTTTCCAGTTGCATGAGCAGTTCAATTTGAATCAGTTTGCCCTGCCGATCATATAACTTGCCATTGCGAATCATATAGCCCGCATCTTTTAGAATTTTTTGGGCAATCAATAAATTCTGACGGTTAAAACCGCTGCCATCCGATACAGGATAATGCCAATCGGCCAACACACCTTGTCGCATGACAGGATCAAGCCGTTTCAGAAAAGGCTGAATGATGTTTAATTCTGCTGTACTAGGCTTGCCTGTTGCAGCCAAATCCGTATTATCAAAATAGCTTTGTAAACGTCGGTTTTGATTAAAAAATAATGCTTTATTTTGCCATTCAAAATCGTAGGCATAGGTTAAAGCTTTACGCAGATGAATATCATTTAAAGGTGAACGGCGAATATTAAATACCAGACTTTGAATATCTAAGGGCGTACCTAGACGGGCTTTATACTTTTTGATCCAGCCCGATTGCATCGCTGGAAAATGGTAAGCGGTTATCCAGTTACGGATATTTTTTTCTTCGTATAAATAAAATTGTCGGGATTTAAAACCCTCAAAACTGACCTCTAAATTACGGTAATAGACATATTTCAGCCGATCAAAATTATAACGCCCTTTATTGACAGGCAAGTCTCTGGCCCAATAATTTGGACTACGTTTATAGCTTATACTCCGCCCTGCATCAATACGCTCCAGCATATAAGGTCCAGATCCTACAATTGGCTGCAAAGTAATACGGGTAAAATCCTTATTGCTCCAGTCCTGCTTGGAATAGATGGGTAGGCTTGCCACAATCAGCGGCATTTCCACATTATTCCTGGATTTAAAAATAAATTTAACCTGATACCTGGAAATGACTTCTGTTTTTGCCAAATCGGACAAATACATTTGAAAACCCAGATTGGCTTTGGTCTGGTAGGTATCAAAAGTAAATTTAACATCGTCTGCGGTGACAGGCTGACCATTATTGAAACGGGCTTTAGGATTGAGGTGGAAAATTACAAATCGCAGGTCATCAGGATCATAACTGACTTTTTCGGCCAATAGGGGATACATCACCCGTGGCTCATCCAAAGAACGGTCCATCAGACTATCAAATAGATAATTCACGCCCTCTGTGGCACTGCCTTTACCATTCATGCTATTTAAATTGTCAAACGTTCCCAGACTGGATTGGCTAAGCACTCCACCTTTCGGTGCATTCGGATTGGCATAAGGCATGGCGTGTAATTGTGCGTATTTTGGGGTCACATGCATTGCCAAATAAGGCGTGGTATGTACGGCTGCAAATGAGAACTGAGCAAAAAGGCTTAGTCCATACAATAGACTAAGCCTCTTGCTAGCAAGCAACGCAATCATGCGCAATTACAGGTTCGGGACTTTAATCACATCACCAATACGCAATTGAGTTTTTGGGGTAAGATCATTCATCTCAGCCAGTGCATTAATTTCCATGCCATACTTACTCGCCAGACCAATCAAGGTATCACCACGTTTTACCTTATACTCTGTTACCGTTTTTGGAATGGAGATACTCTGACCACGTTGCAGGCTGGTAGTGGCTTTTAGATCATTCAACTCTGCCAGTTCACGTCCAGACATGCCTAAACGGCTGGCAATGCTGTTCAGTGACTCACCTGCTTTCACTGTATATTTTTCGGTGTTCTTGCTTGATACCGCCTTGGTGTTGGCACTATTTTTACTATTATCCGCTTTGGCAGATTCAGTTTTCGGTAAATCACCTGTCAGTTTAAGTTTTTGTCCAATACGAACATTACTGTCACGAGACAAGTTGTTTAAGGCAGCAACATCTTCAAGCTGTAAGGCATAGCGGTTCGCAATACTGGTTAAAGTATCTCCAGACTTCACTGTGTAAGTATCTGGCACACTGTCTTCTTTGGCTTTGGCACTGCTATTATTTGCCTTAGTTGGCGCATCACCCGTGAGTTTTAAACGCTGACCAACACGCACACCAGCCGTTCTCTCCAGTCCATTCAAGTCCGCAATATAGTTGACGGTCAGGTCATATTTGCTGGCAATTGCATTGAGGCTGTCGCCAGACTGAACCACATATTGCTCAGGAACAGTTGAACCTGCTGGAATCCTGATGGTCTGCCCTAGACGAACACTACTATTGGACTTCAGCTTATTTAACTCGGCCAATTCATTCAGGGTGATTTTTGATTTTGTCGCAATACTGGATAAGGTATCACCGCGTTGAACCGTGTAGTTCTCAGTCTTGTAGCTGGTTGATGCACTTACATTTTCATACTTAACCGTATTTTTAGGCTCGACATTATCCTCAGTTTGTGACACCTCGTGCAGGGGTACATTAATTTTTTGCCCCACCAACAAGTTACTACCCGATGTCAGTCCTGGCGTTAAATCAGCCAGCTCCTGATTCGACAAGGCATAGCGGTCCGCAATCAGTTTGAGATATTCACCACGTTTCACCGTATAGGACTTGGTCGCCACTTTTTGGGCTGTGGATGTCTTTGTCTCTGGCACACGTACTGTTTGTTGATTGTTACGCGTATTGGTTTTAGGCTCAACCAATGTGAGCTTTTGCCCTACAAACAAGCCGTCCGTTATAGAGAGATTATTATAGTCGGCCAATTGTTTAAGACTTAGATCAAAACGCGCCGCCAAATTGGTCAGGCTATCACCTGACTGCACCACATAACTTTCTGGCTTGCTTTCCACTGCTTTGGAGGTATCAGCTTGTGGTTTTGCATCATAGAGATACAGGCTTGCCCCGACAAACAGTGTTCCTGTTGGATCAATCTGGTTCCATTTGGCAATGTCACGCCAGTTCACCCCATTCTTTTGGGCAATTGAGGCCAGTGTATCACCTGGTTGAACGGTATAGGTACTGCGCTTGCCTTTTGGTGCGACCACCACAACATCGGTATCGGTCTTGATGTAAGGCTTACCCTGATTACGCTTGGCATCTTCACTATTGGCAATTTCTGGGCTTTCAGCCAAGGTTTTTGGATAAGCAAAGCCCTTGCTGACTTCCTGACCTTTCTGATCGGCAACCGATTGGCTGGTCTGAATCGCGGTCAGCTTAATCTTGCCATCAAATGGATCAACAATTTCTGTTCCCTGTGGGGCAATGGCCTTAATTTCAGCAACCACCTGATCTTTTTCAGCCTGTGTTGCCTGCGGCTCTAGCACTTGTGTTACGGTTTTTTTCACACCTTCCTGCTTCACAGCAGCAACAATCTGCTCGCGCTCCTGCATTGAAATTGGTGGTTCAATTCTGACAGGCTTAACATTTGGTGCTGGTGTAATCGCCACAGGAATACGCGGTGCACTCGGCACGTCCGCCGCCGCGGCAAAAGAGGCCAAGGCATTTGAACCCATAGGAGTAGCAATCTTGGTCGGCGTTTTTGTTGTTGTGGTAACGGGTACAGTATTGGTCTTCGTGGTTAATGGTGGCGGTGGTGTGGTGGATGGCTTAACGATTTGCCCCACATTGCCTATAGTTGAGGTGGTTGTGCGTACTGTGGTTGAGCTGGTTAATGGGTTCATTGCAGGTGGCGACGCACTACTTGCCCAGAATCCACCAGAACCTGCCTTGCCAGAACGTAATTTTCCATCAATCGATGGACTTAAGTCCGCAGGAATCAGGATGCGCATTGGACTCATCGGGTCAACCATCTCACCACGGTAGGCTGGGTTCAATGTATACAGTTCAGCACGGCTTAATCCCGTGATCGAGGCAATCTGGTTTAACTCAAGCGGCGCGGACAAGGCAACTTCACGAAAGTGAGGTCGGTTGGCAATTGGTGGTAATGCCACACCATAAGCGCCTGGGTTTTTAATAATTTGTGCAACCGCCAGAAAACGGGGAACATAGTTCATGGTTTCCTGTGGCAGTTTCAGGGACCAGTAGTCAGTTGGCAACCCAGCCGCCTTATTACGGTTAATTGCCTGCTGGATTCGACCTGGCCCTGCATTATAGGCAGCCAGTGCCAGTTCCCAAGAACCAAATTGATTATATAAGCTGCCTAAAAACTCATAAGCGGCACGTGTGGACTCAACCACATCACGGCGGCCATCATATAAACTGGTTTGCTGCAAACCGTAGATACGTCCCGTACTTGGAATAAACTGCCACAAACCCGCGGCTGCCGCACTACTGGTTGCCGCTGGGTCATAAGAGCTTTCAATTACGGGCAAAAGTGCCAATTCAGTCGGCATACCACGGCGTTCAGCCTCTTTTACAGTGTGGTATAAATAACGGCTGGCACGCGCACTTAAACGGTCCAGATAAGGTTGACGGGAAATAAACCAGCTACGCTGCGCCTCGATACGCGAGTCCCAACGGTTTAAGTCCATCTTGAAACCCACAGTCATCCGTTTCCAGACATCACCATGTTTCAAGACTAAAAGACGGTCGCCTTCCACCGCACGCATATCGGTTGCGGAAAGCAGGTCTTCCAGAGAATCCAGACTGTTTGCATCCAAAAGGCCTGAACCCACTTGTTTTGAAGATGAAACCTTGCTTGTCTGAGGGGTTGATGAACAACCTGTGGTCATTCCCAACGCGGCTAGAGCGGAAGTGAGTACAGTAATTTTGAATAATGATGTTGCAGATGTTTGCCACACCAATGTGCTCGATTTATACATAAAAACTTCCAGTCAACTCACGCTAGTTCTTTTTCAATTAGCCATTGTAGTAAAGCATGCCGCTTAGACAAGGCAATAATTTAGCGTGATTTGCATGGAAATGTTACAAGAAATTAAAAAATATGTGTTTTGTAACGTCTAGAGGAAGAATTTCACCTTACAATACAAGAAATAGGATGGAAATGCTAAAATCTTCCATCCATACGGGAAAACTACAGTGTTATTCCAATTGCTCAAGGTCACAGCAGAATATTTGTCTAACCGATTTAGATGGCAATGCTGGAAACTTTTTATTCCATTTATGATTTAGGTTCAGATATGTCACAAACAATCACACTCTATGTTGATGGCGCATGCAAGGGCAACCCAGGTTTAGGGGGTTGGGGTGCATACATCATTACCGAACAGGGTGAACACAAGCTGTGTGGTGGCGAACCAGAAACAACCAACAACCGCATGGAACTGACTGCTGCAATTGAGGGAATTGCATTTTGCCCAACTGATGCACACCTCATCATCTGGACAGACTCCAATTATGTCAAGCAAGGTATCACTGAATGGATTCATGGCTGGAAAAAGAAGAACTGGAAAGATGTCAAAAACCCAGACCTCTGGAAAAAACTTGATGCAACCTGTGCCAACCGTGAGATTGAGTGGAACTGGATAAAAGGTCATGCAGGTCATGCGGGCAATGAAATGGCAGATCAACTGGCCAATTTGGGTGCGGAACAGACTGCCAAACAACTAAAATCCACAACACAGGCTAACGCTGATACAAAAAAGCCTGAACCAGATTGGCTTCTGGACGACCCTTTTGGTTTAGATATGATGGCGGATCAGGACGAAATTGAGGAAGAGCTTGAAATAGAAATAAATGTTCAGGACAATATGGCTGAAACAGAGATATTGCCCGACACCTCAGCAACACCAGCAAGCAGCCTACATCCACAAATTGTTGTGACTGAAGCCAAGTTAAATCTTCAGGGCCCGCGCCAGCTGATTCTGGATACCGAAACCACAGGTTTTTATTATCAGGATGGCGACCGCATTATTGAGGTGGGCGCGATTGAAATGATCAACCGCAAACTGACGGGTAGCTCGATTCATATTTATATCAATCCTGAAAAACCTGTTGGTGACTCAGAGGCCATCCACGGCATCACCGACGATTTTCTACAAGACAAGCCCACGTATGCAGAAATTGCCGATACGCTATTTGCCTACTTAAAAGGTGCCGAGATCATTGCACACAATGCAACCTTCGATATGAACTTCCTCGACATGGAGTTCAAGCGTGCTGGCCTGCCCTTACTTTCCGAAGTGTGTGAAGTGACCGACACATTGGCACTGGCAAAAAATAAGCATCCTGGCCAAAAGAATTCTTTGGATGCTTTGGTGAGGCGTTACGAAATTCCTGCGCGGGACCGTACTTTCCACGGTGCGTTACTGGATGCCGAGATTCTGGCAGATGTCTACCTTGCCATGACGGGTGGACAGGTTTCCTTTGATATAGATGCCCTGTCACAAACGGAACAAGGTCAAAATAAAAACACCCGTCAACGTGTGCAGATTGAGCTTCCTGTCATTTATGCATCAGGTGATGAATTGGCCCAACATGAGACATGGGTCAAACAATTTGAACAGAAACATGGAAAGCCTTGCTTTTTTGCAAAATAAATTTACTGATCAATGTTATTTTTTGTATTTCAAGCTTTGAAAGTTACGCTATATTAGCCTATAGAACATTTAAACCTCCTGTTGCGGGAGGTTCATGGATATAACAACTCAGGAAAGGTGTAGGTCATATGTCTTACCAAACCTCGATTCATTTCGACCCAACGGCATTACTAATAATAAAAAATGAAATCGACAATTCGATTAAATTGGTGGAGACAGCAGTTAATACGCTTGCTGAAGAACAAGCCTTACCTTTTGGTATTGATGACGCACTCAATCAGTTTGAGCAATGCACACAGGTGCTTGCCCTGATTGATATGCCGCATTTGTCACAGATCACCGAGTATTCGGCTGAGTTGATGCGTAAAATCATGGCTCAACCGCAGCAAATCAAGACCAGTGATGTGGTTACCCTCAGTGAAGGCACCACCATGCTGAAGCGCTATATCGAGTTTATCAGCCTGCGTGAAGTCAAGGTTCCCCAGTTCCTGCTGGATACCCTGAACCGTTTGGAAAAAGCGCTGGGCAAACCAATCACCAAAGAAGGCCAGACCATTCAGCCTTTGCTGGACTGCATCACACCAAACTTTAATCTGCCACAGGCGCCAAGTCTGGAAAAATCCCAATATATTCACCAGCTTTACAAGCTATGCCTGAACAAGCTGATCAAGCAGGCAGAAACACCTCTGGACTTGCAGGGCATCAAACTTGTTGGTGTCTACCTTGCGGGCATGGCTTCAAATCTTCCCAGTCAGCAATACTGGCAACTGGTTAATGTGGGTTTAAGCCATATTGATGAACTACTGATTACCGAAGCACGTTTACGCACCCTGATTCAGGTTGAAACCAATATTGGCAAATTCCTGGCACAGCCGTCTGCCTACCAAAGCAACCTGAGCGATCTTGCAGATATTCTCAGCATCTGCATTAGTCAGGAAGATGATGTTTCCCAGCATATCCGTGAACAGCTCAACATTGGCGATGAACTGTTAAGCGATACCCAGTTGCAGGTGCTCAGCCGTCATTTATATGGCCCTGACTATGAAACCATTCATACCATCAGCCAGTTGATGACCAATGAAATGGCGCAGATTCGTAATGAAATTGAATATAATCATCAGAATATGTCAACTGAGAAAACTCAGGAGCTACAACTAAAGCTGAACCAGCTTGCAAATGTGTTCAAGGTGCTTAACCTGAATGAGGCGGCAAAAGAGCTGATCCAGCAGGCTGAAAAACTCAGTCAATCCAATACACTAACGGATGTAGCTTCAGTACAGCAGTTGATGAACAGTATTCTAGCATCGATGAACTCAATCGGCATTCTGGAGCGTAACTACACCTCTAGCCGTTTGCAGCTGCGTGTCAATAACATGCATATCTCACTAGACCGTTTAGATGAAGCACATAAGGCGTTGTTGACTGAGACAAAAACACTGATTGAGACACTGACCCAAACCCTAAGCCTATATGTTCAGGATCCAGCCTCACATAGTCTGCAGGCATTGCCAGAGTATCTTAAGGAGCTATCTGGTGCTGCCCTGTTCCTTGGCAGTTCTGCTCAACAGACAGCATTGTTGACTGCGGCGAACTTTGCCCAGAATCGCTTAAACCAGAATCTGGCTTTAGATGCAGAGCAGGTGAACTGCATTTTAAATGTGGTTGCAGGTCTGGATTTACTGGTGGATAACCTTAAGAATAAACAACCTGTATTGCAATCTATGTTTGATGTGGCATTATCAAGCAGTCAGCAATTACAAAACATCGCCGCATAATGACTCAGCTCTCACTTGCTTATATTTTTCAACACCAGAAACTGTTAGTTGATGAAAACCTGCAACTGCCAAAGGTTGAAAAGTTAGCAAGTGACCTCCCCATCCATCACAATGATCATGTCATTGCACGTGATCTGCTTGAACATGAATCTGTTCCCGATGGCTATCAACTGATTCCCATTCGGGAACTAATCCAGTTATGGTCCACAACAGAATTTCTACAGGCTAGCCGTGCGGTGCAACTGCTTGAGTGGCGGCGTAACCATAAATTCTGTAGCCACTGTGGACATGCCACGGAAATCCATTCCAAAGAATATGCTATGGTTTGCCCTGCCTGTGGCTATCATCAATACCCACGTGTACAGCCTTGTGTCATTACAATCATTACCAAAGGTGATGATGAACTCTTACTTGCGAAATCAGCGCATAATAAAAGTAATATGTACGGTCTAATCGCTGGATTTGTTGAGGTTGGTGAAACACTGGAAGAGGCAGTACAACGGGAAGCCTTTGAGGAAGTCGGTGTCAAGCTTAAAAATATCCGCTATATGTCAAGTCAGCCGTGGCCATTTCCAAGCAACCTGATGATTGCCTTTCATGCTGAATATGATTCAGGTGACATTCAGCTCCAGCTTGAAGAAATTGCTGATGCCAGATTTTTTAAGTTTGACCAACTGCCTGAAATTCCGTTTAAGGGCAGTATTGCCCACAGTATGATCATGCAGGTCATAGAAAGTAAAAAAGCATCTTAAACGATGCTTTTTTATTTAATCTTCTAAAGCTTCATCTAAGAAATGCAAAATCGTTCGCTTGGTTTTGAAGTAATGACTTACAAAACTGGCCAAAGTCGCCACAATGGTAATGTGTCCAGTCTTAGGAATAATCATCACATGGCTATGATTACCCTTTTCTCTTAATGCCTTATCAAGATCGAAACTATTATGATTACCAACCAACTGATCATTCTCAGCCATCAATAGATAATGTTTAATCTTATTCGGATTAATAAAATAATACGGCATCACTTGTTGGTACGATGTTTTTGGATCAAATGCATGTTCAGATAAAGGATCATCTTTATAGTCAAAATGATACGGGCCAGCCAAACCCACAATTGCCTTAATATTATCTGTATATTTAAATTGCTGAGGCTGAGCAGAATACACCATAGACATCACATTAAAGGCACCCGCAGAATGTCCCATCAGAATGATGTTTTTAGTTGAGATATTCAGCTTGTCTTGATTTTGGACCAAATAATGAATGGCCTGAGCAAGGTCATCAATAAAGGCTGGAAAGATATGTTCAGGCGCAAGATGATAGTTGATCACTGCAACATCATAGCCCTCACGTGCGAATGTCTCACCAATAAACAAATAATCACGTTTATTGCCATGCTGCCATGATCCACCATGTACAAAAACAATCAAAGGTTTTTGTTTCTTTGGATTCTTGGTTCGATAAAGATCCAGTCGATTTCTGGCTTTTAACCCATAAGCAAGATGTTCTTCTTTTTCAAAAGTATCCTTTGGCGTCAAATAATTGATTGAATAGCTGGCAAAATCATACAGGCGAAATTCCTGATATAAGTTTTTCGCCCGTATCACGTTTTCTTGTACTTGCTGAATAAGTTGCTTCATAAATTAAGGTGCGGTTGGTGTCGTCGTCACGGGTTCATCTTGATCAGGATCAATTGCAACTGGTGTTTCAACTAAAGGCTGTGTTGTCGCTGCACCGACCATCGGCGTGGCAGCAGATGAGTTCATCGTCCCTGAAGATTGATCAATGTTGTCAATCAGCGTGACAATTTTACTCACATTGCCCACTTTTTGTAAGACATCATCCAAATCTTTCACTTCAGCGGTATTAAGGCGCCCCATCACATACAGCACACCGTTTTCAGTATGTACCAGTACTTTGCTGTCAGAAACCACAGGAGCTTTCATCAGTAGACCACGGGTGTTCGCCGTTACCGTTGCATCCTGCATGATGGTGCTATAGCTTACTTTATCGCCTACAGTGATGTAGTTGTGAACCGCCTTAACATCGCTCATGGCGCGCAGGTTATCTTCCGCCAACTGTTTTAAGTAAGGATCTGGAACCTGGCCAGTCAACAAAACATTACTGTGGAAACTTTCAATATTGATACGTGACTGCTTAAAGCGATGGTCTAATTTGTATAGGTTGATATTTGCAGTACGCTTGATTGAAGAATCAATAAAAACCTGCCCTAAACTACGTTCACCACTGTTTGTACCAACAGGCGCCGATCCTGTTCCACCAGAAATAAAACTCGCACATCCCGATAAACTTGCAACGCAAACCAACGTCATCGTTAAACGTTTCAACACTTGGCAAGACTCCCTATCCACTAACTTGTTCAATCTACTGCACTTGCCTTGAAATGACTCAACCGTATCTCAATCCAAAGTAAACGCATGTTTAATCCATTGCTGATCATACTGCAATTTTGAAAAATCTGGTTGTACTGTTTTT
Organism: Acinetobacter parvus DSM 16617 = CIP 108168; assembly: GCF_000368025.1. Classification (GTDB taxonomy): domain Bacteria; phylum Pseudomonadota; class Gammaproteobacteria; order Pseudomonadales; family Moraxellaceae; genus Acinetobacter; species Acinetobacter parvus. The sequence continues at coordinate 441,476 of NZ_KB849211.1, forward strand.
GCAAGTTTCTGTGGAAAATCAAAACAGATCACATCAAAACGACAGTCAAAATTGTAATAATTGGGGTATCTTTGTAAAAAGAACTGCGCCGTCTTAATAATCTTACGTTGCTGTGAATACGAAATCACTTCACAGGCCTCTGCATAACTGCCTGCGGAACGGGCTTTCACCTCCACAAAAACCAGCTCATTGTCACGTTTGACAATCAGGTCAATTTCCCCAAAACGTGAATGGTAGTTTTTATTGACATATTGATACTGCTGGGACTGTAAAAATAGCAATGCCGTTTGTTCTGCCCACTGTCCCAAGAGATGTTTCTGCTGTTCGATTGTGCCCATATCTTATTTTAAAATTTCAATGCTATTTTTTTGCTGTCTATAACAATAAGGCTGCCTAGAGATTTTATGGTCTTTTAGCTCAATTGCACCTGTGCGTCCAACAAAAGAGAACTGCACCTGTCCAGCTTGCTCAAGTAAGTGTTGGCCCATGCTCCATGCATCACCCCCAAAAGCCAGCAAACGTTGAAATGCCATATTTTCAGGCTGTTCCTTGTAGGCTTCAATTAAGTCTGCCCATTGACCATTATATAACGCGGGTACATCACAGAAACTCAATCCCAAAGGTATGAACTGCCCCTGTTCAATACTCAGGGGAGTCGCATAAATATTCTTCTCAGGTAATGCTCCTAGTTGTTCCATCCATTGATGGTCACCCAATAGCAACACACCCTCTTTTCTGGAGAGTTTTTTCGGTAACTGATTGACCATTGCAATATCTGAACCAAACTCAGCCATCAATGCCACTAAAAAAAGTTCAGTGGCTGACTCAGTTCCTGTCTGGCGTAAAACAAATAGTTTTTTCACCCCATCTTTTTTCAGCAGTTGGTTGAGGGCAACCGCATCATCCTGCTTGGCCAGACTATATTGCCAGACATTGGCTGATTGTGTGTTGACATCATTAAGGGCCAGTACAGGAATTTTGGGACTAAGCTGTATAAGGTTTTCAACTTCAGGTCTTGCCAATGGCCCAACAATCAGTCTGGTCTTATTGGTGACTTCTTTCTTGAAAATTGAGTCGATGCTATTTTTTGCGGAATCTACAAAAATAATTTTTTCTTTGCTGCCAGATGCTGTATAAGCACTCAGGAAACCACGTTTGATGCTCTGACCTGCTCGCGCCATCGTGCCAGATTCAGGTAAAATCACCAGTACGTCCGCATAGGCTGGACTCATACATGCTGCCAAACACAGTAGTAGCCAATATTTTTTGTAAGACATGAGGGAGTTACCTTTTATGAGTGCTCAATTATTTGTTGTAGCAACCCCGATTGGGCACTTGGATGACATGACCTTTCGTGCAATTGATATTTTAAAGTCTGTATCGGTGGTTGCAGCAGAAGACACTCGTCAATCTGCTCAATTATTCAAGCACTATAATATCTCAACTCCGTTAACAGCGTGTCATGATCACAACGAAAGTAACAAAATTGATCAACTTATTCAAAGAATGTTAAATGGTGAACGTATTGCGCTTATTAGTGATGCGGGAACACCGTTAATTAGTGACCCTGGATTTAAGTTAGTACGCGCAGCACAAGAACGTGGCATTCGTGTAATCCCCGTCCCAGGTGCCTGTGCTGCAATTGCGGCATTAAGTGCAGTGGGCTTACCGAGTGACCGCTTTAGCTTTGAAGGCTTTCTACCATCCAAAGCATCGCAACGCATTAGCCAGCTTGAAAAATTAAAAGATGAAACCCAAACCCTGATTTTCTATGAAGCGCCACATCGTATTTTAGACAGTATTAAAAATATGGCTGAGGTATTTGGTGAAGATCGTCCTGTTGGTTTTGCCCGTGAAATTACCAAGACATTTGAAACAATTAAAAAAATGACTTTAAAAGATTTAGTTACTTTTATTGAAAATGATCACAACCAAGAGAAAGGTGAAATTGTGGTTGTGGTGGGTGGTGCATCTGCGGAAAAAGATGTGGAGCAGGATAAACTGGATGAGTTGTTAAAACGCTTATTGCAGGATTTATCGGTAAAAGCAGCGTCACAATTGGCCGCTGATTTAACGGGTATAAAAAAGAAAGTTGCTTATCAACGGGCTCTGGAACTCACCCAACAAGATCAATAAAACCTAAGGGGGGATTAAAAAATCTCCCCTTATCATCTCAGCCAATGAAATTGCATAGTTAGCAGCATCACCTGCAAAATCCAGCGCATCGACCCATAAAGATACAGAACGGGCATGTGAGCCACCAATAAAACCGTGATGCTTTTTTATGTCAATTCAGACTTAATCTTGATGCTCACCTGGCGGAACCTCAGTAATGCGTCCACCGCGTGCAAGAAATGCAGCTAATTCGTCTTCCAAAGCCTGACGCTGCTTCTGTTTCGCAGTCACAGTTAGCGTTTCAGCTTCAGCTAGATCAGCATCATCAATCGTTGCTTCTTCGGTATCTGCACCGCTTTCTGCGGCTTTCGCTTCTTCATCGTCTACCGCAGAATCTTCAGTATTTTCGTCGTAATCATTCATTTCCGTCATATTACTCTCCCCACAATGACTCAACTCTCATCATCGCTATTTGGCCATCAGAACTTGATGAAATTTAACAAGCTCTTCTTATTTATCAAAGCAAAATATTCATCAAATTGTGCTTTTTATAACCAAATTCACTCTGATTTATAAATGATTGTTTAAAAAATATCTACTATTTTTTAGCAAGCATAACGCGTGTGCTGTAAAGCCCCTAAGCCATTCGCTTGTCTCATAAAGCGATCTTTAAACCAATCCAATTGTTCAACTTGTTTTAGACCAAAGTTACGTGCCCAAACAAACGGAAATAATTCTGAACTTTCTAACCAACCAATCGCAGACATACTGTGCATCATGGCATCATTCTGGCCTTTACGTTGGTGTTCATAGCGCAATAAAGTTTGCTCATTGGCCCACACACCGCGTTTTAAATCATGCAATAAAACATCACATAAAACTGCTGCATCCAAGCAACCGATATTTACGCCCTGACCTGCCAAAGGATGGATGACATGTGCTGCATCGCCAATCAAGGCTAAACCAGATTTGATATAACGCTGAGCTGCTCTTGCTTTAAGTGGGAATTGTGCTCTGGAACGGACCTCAACCACTTCACCCAACATATGTAGGCTTTCTTGCGTCAATAGTTGCATAAAGTCCTGATCGCTGAGTGCTGAATATTCATCGGCGTAATCATCTGGTAAAGTCCAGACAATCGACTGCCAATAGCCGTTCTCTTGTGGATCAAGACTCGCCATCGGCAAATAAGCCAATGGGCCTGTCGGTAGGAAAATTTGTCGTGCCACATAATGATTCGGCTGGGTGGTTTTAATCGCGCAACTGATGGCAGCCTGTTTGTAATCCAAAACATCTAAATCTATATAAGCTTGTTCGCGGACAAAAGAATTTGCACCATCTGCACCAATAAGTAACTTGGTTTTTAGTGTTGTGCCATCCGCCAATTGAATTGACCAACCTTGTGGAATCTGCTCAATCCGAATCACTTTGACTTGAGTACGATAATCATTGAGCTGCTGCAACATTTTTTGTTGAATCGCAACATTCAAGACACTTGGTTCAACCATTGAACCTAAAGCTTGATCTGCACGAGGTTGCTGTTCGGAAGCATGTCCAAAATTTATTTCACCATAACCATTTTTATTCCGGACCTGCATACCTGAATAAGGCATTTGGCGTGCTAAATCATTCCAAACGTCAACTGTCTTTAGTAGATGAATCGTTGCTTGACTTAAAGCCAACACCCGTGGATTCATCACGGCTAAAGTTTTGTCTTGATCAAGCACTGGTGCAGCATCCAATACTGTTGCTTGCACCCCACCTTGAGCCAACAATAAAGCGGTTAATCCACCGACTAAACCACCGCCAACAATCACAACATCTAAGATTTCACTCATGCTTTTAGTCCCATCGCATAATTGGCAACCAAAGGCTTAACGCCTGGAATCACATCAAATGCAATCAGACCTGTATTGCGTAATAATTTGAGGATTGGATTTTGATTACTGAAACCACGCACCACTGAATCACAGAACTTAATCACACGCTGCTGATCTGTTAAGCGTGCTTGCTCATAAGCCAATAAATTATCAGGATGACCAATATCATCAGACTTCGCTAACTGCTCTAGTAAATAACGAACCAATACATCGGCATCTCGCAAACACAAGTTAAAGCCTTGCCCTGCAACAGGATGAATTGTGTGTGCTGCATTACCCATCAGAACTACACGACCAACTGCCTGCTTGTGAGCCAGAACTTGTGACAATGGATAACTAAAACGTTTACCCGTTTTTTCAAATTTACCCGCACGATCGCCATAAGTTTCTTGTAGGGCATCCAAGAAGTGTTGATCATTTTCTTCACCCAACCATTCAGCTTCAGTACCTTTTTTAACTGGCCAAACGACAGAACGACGATATTCACCAGGTAAAGGCAATAATGCCAATGGTCCTAATGCGCTAAACCGCTCAAAACCAACCTGTTGATGAGGTTTAGAGGTTTGAACCGTTGTAACAATCGCAACTTGGTCATAATCATGTTCATCCACGCCCACACCAATTGCTTGACGGCAGAAAGAATCACGACCATCTGCTGCGATCACCAACTTCGATTTCAAGGAATGGATATATTCACCATTACGCATGGCTTCAATGTGAACCTCATCTGCATCTTGTGTCAGTGATGTCACTTGTACCCCATCAATTAATTCAATCAGAGGCTGCTGACGAACCTGGGTGAGTAATACTCGACCTAACCACGCATTTTCAATGACTTGCCCAAAGCTTTCTACTTTTTCTTGTTCTGCGACTAATCGTGCTTTACCAAAGCTACCCTGCTCAGTGATATGTACTTGCAGAATTGGGGTGGCATGTTGCTGTAAGGCTTCCCACAAACCTAATTTTTGGTAAATCTGCACGCTACGGCGTGACAAAGCGGTGTTACGCGCATCAAAACTTGAGTGATAAGGAGCAACATTTTCATCATCATAATTTGGATATTTCACAGCTTCTAATAGCTTTACGGCAATATTAGATTTTGCCAACATTAAAGCAAGGCTGAGTCCAACCATACCTCCACCGACAATGATGACTTGTTGCTGCATAATATTATTCCTTATCAGTTTTTCATGACTTGATGTTAAGGGTCTGTTGATATTTCATCTATGGTTGCGTTATAGGCTAAAACAACTTAAACGAGGCATGAAACGTAGGCAATGGCAACTCCTTGTCAAGTTTCATAACAAAGTTTAAGGAAGTTTTAGCCATAACCCTGTGGGACAGGGATATTTTTTGTCGCTACTGCGTTATGGCTTATTTATTTAGAATGACTAAATTTCATAAGCCATGCCTTGTATCACCTAAAAACATCCACTATCGCAAGCATTTATGAATTATCTACAGACCCTAGCCTATCTTACTCTAACTTAAATCGACAATGGAATTTGTACTTTGTTTGGTCTGTGTTTTATTTTAATTCGACAAATAAAAAAGGCTTATCCCAGAATAAGCCTTTAGATCAATATTTCTGACTTAACCAGCCATTAATTGCTCAATTTCTTCAACAGTTTTCACTACATTCTTAGTCAAAACCAACGGCCCATTTTCAGTGACTAAAACATCATCTTCGATACGAATCCCAATACCACGCCATTTCGCATCAACCGTTTCATCATCGGGTGCGACGTATAAACCAGGCTCAACGGTGACTACCATACCTGCTTCATAAGCACGCCAGTCTTCGCCATGCTTATATGCACCGACATCATGCACATCCATACCAAGCCAATGCCCAGTTCCATGCATAAAGAATTGACGGAATGCTTCGCTCTCAACCAACTCATCTACATTACCGCTCAGTAAGCCAAGATCAACCAAACCTTGAGTTAAAATTTTTACAGCGACTTCATGTGGATATTTGTAGTGATTGCCAATACGGGTTGCATCAATCGCAGCTAGTTGTGCATCTAATACAATATTGTAAAGTGCTTTTTGCTCAGGACTGAACTTACCATTGACTGGGAAAGTACGAGTGATATCAGATGCGTAGAATTCATATTCACAAGCAGCATCTATTAAAACCAAATCACCGTCTTTTAATGGTTTATTGTTTTCCACGTAATGCAAAATGCACGCATTCTCTCCACCACCGACAATACTATTGTAGGCTGGCACACAACCATTTTTACCAAAAATATAATTGAGTTCTGCTTCAAGTGCATACTCCATCATTTCTGGTTTTACGCTTTGCATGGCACGGGTATGCGCCTCTGCACTGATATTAGATGCGATCTGCATCAATTCAATTTCTTTTGCTGATTTTTTCAAGCGCATTTCATCAATAATTCGGTCTAACTGAATCATTTCAGCGGGTGCAGCACCACCACGACGCTGCTGTGCATCTGCTTTTTGAATCCATTGGCTGACACGTGCATCAAATTCCGCATTTTGGCCAATACGATAGTAAAGACGCTGTTTATTTAATAATTTGTCGATAATTTCTTCATCAAGCAGATCAATTGCATACGCTTCATCTGCATCATAGATTTCAATCGCACCATCAATCCCAGCACGATAACCATTCCAGATTTCCATCTCGCGATTACGTTCACGGCAGAACAAGCTATAGCTATATTCCTCGCCCTCTGCAAAGGTTTCGATTACCGCAACGGCTTCGGGTTCTGCAAACCCAGTCAGATAATAAAAACTACTGTCTGCACGATATTTATAATCCGCATCGCGATTACGATACATTTCTGCTCGCGTCGCAATAATGGCAATGCTGTTGCTGCCTATGTGTTGAGCAAGAAGATTACGGCGTTGTTTAAAATCGGCTTGACTTAATTTCATATTGTCCTTCTGATGAAGATGAATGATTGTAAGTATCTTTATTTATAAGAGCTTAAGGCACCGCCCGAGTTAACTCGGACGATGTGGGGTAAACATTTCAACGACATTTTGTGCATCGCCAATATCCCCCTGATTCTTACTTTTTGCATGAAAGTTTTGTAATAATGAGCTTTCGGCTACAGCAATCTTTTTACGGCCAATCGACAGACTCACAGGAATCAGGCGTACAAATTCATACAGTTCCTGATAGCTTTCCTCACCCTCTTCATCATTGTCCGAATCCTCAAACTCAACAGCTGCAACATCTTGTAAATGTTCAATCAGCTCTTGTTCTTCTGCACGAATATGACCAGAAGCCAAACCAAAACCAAGGACCACACCTGCACACCAATCCGCCAATGCCTGAACACGGTCTACAAGCAAATGAGTGTCGTCTGGCAACATCGGCAAATAATCTAACTCATCGTCAGACAAGGCATGAGAAACATCTTCGCTTTCGTCAGTTAAGCTTTCTAACGCCTCTTCCGATAATGCAGGAACATTTAAAGTATTTAAAATTTGTGACCATTCGTCTTTGGTTGGTGCTTGTGTGACACAAACTATACCTGTGAGTAATCCATGTAACTCACTTGGACTTGAAATTTCTTCAATCCCATCAAAATGAGCATTCCATTCCGTCCAACCTGAAATATCGTCTTGCATTCGTTTATCCAATCTCTATACTGCTGTATATATTACCTTTGATTGCAACTCTGTGCGACCTCGTTATGTTAGAACAATTACAGCGTCTACAAGCGCATATTGGTGTTTTAAAAACACGTTTACATCATTTAGAGCGAGAAAACACTTCGCTCACTGAGGCTAAAGCTTTAGCTGAAACTGATCATCATGCACAAGTTGTGCAGAAAAATAGCATCATCACGCAAAAGCAGGAAGAAGTTGATAACTTAACTGAACAACTGACTCAGTTACAAGATCAATTTAAACAACTGAATACTGATGCAACAACTTTGGCTGAACGTTATGGACGTTTAGAGAAAAGTACCACTGATCTTAAAAATCGCTTTCAGGAAATTCTGGCGGAACGTAATGATCTACGTGTCATCAAGGAAAAACTACAGGCACAGCAACGTCATAGCCAACAGGAAATTCAGGACTTGCAACAGGACCGTGATCGTTTGTTGCAGAAAAATGAGTTAGCAAAGTCTAAAGTTGAGGCGATTATCCAGCGCCTAGCCGTTCTTGGTACAGCCGAGGATCAACATGCACAAGAGATTCAGCAACTCGCCCATCCAAATGCTGAACTACAAGAGGAAAACTGATCATGAGTGAACAAGTGACAGTAGAACTTCGTTTAATTGAACAGACTTTCCGTTTAAACACGACTGAAGATAAACGTGAAGAATTAGAGCGTGCAGCTGAACTACTGAACCAAAAGTTTCATGACATGCGCCGTAATGCTCCTCGTGTAGAACATAACAAACTTGTGATTATGGTTGCACTGCAAATGGCTCAGGAAGTGTTTAGCCTGAATAAGTCTTTACAGGAATATGCCCATTGTGAACACCTGCTCCAGACCATTTTGGAAGATGTGGAACAGACTGTGTAGAAAAATACCTAAATGTTAAGATTATTTGCACAAAGCCCCATCAATTAATAATTATCTTTACAAGTAGCGATTGTCATCGTGTAAAGATCGGTTATACTAAAACTGTCTCTAGGGTGTTCGCCAGTACGTCCAGTCCCCTGCCGATACTTAAATTTATGGATGTGTTCTGTGTATTTTGAGTGTATGCCTGCCTCGAGTAGGAAACCCATTAAGTATACGTCACCTCCACCTTGAACTCATCGGGTTCAGGGTAACGACCATGCAGCGGCACCTCTGGAGCATTTTATTTTTAAAATCAATATAGGCAGAGTAAAACTTGAAGTGCGACATAAACCACCTAATTAATTTAAAGGGTTTATAGAGTATATAAAATTGTCATACTATCATCTTAGCTTTGAAGATCGTACTGCATTAATGCTTGAGTCAAGAAAAGAAAGCTTTTCAGCCAGAAAATTTGCTGAACTCATTAAAAGACATCCTGGTACGATCTAAAGATTCTATATTACAGGATATTAAAACTATTCATGAGCGCCCAACTGAAGTTCAAGAAAGAAAAATACCAGGTCATTGGGAAGCTAATTTAATTAAAGTTAAAGACAATAAAATTTCGATAGCAACACTTATTAAACGAAATACACGGCTCTGTATCTTGGCAACATTACCTGATGCAAAGGCAGAATCAGTGCGCAAGGCTTTAACTGAAGCTCTGAAATATTCACCTGCAGAACTGCGTAAAACGTTGACCTATGACCATAGAAAACATTACTCCAGAATTCAGTATATTTGATTGATATAAGTTCTCTATACCTAAAATAAAAAAGGCTTCATTATTGAAGCTCTTTTTATAGGAAATTAGCGCGCCAAGTTCTTAAACATATGTTTGAGAATTTCCATGGTTTTCTCAATCTGTAATGGTGTCAGACCATCAAAGGATTGCTCTAGAATAACGGAAGTGAGGTCATTGACCTTGGTGATCATTTCCTGACCTTTTTCGGTTAAATAAACGCGGGTAATTCGACCATCTTCTTTACAGGAATAAGTCTCAATAAATCCCTCATCCTTTAAGCGGTAAACAATTTTTGTTGTCGTCGACATTTTAGAAATGACCATATCTGAAAGCTCAGACACACTGGCATGAGGTTTTACATGTAATGCAATGAGAATGCGGCGGCGAGAGTTATCTAAACCATACTTTTTAAGTACGTTGTCAATGTTTTGAACATACTGGGCATTTACTTGAGAAATCCAGTAAAAAGGGGAGTCTTCCAAGTTAAATGAATCGGCTGTAGGTAAAAAACGCGCATATTTTTTAGGCATTACTTATTTCCTATGCTTTCTACATTGAGTTATATCGAATAACTCTAAGATTCCATGAAATGTCTATAATTTACCTGTTAGAAAAACCATGAAATCTGATTTTTCTATCATTCCATTTATAACAAATCTTCTTAAAGAAAGCTTTATACTCTCTTTATTATGAATAAGTAAACATCATATAAATCGTATTAAACTGTTATGAATGATGACCTTATAGCTAAATTCTAAAAATATTAGTACATGGAAACATCTGTAAAACCTGATTTCCTATGGTTTTAGATGTAATGATAAATTACGTATTCAGCTATAGTTACTCATTTTCTCCACTTGTGTTTTACAACTTCGCTATTTAGCTGATTTGTAGAACTGTTATATTGTAGAAAATAAATACAAATTATAACGTGACGTTTTTGCAAAAAATTCTGTCTAAAATGTCATAAATATACGAAATCAATATACTTATAAATAAATAACACTTGAAAATTTTCTTTATTCAATCATTTGAATTGAACATTTGGTTAAAATATGGCATTTAAAAAAACTCTATAAAAGTTGAATAAATACATTCTTTATCACATTCTTCGGGTAATTTTTGAGCTTTCATTTTTGAAAAAATAGGTAAGCGTCCGCTGAAGACACCCTAACTCAGCAAGCGATGCCTGCTTATGTGATTGATAATCAGACTAAAATTAAACAATAGCCATGGGGTTCAGCGGACGCTTACAGAAGAAATTATTTAGACCAATGATCAAAAACTTCATTGATGACTTTATTCTCGATAAAAATCATCTTCTACCACAGAGAGTCTATAAATAACAGTGCGTAAGTCCTATTTATTATCAATATTTAATTGTATTGGCAAAAAAACCTGCATTCTTAAAACCAACTCACACACATAGACCAAACGTAAAAGCATCGCTGAATTTAGTTGAGAAGTATCCAAAATTAAGCTGATTTGTCTAACTAAAAGGCTCATTCCCGCATCCTGTGCCAACTGTCGTTGCTGCTGTAGTATTTCAACCTGCGAAGCACTCAGCAACATACGCCCTGAACAACCAAGACCAAGCAATACCTCCAAAATCGGTTCACACACTTTCTGGCTCAAGCTGATTTGAGTTGAAGCAAATTTAGCTTGCTGCTGTTTTTTCTTCGCCAACAGTTGCTCAATACGTCCAACGATACTTTCTTTTAAAGTTTTTTTTGGTTCAGCCAATTGGTCAAAATCAAGGTTAAACAGTCGAGTCTTGCCATTTTGAGTGATTAATAAACTCATCGGTAATAAAACCAGTTGATGCCCTTTAATTTGGCAGTACGCAAAAATAGAGTGGACCTGTACCATTTGGGTACATAAGCGTTCAAGCTGACGAATTTTCTCTAAGTCTTGTGTTTTCCAGTCCAAACGCATATGCAATGTTGATCGGTTTTGGTCATAAACCGTCCACCATAAGCATTGTTCAATCTCATCTACTTTTGGGCTGTCATAAGCAGAGATATTAAGAAGTATCGTTTGATTAATTCCGTCTATAGTCTGTAACTGTTGCTGCCAATGCTGCTGTAATGTCTGCCAATCATTGAATCCGATCTGTTGGTAAAGACTAAAATCATCAATTTTACTTAGGCTATTTAAAGGCAAGGCACGACTTGTCCCTGCGGCAGATAACCGTCCATCTTCACCAAACCGAGGCTGTTGTAAACGTACTTTTTTCTGCATCAGTTGTTGAGCAGTTAACATCCAGATACTTTGCTGTGACCATGCATTATGACGGGTAAAGTTGGGATCATTATTTTCAGCACGCGCCAAAGTGACTTCAAAAGTTTTAGGATTTTCCAATTCTGAAAAATACAGGCTCATCCCACGTGCTCCCCCAAGCGTCCGCCACCAACGTGCGCCTAAAGGTAAAAGCTGCAAATCAGCTTGTTCTTCATCGAGCTGATAATGCTGTCGCAGCTTCCCTCTCAATTTTAATAGCTGTTCACCTTGTGCATGTTCCAACCGATAGAGATAAGCACTCATCTGTGCCAAATACAGTAGCGTATCATGTTCTGAACTGTGCTCATCACGATTTAACAGTCGGCCCACCTGCCCGCTGAGTTGTCTTAACATTGCAGCTAGACGTGGTAATGATTCACTTCGTGCGGACATATTGAGTAAATGCAGTTGACGTGCAGTCATCTCATTGACATGGGATAGACCAAATTCGAGTAACTGTGCCAGATCATCTTTTAATTCAACAATAAACTGGCGTTCACTCTCAGTTAAAATTGCAGGGTTCTCTGCTTCACGCAATTCCAGTTCAGCCCACAATTTTCCTTGCAGACGCTGAACTTCACTTAAAGCGGCTAGATAATAGGCTGATTGATCTTTTTCCAGATTAGACAGCATGCCTGTAAAACCAGCTCCTGCAACATAGATGATGTCCTCAGCCAAACTCCTAATTCGAATCTTTAAGCGATATTCTTCATCCAATAGATCGGTTTGCTGTTCTTGCTGCCAAAGACGAGCCAATTTAATCGCTTTTTGGGTTTGAGCTTTGCCTATTTTTTTGGCAAGTTGATTTAAATCAAATACAAGAATCTCTTCAATAAGATTGGGTTTATTTAAACTTACTTGAGGCTGTTCACTAAATGAAACAACCGAAATCTCAACCAATTCAGGTGTATCTTGTGTCTGATTTTCGATCTGTTGTTGAGCTGGGTTTTGTAAATGTTGTTGTAAATACAGCACTGCGGCAACGATATGCTTACATGCACCTGTTGCAGGACAAGTACATGATGCGTTGACTAAACCTGTAGCCGATAAACAAACTTGTTGACCATCACTTTCAATCGTGATCCGTTCAGCTTGTTCATTCTGTAAAATCACCTTTTCCGCTTCAATATCCTTTAAGGCACGGCGTACCAGCCCCGCATTGGCATAGGTTGCAAGGCTATCTTGATCATAAGCCAAATATTGTTGTTGCCAGCTCATTGCATCACCTCTGCCATCCATTCAGCAAAATGTTCAGGGGTTAAAGCTGCCACAGACATGCCGCGTTCATTCAGTTTTTGTGCCATCTGAATGTCATACACTGGATTTGCCTGTTCATCCAAAGCGGCCAAGCCCAGTAATTTTACCTGCTGGCTTTGCAAGCGACTGATCGCATTAAGCAAATGCGCCACTGAACCGCCCTCTTCAAAATCACTAATCAAAGTAAAAATGGTCCGATTGGGTTGAGTCACAAAACGTTCACAATAATTCACTGCTTTGGCAATGTCTGTTCCACCGCCCAACTGCACCGTTAGCAATACCTCAACAGGGTCATGCGCCATATGCGACAAGTCCACAATATTGGTATCAAATAATACGAGATAAACTTTAACAGCAGGTAAGCTCGCCAAAATACTGGCACAAATCGCGCTATACATCACCGAGTTCATCATCGAACCACTTTGATCGACACATAACACCACCGTCCAGGGTAAATGACGCTGTACCCGTGCATTGAAGAATGGCTGTTGAATAATCAGCTTATTTAGATCATGGTTATAATGTTTTAGATTTTCCCGAATGGTACGCCGCCAGTCGAAGTTCTGACTATTGGCAACCAATGAACGACGAAAACGGTTACGACGACCATGAATCGCATTGATAAAATTCGGTTTTAAGCGTGCAACAATCTGCTCCACCACCGTTTTAATGATCTCTCGAACAGCATCTCGGGTTTGTGCATTCATTCGCCCACGCATGGTCAATAATGCTTTTGCCAACTGTGGTGTCGGTTCCAGACTTTTTAAACTTTGTGGGTCTTTAAGCAAGGCATCTAACTGATACCGCTCAACTGCCTGGGTCTGTACACGCTCAAAGGTACTTTGTGGAAATAGTTTGCGTGCCTGATTGAGCCAGTTAATTGCAGTAAGTTGTGAATCATCAAGTGAACCATGACGTGATTCTCCTGCTACATGTCCGCGCTGTTCATACTCTCGGTTGTATAAATAATCAAGGGTTCGTTCCAAGCGAAGTTGTTCTGCATCGAGTTGTACCTGATTTAATGCTCGATCGCTATAACGACCTAAAATTAAACGCCAACGGGCTGCAAGGTCTTTAGAATTTGAATCACCCATTACGCTAACCAACCTTGTAAATTTTGATCGACTAAAAACTGCTGTAGCTGTTGATTCAACTGCACACCTTGCAACATTTCAGCCTGTGATACCTCACTCATATATTGAGAAATATCCAGACTTGAAACATCATTCAACTGTGCAATTTGTTCCGCAAAAGCTGCGGTTTCTTTTGGTTTAAAATAGGTAAATGCTTGGCGTAGATCAGGCAGAATCGCGACAAAAGTAGCTTCATCCCACTGCAATAAAAGCTGATTAAGTAACTTTGCCATAGCAGGATAACGCAATAATAATTCAGGGGCGCTTTGCATCATGCCAGATAGATAGGCCACTGCATGTTCAGGGCTTGCACCGATGCCAAAATGCTGCTGAATCGATTGTTGTAGGTTTTGTTCGGTCAAATCACCATCAATAAAACGTAAGGCATCCACTGCACCTGCCAATATATCTAGCTTTTGCCAATCGGTATGTAAACGCGCCAGGGTTTCATAGAACTGTGTCAACCAATCCGCTTCACCCTCCACTACGCGCTGAATCTGTTTAGACAAATTGCGTAACTGCAACACTTGATTGAGAATCTGCTGCTGTTGATCTGCGGGCGGCGTTGCCAATTGTGAAAGCAAAAACAAGGCACTTGGAATCACCTGTTCTAACAACCCTTTTAGTTCAGGCTGCTGTTGGAAAGCCAAAAAATCCTTACCTATCCATAAATTTAATAGTTTTTGCCCGCATTGAATGACCGAGTCCAGATCAGGATCATTGGGTAAATATTGTTGAATTTCGGCAAAAAGAATTGGAATTTGTTTATGTAATCCCATCAATGCTGCACGAATTAAAAGCTGTACTGCAAGATGAGAAGATCGCCCTTGTCCAGACTGAGAAAAAGTCTCTTTGAGTTGCAGTAACTTCTGTACTGCGATGGTATTGAGATCACTTCCTAATTCTGACAATCCAATCAATTGCGCTTCAACATGCGGAGTCCATGCATAGTCCCATTCTTCAAACAGCAAATGTAAACGTCCACCGCCCAAGAAATCAGGGCCACTAACTGATTTGGCAAAACCGACTTGTAAAAATTCCAGCAAATGCAAAAATCGACTGCGCAATCGATGTTTTTGATTACGGAATACATCCAGTTTCGTGCGTTTGCTGCTGGTTTCGTCTAGTTTAAAACGATGGATTTTGGCCAACTCATAAACTTGTGCCAAGAGTGGCGGCGTTTGAGTAGATTGAACCACCTGCCCTAAACGAGCCCCACTTAAAATCTGGCGCAGTAAATGCTGAAAGGCTTGCTGTCCCTCGTCTAAACTGCCTTTGACAAAACTACTCTGGCAAGCATCTATCAAGTCAAAACGGCTAATGAGATGATGCTCTCTTAAACTGGCTAACCTCATCGCCTGTTCAGTGGCATTTTTAATGGTAATAAAACTACTGTCCAGAATCTGCTGCTCACGCAATTGTCTTGAAAAGTCAGAAAGCAACTCAACAGTTAAGGCTTGCCGTTGTTCAACATCATTTGCAGAGTCATCCATCATTTGCTGCCAACAACGCTGATAAAAAGCGGGCGATGGCATACCTGAAGCATAACCATTTAAGGCATCAAGGCGATCAAAACTATAACGAATCAGCCAAGCTTGATCATTCTGATCAGCTGACTTTATTTTTTTGATCTTTTTTGGTTTTTCAGATAACAGTTGTTTAGCTAATTCCTCAATTAAAGCTAAAGTGTGGAAACCACCTGTAATAACACAGATTGTGCCCTTATTATTCTCATAGCACTCTAAAATGCTCTGCAACATACATTGTTCACGAACCAGAGAGGCATCAGCTTCCAAGACACTGTCTTCATAGTCCAGACGAGACATGGCACACCAGACCAGAACCTCATGAAAAAAGTTTTGCCAGTCATTCATCTCTTTTTTGGACTTTAGCTCAAATAGATGATCCCAAAGTTCATCATGGTTACGGCAATGCAACTTATGCACTAAAGCTTGTAAATACTGGCTATGCCCTAAATAGCGTTCTTGTTGTAAGCTTCGGCTTTGCCAAGTTTGTTTAGCAAAGGTTTGTAATTCATGCTCAACCTGACTGCTCCATGCCAAATCAATAAACTCAACCTGGGCATTAATTTCTGGCGCATAACGCAGCGCTGCCCATTCAGGTGAATAATCACAAAATGGATAATAGGCCGTACGGGTTTGTTTCTGCTCAACGGTTTCCCCATTTACAGCATCAACATTCTGTTCAATGATTTCGGTTTGACACAACACAGCCAATGGTGGCTGACTTTCTGGATGCTGTAAATCTGCAATTAAACGATTAAACGAACGTGGTGCCTCAATCAACACATGCCTAGCCTGCAACTGCTGTAAGGCTTGTAAAGTAGCGTAGGCACACGCTGGACTATGATGGCGAATTGGTAAAAAATGAATCCCCCTTTCAGCCAAATCCTTTTGCCATGCGAGGGCGTGTTGTAAGCGTTGAGGTATCGTCATTGCCAAAACGTCTTTCCAGCATCAAAAAAAGCTTTCCAAGTAGCATCCAGTTTCGCCCGTTCACGTGCCACATTATCCATATAAAAACGCATCCGTTTGGCATCATCTGCATTATCTTTGAGCACCACGCCAATCAACTGCCTCGCAATCGCAGCCCCACTCAAGGATTGATCACCCAGATAATAGCCCTCTAAAGCAGCAGCATAGGCAATATTCACCGCTTCCGCTGTCGACATCACCGCGTCAGGCGTTTTAATCGACGTACCATCTTTGGTTGTGCCTTGGCGTAACTCCTGGAAAACGGTGACCAGTAGATCGACCACAGATTCAGACATTTGAATCTGATCAGATAAATCGCCTAACTCACGTTTTAACTGAGTCAATACTAATTCACGCTCAAACACAGGATCGGCAATCGGGCGAACGGTTTCAAAATTAAAACGACGTTTCAATGCCGAGGACATCTCATGCACCCCCCGATCCCGCAAGTTGGCAGTGGCAATAATATTAAATCCTGCTTTGGCATAAACACGACCTTGCTCACCTAACTCAGGAATCATCATGGTCTTTTCAGACATCAATGAAACCAACACATCCTGAATTTCAGGTGGACAACGGGTGATTTCCTCAAAACGAATAATCTTGCCTTGTTGCATGGCTTGATACACAGGCGATGGCACCAAAGATTTTTCATTTGGACCCTCTGCAAGTAATAAGGCATAGTTCCATGAGTATTTTAAATGGTCTTCGGTTGTTCCCGCTGTCCCCTGAATGGTCAGTCCAGAATCACCGCTAATCGCAGCTGCTAACAACTCAGAAAGCATAGATTTTGCTGTACCAGGCTCGCCCACTAACATCAAACCTTGTTTTCCCAATAAAGTGACAATAGCTCGATCTACCAAGGCATCATCACCATAAAATTTACGGCTGATGGCAAGTTTTTCATCACCAAGAATAAATTGGCGTACTGCACGTGGTGAACGTAACCAACCTTGTGGCTTGGGTGCATGGTCATGCTCAGTTAATGTTGCCAGTTCTTCTGCAAAACGTTGTTCGGCACTGAGTTTAATAATGTCTTGTTGATTCATATTTTTACCATTTTCTACCACGGCGTTTTCTTCTGCCATTCAGGATCAAAACCAGAACATGCCTCAGCAACCTTTAAATAATCTGCATAGGTCTCAGCCAACAACACAGGGGGAACATCTGCCAGATTCATCCCACTGTCACGCCACGAACGCACATTTTTTTTCTCAAAACTCAGGTCATATAAAACGGCTGCAAGATTTTCTTCAGGCACATAGCTACCACTAAAACGAATCACCGCAGATAAACCGATTTGACTAAATGGCTTAAAGTAACTATCAAAGGAGCCGCCATCTTCAATCGAAGCACGTTGATAGCCCAGCTTAGTGATCACACCACGCAAGGTAAAGGTATCGGTTAACCAACCTTTACGATCTTCAATGATTTCAGCCTGTGCTTCAAAAACAGGAAGCTGGTGTGTCATTTGTTCAAACAGAAACTTCACTTTATAGTCTTTAAAATGTGCTTGCCATGCCTCAGCATCCTCAGCACTAATCAAAACCACATGCGCAATTTTAATCTGGCTATCTGCCGACAATTCAATTTCATCATCTTCCAGATTTAACAGACTGCCATCATCACTCGGACGGAAACTGTGTAGAATCTCACCCTCTGTAGAAATTTCCAACCAAACCAAACGTTGAATCAAACGCTTCATAATCGGATGTGCAAACAGGTATTCTTGCCAGTCTGCACTGCTCCATACACGTTCACTACACATCGCCTCATATAGACGCTGTGTCTGTAAATCAATGACCTGTTTAAATTCTTTCTTACTGCTGCTGAACAATGATTTCGCTTCCTTGATTAGGCTTTCATCATCGCCTTGTCGTGCAGCAGGTAGGCTTTTGATGATCTTGCCATCTTCATTTTTCAGTACAAATTTATCTTTTTCATCCACATAAGCAGTTAGAATCCGTGAACCATATTCTAAACTCAGTACACCCGCATCATCCAAACCTGCGGTCGGGATGGTACGATCTGCCAACTCATCACTGCTCCATTGATTACGCTCAGCAATTTGCTCAACCAGTTGTTTTGCCAGAGTTTGAACTGATGCAGTACGATAACGACGTGAAAGACTGAGCAGCAATTGAATCATGAGTGGATCATCACTGACTGAAAAACCACTCAACATTGCTTCAATTTGCGCACGACGTTGATAGTGTTGCTTCATATAATCCTGCAACAATTTCACCGCAACACTGCCTTGTGTTTTAAAGGTGAGTGCCAGCATGCCCTTACTTTTGATGGCAGAGCCTAAATAAATTGCCAGACGTTCACGTTTAATTTCCTCAACCACTTCTTCTAACGTGATGTGCTCATAACGTCCATAATATTCAGGGTACTTTTGTCCCCAACGCTTAAATGAGTCCTGATAGGATGCCAACCGACTTGGCGCTTCTTTAGTGGCAACCTCCATCGCCTCTTCTAAAGTTGGATTACGTGTATCCTGATAAATAAAGCTTTGTAGTAAATGTAGCGAAAATATCTGTTGACTCTTTTCATTCAACAGCCCCATATAACGCTGTAACAAGGCATTTGGAATCGGATCTTTTAATTTATCCGCTAAAATTACCCACCACTGAATAATTTTGGGATCAACTGTCGTTCCATCCTGCCATTGGACTTGAGGTAAATGCAGTAAATCAAACCAGATAAAGCTACTGGCAATTTTACCTTTTAGTCCTTTTTCAGCATCTTTCAGCAAACTTTCAGGTGAAAGATAACGACTGATATCTTCACCTAATTGCTCCAAAGCTGTCAGAATTGCAGCAATAACAACTTCTTTTTTCTCTTTTTCCAACAACGCATATAAGGCAGGCACAGCGGCTTGATGCTGTAAACGGGCCAACCATTCAATCGCGGTAATACGAATTTCCTGTTTACCATTTTCCAGCGCTTCAATCGCACGTAAATGGATATCAGGGAGTTTTCTCAATACTTCCTGAGCATCAAAACGTAAACGTTTTCCATCCCCCAGAGCAAACTCAAGTAAACGAGGAATAAACTGTTTTGGCAATTGTGGGAAACGTTGCAATACACCAATTGCATGTAAAGGCTCAAAACCATGGTAGCGTGATTCACTTTTATCAGGTGATAAACCCAATGCTTCAGCAATCAGATCAATATGCTCCACAAAAAATGGAACAACCTTGTCATCATCTGCAATATAACTACTCAAGTTTTCATAGTAATAGTTCTCTAAATAACTCTCGGCAATCATACGCGCAGGCTTTTCAAAACCCAACTGTTTCATCAACTGTTCAAGCTGACGCAACTCAAGATTTTCATAATGATGTGGTTTTAGCAAACTATTGAAAAGTTCATTCCAGTTAATCCAGTTTCGTCCGTGATAACTTAAACGTAGCGCATGTTCCAGACCATACTCAGGCAGATTTTGCAGCTTATTCTGGTGGGTCAGGATATTATAATGATCACCGTGTATCTGGGTTCTTTTCTTGCCATTAATTGTGGAAAACAACTGCTGGCTCATCTGCTCTATTTTGAGTTTTTGCAGGTCTTTGTAATTACTTTGCGCCCAAGTGCTTTTATAAGAGGCTGTTTTATTATCTTCGATTTCTTGCTCAGCACGTAGTCTGGCTTTTTCCAGTAATGCTTGATAGTTTTCCACAATGATTGGGATAAAACTTTCTGGAATATCCTGCGTTTCAATCGCCTTAATTTCAGGTAAGGTATAATCAACCTCAACCACCTGCTGCAAGCTCTCAAGCCGTTGTAAAGCAGCAATAATCAGCACTTGTACTGATTTTAATTTTTCACTGTCTGCGGCTTGTTGCAAAATGTCTCGGTTTTGCTCACCCAGACGCGCCAGTAAATCCGCCGCAAAACTGCGCTGTTTGCTCTCACCATTCAACAGAAAATGTTGCAAATATTGCTGACTTTCTGTCTGATTAAGCTGCGACAACAATACGGTTGCCTGTTCACGAACAGTTTTACTTGAACTAAGCGCAAGCATAATCATCAGCTCAGTTTGTTGTTGCAATAAGTCTGAATGTTGAGCAATAAATTCTAAAAAAATCCCCTGTGCTGCGGCAGACAGCTTCGGTAAAATCTCCCGAACCTGTTGGGCATGTTCATTGAAAAATACGACACTATCGGAAAGTTTAAATAAAACGTTAAGCTGATCATGGTGATAATTATTAACCCCATCTCGCTCAAATAAGGTTGCAATAAAACCCTCAATATTATTTTCAGGCTCAGATAAATACAGTTGTTTGAGTACTGCCAGTGTCCAAAGATCACGATGTGACTTTTTCTGGCGATCATCAAAACTTTGATGGTTAAAACTGGTTAATAAACCATCGACCAAAACGTAACCGAACCATACAGGGGTTTGTTTAGACAATTGAGAGTAATTTCGTTGTTGAGTGGCTGCTTCCAAAAACTTGCCATAACGGATAATCTGTTCGCTGCTGAGTTTTGAAAAAATATTGATATACAGCTTATAACGTGCGTTTTGGGAAGCTTTGCATAATTTCTCCTGAGCTTTAGTCAATTCTGAAGAGGGCCAAAACCAGCCATAAGTGCCAGGACTACCCAACAATGCACAGGCTTTATCTGTCGCTTGTTGTTGTAAGGTCATTAAAACTTCAGGGTTTTGTCCATTTACAATATAGTTTAAAACCTGATTCGGCAATGCTGCATCCACCTGTGCCAAAGGTTCAACAATTGTGTTGATTAAAGCCAAGGTTTCTGAATCCAATGAATTTTGCCCTTGTGGGTTGATCAACTGATTCACTTTATTCTTAATACTTTCAAACATTGAATGGCCTCTTATTTTCCCCAATTATTTACTTAATCTTTAATTTTAAAAAATATATATCTGGCTTTTATTAAAGATTCCTAATAACGCTATTCTACTCATCAATTATTATTCTTTATTTAATAAATTTAGGACTTACGCACTGTTATTTATAGACTCTCTGTGGTAGCAGATGATTTTTATCGAGAATAAAGTCATCAATGAAGTTTTTGATCATTGGTCTAAATAATTTCTTCTGCCAATGATATACATTTTCAAAGATCCCCTCAAACTGGTTCTTTTGTATCTCGACGTAGGCCATCAAGGCTGAAAAAATATGATTCAAAATCAGTTTAGATCGTCTTACTTGAAACTTTTCAATATGACAAACCTGTTTAATCACTCGGTGATATTGTTCTATTTTCCAATGACTTGAATGTAATTCATGAAAACCCTCAAAGGACAATAAATCATCTTCATCTTGATGCACAATATAAAACCTCTGCTGTTCTTTTAACTGAGTCTTAAATAATTGTACAAAGCCAAAATCTTTGAGCCAGACCACTTGACCCTGATGGAAATCTGGCAATAAACGCAGTTGAAACCATTGTCCTTTTTCTGGGGAAACCTTACGGTTACAGTCGATACCAAACATAAATCGAATACCATGTTTTCTTATGGTTTTTAGATTTGCAGTCGATGAATACCAACTATCACCTGTAATAAATTGAATCTTTGCACCCCAACTAAGTACTTCACTTAACATATCCATAAAGTAATCATTCTTGGTTTTACCCTCAGATTTGTCATAAATTCGGAAATTAATTGGAATATTTTGACCATTCTGATCTGTCGCATACAAGGTAATGAGATTAATACCCTTGACGGATCGGTGGTGTTTGCCTGACCAAAAATAGCTAACTAAGTCCATATGTTGACTATATGGTTTATCTAAAACAGTATCATCAATACTGACTATAAGTTTATTATTATCAATATGTTGAATTGCTTCTTGATATAGGTCGTGAGGTGTGTAGTCTTCACGCTCTAGAAAGCGATTTACACTATCATGCGAGATATTATAAGTCTCGGCAAGTTGTGTGCAGCTAATAGAGTTCGGTTCTGTCATGAGAAAGCCCATATAAATGGGTAATGTACAAGTTGCTGTAGAAGCATGTTTAGTTCGTCTGATCACAGATACTTTATAAACTATTTTAATACTTTTTTGAATCCGTCAATGCGTAAGTCCTAAATTGTAAACTTAAGACATTTAGGCGACAATTTATGTCGCACAACTCATCCTGCTTTCCATAAGAACCCGATCTAATTATTCAGTTCCATATTCAAGAATCTCGCCAAAATCGGGTATCATTCTTCAAAAGAAAATCATTTCAAATCTCATGAACCAGCTTTTAAACCCATTAAGAAAACAGCTTCGCCTAAAAAGAAAGCGACTTTCTCCTTATGAACAAAAGAAAGCTGAACAACAGGTTTTAAATCGACTCAGATATTTGCCACAGTTCAAGTCAGCCCAAAAAGTTGGCATGTATTTACACGCCTTTGGTGAAGTGCATACCCGAAAAATCATCCAGTTCTGTTTTCAAAAAAACAAGCAGGTCTATCTACCCATGATCTGTAATATGAACCAAAACCTGGTTTGGGTAAAAATCAGCTCCAATCAATATTTAAATAAACGTTTTTCCCATCATCCTCTCGGTATGAAAGAACCAATGGCAACGCGTGGGCAGCATGTTTCCACCCTGGATTTACTGATTATGCCTTTATTGGCCTGTGACCAGCTTGGAACGAGAATCGGTATGGGAGGTGGATTTTATGACCGTACTTTGGCAACTGCCCCACATCGTCCTTTTCGGCTGGGACTCGCCCATTCTTTTCAATATATAAATGAACCTTTATTCAGACAAAAATGGGATCAACCCATTGATGGATTATTAACCCCTCAAAATTTTTATTATTTCAAACGATAAATAGCTAATTTTATTAATTTTAACCGCCAATCTTGAGTAATTTAGTCTTTTTTTCATATTTTATAAATTAAAACCCTTGTAATTTTAAAAATGCACTTCACTATAAAAAACATGGCAACACCGTTGTCACTCATTAGGAGTGCCCATGTCTGAATATATTTTAAATAATGAATCAAGCTTAGAGCCACAGGTTCCAAGTGTATTACCACTATTAGCATTACGTGATGTTGTGGTCTATCCACACATGCAAATTGCGCTATTTGTGGGTCGTGAAAAATCGATCAATGCAGTGGATGTGGCTCGTAACGGTGACAATTTAGTATTTGTAGTTGCGCAAAAAGATTCGCTTACAGAAGAAATTGATCACGATAACCTCTATCAATATGGAACCGTGGCTAAAATCGTACAGGTCGTCAATCATGAAAATGATGAAAACTGCATTAAAGTACTGATTGAAGGTCTGCATCGTTCTAAATTAGAGCGCATTATTGATGGTGAAGAATACTTGACTGCCGAGCACAGTCTCAGTCCAATTACATTACCATTGGATGAGGAAGCTCAAGCAACTCGCTTAAACGAATTACGTACCCTATTCGCTCAATATGCTGAAGCGAAATTACGCAATGCACGTGAGCTTGTTGCAGCAGCTAATAAAATCGAAGACCTGTTACAACTGATGTTCTTCGTTGCGACCCGTGTGCCTTTAAACATTGAAGTGAAACAAAACTTTTTAGAGCACGACGAGTTTGAAGCGCATTTGCAAGAGTTGATGAGCTATTTGGTGAATCAATCTGCTGAACAGCAAATTGAACAAACGTTACATGACAGTGTTAAACGTCAAATGGAAAAGAACCAGCGTGAATACTTTCTAAATGAAAAAATGAAAGTTATTCAACGTGAGCTTTCCGATATGAATGGTGGTGCTGAGGATGACGTTGCGGAAATCGAGAAACGTCTTGCTGAAGCAGATTTACCTGAACATGTACGCAAAAAAGCTGAAGCTGAGTTCCGTAAACTCAAGGCAATGCAACCTGCATCCAGTGAAGCAGCCGTTGTTCGTAACTATCTAGAAGTCATTTTAGATACGCCTTGGAATAAGGCGAGCAAAGTCAGCATTAACTTGGCCAAAGCACAAGAGATTCTTGATGAAGATCACTACGGCTTAGATGACGTCAAAGATCGTATTGTTGAGTATCTGGCGGTTCAGTCGCGTGTTAAAAAACTCCGCGGGCCAATCTTGTGTTTAGTCGGCCCTCCAGGTGTAGGAAAAACTTCTCTTGGGGAATCAGTAGCGAAAGCGACTGGTCGTGAGTTTGTCCGCATGGCCCTCGGTGGCGTACGTGACGAAGCTGAAATCCGTGGTCACCGTCGTACCTATATCGGTGCGATGCCAGGTAAAATTGTACAGTCTTTAACGAAAGTTGGGGTTAAGAACCCACTGTTCTTACTCGACGAAATCGATAAGATGGCACAAGACTACCGCGGCGATCCTGCTTCTGCATTGCTTGAAGTGCTTGATCCATCACAGAACAGTAAGTTCAACGATCACTATTTAGATCTTGATCTGGACTTGTCTGAAGTGATGTTCATCTGTACTGCGAACAGCATGAATATTCCAGAAGCTTTACTGGATCGTATGGAAGTGATTCGTCTACCGGGTTATACCGAAGATGAAAAAGTGAATATTGCTGAGCGTTACTTAGTGCCGAAAGCCATTAAAAATAATGGTCTACGTGCAAAAGAACTGACTATTCATGAAGAAGCCATTCGCGACATCGTACAACGTTATACACGTGAAGCTGGTGTGCGTAGCCTTGAACGTGAAGTGTCTAAAATTGCACGTAAAGTTGTGAAAGAGGCGGTGAGCAAGAAGTCTAAAAACCTACAGGTTGATGTGACTTCTGCAAATCTTCCAGAATACCTGGGTCCACACAAGTTTGACTTTGGTGTTGCTGAAGATGAAGCGCAAGTGGGTCGTGTCAATGGCCTGGCTTGGACTTCGGTGGGTGGTGAGTTACTGACCATTGAAGTTGCTGCCGTAAAAGGTAAAGGTAAATTCATTACTACAGGTTCACTCGGTGATGTAATGAAAGAATCAATTACCGCAGCAATGACCGTGGTTCGTACACGTGCGGATGAATTGGGAATTGAATCATCTCGTTTCGATGAAACTGATGTCCATGTTCACTTACCTGAAGGTGCAACACCAAAAGATGGCCCATCAGCTGGTTTAGCCCTGACCACTGCCCTTGTATCGGCATTTACAGGTATTCCGATTCGTCCAGACATTGCCATGACAGGTGAAACAAGTCTTGGTGGTCGTGCGATGCGTATTGGTGGCTTGAAAGAAAAGCTTCTTGCGGCACACCGTGGTGGAATCAAGCTGGTCTTCATTCCACAGGATAACGTCCGTGACTTGGCTGAGATTCCAGAAAATGTGAAAGAAGGTTTAGAAATCAAAGCTGTGAAAAGCATTGATGAAATCCTGCCTTTGGCTTTGACGGATACACCAAAACCTTTGCCGAAAACACCGATTGTAAAACCAGTGGAAGAAGCAAAGGCTGCACGTCACTAATCCTTGAAAAAATTAAAGAGAGCTTCGGCTCTCTTTTTTTGTTACATATTTTGGTTGAAAAATAACCAGTATATTGCATAATGAAATGGAGTCGACAAAACAAAGGCCAAACTTGACTCATGAACTCATTTTAGTGCCATCTGAACTCCAGACAGATGGCACTTTGATCGCAGCTCATACGCATGTTGAGCTGCGTTTTTTATGGAGAGAATAATCCGCTATTTTGTATCTTTTATGACAAGATAAACCGTTTGCACCATCCCATGACAACCAGCAGCATTTATAATGTGCTGAATCTATCGATTTAAACAATCCTATGAAAATTCGTATTCTCACCATTGGTCAAAAAATGCCTGCCTGGGTACTCACTGGCTTTGAAGATTACTTCAAACGTATCCAGCCCTTTGTACAGACTCAGGTGATTGAGCTGCCTATGGCGAAACGTGGAAAAAATGACTCTGAGGCAGATATCCTAAAATACTGTCAAATTGAGGGTGAAAGTATTTTGAATGCCCTCAAGCCAAATGAGACATTGATCGCTTTAGAAGTCGGCGGGCGCGAACTCAGCACTGAAAAGCTGGCAGACACCATGAAGCAATGGATGCTAGAGGGCAATGACATCGCACTTGCCATTGGTGGCCCAGATGGCCATTCCGAAGCGGTACGTCAGGCAGCGGCCTGGCACTGGTCATTGTCCAAGCTCACCATGCCCCATCCCATGGTGCGTATCTTGCTTATTGAACAACTGTATCGTGCGATGAGCATTAACCATAACCATCCTTATCATCGGGCATAGCGCTATACTTGTTCTGATTTTAGAACAATATGTTGAAGTTTAACTACTGTCATTCCTTTAAAGAATTTGTCACGATAATCAGGTCTCTCCAATCAGGTGCGCTGTTATGAACTTGCAAACTTTACCAGGGTTATTTATCTCTCATGGTTCGCCAATGCTCGCACTTGATCCTGAGCAGGTTGGTCCTGCCCTATATCGCCTAAGCAGCAATCTGCCAAAGCCCAAGGCCATTGTGGTGATGTCAGCGCATTGGGAAAGTCAGGCGCTGGAAGTCAGCACCTCCACTCGACCACAAACCTGGCACGACTTTCGCGGCTTCCCACCTGAACTGTATCAGATTCATTACCCTGCGGCAGGCGCGCCAAAGTTGGCCGAGGAAATACTGAGTTTATTTGCAGAAGCAGATATTGCGGCCCACGCAAACAGCACCCGTCCACGCGATCACGGCGTATGGATGCCGTTGTTACATATGTATCCAGAGGCAGATATTCCTGTGATTGAAATTTCCCTGCCAATTCACATGAATGCGGATGAAATTTACAAAATCGGGCAAACGCTTGCACCATTACGTGATCAACAAATCCTGTTGATTGGTTCAGGCAGTATCACCCACAATCTGGCTGAGCTATCATGGCACAACCCTACAGATGTGCCGATCTGGGCCAGTACATTCAGAAATGCAGTGGTGAGCAAATTGACCCACCAGAACTATGATGCGGTGCTGGATTGGCCATCATTACCCTATGTCCAGCGCAACCATCCCACACTTGAACATTTTGCCCCACTGTTTTTTGCGATGGGGACAGGTCATCGTTTTACGATCGTACATAGCAGTTTTTCAATGGGTTCACTGGGCATGGATATTTATCGGTTTGATTAAAATTTCATATCGTAAAAAGGGACGGTCATCATCGTCCCATCCATAAGGCCATAATTGCTGGAATATTACAAATAAATACATTTAGCAAACTGAATACCTAAACGTACTACATGCTCTTTTTTAAGAATACTTTAAGCTTAACACTGTTATTTATTTACTGTCATTTTGAACATGAAAATCAAATATTTAGTTCTTGCCTTACTTCCACTTTCCCTAATAGCCTGCCAATCAGCACAAAATATAACTGACAGCGTAATTACACAATTGACATCCTCCCCGACCTAAAGGACGGGGATTCCTCCTGCGAGACGCTCATGTCCGAGCGCAAGAATATTCAGTGCGGAATTTACATCCCGATCATGGAGCGTACCGCACTCCATGCACTGCCATTCTCTTATTCCTAAGCCTGCTCTACCTTTCGGACTACTGGAGCGTGAGCCACAGCACGAGCAAGTTTGGGTGGTATACGATTCATTGACTTCTTCATACCATACCCCTGCGTTCTCGCATTTATACTTGAGCATGGTTCTTAGTGTTGTCCAACTTGCATCTAGCACTGATTTAGCTAATTTAGTTTGTGCGAG
>NZ_KB849211.1:469597-480032 GCF_000368025.1 Acinetobacter parvus DSM 16617 = CIP 108168
ATGCCAAGTTTTTGTTCATATTGGCGATAGATTTTAGGGGCTTTGAGTTTCACACCATCTGAGCATGTTGCAAGGTCTTTTAGCCCTAGATCAATGCCAATGGCTGTGGTTGATGTTGTTTTCTCTATCTTTGGTGCTTCTACAACTAAACAGACATACCAACGCCCACGACTATCCTCAACAAATGAGCCTGTTTTAACATTGTATTTGCTTAGTCCGTAGCTGTCCCATAGTTTGAATTGGTGCTTGCCATATTGAACATAGCCATCAGCATATTTGATTGCTACTTTCTTGAACGGTATCCAGCCCAATGAACGCCTAGCTGATTTTTTATTGCTGACTCGCCATTTCAGTTTTGCTTTTTTGAATTGCTTGCGTCTTGTCACTAATTCTTCTGTGACCGCCTGAATCGTTTGGCTATGCAAATTACATTCTTTCGATGTGCCTTTTGTGTATTTGGCAATGTCGTATGCTGAAAAGAATTGTTGTTTGCGTTGTAGATGCTTGAAACACAAATCATTGACATAATTCCAAACAAAGTTTACCTCCAACGCTAGTTGGTCTAGCATCTTGCAATGTTTGTCTTTTATTCGTAATTTGAGTGTCTTCATACAATTATTTTAACCGTATTTTTCTTAATAGTGATTATAGCAAAAGTATTTAAAACGACATTTCATGTCGTATGGCTTACGCCAGTCGCTTATATCCTCGGGCTAAACCCCGAGGTTTTACGCTCCAATGGATAAATAAAAAATCCGATACTTTTAACATCGGATTTTTTATGAAAAGTCTTTCTTTATTAAAGAGGAATTTTTAATAAATACCCTGACCTAGAATTGCGTCAGCCACTTTTACAAATCCAGCAATATTGGCACCATCCACATAATTGATGCTTCCATCTTCCCGTGTACCATATTTCACACAATTGCGATGGATTTCTTTCATGATCGCATGCAGGCGCTCATCCACTTCCTCAAATGACCAACCCAAACGATTGGCGTTCTGCGACATTTCCAGACCTGACGTTGCCACACCACCCGCGTTAGAGGCTTTACCTGGCGCATAGAGGATTTTTGCCTCAACAAACTTCTCCACCGCATCTAGTGTCGATGGCATATTCGCACCTTCAGCCACACAGATGACCCCGTTAGCCAAAAGAATTTCAGCATCTTCGCCATTCAACTCATTTTGTGTCGCACATGGCAAGGCAATATCAGCACGAATATGCCAAGGTGTTTTACCCTCAAAATATTCAAAACCATGTTTAGAGGCAAAATCTGAAATACGACCACGTTTTACGTTTTTCAGTTCCATCACTTCATCCAGAAGCGCCTTGCTAAAACCGTTCTTCAAATAGACCGTACCATTTGAATCAGACAGAGTCACCACTTTTGCACCCAGGAACATGGCCTTTTCTGCCGCATATTGCGCCACATTGCCTGAACCAGAAATTGAAACCGTTTTACCCGTGAAACTGTCGCCACGAGTTTTCAGCATTTCTTCGGCAAAGTAAACCGTACCGTAACCCGTTGCTTCTGGACGCGCCAATGAGCCACCAAACGAGATGCCTTTGCCTGTAAATACACAAGAGGTGTCATTGCTGAGCTTTTTCATCATGCCCGTCATATAGCCAACCTCACGACCACCCACACCAATATCTCCTGCTGGAATATCAGTGTTTGATCCTAAATGACGGTACAACTCAAGCATCAAGGCCTGACAGAAACGCATAATCTCGGCATCAGACTTTCCTTTGGGGTCAAAATCAGAGCCACCCTTGCCCCCACCCATTGGCAGTGTGGTCAGTGCATTTTTAAAGGTTTGCTCAAAACCCAAAAACTTCAGGATAGACAGGTTCACTGAAGGGTGAAAACGCATTCCCCCTTTAAATGGCCCAATTGCCGAATTGTACTGCACACGAAACGCGCGGTTCACATGGGTTTCACCCTGATCATCCATCCATGAAACACGGAACTGAATCACCCGTTCAGGTTCAACCAAACGCTCTAATAGACCATATTGAGCGTACTTTGGGTTCTTCTCAATGAAAGGCCATAAACTCATCATTACCTCTTCCACAGCTTGCAGAAACTCTGGTTGATGTGGATCACGAGCTTTAACATAATCCAGGAAGTCGCTTAGGCTACTGTATTTCAATGTTTGACCCTCAAGTCGAATGATTCATAAAAGTGCAAAAAAAACGCACCAAAATAGTTTAACGCACCTATTTAATACTTATTTTTTTTAATTCACAATATTTTTTTCAATCATATTATTTTTAATTTTTATAAATCAAATATTTAAAAAGAAAAAATAACGAACATTCCTATAAAAAATACCATGTATCATTTTAGTGCATTATTTAATATATTAAAGAATTTCAATTAATTAAACAAAACAAGAAAGATATGATTTATTTTAGGATTACTTGGTTAAAGTGCAATATTCGCACCATTTTTTGTCAAAATCCAACACTTTAAGCCAACTGTTGTTTCCAGATGTTCACCGCCAACACCATCTATTTTTTGTTATACTATTCCGTCCCATTTTGTTTCCCCTGTTGTTATGTCCCTGCCCCCACCACATTCCCTGATTGTCCAGATAGACCAGCTTTTACCACAGACACAGTGTGGTTTATGTGGGCATCGTGATGGATGTTTACCCTACGCACAGTCCATTGCCGCGGGTGAAGATGCGAACAAATGTGTTCCAGGCGGACAGCCTGTTGCGGATGCGCTTGCCACACTGTTACAGCGACCACAATTGACTGCCGAACCCAGTGTCTGGGAAATACAGGCAGATGGTCGCCCACAGCAAATGAAAGCGGTGATCCGTGAAGATGAATGTATTGGATGCACCAAATGTATCAGCGCATGTCCTGTAGATGCCATCATCGGCAGTGGTAAACTCATGCATACGGTGCTGGCAGATCTGTGTACCGGCTGTGAACTATGCATCCCACCTTGTCCAGTTGACTGTATTGACCTGGTTGCCGACATCAAGCCACTGCCAACCCGAGAACAGCGCGTTAAGGAACAGGATGAATTAAGGCATCGTTACTATGCCCATATCCAGCGTGAAGAAAAACGCCGCCTAAATCGTAAAGGTCCGATTGTACGGGC
Organism: Acinetobacter parvus DSM 16617 = CIP 108168; assembly: GCF_000368025.1. Taxonomy (GTDB): domain Bacteria; phylum Pseudomonadota; class Gammaproteobacteria; order Pseudomonadales; family Moraxellaceae; genus Acinetobacter; species Acinetobacter parvus. The sequence goes on from NZ_KB849211.1 coordinate 472,720, forward strand.
TGAAATCGATACCGAGTTGTTTGCCCAGTTCTCCCAGGCACTCAATAATGTGCCTGTGATTACATTGGCAGACAAGCCCAAAGAAAGCGCCCCAATTGATGCAAAAACCACGATAGAACTGGCTAAAATCCGCACCCAGATCAAGAAGCTGGAAAAACAGTTAAGCGTACGGGCTGATGAACAGAAACAGGTGCAACTGCTTAGCCTACAGCAACGTTTAAATGAATTGCAGGAAGTCTAAATGCCCGTTAAGAATATGACCAAAAAGCAAATTCAGGTTTTCTTTGAACGCTTGCATGAGCAACGTCCCGATCCCCGTACAGAGCTGAACTATTCATCGCCATTTGAACTGCTGATTGCGGTGATGCTTTCGGCACAGGCGACCGATGTCAGCGTCAATAAGGCAACCGATAAACTCTATCCTGTGGCAAATACAGCCCAGGCCATCCTTGATCTTGGTGTCGAGGGACTCAAGGCATATATCAAGACCATTGGGCTCTATAATGCCAAGGCTGAAAATGTGATTAAAACCTGCCAGATTTTGCTTGATCAATACCAGGGACAAGTACCCGAAACACGTCAACAGCTTGAAGCGCTGCCAGGCGTAGGCCGTAAAACAGCAAATGTGGTGCTGAATACTGCATTTGGACAGCCAACCATGGCAGTAGACACCCATATTTTTCGAGTGGGAAATCGTACAGGTTTAGCCGTTGGAAAGAATGTGTTAGAGGTTGAGCATCGTCTGGTTAAGGTGATCCCCAAAGAATTTATTTTGGATGCCCATCACTGGCTGATTCTACATGGCCGTTATTGCTGTATCGCCCGTAAGCCGAAATGTTTTGAATGTGTGGTTGCAGATGTCTGCAACTGGCCTGACCGCTTTGAGTTTGGTGCAAGCAAGACCATTGCAACAAAAGACCTCAGTTAATCCTGAGGTTTTTTATCCTGCCGCAATTTTGGATGTAGCTGACGCGATTTTCCATTCTGCCGATTTTCCAGTGCCTGCTGTTTTTGCACATGGCGCAGCATTTTTTGGCTCTGGTACGCCAGAAACAAGAGTAAAGCCAAACTTAAGATCACAACCAAAATAAGAACCACTTTTAGCACAAGCTTTCTCCCAAATAAAAAGAGCCCTATTCAGAGCCCTTTCATCATTCGCAATTCAGGTTATTTATCCAGAATCGCAAACAGGTCTTTTTGTACATCATCGATGGCACGCAGACCATTCAACTTATTATAAGTCGGTGCATTCTCACCAGAAGCGGCACGCGCCTGATAGAAACCAACCAATTGCTCAGTTTCGCTATGGTAAGACGCAAGACGCTTACGAATGGTCTCTTCCTGATCATCTGGACGCTGTACCAGCTCCTCACCTGTTTCGTCATCCTTACCTTCCACTTTTGGCGGATTGTAAACCAGGTGGTAAATACGACCAGACGCTGGGTGCTGACGACGACCAGAAAGACGCTGAACGATTTCTTCGTCAGGCACATCAATTTCGATCACATGGTCAATGCTGATACCCGCAGTTTCCAGAGCCTCAGCCTGTGGAATCGTACGTGGGAAACCGTCAAAAATACAACCATTTTCACAGTCAGGCTGGGCAATACGCTCCTTAACCAAACCAATAATCAATTCGTCTGAAACCAAACCACCTGACTCCATGACGCTTTTCGCCTTTAAGCCTAGTTCAGTACCTTCACGAATTGCAGCGCGGAGCATATCACCGGTTGAAATTTGTGGGATATTGTAGCGCTTACAGATCAACTGAGCTTGAGTACCTTTACCTGCCCCAGGTGGTCCGAGTAAAATAATGCGCATAAAAGAACATCCTCATTTAAAAACAATAAATCTTAAATTGAGCAATATGATACAGATTTATTGCTCAACCAACATCAAATTAATTATAAGAAAGCAACAAATAAGTGGATTAAACCAGCAATGAAACCAGTTACACCACCCAATAAAATTAGGATCCACTCATCTTCTTGGAACGCAGGTCGCAATAAATTCTGGAATTCTTTCGGCGTTAGTTCACGGATACGGTCCCTAAACATTTGAAAGATTTTTTGTGCGCGGCTGGCGTTCAAGGCTGGGTCACATACAGGTCCCATGGTAATTTCAATTGAGCGATCAATCAAGTCAGTCTTGAGTCTAGCATATTCCCTAGGGCCAAGTGAAAGCTGCAATGATGTACGCACCAGTGGCGTTTCCATAATTTCATTGATATGACGCTTGACAATACGGCGGGTCTTGTCCTTTTTACTACCATACATCATTTCAGTCATGATGGATTTTAGGGTAATCAGGTCTTCGGTCACCACTCTGGCAAACACATCAGAAACCTCTTCCTGACGTTTCATGAACGCACCCTGAACATTATAAGTACCAATCTTCAACACAGGCACAATCCACGGGAATTTACGGTCTTTGGTTAAACGGAAAATTTGTGGATAGCGGATATAATGTGGTTCGATCGGATTAAATACCATCCAGATCGCAATCCAGTTGGTCAGGAAGCCCCAGATGGCAGCCCAGAACGGAACAGTCCAGTGCCAAGGCACCACAAACCAGACAATCATCTGGAAAATACCAAAGAACATTCCAATCAGCGCACTGATATGCCAAATAAAGTTGATTTCCTTTTGTCCCACTTTCAGGAACATCCGCACCATCAAACGGCGGTCACCCTCCATCTGGCTCACCACCATTTCACGCATGTCAACCAGTGACTCAACGTTCATGGTCAGCTCAGTCACCAGTTCCCTTAATGTATTGGGTAACTGTTTATGTGCCTGTGCATAAATACGGCGCTTGATTGAATAAGGCAGGTTTTCCCACAATACCGCATTGCGTTCCAGCATGACTTCATCAATCAGGTGCTCCAGTTCAAAACCAACCTGTTCACCAATGATGTTTGCCATATCCTCAGGGTCCATCGCTTCCAGAAACTCTCGCAATGAACCTAATTTTGAAAGGGTATTGTCAGTAATGATGCCTGAAATACGTCCTGCCTTACGTGGCACAATCCCTTGCCAACCTACAGGTAATGGTCCTAGATGGAATCCCCAGAAATTAATTGGGTAAAACACCATTTTCAAAGCCATCCACACATGTGCCCATGTTACAAAGGCAGTCACTGGAATGATACTTAAGACTGCCAGATGGTCAGGTCGCTTTAAGAAAATCTGCCACAATTCATTGACGTAATCAAACATGCATGACTCTCAAAATTATTGATACATTATGGCCTATAGATGAACAGCTTGCCTTCTCCTACAAACCAAAACTTAAGGTGTATGACAACTGAAGCACAGGTTCTGCTTTTTTAGCAGTTTTCCCATCTGCCCCCTCCAATGGTTCACGTACGCCCGCACCCACACTGAATGTGCTAATGCGTTCATTATTCAACCATACAAAGGCCATATCAGCCCCCACACCCAAATTCGCCTTTACTTTTCCACCATAATTTTTACTGTCCAGATGACCTGCATATACCCCAACGTAATATCCGTTTTTATCTGTGCCCGTCAGGTAATATGGATAACGGAAGCCAACCTGACCGCCCGCCTCATTGTCATCGTTTAAAAATGCACCTGCTTTCGCATAGGCAATCCCGTATGGATTCACCCATTCAAGGTTGGCGTGTAATAATTTTTTGGTTACACCTGCCCCAATATTCCAGCTTGAAACTTTTGCATCCTTGAGTTTAGGTTGAGGCTTGAATGGATTTTCCTCAGCATGGACCAAACCCGTAGATGTTAAAACCGCCAGCAAAAGGTAAATTCTTTTCATTATTTTCTCCACTTTCCCTAAGAGTGTGTCCTATTTCAAACAGTTTGTGACTTTAACAGAATTATTTTGCTTCTAATATACAAGACCATACAATTTTAATGTCTACAAAGTCATAAACTGTCGCACCAGCACTTGCATGAAGTACTGAAAATTCTACAGTATGATCATTCAACTTAAGTTAAAATAGCCAGCCGCTCCATCCTTTTATTTTGTAATTAAGTCGACACCGTATGAAACAGCACTTTCCTTTAAAAAACATGCAACAAGAAAAGCGCATTTACAAGGGTCGAATTTTTTTTGCAATCTTTATTGTGGTGACCTGTCTGCTCATCCTGATCTGCCGCTATGCCTATTTGCAGATTGTGCATTATGATGACTTCACCACCGCCTCCGACAAGAACCGAATCCGCCTGCAACCTCTGGCCCCTGCCCGTGGTTATATCTACGACCGCAATGGTGTGCTTTTGGCCGACAACTATCCCGTGTTTACTGCCACGCTCAGCCGTGCAGATGTCAGTGATATAGACGATACGATTAACCGCCTGATTCCTGTGCTGGGCCTGACCGAAGAAGATGTGGAACGCTTTAAGAGTCGGGTGAAAACGGCACGAAAAACTGAGCGGATTGCCATCAAGCTCAACCTGAATGAGGCGGACATCGCCAAATTCAGTGAAGTCAAATACGGGTTCCCTGGCGTCAAGATTGAAACGCAAATGACCCGCTATTATCCGCATGGGGAGCTTTTCGCGCATGTGCTGGGTTATGTGGGCCGTATTAATGATAAAGAACTGAAATCAATTGACAAGGACTTATACGCTGGCACCAACCTGATTGGTAAAATTGGGGTGGAAAAAAGTTATGAAGAATTGTTGCATGGCACGCCAGGCTATGAATCGGTGGAGGCCGATGCACATGGCAATATCCTGCGTAATCTAGGACGACAGGCACCAATTCGCGGCAATGACCTGTATTTATCGATTGACTATGGTCTCCAGATTGTGGCGGCACAACAGTTGGCGGACCGCCGTGGGGCAATTGTGGCCATGGACCCACGTACGGGTGAAATTCTGGCTTTAGTCTCCAGTCCGAGCTTCAATCCCAATTTATTCGTAACAGGCATTAGCTCAAAAGATTATAGTGGACTGCGTGACAATCTGGACCAACCACTTTATAACCGTGCAGTTCAGGGTGTTTATCCTCCAGGTTCAACCATTAAGCCAATGTTTGGACTGGGTGGCATTCATTATGGTCTGGTTGACTGGGGAACTGCAATTTCTGACCCAGGCTATTTTAACTTACCAGGTGACAGCCACCGCTTCCGTGACCATAAAAAAACGGGACATGGTGCGGTCAACCTGCATAAGGCCGAAGTAGTCTCCTGTGACACCTATTTCTATATCCTGTCCTACCGCATGGGCATTGAGAAAATGAATGACTGGATGCGCCAATTTGGTTTCGGGGAAAAGACAGGTGTTGACCTGCCAAGTGAAAGCAGTGGCTTATATCCAAGCCCTGAGTGGAAAATGCGTACTCGCAAATCCAAGTGGCTGAAAGGTGAAACCATTTCGGTCAGTATTGGTCAGGGTGCATTTACCGCAACACCATTACAACTGGCAATGGCAACGGCAATTACAGCGAACAAAGGGTCACACGTCACCCCTCACGTGTTGCGGGACAATAAGGGTGCAAAAAAATTCACGGTGCACAATGCCCCTGATGGTAAAATTCAGTTCAATGGGACAGAACAGGACTGGCTGAATATGCATGCAGCCATGATTGATGTCATCCAAACAGGAACAGGTCGAGGCATTAAAGGTGGCCTACAGTATTCAATTGCTGGAAAAACAGGTACAGCCCAGGTCAAGAGTATCGCACAGGGCAAACGCTACAATGAAGCGGCCTTATCCTCAAGACAATGGGACCACGGTTTATTTGTCGGCTTTGCACCAGCAGACACCCCTGAGATTGCGATTGCCGTGGTATGGGAAAATGGTAAGCATGGTGGTTCCGCAGCGCAACTAGCGCGCCCAGTTTTCGATTACTGGTTAGTGACACGCAACAAGAATCCGCTGCGCCCTGCAAACCATCAGGTGAGTGGCGGCTTAATGACAGCAGGCATCAAGCCAAGCGAATTGCCAAGCGGCAATACCACTGCACCAACAACGGCGCAAGCCTCACTGCCAATACCCCCTACGGTGACCCCTGCCCCAGCAGTTACCCCACCACCACAGCCAGCCGATGGAATCACTGAATAATGAAGAACCAATTACGCATTATTGGGGGTGAATGGAAACGACGTTCCCTGCCCTTTGCCAGTATTGAGGGTTTAAGGCCAACCCCTGACCGTGTCCGTGAGACCTTGTTCAACTGGCTGATGTGGGATATCCAGAATGCACAGGTGCTGGACCTATGCAGTGGTTCGGGCGCCCTCGGTTTTGAAGCGCTCTCGCGTGGCGCAGCAAAAGTGGTGATGATTGAACCCAACCCAACTCAGGCACGTTTTTTAAAGGATAATATCCAGTTATTAAAAGCGGAAAATTGTCAGTTGATGATCTCAACCGCGCAGCAGGCATTAGTGAAATTACACAGTGGCTTTGATGTCGTGTTTCTTGATCCACCCTACAGCCTTGATTTATGGCAAGAGCTTGCCGAGTTGGCTGAACCATTGATTAATCCGAACGCCTATATTTATGTTGAGGCAGACCGTGACCTGTCACAGCTAAAACTTCCAGCCAGTTGGCAAAAAATCAAGGAAACCAAGGCAGGTATGGTACGTGCAGGTTTATATCAAAAGATGGCCTAAAATATTCGCAACCAGAAAAAGCGAACCAACTGCCCCCGATCAAATGGAAAGCTGGACAAGTACTCATAGCCAATTCGGTTGGTTGAATTGAGTTGGTAGATCATGCCATATCCCAATGAAACTGAAAAATCATCCAGAGACAAGTTACTGGTGTCACCTGTCAGCATTTTATGGTTAAACTGGTTGGTTTGATAGGCCGTATAGTTATAGACACGCCAGCGCTCACCCTGAAAAAACAGGTTATGCAGAATTGAATAATCTGTTTTCTCTTGCTGTGGATAGGCTGAGTCAAACATTTCTTCAGCATCATCATTGACCGCTGTAAAAAAATTATAATCCCCTGCATGACAGATACAGGAGAAAAATAAAATAAAACAGGATAAAAGTGCTGATTGACTACGCATAGCATGTTGAATTAATTCGATGAAGAATGAGCATAACCTGTCCCAGAAAGTTTAAGCAAATGGAACACACTCATTCACATCCCTTTTTTCCGCCTTGCGTATCTTCACATTCTGCTCCTCAAACTGATTGTTATATAAATTTTTCATTTTTGTTTTCTCAATTATATTACATGATTAAAATCAAATATATAGAAAAAAATATGCGTTTCATCTCAAAACTGGATTTTATGTCGTACGATTTAAGTCATTTAATTGCTTATGTTAGACATATAGGACTTACGCATTGACGGATTCAAAAAAGTATTAAAATA
>NZ_KB849211.1:480902-503717 GCF_000368025.1 Acinetobacter parvus DSM 16617 = CIP 108168
GAGATACAAAAGAACCAGTTTGAGCGGATCTTTGAAAATGTATATCGTTGGCAGAAGAAATTATTTAGACCAATGATCAAAAACTTCATTGATGACTTTATTCTCGATAAAAATCATCTGCTACCACAGAGAGTCTATAAATAACAGTGCGTAAGTCCTAACATAATTAATTTATTTCCAGAATAAATTCTATATACAATAACAATCTTTAAAAATTTTTATTCTAAATATCATGAAGATCTTATTCGTGCTGATTGTGATTGCCCAATTAACAGGATGTGTATTTGGACAATCAAGTGAAGTTAAACGTGCTGAAAAAATTTTGCAGCGTTTCCAGTGTAAAAACGTGGAGACCAGTCAGCTTGCGACTTCCTCCATTACCAATTTTTATCAACAGACACTTGCCGCAAACAAGGACAAAGCCAGCACCTATATTGAACAGTATAAAAATGGCGAGGATCTGTTTGACATTCCACTCGATGAAGTTGTACAACAAAAGTACCAGCTCTATCTTCAGGCTTGTCAGGCGCTTGGCGGTGTTGCAGCATCACCTTTAATACCAGATTCAACTGAACAATGATAAATTACCCTGCCTGATGATTTTTTCTTCTCGGATGTGGCATGATTGAAAAACAACTTGGCTTAAAACATTATATTGCGCTTGGGATCATCGCCCTTGCCGTGGCAATTGCCAGCATACAGCCGCTTGAGCTTGAGTCCTATCTCCTGCATCAGGTGGGCACTGTGTTTATGCTGGTCGTGCTGATCATCAGCATGAAAAAAATAGGCATGCATTTTTTCAGTTTTTGTTTGTACCTGCTTTTTCTATTCATCCATATTGTTGCGGCCCATTATTTGTACTCCTATGTGCCTTACAATGAATGGTTAAAGTCCCTATTTCATTTTGACCTGAATCAGACAATGGGCTGGTCTCGGAACATGTATGATCGACTGGTGCATTTTGCTTATGGATTATTGCTTTACCCATTTTTTCTCCGTTGTTTTCAGGTCTGGTTTCCTACCGCAAAACCATTGACCTTGTTCCTGCTGGTGATCCAGTTTGTGATGGCTTCCAGTATGCTCTATGAGTTGCTCGAATGGGGACTATCCATTGGCTTGTCGCCTGAAGATGCGGAAAACTATAATGGACAGCAGGGAGATATGTGGGATGCACACAAGGATATGTTTCTGGCCACAATCGGATCAATCCTTACAGGGCTGCTCTATTTAGGCAGAAGCAAAAGAAAAGCACCTTAAACAGGTGCTTTTCTTTGATCAGGACAAATTGATTAAAACTTAGGATCACGCATCTGAACCAAGGTGCTGTTTGCCTTGGCGAGGCTATCAGCGATTTTACCCATCACCGTTGGAATCAGGGTCTCAGCCATTTGTGCCGCCTGCAAACCCAGTTTTTCACCAAATGTAGGGCGTTTGCGGGTATTGATCACATAGACATCATGTTGTGACAAAAGACTGAGTAAATATTCATCCGAGGTCTGTAATTTATCCACCAGATTTAATGCACGTGCATCTTCACCATACCAGTGCTCACCTGTTGCAACCTTTTCAACGTTGAGTTGTGGGCGGTATTTTTCAATAAAGTGCTTAAACAGCACGTGGGTCTGCTGTAATTCCTCTTCAAACTTGGCCTTACCCTCAGCAGTATTTTCACCAAACATGGTTACGGTGCGTTTATATTGACCAGCAGTGTACAGTTCAAAGTCCACATTATGCTGTTTCAATAAACGGTTAAAGTTCGGCACCTGTGCAACCACACCAATTGAACCCACCACGGCAAACGGTGCTGAAACAATTTCATTGGCAATACATGCCATCATGTAGCCGCCACTGGCAGCAACCTTATCAACACAAATCGTCACATGAAAACCCGCATCACGTAAACGAACCAATTGAGCCGCAGCCAAACCATAGCCATGCACCATTCCACCTGCGCTTTCCAGACGTACAATCACACGGTCATGTCCAGCTTTGGCGGTTGCCAAAATTAGGGTAATCTCTTCACGCAGGGTATCGACCGCAGAGGCCTGAATATCACCCTTGAAATCTAAAACGAAGATTTTCTGGTCATTTTTCTTACGAACCTTGGCTTCTTTAGCAAGCTGCTGAACCAGTTGTAATAATTCCAAACGGGATGCTGTTGTTTGCGCAATTTTTTTTCTTTGTTCATTCACACGCGCATTTAAATGGCTAATACGAATTTCAGCAGGAAATTTAGGTAAATGGAATAACATAAAGTAAGTGCTCTTGAGTTCGTCTTTATGCCTCTAAGATGTGGTCTGTTCAATAAAAATTCAATAGCGTTTTTGCAAAATAGATTCATTTTCATCTGTATCATAAAAAAAGAGCCCGTAGGCCCTTTGATATATACGGGATGGTATCAACCAAAACGCCCTGTAATATAGGCTTCAGTCAATTGATGGTCAGGCTGAGTAAACACTTTCTCAGTCGAGTTGACTTCAATCAGGTCACCCAGATGGAAATAAGCGGTACGATCAGACACACGCGCTGCCTGTTGCATGGAGTGGGTCACGATTGCAATAGTGAATTGCTCTGAAAGCTCTGAAATAAGCTCCTCGATCTTAGCTGTTGCGATTGGATCTAATGCCGAACACGGTTCATCCATCAAAATCACTTCAGGGCTGACCGCAATGGTACGCGCAATACATAAACGCTGTTGCTGGCCGCCAGACAAACCTGTTCCTGGCTGGCTTAATCGGTCTTTGACTTCATCCCACAGACCTGCTTTACGCAGACTATTTTCAACAATTTCTTCCAGATCATATTTGTCACGTGCCAGGCCATGCAATTTCGGGCCATAGGCAACATTGTCAAAAATTGATTTTGGAAATGGGTTTGGCTTCTGGAACACCATCCCTACCTGTGCGCGCAGCAATACCACGTCAAGGTTAGGATCATAGATGTCCTGATTATCCAGTGTCACCTTACCTGTCACACGACAGCTATCAATCGTATCATTCATACGGTTTAAGGTACGCAGGAATGTTGATTTACCACAACCCGATGGACCAATGAACGCAATCACTTCATTCTGGTAAATATCCAGGTCAATACCCTTGATTGCTTCAGTTTCACCATAATAAACATGAACATCCTTGGTACTGATTTTCACTTCACTGGTTTTTGGCTTTTTATTTGAAGAAGCCGTTTCAAACTGAGAGACAAATGCAGTATTTGATTGCTGAACTTGCGCTTCAGATGACGTAAATTCTGTTTGTTGTGGATTCACTGATTTATCCTTTTCTACGGCGTTCATAATATCAATCGTATTCATTGTACTCTCCTCTATTACCAACGCACTTCAAATTTCTTACGGAGCCAGATTGCAAGGCTGTTTAAACCAATCAAGAGGGCAAGCAACACAATAATCGCTGCCGCGGTACGCCCCTCAAAGAAATTGCGCAATTCATTACCCTGCCATAAATACACCTGTACTGGCAATGCGGTTGCCTGTTCCAATGGTGTGGTCGGAATGCTGGCAACGAAAGCACTCATACCAATCAACAATAATGGTGCAGTCTCACCCAGCGCATGTGCAATCCCAATGATTGCACCAGTCATAATCCCTGGCAATGCAAGTGGCAATACATGATGAAAAACGGTTTGAACTTTTGATGCACCAAGACCCAGAGCAGCCTGACGAATCGATGGTGGCACCGCTTTTAATGAGGCGCGCGTGGTAATAATCACGGTAGGCAAGGTCATAAGACTCAGTACCAAACCACCCACCAGTGGCGCAGATAAAGGCAACTGCATCCAGCCAATAAAGATTGCCGCACCCAGCAGACCGAACACAATCGATGGAACTGCTGCCAGGTTGTTGATGTTCACTTCAATGATGTCGGTCATCATGTTCTTTGGCGCGAACTCTTCAAGATAGATTGCACTCGCCACTCCAATTGGAATCGAGATGATGATGACAATCAGCATCATGAACAATGAACCCATGAATGCCCCAGCCAAACCACTGCTCGCAGGTGAACTGCGTGAATCTGGGCTAAAGAACAGATTGGTATTGAACGTATTGGCAATAATCCCCTCTGCCTTTAACTTATCTGCAAGCTGGCGCACTTCTGGCTCAAGCTGTTGCTGGTCATCAGGCAGGTTACGGTCAATATTTCCAGCTAGCCAGACATCCACATTGGCATCAGCCAGAAACTTAATCTCCTGCTTGCTTCCAATCAGGGCTGGATTTGCTAACACCATGTCACGTAAACGGTACGCTTCAGAACTGGTGTACAAGCCACTTAAATAATCACGCTGATCTTCAAGCGATTTATCTTTTGAAACGATGCCATTCACGATCAGGGCATCCCAGTCCACCATACCCATTTCAGTTTGCCAGGCCACCATTCGCTCTTCAAACTGCGCGGGGGTTTCACCTGCCGTCTGCTTTGGTTTTGCACCAACATTAATAATCGCTGGGTCAAAATAAACTGGAACAGTTATGCTGCTTTGCCAGAAAGATGGCAGACCTTTTGCCAGAATACTACCAAACAGCAAGGCAACAAATGCAAGGCCAATCACCACTGCCGAGAAGCCAGCAAAACGGAACGCCTTTTCTTTGCGGTGGCGCTTTGCCAAAGAACTTTGGATTTTTCTTTTGCGCTGTTCACGTTGTTCAGCAGCCACTTGTGGATCAAATACGTTCTGATCCAGAGGAGATGTATTTGATGAACTCATTCGTATTGCTCACGATATTTGCGCACGATGTACAGTGCAATAATGTTTAAACCCAAAGTAATTACAAACAAAGTCAGACCTAGGGCAAATGCAACTAAAGCTTGCGGACTTGCAAAATCTGTATCGCCTGTCAATTGCTTAACGATTGTTACGGTAACTGTAGACACGGCTTCTAAAGGATTCGCATGCAGTAATGGGCTATTCCCAGCGGCTAAGACCACGATCATCGTCTCACCAACTGCACGAGAAACGGCAAGTAAAAAAGCACCTGTGATACCTGGTAAAGCGGCTGGGAGAACAACTTGACGAATTGTTTCAGATTTTGTCGCACCCAAACCTAGCGAACCATCTCGCAATGCACGAGGTACTTGCGTAATAATGTCGTCGGATAAAGATGAGACAAATGGGATGATCATAATTCCCATGACAAAACCAGCAGTTAATGCACTTGTTGCGTTGATGTTCACACCGATGCTTTCACCGACCATCTTAAAGAATGGGCCAATCACCATGAGTGCAAACACACCGTAAACAATCGTCGGAATACCCGCTAGAACTTCAATTGTTGGTTTAGCCCAAGAACGTAAGCGAGAGGAAGCGTATTCCGCTAAATAAATCGCAATCATCAAGCCCACAGGTACAGCAACGAGTAGTGCTATACCACTCACCATCAAAGTCCCCCAAATTAATGGGAGAATACCGTAGCTACCTTCGGCATTACCTGTGGTACTAAAGCCAGGGTTCCACTCTGTTCCGAAGAAGAAATCAACAGGACTTACAAATTTGAAAAAGTGTAATGCTTCACTAAGCATTGAAAGAACGATACCAACAGTTGTAAGAATCGCTACCCCAGAACAAAGGATCAAAGCAACATTGATAGCTTTTTCAACTTGGTTACGGGCACGATATTGTTGACTTACATGACGTTTAGCCCAAACAAGACCCGCCAATGCAGCACTAATCACTACTGCAAATTTTGCAAATGAACCAATCGTTTGGAATTTTGCTAACTGCTGTGCAGCAGCAACTTCATAAGCAGCGGCTTGATCAGTTACCCCGAATCCTGAAGCAATTGCTTTAACACGATCAATAAGAACATCACGACCAGCTTCATCTAAAGTTGAGCTAATCGATGAAGGAATATTATTAAAAATAATATGTTGTAAAACGCTTGGTTCAACCAAGTTCCAAATCATCAAAATTAAAAAAGCAGGAATACCACACCACAAAGCAACTAAAGCCCCGTAATAAACTGGACGTGAATGTAGTGTTACTGAGTTATTTCCCTTACCTGCTAGGTTACGGCTTTTACTCAGCCCAATTTGATATGCAATTGCCACAAGGGCTAATAACACACCGATAAGTAGCAGATTCATGTAATCTCCACGTTTTCTCAATTTTCATGATTTGAAAAAACTTAGTTAGACAAAAAAGGCTGATGAACCTAAGTCGCACCAGCCTCCCTTTTAACAATATTACTTAACTGTTTTACCCGCTTTGAAATCAGCTAGAACTGTTGCACGTTCTTTATCGCTTAGAGGAATCAGGCCAGCTTTTTCCAGTTTAGAACCTTTACCAGAAATTTTCTTGTTAAGGAAAAACTCTGGATACTGAGCTAAACCTTTGATTGATTTTAAGTGTTCGCCTTTCACATAGAAGTAAAGTGCACGAGATACTGGATATTGACCACTTAAAACAGTTTTCTCAGAAGGTAATACACCATTTACTGTTGCAACACGTAATTTATCGCGGTTTTGATCATAGAAACCTAAACCAAATACGCCTACTGCATTAGGAGAAGTTTTTAAACGAGCTAGTGTTTCAGTGTAATCACCTGCAATTTCAATCACACGACCATCTTTACGGAAGTTTGAACATGCTTTTTTCTGTTCTTCTTTATCTAAATTTTTGAAATAAGCAAATGATTCACAACCCGCTTCAACCATTTTTTCTTGGAACACTTCACGCGTACCATGGTTTGTTGCTGGAATAACTAAGGTAATCGGTTCATTTGGTAAGTCATCATCAATTTGGTTCCATCGTGTATATGGGTTTGGAACCAATTTACCACCTGAAGGAAGCTGTGCAGCCAATGCAGTAAATACATGTGCTGGATCTAAGTTATAAGCACCCTTTCGTGAGTTAGACGCAAATACAATACCGTCATAACCAATTTTGATTTCTTGCACTTGATTTACGCCTGCTTTTTTACATGCAGCAAGCTCTGAATCTTTGATTTTACGTGAAGCATTTGCAATATCGATGGTATTATCACCAACACCTTGACAGAATTGCTTTAAACCACCTGAAGTACCACCCGAACCAACAACGGGTGCCTTGAATTGTGGGAAAGTATTACCAAACTCTTCTGCAACGATACTTGCATAAGGCAACACAGTGGATGAGCCAGCAATTTGAATCGTATCACGAGCTGCATTTGCAGTCGTTACTACGGTTGCCCCAGATACAGCTAATGCAATTGCGATGTGACGTGGATTTAAGCGCATTCGATTTACTCTCATTGATGCAATTTGATTTACAACGCTCTGAATGAAGTGTTGTACTTTGTTTAATTGCATTTTGAGTGGATAATATGACAATTAGGTGACAACTTTATGACGCTTTTATGATGTTAATAACTGTAAGGTAGACAAGAGCATTATTGGCTATTTTTTAACTCATTATCTACAGTTTTATAATCACCTTGTTTCTAATGATTTATAGCAAAATGATTAAAAACAACTCATTACAGATCGAATATAAAAAAGACCGCCTAAGCGATCTTCTTTTCTACATAACACCCGATTAATCAATCGGCGGTGTATAGGTACCATCTGCAATCGAATCCTTAATACGATCGGCTTCTGCCAACACAAGTGCAAGCAAGTTTTGAACGTTTTCAAGCGTTGCAACTGGGCTTAAAGTGGTCATTTTCAATGATTGAACATTACCCACTTTGGTTACACCGATATTCGCTTCACCACGTGCAAACAATTCATCTGCCACGTTCTGGTTCAAGCTATCAACAAAATCAGTTGGATAACCTTCTGGCACCACACGGAACAGGACTGAGGCGAATTGTGGTTCAACCAACAATTCAAGACCCGCTGTTGCTTTAATATAATCTGCAACTTCACGTGTTAATTTCACACCATGGTCAATCATTGAACCATAAAGCTCTTCGCCTAATGCTTCAACTGTCATCCACAATTTCAATGCATCAAAACGACGAGTCGTTTGTAAAGATTTAGACACAAGGTTAGGTACACCATGTTCTTCATCATAAGCAGAGTTTAAGTACTCCGCTTCATAATGCATAAAGCGATAGTTTGCTTCGTCTTTCAACAGGAAAGCGCCACAGCTAATGCTTTGGAAATAATGCTTATGGAAATCAAGTGTGATTGAGTCTGACAATTCAATTCCATCAAGCATTGCACGATGATCATTTGAAAGAATCAGCGCACCACCCCAAGCAGCATCAATATGCATCCACGAACCAAATTTATTGGTAATTTCACGGATTTTCTTGAGTGGATCAATTGCACCAGCATCTGTCGTACCCGCTGTTGCAACAACACACGCGACGATTTTGCCTTCAGACTGAAGATGTGCCATGGTTTTTTCGAGTGCATCGACATCCATTTGCGCATTATCATTGACAGGAACAGTCACGACTGACTGGAAGCCCATCCCCATCATTGCCATGTTCTTTTGCACAGAGAAGTGTGCATTTTCAGAACAAATGACTTTGACGTTTTTCATTGCTTCTGCTGGAATACCATCACGCTGAACCGACCATGGCTTACCATTTTCGTCTTTCCAGTTTTTCGAGATACACCAGTCACGTGCAAGCAATACACCCATCAAGTTTGACTGTGTACCACCCGAAGTGAACACACCTGCTTGACCTGCACCATAGCCCACTTTTTGACGTAACCAATCAATAAGCTGAACTTCCATCAATGAACCTGCTGGGCTTTGATCCCATGAATCCATAGATTGGTTCGTTGCATTGATTAACACTTCCGCAATTTGGCTCATCACCATCGTTGGGCAATGCAAATGTGCAAGTGAGTGCGGATGATGTACTTTTAAACTTTTGTTGAGGAAAAGCTCAATCATACGTTGTAATGATTGTTGTACACCTAAACCTTCTTTCGATGGATGAAAAGAAATTGCTGCTCGCAAATCTTTAATGCTTCCACCTGTGTACATTTTATCATTTTGCAACCATGCTGAAACGGCTTTAACCGCTTCGCCCATTGCTGACTGATAGTCAGCAATGGATTGTGCATCATTGCAGAGTAACGCTTTACGATGTTCTGCAAAATCAACCATGGATTAGCCTCGTACTGCTTTTAAAGCTTCTGCAATCGCTTTTTTGAAGCGTGCAACTACTTCAACACATTCGTCTTGATTGATGATAAGTGGGCAAAGTAAACGAATTACCGTACCGTTACGACCACCTTTCTCGAGTAAAAGTTTATTGTTGAAACAAGCTGTTTGAATTGCCGCAGCTAATTGTGCATCAGCAGGAAGTGAACCCATATGGTCAGCTGGTTTACGTTCATCAACAATTTCAACGCCGATCATCAAACCACGACCGCGGACATTACCGATACATGGGAATTCTTGAGCTAACTTTTTGAATTCAGCTTGTAAGAAGTCACCACGCTCTTGCGCATTTTTAGCTAGGTTTTGTTCAGAAATAGTTTTTAGAACCATTAAACCTGTACCCATTGCCAACTGGTTGCCACGGAAAGTACCCGTGTGACCTGCTGGCTGCCAAGCATCAAACTTACGCTTAATACCAAGCACTGCTAATGGTAAACCACCACCTACAGCTTTTGACATCACCACAACATCAGGCTCGATACCTGCATGTTCAAAGGCAAACATTTTACCTGAACGTGCAAAACCAGCTTGAACTTCGTCCAAAATTAAAACGATGTTGTGCTTTTCAGTCACTTCACGAATTTTTTGTAACCACTTAACAGGTGCAGTTACGACACCGCCTTCACCTTGAATTGCTTCAAGAATCACAGCAGCAGGTTTCGTTACACCACTTTCAACATCTTCGATGAAATTTTCAAAGAAGTAAGTCAAAGCATCAACACCCGCTTCACCACCTAAACCAAGTGGGCAACGATATTCATGTGGATAAGGCATAAACTGAACGCCAGGCATAAGACCATTCACGGCATTTTTAGCACTCAGGTTACCTGTCATCGACAGTGAACCATGAGTCATACCGTGGTATCCACCTGAAAAACTGATCACTGAGCTACGACCTGTATAGGTTTTTGCCAGTTTGATGGCTGCCTCAGTTGCATCTGCACCAGATGGTCCACAGAACTGTAAGCAATATTCTTCTTTACCGCCTGGCAAGTAAGCCAAAAGTGCTTCAGTAAAAGCATCTTTTAAAGGAGTCGTTAAGTCTAAAGTATGCAAAGGCAAGCCACTTGCCAATGTATCTTGAATACTTTGAATCACCGCAGGATGATTATGACCTAAAGCCAATGTTCCTGCCCCAGCTAAACAGTCGAGGTATTGAGTACCCTCAACATCTGTAACCCAGCAGCCCTGTGCTTTCGCTATCGCTAACGGTAATTTACGTGGATAACTACGAACATTTGATTCCATCTGACTTTGGCGAGTCAAATAATATTCGTTGGATGCATTAGCGGCAGGGTTTACGGAAGTAACGCTCATATCGAATTACCATCTCTGATATGGGTAAAAGAAATAAGTCTGGTGACTTGCGGTCGTTTGACTCGGTGCTTTTTAGAATCTAGTGCAGACAAAATGTTTTATGTCTTTCAACTAGGTGCGAGATGATACCTAATTTTGAAAGAAAATAAACACTTTTTATGCCTGACATTCATCTAATATTATTGAAAAAATGTTTCTTTCAATTAACTATGATGAATTATCATCATACTATGTGACAAGTGAAAGAAAGTATGCTTTTTTTATTTGCAGTTTGTATTTTAGATAAATGGTCAAACACTTTTAACTAACACATTATTTTTTAATCAGTTTTATTTATTTTTCTGTTGCAAAACCACCCTAATCCATTACAAAGACACCACAAAATATGCAAAAGTTCGCCATCCGTTGTTTCTAATATCAGACTTGTAAAAATAAATGTTTAATACCAAATTTTAAGGAATTTTTTATGCGTACTTTAGCACTTGCAACATTAATGATCGGAGCTGCACTTAGCCCAAGCCTTTTTGCTCATGAGACTGAAAACTTGAACTATAATATTGTGAATATCCAAGCAGATGCAGCACGCCAAGTTGCGAATGACGAAATGCGTGCAGTTCTCTATATTGAGAAAAGCCACAAGCAACCTGCTGAGCTTTCGAATCAAATCAATCAACTGATGAATCAGGCACAGGCGATTTCGCGTAAATATTCACAGGTCAAGGTCGAAACTGGTGCGCAAAGTACCTACCCTGTTTATGACAATGACAGCAGCAAGTTAAAGGAATGGCGTGCCCGTGCTGAAATTCAGCTTGAAAGTAAGGACTTTAAGGCGGCAAGCCAGTTGATTAGCGAGTTGCAGCAAAGCTTCCAGACCCAATCCATCAATTTCACCGTATCGGATGAACAGCGCAAGAAAGTTGAAAATGAGTTGATGATTGAGGCATCTAGAAACTTCCAGCAACGTGCACAGGCGATTACTCAGGCATGGAATAAAACCCAATATAATCTGGTCAGTTTAAACCTGAATACCAGCAACTATTTCCCACAACCAATGATGCGGGGTGGCATGGCAAAATTTGCGATGGCGGAAGCTGCACCAGCACAGGACATGGCGGCAGGTGAATCCAAAATCACGGTTAGCGCCAATGGGTCGATTCAGTTTAAATAAAATCGTAGGAGCGTATCGCATACGCTCTCCTAACATTTATTTTTTTAACGGCAAGGCATATTTAAAAATACGTCCGACAACTTCGCTAAATTGCTTTACAAAGCTGGCATTGTTGTAATTCAAACCATATTTTTTACAAACCGCTTCAACTTTCGGTGCAATTTGGCGATAACGGCGTGCAGGAATATCTGGGAACAAATGATGTTCAATTTGATGGCTCAAATGTCCTGTCAAAATATGAAATGCTTCCGAGCCAGTCAAATTGGATGAACCACGAATCTGGCGCATGTACCAATGCCCACGACTTTCATCTTGCAGCACTGTTTTTGGGAATACTTCTGCATCTTTGGTAAAGTGACCACAGAAAATAATGCTGAATGTCCAGATATTACGAATGCCATTGGCGACCAGATTTCCTGTAAACACAGGAATGGCTGATGGCCCTGCAATCAATGGAAAAAACACATAATCTTTAAACAGTTGCTTGGCGATTTTCTTTTGCACAGGTTTCCATTCCTGCTTAAATTCGTCCATGGTCTTACGCTTGTAGACAACTTTACCTAATTCAAGATTTTGAATCGCAACACCCCATTGGAACAATAGGCTAAATGGCACGATATAAATTGGTTGAATTAAAGTAAATTTAGTCCAACGTTGTTCTGGAAATAAACGAAATACCCCATAACCGACATCATCATCCATTCCCTTAACATTGGTATAAGTATGATGCTTATAATTATGAGTTTGACGCCAGTTATCCGAGGTACCCACTGTATCCCACTCATAGGTTTGACCATTAAATTTAGGGTCATTCATCCAGTCATACTGCCCATGCATGACATTATGGCCCAATTCCATATTTTCCATGATTTTGGCAAAACCAAGTAAACCTGTACCCAATAGCCATGCAGGCGGAAACCATCCAGCAAACAACAAGGTACGACCTAAGAAACTACTATAGCGGACTGATGAATAAACACGGCGAATGTATTTGGCATCTTTTTCGCCCAAATCGTCCAGCACCTCCTGCTTGATTTGATCCAGTTCCCTGGCAAAAGCAGCCAGTTCGGCTTCGGTTAAATTACGATTTTTAGGATTTTGAAAAAATTGATATTTTACAGGCATATTCATATTGTCATTCTCGCTTATAGATCAATCACAAGATCAGATTGAGCTGAATTTACGCAAATCTTGAGTAACTGGCTTGGCTCGTGGTTTGCTGAACCATTGAGCAAGTTTTTGGTCGCGCCTTGTACCTTGGTGCAGGCACACTTATTACAGATTCCCATACGGCAACCATGCTTTGGCTTGATCCCCTGATGTTCCAAACTGCTTAGAATCGACTGGCCTTTTGGAATGGCGATGGTCTTGTTGGATTGTGTCAATGTGACATTGATAAAACCCGTATCAGTTGCATCGGTATCAAACTGGCTTAGATTAAAGGCTTCGGTCTGGATTGAGGCGGCATGCTTAAACAATGTTTCCGCAGTTGCTGCAAAGCCTGATGGGCCGCAGGCATAAACTGTGGTTTCATTTAAAGATTTAAGTTGATTAACGTGAGACTGGTTTAAGCGTTGATCCTCTTGCTGTGTATAAAAAATCTGATAAGTAAAATTCGGAAAGTTTTCAGCAACCTCTTTTAGGTACTCAGCATAAGCCGCATCTTCATGCGTTTTCACCCAATACATCAATTGCACAAATATGGCTTTAAGCTGTCTGGACTGACAGAAAGCCTCAATCAAGCTCAGCATTGGTGTAATGCCACTACCTGCTGCAAGTAACAATAGCCTTGGTGTTTGAACCTGCTGCTGCATTTCACCATAAGGCTGTCCCAAACGCAGAATATCACCTGTTTGACTTTGATCAACCAACCAAGAACTGACCAGACCTTGATCAACTTTTTTCACCGTTAGGCAGAGATGGTCTGCATCGACCTGCATCAGGCTATAGGTTCTTTCGTAATGACGACCTGCAATTTCCACCGTCACAGGATGATGCTGACCTGCAACACCACGTTGCACATGGCGGTTACATTGCAATATCAGGCTCACCATATCCTTTGCCACAATTTGTTTTTTTACGACTTTAGCAAGTGGTTGATTCATCGACCATAAGGGGTTGATTTTCTGTAACCAAAAATTGGCATCATGACTGTTCATGACGCTTTGAGCCATTGAGTTAAACAGGGAAGCCCTCTTTTCGATTGCTTGCATGCGCAGTTACTCTAATTGTTTTCTTAATTATTATACATATGTATATTTATTTGTATATACACTTGTATATTTATTCAAAAAGAATTGTAAACAGGATTTTTTACAAAATGTTTACCATAAAATGAAAGGTGCGCAGTCAAGGGCAGTGTCTTGCAGACATGCAGCTTTCCCTGTTTCCCACAGTGGAAAGCAGCCCCGATTGATTTACATTTCACAAGCCCATCGACAATCGCTATAATCCCAAGCAGCTTATTTATATTTTGAAAATGATGGTTCATTCTTCTGTTTTACCACCCAGTCCCAAACCAGCAACAGATGAACAGGATCTTATTGCCATAAAATCTCCTGTACGTTCGGTTGGCCGAAAAGCCACCATTACCAAAGAAGAGTTATTTCAAGCCACTCTGAACCTAATTGGCCCACAAAAGAGCATCTCTTCCCTGAGTTTAAGGGAAATCGCGCGTGAGGCGGGCATTGCACCCAATAGTTTTTATCGTCATTTTAGGGACATTGATGAACTCGCAATCGCCCTGATTGATCGGGCAGGCTTGGTACTGCGTAAAATCATTCGTGAAGCACGCCTACAGGCGGTATTGCAACATAGTATTATCCGCAGTTCAGTCGAAGTTTTTATTCAGCTTCTGGATGCGGATGAAGGTTATTTGGGCTTATTGTTACGTGAAAGCTATACGGGTTCAACTTCCTATAAAGAGGCTGTAGACCGCCAGCTTTCATTCTTCCAGCAAGAGTTGCACGAAGACCTGATTCGTCTGGAACAGATCAACAATAACAGTCACATGCCCCATGCGGATATTGCCGCTAAAGCCATCACCCAACTGGTGTTTAACATGGGTGCGAAAGTGATTGACCTGTCTGCTGAACAACGGATTGAAGTCGCAGAACAAACCATGCTCATGATCCGTATGATCCTGACAGGTGCCCGCCATTTAACAGAAGAACCGCTCTAGTTTTATGTTTCCGTGTGGTGCAGCCCTTATTAGTACCACACTCAATCGACCCACTTACATTTCTTCCCACATTCCCTTCTTTGTATTTCGCACAGTATTCAAACTGATACAAAAGCAGTCAAAATCTAAACATTCAGGCGTATTCAACGGCGTAAAATAGTTATCGAAATAAATGATTTTGATCCATTTTCATGCTTATTAAAATTGAAATGAGGTAACTATGAGTTCTTCAGCAGCGAAAGCTTTAAAAGTTTATACACGTAATAATTTAGATGACTCCATTAAAGAAGCAACGGTCAAAATATTAAATCAACTACTTGCAGATCTTATTGATTTGTCCTTGCTCACCAAGCAGGCCCACTGGAATATGCGTGGTAGCAACTTTATTGCCGTGCATGAAATGCTGGATATGTTCCGTACTTCGTTGATTACCCATCTGGACAATGTGGCTGAACGTGCGGTACAAATTGGCGGTACCGCATTGGGAACGACCCAGACCGTAGCGCAAACATCGCATTTAAAACCGTATCCTGTGGAAATCCATGCGGTACAGGATCATTTAAAAGAACTTGCCGATCGGTATGGCGTGGTGGCAAACCATTTACGTGACACGATTGATGAGATTCAGGACCCGATTTCTGAAGACATTATCCATGCTGCCCTGGAAGACCTGGATCAATATTTATGGTTCCTTGAAGCCAATATCGAACAAAAGTAATTTCTGTTCAGCAATAGAAAAACGAGGGTCAAATGATCCTCGTTTTTTTATTGCATGGTGATGATTTAAGGTTTGACCACCACCAACACCTGAATCGCTTCTGGGGTCACAGAAAGTCCATCAAGTAGTCCTAAACCTTCTTTTTGGAATTTCTGTAAACGCTCAATTTCATCTTGGCGAATACTTGGATTGAATTGCTTCAGATAAGTTAAACGGTCAATTTCATATTGCCATTTACTACTGTAGTGCTCTTTCGCTTGTTGCATCAATTCAGGCAAAGAGGTTTTGGCAATATCTAAAGCTTGTGCGTAACGCTCTTCAATTACATTGCGGCGTGCTTTCACCACCTGACGACAGCTATTGCCATCCAGATGATGCAAATATGGACGTAAAATGCCTGGATCAATCTTGGCAGACAAGTCCTGACCATTTTCACTCAGCAACACACGAATCAACTGTTTTGGCAGGCTTGATGGCAGGTTCAAGGCTTTTGGTGCAACCACATCCACCTTAAACCACACTTCCAGTAACACCGAACCTTGCTTTAATGCATTTGATTTCAGCAAAGCCACATTGGTACTGCCAAATGACTGTGTACGGATCATTTCCATGACACTTTCAATAAATGGATGTTCCAGTGTCAGATATTGTGCATCTTCACGGATTTGCGCCTGATCACGATAGAATGTCGCGGTCATACCCTCTTCGTCTAGAGTTAAACCCTGCACCTGCATCTGGTCGGTTGGCTTGATGATGACCGTACCATTGCTTTGCTCATCAAAGTCAATATTGGTCGATGACATAAAACGCTTTACGAACATTGGTAAAGTCGTATTGTCATCATAATCCTCAAGCGCCTGTACAATGCCCTGCGCCACCACTGGACGACAAGAATTGTACTCAAGCAAACGGTCACGACCTGCCTGTAGTTCTGCTTCCAGAGCCTGACGCTGTACATTGACTTCTTCAAGCAAGTCTTCAAAGGTTTGCCCTTGATCTGCCAATAAGCAGTCTTTCAGTTCAACGATAAAGTTCTCTTGTAGCGTTTGAGCAGTTGGAGAAATATTGCTGAAAATATTCAGTGCTTCGTTATACCAGCGGAACATACGCTCCTGCGCTGTACCGATCAAATATGGCACGTGAATTTGAATGCGGTTTTCCTGGCCAATACGGTCCAGACGGCCAATACGTTGTTCAAGTACGTCAGGGTTTGCAGGTAAATCAAATAAGATCAAGTCACTGGCAAACTGGAAGTTACGTCCTTCTGAACCAATTTCCGAACAGAGAAGAATCTGAGCGCCATAACTGTCTTCGGCAAAATATGCGGCAGCTTGGTCACGCTCTAATAAGCTCATGCCCTCATGGAACATTGCTGTACGAATGCCCGCATGTAAACGTAGGGCATTTTCTAAAGCTTCAACGACAGGTCCACTACGTGCGATCAACAATACTTTTTTGTGCTTGAGATCTTTACGCAGCACTTCCATCAACCAAGGCACACGAGGATCGGTTTCCATCCAAGAACCATCAAGCTGCCCCTCTTCTGGCCACATCTGCTCACGCATTTTGCCATCAAATGACCAGTCTTCTGGGGCTGGTAAAGGCGCTGGCTGGCAATCACGACCTGGGAAACCTTGAATCGCTTCACGTGTGTTACGGAACAGGATACGACCTGTACCATGACGATCCAATAATTCATGAATCGCACGCATACGTTGTTCAGGCTGATCATCAATACGATGACCCAACAAGCCCTCAAGTGCAGCTAAATGCTCTTCTGTTAAAGCCTCATCTGACATCAATACTTCTGCAATTTTCGCAGTTTGCTGGTATTGCTCTTCCTCATCAATGAAACGGTCAAGGCTGCTAAAACGTTGCGGATCAAGCAGGCGTAAACGGGCAAAATGACTTTCTACACCCAGTTGCTCTGGGGTTGCAGTGAGAAGCAACACACCCGCTGTTTGTTCTGCCAGTTCTTCAACCAGATCATAACGATCATTACCGCCCTCTTCCTCACTCCACATCAAATGATGGGCTTCATCAACCACCAGCAAGTCAAAACCTGCTTCCAAAGCCTGTTCACGCAGGTCTTCATGGTCAACCATCAAATCAACACTGGCAATAATACATTGTTCAGTTAAAAAAGGATTGAGATCAGGATCGTGTTCTTTGATCGAAGCAGTACGTGTTAAATCGAAAAGAGAAAATTGCAAATTGAAACGACGGCGCATTTCAATCATCCATTGATACTGCAATGAATCAGGCACTAAAATCAGGATACGTTCTGAACGGCCTGTCTTGAGTTGCTGGTGAATGATCAGGCCCGCTTCAATGGTTTTACCAAGCCCAACCTCATCCGCAAGAAGAACACGGGGCGCAAAGCGCTTACCCACCTCATGCGCGATATAAAGTTGGTGTGGAATCAGGCCAACACGTGCGCCGAGCAAACCACGTAATGGGCTGGTGTGCATTTGAGCCTGCAACAACATGGCCTCAATACGCAGGTCATACCATTCCTTATAATCGACCTGACTGGCCAACAGACGTTCTAAAGGTTTTGACAACTGGATTTGCGCACCAATACGGGTTTCATTCAGTGCCTTGCGTTCCTGTTCGCCATTTGCCAAAGTGCGAACCACATCGTAACGGAGCACGCCATGACGGTCTTCGATGGATTCAACAATCCACTTGATGCCTTCCTGATCCTGAACTTCATCATTCACATTGAAGATGATACGGGATAAAGGCGCATTATTGCGTGCATAGACACGGGTTTCATCACTTTTGGGGAATAAAATGCTGATAGAACGTTCATCTACATCAATAAGAACGCCTAAACCGAGTTCTGTTTCTGTATCTGATAACCAACGTTGACCAATAGCAAACTGCTGCAATTTTTCCACCTTTATCTCAAGTTAGCCTACATATTGTATTCCGTAGCCCTGATAGGGTTTAAGGTATTTTATGTAGTTTTCAACCATGTATTTTGACACAAAGCACCATCTAATAGCGTGCATCACATCATGATTTATTAAAAAGTTTTAGCAATTAAAACGGTACGGGACAGTCAAAACTGAGTTGTGTCCCTGTCTTCGGGTGAGCAAAACTTAACTGCGTTGCATGTAAACACAAACGGTCATAAAGCTGCTGCTGTTCTGGCGTGGCATATAAGGTGTCACCAAGAATTGGATGACCTAAATATTGCATATGCACACGAAGCTGATGGGAACGCCCTGTAATCGGGATGAGTTTAACGCGTGTTACCATTTGTCCCTGAATATCGAAGTGTTCAATGGCCTGCCATTCTGTTAAGGCTGGTTTGTGATGGGAATCATCCACAATATGCAATGGTGGGCGGCTTGGATCATAGATTACAGGGATATCAACGGTGCCCTGTCCCTCTAAATGGCCCGCAACCAATGCCTGATAGATTTTTGCGGTTTGACGATCCTGAAATTGACGGGAAATGGCGCTTTGTCCAAACCTGGATAGGCCAAAAACCAATATGCCCGAAGTATCACGGTCCAAACGGTGGATGAGTAAAGTTTTTGGTTCTAGTTTTAATAAACGATTAATCAAGCAATCTTGTAAATCAGGTGTTTTCCCTGGCACCGTCAGCAACCCTGCGGGTTTATGGATGACCATAAAATCTTCATCACGATGAATCAAATGTTCACTTAGAAAATCACTCAAAGTAGCCTTCCAACGACTGGATGAAAACAAGCGGGCAATCATAAAAAGCTTAGACTAGAAATACAATGAAAAAATCGATTTAATTCTAATTTTTTATTCCATATCTAAAAAACACCACAACAATAGTCATGGTGTTTCCTGATATCTGAAATTACGCAGAAGCTTTCATTTCAGCAAATGTTTCTTTTGCAGCTTGAATTGTCTCTGCAATGTCTTGATCAGAGTGTACTGAAGAAATAAAACCTGCCTCAAAAGCCGATGGTGCAAGGTACACACCACGCTTTAACATACCGTGGAAGAATTTTTTAAATGCTTCAACATCACAGGCCAACATCGAATCAAAGCTGGTAATGTCCTCTTGATCGGTGAAATAAAGGCCGAACATACCACCCACCTGCTGGGTTTTAAATGGAATGCCTGCCTCATCTGCCGCCGTCTGTAATCCTGCAAGCAATTTCGCTAACTGTGCCGAAAGCTTGTCATAAAATTCAGGTTCACGAAGATGCTTGAACATGGCAATCCCTGCACGCATTGCCAATGGATTACCTGACAATGTACCTGCTTGATAAACACCGCCTAAAGGTGCGATACATTCCATGATTTCGCGTTTACCACCAAATGCGCCCACAGGTAGCCCCGCACCAATAATCTTACCCAGTGTCACCAGATCAGGCTTCACATTATACAGGGTGTGTGCCCCGCCTAGAGCAACACGGAAACCTGTCATCACTTCATCAATAATAAATACGGATTTGTATTCATCACAGACATCACGAATGGCCTGTAAAAATCCATTAATTGGTGTAACCAGATTCATGTTGCCTGCCACTGGTTCAATAATTACCCCAGCAATCTCATGACCAAACTTGGCAAAACATTCTTTCAAGGCTTCAATATTGTTATATGGTAGCGTTAAAGTATGTTTGGCAAAATCGGCAGGTACCCCTTTAGATGTCGGCTCACCCTCACCCAAAGTAAGTAAACCTGAACCTGCTTTAACTAATAACGAATCTGAATGGCCATGATAGCAGCCTTCAAATTTTACAATCTTGTCACGACCTGTGTAACCACGCGCCAGGCGAATCGCTGTCATGGTCGCTTCAGTTCCTGAACTGGTCATACGAACCAATTCAATCGCTGGCATGATCTCGCAAATGGTGTCTGCCAAAGTCGTTTCATATACTGTTGGTGCGCCAAAGCTTAAACCATCCTCAGCTGCAGTTTGTACCGCCAGAATAATATCAGGATGGGCGTGACCTAAAATCATTGGTCCCCATGAACCGACATAATCTACATAGCGTTTGCCATCGACATCCCACAAGTATGCCCCTTTTGCCTTTTCAATAAAGACAGGCGTACCACCAACACCGTTAAATGCACGTACAGGTGAATTGACCCCACCTGGAATATGTTTATTTGCTTGTTTAAATAACTGTTCTTGCTTTGGAGATAAACTCATAAAAGACTCAACCTAGAATCGAAGAATAAAATGTCGAAACGATGCAAAAAATTATGCAAATAACTTTGCCCATGCATTTACACGAGCAGGAATTTCAGCTGTTGACCGTCCTAATATATCACTAATTACCGCACAAAGGCTTGCTCCTGCCTCAATGACCACTTGGGAATTTTCAACGGTCAAACCACCAATGGCACATATTGGTACTTTAAACTTCTGCTTTGCTTGTTGAATGACTTCAACTCCAACATTACCTGCTTCAGGTTTAGTTGAAGTGGCATAGACTGCGCCAAATGCAACATAAGTTGCACCTTCAGCAATTGCCTTTTCAGCTAGTTCTAAGCTGTTTAAGCAAGTTCGCCCAATAATCGCCCCCTGTGGTAGACATGCGGCCGCATCAATAATTTCGCCATCAGATTGTCCGAGATGAACACCCAAACCAAATTGTTCTGCCAGCGATAAATCATCATTAATCACAAATGGAACCTGATATTTTTCACACAGGATCTTAATCTGCTCCACTTCAAGCGGCTGATCGGCTTTTGCGATTTTTTTACGACGATACTGCAAAATGGCAATATGTCCTGTTGCCAACGCAAGCTGTAGTTTTTCTAGTAATAATTGGATTGGATCATCATTGGTAATCAGGTAGAGACCGTGCATAAGAAAAGACTCATAAATTTTATCGAACAAGTATAGATCATGAAAATATCATCGGCCATCCCTACATATTTACCTTTATTATGAATATCAACATTATAAATTCCAGTATTTATAAAAAAGCCGCACTGGAGATGCGGCTAAAAGTGTTATGACTATATAATGAGATTACGGGATAAATAAAATTAATAATCGTAAACTTCATCCCAAGTAATGGTCTTGTTAATCACCTGTTTTCCATCACTAGATGCTTGATACATCAAAGTTTTGGCATCATTATTTGCGATTAAGATTGAATAGTTTTTGTCATTGGTTGTATCAACCACTTTCAACTGACCATCGTAGGCATCTGAGTCTTCATCATTAGATTTATATCTAAAAGGATTGATGGTATTGAATTTAGCTGAATAATCTCCAATTTCACTGCCTTTAACCTTAAATATACCCTCAGAACTTAAAGAATATGCCCCATTGCTTCCCTCTTCCTGGAAGCTAGTTTTAAATGCGCTGAGATTATATTCCACTGTCCTTGATTTTTTATTATCGTCAATTTCTGTTGAAACCACTTTCAAGTTGTTGGTTTCAATGGTACCGCTTGTATCATTTGCCGTGCTGGTTACTTTAAGTGCACCATTTACCAAACTGCTTTCCCCATCATCATAACTGATTTTGAAGTCTACATATTGATATTGATTTGTTGAAAGGTTAATGACACCTGAAACCGCAGTATCATCATCAAATAAACCCCTACAATTATTAAAGGTAATTTTATCGCTTGTTTTTACATAGTTGCCTTGAGAACAAGGCGTACCCTCTACAGCCTCATCAGCGCCATAGACCAATGCATCAACAAAACCAAAATTAACAAAGGTACTTAAAGCAGAGTGTGTAATTGTATTGACCGTCTTTTCAAGGCCCCAATTGGCGGTAGTCGTTTCAGTTGGTTTATTTTTATCATCAATTTCTTGCTTTATATTATCAATGACATCATCTGAACCACCACAACCTCCCAATAATAAAGTACCCAAGACCGCAGCAGCTGCCATTTTATATTTCATGATATTCTCCTTACTTCACAATATGATTAGTGTTAGAGAAAAGCACTATTGTGTCTATTCCTCAAATGAGGAGTAGACAGGATCTTTTTTTAATATTTAGATAAAATTATGGATTATCCTAGATGGATATCCTTAACCTAATTTTATTTTGGCAATAATTGAAACCCAATTATTAAATGACGCATGCCGTCATGAACTCCTGCCGTGCCTGTGCCCTCACACTTAATTATTTCTAAATGACGTATGCCGTCATGAACAGATGACAATTGAAGAATTATCTAATTTTACGTTTCTAAATGACGTATGCCGTCATGAACTGAAAAATGCAATGCGTAAAAATGGAATGGCATTTCTAAATGACGTATGCCGTCATGAACAAAATGATCGCTACGGAACGTGGCAATCTTCCTTTCTAAATGACGTATGCCGTCATGAACGTAAACA
>NZ_KB849211.1:503727-505198 GCF_000368025.1 Acinetobacter parvus DSM 16617 = CIP 108168
TTTCTAAATGACGTATGCCGTCATGAACAAAATGATCGCTACGGAACGTGGCAATCTTCCTTTCTAAATGACGTATGCCGTCATGAACGTAAACAGGTGATTGGATACAACTATTTTGCTTTTCTAAATGACGTATGCCGTCATGAACAAACATTGGCGGCTCTGGTGCTTCTCACGTACTTTCTAAATGACGTATGCCGTTATGAACATTGATTATGTCAATCATTGGCTTTGTTCTCTTTTCTAAATGACGTATGCCGTCATGAACGCATTGTCAGGATTTCCAATTGCATTCTCTATTTTCTAAATGACGTATGCCGTCATGAACGTTAAGCCGTTGCCGAAGAAAACTCCGTAGGTTTTCTAAATGGCGTATGTCGCCATGAACTGGGGTAATGATGGTGCATCTATTCGCCCCAATTTCTAAATGGCGTATGTCGCCATGAACAAGACATTGCAGTCAGCAAAGCACCGACTACATTTCTAAATGGCGTATGTCGCCATGAACCTGATTTTGACGAGGCTTTAGAAACACTGGTTTTTCTAAATGGCGTATGTCGCCATGAACACTCAAATAAAACCTCAGTCACAGGTCTTGATTTTCTAAATGGCGTATGTCGCCATGAACCAAAATCAGCTATATTTAGATTTTCATGTTTCTTTCTAAATGGCGTATGTCGCCATGAACCTATAAACGCAGTTTTGAGATAAGCCCCTACTGTTTCTAAATGGCGTATGTCGCCATGAACAGCTCAAGATACAGCAACAGAGGCACTTGGCAATTTCTAAATGGCGTATGTCGCCATGAACGCTTTACAGATAAATATTTCCAAACATTTTCATTTCTAAATGGCGTATGTCGCCATGAACGCACTGATTATCACAGAGCAGCAAACGCGTGCTTTCTAAATGGCGTATGTCGCCATGAACATAATTCAGCAGAAGTGCAGGGTATTTATGCATTTCTAAATGGCGTATGTCGCCATGAACCATGGCCATTAACTGTGCCATCTCATAATGCTTTTCTAAATGGCGTATGTCGCCATGAACGCAAGTGCTGTATCCGCTTCAGCTTTCGCCTTTTTCTAAATGGCGTATGTCGCCATGAACGCTTTCGCCTTGGCATTCGCATAGGTTTTTGCTTTCTAAATGGCGTATGTCGCCATGAACACAATCCGCAGAAATATGATGCAATTGACTTCTTTCTAAATGGCGTATGTCGCCATGAACCTTTCCATTCACGTCGAGCTTGATGTACTTTTTTTCTAAATGGCGTATGTCGCCATGAACTAACAAATTTTGAAGGAACGGCTGATCGGTTGTTTCTAAATGGCGTATGTCGCCATGAACCTCTATAACATATCGACTTATTCCCTTTGTTATTTCTAAATGGCGTATGTCGCCATGAACGCTACATTTCCCAAAGAATTAGCAGATTTTGATTTCTAAATGGCGTATGTCGCCATGAACC
>NZ_KB849211.1:505413-507613 GCF_000368025.1 Acinetobacter parvus DSM 16617 = CIP 108168
CTGTATTTCTAAATGGCGTATGTCGCCATGAACTCGATATTGGGGTCAAATGCAGTAGTCACGCTTTTCTAAATGGCGTATGTCGCCATGAACAAAAAAGACACTAATCAGCCGTATTTCTATGTTTTCTAAATGGCGTATGTCGCCATGAACTAATAATCGTACCAATTTTGTTCCATCTGTCATTTCTAAATGGCGTATGTCGCCATGAACTTTAACAGCACTGGAGAATGATTACAGCTCAGTTTCTAAATGGCGTATGTCGCCATGAACAGATCACGGTTTTCTTTTTGATTTTCCATGATTTTCTAAATGGCGTATGTCGCCATGAACTTTTTCCAAAGCTTTTATTAGCACGTCGTGAATTTCTAAATGGCGTATGTCGCCATGAACTAGTTTGGGCGCGTGGTTTAAAAGCTCTTTTATTTCTAAATGGCGTATGTCGCCATGAACACCCATTACAGAAAAAGAAACTGAATCTTGTGTTTCTAAATGGCGTATGTCGCCATGAACTGTATTGACCGCAATCATCGCCTGTACATGTTTTTCTAAATGGCGTATGTCGCCATGAACGTACTTCATCATAAATAATAATTGAGCCGTCATTTCTAAATGGCGTATGTCGCCATGAACGCTTAATAAAGGTTGAGATGACATCACACCAATTTCTAAATGGCGTATGTCGCCATGAACTACTCTCTGGTGGAATGCTTGTTTTTCTGTAATTTCTAAATGGCGTATGTCGCCATGAACCCCAAGCTGCATCTAACACTTTTTCTAGTTGATTTCTAAATGGCGTATGTCGCCATGAACGTTGTATGACTTTATCTAATGGTCAACTTGTCTTTCTAAATGGCGTATGTCGCCATGAACTAGCATCAATTGATGAAGCAGCATGTGCAGATTTTCTAAATGGCGTATGTCGCCATGAACTCCGAAACAATAGAGGGCGAAGATGGGGACGATTTCTAAATGGCGTATGTCGCCATGAACGCTTCTTTGTCTGCGGTCTTGATTGTTTCGGGTTTCTAAATGGCGTATGTCGCCATGAACAGTTATAAAATTGCCAATTACATTAACTGACTTTTCTAAATGGCGTATGTCGCCATGAACCCGATGAAGATGCAGCCGCAAATGCTAACACTTTTCTAAATGGCGTATGTCGCCATGAACGTGCAATTGGTCTTGTACTGGTTACAGCGTGGGTTTCTAAATGGCGTATGTCGCCATGAACTTCAAGGAACAACTTGTATTTATGACTTTAACTTTCTAAATGGCGTATGTCGCCATGAACGTGCTTCGTCATAAATCACAATTGAGTTGTCATTTCTAAATGGCGTATGTCGCCATGAACCTAAGTTTTGTAAATAGTTGGGCATTGGCACATTTCTAAATGGCGTATGTCGCCATGAACATTTATCAGCAGGGGTTCAGGGGAATTTTTGATTTCTAAATGGCGTATGTCGCCATGAACACAAGTACATCCTACGGATTTTCCAAGAATGTCTTTCTAAATGGCGTATGTCGCCATGAACCTTTTAAAACAATATGCGGAGTACCAATTGTCTTTCTAAATGGCGTATGTCGCCATGAACCTAAGGAGAATATAGATGTTAAACGCTGTTACTTTCTAAATGGCGTATGTCGCCATGAACGGCTAGTGCGTGACGGCTTTGTATCGTTATCATTTCTAAATGGCGTATGTCGCCATGAACTCATACGATCATTCAAAACACTTAAAACAAAGTTTCTAAATGGCGTATGTCGCCATGAACATAACGCATGTTGAAATGTCTTATCTTCTGTTTTTCTAAATGGCGTATGTCGCCATGAACTATTCCGCTGCTCCTCTCTGCATAAACTAATTTTTCTAAATGGCGTATGTCGCCATGAACGCTTGTTTGGTGTTCCTGCCGCATATAGTGCATTTCTAAATGGCGTATGTCGCCATGAACAGTTTGATGCTGAATACTTCATGGATGGAAATTTTCTAAATGGCGTATGTCGCCATGAACTATCAGGGCAGTCATGCTGCTCTGGCGAGAATTTTCTAAATGGCGTATGTCGCCATGAACTACAGCAACGCTCTCGCTCTTACAATCGCAATTTTCTAAATGGCGTATGTCGCCATGAACTTGCTCAACAAGTAATTTCAAACGCTGCTGGCTTTCTAAATGGCGTATGTCGCCATGAACCGTGA
>NZ_KB849211.1:507623-508265 GCF_000368025.1 Acinetobacter parvus DSM 16617 = CIP 108168
TGCTGGCTTTCTAAATGGCGTATGTCGCCATGAACCGTGATGTTCCTGATAATTCTATTATTTTTATTTTCTAAATGGCGTATGTCGCCATGAACATTTTCTGTGACTGGGCACCGTCAATATGTCATTTCTAAATGGCGTATGTCGCCATGAACAAAATATTGAGATACAGAAACGTATAGATTCATTTCTAAATGGCGTATGTCGCCATGAACATTAGACAGGAACTACTACAGCACCACAGTGATTTCTAAATGGCGTATGTCGCCATGAACGGATTGAAGGCATTTTCAAGCACCGAGGGCATTTTCTAAATGGCGTATGTCGCCATGAACGGCTTGTGATACGTCCAGTTTTGTCCCCTGTTTTTCTAAATGGCGTATGTCGCCATGAACTATTGGGTTCTGCATTAAAACGAATGTTAATATTTCTAAATGGCGTATGTCGCCATGAACGCGTGGCGACTGTGTTATGAACCAAATATCATTTTCTAAATGGCGTATGTCGCCATGAACTTGTATTGTTCAACGTGCTTGTCATTCTTATTTTTCTAAATGGCGTATGTCGCCATGAACAGATTCTGGATGTTCAAGTAAAACCCACTTCTTTTCTAAATGGCGTATGTCGCCATGAACCTTTATT
>NZ_KB849211.1:508290-542872 GCF_000368025.1 Acinetobacter parvus DSM 16617 = CIP 108168
TTTCTAAATGGCGTATGTCGCCATGAACATTCAATGCAATGTTTTGTACCAACAGAACCTTTTCTAAATGGCGTATGTCGCCATGAACGGGGTTCCATTGAGCGCGCGAAATGGCCCCAATTTCTAAATGGCGTATGTCGCCATGAACAATTAATAGACATTGAAATAATTATCTCAGAATTTCTAAATGGCGTATGTCGCCATGAACTTCTTAAATCTGCGCTCTGCTTTGCGAACATATTTCTAAATGGCGTATGTCGCCATGAACGCACGGCTTTGCAGAACCTAGCAGCAAAGAAATTTCTAAATGGCGTATGTCGCCATGAACTTTTCCCCGACTTGGTTGTCACGCCAAATCGATTTCTAAATGGCGTATGTCGCCATGAACCTAGACTTAGGTTTGATGCGATGTACGTTGCTTTTCTAAATGGCGTATGTCGCCATGAACCAAATGAAAAATAATTATAAAACCACTTGCAATTTCTAAATGGCGTATGTCGCCATGAACATACAACTGATGACCTATTTCAACTTGATACTTTTCTAAATGGCGTATGTCGCCATGAACTGGTTATCTCCTTATTGAACGTCAGGCTCAGTTTTCTAAATGGCGTATGTCGCCATGAACTTTTGGCACTAAGAACACTAAAATCAATTTGATTTCTAAATGGCGTATGTCGCCATGAACGGTGCGGCAGATCAGTTTCTTGTTTGGAATAATTTCTAAATGGCGTATGTCGCCATGAACTATTCCAAGAGCACCACAATATCAATTATGGTTTTCTAAATGGCGTATGTCGCCATGAACAAGCTGTTCAGCTTGAATTAAATTGTCAAACATTTCTAAATGGCGTATGTCGCCATGAACACCACCAACGGCTTCCCTTCTTCACACGCTGCTTTCTAAATGGCGTATGTCGCCATGAACCGAATCAGGTGAGCACGCTACAAACCACTGTATTTCTAAATGGCGTATGTCGCCATGAACTATTTGTCTTGGTGGTTTGAATTACGCTAAGCTTTCTAAATGGCGTATGTCGCCATGAACGAATCAGATCAGCAGTTGCAACCCTTTTTATATTTCTAAATGGCGTATGTCGCCATGAACAGATAAAGATTCAGAACATTTATTTTTCAAGATTTCTAAATGGCGTATGTCGCCATGAACGACTTCCAATCAATTGCCCATCCTCACGCACATTTCTAAATGGCGTATGTCGCCATGAACACTGAGCTACAGCCGCATCAATCACATCACCATTTCTAAATGGCGTATGTCGCCATGAACAACTACAAAAAGCAGTAGGTGTGCATGACGATTTTCTAAATGGCGTATGTCGCCATGAACTTTCTGCTCACCCTGCCACCAAGCATCAATGTTTTCTAAATGGCGTATGTCGCCATGAACTGTTTTAATGCGGATATAGCTAAACACATATCTTTCTAAATGGCGTATGTCGCCATGAACGTCATTTGTATGCTCAACTTCACCTGAAGTCGTTTCTAAATGGCGTATGTCGCCATGAACATGATGTGTAAACAGGCAAGTTTGGATCATGTTTTCTAAATGGCGTATGTCGCCATGAACAGATAGATCAAAAGCTCAAAACCGCTTGTACTTTTCTAAATGGCGTATGTCGCCATGAACCAAGATAGTTCAGGGCTTTTTGTTGTTTGTGATTTCTAAATGGCGTATGTCGCCATGAACTTGATGGTTGCTTAGATCAAGACGAACAAGGTTTTCTAAATGGCGTATGTCGCCATGAACGCGTTTTCGTGCTTCCCGCTCTTTTTTGCGAATTTCTAAATGGCGTATGTCGCCATGAACTATTTATAATTATTTTCCATTTGCCGATGAACTTTCTAAATGGCGTATGTCGCCATGAACCAAGTGACGCTGTTTATTCGCAATACGTGCTTTTTCTAAATGGCGTATGTCGCCATGAACTTTCATGGTGGCCGTGGTGGTGGTAAGTCTTGTTTCTAAATGGCGTATGTCGCCATGAACCCAACAACAAACTGTTCTATGCTTTTCATGGTTTTCTAAATGGCGTATGTCGCCATGAACCTCGTAGTCTTGATTGCAGTAATCTTCGTACTTTTCTAAATGGCGTATGTCGCCATGAACATTATTTACAATTATTTTTTACTTTATTTTGGTTTCTAAATGGCGTATGTCGCCATGAACATATAGCGGGCATTTGTCGTCACAAGCTATTATTTCTAAATGGCGTATGTCGCCATGAACAGTACACCATGCTCACCGCAATTTCTCTCAATTTTCTAAATGGCGTATGTCGCCATGAACATTGCGAATAAACAGCGTCACTTGGTAGCTTTTTTCTAAATGGCGTATGTCGCCATGAACTGCATAACTAAGCCTATGATTGGTATGATCTGTTTCTAAATGGCGTATGTC
Source organism: Acinetobacter parvus DSM 16617 = CIP 108168 (assembly GCF_000368025.1). GTDB lineage: Bacteria > Pseudomonadota > Gammaproteobacteria > Pseudomonadales > Moraxellaceae > Acinetobacter > Acinetobacter parvus. The sequence goes on from NZ_KB849211.1 coordinate 510,710, forward strand.
GCCATGAACAGTATAAATATGAGCCAGAGATAGATTTTGCTTTTCTAAATGGCGTATGTCGCCATGAACATGGTGCGAAACTTTATGTAAGTTGCAGTTATTTTCTAAATGGCGTATGTCGCCATGAACTTAAGCGCAATTTGTCAAAGTAGTTGATGCTTTTTCTAAATGGCGTATGTCGCCATGAACTCGAGTCGCGTGCTTCGACAAGTGGCGCGTTTTTTCTAAATGGCGTATGTCGCCATGAACTTAAGCGCAATTTGTCAAAGTAGTTGATGCTTTTTCTAAATGGCGTATGTCGCCATGAACTCGAGTCGCGTGCTTCGACAAGTGGCGCGTTTTTTCTAAATGGCGTATGTCGCCATGAACTTAATCGGAAAGCGGTTGAGTTCACGGCATACTTTCTAAATGGCGTATGTCGCCATGAACTGCATTGGCTGCACGGTAAGTATTAACAGTTATTTCTAAATGGCGTATGTCGCCATGAACGAGCCATGATGTAGACTGGTTCAGTCTTAGCATTTCTAAATGGCGTATGTCGCCATGAACTCATGACCAGCTAAAGCTGCCGATACATCTAATTTCTAAATGGCGTATGTCGCCATGAACGCGTGCAGCCAATGCTGCCAATGTTGGCGGATTTTCTAAATGGCGTATGTCGCCATGAACCAATAGCAAGATCAATACAAGATTGTTGAGCATTTCTAAATGGCGTATGTCGCCATGAACTTGAAATAACTTGAGCAGCAACAACTTCAAGATTTCTAAATGGCGTATGTCGCCATGAACAAGTATCTAAAGTCTTAGCTCGTGGAGCTGCTTTTCTAAATGGCGTATGTCGCCATGAACAAACTAAATATATTACTTCTGGTGATCTTAAATTTCTAAATGGCGTATGTCGCCATGAACTTATATCCGTAGCTTGAGGGTTTGCTGTGTTTTTTCTAAATGGCGTATGTCGCCATGAACAGTTATAATAAAGCAAAAATATAAGTTACAACAAGCATTTATCATGTATTTTATAAATTTACCCAATCAAAAAATGGCTTGTTGTAACTTATTGATTTTATTAAGCTGTTAAAGAGTCTAAAAAATATTGGGTTAAAACTCTGGTACTGTAGATGTACGACTTAATCCATAGCTTCCAAATTTTCCAATACATGCTTCATCAACACGTTTTTTCCCAATAATCAAACGGAAGTTCATATCGTTGGTTTGGCTTTTCATATTAATATAAGGTTCAAAAGTCTCCGTCAGTTCCAATGCTTCAAAGTGTTCCTTTGCCTCTTCAATTGAAATTCCACGGCGTTTTGCTTGATGCAAAATACGCTGTTCAATCGTTAATTTTGGATTGGCTTTAAAGTAAGTTGCATAGCCATTGATCTTATCTTCTGGAACTTCACGAGCAGATAAGACATGCACATAATCTTGCAGTCTTTCTAGCCAATGGTTTAAGTTTAGTTGTTCCAATGTTTCGACTGAATCCGCAAAAATACGAATTTTATCGCCTAAATAACCCAATTTTTTCTGCTGAATTAAACGATACTTAGGGAAAGAAATACCATAAACAATCTTGCCCTGTTCATCGGCTTGTTCAGCAAAAGCAATATGTAATTGGGTATATACTTTTGACCAAATTAGATGCAGAGGAATTTCCTCCTGCTCCAATAAAGTAATTTCTAAATAATAGAGCATAGTTAATCCTTGCTACTTTGACCAAAGACACCACCACGCACCAAAACAGCCATGACGTAATGCTCTTGCTCAGGATTCTCAAGTGATTCGCCTAATGCATATTTATCAAATAAAGTAAAAAAGTCTTTTTTATCTTTCGGGGTACGATACGCTTTGCCAAGATTGGTCACTGCACCGTATGGCTCAATCGCAATCGCTGTTTTTTTCTCATCAAATTCAGGATACCAAGTATCTATGGTACGCAAAGCATTACCTAACTTTTGTGAATGCATGGCTGCAACATCATTTACATGGTAAAGGATTTTACTTTTTTCACCTTTACCTTTATCTAATACAAGTTCTTCACTTGGATAGACTTCTTGACCTTTACCCACCAAAGCATAAGCTTCAACTTTAATCAGTAAATATGGGACTTCCCCTCTTAAGGCACTTGCAATTTGATTCGCTAAGGCTTGTACTTTCTCGTCTACTTGATCGAAGTTATGAAGTGGATATTCCAAAGCATTAAATGTCACTGTTGGTTGATCATTCACAGTCACAACTACTTCTACTTTTTCAGCACCTACGCGGTTGCGCCATAAAAAACGAGCATTGGCGATATTCAGTGCATAGCGTTTTGCAAGTTCAGTAAAGCCATACGTCGCAATATAATTTTTAGCGACATCATTATATGATTTTAAGAACGTTTCATTATTACAAGCAGATGGGTTTTCAACCCCACCCAATACTTTTAGAGTGAATCCAACCTTTAAAGTGTCTTGATTTTCACCTAATGCACAAGCATCTACAGTTTGTAAATTCGCTTTTTCAACTTCTGCATTCAGTTTCATTGGATCACCTGCAACCACAGGTTTTAAACGGTTTGAAATTGTTCCTCGTACTGATTTCTGAATGAGTTTTAATGGCGTTTGCTCATTACGATTTTCCCAACTCGTACCATAAAAATATCCATCGGATGGAACAAGTTTCTTTTCAAATGCGAGTACACTTGCAACTGCTTTTTCATTTTTAGCCATGAGCTTTTCCTTTTTTCAGTTTTTAAATCAGATTGTTGTTGAGTTTTGGCAAAGATATAAATTATTTTCTAAATCAACATGATATTGCCATAGTAGTTGATCAATACTTTCAATACGATAAGGCATTATAAATTCCCCCAGCGTCAAAACAGCTTCCGCAAAACGGTGTGGTGTATCGGCATCACGTTGGTTTTTAGCAATACCTAACTCTGAAATACCCTGAAAACCGACTGCAATCGGTACTAACCAACCCTGTGCGTTACGCTTGGAAGTCCATATCACTTTGCCATTTTCATCTACGCTAGAACTATGTGTAACTTTTAAATAGTCTAAAACAGCATCCAAAGCATCTTTACCTTGTTTCATACTTTCTATGACTAGATCACGGCGTTCAACCAATACATGTCCAAGCATCAGTTTATTTAAAATCGGCTTTAACTCCCGATCCTGATCTGCATCTTCATCAAATTGTAGTATTTGACATTTTTTAACAGCTAGAACATCCCCACTTGCGAACTTCATACTACAAATAAGCTGTTGAGCATCTTCTAAAAACTGTTCTTTCTCATCAGGGTCTATATTTTGACATTCAATTAATAAGGAGACTTCCAAATGGCAACGTGCTTCTTCAATAAAAGCAGGTCGACTTCCACCTTTGTCCAAAGGATTGGCTGTGCCAATAATTGAATGAACGAAATCTCCTTGCCCTTTATAAGTTTGCAAATTAAATTCATGACAACTCACCCCGACTTTAGTCAAAGATACCTCACAGCCTTTGCTTTGTAACTTGCGTTGTAAAGCATGAACTGCACCTAGCCAAGCGGTCATTGCAGGAAAGCCAATGGTATATGGACTACTCATTGCATTGGCATTATGGAGTTTTAAATGAGGTATCAATAAAAACTGGCGCATTAAAAAAACTCCTTTGCTTGTTGTAATGATTTTTCTACACGTTGTTTAACATCCAGTATCTCGCCAGTTCCTAATTTATAAGCATCACTAATCACTTTTTCATAGCTTCGCAATATCCAACGTGCAATTTCCTTGCTTAAGTCATTACGCCAATCATCATCTTCGTCTCGTTCTGTTTGATAAATTTTATCCAACCAAATACGCTGTAATTTTGGCAAACTTGCGTAATAGTCCTGATTTGACCACCCCTCAACAGAATATTCTCGAGTCTTAGATGCCAGTACTAATATTTGATCAATGACAAACTGAATAATATTTCGTATTGCTGTACGAATGTCATCATTATTTAAATCAAGCTGCATAAATTTATGAAGCTGAATAAAACTTTCCTGATAATTTTTTCGATATAAACATTGTGCAAAGAAGTCTGTTTTAGGTAAACGAATTGCTCTTTTTTCTAACATAGGTGGACAGCTTGATAATAGATATGCTCGCCCTGCATTCTGACTATTTAAAACACTGACGTTTTGTGGCTGTGTTCCACCATAAGCTGTTATGGTGAGATCAAAAATATCAGCATAACCTATTTCATGATGCTCATTTTTCCTGCGTAACTCTTTAGCCTGTTTAGTTTCTTCAGAAAAACGTATTGTATCAATTGATTGTTTTAATCGAGTGATTAAACCTGATGGCGTTAAAACAGACAATAAATGATATTCAGCCTGCTCAATCGGGAAATAAACCTGCTTCACTAAATGATCAGTTTTTACCGAAGTATCTGTCGCTTTTATTTTTAGAAATTCTGTACCTAATGTCTCAAAGTCTAAATCAGCGCCAACAAGTAATGTTTTTAAACTCTCTTCTTGCCGTTCAAAACCATCTAATACTGTCAGTTTTTCAGTGAGTGGTAAGGATAAAAATTTAAAAACATCCATCGCAGCAGCATTACCAAACACATCTAATGGATAGCTGACATTTCCACTGCGTAAATAACCATCATTAATCTGTTTTGCTTGAGCAATCACACTTGATGTTTTTGCACTAGGATGACTAAATTTACTTGGATGACTCACCATAGAAAGCTGTGTAACCCTCTTTGCGGCATCAGGCAACCATTCTTTCAAACTAAATTTATCATCCGCTTGACCTTGTAATTCTGAAATTACACTGTCATTTTCTGCTTTTTTTAAACGATCCTTTAACCAAAGTTCTTTACGTTCATTTAAGAAATTCTGAATGCTTTCCGTCATGTTCTCTCCTCTTTATTATTGATCTAAAACTACAAGTCCAAATTGTTCTGAATACATGAGTTTTTTATTTTCATCATATTCAGGCAACATAATTTCCCCATAACGCTTGGATAACTTTTCTACTTCTTCCTCAATATCCTCATTTTCAACACATTTATCAAGTACGAAACGACACAAAATGTCGTAATAGTTTCGATTTAACCATAATCGCTGTTGTTCTAATTCATTCAATTGAAAAGGATGAATGTTATAGAAGCCATTCCGATCAATATACCGCCCCAAATCATCTTTTTCACAAAATACAAGCTTACGATCTTTCCATAGTGCAAAAAGCTGAATATTAGGAGAGCTTTGTCTAAATGGATTAAATTGCTGTGGCAGAGCGGTTAAAAACCATTTTTGAGTTAGCCATGAATTCAATGGTTTTGCCCCAACCTTATTATATGAAGTTAAGGCATCTGCCATGACTGCATGCTCTAAATCCGCCAATTTCTTTATCGCCTGTAAGGGTTGATTGGCTTTAATTCTTGGACTGGCATTAATACTAAATTCAGTTCCTGAAATATCTAATAACTCATTTAAATTTTTGTTCTGTAATTTAAACTTATCATTATTTATTTCAAAACCAGGCTTTTCAAAGGCAACTTTAGCTTTGCGTAATCCTTTTAAATTATATTGCATTAAAGCAATATTTGGCTTTTGAATGTCTTGTTCCAATTTTCGATGACGTAAAACTCGTCCAGACAACTGAATAATTGAGCGATAAGATGATGGTTCAACAACTGCCCAGTCAAAATCATGATCTCGCCCCACTTCTTCAACTGGCGTTGCAACTAGAATAAAAATTACATTATCGTAATCTGTCACATCTAAATGCTGACGAATCACCTCATCTGAAAATGCAGCCGCTTGTTCTCCTAGTTTTTCCTTACGTTTTAAAACATGATCTAAATGTTTTTCCTGCTCACTTCGCAACACTAAGACTTGCCGACTATGATACGCCATGACACGAGGTGCAATCTCCTGTGACCATTCAGCATTGAGCAGGTATTGAGTTAAAGCAACACAAGGTGGAATATTCGCCACACGTACCACACCAAAAGAGACTTTTTTCCCTGTTTTCGCATCTATACTGTGATGATCGTGATGTAAACGTTCAATATTCTGTTTAATTCTTTCAAAATATTGAGCTTGTAAACTTTGTTCTAGGCGTTGTATTTCCTTTTCAGCCACAAGATCAGCACAATCCACAATATAAGCTTTATGTTTAATCACTTGTTTGCTCAAAGCATCTGAGCGCAAATCAACAAACTTATCATGGGCATTTTTATAATGTTGGATTGCCTCTTTTTGATTGTCCAGATCAATAGCTTGAATTTGAGTTTTAAACTCATCCACCCACATGGCAACAGTATTGGTCTGCTTTAATTTCTTAAACGCACAGTACAACACCCAACCTTGTTGATAAGCATTAAAAAATCCCTCAGCCAATGCAGGTGGAATGGTTGCAGATGAAATCATTACCTTGCGACCCAACATTCCTGTTAAATGGACAAGGCGAGCAATGGCAATTAAATCCTGACCATTAAAATCGTCAACCTCATCAATCACCAAATCAGAAGATGAAAGCCTTAAACTCGGTAAAATATATTTTCCGCCACGTTTAGTTTCAGTCGCAGCCATCAAATGGTCAATGGTACATGCTAATACAGGTTTATATAAAAATGCTTTATTACGTTCAGCCTGATTTTGAGGAAATAATGCATTCATAAAATCAGCTTGTGGCATGGCATCATAATCTAGCTCATTATCTAACAATTCCTCCAATGACTCCGAGCCAATTTCCTCTATCAGATGAGATTCATCCTGCTGAGGTTTTTTTGTATTGTGATGATGGAGTTCCTGAACTGCTTTTGAACCAATTAAAACAGCAAGCTCATCATTACTTAAACCAATATCATGACGATAAGAATCGCCTGTTTGTAATGTTAAGGTTCTTAAACCCAATGCCAAAATATAACGTAATGACTGCGCATCTTTAGATAAAGCTTGCATAATCTTGGCATTGGCAATCGTTTTTCCTTTACCTGTGCTTGCCATATTGACAATAAACCAGCCCTGTTTTTCAGCAGCTTCATTTTTTTGAATAAATTGCTGAATGCCTTTTACTGCCTGATCTTGCCATTCAAAACCTTGAGGACTTTTCTTTTTTAATTTTTGAACATCATAAGCAGGTTCCATCTCATCGGCTAAACGACTCAATGACTGCGCCACTCGCATTGCATTATCACTGACTCGCACCAGATGCTCATCTAAAAATTGCTTCAATTGTTTGGTTTTTGGATCAGTATTTGCTCTCAAGGATAAGCGGGTTTTCCATGTTTTATCTGCTTCACAAGATGAATAGTAATGATCGCCCAACATCAAACATAATCGAGCATGATGTAAAATGACTCGCCAACTCCCATCTGCAAAGATTTGTTCGGTTGTATGTGATTCTTGCAATAATCGAGCTGACCATTTTTTGATTTGTTTTGTCCACTCAACAGATTGGTTTAATAAACCTTGTTCAAATTCAAAACAAAGTTTAAGACGTTGCTGATAATCCTGTTCATCAAATTTATTTTGATAGCCCCAGTCTACTTTTATACTTTTAAACAAACTTGTCAGTGTTTCTTTTTTTGTATCAGCATAATCTCTACGTCGTTGTTCATCCTTTAAAGCAGGTAAACGATGGTGTGAGACGATCAACCAAGCCACCAATTGCGCCAAAGGTGGTAATTGATCCAAGACTTTAGATTGGTCTGAATTTTTAATAATCGTTTGTTTTAATAATTCTTCATCCCATTTCTGCGCTATTAATAAATTCAGCCATGCTTCATCAGAATCAATATCACCTGATGATTGCACCAACGCATTGAGCAAAAGACAGGAAATCCACTCATGCCGTAACGGATCGCCTTTCTTGCTATTATTACTTTGAGGTTTTAATTTTTCTTGGAAAAGAACTGTTGCTTTGCCCCAATCATGCAGTAAAGCAGATACCGCCACAAGTGCCTTAATTAAAGGCAAATAATGCCAGTCATTTTCCCATTTATTTTGAGCTAAACTTTTTTTGGTGGTATTTACAGGCACAATGCCTTCACTATTAAACTTATTTCGGTTTCCCACAATCCACATCAACTCACTTCTACGGCGTCCACGTATCCAATGGCAAGAAACCGCTGTATTTTTTGTGACTGTTTTTCTAAGTAGCTTTTTAACCGCTAACAACCCATCTTCCGTAATCACCGTTTGCCAAGTGTTATCACCAATCCGATCTGCAAAGGCATCTAACACGCGACGAGTTCGAGGGATTGCTTTCTTTTCGCATTGAGAAATAAAGGTGACAATCATAATTCACTCGCCCCTGTAGTAAAGTTTTTGCAAGCTTGCAATTTCACCTGCTCAAACATCCAATCCAGACAACGATATTCTGTGAATTTTTGCAATAGCTGTTGGCGGAACTCCTGCTCAGTCATCCCCTCTTTGGCACAAATAAAAGCCCACGGCAACACCACCGCATCTTTAATCAAATCTGCCACATCAAACACCAATGCACCCCGTCGGGTTTTCCCATGCATCACTGCAAAACTATGTGAAATACCTAACACCCAAAGCGTGGTTGCGCTGAGTCCATAAGCTAGATAATTGCCATGATTAAGAAAGTCATTGGCTAAATCCCCTTGTTCAGGATTACGCTCAAAACTGAGTTTGCAACGAGTCGCTGCAATTTTATAAAGCTGTTTCGTAGTCATGGCTTCGGCAAGTAACAAATCACCAACTTTGGTTTGATGTGGAATTTTATTTTCAAAACCGATTAAAGCTTGGCTAATATCCGCATCATCCAGATAAAAACCTTCATCTTTTAAATCTTTATCTTTTGCCCAGATTTTACGGATAAATTCAATACGAGCAATTTGAAAGGCTTTCGCCACCTCTAAACGTTTGACATCATCAAACCAGAAACTCATCCACCCCTGCATGTACTCCGTTGGGCGATATTCACTTTGTGGCGTTAGCCATTCCACTTCACTGCCTGAAAATAGCGGTGTCCCTCCACCGCCACAAAAACCAACCAACACACCTGCACTACACAGCATTCGCATTGCAGCTTGGGTGATGGATGTTCCTGTGCCGAGTAAAATTACAGTGGTATTGGCAATCGGGATATTCCAGTACTGGTTTTCATTTTTGGCTTCGGTCAGGTATAAAACTCGACCATCTTTCTGCATCACTCGACAATGTTCAAGGTAGTACAGATTGGCCCGTTTAGAATGAAGAATTGCTTTTAAGTCTGATGGGTTGAGTTGTTCCATACTTCTATTTTACCTTGATTTTTTCCAAGCCTAACGGATATCAATACAATAAAAAAGCCGCTTAAAGCGACTTTACGACATCGAATGTCGTTTAAGGGATTTTTTAAATTAGGAATCAATTTTATCAAATTTACGATCAATTAAACTCAAGCGACCACGTACGATATCAGACAACATTCTCCAGTCAGAGATAAAGCTATAAAGCGGTTGTTTAAAACTTGCTGGCTTATTATGTTCATGAAAGAAGTGCCCCACCCACGCACAGGCATAGCCAGACAATAAGCCATACGCCAAGTATTTTGCCTTACGTTGGCGGATGGCTTTCGCCCAAAAATAAATACCAAGAGAACTACCAACCGCATGTAAACGGCGACTATTGATATTGCGGTGTTCAGTTAATTGACATCCTCCCCGACCTAAAGGACGGGGATTCCTACTGCTAGATGGCAATGTCCTGCCACGAAACAGATACTATAGTTCTCTGCTTCTTATTCCAATGTAGTCCTACCTTTCGGATTGCAAAGAGTGCACGGATTACAATGGGGAAAACTGTTTTTTTCGTGTTGTATCAGTCTGCTGACTAAAAATATACAACGTAATTATCATAGCACATGGATTACTAGATTCAAATGTTTTTAGCAATCCTAGCTAATCCCCACAAGGGGGACTAGCGGATTGCAGCCTTATATCCTCGGGCTAAACCCCGAGGTTTTACGGCTATTCGGATAAAAGCGATAAAATTCATTATAATTTTTAATCGGCAATGAAAATTCCACTGGCTGAGAGATATTTGCTGGTGCATTCATTTTATGATCGTCCTAATCGTACAAAAACTCATCATACGTTACTGCATTTCTTGAACAAAATAAAATTATAGTGTCACAACATATCCAAGCTTCAAAAAACTTTAACAGTCATTTTTGGGATCAACAGGTTATACTCATTTCAATTGGTTATTTTAAATGGTCAGGAGCCATTACGTTATGGAAATCGAGCTTAAATTTCAACTCCCTGAATCCAAGAAAAAAAGTGTTTTACAGACCTTAAATAAACACAAAGCACAAAAAATTCATTTACAGGCCAAATATTACGATACGCCTGATCGTCTACTTGCCAAAAATTATGTGGCGATTCGCTTGCGTCAGGAGGAAGATGGCTGGGTACAAACCTTTAAGGCAGCCAGTAAAAATCATTTACAACGCATTGAAGAAGATATTGTATTAGGCAAATGTGAACAGGAACCTGAACTGGATTTATCACATTATCAACATAATCAAACCGTTCAAAATGTGTTACGTAACATATTAGGTAATGAACCTGCCGATTTACAATTGCAGTTTCAAACCAATGTGCAGCGTACTTATCACGTATTTGAGTTTAACAATTCACAGATTGAAGTTTGTCTGGATGATGGAGAAATTCGTACAGGCAAAGATCAGGCGAAAATCTGTGAAGTTGAGTTTGAGCTCAAGCAAGGTTCAGCTCAGGATTTAATTGAATTCGCTCAAACCTGGGTAGATAAATATCAACTCTGGCTGGATGTGCGTAGCAAGGCAGAACGTGGCAATTTATTGGCTATGGAGAAAAAATCATCTCCTGCCGCCAAAGCAAAATCACTTAAATTAGATCCGAATCTATCGGCTGAACAGGCACTGAAATTGGTGATTGAAAATAGTCTAAACCATATTCTACCCAATGCGGCTGCCATTGCTGGTGGCGTGGCTGAGGCAGATCATATTCATCAGGCACGGGTGGGTTTACGCCGTTTACGTTCAGCATTAAAACATTTTTCCAATTGGTCAGAACACATCAATCCTGCTTGGGAAAGTGAGTTGGCCGATATTTTTAGGGCATTGGGACAATCACGCGATCATGATGCCATTCAGGATTCCGTCATTCCATTGATCAAGGAAGTCTGTGATTTTGATTTTGCATTAAGCTCCAGTAGCGATCCTGAAATTGCTACACGTTTAAGCAATACTCAGACCACACAATTATTTTTATCTCTCCTTAGCTTTATTCACAGTGAAAATGAAGCAAAGGCCAAATTGTTCAAACAGGTCGCTAAAAGCTTAAGCAAGCTCTATCACAAGATTTTAAAAGATGCTTCCCAATTTCCTGAACTTTCTATAGAGCAGCAACATCGTACCCGTAAGCGAGTCAAGCAACTGCGTTACTGCATTGACTTTACTGCTGGGCTTTATCCTAAAAAGCAGGTACAGCAGTTTCTGGATAAACTGCAACCGATTCAGGAATATTTAGGTTTTTATAATGACCTGTTCGTGGCTGAGCAGATTTTCCAGCAACAAGTTTCTGAAAAGCCAGAATTTTTATTTGCTTTAGGTTGGGTCAAAGCACAGCAGCCGCATGTGACAAAAAAAGCAAATAAAAAGCTACAGGTGCTTTCTCATAAAGATATTTTTTGGGCGTAATTTTTTCTTTTATATGGCTAATCCAAGCAGCAAGTACAACAAAGTAAAACCAGCATTTACTATCGTGATGGGCGGCATGGATGCCGCCTGTTTGGCTGTGGTATCAAGGATGTGCCATCAGCTCAACAAAAGGGTTTTGTTACTTTTGCCCAGTCAAAAGTAAGGCATTACCTATACAAGAAGCATTTGATTCCTCATAATTTTTGCGGTAGTGCCAACCTGAACGAAAATACAATTTCATTTATTAATGAGCAGATCATATTTCTTATCGAACTCAGATATAAAGTTTAGTAATATTTACCGATATTTCCCAAAAATTTTCCACGTCCCATTATCCGCAATCGGATCACTATAGCTATCATTACGCTGTTTACGGGGTTTATCCCGTGCATCCACCAATTCAAAATGCGGCTCAACACTTAGAATCATGCCATTCATATAAAAACGGGTTCGGGTATATTCACTTTGCCCATGCTGGAACACATAAGTCCGTAAATCAATAAACTCCCGATGTGCCACCAAAGCAGCCGTATCATCACTTTCCAGCCATTCCTGCATAGCAAAAATCTGGTCGGTATCAAACTGCCCACATTTTTCCACCAGTGCCGCCACACCCCGAAAAGTTTTAGATTCTTTAGCGCGGGTTTTATTGATTCGGATACGATCAACATGAAAGAAAAATAACGGCAAATTTAAATGACTGGGTAAATGAATCGCATCCACTACCTTATCTTCCATAAAAGGCTGGCAAAGCTGTTGTGCCCTCTCAATCAAAGGCTGCCATTGTCGATAATATTCATCCACTTCATGTTTCAGCGCATAATAAATCGGCAAACCCTCCACATGCTGTAAATGTTGCGGTGGATGGATGTGTTGGCGTAGTAAAGCAATATCGGTTTTTAAGCTTTGGATCGCAATTGCATCTGACATTTTGGTTATTCCAACTTGCTTAGGCTATTTTAGATTAAGGCAAAGGTTTAGTTTCAGCAAGGCTTTGTCTATAATAGTGTGTCTTAATTTGTCGCTGGAAATGATCATGTCTCAAAAAATTAACGCTACCGATGTGACGGAAGAAGAAGCTTTAAATGCGGTATTTTTTGAGCGTGCCGATGAGTTTATCAAACAGGCCAATGAATTTTGCCGCCCTCCAAAAGGGCAAAAAACTGATCCCGCTGAATTACGGGGACAAGTCAGTGCAGCCATGTTATTTGGTACAGCCCGTTTTAACACATGGGTAGCAGCCAATAATTTTAAAGATGGCAATGAAATGCGTGATGCCAAAGAACAAGTGATGTCTTATTTACTGCAACAGTTCCAGATGATGCTTGAAGACAACTTTGACGAATATTGTGAACAGTTTGAAAACTATTTACGCTTTCGCAAAAATGAAGATTTTCATACGCATAAACATGATCACGACCATTAATGGTCACTCCGTAAATAATAAAGCCACCGATTTAGTGGCTTTATTATTTTGATCATTTATTTCGTGGCTTGAGCCTGACCATACTGATCAGCCATCACCTCAACAAACTGATCTAGCTTGATATATTTCTTAATCACGGCATCTACATCAGCCTTACTGAGTTTGGCAATCTCTTGATCACGCTTTTCACGATCAAGCAGGGTTTTATTGCGTTCCAACTGTGCGGTTAACATGCCATGAATCTTGCGTTCATCTTCCAAGGAAGTGACACGTTTTTTCATAATATCGGCTTTGGCTGCTTCCAGTTCCTGTTCAGTCACACCTTTATTCAACAAGTCTGTCAAAACCTTATGCACAGATTGGGATACCTGATCAGAACGTCCAGCGGTATAGTTCGCTGTAATACTGATTGAGCCACTTTCTGTATCTGAGTCCAAGTCAAGATCACTGCCAAAACCATAGACCAGCGCATTCTTTTCACGTAACTCCTGCGCCAAACGCGAGGAAAGCTGTGAATTGCCCATAATATGACTGAGAATAATCAATGCTGGCGCATCTGGATGGTAAGCACCGACAGGCATGGTAAGAACACTTTGGTAACTTCCAAACTCACGCTGTTCTGACAGGACATGTACTTTCTGCGCTTTAAAAGCGACATAAGGTGAAGTGATCTTTTGATAAGGCTGTTTGGTTTTCCATGAACCAAACGCTTTTTGCAGCGTTTGCTGCATTTTTTTCGGATCAAAATCCCCTGTTACTGCAATTTGGGCATGGTTGGTCACGAAGAATTGGTTATAGAATTGTCTAATTTGCGCTTGAGTCACATCATTTAACTGTTTCTTGACCAGATCAGGCTCAAAGTGATAACGCATATCTCCTGGCTGGTAGGTTTCCAGCAATCTTGCCAAGGTCATGGATGCGACAGTGGCAGGCTCGGTATACGGGCGATCCAACACCGACAAGCTTTGGTTTTTCGCCAAGTCAAATTCGGACTGGGCAAATTTAGGTTGCTTAACCACCTCAATAATAAAGTTGAGGAAATCTTCAAACTGGTCTTTTTTGGCATTGATGTTAATGGTCAAACCATTACCATTTGATATGACAGAAGCTCCACCACTTGCCGCAATTGCCCTATCGGTAATTTCCTGCAAGCTATGCTTTTCTGAACCACGTAACATCAGGTAGCTAGTCAGGTCTAAAGTCACACCCTTGCCAAATAAGGTTTTTTCATCACCAAAGTCCAGACTGATGGTGGCATAGGTTTTGTCATCGCGAGTTGACGCTGGAAACAATGCATAGCGAATACCGTTTTTCAATTCACCCCGTTGAATCTTTTGCTCATTCTTTTGCAACTGCTGGGCAGACTGGGTGACAAATTGGCTAACTTCTTGTTTATACACACTGGCATCTTTTAATGGCTCAGCTTTCTCAGCGCTCTGGTCCAGCGTTTTAGGTTTTTCCTGAGTATTTTGCGTCATGGCCTTTTTCTGGTCTTCAGGCGTTGGCAAAATATCTCCAGAAATACGGTGTGATGAAACCAAAAACTGCTTCAAGATCTGGTTGGCATCATTCAACTTTAAGTCTTGAATGGCCTGTAGGTCTTTAAAATACTGGTCCCACTGTCCATGTGAAGCCACAGCATAATCACTCAGACGTGAACCTAAAGCTACAGCATCTTTAGCAATGGTATCAGCGGCATTTTTGGTCATGTTCTTGACCCGTTGTAACTCTGCATCGGTAAATGGCTGGCTATTTTCCACGCCTGTCGTTAAGGCTTGATCGACTTTTTTGGCATCATGATTCGGTGCATAAATCGCTCCCATAAATACCAGATTAAAATCCTGATCCAGCCATGTTGTCGACTGTACAGCGGTGCTAATACCTGTTTCCACCATACTCTTATACAGGGTTCCACTTGGCTGCATGGTATAGAGTGCTGGTGCTATCGACAAGGCAGACTGTAGCTGTGCATTCTGCCCATTCATATAGACATGGAACTTGGCCAAGTCACTGCCCTTTTGCACGGTAAATTGTCGTGGCTGAATTTTTC
This sequence comes from Acinetobacter parvus DSM 16617 = CIP 108168, assembly GCF_000368025.1. Taxonomy (GTDB): domain Bacteria; phylum Pseudomonadota; class Gammaproteobacteria; order Pseudomonadales; family Moraxellaceae; genus Acinetobacter; species Acinetobacter parvus. The sequence continues at coordinate 525,849 of NZ_KB849211.1, forward strand.
TGGAATCCAGTACAGGAACTTTTACAGGGGCAGGCACAACCCGTGCTGGAATAGGGCTAAAATATTGATCAATTTTATTCAGCACCTCAGTTTTATCAAATTTACCCGAAATAACCATAATCGCATTATTTGGTGCATACCATGTTTTATAGAACTGATTGAGTTCGTTCATGTTGATGGACTTTAACTCGGGCAAATCCCCAATTGGCAACCGTCCCAAATATTGATTACCGTATGCTGCTTTAAACATCTGATCCATCAAAACCGCAAAAGGCTGATCCATACGGATTTCACGTTCACGTTTTACAATCTCGATTTCAGACGGTACAAATTTCTCCTGCAACACCAGCTTGTCCATACGCTCAGATTCGAGGTACAGAATTTCATTTAAGGCGGTTTTTTCTGGACGGACAATATTCAGATACTTGGTAGAGTAATAGTCAGTACTGGCATTGGTCATCAGGGTATATTGATCTAAACGGCGCTGAAACTCCTCTCCCTTGACATTTTGTGTGCCTTTAAAGGCCAGATGTTCCAGTAAATGAGCCAGACCACCCTTGCCTTTTGGATCATTCAGTGAACCTGTCAGGTAGATTGTGTTGACATACACCTTATTTTCTTTATCGTTTGGTGCAAGAATAACTCTGAAACCATTATCTAATTCATATTCTTCAATATTTTTTTCAGTTTTGACCAGTACTGTCTGAGACCAGGAAGTTGCACTTAACCCGATTAAACAAAGAGAAAGGGTAAGCTGCTTAAACCGCATTAACATAGATTATCCAAGTATTTTGGGTGAATTAAATAAAAACAATAAGCTATAGTAGAGAACGATTCGCATTTTTAATAGTAATGTTTTGAAAAAAGCTGCTGATTTAAACAGCCTTTTTCTTTGTTTTTATAGAGATTTAGTTACAAATTAGATCATCAGTTCGGCCTGCATGTACAGTTTCGCATAGCCTGAGATTTCAATACGCTGTTCAGACTCAATAACACATTCCAGAATCCCACCTCGAGTGGAGGCCTGATAAGCGATCAGCCGTTTTTTATCCAGTTTTTCCGCCCAAAGCGCTGCAATTGCGGTATGGATTGAAGCCGTTACAGGGTCTTCGCCAATACCAACTTGTTTTCCAGCGCAATATTCTGCATCAGGATGTCATCCAGCCATTGCTCGGTCACAATCACCGCCGCAGGATTGCCCTTAAATAGTTGTTTGGTAAAGGCATCTACCTGATACATTTTCATTGCACAACACTCTCAAGATTTTTAATTTATTTTGAACACATGGTGGATAAATGATAGATACAGATTTTTTTAAATTTACGATACACAACCAGCTCTGAACCTTTAACAGAAAATGAAAGCTTAATGGTTTGATAAAACCATAAACAAAAAAGAGTGGCCAAAACCACTCTTAATAGGACAAATAAAAACTTACTCGCCCATATGCTCAATGATTGCCTGACCAAATTCAGAACAACGCAACAAGGTCGCACCTGGCATTAAACGCTCAAAGTCATAAGTGACAGTTTTCGCCTCAATCGCCCCTGACACACCCTTGATGATCAGGTCGGCGGCCTCTGTCCAGCCCATGTCACGCAACATCATTTCAGCAGAAAGGATGATTGAACCTGGGTTGACCTTATCCTGTCCCGCATATTTCGGTGCTGTACCGTGAGTGGCTTCATATACCGCAATTGCCCCACCAATGTTTGCACCTGGCGCAATCCCAATACCACCGACCTCTGCCGCAAGCGCATCGGAAATATAATCACCATTGAGGTTCAATGTGGCAATGACAGAGTAGTCTGCTGGGCGCATCAGGATTTGTTGCAGGAATGCATCGGCAATCACATCCTTGATCACGATGTCCTTACCCGTTTTCGGATTCTTGATTTTTACCCACGGCCCACCATCAATCAGCTGACCGCCAAAACGCTCCACTGCAAGCTCATAACCCCACTCCTTGAACGCCCCTTCGGTGTATTTCATGATGTTGCCTTTGTGAACCAGTGTCACAGAGGGTTTGTCATTATCAATCGCGAATTGAATGGCCTTTCGTACCAAACGCTGGGTACCTTCTTTGGATACAGGCTTGATCCCGATACCACAGCCCTCAGAGAAACGGATTTTGGTGACACCCATTTCTTCTTTCAGGAACTTAATGACTTTCTTTGCTTCTGGAGAATCGGCTTTCCACTCAATCCCAGCATAGATGTCTTCCGAGTTCTCACGGAAAATCACCATATCCGTCAACTCAGGATGTTGCACAGGTGATGGTACACCCTCAAACCAGCGCACTGGACGCACACATACATATAGGTCCAATTCCTGACGCAGCGCGACATTCAGGGAACGGATACCACCACCAACTGGTGTGGTTAAGGGACCTTTAATTGAAACAATAAACTCACGCAAAGCTTCAAAAGTTTCTTCTGGCATATAAGTGCCATAAATCCTGTCGGCTTTTTCGCCGCAATAAACTTCCATCCATTCGATCGAACGTTTACCACCGTAAGCTTTTTGAACAGCAGCATCTACAACTGCTTTCATTGCTGGTGTAATATCCACACCAATACCATCACCTTCAATGAAAGGAATGATAGGATGATTTGGAACATTCAGTGACAGGTCTGCATTCACTGTGATTTTGTCACCATCGGCAGGAACCACGATCTTCTGATAACCCATTGTACAGGTTCTCCCTCATGTAGCTGGCAATTAATGTATCCCTTGTTTTTTATGGCATACTTTGATTTTTTTACTTGCTGATTCAGTGTAGTTCAATCTTGTATCTTTTTAGATTTATATGAGAAATAATAACATTTCTCAATAAAATAAAAATATACATTTACCAAATACCCCATACTCTTAAAGTAGTATTTTTATATGAAAATTGTCGTATTTAACAAACCTTTTGACGTGCTGTCACAGTTCCGTGAAGATGAAGCCCATCTCACGCTTTCCCATTTTATCCACGATCCTGATTTGCGTCTTGCAGGCCGCCTTGACCTTGATTCTGAAGGACTGATGTTCCTGACAGATCATGGCGGTTTAAACCAGTACATTACCAATCCAGCGAACAAGAAATACAAGACTTATCTGGCTCAGGTGGATGGTGATGTCACTGAGGAAGCGCTTGAACAGCTGCGTAAAGGTGTAGAACTGGCAGATGGCATGACCTTGCCCGCCAAGGCCATTAAAGTGGATCAACCAGAATGGTTATGGGATCGTGATCCACCTGTACGCTACCGTGCCAATATCCCGACCAGCTGGATTGAGTTACAAATTTGTGAAGGGCGTAACCGTCAGGTACGCCGTATGACGGCGGCGGTTGGCTTTCCAACTTTACGGCTCATTCGTACCAAGATTGGCGCCATTGATTTAGTGCGTCTGGGTTTGCAACCAGGCGAACAAACCGATATTGAACCGCTGCTTTATCCAGATTTTAAAGACCTGCCTGAAGATCAGCCCTACCGTTCTCGTTCCTATGTCAAAAAACCTGGCGGTACGGGTGGCAAGCCAATGCAGCATAAAAAGAAAGAGGGTGATAAAAAAGACGGTGACAAGAAAAAGTCTGGGAGTAAACGCATCTGGCAAATGGATGAAAGTGAGAAACCACGTCGTAAGACCAATGGTACAACACGTCCAAGTACCAAAGCGCCTCGTGGCCGTAACCGTAATGGCCGTTAAGATTTAATATTTCTTAGGTTAGTCATAAAGCCCACTTCAAAGCCCCATAAAAAAAGCTAGTACCGAGGTACTAGCTTTTTATCAATACCAACTCAAAGTAGGGTCGGTTGATATTTCTAAACAGTTGCAAGCGCTGCATTGAATGTTTCACTTGGACGCATCACGGCATTCACTTTTGCTGGATCAGCAGCGTAGTAGCCACCAATGTCAGCCGCTTTGCCCTGTACTTGAGAGAATTCAGCCACAATCTTCTGTTCATTCTCAGCCAGTGTTTTCGCCAGTGGGGTGAACTGCGCCTTTAACTCAGCATCTTCATCCTGTGCAGCAAGCGCCTCAGCCCAGTACCACGCCAAATAGAAGTGGCTACCACGGTTGTCCAGCTCACCAGTACGACGTGATGGAGACTTGTCATTATCCAGTAACTTGCCTGTTGCCTGATCTAAAGTCTTGGCAAGCAATTTTGCACGCGCATTATCTTCTTTAATACCAAGCTCTTCCAGAGAGACAGCCAGCGCAAGGAACTCACCCAATGAATCCCAGCGCAAATGGTTCTCTTCCACCAACTGCTGAACGTGTTTTGGTGCTGAACCACCCGCACCTGTTTCGTACATACCACCGCCAGCCATTAACGGAACGATAGATAACATCTTCGCAGAAGTGCCCAGTTCCATAATTGGGAACAAGTCAGTCAGGTAGTCACGCAGGATGTTACCCGTCACGGAAATCGTGTCTAAACCACGCGCCACACGCTCAAGCGTATAACGCATTGCACGCACCTGAGACATAATCTGGATATCCAGACCATCGGTATCATGCTCTTTCAGGTATTTTTCGACTTTCTTGATCAGTTCATTTTCGTGCGGACGGTATGGGTCAAGCCAGAAAATCGCTGGCATGCCAGAGCTACGCGCACGTGTCACCGCAAGTTTTACCCAGTCACGAATCGGCGCATCTTTCACCTGACACATACGCCAGATATCACCCTGCTCAACATTCTGGGTCATTAACACTTCACCTGTATCAAGGTCAGTGATGTTGGCAATGCCCGCTTCTGGAATCTCGAAAGTCTTGTCGTGTGAACCGTATTCTTCCGCTTTTTGTGCCATCAAGCCCACATTTGGCACAGTTCCCATGGTTTTCGGGTCAAAGTTGCCATTCCACTTACAGAAATTGATCATTTCCTGATAGATACGTGCGAAAGTTGATTCTGGCATCACCGCTTTACAGTCGTAAGGCTTGCCATCAGCACCCCACATTTTACCACCACCGCGAATCATTGCAGGCATGGATGCATCGACAATCACGTCATTCGGAGAGTGGAAGTTATCAATGCCTTTGGCGGAGTCAACCATTGCCAGACGAGGACGATGTTCCTGACAGGCGTGTAAATCTTCAATAATTTCTTCACGAAGCGAGGTTGGCAAGGTTGCGATCTTTTCATACAGGCCTGCCATACCGTTATTGACGTTAATACCCAACTCGTCAAATAACTTGCCATGTTTTTCAAATGCATCTTTATAGTAGATCTTGACACAGTGACCAAACACGATGGGATGCGACACTTTCATCATGGTCGCTTTTACATGCAGTGAGAACAGGATGCCTGCTTCACGGCAGTCTTCCAGTTGCTTCTCATAGAATTCACACAGCGCTTTTTTGCTCATGAACATTGAGTCGATGATTTCGCCATCCTGCAACGCCACTTTTGGCTTCAAGACAATGGTTTCACCCGTTTTGGTGATCAATTCCATTTTCACGTTACGTGCATGGTCCAGTGTCATCGACTTTTCACCATGATAGAAGTCACCCTCTTCCATGTGTGAAACGTGGGTTTGTGACCACTGTTTCCATTCGCTCATTGAATGTGGATGCTTTCTGGCATAGTTCTTTACCGCAGCAGGCGCACGACGGTCAGAGTTCCCTTCACGCAACACTGGGTTTACGGCTGAACCGAGACATTTACCATAGCGGTCTTTAATTGCCTTTTCTTCCTCAGTCACTGGATTCTCTGGATAATCAGGAATCGCATAGCCTTTTGACTGAAGTTCCTTGATGCATGCCACCAACTGAGCAACCGAAGCACTGATATTTGGAAGTTTAATGATGTTCGTATCTGGATCCTGCGTGAGACGTCCAAGCTCCGCAAGGTTATTGGTCACTTTCTGCTCGTCGCGTAGGTAGTCCGAAAATTCTGCGAGCACGCGCGCGGCTACAGAGATGTCACTTTTAACGATCTCAATGCCAGCTGGCTTGGTAAAGGTCTCAATGATCGGCAGTAGAGAGTAGGTCGCCAGTAGTGGCGCCTCATCAGTCAGTGTGTAAATGATTTTTGACTTTCCACCAGCCATATATAGCCCCTTGTGTTAAATGTTAGTTGTGAAGAACCAAGCTTTTGGCCCAGTCTTTGAGAACCGATGTGCTTAAATAAAACCACTGAGAGTATCGGCCCTCGTCGCATCTCAGTCAACGCAATATCGAGTGATAACGACATTTCGAAAAAAAATACTACAAAACTCTATAAAAGTTGCAGCTATGTTTAGCCACCTCACATGAAGTTTTGGCTTTTCAAACACAAAACCGTTTCAGCTTAAATAAGAGCTTTAAATTTACCATTTCGCAAACAAATGAATATAGTGCCTTAGTATGAGTACGACACTAACAAAGTTTAATGAACAACATATGACGTTGGTCGGGGGATTAAACTTTCAACCAACGATCAAGTTTATTCTGATCTTCAACTTTTAACTCAACAGTGGTCAGTGCATTTTCTCCACCTGAAATTTCAAACTGCAACAGCTCATCACGGCGGAAAGCATAAACCGTAAACGTTCCCTGCTGTTTTGCATATTTCGCCAGAAGCTTTTCTGATGCTTTAATACCATCAATCGCAAGGATCACGTCATTGGCAGACAGTCCAGCTTTTGCAGCAGCACTGTCACGGCGAACTTGCTGAATCACCACACCCTCAGCCTTATCCACGGTTTTTAAACCAAATGGCAGCGCCTTATCATTTTTCAGGCTATAACTTAAACCAAACTCAGGCAAGAGCTGGTCCAGTGGCAACTCATCGGTGGTATTGATTAAATGATTGATTTGCTCAATCCAGTTATCCCCTGTCAATTCATTGCAAAATTCAAAAATGGTGCGTTCATTGACCTGAATCCCCTTTTGGGTATTTTCATATAAACGGCGCATCAGGGCATCAAGGTTTGAACCACGCAAACGTAGCCCCAAGTCCAGGCAAAGCGCCACTAGACTGCCTTTGTTGTAGTAACTGGTGCCTGCATTGTTTGAGTTTTCATCCTGACGATAGAACTTGATCCATGCATCAAAACTGGATTCCGAAACAGACTGGATCAAACGTCCTGGATTTTGCAAATAGCGGTCAATCTGCGCCTTTAATAAATCCAGATAGGATTTCTGCGAAATCACACCACTACGCAACAAAATCAGGTCATCATAATAAGAAGTAAAGCCTTCAAATATCCAGAGTAAGCTGGTGTAGCCCTCTTTGTGCAAATCATAATGGGCAAAATTTTCAGGGCGTATAAATTTCACCAGCCATGAATGGAAATATTCATGGCTACATAAACCCAGAAAACGTTGATAGTCTTTGGAAGGTTCCTGTGTTTCATTCTCTTTCGGCAAGTCATCACGCGGGGTGATCAGGCTGGTACTGTTGCAATGTTCCAGACCACCATAACTATTGCCCGTTGCCATGGTCATAAAAGTATAGTTTTGAAATGGTGCTGAACCGAACAGATTAATTTCAGCCTGACAAATCTTCTCAATATCTGCCTGTAAACGATCCAAATTGGTATTGTGCTTGCCTGAAATCACAAACTCATGTGGAATACCATTGGCTTGAAAGCTAAAACGGCTTTGTTCAGCCAGCTCAAATGGACTGTCAATCAGTTGGTCATAATTCTCCGCTTTTAGAGTAAAGCGTCCCTTGACCAGACTTTTACTTGGCAGCCCCGTGGCAATCTGGAAATGCTTGAGTTCATCAGGCAGGAAAATTTCAACCTCACAAGGTGACTGTTCCTGATCTTGCAGACCTAAACAGACACAGGCAGGATTGACATACAAACGGGTTTGATCGACATACGCCCCACGCACCGATAAATCATAGGCATAGACATCATACTCAACCGTAATCAGTTCATGGTCGTTATTGAACAAACGCCAGCGGTTTTTCTCGGTTTTTTTAATGCTGAGCAGACGCCCTGCTTCATCAGAAGCCTGAACCGATTCAATATGTTTTGAGAACTCACGGATGAGGTAACTGCCTGGAATCCAGGTCGGCAACCATAGCTCCTGATTGGGATTGGCAAGGAAACGCAAGGTCACATGAATAAGGTGTTGGCGATAATCGTCGAACTCAATTTGATAGTGCAACATAGCTTTAGATCGTAAAAATAAGACTCACTTCGCACAGCTTAGCATTTTTTTACAAAGTCATGCTTAGATGTCTTGCTTGTCTGTAGAAATTGCTAGATTCTTCAACAAAAAAGTCATAGCATGCTTTTTTCGCATTCCATGCCACTGGATCGGCAGCACAAGGTGTTTACGTGAAATTTATCCTCTCCGTGTTTACGTTATTTAGCTTAATCTGTACCCATCTCGCTCATGCCAATTTACTGAATATTGCACCTGAATCGGTGGAGGCGCAGGCATGGTCAATTATGGATGCCCAGTCAGGTCAGGTCATTGCTGAACATAATAGCCACGTACAACGTGCCCCAGCCTCATTGACCAAAATGATGGTGGCCTACATTACCCTCAAGGAAATTGAAGCTGGAAAATTGCGTAAGGAAGAGGTACTGACGGCTACGCCTGTGGTGAGTACCGTGATGTGGGATGAATCGCAAATGTACCTGAAAGCGGGTGAGCAGATTTCAATTGACCAGCTCCTCGCAGGTTTAATTGTGATGTCTGCCAATGATGCGGCTGTCACGCTTGCCGAAAAGATTTCAGGCAGCGTACCCGAGTTTGTTGCGCGCATGAATCGGGAAGCACAGGCCTTGGGAATGAAAGATACCCATTTCAGCAATCCTGCTGGCATCAGCATGCCTGACCATTATTCAACTGCGGCAGATTTAGGTGTGCTGGCTCAGGCTATCGTCACGCAAACCCCTGACTATCTGCATTATTCAAAAATGCCAAGCTTTAGCTATAACCAGCGTTTTCACCATGCCACCAATTTTGCCTTAAAGCTTGACCCTACGGCAGATGGTTTAAAAACAGGCTATACTAAGGCTGCTGGCTATAATCTGGCCTTGACTGCGGAACGTCCGACCTTTAATCCACATGTTGATAAACGCCGTTTAATTGTAGTGGTGTTGGGTACACCCAGTGCGGTGAAACGTGCCGAAGTCGCGCACAAGCTGATGGACCTGGCCTATACCTATACCCGTGATGAGGAAGTCATTCCAAAGCAAAGACTGATTGCTGAACTGCCTGTGATTAAATCAACCCTAAAAATGTTTAAGGTCGAAACCAAGCAACCAACTATTGTGACGACATCGCTATATGATCAAGCAACACCAATTGACTTGAATAGTTTTGATTTGTTAACTCAGCGCATCCATCTGGTTGATGCAAACCAGCAGGTCAGCACAGTTGAACCACTGCAAACCACCAATACCCATATCAACATTGAATTAAATGAACAGCATTTGACTGCTCCTTTAACCCAGGTCATGAACTTGGCAACGGTGTCGATCTATCAAAATAACCAGTTGATTCGTAGTTTGCAAATTGAGAATGATGTACAGATTGAAGAAGCCAACATTTTTCAAAAAATTATGATCTGGTTTTCTAATTTATTCAGCTTTTTCTCAATAAATGACACTAAAAATCCAAAACTCTACCCACTAAATCAGGGTTAAAAAAAACCTACTTTTTCTATAAAGATTACTAATACAATATTGAAAAAAGGATGGCATAATCCTGCCATCCTTTCACAAAAAATTAGGTTAATCATGAGTAAAACCTTACATCATATCGTGATTGTAGGCGGTGGCGCAGGTGGTTTGGAACTTGCGACACAACTGGGTGAACGTTTTGGCAGGAAAAAGAAAGCCCGAATCACACTGGTTGACCAAAACCTGACCCATATCTGGAAGCCCCTGCTCCACAAAATTGCTGCTGGCTCCCTCAATCCCCACGAAGAACAGACTAACTACTTTGCCCACGCAGAAAAGCACCATTTTGAGTTCGTGCTTGGCACCCTGCTGGATGTCAACAAGGATCAAAAGCAGATTACCCTCTCTCCTCCCCAGCTTTCCAAAGAACACACTCCACTGATTCAAAAGTTAGGTTACGATACTCTGGTGATTGCGGTAGGTTCTGTCTCCAACGATTTTGGCATCGAGGGGGTACGTGAATATTGCCACTTCCTTGACAGTCGCCAACAGGCGGATATTTTCCAGCAGGATTTACTCCACCTCTACATTGAGGCACAAAACCATTCCAATGAACGTGCCCTGAACATCGGTATTGTTGGTGCGGGTGCCACAGGTGTGGAACTGGCGGCGGAACTGATCGAAACCACCAAAAACTTCTATCGTTATGGCTTAAAGAAAATTGATCCGAAGCAGGTCAAAATTACATTGATTGAAGCGTCTGACCGTATCCTGCCAGCATTGAATGAAAAAACCGCAGCACATAGTGCCAAGCAACTCAGAAAAATGGGCATCGAGATTCTGACTGAGCATAAGGTGCAAAAAGTCGATAAATCTAATGTCTATTTTAGCAATGGGAAAATCCTGCATTCTGATATTACCGTGTGGGCGGCAGGGGTAAAGGCACCCAAAGTTTTAGAATCATTTACAGATTTTAAACGTGACAAGATCAATCGGTTAATGGTTTACGCAACGCTTCAAACGCATTCTGATCCAAATGTATTTGCCTTTGGTGACTGCGCCAACTGTCAGCTGGATGCCCGTCAGCCACCGCTTGGCCCACGCGCACAGGTTGCCAGCCAGCAGGCAACTTTTCTGGTGGATGCGATGGCGGCCCGTTTATCAGGCTCACCACAACCCATGTTCACCTTTAACGACAAGGGATCGCTGGTTTCATTGAGCCGTAATCAGGCGGTGGGAGAATTGCTTGGCGATGTCAGCGTACAGGGATTTATTGCCAAAACCATGTATGTATCGCTATACCGACTGCATCAGGCCAATATTCATGGCTACACTCAGGCTGGGGCACTCACCGTCAAAGATTTTCTGACTCGCCGCGTACGTCCAAAAATTAAACTGTATTGAGTTGAAATTTTAAATTTCGCTCCTATTTATAACTAAATCGTTTCAAAAAGTGGAAAATAGTCAACAAAAACTATTTTTCACTTTATGATATACAGCTAAAACTATTGATGACATGGATTCAAAACATGACTGCTATTGCAAATAACCACGTGGTTTCATTCCACTACACTTTAACAAACGCTGAGGGTGAAACACTTGATCAATCTCAAGGTGAACCACTTGCATATTTGCACGGCGCGGGCAACATCATTCCTGGTTTAGAAAATGCGCTTACAGGCAAAACTGTAGGTGAAAAATTCACTGTAAATGTTCCAGCTGCTGAAGGTTATGGCGAATATAACCCAGACCTCGTACAAGAAGTTCCAGCTCAAATGTTCCAGGGCGTGGACAATATCCAAGCGGGTATGCAATTCCAAGCTCAAACTGATGATGGCGTTCAAATCGTAACTGTTAAAGCAGTTGAAGGCGACAACATCATCGTTGACGCAAACTTCCCACTTGCTGGCCAAGACCTGACTTTTGAAGTTGAAATCGTTGACATCCGTGATGCTTCTGAAGAAGAGCTTGATCATGGTCACGTTCATGGTGCAGGTGGTCACCAGCACTAATTCATTTTTAAATGAATTGTTTAAGGCAAAGCTTCGGCTTTGCTTTTTTATTGCCTGATACTTTTATAAAATAGAAAAATCGCTTAACTTTAATACGACTCTCTTCTCTTGATATTCTGTCTATGTCCCATTCTTATCAACTGATCTGGTTCCGTCAGGACCTTAGAATCCATGATCATACTGCACTTTGGCACGCAACGCAGGCTGGCCAGTGTATTGCGTTGGTGATTCTGTCACCTGAACAATGGCAACAACATGACGATGCCCCCATCAAGAACGAGTTTTATCTGCGTCAGCTACAACAATTAAAACAGCAGCTTAATACCCTTAATATCCCATTAACCATCCAGCATATTCCTCTATGGAAAGATGTAGGTAATTTTTTTACGGAACTTCTCCAGCGAATAAATATCGAAAATGTCTACGCCAATATTGAGCTGGGTGTAAATGAACTAAAGCGTGACCATGATGTACAGAAAGTATTAAACCAGCAGCAAAAAGAACTAATCCTGTTTCATGACCGTACACTGTTTCCTGTGCGTTCCATTCGCAACCAGTCCAACCTGCCCTATCAGGTTTTTGGGGCATTCAAGAAAACCTGTTATCAGCGTTTACAACATGGATTGCCCCAGTGTTATCCATTGCCTGACGCTCAGCAACCGATTGTAGAGGATTTTTCATTTTTTAACCAAGCCAACCTGCCCCCCCTGCAACAAGCCTATGCTTCAACGCTTGAGCAAAACATGATTGATCATTGGCCAGTTGGAGAGACATACGCCTTAGATTTATTAGATGAGTTTGTAAGGAAAAGGTTGAATCACTATAAACAAGCACGAGACTTCCCAGCACAAGTTGGCACCAGTCAACTTTCAGCCTACCTGAACATTGGTATTCTCTCCATCCGCCAGTGTATTCAGGCACTGTTTAGGCAACAGCATGGTGATTTTGTCATCCAGTCTGAAAGCCAGCAGGTGTGGCTGGATGAGCTGTTATGGCGTGAGTTTTATCAGCATATCCTGTTTGATTTTCCGCAGGTTTCCAAACATCTTCCCTTTAAATCCTCAACACAGAATATCCCGTGGCGTGATGACCCAATTGCGCTGGAACAGTGGCAACAGGGAAAAACGGGTATTCCAATTGTGGATTCAGGTATGCGTCAGTTACTGGCAACAGGCTGGATGCATAATCGTTTGCGGATGATCTGCGCCATGTTTTTAAGCAAAAACTTGCTCATCGACTGGCGCAAAGGTGAGCAATGGTTTATGCAGCATTTGATTGATGGCGACGTGGCGGCAAACAATGGTGGCTGGCAATGGTGCGCCTCGACAGGGACTGATGCTGTTCCCTATTTTCGGGTATTTAACCCAATCAGCCAATCATTAAAATTTGACCCGAACGGCGACTACATTCGTCAATGGGTGCCTGAACTCACTGATCTGGATGCAAAAATCATACATGAACCTTATGCCAATACCAAAATTCAGAATCTGGACTACCCTATGCCAATCGTAGAATTAAAGTCCAGCCGCACACGGGCAATTGAGACGTTTAAGACATATTTATAGCCATTTTATAGTCATTTAATGGCTACTGCGGAGATAAACCTGTTACATTTGTCAAGACATCTGTTTAGACAGACCAAGCTGTATGTTATTGTTTACACAATTAAATTATAAATTAAGGGTATAGACTAACATATCTATTCTGCTAGTCTAAAGCCTAAATAAAAATGTTAAACTATTCACATATTATAACGAAGTCCCCCGTTATCTTATCGTTAAAATAAGTTATTTTATAGCGAATTAAGTTGATGAATCATTGATAGAATTTTCATAAAAATGATTTTCCATAATAAAGCTGGGACTTGTTTCATTATTTTTATAAGAGCCGAATTATGTCTTTTTCTCATCATGCAGAACCTCATGTCATGCAACGCTCAGGCTGGTTACGTGCCGCCGTGCTTGGTGCAAATGATGGCATCATCTCCGTGACCAGTTTGATTATGGGTATGGCTGCCAGTGGTACCAGTTCACATACATTGTTAATTACCTGTATTGCAGGGCTGATCTCTGGGGCAACCTCAATGGCTGCTGGAGAATATATTTCCGTTAAGTCACAGGAGGATATTGAAAAGTCAGACCTGCGTTTTGAAGCCAGAGAGCTTGAAAAGAATCCCCATGCGGAACTTGGTGAACTCACTCAGATTTATATTTCACGTGGTTTAAACCCTGAACTGGCGCATGAAGTTGCCAAACAGTTGACTGAACATGATGCGCTGGGTGCACATGCCCGAGATGAAATTGGCATCCATGAAAATACTGCTGCCAATCCAGTTCAGGCAGCACTTTCTTCTGCCGCCTCCTTTTCATGCGGTGCGGCTCTTCCCATGCTGGCCATCCTACTCAGTCCAGATGCTTTTATTTCACATGCCGTTTTGGTGACAGGCATTATTTCATTAGGAATTTTAGGCGCGCTTTCCAGCTATTTTGCACATACCTCAATACTCAAAGGCAGTCTGCGTATTATGTTATGGGGCATTTTAGCGATGGCTTTCTCAAGCTGGGTCGGTTCTCTATTTAATGTCACAACCATTTAAAACCATTATTTTTTACGGAATAAATATTGTGTATATTCCATAATTAAATACTGGTTATTATTTGCAAGGTTTTTTGTTTTTGCGTTATGGTGACTAAAAGCAAAGTGAGCATATAATGATGTCAATCCTAGAATTACTAGAAATAAAACACCCTATTTTTCTTGCACCTATGGCAGGTGTATCAACGCCTGAACTGGCCGCTGAAGTTTCTAACCAAGGCGCGTTTGGTTCTTTGGGACTGGGGGCAAATACACCAGAAACAGCGAAAGCTGAGATTTTAAAAACACAGACACTTACAGACAAACCCTTTCAGGTCAATTTCTTTTGTCATCAACCTGAACGACTTGACCAGCAAAAAGCCCAACAATGGATTGAATATATACGACCTCAGTTTGCCAAGTTTGGCGCTGAGCCACCGACCAAGTTGCGATGCATTTATCCAAGCTTTTTAGACAATGATGATTTCCTGAATGTTGTACTTGAAACTCGCCCCAAAGCTGTGAGTTTTCATTTTGGTATTCCACACCCTCGCCAGATTCAGGCACTCAAAGATGCGGGTATTGTCACTCTGGTTTCTGCCACCAACCTGATTGAGGCACAGCAGATTGAAGCGGCAGGAATCGACATTATTATTGCTCAAGGGATTGAAGCTGGAGGACATCGGGGTATTTTCAATCAAACTTTTGATGCTGCAATTAAAACCAGTGATCTCGTACAACTCATTTCAACACATTGTAAATTACCTGTCGTAGCTGCTGGCGGTATTATGAATGGTGATCAAGCAAAATCGATGTTGAAATTAGGTGCTGCTGCTGTTCAATTGGGTACAGCATTTGTGCAATGTAAAAGTTCGAGTGCGAACGCATCCTATCGAAAAGCTTTATTCAGTCAATCTATTACACAAATCAGTTCAAGCTTATCAGGTCGTCCAGCCCGTGGACTGCTGGGCACATGGCACACCCAGATTGATGCACCCAACCGCCCAGCATTACCTGAGTATCCATATACCTATGACTTAACCAAGCAATTGATCAGTGTTGCCAGTCAGCACAATGATCATAGTTATGGTGCATTCTGGGCTGGCATGAATGTGGGACAGATTCGGGAACTAGAAGCAGCTGACCTGATTAATCAACTGGTTTTAGAAATAAAAACCCATTAAAACGTTTTAATTAAAAAAACCCGTTCAATTGAACGGGTTTTCCACTTTATGCTTTAAATTTTACCAACCAAAACCAACGCCTACACCACCCGAACTTTCTTCCTTGGTAAATGCGCCACCAATGGTGAGTGAGGTATTATCATTAATAATCCGTTGATAGCCAATTGACACCGCCTGTTCCTGTCCCTGAAAGCCAGCACCCACACCGACACGATTTTGTCCTTTGACACTGGCAGCACTACTTGACATATTCATCATCGCAGCAGTCATGGCACCTTGGCGGTTAAAACGTTCATCCACTTTATTGAAGCGCTGTTCTGTTTCCATACGATAATCATTAAACGCACTGTTTAAGGCATTTACACGCTCATTGGTATAGTTATTGGTCGATTTTTCTGCTGCTTTTAGCTGTTGATAGTTGACTGCATCGGTATCTTCAACGGCATTCGCCACATGGATGATTTGGCGTTCTTTGCCTTTTGCTCCAACTGATACCGTATTATCACGATCCGATGCAGAATCATTACCCAATACCACTGCATTTTTGGCTTGAGTATCGACATTATTGCCCAGCACAAAGGTATTATCACCTGTGACTTTATTGTCATTACCCACAACATAACTACCGTTTCCAGATACCGTGTTTGGATCACCAAAGGCACCAGAACCATTACCTGAAACCTGATTACCCACACCTACAGCAGTTGAGCGATGGCCTGTCACTACGGTATTTGTTCCAATCGCAACCGAGTTTTCACCTGTTGCCGAAGCAGCTTGGGCATCAGTTACTCCATTCACCTGAACAAACTGGTTACTGGCTATAATTTGAGTTTGCACATCTGCGATTTTGCCATCGGTATAGCTATTCGCACTGGAAAGTGCCGATGCTGTTTGCTGGTCGGTATAATCTTTTGCGCCACTTAAAGAAGATGCCGCTTTTTGATCTGTGTAGCTTTTTGCATCATTAAGTACAGATGCAGTTTGTTGATCAGTATAGGCTTTGCCATCGGCAGCTTTCTGGTCTGCATAATTTTTTGCGCTGTTTAGTGTCGATGCAGTTTGCTGATCTGTGTAGGCTTTACCATCAGCAGCTTTTTGGTCTGCATAGCTTTTTGCATCATTTAAGGTTGAGGTGGTTTTCTGGTCGGTATAGCCTTTTGCATTATTTAATGCAGTGGTTGTTTGTTGATCTGCATAATTTTTTGCATCATTTAAATTAGATACAGCTTGCTGGTCTGTGTGTGTTTTTAAATCTGATACAGAGGTTTTAATTGCACCTAATTGTTGATCAACTGCAATGAATGCATCACTCACTGTATTTTTAGCTTTTCCTTGGATTGATGTGGGTCTAGGATTTTAGACCACGTCTATAAGTGATAATCTACTCCCCAATAAGCATGGGAAATGCTTGTTTTAGGAGTCAACCATGACACGAAGAAAACGTCGTAATCATTCAGCAGAGTTTAAAGTTAAAGTTGCTCTCGCAGCAATTAAAGGCGACCACACACTCGCTGAACTTTCTACTCAATTCGATTTACATCAAAACCAAATCATCGATTGGAAAAATCAACTGCTTGAGCAATCAGTCAATATTTTTTCACGACCAACAGCACAACAAGAACCAGAGATTGACCTCAAAGCTCTACATGCCAAGATAGGGCATCAGGCATTGCAAATTGATTTTTTAGAAAGTG
>NZ_KB849211.1:544267-544798 GCF_000368025.1 Acinetobacter parvus DSM 16617 = CIP 108168
TGCTGAATCATAGATCACTGCATTTGCTGCAAGATTCCCTGTATTGGTTTTTAACAGTGCAATGTCATTTGTGTTAGTCGTGACTCGTCCATCAAGTCCTGAAATAGTGGTGTTCAACGTTCCAACTTCATTGTTAATTCGGGTATTCAGTGTTCCAACTTCTGTACCAATCCTGGTATTTAACGTAGTCACTTCATTGCCAATTCGGGTATCCACACCATCTATACGGGTATTAATCGTATTGGCGCTGGTTGTAATGGCTGTATTTAAATTACCTACTTCGGTTGTTACTCGTCCATCTAAAGTGCTGATTGCATTTTTATTGGTGGTGATTTTGCCATCCAAAGCGGTAACTTCATTACCGATTCGGGTATCTAAAGCTGCAACTGTCGTATCCACACCATCTATACGGGTATTAATCGTATTGGTGCTGGTTGTAATCGCTGTATTTAAATTACCTACTTCAGTTGTGACTCGTCCGTCTAAAGTGCTGATTGCATTTTTATTAGTGGTGATTTTGCCATCCAAAGC
>NZ_KB849211.1:545099-545887 GCF_000368025.1 Acinetobacter parvus DSM 16617 = CIP 108168
TACTAAAAGTAATGGCAGCATGATTTAAATATTTAGAGCGGATTTATCACTTATAAAACTGAATTGAGTGGTCTAATTAACGGAACCACATCAGATTGTAAAAATTGGATTTGTGAATACACCATTGTTCCATGCCGCACCACCACCTAATGCCTGAACCAACGCAGTATTAGTCGTATCAACACGTGTATTTAAGGTGGCCACTTCATTGCCAATTCGCGTATCTACACCATCAATACGAGTGTTAATGGTATTGGCACTATTGGTAATCGCTGTATTTAAAGTACCAACTTCAGTTGTCACCCGTCCATCTAATGCTGTAATACTGGTATTGGTCGCATGTAACTGTTTACCTGTCACTGCATCTTTAGACGTTGCATCTAATGTTGCATCTTGCAAACCTGTAAGTTTCGTACCGTTTGTACCTGCCAAGGTAATTGTGTCTTTGGTTGCTGAATCATAGATCACTGCATTTGCTGCAAGATTCCCTGTATTGGTTTTTAACAGTGCAATGTCATTTGTGTTAGTCGTGACTACCAACTTCAGTTGTCACCCGTCCATCTAATGCTGTAATACTGGTATTGGTCGCATGTAACTGTTTACCTGTTACTGCATCTTTAGACGTTGCATCTAATGTTGCATCTTGCAGACCTGTAAGTTTCGTACCGTTTGTACCTGCCAAAGTAATTGTGCCTTTGGTTGCTGAATCATAGATCACTGCATTTGCTGCAAGATTCCCTGTATTGGTTTTTAACAGTGCAATGTCATTTGTGTTAGTCGTGACTCGT
>NZ_KB849211.1:545897-547873 GCF_000368025.1 Acinetobacter parvus DSM 16617 = CIP 108168
TAGATCACTGCATTTGCTGCAAGATTCCCTGTATTGGTTTTTAACAGTGCAATGTCATTTGTGTTAGTCGTGACTCGTCCATCAATTCCTGAAATGGTTGTATTTAAAGTTCCAACTTCATTGGTAATACGATTATTCAGTGTTCCAACTTCTGTACCAATCTTGGTATTTAAAGTCGTAACTTCATTTCCAATTCGGGTATCGACACCATCAATACGGGTATTAATGGTATTGGCACTATTGGTAATTGCTGTATTTAAAGTACCAACCTCAGTTGTTACTCGTCCATCTAAAGTGCTAATAGCAGTTGTATTGGTTGTAATTTTACCGTCCAAAGTTGTAGCTTGTTGGTCTGCATAAGTTTTTGCATTGGTTAAGGTCGTAGTCGCTGTTTGATCAGTGTAACCTTTCGCACTCGCTAAAGTCGTTGTCGCTGTTTGGTCTGTATAACCTTTCGCATCTGCCAATGTACTAGATAAGCCTGTGGTTAATGCTGTTGTCGATGCTTTGCTATCCAAACCTGTTGCTGCATCAGTTACTTTATTATTTAAACTATCAAATGCGGTTTTATCCGCTTTGGCAGCCAAGCCTGTGGTTAAATCAGTTTGTGATGCTTTGCCTGCAACAACATCATTAGTGGCTTTAAGTTGTTGACCTGTTACCGCATCAGTTGAAGTATCGGATAAAGTCGCATTTTGTAAATTGGTGATTTTTGTACCGCTTGCACCTGCCAGCGTTAATGTCGCTTGGTTCGAGGCGGTGTCGTATAGAACTGTATCGGCATTAGCTGTAAAATTACTTAATGCAGTATCCACATAAGCTTTATTGGTGGCATCAGTCGCATTTACTGGTGTTGCCACATTGGTAATCCGTTTTGTTGCACCTGCACGACCAACCGAAATTGTATTGGCTTCATCAGCCACTGAGTTTAGACCAATGGCGGTTGCTCCTGTTGCCACCGCTTTACTGTTAATCCCGAACACGCTACTGCGATCAGCCAATGCAAGGTTTCCGCCCTGTTCAAAGCTCTTCACAATATTAGCCGCCTGTGCAGCAGTTACGACTTGACCGTTCACTTTGGTCAATAATGATGGATTGACTTGTAAACTTAACCAATTTGCTGCTGTGGTTTCAATCACAACACCGTCCAAGGCTGTTACACCGCCTACAGAGATCATGGTTGGTGTATACGCTGGTGTTAAAGAGACTTGTTGGTTATAGCTACCGTTATAGAATGCCAATCCTGAACCTACTGCTGCGGTATTTTGTCCCATAGCAGTATTGCCTGTTCCAAATGCATTGGCATAGTAACCTCCTGAAACCAAATTATTAAACCCTACCGCATTTGACCCTGTGGTTTTTACAGTATTTGCCGTACCCAGTGCTGAACCGCCTAAGCCGCTCACTGTATTACTATAACCTATGGCATTTGTTCCCCAAGTCCCATCACTAACAATATTGCCAACGCCCATTGCAGTACTGAAAAATTGACCATGGTTTTTATTATAAGAACCAAAGGCATTATTTCCATTACCAAAATTCGATACTACAGTATTACTATAACCCACCGCACTGCTAGCATCACCCGATGCAATATTTGCCGTTCCCATTGCACTACTATTTATACCAACCGCAATATTTCCGCCTTTCTTGGCTGCATTGATAAAGGCTGCTACTTTGGCTGGGTCGGCTGCTTTGGTCGTGATGACCCCACCCACTGTAAATGAATTAATATCATCAATACTTATGCCTGCTGTCGCTAGGTCAGTGGTTACAGTAATGCCACCCACTGCGGTAATTTTTCCTGTTGTGGTTGTTGTGGCATGCGGTGTACCTTTTGCTGAACCTAAAGCGGTATCGGTTGAAGTATGAGCATAATTATCGCTGGCGATTGGCGTACTTCCGCCTGTAGGTAAATTATCAATCCTTGTATTTAAGGTTAAAACTTCGCTGTCTAGTTGTTTTTTATTGATTGC
>NZ_KB849211.1:547883-550768 GCF_000368025.1 Acinetobacter parvus DSM 16617 = CIP 108168
GGCGTACTTCCGCCTGTAGGTAAATTATCAATCCTTGTATTTAAGGTTAAAACTTCGCTGTCTAGTTGTTTTTTATTGATTGCATCAGTATCGGCGGTACCCGTTGCCACATTGGTAATCCGTTTTTCTGCGCCTGCACGACCAACCGAAATTGTATTGGCTTCATCAGCCACTGAATTTAAACCAATAGCGGTAGCCCCTGCGGCAACGGCTTTACTGTTAATGCCGAATACGCTGCTTCGGTTAGACAACGCCAGGTTACCGCCCTGTTTGAAGTTATTGATAATATCGGTTGCCTGTGCTGCTGTGACGCTCTGTCCATTGACTTCGGTCAACAAGCTTGGATTGGCAGATAATGCCGCCCATTCTGCTGCGCTGGTTTTAATGACTACGCCATCCAGTGTGGTGACCCCACCGACACTGCTAAACGTTGGTGTGTAGCTGACGGGCGTTAAAAGAGCCTGTGGACCTAAATTACCTGCATAGTCGGCCAAACCGGAGCCGACCGCAGCACCATTTTGCCCAATCACGGTATTACCGGTACCTATGGCGTTGGCATATCCGCCTGTTACTATATTATTTAGACCTATGGCATTACCTCCAACCACAGTGACGGTATTTTTTGTGCCGATGGCTGAACCATACAGATTACTTACGTTATTGCTATAACCTAACGCATTAGTGCCCCAGGCTGAAGAATTAATTATGTTGCCAATACCAACCGCGGTATTTTTCGCAGCGCCATTGTTTTTATTATAGGCACCAAAAGCATTATTGAGGTCTCCATTCGATGCAGTATTCTCAAAACCGACTGCACTGCTATTAGAACCCGATGCAGTATTCTTAGAACCCAATGCACTGCTCCTATTACCCGATGCGGTATTGCCCAAACCTACCGCATTACTGCCTGCACCACTGGCATTATTACTTACACCGACTGCGCTGGCAGCCACACCTGAAGCTATATTTTGACCTTTTTGTACCGCATCAATAAATGCCAGCTTTTCGTCAAAAGTTGGATTGGTATTGCCATCAATGGCTGTAATAGCCTGTAGGTAAATTATCAATCCTTGTATTTAAGGTTAAAACTTCGCTGTCTAGTTGTTTTTTATTGATTGCATCAGTATCGGCTGTACCTGCCTTAACATTGGTAATTTGTTTTTCTGCACCTGCTTTACCAACCGAAATACTGTTGTCTCGGTCAGTTTCAGAGTCGTTACCTAAAGCCGTTGCGCCTGTATGCGTGGCTTTGCTATAACTACCAAAGACACTGCTATTCGTTGCGCTTGCTGTATTGTTAAAACCAACGGCACTACTGCCTACACCTGTTGCATTATTGATGACCCCAACCGCACTACTGGCGATACCTGAAGAAATATTAGATTTACTCCACCCTTGAACATAATCCAAAAAGACCTGTTTTTGTGCCAAAGTGAGCGTAGTATTACCATTAATAGAAACAATGTCATTTGCAGTTACATTGGATAAATCCGAATTAGCTGAAACACTTGAAGAGGTCACAATCGTCGTCACACTACTACCAGTACCATAAGTAATCGTGTTACCATTTATAGAAGCCTCACTCGGCGCACCAAAGCCATTCCCGACTGCTATACTTCCAAACCCTGTTGCCTGATTTCCGTGTCCTAATGCACTACTCGCAATGGCACTTGCTACATTCCTTGAACCCACCGCAGTGCTATGATCACCCGATGCAGCATTAGTATAACCCAATGCACTGCTCATAGCACCCGATGCAGTATTCCTATAACCAAATGCACTGCTAACATAACCCAATGCAAGATTATTAGAACCCACCGCAGTGCTATAAACACCCGATGCATTATTCACATGACCCAATGCACTGCTAACAGAACCTGATGCAGTATTATTATAACCCACTGCACTGCTAAGATAACCCAATGCAGTATTATTATAACCCAATGCACTGCTAGTAATACCCGATGCGGTATTGCCCAAACCTACCGCATTACTGCCTGCACCACTGGCATTATTACTTACACCGACTGCGCTGGCAGCCACACCTGAAGCTATATTTTGACCTTTTTGTACCGCATCAATAAATGCCTGCTTTTCGTCAAAAGTTGGATTGGTATTGCCATCAATGGCTGTAATATTGCCCCTATCTAAAGCTGCAACCGATGTTGCTGTGGTGGTAATCGGAATGCCATCAATTGAGGTAATAACACCGCCTGCGCCTGTGGCAATCACAGCCGTGTTTATCCCTGAACCGATAGCATTTGAAAGTATACCTGTGGCTTGGTTGTTGCTACCGATGGCATTACTTGAAGTTGCGGATGCGGTATTTAGATTACCGACTGCACTGCTATTTTGACCCGATGTGGTATTGAAATAACCGACTGCACTGCTATATCGACCCGATGCAGTATTGCTAACACCGACTGCACTGCTAGCAAAACCCGATGCTTCATTGAAATAACCGACTGCACTACTACCAAGACTCGATGCGGTATTTTCATAACCGACTGCACTGCTTGCTTCACCCGATGCAGCATTCATTACCCCTACGGCACTACTCTTCTGTCCAACGGCAATATTTCCACCTTTTTTGGCTGCATTGATAAAGGCTGCTACTTTGGCTGGGTTGGCTGCTTTGGTTATTGCGACACCATTGGCTGTAAAGGAGTCAATATCATCCAGACTTGTGCCCGCGCCCGTTGTAGTAACTGTGATGCCACCGACTGCGGTAATTTGTCCTGCTGTGGTTGTAGCTGTATGTGCTGAACCTCTCGCTGAACCTAAAGCGGTATCGGTTGTAGTACGAGCATAATTGTCGCTGGCGATTGGCGTACTTCCGCCTGTAGGTAAATTATCAATCCTTGTATTTAAGGTTAAAACTTCGC
>NZ_KB849211.1:553208-553873 GCF_000368025.1 Acinetobacter parvus DSM 16617 = CIP 108168
CTAGCACCACCCAATGCAATATTATAAGTGCCCAATGCACTACTAGAATTACCTGAGGCTATATTGTTTACACCAACCGCATTGCTATTTTGACCCGATGCTTCATTTCTAAAACCGACTGCACTGCTACTAAAACCTGATGCGCTATTCTCAAAACCCATCGCACTGCTGCCACTACCCAATGCAATATTTGCTGTACCCATCGCACTGCTATAATCGCCAATCGCAATATTTCCGCCTTTTTTCGCTGCATTGATAAACGCTGCAACTTCGGCTGGGTCGGTTATTTTGATACTATTGGCTGTAAATGAATCAATATCATCAAGACTGGTACCTGTTCCTGTGGTGGTTACCGTAATGCCACCCACTTTGGTAATTTTATTTGTTCCTGCTTCTTTCGTAGTTGCATGTGCATAACCTTTCGCTGAACCTAAAGCCGTGTCGGTTGAAATATGAGCGTAGTTGTCGGTGGCGACAGTTCCGCCTGAAACACTTAAAATCGCTGTATCCAGTTGTCCTTTATTGACTGCATCGGTGGTTTGTGTACCTGCTGCCACATTGGTAATTTGTTTCTCTGCGCCTGCTTTACCAACCGAAATACTGTTGTCTCGGTCAGTTTCAGAGTCGTTGCATTTAAGGTTAAAACTTCGCTGTCTAGTTGTTTT
>NZ_KB849211.1:554129-591828 GCF_000368025.1 Acinetobacter parvus DSM 16617 = CIP 108168
TTGGTAATTTTATTTGTTCCTGCTTCTTTCGTAGTTGCATGTGCATAACCTTTCGCTGAACCTAAAGCCGTGTCGGTTGAAATATGAGCGTAGTTATCATCTGCCCAAACATTCACTCCAGTAATCGCTGCAATACTCAACACCAAACTCTTGAGCACCAATGGCTTAAAGGAAAAAACGAAATTTTTTCCTTGCTCATCATCATGAATATTGCTTAGGCTATTTGATTGTGTACCTGTAGTGTTGTCGGTCTTACCTGCACTTTTGGCATGCTCCGAAACAACAACCATACGCCCCAAAGATTTATTCCAGATTTTTTTAAAGATGTGGTTCATATCTGTACCTGTTTTTTAAACATTTGGTACAATTACAAAACATTACATACAAAGTTGTATATCACTGAAAACTGGTATTCTGACGAATGGTAATAACTTTTTAGAGAAAAAATAGCATCTGGTAGATGCTATAAATATATTACAGCTTTGTTGCACAAAGATTTGAAATACAAAGCCCCCCTAATTGAGCTAAATTTAAGGCGTAACTTGGGTAAGTGGTCGACCTAATTCCGTAAATCTGTTGAGGCCTGCTACACCTGCATGAATCTCATTCACTTGGCTATCAAAACGCCTTGCACTGAGTTTATCTCCTAATCATTTAATGCAGTGCATCTTAGTTTCAACCAAACTTCGCCGATGATAGCCTGACCATTTTTTCCATAGTGTCCTGCCTAAACGTGTAACTGTTCGAAGAAATTCGTTTGGCTCTAGCGAGCTGATCTTTTTATCTTTCCATGGTTTCGCATTTTTTTCTAGGTGGAATCACCGCATGCGCTTGCCGATCTGCAATGGCCTGACAGCATTGCTTGGTGTCATAAGCTGCATCGGTATAAACAGAGTCAATCTGCTCATCTTGTGGAATCTGATTAAGTAAATCACCAAGCACCTGTGAATCACTGAGATTATTGGTTGTAAGCTGAACTGCTCGTATTTGTAGGGTTTTAGCATCTATGCCAATATGTAGTTTACGCCATTGGCGACGATATTCAGCTCCATGTTTCTTGCGTTTCCATTCGCCCTCAGCTAGAAACTTCATGCCTGTAGAGTCTATGAGTAGACGCAGGCCAATTGGTTGTGTGGTAGATTTTGTGTGTAGGCTTCTTCATTTGAAAATTATATCGATGAAAAAAACATTACAGATAGGTTTGTGCAACAAAGCCAATAAAACCTGAAATACCAAATTACAGTGATAGCCAAAACCCTGTATTCTGCCTATGCTAGAAACTGGGAATCACTTTTTAAGTCTTATTATGATTCACGTATCTCAAACTGAGCTGATCTTGCCTGTACCTGTCTTTATTCTGGAAGACGATGCAATCATGCAACAGCGTTTAAAAAGAATACTGTTAGAAATTGGCTATGCAGAAGACGCCCTTATTTTTGCCCAGACCTTATCTGAGGCAATAGACATGCTTAAACAGTACCCAATTTCCTTTTCATTGGTTGACCTCGGTTTACCCGATGGCAATGGTATTGATTTTATAGAAAATTTAAGACAGACCGATGAGGTCTCACCTGTTTTGGTCATCTCGGCATGGAGTACGCAGGAAACCATTTTAAAAGCGATACAGGCGGGTGCAACGGGTTATCTTTTAAAAGAACGGGATGATTTCGAAATCATGTTATCAATTCGTAGTATATTACGTGGTGGAGCACCCATAGATCCGTTTATTGCCCAGCAAATTTTGTCAAAAATTACATTTGAACAAAAAGTAAAAGATGTGGCGGTGGCAGAACAAAATAATTTACTCTCAACTCGGGAGCTTGAAATTCTACAACTGGTTGCTGAGGGAATGTCGAACCGAGAAATCGCTGATTTTCTTAATTTGTCAAAATATACCATCGAATGTCATATCAAACATATTTACCGAAAGCTGTCGGTCAGCAGCAGATCCAAAGCCATCAATACCGCACGTTCATTGGGTATTTTATAAAATATCTATGCTTATGCTGGCTCGTTATTCTGGCGCAAACTTCCTTTGCAAAATCTTCCGCATCTGAGCAAGTCAACTGCACCGCAAACATTCAGTCGAGCCAAATGGCAAAAGCCATTGGACAAGACGGTACTCAACGTCCTGAAACAGGCTGGCAAAATGTGAAATTGCCCGATCAATGGGATAAGCGTAAATTCTACTATACGGGCAGTACATGGTATAAAATCGTGTGGGATTATCAGTGTCCAACCACAACAAAAACCCCAATCACCATTGTGATCAGCTATATCAATATGACTGGTCAGGTTTTTATTAATAATGACTTGTTATGGCAAGATCAGTCTTTGGTTGAACCGCTTTCCCGTAGCTGGAATATGCCACGCTACTGGAATTTACCCGTATCCAGCCTAAAACAGGGCGAAAATATTCTTTGGGTACGTGTAGTAGGTGTAAAGAGTCAAAATTCGGGTCTGGGTCAGGTCCTAGTGGGCAATGCTGATCAGGTCAGACCAAAATTTCAGATGCTTTGGAATCAACAACGTGTGCTGATGTTTTTAAATTTAATCACGTCACTCACTTTAGGTGTAATTGCTTTCCTGGTATGGATTTTTCATCGTAAAGATCAGATTTTTGGCTGGTTTACCTTGGCAGCGCTCATGTGGAGCATGGTGATGTTTAATACCATTATGCTTGAAGCACCTTTTGGTTTAACCACATTACAAATCGCTCGTATCAGTATCGTGTGTTTTTTTGCTTATAGCTTATTTTCCTGTTTTTACGCATGGCGCTTGGCACAACGCAAATTTCCACGTTTAGAAAAAGCATTATTGTATATGCTGTTAATTGTAATCAGCATGGCCATGATATTACCTGATACCGCGCTATACAATTTTATCTCGGGTACTTTTTTCCTGAGCCTACTGGTTTTATTAATAAATTTTATAAGTTATCAATGGATTGCCTATTTTTCCAAATTATTGGAAGCCTATTTACTGGCAGCAGTATTTTTGTTTTTTATCATTGTGTGTATTCATGATACATTCCAGATCATGCAATCCAATAATAGCTTTTTATGGATGCCTTATACAGCACCCTTAACAAGCTTATTAATTGCAATTATTTTAGCGTTACGTTTAGCCAAAAATTTAAGAGCAATTGAAAACTTTAACCAGACCCTCAAACAAAACATTCTTGAAGCCAAAAATGAACTAACACTTTCTCTCAATACCCAGCATCAACTTGAACTGGACAACGCAAAACTACAGGAACGTTTACAACTTGCCCATGATTTACATGACGGTTTGGGGGGTTCCCTCGTCCGTTCAATGGTCACAGTAGACCAAAGCCAGATCAATCTAAGCAATCAGCAGTTTTTATCCATGCTCAAAATATTAAGGGACGACTTGCGGCAGGTGATTGACAGTGGTTCAAGTACAGGTGCCAAAGTGCCTGACACACCCATTTTATGGGGAGCACCTTTACGCTATCGTTTCACCCAACTGTTTGATGAGCTGAATATCACAACAAAATGGTCTTTTCCAGAATCATGGCAAAAACAGCCAACCCCGCTGGTGTGTTTAACTTTGCTTCGGGTCGCAGAAGAAGCCCTGACCAATATTCTGAAACATAGTCAGGCAACATCGGTAAAGTGCGCCCTGTTTTTCTCCAAGGGGCAACTGGTACTAGACATTGAAGATAATGGTATTGGCTTTGATGTAGAAGCGGTTAAGAATGCAGGAATGAGTGTTGGACTAAGAAGTATGCAAACACGTCTGGAACGGCTGGGTGGACATCTTACGGTTCAATCCGAGGCTGGAAGAACCTGTTTAAAGGCCTGCTTGCCTGTTTAATTGCAGAATGTTCCAGCACACCAAAATGGTATGCTGGAATAACACGATCCATTATTTAATTGCATCCAACAACGTCTGTTGGGCATTATGGGGTTCTTCACCAGCGGCAGGTTTGTCTCGTTCCCATACACCATCGCTCTGTAACAACCATGCCTGTTGATTATCCTTGAGATAATTAAGTAAACCAAGTTGATAAATACGTTTTTTCGATGCTGGGTCTTCAATTGGGAAACATGCCTCAACACGATTAAACAGGTTGCGATCCATCCAGTCTGCACTTGAGCAATAAATACGTGGATTGCCATTGTTGCTAAAGTAATAAACACGGGTATGTTCAAGAAAACGGCCAACAATCGAACGGACACGGATATTTTCAGACAAATTTGGCAAGCCTGGACGTAGACAACAGATTGAGCGAATAATCAGGTCAATCTGCACACCAGCCTGAGAGGCTTCATACAGTTTATTGATCAGTTGTACTTCGGTTAGGGCATTGACCTTGACAATAATTTGCGCTGGCTTACCTGCCTTAGCATTGGCAATTTCTTCATCAATATAATTGATCAATTGTGCATGCAAGGTAAAGGGTGCATGCAGAAGCTTTTTCGGCTTCGCCATTTTGCCCATTCCCGTGAGTTCCTGAAAGATACGGTGTACATCTTCGCAAATGTCTTTATCTGTGGTCATCAAGCCATAATCGGTATAGATACGGGCATTGGTGGCATGGTAGTTACCCGTTCCCAAGTGCACATAACGCACCAGTTTATTGTTTTCACGGCGTACAACAAGGATCATTTTGGCATGGGTTTTATAACCAACAATGCCGTAAACCACGACAGCACCCGCCTCTTGCAGCACATTTGCAACTTCAATATTGGATTCTTCATCAAAACGAGCACGTAACTCAATCACAGCCGTGACTTCTTTACCGTTGCGTGCCGCTTCTGCCAAAACCTGTACAATTTCCGAATCCGCACCACTACGATACAGCGTTTGTTTAATTGCCAACACTTGTGGATCACGCGCAGCTTCACGTAACAGTTGAATCACAGGTGCAAAGGATTCAAACGGATGATGTAGCAAGATGTCCTGTTTCTGCATGGCAGAGAAAATACTTTCAGTCTTCTTAAAGACTTTGGGAATCACAGGGGTATGTGAGTCATAACGCAAGTGCGGACGTTTAAAATTGGAGAGTAAACGTGCCAGATTGACAGGACCATCAACTCGATAGAGCTGTTCTTCGTTCAGATCAAATTCATCCAGCAAATATTCATAAATATGTTTCGGGCAGTTATGTGTGACTTCCAGACGTACCGCACGACCAAAACGGCGTGAACTTAATTCACCTTTCAATGCCTTTGCCAAATCCTCTACATCTTCATTCAAGGCCAAGTCTGCATTACGGGTGACACGGAACTGATAACAGCCTGTTGCGGTCATACCTGGGAACAGATCAGACACATGCTCATGGATGATTGCGGACAACATCACATGATGCTCCTTGCCTCCCGTCAGTTCATTGGGTAAACGCACCACACGCGGTAAAGAACGTGGTGCAGGCACAACCGCCAAGTCAATCTGACGACCAAAAGCATCTTTACCTTCCAGCGTCACAATAAAGTTCAGGCTTTTATTGACTAAACGAGGAAATGGGTGCGCAGGATCAAGGCTGATTGGTGTTAAAACAGGTGCGACCTGTTCCTGAAAATATTTTTTAATCCATGCCGATTGTGCAGGTGTCAGTTCACCACGGCGCAAGAAACAGATATCTTCCTCACGCAGCTTCGGTAGAATTTCTTCATTCAGGATACGGTATTGACGTTCAATAGCCGCATGTGCCGTTTTAGAAATCTGTTCAAGCACTTGTTTAGGGGTTAGACCATCTGGGCTACGGCTCTCATTGCCCAGCGTCAGTTGTTCCATCATCCCCGCAACACGGATTTCAAAGAACTCATCAAGGTTGCGTGAAAAAATCAGCAGGAAGTTCATCCGCTCCAATAATGGATGAAGTGGATCGACTGCCTGTTCCAAAACGCGCAGATGGAAATCGAGAATCGAAAGTTCACGATTAATATAGCGGTCATTATAGCTGTATTCTATTGGGGTCGTTGTAGCCACTGCCGTATTCATACCAAACCTTGTTGATTTATCATTGATCAAGACATGGTTTAAGTATGCTGCAAAATTATTTCAATTTGGTAAAAAAACCCAAAAATATTGGGCTTTTTTCACTTCATCACACTTTAAGATGGGCTTACTCTGGAATCTGGGTTGCATTCATATATTTCAGGATGCTTCTTTTACGGTACTGAAGTTTTCGGTCATCCCTATGATCCTGATAATATTTTGGGTTAGGTAATAATGCAGCAAGAAAAGCAGCCTGTTCACGGGTCAGGCTTTTTGAACTTTTACCATAATAAAACTGTGCTGCCGCCTCAACCCCATAGAGATTCTGGCCGAATTCCACTGCGTTCATATACACTTCAAGAATACGACGTTTTGACCACATTCGCTCCATCATCCAGGTCGCAACAACTTCCTGTCCTTTTCGAATAAACGAACGCTTATTATAGAGGAACAGATTTTTTGACAGTTGCTGCGAAATGGTGGAACCACCCGCTACAATTTTGCCCTTTTCATTGTTTCGTTCCAAAGCATCCTGAATACCTTCAATGTCAAAGCCATGATGATGGATAAACCTGGCATCCTCAGCCGCTAGAATCGCATGCTTAAAATTATCGCTAATATCATCATAATCACGCCATTGCTGCTTGATCGGCTTAAAGTCGGTCAGATAATCCCAACGCATAAACATGGTGGTTTCAACAGGATGAGTACGCCACCACACCAGACTGCTAAAAATCCAGAGCTGGATGAGCAATACCAGACCAATAATCAACATGAGCGCGCGCGCTAAAAAGGCTTTCATTAAAGTGCATCACTCCTTGGGGCATCTGTTCTGCAAAATATCAGCAAACCACGTAAAAATCGTTGATATTTTGTAGAACATATTCATGCTAAGCTATTTTTACATCAATCACTTGCTTAAACCTATGACTGAAATGACACCACCACAAATCAATAATCAAAAGTTAAAGATACAAACATGGTGGTTTACTGCGCTACTGATTGCAGTCAATGTCGGATTATTTGGCTGGCAAATTGTTTCAGGTGTGAATATTACCGACCCAGCGCCTGTAGATGCAATTGCCTGGGGCGCAGATTTTACCCCACTCACTTTTATGGGACAGCCTGAACGTTTATTTACCAGCATGTTTTTTCATTTTGGCTTGATTCACCTCATGCTGAATATGTGGGCACTCTATATTTTTGGCAGTGTGGCAGAACAGTTGTTTGGTCGGTTGTATTATATCGGAATGTACGTGCTGGCCGGTTTGATGGGCAGTTTACTTTCCAGCTATCTGACTATTCGTAATGGCTATGAATTATTACAACATTTTGATCACCTTGCGGGACTACAATCGTCCCTCATCCCCCATATCAGCGCAGGTGCGTCTGGTGCAGTGATGGGATTGGGCGCAGCACTCACTGTTATTTCATTGTTTCCACCTTTGCCTCAGCAACGTTTTTGGCTGGACAAGAAATCATTATTGATGGTAATGGCAATTAACATTGTGTTTGGTTTCACCGTGGCAGGCATCAATAATGCGGCACATATTGGTGGCATGATTATGGGTGCTTTATTGGCAGGTGCATGGTATCTGGGAGAAAAAATACAAAAACCTGCTTTGATTCAGATCGGTGCTTTAATTATAGGTACTGTATTACTCGCTGCTTTTTATTTCTATTGCACAGAATTAAGTACAGGGCTTGATCCGTTATGGTATGAGATTTTAAGGCAGAATCAGTTGAATTAATTGTGATTATTTATATAGCTGGCAGGTTGCCATCTGCCCCTGCAACATCTCCATGATGATATAACTATTGCATACTTACTCATAGATGTATAAAATTTTATACATGACTCAACCACAACCTGAAAAGCCTATTTACTGGATTGGATCATCTTTAGATGATTTAAAAGAATTTCCAGCCGACGTGAAAAAACATTTTGGTTTTGAACTTCACGCAATTCAGCATGGCACTGAACCTGCTCAATGGAAACCTATTCCCAATTGGGGCACAGGAGTCATTGAACTTAAATATAAAGATTCATCTGGCGCATATCGAGTTGTATACGTTGCAAAATTCAGACATGCAATTTACATACTCCATTCTTTTCAGAAAAAAACACAACAAACAGCCAAACCAGATGTTGAGATTATCAAAGCACGTTATAAAGAAATTGCGTTATTGGAGGAACAATATGAGCAAGATTGATACACAAATTCGTCATATCACTCAACCAACAGACAATATTTTTGCAGATTTAGGCTTAGAAGATGCTGGAAATTTAAAAAAAGAAGCAGATGCTTTAGCCAATGCAAAATTAGCTTTAACCAGAGTCGTTGCTGATTGGGTACAAGAAAATCATTTCAAGCAAGAAGAAGCTGCTGAAATATTAGGTGTTAGTCGTCCTCGCTTATCTGATGCAATCAATGCAAAAATATCGAAATTTACATTAGATGCGTTAGTCACAATGGTTTCTAAAACAGGACACTCAATTACTATTAGCATCACAAATTAAGGGATTCTTGGAATCCCTCATTTTAAAGCCTTTCTTTCATCAAGACTGATTCATTTCCCTTAAACTCTGCAATGGTGGAATATCACATAAATAACTGAGGCGATAACGACCAATCAACATACAAATCAGCATCATGCTTAACGGTAAAATCAGCCAAATCGCAGGATGCCACTGAATCGCCATTTGCATTTTATAGCTGGCAATCGCACTGATCACCTCGGCAAATAAACAGGCCACCAAGCCCGACAGCAAGCCAATAAAACCAATTTCCAGACTCAACATCTGTTTCAGCCTGTTTTTACCGCTCCCAAAAGAGCGTAATAACGCCACTTCCTTACGGCGTTCATCCATCAGCACATTCAGGCAGGCAATCAACACCAACACACCAGACAGCCCTACCAACAACGCCAATACGGTAATAATCTGCACCAATACATCCACCAGACGCTTGACTTCATCCAGAATCCGTCCGACATCAATAAACACGGTATTAGAAAATTGCTGAATCAGTTGCACCATTTTTGGCTGATCTGCTGGTGGTACATAAAAACTGCCCAGATAACTGCCTGCATTTTCATCCATGCTTTGCGGTGAAAAGATAAAGAAAAAGTTTGGGCTAAAACTTTCCCACTCCACTGAACGCAGATTGATCACGGTTGCCTGCAACGTGCCCTCTGGCAAACTGAAATCAAGACGATCACCGATTTTAATGCCCAATTCATTGGCCAGTTTAGCTTCTACTGACACCTGCCCCACTTGGCTAAATTTCGGATTACCCTCGGTAATCACATTATCTTTCGGATATTCTGTGGCCTGTGTCAGATTCAGTTCTCGACGCAAGGAATTATTTTGCCTGACCAGCTCAGGCGCAAAGGCCTGCCCATTTTTTGCAATTAAACGTCCCCGAATATTAGGATACAACGGTGTAGATTGCCAGTGATTCTGCTCAAGTTGCTGCTTGAACTGCGGCATATCAAAAGGCGGCAAACCATACACAAACTGATTCGGTGTACCCTCAGGCAATTGTTGTTGCCAACGCTGTAATAAATCGGTTCTCAGCACACTGAGTACCGTAATTAAACTTAAGCCTAAAGCCAGCGCAGTGACTTGCAAGGCAGTCTGATGTGGAATCCGTACATAAGCCGAAATTGGATGTTTCAGTTGTTTAATGGCTTTGAGTAGCAGCCAAATCAGGGTATAAAGCACGGCACACAGGATTAAAATTGCAGCCAAGACCAATAGGCTGAGTTGTAGATTATCACTTAACACCAAGCTAAAAATGATCAAACTCATCACGCCCACTGTAAACATGGCAAAGTAAGATTTACGCGAACGCTCCTGCTGGCGGATCACCCGAATAGGTGGTGTATTCAGCAATTCCCAGATACTTGGCAGGATAAAACCAATCAGCACCATCACACTGGTAAAAATTGCCACAGGCAACGCCAGCAATAAATCAGTCACGGCAAAGCTGAGTTGCAATTGTGGAATCAGTTGCAACATCAATTGTAATAAAGCATAGCCCAAACCAATGCCAATCAAGCTGCCAAGTACAATGGAAAGCGCACTAACAATGCCAAGCAAAGCGATATAGGCAAGTAGAATCTGCCACTTGCTTGCCCCCAGACAACGCATCAAGGCAATATGATCCTGATTCTGTTGTACATAACGTTGGCTGGTCAATGCGATGGCAATCCCACACAGCAAAATGGTCAATAAATTGGCAAGTTGCAGGAATGTATCCAGATTCTCAATCGGTTTCATCAAGCGTGTATTGGATTGATTGGCATCACGAAGTTTAAGTGAACTTTGCTCATTATTCTCAAACTGCTGGTGTTGCTGCTGTTCAGAATGTAACTGATTTTTTTGCTGCTTAAAGATTTTTTTAAAGGCTTTCACTTGCTCGGGCGAACCTGCCATCAGCAGACGATATTCAATACGGCTACCGACCTGAACCGCATTGGTTTTAGCAATATCTGACTGATGAATCATCACTGTCGGTGAAAAACCTGAAAATCCTAGCTCCTGATTGGAGTCATGTTCAATCACACCTGTCACGGTAAACTGTCCATCGGCAATCGCAACCTGATCACCTAGTTTGGTATGTAATAAATCCATCACACGAGGACTCAACCAAACCTGTCCCTGCTGAATAGATT
Source organism: Acinetobacter parvus DSM 16617 = CIP 108168 (assembly GCF_000368025.1). Lineage (GTDB taxonomy): Bacteria > Pseudomonadota > Gammaproteobacteria > Pseudomonadales > Moraxellaceae > Acinetobacter > Acinetobacter parvus. Next base: position 564,777 of record NZ_KB849211.1, read on the forward strand.
GCGCTTTAGGCTGAATTTCTAGCTTGCCCCTTAATGGAAAATGCTCATCAACCGCCTTGACGTTGACCATGACAAACTGGTCTTGGGTATGTGCCATTGAACCAAATACTGTCACAGGTGCCTGTTTTAAATTCAACTTTTGCGCTTGTTGTCGCCATTGAGCTTGAATGGGATTATTATCCGTCATCACCAGATCAGCACCCAGCATTTCCGCAGCCTGTAAAGCCACCGCATTCTGGACCTGACTATTACTAAATTTTAATGCGGTAGTGGCACTAATCGCCAAAGACAGTGCAATAATCAGTAAATACAGTCCACCTGTACGAAAACTTTGCAGCAACAATGGCTTGAGAATCGAATTCATGTTCTCTCCCCAGCCTTGCCGATTTCCTGAATCTGACCATCGACAAGTTTGACATGGCGCTGACATAGTGCAGCCAGATTTTGGTCATGCGTGACCAACACCAAAGTTGTACCTAATTCTCTATTTAGATCAAATAATAGCTGCTCAATTTCCTCGGCAGTTTGCCCATCCAGATTGCCTGTTGGTTCATCGGCAAAAATGATCTTCGGTTCGGCAATCAGCGCACGGGCAATCGCCACACGTTGCTGTTCACCGCCTGACAAGACTTTTGGGGTTTGCTGTGCCTGACGAACCAGCCCAACTCGTTCCAACCATGCCAGTGCTTTTTGCTCAGCTTTCCTAAAGTTAAAATCAGGTTGCAGACGTAACGGCAACATCACATTTTCCAGTGCACTCAGTTGCGGTAAAAGCTGAAATGCCTGAAATACAAAGCCAATGTTTTCCAGTCGTACTTGCGCACGTTGTTCTTCTGTTAAGGTATGAACCGCTTGCCCACAGACTTCCAATTCGCCTGAACTTGGCCGATCCAGCGTCGCCAAAATACCCAGTAAAGTCGATTTCCCTGAACCAGAACGTCCCGTAATTGCGATCTGTTCACCCTGGTAAATGTCCAAATCAATGTCTTTTAAAATGGTTAAGCTTTGCTGGTGAATCTGAATATTTTGTGTAACTTTTCGGGCAGAAATAATTGGTTGTGGCATGATGTCACGTATCCTTTAGGACAAATTTTAAATGCGATGCAAAACTCTAAAGTTATCAGTTCAGTTTCTAAAACAGTTGCAATCATGGCCCTCTGTGTGATGCCAACACTGGTTTCAGCCAAGACCATTTTAATTGTGGGTGATAGCCTGAGTGCAGGTTATGGCATAGAGGCCAAACAAGGCTGGGTGAACCTGTTACAACAACGTTTAGACCAACAGTATCCGAAACAGCACAGGGTGGTCAATGCCAGTGTCAGTGGCGAAACCACCAGTGGCGCATTGGCACGACTGCCAAAATTGTTACAAACCTATAATCCTGAAGTGGTGGTGATTGAACTTGGCGGCAATGATGGCTTGCGTGGACAACCACCCCAGATGATTCAGAAAAACTTAGCCCAATTGGTACAACTGAGTCAAAAGCAGAAAGCCACCGTTTTACTGTTTGGTATGAAAATACCACCGAATTATGGAACTGCGTACAGCAAGGCTTTTGAGAATAATTACAAAATTGTAAGTCAGCAGTATAAAGTGAAGCTTCTGCCGTTCTTTTTGGATGGTGTGGCAGGCAATAAAACTTTCATCCAGAATGATCAAATCCACCCCAATGCCAAGGCACAACCAATCATGCTGAATTTGGCTTATCCTTATATTAAAGGGGCTTTATAGTAAATAATTTCAATCAATTCAGGGCGAATTCAATTCCGCCCCTACCCAGATCAAAAATCAAAAAATGTTACTTCGCCTGTTTCCAATGAGTATTCAGCACCGACCACAATCAGCTTGCCTTTCTCAATCAACTGTTCTAGCACAGCAGAACCATGACGCAACTGATTGACCGATGCAAATACATTGGAGCGAACCGCATGGGCAGACAGCTTTTTCAAATCACCTTTGAGTTCGGTTTGCATCAAAATTTCAACCGATGGACGAACCCGATTCACGATCGACATCAGGTTTGAGGATGGTGGCTGCTCTGGATGCATCAGGGTATCAATGGTGGCCTGAATCGCACCACAATGGCTATGCCCCAGCACCACCACCACGGCACAGTCATATCGCTCTGCCGCAAACTCAACACTTCCCACCTGTGACGGCGCAACGATATTGCCTGCAACACGAATCACGAACAAGTCACCCAGACCTTGATCAAACACCATTTCCGCAGGCACACGAGAGTCTGAACACCCTAAAACAATGGCAAAAGGATTTTGTTCGCTTGCCATTTCGGCACGTTCCTGATGGGTGAGTAACTTCTGCTGAGTTGCCTCTCCCTTTACAAAACGGGCATTACCAGCTTTTAAACGTTCCAGAGCTTCTTTGGCGGTGAGCATGTTTAAATCCATCTATGATTGACATGAAAAAAGAGTTTAATGTACGCCTGTTTGAAAGTCACTGACAAAAATAGAATCCATCTAAATACCAGCCTGTCTTTTAATCAGGAAAATAGCGAAAAACGAATGATTTCATTGGCAAGAATTTCCATACATCTGTAAATTATGCAAATGACTCCCCTCACATCTTCCCCAATAATCAATGGGTTTAAAAATAGATCAAGGATAGAACAAATCATGATGAACCATCTTTTTTCCACCTCCTTTCGCAAGACCTTAACCGCAGCTTTAATTTCATGCAGCTTGGCGACCATCGCAATCAGCTCAACACAGGCAGCGGAAATAGAAATGAGCTTCCAGAATGTGCTGCAACAGGAACGTGCATGGGCAGGTTTACAGAGCAAAACATTAAAAGTCGGTGATATCACCTGGTCATATAGTGAGGGTGGTCAGGCTGGAAAACCGATCGTGATTTTAATTCATGGCCTGGCGGGCAGCCGTGACAACTGGAACCGTGTGGCACGGGCCTTAACCGCCAACTACCATGTGATCATCCCAGACTTGCCAGCCAGCGGTGAAACACAAGTTCCGAAAGATTTTGACTATTCCATTCCAAACGTCACTGAAAAGTTACGCCGTTTTGTTGAGGCAGCCAACCTAACCAGCCCAGCACATATTGCAGGTCACTCACTTGGTGGTTCAATTGCCATGCTCTATGCAGGGCAATATCCATTTGAGACCAAAAGCCTGTTTTTAATTGATGCTGCGGGCGTATATAAGGCCGCCACCACACCTTATTTAAAGGATCCAAACCACATTAAAAACATGATTGTCAGCAAAAAAGGCGATTTTAACTTTTTAATGCAGCAGGTCATGTTTACCCCTCCATTCATTCCAAAGGAAATTGCTCAGGCACAGGAAAAAATGATGATTGGTCAGGCCGAGCAAACCCAGAAAATGGTAGATCAGTTAATTGTACTCAATAAGTTATATACGCCAGATTCATTTGCGTTGCTGGCAAGATCCATTGATGCACCAACACTGATTTTATGGGGCAAGCAGGATAAAATTATCAATGTTGAGGTTGCACCTGAGTTAAAATCACTGCTAAAGAATGCGCAGACACCTGTCATTCTGGATAATGTGGGCCATATGCCTATTCTGGAAGCAGATCAATTGGTGGTTCAGCAATATTTACCATTTCTGAACAAGATTCAGTCACAAAAACCTGTAACTGCGCCAACTCCGTAAACCTAAAGTTATAAAATCCTATGCCTAAACATCCAATGATAGAACAACTGATTGACGCACAACTTGATTTTCTGGATCAAGAGTTTACACAAGCCGAAACCATTCAACATGAGTTTAAACAGTTCTATCATTGGTTGCGCTTACAGCAACTCCAACATATCTGGTCATTTGAACAAATCTTTAAGCTGATTGAGAAACAAATCCTGAACACACCTGCCAGTTCATTTCTGATTGAACAAATTGCAGAACATATCCGCTTTGCCCTGATTCATCCACGTAATGAGCAAACCAATATCGAAGATGTAATTCCTGTTTTAACCATTGACTCAATTGCGCAATATGTTGCAGGTAAAAGTGACCATCGCCAGCGCCTGATTAAAACCATCGTGAATAATCCTGCTTTTTCTGCCCTGATTACCCAACTGATTCAACATTCCATTCAGGACTATTTAGAAAATTCGGTCATGTCTAAACGTGTACCTGGCGTTGGACATTTTATGAAAATGGGAAAATCGGTTCTCGAAACAGTGACTAATTCCAACCTGAATGACACCATTGGACACTATTTACAAAAGAATATATTAAAGATCAGCCAAATGAGCGAACGGGTGTTAAACCAGCACTTTAATGAAGACAAACTTTACCATTTCCAGGCCAACATCTGGCATAAAATTAAGGTTATGCCCTTATCAGTATTACGCAACTATATTGAGGTACAAGACCTACCCCAAACTGTGGGAATGGGGCATGAAATATGGGATCATATCCGTCAAACAGATTATTTAAAACAGCAGGTTCATGATGGGACCTATGCATGGTATGCACGTAATCAGGAACGCACATTTGATTTATTACTCCGCGATCTGAATATTGATGAAACCCTGATTGAAAATGAATTGAGTGATTTACTGACACCTGTGTTACAGCAAGTGATTCAAACAGGTTATTTAAGACAACGTGCCCGCACCTATTTAGAAAAATTTTATTATTCAGAACAGATGTCTGAAATTTTGACAAAACAAGGCGCATGATGCGCGGTGAGCGCCTCCATATTGCGTGATGTGGGAGCACCTCGGTTTGTTATCCATCTGAGAAAAATATTGGATTTTTTTTCAACATTAAAAAAAGCCCTCGCAAGGGCTTTCTCAATAGATTGTATTTCCAGCTTTATTACTTGAAATATGCACCCTCAGCCTGAGTATGGTCAGTTTGGTCAACCACACGCTGTAACTCAGGAACGTGCTGCTTCAAAGTGGTTTCCACACCCTGCTTCAACGTCACATCAATAGCTGAACAGCCCTGACAACCACCACCAAATTTCAACACAGCAGTTAAACCATGCTCAGGATCGTTCTGTACTTCAACCAGACTACAGTTACCGCCATGCCCTTCCAATCCAGGATTAATCTCAGATTGCAGCACATAAGTGATCCGTTCTTCAATTGACGCATCTGGCCCTACACGAGGTACTTTCGAGTTAGGCGCGCGAAAAGTTAATTGTCCACCAAAACGGTCTTTGTTGTAGTCAATCACGGCATCAAGCAAATATGGAATAGATGGCGCATCGATATAAGCTGAAAAGTCTGGATAATCCTGCTTATAGTCAGTTGGCACCACTTCTTCAGGTGCACTATAGGCCATACAACATTCGGCACGTGGTGTACCTGGATGTTCTACAAAAACTCGAACGCCAATTCCTGGAGTATTTTGCTTTGTTAATAAATCACTTAAATACTCTTGTGCAGAGGGAGTAATCAAAAGGTTTGGAATTTCTTCTGCGACAGCAGTGTTGGTGTTCTCAGTCGACATAACAATAATCCTCAAGCTGATGTCGTTATATTAACCGAAGATGGAGGGGATTTAAAAAAAATCAACCATTTTTGTAGGAATTATATGCCAGATGATTGTTTATTCACTTTTTAATGGCATTATTGCCTAGACACTGATCAATCAAAAATCTTTATGCTACATTTGCCCTTTAGTCACACTGTGACACTCATCATTATTACCGTTGCAATTTCCCTATTGGCATTTTCCAATCAGGCCGTCATGAACCGCCTGATTTTCTGGCCACCCGCCATGCAGCGTGGACAATATGACCGTTTCATCACCCATGGTTTTATCCATGCCGATGGAGCACATTTACTGTTCAACATGATCACGCTGTTTTTCTTTGGCAATATTATTGAAAGCTTTTATCGCCAATTCTTTTATGATATGGGCTTTGTACTGTTTTATCTGGGTGGACTGGTCTTTGCTATTCTACCCAGCTACCTAAAGCACCGTCATGATGTACACTGGGCAAGTTTAGGGGCTTCTGGCGCGGTTTCAGCGGTCTTGTTCGCCTATATTTTATTTCAGCCCTGGAACCTGATTTTTGTCTTTTTTATTCCTGTGCCTGCCATTATCTTTGCAGTTTTATATGTTGCTTACAGCATCTGGTCGGGTAAACGTGGTAACAGCAATATTAATCATAGCGCCCATCTCTGGGGAGCAGCTTATGGCGTGGTGGTCACCATTCTGCTGGAACCACGGGTGATTCCGCATTTTCTCAATCAGCTCACCAAATTACCATTTTAATAAATATTCAGGACTGGCCCCATCTTTGGGGCTTTTATCCATCACCTCTCATTTCGTCAGATAATTGCACAAAAAATCACAATTCCCTCAGAACCTGATTTTATTAGTCAAAACTCATATAAAATATACTTTATTCATTTTAATTAGATCTACGCTTTTGCTCGGCAATTCAGGTAATTTATGATCATAAAGTATGTGAGCATAAAATTTGCGAACAGCTACTTGAGGGTAAAACCATCAAGGAAATTGCAATTTCATATGAGATTCAGGCAGATACTGTTAAGAAACATCTGCAATCCATTTTTAAGAAAACCAGAACTCACCGACAAGGTGAGCTGATTCAACTACTTATGCAATTCTCATAAAGGTGTTTGATCATTCGCAACTAAGCAATTTCAGCTGGAAACGCAATGACCTGATCAATCTTGACCTGATTCATTACCACCATCAATAAACGGTCTATACCTAGTGCAATCCCTGAACATTCAGGCATATTCGGCAAGGCTGCCAATAAATGCTGATCTGTTGGAATTACAGGTAATCCCTGCTTGGCACGTTCTTTATTATCCGCTTCGAAACGGGAAGCCAGCACGTCTGCATCCTGAAGTTCATCATAGGCATTGGCCAGTTCAAGCCCCTCAATATAAACCTCGAAACGCGCTGCGACCAGTTCCCCATCCTCATCCTGTTTGATTTTTGCCAGCGATGCCATTTCAGGTGGAAAATCAGTTAAGAAAACTGGCGCATCAAAGCCCAGACTCGGCTCAACAAAATGGGAAAACAACAGATCCATATAAGCCAAGCGGTCATCCCCCAGGTCAAGGTTAAGTCCAACCCGATGAGCTGTGTCTTTGAGTTGCTTCAGTGTTGCCTGCAAGGGATTAATATCCAGACGATCCTGAAAAGCATGTTTATAGCTCAGAATAATGGGACGAATTTCACCAAAGCGATGCATCAGACAGATTTCCAGCAAGTCTGCGGTTTCATGCATCAACGCCTTTAAGTCCAGTCTAGGTCGATACCATTCCAGCATGGTAAATTCACTATTGTGTTTACGTCCATGCTCATTATCACGAAAAACTTTACAGATTTGGTAGATCGGCCCACTGCCACTGGCCAGCAATCGCTTCATGGGAAATTCTGGCGAGGTCTGCAAATATTGAGTATTTAATTTTCCATGTATATGACGCTGCACCTGTACGGAAGCCAAATGAACATCGGTTACACCTGCCTGGGATAAAATAGGTGTTTCCACTTCCAGCACATTGCGCTCAGCAAAGAACTGGCGAATTTTCTGGTACATCTCCGCACGTGCTTTTAAGGCTTCAATGGAACAGGTCGGTTGATAGGTTTTCGTCGCTTGACTCACGCCTTTGGCCCTCCATGTGCAGCCCATTCACGACGCAAAGGATAGTTTTTACGGAGTAAATCAAAAGCTTTCTGCTCTACCTTAGCTGCCTGAACACAGGCACGAAGCTGCTGATCATCTTCAGCAATATTATAAATCTGGATCAAATGTTGCTTTAATGAGGCTTTTAAATCCTGCTGCCCGAAATATTGTTCAACAGTTGGCAACTGACTCTCAAAATGTTTTGATGGTTGATAGCCAAATGTATGACAAAAGGCCTCATAGATCATCTGTGTGCCTCTTGCCTTACCCTCCAGACTATAGCCCGCGATATGTGGCGTTGCCAAAGCCAATCTTTCTAAAAGCTCTTGAGGAATTTCAGGTTCAAACTCAAACACATCCAGCACAACCTGACGTTTGGTCTTTTCAATATCTGCCATCAGTGCTGATTGTTGAATCACTGGACCACGTGCGCTATTTATCAAAATAGCCGAAGGTTTCATTTCAGCCAGTGCAGCTTCATCAAATAAATGCAGTGTTGGATAATCACCAGATGTGGTTAGAGGCACATGAATCGAGATCGCATCAGCCTGTTTTAACAGCTCCTGAAAGGATACATTTTCAATGCCAGCGAGTTGCACATAAGGGTCATAGCCAATTACATTCCAACCCAATAACTGCGCCATCACTGCCAGCCGTTTTCCAACATTACCCAAGCCAACAATCGCTAAAGTAAACGCCTTATTTTTTTCCAATAAATCCATATTTAGATGCAGTAAGGCTGTAATGACATATTCAGCAACTGCCTGCGCATTACAACCTGCCGCATTGCTCCATGCAATATTCTGTTGTTCTAAAGCTGGAATATCGAGATGGTCTGTGCCAATGGTGGCACTACCCACAAATTTAATCTGAGTTTGATCAATTAAATCATGGTTGACCTTTGTCACGGATCGAACCAAAAGTGCATCGGCATCCTGTACATTGGCATGTGTCAGTGCACGCCCTGCCTGATGCTGTATTTCTGCAAATTCCGCAAAGAAATAATCGGTAAATGCCAAATTTTCATCTGCGATAATTTTCATGCAGTGCTTTCCATAAATTAATCTGTGCTTATTATCCTTGGAGTACTGTTCATTGACAATTCATATATATAAAAAAGGAACCGTACCGGGTTTGTCGGAGACTTTTTTATTTAAGTTAGGCCACCTGACCTAACGGGTTAATCTTATCATAGTACATTGCTTCAAACTCAAAAGGTGATACATAACCCAGTGCACTGTGTACACGCTCTTTATTGAACCAATCTACCCAGTTTAGTGTCGCAAGTTGTACATCCGCTAAACCTTGCCAATCCGCTTTTAAATATTCAATCACCTCTGTTTTGTATAAGCCATTCACCGTTTCAGCCAAAGCATTATCGTATGAATCACCGGTCGTACCGACTGATGCTCGTAAATTTGCTGCTTCTAAACGATGGGTATAACGAATGGAAAGATATTGCACGCCTCTGTCACTATGATGAATCACGTTCTTTGGCATGCCTCGATCATGCAATGCTTGCTCCAGTGCATCGAGCACCATATCTGTATTCATACGTGTTGATACTTTCCATCCAACAATTGCTCGCGAGAACACATCAATAATAAAGGCGGTATAGACCCAGCCTGAATGAGTTTGAATATACGTGAAGTCAGCGACCCACAGCTGGTCAGGATGATCTGCATTAAAATTGCGTTTTACTAAGTCATCTGCTCGTTTTTGATCATCTCGGCTACGGGTGGTTTGTTTATTCTTACCACGCCAAACACCTTGTATACCTAGCTTCTGCATCAATCGAGCAACTGTACAACGTGCGATAACATAACCTTCACGTTTCAATTGTTGCCAGACCTTACGCACACCATATCGACCTAAACTTTCTTTCCAAATACGTTTGATTTGCTCTGCATGATGCAGGTCATGCAGATCCCGTTTCGCTCGATGTTCTGGGTTATCAACGAGATCTAAAGCCCGATAATAGGTCGAAGCTGCAATCGGTAAAATTCTACAAATCGCTTCAACACCATATCGATCTTTATTGTTATGGATAAAATCCACCATTATTTGTGTAGGGGGGCGAGCTCCGCCTGGGCGAAAAAAGCGGCTGCTTTGCGTAGAATTTCATTGGCACGTTGCAGCTCTTTATTTTCACGTTCGAGCTGTTTAATACGTTCTTGATCTGAAAGCTGCTGTACTTAAACTGGATTTTGTTGATCCAAATATTTTTGATGCCAGGAACGTAGTGTTTCAGGGGTACAACCAATTTTAGGTGCAATTGCTGTGATTGCAGCCCAAGTAGAAGGATAATCTTTTTCGGATTCAATCAATAATTGAACCGCTCTGTCTCTGATTTCAGGAGTATATTTTGGTTTTGTCATTGGGACATTCTCTCAAGAAAAATGGTCTCCGACAAACCCGGTACGGTTCAAAATGACGATGCTTGTCCTTTACGTAGTGCACGCATGACTTCAATACCTTTAATTGTGGCATAAGCCGTCTTCATAGATTTGAATCCTAATGTGGCCCTGATGATCCGCTTTAGCTTGCCATGATCACATTCAATTACGTTATTTTTATACTTAATCTGCCTGTGCTCAAGGTCTGGTGGACATTTACCTTCCCGTTTTAACCGTGATAAAGCACGTCCATATGTGGGTGCTTTATCCGTGTTGATCACTTGTGGAATTTGCCACTTCTTCACATTATTTAAAATTTTTCCAAGAAAACAATATGCTGATTTGGTATTACGTCTAGAAGAAAGATAAAAATCAATGGTATCGCCACGTTGATCGACTGCACGATACAGATAAGACCATCGTCCATTCACTTTTACATAGGTTTCATCAATATGCCACGAGCTCAGATCTGTAGGATTACGCCAATACCAGCGTAAACGTTTTTCTATTTCAGGAGCATAACGTTGAACCCAACGGTAAATATTCGTGTGATCAACATTCACACCCCGTTCGGCCAGCATTTCCTGCAGTTCACGATAGCTAATGCCATATTTACAATACCAGCGCACAGCCCAAAGAATGATTTCGCCCTGAAAATGCCGACCATGGAAAGGATTCATATGCTGCACCTTTAGCTAAAACATTCTTCAGCTTACCATTCGTGGTTATTTGCAACAGTGCCAAATAGATTCATTTTCGATACTCTTACTTCAAAGCCAAAATTTTTCGGGCACCATTAAGTACGAATAAAGAAACCAGTATGCCAATGATTAAGTCTGGATAAGCTGATCCCGTCCACGCCACGAGTACACCGGCAAATATAACGCCCATATTTATGACAACGTCATTCGCCGAGAAAATCCAACTGGCTTTCATATGTGCGCCATCTTCTCGATGACCAGAAATAAGATATAAGCATGTCACGTTAGCTATAAGTGCGAGCAGGCCAATAACAATCATGAGCATTGATTCTGGCTCGCTTCCAAACATGAATCGTCTAATGACATCAACAATCACGATAACAGCAAGTAATAACTGAATCCAACCTGCGAAATGGGCTGCTTTTATTTGATATTTCGCAGCTTTTCCGACGGCATATAGCGCAATACCATAAACGGCTGCATCGGCAAACATATCTAGAGAATCAGCAATCAATCCTGTAGACGCAGCAATAATACCGCTGATGAATTCTATAAAGAAAAGTAGAGCATTAATACCTAATAACAGTTTAAGTACTTTAGCTTGTCTCACAGGATCAGGTTCATTAGGTATATCGCCTGAAGAAAGCTGTGTTTCATCAAGTTTCGCCCCAAAACCCAGTCCTTCGAGTTTAGCCGTAATTTGCTGAATCCCTTCATTATGGAAGACTTTCAGTTTTCGATTGGGAAGATCAAAAGTAAGACCTTTAACTGCTTCAATATCTGCAAGAGCCATACGGACCATTTGCTCTTCAGCAGAGCAATCCATTTTAGGAATGGTGTAGGTACTTGTTTGCTTAGCCTGTTGATTGCTTATATAAGTTTCAGTCTTCACAAGCTTTGCACCAAAACCCAAAGCTTCAAGTTTGGTGGTTATATTTTCATCTTTTTGATTATGTAGAACCTTTAAAGAACGGTTAGGTAAATCAAAGATGAGTTTTTGAACACCATCAATTGAAGATAGCGCCATACGAACCATCTGTTCTTCCGCAGAACAATCCATTTTGGGAACTAAGTATTCACTCATGTAGTGCGAATCTTTTAAAACGTTTTCAGTGCTTAAATTTTCTTTGGGATCAGAACCACAACAGGATTGAGCGGTATCTTCACAACTGTTTGAAGTGTTACAGCAAGGAGATGAAGATTTTTCTTCTTCCTCTTCACCACAACAGCTAGGCGTATTATCACAATTCTTTGAATTGCTTGCTTCTGCAATTGATGGATGATTTTCTTGTTGAGATTTCTTATCTTCGCATGGTGTTTCTTTACTACATCCACAACCACTCATAATTATACCCATTAAAAAAATTATAAACTTTGAATATTAGAATCCCTATAGTTACTATAGAGTCAAGAATCTTTGGAAATACTAACTCAATGCATTTAAAAATTGGTGAACTCTCTAAAAAAACCTCATGTTCAGTATTAACAATTAGGTTTTATGAAAAGGAAGGTTTAATTCCGGAACCCGAAAGAACGGAAGGAAATTACCGCCTTTACGATATAGGCTATGTTGAGCAAATTAAGTTTATTTTGAATTGCCGAACTTTAAATATGAGTTTGAATGAAATTCGTCAATTACTCACCTATAAAGATAATCCCAAGAAAAATTGTTCAGATGTGAATGAATTAATTGACTTACATGTCAGTGCTATCAGAGAAAATATAATCAAGCAACAAAAGCTTATTGAACAATTATCTGATTTAAGAGGTACTTGTGATGGCTTATGTACAATTGACCAATGTGGAGTTCTAAAAAATCTAGCTTGATTATCTAGACCTACGCTTTTTTCAAAAAATCGGCACTGTTGCAAATAACCACGAATGGTAAGCTGAAGACTGTTTTAGCTAAAGGTGCAGCATATGAATCCTTTCCATGGTCGGCATTTTCAAGGCGAAATCATTCTTTGGGCTGTGCGCTGGTATTGTAAATATGGCATTAGCTATCGTGAACTGCAGGAAATGCTGGCCGAACGGGGTGTGAATGTTGATCACACGACTATTTACCGTTGGTTTCAACGTTATGCTCCTGAAAGGCTTTGTTGCACAAAGATTTCATAACTATATGATTTTAAAAGTTTTGATTATTTTTTGATCTAAAATTAAATTTATTTAAATCAGATGCTTACATATTTATGCAACAAAGCCCCTTCAGGACCGTGGATATCTTTCAATTCTAAATTCTTGATACTGTAATGACTACAATGCTTCTTTTATATATTAAAAAGGAAACTATTATGAATCCTGCCAACCAGAAATAAAATTTAATGATCTAAGATACTTATCCTAATCAGACTAAATAATGCTTAACTGTATTAGTTAAGATTTCTTGTGTAACTCCATGTGATGAAAATCTAATTTTGTTAGTATAAGCCTTCAATATATTTCACGACTGCAATTTTTGGATTTATATGTCACTGAAAATAAGGATCTCATTTCCAAATATATAAAGTAAAGCCAACAAAACTTTAAATGTATATAAAAAATGGTTAAATAATTGCAAGGGGGGCTTTAAAACGTTTTAATCGTAAAGCATTTCCTAGTACAAATATTGACGAGAGAGCCATTGCACCAGCAGCAAATACAGGAGAAAGTAGCAGTCCAAATTGCGGATAAAGTACACCTGCTGCAATAGGAATCAGAGCTGCATTGTAAACAAATGCCCAAAATAAATTTTCACGAATATTGGTTATAGTCGCTTTGCTTAAAGCGATAGCATTTGGCACTCCTTTCAGGTTGCCAGACATCAAAACCACATCAGCAGCTTCAATAGCTACGTCTGTACCTGTACCTATCGCTAAGCCAATATCTGCTTCTGCAAGTGCAGGGGCATCATTAATGCCATCTCCAACATATGCGAGTTTACCATATTGATTTTTTAATTTTTTAACGGCCTCTATTTTACCTTCTGGTAAGACTTCTGCAATAACCTCATCAATACCTAGTTTTTTTGCAATCGCTTGAGCTGTATGACGGTTATCACCTGTAATCATGGCAACCTTTAAACCTAACTGATGTAACGCTTCAATTGCAGCAAATGTTGATTCTTTAATTGGATCTGCTACAGCAATAATGGCAGCAAGTTTCTGGTCAATCGCAACATAGAGAGGGGTTTTTCCTTCTTCTCCCAAACGATCCGAAAATTGAGAAAAAACATTAGGATTCAAACCTAGTTTTTCCATATATCGATCTGCACCAATATGAACCAAATGTTCAGACACCGTTGCTTCTATTCCATAGCCCGTGACTGACTTGAAATCAGCAACAGGAGACAGGATTAATTCCTTATCTATAGCGGCTTGTACAATTGCTCGAGCAATAGGATGCTCAGACTTTGATTCAACGGCTGCCATAAGTGAAAGTACGGCATTGTATTCAAACCCTTCTAAGACATGCAGATCGGTTAAAATTGGTTTCCCTTCAGTCAGGGTCCCTGTTTTATCAACAGCAACCACTTTAGTTTCTTTGAGCAGCTGCAAAGCTTCCCCTTTACGGAATAAAACACCCATTTCAGCACCACGCCCAGTTCCCACCATGATTGATGTAGGCGTTGCAAGTCCCATTGCACAAGGACATGCAATAATGAGTACCGCAACTGCATTAACTAAGCTAAACGTTAGGGCTGGCTCAGGGCCGAAGATAAACCAAGTAATAAAAGTTAAAAGAGAGAGACCCATTACTACAGGTACAAACCACATGGTAATTTTATCAACCAATGCCTGAATAGGCAGCTTGGAACCCTGTGCCTGTTCAACCATTCGGATGATTTGAGAAAGCACTGATGAACTACCAACAGAGGTGGCTTTGATATTTAAGCTGCCACTTTGGTTAATTGTTCCTCCTACCACAGTAGAGCCTATCGTTTTTTCAACGGGCATAGGCTCGCCAGTAATCATGGATTCATCAATAAAACTTTGGCCGTGAATAACTTCACCATCGACAGGGATACGCTCACCTGGTCTAATCTCTACAATCGTTCCTGTTTGAACTTCGGCAATCGGAACTTCTATCACCTGATTATTGAGCTGTATTCTGGCAACTTTAGGCTGCATTCCAACTAGATGTTGAATTGCTAAAGACGTTCGGCCTTTTGCCTTGGCTTCAAAAAATCTACCTAATAGAATTAAAGTGATAATAACCGCTGCAGCTTCATAATAAACATTGACCGTGCCTTGTGGCAGGACACTTGGAAAGAAAGTAGCAACCACTGAATAAAGATAAGCAGCCAATGTTCCTACAGCCACCAAGGAATTCATGTCTGGTGCTAAGCGGAATAAACTTGGGATGCCCTTTTTGAAGAAGCGTCGGCCTGGAAAAATTAATGCTACTGTGGTCAAGAAAAATTGCATTAACCAGCTATTTTGTTGGCCAATGTTATTTATCATAAAGGTATGAAAAGCGGGAATAAGATGTGATCCCATTTCTAAAATAAAAACGGGTAGAGTCAATAAGACTGACAAAATTAAATCTTTTTTAAGTTTTTCTAATTCAATATTCTTTTTATCTTGAAAGCTTTCCGTAGTTTGATGAACTGACTTTGCTTCAAACCCTGCTTTGGTGACAGCCTGAATTAACGAGTCACGAGTGACAGATGAGCTTGCCTGAATAGTCGCTTTTTCGGTAGCTAGATTTACATGAGCCGACTCAACTCCTTCAACAGATTTTAAAGCCTTTTCTACTCGACCTACACAAGAAGCACATGACATACCCTCTATCGTAAGCTCTATCGGTTGCAATACTTCCACTTCGTAGCCTGCTTTTTCTACGACTTTAATTAAAGTAGCGCGATCAAGTGGTTGATGTCCATAAATGACTGCTTTTTCGGTTGCCAGGTTTACGTGAGCTGATTCAACCCCCTCAACAGATTTTAAAGCTTTTTCCACACGGCCTACACAAGAAGCACATGTCATCCCCTCAATCTCTAATGTTTCACTGTAGTGTGGCGTATCAGTCATTTCGGTACTCATATACGATCTCTATCATTTAGATATGCTGAGTTCTATATGCGAAGATCAGCTCGAACCAAGATTAGGGGGAATTCAGGGATTACTTTTATTTCAAGCAAGTACAGGTTTTATCTGTACGATGAGAAAAACAAGAGTAAGTAAAGTGATAAGGGATTACCACTTTACTCTAACAGAGATTAAGCAGGCTCAGCTGTAAATCCACGATCACCGAGAGTGGCAATGACTTTATCCTGACTCACCGTTGTGTTGATTTCAACGATACGGTTTTGTAAATCAATATCGAGTGATGCATTCGAGTCGAGCTCTTTAATTGCAGTAGTAATGCCTCGTGCACAACCACCACAAGTCATATTAGCGATGTGAAATTTCATATGTTGCTCCTTTTTAACAAAATATTTGTTTAAACCATTAGAACAGTAACTCTAAACTTTCACCATACAACCAGCCTTTCTCTGAATCAGTTACTTGCTGTAACTTGGTCTGTTTACATCCATAGTTTTCATCAGAGTATTCTAAAGCATAGCGTTCTAATGACTACAGTAAAAGTACTTAACCAACATTAACGTGACTTAAAAATGACATTTTTGTCATCTACGATCACTTTGAAATTTATAAGATAGTTATTTCAATCAATAGTAGTGAACTGAATAGATGAGACTCTTATGGATTGAAGCTAAAAACCGGTGACTACCTTTATGTATAATGCCTCATGATGCGATTTTACTGTTCTGATTGTCGTAAGTTGACAGTCCAGTAGAAACTTTATTGCTCAGCTACAAAAGATAAATGCAGTAATGTTAAATTTCCTCAATTCCCTTATTTTGAAATTCTCTTATTCAATACCCACGACAGTGGTTATATAGCCTGTTGTTAATAGAATTGATAGACCTAATAACATCTCAAATAAAATGGCATGACTAAGGTGTTTAGCGAATTTAGGATGTTGAAGACGCGGGGTGAAATACCATTTGTTGAAGGCAGCTAAAAGTAGAATACTTATAACAAAAAACATTTTAACCATGAAACCATAGCCATATGCAGTATTGATTAAGGTATTAAAATCTTTAATTAAAAGAAGAGCTACACTAGCGCCACAGGCGATTAATATCCCAACAATGAAAGCAGCAATACGTCCAAATACATGCATGCGATCTTTTAAAGGTAAACCACTTATTTCCCGGCTGGTTTTCCATAACGGATATAAAGACCCCATCCATAACGACATAACTAGAATATGGATTGATAATAAAATTTGAGCAAGTAAGGTTAAATTAGCGACATGTCCGAGCTGGGAAAAACTAAAAATAATCGGGATAAGTAAAATACAAAATATTGAACTTTCAATTATAGAAAACTGACCTTTGTTCCTGTTAAGTTTAACCACCATGAGAAGAAGTAAAAGAGCAAAACTAATAGAACGAAGAACGTATATATACCCCGTCGGAGTATTAACCAATATATTAATATACGTGGGGTCCACCATCCCTGTAATACCAGTATTGGCAAAACTACCAATCAGAATAAAAAATCCCAAGGTACTGGAAATTAGGCCTAATCCAGCGCCAATTGTAATATATTTAAGAATCGATTCTTTTAGTTCAAGATATTGTCTAAGTAAAAAATAGCAAAAGGCTCCACCAACGACAAAAGCTAAACTTAAATATAAAATAACCTTAGTTAACCAAGTGGCCCACATCCAATATTCAGAAATCATTATTTTTGTCCATTCTAGAACAACATGCCAGCACCTCACTGACATGTTGAAAGGTAATCAATTCTTATTTAGTTGATTTGATAGTGAAACTATATTCACCATTCATGTTGTGACCATCTTTCCCCATTGTTGTCCAGACAACGGTATATTTACCTTTTTTCAGTTTCGGAAGAGCGACATCAAAGGATTTCTTTAAGTCATGAGTAACTTTATATTTTAAAGGAACATCTCTTCGCTGAGCATCCAGTAACTTAATATTCATCAACATAACCTCTGCACCAAAGTTAAGGGTCAAGTTCTTTGGTTGACTAAGGATAGATGCATTTTCCGCAGGAATCGCACTCACTAAACTCACATGAGCGAACGTAGTTGTAGTAGCCACAATCATCGTTGCAGCTACTACAACATTACGTAGAGCAGTCATTTTATTTTGAAATAATTTCATTTACGTTTCCTCTTGATTCGTTAGTTCATTAGAGATGACTTTATAAAATCTATATTTAATGAGACCACATCATCTCCTCTTATATTTCAATTATTAGTGAGAGACAGAAACAGAGTGATGACTTCAAAATTACATTTTTGTCATTTTTAAAAATAATTAATTAATAGTGCTAAAATTTTTAAGAGAGACAGAGAATAACCAAAAATTTCATCAGTTTAGTAATCAAATTCCTAGTCTCTGTTCAGTACTAAAACATAGCTTTTACTTCCAAATTATTTAAAGGAAAAAATTATGATGAAATTCAAAAACATTTTTTTGGGCTTATGTATCGCAGCCGCGTCATTGAATACATTTGCACAGCAATCCGATGAACACAAAGATCACCACCCTGAAAAAACAGCACCATCTGCAGTAACAATTAAGCAAACAGTTACCAGCACCACTGCTACAGATAAAATGGCTGCAATGGACCAGCACATGAAAGCAATGCAAGCCATGCATGCAAAGATGATGGCTGCAAAAAACCCTCAAGAACGTCAAAAACTTATGGCTGAGCACATGAAACTCATGCAAGGAGGTATGAGCATGATGAAACAGATGAGCGGCCAAAGCATGAATGCAAATATGGCTGACCGTCAGCAAATGATGGAAAAACGTATGGACATGATGCAATCCATGATGCAGATGATGATGGACTGTATGCCTCCCTCCACAACTAAATAATTACCCATGAATTAGAGAGGGAAGCACCATGAACCATCAACCTCAAGAACATAATTCAGTACCTAACTTTTGGTCTACACGTTATGCCATCGGCCTATTCGTGATTGGTGGTGTGGCAGCCTATTTTCTCTTAACCGAGCATTTGGCCCATGTCGTTGGTGTTTTACCCTTTTTACTCCTTTTAGCATGCCCACTCATGCATATTTTTATGCATGGTGGTCATGGGCATAACCACTCGCAGCAAAAAAAATCCGATATATCTGATAACAAAAAATAGCTCTTATCAGGAGATCCATCATGAATCATGCGGAATCGGCCTATGGTCTGTGGTGGCTCGTCATCATAAATTCGGCAATTTTCATTATGTTTGCCTTCAGTTTTTTTAAACCCGCCACAGCACGAGACTGGCGTACTTTTAGCGCTTTCTCTGCTTTCATCATTGCATTGTTTGTCGAGATGTATGGTTTCCCTTTAACCATTTACCTGTTGTCAGGCTGGCTACAAACTCGCTTTCCTGAACTTGATTTGCTGTCGCATAACTCAGGTCACTTATGGTCAACGCTACTGGGTGAAAAGGGTGATCCACATTTTGGCATTCTGCACATCGCGAGTTATATTTTTTTGGGCTATGGTTTCTATTTACTGTCATCAGCATGGAACGTGTTGTACCACGCACAACGTCATCACCAATTGGCAGTAACCGGACCCTATGCGCGCATACGTCACCCCCAATACGTGGCTTTTATCTTGATCTTGCTGGGGTTTTTATTGCAATGGCCAACTTTACTGACACTGATTATGTTTCCAATCTTACTCTTAATGTACAGCCGCTTGGCAATTAAGGAAGAGGCTGAAATGAGTAAACAGTTTGGCGCTGTCTATGACAGCTATGCTCAACAGACTCCGAGATTTATTCCAAAATTCGGCCATAAAACCACTTTTCCATAAGAGAATTATTTATGTCAGATCAAAAAAATCATAACCAGGACCATATGGCACAGGCTACAACAGACGTACTGAAAGACCCAGTCTGTGGTATGACCGTCACTGAAGAATCGAAATACCATGAGGAATTTAAGGGGAAAACTTACTTTTTTTGCAGTGATAAATGTCAATCAAAGTTTCATAGCAGCCCGGTGCAATATATCGCTAAACCCGCAACGACGACTGCCGATGCACATACACAGCATCATCAGACTGTTCAACACGTTAATGCGGCAAGCACAACAGGTACGACCATCTATACATGCCCAATGCATCCAGAAATCAGGCAAGATCATCCTGGAAACTGTCCTAAATGCGGAATGACACTGGAGCCACTCATTCCTGAATTAGAGGAAGATGAGAATCCGGAGTTACGTGATTTCCGCCGACGCTTCTGGTGGACACTGCCATTGACCATCATCGTGACTTTTTTGGCGATGTTTGGTCATCAACTGAACCTGTTCAATATGGCTGTTCAGAGCTGGATTGAACTGGTGTTGTCACTCCCAATTGTACTTTGGGCAGGTTGGCCATTTTTTTCCCGGGGTTGGCAATCGGTTGTGAATCGCAGCCCGAACATGTGGACGCTGATTGGTTTGGGCACTGGAGCTGCATTTATTTATAGTGTGGTCGCAACCATTGCACCGCAAATCTTCCCAGACTCATTTATTTCCATGGGTCGTGTCGCTGTTTACTTTGAAGCTTCAGCGGTCATCATTTCATTGACCCTACTGGGACAAATATTGGAGTTAAAAGCACGTTCGCAAACTTCTGCTGCAATTAAGTCACTCCTTGGGCTCGCTCCTAAAACAGCTCGCCGAATCCTGCCTGATGGAACTGAAGAAGATGTTCCTCTAACGCATGTCCATGTAGGAGATTTACTCAGAATTCGCCCAGGTGAAAAAGTGCCTGTGGATGGTGTAATCACTGAAGGAAGTAGTTCAGTGGATGAATCGATGCTGACAGGTGAACCTTTACCTATCACTAAACGTATCGGCGATAAAGTCATTGGAGCTACCCTGAATACCAATGGTTCATTGATCATGCGTTCAGAGAAAATTGGTTCAAGTACCATGTTATCCCAGATCGTACAGATGGTGGCGCAAGCTCAACGCTCGAGAGCACCAATGCAACGCATGGCTGATCAGGTTGCAGGTTGGTTTGTCATGGCTGTAGTAGCCATTGCCTTGCTTACCTTCTTTGGATGGGGACTGTTCGGCCCAGAAGAGTCGAGCTGGGTTTATGCATTAATCAATGCTGTGGCAGTACTCATTATTGCCTGTCCTTGTGCACTAGGCTTGGCAACTCCAATGTCTATCATGGTTGCAACGGGTCAAGGTGCTACTCATGGTGTGTTGTTCCGCGATGCAGCAGCCATTGAGAATCTACGCAAGATTGACACACTAATCATCGATAAAACAGGTACGTTAACTGAAGGACGCCCTGTATTCGATCGTGTGGTTGCCGCATCAGGTTTCGATGAATCTGAAGTATTACGTTTAGCCGCCAGTCTTGATCAAGGCAGTGAACACCCGCTAGCCGAAGCGATTGTAAATGCAGCACACGAACGTGGCCTGTCTCTTGAAACACCAGATAATTTTGAATCAGGCTCAGGGATTGGTGTTCGAGGTCAAGTGGGCGATCGTCAGTTAGCTTTGGGCAACACAGCACTGATGGAGCAATTAGGTATCTCGGTACAATCTCTGATTCCGCAAGCCGAAGAGCTGCGTTCAGAAGGTGCAAGTGTGATGCATCTAGCCATCAATGGTGAATTGGCCGGCCTGCTTGCAGTATCCGATCCCATCAAAAAAAGTACCCCTGAAGCACTTGCCACCCTGAAGGAAGCTGGACTACGTATCGTGATGGCAACAGGAGATGGTCTCACCACTGCCCGTTCAGTCGCATCACGTCTGGGTATTGATGAGGTACATGGTGAAGTTAAACCCGCAGATAAACTCGAACTTGTCAGCAAATTGCAGAAGCAAGGTCGCATCGTGGCAATGGCCGGCGATGGCATCAATGATGCACCAGCCTTGGCTAAAGCTGATGTCGGTATCGCTATGGGAACCGGGACTGATGTTGCAATGAATAGTGCCCAAGTTACGCTGGTCAAGGGAGATTTACGAGGGATTGCTGTTGCCCGTTCACTTTCGGAAGCTACTGTCGGCAACATGAAACAGAACCTCATGTTTGCTTTCCTTTACAATGCTTTGGGTATCCCTATCGCGGCTGGCGTACTATATCCATTTACCGGTTGGTTGTTGTCACCGATGATTGCCGCCTTGGCTATGAGTTTGAGTTCAGCTTCAGTCATCACCAATGCCCTTCGCCTGCGAAATAAAAAGTTCTGATAGAGAGTTCCTTTCTTCCACCAGATGTATCAGGGCTGGTTGCAGCACTCGCCATCGGCCTGCTCATTGGTTTAGAACGAGGATGGCAGGATCGAGAACTGCCAGAAGGCAGCCGAGTAGCAGGTCTACGTACCTTCACATTGACAGGATTGCTCGGAGGAGTGCTCGGTCATTTACAACCAAACTTCGGAGCTTGGCCGCTAGTTGCGGCCGTATTAGGGCTTTCCTTATTACTAACAGTGTCCTATGCTCGTACCGCAAAAATTTCCGGTAATTTAAGCGCTACCACGACGATCGCGATGCTGTTGACATTAGTTCTAGGTGCATATGCATCCCATGGTAATGTTACTTTAGCATTAACAGCGGCTGTCATCGTGGCTGTATTTTTGGATCTCAAGCCAACCTTACATGGTTGGTTACGCTTGATCGAACATCGTGAATTAACCGCATCTCTACAGTTACTGGTACTTTCTGTCGTTATATTACCTTACTTACCCAATACGGGTATGGGACCTTTTGCTGCATTAAATCCTTACCAGTTATGGTGGGCGGTGATCCTGATTGCCGGACTCTCTCTGGCAGGTCATTTTGCCATGCGGCTCACCGGTTCAGAAAGAGGCATACTCTGGACAGGTCTATTGGGTGGTTTGGCATCTTCTACAGCTGCAACTGTTGCACTGGCACGCTATACACGCCAGCACCCCGTCATGGTCAGTGCTGCTATTTCTGGAACATTGGCTGCCTGTGGCATCATGTTTTTTCGTATGGTTGTGCTGATAGGCGTCATTGAGCCAGCATTGCTAAGCACTTTTGGTGGTGCAATGATGATTGCGGGAATCCTTCTGCTGGGTATGGCATTGTGGAGACAACGCCAAATTACCAGCGCTGAAAACAACGATCGAACAATAGAAGCAATGGCTCCTTTTGATCTTGGGACAGCATTCAGCTTCGCTGCTTTCCTGGCTGTCATGGCAGTCTTGGTCCCAGCAGCAAAACAATGGTTGGGCACCAGCGGCATCTTCGTATTATCGACTATTTCTGGGCTAGCAGACGTAGATGCTATTTTAGTCTCACTTGCCCGCCTGCATAGTACTGAAGGCTTAACAACAAATGTGGCTGCTGTCGCGCTAGGGCTGGCCACACTGAGCAACATGTTAAGCAAAGCGACAATTGCATGGATGACAGGGGGGCACAGTTTGGCCGAGCTATCATATTTGGCTACACAATTGCCATGATAGGTGCTGGCGTAGCTCTGGCTCTCAGTTTGAGCTTTATGTAAGGTCAACTCGGGTAAATGGAAGATGTTCAAAAAATGAGTTAAAATGATTCCCCTTGCATGGATTCACTTTGAAAAACAATGGTAAAAATGATTCGACCATTGAGGGATTCAGCCTGGATGGTCGCCCCAAGCATATCAAGAATAGATTTGGTTATGGCTAATCCCAATCCCGTTCCTTCCTCTATCCTTTGTCTAGATGCATCTGTTCGATAAAATCGATCAAATAACCTGGATAGTTGTTCAGGAGAAATCTCAGGACCTTCATTTTCAATTGAAAATATTGTGTTATCTAAATTCTGTTGAAGTTTTATGCGTATTGTAGAATTCTTATTTCCATATTTAACTGCATTAGATAATAGATTGCTGAGTGCTCGACGTAACATAGCAGGATCACCTTTGACATTTCCAGATCCTGTTTGTTGAAGCGTCATATTTTTTTCGGCAGCTAGCGCATCATAGAAATCAAATAAAGCTGTAACTTCTTTAACCAGGTCAATATCCTGTAAGTTCTGTAAATTTAAGCCATGTTCTGCTTTTGCTAAGAAAAGCATATCGGACACCATTCGAGCCAAACGTTCAAATTCTTCTAAATTAGAAAATAGTACTTCTTGATAGATATTAATATCTCGGTTACGTGCAAGACATACTTGAGTTTGAGTCATTAAGTTATTAATCGGTGTTCTAATTTCATGTGCTAAATCAGATGAAAAATCGGAAAGTTTTTCTAAAGCTGATTCTAGTCTGTCCAGCATATCATTGAAGGCGATTGCTAATGATTTTAGTTCTGTTGGTGTGTGCTCAACTTCTAAACGTTCTGAAAGATGTTGGGCAGAAATGCCTTCTGCGACCTGAGCCATTTTTTGCACGGGTCTTAAACCTCTCCAGGTTGCAAACCAGCCTAAAAACATTAAACAAATCGTACCGGCTAAACCAATGTAAAAAAGTTGACGCTTAAAATCATTTAAAAAATGTAGATGTTCAGATGTATCGATCCCCACAATAATTCGTACAGATTGTATTACAGTATTTTTATTCATCTCCGTGTTGTAGATCATGCCATGATAGGTCTTATCCTGAATTTTCCATTTAATCCATGAATTATTTGCTGACTTGATTAAATTTTGAGTATTAATGATTGAGGATGCTGAACTAAATAAAACTTTACCTGTCGGTCGTTCTATTTGGACCATAAGATCATGGTGTCCAACTAAAGCATCTTTCAAATATAGATCAAGTTCTGGAGAATTTTTAGGATGCTGTTGGAGAAGATTCTGAATCAGCTGGATTTTACCTTCTAATTGGGTACGATCTTGCGTTTCAAAATGATGCATCACTAATTTATGGATGAAAAACCCCATCATAATGAGAATGCATATAGTCGATAATGAGAAAATAATACCAATACGAAAACTGATAGATTTGAAGAATTTATTATTCATCTTCTACCTCTAATACATACCCCATTCCTCTAATATTTTGAATTAACTTAGGGGTAAAATTACTATCTACTTTATTTCTTAATCGTTTAATAGCGACTTCAACTACATTTGTATCACTATCAAAGTTCATATCCCAAATTTGAGATGCAATCAGCGCTCTTGGTAGAATTTCACCTCTTCTACGCATAAAAAGCTCCATAAGCGCGAATTCTTTAGCCGTTAAATCAATGCGTTGACCTGCTCGTGTTACCCGACGTTTTCTCAAATCAAGTTCTAAATCAGCAATCTTAATAATATTATTATCTTCTCTTTGTTGCCCTCGTCTAAGGAGCGTTTTTATTCGAGCTAGAAGCTCTGCAAAAGCAAAAGGCTTAACTAAATAATCATCAGCGCCTAGCTCTAATCCTTTTACTCGATCTTCGATTTGATCTCGGGCGGTAAGAAAAAGAATGGGCATTGTTTTACCGCTGCTACGAATATCATTGATAATATTCCAACCATTTAGTCCAGGTAACATCACGTCTAAAATAATTAAGTCATACTCTTCAGAAAGAGCTTGATGTTTACCCGTTAACCCATCTGTAACCCAGTCGGTAATATAACCCGCTTCGGATAAACCTTGTTTGAGATAGTCACCAGTTTTTTGTTCATCTTCAACCAATAATATTCTCATCTCAGAATCCTAAGTCATTCATTAAACCTATAATAACTTTATAAAACCCGAGATTGAGATAGATTACAAAAATGTCATTTTCAAGTCACTCAGATGTTCGGTGAAGCGTTTTATTGTAATACGAAGAAACTTAATTTTAGAGAAACTTATGAAAACTGTATTGCGTCGTAGCTTAACTACTTTAGTGTGCATGGGAGCATTAATCGCAGGTACTCAATCTTGGGCAAATGATGCAAAAGATCTATCAAATTCGAAATCTAATGCTGTGACAACTGCAAAAAAAGCACAAGAGCCGTGTTCTAAACCTTGTAAGATGAACAAGGATAATAAGGTTCAGCAAGAACCTAGCCAACAGCAAGCGGCAAATTCCTCTGATATGTCGAAAATGGATCATTCCATGATGAATATGGACCATTCGAAAATGGATCATTCAAAAATGAATATGTCCAATACATCAAATAAATAATTTTATAAAAGCAGGAAAGGAGTATTGGAGCTAACGATAAGGATTGCCTTAATACTCTAATCTGGTCTTTTTAACGGTGAGATAGAATGTCAAATAAGTTAAGTCATGTACTCTTAATTGGAGTTGGTTTATTTTCATCAACTTGGGTAATGGCGGCAGTTAAAGAATATGATTTAACGATCGCGGAACAGACTGTAAATATTACAGGAAAACCGCTAAAGAGAATTACCGTTAATGGTAAATTCGTTGCACCACTTCTTGAATTTGAAGAAGGTGATGAGGCCGTTATCCGTGTTCACAATAAGTTAAAAAATCAGGACTCTTCAATCCATTGGCATGGCTTATTATTACCTGGAATTATGGATGGTGTACCTGGATTTAACAAATTTAATGGCATTGCCCCTAATAAAACTTATGAATATAAGTTTAAAGTCCGCCAAAATGGTACTTATTGGTATCATTCACATAGTAAAGGACAAGAACAAGACGGTTTATATGGTGCTTTTGTTATTTATCCTAAAGATAAAACTCCACTAACAGCTGCTGAAAAAACTGATAGAGATTATGTGGTTTTGCTTTCTGATTTTCATAATTCAACAAGTGATCAAATCACAAAGAATCTTAAAAAAGAAGCAGATTACTATCAGAACCGTCGAGAAACGGTATTTGATGTCATGAAACAAGTTAAACGTGATGGATTAAAGGCAACTTGGCAAGACCGCTCTATGTGGAATCAGATGCGGATGTTGAAAACAGATATGTCTGATGTCACAGGCTATACATTTTTAATGAATGGCAAAACACCTCAGCAAAACTGGACCGGTAATTTTAAAGCTGGAGAAAAAGTTCGCCTTCGATTTATTAATGCTTCTGCAATGTCATTTTTTGATGTACGAATTCCAAATTTAAAAATGACTGTAGTCAGTGCTGATGGTCAACCTGTAAAGCCCGTTCCTGTAGATGAGTTCCGTATAGGTACTGCTGAAACTTATGATGTCATTGTTGAACCGAAACAAGCCCATTATCAAATCGAAGCTGAATCTATTGATCGTACTGGATTTTCGGTTGGAACCTTACATGATGAAAATACCTCACCTGTAAAACAAATTGAGATGCCTAAGCCTCGTCCTCGTTCTTTATTGACTATGGAAGATATGGGAATGAATCATGATATGTCTTCTATGAAAGGCATGAATCACGATATGTCTTCTATGAAAGGTATGGATCATGATATGTCTTC
>NZ_KB849211.1:591933-704852 GCF_000368025.1 Acinetobacter parvus DSM 16617 = CIP 108168
GATATGTCTTCTATGAAAGGTATGGATCATGATATGCCGATGAATAGCGCTACTGTTAAGGCGGCTTCAGACAAGAATGATAATACCGTATTTGGATGGGCAAATGCTTCAACACCTGAAGGTAATAAAGCATTGCAATATAGTGATTTGCAATCGTTAGATCCTCAAAAAGACACTCGTGCAGCTGAACGTGAAATAGAGATACGTCTTGGTGGAAACATGGAGCGTTATATTTGGACAATAAATGGTAAAAAATTTAATGAAGCCGACCCACTAGTGGTGAAGTATGGTGAACGTATTCGCTTAAAATTTGTCAATGACAGTATGATGGCTCACCCAATGCACTTACATGGCATGTTTATGCAGCTTGAGAATGGTCAGGATCCAAGCAATATGCCAAACAAACATACGGTAATTGTTCCACCTGGGAAAACGATAACCACGCTACTCACAGCTGATGAGTTAGGTGAGTGGGCTATTCATTGCCACCTGCTTTACCATATGAGCGCAGGAATGATGAATAAACTAATTGTGGCCCAAGTAGACAAAGATAGTGTTTCAAAAAATATTGTTGCTCAGCCCCCAATAAGTGAGAAGGGAGTAAATCCACATGCAAATCACTAAGAATTTCTTCTCAAAAACAGTCTTATCAATTGCATTAATAAGTGTATCAAACTTAACTTTTGCTAATAGCAGCACTTCGGAACAAGAAAGTAATATTACAAATGGTATGAGAGTCTTATTACAGGAGTCTGGTGGCTTAAGATATACCCCCCAAGAATTGTATCCAGAATATTATTCAATGGAAAATGCAAATGGGGGCGATAATATTATTTTGACCGCAAAAAAGAGATCAGCCCCATCTCATGATGATCATCTTAAAGAACATGGCGGACAAATTTATCAAGCAACAAAACTTGAAAATGCATGGATAGTTGATGAAGATGGTAAGGGTACACTAGGAACAAAGTTTGAAACTTTGATTGGGACAGATGAAAATCGTATATTTATCGAAGCGAATCTAGCAAAGCAAGAAAGCAGTGATATTAATTATGATATATCTGCACTCTATAGTCGTAATGTAGCCCCATTTTGGGATGTGCAAACAGGTGTTCGATATAGTGAAGATAAAAATAACCCAAACAACAATCGGATTGATGGTGTTATCGGTATATTAGGATTAGCCCCTTATTTCTTTGAGACACAAGCATATCTTTATGGAGGAGAGAATAACTTTTGGGGAACAAGTTTTGAATTCGAACGTGATTTACTTTTAACTCAAAAACTTATTACTCAACCTTATATCGAAGCAGATATTGTACTCAATGATAATTCTGACTTTGCTTCTAAGACCGGCTTGTCTGAATTAAAGACTGGTATAAAAACCAGATATGAGATTACTAAAAGGATTAGACCCTTTGTGGATGTTGCATATCAATATGAAAAAGGGTTGAAAGAGACAAGATTCCAACAAGCCACTGACTCAGAAAAAGGCTGGTTGTATGGTGCAGGTATCGAGTTTGTTTTTTGAGACTGTAAATAAAACTGTGTAAACGCTTAAACTATCCCTCAACGCTGTTGGGGGCAACACAGGTGTTTACCATGAAAGATGAAGCAATGCTGGCATTGGCAAAAGAATTTGCCAAGAACTTAAAAACAGAAGCTGACCTGAATAATTTCAGTAAAGCTCTAAAGAAACTCACCGTTGAAACTGCACTCAATGCTGAACTGACAGAACATTTAGGCTATGAGAAGAATAGCCCTCGTATAGGCAAAAATACACGTAATGGCTATACAACCAAACGGCTATTTACTGATGATGGTGAATTTGAACTAGACACGCCTAGAGATCGTGATGGCACTTTTGAGCCCCAGCTGATCAAGAAGATGAGAAGCAGCGCTTCGCAAGGCGTATCACACAAATGGATAGCCAAATCCTATCCCTATACGCCAAAGGCATGACGACACGAGATATTGTTGCCACATTCAAGGAAATGTACGATGCGGACGTCTCTCCAACGCTTATTTCCAAAGTGACGGATGCAGTTAAAGAACAAGTAATAGAATGGCAAAATCGACCATTGGATGCCCTTTATCCTATTGTCTATATGGATTGTATCGTCGTGAAAGTGCGTCAAGATAGTACGATTATTAACAAAGCGGTGTATCTAGCATTAGGTGTCAATACAGACGGACAGAAAGACTTATTAGGTAAGTTTACAAAAACAACTAAACATGCGAAAAGACATTTTTGGTTAAACGATGTTTGCACATGCCACGGATTGTTACCGTCCCACTCAGCTTAGAACAGCGTGCACAACTAATTCTCTTGACCAAGCATGCAGCACATTGGCGTGAAAGACAACGTGCCCAAACCATTCTCTGGCTTTCCGAAGGTAAAACTGTTGCCGAAGTTGCTGCGTTACAAGAGCGTATCCCAGAAACCATAAGGCTACAACGCCGACATTGGGAGCTACATCAGTTTGAATCGATTCAAGAAGGCCATCGCTCAGGCCGTCCCAATACACTGACCTCAAACTATCAGGCTCAAATCTTAGAGTGGGTCAACACAAGCCCACTCAATGCAGAACAAATCCGAGTC
Organism: Acinetobacter parvus DSM 16617 = CIP 108168; assembly: GCF_000368025.1. GTDB lineage: Bacteria > Pseudomonadota > Gammaproteobacteria > Pseudomonadales > Moraxellaceae > Acinetobacter > Acinetobacter parvus. The sequence goes on from NZ_KB849211.1 coordinate 594,536, forward strand.
AAACTGCATGAAAAACACGGTGTATCCGTGTCTGTTGAAACTCTTCGCAAGTTTTTGCGAGATTCAGGCATGGTCTTCAAACGCACCCGCCACAGCTTGAAAAAAAAGAGACCCGACCGCATTTGGACAAGCGCAACAGCAGATTGAAGCATTACGTGAGCAAGCGGCACGTGGTGAAATTGTATTGGGCTATGTGGACGAAACAGGATTTTCGGCTACGCCAGATAACCGTTATGCATGGACAAAGATAGGCGATGTTCATGCGGTTGATGCTGTAAGACTAAAGCGAGTTAATGTGATGGGTTGTCTGCTGTCAACGGGTCATCTGATCACCAGTTGCCTACAGGAGTCCGTTAACAGTCGCTGGTTTTATGCCTATTTGATGGGTGTAGCAGCACAGGTGAAACGCAGCTATCAAGTTCCTTTGGTGTTGATTGTTGACAATGCCTCGATTCATCGCAGCAAACAGATGGTAGATTGGCGCAAGCTTCTTGTACAAGAGTATTCAACGACTTTGTATTTTCTACCTGCGTATAGTCCTGAGCTGAATAGAATTGAGATGGTTTGGAAGCAGATGAAGTATAACTGGCGGGATTTTAAGGTGATGAAGGCAGATCAAATAGAGCGTTGGGTTGGGCAGATTTCAAAGGGTTTTGGTAATGAATACATGTTTACTTTTTAGTTGATACTTAAGCAGTCGATGTTGTTATTACCAACAACAAACAAAAGATTATTAACTGATATAATAAAAAAAATAAGTCTTTTTTTTGATTTTTTAAACATATCTCATCTTTTATTTTATTAATTTGATAATCTTCATTTTAAGAGTTTATCTTTTCAACCTATACAAATGGAGAAAATCTAATGATTAAATCTATAGACCTTACAAATACAGAGCGACGTGTATCGACTGCTGAATTTGCATTAAGAATGAATATATCTGAAAAAGAACTATATGATCGAATTATAGTCAAATCATTATAAAACCAATACAACTCAGTCGATGAATTATTTAGAGTTTTTTTCGAATCCTGTATGGATAATAAAGTAGTTTGACTATAAAACTGGTCGCGTGAAAAGACCGATAAAGGATGGACGTAAAAACTTCTGGCTTAATAGCTATGTCCTTACCTGTATTCTAAATGAGGAAAACTCCATTCTTACGTCAAAATGAAATAGATGTTGCTCTAAGTCAAAAACGCCTGATTTTTCTCAGGCGTTTTTTTCAATATTTTCATTCATTCATTCAAGAGTTAAATTCTTATCTAATAAGATCTCTTCTTTTTTAAGAGATTAAAGATCTATAATTAAAAAGGTCACAAATAAAATTTGTGACCTTTTTTGTAACAAACTCATATGTGAGTAACACTATGAGTAAGCTAAATTCTGATATAATAAATTATTTTAAATTACAACAATTTAATATATCAGTGAGCAGTTTACATCATTCCGCCCATACCACCCATTCCGCCCATATCTGGAGCAGCTGGTTTATCTTCTGGGATATCAGTAATCATTGCCTCAGTTGTCAACATTAAACCAGCAACAGAAGCAGCATGTTCTAGTGCAGAACGAGTTACTTTAGCTGGGTCAAGGATACCCATTTCCAGCATATCGCCATATTCACCAGTTGCGGCGTTATAACCAAAGTTACCCTCACCCGCTTTAACAGCGTTGATTACAACAGATGGCTCATCACCCGCATTGGCAACGATCTGACGAAGTGGCGCTTCAATCGCACGGCGTAAAATATTGATCCCTGCTGTTTGGTCTTCATTCGCGCCTTTTAGGCCATCTAATGCATTAACCGCACGTACCAGTGCAACACCACCACCTGCTACAACACCTTCTTCAACTGCTGCACGAGTTGCATGAAGTGCATCGTCAACACGATCTTTCTTCTCTTTCATTTCAACTTCAGTTGCTGCACCAATTTTGATAACTGCAACACCGCCAGCTAATTTAGCAACGCGTTCTTGAAGTTTTTCTTTGTCATATTCAGAAGTAGACTCTTCGATTTGCGCACGGATTTGCTGTACACGCTCAGCGATTTGCTCAGCATTACCCGCACCATCAACAATCACTGTATTTTCTTTAGAGACTGTAACTTTGTGCGCACTACCCAAATGCTCTAGTGATGTTTGCTCCAAAGACATACCCACTTCTTCAGAAATAACAGTTGCGCCAGTCAAGATCGCGATGTCTTGAAGCATTGCTTTACGACGATCACCAAAACCAGGTGCTTTAACCGCACATACTTTGATAATACCGCGCATGTTGTTCACAACAAGTGTTGCAAGCGCTTCACCTTCAACATCTTCAGCGATGATAAGAAGTGGTTTACCTGTTTTAGCAACCGCTTCCAATACCGTGATCAATTCACGGATATTGCTGATTTTTTTATCAACAAGCAGGATGAACGGATTTTCAAGTTCAGCAGTTAAAGTATCTTGCTTGTTCGCGAAGTATGGAGAGATATAACCACGGTCGAACTGCATACCTTCTACAACGTCTAAAGCGTCTTCGAAGCCAGAACCTTCTTCTACAGTGATCACACCTTCTTTACCCACTTTTTCCATTGCTTGCGCAATCAATTTACCCACAGTGGTGTCAGAGTTTGCAGAGATTGAACCCACTTGTTCAATTGCTTTGAAATCATCAGCAGGTTTTGCATTGGTACGGATGTTTTCAACCACAGTTCTCACTGCGATGTCGATACCACGTTTCAAATCCATTGGGTTCATACCAGCAGTTACTGACTTGATCCCTTCATTTAAAATTGCTTGTGCAAGTACAGTTGCAGTTGTTGTACCGTCACCCGCGATGTCGTTGGTTTTAGAAGAAACTTCACGAACAAGTTGAGCACCCATGTTTTCAAACTTGTCTTTTAATGAAATTTCTTTCGCAACAGTAACACCATCTTTAGTGATGTGTGGTGCGCCAAAAGAACGGTCAATGACAACGTTACGGCCTTTAGGACCTAAAGTTACTTTTACCGCATCTGCAAGAACGTTTACGCCTGCAATCATTTTTGAGCGAGCTGAATCACCAAATTTTACGTCTTTAGCTGACATATTAAACTCCGAATCTTTTTAAATACTTAATGTGATAATAAATGTGAGTTATGTGTCGATTAGGCTTCAAGCACAGCCAAGATATCTGACTCTTTCATAATCAAGAGTTCTTCACCGTTTACTTTTACAGTTGTTCCCGCATAAGTACCAAACAATACTTTGTCTCCAACTTTAACATCCAAAGCACGTACACCATTGTCAGTGATCTGACCATTGCCCACTGCAATCACCTCACCCTGAGATGGTTTTTCAGCAGCAGAACCTGGAAGTAAAATACCGCCAGCAGTTTTGGTTTCTTCTTCTACACGACGAATCACAACACGATCATGTAATGGACGAATGTTGCTCATAATTAACTCCATCAGACTTAGTCTTTTTTGATAAATTGTTATGACAAGACAAAAGCGCCATAACAAAATTTGATATGACACTTTTGTGGGGTTAAAAAAAATGGCTTCAAGGGGTAAAAGAAAAAAAATTCTATTTCTAGATGTTTTTTTCAACACAATCACATGATCTTGCCGAATTAAGCAGCATTTCATGATCGAAGAAAGATTTTCTGTTTTTCATCAAACCAATAATGCTCAATCTTGCCATTCCCTAAAATAACATTAAAACCATTGGTTGAGTCATGGTGTAAACGGCTCGAAATTGCAGTGCCTGCATGAATGTCATAGATGGGATGATTGACATTCAAATGATAAATCTTTGTAAGGTCATATACTGCTGTTTGATGTAAATGCCCATGCAACAAGCCAAACAGTCCCGTTTCGCCCCAGCGTTCCAAAGCAATCTTTCCTAAAACAGGGCAATCCTTATCATCATGCTGATCAGGAGATATATAGAAAGGCTGATGAAAAACCACCAGCTTTATTTTATTTGAGGGTGAATTGTTTAACTTTTCATAGGTTTCATGAATTTGTTCCAGGGAAATATGTCCTCGCGTATGGTAACGCCGCCGAATACTGTTTACCCCCACAATATAAAAATGCTCAGTTTCCAGCGTTGTTTCCAGGCGACCAAAAAATGCCTGATACAATACAAAAGGGGAAAAAAATCGGTTCCAGACCTGATACAGGGGGATATCATGATTTCCTGGCACCACCAAATAAGGCAATGACAGGGAATCCAGAAATTGTCGGCAGGCATAGAACTGCTTAAAGCGGGCACGCTGGGTTAAATCTCCACTCACCACAATGACCTCAGGACGATGCTGTTGGCAAAACTGCTGTATGGCCTGAATACATACTTCTCTTTCAGTACCAAAGTGTAAATCAGACAGGTGCAACAGCATTTGGCACCATTACTTTCAAGGCAGATTTTTCAACTGCGAATTTTAGCGGTGTCTGCATTTCCATCAGTTCTCCATCCACCGCCACAGTGAGCTTTTTCTTTTTACACTCCACCTGAATCTGTTCAGCACAGAATGAATAAACATCAGAAGCCTGATCAATTTTCCCCTGAATCAGTGTCCATAACATTTTCAGCAAGCTTAGCCGATCACTTTTAGCCACCACCACCCCTGCCAGCTTTCCATTGGCTGCACATTCTGCAATCCTCATCTTCATGTCGCTGAGTTGAAGCTGGTTATTGCCAAAGAAAACCAGCGGCGTAGCAACAGAATATTTTTGGCCATCCACAGTGACCGCCAGTTTTAATAATTTATGCTCACGTAACAGTACATCCAAACCCGATGTATAGGCATTCAGGGGGAAACGGCCAAAACGCTGGTTATATAATTCACGTTTTTTTATAAATAAAGGATATAAACCCAGACTGGCATTATTCAGGTAAATCTGGTCATTCAGGGTGGCAACATGAACCTTATGTTCAATGCCTGTGGCAATCACCTCCGCAGCCAGCCCCAGATCAATGGGGATATTCAGGGCGCGGGCAACATAATTAAATGTCCCTAATGGCATGATTCCCATTGGAATATCGGTATGCATCAATTTTTTGGCAACCGCATTCAAGGTTCCATCCCCTCCTGCCGCCACCACAACACCACGCGAATCGGCATGCTGATGTCTGGAGAGTACCGATGTCATCATTTCATCAAAATTAACCCGCTGATTTAACTCAAAAACTTGGATTTCAAACCCATATTGTGTCCAGAACGTCATGAGACGTTCATATTGCTCATCTTGTTGTGCTGCATGAAAACCTGATTTTTGATTATAAATGAGGGATAAAGGCCGTAAATTTTGACTCATACAACTTAACCTGAATAAAGTTAACAATCTTATTTTTGTTTACAAAATCAACAAATAAAAGCTTCTTTATGTAAATTTTGAGTGAGCATCATTCATATAACCAATAATAATTCTCAAAAAATCACAATATTTTAAGATATTGTTTTCCAATATAATTTTAAATAAAAATAACACATATAAAAAATCAAAATAATGAATAGAAAAATGATCAAACCAATTAAAAACAACTACCTATCTATAAATATACATGCTTGCATTAACCGATTCTGACATTCTTTAGTCTTATTTTTTTTATGATTTTATGCTTTAATACAGCCACTTTTTTTACTTCATCTATCTTACTGTCATCCAGTAAATGGAACTTGTACGTTGTACACACTTTAAAAAGGCATCACCATGACCCAAGTGAACGCACCAGAATTCGTTCGTCACCCTAAGCTGATTGCATGGGTGGAAGAAATTGCAAAACTAACCAAGCCAGCAAAAATCGAATGGTGTGACGGCAGCGAAGAAGAATATCAACGTCTGATCGACTTGATGATCGCTAACGGCACCATGCAAAAACTTAACCAAGAAAAACATCCTGGTTCTTATCTTGCAAATTCCGACCCTTCTGACGTTGCTCGTGTTGAAGATCGCACTTATATCTGCTCTCAAAACAAAGAAGATGCTGGGGCAACCAACAACTGGGTTGATCCTGCGGAAATGCGTGCAAAATTAAATGGATTATTTGACGGTGCAATGGAAGGTCGTACCATGTATGTGGTTCCGTTCTCAATGGGACCTTTAGGCAGCCATATTGCCCACATTGGTATTGAATTAACAGACTCACCTTACGTTGCGGTTAGCATGACCAAAATGGCGCGTATGGGTAAGGCAGTTTATGATGTGTTGGGCACAGATGGCGAGTTTATCCCATGTGTACACACTGTTGCAGCACCATTAAAAGATGGCCAGAAAGACGTTGCCTGGCCTTGCAACCCTGAAAAATATATCGTGCATTATCCAGAAACTCGTGAAATCTGGTCTTATGGTTCAGGTTACGGCGGTAATGCATTATTGGGCAAAAAATGCCTTGCATTACGTATCGCATCAGTCATGGGCCGTGAACAAGGCTGGCTGGCTGAACACATGTTGATTTTAGGCGTGACCAATCCACAGGGCGAAAAACATTACATCGCGGCGGCATTCCCATCTGCATGTGGTAAAACCAACTTTGCAATGTTGATTCCACCAGCAGGTTATGAAGGCTGGAAGATTGAAACTGTAGGTGACGATATTGCATGGATCAAGCCAGGTGAAGATGGTCGCCTATATGCAATCAACCCGGAAGCTGGTTTCTTCGGTGTTGCCCCAGGTACAAACACCAAGACTAACCCGAACTGTATGGCTACCCTGCATAAAGACGTAATTTATACCAACGTTGCTGTAACTGACAACGGTGAAATCTGGTGGGAAGGTCTTTCTAAAGAAGTTCCAGCGAACTTGACCAACTGGAAAGGTCAACCACATACAGGTGCAGATAAGGCGGCGCATCCAAACGCTCGTTTCACCGTTGCTGCTGGTCAATGTCCATCTATTGACGCTGACTGGGAAAATCCAGCTGGTGTTCCAATTTCTGCGTTCATCTTCGGTGGTCGCCGTGCAGACACTGTGCCTTTGGTATCAGAAGCATTTGACTGGGTGGATGGTGTTTATAAAGCAGCAACCATGGGTTCTGAAACCACTGCTGCTGCTGTTGGTCAACAAGGTATTGTACGCCGTGACCCATTTGCAATGCTGCCATTTGCTGGTTATAACATGGCTGACTACTTTGGCCACTGGTTACAATTAGGTAAAGAAGTGGGTGCAAAAGCTGAAGCTGCTGGTAACAAATTACCAAAAATCTTCAATGTAAACTGGTTCCGCCGTGATGTTGAAGGCAACTTTGTATGGCCTGGTTTCGGTCAGAACATGCGTGTGCTTGAGTGGATCATTGACCGTTGCGAAGGTCGTGCAGAAGCGACTGAAACACCAATCGGTCTGGTTCCTACTTATGAGCAGTTAAACTGGGAAGGTATCGATTTCTCTAAAGAGCAATTCGACACAGTAACCACTCAGGACAAAGATCAATGGATCAAAGAGCTTGAAAGCCACACTGAGTTATTTACCAAACTGGGTGATCGCTTGCCTCAGGCACTTAAAGATCGTCAGGCTGAGTTATTAAACGCGGTTAAATCTGCTTAATAATTAAAAATACAAAAGGTCGCTTCGGCGGCCTTTTTTATTTGGAGGATTTAGTAACGAGGTAAAAAAGTGTTTGGCATTTTCACTCGCCAAGGCTTTTGGATAGCAGGTACATACCAAACGTCATAGCGCGAGACCAATAACACTAGAATTATAGTTTAGATGCGTTGTTTACCGTTAAAACAATGGCTTGAGGAAAGGAGACTCATGATCTTCTCAAAATGAATCTAATGGACTTTGCACACCCAAACCACCACGATTAAGCACGTGGGTATAGATCATTGTGGTTTTGACATCAGCATGCCCCAATAACTCTTGTACAGTGCGGATGTCATAGCCGTTTCGCAAAATTTGTGTGGCAAAACTATGCCTCAACGTATGCAGTGTAGCAAATTTTGTGATATGCGCTTGCTGCACAGCAATTTTGAATGCGCGTTGCAAACCTTGATGATAAATATGATGCCGTCTAAAAATTCCTGTCCTTGGATCAGTGGATTCATTAGATGCGGGAAATACCCAAAACCAAGATAAATGACATAGCGTTTTATCCAGCCACAATAGGCTTGTTCAGTCCGATAACTCATGTGCTTATAACGTATACGCTGCCTGACTAAATCAAGAAGTTTGGGTTGTTGAACTGACATGTTATTATCCTTGTTATTTTTATGATTTAATGATAGTTTTTAGTTCAAATAAATCAATATTATTTTGTTTAATACTTTATAAATAGGCGTCTTATGCAGCAAGTTTTAGCATCTTATGTGTCACCTCTGCCGCATAAGAGTAGTTAGGTGCCACACACACAGATTTCCAGGAGCTGAAATGACACTCATAAAGTCGCCTGTTGCGCGAGCAACAATGCTCATCCGCAGACCCGTCGAGGAGGTGTTCAATGCCTTCGTCGATCCCACCGTGACCACCAGATTTTGGTTTAGTCGTTCCAGTGGGCAACTAGCTCCCGGTAAGACAGTAACCTGGTACTGGGATCAATACGGCGTCTCGGGGGAAGTTACGGTCACGGCGCTGGAGAAGAACCAAAGAATTGCCATTGAATGGCCCACGCCTGTTGAATGGACTTTTACGCCTAAAGGCAATGACACAACATTTGTTTCTATCGTCGCCTCAGGCTTCACGGGAACCGATGATGAAAAGGTTGCGCAGGCACTGGATTCCACTGAAGGATTCAATCTCGTAATCTCTGCCTGCAAGGCATTGCTTGAGCACGGAATTGATCTTCAGCTTATCTCTGACAAAAACCCTGATGCCGCCGTCAGTGGCACCTAACAATTCATTCAAGCCGACGCCGCTTCGCGGCGCGGCTCATTGTGCTAGCGTGTAGCACAACGCCGTGCCACTACGCAGCGCGGCTTAACTTAGGTGTTAGGTTGCCATGAAGTTTCTTGTCGTCATCGTTATAGCAATCCTCGCTGGGTGCTCACGTTATGACTCGCCATCGCCCGGCTCGCCTCCTTCCAAAAGCGAGACCGCTTTCCAATCGGCTACAAACGTCCTGGCCGAGCCATTGCCAGGGAGAAAAGTGAAGATCTCAGTCACTGCAAAGGACGAGAGTCTGTACATCGTCAACTGCAATGAACATGTCGTAGTTTCGTTGCGTGCGGTCGGCGCGCCGCACATTTCTTGGGGCGGCGTGTCGAATAGTTGCTTATCCCAAAGCATCATCATTCCAGCCAAAGCGACACTTAGCTTTATCGTGGAACTTAGTGATGGCTCTCCGGAATTAGATACGACCGTGCGGTACACAGCACTGGTCGGAGGAGTCCATCAAAGCGCTGACATCCGCTCACCACAAGTTCCCGTAGAGCGCATGACCAGCAATTCTTTCAAGATCATTCCATGAGTGGCAACCTAACTCAGGCGTTAGGCAGCATGACGAACATCCTCGATACTCTTTACAAAATCTGCCTGCACCCCAGACCAGATGACGAGTTTATTAACCGATTTTCGAAAGTGATCGATGTCTATTCAATTGCAGAAAAATCAGAACTTGTTGACTCTCTTGCCAGGTTTATCGCGGAAAAATTCTTATCTGGTGAAGGGTCGTTCGAAGAAACAGACGTGGCTATAAACAATCTTGCTGGCTATGCAATCTGCAACAACCGAATCCCCGAGTTTATGTGGGGGGTGTACATGGCGTTTGATGATGCTGAACTTGGATCAGACGGTCAACAGCGCTTACCTTCCAATCTCCGCCATGCGCTAGGGCCTGCTGCCTAACTCAGGTGTTATGCAACCAAAGGAAACAAAAAATGGCATTTACCAGAATAGCCCCTCTTATAAGAATATTTGATGAAAACAAAGCCAAAGAATTTTATGTTGAATTTTTGGGGTTCAATATCGACTTTGAACATCGGGACTCCGATGACGCGCCTCTTTACATGCAGGTATCAAAAGGACAATGTCTTTTGCTGCTAACAGAACACCATGGGGGATGTAGTCCGGGCTGTGCCATCAACATTGAAACAGATGAGCTAGAATCTTACTGCAAGGAACTAAATCAAAAGAATTATAAGTTTGCCAAGCCGGGCATCCAAGATATGCCTTGGGGCAGCAAGAATATGTCCATCGCCGATCCATTCGGTAACAATATTACTTTCACGAATGCCATCAGTACCTAACATTCGTCCCCAAAAAAAGCACCCTTTCCACTCCATCAGTACGCCACCTGAGTTAGTCGAACTCAGGTGACGTAGATAACCGTTATTTTAAAGACAGTATACTATACGATTTTTTAAGCCGCATGTGGCGATTGCTGCTTAGCAGCCAAATAAGCATCTAAAGCCAGCTCTTCACTCGGCATAAAGCTCAAGCCCAACTTAGAACGTCTCCACAGCACATCCTGAGTGCTTGTTACCCATTCAAAGCGACATAAATAATCGACTTCTTTGGCATACAAGCCCTGACCAAAATGTTTTCCGAGTTGGTCAACCGATGTTATTTCACCCAATATATTCCAGATCCGTGAACCATAAGTCGATGCCCAGCGTTTTGCCAATGCTTCTGGAGCATCCGTGATTTGTGCACGGATTTCCTGTATCAACTGTTCAACAGAATGCATATTTTCACCGCCAGGCAATGCCTCTGTCGCAGTCCAGCTTCCCTGCATCTCAGGGAAAAATGCCTTGAGCTGTTGCATAGCAGATTCAGCCAATTTACGATATGTTGTTAATTTTCCACCAAATACGGAAAGTAATGGTGCCTGCCCTTTCTCACCTTTGGACAAGGCCAAAGTATAGTCACGGGTAATGGCTGATGGATTATCCGATTCATCATCACACAGAGGACGCACACCCGCAAAAGTCCAAATGATGTCCTGTTGGGTGAGTTGTTTTTTGAAATGGGCATTGCTCACTTCAATCAGGTAATCAATCTCTTCCTGAGTAATTTTCACCTGTGCTGGATCACCCTGATATTCACGGTCTGTGGTGCCAATCATGGTGTATTGGTCCAGATATGGAATGGCAAACACAATACGGCGGTCATCATTTTGCATAATAAAGGCTTTGTCACATTCATACAGCTTCGGCACAATAATGTGACTGCCCTGAATCAGGCGGATCCCGTAAGGAGATTTAAGCTGCAAATCCTGCTTGATAAATTGCGCAACCCAAGGTCCTGCCGCATTAACCAAGGCTTTCGCCTTAATCTGGAATTGACCATGCTCATTTTCCAGATCGACCAGCCAATATTGCCCATCACGTTGTGCAGAAAGACAACGGGTTCGGGTCACTACATCAGCCCCTTTCTCACGGGCATGCATGGCGTTTAAAACCACCAGACGAGAGTCATCCACAGCACAGTCTGAATATTCAAAACCACGGGTAATAGCAGAGTTTAGCGGGCTATCTTCTTTAAAATAAACATTGTTTGAACCCAACAGCTTTTCACGTTTACCCAAATGGTCATAAAAGAACAAACCTGTACGAATCAACCATGCGGGACGTAAATGCGGACGATGCGGCATGATAAAACGCATTGGGCGGATAATGTGCGGTGCTTTAGCCAACAAGACTTCACGTTCAGCCAATGCTTCACGTACCAAACGAAATTCTTTATGTTCGAGATAACGTAGACCACCATGAATCAGCTTACTGCTGGCAGAGGAGGTATGGCTTGCCAAATCGTCTTTTTCACATAAGAATACGGATAAACCACGTCCTGACGCATCAGCAGCGATACCAACACCGTTAATACCGCCACCAATAACAGCAAGGTCATAGATTTTGTCATTTGACTGAGGAGAAGTTTGCATATCATCACCGCAAATTTTCATTATTTTTCGATAATGAAAATTTAAACATATAAAATGAAAATAAACAATAAATTTTGTGCAAAAAAATGCCAAATTATTGGCATTTTTAACAAATGAATAAAAAAGAAATTGATTATGAAATGGATGATAAATGCTTTAGGTCAATTTTCGAATCATAGAAACAAACTGTGTTTGACCACTAAAGAGATATAAAACAAAGCATTTAATGAAAAATTATTGAGCAACAACCAAATTCACACCTAAATCATGAATGGTTTTTAGATATTGCTCATTGGGTTGCTGATCAGTAAAGATACTATCTACTTGCTTCAATGAACCCAGACGGATCATGGCATTACGGCCAAACTTGCTACTATCCGCCGCCAAGAAAACCTGACGTGCACTTGAGAGGATTTCCTGTGACACACACACTTCCTGAAAGTCAAAATCCAGCAAAGTGCCATCCTCATCAATACCACTAATCCCAATCAGCGCATAATCCGCCTTAAACTGCTTAAAGAAATCAGCCGTTGCCTGACCAATCACTCCACCATCAGGGCGAACTCGACCACTGGCAATCAGTACTTCAAAATCCTCCTTGGTGCTGAGAATTTTGGCCACATTCAGGTTATTGGTAATGATCTTCAGCCCAGTATGGTTGAGCAAGGCATGGGCAATCGATTCCGTGGTCGTTCCAATATTAATGAATAATGACGCATGGTCAGGTACAGCAGCAGCCACCGCCTCTGCAATCCTGAGCTTTTCTTCAAGCATATAGCCGACACGCATCGTATATTCGGTATTTTCAACACTGGAATCATGTGCGGCTCCACCATGATAGCGGCGCAACAAGCCCTCATCCGCCAACTGATTAATATCACGACGGATGGTTTGAGGGGTAACATCAAAATATTGAGCAAGCTCTTCAATACTGATATAGCCACGCTCTCTCACCAGTTCAAGGGTTTTTTGTTGGCGTAGGATCAAGCTCATGCTCATCCATCCTAAGTTATTTTAAATTACGAATGGCGTTATTTTACCTTAATTTTAAGCCCAGTCACGTGTACGCCCCACAGCTTTTAACCAGCCTTGATAAAGTTTTTCGGTTTCATCCTGACTACACGCGGGTGTAAATGTTCGCTCAATGGTCATTCTGCTCTTCAATTCATTCAAATCAGACCAGAAACCAACGGCTAAACCTGCCAAGAATGCCGCCCCCATACCTGTGGTCTCTTTCATGGCTGGACGTTCAACCAAAGTCGATAAAATATCCGCCTGAAACTGCATAAGGAAGTTATTTGCGGTAACACCACCATCTACACGAAGTGTACGTAACTTCTCACCCGAATCCTGCTGCATGGCATCCAGTACATCACGGGTTTGATAAGCAATGGATTCCAGCGTTGCACGAATAATATGCTCAATACTCACGCCACGGGTAATTCCCAGAATCGCACCACGGGCGGTTGGGTCCCAATATGGCGCGCCCAACCCCGTAAATGCAGGAACAACATAAACGCCATTACTGTCTTTCACTTTGGTTGCATAATATTCCGAGTCATGCGAGTCGTTAATGGCCTTTAATTCATCACGCAGCCATTGCACACATGAACCACCATTAAATACCGCACCTTCCAGGGCATAGTTCACTTCACCTCGTGGCCCACATGCAATCGTGGTGAGTAAACCATGTTCAGATTGAACAATACGTTTACCTGTATTCATCAGCAGGAAACAGCCTGTACCGTAGGTATTTTTTGCCTGTCCCGCCTCAACACACATTTGACCGAACAAAGCCGCCTGTTGATCCCCTGCAATTCCCGCAATTGGAATCCCAATCTCCTGACCACTGATGGTATGGGTATGCCCATATATTTCAGAAGAAGTACGCACCTCAGGCAACATGGCTTTAGGAATATTCAAGGCTTCAAGCAGCTTATCATCCCATTGCAATGTTTCAATATTAAATAGCATGGTACGTGAGGCATTGGTATAGTCAGTTACATGCGCCTGACCATTGGTCAGTTTCCAGATCAACCAGGTATCCACTGTACCAAACAACAGCTCGCCACGTTCTGCCCGCTCTCGGCTGCCCTCTACCTGGTCAAGAATCCACTTGATCTTGGTTGCCGAAAAATATGGGTCAATCACCAGTCCAGTGACCTTACGTACATACTCATCCCAGCCGTACTGACGAAGCTGGTTGCAGATTTCATTACTTTGGCGGCTCTGCCATACAATCGCGTTATAAATCGGTTTACCTGTTTTTTTATCCCAGATAATTGTGGTTTCACGCTGGTTAGTGATGCCAATCGCGGCAATCTGGTCGCTTGAAATACTTGCCTGTGCTAAAGCCTCAACCCACACCGCACTTTGCGTTGCCCAGATTTCCATTGGGTCATGCTCAACCCAGCCTGGTTGCGGGTAGATTTGGGTAAACTCACGCTGGGCAATCGTAATAACATTTGCATCGTGATCCAACACGATTGCACGTGAACTGGTTGTACCCTGGTCAAATGCAACCACATATTTTTTTTGACTATCTGTAGAGATCATGGCATACCTATTCAGAATTGCCTTATGTATCAAAGCAATAAATGAAATACCTATTAAAAAAATGGGCCTCAACACTGCGATACAGCAACAACTTGTATATAAAAATAAAAAACTTGCACGATTATATGCAAAATTGTTCGAAAACGAAAATTCTTTCTCTCATTTTGAACCCAAATCATGATGAACAGCGTGAGTTTTAAAGATTCATCACAATACAAAATCTAATTTATGCGATACTAAGACTAGAAATAATAGGACTACTAATATGAAAAAAACTAATTTATTGATTATTGTGAGCGGTACACTTCTGGTTGCGGCATGTCAAAGCACTCCACATCAGTACAATGGTGTGACAGGTTATGAAATTGAAAATAAAACGGCAACTTCGGCAACACTAGCCTATACCTTGGCAGCACGTGGCAACAGTGAGGTTGATGAGAAAAAACTACAGCATGCCTGTAAACAAGTGTTAGGAATGGAAAAAACCTATAAAATTTCGATACTCAGTGTCAATGAAATTATGAACCCAACCAAACAGGAACAATATGGGGTGCAACTTGGCAACAGCCGTGCAACTTTTGGTCTATCCAACTCACCTGATTTAAACAACACTGAGGGCTATGCAACACGTCAGGCACTGGAAACACGCCCAACCACACTGAAAGTGGTTCGCTATACCTGTTCATAATGGTTAAAAATAAGGTGGTTGATTTAAACCACCTTAGCTTTATCTGCGTACTTATTATAAGGTCTTATAAAAACTGACATTGCGAAACTCTTTGGCTTCATCCAGATCAGGCCAGGTGGTTGCGCTGCGCTCATCAATCTTCATATATTTAGGGTGACTAAAGTTTTTAACCCGACTATCCGCTACCCAGACTTCTGGTGCGAATTTTAAAAACTCATCCAGAAAGAATCGGTTACACTGATCGTAAAGCACATCCGCAGCCAGCAAGACATCTACCTGTTCTGACTTGTACAAATCATCCAGATACTCAAGCTCGACATTATTTAGCAAGGCATTTTCACGACATGATTCCAAGCTAACCTGATCAATATCACAGCAGATGACCCGCTTTGCCCCTGCCATTTTTGCGGCAATCGCCACCACGCCTGAACCCGCCCCAAAATCCAGCACCACCTTGTCTTTAACATGATGCGGTTCTGCCAATAACCATTGCGCCATTGCTAGACCTGAGGCCCAACAGAAAATCCAGTATGGCGTTTCATTCCAGATACGGCGAATGACTTCATCATCCAGACGCTCAGTTGGGAAAACAGGTGGAATCAGCCATAGGGAAATTGGCGTCTCAGGAAGCTGTTGCGCCAATAAATCTGTATTTGGAATAACTTCATGCAACGCTTTCAGCAATTGCGCAGGTGCTTTGGCAAATTGAAAAGTACAGCTCATATTTCTTTAATTCTATACAATCCTCCTCTTTCATAAAGCATAGGTGTCTACATATCTGTAACCCCCTCCTACCCCCCCTTAAAAAGGTGGAGGAACATCATTTGAATCAAGACCTTATAAGATTCACAGGAAGTCTCCCCTTTTAAAGGGGAGATTTAGAGGGGTTAAAAATCAGATAAATCAACATATTAAAACTTGTGTAGACACTTATATTCATAAAGAGAGGGTTAGGGGGGAATTTAATCCAAAGCTTTTTCAGCGGCTTCAACGGTCTGACGAATCAATGTGGTAATCGTCATAGGGCCAACACCGCCTGGCACTGGTGTATAGGCAGATGCAACTTCTTCAATTCCAACAAGTTGAATATCACCTACACCACCGCCATCACGAGGATGGAAACCAGCATCAACCACAACCGCACCTTGCTTGATCCAGTCTTTCTGAATCAGTTCAGCCTTACCGACTGCACCGACAATAATATCTGCCTGTTTAACCAGCTCAGCAAGATTCTGGGTACGTGAATGGCAAATTGTCACTGTCGCATTGGCCTGTAATAGCATCATCGCCATTGGTTTACCTAAAATCGCTGAGCGACCCACCACAACCGCATGTTTACCTGCGATTTCAATGTTGTTTTCCTGCAAAATGGTCATGATGCCTGCTGGCGTCGCTGAGCCATAAGCAGACTCACCCATTGCCATACGACCAAAACCAAGGCAAGTTACCCCATCCACATCTTTTTCTAGTGAAATAGCATCAAAACATGCGCGTTCATCAATCTGTTCAGGAACTGGGTGCTGCAACAAGATGCCATGCACATCAGGATTGGCATTCAGTTTTTCAATTTCAGCCAGAAGTTGCGCTGTGGTGGTCTCTTTCGGTAATTCGATTTTAAGTGAGTCCATTCCCACACGACGGCAAGCATTGCCTTTCATGCGTACATAAGTTGCAGATGCACCATCATCCCCGACAAGGATGGTTGCCAAAATTGGGGTACGCCCCGTTTTTGCTTTTAATGCCTCTACACGTACCAACAAATCCGCCTCGATTTGTTTTGCCAATGCACGACCGTCTAAAACCAATGCCACAGCGTATCTCCCAAGTGAGTATAAGTAAGTGCTTACTAATCAGATAAGTATGCAAATGATACATGATAATTTGTCCAATATGCTTTTAGATGTTGTTTTTATGTGCATATTCACCCGAAACACTATTGTTTTTTTCCTAAAGATTGCTAATATGTGCATCACCAAGAGATGGCGGGGTGGCAGAGTGGTCATGCAGCGGACTGCAACTCCGTGTACGCCGGTTCGATTCCGACCTCCGCCTCCATTGGTAAAGCCCGAGTGGTGAAATCGGTAGACACAGGGGATTTAAAATCCCCCGCCCACAAAGCGTGCCAGTTCGAGTCTGGCCTCGGGCACCATTTTTCAGCAAATGAAATATGGTGCTAAAAATTCCAGCTTAATGCTGGTTTTTTTATGTCTGAAAATATTTGCAATAAAAATAAAAAAAGCCAAACAGAATGGTTTGGCCTCTACTGAAATAGGATTACGCTACTTGTTGCGCTGTTTTCATTGGCAATAAATTCACATCCAAACTCAACTGATGCTGTCTGGCTGTATCAACACTATATTCAGGCTTCTTGATTGAATCCACATAAACCCACTGTGACTGTACCTGTGCTTCATCAAATTGAACAATTAAATAACCTCTTTGATTTAAGTTGCAATAGTTCAGCTCATCAATCAAGGTGGTAAACGCAAATTCAAACTGTTGCAACTGAGCCAATGGGATATTTAAATATTTTTCCAAACCTGGCGAAGAAACTGAACTGGTTGCCAGCTCAACACCAACAAACACACCATCCTTGCTATATAGATTGGATGACCACGCATTATGGGTATCCCCTGCAAGTACAACAACTTTTTTCTTTAATTGTGCCAAAGTGCCATACAATATTTCACGCTCTGCAAAATAACCATCCCAGGCATCCAGATTATAAGGTGCAACGCTGAGAACGCGGGCTTTTTCCTGATCGGTTAAGCTCGGATCACCTTGCTTTAAACGCATCTTTAAGGTGACTAGCTCAGTAATTTGCATATTCATTTTATTTAAGGTGTCGGCAGTTGGATTGCCTGAAGTTATTTCTGCCAATGAAAGCAACAATTCAGCTGGAACCAGCATTTTTGTCATTAAAATCTGCTGCCCCAGTACATTCCATGTGGATGTCGATTGCTGTAGTTTTCCAAGTAACCAATCACGCTGGGTATAACCCATTAAGGTACGTGCTGGATTGGTTAAATCTGCCTGAAACTTTGCAATATCCAAACCATTTGCTGTGATATAGTTGGCATAGTCCAACTGCTCATCACGGGCGATAATCCGAGTATCAAGCATAGTCAGTTGCACCAGCTTGCCAAAATCAAACTGGCGATAAATCTTGAGATGTTGTTCATCTATGGGACGAATTGGCATCCACTCAAAATAAGCCTGTAAAGCTGCCAGTTTACGCTCCATAAAAGAACCCTCATTAACCTGATGATTCTCTGCACCATCTCGCCATGTGTCATTTGCCAATTCATGGTCATCCCAAATCACAATAAAGGGATGGCGATGATGTAATGCCTGCAAGTCCTTGTCTTTGCGGTATAAAGCATAACGTTTACGGTAATCATCTAATTTGATAATTTCTTTATTGTTATCAGCTGCCAGTGTTCGTCCTAATTTTTCCGCATCTTCTGTTGCATAACCATCTGCGCCATATTCATAAATATAGTCACCTAGATGAATGACCACATCAACATTTTGCTTCGCCATTTCCCGATACACATAGAAATAACCTGCTGGATAATTTGAGCATGAACATACCGCAAAACTGACTTTTGAGGTGCTGGTTGCTAAGGTTTTAGTTTGACCAACTGGAGAAATCTTGTCACCAAAGATAAAGCGATAGAAATAACGCTGGTCTGGTTTTAAACCCGTGACATCCACCTTGACGGTAAAATCTTGCGATGCCGAGGTAAGGACTTTATCGGTTTTAATGATTTGCTTAAATTGATTATCTAGTGCAATTTCCCAACTTACCTGTAAACGAGCACTGGCATCATTCGGTGTCAGGCGTGTCCATAAAATCACGCGATCCTGCAATGGATCACCACTTGCCACACCATGTTCAAAATTCACCTGAAGTGTTGCCGTTTCTTGTTCTGAATTGTCATTACATCCTGTAAAACCAGTGGAGAGGGACAATGCCCCGAAACCGAATAAGCTTTTTTGAATGAGTTCCCGTCGTGAAATTTTGGCTGTCATTTGATGGCTACCTTAGCTTTTATCGCAATAAATGAATAAAGCTAATTGATATACATGAAGCTTTAATCTCAGTTTGATGAAAGAATCATGAAAACAGTTTGTCCAAGTTTGGTTTTATCCGATAAATACATGAATTGACTGAAAAGAAAGCAAATACGTGGTTTTACTCTTGCCAAGTTTTCAAGTGTCCTCTATTATTGCGCTCATGCCCGAGTGGTGAAATCGGTAGACACAGGGGATTTAAAATCCCCCGCCCACAAAGCGTGCCAGTTCGAGTCTGGCCTCGGGCACCATTTTTCAGCAAATGGAAATATGGTGCTAAAAATTCCAGCTTAATGCTGGTTTTTTTATACCTGAAATTTAGGAATATAAAAAAATGCCTTAATTAAAAAACCAAGGCCTTCAATCTTAATGGTCTGCCGCGCTTCTGGTGAGAATGGGCTTAAACGGATATAGCCCATATTTAAATGCTCACCTGATTGGGTTTGTTGGGTTTCCACCAACTGTTTCGAAACTGGGTCTTGTTTCGGCAATTCCCAAGCCATCACAGGCATCCACGCATATAGACGCTTTACTGGAGTACGGGTTTGAATTTGCCATGCCGCACGGTTAAACAGGTCTGCACGCATCAGGATATGACGGTTCGGGAAATACACCCTATCTGCCGAACCATTGGCATCGGGGTCAGAAAAGGCCTGTAGATAAACGGTGTTTACGCCCATACCATTAATTCGATCCAGTAAATGTCCCAGATTACGTTCCTGTTGCTGCGGATCAGGATCATAGATATAGTCTAAATCGACATGCATGATTTTTTGCGGACGATTATTGTCACCGAGGTTCAGTTCACGGTTCTTGATTTCCTGTGCAAGTGCACTGGTCGACATATTGCCCTGAATCAAGATACGGCTCATATTCTGAATGGATTGTTTGGCCTGGTCTGCCCCATCATCCAAGGTAATGGTAATCGGCATGCCCAATTCCTTGGCGGTTTTGACCAACTGCATATTGTAGCGGCCATAAGGCCAGACCATGACCCGCGGTGAACGTAGACCATGTGCCTTTAACAGGTCATTATTCTTTTTTAGGTCCTGATAGACACGTGCCTGATAATCGGCATCATTTTCATAACTTTTGCTTTTAGTATCATAAATGCGGGTAATTGCGGCAGGCTCCAGATTGCCCTGTGGATTTGCATTAATCCCCTGATGCAAATGATAACTATGGCTGGCAATCTCCACCAAGCCACTATTCTGCATCTCCTTAAGCTCGTCCCAGCTCAAGATTTTGTTCCTTGCGATGCTTTCCCCACCAAAATCCACATTCTGGTTTTCTTTCGGTTCCAGCCATGAACCGACCACAGCCAAAACCACAGGGATTTTTTTGGCACGAATTACGGGATAGGCATTTTGATAGAAAGATTGATAGCCATCATCCACCGTCAGTAATACAGGTTTACTAGGCAATTTATACTGGCCTTGATGGGCCTTGATCAGTTGATCCACATTAATAAAATGGAAGCCATTATTCTTTAACCAGTCAATATGTTGACTAAACTGCTGTGCAGTAACCGCATAACTTGGGATCAGTGCATCTTTATGCTCTGTGATTTCATGATAACCAATGACGGTTAACGTTGTCGCATCAATTTTTGGATTAGCCGCAAAAATGGGGGTGGTTGCAACCACACCCAATACAAGACCGAAAAATGTTTTTAAGGTCGGAGACACTAAACGTGTTGTCATAGAAATATTGTCTCGATACAGGAAAGTCGCTGGGGACGAAGCAGGCATGAATGGTCTTAGGATTTAGGCAACATCATAAGCATTCTAGCGTGTCAGCTGGAAGTAAGGATTGTATTTATAATTTTGCAAACTGAAAATAATCTTAAAAGGATATATGATGAAATTTATCGTAAAATAATAGATATGATGGAAATACAATCATACCCCCAACCCTTGTGACGGTTAGGAGTATAAAACGCTATACAGACTAATATTCAATAGACTGGAAATTTGGATTTTCTGATAACTGCTGTAAATAGTAGCGTTCTTTCTGGTAGAAATATTTACATAAACGGTTGACCCACTCACCACGGCGGAACGTCAATATTTTTTTATGGATACCATCATATTCCAGCAGCAGCACATTACGGTCATCTTCGAATGAGGCCAGGCGGGTAATCTTATAATTATGAGGTGCATGCTGGTGAGCAGGTTGCAAGGCCCTTACGATTTCAACTTTATAATCGCCATCAATCCAGTAATGCCGATCCATAAGCGCCTGTTCATTGACCCAAAATCCTGTTTGCGCCCCATCATGCGTATCAATCAGGAAAAAATGGTCCAACTCTTTTAACAACTCTGATGCAGTGATATCCAAATAATCATTCATATCATACCTCTACTCATTCAAATTTTTATCGCTTGCCTGAGGCAATTACAGCATTTTTATATTTAAGCAACTATCATACGTGACCAAGCACAACCCTAATAGTGACCTTATAAGCAATTTGCCAAATTTTAAAATATGATTTTTTATTCAGCACATTGTCATTTGCAGGGAAATTGCTCTTTGAACTCAAAGATATACAGGACTATATAGAGAATCAACCATTTTTCCCAGAGTATGAAAAAAATAAGATAAAAAAGAAAGTCATTTAAAATCAAAAAGTTATTATACAATTATTAATAATGTTTTATATAACTGATTTTAAAGTGATTTAGCATAAATTCAAGCCTAAACCACTTTATTGTTTCTACAACGAACGGTCTATTCGTCGCGTGTCTTGACATCAAAAAGCTCAATTTCAAAGGTCAGGTTTGAGTTGGCAGGAATAATTTTTCCCATCTTACGTTCCCCGTAAGCCAAGTGTGCAGGAACAATCAGTTTGCGCTTGCCGCCAACCCGCATTCCCATAATGCCCTGGTCCCAGCCCTTGATCACTCGTCCAGTGCCAATCACGGTTTCAAAATAATTACCACGGTCTATTGAAGAGTCAAACTTGGTTCCATCTTCCAACCACCCTGTATAATGGGTGGTAATCAGGGCGCCTTTTACAGCCTCTTTACCCTCACCCACTTTTAAATCAATAATCTGTAATTCCGCATTCATCGCTCTCTCCAAATTTCTTTCAGTTCAACATTATTGCAATTGTTGCCACTGGATGTCGACCTGTCCCTTGTCACTGAGCAAAGTCCATTCACCATCCATGATATTCAGTTGCAACTGCATGGTACGTTCACACAATTGTTCAAGTGCCTGTGTGGTTTGCGGAGCCAGTTGCCAAACCGAGACATTGCCGAGTGTCTTGATTTTGGTATTTTTCTGCCACCAGTCATCTGCCTGTGAACCATAGGCAATCACGGCAACTTTCTTGCAACGCGCACTAGCTTTCTTTATTTTATCTTCCGATGGACATCCGACTTCAATCCATTTTTCCAGCAAACCTGTCAGGTCTTTCTGCCATAAGGCGGGTTCATCGGTTTCAAACAGGTCTTTGGTAAATTCCAGTTGCTCATCTGCATAACGCGCATAGGCTAGAATCCGCACCATTAAACGTTCAATGGTTTCTGATGGATGCAATGCCAGCGTCAACTGGTAGTCCGCATAGATATGCTCATCCATATTGGCAATATTCAGGTCTGCCTTATATATTGTTGCTTTTAACGCCATAAACGGTGCTCTTAAATATAGTGTGTTCAAATTTGGCGCTAAGCATACTCTATTTTATAGGACAACATGAGCCAATTTGACCCACTGCTTATCCATCTCTATTGATACGACACGCCAAGAACTGCGTTTCAAATGCCAACCAATCCTGCTGGGATTGGGTAATGATTTCTATTCGGTTATCAATACTTTCTTCCGCCGACTTATAGTTAAACTGTTGAGGATTAAAATTAAAGCTTTTCCAGCCCTGATCGGTATTAAAAATTCCCTTGATACGCACCCAGTCTTGCTGGGCACACAACAGGTCTAATAAATCATAAAAATTAAACTGCCAGCGCTTTGGTAATTTCCAACCTGCCACGGTATAGCCCTGGACAGTCTCGACATAATGATAAGGCAGTTGCTTGATTTCCTGTTCCTGAACGGCGGCCTGTGTTTTTTGCAACTTTAATAAGGGCTGAATTTTACGTTGGACAGGCTGTTGGGCAATATCAATTTTTTCAAGCTCGACCTGCCCCTGCTCAGTCTCAAACCAATGTTGCACATAGGTCTGGTATTCCTGTTTTAATGCCCGATAAGCTTGGTGGTCAGCCTCATTCATCAAATCAATGTGTGAGATGACCACGATTTGTGCCGCTTTCAACTGATCGGTATATAAGTTCTGCTGCACCCAGTCTTGGTCATGCAAACGGCTGCCATCCACAACCACCACCAAGGCCCGCATCGCCAGACTGCTTTGCCAATGGGGTTCTGTCAGTTGTTCCAGCAATTGTGCGGGATGCCCTAAACCTGTGGGTTCTATAAATAGTCGGTCTGGTTTGCTTTCACTTAAAAGACGTGCAAGCGCAATTTGCATGGGTAACTGACTACTACAGCATAAACAACCACCCAGCAACTCCTTGACAGCATAGCCCTGTTGTTGACTAATTAATTGCTGGTCAACACCGATTTGACCAAATTCATTCATCAATACCGCCCACACCTCATATTCAGGCTTTTGGTTCAGTAAATGTTGCAGTAGCGTGGTTTTACCCGCCCCTAAAAAGCCAGAAATAATATGGGTTGGAACGGGTTGAGGTGCAATAAATTTCACAGTGTCTGACAGGTGCAAAAGATTTATTCTAACGGCAAAGTTGCCCATCAAAAAGTAACTTTAGAGATTTTATGGTGATTTACCATAAAACAAACACATCAACACACTTACCTAAAGTCTATAACAATGACCCAAACCCATTCATTCACAATTTATATTTTCAAATAAGGATGAAATACCTTTAAGTTACTTAAAGGTATCACACTGATTGATATCACCCGATTTCAGTCCCAACTGAAACCAATGCATACGCTGCTCACTGGTACCATGTGTGAAACTATCAGGGACAACCTGTCCTGTGGCACGTTTCTGCAAATAATCATCACCAATCTTTTGGGCAGCATCCATCGCTTCCTCGATATCACCCTGCTCTAGAAATTGTGTACGCTGCTGGTTCTGATGTGCCCAGATTCCTGCAAAACAATCCGCCTGCAATTCCAAACGTACTGAAAGCTGATTGCCCTGTGTCTGACTCATTTGTGAACGTGCCTGCTGCACCTGAGAGGAAATGCCCAATAGATTTTGAATATGATGACCGACCTCATGTGCAATCACATACGCCTGAGCAAAGTCACCCGCCTGATCCTGACGGGAAAGTTCTGTTTGGTTCTGTTCCCCAGAGATACCCATTTGCTGACGCATCTCTTTAAAGAATGAGGTATCAATATAGACTTTTTGGTCTGTTGGACAATAAAACGGCCCCATTGCCGCTTGAGCCGTGCCACAACCAGAACGCACCACTCCATTAAACAGCACCAATCTTGGTGGTTTATAGGACATGCCCAACTGTTGAAAGATAGGAGTCCAGGTATCTTCTGTGTCTGCCAGAATGGTTCCGACAAAATCACTGGCTTCTTTCTGGTCGCCAGTCAGGCTTTGTGGCGCACTGCCCTGTGAGGATTGCGCACTAGTCACAGCCTGGGTCGCCTGATAAGCCTGTTGGGGGTCAACCCCAAAAAACTTCCATGCAATAAAAGCAACAATAAGCCCCAGTATACTAATTCCGCCTGCTTTTGCCCCGCCACCACGACGGTCTTCAACATTGGTACTGATTCGACGACCTTTCCAGCGCATAGTGACCTCACATGATTATATTGTCCAAGATTTAAGCCGAAGCCTTTGACCACACTTTTTGAATCAATCCAACAATGATGAGTACAATGGCACCTGCAACCAGACCAATACCCAAATTAATCAAGGTAGGTGTCAATGCGCCAATAACTGAACCAATGCTTGGAATCAGTTCCAAATGGTCTACCGTTTCTTCAGTAAAATGATGCAGCAATGGAATAGTATGGCTAATAATGCCACCACCAACCAAGAACATTGCGACCGTCCCAACAATGGAGAGTGTTTTCATCAACACAGGGGCAAAGGCCAGCAAACCACGCCCAATCTTATTTTTAAATTCAGATGCCTGTTGTGTTAAATATAAACCGAGATCATCAATCTTGACGATCATGGCAACAAAGCCATACACGCCAATGGTCATGACAATCGCAATAACGCTTAATACAGTCACTTTAGTCATAAATGTTGCTGTTGCAACGGTACCTAACGAAATTACCACAATTTCAGCGGATAAAATAAAATCGGTACGAATCGCACCTTTCACTTTTTCTTTTTCAAACTTGACCAGATCAACTTCAACCTGTTGCAGGTTTTCACTCGCCTCTTCGGCTGTCTTGGCTTTTTTGTGGTGCAGCATATGCACAACTTTTTCTACACCCTCATAACAGAGGAATAGGCCACCAATCATCAGCAAGGGATTAATCAACCACGGCGCAACCACGCTGATTAAAAGTGCCAGTGGAACCAGAATCAACTTATTCACAAAAGAGCCTTTGGCGACACTCCAGACCACTGGCAATTCACGGTCAGAACGCACACCACTCACTTGCTGGGCATTCAGCGCAAGGTCATCCCCCAATACACCAGCAGTTTTTTTGGCTGCCATTTTGCTCATCACGGCAACATCATCTAAAACTGTCGCAATATCATCCAGCAGTAATAATAAACCACTCGCCATTTTTATGTCCTAGTTTGTATTTATACGGCTATTGTAAAGTGGATTAAAGCCATTTTTATATTGATATATTGAAAATTCTTTGCGTATTTTTTGTAGGCATGTTTTACAGAGACTAGGGTCTGTTGACATTTCACAGATGCTTGCGACAGAGGACATTTTTTAGATGGTACAAGGCATGGCTTACGAAATTTAGCTATCCTAAATGAGTAAGGCATAACGCAGTAGCGGCAAAAAATGCCCCTGTCCCGTAGGGTTATGGCTAAAACTTCCATAAACTGCGTTATGAAACTTGACAAGGGGGTCGCCATTGCCTGCGTTTCATGCCTTGTTTATGTTGTTTTAGCCTATAACGCAAGACATGGCTGAAATGGCAACAGACCCTACCCCTATTCCTGCAATATACCGTACAATATGCTGCATTAAATATTTATCAAATGACTGAATCTTGGAACATATCATGAGCAATGCTGATCAACGTCCAATAATTTTGACAGGCGACCGCCCTACTGGACAACTTCATCTTGGACACTTTGTCGGTTCATTACGCTCTCGTGTAGGCCTACAGGACAGCCATCATCAGCATCTTTTACTAGCCGATGCACAGGCCCTGACGGACAATGCCGATAATCCAGATAAAGTTCGCAACAATATCCTACAAGTAGCACTCGATTATCTGGCGGTGGGGATTGACCCAAGCAAAACAACCATTTGTGTGCAATCCTGTTTACCTGCCCTGAACGAACTCACCATGCTTTACCTTAACTTTGTCACTGTGGCACGTCTGGAACGCAATCCAACCATCAAGTCAGAAATCCAGATGCGTGGTTTTGAACGTGACATTCCAGCAGGGTTCCTATGCTATCCAGTGGCTCAGGCGGCAGACATCACCGCATTCAAGGCAACTGTGGTGCCTGTGGGTGAAGACCAGATTCCAATGATTGAACAAACCAATGAAATCGTGCGCCGTATCAACCGTCAAATCGGACAGGATTTATTACCTGAATGTAAGGCGTTGTTATCCAATATGGGACGTTTGCCAGGTTTTGATGGCAAGGCCAAAATGTCTAAGTCATTGGGCAACACCATTGTCTTAAATGCTTCAGATAAAGACATTAAAAAAGCCGTCAATGCGATGTACACCGACCCGAATCACCTGCGCATTGAAGACCCGGGTCAGGTTGAAGGCAACGTGGTATTTACTTATTTAGACGCCTTCGATACCAACAAAGAAGAACTTGAAGAACTAAAAGCACATTACCGTCGTGGTGGTTTGGGCGATGGTACGGTGAAAAAGCGTTTGGAAGGCATTTTAAAAGAATTGATTGGCCCAATTCGTGAACGTCGTGAAGAATTGGCTAAAGATCCTGATTATATTATGGATATTTTGAAACAAGGCACTAAAAAATGCAGAGATATCACACAACAAACCTTAGATGAAGTAAAAGCGGGCTTGGGTTTATTTAAATTTTAATTTACGTTACTTTTACCACAAAAAAGCCCATATTTCTGGGTTTTTTTAATTAACTCATGGATTTAAGTCTAATTTAAGAACTACCCAATAAAAGTTATAACTAACAATTTTCGTCACTTATTAACATCTATTAACAGTAGTTAACATGAATACCTATGAACTTGGTTAAGTTTTTTTATATGATGACTATGTAGATTAGAAAAAACTAATCTTATGATATTTCTCCTTTTCATCGGAACTGTTTTACAGATTCGTAGTTCTACGCAATGATCACCCCAATCATTGCGTTTTTTTTATGCCTATTTCTCGATTGTGAAAACATGTAAGTTTTTAGCAATAAAAAGTTAATTATAGCGGTCTAGCTGATTTTTTGATCTATGATAATTTTTCAATAACTACCACACACTGAGAGAGATTATTATGTCCATTGCTAAAGTCGTCGAAGTCAATTCTAGCAGCAACAAAAGCTTTGAAGATGCAATTCAAACTGGGATTGCCAAAGTCACTGAAACGGTCAAAAATGTTCAAGGTGCTTGGATTAACGAGCAGAAAGTAGTGATCAAAGACAATAAAATTACTGAATATCGCGTGAATTTAAAAATTAGTTTCCTTGTTGAATAAAAAGATTTTATCTTTTAAAAATCCCCGTTTGGGGATTTTTTTATAGTGACAATGTCGACAATATTTGATCATCCAAAATGATCAAACAGATTATAAAATCATCTTTTATTCATCTGCCAGAGCATAGCAATCAGAACGATTTAAGTTGAAATTCACCCCCATTCGCTTTACTCTTATAACTGTTTTATTTTTATAAAAATTTTATTTATTATCTCAAAAAGATATAAGAGTAATGCAAATGATATGGGACTTATTAATCCATCCATCAAATATTGTTTTTAGTATTGCTTTAATGCTTTGCCTGTTTATTGGCGTACTTGAATTCATCTTGCTGCTGTTTGGTGGTAGCTCAAGTTTTCTCGAACAGTTTTTACCAGATAGCCTCACCGATGTAGACCATGCCGATGTCGGAGTGGATCATCCAGAGAATCTCTTTACCCAGTTGTTGGAATGGCTGTATTTAGGCAAGGTCCCCTTACTGATCTGGCTCATTATTTTCTTAATTGTATATGCATTAACAGGCCTGATCATTCAGGATATCTTCTTCCACCTAACCGAACATTACCTGTCTGCATGGATTATTGCACCTGCCTGTGTGTTTCTGTGTATGCCCATCGTGCGTATCAGTGCTGCGCTCATCGCCAGGATTATTCCCAAAGATGAAACCACGGTTATTTATAGTGAAGACTTGATCGGCAGGACAGCCCAAATCATTTTAGGGGATGCCAAACCCAACTCCCCTGCACAGGCCAAAGTGAAAGACCAGTTTGGTCAAACCCATTATGTTTTGGTTGAACCAGAACTCGACATTGTTTTTCAGCAAGGACAAGAGGTTATTTTGACGCAGAGAACCAAGATTGGTTTTCAGGCAATTTCGGTTTAATTTTTATATTGATGATACGAGGGCATTTAAATGTTTAATTCAGCATTGACTGAAATTTTAATTATTACAGGTGTTATTTTTGCGGCACTGATTTTTATAGGGATTATTATTGCTCGCCTGTACACACGTTCCAGCAAGGAAGTGTCTTTTGTGCGTACAGGTTTTGGTGGGGAGAAAGTGATTTTAAATGGCGGGGCAATCGTTCTGCCTGTATTGCATGAAATTATTCCTGTAAACATGAACACCTTGCGTCTGGAAGTCAAACGTGCTGCTGATCAGGCACTGATTACCCGTGACCGTATGCGGGTGGATGTCATGGCTGAGTTTTATGTTCGGGTAAAACCAACAGGTGAATCCATTGCAACTGCGGCACAAACGCTAGGTCGTAAAACCATGTCGCCTCAGGAATTGAAAGACTTGGTTGAAGGCAAATTTGTTGATTCCCTACGTGCCGTTGCCGCTGAAATGGCGATGGAAGAACTGCATGAAAAGCGTGTTGATTTCGTACAGAAAGTTCAACAGGTGGTATCAGAAGATTTGTCTAAAAATGGTTTAGAGCTTGAAACCGTTTCATTGACTGGTTTAGATCAAACCAGCTTTAAGTTCTTTAACCCACAAAATGCCTTTGATGCTGAAGGTTTAACCAAGTTGACCGAAACCATTGAAGATCGCCGTAAAAAGCGTAACGACATTGAGCAGGATGCTGACCTGGCGATTCGTGCAAAAAATCTGCAAGCTGAACAGGCAAGGCTACAAATTTCTCGTGAAGAGGAATATGCCAAGCTCCAACAGGAACGTGAAATCTCAATTCGTAAAGCGGAACAAAGTGCTGAAATTGCAGCGCAGGAAGCAGCTAAAAAGCGTGAAGCAGAAGAAGCCCGTATTGCTGCTGAACGTGAAGTTGAAATCAAACGTATTGCTTCGGCTCGTGATGTGGAAAATGAAAATATCCAGAAAGCTCAGCTCATTCAAAAAGCGCAGGTTGAGCAGAAGAAAACCATTGAACTTGCAGAGCAGGATCGTGCCATTGCTATTGCAGAAAAGTCCCGTGCCGAATCAGAAGCCAAAGCCCAAGCAGATAAAGCCCGCGCCGAAGCAGTAAAAGCCGAGGAAGAAGTTGTGACTGTGCGTGAAACACAACGTGCGGAACGTCAAAAAGCGGTTGAACTGGTTGCTGCTAAACAAACCGCTGAAAAAGAAGCAATTGCCATTACCGTTGCTGCCGATGCAGGTAAAAAAGCGGCTGCTGATGAAGCCGAGGCAATACGAATTGGTGCAGAAGCCGAGGCTGAAAAAGTACGTTTAAAAGCCAAAGGTGAAGCGGATGCCAAAATCCTGCTTGCTCAGGCATTGGAGAAACAATATCAAGTCGATGCAGAGGGTGCTCGGGCAGTGAATGAAGCAGCCAATACCCTTTCTGCTGAACAGGTGGAAATGCAAATTCGTTTAGCCTTGCTCAAACACTTACCTGAAATTATCCGTGAAAGCGTTAAACCAATGGAAAATATTGATGACATCAAGATTTTACAGGTCAATGGTTTAAATGGTTTAAATGGTTTTGCAGGTGGTTCTGTATCAGGTGAAACAGTTGAAAACACCCAAACCTCTTTGTCTGATCAGGTTGTGAATAGCGCCCTACGCTATCGTTCACAAGCCCCTTTGATTGATAGCTTAATGAGTGAACTTGGCTTACAAGGTGGTGATATTAATGGTTTAACTCAAGGATTGAAACCAAAAGCGGAGTAAGTGTTTAATATCCTCAAACTGAGACTTATTAAATGACAATAAAAAACCCTGATGTTTTCATCAGGGTTCTTTAAAGATTAAAATCAACGAATTACGCCAAACCTTTCTCTTTCAAAACTTGTAGCATGGTTGAACCAAGCTCTGCAGGGCTACGCGTGTAAGCCATACCTGCTTTTTCAAATGCAGCGAATTTCTCTTCTGCTGTACCTTTACCACCAGAAATGATCGCACCTGCGTGACCCATACGCTTACCTTTAGGTGCAGTTACACCAGCGATGTAACCTACAACAGGCTTAGTCACGTTAGATTTGATGAATTCAGCAGCTTCTTCTTCCGCTGTACCACCGATCTCACCGATCATGATGATTGCATCAGTATCTGGATCGTCCTGAAACAATTGAAGCGCTTCAATCTGGTTCATACCTGGGATTGGGTCACCACCGATACCGATACAAGTAGATTGACCTAAACCAAGCTTGGTTGTTTGAGCAACAGCTTCATAAGTCAATGTACCTGAACGTGAGATGATACCAATACGACCTGGTTGGTGGATATGGCCAGGCATAATACCAATCTTACATTCACCTGGAGTGATCACGCCTGGACAGTTAGGACCAACTAAACGCGTACCGTTACCGTTAGTTTCTAAGTAACGTTTAGCTTTAAGCATGTCGATGGTTGGAACACCTTCAGTGATCACAACAATTAAGCCAACACCTGAATCAACCGCTTCAACGATCGAATCTAAAACGAATGGAGCTGGTACATAGATAACAGATGCATCTGCATTTGTTTCACGTACAGCTTCTTTCATTGTGTTGAATACTGGTAGGTCAAGGTGAGTCGTACCGCCTTTCCCTGGAGTAACACCACCCACAACTTTTGTACCGTAGTCTAAAGCTTGCGCAGAGTGGAAAGTACCGTTTTTGCCCGTAAAACCCTGTACCAATACTTTAGTGTCTTTATTAATTAATACGCTCATGATTGATACTCCCCTTACGCCTTAACTGCAGCTACAACTTTTTCTGCGGCATCAGATAGGCCGTTCGCAGAAATTAATTTCAAACCAGATTCATCAAGTAATTTCGCACCCAACTCAGCGTTGTTCCCTTCTAAACGAACAACAACGGGTACAGTGACATTTACTTCTTGAACCGCTGCAATAATTGCTTCAGCAATCATGTCACAACGTACGATACCACCGAAAATGTTGATTAAAACACCTTGAACAGACGTATCAGCAAGGATGATTTTGAACGCTTCGATTACGCGCTCTTTGGTTGCACCACCACCAACGTCAAGGAAGTTTGCAGGCTGACCACCATAAAGTTTGATGATATCCATCGTTGCCATTGCAAGACCCGCACCATTCACCATACAACCGATGTTACCTTCTAAAGCAACATAGTTAAGGTCAAATTCAGATGCTTTTAATTCACGCTCATTCTCTTGCGATTTGTCACGTAAAGCAGCAACTTCTGGTAAACGGTAAAGCGCATTAGAGTCGATACCAACTTTTGCATCTACACATAAAATCTCGCCATTTTCACGAACTGAAAGTGGGTTGATTTCAAATAATGCAAAATCATTTTCAACAAATGCCTGGTAAGCAGCTGTCATGATTTTTACAAATTGACCGATTTGCTTGTCTTTCAAACCTAAAGCAAACGCAACTTCACGTGCTTGGAATGGTTGTAAGCCAACGAGTGGATCAACTTCAACCTTGATAATTTTTTCAGGCGTTTCTTCTGCAACTTTCTCGATTTCTACACCACCTTCGGTAGAAGCCATGAAAGTGATACGACGGCTAGAACGGTCTACAACCGCACCTAAGTAAAGCTCACGCTCAACTGGGTATACATCTTCAGCCACAATAATGCTGTTAACAGGTTGACCATTTGCATCTGTTTGATACGTTACAAGACGAGTGCCAATGATGTTGTTTGCAAATTCGATTACATCTTCTTTAGATTTCGCAACTTTAACGCCGCCAGCCTTACCACGGCCACCTGCATGAACCTGTGCTTTCATTACAGCGAATTTACCACCAAGCTGTTCAAACGCAGCAACGGCTTCATCTGCATTTGTTGCCAAAATACCTTCTTGTACTGGCATGCCATATTTTTTTAATAACGCTTTAGCTTGATACTCATGTAAGTTCATTTAGTTACCTACTATGTTGTTTATTGTGGTACAGCCTAAATATTCTTAAAACCAGACTGCTACATATTGAGTAAATGATTGCCTTATAAAACCAATCACCATCATTTAAAAAAGTGTGGCGAACCACACTTTTTGTTTACTTACGCTTACGTTGAATCGCGTGGATTGCACGACCATCAACAGCAAGCGCCGCTTCATGTACAACTTCTGAGAATGTTGGATGACCGAAAGTCATCAATTGCAAGTCTTCCACAGAAGAAACAAACTCAAGCGCAATCATGCCTTGGTGTGCGATCTCAGATGCATTAGGACCCACAACGTGCATACCTAAAAGACGGTCTGTTTTCGCATCAGCAACGAATTTCACAAAACCAGCCGTATCACCAGCTGCCAATGCACGACCATTCACCGCAAACGGGAATTGGCCTGCTTTCACTTCATGGCCTTTTTCTTTGGCTTGCTCTTCAGTTAAGCCTACCCAAGCTGCTTCTGGATGGGTATAGATTATGCTGATGATGGTGTCATAGTTCACTTGAGCAGCATGACCGTGGATACGTTCCACTGCCATGACGCCCTCTTCCATTGCCTTATGTGCAAGCATTGGACCGCGTACCAAGTCACCAATCGCATAAACACCTTCAACAGAAGTTGCACACCAATCGTTTACTTCAACTAAGCCACGTTCAGTCAGTTTAATACCGCAATCATCTGCCAATAAACCTTCAGCATAAGCACGACGACCTACACAAACGATCAATTTATCGAAAGTTTGTTCTTTGTCTTCACCGCCTTGGGTATATTTAACAGTCACTTCACGACCATTAACATCAGTACCTGAAACTTTCGCACCGAAACGAATATCTAAACCCTGTTTTTTCAAGATTTTTTGATATTCTTTCGCCAATGCTTTGTCCGCCATTGGTAAGAACGCATCTAATGCTTCAAACACAACAACTTCTGAACCCAGACGGCGCCATACTGAACCCAACTCTAAACCGATAACACCTGCACCAATGACACCAAGACGTTTAGGAACTTCTGGGAATTTTAATGCACCAGTCGAATCAACAATTAAGTCTTCATCAACTGGAGCGACTGGAATATTGACAGGTACAGAACCCGTTGCAAGGATCACGTACTTCGGTTCTAAAACCTGTACTTCACCTTCAAACGGTGTGAATTCTACTTTTTTACCTGCAAGTAATTTACCAGTACCTTGTAACCACTCGATACCATTACCTTTCAGTAATTGAGCAACACCACCCGTCAATTGATCTACAACTTTATCTTTATGTGCCAACAAAGTGTCTAGATCAAATTTAACTTCACCTGTGGTGATACCATGTTCAGCAAGTTCGTGAACGGTTGCTTCATAGCGGTGGGAAGAGTCAAGCAGTGCTTTAGATGGGATACAACCCACATTTAGACAGGTACCACCTAAAGATGGCTTACCGTTGTGGATACGTTTTTCGATACAAGCGACTTTAAAACCAAGTTGTGCAGCACGGATCGCTGCCTCATAACCGCCAGGTCCACCGCCAATAACAACAAGATCAAACTGTTGAGACATTTTTATCTCCAAAGTCCCATATAAAGGATCACTTTATATGGGAGATATATTTCTAATATTAAAGATCAAGAATGAGTTTAGCTGGTTCTTCTAACAATTCTTTGATTGTTACCAAGAAACCGACAGCTTCTTTACCATCGATTAAACGGTGGTCATAAGAAAGCGCTAAATACATCATTGGCAAGATTTCAACTTGACCATTCACCGCCATAGGACGTTCCTGGATTTTATGCATACCCAAAATCGCAGTTTGTGGCTGGTTTAAAATAGGAGTTGAAAGCAATGAACCGAATGTACCACCATTGGTAATCGTGAATGTACCACCAGTCATTTCTTCAATTGACAACTTGCCTTCACGTGCTTTCGCAGCATATGCAGCAATGCCATTCTCAACTTCGGCATAGTTCATACGGTCAGTATCACGGAGAATTGGCACAACCAGACCACGGTCAGAAGAAACCGCTACACCAATGTCATAGAAACCGTGATAAACGATATCATCACCATCAATCGATGCATTAACCGCTGGATAACGTTTTAACGCTTCAGTGGCAGCCTTAACAAAGAAAGACATAAAGCCTAAACGCGCACCATGACGCTTTTCAAAAGCATCTTTATATTGCTTACGCATTTCCATGATTGGCTTCATGTTCACTTCGTTGAACGTTGTCAACATTGCAGTCTGTTGTGTAGCTGCCAATAAACGCTCAGCAACACGCTTACGTAAACGAGTCATAGGAACACGTTTCTCGATACGCTCGCCGACAGCAACGCTTAATGGTTGAACTGATGCAGCAGGTTTAGCCTGA
This sequence comes from Acinetobacter parvus DSM 16617 = CIP 108168, assembly GCF_000368025.1. Classification (GTDB taxonomy): domain Bacteria; phylum Pseudomonadota; class Gammaproteobacteria; order Pseudomonadales; family Moraxellaceae; genus Acinetobacter; species Acinetobacter parvus. The sequence goes on from NZ_KB849211.1 coordinate 629,655, forward strand.
TGGCTGGCAACATCTTCTTTCGTGATGCGACCACCACGACCTGTACCCTGTACATCAGCCGCATTGATGCCTGTTTCAGACAATGCCTTACGCACAGCAGGAGCCTGATCCTGCACGGGAACTACTGGTGCCGCACCTGCTTGAGTATTTTCAACAGCCTGCTGCACTTGAGCAGGCGCTGCACTTTGCACTGCCTGAGTATCGGCAGCACCAGAAACAGCACCCGCCTCAAACTGTGCGATCACTTCATCAGATAAAACAGTGTCGCCTTCATTTTTGATGATTGCAACTAAACTACCGTCAGCTGGAGCAACCACTTCTAAAACAACTTTATCGGTTTCAATGTCACAGATCACTTCATCACGTGATACAGATTCACCTACTTTCTTGTGCCAGGTTGCGATCGTACCGTCAGCAACTGACTCTGGAAATACCGGTGCTTTAATTTCGGTTGCCATTATTGAGAATCTCCTGATTGTTCAGCTTCAATTGCTAGTGCGTCATTGACGAGCTGAGCTTGTTGTTTTGCATGCAAGTATGGTGAGCCACAGGCAGGTGCGGCAGATGCTTCACGGCCTGCATAGCTAATGCGAATTTGTTTACCAGATTTAAGAACATCTTCGTATAGACGAGGAACGATAAATAACCAGGCGCCCTGATTCTTCGGTTCTTCCTGCGCCCAGACAAGTTCCTGGATGTTTGGATACTGAGCCATGACTTCAGCTAAACGCTGTTCTGGATATGGATACAACTGTTCGATACGAACAATCGCAATATGATCCAAACCAAGCTCACGACGTTTTTCCAGTAAATCGTAATAAACCTTACCGCCACAAAGGACTAAACGCGTCACATCAGCTTTATTGATGTTATCAATTTCATCAATCACAGTCTGGAATGAACCATTTGCCAACTCATCTAAAGTCGAGGTTGCAAGCTTATGACGCAACAATGATTTTGGTGACATGACAATCAAGGGCTTACGAATTGGACGAACCGCCTGACGGCGTAGCGCATGGAAAATCTGTGCTGGTGTTGTTGGTGTCATCACCTGCATGTTGTCTTCAGCACATAGCTGTAAGAAACGCTCTAGACGTGCAGATGAATGCTCTGGTCCCTGACCTTCATAACCGTGTGGCAACAACATAGTGAGACCACATACTCGCTCCCACTTGGTTTCACCCGAAGCGATAAACTGGTCGATCACCACCTGTGCACAGTTTGCGAAGTCACCAAACTGGGCTTCCCAAACAATCAGGCTTTTCGGCAATGTGGTTGAATAGCCATATTCAAATGCAAGCACCGCTTCTTCTGACAATAAAGAATCATAAACAGCAATACGCGGTTGATTCTCCTTGACATGACATAATGGAATATAAACTGAACCATCTGCCTGATTATGCAGTTTGGCATGACGATGTGAGAACGTACCACGTCCCACATCTTCACCTGTGATACGCACAAGGAAGCCATCATCCAGCAAGGTTGCGTATGCCAGTGTCTCAGCAGCTCCCCAGTTGAGTGGCATTTCACCCGTTTGCATTTTCATCCGATCATCAATGACTTTCTGAACCTGACGCTGCAATACAAAACCCTCAGGCAAAGTATTTAAGGTTTTTCCAAGTTCTTTTAAGCGGTCAATATTGACACTGGTATCCCAGACATCGGTATATTCATGACCCAGATATGGAGACCAGTCCACAAACATCTTCTTGTTCGGCTTAGTCACCAATGCGTTCGCCACATGATTGCCTGCTTCAAGGTCAGCGCGGTAATCCTCAACCATTCTGTCTGCACTTGCACGATCAAGAATTTGCTGTTGAACCAGCTGATCAGCGTAAAGTGTACGCGTGGTGGCTTTTTTATTAATGATCTGATACATCAATGGCTGTGTTGCGGATGGTTCATCCGCTTCATTATGACCACGGCGACGATAACAGAACAGATCAATGACAACATCTTTACGGAACTCATGACGGAAATCATGGGCGATTTGAGTCGCAAAAATTACAGCTTCAGGATCATCCCCATTGACATGGAAGATCGGTGCCTGAATCATTTTTGCAACATCGGTACAGTATTCGGTAGAACGGGCATCACGTGGATCAGAAGTGGTAAAACCAACCTGATTGTTCACAATAATATGAACAGTACCACCAACCGTATAGCCACGAGTCTGTGACATCTGGAAAGTTTCCATGTTCACACCCTGACCTGCAAACGCCGCATCACCATGAACAATCAATGGTAAAACATCATCACCACCGATATCCTTACGGCGAACCTGACGCGCACGCACCGAACCTTCAACCACAGGTCCCACAATCTCAAGGTGCGATGGGTTAAATGCCAGCGCCAAATGCACTTCACCACCTGGTGTCATTACATTTGAAGAGAAGCCCTGATGATACTTCACATCGCCAGAACCTTTTTTGTGCAGGCTTTTGCCTTCAAACTCACCAAAAAGGTCGGCAGGGTTTTTACCCATAATGTTGACAAGCAGGTTAAGACGACCACGGTGTGGCATCCCGATCACAACTTCTTTACAGCCTACACTACCTGCACGCTGAATGATTTCGTTGACCATTGGAATAAAGGACTCACCGCCTTCAACACCAAAACGCTTCGCGCCAACAAACTTATTACCCAGATACTTTTCCAGACCTTCAGCAGCCGTCAAACGCTCCAGAAAGCCTTTTTTCTGATCAGGGCTGAAGTTGAATTTACCGCGCGCACCCTCTAAACGTTGCTGAATCCAGCGTTTTTCCTTAGTGTCAACAATGTGCATATACTCTGCACCAATTGATCCACAGTAGATAGCCTCCATTGCCTCAACCATTTCAGCCAATGTCGCTTCTGCCTTGCCAATCGCGAGGTTGCCTGTATTAAATACAGTATCTAAATCAGATTTAGTTAAACCATGTGCAGATAAATCAAGATCTGGAACTTCTTCACGTTTCGCAAGACCTAATGGATCAAGTTTGGCTTTTTGATGACCACGGTTGCGGTAAGCAGCAATCAGTTGTAATACACCAATTTGACGACGCTCATGTTCTGTACTTACAGTGCTTTGTACAACAGGTTGAACTCGGTTTGAATTACGACCCAAAAGGAGGAATTGCTCGCGCACACTACCGTGTGGTTGATCACCTTTAGGGTATTTATCGAAATATTCACGCCAATCCTCTGACACTGAGGTTGGAGAAGTTAGGTACTGTTCGTAAAGCTCTTCAATATACGCTGCACTATCAGCGGAAAGTTCAGTGTCAAGACGCAGTGCGTCAGCAACTTCTTGCATTTTTGGACCCATTTCCTATTGCAAAAAATAATACAGGTTGCCTTTTAAGCACACCCATGATTCATAGCGTCAAATTGGTAACAAGACACTACTACCCAAGATCATCAAACCTTGAGACATTATTACTACACATCAGGAGTATTCCCTTTGATGTAACAAATGAGCCATGCACTTTCAATTCAAAGCACATAACTCATCCTTATACTCGATAAAATCGAGCAATTTTTTGCAAATCATTTTAGAAAAATTAAATAATTCTTTAACTTTTCTAAATTGACTTTTTTAAAGTAATCTGCATAAATTCATGGAATGTTACTTTTAGATAACATCAGGAATATGCTTATTTTTTGCTTTCATTTACTGGGTGAAATCCTATCATGTAATCAAGTCTGAATTGATTTTTTTGACACATACCATTCATAAACCAGCGAAATACACTTATTCAATTATATTCTAATATACCGCCCTTTTTCTAAAAGTTGCACCTTGTATCGACCAAAGTTAAAGATTCACTACAAATTTCGCACAAACACCACGCAGAATGCCTAAAAATAAAGCAACTTCCCGATTTATATTTGTTTTTATTATTTGACTTAATCATAAAATTTATAAAATACCATATAACTGACCGTTGTTTAAGATTGATACACATGTTACCCACCCCCATGTTTCCATCCTTATAAATAGCCACATCCAAAATAAAAAACGGAAGTCCTTTTGGAACTTCCGTTTTTTTGGTCAGAGCAATCGATTAGCTCGCTTGATCTAACAGCATGTTACGAATGTGACCAATTGCCTTCGTTGGGTTTAAACCTTTCGGGCAAACCGATACACAGTTCATGATCCCTTTACAACGGAACAAAGAGAATGGGTCGTCTAAACGAGCCAAACGCTCTTGTGTTGCCGTATCACGAGAGTCAATGATAAAGCGGTATGCATTTAACAATGCAGATGGCCCCAGGAACTTGTCAGGGTTCCACCAGAATGACGGGCATGACGTTGAACAACATGCACAAAGAATACATTCATACAGACCATCCAGGTGTTCACGTTCTGCTTGAGACTGTAAACGCTCTTTTGCTGGTGCTGGCTGATTATTAATCAAGAATGGCTGAATTTTGTTGTACTGGTCATAAAACTGGTTCATGTCTACAACCAAGTCTTTTACCACTGGCAAGCCTGGTAAAGGACGGATCACAATCTTCTCTGGCAAGTCGTTCAGGTTCCACAAACAAGCCAAGCCATTTTTACCATTGATGTTGACACCATCAGAACCACAGATGCCCTCACGGCATGAACGGCGGAACGTTAATGTCTCATCCTGTACTTTCAACGCAAGCAACGCATCAAGCAACATACGGTGCTTGTCGGTTAACTCAAGTTTAAAAGTTTGCATGTACGGCGCTTTATCCTTATCAGGATCGTAGCGGTAGATTTCGAATGTACGAGTGCCTCTACTCATCTTTGTTCTCCCGATTAGAATGTACGTGGCTTAGGTTCGATTGCTTCAACCGTTAATGGGCTGAAACGAACTGGCTTATATTCAAGACGGTTGTCTGATGAATACCATAAAGTATGCTTCATCCACTCATCATCACGGCGGCCGTATGAGTATGTTGGGTGATCAGGTGCCAACTCATAGTCAACAACTGTATGTGCACCACGACATTCTTTACGTGCAGCAGCAGAGATCAAGGTTGCTTTTGCAACTTCATATAAATTTTCAACTTCCAATGCCTCAACACGTGCTGTGTTAAAGACTTTAGACTTGTCTTTCAAATAAATGTTGCGAACACGTGGCTCAATCGCAAGAATCTCTTTTACACCCTTGTCAAGCAATGCCTGAGTACGGAATACACCTGCGTGATCCTGTACGATGTCACGGATTGCATCGGCCACTTCCTGAGCGTTCTCACCAGAAGTTGAGTCATCCAGCTTACGGATACGAGCCAGAGTGTTTTCCAGCACATTATTTGGCAACGGTGCATAGTCATCACCGTGATGCTTGGTCACGTAGTCAATGATGTGTTCACCAGCAGCTTTACCGAATACCACAAGGTCAAGCAGGGAGTTGGTCCCTAAACGGTTTGCACCATGTACAGATACACAAGAACACTCACCGATTGCATAGAAACCTTTTACTGGCTTCACATAGTCACGGGTACCTTTATAGGTATATTCTTTAGTGTCCTTATCATAGTGAGCAGAGAATTCAGCCTCTTCCACACCATGCGGCACAACGACCTGACCATGAATATTGGTTGGAATACCACCCATTTGATAATGAATTGTTGGTACAACTGGAATTGGCTCTTTGGTACAGTCAACGTTTGCGAACTTCTTACCAATCTCAAATACAGATGGTAGACGCTTCATGATTGTTTCCGCACCCAAGTGGGTCATATCCAACAGGATATAATCCGCTTTAGGACCACAGCCACGACCTTCCTTAATTTCCTGATCCATAGAGCGTGATACGAAGTCACGTGGTGCCAAGTCTTTTAAAGTCGGTGCATAACGCTCCATGAACGGTTCGCCGTCTTTATTACGAAGGATACCGCCTTCACCACGACAACCCTCAGTCAACAATACGCCTGCGCCCGCAACACCCGTTGGGTGGAATTGCCAGAATTCCATATCCTGTAATGGAATACCCGCACGGGCAGCCATACCAAGTCCGTCACCTGTGTTGATATAGGCGTTTGTTGATGCACGGTAAACACGACCCGCACCACCCGTAGCAAACAAGGTTGCCTTTGCCTGGAATACCGCAATATTACCAGTTTCCTGATCATATGCGGTTACACCAAGAACATCACCCTGTTCATTACGGATTAAGTCAAGTGCAATCCATTCAACGAAGAACTGAGTACCCATTTTCACGTTGCTTTGATACAAAGTGTGAAGCAATGCATGACCTGTACGGTCAGCGGCAGCACAGGCACGTGGAACGGCTTTTTCACCGTAGTTAGCAGAGTGACCACCGAATGGACGCTGATAGATCGTGCCATCTTCATTACGGTCAAACGGCATACCCAGATGTTCAAGCTCATAAACAACTTTTGGCGCTTCACGGGTCATAAACTCGATTGCGTCCTGATCACCCAACCAGTCAGAACCTTTTACCGTATCGTAAAAGTGGTAATGCCAGTTGTCTTCCTGCATGTTGCCCAGTGACGCACCAATACCACCCTGAGCAGCAACTGTATGCGAACGTGTTGGGAACACTTTGGTGAGTACTGCAACCTGTAAACCTGCCTGAGCAAGCTGATAGGCTGCACGCATACCAGAACCACCACCACCAACGATTACAGCGTCAAATGATAATGTCTGGATATTTGAATAATTTTCTTTAGGGGTTGCCATGATCTGTTCCTATCAATTTGCCCAGAAAATCTGGATACCCCAGATTGCGTACACGAACACTGAAATAATGACAGCAGAAGTCAATACAAGGCGCAAACCTGAAGCTGATGGTCCCATCTGACGAGTCGTTACATAATCAGTAAAGACTTGCCACATACCAATCCAAGCATGTGCAACCAGCGATAATACCGCCAACAAAGAAAAAATCTTCATTGGCAGAGTCAACATAAAGCCAGCCCACTGTTCATAGCCAAATCCGCTGTTGCAGAGAATCCAGCCAAACAGAACAACAGTATAGGCAGCCAATACAACCGCACTCACACGCTGGATATACCAATCGCGAGAACCTGAACCTGTTAAACCTGTAGCACTTTTCATCAGAACATAATCCATACAAAGGCTGCGATAATACCAACCGCAGACAAGATCAATGCGATTGTAGCTGCGATGCGACCGCTCTGTAATTCTTCAGCAAAACCAAGGTCGGCAAGCAAGTGCTTGATTCCTGCGATAAAGTGGAAAATTAATCCAGCTACAAATACCCATACGATGAAACGTACAATGATATTTCCGAAAACGACATTTTTAACGTAGTCAAATCCTTCTGGTGAAGATAAAGATTTATCCAAAATCCATAAAAGAACTGCGACCAATAAGAAAACGATCACACCTGATAAACGGTGCAGAATTGATGCAATAGCCACGGGTGATTTTAAGTTTACAGCTAAAACTTGACCCATGGACAAATTGACAGGTCTGTTGCTTTTCACAGCGGGCATCCTGTAAGTAGAAACTCCAACTGGAGTTTGTTTGAATTAATTCAAAGGAAAGCTGGCATTGTTAGGCAAGCACAGCTCATGCCTAACCTATAACGACACCGAATTATAAAACGTGAAATATCAAAATACAAACAATCAGCTTTCGCTTTAGTCGAAAAAAATAATAAATAAGAATCATTCACACAAACAATATTTCCCAGATAAATTAAATTTCTGGCGAAATTATTCTATCCATTTGTTTTATAAAAACAAAAATATAAAACTTTTTTTTATGAATAGTTTCAAGCTGGAAAAAATCACCATTATTTATTTCAAAAAAAATATGTTTTTCTCAGTAAAACCCCATTAAATGAGTCGGTTTTAAGCATAGTCATAAATAATACCCCTCATTTATATCTTAAATACAATTAACCACTAATCTATTATTCAGGCCTAATCCATATAAATACATCGATTTATTTTTAATCAATCAATCGCACCATAATGAACCAATTATCCCGTTATATGTCAGCCTTTAAACTGTTTTTTGAACTATTATTTAACGCGAGACCATGAGATATATAGGTTTTTGCTGAGCTAAGCCCTTAATTTTACAGGCATCAAAATATCACCAGAGTAAAAATTTACTTACAATTGTACTGGTGCTTCATTTTTTTTATGCACCTGAAACATGATTTGACATATTATACTCGACCGATGCTGTGAATTTACTCAATTTTTTCTTTGATACTGAATGACTAAGTTGACTGTAGAAATGTCATTTTTTATCCCTAAGTATAATTGACAAAATTTTAGTAGCCACTAATCTTATAGCAAATTTTGACACCGTCTGATTCGCACATGACAAGATTAGGATTTCGAGTCAGATAATCATTCACCAGGACAGGAGATCTATTGAATGTCTGCAGCAACTGGCAAAAAAGCCGTATTACAGCTTGATGGCAAAGAAATTGAATTACCAATTTACAGCGGCACATTGGGCCCAGATGTAATTGACGTTAAAGATGTATTGGCATCTGGTCATTTTACTTTCGATCCTGGTTTTATGGCGACAGCTGCTTGCGAATCTAAGATCACATTCATTGATGGTGACAAAGGTGTGTTATTGCACCGTGGTTATCCAATTGATCAATTAGCGACTCAAGCAGACTACCTCGAAACTTGCTATTTACTATTAAATGGCGAGCTTCCAAATGCTGAACAAAAGGCAGAATTTGACGCTAAAGTACGCAACCACACCATGGTTCACGATCAGGTAAGCCGTTTCTTCAATGGTTTCCGTCGTGACGCTCACCCAATGGCTATAATGGTTGGTGTTGTTGGTGCGTTGTCTGCGTTCTATCACAATGGCTTGGATATCGAAGATATCAACCACCGTGAAATCACTGCAATTCGTCTTATCGCGAAAATTCCTACGCTTGCAGCGTGGAGCTACAAATACACGATCGGACAGCCATTCATTTACCCACGTAACGACCTAAACTATGCAGAAAACTTCCTGCATATGATGTTTGCTACGCCTGCGGATCGTGACTATAAGGTTAATCCGATTTTGTCTAAAGCAATGGACCGTATCTTCACGCTTCATGCTGACCACGAACAAAATGCGTCTACATCTACTGTTCGTCTTGCTGGTTCTACTGGTGCAAACCCATATGCATGTATCTCTTCAGGTATTTCTGCACTTTGGGGACCATCACATGGTGGTGCAAACGAAGCTGTACTGAAAATGCTGGCTGAAATCGGTAGCGTTGAAAACGTTGCTGAATTTATGGAAAAAGTAAAACGCAAAGAAGCGAAGCTTATGGGCTTTGGTCACCGTGTTTACAAAAACTTTGACCCACGTGCCAAAGTGATGAAAGAAACCTGTGATGAAGTGCTTGGTGCATTGGGTATCAATGATCCACAACTTGCGCTTGCAATGGAACTTGAGCGCATTGCGCTTAGCGACCCATACTTCATTGAACGTAAACTTTATCCAAACGTAGATTTCTACTCAGGCATCATCTTAAAAGCGATTGGTATCCCTGTTGATATGTTTACAGTTATTTTTGCATTAGGTCGTACTGTTGGCTGGATCAGCCACTGGTTAGAAATGCACGCTTCCCCATATAAAATTGGCCGTCCTCGCCAGCTTTATACAGGTGAAAAACAACGTGACATCAAACGTTAATTTTTAAGAAATTAATGTGAAAAAGCTGCCAAATGGCAGCTTTTTTTATTGCTTTCTAAAGCTCATCCTCTTCCAGGGCACGCAACAAGTTTGTACTGATCCCATCGGCACGCAGCCAGGCCAGTTCATAGCTTGCCTTGGCTAAAGCCAACACACGTCGTTCAAACTCATCCCAGATCAGCTTTACCTGTGTGTGGGAAATTCCAAGTCCACTTTCCTGTGCCAAATGCTTATTTTTCTCACAGATTTTTAAAGCATGATACAGCTTACGTCCAGCACTTGCGCTTTCCAGAATACGAATGTGCTTAGCATGGATAAAGCCCTCGACATGCTGGAGACTGGCATTGGGCAACAATGGCACCAGAATCTGGTCCAGTTGTGCATCCAAACGCTTCCAGACCACCAACCGCTGTTCAGGCGTATAGGTGTTCCACTGGATCACCTCATGATTAAAACGGCGGCATCCACGACACACCAGATCACCAAATACCGTTGAACAACGCCCTGCGCATGGGGTCAGTGATGGGATTCGACAATCATTACTCAAAACTTATTCCTCTAAAACCATATTAATTTTATGGTTTTCTCGCTTATTTTCAAATTTCACGCTAAAATATGCGCCTTGTTTTTCCTATCTTAATACATTTGGAGTTATCCATGAACGCTACTGTAGAACAGCTTGCACCTGTAGAACAGCAAGCGACCAATAATTGGGTTGTTGCGGCACTATATCAATTTAAAGAAGTTGCGGATGCGGCCGATCTGCAAAAACGTCTTCTGGACTTAGTGAATGGCATCAATTTATGTGGAACTCTGATTGTCGCTTCTGAAGGAATTAATGGTACTGTTGCTGGCGACCGTGCAGCAATTGACACGGTTCACCAATTCCTATTGAACGAAGGCTTTAGCGCAATGGAATATAAGGAGTCTACCAGCTCTGAAAAACCATTCCGCAAGATGAAGATTAAGCTGAAGAATGAAATCGTTACCCTGGGTGTGGAGGTTAAGCCACGTGACCTGGTTGGTCATTATCTTGATCCAAAGGAATGGAACGAGCTGATTAGCCGCGATGACGTGATTCTGGTGGATACTCGCAACGACTACGAATATAAGGCAGGTACATTCAAGGGCGCAATTGATCCTAAAACAGAAACATTCCGTGAATTTCCTGAATATGTAAAACAAAACCTTGAACAGCACAAAGACAAGAAAATCGCCATGTTCTGTACAGGGGGTATCCGCTGTGAAAAATCCACTTCCCTGTTGTTACAGGAAGGCTTTAGTGAGGTTTACCACCTAAAGGGCGGTATCCTTAAATATCTGGAAGAAACACCTGCCGAGGAAAGCCTTTGGGAAGGTGAATGTTTTGTATTTGATGGCCGTACTGCCGTGACACACGGGGTTGAGGAAGGCGAGAACATCAAGTGTCATGCATGCGGCTGGCCTTTAACCAAAGAAGAAGCGGAATTGCCAAACTATGAGCATGGTGTTTCCTGTGTTTTCTGTATTGATAAAACCACAGAGAAACAGAAAGAGGGTTTCCGTATGCGTCAATCGCAAATTGCAGCAGCAAAACGTAAACGCCTATAAAAATTAAAAAAACTGAAAGCCATAGTTCTACTATGGCTTTTTTATGATAACAATAAAAATGATGTAACGATTAGACCATTGAGCTTCATGATTAACCATCCTATGCTAAAAACAATAATCAAATGAACTATATATGGGTATTATGGGACTTGAAGAATGGGTCTTGGCAGTCATGGAAAAGCTTGGATATTTAGGCATCGCTTTTTTGATGTTCCTAGATAACATTTTTCCTCCTATTCCCTCTGAAATTATTATGCCCTCTGCGGGTTATACCGCCTCCAAGGGGGATTTGAGCTTAATTGGCGTTATCATTGCTGGAAGCGCAGGTTCACTGATCGCGGCGATGATCCTTTATTGGATTGGCCGTAAAATTCCTGAACAGCGTTTATTCAGTTTTATAGAGCATTACGGCAAATTCCTTAGAATCAAGGTTACCGACCTTGAAAAGGCCTTGGGCTGGTTCAACCAGCATGGGCATAAAATCGTTTTCTTTGGCCGTATGATTCCAGCAGTACGCTCGCTGATTAGTATCCCCGCTGGAATGAGCAAGATGCCTTTTGGCAAGTTTATGGCTTACAGCGCATTCGGAACCATCATCTGGACAACATTCCTGGCATTTTTAGGCTATCACCTCAGTGAAGATCAGGCCCTAATGTCTTTAATTATGCAACGGGCTAGCTATATTATTTTGGCAATTGTCATACTTTACATCATTTGGAAAATGGCTAAAAAATTTGGGCAGAAAACATAAAAAAGACAAAGACTTATCCTTTATTATTCATCTAAGTTAAGGAAAAACCATGCAGCATGAGTTTTGGCATCAAAAATGGCAAAAAAATGAGATTGGCTTTCATCTCAACCAGCCTCACCCACTACTGGTTAAATATACGGGTTCCTTAAATCTCTCTCCAAATAGCCGTATTTTTATCCCACTCTGCGGTAAAAGTTTAGACATACATTGGCTTTTAGGTGAGGGCTATCATGTAGTGGCAATTGACCTGAGTCCAATTGCCATTCAGGACTTAATCTCAACACTTAGACTTTCCTTTACCGAAACTCGGACTGGAAATCTTAGTCATTTTCACCATCCACAAATTGACCTATTTGTCGGTGATTTTTTTGAATTGACGGTTGAACAGACAGGAAAGATTGATGCGATTTATGATCGGGCAGCCTTGGTCGCCCTGCCAGAAGAAATGCGAAGCCAATATGTCCAGCATCTCATTCAGATTGGTGGTGAAGCATCGCAATTACTGATTAGCTTTGAGTATGATCAATCCATGATGGCTGGTCCGCCTTTTTCCATTTCCACCCAACAGCTTCAAGACTACTATTCCAGTGAATACAACATACAGCCACTCGATAGCCAAACTGAACTGCTCAAAGGAAAAGTGAATGCCCAGGAAAAAATTTGGCTGCTAAAGAAATAACCCTATCCCAAAATAAAAAACGTCCATAAGGACGTTTAAATACTTAACCTGGCGTATATATGAGCCGCTATCATTGCGGCCTCAAACCTATCCTCAAGCTGGTGTATGGTACATGAGATAAATCTCATTAAGATTATCTGGAATTTCCTCAGCCAGTTCATCCATCAACTGACCATTGCGACGGAAAGACTCCATTTGCGGATCTTCCTCATCAATGCCACTAAACACCATGATCGGCAAAGTCAAATCAACCAGTTGTTCTTCATATTCTGGCGTAAACCAGGCATCTTCGTTCAGGAACATGGCATCAACGAAACCGACGCTCCAGTCACCTAAACTTGAATCCACATCAGCCTCTTCAATTTCAAATGGAAACTCAATTCCATTTTCATTGGCCAAATCCTGACGGATGGATTCCAGCCAGGCTTTAATCTGTTCGATGATCTCACTCGGAACTTTCTTTTGATTGCTCTCGAACAGCTCATCCAGCCAACGATCAAACTTTGGGCCAACGGCAATAGCGCACAAAAAGCCATGAGTCGCCGCAAAATCTAAACCATATTCGTTTTGGTCACCGTCAAGATAATTACTTAACAACTCTAAATCCAGGGTACTCATTTTTTATCCAGCTCTAAAGTTACATTTTCGACAGCATAACATTTTCAGACACAAAGTCTCAGCAATTTTGCCTAGTCTTCGTCATCGAGGTCATCATCGTCGAAATCGTAGTCAAAATCTTTTAATTCTCGTTCTAAACGACGCTGAGCCAACAGATCATCAATCAAACGGCGTTTTTCCAATGATTCCTTGGCACTGATTTTTCCTGATGATTCATCAAAACCAACATCATCGCCGTAGTTATCATCATCTAATTCAAAATCTGTAGAAGACACGAAGTACCTCTTATACGAAAAATATAAATGGGTCTAGCCGCTATTTATCTGTCTCAAACCACCTTGTCAAGTTTTATTTTATTTTTTTGCTATAAATCGGTGATTTGTACTTTTTTTCGGCGGTTTTTTTGTGTAATTATAATCCCAGGACAATACCAATCAAAAAAGTTCCGCAAAAAGGATGGACTGCTTGAAAAATTATGACACACCCCCATATTCAAGAAACACACGTGAAATCAATACTATTTTTTATTTAAAGCAAACGGATCAAATCCAAAACATTCCTCGTGAATTGTGCTATCATGCACGGTTTTTCACCGCCACAGATTCAACAAAAGAGTAAGCAAAGATGAGCGATATGCATTCCCCTACTTCGCAAGTAGCGGCTCTGATTAGCCGAGGCAAAGAACAAGGTTACTTAACTTACGCTGAGGTTAACGATCATCTACCAGACTCGATTACAGAAAGTGAGCAGATTGAAGATATTATTCAAATGCTCCAAGACGTCGGTATTCCAGTGCATGAACGCGCACCAGAAACTGATGACACTATGTTTGGTGAATCGACTGAAGCAGCGGATGAAGTTGCTGAAGAAGAAGCTGCTGCCGTATTAGCATCGGTTGAAAGTGAGCCAGGTCGTACTACAGATCCAGTACGTATGTACATGCGTGAAATGGGTACGGTTGAACTTCTAACCCGTGAAGGCGAGATTAGCATTGCGAAACGTATCGAAGAAGGTATTCGTGATGTTTTACATTCGATTGCTTACTGGCCAAATGCCGTCGAAGTGGTTTTACAAGAATATAATGACTTTCTAACTGGTGAGCGTCGTCTTGCCGATATTCTCTCTGGTTATTTAGACCCAGAAACAGACGAAGAGATTCCTGAAGTTCTTGAAGATGAAGCTGAAATCGAGGAAGAAAAAAGCCCAACTTCAACAACCAAAGAAGTTAAACTTGATGATGACGATGAAGAAGAATCTGAAAGTGATGATGACTCTGAAGGTGATTCAGGTCCAGACCCTGAGGTTGCAAAAATACGTTTCACCGAATTAGAAACAGCTTGGAACGATACCAAAGCCATTATCGAAAAGCATGGTCGTAATAGCAAAGAAGCAGAAGCTGCTCTTGAAGCATTAGCTGCTGTATTTATGATGTTCAAATTTACACCACGTTTATTTGATATCATTTCTGAAATGATTCGTGGTACACATGATCAAATTCGTGCCAATGAGCGTGAAATCATGCGCTATGCAGTTCGTCGTGGTCGTATGGATCGTACAACTTTCCGCACGACCTTCCCTGAGCAAGAATCAAATCCAGCTTGGTTAGATGAGCAAATTGCAAAAGCCCCTGCGGAAATCAAAACACATTTAGAAAAAGTTCGTCCTGATGTATTGGCATTCCAACAAAAGATTGCTGATATCGAAAAAGAACTTGGCTTAAACGTGAAAGATATTAAAGATATTTCTAAACGTATGGCTGTAGGTGAAGCAAAAGCACGCCGTGCCAAGAAAGAAATGGTTGAAGCAAACTTACGTTTAGTAATTTCGATTGCGAAGAAATATACCAACCGTGGCTTACAGTTCCTTGACTTGATTCAAGAAGGTAACATCGGTCTGATGAAAGCCGTAGACAAGTTTGAATATCGTCGTGGTTATAAATTCTCGACTTATGCAACTTGGTGGATCCGTCAGGCAATTACCCGTTCGATTGCGGATCAGGCACGTACTATTCGTATTCCTGTTCACATGATTGAAACGATTAACAAGATCAACCGTGTGTCTCGCCAACTACTTCAAGAAATGGGTCGCGAACCGACTCCTGAAGAATTAGGTGAACGTCTGGAAATGGACGAAGTTAAAGTTCGTAAAGTACTTAAAATCGCAAAAGAACCGATTTCGATGGAAACACCGATCGGTGATGATGAAGATTCGCATCTTGGTGACTTTATTGAGGACTCAAACATCACTTCTCCAGTGGATGCCGCGACCTCAGAAGGCTTAAAGGAAGCGACCCGTGAAGTGCTTGAGAACCTGACTGAACGTGAAGCGAAAGTGTTGAAAATGCGTTTTGGTATTGATATGCCAACCGACCATACCTTAGAGGAAGTGGGCAAGCAGTTTGACGTGACGCGTGAGCGTATTCGTCAGATTGAGGCGAAAGCTCTGCGTAAACTACGTCATCCATCTCGTTCAGAGCACCTACGTTCATTCCTTGAAAATGACTGATGCTTAGGGACATCCTGTATCAAGAGCGCAACAATGCTTTGGTGCAGGGCTTGAAGTTAAACACTTCGCCTCCATTTACCTAGTTAGAACATAAGCGCCTGCACTGATGCAGGCGTTTCAAATTAAGAGGTTACTCATGGTAGACCGCACTCCATCTCGCGAATTGCAAGAACATCTTTGGGTTTTCCCGATGGACTATCCAATCAAATTGATTGGTAATGCTGGGGATGAACTTCGAGTGGCTGTTGTAGATATTTTACAAAAGCACTTTCCTGAATTCGATGGTGCTACAGTAAAAGTACAACCTTCACGTACAGGAAAATACCATTCTTTAACTGCGCAGCTGCGCTTTGAGGAATTAGAACAAGTTCATGCACTATATGCTGATCTTGCTGCCTGTCCATTAATTAAGACAACGCTATAATCAAGGAATCCAAAATGCGAAAGTGTTTTGGATTTTTTATGTGTGCAAATAAAACTTCTGATCAGTTAAACCATTCATAACACTTCTATATTATTCTTTCTTTTTCGATTTATGATTGCGAAATAGCTGATGAAAACGCAACGAATTTTACTATCATTATTTACGGTATTTATCTCATCTATCAGTGATGCGAAAACAGCAACTTTTTCTTGGCAAAATGAGCTGTGTGAATATAAAGGAGTTTATGACACCAATAAATTCACAGTTAAACAATTAAATGACACGATTAAAATGATGCAATCACGTCATTCGACACAATTAAATAGTAAATCTTATGCCTTCCACCCAGATGACATTGCTAAGATCAATTTAATTGCAATTCAAGAAGAATACAAAGTACAGAAGAAAGCATTAAATAATCTACACCCCTTGCTTATTAAAGAATTTCAGCAACTCAAAAATGATCTTATTCAAAATCTAGATCAGGAATACCAACATAATTATTTGACAGCTCTCGCATTTACACAGCCTACGAAGTTACTCACTTCGACTTTCGCACCACAATGCTTAAACCAAGCCAAGGCTTTAAATGCACAAGATAAGCTATCACTGATTAACAATGCCAAACTTTCTCTGCAACGTGAAAATCAATTAGAGTTAAAATTAGGTAATGATCCACAATTTCTCATGAAACGCAGCCAAGATTTTGATATTAAATTAAAAAGCAAAAATGCAGTTCAATATGCCCAGATTCAACTCATTCGTGAATGGTCGAATTGCGCAAATCCACATGAAACGACAAACGATCAGTTAGAGCAGATTTTCCGCAAAAAAGTATTTATTCAATCAAAGGAAGTTTATTGTGACGAACCTTGATAAACCATCCTTAATCATTCGATGTTTTCAGGATCTACAAGATTACACGACACGATTTGAAGCGATGAAAGATTTTACAACTCATCGTGATGAAACAACACCTGATGAGCTTTGGCTACTCCAACATCAAGATGTTCTAACTCAAGGACAAGCAGGTAAACCAGAACATATTCTCATGCATACTCAACTTCCTGTTGTGCATACAGATCGTGGTGGTCAAGTGACGTGGCATGGACAGGGACAACTGGTCGCCTACTTCCTGCTTGATTTAAACCGCCTGAAATGGCATGTACGCACTCTGGTCAGCTTTGCTGAAAAGGCCATGATTGACCTGCTTCAACAATACAATATTCGGGCCTATGCAAAACCTGATGCACCTGGAGTATACGTTGAAGGGCGCAAGATTGGCTCTCTCGGTTTTAAAATTCGCCGTGGTCGTAGCTATCATGGTTTGGCATTGAACATTGACTGTGACCTGACTGGTTTTCAAACCATTAATCCTTGTGGATACGCAGGTTTAGAAATGGTACGCTTGCAGGACCTGCTCGAAGATTATCCAAGCTTCGAGCAGCTCTGTCATGATTTTGTTTGCTATTTAAAAAATACCAATTTCTTTCATGACCCTGAAGTCAAATCTGAATAAACTACTTTTCAATTTTAGAGAAATAAATTAGAGTAATTACTCTAAATTTGCTTTTGCATAATTTTAATAAGGGATACGCAAGTGATTTCAACCAAAGCAGTGAAGCCCACTTTGCAATTTGCCTACGTAAAACTCATGATGGATGTTGTTGGTCGTGGTTTAGTAATGGCAAGCCAAGTGGACGATGAAGTACAACAGGAAGTTTCCAAGTTTCCTGTTGGCTTTATACTTTCAATGAATGTTTTTCCAAATGGACCTGCATTTGTTGCCCGAGTAACAGAAGAAAAACAGTTAGAGCTTCTCTCTAACTACAAAGGCAAGCCTGACTTAACCATCACGTTCAAGCATCTTACCCATGCATTTCTGGTTTTCTCGTTTCAGGAGAGTACTGCCCAAGCATTTGCCAATGACCGCATGATTGCCGATGGTGATGTATCCAGTGCAATCCGTCTTGTGCGTTGCCTGAACAAGATGGAAGCGTTGATCCTGCCTAAGCTGATCGCCAACCTTGCAGTCAAGCGTTATCCAGTTGAATTAACATTAAAAGAAAAATTCACTGGCGCAAAAAATATCTATCTCAAAGTCGCAAAATCATACTTTAAACGGAGCGCATAACATGGCTAAGCCTTATTACGAATTTTTCTGTCCTGTAAAGGTAATTGCTGGTAACGCTGCGTTAGAGCATATTCCGTTTGAGCTTGCAACTCTGGGCGCAAAACGCCCAATGATCATTACCGATAAAGGTGTACGCGCCAACGGTTTACTTGGCCCAATCGAGGCGGCATTCAGCACCACTGATGCCGTGATTGGTGCAATCTTTGATGACGTTCCACCAGATTCAAGCCTGGAAGTGGTACGCCAGGCAGCGGAACTTTACCGTAAGCAAAACTGTGATGCGATTATTGCGATTGGCGGCGGTTCAGTGATTGACACCTCCAAGGCAACCAACATCCTTGTGTCTGAAGGTGGCAATGACCTGCTTCAATACTCTGGTGCTCATAATCTTCCAAAACCATTAAAGCCATTCTTCGTAATTCCAACCACGTCTGGTACAGGCTCAGAAGCAACGATGGTCGCCGTGGTATCTGATACTCAACGTAATGTAAAACTCGCATTTGCATCATATTATCTTATGCCCCATGCAGCGATTCTTGATCCACGCATGACCCAGACTTTGCCACCACACTTAACCGCAATGACTGGAATGGATGCACTCACGCACTGTGTTGAGGCATACACCTGTTTAGCAGCGAATCCATTAAGTGATGCATATGCAAGTGCTGGTATCAAGAAGATCAGTGAAAACCTGTTCAAGGTACTGGACAACCCAAGTGATGCCCAAGGCCGTTTAGAGTTGGCACAGGCTTCGACCATGGCAGGTATTGCATTCTCCAACTCAATGGTTGGTCTGGTTCACTCACTTGGCCATGCCTTGGGTGCGGTGGCTCACCTGCCCCACGGTTTATGCATGAACCTATTCCTGCCATATGTGCTTGAATATAATAAAGAGATCAATGGCGACAAGATTGGTGAATTATTACTGCCACTTGCAGGTGCAGACATTTATGCACAAACACCTGCCAGCCAGCGTGCAGATAAAGCGATTGCAACTATTTTAACCATGCGTGACCGCCTATTCAGCCTCACCAAGCTACCACGTACCCTGCGTGAAACAGGTAAGGTAACTGAAGCACAGCTGGATGAAGTGGCCGAGAAAGCGTTAAATGATGGTTCTATTATTTACAATCCTAAAGAGGCCAATTTGCAGGAACTACGTGCAATTCTACAAAAAGCCTGGTAATTCATTTATTTAGATAAATAATTATCATTAATAGGCCCTGATCTAAACCAATGATCGGGGCTTTTTTCATTTCAATGAATTTTTATTCATCTGTTTCTCTGCACAACTGGCAAAAAAATTGCTAAAAAAAGCGTAAAAGTACTGACAATGTTTATCAATTTACGATAGATTGGCGAACTTCTTTTTTCTATAGGGGGGATCGTTTTCGTCTCAAACGATCCTTAAACCATAGCTGATCCTTGATCAACGATTATGAGGATAACGCCGTTGACAAATATCTCTGGGACTCCATCGGTAGCTAAGCTGCAAAAAACGCTAGGTCTCTGGCACATTATCATTATTGGCTTAGCCTACATTCAGCCCATGACTTTGTTTGACACTTTCGGACTGGTATCGAAAGAAAGTCATCATCATGTTCCGACCTCCTATATTGTTGCCCTAATTGCAATTTTATTCACGTCGATCAGTTATGGTCACATGATTCGTCGTTACCCATCATCAGGGTCGGCTTATACCTATGCACAAAAATCCATCCATCCCAACGTGGGCTTTATGGTGGGCTGGTCATCTTGGCTGGATTATTTGCTGTCACCAATGGTCAATATCATTCTGGCAGGCATCTATCTTGACGCATTATTCCCGAATGTAAACCACTGGGTCTGGGTGATTGTTCTGACCGCCTTTATGACTGGCATCAACTTACGTGGCGCACGTTTTGTGGCGAACTTTAACAGCCTGATTGTCCTCGTCCAGCTTATCGTGATTGCTGTATTCACCTATCTGGTCTATAGCAAACTACAGATGGGATATAACGCCGAAGGTCCAATTACTGCAGAAACACGTTACCAACTCTGGAGCCTGGAGCCATTCTGGAACGACCTGACTTCTGTAGGCGCATTGATTACAGGTGCAACCCTGCTGTGCTTCTCGTTTACGGGTTTTGACTCGCTCAGCTCACTGGCGGAAGAAACCAAGGATACTGAAAAGACGCTGCCTAAAGCGATTTTCCTGACTGCATTATTTGCAGGTATTGTGTTTATTATCAGTACCTACTTTATGCAAATCTACTTCCCGAATGATCCTAAAACTTATTTTGAGGACGTCGCCGCAACCCAGCCTGACATCCTGTTACTGGTGGGTGGTTCATTATTCCAGTCCTATGTGCTTGCCTTTGCGATTGTGACGGTCATGGCATCAGGGATTTCTGCCCATGCAGGTGTATCACGCTTAATGTATGTGATGGGTCGTGATGGGGTCATCAACAAGAAAATCTTTGGCCATATCAGCCCGAAAACCTTTACCCCATCTTATAACATTCTGATTGTTGGATTGGTGGCATTAAGTGCAGGTTTTATGAGTCTGGATGTAGTGATTTCCATGATCAGTTTTGGTGCCCTGATTGCGTTTACTTTCGTGAACCTGTCCGTAATTTCACGTTATGCCTTACGTGATGGCCGAACCAAGAACTTCAAGGACATTGTGAGCTTTGTGATTATTCCACTCTTGGGCTTTCTCAGCGTTTTTGCCATGTGGCTTGAAATTGAAGACACGGCATTGAAATATGGCTTATGGTGGGCAATGTTCGGTATTTTATACCTTGGTTATAAAACCAAAGGCTTTAAATACAATGCCCCTCAACATAATGAGTTTGATGATCGTTAAACTGGTTAAAATAGAAAAGGCGCTCAATGCGCCTTTTCTATTAATTTTAAAAAAGTTTGAAACAATTTCAATGTCATATATAGTCAAATCATTATAAAACCAATACAAATCAGTCGATGAATTATTTCGAGTTTTTTTCGAATCCTGTATGGATAATAAAGTAGTTTGACTATATGATGAGGTTTGCTTTAAATCTTTAAACATTTAGCCTTTGTTTCGATAAACCTTTACGATGACAGAAAATTTTTAATAATCAAGTCAGTGCTTTAAATCCCTGCTGCCGCCAGGCTTCATAGACGATCACCGCGGTTGCATTAGACAAATTCAAACTTCTTGAATTTTCTGCCATTGGCAAACAAATCCAGTTTTCCTGCGGGAACATCAGGCGTACCTGTTCAGGCAGGCCACGGGTTTCAGGTCCCATCAGCAAGGCGACAGGACGATTTAAATCCACTGTATGTGGTGTGGCAGAACCTTTGGTGGTCAATGGAAAAATATCATTGATGCCAATACCCTTTGCCTTTAAGTCAGCGAGGCAAAGTTCGATACTGTCCCAAATCTGCATTCTTGCCCATTCGTGATAATCCAGGCCTGCACGCTTCAGTTTCTTATCATCAAGCTCAAAGCCCAAAGGCTTGATCAAATGGAGTTGCGCACCTGTATTGGCACATAAACGAATGATATTGCCTGTGTTGGCAGGAATTTCAGGCTCGTATAGCACAACATGAATCACAAATATTCTCTACATTGCATGTAAGTCCCCCCTGTGAGGGGGGATTTAGGGGGGTATAAATTGAAACACTTAATTATAAAGTTCTTACAACCATTGTAACTGTTCACGCAGACTCACCACTTCACCAATAATGGTTAAGGTCGGTGCTACGATATGATGTTCAGACACTTTGGCTGCAATATCCGCCAATGTACCCACCAGTACTTTCTGCTCAGGCGTAGTACCTTTGGAAATCAAGGCAACAGGCATGGTTGGTCGTTGACCATGTGCAATCAGTTGCTCACAAATACGCTCCAAGCCCACCAAGCCCATGTACAGCACCAAGGTCTGATTTTCATACACCAGCTCTTTCCAAGGTAATTCTGGTGAACCCTCTTTTAAGTGCCCAGTCAGGAAACGTACGCTTTGTGCATAATCACGATGGGTCAGCGGAATCCCTGCATATGCGGAACAACCTGATGCGGCGGTAATTCCAGGCACAACCTGAAAAGTGACACTGGCTTCAACCAATTCCTGAATTTCCTCACCACCACGTCCAAAGATAAAGGGATCACCACCTTTCAGGCGGCAAACACGTTTACCCTTTTGCGCATATTCAACCAATAAGGCATTAATGCCATCTTGTGGGACTGAATGATTGGAACGGGCCTTACCGACATAAATCTTTTCCGCATCACGGCGGCAGAGTTCCAGAATCGGCGCAGACACCAAACGGTCATAAATCACCACATCCGCTTGCTGCATCAAGCGTAAGGCTTTTAAGGTCAAAAGCTCAGGATCACCTGGACCAGCCCCCACTAGATACACCTCACCTTTTGGTGCAGTCCATTCTGTTAAGGCTTGTTCAATTAAATTATTTGCCACATCCAGATTGTCATTGAACACCTGCTCCTTTAACGGACTGGCATACAGATTCTCCCAAAAGATACGGCGTTCATCGGGATTGGAAATCTTTTCCTTGACCTGTTTACGCCAAAGACCTGAAAACTCAGCCAGTTTCCCCATACCATGCGGCACAATCGTTTCAATCTGGGTACGAAGTTGTCTGGATAAAACAGGCGATGCTCCATTGGATGCAACGGAAATCACCAAAGGTGAACGGTCAATAATCGCGGGAACCATGAAACGGCAATTCGGAATATCATCCACACTATTCACTAAAATATTACGTGCTTCACATTGCTCGAAAACGCTTTTATTCACAGCGGTATTGTCGGTTGCAGCAATCACCAAACGATAACCTGTAGCAAGAATATTTTCAGAAAAAGCGGCCTGAATATATTGCCCCATCGATTTGTAAACAAGCTGGCGTAACTCAGGCTCAATCTCAGGCGCAATCACATCGACAATCGCACCTGCCTTCACCAATAAACTTGCTTTACGGTAGGCAATATGCCCACCGCCAACAATCAGACAACGTTGCTGCTGCAACTTTAAAGAGATTGGGAAAATTTCCACGATACGCCTCTATATTTTTTAGATCTGATTGGGCTAAAGCAAAAACTATGCACAAAATGGATGCACAGTTTAATCAATATAGCTTGCACCGCCCATATATGGACGTAAAACTTCTGGAATTTCGATTGAACCGTCAGCACGCTGGTAATTTTCCATCACTGCAAGCAAGGTACGACCCACCGCCAGACCTGAACCATTCAAGGTATGCACCAGTTCGATCTTCTTCTGGTCTACACGGTAGCGCGCTTTCATACGGCGTGCCTGAAAATCGCCCATGTTTGAGCAACTTGAGATTTCACGATAGGTATTTTGACTTGGCACCCAGACTTCCAGGTCATAGGTCTTGGTTGAACCGAAGCCCATGTCACCACCACAGAGCAAAATCTTGCGGTAAGGTAAACCCAATGCCTGCAAAATGCCTTCTGCATGTGCAGTCAGTTCTTCAAGCGCCTGCATTGAGTGCTCTGGTTTTACGATTTGCACCATTTCAACCTTGTCAAACTGATGCTGACGAATCAGGCCACGAGTATCACGCCCGTAAGAACCTGCTTCACTACGGAAACATGGTGTATGTGCTGCGTATTTGAGTGGCAAACGATCCGCATCTATGATTTCGTCACGCACAAAGTTGGTGACAGGCACTTCTGCGGTCGGGATCAGGTAATATTCTTTTTCACCCTGTAACTTGAATAAGTCTTCTTCAAATTTAGGTAGCTGACCTGTACCACGTAAGCTATCTGCATTGACCAGATAAGGTACATACGCTTCGGTATAACCATTTTTGAGCGTATGCGTATCTAACATAAACTGCGTCAAAGCACGTTGTAGACGTGCCAAAGGACCTTTGAGTACGCTAAAACGTGAACCTGTTAATTTGGTTGCTGTTTCAAACTCAAGCCCACCCATCCACTCACCCAGATCGGTATGGTCCTTGATCTCAAAATCAAACTGGCGTGGTGTGCCCCACTTTAAGATTTCTAAATTATCACTCTCATCTTTCCCTTCAGGCACAGACTCATCTGGCAAGTTTGGAATCGCCAGTGATTTTTGCTCTAGTTCAGTTTGCAATTCAGCAAGCGCAACTTCAGCAGTTTTGATTTCATCACCAATGGCAGCCATACGCACCATGATCTCAGATGCATCTCCACCCGATTTCTTAATTTGACCGACCTGTTTGGCACCCGCATTACGCTCTGCCTGTAAATTTTCAGCTTTGGACTGCAATTCCTTACGGCGCGCTTCCAAATCCGCCCATTCCTGAACATCAAGCTGAATACCACGTTTTGCCAAAGCGGCATTGACCGCTTCAATATTATTTCTGAGTAATTTTGGGTCAATCATAATCAATCATGAATAGAGAAAAAACTGGCTATAGTGTAAGGCTTTAACCTAAAAAAATACAGTAATAGACAACAAAGACTCAGCATCCACACACGATATGTCGATGCTGAATACTGGCTAAACGGGCTCTTTCGGCAGACTTGGCAGATATTGCGGCTTAATAAACTGTTTGGCTGCATAATATGGCAGGGTCAACTCGCTCATCCCTTCGGCGTACGAAGCCAACTCATACAGCGGATAGACGAATACTATCTCATTGACACCATAATAATAGTTGTCACTCACCTGCAACTGCTCTTTCTTGATGTTATGGTCTTCCAGCCAATTCTGATTCGAGACATATAACTCATCGCGTAGTTTTTGGTTCATGTCAGGTTTAACCAATTCACTTACAGTAATGTGTTTTTTATTGGACAGGTCAAAATTGACAAATTCCTGATGCGACATGCCATGTGCCGCACCCGCAGGGTAACTATAGGTCTGAATGGCAAAAGTTGCTAAATTATAGTTTTGCCCTAAAAAACGTACATAAGTGCTACTTTCACTAAGCGAGGGTTCATCCGCTGGCACCTTGACTTTTTGGTCTGCAATGTTGGCAAAGGCATTCGGCTCGGCCTTTTTCATACGATTGATAAAATATTCATCAATCCATTTTTGCTTGGTCTCGACCGTTTGCAAGTCATAACTGGTACATCCATCTTCCAGGCACAACTTTTGTTTAGGAAGCTTGACCGCCACAACTTTGGCCTGAATCAATGGAATATCGACTTTTTCAGCAGTAGCTGACGATTGTTCTTTTTTAGGTTGACAGCCAACCATTGCAATGACCGTAAGTATTGAAATGAGTGGAATCAATTGTAATCTTTTTACTATTTTCATCGCCTTGCAAGTCTCCAGGATTTTTCTTCACTATACAAAGCCTTGCGCCTAGATGAAATTAAGAAATGTATCTATATCGCGCCCAGCAAAAAGCCGCAACAGATGCGGCTTTGTTGAGCATAAGTCCATTATTGGTCAATAATATCTGTACCTTTTGGCGGTTCAAAGTGAAAGACCGATGCTGGAATCGCTGGATTCACTTTGATGTTGCTAAAACGCACATACGTGGTTTGGCCTAAAGAATCCTGCAAAATCATCAAGGTGGGTGCCTTATTTGCGCCAAAGCTAATGGTCAGGCTTTGGAATGCACCATCATCCTGTTTTGGGTACAAGGTATAGTACAGCTTGGTTCGGTCAGGCTGAGTCACACGGTAAGCATCCATAATCTGGTTGGTATTACCTGACAATAATAGTGCAGGCGTATTGGCCACCTGATCATCCAGACTCTGTCGCACTGCCTGCTGTAAATCTGGATCATAAATCCACACCACCTTTCCTGTAGTCACAATGGTTTGTTTCGCTGGACTGGTGGTTTCCCAATAAAATTTTCCAGGACGCTCAACCTTCATCACACCCTTAAAGGTCTGGTTCATGTGCTGGGCAGTCAGGCCCTTTTTCTGTACTGTTTTATTATTGGTGGTCTTGGTGCTTTGTTCAAAATCTGCGGTCAGGCGTTGCAGACCAGCCAACTGCTGTACCAGACTGCTGGTTGCCTGCTGAGCCGATGCAGCCACAGGTGCGGCAAACACCTGACTTCCCACCACAGGGACAAGCGAGATGGCACTCAAGGTTGCGGCATAAGCTATTTTTTTTACGAAATTCATAAAATGAACCTTCTATCAGATTTTTACTGTTATGACGACATCTTACTGTTTTTGATCACGAAAAAAATGAAGAAATCCACAGGTTTTGTGTATTTCGTGTCGCAAAGTCCTGCATTATGTATGAAGTTTCTGCCTTTATGTAGAGATTGTAAATATAAAAAAACCCGCCAAAAGCGGGTCTTTCTGAACCATTAAAGCTTAAGCTTCAACAGTTACATAGCGACGGCCAAACTGACCTTTCACTTCAAATTTCACTACGCCGTCAGCAGTAGCAAATAAAGTATGGTCACGGCCCATACCAACATTTGCACCAGCGTGGAACTCAGTACCACGTTGACGAACGATGATGTTACCAGCAGTTACAGTTTGACCACCGTAAACTTTAACACCCAACATCTTAGGATTCGAATCACGACCGTTCTTCGTCGATCCACCGGCTTTTTTAGTTGCCATGTCTATTTACTCCTGTGTTAGCCTGCGATACCAGTAATTTTCAACTCGGTAAACCATTGACGGTGACCTTGTTGCTTACGGTAGTGTTTACGACGGCGCATTTTGATGATGCGGATTTTGTCGTGACGACCATGGCCAACTACTTCTGCAGTTACTTTTGCGCCAGCTACAACTGGAGCACCGATTTGAATGTTGTCACCGTTTACAACCATTAATACGTCATCAAACGTAATAGTCGCGCCAGTTTCAGCTTTCAATAATTCTACTTTAAGGGTTTCACCCTCAACAACACGGTGCTGTTTACCACCGCTCTGGATTACTGCGTACATAATGTACTCCAACTTGCCCGTGTCGTCGTGCCGATAAAAGGACATATCGATCTTAAGACGAACGCCACTGGGGTTATACAAGGCGATAGATTTTAAGTGAAATTTGATCAAACAACAAGTGATTTTGCACAAATACGCCGCTCAACAAATGAGCTGTAGATTTCATAATAAAATCAAACAGTTTGAGAATACGTTGTTTTTATTGATTCTGATCGGGTTTTGCAATACATTCTAAAAAACCAATTGCGACAATAACAATCTGTGTTCATATAAAGTCACGCATACCTATGGTATAAAGCTTGGGTTTGACTATGTAGAGACCGCTTTTTTGTCTAACGAAAGCCGCAAAATCGCTGCACCGATTTAAATGACTGATTACACAGCCTGTATAGCTGTTCAGCAACAGACATATTGATACACCTAACACTATATTTCACCTGTACGAGGTTCTTCTTCATATGGTTATCGATTTTAAGCAAGACATTCTCTCTCCTGTAGCGACAGATTTTGCTGCGATGGATCATTTGATCAATGAAGGAATCAGCTCCAAGGTTGGCCTGGTCATGTCGGTCAGCAAGCATGTGGTTGAGGCTGGCGGTAAGCGTATGCGCCCAATCATGTGCCTACTCGCAGCCCGTGCATGTGGTGTAGCCAATATGCAGCATGCGCAGCATCTGGCTGCAATCATTGAGATGCTGCATACCGCAACGCTGGTACATGATGATGTTGTGGATGAGTCCAATCTGCGCCGCGGCAGACCCACTGCCAATGCAACCTGGAACAACCAGACCGCCGTTCTGGTCGGTGACTTTCTGATTGCCCGCGCTTTCGATTTACTGGTGGACTTAAACAACATCACTTTACTCAAGGATTTCTCAACAGGAACCTGTGAAATTGCGGAAGGTGAGGTTTTACAGCTTCAGTCCCAACACCAGCCAGAGACCACTGAAGAAACCTATCTAAAAATTATTCATGGTAAAACATCACGCCTGTTTGAACTGGCAACTGAAGGCGCGGCTATCTTGGCGGGTACTGAAGAATACCGTGAGCCACTACGTCGCTTTGCGGGTCACTTTGGCAATGCCTTTCAGATCATTGACGATATTTTAGACTACACCTCCGATGCGGAAACACTGGGTAAAAATATTGGTGATGATTTAATGGAAGGCAAACCGACTTTACCGTTAATTTCAGCA
Source organism: Acinetobacter parvus DSM 16617 = CIP 108168 (assembly GCF_000368025.1). Lineage (GTDB taxonomy): Bacteria > Pseudomonadota > Gammaproteobacteria > Pseudomonadales > Moraxellaceae > Acinetobacter > Acinetobacter parvus. The sequence goes on from NZ_KB849211.1 coordinate 658,033, forward strand.
TTGGCCCACTCCACTGGTGATGACCATGCGATTATTCGCCGCAGCATTGCAACAGGCGGTGTGGAACATTTGGATAAAGTGATTGAAATTGTTCATCACTCAGGTGGTCTGGATTACTGTCAAAAACGTGCCCAACAAGAAACGGATGCCGCTTTAGAAGCGCTTAAAGCACTTCCAGATAATGAATATCGCCAAGCACTGATGAATCTAACCTTAATGGCCTTACATCGACTACAATAATTTTTCTGAGTGCCTATGCATTTAAATTTATCTGATTTATTTTTAAAAATGCAGGAACAGCTTGACCATCCTGAAGCTGTTCCTGAAAGTCTTCTTGCCAATGAGCAGATCCTCATTGAACTGGTCAATCGCATACGACCCAAAAAACCGAATGATGCTGAAGAAGTTAAACAGCGAATTCATGCATTAATCAAAATTCTTTTGCTGACTCCCACTTCAGCAACTTTACTCCAGAATTTCCTGCTCAAGCTGATGAGCCAGTATAAACAGATCAGCCTCTATGCCGACAGCGGCATTCTTTCGCTGGATGGTTTCTGGAATCAGCTTGGGCAACGTCTTGGCGCACATTTCCTGCCTTTAGTGGAAGATGCTAACCAGCTTAAAACCCTCGTTGGCAAAGTCTTTCATAAGCAAAGTGATGGAGAATGGCTGGACCTGATCGAAAATCAGGACTGGATTACCCTCTTCAACCTAATTGCTGAAAGCCAAAGCAACACGAATGAAAAACAGGTGTGTAAAACCGACCTGATCAAGGCCATTACTGTGTTGTCCTATCGGATTAGTGGCATTGGTCTGTATCCAGAATTTATTAATGCACAACCCGACATTATTGAATATGAGTCACCTTTTTTGGTTCAGAACCGTGAAATTGTAGAGTTCATTGAAAAGTATAAACAGCAGATACACCAGCAGGATACAGTTGCGGTGCTTGCTCCTCCCGATGCGTCACAGGCCTTTGTGATGCTGGACCAATGCCGTGAGGTTGTGCTCAAGATCCGTCGGGCAACCAAGCGCATCGGGGTCAGTATCAGCCTGACCTATTTATTGTCCTTACTGGAGCAGGCGCTTGACCGTATTGAATTATTGCTTGGTTTGCTTGCCAGTAAAAATGATTTCCACTATATCGCACTGGGACAATTAATTACTGACCTGACCCAGGCCCATTATGATGAAAAAAGTGTTCGTCACCTACTAAATTCAACCAGTGAACTGATTGCCCTGCAAGTCACCGAAAATGCCAGTAAAACAGGTGAGCATTATGTAAGTACCGATAAAAAAGGCTTTTTCGGCATGTATAAGGCGGCGGCAGGTGCAGGCGCAATTATTGCCGTCATGGCCACCTTGAAAATTTTAACGACCCGTCTGGTACTTGCTCCATTTATGCATGCATTTTTATATAGCATGAATTATGGTCTAGGTTTCATGCTGATCCATGTGCTGCATTTTACGGTTGCAACCAAACAACCTGCGATGACGGCCGCAGCACTTGCAGCAACGGTACAGCAGCAGAAAGGCAGTAAAACAGCTCAGATTGCTGAACTGGCGGCCCTGATTATCAATATTATCCGAACTCAATTCATCGCAATACTGGGAAATATTTCAATCGCTATTCCTGTAGCGGCCTTAATTACCTTTTTATGGCAGTACAGTCTTGGGGAACCGTTACTTTCCCCTATTAAGGCAGCCAAGACACTACATGATTTAAATCCATTTACTTCGCTGGCTATCCCGCATGCGGCAATTGCAGGTGTCTGTTTATTCCTTTCAGGCCTGATTGCGGGCTATTTCGATAATCTGGCAGTCTACCGAAAGGTCGGCCCCCGTCTAAAACAGCACCGCCGCCTAAAACGCTGGATGGGACAGGCACGACTGGACAAGTTTGCCAACTATATTGAAACCAATCTCGGGGCTTTGGCAGGTAACTTCCTGTTCGGGATAATGCTGGGAAGTATGGGAACCATCGGTTTTATTTTAGGCCTGCCGCTGGATATCCGTCATATTGCCTTTGCATCCGCCAATTTCATTCAAGGCTTAATGACAGTAAGCGGCGCACCTGACCTTGGTTTAATCATCGTGTCATTTTTGGGCGTTATGTTGATTGGTCTCACCAACCTATTTGTTAGCTTTACTCTGACTATTATTGTTGCTTTGCGCGCTCGTCGAGTACGTTTCGCACAATGGAAACCATTGGCAAAATTGGTACTCACCCACTTCTTAACACGACCAAGTGATTTCTTTTGGCCACCAAAACAACCAATCGAAGTAGATGATGATGCATCAAGTGAACAAAAAGTGAGACATTAATCAATTTTTGTTATGTTTTTTTACTGAACCTTAAAAAAATCTGAAAATGAAATTATCATAAAATTTCAAGACTTGACCAAAAGTGTACTCGAAAGTACACTTTCAAACATTATATAACCCTGAACAATGGTTAAGCAAATAATGAGGTTCGCATGCCGTACCTACTGCTTTGTATTGGTTGCTTTTTTTTAGGACTCGGTGTGTTTGGGCTGGTTTATCTCGACACATCGACTTTAGACCTTTTTAGTGTTCAAGCTTTATTTGAACACCGTTCGTTTGCGCTTAACCAGGTAACCATTCTGCTTTCTCGACTGGGTGGAATGCCATTTTTATTATTTTTAACCACTTTTTTGTGTATTTATCAAACTTGGATTAAAAACTATAAGAATGCAATTTTTATCGCTTTAAGTGTGGGTGGAAGTATTGTGATTGGTTGGCTTCTGAAATGGGGCATTGATCGACCAAGACCCTTGGAACTTTATCACTTGATTCAAAGTTATGGCGCATCTTTCCCAAGTGCCCATAGCCTATATGCTGCGACCCTTGCGAATATGTTCATGTTGCTGTACAGCGCGCATAAATACCGTAACAGCATTATTTTAGTATCTACTTTATGGTTTGTTTTCATGGGGATATCTAGAGTTTATGCTGGGGTTCACTATCCAACCGATGTATTGGCAGGTTGGGGAATCGGGCTGATTTGGACTTCGTTGCTTTGGTTTTGGCTGTATCAAGGCAATTTCAGCAACAATTTGTTTTTAGATAACAAATCTAAATTGAGGTGGAATAATGATGTCAGCTAAGCTTTGGGCTCCTGCCCTCACTGCTTGCGCGTTGGCAACAAGCATTGCGCTTGTTGGTTGTAGCAAAGACCCTAAAGATGCACAGCAAGCTGCTGCTGCTCAAAAAATGCCACCTCCTGAAGTCGGTGTCATTGTTGCCCAACCGCAAAGTGTAGAACAAAGTGTGGAACTTTCTGGGCGGACCTCCGCCTATCAGGTTTCAGAAGTACGTCCACAAACAGGTGGTGTCATTTTAAAGCGCTTATTTGCTGAAGGCAGTTATGTTCAGGCAGGTCAGGCACTTTATGAAATTGACGCCAAGACCAACCGTGCAAGCGCAGACAGCGCCCGCGCGACCTTATTGCGCCAGCAAGCAAACCTAAATGCATTACGCGTTAAAGAAGGGCGTTATCGTCAGTTGGTTGGCACCAATGCGGTTTCCAAACAGGAATATGATGATATTCATGCCCAGGTCCTGTTGGCTGAAGCCGATGTAGCAGCCTCTCAGGCGGCATTGAAAAATGCTGAGATCACTTTGGGCTATTCTACTGTACGTGCGCCAATCTCAGGCCAGTCCAGCCGTTCTTCGGTAACAGCTGGTGCGTTGGTGACAGCGAATCAGGCTGATCCCTTGGTCACGATTCAACAGCTTAACCCGATCTATGTTGATATTAACCAATCCAGTGCCGAAATGTTGCGCCTACGTCAACAGCTCAGTAAAGGCAGCCTGAACAACAGCAACAACACCCGTGTCAAGATTACGCTTGAAGATGGTTCCGACTATCCTGTTGAAGGCCAGTTGGCTTTCTCTGATGCCAGAGTCAATCCAGACACAGGTACAGTGACCTTGCGTGCAGTGTTCTCAAATCCAAACCACCTGTTGTTACCAGGTATGTATGCAACTGCCAAGATTTCACAGGGCATCATTCCAAATGCCTACCTGATTCCACAGGTGGCTGTGTCACGTCTACCAACAGGACAGGCGATTGCCTTGATTGTAAATGCGAAGAATACGGTTGAAGCGCGCCCAATCACAACGGTTGGTGTGAAAGCTCAGGACTGGATTGTCACCGATGGCTTACAGGCGGGTGACAAGATTGTGGTTGATGGTGTTGCCAAGGTTAAGGAAGGCCAGCAAGTTTCTGTAAAACCTTACCAGCCACAGGCAAAAGCACCACAAGGTCAAAATGCTACACCACCAGCCGCCGCTGAACAACAAAAGCAAGCCGATTCAGCAAAAGCTGAACAAAAAGCTACTTCACAAGCTTAAGGGGTAGATTGCATGGCTCAATTTTTTATCCATCGCCCAATTTTTGCATGGGTGATCGCACTGGTCATTATGTTGGCGGGTATTATCACGCTCACAAAAATGCCAGTTGCACAATATCCGACAATTGCCCCCCCCACGGTAACGATTTCTGCAACTTATCCTGGGGCTTCTGCGCAAACCGTTGAAAATACGGTCACCCAAATCATTGAACAACAAATGAATGGTTTGGATGGTTTACGTTACATTTCATCGAATAGTGCGGGTAATGGTCAAGCATCAATTAACTTGAACTTCGCACAAGGTGTCGATCCAGATATCGCCCAAGTACAAGTTCAAAACAAACTGCAATCAGCAACAGCACTGTTACCTGCTGACGTACAACGTCAAGGTGTAAAAGTGACGAAGTCTGGTGCAAGCTTCTTGCAAGTTATTGCATTTTATTCGCCAGATAACAGCCTTTCTGCTTCTGACATTAAAGATTATGTGAACTCAAATATTTCTGAGCCACTGAGTCGTGTGGCAGGTGTAGGTGAACTCCAAGTATTTGGTGGTTCATACGCCATGCGTATCTGGCTGGACCCTGCCAAATTAAGCAGTTTCAATTTAACACCAACGGATGTTGCAGCGGCAATTCGTGCACAAAATGCACAGGTTGCAGTGGGTCAGTTGGGTGGTGCTCCATCCGTCAATGGCCAAGTTCTTAACGCAACGGTAAATGCACAAACCATGTTGCAAACCCCTGAACAGTTTAAAAACATCTTCCTGAAAAATACCTCAGGTGGTGCACAAGTTCGTTTGGGTGATGTTGCACGTGTCGAACTCGGTTCAGATAACTATCAATTTGACTCAAAGTTCAATGGTAAACCTGCAGGTGGTGTCGCAATCAAACTGGCAACAGGTGCCAACGCATTGGATACTGCTGCTGCGGTTGAAAAACGTTTATCTGAGTTACGTCATAACTATCCGAGCGGTTTAAAAGACAAGCTAGCCTATGACACCACACCATTTATTCGTCTTTCGATTGAAAGTGTTGTGCACACGCTCATTGAAGCGGTTGTCTTGGTATTTATCGTAATGTTCTTGTTCTTACAGAACTGGCGCGCAACGATTATTCCAACATTGGCAGTTCCTGTGGTTGTGTTGGGTACATTTGCCGTGATTAATATCTTCGGCTTCTCAATCAACACCCTCACCATGTTTGCAATGGTACTGGCCATCGGTCTATTGGTGGATGACGCCATTGTCGTGGTCGAGAACGTTGAACGGGTAATGCAGGAAGAACATCTGGAACCTGTCCCTGCGACCGAAAAGTCGATGAGTCAGATTTCAGGCGCCTTAGTCGGTATTACCAGTGTGTTAACAGCGGTATTCGTACCGATGGCGTTCTTTAGTGGAACCACTGGGGTAATTTATCGTCAATTCTCGATCACGCTGGTTACTGCGATGATCTTGTCATTGATCGTAGCACTTACCTTTACCCCTGCCCTATGTGCAACCTTGTTAAAACAGCACGATCCAAACAAGCAGGAAAGCAACAATATTTTCGCGCGTTTCTTCCGTTGGTTTAACCGTAGCTTTGAAAGACTTTCGGAGAAATACCAAGGCGGTGTCAATCGTATGACCCACCACAAGTTATTCTCTGGGGTACTTTATATTGTTGTGATTGCCGCTTTGGTTGGCATTTATAAAGTTTTGCCATCTTCATTCTTACCAGAAGAAGACCAAGGTGTGGTGATGACACTGGTTCAGTTACCACCGAGCGCGAGCTTGGAACGAACCGACAAAGTCATCGATACCATGACAGGCTATTTCTTGAATAAGGAAAAAGAAAATGTAGAGTCAATCTTTACAGTTGCTGGTTTCTCATTCACAGGGGTGGGTCAAAACGCGGGTCTTGCCTTTATTAAATTAAAAGACTGGAGTGAGCGTACGACACCAGAATCACAAATCGGTGCCATCATTCAACGTGGTATGGCATTGAACATGATTGTGAAAGATGCGTCTTACATCATGCCATTGCAGTTACCCGCAATGCCTGAATTGGGTGTCGCTTCTGGTTTCGATATCCAGTTAAAAGATGCCAGCGGTCAAGGGCATGAAAAACTCATTGCTGCTCGTAATGCGATTTTAGGTATGGCATCACAAGACAAACGTCTTGCGGGTGTACGTCCAAATGGTCAAGAAGATACACCACAGTACCAGATCACCATTGATCAAGCGCAAGCAGGTGCAATGGGTGTCAGTATTGCCGATATTAACAGCACCATGAGCATGGCTTGGGGTGGTTCATATATCAATGACTTCGTTGACCGTGGTCGTGTGAAGAAAGTTTATGTCCAAGGTGAAGCGGATACACGCATGATGCCTGAAGACTTGAACAAGTGGTATGTGCGTAACAACAAAGGCGAAATGGTTCCTTTCTCTGGCTTTGCCAAAGGTGAATGGACCTATGGTTCACCACGTCTAGAGCGTTATAACGGCGTATCATCTGTTAACATTCAAGGTACGCCTGCACCGGGTGTCAGCTCTGGTGATGCAATGTTGGCAATGGAAGAAATCATTGGTAAGTTACCTTCTATGGGCTTAACCGGTTTCGACTATGAATGGACAGGTTTATCTTTAGAAGAACGTGATTCTGGTAGCCAAACAGCACCTCTTCTTGTTCTTTCATTATTAATCGTATTCCTGTGTCTTGCTGCACTCTATGAAAGCTGGTCTGTACCTGTTTCGGTATTGCTGGTTGTACCTTTAGGTATCGTCGGTGCATTTGCCTTGACATGGTTAGGTATGCTGATTAAAGGTGATCCAAACTTATCCTTTAACATTTACTTCCAGGTTGCAATTGTTGCCGTAATTGGTCTATCCGCGAAGAATGCGATTTTGATCGTCGAATTTGCGAAAGAATTACAGGAACAAGGCGAAGAACTCTTTGAAGCAACATTACATGCTGCCAAAATGCGTTTACGTCCAATTATCATGACTACACTTGCATTCGGTTTCGGTGTTTTACCGCTCGCCCTAGCAAGCGGTGCTGGCGCAGGTAGCCAACACTCGGTCGGTTATGGTGTACTTGGTGGTGTAATTTCTTCAACACTTTTAGGTATTTTCTTCATCCCTGTATTCTTCGTGTGGATTCGTAGTATCTTTAAGTACAAACCTAAAACTTTAAATACTCAGGAGCATTGATCGTGATGCAAACTGTATGGTCTATTTCCAGTCGTGGCATTGCAATCTCTGCCCTCGCGCTATCTTTGGCTGCCTGCCAAAGCATGCGCGGGCCAGAGCCTGTGGTAAGCTCAGATGTTCCTGAAAGCTTCGCGTCTTACGGCAATGCTTCTGGAACATCAATCGCAGAACAAGGTTACAAAGATTTCTTTGCTGACCAACGTTTGCTGCAAGTGATTGATCTGGCGCTTGCCAATAACCGTGATTTACGTACTGCGGCTTTGAATATCCAAAAAGCACAACAGCAATACCAAATCTCGGAAAACAATCAGTTACCAACGATTGGCGCAAGTGGTAGTGCGGTTCGTCAAGTCACCCCTACTCGTGATCCAAATAACCCATATTCAACCTATCAAGTCGGTTTAGGCCTAACTTCATATGAGTTGGATTTCTGGGGTCGTGTACGTAGCTTGAAAGATGCGGCACTAGACAGCTACCTTGCGACACAAAGTGCGCGTGATGCCACACAAATTAGTTTAATCAGCCAGATCACTCAGACGTGGTTGAATTATTCGTATGCAAGTGCACAGTTGAAACTTGCAAATCAAACCCTCAAGGTACAGCAAGACTCGTTTAACCTGAACAAGAAACGTTTCGATGTGGGCATTGATAGTGAGATTCCATTGCGTCAGGCGCAAATTTCGGTTGAAACCGCACGTAATGATGTTGCCAACTACAAAACACAGATCGCACAAGCACAAAACTTGTTAAATTTACTTGTTGGTCAAACAGTTCCTCAAAACTTATTGCCACAACAGCAAATTTCTCAAATTACCAAACAAAGCGCTTTAAGTGCTGGTTTACCAAGTGACTTGCTCAATAATCGCCCAGATATCAAGGCGGCTGAATATCAACTCAGTGCCGCAGGTGCAAATATTGGTGCAGCCAAAGCACAACTTTACCCGACGATTAGCCTGACAGGTTCGGCAGGTTATGCTTCAACAGATTTGAGCAACCTTTTTAAGGCGGGTAATGCAGCTTGGTCAATTGGGCCAAATATTAGCTTGCCAATCTTCGATTGGGGTACACGTAAAGCCAACATCAAGATTTCAGAGACTGATCAGAAAATTGCCTTGGCAAACTATGAAAAGTCAGTTCAATCTGCTTTCCGTGAAGTGAATGATGCCTTGGCAACCCGTGCCAACATTGGTGATCGTTTAACCGCGCAACGCCGTTTAGTGGATGCAACCAACACGACCTATAAGCTGTCTAACGCCCGTTTCCGTGCAGGTATTGATAGTTATTTAACCGTGTTGGATGCCCAGCGTTCAGCGTATTCGGCTGAGCAAGGTTTACTGCTGTTACAGCAGGCAAACCTGAACAACCAAGTTGAGCTTTACAAAACATTGGGTGGCGGTTTAAAGACCAATACCAGTGATACAGTGACGCCTCAACCCTCTAGTGCTAAAATACATGCTGCACAATAAACCTTAATAAGATGTACTATCTATAGCCATCTCCCGAGATGGCTAGTTTATTTTGAGTCCGACTGAATAATAGTTTAACCCCAAATGATTGGCATATTGTGCCGCTTCGGCACGCGATGAAATTCCCAGTTTACAGGTTATTTCTATCACACCATTAAATAACCATCTCACTTTCAATCAAAATGGCTTGGTATATTCCCAAGCTATATTTATGAGAATTACCTTTTTAAGCTTTTCTCATCCCTCATGTTGTTTTATCTTTAATACAGTATTTTTATTCGAGATCAATATGTTACTCAGCAGCTTGGAATCTGTACCTGGTCATGAAATTTTACGTCAGCTTGATGTGGTGTATGGCAGCACTGTCCGCAGTAAGCACGTGGGTCGCGACCTGATGGCGGGTTTAAAAAATATTGTGGGCGGCGAATTGACAGGTTATACCGAACTTCTTGAGGAATCCCGTCAGGAAGCCACACAACGCATGATCGACAAGGCACGCGGTTTAGGTGCCAATGCGATTGTGGGGATTCGCTTTTCCACATCGAATATTGCCCAAGGCGCGTCCGAACTTTTTGTATATGGTACGGCTGTCGTGGTTCAGCCTGTGGCGCCTAAACTTCCTGATCCATTTGGCGCATAGGCAATATAATGGATGGATTAATTTTTCAGATCGTTATTTTTCTGATTCTTTTTTCAGTCGGTTGGGGTTTTGGTCGTCATATTGAACAAAAACACCTACGCGAACTGGATGAGAAAGAAAGACAACTTGCCCATATCCGCATTGATACCAACCGCTTTGTTGAAACGACTGCAAAAGGTCAACTGGTAAGCAGCAATGTGGTGATCTCACATGATTATTTTAAATATGTGCTTGCCACCATTAAAAACTTCTTTGGTGGTCCTCTTGTCAGCTATGAAAGTTTGGTAGAACGGGCACGGCGTGAGGCAATGGTTCGGCTCAAGCAGGAAGCACACAGGATGGGAGCAAACCAAATCATGGGGGTTCGTCTCAGCACCACTGAACTGGGGATGCAAGGTGGCATGGTTGAAGTGTTTGCTTATGGCACGGCTATTTTAAATGAGTAAAAGGGAGCAAAAGCCCCTTTTACTTCACTTTGGTTTTACGAATCATTTTATACAACAGGCTTGGTGACAAACGGGACACCAATACGCCCAGTTGTTCTTTCTTGCCGCCGACAACTACATATTCCTCACCTGCCATCAAAGCCTCAACAACTCGCTGGGCAAATACATCGGCATCCAAACCATTTTCAATGGCTTCATCCTGATAGCCCTGTGGCTTACCCTCACCATTTAAGGCATTAAAAGAGACATTGGTTTTAACAAAGCCTGGGAAAACCACCGAAACCTCAACCCCATCTTTTGAAACCTCGGCGCGAAGACTGTTTGCCCACATATGAATCGCCGCTTTGGCAGCTGAATAACTGGCGCGATATTGTGTACCCAATAGGCCCGCCACACTGGAGACAAATACCACCCGACCAGACTTTTGTTTGAGGAATGTTGGTAACACAGTCTTGGTAAAGAACACCTGTGAAAAATAATCTACTTCCATGATGGCACGTTCAGTTTGCATGGTGGTGTCCTGAATCAGGGCACGCTGGCTCAGACCTGCATTGTTGATAAGCCAGTCAATTCGCCCTTTGCATGCCAAAACCTGTTCATGCGCATGACGTACCTGGGCTTCATCAGTAATATCAGCGGCAATTGAAACATGACGTTCTGGCTTGAACAAACCGACACGCACAGCTTCCAGTTCATCATAACGGCGTGAAGTCAGCACCACCTGCGCACCCTGCAAGGCACATTCCCTTGCCAGCGCCTTGCCCAAACCAGAAGAAGCCCCTGTAATCCATACCACTTTATTTTCAAGGTTTTTTAGCTTTGCCATATCAATGATCCCCTATGCCTGATGACGCATAAATTTCAAGAAGTAATCCACATAAATGACCGCAACCTGCTGATCCAGTTGAGTGCCTAGTTTTTCCAAACGTTTATAGCCTAGATGTGTGGTCATGTTGATCACGCCATTGAGGGTTTTATCCACCACAAAATTAAACTTCAGGCATTTTTTCGGTTCACGAATTAAATGGGTCACACCGACATCAATCACATCGGTCAGCAGTTTCAACGCATTTACCGTTTCATGACGGTCTCCACCAGCAAGCTTATGGCTTGAGCTTTTCACCTGTTGTGCAAGCTGCTGTTCAATTGGATAGGTCATGTAAACCTTTTCATCTTCAAGCTGAATGGTTTTGGAAAGATATTCCACCACAGGAACCAATCGGTCATTGCCAAAAAATGAAACTGACCACGGCATATATTTGCGAATGGCTTCCAGAATTTGCTGAATCACCTTTTCGGATTCGCCTGTTTGGGAATGATGCTGGTTTTCCTGTAGCAGCACCATAAAAACCTGTTCAATCACTTCACAAGCCATTTCTGACAGGACATTCCCCAAAGCATTTGCCTGACTTTCCTTACTGCCCTGTAATAACTGCGCTCGAATATGCGCAAATCTCGCGTATGTATCCGCATGAATATTTAAAAAAACGGCGGTGTTCATTCTAATTACCCTAATTCTTAGATTGCATAAAATAAGGGCTTGTTCAACAAGCCCTTATTTTTCCATCAAACTGTTTTATATCATTTTTGGCTTTTTACACGCCGAATTTACCATATTCTATTCCGCATCAACATGCATAAATGCCAAAAAATGGTTGACCGTGTGTTGCTTCATTAATTTTTAGTAAAATTGAATAACTCATCTGAACCATCCTCTCATTCATATTTTAATATTGTTATGTTGTTGTTTTATGCATCTACATAGGATAATTATGTGACACAGAACACATAATTCAAGGTTTTATCGTTAAAAAACCAACGCATTTCATCGGCTTTTTTAGATGAAAATCTTGGCGGTTTTTTTGCTACAATAGATCCAATTTTTTATTCAATTTTAATCTTCTGTACTATGACTGACGCTCAATCTGCTCAAAATATTGCAACCACTTACGATCCAACCGAGATCGAAAAGAAATGGTATCAAATCTGGGAACAACAGGGTTACTTCAAACCATCAGGTCAGGGTGAATCATTCTGTATCATGATTCCACCGCCAAACGTGACAGGTAGCCTGCACATGGGGCATGGCTTTAACAATGCCATTATGGATGCCTTGACTCGCTATAACCGTATGATGGGTAAAAACACCTTATGGCAACCAGGCACAGACCATGCGGGGATTGCAACGCAGATGGTGGTCGAGCGTCAACTCGGTTTGCAAGGTGTGACCCGTCATGACTTGGGTCGTGACAAGTTCATCGACAAAGTTTGGGAATGGAAAGAACAATCTGGCGGAACGATTACCAAGCAAATCCGCCGTTTAGGTTCATCTGTGGACTGGTCTCGTGAACGCTTTACCATGGATGATGGTCTATCCAATGCCGTAAAGGAAGTGTTTGTGCGTTTGCACGAAGATGGCTTGATCTATCGTGGCAAGCGTTTGGTGAACTGGGACCCTAAACTGCAAACTGCCCTTTCTGACCTTGAAGTTGAAAGCAAGGAAGAAAAAGGCTCATTGTGGCACTTTAAGTATTTCTTTGAAGATAAATCACTGAAAACCAAAGATGGTAATGACTATCTTGTGGTGGCAACCACACGTCCAGAAACTTTATTAGGCGATACAGCAGTTGCGGTACATCCTGAAGATGAACGTTATGCACACCTGATTGGTAAAAACATTATTCTCCCAATTACAGGTCGTTTAGTACCTGTGGTGGCTGATGAATATGTCGAAAAAGATTTCGGTACTGGCTGTGTGAAAATCACCCCAGCGCATGACTTCAATGACTATGAAGTCGGTAAACGCTGTAACTTAGCCATCATCAACATCTTCAACAAAAATGCCGAAGTGTTGGCTGAGTTTGAATATATCGCCAAAGCGGGTGAGCAAATTTCTCAACTGTTGCCTGCCCCTGCGGACTATATTGGTTTAGAGCGTTTTGCTGCCCGTAAAAAGTTGGTTGAACAAGCGGAAACTGAAGGCTGGTTAGATCAAATCCAACCTTATGACTTGAAAGCACCGCGCGGTGATCGTTCAGGTGTGATCGTTGAACCATTATTGACTGATCAATGGTATGTGAAGATTGCGCCACTTGCTGAACCTGCAATCGAAGCAGTTCAGGATGGTCGTATTAAGTTTGTGCCTGAGCAATATACCAATATGTATATGTCATGGATGCGTGACATTCAGGACTGGTGTATTTCGCGTCAACTGTGGTGGGGCCACCGTATTCCTGCCTGGTATGATGCCGAGGGCAATGTGTATGTGGGACGCAATGAAGAAGACGTTCGTGCCAAAAACAACATCGCTGCTGACATTGAATTAAATCAGGATGAAGATGTACTGGATACATGGTTCTCCTCTGCGCTTTGGACGTTCTCAACTTTAGGTTGGACTGGCGATGCACAGAAAGATGCAGCCAACGTTTTCCTTAAAACGTTCCACCCGACTGATGTGTTGGTGACAGGTTTTGACATCATCTTCTTCTGGGTTGCCCGTATGATCATGATGACCATGCACTTCATGAAAAATGAAGATGGTTCATCACAAGTTCCATTCAAGACGGTTTACGTTCATGGCTTGGTCCGTGATGGTGAAGGTCAGAAGATGTCGAAGTCCAAGGGCAACGTACTTGATCCGTTAGACTTGATTGACGGTATTGATCTTGAAAGTCTGGTTGCGAAACGTACCACTGGCTTAATGAATCCGAAAGACGCAGCGAAGATTGAGAAATCAACCCGTAAAGAATTTCCAGACGGCATCAATGCCTACGGTACAGATGCAGTTCGTTTTACGTTCTGTGCGCTTGCCAATACGGGTCGTGACATCAAGTTCGATCTAAAACGCGTTGAAGGCTACCGTAATTTCTGTAACAAGATTTGGAACGCGACCCGTTTCGTATTGATGAATGTTGAGGGGCAAACCGTTGGTCAGGAAGCGCGTCCTGATTTATGGGAACTTCCTGAACAATGGATCATCAGCCGTTTACAGAAAGTGGAAGCTGCGGTGCATCAAGCATTTGCCACCTACCGTTTAGACCTTGCGGCGCAAGCAATCTATGACTTTATCTGGAATGAATACTGCGACTGGTATGTCGAACTGACCAAGCCTGTGCTTAATGATGCCAATGTGTCAGAAGAACGTAAGGCAGAAGTTCGCCGTGTGTTACTTGCAGTAATGGAAGCTTCTTTACGTTTGGCACATCCGTTAATGCCGTATTTGACTGAAGAAATCTGGCAAACCCTTGCACCAATGTTGGGCAAAGGTGGCGCAACCATCATGACCGCACAATATCCTGTGCCTGATCAAGCGAAGATCAATGATCAAGCTGAAGCAGATATGCAGTGGTTACAAGGCCTGATTGGTGCGGTACGTAACATTCGTGGTGAAATGGGCTTGGGTAATGCGCGTTTATTGCCTGTATTGCTGCAAAACATTTCTGATACTGAACGTGAGCAAATCACCCGTATTGAAGCATTATTTAAGGCATTGGCTAAAGTTGAAAGCATTACATTCTTGGTTGACGGCGAACAACCGCCATTATCTTCTTCTTCTGTTGTGGGTCATGTTTCTGTATTTGTTCCAATGAAGGGTTTAATTGACCCGAAAGCTGAATTAGGTCGTTTGCAGAAAGACCTGGATAAGGTTCAAAAGCAACATGATCAAATCGCAACTAAACTTTCTAACGAAAGTTTTGTCGCTAAAGCACCAGCAGCCGTTGTTGATGGTGAAAAAGTCAAATTGGCTGAGTTCGCTGACCAATTAGCGAAGATTAAAGCGAATATGGAGCAAATTGCAAGTTTATAATTATGACTAGCGTATTGAATAAAATATATTCAATACGCTAAACAGAGGTGGTCCCACTTGTTTGAACAACTAAAAGCTTATTTACAGGCTCAAACCACTTTAAAAATTAAATGACCAGCCGAATGCTCTATTTTTAAGTAAGTTTTTTAAACAATCAAAATCCTTATAACTATTTAAACACTGTTCATCTTGTAATAGCTTTCTTCGAATTTCCCTCAAATCATATTGGTACTTCTTAGCCAAATCAGCAGGTTTAAAAGTGTGTTTATAAAAACCTGAGCTTTTCCAATCAAATGAGTAAATAATGTGATCTAACTCCATTTGCAATTGCTCAATTTGATCTTCTAGCAATAGATTATAAGATTTCAAATGTTCATTTGCGATTTTAACTGCTTGTTTTTGATCACCTTGTTCTGTATAAGCACGTAACTTTAATAGCGTAAGTAAATCTTTTTCTTCAAGTGCAGTATTTGCTTGCTGCAAGAGCTCGGTTTTGTCTATACGTTTTTGCTCATCCCGTTCACGATCAGGATGGATCACAGAGGCAATTTTTAAATAAATGCTTTTTAATGACTGCCCTGCCATTTTTTTTGCATCTTCAAGTTGCATTTGCTTCTTTAAAATTTTCTTTTTTTCTTTTTCTGCAAACTTTTGATATGCTTCACGTTCATGATCATTCAGTTGATTTTGAATGAAATCAGCTTCCTCTCGATCAAATTTTTCTTTTACTTTTTGCATAAACTCTTCAAGATTTTCGAGATCAAAATCAAAGTCAATCCAGTCCTCAGACACACCCAATTGATCTGCAAGAATTTCTTTCATCACTTGTTTTTCCATCATTTCATCAACATCATGCTCTGAATGAAAATCATCCTCTGTATCATCTACTTGTGATGTAGGCAAATGATCATGGTCTTCTAAAATTTTATAAAATTGAGCAATGACGATGGTCAATTTATGTTGTTCTTCAGACAGATTGGGATTATTTAAAAGTTGACTCACTAAAATTGAGATTTTTTGATCTAAACGCTCTAAATGGGTTTTAGCAAATTTATGCGATTGTTTATATTGCCAAAGTACCTCTAGTTGACTAAATAAAACTTGGTGCCATTGAGCATATAATGGCAAGAGTTCAACACTTGCATCCTGCTGTACTTTTTGTTGTGCTTGTTGCCACTCAACCAAAGAGAGTTGTAATTTCTCAATTTTTTGAATCTGACGATTAAACTTTTTTTGTTGTGGAGATAAATTTTCAGTTTCTTGATACAAACTTAAATCTAAAATGCTCATGACTTTATTTCAATACAAATGCGATTTGACTCAATATTTTAACAGAAAGCATGCCTACGACCATTTGTTTTAAAAGTAAAATTCTTATCTCATAAAACCCCATGCCCCAACAACATCTCCCCGCCACTCAGCTTTTTCATATACTTTA
This sequence comes from Acinetobacter parvus DSM 16617 = CIP 108168, assembly GCF_000368025.1. Taxonomy (GTDB): domain Bacteria; phylum Pseudomonadota; class Gammaproteobacteria; order Pseudomonadales; family Moraxellaceae; genus Acinetobacter; species Acinetobacter parvus. The sequence continues at coordinate 674,393 of NZ_KB849211.1, forward strand.
AACGTTCTTTTTTCCCACTTCAACTGCGGCTTTAAATCAGTACAATCGGCATCTTATACTTACTAGACTCGCCTTACAAAATGTACAATTCAAATGTACATCTAAATAGGACAAATAATATGAACAACATTCCATTTAGCCAAGTCCGAGCCAATCTTGCGCAACTGATACAACAAAGCAAACAAGGTCAACCGATTTTTATTTCACAACGAGGGCAAACCTCTGCGGTGCTCTTATCTTTCAATGACTATCAAAAATTAGGTCATCAGCCACAAAGTCTTATGCAGGCATGATCAGCATGGCATCAACAACATATACAAGATTTACAAAATGAGACTGATGATTTTCAGCCTGAACGCTCACAAGAACAGGGGCGAAATTTTTCATGGTAAATTCTACCCTATCTCATATTAGTTATCTCCTAGATACCAACATCATTTCTGAATTGATCAAGCCACAACCCAATCAGCATGTCATTTCGCAATTTCAACTGTATCAACATGAAATTGCAATTCCGAGCTTAGTTTGGAATGAACTTCGATTTGGTTGGCTTAAAATGCCTCAAGGGCAAGGTAAAGAAATGATTGGTTCTTTTTTACATGACATTGTCAGTCTGATTCCCACTCTTTCTTATCATGAATCTGCTGCCAAAATTCATGCTGAAATTCGCTTAGAAGCACAACAAAATGGGCTTAATATTCCCTTTGCAGATGGACAGATTGCAGCAATCGCAATGGCTCAAGGCTTAGCTTTAGTCACTCGTAATAGCAAAGACTTTCAAAATATTTCAGGTTTAAGGTTGGTCAATTGGTTTAGATAACCCGATTTTTTCCATATTCAGCAACAATTTTGTGCTCTTTTTAAGCAAATCGCACCACTTTTCATCAAAATTACAATTTAAATTCTAAATTGGTGCGTTTTTTGCATTATAAAATTCATCAAATTGAGTTGTTTCACGACAACTTGAGTTTTTAGATTTACTAAATCTATTTTGGTGCAAAAAACGAATCAAATATTTGTATCAAAACCGAATTTAGCACTTTTTTTGAGCACTACTATGCAAAACGTAGATCTATTTTTCTTACTGCTCGGTGCAGTACTGGTATTGGCAATGCATGCTGGCTTTGCATTTTTGGAACTGGGTACAGTACGCCATAAAAACCAGGTCAATGCGCTCAGCAAAATCTTAACTGATTTTGCCATTTCAGCTATTGCCTATTTCTTTGTGGGCTACTGGATTGCATACGGACAGAATTTTTTCCATGCGGGCACTACCTTGGCTGCCGATCATGGCTACAACCTGATGCGCTGTTTCTTCCTGCTCACCTTTGCCGCCGCCATTCCAGCGATTATCTCTGGTGGTATTGCTGAACGTGCCAAAATGCGCTCCCAGGCCATTGCCACGCTGATTCTGGTCGCACTGATCTATCCGTTCTTTGAGGGCATGATCTGGAATGGCAATTATGGCTTGCAGGGTTGGCTGGAAAAAACCTTTGGTGCAGGGTTCCATGACTTTGCAGGCTCAGTCGTTGTACATGCCATGGGTGGATGGATTGCATTGGCGGCGGTAATCCTGCTGGGTGCTCGAAATGGTCGCTATAAGAATGATGGCCGTGTCAGTGCCCATCCACCATCATCAATTCCATTCCTTGCTTTAGGCTCATGGATTCTGATTATAGGCTGGTTTGGCTTTAACGTGATGAGTGCGCAACGGGTGGAGGCCATCTCTGGTTTGGTGGCAATCAACTCACTGATGGCAATGGTTGGCGGTACATTGGCTGCAAACTTTATGGGTAAAAATGACCCTGGTTTCCTGCACAATGGTCCATTGGCAGGTTTGGTCGCAATCTGTGCGGGTTCGGATATTGTGCATCCTATTGGTGCATTATTCATTGGCGGCGTTGCAGGTGCCCTGTTTGTTTACCTGTTTACTTATACACAAAACAAGCTCAAGGTAGATGATGTACTGGGGGTATGGCCTTTACACGGTGTCTGTGGTGCATTTGGTGGCATCGCTGCGGGTATTTTGGGTCAGCAGGCTTTAGGCGGTTTGGGTGGCGTGTCCATCATTTCCCAAATCATTGGTACAAGCTTAGGTATTATCATTGCGCTGATTGGTGGTTTTGTCGTGTACGGCATCTTAAAAGCGACTTTGGGTATCCGTCTTTCTCAGGAAGATGAATATCGCGGTGCAGACCTTTCCATTCACAAAATTTCGGCAAACTCTGAAGAATCCATGTTCTGATGTGATTTAATGATTAGAAACGAGTATTCCTAAAATTTCCCTTGTATGTGCAGACCTCACTACAAGGGAATAATTTTAAACATAAAAAATTTATTTCAAACATACATTTTAAATGTATTAGCTCGCTCCACATTTATTTTATAAATTTGTATTACCTTATAATATGAATAACATTTTTATTATAATAACTGATGTTACGCACCTAGCCTATATGTTGTAAATTTTCAAAAATTCAACCACAATATATTGTGGTGAAAGTACCCAAAAATACACTTACTGAGTAACATCAGATAATAATAAAAATTATCATTCAAATAAATTTAATTTTTCTTTAAGTTTTGGTTAATTTTATATTAAGTTCCATCATTTTAAATCTCAGTCCAATCTGCGCCATTATTATTTATTCATTATGTTAATGAAATCCCCTTTTCTCTTATGGAACAGTTGCCTACTTATTCTCAGCGGGTTGGTATTGATTTTTGTATTTCCAGTCGCTGGACAGATTGATTTATCTCTTATTCAACCCTGGGTGGATAGCACAGGACATTTCCAATTAAAGGGCGACTGGTATTTAGCCATCCTAAGTCATACTTATGTGAAGAAAATCCTGACAGTGGTCTACATCATCTTTTTTGTACTTTGGTGTTTATCATTTAAGGTTGAGAAACTGAAAGCAAGACGTTGGCAGTATGGCTATATGTTTTGGGTCAGTATGTTATGTACATGCATTATTGGTCTAATGAAAGCACAAGCTTCTCATGCTTGCCCATGGGATATGACCCATAAGACTGTCACAGGTTTTATTTGGGATTATTCCGCAACTGCGGGACACTGCTTTCCAGGTGGACATGCCAGCACAGGCTTTGCCTTGCTCACAGGCTACTTTACCTACCGTTTACAGGACAGAAAACGTGCATGGTTTTATTTATTTGCAGGTTTAACACTGGGTTTTGCGATGGGCTGGGCACAGATGATGCGTGGCGCACACTTCCTCAGCCATAATCTCTGGACAGGCTGGATTTGCCTAACCATTAACTTTGTTCTCTATGCGGTCACTGAAAAATACCACGTATCGCTCCCCGACCGTAATTCCGTACCGCAAGCACAGCTTGATGTGGTAAAGTGAACACCTACTACAAGTAAGTGTTTATAAACATCAGGATGTTTTTTGCTGGCCTATGTCTGACTTTCAAACTTTTTTAGAATCGTCTTTAACCACACAACAGAATTCGATTGAGGCCTACCAACTCAACATCGGCAAGGTCTGGCTTAAAAAGGCTTCCGAGCGTCATGGTTTATGGCTCTACACCCCACTGAAATGGCTGGCAAAAATATTCAACCTCGGTGCAATCATGCCTGTTCCCAACCGAGGGGGATCAATCGCAATTCAGTGTGAATTCAAGCGTATTCAGCAACTCAGAGCATTAGGGGTTTCCACGCCAAATGTGTTGGCAGTTTCGGAAAAAGGCATTTTATTACAGGACATTGGAATACAGCATCAAAGCCAGATTCAGCAACTAGATCAGGCGCTTGCCCGCCGCAAGGAAAATCCTGATGCACAATTTCTACTATTTACCCAGGCAATTCAGTCCATTCAAAGCATACATCAGAAAGGTGGGTATTTAAGTGAAGCCTTTGCACGCAATATTCTAGTCGATGAGCAGAATCAGTTTAGCTTTATTGACTTTGAAACTGATCCACGTGATGTACTCAGCCTGCATGACTGCTTTGTACGTGACTGGTTGCTGTTTATTTTCTCAACGGCCTATCATTTTGAATTTGAACAATTAAATGATGCCAGCCTCATCCTGTACAAAGCGCTGCTTGCTGAGCCGCAAGTCTATAAGGACATTGCCAAGGTTGGAAAACGCCTGAGCTGGGTACTTAATTTCAATGTAAGCAAGGTCGGTAATGATGGAAAACGTATTCAGAAATGTGTGTTGTTTCTGCGCGACCTTAAAGAACACGCTGAAAAGGCATCAGCATAGTTTTCTCTATGCATGATGCTCCAGTTTTTTAGGAAGTTTTACCAGCACCGATAAACCGCCTAAATCAATACTTCTTGATAAAGTGAGTGTGCCACCCAAACGCTGCGTGGCCTTATCCACAATTGAAAGTCCAAGACCGCTGCCCACTTCCAGATGATGATGCACACGGTAAAAACGCTTCAAAACCTTGTCGTATTGGTCTGGATCAATGCCCTGCCCGCTGTCATCAATCTGCACGTAGGCAAAGCCATCGGTATCATCATAAACCGAAATATTGATGATGCCCTGATTCGGAGTGTACTTGATCGCATTATCAATCAGGTTAAAGATAATCGAGTGAACGGTTGGCTCAAGGCTTTGCATTTCAATCAGGTCATTACGCTCAAAGCCCAGATCAATTTCTTTCTCCATTGCCAGATTGACCAGTTGCTCCACGCAGTTCAGTGCCACATCATTCAGGTAAAACTGGGTGTTTGGTTCAATCAGGCTTAATCCAACATCCTGTTTTGCCAAGGCCAGCAACTGTGTTACCAAGTGCTGAATACGTGCCAGTCCCTTGCTGAGGTTTTGCAAAGCCTCATGTTCAGGAAACTGGCTAATCAGAATCTTGGTTTGCAGGTTCAAGGCGGTGACAGGCGTCCTGAGTTCGTGTGCCGCATCGGCAATAAACTGTTTCTGTTCGGTCTGTGCGTGCTGGATCCGTTCAAATAAACGGTTCATTTCCTCAATGGTTGGAATCAACTCCTGCGGATATTCGTCACTATCAATTGGTGCCAATCCCTCAGACCCTCGTTGGGTCAGCTCAGTTTTAAAGTCTTCCAGTGGTTTTAGGCTTAAACTGATAATAAAGGCCAGTACAATGATCGCAAATGGCAACATCAGGATATAGGGAATAAACATGCTGCCCGCTAGTTCCCAGGCAAAGCTTTGACGTACCTTTTCCTGCTGGCTAATCTGGATTTGATAGTCTTTTAAGGGAAATACATAAACCCGCCATGTGCCCTGCACAGTATTTTGGGTATAAAAACCCGCCTGTTTTACAGGGGGAACCAGTAAATGGGTTGGGTGCCAAAGGTGGCTTTGATCTTTATATGCCCAAATATCAACCAGTAAATCCTCTTCATGGTAACTGCGGTGCAGTTCTATTTTGCTGGCAATCTTTATGATCGGTTCAACGGCGGAGCGTTCAGCCATATACTGCATCTGGGTATCCAGAATTTCATTGACCTCATGCAGGGCAATTTTATAGGCGGTAAAAATCAGCAAGCATCCAAGTAGAAGACTAAAGACAGATGTTCCCCAAATCAGTCTTTTTTTCAGTGAATATTGCTTCATTTTTTTCATAAATAATCAGGGTTGTCCCAGTCTATAACCTAGCCCACGAATGGTTCGAATAAAGTCTTTGCCAAGCTTGGCACGCAAATGATGGACATACACCTCAATGGTATTGCTTGTCACTTCACTATCAAAGTCATAGAGCTTGTCTTCAAGGTTGGCTTTGGAGAAGATTTTATTCGGATGGGTCACCATTGGAATCAGGATGGCCCATTCACGGTTGGACAATTCAATTTGCTGTCCTTTAAAAGTCGCCAAATGCTGTTCCACATCCAGCGTCAACTCGCCACTTTTAAGTAACTGTGACTGATTTTTCAGTAAGGCGGTTTCGGCATTTCCTCGACGCAATAGTGCATTGATACGGGCAAGCAACTCATCAAACTCATAAGGCTTAACCAGATAATCATCCGCGCCGTGATTCAGTCCATCCACCCGATTCTGCAACTGATCCCGTGCAGAGATAATCAGAACAGGAATTGAGGTGCGCTGGCGGATTTGTCTCAGGATTTGCATGCCATCCATAAGCGGTAAACCAAGATCCAATAAAACCAGGTCAAACGCCTGTTTGGTCAATAATGCCAAGCCATCGACCCCATTATTGACCCCCTCCACTTCAAACTGATGATAGCGCAGCAGGGTCATTGTTGACTCTGCAATCATAAAATCATCTTCGATCATCAAGATTTTGGTCATGACTTCACCACACCTTATGGATTAGGGACATGCTGCCAGCATATCGTTATTCGGGTCGATCACCTTGCTTTTCACATCAAGCAGGCTCAGCATGGTCGGGAACAGGTTATCCTGACTCAACTCCTTCCTGCCCTGCTGTGCCAAACACTTGACCTGTTGTTTTGCCTGATTTTTCCAGACAGTGGAGAACCACATCAGCATCGGGATATGGGTTTGTTGCGTTGGTGCAATCGCATAAGGCGCACCATGCAAATAGATACCGCTTTCACCTGTGGACTCTCCATGATCAGATAAATACCACAAAGCAGTTTGGTATTTCGTTGTATTTTTTAATGTTTCAATCAGGCTGTCCAAAACATAATCGGTATAGAGCAAGGTATTGTCATAACTGTTCAGCAATGCATCTCTGCTACAACCCTGAATGGCGTTGGTGTCACAGGTCGGCTTGAACACTTTGAATTGTGCGGGAATACGTTTATAGTAGGCTGGTCCGTGACTGCCCATTTGATGCAGTACAATCAAACGTGGACGATTGTCATCTTGCGGAATTGTGGCTAAATAGGCCTTAAAGCTATCAATCAGAATATCGTCAAAACATTCCTTGTCTTCACACCATTTCTGCTGGAGTGGTTCAGGAATCTTGAATTGATTGACACGGTCACAGGTGCCTTTGCAGCCTGAATTATTATCAATCCAGGTCACCTGATAGCCTGCACGTTGTGCAATATCGAGTAGCCCCTCACGGTGGATAGCCAAACGTTCCTCATACTCTTTACGCGGCATACCTGAAAACATACAGGGAACCGAAACTGCGGTTGCCGTACCGCATGAACTGACCTGCGAGAAGTTTAAAATATCCTGCTGTGCCAGTTTTGGGTTGGTATTTTTGCCATAACCATTCAAAGAGAAGTTTTCAGCACGGGCTGTCTCACCGACTACCAGAACCATCAGTTTCGGTAAAGATGTAGCCTGTGCCTTTTGCATCACGGCATCTTCACCATACATGACCAGTGGTAAATTCTCTTTAGGCGCTTTCTTCTTATAATATGAAGCAAAGGAAGCAATCATGTTCTGCGGCGAAATCATACCTTTCAGGTCACGGTTTTCACGAAAGATTGCAGCAAAATCAACATAGAAAACAAATAATAGCCCTAACACTATCGCCAAAGAGACAACTGAAGCAATGACCTTGTGCAATAGCTGGCGAATGATGGGTTCAGGTTTGATTTTTATCATGAGAATTACAATAATCGGCAGTACTGTCATTCCCAGAGTCCATGTCAGCAAATGCCATGACCAGGTATCACGCGCTTCCGCAATATCGGTCTGCATCAGGTTCTGGATTTGGTCAGATGTAATGAGTACGCCTAGTGTATTCACTGCATAAGCGGCAAAACCGCCAATAAATACCAATGCAATCGCCAGAGGTTTTGCTGTCCATTTCCAGTTAAAAAGCTGGAAAATAAAGTTATAGGCGGCAACCACAATAATGATTGAAGCGACAACAAATAATCCTGCCTTTACACCATTATATGGCGTCAGCATGTGTATTTTTTCAAAAAAGGCAATATTTAAAAATACACCCAACCAAATTGCCAGTAATAAATTAAATACAATTAAAGAAATAGGTTTTTTCTTTAAATTTTGAAAAAATGTCATCATTACAGTCTAAACATAAATATCCTGCTTCCTTTTTAATATAAAAATGCAAACTTAAAAATGACTTAAATAGAAAAAGACGATCAAGTGATCGCCTTTTTTGTTAAAATGATAATGATATTAATTCTTAGAACTTAAATTCCAGACCTAAACCAGCAACAGGCTGTTTATCCTTTTTACTGACCTGTTCAAGCGTTAAGTAACCTGCATAGCCGTAAGTCTTTACCTGCTTGTTAAATGCATAGTCCACGCCACCAATGATCTGTTTGGCCTCAAAGTCAGCCGTGGTATCCTTAAAGCTGGTGGTGTTCTGGCTGTACTGACCTTTTACTGTCCAGTTCTTTGCCTGTGGAATGGTGTATTCCGCACCAAGCAACCAGCCCTTGGCATCATCAATCTTGTCTGCGCCTGCGGTATTGCCAGCCACATTCTCGACCTCAGAGCTTTGGAATAGTGCTTTCAGCGCCAAACCATTCACTGGGTTGACACGGCCAATGGCACGGATGGTGTTTGCCGCGGCAAATATCGCTGGGGCAGCCGTTGGTGAAATTGCCTTGTCAGAGGCATTTAAAAAGCCACGTCCAAGGAATGTGCTTGGAATGGCTTTATCATAGCCAATACCAGCAACCAATAACGGACTTTCAAAGCTTGCTGACGCTGACCATGCATCACCTAAACCACGGCCTGCTGTTTTAACAACACCTGATTTACTGGTATCAATTCCTGTTGCTTCGCCTGTTGCCAATAGGCCACTTACTTTAATGGCTCCGTCCAGTACAGGAACTTTTACTGCTGGTGATTCATAAACAACGACGTTGCTAACACGTGTTTCACCACCAAAAATTCCACCAATGTCGGCCTTATTGGCAACATAGTTGTTAAAAGTATCAACGACACTAGAAAGTTGCTTCAATGGCGTATCATGTACACCAATTTTCACTGTACCCAACTGGACATCTTTTAAACCGACAAAACGGTTACGCTGTGACCAGTCTGTGCTGTCACCATCTGCGCTGAAGCCCCATTCAATAGCATAAACGGCACTTAAACGGTCTGTAAGTTTTTCATCACCCTTAACACCAATAAATGAACTGTTTGAACTAATTTCCCAAACATCCTTGTTGGCCTTGGTTGCATTTTTTTCTGGTAGATAGTCAACACTGGCATCAATTTCACCGTAAATGGTCGGTGCTGCAAATGTTGTGGTTGCAAGTAAACTAAGCACTGCTGCTGTTACAATTTTGATTTTCATTATGTACGTCCTAGCTAAATTTGTAACAAATCCTACACATTAACTTTATATGACAAAACGATTAAAATCTTATTAATTTATTCCATTTTCGACTAAAGTTTAATTTTTAGACACTTTTTCAGTACCGTTTAACTCGATTTTTTCTTATCTCTTCATCCAGATTATTATTTTAACTATCAATCAATTAAGAAAATAAATTTATTTTCTATTTCAATAAAAACACCTTTATTCATAAAACAACTGTTTTTTATAAATTACTTCAATTTTCCATATAAAATATGATTTCAGCACATAAAACCTATTTCAATCGCAGGGCATTTTAGAAAAAAATTGTAATAAAACTATATTTTCATCTTGCATTATTTTTCCAAAGGAATATCGGCCATAAACACAAAATGGCAACCCCACAAATCATGGCTAAATAACGGTAATATCCGAGTACATCCCCTACGATTCCACTGATCAGATACAGCAAACCACTCACTGTCGCCATGACTGATACCTGAAAGGTAAAGTCAGTTCCAGCAAATGGCTTACGGCTATATTGCATCACCAAGGTCAACATCACCACCAACAGCATCGCGGAACAGGCATCTTCAAATGCGTTCACGGCATATAGCCATAACGGTGCAACCTGAACCTGCTGGTCATATGCATATGCAACAAAGGCATAAGCGACCAGACTCAGGATTTTCAACAGGGAAAATATGATCAGACACTGTGCCCGAGAAAAATACTTCAGCAGCACACCTGCACAAGCTGCCCCGATCAGCGCAGCGATGGCACCAAACATGGTGATAAACACGCCAATTTGGGTGAAACTCAATCCCATATCCACCATAAGCGGCTTTAATAATGGCCCTGCCAAACCATCCGCGACCTTGAAGCTGATCAAGACCATTAACCAGCTTTTAAGCGCTTTGGATGAGCTAAAATAATTCAGGTAATTCCTGATGGCCTGTATGAATGAGGGAGCAACCTGTGGATCATCAACGCTTGGCCTTGAATGAAGCGGTTCCCGATAAAATAAAACAGGTAATGTGTTCAGGAAAACCAGTACCGCCAACACAAGAAATGTTGCCTGCCAATGTAGCCAGTCCAGCCCCCAGAGTACCGCTCCACCACCGACAATAAAGCCCAGACGGGAACCGATCACCTGAAAGGTATTGCCCCAATGTTGCTGATCACTTTTAAGCAGGTTCACAGCAAGACCATCTGTGGCAATATCCTGAGTTGCTCCCGTAAGGTTCATGAGCAGCAATAGCACAAAAAAAATGATCAAATAGCTGGGTTGGTCCAGAGACTGAATGGGAAAAAAAGACAAAATGACCAGAATAAACACACTACATAATTGAGTGGGGACAATCCAGCTACGATAATGCCCCAAACGTGACAAGGCATAACGATCCACATAGGCCGCCCAAAAAATCTTGATTGACCACGGCAGCATCAACAACCCAAAGCCACCAATATGTGCCAGAGATACCCCCTGCGCCCTTAAAATCACGGGTAAGGCGTGGGTCATAAAGCCAACGGGAAGTCCCTGTGCCCAATATAGGGAAAACAATAAAATGTAAATCTGTCTGAGACTAGGCACTTTTTCAGTTTCCCTTGGCAAGCTATGGCGAAGCCCAAAGTATCCAATCCTTTCAGTGTCATGGCAATAAAATCTTATTTTTTGCCAATGCAGGCACTGTCATGAGGATTTAAGATGATAGGAGTTGTTCATGATCTATCTTCGCTTATGCCACAAGATTTTCCAGGTTTACCGCCCTTAGTTCCGCAACGTGGCAGAGCGTATAGTCGTGCATTGTGCAGAAAACTTTTCATTGGTCAGGGATGAAAAGTGGCTTTTATCATATTGCCCATGCCGCTGGTGTACCGATTGTGATATTTTCTTTCGATTATGAGCACAAGACCATCTATAGTCTGGGCGCATTCACCACGACAGGACACTACCAGCAAGACCTTGAAAAATTATGAAATGTTATGAGGGCCATTTCTCACCAAAGAATCCACACTAGCTGGCTGAAACCTTACAAAAACTTGTGAAAAAAAACTAGAAAATTAAGGGCAAATCTGCTCTGATGTGCCCATCTTTTTGTACACTTTATCTGTATTTAATATGAAAATTGCTCGACTGTCTTGCCTGGCATTAGTTAGCCTGGCTTTATTTGGTTGTGATCAGACTGCAAAAAAAACACCGCCTACAACAGCAATCAAGGCCCGTGAACCTGTGATCGCACTGGCGTTGGGTGGTGGCGGGGCCAAGGGTTTTGCCCATATTGGTGTGATCAAGGTGCTGGAATCACATGGGATTAAGGCCAAGATTGTGACAGGCACCAGTGCAGGCAGCTTTGTGGGCAGTATCTATGCAAGCGGTCAAACACCTTATCAAATGCAAAACCTTGCCCTAAAGCTGCAAGAGTCTGATCTGCGTGATTTAACTCTCAATAGTCAGGGCTTTATTGCAGGGCAAAAATTACAGAACTACGTCAATGCTCAGGTGGGCAATAAACCAATTGAACAGTTTCCAAAACGTTTTGCTGCGGTTGCCACCCGTTTGGATAATGGTAAAAAGGCTGAATTTATTAAGGGCAATGCAGGTCAGGCAGTACGTGCATCCTGTAGTATTCCGAACGTTTTTGTACCCACTGTGATTGGCAATACCAAATATGTCGATGGTGGCTTGGTCAGTCCAATTCCAGTCAAAACAGCAAAGGATATGGGTGCTGATCTTGTGATTGCGGTGGATATTTCAGCCCGTCCAACGGGTGACAAACCACTGAGTATGTGGGGATTGCTCGACCAAACCATTAATATTATGGGACAGCAAAGTATTAATGAGGAGCTGAATCAGGCAAACGTCGTGATTCAGCCTAAAGTTGGTCATCTTGGTGTGCTTGATCTTAAATCAAGTAATGAAGCGATTTTAGAGGGTGAAAGAGCGGCTCAGGGTAAAATCGTTGCCATTCAAAAAGCCATTACTGATTTTAAGAAATCCCCTGCTGCATTACAGCCAGCGCCTCGGGCTAAATTCTAAAAAAACAATATTAAGGGGTGGTGTGCATTTCAAAAATGCTTGCTCTATAAGTAAGCTTTCCAGCTCGCATTTTCCCCACATCCTAAAAAAACAATCTTTTTATATTCATAAAGATAATCATCTGCTAGAGTGGGGAAAGTGAATATTTTTTCACCTCCACTCAGTTTAATGATGCGAGCAAATCTATGGAGTTTGTAGTTGAACCTTGGCACTGGTTCGTATTAGGGATTTTACTGATTCTTTCAGAGTTGATTTTGCCTGCTTTTGCCGCATTATGGTTTGGCATAGCAGCAGTCATGGTATGTATTTTACTGTGGCTTTTCCCAATGATGGGCTTTACCACCCAAGTGGTGACCTGGGGAATTTTATCTATTTTATGTACGATACTCTGGTTCAAGTTTATCAAGCCACTCTCGACTGATAAAACCAAGGCAGGATTACCACGGGAAGCCACGATTGGACAAGTGGGTATGGTCATCCGTACTGGGCTTGACCATGATCAGATCATTGTACGCTTTCCAATGCCTGTTTTGGGCTCAGATGAATGGAATTGCCGAACCACAACGGCTGTTCAAGTCGGTGACCGTGTTCGGGTCGTTGATATTCTAGGTAATGATTTAGTGGTCCAACCACATAGTAGTAATATTTCATAACAAAGAGGGTTTTGATATGTCTGCTGGAGCGATTATTGTTTTAGCTCTTTTGGTCTTTATTGGTATAACCATTTTTAAAGGGGTTCGTATTGTTCCCCAGGGTTATAAATGGATTGTACAACGTTTAGGTAAATATCATACTACGTTGAGTCCTGGCCTGAATTTTGTCATTCCATATGTTGATGAAGTGGCTTATAAAATCACCACCAAGGATATTGTGCTGGATATTCCTTCACAGGAAGTGATTACACGCGACAATGCGGTCTTGGTGATGAATGCAGTTGCCTATATCAACCTGACCACACCTGAAAAAGCGGTGTATGGCATTGAAAACTATACATGGGCAATTCAAAACCTTGTTCAAACTTCACTACGTTCCATCGTGGGTGAAATGGACCTGGACGATGCGCTGTCTTCCCGTGACCATATCAAGGCGAAATTAAAAGCCGCGATTTCTGATGATATTTCAGACTGGGGAATCACGCTCAAAACCGTTGAAATTCAGGATATCCAGCCATCTCACACCATGCAGGCTGCAATGGAAGAACAAGCGGCAGCAGAGCGTCAACGTCGTGCTGCTGTAACCAAGGCAGATGGTGAAAAACAGGCAGCTATTTTAAGTGCAGAAGGTCGTCTGGAAGCCTCCCGTCGTGATGCAGAAGCGCAAGTGGTACTTGCTGAAGCCTCACAACGTGCCATTGAAATGGTCACCAGTGCTGTGGGAGATAAAGAAATTCCTGTTGCCTACCTATTGGGTGAACAATATGTGAAAGCCATGCAGGATTTATCCAAATCAAGTAATTCAAAAACAGTGGTATTGCCTGCTGATGTACTGAATGCAATTCGTGGGATTATGGGTAAGCATTAATTTTTAGTTATAAAAAAAACGTACTATCTCTAAAGATGGTGCGTTTTTTTATTGAGCAAATACCATCTAAGCTGTGTAGTTGATATTTATTGCTCAGCTAATTTCTTAATTTTACGATCAAAAATAAAAGGGCCAAAAGGTAGGATCGCAGCAATCAACCCCATGTTAAAAATACTCAGTGACCATTTCATACGGTGACAAACAACCAGCAAGACCGCTAAAAACAACAAGAACAGTACTCCATGTCCCATACCAATGTATTTGACAAAAACAGGATTATCCCAAATATATTTAATCGGCATCGCAACACCAAGCAATAACAGGAAACTGATTCCCTCAAGCGTACCCACGAAACGTAAAGTTTTAATATTCATTATGATGCTGTTCCTGTCATTAACTTTTTCGTGCCAGTAAAAACTGTGCAATTGCCACCAGCTCTTTGGCATCATCACCAAAATAGCCCAATGCTTCAAATGCCTGATCATGCAGGGTTTGCGCATAGGCTTGAGCTTTTTCCAAACCCATTAAGGCTGGATAAGTCGATTTTTGTACCTGCTCATCCTTACCCGCAGTTTTACCTAATGTTTCAGTGCTGGCGGTAATATCCAGAATGTCATCCTGAACCTGAAAAGCCAAACCAATGCTTTGCCCAAACTGGCGCAACTTTGGAATCGCCTGATCCGTACCTGCAAAAATTGTCACTGCACCCATCATAATCGCGGCCTGAATCAAGGCACCTGTTTTATTACGGTGAATATTTTCCAGTTCAGCCTGATCGACCTGTTTGCCTTCAGCCTGTAAATCCAGTACCTGACCACAGACCATTTTTGAACTGGCGGTGGCTAAAATCTGCATTTGCTTCAGTACAATTGTAGCATCAGTTCCCTGCCCCTGTTCATCAAACAAACGGCTTCCCAGAATTTCAAATGCCATGGATTGCAAGATGTCACCTGCCAACAAGGCAGTGTTCTCACCAAATGCAACATGGCAAGTTGGCTGCCCACGACGCAGCAAATCATTATCCATACAGGGTAAGTCATCATGTGCCAATGAGTAGCAGTGGATCAACTCAACCGCAACGGCCGCACGGCGGGCGGCCGCAAAATAAGGGTTGGGTTGCAATGAGGCAGCCGCATAACACAATGCAGGACGAACACGCTTTCCCCCTAGCATCACGGCATGATGCACAGCGGCCTTTAACGGTTCTGGAATGGAGAATGCAGCCAATGCTGTCAATAAATCCTGTTGAATACGTTGTTGAGCTTGTTGTAAAACATCCGCATTAACTTGAGAAATAGATGACACAATTGCCTCTGGAAGCTTGAATGATAAGGATAAAGACAGGACCTGTCAGAATGGCGACATCATACCATTATTTATCTCAGGAAATTGTGTTTGTATTTTTAACTTATTCAAAATAATAAAGCCTCCAAAAGGAGACTCTATCAAGAGATTTACTG
Organism: Acinetobacter parvus DSM 16617 = CIP 108168; assembly: GCF_000368025.1. Lineage (GTDB taxonomy): Bacteria > Pseudomonadota > Gammaproteobacteria > Pseudomonadales > Moraxellaceae > Acinetobacter > Acinetobacter parvus. The sequence goes on from NZ_KB849211.1 coordinate 689,589, forward strand.
GGATAATTTAGAACGTATCACCTGGTACACGCACCCAACCTTCCATTAACACACGTGCGCTACGGCTCATAATGGCTTTTTTCACGGCCCATTTGCCATCAATCAACTCAGCTTGAGCGCCAACACGCAATGTCCCTGATGGATGACCAAAACGAACCGCTTCACGCTCACCACCGCCTGCTGCCAGATTCACCAACGTTCCTGGAATGGCTGCTGCCGTACCAATTGCAACTGCGGCTGTGCCCATCATGGCGTGGTGCAGCTTACCCATCGACAAGGCACGCACCAATAAATCCACATCAGCCGCCTCAACGGTTTTACCACTTGAAGAGGTATAGGCTTTCGGCTGAGAAACAAAGGCAATTTTAGGCGTATGCTGACGGGCAGCCGCTTCAGAAATATCTTTTATTAAGCGCATTTGTAGCGCGCCATAGGCACGGATTTTTTCAAAACGTGCCAAAGCAGCGTTATCACCATTGATATGATCCTGCAATTCTGTACCCTGATAGCCAATATCTTCCGCATTCAGGAAAATGGTTGGAATACCCGCATTGATAAAGGTGGCCTGAAATGTACCAATCTCAGGTACTTCAAGCTGATCCACCACATTGCCTGTAGGGAACATATCACCACCCTCTTCACCATCATCGGCAGGGTCTAAAAATTCAATCTGCACTTCCGCTGCTGGAAAGGTCACGCCATCCAGTTCAAAGTCACCTGTTTCCTGTACCTGACCATTGGTTACTGGCACATGCGCAATAATGGTTTTTTGTATATTTTTCTGCCAGATGCGTACCGTACAAATACCATTTTCAGGAATACGTTCTGCATCAACCAAACCATTGGAAATGGCAAATGAACCGACTGCTGCGGTGAGGTTGCCACAGTTACCACTCCAGTCCACAAATGGCTGGTCAATCGAAACCTGTCCAAATAAATAATCGACATCATGTTCTGGTTGTGCACTTTTTGCCAAAATCACGGTTTTGCTGGTACTTGAAGTTGCACCACCCATGCCATCAATTTGCTTGCCATAAGGGTCTGGACTGCCAATCACACGAAGAAGAAGTTGATCACGTGCCTTTCCTGCCACCTGTGCCGCTTCAGGCAAATCATCCAGCTTGAAAAACACCCCCTTACTTGTACCACCACGCATATAGGTTGCTGGGACTTTGATTTGCGGTACTGAGCTCATGTCAATTTCATCCTTTTATCATGTTTTGGTGCAGCTAGGTTTTGTGTTCAACGTTACTGCACAGCAGTCAAAAATGCCATACGACCAATGGTTTTTTAGGCAAATTATCGTTAGCAAAATATGTTGTTTATATTGGGTATATCAGCATGATTTAACAATAGCACGAAAGCCAACAAACATGGTTAGAAAACAAAGTTGCCTTTCAAGCGTACAAATATAAATCAATATTTATTTTACCACTCATTCAAATATAGGATTTTAAATAACTTTTAAAAACCACTTTACAGTCATAGCCTGCCTGTACTTTTACTAGGCGAAAATCCTGCAATCTATTAGAATAATCCACTTATTCATCGTCGAGCTCAGTCCTTTGAACAACGATTCTTCTCAACTTCAGCGTGGACTAAAAAACCGCCATATCCAGCTCATTGCGATGGGTGGAGCAATTGGTACGGGCTTATTTTTAGGTTCTGCACAGGTGATCCAGTCTGCTGGACCATCTATTATTTTGGGTTATGCGATTGGCGGTTTGATTGCTTTTTTAATCATGCGTCAACTCGGTGAAATGATCGTAGAAGAACCTGTAGCAGGTTCATTTAGTCATTTTGCATATCAATATTGGGGTAAATTTCCAGGCTTTTTATCAGGTTGGAATTATTGGATATTGTATATCCTCGTTGCGATGAGTGAGCTCACGGCAGTCGCAAAATATATCAATTACTGGTGGCCTCATATTGCTGCATGGCAGTCAGTTTTATTCTTCTTTGTGATTATTACAGCGATCAATCTCACCAATGTAAAATTCTATGGTGAGTCAGAATTTTGGTTAGCCATTATTAAAGTCACCGCTGTTATAGCGATGATTTTATTTGGTCTGTTCTTGCTGTTCACTGCGGATGCCAACTCTACGGCTTCATTTACCAACCTTTGGAGTCATGGTGGATTCTTCCCGAATGGGTTTGAAGGTCTATTCTTCATGCTGGCATTCTTGATGTTTGCATTTGGTGGTATTGAATTAATCGGTATGGCAGCGGCTGAAGCCAATGATCCAAAGAAAACGATTCCTAAAGCGATCAACCAAGTTGTGTTCCGTATTCTGATTTTCTACATCGGTTCACTCACAATTTTATTATCACTTGTGCCTTGGAATCAGCTTGATTTAGGTGGCTTAGATAAAAGCCCATTTGTAATGATTTTCAGTCAAATGGGAATTGGTTGGGCTGCTCACCTACTTAACTTCATTATCTTAACCGCAGCATTATCTGTATATAACAGTGGTATGTATGCAAACAGCCGCATGTTGTTTGGTTTAGCTGAACAAGGTAATGCACCTAAAGTATTTGCTAAAGTGAATAAACAAGGTGTTCCTGTTCCAGCCGTATTGCTTTCAGCATTGCTCATCTTCGGATGTGTACTTTTAAACTACTTCGTACCAGAAGATGCCTTAGGTCATTTGATGTATGTGGTTGTGGGTGCTTTAGTTTTAAACTGGGCAATGATCAGTTTGACTCATTTGAAATTTAAAGCGATGGTCAAACAAAAAGCATTAACAACGAGCTTCCCTGCTTTATGGTCACCATTCAGCAATTATCTTGTACTCGCATTTATTGCGGTTGTACTTTACATCATGTGGCAGCAAGGTTTTAAAGAATCTGTGCTCATGATTCCTATTTGGATCGTTCTAATGTTTGTGCTCTATCGTGTTTTAAATTTGAAAAATAAGAGCTAAATACAGCTAGTCGGTTTCATCAAAAAGTGATTGCTAAGGCAATCACTTTTTTGTTTATAATCATTTAATTATGCGCCCTTAGCTTAACTGGATAGAGCAGTTGCCTCCTAAGCGACCGACGTGGGTTCGAGTCCCGCAGGGCGCACCATTTTATGGTTTATTTTGATATAAAACATTCCACCCAAAAATAAAACATACATTAAATTCAAATATTTAATTAAAATCAAATCTAATTTAGTCTATAAATTTCCAACTTAATACATATTTTTTTGCGGTAATTTTTACGGTAAGATGTACTACCGCAAAAACTCTTACCGTAAAAAGGCCAAAAATAGTTATACCACTTACAGATACCAAGATTAAAACTATCAAAGCAGACTCTACAAAAGTTCAGAAGCTTGCCGATGGTAATGGTTTATTTTTGATTATCTCTAAGACTGGGGATAAGAGCTGGAGATTTGACTACTCACGCCCCTATACCAAAAAAAGAAATTCCTTAAGCTTTGGTTCCTATCCAACAGTCACTCTAGCTGATGCAAGAATTAGACGTGAAGAAGCCCGTACCCTTCTCTCTCAAAATATCGACCCACATGTTGAAAAAGTTAGAATTGAGAATGAGATATTAAATACGAATAATAATACTTTCCAAAATATTTCAAATGAGTGGATGGCAAAGCAAGACTTTGCTGAATCAACGATTAAAGGGCAACAACGCTTATTAGAAGTAATCAATCAGCATATTGGTAAAATCCCAATACATGAGATTAAAGCCATGGATATCCTGAAGGTTTGTCGAATTTATGAAAAAGAAGGCAAATTAGAAACAGCTTAAAAGGTCAAAGTGAAATGTGGTCAAGTTCTGCGCTACGCGGTTTCTATTGGATTTTGTGAGCGTGATGTTACTCAAGATTTAAAGGGAGCCATCTCCCCTCCCAAAGTGACACATATGGCCGCTTTGGTAGAACCTAAAGATTTTGCCTTACTCTTACGAGACATTGATCATTACGAAGGTTCAGTAATCACTCGATATGCTCTACGTATTGCTCCTCTAGTTTTTGTTCGCCCAGGCGAATTAAGACATGCTAAGTGGCAAGATATCGACCTTCAAAAAGGCTTGTGGAGTTATACCCCTCCAAAAACAAAATCAAAGACAGGTGTCCAGCACATTGTCCCTCTATCAACGCAAGTCATTCATTTGCTTTCAGAACTTGCTCAAATAACAAAAGCTAGAAGTGAGTATGTATTTCCTGCAATCACTTCCAACTTAAAGCCCATGTCAGAAAATACCATTAATCAAGCTTTACGCCGCTTAGGTTATACCAGTGAACAAGCATGTGGACATGGTTTTCGTGCTTCTGCGCGTACAATTTTAGAAGAAGTTTTAGAATTTCCGATTGAATTGATTGAGCAACAGCTTGCCCATCAGGTAAAAGATATGCATGGTCGTGCTTATAACCGTACTAAGCATTTAGAGAAGAGAAAAGAGATGATGCAGAGATGGGCGGATTATTGTGATGAATTGAAGGCTTCGTCATAAAAAATAAACTAATACTAGCTCACTCAAATAAAAAGGCTAATTAACGGGGGCTTTGAGGGGGAGTAAATGAATCAAATCTCGTAATTATTAATGCAATCCTAATAGAATAAAAAAGCTAAGGGGGACTAAGTTCATAATGGATTTATTTTTAAAATCACAAACTTATGATATAAATAATTTATACAAGAATTTACTGACTTTAAATAGCATAACTTATGTACTTATCAAACATAAAACTTTGGAACTTTAGAAAATATGGTGAAGTTGCCACTACATTTGATCTAACAAAACCTAATTTAGACCTTAACTTTACCAAAGGTCTTAATGTGCTAATTGGTGAAAATGATTCTGGAAAAACTGCAATAATAGATGCCATTAAATTGGTTTTAAAAACTCATAGCTACGATTACATCAAGGTAGAAGATAAAGATTTTTTTGATGGCTCTACACGATTTAGAATTGAGCTTGAATTTTGTGGCTTAACTGATGATGAAGCTAAAAATTTTACAGAATGGTTAGGATGGAAAGGTACTGGAGCTGATACCCAAACATTTTTAAAGTTAAATTATGATGTTACGCGTAATAAAAACAAAATTAATCCATCAGATGTAAAGGCTGGTGCAGACTCAGAAGGCTATCTATTAACAGCTGAAGCCAAAGAATATCTGAAAACAACATATTTAAGACCTTTAAGAGATGCTGAAAATGAGTTGATCTCAAAACGAAATTCTCGACTTTCTCAAATTTTATTAGGCGATCCTACTTTTAAAAACAAAGATCAAAATCATGAACTCGTTCATATGTTTGAAGGTCTGAATACAAATTTAAAAAAATATTTTAAAGGAGAGGAAATAAGTTTTATTGATAAAGATGGTAAAAAAACAACTGAAACATATGAAGATGGAAAAATAATTAAAGAGAAAATTGATGGTTACATCAAAAAATTTTATAACGATGAGATTTTTACAGAATTTAATGTTTCATCCACAGAATTAAAAAGCATTTTAGAAAAATTTTCTCTTTTTTTAGAGTCTCAGAGAAATGTAGGTCTAGGTACTTTAAATCGACTTTTTATGGCAGCAGAATTACTTCACTTAAATAAAGAGGATTGGCATGGTTTACGTTTAGGATTGATTGAAGAGTTAGAAGCACATCTGCATCCTCAGGCTCAGATGCAAGTGATTGAAGCATTACAACAACAAAAACAAATTCAACTCATTCTTTCAACCCATAGTCCAAATTTAGCCTCGAAAGTCAAATTAGAAAATTTAATTCTCTGTAATAAAGGCAATGCTTTTCCTTTAGGGAAAGAATACACAATGCTAAAGCCTGATAGTTATAAATATCTAGAAAAATTTCTCGACACCACTAAGTCAAACCTGTTCTTTGCTAAAGGAGTGATTCTAGTAGAGGGATGGGCTGAAGAAATTCTAATTCCAAGTTTCGCTAAAGCTATAGAAATAGATTTAACAGCCAAAGGAATATCTGTCGTAAATATTGGTGGTGTTGGTTTTCAACACTTTGTCGATATTTTTCTTCGAAAGCAAGAACCTCATATGACTATTCCTGTTGCAGTGATTACAGATTCCGATGTAAGAACTTATGAAAAAGTTGGCGAAGACTACAATCCCAAATCTTCTAAAGTACTAGGAAGTGAAATTGCAAATAAACTTAAAGAAATTAATGAAAAATCGAATCAAAATGTTAAATATTATGCTGCTGAGCAATGGACTTTAGAATATTCTATTTTTAAATCCAAAAAACTTACATCCTCATTTCAAATACATGCTAAAGCAATTCATACTAAAACTTCGTGGGATAGTAATTTTGAATTAGAGCTTGCTAAAAAATTAATTAACCAAGGACTAAAAAAAACAGAAATAGCTTATCGTTTAGCACATGATTTAGATGTGGAAATGAAAAAAGAAAAACCTGTTAGAACTATAAATTTACACGAAACAGATTCGACAGACAGTATTTATTATTTAATCGAGGCGATTCGATATGTCACAAACAGTTGAAATCACAGATGAAGATATACGATACGCTGAAAATATTTTATTACCTCAAGGCAAAACTTTTGATGATGAACGACGTAAATTTATCTGTAATTTATCTACGATAGATTTACAAGCAGTTCCTGGCAGTGGAAAAACAACAGCTCTTTTGGCAAAACTATTAATTTTAGAAACTAAGCTCCCTTTATCTGATGGTTCAGGAATTTTAGTTTTATCTCATACCAATGCAGCAGTGGATGAAATTAAAGAAAGAATTCATCAATACTGCCCAAAACTTTTTCGTTATCCTCACTTTATTGGAACAATACAAAGTTTCGTAAATGAATTTTTAGCTATCCCTTATTATCTTTTTAAACTTAAGAAAAAACCTCTACGTATTGATAATGAAATATATGCAGAACAAATAGAATTTGCTCTTTCATACAATACAAAAATAGCTCTTTCAAAACGCAGCATAAATTATATTGATATATTAAGTAATTCATTTATAAGTAATAAACAAATTTTGCAACATTTTTGGAGTAATGACGAAGTAACTATTCCCAAAATTGGTAGCCATACAAATACATATAAAGAATTAGCAACCATAAAAATTAATTTACTAAAAACTGGCATTCTTAGCTTTGGTGATTGCTATGCTTTAGCACAAAAATATCTAAGTAATTATCCAATTATCCACAAAATTATTAATAAAAGATTTCAATATGTATTTATTGATGAAATGCAAGATATGGATACTCACCAATATGAGCTTATTGAAAAGATATTTACAGAAAATAATGATACAAATACTATAATTCAAAGAATTGGAGACAAAAATCAATCTATTTATAATTCAATAAAAGCTGAATCAATTTGGCAAGATAGAGGCAATGTTCTTCACCTTTCAAATAGCCAACGTTTAAGTAGACCAATCGCAAATATTGTTAAAAATTTTGCACTGTATCCAGAACATTGTACGGATATTCAAGGCATGAATGAATGCCAGCTTAAACCACATATATTATTATTTTCAGATTCATCTATTAAGAACGTAATCCCTTATTTTTCTCAACTTGTGCAACAATATAAAGGTTCTGGTGAACTAAACTGTCTTCAAGACAAGCCTCTAGAAATAAAAGTCATAAGTTGGAATACCAATTGGAAAGATGATGAAGATAGCCGCTCTAATCTCACTAAGCTTAGATTAGAAGATTATCACCAAGCTTTTAAAAAAAATGAGCAGAAACCTAAAGAAGACTACAAATGCTTAAAAAGTTATATTCATTTTTATGATAAAAAACATACTACTTTATCTATGATTAGAAAAAATATTTTTCATGCTCTACTTAAGGTTTTAAGAATTGAAAATATTTCGACAAATGAAAATCGTCTTTATACCATTTCAAATTTAATTAACCACTTAAAGGTAAACTCAGAGCTAAATTATTCAGATCTAAACTTAAAAGTATATCAATGTTGTTTAAAAGTAGTTAGAAATGAAAAAAATCAAGCTTTGTCTGACTTACAAACTTATATTCCTGTATTCATTTCTTATTTTAAAGAAAATCATAGGCTTTCTCCAAAATGTAGTGATTTTATCAATAATGATAAAACTGGTCTTGATCAATCTAGTCAAAATCATTCCTCTGTTTCAAATATGATTGAAGAAAATAATCTCAAAATCGAAATAGCCAGTGTCCATTCAGTAAAAGGTCAAACGCATGATGCCACACTATATTTAGAATCATTTTTTAATCAAGGGTATGGAAACTATGAGTCAGAACGTCTTAGAAATCAGTTTTTAGGTATACAAACAATTCCTCAAACTCTTGGAACACAGAAAACTAGCCATGATAAAATTATCCAATCAACAAAAATGGCGTATGTAGGATTTTCGAGAGCAACTCAGCTACTTTGTATAGCAATACACAAAGCTAGATTTGAACAACATCTAAAGACAATAGATCGAGATATATGGGAGATTAAAGATATATCCAGTTAAAAGAATTGATTGTTACAATTAGTGTAATTCATAGAGTTCTATGAATACGAAGAATAGCTTAAAATTTTATTTCATTTTCTACAAAAAATAAGGGAGCCGAAGCTCCCACCTTTTATCGACTCGCCAACTTAGATTCAATCCATTGATTGATTTCCCAAGCTGACCACCCAACACGACCAACTGTTAAATTCGTCTGTTTGGGAAATGTTGGATCATATTGTTTATGACGCTCATCCATAATGTTATAAATCGTTGCACGACTTAGCCCCGTAATTCGCATAACCTCTTTCAAGTTAATAATCTGATTCATCTGAAAGGTTTGACCTGTGAACGCATTCATGATGTTGACTCCTAATCATTGATGCGAGCGGTGATTCGCTCAGATAATAGGGCCGTCCAATAAAATTTTACTGAGTCCAATCTCGTCCACCCCCATCTAATTCACCGCCCTCACACTCCCCTGTAATCCTTTCTGAATATCCTGTACAAAACCATCCTTTTGATTGAATATAGGTTTCGCCTTAGCTTTTGAGTCAGGCTGTGCCTGCTCAGACTCAACAATCTCATCCGCATAAAACTCCTCCACCAAATCCAATCCCTCTTCCGAATTCACCTCAAACCGTGCATTGCCATAACCCTGCCGTGCTATTGCATCCAATGCACTTTGATTAAATCCAGAAGCTTTGCTTTGCTGATCTATATCCTTTGCCATTTGAATGGCTTGTTGCAGATTCACGCCATCACGTAGTGTTAAATCCACGTAATACACAGGTGTACGATAACTTTGTGTGGTGGATTTACCTCTTAAGGTCAATTGCAACGGTAAGCAGGACAATAAGCCATTGGAGGCTGCATGGTAATAACTGAGTCGTGCTGCCAAAGTGCGAATGCTGTTAAAACCTGTGGTTCTAAAGATAAATGTACCCAGTTCATCCGATTCATCTAAATTGACATGTAGCCTTCCATAAGGTTTACAGTTGCCACCTTGTGCCAAAGGACATAAGTCAGGTGATGGACATGGATGTTGTTCAATCCCTTGATTGGTCAGCCGTTGGCAAGTTTCACCATTACCAACACACACTGGACGTCCTGTTTGGCGGTCAAATAAGCTGTACTCTGCACGTAGATTCAATTCAGGATCATTAAAGATCATACGGACTGGTATGGTTCTGAGTTTTTGGTTTTGTGCTTTAACTCGGAGTTGTTCATCAAGCGGATGCTTCACCCATCCTTCTTTGCCTTGGATTTGGCTGGTAATCGTGAACTGGTCATCCTTTTCGGGCAATCGTTTACCGTTCTTTTCGACCACCTTACCGATACTGATACGTCCAAGTATGGGTGGTGTAATCGCTAAACCTTTGATCATGTTAATGTCCTCTATGCTGCTGTATGGTTTGGAACTGTTTTGTGTTGTTTGGTTAAAAATGAAATAGACATAAAACATCCCATGCGCTGAGGCATGGGATGTTTAGGCGGTCTGTTTTAATGTTGAGTGGTTAAAGTTTTGCTTAGGCTAAATCGGTTTCAATCATCATTGCTGTAGATGTTGAAACGCCGTGAACCTAGTTTGCTTTGTGGAAATTGATTCAGATATTCAGGATGCTGTTTAAGTAAAGCCTTGCTATCTAAGCTGATTGAGTCTTTAGACTTCTTCCACGTCACTGAGCCGTTGGTGAATGTTGCACGCTCTGCCTGTTGCATCTTGGCTTGCAATTGATGTTTAAGCAGATCAAATTGTTCTTGATGCTTTTCAATTTGATTGCGTGCTTGAAGCAGTTGCTCAAACTGTTGATTAGCACTTTCGTCTTCGGATAAATCCGTGGAGCTGAGTGGCACATGTTCGGGATAAAGCAGTTGTAAAGCTTTGGCTGCCGATTCACTGGCATCTGCTTCAGGTGGCGTATCCTTTTCCACGCATTCCCAAAAGTAACGTTCAGCATTGATAATGTGTTGAATCACTGATTCAGAGCGAGTGACTTTAAAAATTCGGGTTTCATGTCCACAGATTAAGACGCAGATATGTGCAGCTTGCTTGCCTGTCACTGCCAATTGGTGTTGCACCTGACACAGCACGTATAAAGGCACACCATCACGCCACAGTTTGGCACCATATTCCCCTGCTGTTTTACATTCCAAGATTTGTACATCGGCATCACCTGTTACGGAGTAATCCAAATTGGCGAGCATGAAATGTTTATCAGGTTCAGGATGTTGTAACACTGCATTGACCCGACGGACTTTGTAGTTCGTGTGCATGCTGTAGTATTCAGCCACCAAGGGTTCAAGGCGTTTGCCCCAGTACAGAGGTGCATGCCCTTCACTTTCATCTTCGATGCTTTGTTGAATTCGTCCTGTTTTGATCATCCATAGTTCGAGCATCGACATATAAGGATTGAGCCCACAGGCTGCGGCACAATCACTACTGCCGATGCCTTGTCGACGTACTGCTAACCATTCAGCTTGGCTGAGTTTCTTGGTATCCACAAAGCGTTTGGCTGTAAACAGTTTGGGACGATTAGCATGGGTATTGACGATTGGATTCGGTGTTACATTTAGAGGCGTGTTTAGTGCTGTATTCATGATCATTTCCTATTTTGTAAATTTCGGGCATAAAAAAGCCACATCCGAAGATGTGGCTTGCTGTTGTATTTGGGGTGTATTGGTTGGTTAATGAATTGAAGTTAGGCAATTATCCTTAAAGCCTGTTCCAATCCACGTTGTTTTAAGCCTGCTCCTGCACCAAACCAAGCTGAATCAAGTCGATGATCCTGACTCATGGCTCGACGTTCATGGTCAGCAAATTCTGTGATCGAGCACAATAAGCCATAGGCTGTATCTTTGGCTGAACTGAGTTCTGCCCCACGGCCATGCCCATTAAACATGGTCATGACTTTAGACATGGCTCGTCCATTCGGTTCGGTTTTTGTGGTCTCAGCCTGATTGGCAACATTGCGATAGAACTGAATAATGCTGTCATCCTGTTCAGCAATACTCAAGCTGGTATTGTTAAATACAGCATCGAAGTAGGCTGCTGCTTCTTGTTGAGTGACTTTACGCTGACTGAGTTGCTTCATTTCATACATGTGCTCTTCCCATACACGAACGGATATACCCAATTGTTGCTTAATTTTCTCGGCATCAAACTTGGTGCTGTGTGGCACTTTGACCACGCCTGCACTGCTATTCTGTCCTTTTAAAGCAATGGCTAAGGTGTTATTACACACCACACGAATACTGGTGAATTGTGCTGTAGTGGCTAAAGTTCCATCACAAGCGGTGGCAAGAAGAATATAGCCATTACTGACATCTTTACCTTTCAGTGCTGAAGTCTGTCCTGTTCGTGCTAATGCCCAGAATTTCTTGCCACCTTTAAGTACCCCTGCGGTTTCTAATTCAAAGCCTGATTGTTCGGTCAGGTCTTTATAGAAATTTAGGATTTCCATGGGTTGCACCTCTTGATAGCGTTGACTGACTACAGAGAGTGGTGCATGAGTATCGGAACGGTATAGCACTCGTTGTTCTTCATAAGGCATGATGATGCTTTGCCCACGTTCATTCTGTGCCATATAGCTAACATTGGAGGATTCAATGCGCCAGTCCATGCCTGCCTGCTGTGCCCAGACTTCAATTGGTTGGTTTTGCGTGAGCTGGTTGCCTAAGCCATGCCAAGGGGTTTCGCCAACATAGGCCATTTGTTCAAGTTGATGTGCCATAGATTTTGTCCTTATAAACAAAAAGGTTGCTGGACTTCATCCCTTGATTGGAATGAAGTCCAGCAGCCTGATTTAGATTGGTCTTGTGAATATGCTTATTAAGCCTTATGTAATAGGCTCAATAAACGCATTCAATGTATTGATTCATCTTTATGTTATATAAGTGAAATTTCTTTCAATATGCTCATATGCTTCAACGACTCAACTGTATAGTGCGTGGTTCGTATGTAGAATAAATATCGCCTTCAGCCTACTGCGGTGACATCACAATTTCACGCCCATCCTTCAGTACTGCAACCACCTCTCTGACATTCCGTGGATCACAATTTAAGAAGAAACGCATGGATTTCCCGTACAGAATTGGATTGGCACCATCACGGTAATCGGCTCTACAGTTACCACGATTCACCACCACTCGATCCAGTGTAATGCTATCGGATAATGAAATTAAATGTAGATAAGCAGTTTCAACCTCATGCTTTCCACCAAAGACCTGATTCTTGATTTCAATGCGGTATTGCATGGATGCATCGCCTTGGTCGGATGGCGTTTGTTGTGCGTCCTTCTCGGCTTCCTGTCTATTCAGGGTTTCCCATTCATCCCAGCCTTTGGCAATAAACTCTCGTATTTCCGCAACGGGAGTGACTTCCAAATTACTCAGGTAATAACCTGCTGTAGCTGCCGTTTCTTCACTGGGTGATTTTTCTAAAGACTCTAAGTCCTGTAATTCTTTCTCAGTCAGTTTTTCAACTTTGACCGCTGGTTTGGCTTGTTCAGTTTTAACTGCGGTATTCTGTGCTTGTGTTGCTTCTGGTTGCTTTTCACAACCGACTGTGAACATGGCAATGGTTGCCAACATCATGATCTTTTTCATTTTATCTCCTCCCCCTATTCCCCTTATGCTTAGGCATTCACATCAAGGTGCTGGTCTATCCATGCATTGTTGGTAATATTTATCTTTAAAGACTTGTTTGGTTTTTTCGAAAGTTGCCGTCCCACCTCGACCATATTCAAAGGCGTCATGAATCATCGGTCTGAGTTGTTCTCTCAGCTCATCGTTATCGCCTGCAAGCATGTAAGTCGCTTCGGCAAAGCCTCCATAGGTCAAGCGTGCCTGCATCACGCTTTCAGCCACATTAGCTTCTTCTTGACAGGCTTTCTCTTGTTTGGAGCTACAGCCTGTAAGCAAAGCAATTGCGACTATCAGAAGTAATTTATTGTTGAACATGTTCTTACCCCCTGCATTTGCCTACGGTATAACCTCTGGCAAAGTCCAAACGACGTCGGTCTTCATCATTGGTGATCGGTACAGTAAAGAACGGCTTGCCGTATTGTTCACGAATGCTGTCATAGCGACAGCTACAGGCTTCTTCATTTTCCACTGCGGTTTTAATGGCTGTATTTGGATACATGCATTGTTCGATATAGGCTTTACGGTCTTTGGCATCCGTAGATGAACAGGCAGCTAAAACAGGTAAAAGGAATACAGCAAGCATGCTGAATGTTTGAATTTTCATAAAGCTCCCCTCTGGTATTGTTCTGTATTGAAATCAAAATTTAAGACACAACGACGCATACTCCCGAGTCAGGAAGATGTTCGGAAATGAATAAAATGAGACGAATAAATCCCATCAACTGCTTGGTGAAAAATCAGTTGCTTGAAATAGAATTCAGTACAGTAAGGGGATGTTTTGAATGACCATGACGGACTCCTATATGCATAAGAAGTTCTACCGAATCACTGTCAATTGATTATGGTGGCAGAACGAAAAGGGGTTGACAGACTGGGCATATAGAACCAGCACGCGCGAACGCGTCCCCCTCCCGTTCTACCGCAAAGGGGGACGAGAAGGTTTCGCACAAGACTTATACTCAGGAAGAATATAAGTACCTGATACGCTATACGCTTGGTCTGTCAAAACCAACTGACAATGTAGGTCAGCACGCTAAGAATAATGGTGAGGGCAAGCTAAGTCAATTCAGGTGGTTAGGAATACGGCTTGAACTTAAACTTTTATAATACTATTTAATAAAATGTTTGATCTTTATCATAAAGTTGTTAATACTCATACTTCATTTATCTGCAGTATTTAAAGAAGGTAAAGAAAATGAGTCTAGAGCGTTTTAAAGCACAAGCAATTCGAGATCTAAATATTTATGAAGCAACGCCTGCAATCACAAATGAAGAATGGATAGCTTTTGCTAAGCAACTTGTTGCTTCAAATTCAAAAACAATAGCAGAAGCAAAAAACATATTCCTAGAAATGTTTGAAAGTAAAGAAATTATTTTCATTGCATGTGAGAGTGTCGATAACACGGATTTAAATGCTCTATTAATGATGGCGATTCAAATAAGTAAAATTTAAAAATATAATTGTTAACATAAATATTTAAACTACTGTTTTTATGGGGGGGGGTAGAATGTCTGACCAAGACTTAGCTTATCATCTACAGATAAAATTCGGATTATCTTATAATGAACCGAACTCATATCAAATATTAGCTATCAAATCGGACATCAACCAAATTGTTAGAAGTGGTAGAACACCAACCCAAGCCGATTGGATAAGGATCATTGGATTTCACTGCAGAACTATTGGGACACATTCTCGATTTGGAGTTGATAATACAGATTTGAATTTTTTACTTTTATTAGCAATCCAAACCAGTAAGTAGCAATATGAATATTAATGATTTTAAGAAAGAAGTTTTTTCTACTTTTCACATCTTTAAAGTATCTCCAGACATAACTGATCAGGAATGGCTAGAGTTCTCAAAAAAACTTGCTCAATTAAAACCTAGAAATAAAGTTGAAGCATCCAAGCTTTTACATAGTTTTTTTCCACGTCATAAATTTACAGTTATGGCATTTGATAGCGTTGATAACACGGATATTAATGCTCTTTTACTTATGGCTATTAATTTAAACAAATGAGTAATAACTCTTACAGCTCTTTCGAAAAAGAGCATGCACAAAATAAAGAGACATATATAAGAGGTGGATCAGGAAATTTGAACAACAGCTATAAGTGATATTTTGCTCCCCAAATGATGTTATAAACATCGATATAAGGAGTATTTTATGGCA
>NZ_KB849211.1:705797-749731 GCF_000368025.1 Acinetobacter parvus DSM 16617 = CIP 108168
TGACCAGCTACCACAACAAAATAAGGTAGCTTAACTAGAGCAGAATATCACTTATAAATAAGCTTTTAGTTGTTCAAACATGTGGGACCACCTCTATATCTCTTTTAAAGGATGTAATTTCCAAAACAAATAATAAAACTATTAAGACTGAAGATGTTCTAGAGTACCTAGAAAAAGCGACAAAATACTTCTCAATTGCAGAGAGTTATTCACATAAGATTCTTAATGACAAAGCTGCGCTAAAAGGTTTTGCTGTTAGTAGTTTTGCAGATGATTGCTTTGCAATCTTAGAAACTTATTTACTGCATATTACATTGTTAAAACAATTATTTAACTCTCATATCTCTCATATTGATCTTAGCAAAGCAATTTCGGAGAAAGCACTAACTAACACTCAGAGAATAACAGTACAATATTCAAAAAAAGGGGTTCCTGAATTAAAGCAACGCTTTAAAGATTTAGAACTAAGCACAAATGGCTTTGATACCAAAGCAACAAAAAGTGAGTTTAATCTAAGCATGTCTGATCGTTTATCACTTATTATTGGCGGTGTTGGGCTAGCACTCATACTTATCATTTCTTTATTCATTCCAAGCCCTACTAACTGGCAACAGGTAGTACTAAGAGCTATACTCTCTTTAACTATAGGAATACTTATTTCAACTGTTCCAGGTTTTTTACATATTAATTTAACGGGGAAAATACTTGATAATAGATATAAAATTATAGCAACGGGATCTATCGCTGCATTTGTTATTATTTATATGTTCAACCCAGCATTTGTAAGTTAATTTTTATAGGGCTAACTATTGAGCCCTATAAAAAACTTGGTTGCATATTGCTCTTTCTAAGTAATTCAATATTTTTAGAAATATTAATTTTTTTATCTGCATTTTTCAGGGATAACTCTGACATTTTTTGAGTAATTAATAAGAACTCATCAACATTATAAACACGTTGGAATTTCTTTTCTTGTTGAAGAAAAACTGTAACTTTTTTATTTTGCTTAATAAGCTCAATAATATTCTTTAATGTCCCTGTACTTTTTTTATCCCAAAGCATAACCCCAATGTCTGCATCATTTGCTAAAGCTACATCCTTAGCAGTAAAAAAATCTCTTGTACCAAATTTATAATTTGTAGCTATTGATTTTGTAGACCAATTGCCTAGATTATTTCTTACTATAGTACCACTATGGTAAATAGTGACTTTACTATACGTTTGAATATTAAGATAATTTTGTACAGCTTTATCAATTCCATCAGCATCACCAAGGATAATTTCATATCCTTGGTTGATCATCTTATCAATACGTTTAGTTACTGATTCATCTAGTTTTTTAATACTGATAGAACCAGCAATAAAAATTTTTTTCACTGCTATTTCCAAGTTAATGCTGCTACATATATATCTTTAACTTTAGGATATGAGCTTAACACATTACAAGCAGCCTCCATAGTAGCCCCTGTATCAAATAGATCATCTATAAGTAACACATTCCAACATCCAGCATTTCGAATGCCATCATAGAGTGAAAAACTATTAGCTAAGACTGACTCTTTTTCCTCCCTTGTTTGTAAATCCTTAAGAGAAGTTCCATTTTTTGTTTTATGTAAAATATTAGTAAATACTGGTATATTTAGAGCTTGCCCAAGCCCTTCTGCTAACCCATATACAGGCTGGCGATCACGATTATTAGATGCAGGCATAGGAACAATGAATCCTATCTTTTCACTAAAATGTTCATTTATTACTGAAGATAGAGAGTCAACTAAAGTAGGTATCTGATTCCAATCATTTCTATATTTTAATAAAAATAATGATTGACCTATGTCAGATCTTTTAGTGTCAAACATAGGACGACCATATTCATTTTCACCAAGATATTCACTCTTTAGAACATGCTTATCTAAAACAATTCCTTTTTTCCAAGGACCATTGATTTCCTTAACATTCATATGACTATTGATCTCTAATCAAAACCAGATTGATAACTATGCAAAATACAATTAAAACATAAATTACTAAAAACAATTTAACATAAAATCTACCAGCAAAACATAAATTCAAACCTACATAGAGCATCTAAATTTCGCCCATAGGAAACGAGCCAGATACGGCTCATTTCCTTAGAAACTCCAATTTGCATTTTTAGCTAATAGTATATAACTCTATCCTACTGTATTGAGATGTATAGCCTTGTCCTCAATCAACATGAAGAACAGCCGAAAGCCCTCATACCTTTCACACGAACTCTAAGCCGTTGGTCAATCTTTTTAGCGGTTATACGAGCTAAATAGCTATACACAGCTTTAAGCCTTTCTAATCCTATTGGATCGTCACGACTAATCATACCCAGCCCATTCAAATACTTGTAACGTTGAGCTTCTTGTCTACGTCCTGTATTTACTCGCTGTGTGTCATTCTCTTCTAAATCTTCATCCGCATGTTTACAGGTATGACAATTCCAATAATAACCAAGCCCTTCCGTGATTTTATCCATCCATACCCTACCCACCCATCTAGCAAGCTTGCAGTCATACGTAGATGTAGAACCATCATAGATCAAAAATAAATGAACGTGATAACTGCCTTCTGGTGCCTGCTCTAAACACCAAGCATTCAGTTTCAGGTTTTTAAAACACTTATCCTTATTTGCCATACGGTTACGAAGCCTTTGAACGTGTCGATTAAACATTTCAATATCAACCATATGCTGTTTATCCACGTGATACTTCAAATCCACCCTGACAATAAGATTACGGCTATAACGATGGAATAATCTCTCTACAGCTGTTCGAAGTTTTCCTAATCTCCTCTTAACACCAAACTTATACTGACGAAGATCACTCAGGACTTTTTTCTTATTAACTTGGAATGACCAACTATAAGCATCTAATAACCAATCACTTATTTCTAAAAGAGATGCATATGTGTATTGACCATCTTGAATGTGCTTAAAGCTATAAAACTCATAGCTAGCTAAAAACTCAAATAAACCAACGTAGTCTGCATATACATGATTACAGGAATAAACTTGTTCAAAGGCATCTAGCAATCTAACCAGTTCAGGTAGGTCTTTTCTCTTCAAACCTTTGTTAATAATCCTTTTTGTAAAAGATTCAATTTCAATCAGCAATCTTGGTTCATGGAGAGTGTGTTGGTGAATGTTCATGATGACTAATTCCGTAATATGCTCATCAGATCAGGTGTTTGAGTATTTTTTAATTCTTAATCTTTAGTTATATAATTCATATATATAATATCTACTACAGCTTTTCAGACAAAAAAATGCCCTAGGATTCATTGGAATATAGAAACATTTCAATCTATTTACCTTAGGGAATGTTAGGAAATTGATCATTTTGAGCAAAGCTAAAGTTATTCAACGCTTATGGTCAAATCTCAAGGAGGAATCACATTGAGCATACGTTATCAATCATGATGATTGGCTGCCCTCTGTGGTTGAAATTTTCTTAGATTTTGGTTCCTGTCCTTTCGTATAACGTTTGATTTTCTTACCATTTTCCATATCCACCCATAGTATAAACAAGTCCAAAAAGTAAAAATAAGGTAAATAGTATTTCAGGAAGCTTTTCCGAAGGTCTTTATCAATGGTTTCAATTTTTAAAACCTCATGTCTTAACTCGGCCTTTGGAGCAAAAATATTGCAACTACGCATGCTGTAATGTATTTCATTCGCTGAGTTACTCAGTTTGTTCTTTTCGTTATAGCGTGCGATAAATTTACCCAAATACCGCCTTAGCTTCTCTGGCAAATTGGCATCTTGCAGCTTGGGTTGATATTCAAAAAACAAGGTTAAATCCGCATAAGTTTGTCTGCTCTGCCGCTGTACACAGTCATATTGATCCCAACGCAACAAATAGCCTCTAAGCCAACTTAGTGGTTGTGCTGACTGACCCACTCGTAAGAATTCAGTCAGAATCGATGATTGCTCTGTCTGATTCAAACTTTTGTTTGGGATAGTGAACTCGATACGGATACGCAAGGCATAAACATCTTTGGCTAGCAAATAACGAGTGTACTTGGTGAGTTTTTTTAAATTGCCATCTAAACTTGTTTTAGATTTTATAAAATCGTGATGTGATAGCTCATTCTTTAAAATGCTCATTTTTTCATTAAGTTGAACTATGATTACGTCATTCAATGGCGGAGATTGAAGCTCTTTCAACTTACTCCAATTTGCCTGCAAAAAACTTAAAAAGGACAATACATTTTGAGAACGGAATTGTGCTTTTAACACGTACTGAAAGAGATCTGGCTCATTAAGTAAAGTTTTAAAAATACTCAACCACATCCGACCCAATCGAGTGTGCATTTTTGAATATTCTTCAGGTGAGAAAAAACCAAACAACACTTTGTTCGGAATAATAAATAATTCAGGTTTCACCGCTTTTAGGGTTTCGCAAAACACTTCTATTCGCCCCAACAGATAACCTATCGTTAAATGCCCACCTTCATTGACTGGCAAATATGAATATTCTGAATAAGTAAGGTCAGCGTAGCTCAAATATTGCTGTGCAGGTTTTGCTAAATGTTTTCGATGAGCAAATATCCTTGTATCCTGTTCACTTAGGTCATTGAGGATACAATAGCCTTTGGATAGCGACTCTAAATTCTTAGAAGTAGGTAAAGATGATGATTGCAGAGCCAAACATCCATCTTTTATCCGATGTGGGTTAAAACCTAAATTAAATTTAAAAACCTGTTCTACAGCAAAGAAGTAGCTAAATATCCAGTACCAACTTTCGTTTACGGCTGCTACATCACTTTTTTTGATGAAGCCAACTGCCTTTTTATTAAAGTGTTTGCGAACAACATCATTCCAATTTCTAACAGTGTACTTATCCGACAAAGTAGAAAAAATACCTGCCAACTCTTTCTTGAATTTTAGGATAAATGTATTCTCAGGAAAGTGCTGTGTTTCCTTAAGAATCAAAACAAAATGTAGATTGATGCCAAATTCCTGACTTGGTTCCAGTTTAAACAAGTAATGAATAAGTGTGTTTAATCCATCAACTTTCTGCAAGATCGCTTTTATTTTATCCTCAAAGTCTGAATACAATTTTAGGTAATCATCCTCCCCCTTTGGTTGATCTCGATGAATTGTCACATCGAAGCAAAAGACATAAATCTGCTCATGTTCATCTAAATTTTTTTGAATGTTTGCTCGTACTGCTCCTCACAAACATCTAGGCCCAATTGTTCATCAACAGAAGAGTCTGCTAATACTTTCGGCTTCAATCTTTCTAAGAAATCAAAAAAAATATCCAGCTCATAATCTTTAAATTCGCTTGCTACAAGCGGATGAGAATCAACACACAATCTCATTGCACTTTGCCCTAAGCGCATATTCAAATTTCGTATTAGACCATGATTGCATTGATCAAGCTCATGATTAAAACCTAGATATTGTGAAATTTTTCTAAAGATAAAAAAATCAAAATGATCCCGTTCAGTTAAAACATCACGAGGATATCTCAGACCATTAATCCATTTATTCAGCCCTACACGCTGCCCAACAGTCAAATATGGAAGTTCATCAAGTGTTGGTTCCAGATCATTCTTGAGCACCAGCAACAACTGATCATAGTTTTCCAATAGATCAATTGTCTCTCGAAAAATAACAACTTCATGTTGCTGATTTCTTTTTGACACTCGTTGAAACCACAAAGGATATTTATAGCGAAGCACCTTATACAAATCATTCTTTATTATTCGTTTAAGATAATTGTACTTTTCCATACTAATCCTTTATATTTAGACGACTATAATAAAGTCTTACTTTTATTAATCAGTATTTATTTTACATTAAAATCATTATTTTAATAGATCATTATTCACTATAAAAAATGAATATTAATTAACACCAAAAACAACAATTCTACGTATAAAAACTGGCTATATCCGTTATTGCTTGGAGTAAAGAGTAATGGAGGCCTAAGACCTGAACCAAACTTTCAAAAAGTAAGTGAGTTATGCTTTTAAAGTATGGTAGAGAGCAATCAAGAAATTTGATAAAAGATAGGCTTTGCAATAGATGTGAATTGGCCTGAACAGTTATTATTTACTATTTCTAATTAAAAAAAGTGATTCAGCAATAATGTACCCCTCATTCAATAGAGGTACATGAGTATAAATGAGCTCATTAAACATTACATTCAACTCATTTATTGAGCCGAATATGTGTTATATTTAGCTCACCTTGGAAAGACTCTAAGTGGAGATTAAGATGCAAGATTGGATTTGGCAAAGTGACAACTGGGTAAACTTCACATGGGAAGATGAAATCATCTTACCCAAAACCAGACAAATTCATCAAAAAATTGGAATCCTACTTGGGCAAAGTCAACATGATTTAGCCAAAGAACAATTCACTTTAGATACTCTACTTGCCAATCTTGTAGCGTCATCAGCGATTGAAAATGAGACCTTAAATGTGTATTCATTACGCTCCTCACTTGCTCGTCGTTTGGGTGTTACCCTTGAACAACCTTACCCAAGTTCAGACCGATCTGAAGACTTAACCAACATCATGCTGGATGCGCTTAATAACGTAAAGCAACTACTTACTGTTAAACGTCTTATGCAATGGCACCAATGGCTTTTTAATGACCCTGATTGGACAATGCAGCGTTTACGTATTGGTCAACTCAGAGGTTCAGAACCAATGCAGGTTGTCTCTGGTCGATTGGACTATCCGACCGTTCACTTTGAAGCACCTCCTAGAGAAGGACTAGAAGAACGTTTAGAAGCTTTTATAAATTGGTTTAATCATAGTCTAACCGATGCGTTGCTTGACCCACTACTTCGTGCAGGCATTACTCACTTATGGTTTATCACACTTCACCCTTTTGATGATGGTAACGGTCGTATTACACGTACCCTCACAGACCTTGCATTAGCACAAATGGATGAACAGAGTATACGTTTGTATGCGATGTCCCCCGTTATATTAAATAAACGCAAAAGTTATTATGAAATATTAGAACAAACCCAAAAAAATGATTCCAATATCACCAATTGGCTTGTCTGGTTTTTAGATACTTTAAATGACAGCCTTGAAACGACGCTAAAGCAAATTGATCGAACATTGTTTAAGAGCCAGTTTTGGCATAAATATTCAAACTTAGATCTTCATGAAGGACAACGCAAAGTATTGAATCGTTTATTGGATGGAGGGGAAAATGGTTTTGAACATGGTATCAGTGCCTCACAATATCAAAAGGTTGCTAAAGTCAGTAAAGCAACGGCTACTCGTCACTTATCTGACTTGCTCGGAAAAGAGTGTATAATCAAATTGGAAGGTGGTGGGCGCAATACTCGCTATCAGATCAATACTCAATTATAAATAGAGTACTTTTATTTTTTACGGTATAGTTTGCGGTAAAATCAATTTAATTCATAAATTATAAACTTAAAATTCAATTATACAACATAATAGTTCGAGTCCCGCAGGGCGCACAATCACAATAAACAAATATAGAAAAATATATTTAAAAGCCTTTGATATATAACAATTTAACCAAAACAACATGACAAAATATACAATAATAAATAAGGATACCGTTGCAAAAAATGAGGATATATCCAGTTCTATCAACTTTTGTATCCTCATTCGCTATGGCTAAACACATCCCCCCCTAACAGATTCAAAGTGTTCAAGTGCAAAACCAAAAGAGAAAGACTATTCCCTATACGATGGTCATGGGTTAAGCTTCTGTTAAATCACTGCAAATCACAGGGATGACATCATACACCTCAACATTGGCTTGTTCATGCTTGCCGCCCAGTAGCACCAGATACAACGACTTCATTTAAATATCCAAAATAAAAATTATGATTCAAAAAATTAAATTAACCGCAAGGTAAAATAATCTACAATATTTTAGGAGATTCGTGCTAAACACCAGTTATGAGAAGTAGAAATCAACGCTACAGAAAACTAATAAAAAACAACTAATTGCCGTGTAATAGGGAAAGTAGGCCCAAAAGCAATAATAACAGGATTGCAGATAGCATTTTCCAGAATAAAACAGGGTCCCTATCTACAAATGATTTACGTGCTGGCTGCACAAACAGAGGATTAGAATAATTTAAATCATAAATAAACTCTGAGATGTCCTCATAACGCTGCTCAGGATCAGGTCGAACCGCCTTTTCCAATGCCAGATCAACCCAGATCGGAATATCTTTGCGATATTCAAAGACCGAAAAATAATACAGCTTCCTCAAGTCTTTTCTGGATTTACATTTGGCAATATTGGTCTGGTAAGGTAAATCCCCTGTCAATAAATAATAGGTCAATACGGCAAGCGAATATTGGTCTGATCGGGCTGAAACAGGTTCCAGTAAAAAATATTCAGGTGCCATATAGGCCAACGTTCCCAAGGCAGCATCCTGTGTTTCCCGTTGCATTTCGCGAATGCCTGCAACACGACAAGCCCCAAAATCAATGATTTTTACCGTTCCAAAGCGATCCAGCATAATATTTTCTGGGCGAATATCCTGATGCAACATTTCCAGTCGATGCATTGCCTGTAAACCCTTGGCAACTTGCGCAATAATTTGACGTACTTGATCCAATGCAATCGGTTGTTGCTGATCCAGCATCCATTGCTTTAAGGTCTGTCCCTCAACATAATGCATGGTATGGTAAATATAATGTCGTGGTCGGGTTTGAGGATAGGCGCTCAATACATGAGGACTATGAATCCGCTTGGCAATCCATTCCTCCAGTAAAAACTGTTCAGCCAAATATTGATCATGCTGCACCTCAGAGGCAGGCACTTTGATTACCAGCAACTGTTGCCGATCTATTTCATGTGCCAAATATAAAATACTACGGTGGCTGGTATAGATTTCCCGAAGCAGTTGATAACCATCAAATTGCGTAGGCACATTTAACGCTGGCACAAAAGCCAGTTGTGCATATTCAGGCAAAATATCCTGTGCTTCAATTTGAGGCAGTTTTTGCACTTGAATAATCTGAATGGTCAGGTTATCGGTACTGCCCTGCTGATAGGCATGTTCCACAATGTGCTGAGCAATTTGATCTAAACTGGTATTTGTTTGAGTTAAAAACTGAATGAGTTGCGCTTGGGGACAATATTCATACACCCCATCGGTCATCAAAATAAAAATATCGCCCTCATATAAGGCATAGTTTTGATAATCAATCTCTACCTTGGCATTAACCCCCAAGGCTCGGCTTAAATAGCTTTCTTGTGATGATAACCAAATCCGATGATCTGTCGTCAGTTGTTCCAATTGACCCGATTGCAGCCGATAAATTCGACTATCGCCAATATGGAACAGATGGGCAATCTGCCCTTTCAGCACCATAGCACTCAAGGTACAGACATAACCACGATCTTTATCAAAGCGATACTGGCTCTGTTGAGTCTGTGCGTATAACCAGCCATTGATTGCGGTCAGTACCCGTTCCACCGAGGTTTTGACGGTCCATGTTTCTGGCGTGGAAAAGTAGTCTGATAGCAATCCTGTAACGGCGGTTTGACTGGCAATGTGGCTGACATTGCTGCTGCTAATACCATCCGCCAAGGCAAATGCCATGCCCTTATGCTGCAATAGATAGTTTTGCGGTAAAGTTGCGGCATAAAAGTCCTGATTGAGCTTTTTACGACCTTGATGAGAATATTGCCCCAGTTCAACCTGTAATTGTTGTGTCATTTTTATCTCAGTATTGAACGGGAATCACTCCCTGATCCCCTTATGCCATTCAATAGCAAATCATTAGAAGCTACGTTTTGGTGCTGTTTTAACATGCGTGGTATAGAGCGCAAGACCTGTCAAAGCCAGACCACCCACTAAATTCCCCAATGCAACTGGAATCTCATTCCATAGGAAATAATCCATAATTGAAAAATCACCACCCATCATCATGGCAAATGGGAACAGGAACATATTCACCACAGAATGCTCAAAGCCCATGGCAAAGAACAGCATCACAGGCATCCACATGGCAATGAACTTACCACTCACCGAGGTCGAGACCATCGCACCAATCACCCCCAGTGAAACCATCCAGTTACACAGCATGCCGCGAATGAAAATTGTCATCCAGCCACCAAAGCCATATTCCTTATAGCCAATGGTTCGGTTTTCACCAATATGCGCAATTTTATTACCAATTTCATTTGGTTCAGTGGCAAATCCATAAGTATAAACAGCTGCCATCAACACAGCGACGGTTAATGCACCCGCGAAATTACCTAAAAACACCCAGCCCCAGTGTTTCAGGATTCTTGGAATGGTCACCCCTGGACGCTTGTCGATCCATGCCAATGGCGTTAATACAAAAACGCCCGTTAATAGGTCATAACCCAATAAATACAACATGCAAAATCCCACTGGGAACAACAACGCACCAATAAGTGGCACACCTGTTTGAATCCCAATCGTCACCGCAAATACAGCCGCAATCGCAAGGATTGCCCCTGCCATATAGGCACGAATCATCACATCCCGTGTTGCCATATGCAGTTTTGATTCGCCTGCATCAACAACCTTGACCGCAAACTCGGATGGCGCAATATACGACATAAACAATCCTCTATAGTTTCTTTAAAAATTTTTATAAAAAAAGGGCCTAAAGCATCTTTCAGCTTTAGGCCCCTTTGCCTATAAAAACGTAGTGATTAATTGAAATAGGCATCTTTGCCTGTCTAATTATTTAAAAGCAAATGGCATGCCAGAAATAAAAAAGACCTAAGTATTGATTCACCCAATTTGCGTGCCAGCGCAGTATGGTCTTGCTATCAAACTTGATATTGTCCTGTTCATGCACCCAACCCGTTGCTGTCAATGCATGGCGGTTGGTCCCAATAATCACATCGTAATCATTACGAATCGTATGCTCACGGCGTGGCAATGGACGATAGGTTTCATTTGAAGTCCATTCCGTTACCCCATTATCTTTGGTCCAACGCCCCAAACCTGCATAACATGGAGAGTCATCCACCTGCCATACTGTCTGCAACCATTTCCCTTGTGCATCCTGTTGTTTTAGCTAAATACTTTTCCATTTATAGTTACCAATATAGCGCCACATTTTTGTTGGTTCATATTCCCAATCTTGTCGCACCTCATGTTTGAATTCGCCATAAATTACGTATTCAGCTATAGAGCAGAATATTACTTATAAATAAGCTTTTAGTTGTTCAAAAAAGTGGGACCACCTCTATAAAAATTCTATTTTTTACAAAAAACCCTTCACCTTACAAAAAATTTTTTTAGTAAAAATGCAAAAAATTGGCTCTATCATCTTAGAATAATAGTTTATATTTTTCATCATATTATCAATAAAAACACATATGTATATAATTATTTATAGCATTTTTTTATCCATTTTCATGCAATCATTCGTACTGGATAGTTCATTTAGAATATTTACTCTTATTCTAATTATGGTATTTTTGTTACATGAAGTTATAGCCAAATACATTTAATAATCAGTTTGGCGTGCCAATCATAGCTTCTTTACTTAACAAATCTTGAAATTCAAGGAAAGATTTAAAATGAAATTAAAACATCTTAGCACTGCCATGATCTTAGCGACGCTACCTGCAACTGGAGTTTTTGCAGCAGCACTGGATCGTTCAGGTCAGTCAATGTCTGCTTTTTTCCAACCAGGTAACTACTTCGAAGCTGGTCTTTCGGTTCTAGACCCAACAGTGAAAGGCCAAGAAGCTGGCACATCATCAACAACACGAAAAATTGGGGATATGGCGGATGACTATTATTTCCCTAGCGCAGCATTAAAATTACAACTGACTGACAACGTTTCTTTCGGTTTATTATACGACCAACCTTATGGTGCAAATGCTCAATATTCTGGAAACAACGTTTTTGTATCGAATCCTGGCTCTGATACTGTTCTACCTGTTGAAAAAACAAATGCTTTAGTACAAAAGAAAGTAACTGATTATTTAAGCTCTCCAACAGGCCAACAGCAAATTGCTGGACTTGTGCAAGGTGGTATGACCCCTGCTCAGGCTCAAGCAGCAGTCACTCAAGGCTTCTTAAATAGTGCACCAGTAAAAGCATTACAAAAAGGTCTTGCTGATGCAAATGCAGCTTTAGGCGAAGGTAATACTTCAGTAAAAGTAGATACGCAAAATATTTCTCTTGTTTTTGGCTATCAACCAGTTAAAAACATCAACCTGTATGCTGGTGGTGTTTACCAAACAGTTAAAGGTAATGTAAACCTACGTGGTACAGCTTATAGTATCTACAATGGCTATGATGCGAATATCAAAGAAACTGGCGGTGCTGGTTGGTTAGTCGGTGCAGCTTATCAAATTCCTGAGATTGCGCTTAAAGCATCTTTGACATATCGTTCAGAAATCGATCACAAAGTAAATATTAATGAAAATTTCTCTGTAACCTCTGCGTTGGTTAACAACCCAGCCGTGTTAGCAGGTTTACTGGGCATTACTCCTGCTCAAGCATTAGCTCAAGCACAAGCACTTGAAGAAGGCAGTGCGGGTAAAAAGACCAAAATTACAACGCCACAGTCTGTTAACTTAGATTTCCAAACAGGTATCATGGCGAATACAGTTGCGTTTGCAAACGTTCGCTGGGTCAACTGGAAAGACTTTGCAATCCAACCATACAAGTTCGGTTTATTGTCTCAACAAATCGGTGGTTTAGTTGGTCGTCCAAACGGTTTCAACTTAGTTGAATATTCTGATGATCAATGGTCTGTTAACGCAGGTGTTGGCCGTAAGCTAAGCGAACAATGGGCTGGTAACGTTTCTGTAGGTTGGGACTCTGGTGCAGGTAACCCTGTAACAACACTTGGTCCTACAGAAGGTTATTGGAACGTGGGTGTCGGTCTTCAATTTAGCCCGACGCCAGCAACCTTTATTGCTGCTGGCGTGAAATATTTCTGGTTAGGCGATGCTAAAGCACAAACTGGTGCTCAAGCAGGTGGAAATGAATATGTTGCAGAGTTTAAAGACAACAATGCAATCGCCTATGGCTTAAAAATGGGCTATCGCTTCTAATCCACAGTTTTCAATAAAAGGTCATCTTGGGATGGCCTTTTTTTATACAACTTTAATAAATAAAATCAAAATCATAACTAAATAAATCAGCAGTGATACAAAGTTTAAAACCATCAATAAAAACCGTGAATGCTCAAGTATTTTCAGTGACTTTACCGTTCATTTATTGACATTTGTAAATTATTTAAGCGAATAAAAACTATGTTACTTTTCGCGCCATTCTGTTACAAAGTGATTTGAGAGAACATATTAATGAAGCTGAATGCTATTCAAACGGCTCTTCTACTTAGCTTAGTTCCAACAACAACATTCGCCGCAGCACTGGATCGCTCAGGTCAATCAATTGCCGCTTTTTTACAGCCAAATAACTATTTTGAAGCAGGTATCACCGTTCTAGATCCGAGTGTTTCGGGTAAAGACACATCTAAAAATAATACAGGTGATATGGCCAATCACTATTACGCGCCCAATGCAGCCTTAAAAATTCAAGCCACAGAAAAACTTTCGATTGGTTTGATTTATGATCAGCCCTATGGCGCAGATGCAGAATACACGGGCAAAAGTAACTTTATCGAAAGCCGCCCTGTTCCATTTAAAGGCGGCACATCAGTTACAGTTGATACTGAAAACTTAAATCTGCTACTCGGTTATCAACCGAATCAAAACTGGAATATTTATGCGGGTGCGGTCTATCAAACCCTAGATAGTACCGTACTGTTACGTGGCAAAAGTTATAATGCCTACAGTGGTTATGACTTCAAAACAGGCAAAGATGAAGCAGTTGGCTGGTTAGCGGGTGTTGCTTATCAAATTCCTGAAATTGCACTCAAAGCTTCTTTGACTTACCGTGCAAAAATCAAGCATGAAATGAATGCTTATGAAAATCATGGTATTGCAGGCATGACTGGCAGTGCAGGTTTGGATGCAGTTCTAAATAAAATTAATCATTCAGAAGGTACAACTGAAATCACCACCCCACAATCGATCAACCTCGATTTCCAAACTGGAATTATGGAAAACACCGTTGCATTTGCCAATTTACGCTGGGTGAACTGGAAAGACTTCGCTATTCGTCCTTATAAATTTGGGGCAGCCTCCATCCTCCCTCCTATTGTTGCCTCAACAGGGAAGAAAGACGGTTTTGACCTTGTAGCCTATACTGACGATCAATATTCAATTACCACGGGTGTGGGCCGTAAACTGAATGATCAATGGGCGGGTAATGTCTCTGTAGGCTGGGACTCTGGTGCAGGTAATCCTGTGACCACACTTGGTCCAACGGAAGGTTACTGGAACCTTGGTCTGGGTGTTCAATACAACCCTACCCCAGCAACATTCATCGCAGGTGGAGTGAAATATTTCTGGTTAGGTGATGCAAAAGCCCAGTCAGGCTCTCAGTTCAACACACCAGGTTATGTGGCTGAGTTTAAAAACAATGATGCAATCGCGTACGGTTTAAAAATTGGTTATAAATTCTAATTTTGACCGATCAAAACAAAGGGCACATGATGTGCCCTTTGTTTTATCCAGTTTTCTATTATCACAGTTAAAAACAGAAAATCTTGGGTTTATTCTGGAATATTACGCTGAGATACTGAACGAATCGCCTGCTTTAATGCTTCATAACCATGCAGTGGTGGAAACTGTGGAAATTCAGCAATTACATTGTCTGGCGCATCAAACAGGAAACCGTGATCAGCCTCACCCAGCATGGTTGTGTCGTTATAGGAATCACCAGCAGCAATCACGCGGAAATTCAAACCATGTAATGCTTTTACAGCTTGACGCTTTTGATCTGGTTGACGCAGTTTATAGGCAGTAATCATGCCATTTTCATCGGTCTCAAGTTTATGACAGAAAATTGTTGGCCAGCCTAACTGCTTCATCAATGGATGGGCAAACTCATAGAATGTATCAGATAAAATAATCAGTTGAAAATGAGTACGCACCCATTCCACAAATTCTCTCGCACCTTCAAAAGGCCCCATGTCTGCAATAACGTCCTGAATGTCATTTAAACCCAAACCATGTTGTTTAAGGATGTTTAAACGCTGGGTCATTAATACATCATAATCTGGAATATCACGAGTTGTTGCCTCGAGTTCTTTAATGCCAGTTTTCTTTGCAAAATTAATCCAGATTTCTGGAACCAAAACCCCTTCAAGATCTAGGCAGACGATTTCCATGAATGCTTCCAATGTTGGTTAAAAATTGCTGTATCATACCATTAACATTTTCAATTTTGCGCTGTTGTTGAATAAAACGGTTTTATTCTGCAAGATTAAAACCACAAGCAGGCCAACAGCTTTGCTTATAATGATTTACAATTGTGCCCAAGCCTATCGCCAGGAACATTCATGACTGTTATTCCTACTATTGACCTTGTAGATGCGCTCGCTGCTGAATACGCAGACAAATCGCCACGAGAAATTTTAGAACTCGCACTTAGCCAGCAAGGTGAGATTGCAATTTCATTTTCGGGTGCGGAAGATGTTGTGCTGATTGATATTGCCTCACGTCTTGGCAAACCCTTTCGTGTGTTTAGTCTGGATACAGGTCGTTTGCATGCGGAAACCTATCAATTTATTGAAACGGTCCGTAAGCACTATAATATCACTATTGAAATCTGCTTCCCTGAATCCGCAGCAGTACAACAACTGGTTAATGAAAAAGGGTTGTTTAGCTTTTTTGAAGATGGGCATCAGGAATGTTGTGGTGTTCGAAAAGTGCAGCCTTTGCGTAAGAAACTTGCCACTTTAGATGGCTGGATTACAGGGCAGCGTAAGGACCAGAGTCCAACTCGCAGTGATGTTCCTGTGGTTCAAGCCGATGTCGGTTTCTCTGGCGAGGGCAAACAACTAATTAAATACAACCCGCTTGCCAACTGGAGCAGCGCGGATGTATGGAGTTACATTCGGATGATGGAGATTCCATACAACCCACTGCATGAGCGTGGTTTTATCTCGATTGGTTGTGAACCATGTACTCGCCCTGTACTTCCGAATCAGCATGAACGTGAAGGTCGCTGGTGGTGGGAAGAAGCCACACACAAAGAATGTGGTTTGCATGCAGGCAATCTTAAATAATAGTGCCTAGCAGATTTGGTATATAAAAACCACTGATTCGTCAGTGGTTTTATTTTTTCTGACTCCTCTGTACAAAGTCATATTTTAACCAGACTAAACCGTATATACTTCACACAACGGTTCAATAATTCTAATAAGAATTATAGGGTGTGTTGGATGCGATCTTGCGAGCTATGTTCCATTGCGATATAGCACATTGTTTAGACTATGCACGGCATGATTGAAGTGTCATCAGACCCTACAAGTATCTTATAAAAAATGCAAGGAGAGGCTATATACATGCGCCCATTACACCCAATCGATTTCATTTTTCTTTCTTTAGAGAAAAGACAGCAACCTATGCATGTAGGTGGCTTGTTTTTATTTGAGATTCCAGAAAATGCATCGCCTACTTTCGTTCATGACCTAGTTCAAGATATCCGACAATCAAAAAGTATTCCTGTTCCACCATTCAACAACCAGCTTAATGGGCTATTTTGGGGAGAGGATGAAGAGTTCGATATTGACCACCATTTCCGCCATATTGCCTTACCAAACCCAGGCCGTATCCGTGAATTGCTGGTCTATATCTCGCAACAACATAGCTCACTGCTTGATCGTGCAAAACCACTTTGGACCTGCGATGTGATTGAAGGAATCGAAGGAAATCGTTTTGCGATGTATTTCAAAATTCATCATGCGATGGTCGATGGCGTTGCAGGTATGCGTTTAGTGGAAAAATCGCTTTCAAAAGATCCGAATGAAAAGCATGTCGTGCCATTATGGTGTGTCGAAGGAAAGCGTACTAAACGCTTGAAAGCACCTAAAACCCCTGCTGTCAGTAAAATCAGGGGAGTTCTGGATACGATTAAATCCCAGTGTGAAATTGCACCTAAAGTGATGCAGGAACTTTCACAAACACTGTTTAAGGAAATTGGGAAAAACCCTGACCATGTGTCAACATTTCAGGCACCACCGTCAATTTTAAACCAACGTGTAAGCTCTTCCCGCCGTTTTGCTGCCCAGTCTTTTGAGCTGGAACGTTTCCGTCGTATTGCCAAAACACTGGGCGTTACCCTTAATGATGTGGTATTGGCGGTATGTTCTGGTGCATTACGTGAATATTTGATCAATCAAAATAGTTTGCCGAAAAAACCGTTAATTGCAATGGTGCCTGCTTCATTGCGTACAGATGATTCTGAGTTCAGCAACCGTATCACCATGATTCTGGCAAATTTAGCCACCCATATTGCGGACCCAATTGAACGTTTAGAAATTATTCGCCGTAGTGTGCAGAACTCAAAACAGCGGTTTAGCCGCATGAGTGCAAACGAAATCCTAAACTATAGTGCATTAGTCTATGGGCCAGCAGGTTTAAACATTGCTTCAGGCATGCTTCCAAAACATCAGGCATTTAATCTTGTGATCTCGAATGTACCAGGCCCACGTGAACCTTTATACTGGAATGGTGCGAAACTTGATGCGCTCTACCCTGCATCTATCGTCATGGATGGTCAAGCACTCAACATCACCATGACCAGTTATCTGGACAAGTTGGAAGTCGGTTTAATTGCGTGCCGTAATACTGTACCAAAAATGCAGACACTTCTTACGCATTTAGAGGATGAAATTCAGCGTTTTGAAAAGGCGATTCGGGACTTGCCAGAACAGAAAGTTGCGAATTAAGTTCGCAGAAAAAATTAAGGGGCTTTACATAGCCCCTTATTTTTTAATTGCACGGCAACGTTGTAAAAGCTGATGACAAGCGGAACGAATCATGGCCGTGGTAATCTGAACCTCTTTACCTTGGCTATCAACCATATAGCACGTATTTACGGGATTACTGTCCAAAACATGCTTAAAACCGTGATTCACTAATCTTTCACTGACATTCATAGTTATATACCTCTTATATTTTGCTAAGACACCCAATAGTGCCTATGGCTCATTTTATTGTTCTAGTATTTAAAATTTGTGATCGAAAGTAAAATTTCAGTTGTAACAAGGATTAAGCGAAATATTGTTACAACTTTAGCTTAAAATGATATCGTATTGCTCTTGCGTATACAGATTTTCGACCTGAAATTTAATCACGCGATTAATGAAATGTTCCAGATCCGCCACGGCTGGGGCTTCTGCTGTGAGTAGCCGATCAATGACCGCTGGATGTGCAACGACAGTAAAGCCACCCTTGGAATCAAATGCACGGGCATAGCGCAGGATTTCTCGAAATATTTCGTAACATACTGTCTCCGCCGTCTTCACATAACCACGCCCCTGACAGGTTGGGCATGATTCACACAGTAAATGCTCCAGAGACTCGCGAGTACGTTTGCGGGTCATTTCAACCAGACCAAGTTCCGAAACCTGGGTAATCTTGGTCTTAGCATGATCCCGTTCCAGCATCTTTTCAAACTGGCGCATCACCTCGTCACGGTGTTCGGCTTCCTGCATGTCAATGAAGTCAATAATAATAATCCCACCAAGATTACGCAGACGTAGTTGTCTTGCAATGACCTGTGTGGCTTCCATATTGGTCTTAAACACAGTGTCTTCTAAACTACGACCACCCACATAAGAGCCTGTATTGACATCAATCGTGGTCATGGCTTCGGTCTGGTCAATCATCAGGTAACCACCAGACTTGAGCGCCACCCGAGTCTGCAAGGCTTTCTGTAGATCATCCTCAACGTTATATAAGTCAAACAGTGGTTTTTCACCAGGATAATGAATCAAACGATCATGCATGCTCGGCATAAATTCATCAATAAATTCTTGCAGCTTGCCGTAGATTTCCCGTGAATCGACATAAATTTTGGCAGTTTGTTCACTGGCCAGATCACGCACCACTCGGCGCGGCAAAGGCAATTCCTCAAAGATCAGGGATGGAACAACGGTACTTTGCTGGGTACGTTGAATATATTCCCAAAGCTTGGCGAGATAGCACATGTCCTGCACAATCGCCGCTTCATCCACTCCCTCTGCGGCAGTACGCACAATCACGCTGCCTGGTAACTGGTGTTCGACCTGAATACGCTCAATCATGCTGCGTAAACGGTCACGCTCCTCTTCGGACTCAATGCGCTGGGAAACCCCAATATGCTTGCCAAAAGGCATCATCACCAGATAACGGGATGGGATAGAAAGGTCAGTGCTAAGTCGGGCGCCTTTAGTGCCAAGCATGTCTTTCATGACTTGAACCGTCAGGATTTGCCCAGGATGTAGCAACTCAAAAACGTTGGGAGTTGGCTGTGAACGGGGCCACACCATATCATTGATATGTAAAAAAGCGGTTCTGGACAAACCAATATCAACAAAGGCGGCCTGCATTCCTGGCAGCACCCGCACCACCTTGCCCTTGTAGATATTACCCACTAAACCACGCTTTACCGTACGCTCAACGAATAATTCATTAACCGTTCCATTTTCAATCAAGGCCACACGACATTCCATCGGTGTGACGTTAATCAGCAATTCTTCTGCCATAACCAACTCAAAATTTTATAAAAATTCTTATATCCGAAAGTATCAGCCTGGTAATTTTATACGGAGGCCTTAACGCTTTCTAATAACTGTACTGTCTCATATAAGGGTAAGCCTACAACATTACTGTAACTTCCACGAATCTGTGGAATATATTGCGCCGCAATTCCCTGTATCGCATAGGCACCTGCCTTACCAATAGGTTCGCCAGTAGCCCAGTATTTTTCCATTTCCACATCACTCAAACGTTGGAACTCAACCTGGGTACGCACTACTGTACTCAAGATTTTCGAGCTGCTTGCCACACAAATTCCAGAGTAGACATCATGCCACTGTCCAGAAAGTGCTGACCAAATTTCAAAGGCATGCTGCTTTGACTCTGGCTTTCCAATAATCTTTCCAGCACAACTTAAACTGGTATCCGCTGCAATCACAATCGCTTCTGGGTACTGGTTTAAAACAACCTGAGCCTTGTCCCTTGCCAAGCGTTCAACATACTGTTCAACAGTTTCACCGTCCTGCACAGCCTCATCAACATCTGGACTATAACTATCAAAGTCCAAACCGAGTTGCCTTAACAGCTCCTGCCGACGGGGTGAGCTTGATGCGAGAATTATATGCGCCATTTGTGTAAACAATAATAAACCAGAGGCCACGTCACGATACTGGTCAGCACGGGCTGCCAATGACGCGCAATCGAAAAATGTGTCCCTGCAATGGTCTGGCTAATCCACAGAAAAATGATATGCGTCACAATCGCAATCACCGCAATCACCCATGAGTTTCCAAAAGTCAGGATACGGCGTTCACGAATAAAATAGCGTGTCGCAAAGGCAATAAATACAAAACTCAGTGCATTTAAACCGAAAGGTGCATCCAGCAGCAAATCAACGAACAGTCCCATGCCGAATGCAAACCAGACACCACACCAGACAGGCTGGTAAAGAATCCAGAACAGCATGATCATCAGCATCAATGATGGCCGCCACCCTGAAGCTTCATAGGCAATTGGGTAGACCATCAGGATTGATCCGATCACGATGGAAATGATGATCATCCAAAGCGGGTCTTTACGTTTTTCATAATTCAGCTTAGCGATCGGCATACGGTTGCTCCTGCGCCAAGGATTCAGAGAACAGCACCACCACATGATGACCACTTGCAAGCTGGGCCGCTGGTCTCACATCAATTTCGGCAAACTCACCCGAAGTATGACGGCTCACCTTAGACACCGTTCCCACTAAATAACCTGCTGGAAAATTTTCACCCAAGCCTGAACTGAACACCTTGTCCCCCACCTGAATATTGGCACTGGTAGGTACATACTCCATTTTGAGCTGTCCCAAATCCCCTGTACCCGAGACGATTGCACGCATCCCCGTACGTTCCAAACGTACAGAGAGAGAATGTTCTTTATCAGACAGCAACATCACCCGCGAACTGTGCGGATAGACACTAATCAACTGCCCCATAATGCCTTTATCATCCAGAACAGTCTGGCCCACCTTTAAATGGTCCAGTGAACCACGGTTGATAATGATGATATGACGCAAAGGGTCAGCATCTGTTCCAATCACTTCTGCAATTTGCATACGACCATCAATAATCAATGGCGTATCCAAAAGCCCCCTTAAACGGTTATTTTCCGCAGAGAGTTCTGAAAGTTTTTGGAGTCGAACCTGTGCCTGTAAGAGTTCAGCCTGCATCGCAGTGTTTTCACGGCGCAGTTGGGTTTCAGACTTGGTTTGTTGGTTCAGCCATTCTCGCGACAGTACAGGATAGCTTGCCAGCGCATAAATCGGATTATACGCGGCGTACAGAACATCCCTTGCAGGCTGGATGACATAGGGCATGCGCCAGTCAAAGAAAAGCACCACCAGACATGTAATGACCGCAATGATAAAGGAGCGAAAAGATGGCGGTTGTCTTGAAAAAAGATTCGGTTGCACCGCCTGATCCTTATGGTTTAACCAACGAAAAGCATGTCATGGTTTGGATTGTCAAAAAACTCTAAGACTTTACCGCCACCACGGGTGACGCAGGTTAAAGGATCATCAGCAACAATCACAGGTAAACCTGTTTCTTGGGCAAGGAGTTTGTCCAGGTTACGCAGCAATGCACCACCGCCTGTTAAAACAATGCCACGTTCAGCAATATCAGAAGAAAGTTCAGGTGGAGTTTGTTCTAAAGCAGATTTTACAGCGCTGACAATACTTTGTAGTGGATCAGAAATCGCCTGAGTAATTTCATCAGAAGTTACGGTAATCGCACGAGGAACACCCTCAGCTAAATTACGTCCACGCACTTCTATTTGTAGCGTTTTGCCATCAGCAATCGCCATACCCACTTCTTTCTTGATCGTTTCAGCCGTTGTTTCGCCAATCAGGCAACCGTGTGCCTTACGAACATAGTTGATAATCTGTTCATCAAAGACATCACCACCGATACGGAGTGAATCTGCGTAGACACAACCCTGTAATGAAATGATTGCGATCTCGGTCGTACCACCGCCCACATCCACCACCATTGAACCACATGCCTGTTCAACGGGCATACCCGCACCAATTGCGGCAGCCATTGGCTCTTCAATCAAACGCACATCACGCGCGCCTGCATTAAACACAGCCTCACGAATGGCACGGCGTTCAACCAATGTCGATTTACATGGCACACACACCACCACACGCGGTGCTGGTGGAAACAGACGCTTTTCGTGCACCTTGCCAATAAACTGGTTCAACATGGTCTCAGTGACTTCAAAATCAGCAATCACACCGTCTTTCATTGGACGAATTGCTGAAATATTCGCTGGTGTACGGCCTAACATTTGTTTAGCATCAATCCCTACAGCCGCCACAATCTTTTGTGAGCCGCTGTGACGAATGGCCACAACTGTTGGTTCATTTAATATAATGCCACGGCCTGGTGCATAAATAAGGGTATTTGCAGTACCTAGATCAATGGCTAAATCCGGCGAAAACAAGCCAATTAGTCGTTTTAGAATCACGGGGGCGTTCTCAATTAAACTTTGTGTGAATACAAGGTGGCAACTTTAACGAAATGTGATGCTTTGAACAAGTCAATCGCTTATTATAACGCACGATATTTTGCAATTTTTTGATACTGAATTAGGTAAAGTTATGTCTACATCATCAGATGCTCAGCAGACGACGGACTTAAATGCACAAACCGTTTCAGGGATTGCGCATCTTGCCCGTTTATCCCTAGATGAAACGCAATCTGCTGAATATGCTCAAAGTTTAAATAAAATTCTTGGCATGATGGAAAGCTTGAAAAACATTAATACCGATGATGTTGAGCCTTTAAAAAGCCCATTTGACCATCCACAGCCTTTACGCGCCGATGTGGTGAGTGAAAGCAATCACCGTGATGAATATCAGGCGGTCGCCCCTGCAACAGAAGCAGGTCTGTACCTTGTACCTCGCGTAATTGAATAAGATTTATTCGATTAGTCAATATTTTATATTTAGAATGTAAAGAAATTTTTCATATGACAGATTTACATCGCTTATCAATCCGTGAACTTTCCGAGGGCTTAAAACAGGCCCAGTTTTCATCACGTGAATTGACCGAACATTATTTAAAACGTATTGCCCACCTTGACCCAAAAGTAAAAAGTTATGTGACGGTGACGGCAGAACAAGCACTTGCTGAAGCTGATGCGGCTGATGCTGCACTCAAAGCAGGTAACGCACATGCGCTAGCGGGTATTCCACTTGCCCACAAAGATATTTTTTGTACCCAGGGTATTAAAACCACTGCGGGTTCAAAAATGCTGGATAACTTTATTTCACCTTATGATGCAACTGTGGTTGCCAAAGCCAAAGCTGTAGGTCTTGTGACTTTAGGCAAGGTGAACATGGATGAATTTGCAATGGGTTCAACCTCTGAAAACTCTTACTTCGGTGCAACCTCCAACCCCTGGGCGCTTGATCGTGTTCCAGGAGGGTCGTCTGGTGGTTCCGCAGCGGCTGTGGCTGCGGATTTAGCACCGATTGCCACAGGAACGGATACTGGTGGCTCGATTCGCCAACCTGCTTCATTCTGTGGCTTAACGGGCTTAAAACCGACCTATGGTCGTGTGTCTCGCTTTGGTATGATTGCCTATGCATCATCACTGGATCAGGGCGGTCCAATGGCACGATCAGCAGCAGACTGTGCTTATTTGATGAATGTGATTGCAGGTCATGACAGCAAAGATTCTACTTCAGTAAATAAAGATGTGGACGATTACGTTGCCAAACTAAACGGTACGGCAGTCAAAGGCTTACGCATTGGTATTCCAAAACAGTACTTCAATGTGGCTGGTTTAGATGCAGACGTGAAAGCGCGCGTTGAAGAATCATTGAAAAAGCTTGAAGAGATGGGTGCAATCTTGGTTGAGATTGATCTCAACATGACTGAAGCCTATGTGCCGACTTACTATTTGATCGCCCCTGCGGAAGCATCTTCCAACCTATCACGTTACGATGGTGTTCGTTATGGCTATCGCTGTGACAATCCAAAAGACATTTTAGACCTGTATAAACGCTCACGCTCTGAGGGTTTTGGTGCGGAAGTGCAACGCCGTATCCTGATTGGGACTTATGCCCTTTCTGCGGGTTACTACGATGCGTACTATGTCAAAGCACAAAAAGTACGTCGTTTGATTCAGCAGGATTTCCTTAAAGCATTTGAAAATGTCGATGTGATTGCTGCGCCATCTGCACCAACCACTGCATACAAAATCGGCGCAAACCTCAGTCCGACTGAAATGTATTTAGGCGATATCTACACCCTTGCCGTGAACCTGGCAGGTCTACCCGCCATCAACGCACCTGTAGGTTTTGATAAAGACAGCCTGCCTGTGGGCTTACAGTTGATTGGTAATTACTGGTCAGAATCACAATTGCTTTCGATTGTGCATCAATATCAACAAAACACAGACTGGCATACCAAACGTGCGGCAATTGCTGAGGAGAATGTATAATGACTGAAGCTCAAAAGTTAAAGCTTATTGACGGTTGGGAAGTCGTTATCGGGATCGAGATCCACACTCAGTTGGCGACCAAGTCTAAAATCTTCTCTGGTTCATCGACTGAATTTGGTCAAGACCCAAACACCCAAGCCAGCCTTGTTGATTTGGCCATGCCAGGCGTATTGCCAGTATTGAATGCTGAAGTGGTTGATCTTGCGATTCGCTTTGGTTTGGGCATTGATGCTTACATCGACCAAGCCTCTGTGTTTGCCCGTAAAAACTATTTCTATCCAGATTCGCCAAAAGGCTACCAGATCAGCCAGATGGACAATCCAATTGTGGGCTTGGGTCATATCGACATTCAACTTGAAGATGGTACGGTGAAGCGTATTGGCGTAACTCGTGCCCATCTTGAAGAAGATGCTGGTAAATCCATCCATGACCAATTTGAGGGCATGTCAGGTATCGACTTAAACCGCGCTGGTACGCCATTGCTTGAAATCGTGTCTGAACCTGATATGCGTTCAGTTGAAGAAGCTGTGGCTTATATCAAGGCGATTCATACATTGGTGCGTTGGTTAGGTATTTCTGACGGTAACATGGCCGAAGGTTCATTCCGTGCTGACTGTAACGTGTCTTTGCGTCGTCCAGGTCAGCCATTCGGCACTCGTTGCGAGTTAAAAAACCTCAACTCATTCCGTTTCATTGAGCAAGCGATCAATGTTGAAATTGAACGCCAAATGGAAATTTTGGAATACGGCGGCACAATTGATCAGGAAACCCGTTTGTTCGATCCGAACAAGATGGAAACCCGTTCAATGCGCTCGAAAGAAGAAGCCAACGACTATCGCTACTTCCCTGATCCAGACTTGTTACCAGTGATCATTTCAAATGAACAAATCGAAGCTGCTCGTGTGGCGCTTCCAGAATTGCCTGCTGCACGCCGTGCCCGTTTTATGGCTGACTTTGGCGTAACGGAATATGATGCACATGTACTTACACTTTCTCGTGAAATGGCAGACTTCTACGAGGCTGTTGTAGCTGCTGCTGGCGGTGAGAAGCAAGGTAAAGTTTCAGCAAACTGGGTGATGGGTGAATTCTCAGGCGCTTTAAACAAAGCGGGCCTAGAATTGGCGGACTCTCCAGTTTCTGCTGAGCAGTTGGGTGGCATGATCGCGCGTATTGTGGATAACACCATTAACGGTAAAATTGCCAAGCAGGTGTTTGGATTTATGTGGGAAGCAGAGGGTAAATCTGCGGATGACATTATTGCTGAAAAAGGCTTGAAGCAAGAAACCGATACAGGTGCGATTGAGGCGATTATCAAAGACGTGCTTGCAGCCAATGAAAAAATGGTTGAAGAATACAAGTCTGGTAAGGAAAAAGCCTTTAATGGTCTCGTTGGTCAAGTCATGAAAGCTGCAAAAGGTAAAGCTAATCCAGCTCAAGTAAATGAATTAATGAAGAAATTGATTGGTTAACTTATTAGCCAATTTATTGATTTCATGTTATAAAACCTCGTATTGATACGGGGTTTTATTTTTTAAATAAGGTTTTATCGTCATGCCAATTTTCGATATAAATAATAATTTACAATTACGCACTGTGCAAAAAACCAACTTCCCTTTAGAAAAAGATTTGCAAACTTTAATTGAAAACAACCTAATCACTGTTTTTAACTGCCGTTTTATCGCAAGTGAATTTTCAACGGGTGCAATTCATGCTGGTCGAATTGATACTCTAGCTCTATCTGAAGATAATAATCCTGTCATTATTGAATATAAAAAAGTAGAGTCCTCAGAACTCATAACACAAAGCCTATTTTATCTTCATTGGATTCAAGATCATAAAGGTGATTTTGAAATAGCAGCTCAAAAAGTACTAGGAAACAATATAGAAATTGACTGGTCAGATATTCGGGTCATTTGTATTGCACCAAATTATAAAAAATACGATCTACATGCAGTACAAGTTATGGGAGCAAATATTGAATTATGGCGTTATCAACTTTTTTCAAACCAAAGTTTGTATCTTGAGGAAGTTTTTCATAACACAACATCAAATACGCCAGTAACTCTCAATCAAACAGCGAAAAACCCTGTCATGGTTGCAGCGGGAAAAAAGGCTGCTATTACACGAAATATCGGACAATA
Source organism: Acinetobacter parvus DSM 16617 = CIP 108168 (assembly GCF_000368025.1). Classification (GTDB taxonomy): domain Bacteria; phylum Pseudomonadota; class Gammaproteobacteria; order Pseudomonadales; family Moraxellaceae; genus Acinetobacter; species Acinetobacter parvus. The sequence continues at coordinate 732,529 of NZ_KB849211.1, forward strand.
CACCACAGAGAGCCATCTACAAAATAAATCTAAAGAAGTTATTGAGCTCATGGAAGCATTACAAGATATGATTATGGGTTTTGATGACTCGATTGAGGAAATTCCTAAAAAATACTATATAGCCTATAAAAGCACACAAAATATTTTAACTGTGGAAGTTCGCTTACGAAATTTAAAAATTTATTTAAAATTAAAACCTGAGGATATTCCTGTAAATACTCCAAATTATCGTGATGTTTCCAATATAGGGCATCATGGTATTGGCGATGTCGAGTTTACGATAACCAACCTCAATGAACTGATAGATACCAAACCATTTATAGAGTTAGCCTATAATAGGATTGGCGGTTAATTGTACTCAATCAATGAAAATTCTCGGTAAAAAAATTTACAATTCAGCAAATTTATAATCCTGAATATTGTGAGTAGTTATTGTCATACAGCTAAAAATTAAAGCAGCGAAATGCTGAGTTATTTTTAGCAATTTATTTTAGTTAATGAATAAAAATGAAATAATCACTGCCCCCTTAACACACCCGAAAATCTTATTTTAAGTTGAGATTGGCGTATATATTCAAAATGCTATTTTACAACTGCTTCAATTTGGTCCAGTTCCCATACCCCACCTGCAGCAAGCCCTTTACACATGCCTGTCCACATATCTTTAGTATGTACGAATTTCTGCCCATCCCAAACCCATTCATCACTTGACCAGCAGTCTCCAATTCCCCGTCCTTTTTGTGAGCTACTGATTATCCCATCCCCAACATCGGAGGCATGTTCAGTCACAAAAATTGCTTTTCCTGTTAAAGACTCATCCAGCACCCAAACTCCATACCCCTCATTATATGCTCCACGCCAACATAGGGTCGTTGCCAATACTTTTTTATTGCTTAATTTGTAGAGTTCAATCGACTGAGGTTTTACGCCATCACTGCTATAAACTCCCTCACAAAAACCATCTTGTTTGGGTGTAGGTTGTGCTGCCATCAATGATTTATACACGGACTGATACTGCTTGCTGTTGGGCTGCAAAGTTAGATAAGGTTTGCTGGCTGTTTTAACCTGTTTCACCACCAATTTCGGTTGAGCCGCTAAAACTTTTGCTTCGCTCATTTTCCCTTTTTTGACCAAGGCGCCTGTCGTTCCAACACGTTTCTGAAAATCATCCATTTTCAATAATGTTGCAGTCATACCCGCATCCGAAATATTCCATTGCAGACGGTTATTTTTAAATACAATGTCTGCTTTTCCACTGGCCTGCTGCAACAATCCATTCACCTGTGCTGCGGTCAATCTACCCATAAGTGGAAATTCAGTGCCATCCACCAAAACAGCCCCTAAATCCTTGCCATTGACATAAAAATGAATATTTTTAAGCTGATTTTTAGGAATTTGAGGTTCGGTAAACCCATCACCCAAAGCAAACTCGCCTGTGACTTGCTGAGCTTTGCCCGCCTGACGTGTCAATAAGATTGATGCTGGATAATCATCACTAGATTCATTGTGATAGCCCGCAGCTCGACAGGTTCCTGTATTGCTACAGTAAATTTCCCAATCTTGATGTGAAAATGAAATACCTTTGATTTCTTGTGCGAAGCTAGTAGAACTTAGTGCCATAAAGCAGCAAACTGAAAGTATATTCTTCACTGGTATCATTCTGTATTACTCATATTTATTATCAAACTTGAAAACAGTTTAAAGGACTGATCTACACTTGTCATATGTCATTTTATTGCAGAAGATATTAGCTTAAAGCAAACTGAGTTTGGTCAAATTTAAAAATGAAAAGAACAATTTTATTTCCCACGATTTTAATGAGTATGTTCTCCTCAGCCATTCATGCTGAGATTACAGTATTTAAAGCAAATTTCCCTCAGTTTTCAAATAGTGCAAAAGAACGAAAAGCAGAAAATCAAATTTACCCTCTCGGTGAAGCTTCTTTTGCAAATGATGTTCGAGTGCCTTTTTACGGGGTAACCGCACTCAACCCTGTGGAAGATGGTTTATTAAAAGACTTTAAATCATGTTCCGCAAAAAGCTGTCATTTCGATTTTAAATTAGATGCTAAACAAGCTGAACAACTCAAGTTATGGGCTATTCCTGAAATAGGAATTGTACTTGTACCTAGAGATTGGCAAGACATACAATCAAGTGCAGGAGCGAATGGTACTGGATCTGCCTTAATCATGAGTCCAAATCAGAAACAAGCAATTCAGCTTTATGATTCATCATTTTGTGTAGGTTGCGGCATGCCAAATGCGACGCTTTATTTTCCACATCTTTTAAAACAAAGTGTGGAATATGAATACGGTGGTTATCAAGATCCGCTTAAATTAATGAAGATCGTACACCCTTCAAAACAAATCGCTTTCTTTAGTTATCAAATTCCTAAGCTGAATAACAGAACACATGGCGTAGCCAAATATCAAGATGAAGACACGTTTAACTTTAGAGAAATCAAAGTCACCGTTGATCAATCCCAACAGCATTTAGTTGGAACTATTCTAAATTTTTACAATGCGACTCATTAATCAAATCATGGACACAAAAAAACCTGCTAGTTGCAGGTTTTTTTAATCACACTTATTTTTTTAAAATTGACTCGAAAGCTTTTAAACGTTTATAAATTGAGAGTAATTCAATAATCGTTTTCCAAGAACTGATGAGATATTGAAATGATTCACGAACTTTATCAAAGATGTTACTAATTTGGTTGATCAAGCCTAAAGTCATTTTACCTGCGGCAATTGCAGGAAATAGCACCACCAGACTATATAAAACATCCAGTTGCTTATACCAAATCGCGACAAGGTTAAAATAAGCATAGTGAAAATAAAGTCTAAAATAATTTACACGTACTCGAGCAAATAACTCTTTTAATGTGAGTGGATCAGCACGATTCTCATGGTCTTCACCATAAACCAACTCTTTACGGTAGGCTGCCTCAACCTTTTGATTATTAAATTGTAGGCCTGGTAATTTCTGACCGACAATCATTAACACCACAGTTCCAAAGACCGCCCAGACAATTGCAGCCCATACCAGTGAATGTTCAATCTCACCCACGATTGGAAGCACTGGCACTTTCTCTGAGATTTTAAATAATAACGGCAGGAACGCGATCAGCACCATCACTGACTTAATCAGTTCAACCCCCAAGTCTTCCATAATGGTGGCAAAACGCATGGTATCTTCTTGAATACGTTGCGAAGCCCCTTCGACATGACGAAGCCGATCCCAGTTTGCAGTGTAGTATTCATTCATGGCGGTACGCCAGCGGAACACATAATGGCTGGTAAAGAATGCATTGATTACGGCGAATGTGACGGCAACCATTGCAATATAAAGAAAAGTCAAAGTTCCATTATATAGGTCATTAATATTACCGCCGCCATCGCTTAGCATCTTTTGAATCATGTCCCAGAATGGTCCATACCAAGCATTGATTGCAACACTGACCTGCACCCCAAACCAGATATTAAACAAGATAAATGCTGACCCCCAGACTGACCACTTCTGCCATTTGTGATCAGAAAGGAATCCCCAAAAACCTGCAAATAAGGCGGTTGAAAGGAGAAACCAGAGATAGAACCAAATAAATGCAGGCGACCAGAAACGGCTCACCCCAATTTGCAACTCTGCTTCAGCATAGCCCTTTGGGAATCCCAAATATCCCCCCCATCCATGGCCACCCGTATACCAGAGCAACATATTCAGGGCCATCCATACAACCACTGAAATAAAAAATGGACGTGGGTTGGGAAAAAATGATTTAAACATCGTGCTTAACAATCCTTGTTGTATTGCAATTGACGCAAGTACGTCATGCTATAACCTTAAACTTAACTTTGTCTGATAGAAACTTTGGTAAGTTGTAGTTATTTACATGCTTTTCCAAAATTTTCATAGCATTTTGATGAGTATTTACAATTTGTTTAGGACATCGAAACGATTTTAATGCTGTTACGACTCTCTGTGGCCATATAAACCTTAAGGATGTGCTGGAAAGGTCTTTAAGGCAAAATCTTGCTGATCAGGTTGTACAAGGTTTTTCTTACTTTGAATGGCAAGTTCAATTTCAGAAAGCTTTGACTGAGCCGCATCAATCCCTGCCTGCATAGTCATTTCACGCCCCTTAACATCAAAAATATGGGCCTTTTCACGCAGATCAGGTTGAATCACCACATCGGCATCTTTCAGTTCTTCTTCAGCCAGACGGCCCTGCATAATATTAATGTTCTGGTTAAACAGCCCCCAAACATTGCTGGTTTCAGTATGAATCGGCTGGGCCAGAATATCCACTGCAATCACTACATCCGCTCCCAGTTCACGTGCAACCTGAACAGGCACAGGACTGACCAGCCCACCATCTACATATTCAACATCATGAATTTTGGTGGGTACAAACATGCTGGGGATTGAGGCCGAGGCACGAACCGCCTGTCCAGTATTGCCATAGTTAAAGACTGTTCTGCTGCCATCCTTAAGTTCAGTTGCCACCACATACATTGGAATCTTGAGTTGTTGCAAGGGTGTGTTGCGCACCTGCTGGTTGATGTAATCCTCAACCTTTTTACCATTAAAGAACCCTTTCAAGCTGACATTGACATCACGAACGTCATTGGCTTTCAGCTTTAGGGCAATGTCACGCAACTCAGCGGCGGTTTTGCCGCTGGCATAGATTGAGCCAACGATACTCCCTGCACTAGTGCCTACAATAAAGTCTGGACGAATCCCCTGTTGTTCCAGCACTTGTATCACCCCAATATGGGCATAGCCACGTGCACCACCACTCCCCAAAACCAAAGCGATTACGGGACGTTTTTGCTGTTGTTTGATATAGCTAAAAGGCTGGCTCAGCACCCGTGCCTGGGCATCTTCAATTGCTGGACGTAAATGTGAGGTTGTTTGGCAACCTGTTAAAATGATTACTGATAGTCCGAGTATGCATGATTTAAGCCGTTTCATATGCAGTTGTTGCCATATTTACTGTGTTTCCAGCTTAAATTTTAGCTCTTCCCAGCCTGAAATGCTGTATCAGTTTTTTTGCTGCTGTGACTGCCAATCCATAAAAAAGCCCCTCGAAAGGAGCTTTTATCAAGATCACCAGATATCTGAACCAACTTTTTTCTTTAGTTCAGGATATTGATCAATCTTGAACTCTGGTTCCTTAATACCTTTCTTTAACTGAGATGTGTAGTCTTTCAATAAAATCAATGCTATCGGAGTCAGCAATAGAATTGCGATCAGGTTAATAGTTGCCATCAATCCCATCGACAAGTCTGCCATAGACCAAACCAATGGAACGCTAGTGATTGCACCGAAGTACACCATAACCAATACTAAAATACGGAAAACAAGCATGATTTTAGGATTGTTATTGATAAACTGCACATTACTTTCAGCGTAGGCATAGTTACCAATAATCGACGTAAAGGCAAACAGGAACAGAATAATCGCCAGAAAACCACCGCCCCAGCTACCAATTTGGCTCTCCAAAGCTTTCTGGGTCAATGTCACGCCTTCAAAGCCAGCTTCGTGATAGAGACCAGACACCATAATGATGATCGCGGTACATGAACACACCACGAAGGTATCGACAAATACACCTAGCATTTGGACCAGACCCTGATTCACAGGGTGTTTCACATCAGAGGCCGCAGCGGCATTTGGCGCTGACCCCATACCTGCCTCGTTGGAAAACAAGCCACGTTTGATCCCCATCATCATTGCCATAGAAATCATCGCACCGAAGAAACCACCTGCCGCAGCCTCAAACTGAAATGCCTTGCTAAAGATCAATTTAAAGATCTCAGGCAACATCGGCAAGTTGGCTATCGCAATATACAAAGCGACCATGATATAAAGCAATGCCATGAAAGGAACGATACTTTCAGCAACTTTAGCGATACGCTTGATCCCACCAAAGATAATCAATGCCGTCATAATGACCAATGCAATCCCAACCCATGACACTTCGAGATCAAGACCACCAAGCCCCAATACAAAATTGGCTTTATCCCATCCCCAGGCATGTGAGGTCGCACCAATAATCGCATTTGCCTGCACGGCATTAAATACAAAGCCATAAGCCAGAATGAGTGACAGTGCAAAAACAATCCCCAGCCATTTTTGTTTTAAGCCCTGAGTAATATAGTACGCAGGGCCACCACGGAACTGCTTGTTTTGATGGTCTCTCACCTTAAACAACTGGGCAAGCGATGATTCAACAAATGCAGAACTCATACCAAGAAAGGCAGTGACCCACATCCAGAACACGGCACCAGGACCACCAATTGCGATTGCAATCGCAACACCAGCAACATTACCCACGCCCACACGGCTTGCAAGCCCAGTGACAAAAGCCTGAAATGGTGTAATGCCATGTTCATCCTGCGTTTCTTTACGACTGCCTTTCATCACACGGATACTATGCAGGAACAAGCGAAGCTGTACCGCACCCGTAACAAATGTGTAAAATACCCCAACCGCAACCAGTAATACGACCAGGAAATTCCAAAGCGGATCATTCAAGAACTGTACCCACGACATCAGCGTGGCATTTAATTGTTCATTCATCACTTATTCACTTAACAATTTTATGTGCGTCAATCACATATTCAAAAAAATGGATGAATCAAAAAAGCCCCGTATGGGCTTTTGATCTAACTTAGATAAAGAATTTCAAAATTAATTGAATTACTGTTGCATTAATTAAATCAACAAAGAACGCACCACAAAGCGGAACAATTAAAAATGCTTTATGTGATGGTCCATACATGTTGGTAATTGCTTGCATGTTAGCAACAGCTGTTGGCGTTGCTCCCATACCAAAACCACAGTGACCCGCTGCCAACACGGCTGCATCGTAGTTTTTACCCATGACACGGAACGTCACAAACGCAGCATAAAGCGCCATTGTCAATGTTTGCGCGCCAAGAATCACAACAAGTGGACCAGCCAAATCAGCCAGTTGCCATAATTTCAATGAAAGCAAAGCCATTGCCAAATACAGTGATAATGATGCATTACCAAATACATCAATTGCACGGTCAAAAATATCAACCTTTAATATGCTTTCCAGAATGTTGCGCAAAACCACACCACCGCCCAATGCCCAGACGAAAGTTGGCAGCTCAAACCATGTGCCTTTACTATAACCTGTCATGAATTCAGCAAATGCCAAACAGGCAGCAAACAGACCAAGTGTGGTAATGGCATTATCCGCAGTGATTAAACGAACTTGATGCGGATTTTCGAATGGTGCAAGTTCATCAGGGTGCTGGTCGAGATGAGTATCACGATCCTTGATCTCGGAAGAGGTTTGGGCATGGGCAAGGCTGTAACGGTTAATCAGCAGCTTGGCCAATGGACCGCCGATAATCCCACCAATAATCAGGCCGAAAGTTGCACTTGCCATACCCAATGCCAAAGCGCCCTGAATACCATGCTGAGTTTCAAGGATTTCACCCCATGCACCTGCGGTTCCGTGACCACCTGTTAGTGTGATTGAACCTGCGATCAAACCGATCAGAGGATCAATACCCAACAAGGTTGCCAGACTCATCCCAACCGCATTCTGCACCACAATGAATGAGGCGACACAGACGAGAAAAATGACTAATCCAATACCACCCTCCTTGAGCTTCATAAAGTTTGCACTTAAGCCAATCGAGGCAAAAAAGATCAACATAAAACTGGTTTGCAACTGACTGCTGAAAACAATACTGTAGCCCCAGAGCGAATGCACCAGCAGGGAAACCACTGCTGCCACCAAACCGCCTGCGACAGGTTCAGGAATGTTGTAGCGTCTTAAGAAATCAATTTTGTTGACCAGTAAACGTCCCAATAACAGAACGATCACTGACGAAATTAGCGTGTAGAAACCATTAAAAGTAAATTCCATATTTTATTCCATTTATTCTATTTGTTATGTAGATGAACAAGCGCTGTAACGATGGGGCGAAAGTGCTGTATCTGTTGTTGCCTACGGGCAGCATAGGCATTGTTCATCATGGAAGTTGCAACGGTGATTGCCATGTCCTGAATAAATGGCTTACGGATGAGAGGTAAACTCATGAGAAGCTCCTGTATCTGGTGTATATTTCAACATTTTCCACAGGCATAAAATTGGATAAATTCGATATGCCTGAGCTAGAAAATCCCCCTCACCGTTTCAGCAAGGAAAGCCTAATCAATTTTAAAAAAGGGCGTATTATGCATAAATTTAGAATATTGTGTGTATTTTTTTATTCTAGGGGCAATCACAGCCCCAATATATATCAATAAATATTAAATCTATTTCATTGTGTTACAAATACATTTAATTTTCACATAAAGAAACAAAATACAAATGAAATACAATACTGGTAGGTCTCATCTACATATCGCTTACTTTTCACTCAAAACTCCAATCTACGACTTAAAAAGTATCTGCAAAAGCTATTTATTACTTTATAGTCTCATTCCATGAGAAAGATCATAAATGATGAGGAATTTTTATGAACACGGAACAAGTCCGCTACGTCGATGATGCCATTACATCGCGCCATTCAGTACGTGCGTTTCTGGATACCCCTGTTGAAACCCAAACCATTAAGGATATTTTGGCGGTTGCCAGCCGAGCACCGTCTGGCACGAATACACAGCCGTGGAAAGTGTATGTGCTGACAGGTAAAAAACGAGCTGAAATGATTAACCGTGTTTGTAATGCACAAATTGAAATGTTTCAAAAGCCAGAACTCGCTGGACAGTATCAGGAAACCTTTGCCTATTATCCTGAAACCTGGATTTCACCTTTTATTGACCGCCGTCGTGAAAATGGCTGGGGACTCTACGGTTTACTAGGAATTCAAAAAGGTGAAAAGGAAAAAATGGCGGCACAGCAATTGCGTAACTACCAGTTGTTTGATGCCCCTGTTGCCCTGTATTTCACCGTGAACAAAGCAATGGGGATTGGTTCAAAAATGGATATTTCCATGATGATCCAGAATGTTATGGTTGCAGCTAAAGCACGCGGTTTGGATACCTGCCCGCAAGCCGCATGGAACCATTTCCATCCAATCGTACTGGATGTGCTTGGCGCACCTGACGATGAAGAACTGGTGTGCACTGTTGCCTTGGGCTATGCAGACCCTGATCACATCGTAAATACATTTATTACGCCTCGTGAGCCTGTGGAAAACTTTACTGTATTTTTAGATGAATAATTCATTTATTGGACAGTATCTCTAGCTGAAGATACTGTCTTGCTGTTTCCCCACCTTAAAAATTGCAAATAGTCCCGCACTGGTAAACATCAACATCATCAATCCCATATTGAGTGATGCTTTCCAAATCAGGAAGTTTAAGATTACCCCGCCCAACAAGCCACAGGCGAATTGCATACTCCCCATAATGGCACTGGCTGTTCCTGCCCTTGCACCCTGTTTCGACATGGCCAAAGCCATTGCATTGGGTCCAGTTAGGCCAATCCCAGAAACAACTAGAAATAAGCCTGACATTAACAGCCAAAGTGGCGCGTGGTTCATCAAGCCAGCACTGACCACAATGCTCACAAAAACACAGGCCAAACTGGCAACCACATACAAGGCCAAGCCAAAATATAAGGGGGTTTTGCGTCCAATACGGTCACTTACAGGCCCATAAATCAGTTGTCCAATCGCAAGTCCTAGAAAATATGCGGGTAAGGTATTGGCAATCATCTGCATACTTACCCCAAACTCATCCGCCATTTGTGGCAGCGCGGGTAAATACATATCAATCGATAATGGACCTAAAGCTGTCAATAAAGCCAGCAATAATATCCATGCTGTTGAATATTGACGCTGACGAGCTTGCTCTGCCTGCATAATACTGTACTTTTCATGTTAATCACGTTTGCAAGCTTAGCATCCTCACTGTATTTGTGCATAATATGAGTGATAAAATCGATAGCATATTAGCCGATAACGCAAGGCATGGCTGAAATGTCAACAGACCCTATAAAAAAGGATCAACCTTGAATCCCTGGTTCGGACGTTTAAAACAGGCAACCTACAACACCACGTTTATGTATAACGTGCGTATGCTCATTGCCTTTACAGGCACGGCTTTTGTTCCCTATCTGCTCAATTTTCAACTCGCCACCATTCCACTGACATTGGGTGTGGTTGCCGCAGGTATCAGTGACATTGATGACCGTTTTTCCGTGCGCATCATGAACCTGATTTATACCTATATCGGTTTCTTTATCACTGCGGCATCGGTTCAGTTGCTGTTTCCCTATCCTGCTGCCTTTGCAATCGGGCTGATTGTTTCCTGTATCGGCTGGATTTTACTGGGTTCACTCGGTCGGCGTTATGCCACCATTGCCTATGGCTGTCTGGTGGTTTCGGTCTACTCAATGCTAGGTGTACACCTGTTCGAACAATGGTATCTACAACCAGCCTTATTGGTAGCTGGCGCAGCCTGGTACGGACTGCTTTCCACCATTAGCTTCCTGTTATTTCCTGTTCGTAAATTGCAGGACCAGCTCTCTGCCTCTTATCATGCGCTGGGAAGCTTTTTATTTGCCAAATCCAATCTGTTCGATGTCGATATGACGCCATCAAGCTATCAGCAAAGCATGATTGATCTAGCGTTGGAAAATGGCAAGCTGATCTCCATCTTCAATGACATGCGTATGGCGCTGCTGACCCGCCTCAAGGGTGATCGGGGCCAGAAAGATACACGGCGTAGCTTGCAGTATTATTTTGTTGCGCAGGATATTCATGAGCGGGCGGATTCAGCTCATATCGACTATCAGAAACTGGCCAAGATTTTTCAGCACAGTGATATTTTATTCCGCTTCCAGCGTATCCTGACCATTCAGGGCAAAGCCTGTCAGGACTTGGCGAACTGTATTTTAACCCGTACCCGCTATGTGCATAACAAGCGCTTTAAGCACAGCTTTGAAAACTTAAGGCTGTCGCTGGAAAAGTTGCATGCAGACCAAGTCTATGATCAGGTGCGGATTAATGCCCTTTTTGCGCTTTATCAAAACTTAAAGTCGATTGATGCGCAGCTCCAGAATCTGGAGACTGAACGTAACATGCAACTGATCAATGCCCAGCAGGCGGAAAACCAGCTCAAGGATGATGACCTGAAAGGCTGGAATGACATGATGGTACGGGTCAAGCAGCATCTCACTCCCGAATCGGTGTTATTCCGCCATGCGGTGCGTCTCTCCATTGTGCTGTTTATCGGTTACATCTTCATTCAGTTAACCCATATTGCCTATGGCTACTGGATTCTACTGACTGCCCTGTTTGTCTGTCAGCCAAACTTTAACGCGACCAAACGCCGCCTGTATTTACGAATTGTCGGCACCCTGATTGGAATTATTGTCGGTCTGGCGATTATTTACTTTATTCCGTCACTTCAGGGGCAATTGGTCATGTTGGTGCTCAGTGGCGTTTTATTTTTCGAGTTGCGTAGTAAACAGTATGCCCAGGCAACCGCCTTTATCACCATTCTGGCCTTGATCAACTTTAATCTGGATGGTTCCGCATTTGCCGCAGGTTTGCCACGCCTGATCGACACCATCATTGGCTGTGCACTGGCATGGTTTGGAGTCAGCTTTATCTGGCCCGACTGGAAGTTCCGCCGCCTGCCACGCACCATTCAACGTTCACTGCAAGCCCAATGTAAATATCTGGCGGAAGTGGTAACCCAATATCATGAAGGGCGTAATAATGCCCTGAACTATCGAGTGGTCCGACGGGCGGCACATAATAATGATGCGGAAGTTGCATCACTCATTTCCACCCTTGCAACCGAACCCAATATTGATCCCACCAAGAAAGCACAGGCATTTGAGTTTCTCTGTTTAAGCCATACCTTTCTCAGTTATATCGCGGCCTTGGGTGCGCACCGTGAACGTATTGATGAGCCTGCGATATTAAGCCTGTTGGATCAGGCACTGGATGATATTCAGGGTGCACTGTTACGAGATGAAGTACCTGACCTGTCTTCACAAAATATGCTACAAAGCATACGCGAACGCCTGAGCCGCAATGATGAAAACGACCAGAAATCGCTGATTATTTTGCAGCAGCTCTCCCTGATCCTGAGTATTTTGACCCGTTTAAGTATGTTGAAACAGAGTTTAAGCTATGAACCCCATGAAGATGGGACCGAGTTTGCTTCACTTTAGGGGCTATTGGTATTTTAATCGTCCCTATGATTCGCTATTGGCCTAATATCTTTGCATGCCAATCAATGATAAACTTAACCCAGTTCTAAACTCATTTTTTAAACTATGACCGCCAAAACGCTATACGCTTATACGCTACAACCCGTTCCCTACGAAGTTTCTGAACAAGAACAACGTCAAGCCCAACTTATGATTTGGCGTGGTACCAATAAGTTCAGCCGCAAGGCCTGGCTGATTATGATTGCACTTGTGGTGCTTTCACTGGTTACAGCAGGCCTGATCAAGTATTACTCCACCTACTCAACCGCGATTTGCTGGGTGGTGATCATTGGTGTGGTACTGTTCTACCTCATCAAGAAGTTTGGTCTGGAATGGTATGTGAAACGTAAAATGAACGAATTTCCTGTACAGGAAATCAAGGGGATTCGTTTAGGTGTACAGCCCCACGGGATTGTGATGCGCCAGAAAATGGGACTTCAGGAAGGTACAGCGACCATCGGCTGGAAAGACATTTACGAATGGTACAATACCCCTGATTTTATTTTGGTTAATTTCAAGGTAAAGACACCAAAAGGCGAAGTTCAGCAAGGTGCCTATATCCTGCCAAAACGCATGGATTCAAAGAATTTCTCATTTAATACAGTACGCAAGCACTTAAAAGAGACAGTTGGTGAGGCTAAACCGTTGTAATCGGATACGGTCATCAGCAATATAAAACAACCCAGCCCAAGCTGGGTTTTTTCTTAAAATGGCACTTCCCTCGTTTAGGTTTAAGCCAGATTTAAATCACTTAATTTGAAAATAAGAATCAAAATCAATATTATCTACAAAATCCTTATTCTATTCTTATTATTGGGTTATATTTACAGAAACTTCTTCATCTTTCCATTTTTTCCCATGTTTAAAAAAGTATTCTTCCAAATCCACTGGTTTTTAGGGATTACGGCTGGTTTAATCCTCTCCATCATGGGAGTGACAGGAGCCATTTACTCCTACGATCAACAAATCTTAAAAATGATTAATCAGCAAAGTTATGTGGTACAAGCCGCAACAACTCCCAAGCTGACACCAGCGCAACTTTATCAGCATTTCAACCAGCAACAACCTGAGATTAAGATCAACAGCATCACCCTCTCTGCTGACCCTACCGCATCCTCTACAGTCAATATCAAGAAAGATGGCGAACGGCGTGGCTATAACATGATGGTCAATCCCTATACTGCCGAGGTTCTGCCTGAGATCAAGGGACAGGAGTTTTTTCAGTTTATTCAGCGTTTGCACCGTTATCTAACGATGGGTGATTTTGGCAAACAGTTGACAGGTGCCTCTGCGTTGATGCTGATTTTCTTTGTATTGAGTGGACTTTATCTGCGTTTTCCGAAGAAACACTCTTTTAAACAATGGTTTTTTATCAAGCCCAAGCTGAAAGGCCGTAATTTTATCTGGAATTTACATGCCGTTGTGGGCACTTGGGCGGCGGTGTTCTACCTGTTGTTTGCATGTACAGGCTTATACTGGTCGTATGACTGGTGGCGTGCAGGCATGTTCAAGGTGATGGGAGTCGAACAGCCACAACGCAAAGAGCATGACAATGAGGCTGGCCAAGCCAAGCAACCTGAATTATCAAAACAACAGATCAATACAATTCTTGAGCAGACATGGACAAACGTCAATGCACAGATTGGCGGCAAATACTCTGCCCTCACCCTAAATATTCCCAAGCATGATGACGCAAAGCTAGAGCTATCATTCGTTGACCATATTCCACAGCATGAACGTGCACGCAATCAGGCTGTCTATAACTATCAGCAGCAAAAAATTGAAAAATTAGAATTATATGAAGATAAAAAGCTTAATGAGAAAATCATGAGCAGCATGCTACCTGTGCATCGGGGTAGTTTCTTTGGTTCGACCTACCAGTTTATTGCCTTGCTGGCCTCTCTCAGCATGCCTTTATTCTTTGTGACAGGCTGGATGCTGTACCTCAAACGCCGTCAACAGAAGAAACTGACTTTGGCAGCGCGTCAATCCCAAACATCACAACAGGTCGATCCAAATGCAAAACCATGGTTGATTACTTATGCGTCTCAAACAGGTGTTGCTGAACAGTTGGCTTGGCGCACCGCCACCAGCCTACAGGAGGCACAGCAGCCGACTGTAGTGAAACCCATTCAGCAACTTACCGAGCAGGACTTACAGCAGGCGCAGCAGGTTCTATTCGTGGTCAGCACCTATGGCACAGGTGAAGCACCCGACCTGGCAACAGGGTTCTGTAAAAAGCTCATGCAACAGAGGCCTAACCTCGGTCACATGCAATATGCGGTATTGGCGCTCGGTTCCAGAGAATATCCAGACAGTTACTGTAGTTTTGGCTATGCAGTTGATAAGTGGTTAAAACAATGCAATGCGGAGGCATTTTTCGAGTTAATCGAAGTGGACAATGCAAATGCCAATGACATTCAACGCTGGAATCAAGCCTTGTCTGCGGTGACTCAGCATGAACTGCATGCCATGAATATTGAAAAGGTCTTCGATCAATGGACACTCAGTAAACGCCATGTACTTAATCCAAATAGTTTGGGACAGGCAGCCTATAATATTGAACTGACAGCACCTTATGACATTAGCTGGCATGCGGGAGATATTGCCGAGATTCAACCAGCCAATAGTATGGCTGAGATTGAAGCCTTTCTGGCCAAGCATCAAATTCCTGCCAACATTCAGGTTGCTTCACTCAAACAACCGATTGAACAATGGCTGTGGAATAAAAACCTACGCACTGAGATTCAGCCATTTACCAAGCTTGAGGAACTGCTGCAACAACTTCCTACCCTGCCAACACGGGAATACTCGATTGCCAGCATCCCGTCACAGCAAGTTCTACGATTGGTGGTGCGTCAACAACGTGATGAAAATGGCCAATTAGGACTAGGTTCAGGCTGGCTCACCGAGTTTGCATCCTTAAAGCAAACCATTGCCTTACGCATTCGTAGCAATGAATCTTTCCATTTGATTGACGACAACCGCCCTATTATCTGTATCGGCAATGGTACAGGCATTGCAGGACTAATGGGCCTGTTACAGCAGCGTAACCGTCAGAATTACACCGCCAACTGGCTGATCTTTGGTGAACGCCAACGCGAACATGATTTCTTCTATCAGGAAACGATTGAAGCATGGAAAAATATGGGCACGCTCAAACGCCTTGATCTGGCTTTTTCCAGAGATCAGGCGCAGCGCATCTATGTGCAGGATATCGTGCGTGAACAGGCTGATGAGTTAATTAGCTGGCTAGACCAGGGTGCGGTCATTTATGTCTGTGGTAGTATTGATGGCATGGCTTCAGGTGTAGATCAGGCACTTACCGATATCCTAGGTGAAGAAAAAGTGGATGCACTTCGTCAGGCAGGACGTTATCGTCGGGATGTCTATTAACTCGTAGTTCACTTTCCTCCAAGAACAACGGGTGTTTTCACACCCGTTTTTTATACAACAGCATCAAAATTTGCCTTTCGCCTAAATTTGCATACACTTAACACGATTCAAATCGACCACAATTCAAATTATGCAACTCAGTTCATGGCTTCGTCTCTTATTTGCCCTTGTCGGTTCAGTCCTGTTCATTGATGGTGCGGTGCTGATCGCATTTAAAAAGATTCATATTGGGACAGTGCTTCCACTGCTGCTTGGCCTTTTTTTCTGTGTATATGCGTTCTTTTATTATCATATTGAACGTTTCTTTTTCTATCATTTCCGCCTACATTCCATTTGGCGCTTTGGCTGGTTATGCTTCTGGATCTGGTTGATTAGCTTAGGCTATTTTTTTAATTATCTGGCAGAGAACAATTCAGAAACCCAGACCACACCCCCAGTACGGGCAATTATTGTGTTGGGTAGTGGTGTTGAAAATGGGCAGCCATCCGCCACCCTTGCCAAGCGACTTGATCGAGCTGCTCCAGTGGCCCTGGCCCAACCTAATGCAAAACTGGTTTTGACAGGAGGTATTGATTTTGGTGAAACTCAAAGTGAGGCTGAGGTGATGTCCAGCTATCTACAGCAGAAGCACCACATTCCCGCTTCGCAAATACTTTTGGAGGATAAGAGCACCAGCACTGAGCTGAATCTTCAAAATAGTCAGCCTTTGTTGCAGGCACAACACATTAATATCCAGCAACCAATTGCAATCGTGACCAGTGATTTCCATACACTGCGGGCGGCCGCAATTGCGCGAAAACAGGGATATCGCCATATCAGCATGCTGGGTGCCACCACACCTTTAGCCACACGTTATAATGCATGGCTAAGGGAGTATTTTGCCTACGCAAGTGGCTGGTTACTGGATGAGTATTGACAGGGTTATCCCTATCAATTTTATCTTATTGCTTATTGATGCAGGCGAATGTCCCGTGGTAACGGCAACTGCAACTCAGCAAAAACCTCTGGGCGCTGCAAATAGAGCTGATACAGAAAATTCTTAATATCCAATAATAATGAATCAGGGCTAACCAGTAGGTTATTCCCCTCAGGCGTTAGGTCCAGAGAAAGTATGGTGTTATTTTCCTTTAAAAAAGGAATCATCTTTTCAATGAATGCCATCAAGGGCAATTCTTGAACCTCGTAATTGGCCCAATTGTCCTTGATCAGTAACTTTGCCATTCCCTTGTTCTGCCAAATAGACATGGCATGCTGTCCTGTTGGCGTTGCACATAGTGCCCAACCCTCATGATACAGGGCAACCACACGACGCTGGACAATAATATTTTCAATAAACTGGCGATAAAGCTGTTTAGGCGGTGAATTGGATATCGTAGTTTGAGATTTCGACGCAGCCTTGCGTTGATATGGATTTTTCATAATAAATGACTTCAATATTAGAATGATTATCGCGGCACATGATAAATCAAGCTTGAAGTGATTACAATGAATTGATTTTTAAGATGATGGGATATGGTGGGCGCTGACGGGATCGAACCGCCGACATTCTGCTTGTAAGGCAGACGCTCTACCAACTGAGCTAAGCGCCCT
>NZ_KB849211.1:750321-920454 GCF_000368025.1 Acinetobacter parvus DSM 16617 = CIP 108168
TGGTGGGCGCTGACGGGATCGAACCGCCGACATTCTGCTTGTAAGGCAGACGCTCTACCAACTGAGCTAAGCGCCCTTAACGTCTTCATCGTTTGTGAGGTGCATTATAGAGAATCTTCACAGCCTGTCAAACGCTTTTCATGCTCTTTTCGGAAAAAACCGTGTGAATGATTAAAAAATAGGTCATTCTTGATAAAACACAGGATTTTCGTATTTTATTTAGGCACTTATTTACAATCTGGCTGCTTATTTTCCAATGTCTGTTCTGAAATATAGACCAGTGCATGTTCAGGAACAAGCCCGAAAAGCTCGATAATTTCATCATTCTTCATTCGGATACAGCCATGAGACATCGGAATGCCCATCGGTTCCGTATCAGGTGTCCCATGGATGTAGATATATCGTTTAAAGGTATCACAACCCTCCCCCTGATTAAAACCAGCCTCCAAACCATCCAGCCACAAAATTCGCGATAAAATCCAGTCCCTTTGTGGAAACTGTTGTGCAAGCTGTTGATTGTAAATTTCGCCTGTAGGCTGGCGCGCAATAAAGACTGAATATTTTGCAGCGTCATGACCGATCTTTTGGGCAACACGATGCCAGCCTCTTGGGGTTTTACCACTGTTTTCCTGTTCACCAATTCCATTCTTGCCAGAGGAAATCAGATAAAACTTGTTATGTTTCGGCAATCGTAAAGTTTGTTGCGCCAAATCAATCAATATGTCTGCCTGTTCCAATGTATAGGACATTTTCTATCTCTAAATATTTCGGTCTTGCTGATTTATTTGAACATAAAAATGCTGTGCTTTGTGTAATTTTGATTTTTAGAACTTATAGGAGGCTGACCCAATGATTTAGGAAAATGGTGTTCTTTTTGAATCTGCTTTATATATACAAAATATATTCTGCAAGAGCTTCGCTTTTTTAACTTGCCACTCGCAGCATAACTGCTCGCCTTGTTGCGGAGCTTTAATCGCCCCTCAGGGCAAAGCGCTGCTTGGCTTACCCCGCCACTCAAGCGTAGCTCTCGTCTTGCGCCGCTAAAAAAGCTTTGCTTTTTTTAACTTGCCACTTGCAGCATAGCTGCTCGTCTTCTTGCGGAGCTTTAATCGCCCCTCAGGGCAAAGCGATGCTTTGCTTATCCTCGCCACTTGAGCGTAGCTCTCGTCTTGCGCAGCTAAAAAGCTTCGCTTTTTTTAACGCTGCTCAGGTTCAGGACGTAGCCATAACCAGATCGCCACAATCAACATGGTAACATCAGTAAATATCTTGACCCAGAACGGCGCATTGGTAAACAGCATTAAAATCCCACTGAACAGCATCATGATACTGGCAATCCACTTGGCCTTGCGTGGTACAGTCCCATTTTCACGCCAGTTACGCAGTGTGGGACCATATTTGGGATGGTTCAGTAACCATGCATCCATTTGCGGCCAGCCTTTTGATGCCGCCCATGCTGCCAGAATCAGGAAAACTGTTGTTGGCATACCAGGTAGAATTGCTCCAATAATTCCCAATGTGATAAAAATCACCACCAAGCTACGCCAGAACAATGTTTTCATTTAGTAATTAACCGACACGTCAATACAACCGTGCTAGTATAAAGTGTTTTTATTGTTGTTTATCAAACTGAACTTATTATTTCTCGATGATGGGTGACTATGCCTGAGAAGATTGATTCACCCAGCTTTTTTGAACCGTGGTTACAGTTTAAGCAGCCTATTGTTCGGCAGTTGGCCTTTTGCATTGCCAGTCCCAATATCCTGACCAAAATACCCGATGATTTAAAAATTGAAAATTATTTTGAACTTCATTCCAATACCGTTTGGCAAGAGCACTATCAAGCTTATGAGGTGCGGTTGCAACAGTTGGATCAGCAACCTCAACCCTTAATTGAATTTATGGCACGCCTGAAAAGTACCCGTTTAGGTTTGCGTTTTGAATATCTGCTCTGGTTCTGGCTACAGGATGATGATTATCACCCCTACCAGTTATTAGGCCACAGCATCCAGAAAATTGCGGGGGCAGTCACCCTGGGTGAGCTTGATTTCCTGTTACTCAACAAACAGACCCAGGAAATCGAGCATTGGGAAGTCGCATTGAAATATTATTTGGGTGAGAACGAACTCAATTTATCTGAATGGTTCGGTCTAAATCGGCAAGATACCCTACAGCGAAAACTACGGCACTTTACCCAACGCCAGTTTCAGTTTTCCGAGACCAGCCAGTACACAATTCAGCGTAAATTTGCAGTCATGAAAGGACAACTGTATTTACCAGAACATCATTACGCATCATCTATTCCAGAATGGATCAACACATCCAGACGTTTAGGTCAATGGGGAACGATAATCCCTGTACTACCCTACTATCGCCTACAACGGCATGAATGGATTTGCCCTGATCAACATCCATCTACACAAACTGCTGAATGGTGGACCAATGGACTTTATCACAATGCAGACACTGAACCCATGTTTTATATGTTTCGTCAATCCGCCCTGTTATTTAGCTCAACCGCAAGTAAATAACATTTTATAACAGATCTACAATCAAACCATCATGTTCATTTTCCATTTATTTTTTTAGACTCTAATGACATCATAATTAAATTCACACGGAGAAGATGATGAAAAAAATTTTAGTTGCTTCTATCATGGCCGCTTTTGTATTAACTGGTTGTAACACCTTTAAGGGTTTTGGGCAGGATGTTTCCAAAGCAGGCGACAAAGTGACCCAAACTGCTGAAAAAACCCAGAATAAACTGTAGTTCCATAGAACAACGCTCACAAAACCTTATCTACAAACTAGATAAGGTTTATTTTTACATACCTTTCTCAGCAATATTCCCCTATTATATCGGTTCAGATTTCACCAGATTTAGCCACATCTCGCATGAACCATTCCGATACACTTGAACTCAGTTTACAACTCCTACGCCAACCCTCAGTCACGCCTATTGATCATGACTGCCAGAACATCATGGCTGAACGATTGGCCAAGGTGGGTTTTAAGATCGAAAACATGCGTTTTGAAGATGTTGATAATTTATGGGCCCGTCGTGGTACAGAAAGCCCTGTGTTCTGTTTTGCGGGGCATACTGATGTTGTTCCGACTGGACAATTGGATGCATGGAATTCAGACCCGTTTTTGCCTAGCATCCGTGATGGTAAATTATATGGCCGTGGTTCTGCCGACATGAAGACCGCCCTGGCCGCAATGGTGGTCGCCTCGGAGCGTTTTGTCACCAAGCATCCTAACCATAAGGGTTCGATTGCCTTTTTGATTACTTCCGATGAGGAAGGTCCATCCATCAATGGCACGGTTAAAGTTGTTGAAACCCTGGAAGAACGTAATGAGAAAATGACATGGTGTCTGGTTGGCGAGCCTTCAAGTACCCATCAACTTGGTGATATTGTCAAAAATGGCCGCCGTGGCTCTTTAAATGGGGTATTGACCGTACAAGGCAAGCAAGGCCATGTCGCCTACCCTCATCTTGCACAGAATCCAATTCATTTGGCAACCAAAGCACTGGATGAACTGTGTGCAACCACATGGGACAATGGTAACGAATATTTCCCCGCAACCTCATTCCAGATTTCAAATATCCATGCGGGAACAGGTGCAACCAATGTCATTCCAGGCACACTGGAGGTGACCTTTAATTTCCGTTACTCCACTGAAGTAACGGCCGAAATTCTCAAACAACGCGTCATTGAAACACTGGATAAACATCAACTGAATTACAGCATTGACTGGACATTGTCAGGTTTACCATTCCTCACCCCAGTGGGCGAATTGGTGAATGCGGCAAGAACAGCGATTAAAAATGTGACAGGCGTTGAAACTGAACTTTCAACCAGTGGTGGTACCTCTGATGGACGCTTCATTGCACCTACAGGCGCCCAGGTTCTGGAACTTGGGGTGTTAAATGCCACCATCCACCAAATCAATGAGCATGTCAATGTTGATGATCTGGAGCCTCTGGCTGAAATTTATGAACAAATTCTGGAAGAGCTTTTGACTTAATAAATTTTATAGTCATAAAAAAAGGAACTCTGATGAGTTCCTTTTTTATTAGAGACCAAGCTGGGTCTGGATATTTTGCAAATGGGGAACAAAAAATTGCTTTTCGCCCATCTTCACATACTTAAAGACCTTATTGTCATCCACGTCTCGCTCTTCATCTACAATTTCCGAAATACGTACACGGATGGATTCAGGCATTTCATTACAGACCAAGGCAAACCGCTCGGAGACATCATCACCCTCAATAACCAAGGCCACGCCCTGCTTCTCGTTCGGGTCATTCACCGCATAAACGGGAAGCTTTAGGTCATGCCATTCGATGTGGTCAACGTTGGTTTGGGTATCCATTGCTGACAACACGATATTTTGTGGCAACAGCATGGGAACCTTTTGATGGCACTGAATAATATAGGCATCAATGAATCCTGTTGATACCGTAATTAAGTGTTGTAACTCTTGCTGATCAATTTGCCCCAATGCCGAGTTTTCGCCTTTTTTAACCATTATTCATTACCCCTTAGCGCACTGTAAGTAAACTTTCAATATTTTCCAGAAGCGTTTCTTCCTGGAATGGTTTACCCATATATTGATTTACCCCCAGTGACAATGCACGTTCACGGTGCTTCTCGCCTGTACGTGATGTAATCATGATGATTGGCAAGTCGCGATGTATTTCATGGTGTCGAACAAGGTTGGTC
Source organism: Acinetobacter parvus DSM 16617 = CIP 108168 (assembly GCF_000368025.1). GTDB lineage: Bacteria > Pseudomonadota > Gammaproteobacteria > Pseudomonadales > Moraxellaceae > Acinetobacter > Acinetobacter parvus. The sequence goes on from NZ_KB849211.1 coordinate 755,049, forward strand.
ACTTCGAAACCATCCATTCGTGGCATCTCAATATCAAGCAGCATCAAGTCTGGCTTGACTGTATCAAGCTGCTCAATTGCATCGACACCATCTTTGGCTGTCACCACATCATAGCCTTGACGTTCCAACAGACGTGACGTCACCTTACGTACAGTCACCGAGTCATCCACAATCATGATCAGGCGGCGCTCATCATAACGCTGTTTGGTATAGGTCTCATCCGCCTGCTTGCTACGTGCTGTTGACTGTGCCTGACGGGCAATATTCTGGCCATCCAGAATCAGACAGACCTGACCATCACCAAGGATGGTAGCACCCGCAATCACACCAATACTTGAGAATTGCTGACCAATCGGTTTTACCACAATCTGGCCACGCGAACCAATCAACTGGTCGACCAGTAATGCAGTGGTCTGCCCTTGAGCACCCTTAATCAGCAACACAGGTAAAGAGTGAACCACACCATTCAAACGTGGAATTGGTTGCCTCGCAACAAACTCGGACAGGTAACGCAGGCGATAGCGTTCCTGATCAATCTTGAAGTAGTCTTCCTGACTGTCAAAGTATTGCTCCAACGCCATTGGCGAGATACGCACAATACGGTCAATCTGTGCAAGTGGGAATGCGAATTGCTGATCACCCGCTTTCACCATCAAGGCGTCACTTACCGCCACGGTTGTTGGTACGCGGATGGTAAATGTGGTTCCCTTACCCAGAACGGAGCTGACACTCACGTGACCACCCAAGGCCTTGATATCGCTCTGTACAACGTCCAGACCGACACCACGGCCAGAAATCTGGGTCACCTGTGCAGCGGTACTGAAACCTGGATGGAAGATAAACTGTAAAACTTCTTCCTGATCAAGTTTTTGATCCGTGGTCATCAAACCTGTCTGAATCGCCTTGTCCTTGATTCGGTTGACATCAATCCCTTTACCATCATCACTGAATGTGACCACGATATCGGTACCCTGACGGCCAATGTCCAGAACAATATGCCCTGTTTCTGGTTTTTTAGCCTGTAAACGCTGCTCACGGTCTTCAATACCGTGGTCAATCGCGTTACGCAGCATGTGTTCAAATGGTGCAACCAGCCTTTCAAGAATACTGCGGTCCAATTCACCTTCGGTATTGTTCACCACCAATTGAGTTGGACGGTTCAGGGTGGAAGCCGTTTGGCGAACAATACGTTGTAAACGTGGTAACAAGCGTGAGAATGGCACCAGACGGGTACGCATCAGGCTTTCCTGAATTTCTGCCTGAATACGCGACTGCTGCAACAGTAGACCTTCAGTATCACGAATCTTCTCAGAAAGTGTGGTTTTAAAGTCAACCAAGTCCGAAGCGGATTCTGCAAGCGATTTTGACAACTGGTTCAACGATGAGTACTGGTCCATCTCCAACGGGTCAAAATCGGCATAACGGGAATTTTCTCCGCCATGTCGTGCAATGATCTGACTTTCCAGCTCACCTTCCATTCGGCGTAGCTGATCAGCCAGACGCTTGATTGCAAGTTCCATTTCCGTCAACGTACCACCCAGCTGGCCCAGGTCCATTTCAATACGTGAACGGTTGATCGCATTTTCCCCTGACAAGTCAATCATCTTCTCGATAACGTCAGCAGAAACACGAATCATTTCATTGTTCTGTTCAATGCGCTCTGTGGTTTCCCACTCACCCAACATGGATGGTGGTTCAGTACCATCACCCTGAACAAACTCCATAGTATATTCAGGCGTAAAGATGTCTGTTGCAGAGAATTTTTGAGGAAGCTGTGCCGCAACATCCACAAATTCCATCTTCTCCAGACTTTGTTTTAAACCATCAAAGTTGGCATATTGACGCTTAAAGATCGCATCATTGAGCCATGCCAGCGCAGTATTAAGCAGATTGTCATAAACGTTTGAGCTGAAATGATGCACACCAAACTGTTCAAAGGCGTTTTCCAGATGGTAGGCAATGATTGCAATCGCATCCATTTCCACCATGCGTGCGCCACCTTTCAAGCTGTGGGCATTACGCTGGAGCTGTAACAGCAAACTACGGTTACCGCGCTGGTCAAACCACTGTTTCAACAAGCCCTGAGCCTGTTCAAGCAGTTCTTCAGCTTCCTCAAGGAATGTCTGTTCCACTAGTGAACGAACATCATCTTCGAGAGAGTGTTCAGAATTTTCCACAGTTTGAAGAGAGGAGGTATCTTCAACCTGTTCTTCTATATCATTGCCACTCAGCTCATCTGCCGCAAGACTTGGTTCTTCAGAAACTTCTTCTTCAACAAGTTGCAACACTTCCAGTCCACTGCTCTCATCTTGATCAGAAAGTGCGGTGATTTCAGTTGCAGGCTCGCTTACAACCAGATCAGCCGAGTGATCCGCTTGTTGAAGTAGCTGTACCACATGCGTTGATGGATAATCGATTTGCTGGTCGCGAATGGTTTGAATACGATCCGCAATATCATCCTGTACCAGACGAATCAAGGCAATCAGCTGTGGTGTTACCTGAATCTGCTGGTTAATCAGCTTCTCGTAAATTGTTTCCAGCTCATGTGCAATCAGGCCGATATGACGCGCCTGAATCATATTTGAACCACCTTTTAGGGTGTGCAAATAACGCATCAGGTTTTTCAGGGCACCCACATTCTGATAGTCTGCTGCCCAAGTACTGAGGTCAGCATCAATTCCCACCAGCAACTCATCTGCCTCTTCAAGGAAGATATCCAACAGGTCAGGATCAAAGTCACTGTTTGATTCGGCTGACTGCAATTGCTTCTTATCGAGTCCAAGCTGGGCTGCCAATACCGTAACATCAACTGCGGTATGTGGAGATTCTGTCTGAACAGGGAGATTAGAAACAGCTTTCTCTTCTTCCACACCAACTGAATCAATCTCTTCATCTGTCTCTTCAAGCTGTTTAACCGCCACAGGTTTGGCTTCGAATGTACCCGTCATCTGATCAAGGTTTGCCAGAACCTGCAAGACATGAGCCGATGGGTAGTCAACCTGCTGGTCGCGAATCGTTTGAATACGATCTGCAATATCATCCTGAACTGAACGAATCACGGTGATAAGCTGTGGTGTTGCCTGTATCTGCTGGTTAATCAGCTTCTCGTAAATTGTTTCCAGCTCATGTGCAATCAGGCCGATATGACGCGCCTGAATCATATTTGAACCACCTTTTAGGGTGTGCAAATAACGCATCAGGTTTTTCAGGGCACCCACATTCTGATAGTCTGCTGCCCAAGTACTGAGGTCAGCATCAATTCCCACCAGTAACTCATCTGCCTCTTCAAGGAAGATATCCAACAGGTCAGGATCGAAGTCACTATTTGCCTCATCTGACTGTAACTGTTGCTTGTCCAGCGCAAACTGTGCTGACAGGTCTGCAATATCAAGACCAGACGCAGAATCTTGGACTGTTTCAGGTACAGTATCCATAACGTCTGTGGATGTTTGTTCCAAGAAGTCAATATTCTGCTGGGTAAATAAACTTAATTCATTCAGGACACTTTCATGTGTCTTGGTTAAGGTGACACGCTGTCCAGCAGCCAAGGTATCGAACAACTGAATAAACTGTTGATGCACCTGATGATACAGCTCAAACGCATAATCAAGATTCAACAGACTCGGTTTAAAAATCAGGTCCTGATAGCTTGAACGCAATAGGCTGGTATATTGATACATCCCAATCGTGGCATGATGATGCGTATGCTGTAACAGAATTTCCGCCTGATGACTTAACAGCTGGATATATTGAGGAAATTCATTTCGGGCACGTTTTTCAAAATCAAATTCCACATCCAGTAAATCATTAATATTTAATTCTAGTAATTCAGAAACCAGCCCCTGTGGTCGTATTGCCTCACCATGTTTTTCTTCTAGCTGGAAGTCATAGCTATCCCATGCCACATTGAATGTGTCATAAATCTCATCCAGTTTCTGTTTCGCGCCCTGCTGCCTTAAGGTATGCAGGTAATCGCGGACAAACTGGGCGTAATGGGTGAGCAATGCGGTTTCATCAGAACTGGAATCCAGTTCATCCTGCAACAAGGTCTTAAACAGGTTTTCAACTTTAGCACTTGCTTCAAATACCTGATCCACATGCGCCATTGAGGAACTACCACGAAGGGTATGTAAAGCCCTGATCAAGGTATTGTAGTGATCATTATTTGGACGTTCGTTCAACAGGAACTGATCAATGGCCCTAAGATGATCTTCTGACTCCTCCAGGAAGATGGCCAAGGTTTCCTTGGCAAGCACTTCATCCTGCTCAGTTTCAATAGTCGCCAAGACAGGCTCAATATCCTGTTGCACCTGATCAGCCGCAATTGTGTCATCAATGGCATCCTCAACACCATCAATCAGCTCAAGACCCGTCTGAACATCATCATGTGTTAAAGTATTTGCAAGGTTTAATAGCTCATAAAGTGCAGGCTCTGGGCTTTGCTGTTGTTGTAATTGCTGCCCCAATAAAACCAGTGGTTTTAGATCAATCAAATGTTTTTGAACCACTTTAAAATCATGTACAAGCCTAAAACGGTAAATATTGAAAACCGCCTGAACATAGCGTTGAATTTCCGTGTTCAGGGAAACCGTTCCTGAAATAACACGGTTTAAAGTGTCTTCAACCGTCCAGGCCAACTCACCAGAGGATTTCGCACCCACCATTCTCCCTGAACCCTTGAGGGTATGGAAGTGGCGGCGCACATCTGTAAGTACATCCTGTTGATGAGGTTGTTCCATCCATTTAACCAATAAAGGTTCTAATTCAGCAAAGATTTCATCCAATTCTTCAATAAAAATCTCAAGAATCTCGGCATCTTGTTCAAGATAGCTATCTTCAGGAAGCGTCATCGTTTCAACTAACGTTTTTAATATTTGTTTCATAGCTGCTTCTTTCGTTTTTATCCACCAGTTGTGGGTAAAAATTACGTGTATCTATCACACAAGATGTCGTTGCATTCCACCACCACCTTGTTGAGATATTCTACATCTCTAAATAGGAAAGACAGCGCCCCACTCTGTCTTTCCTATGCTGCTTACTCAGGTAACTTAAAGTCAGTTACTGATTCACGTAATGATTCAGCCATGTTCGCCAGTTCAGAAACCGAACGTGCTGCATCAAACGTTGCTGTGGTGGTTTGTGAGGTAATTTCCTGTACAACATTCATCGTGGTTGCAATATGACTTGCTGATGCAGACTGAAGTTTCGCTGCATCAGAAATGCTCGCAATCAGTTTTGCCAAGTCACCTGATACCGTTTGAATCTCATCCAGTGCAATACCCGCATCTTTTGCCAGGTTGGCACCACGCACGACCTCGGAAGTCGTTTGTTCCATTGAAATAACGGCTTCGTTGGTATCAGTTTGAATGGTTTTTACCAGTCCTTCAATCTGTTTGGTCGCTGACGCTGAACGTTCCGCTAGACGCTGTACCTCATCGGCTACAACCGCGAAACCACGGCCCGCTTCACCAGCCATAGATGCCTGAATTGCAGCGTTTAAAGCCAGAATGTTCGTCTGGTCGGCAATATCGTTGATCAGAGAAACGATGTTACCAATTTCCTGAGAAGACTCACCCAAACGTTTAATACGTTTTGATGTTTCCTGAATCTGCTCACGAATGTGGTCCATCCCCTCAATCGAACGGTTTACAACTTCCGCACCATTTGATGCAATTTGTACAGAACGCTGTGCCACCTCAGCAGACTCAGATGCGTTTGCAGATACCTGATCAATGGACAATGCCATTTCATTCATCGCCGCTGACGCACCTGCAATTTCTTGCGCCTGATGTTCAGATGCTTCTGCCAACTGGTTAGTAATATCCTGGGTCTTCTGGGTATAGCGTGCAACCTCCTGTGAAGTATCCGTGATTCGGGATACAAGGTCACGCAACTGGTCAATCGCGAAGTTAATCGAATCCGCAATTGCGCCTGTGAAGTCTTCCGATACCGTTGCATAAGAACGCAAGTCACCGTCCGCCAAATCGGCGATTTCATCCAGTAAACGTAAAATCGCGTTTTGGTTACGGTCATATTCATCTTGCAGACGCATTACACGCTCTTTATCCGTATTACTACGTAGAGCAAGTAATTGCAGTGCAGAGAACACCAGTAAGCCCAATGCGGCAATTAACACGATACCTGCAATAACATTACCCCAGCCACTCTCAGCTTTTTTCGACAAGTCATTCAATGAAGTCAATAAGGCATCAGATTGAGAGAAGATTTGTGAAGATGCCTGACGTACACGAACAATCTGGTTCGCGTTTTGTAGAACCGTTGCCGCCGCTGATTTCAAGACAGCGTCATAGTCAGACTTAATACTTTCTAGAGACTCACGTAGATCTGGTGAGGTGATACGGTCAACGCCCAGCTCAGAGCTACCATTGAGCTGTGCATTGAGGTAAACACCAAAGGTTTCAATATCCGCCCCAAAGTCATTCGCAGAAACATTCGAATTATCTGTACCCACCAATACCGAGTTGATTGAGCGTAAAATACGCTCTGCGATGAACACCTGGTTTTTCGTGATAATTACCTGGCTACTTGGCATGTTTTCACGAACCATCTGGTCAACCATCAGGTTATATTCAGCCTGAATTTCGGGAATCGTTTCACTGATCGAGATGTTAGTATCATAAAGCTGGTTAATGATTTTTTGTTGAGATGCGATTAGATCAATGTTCTTGGAAACATTCTCCCAAAGCTCGTTAACCTTTTTATACTCATCAGAACCTTTACCATAGACACTTTCAACGGTTTCAAGGTTTTCAGCAAACTGCTTCTTCGACTCAACCAGACTTTTCATCGCTTCTGGTGTACCAGATGCGGTTGCTTCCGTTGCCTGACGCGAGATCATTTGCGACAACAGACGCAATTCACCCAGACTACGAGTCAATTGGTTGGAACGTGGTACGCTCACAAATAGGTAAATTAAGAGGATGACTGCAAGGGCCAAAGCAATTAAAGCACGATAGATAATCGGTTTGGATTTTTCTGTTTCACCGAACAAACGGGAAAATTGATCCAGTTGCGTTCGGATATTTTCCAGAAACGCTCCGCCTTTCTTCAAACCAGCGCTATCGCCACCATTTTTCTTTTTGAGTTTAAAGCCCATATCAGCTTCTCCCCTGAATACGCGTTTATCTTCCGTAGCGTACAAATTAGTTTATAAATTTTATTGATGCATTCATGTATTGAGGATTTTTCAACAACCGACTCAGTAAAAACACATGCCACTGCTGATTATGCTGGTGAAAGTAACCCTGACAGTAGTCTTTTAACTTACTGTCGAGTTCAGCATTTTGAGAAAAGAAACTTTTCTTGTTAAAGTGCTGAATCCCCAGAACCTGGTCAACAACCAGTCCTACATAATGATCTTGATGGCTAATACATATCACTTTTTGTGTTGGTGAAAACTGACTCCGTTGTCCTGAAATAAACTGACTTAAATCAGAAACTGAAAGCAATCGCCCACGAATATTTGCCAAGCCACGTACCCATGCCTGAGTATTTGGAACAGGGGTATATTTCGGTGGATAGATCACCTCCGAAATTTCCCCCAATGGTGCAACAAAATATTGCCCTAACATCTCAAAAGCGATACCAGACCATCGGCTGACTTCATTCTGAGTTGAAGCATATTGTTTATTGCCCCGCTTGGATAAGCGAAGCAATTCGATAAATCCATTTGCTGCCATACCCTATCCCGTATTGAGTAATGAAAAGGCTCGTATTGGTTAACTTAACAGTTGTTTAATCACATCGATAAGTTGCTGTTCATCAATCGGCTTGGTCAAATAGTCGCAAGCCCCCTGACGTTTACCCCATACGCGGTCTGTCGCCTGGTCTTTCGTACTTACGATCACAACAGGGATATGCTGTGTATCTTTACCCTTGCTAATCTGGCGTGTTGCCTGAAATCCATTCATTCCAGGCATCACCACATCCATAAGGACCAAATCTGGCAACTCTGCCTGCGCCATGGTAACACCATCCGCCCCATTGGTCGCTTCTAAAACTTCATAACCGTGCTTAGTTAAAATTTCTCTAAAACGAAATGTTTCAGTAGGTGAATCATCTACTATAAGAATACGAGCCATTTTTTCCTCAATCTAATTTTATGCGCTAACGTGGTTACGAATCGCAGTTAACAGCTCATCTTTACTGAATGGCTTAGTTAAATATTCATCCGACCCCACAACACGCCCTTTAGCCTGATCAAACAAACCGTCTTTGCTTGACAACATAATCACTGGAATATTTTGGTAGTTTAAAGAGTTCTTAATCAATGCACAGGTCTGATAACCATCCAGGCGTGGCATCATGATATCAACGAAAATGATATCTGGATTTGCTTCCGCAATTTTTGATAATGCTTCAAAACCATCTACCGCCGTAATGACCTCACAGCCTTCACGTTGCAACAAAGTCTCCGCTGTACGGCGAATCGTTTTTGAATCGTCAATCACCATTACTTTCAAATTTTGAAATTTATCTTCCATATAATTGTCCTGCCCCATCACTCAATACAAATTATGTTTGGTTTAATTTGTTTTATACAGATTATTTGATATTTTTAACATATCTTTACTTGCATTATCAACGAAGCTTTTTGAACCAACTTATCAGTTTTCCCTAATAATAACAAATAGCGCACACTTTTGAACAAATTCCTAAATTTTTTGTATACTAACTATTTTTAATTGTATAAATAGCTACTAATATACAAGTGATTATTATTTAAGAATAAGTGATTTAATTAACTTTTTACGGGGAATGTAATGACTGGTTCGTTAAAGTGCGGTTTCCGCATTGGTCACTTTACAACGATAACTCGTAATTGCATTTGTGCATTGGTTTTAATGTTTCTTTTTTATGGCTCAAGTTTTGCGGCCACAGAGCAACCTCGGGCAGTCTGGTATCGCTACTATGACAAGAATGGCATTGCCAATGTAAGCAGCTCGGTCACTCCAGAACATATCCGTTATGGCTATGAGGCGCTTGACCGCAACATGCAGGTGATCAAGCGCAACCAGCCCTATAATGCCACCCAGGATATTCAACAGTCCACACGCCGCGAATCATTGGCACGTCAGCGCGAACAGGACTTAAAACTTAAACGCGCTTATGGCAACAGCAAGATCGCGACTGCAAAAAGGGACCTGATTCTGGCCAACCTGAAGAAACAGTTGAATTATCAACAACAGCAATTGCAACAACTACAACAGGACAAGATCAGCTTTAAACGTCAGGAAATGGAATATTACCGTAAAGGTGAACCCCTCCCCCCCCAGCTCAAAAACAATTTAGAAAATAACATTAAGAATATTGAGCGCGTGAAAAAAACGGTGGAAAGCTTAAGGAATGCCTACAGCAGAACAGAGATAGAATATGCTGACATTATTAATCGCCTTAGTAAATTTGAACAGAATAACCCCTCCAATATCCCATAACCCCCCTATTCAGCACTTTTTTATTTTCAGATCCTTAATTTTCTTTTTATCATCCTGATCGAATTGCCTCACTTTACTTTTCCCGAAATTCCATGATTCATGGCATAATGCCAAAACTTACAAGTGGAGAGATCTTTTCCGCCACTGTTGCAGCTTTTTCCAATCACACTTAACTTTAGGATTGTTTCCATGCGCGCAAGCCGCTTTTTATTTGCAACGTTAAGAGAAACCCCAAATGATGCTGAAGTCATTTCACACCAGCTCATGTTACGTGCGGGGATGATTCGTAAACTCGCTTCTGGCTTATACTCTTGGTTGCCCATGGGAACGCGTGTTTTAAAGAAAGTGGATGCTATTGTCCGTGAGGAAATGAATCGTTCGGGCGCTTTAGAAGTGTTTATGCCAGTGACCCAGCCTGCGGCGTTGTGGGAGGAGTCTGGACGCTTTGAACAGTATGGCCCAGAACTGTTACGCTTTAAAGATCGTCATGACAATCCTTTTGTACTGGGTCCAACGCACGAAGAAGTCATTACCGATTTGGCACGCAATGAGCTAAAAAGCTATAAGCAGTTGCCTGTCAATTTTTATCAGATTCAAACCAAGTTCCGTGATGAAATTCGCCCACGTTTTGGTGTGATGCGTTCCCGTGAATTCATCATGAAAGATGCTTATTCATTCCATGCAGATCAAGCTTCATTACAACAAACCTATGACGTGATGTACGACACTTACTGCCGTATCTTTACTCGTCTTGGTCTGGATTTCCGCCCTGTTGAAGCGGATACAGGCTCAATTGGCGGTTCAAGTTCGCATGAATTTCATGTACTGGCTTCAAGCGGTGAAGATGATGTGATCTTCTCAACTGAATCTGACTATGCAGCGAACATGGAAAAAGCCGAAGCCATTCTGGTCGGCGAACGTGCGGCACCAGCTCAAGCACTGGCGATTGTTGACACACCAAACCAGAAAACCATTGCAGAGGTTTGCCAGTTCCTGAACGCTGATGCCAAACAATCGGTTAAGGCTTTACTGGTTCAGGGTCAGGTTGATGAACATGGCAACACTCCTGTGATTGCCCTATTCCTGAGAGGCGATCATGAACTGAATGAAATTAAGGCCGAGAAACATCCACTCATTGCTGCTCCACTTAGCTTTGCCACTGAAGAGCAAATCAGTGCACTGGGATTGAAGACTGGTTTTATTGGTCCTCAAGGTTTACTGAAAAAAGGTTTAACCGTAATTGTGGATCGTGCGGCATCGGTATTGTCTGACTTTATTGCAGGTGCAAATGAAGCTGACAAACATGCCACAGGTGTCAACTGGCAACGCGATGCACATTTTACTGAAGTCTATGATCTGCGTAATGTGGTTGAGGGTGATCCATCCCCAGATGGTAAAGGTACACTACTCATCAAACGTGGTATTGAAGTGGGTCATATCTTCCAGTTAGGCACCAAATATTCTGAAGCGCTGGGCTGTAAGGTTCTGGGTGAAGATGGCAAGCCATTTACAGTCACCATGGGTTGTTATGGTATTGGTGTGACCCGTGTGGTTGCTGCTGCCATTGAACAGAACTATGATGACAAAGGCATTATCTGGCCACAGGCCATTGCACCTTTTGAAGTTGCAATTGTGCCAATGAATGCACATAAATCACCACGCACTCTGGAAGCTGCCGAGGCACTTTATGCAGAGTTGCAGGCACAGGGTTATGATGTGCTATTCGATGACCGTAATGAACGTCCAGGCGTGAAATTCTCTGACCTTGAACTGATGGGAATTCCTCACCGTATTGTCATCGGTGAGAAAGGTTTGGATGCAGGCACTTTTGAATACAAGGGTCGCCGTGATACGGAAGCCAGCAACCTCAGCAAAGATGAATTGCTTGCAAAATTAGCAGGTTGATAAAACATCATCCTAATAGGAAAGAGCATTTTGATGCTCTTTCCTAAACCAATTGCATTAAGCTTTTTTGACAAACTCAGATTTCAGTTTCATGGCACCAATGCCATCAATCTTACAGTCAATATTATGACCATCACTCGCATCAGTAATCAAACGGATGGTCTTTACTTTCGTACCAACTTTCACTACTGATGAGGAACCTTTAATTTTCAGGTCTTTAACCACTATGACACTGTCACCATCCGCCAACACATTACCATTGGCATCTTTAATAATTTCCTGTTGCTCTGATGCCTGCCCCTCACCCTGTTTCCACTCATGTGAACATTCAGGACAGATGAATAATTCTCCATCTTGATAAGTATATTCTGATTGGCATTGTGGGCAATTTGGAAAAGACATAAAAAATCTCAAAAGCATTATTATGCGAGATAGAATGCTTTTTGCAAAATTTTAGTTTTTATTATTTTTCATCACTCCAGAAAATTTATGTCACTAAAACGTTTATCAATCATTCATTTTATTCATCAGGAATTTCAGCTTCCACCAACAAGCCCAATAAATATAAGGATTCCTGCCATCCATTTCGCCAATGCATCTGGAACCAGGAAAGCTTTAAAGACACGCTCTGCTGGGGCCTTGAATACTCGATGTAATTTAACTGTACCTGTCATTTTTATTTTCCATCATTGTTGATCACTATTGTTATATTTGTCATCACCATGAATCAATCGTTGCGATAGCTTTGGTTGCCCATTCTGTCATAAATAAATAAGCAGAATCTAAAGCTGTTTTTTTGTGAAAAATAGCGCAAAATAAGCCCTTATATTGTAATGAACAGAACTTTGCTTTGGGATTGATTTATGAGTCAGCTTGCTTTTACTGCTTTTAGCTTAAATGGTGTAGATGCACAAAAATTCCTACAAGGTCAGGTGACTGTACATGTTGAGCGTCTGCCAGAGAATGAAAGTCGCTACACCGCTATTTGTGATTTAAAAGGGCGTATTCATTTTGGTGTGTGGATCAAAAGATTAAATCCAGAAAGTTTTGAACTGGTGACAACTCAGGATCAGGCAGAAGAGTTTTCCAGACATATTAAAAAGTTTGGTGCTTTCTCAAAAATGAAACTGGAAGAGGTTGGTCAAGTTTTTCCAGGTTTTATAGGCAACCATACCGAGTTTTCTTCAACAGAAACAGATATAAATGCATGGCAAATACAAGCCATTCAATCTGGACAGGCTTGGATTACCCAAGCAACTGAACATCTGTTCCAGCCCCAGGAACTGCGTCTGCATCAACGAGAGGGTGTGCATTTTGATAAAGGTTGTTATCTAGGACAGGAAATTGTGGCACGCCTATGGTTTAAGGCAAAACCTAAACACTGGTTGCATTTGATTCAAGGGAATGATGCTGTACCCGCTCCTGCAACCCAACTCAGTAAAGATGTAGAAGTCGTTAATAGTATCGCTTTTGAAGATGGTTATTTAGCTTTGGTGATTGCCAAACCGACCGCACTGGAAGAACTTCATTTAACCGTTTTAGATTTACCAGAAGCTTTAAATGGTGACGTGGCGAGGCCTCAATAATTTTTATGCGATAGGATTGCCCAAGATTCAAATGGGCGCTATTGTTCCATCATACTATCTGTTTATTGGTCAACTGGTCGATCCAAAAAACCAAAAAAATTTAACCGAAAAACGTTTAATTGAGTTCAATAAAATTGATGTTAAACAACTGCCATTAGAGCAAGCTATTCGATATGTTAAAGGTGATGGTAAACGTACACTCCATATATTTACAGATCCCGACTGCCCTTATTGTCAGAAACTGGAACAGTATATGACCGCCATTGATAATGTGACAGTCTATTTATTTCCGTTCCCATTAAAAACTCTCCATCCTCAGGCAGAAGAAATTGCCAACAAAATCTGGTGTGCTAAAAACCAGTATGAAGCTTGGGAAGATTATATGCTACATCGCAAAACTCCAAAAAATTCAGGACAATGTTCCACCCCAATTCAAAAGAATTTGATCTTGGGACAAAAACTACAAATTAACGGAACACCCACCCTATTTTTGAAAAATGGTGTCCGTATCGCTGGTATGCCACAAAATGCAGAACAGATTGAACAATTACTAAACTCAGGCAAGCAATCTAAATAAATGAATAAATTAACAGTAGACTGACTATTTCTACATGATGTATTCACATTTTTCTTTATCAGTATTTTGAAATAATTTATATATTTCAAAATACTACAAAGCTAGAATATATTTAGCCATAAATATTGACATACAAAATTTACATTTACATTTTATGCGAAAATCTTAAACTTATTTGGGTCACAACATTGTTTTCTGCCAACAACAAAGGATTGCGGCAGATTTACATGAAAGGAAAGGAAAGATGAAAAAGTTGCTCATTGCCAACCTAATCATGGTTGCAAGCCATTCGGTATTTGCAGCAGACAATAAAACCTCAGCAGCTCCAGATGTCTTTGCAAAAGCCACTCAACTTTATGAAGCAAAGAATTATCATGAAGCATTTCAGGAAATGCAGCGGCTAGCAAATACAGGCAATGCCCAGGCAATTTATAATGTGGGTTATATGACCCAAATCGGGCAAGGCACAGTGAAAGATGAAAAAAAAGCTTTGCAATATTATCAGGATGCCTCCAACAAAGGATTTGGTAAGGCCAGCTTTATCTTGGCACAAGCCTATCATAAAGGGAATTTAGGCCTCCCTAAAGATGCTCAAAAATACAAGGAATATTTAGATAAAGCATCTGTACAAGGTTCTGAGGAAGCCTCAGTTGAATTTGCAGATTTGTTGTTTAAACAGGGTAAACCTGAATATGACCAAATTGCAATTCAACGCTTACTGCCTTTGCTACGCAAGGATTATTACCCAGCACAAAATCTTAAAGCAATTTATGATCTTGGTATTGGTGTAAAAAATAAAAATCCAATTATGCAACAACAAGCGGTTGAGAGCCTAAAGGAGCTAGCGAAGAAAGGTTATGCACCATCACTGATGATATTAGGAAATATGTTGGCAAATGGTGGAATTCTTGATCAAAACCTCGAAGAAGCCAGAAATATTTTTGCACGCCTTGCTCAGGCAAATTATCCAAATGCCAAAGAATCATTAGCTCAGGTTGAAGAAGCGATTGCTGCCAAAAAAGCCGCTCCAGCTCAGCCACCTAAAAAATAAATAACCGAGCAGTATCTTATTTCAGGTACTGCTCGTTCTGCTAAAATTGCTTACTTACTCTCATCCCTACACTGAGCTTACGCCCATCAGCAGGTTCAAAAAATGGGCTATTCCCCTCATTAACGATGACTGAACCGATATAATTTTTATTAAACAGGTTATCTACCCGAGAAAAACCATGAATGTTGGTGTTTCAAAGCCTTTGGCATAACTTGCATAGATCAATGCCTGTGGCATGAATTGCCAACTTAAAGCAACGGATGGCAAGATTTCTTCATAAGTTGTTTTACCGCTATTATCACCATTTAGACCAACAATATAATGATCTTTGGATTTGTAATGTACGTTACTGTATCGTATCCCCGTATCTAAACGCATTTTGGGTAGAAATGACCATGATGCTTGTAGATAAGGATCAATATTCCATAAATTATTTCGCTCATCTCGGCGCAAAGCACCCACAATCCCTTTATCACCCTGATCATTAAAATTTTGGAAACCCTGCCGATCTTCATTCATGGCATCTATAGAAACACCAGCAGTAAATTGGGTTTTAGGACATAAATTCTTACCCGTCCATCGAAAATCAGTTCCATAGTAGCCACGTTTAAAATCAATCACCCCACCCGCCTGATAAGGTGTATTGGGATTTTTTTGAACTATATCAGGAATAGACTGATATTGAATGACTTGCCGCTGTCCGATATAAGCCATGGCATAAAATTCATGTTGATCATTGATTGGCTTTGACCATGTTACACCAGTCTGGATCTGATCAATTTTTTTACGCGCCTGATAATCCAGGACATTTTTGCAACTTGTTTGGGATTGTTCTCCCACTCTGCTCGAGTTAGTCCACCTGGATCAGCAGCATCAATATTGACGTAATTAGTGACCCAGTTAATCTTGCTGCCATCATCCAGATTCCATGTCAGTTTGGCATTATTTAAGGTTTTATTGGCACCGCTATGGTCACGGAAACCATCAGTATCAAAATAAGATGAACTAATGATATAACTCGGCTCATTTTGCTTGTCCGTCCCTCCTTGTAATATCAAACCCGCACGATTTTTATGATGACTTCCTCCAGCATAACTCATTTCAATAGAATCTTTACCTTGCCCTTCTTTGGTCGTTGCCAGAATTGCGCCACCCGATGAGTTTCCGTACAGGGAAGAAAATGGCCCAGTTAGAACTTCAAGATGATCCAAGCTACTCAAGTCAATATTAGAGGTCTGCCCCTGCCCATCAGGCATGGTTGCAGGAATACCATCAGTATATAAACGGATTCCCCTTACCTCAAAAGTAGAACGGGCACCAAAACCACGCATCGAAAGCTGTAAATCCTGCGCGTAGCTCTCTCGGTTGCGTAGCTGGATGCTCGGAATCCCTTTAACCAGTTCAGTCAGGTTGACCTGGGCAGATTGATCTGCTTTAGGGCTTTCAATACGGAAAATTGAAAGCTGGTGTTTCCATATAGGTGGTATTGGTACGGGTTGCCTCGACTTTAATTGGGATAAGTTGCTGTATTGGCTGTGTCTCTATATCAACTTTAGCAGCCCATACCAAGGAGCTATTCAACCCCATACTTACCGCAACACAACCGTATAAAAAATTCAGTTTAATTAAAGGCATAGAAATTCCTTATGGACCTGAAATATAAGAAAGCAATTTTCAAAGACAAGCATGAGTTATTTTAATATTGATCTTATCTCATTGGGATTCACTAAAATGATCAAAAACTAGTATTTATCAACCTTAGCAAATAAAATTAAAGGTCGATATTATTGTAAGTAAAACATTTGCCCTCATTGTATTGTTGTTGAAACAACTTGAGCTCACTATGCCCGAACTTCCAGAAGTTGAAACCACAAAAACCAGTTTACTGCCGCTTTTAGAGCAACGTGTACAAGCTATAAGAGTACACAATCCTAGTTTGCGCTGGCCTATCCCTGATGATCTTGAAAAATTAATTGGTCAACGTTTAATTCAACTCAAACGTCGTTCCAAATATATTTTGGCTGAATTCGAACAAGATCAAATGCTTTGGCATTTAGGCATGTCAGGTAGTTTTCGCTTGTGCCAACCCAGTGACGAATTGCGGAAACATGATCATTTAATTATTGATTTTGAAGATATTCAACTGCGCTATCATGATCCACGTCGTTTTGGCTGTATTCTTTGGCTAGATCAGGACAATCAGTCCAAGCTTATTGACACACTTGGTCCAGAACCTTTAAGTGAAGATTTTAATGCGACTTATTTGTTAGAAAAGCTAAATAAGAAGAATGTCGGTATTAAAATTGCACTTATGGATAATCATGTGGTGGTAGGTGTTGGTAATATTTACGCAACTGAAAGTTTATTCAACATTGGGGTTCATCCTGCGCAACCTTCTTTAACTTTAACTCAAGCACAAGTTGAAAAGTTGGTGATTGAGGTCAAGCGCATCCTAAAACAAGCGATTGATCTTGGCGGTTCAACTTTACGTGACTATAGTAATGCGATGGGGGAAAATGGTTATTTCCAACAAACGCTGCTTGCTTATGGTCGCGCAGGTGAAATGTGTGTCAACTGCGAAACCAAGCTGGAGAATTTAAAGTTGGGACAACGCGCCAGTGTGTTCTGCCCACAGTGTCAACCCTTAAATAAGAAAGCTTAGTTATTTCAATGTTTTCTCAAGGAGAGTGATTTATGCAGACTGCAATTGTTCGGCATATTCTGGTCAAGGATAAAGACTTGGCAGAACAACTGAAAAAGCGGATTCATTCTGGCGCGGACTTTGCGAAAATTGCCAAGCAATATTCAACATGCAACTCAGCAAAACGTGGTGGTGAACTCGGTGAAGTGAAGAAAGGGCAGCTCGTTCCTGTGATCGACAAACTGGTTTTTACTGCCGCGGAGAGAGTCTTACACGGTCCAATTAAAAGCCAGTTTGGTTTTCATCTGGTTGAAATTAAATTTCGTATGGAGGGATTGAGATGACCCCAATTAAACTTGAGCCTATAAACTACTCATCACTCAATGCAAAAGCTCAAGAAACGTATAACTTTCATAAAATGGCAGCAATACTCGCTGATTATGGCTATAACTGCTTATGGCTCAATGATGATTGGAACGGTGCAGATTGCATTGCTGTACATATAAGCGGTCTTTCAGATGCCAAAATCCAACTTAAAGGCTGTATTTCATTTGCACAAAAATATCGAGGAAAAAACCTTTATATTGCTTTCTTTGAATTAGGCGATTTATACATTTACCCACACGATCTAGTATTAGACCAAGTAGAAAGTTTTATTGCCGACCAAATATGGTTAGCGAAAGGTACTTATTTTCAAACCAAAATTACCAAAAGATTTGCACAAATAATCGCACCTTATAAAGTTCCTAAAATGAAATAGCCTATCTTTACATTTCCTTCATCACATAAGTCCATGCCTGTACAATCTCACCAGTATCCAGAATAGTTTTTACTTGCACTCTTGTATATTGCACACCCTCAAAATCATCCAGCATTTGCCAATTTTCTGCCAATTTTTCAGTGCTAAACAGATAACCTTCTACCAATGCGTCTTTTTCATTTAAAATAATGGCTGGTAAACCCTTATCTGGTCCCCAATCTAAAATATGAATTGTTCCATGTATAGAAGCTTTTTCCCAGTCACCACCTATTCCAGCAAGAATATGGGCATTCTCCCGATTTGGGCAAAGTGTGCCGTAGACAAACAAGCGATTCATAGATTTATCCCACTTTAATATTTTTCAGCATGTTAAAGTGAAATAATTAAACTTTCCATGTTTAGTATCTCCAATTATTCAAATAACTTTTACCAATTATTTTTCAATCAGGCATAAAAAATGGCATATCGAGATGCCATTTTATTTTCAGGAATTTTTAACCCTGTTTTTTCAATTCATCACGGATTTCACGTAACAACTGAATATCTTCTGGTGTTGCTGCTGGTTCAGGAGCGACTTCCTGTTGTTTACGAATACGGTTCATCACTTTCACCATAAGAAACACAACCCATGCCAAAATAATGAAATTAAGAAAGATGGTTAAGAAATTACCATAGGTCAAAACATTGACACCTGCTTTTGTTAATTGATCTAAAGACTGTAAATTATTTGGATTGTCTCCGAGCACAATAAACTTCTGGGTAAAATCAACACCTCCACCTGTAATAACTGAAATAAGTGGCATGATGATATCTTTCACCAATGAATCAATAATTTTACCAAATGCACCACCAATAATGACACCAATGGCAAGATCCATCATATTACCTTTGATAGCAAACTCTTTAAATTCTTGAATAATACTCATCTATAACTCTCCAGAGTTGAACTTAATCGCAACCCATTTTTACATTGTTTATTACACAGGTGCGGCTATGGCATGATGTTGATAATTTAATATTTTTATCAAAAAAGAAAGCTATTTCACACTTTAACAACACTTTTTATTTTAATAAAAATATGTGCTTAAGCATCTCTCGGCCATTAAGTCTACGCAATGAAAAAACCGCTAAATAGAATTAGCGGTTTTTTCTTTTTCAGTTAAGAAAAATTATTTATCACGATTACGTTTACGTTCGTTTTCAGTCAAGTAACGCTTACGAATACGAATTGATTTTGGTGTTACTTCAACTAGCTCATCATCTTCAATGAATTCAAGCGCTTGTTCAAGCGTATATTCCAGTGCAGGTGTTAAAGTCAATGCTTCATCAGTACCAGATGCACGGACGTTGGTGAGCTGTTTCGCTTTAGTTGGGTTAACAACCATATCGTCTGAACGGGAGTTAATACCGATGATCATGCCTTCATATACTTCAAGCTGTGGTTTAGCAAATAAACGACCACGGTCTTGAAGTGTAAATAATGCATAGCCCAGGCAAGTACCTTGAACCATAGAGATCAACACACCGTTTTGACGCTTTGCCACAGTACCTGCTTTTGCTGGACCGTAATGTGAGAAGCTTGATGTCATAATCCCTGTACCAGAGGTCATGGTCAGGAACTCTGAACGGAAACCAATCAAACCACGTGAAGGTACAGTCGCTTCAATACGGATACGACCTTTACCATCAACTTCCATATTGGTCATTTCACCTTTACGGAAGCCCATTTGTTCCATAACTGAACCTTGATGCTGTTCTTCAACATCAAACGTTACATTTTCGTATGGCTCTTGTTTTTCACCATCGATTTCTTTCATGATGACTTGTGGACGAGAAACACCCATCTCGAAGCCTTCACGACGCATGTTTTCAATCAATACTGAAAGGTGAAGTTCACCACGACCAGAAACCTTGAAACGGTCTGGACTATCCGTATCTTCAACACGTAATGCCACATTGTGAATCAATTCGCGGTCAAGACGTTCACGAATATTACGTGAAGTCACGAATTTACCTTCTTTACCCGCAAATGGTGAGTTGTTCACCTGGAACGTCATCGAAACTGTAGGTTCATCTACAGACAATGGCGGTAACGCTTCAACATTTTTCGGATCACAAATCGTGTCAGAAATGTTTAATGCATCAATACCTGTAATACAGATGATATCGCCTGCTGATGCAGATTCAACATCAACACGCTCTAAACCGTGGTAACCCATAATTTTAAGGATACGACCGTTACGTGTCTTACCTTCTTTATCAATTACAGTCACTTGGGTGTTTAACTTTACAGAACCACGTTGAATACGACCAACGCCGATCACACCTACGAAACTGTTATAGTCAAGTGAAGAAATCTGCATCTGGAATGGACCATCAACATCAACGGCTGGTGGTTCAACGATATCAACGATGGTTTGGAACAATGGTGTCATATCATCAGCAAGTTCCTCTGGTGATGGACCTGCAACACCACGAAGACCTGAAGCATAAACGATTGGGAAATCCAATTGCTCATCAGTTGCACCCAAGTTATCAAATAAATCAAATACCTGATCAATAACCCAATCACAACGAGCACTTGGCTTGTCAACTTTGTTAATAATTACGATTGGCTTCAAACCACGTGCGAACGCTTTTTGCGTTACGAAACGAGTTTGTGGCATTGGACCTTCCTGAGAGTCAACCAGAAGCAATACGCAGTCAACCATCGACATTACACGTTCAACTTCACCACCGAAGTCGGCGTGTCCTGGGGTGTCAACGATGTTGATGCGATATTCAGTGTTGGTACGTGCATCTAACCATTTGATTGCAGTGTTTTTTGCAAGAATGGTAATACCACGTTCAGACTCAAGCGCGTTAGAATCCATAACACGTTCAATCTCGCCTGCGCGATCACCAAGAGCACCTGATTGTTGTAAAAGTTTGTCTACAAGAGTCGTTTTACCATGATCGACGTGCGCAATAATGGCAATGTTACGGAGAGTTTTAATATCTGACATGTAAAATTCGATACGCTTTAAATTTGAGGGCAAATTATACAGAAGAATCCTAAACTTTAGTAGTGACAGTTTATTGACAGAGTACTTTTTTTCTGACGAAACGTTACAGAATCGTTGGTAAAGTAGGCCAACTCTATTAGAATATTCCACTAATGCTTATCGCTTTTTTATACTCCCATGCCAAATTCCCAACCTCAACAACAGCTTGATCTGGTCTATGGACTCAATGATCAACCGAAACCTTTTGTTGCATTTTTAGCCGCGTTACAGCATCTTTTGGCAATCCTAGTGCCTATCGTAACCCCTGGGTTATTGATCTGTCTGGCACTTGGCGTGTCCCGCGAAGACACCAACATGATCCTGTCCATGTCATTGATTATTTCAGGGATTGCGACCTTTTTACAGTGCAAAAAAGTTGGACCATTTGGTGCAGGATTGCTGATTGTGCAAGGGACCAGCTTCAATTTTATTGGCCCCATCATTGGGATTGGCAGTGCCATGGTTGCAGCAGGGACATCCGTTGAACAGGTGATGGCAGCCATTTTTGGGGTGGTAATTGCGGGTTCATTCATCGAAATGGGTGTCTCCAGAATTCTACCCTGGGTTAAAAAGCTGATTACTCCACTTGTGACAGGCATTGTGGTTTTGCTGATTGGCTTAACCTTGATTAAAGAAGGTTTGATCAGCATGGGCGGTGGTTATACTGCGATGCAGGACAATACCTTTGCCAATGCAGATAACCTGATCATGTCCTGTACTGTGCTGGGAATTATTATTTTACTGAATCGTATCCGTATAATTTGGGTGAAAAGTTCAGCAATTTTAATTGCTTTGGTCATTGGTTATATCCTTGCTGGATTTATGGGACATTTAAACTTTTCTGTGTTGCAGGATGCGCCACTGATCCAGATTCCCATCCCAATGCACTTTGGATTAAGCTTTTCATGGAGCCTGTTTATTCCAATGGCATTTATCTATTTGGTCACTTCACTGGAAGCGATTGGTGATGTGACCGCCACCAGTAAAATTTCCAATCAGCCTGTTGATGGTCCAATCTGGATGCAACGAATTAAGGGTGGTGTATTGGTCAATGGTGCGAACTCATTTCTGGCGGGTATTTTCAATACATTCCCAAGTTCTGTGTTTGCTCAAAACAATGGTGTCATTCAACTGACAGGGGTCGCAAGCCGTTATGTCGGGATCTGGATTGCCATGCTGCTAATTATTTTGGGACTATTCCCTGCTGTTGCAGCGGTCATTCAGGCTGTACCCCAAGCTGTGCTCGGTGGTGCGGTAATGGTGATGTTCGGTGCTGTTGCTGCGTCTGGAATCAATATCCTTGCCAGCATCCAGTTAGACCGCCGCGCTTTGCTGATTATTGCGATTTCACTTGCATTAGGTTTAGGTGTAGCACAAGTTCCACAAATCCTTGAACATCTTCCTGAATTATTCAAAAACATTTTCAGCTCAGGTGTTGCAACGGGTGGTATTGCCGCGTTGATTTTAAATATTGTTTTACCTGAAACTCAAAAATAGTCTTTTAACCATCGTAATTGCCCAGTTTCACCACTGGGCTTTGTTTTTGATGAGAGATCAAAATGGATCCACGTAGTGAAGTCGTTTTACGACAACAAGATTATTTAAATGGGCAAGTTTTACTGATTAATGCGCCCAACGACCAACTCGCCAAAAATTTACCTAGTCAAGTACAAGCGTCTGTCTGGACTTGGAATTATGCTGATCATCAAGGTTTTCAAAGCGGTGGTATAAATTCATATTTTTCAGTTGAGTTTCCACAAGCAAGTTTTGATCAGGTTGTTATTTTCGTTCCAAAATCTAAAGAGTTATTGAATTATATTCTTCATGTCGTGGTTAGCCAGTTAACACTCGGTCAAAGCGTATTTTTAGTAGGTGAAAAAAAAGGCGGTGTTGAACGTGCTGCAAAACAGCTGTTGCAGTATGGCAAAGCTTTCAAACTTGACAGCGCACGTCATTGTCAACTTTGGCACATGAAAATTGAAAAGACTGAAATACACAAACCACTTGACCATTGGTTAAAAAACTATATTGTGCAAGTCAATCAAGAACAGCTCGAAATCTGTGCTTTACCGGGTGTATTTAGTCAAGACCATTTAGATGTCGGTACAGCCGTACTATTGCCTTACCTGAATCAAATAAAATCAGGCAAGATTGCCGACTTTGGTTGCGGTGCTGGAATTATTAGTGCTTATTTAGCCAAACTTAATCCAAACCAGCACATTTTTGCACTTGATGTTGATGCATTTGCATTACGCTCCACTGAACTGACCTTTCAACGAAACGGTTTAAATTTAACACAGCTACATCTACAGCCTGTCACAGGTTTTGTTGATGCACCTAAAGATCTAGATGCCATCGTCAGTAATCCACCTTTTCATCAAGGTATTCATACCAATTACGATGCAAGTAAAGAACTCTGCCAATTGGCGAAAAAGCATCTGAAAAGCTCAGGTGAACTATGGATCGTGGCTAATCGTTTTCTAAATTATCCACCTCTGATTGAGCAGAGCTTTGGTCAATGTCTTGTGAAAGCAGATCAACAGGGATTCAAGGTGTTATATGCCTGTGCAAACAGGGTCAGCTGATACTTTATCTATGGTTGCGGCAGAGAATATTTTTTAGGCGGTATAAGGCATGGGTGATGAAATTTAGTGATTCTAAATGAATCAGCCATAACGCTATAGCGGCAAAAAATATTCCTGCCCCGAAGGGTTATGGTTGAAATTCCCTCACTCTTCGTTATGAAACTTAGTAATAGAGTCGCTATTACTTTCGTTTCATGCCTTGATTGATGAAATTTCAGCCTATAACGCAACCCATATATAAAGTGTCAACAGACCCTTATACAGTTTAAGGAATTTTTATGAGCGATACATCTGCTCCCCAGCATCTCCAGCGTAAGCTTGGGGCACGCCACCTAAATATGATTGCCATTGGCGGTTCAATTGGCACAGGCTTATTCCTTGCTTCGGGTTCTACCATTGCCACCGCAGGTCCAGGTGGTGCGTTATTGGCATATGCTTTAATTGGTATCATGATTTATTTTCTGATGACCAGTCTAGGGGAACTCGCCACCCATAACCCAAGCTCTGGTGCATTCTTTACCTATGGCAGCCGCTATGTTGAAGAGGGTTTTGGCTTCGCACTGGGTTGGAACTACTGGTATAACTGGGCAATTACTGTTGCTTTTGAATTGGTTGCGGTACAGTTCATTATGAAATTCTGGTTTCCTGAGATTGCAGGTTTTTACTGGAGTGCCATTTTCCTTGCCGTGATTTTTGGCATTAATGCCATGACCGTCAAAGGCTTTGGTGAAAGCGAATTCTGGTTTTCCATGATTAAAGTGGTTGCGATTATCGTCTTTATCATCATTGGGATTGCCATGATTGTAAAAATCATGCTTACACCTGATGTATCGGTATGGAGCAACTGGACCAAGGGGGATGCGCCTTTTGTGGGGGGGGCTGCAAGCCCTGGTCGGGGTCGCCATGATTGCGGGATTCTCTTTTCAGGGCACTGAAATGGTGGGCGTTGCCGCAGGTGAATCCAAAGACCCAAAGAAAACCATTCCATTGGCGATTAAACAGATTTTCTGGCGGATTTTGCTGTTCTATATCCTGTGTATTTTTATCATTGGTACATTGGTCAGCTATGATAATCCACTGTTATTACATGCAGCCGAAAGTGAAAATATTGCCCTGTCACCCTTTACCTTACTGTACGAAAAAGCGGGCTTGGCCTTTGCCGCAGGCTTAATGAATGCGGTGATTCTGAGTGCGATTTTATCTGCGGGTAACTCTGGGATGTACTCCTCTACCCGCATGCTGTTTGATATGGCAAAAGAGGGGCGTGCGCCAAAATGGTTTTCCAAACTGGATACTCGTGGCGTTCCCATGAATGCCTTGTATGCAACCACAGCCGTTGCGGCGCTCTGTTTCCTGACCACTTTTATTGGCGAGCAACAGGTTTTTAACTGGTTGTTGAATATGTCAGGCATGTGCGGATTTATCGTCTGGCTCGGCATTGCCATTTCACACTACCGTTTCCGCAAAGGCTATACAGCACAGGGCTATAAAATCATAGACCTTGCCTACCGTGCCAAGTTCTTCCCATTCGCACCTTGGTTTGCATTTATTCTTTGTTCAGTCATTATTTTAGGTCAAAATTATCAGGCAGTTCTGGGTGGCAAAATTGACTGGTTAGGCTTACTTTCAACCTATATCAGCATTCCATTATTCCTGATCATTTGGTTAGGCTATAAATGGAAACATAAAACCAAACTGATTGCCTACAAAGACATGAATGTGAAAGAGGGCGAATAAAAAACCATTTTTTACTTGACCATTATGAAAATTTGAGTAAAATTCACGCTCATATTTTCAACGGCACTATTTTATAGGAGGACAACATCATGCCATTACTACAAGGAATAACTTACTAAGGTTTGGCACGTTGTCGTCTCACGGACAAGTGACAAATCTGCTGATCACTTGTCCGAATGCTTTATTAGACCTGGCATTCGCTAGGTTTTTTTACGCCTATTCGGACAGAAAAATTAAAATGACCGAGATAAGAAAATGGGCATACAAAAAATTCTCAATGCAGAAGCGCATTATGGCGTTCCAGTGAAAATATTCACCAACGACATTGATAGCGACAGTATTGAACAACTCAAGAAAATGGCCCAACTGCAATTTATTTATTCACATATTGCTGTCATGCCAGACGTGCATGTGGGTAAGGGTGCAACCGTTGGCAGCGTGATTCCAACCAAAAACGCGATTATTCCTGCGGCGGTAGGTGTGGATATTGGTTGTGGCATGAATGCAGTTCGACTCAACCTCAAGGCATCCCAATTACCAGACAATCTTGCACCGTTACGGCATGCAATTGAACGCAAGGTGCCTGTCGGCTTTGAATTGCACAAGCAAATCAAAGCCAAGGCTTCCAGCATTATTCCATTGGAAAAACGCTTGCAGCCGATCATTCAAAAACATCCAGGCTTGGTTCGGATGTTGCGAAAGTTTGATGCAACCTGGCAAAAACAACTCGGTACTTTAGGTGGTGGCAACCATTTTATTGAGCTATGTCTGGATGAAAATCAGGATGTCTGGATCATGCTGCATTCAGGTAGTCGCGGCTTGGGTAATGTGATTGGCACCTATTTTATCGAACTGGCAAAGAAAGAAGCACAGCACCGTTTTGGTCATGTCCCTGACAAGGATTTAAGCTACTTTGCTGAGGGTTCAGCCAGTTTCAATGACTATGTGGAAGCAGTGGAATGGGCACAAAACTATGCTTTTGAGAATCGTCGGGAAATGATGCGACTAATTCTGGAAGCCATTCGCCCACTTCTCCCCCCCTTTCAAATGACTAAAGAAGCGATTAATTGCCACCATAACTATGTCAGTCGGGAGAATCATTTTGGCGAAGATTTATTAATTACCCGTAAAGGCGCTATTCGGGCAGGTCAGGATGAACTCGGTATCATCCCAGGTTCAATGGGTGCTCGCTCTTATATTGTTAAGGGCAAGGCAAATCCTGAATCATTCTGTTCATGCTCACATGGTGCGGGACGGAAAATGAGTCGCAACAAGGCAAAACTCTTGTTTAGTCAAGATGATTTGATTCAACAAACCCAAGGGATTGAATGCCGTAAAGATGCAGGGGTGATTGATGAAATTCCAAGTGCATACAAAGACATTGATCAGGTCATGGCAAACCAGTCTGACTTGATTGAAATTGTACATACACTCAAACAAATTTTATGTATTAAAGGCTAAGACGATGAAACTTAAAGATATGCCAAAAATTAAGGCTCGCAATCCTGTTGCACTCTCTCCCTTACTTCACAAGGGAGGCATTCATGAAAGCGAAAAACCGAAATCCCAACATCGTAAGGAACGTAAAGATACCAAAAAGTTTCTGAACAAAACTGCTTGGCTCTAGTAAAAAAGCGGCTCAATTGAGCCGCCCTTTCATATCATCAAGACTCAATTACTGAGCTTGTTGACCTGGTTGTACAACAACAGTACGGCTACCAGTGATCGCAGCGAATACGCGACGGTTCATAGCACGACCTTCTTTAGTCTTGTTGTCTGCAATCGGTTGATCCCAAGCGAAGCCCTGAGTTGTCAAGCGAGTTGCGTTAACATTGTATTCATTCACAAGTGCAGACTTAACAGAGTTGGCACGAGCCAAAGATAAACGTTCGTTCAACTTACGTGGACCCGTGTTGTCTGTGTGACCTTCAATGCGAGCAGTCGCATTCGGATACTCAGACAATTTCTCTGCCACTTTCGCAATTTCAGACTTGTACTGCGGCTTGATGTCTGACTTGTTGGTATCAAAGAAGACACGAAGTTCCATGTTAAGGTCTTCAGTCATCTCTTGTGGCTGCGGCTGAACTGGTACTGGTACTGGTACTGGTACTGGAACAACTTCAACTACTGGTGCAGCTGGCTTCAAGTGACCACCAAGAACAACGTTTAAACCAGCAAGTGCGGTGTAGTTCCAGAAGTCTTCGTCGATATTATAAGTACCACGAGCTTCAGTACGAAGAGATAAAGCATCGTTTAAGCGCCAGAAAGCACCGATACCAGCATTACCTAGAGTACCTTCTTCTTTCAAACCACGACCAACACGACCTAACTCTGCTTCATTAGCATCAGTAAAAGAGTATTTGTAATGACCAGCACCTAACAATACATATGGCTTGATTTTGCTGTCATAGTTTTTAGTGATCAAATCAGAAGTAACATAGAAGTTACCGTTGATTTGTTGTTGCTTATATTCAGAGTTAGCAGCAAGGCTGTCAACATCACCTTTAACTTGGTTATATTCAACTTCGAAACCTAACCAAGGTGTTAATTCAACACCAATAGCAGCACCAACGAATAAATCGTCTTGTAGTTCGCCACCGTTAGTTAAGTGCTTATCACCATTGTTGTGTTTAGTGTCTTGGAATGTGTAACCAAGCAATAATGGAGTGATTGTTACGCCCGCGTTAGCAGCAGCTAAAGGAGCAGCAACAAGCATAGCAAGTGCAATACGACTCAATTTCATGGATATCCTCCAAAGATAAAAATTATTTAAGCTTGCTCTAGTAATTTTTTGAACACTGATGACTTATTCTATCTGTCTCAGTCATTCATTTCACGTTGAATCATACAAACACTTGAGAAATTTTCCAAGCATTTAGCAATATTTAGCCCTCGACTCTCGAAAGATATTATCCCCCACTCAAGATAGCAGCTAAGTAAATTTTCATGCAACGTTGTTCTAGCGCATGAAGTCTATCATTTTTTAATCAAAAATCAAAAACTTTTCAATAAGACTAAACAATTCCAACATTTCTTTCAAATATAGAACAAGACTTTTTCTGCTCGTTTTATTAATGATTCACTTATGTAACGTGAATTCGGTTTAAGCAGATTTTAATTCAATCGGTTTTTTAAAATCTGCTGAATCCCAGACTTATATCCATTTACAAACATCAAAGCATATAATGTTAAAGCAGCAAATATTGTAGTCAGTAGCCCTATTTTTGATCTGTGGCGAGTATGTTCAAGATCAAACTGGCTTTTCATCAGATGAGAGCTTCAATCATTCCTCGTTTTCTTAATACTGCACTATCAAAAGCATCCAGGGATTGGGGTTTCATATTTCTTTTTACTCGTGTGAGGAGTTGAACACCGACTTCCGCAAGACGAGATCTCCAATTCTTACCCACATAGCCACGATCACCAAACAATTTACCTGTGAGTTGTGAATGTTCAATTAGATCGGGCAATACTTTACGATCATCTACGTTACCCGTTGTAATACAATAAGAAATTAAGCGTCCGATATGATCACAAATCAAATGAATCTTAAAACCATAAAACCAGCCGACAGAAGTTTTCCCCCGAGTTGCACTATCGGCAAATACACGATTAATCTTGCCACAAGTGAGCATGTATTGCTCAACCTGCTCTGAAATATCAGTGCAGAAATCATCAATTAGGCAGAAAAGTGTTGTAAGCGGTGTGTCGATAGGCATTTTGAGATCATTGTTTTTTGTCATGGTTAAATTTTGACTTAAATGCCTATCCTTTTACAACTTCCTTATCCCGAATTCACGTTTTTTTAGAAAGTGTGTTGAAGAAACTGGTCCGCTTCAACCACAAAAGTTAATCGACGACTCACTTCAGATTTCAGTATCTAAGCAAGCTAAGCTGCTGAAAGTCTCCCGTGGTTGTTATTACTATCGCCCAAAACCTGCGAGTGCATCAGATCTGAAGCTGATGCGCTGTATGGATGAATTACATATGCAATATCCTTTTGCAGGTAGCCGTATGATGCGTGATTGGTTGAATCGTCAAGGACATCCTATAGGACGACGTCATACACGTACTTTAATGAAGAAAATGGGCATTAATGCGTTATATCGTAAACCAAATCCAAGTCAGGCCAATCAAGCTCAGCGTAAATATCCACATCTGCTCAAAGGATTGAGTATTCAGCGGAGTAATCAAGTGTGGTCTACGGATATAACGTATATCCCTATGGCAAAAGGTTTTGTTTATTTATGTGCTGTGATTGATTGGCATAGCCGCAAGGTACTTGCGCATAGGGTATCGATTAGTATGGAGGTGGATTTTTGTATTTCGGCTTTAAATGAAGCGATTAAAAAATATGGCCGACCTGAAATCTTTAATACAGACCAAGGCAGTCAGTTCACCAGTGATGCATTTATTGATGTATTGAAATCAAATGACATTCAAATCAGCATGGATGGTAAACTTGCGCAGTATACTGCTCATGGATTGATAATGTGATGGTTGAACGGTTATGGAGAAGCGTTAAATATGAGCAGGTGTATCTCAAAGCCTACAGCAATGTTTTGGATGCGAAGAAGCAATTAAACGCATATTTTGAATTTTATAATTTGAAACGACCTTATTCGAGTCTGGACAAAATGACTCCAGATGAGTTTTACTATGACCAGCTACCACAACAAAATAAGCTAGCTTAACTAGAGCAGAATATCACTTATAAATAAGCTTTTAGTTGTTCAAACATGTGGGACCACCTCTGTCTGGTTATTTGTAGTCATAAATTTAAGTCCCCACTTGTTTTTAAGTGGGGACTAAATTAAGGCTTAAAGGCTTATAGGACGAATTCATAAGGTGTGTTCATCGGACGCTTACTTTTATGTGCTCAATTTGAGTGTATTTCGAACAGAATTTACAAGAATATTTTGTTTTGAGACACACTCTTTGGAGCTTTAACCCTGATCTGATAACAGGGCCACTTGCTGTACATAGTTGACAAACTTGCGTTTAGAGGCTTCAAGCTCCTCCTCACTGACCTGCTGCTTGATATCCCGATGAATACGCAGTACATGCTGGCGTAGGGTATGACGTTCAGAGGCGTTAAACACCTTGCTGAACTCGTTAATAATTGGATCACCCTGGTCAATCATACGGTCTACCCAACGCATCAGTTGCATTTGTTTCTTCGCGCCCTGCTGCGGCGTTAAATAGGATAAAATGGTGCTTTCATCCTCATTGCGAAGCAACTTGCCCACACGCTGGAACTGGCGACGACGTGCCTCAAATGAGCTGATCTTCTGCACTTCAAGCAATGCGTCAATTAGGCGCTCATCGACAGGAAGTTTTTGAATCTGCTTGGGATTGAGTTGAGCCAGTTGCTCACCCAAGGCTGCCATACGCTGAACCGCCTTTTTTTGCTCGGTTCGACTCGCACGCCCTTCTAATGACTCAAAATCTTCATCGGTATAACGCTGGGGTCCACGTGCCACTATTACTCTGCCTCGTAAAATTTTGCTGCGAACAGCGTTTGAATTTCTTCCAGTGCCTTGTCTTCATCGGCACCGTCAATCACCAGTCTCAGTGTGGTGCCCTTACCCGCACCCAGCATCAACAATGACATAATATTCTTTGCATCAACCAGCTTGTCGCCCTTGCCAATTTGTATGGAGGAACGAAACCTAGTGGTCACCTCGATCAGTTTACCAGATGCACGTGCGTGTAAGCCGAGTTTATTAATTACATCAATTGTTGTGTCTATCATGACCAGTGCTTCATTTCTCTATGTAAGATTTGGACAGTCCATTTTGCCTCAAGGGCCTGCTTGAGTCTATCCACAATATAAACCGAACGGTGCTGCCCACCCGTACATCCCACTGAAATGGTCATGTAATGGCGATGCCCCTCTGCGAAAGCGGGCAACCACTTTTCCAGAAAGCGATAGATATCTTCAAACATCTCGTTGGTTTGCTGACTACCCTCTAAAAAGCGGCGCACAGGTTCATCCAAACCTGAAAAACGGCGCAGTTCCAGATCCCAGTGTGGATTAGGCAGATGACGTACATCAAACACATAATCCGCATCCAGCGGAATGCCATGCTTATAGCCAAATGATTGCAGTATCACGATCAACTTGTCCGACTGACCCAGTTTGGACAGCAGGATATGCTTTAAATCATGGACACTTTTATCTGTGGTATCAATATGCACGGTGGAACGGAACTGGATCGGAATCAGAAGCTGTTTTTCTTCCTGTATGCACTGCAACAGGCTGTTAAAACGGTTTGCCAGCGGATGCGGCCTACGTGAGGCGCTAAAGCGGGAAACCAGATCCTGATCCTGGGTAGTCAGGTAAATGATATCGACCGTACCGTGTTTTTGCAATTGTTCAAAAACATGGTCAAACTCCTGCATATCGGCACGGGTGCTACGGACATCAACGCCCAGAGCCAACTGCTCAAGATTATTCTCGTAATCCAGTTTTGACACAATTTCAGGCAACAACGCCAAAGGCAGGTTATCTATACAGTAATAGCCCAAGTCTTCAAGCACCTGTAATGCAGAGGATTTTCCTGAGCCTGATTGTCCTGTCACGATAAGAATACGCTTCATGACGTTTACCCTTTTTATTTTCTAGTTTTAAGTTTTAAAGTCGACCTGTAGGTTATCAATCAAACGTGTTGTACCCAGTTTTGCCGCAACAAATAAAACCACATTTCGATCAAACTGCGCAATTGGCTGTAAATTTGTTTGACGGGCCTCCACATAATCGACAACAAAGCCTGCCTGTGTCAATTGGTTAGAGATACTTTCCAGTACCTGCGCAAGTGCCTGCCCCTCATGCAGTTGCTGTTCGGCTTGCTTGAGCAGTTGGTAAATCGTGGGTGCAATCGCGCGTTGCTGTTCAGATAAATAACCATTACGGGAACTTAAAGCCAAGCCATCTTCTGCGCGGACAATAGGCACACCAATTACTTCCAGTGGCATGTTCAGGTCCTGCACCAACTGGCGAATGACCGCCAGCTGCTGGTAATCCTTCTGCCCAAAGAACGCGAAATTAGGCTGTACGATGTTAAACAGTTTGGTCACCACAACCGCCACACCGTCAAAATGGCCAGGACGTGACTTACCACACAAGTCATCGGTAATTTGACCGACACTGATATTGGTCAAGCGTGGCTGTGTGCCATACATCTGCTCTACAGAGGGTGCAAAAATAATGTCGCAATCCACATCCGCCAGTAAACGGCTATCCTGCTCCAAAGTACGTGGATAACTGTCGAAGTCTTCACCAGCGCCAAACTGGATCGGATTGACAAAAATGCTGACCACCACCACATCACAGATTTTCTTTGCGGCACGCACCAAGGTCAGGTGACCTTCATGCAGGTTGCCCATGGTTGGTACAAAACCAATCAGTTTTTTTGTGCTGCGTGCAGGAGCAAGTGATGCAGTCAAGCCTTGTATGGTGGTTTCTGTTTTCATGGATTACAGCTCAACTTGAAAAGTATGTTCTTTTGCAGGGAAAGACTGGTCCTGAACAGCGGCATGATAGGCCTGAAAGGCATCCAGAATTGCGGTTTCACCAGACTGTTCTTTCATGAAGTTACGCACAAAGCGTGCAACACGTCCAAAGGTTAAACCCAGCATATCCTGTACCACCAATACCTGACCATCGGTTTCATTGCCCGCGCCAATCCCAATCACAGGGGTATTTGGAAATAGTTCAGCGATTTCCTTGCCTAACTGAGCTGGAACACACTCTAATAATAATACCGCAGCACCTGCATCAACCACCGCTTGGCAATCCGCAATTAATTGATCTGCTGCTTCACGCGTTCGTGCTTGAAGTTTATAGCCACCAAATACGTGTACTGATTGTGGTGTTAAACCCAAATGCACGCAGACAGGAATACCATTACGTGTCAAAACTTGGACTAATTCACTTAACCAAGCACCGCCTTCAATCTTGACCATTTGTGCGCCTACTTGCATCACGGCTTTAGCATTTTTTAAACCATCTTCAAGCGTTGCATAACTCATAAATGGTAGATCAGTCATAATTAAAGCGTGCGAATTACCACGACGTACGGCTGCTGTATGATAAGCCATATCTTCAACTGTCACAGGAAGTGTGGAGTCTCGGCCCTGAATCGCCATTCCTAGAGAATCACCAATTAAAATTGTATCAATTTCAGCCAATTCCATCGCTTTAGCCATACTTGCATCGTAACAAGTAAGACATGAGAACTTACGTCCATCAGCTTTAAACTTTCTTAAGTCACTTAGACTAATCATGATGATATCCTCTGCAGGCATTTCCAGAACGAAACAGTCTTAAGCGTTTGCCCAAGACTGGTCTGCGATTACAGTCAAGCTTGCTTGCTGCACCAGTTCTAAATCTTTTAATGGATGGCCATTTAACTGTAAATGGGTATCGAGATCCAACAGGGGAACGACCACAAAATCACGTTCTAAAATTCCAATATGCGGTACGGTTAAACGCTCATTTTGAATCTGCTGCTGACCATAGATCAGTAAATCCAGGTCAAGGGTGCGTTCGCCCCAGCGTCGCAAACGGACTCGCCCCGCCTCTTGCTCAAACTGCTGCAATTGATCCAGTAAAGCTAAAGGCTCAAGTGCTGTATCCAGTTGCACAACCGCATTTAAATAATTGGGTTGATCCTGTGGACCCATCGGTGGGCTTTGATAAAGTCGGGAAACCTGAACTGGTCCCAAACCTGCCAACCTGGCAACTGCTTCACGCAAAATCTGCTGCGAATCACCCAGGTTACTTCCCAACCCAATATAGGTACGAATGGTCATTGCGTTGGCCCAAAAACCACTTGGCTTAAATCACGTTTTACCCGTTTGCGCTTGAGAATTGGATGATCAGCACCAACCTGGCTGGAATCACCTGAAGCCTTTTCCATAAAACGGGGGGTGGACTCATCCGACCTGACACGTTCTTTTCTGCCACGACGACTTTTCGGCTCAGGCACATTGACCAAAGGCTCAATTTCTGTCACTTTAGGCTCATCAACTTCAACTGTCTTACGGCGTGTTTTACTACGTTGACGGTTGTATTGACGAATTGCGACTTCTTTTTGATCGATTGACATTTCTTGGTAAGCTTCCCACCACATGCCCATGCCTTCGGTACTGCTATCACCCGATTTTTCACGCAGCAGCAGGAAGTCAAAGCCTGCACGGAAACGCGCATGTCCAGCCAAGGCTTCGATCTGCTGTGGTTTTGGATTAAGCAAACGGGTTTGCATTTCCCATACTTCACGAATAAAGGTTTCAGCAAACCGCGGAATGATGGTACGGGTTGCCTGACGTTTCAACACATCAAGCCCAGCCTGTGCACGGGCCTCCGCTGGCACCACACCTTTATTTAGATAAAAATCGCAGCGCTCTAAAAATGGCTTCCATAGCAACACCGCATAGAAAAAAGCAGGGTTGATGGTCTTACCAATTTGAATTCGTTGATCAGTATTTTTAGCTGCACGTTCGATGAAAGCTGTTAGATTTGGTGGAATTTCAGCAAACAACTGTTTCCAAACACCAAACTCAATCAGCATTGGTAAAACCTGGGTCAGGTGTCCCATGGTAAATAATTTTTGTGACTCGTCATATAAACGGTGCGGTGAAACATCCCGCAGCAACTGCGTCATCTCAACACTGAAAGCATCAAGAATGGATTGATCAATCTGGAAATTCAGTTTTGCGGCAAAACGCAAGGCCCGCAGCATGCGTACAGGGTCTTCCTCAAAGCGCTGGGCAGGCTCCCCCAGAAAACGCAGGGTACGGGTTTTAATATCATCAACCGCATGGCAAAAATCGAGTACGATGCCTTTACGGGGCTGATAATACAGGGTATTGATCGAAAAATCTCGACGAGCAAAATCCTGCTCAATCGTTCCCCAATTATTGTCACGAAGAATCATTCCAGATGCACTGGTCACCGCTTTTTTCGGAGGTGCACGGAAAGTCGCCACCTCAATCAGCTCACGGCCTGAGTAGACATGCGCCAACTCAAAACGCCGTCCAATAATTCGGCAACGTCGCCCAAAAACTTCTTTCACCTGAGCTGGGGTAGCATTGGTGACTGCGTCAAAATCCTTTGGATTAAGACCTAACATCATATCGCGAACACCGCCACCCACAATATATGCCTCATAGCCAGCTTTGTTCAGGCTATCAATCACATCGAGAATTGAGGGAGGAAGTTGAGCTGTGGACAGACCACATTTTGACGCGCGCAAGGTTTGCAAAAGACAGTGTCTCCTACGTCAGGACGTAAATAACAATTTGTCGCTAATCATAGCTCCAACCCACACAAAGGGCAATTTATTCTGTTGAAGTTTCAACAGATCATGCCTCTTTATTAGCGACACCATTTCAGAATTTCCCTTAAAGCATCAGCCGTGCCTTGTTTTTTTCCAGCAACTTTGGCCCAATCCCTTTCACATTCACCAGTTCATCAACTGTTTTAAATCCGCCATTCTTTTGGCGATATTCCACAATGGCCTGAGCCTTTTTCTCGCCTACACCATTCAGGGTCTGTAACTGCTGTACATTCGCCTGATTGAGGCTAATTTTATCACCCTGCTGATTTACAGAAGATGAAACAGGCTTTGAGCTGGTTTGCTGTGTTGGACGTGATAGATAATAATTGTTGTTAGGCTGTTTCGCCAATTGCTGATCCCGTGCCTGCTGCTGGGCTTTCCATTGGCCATAAGACTGGTCAAACTGCTGCGCATGCAGATGAGAAAGGCACCCCACACATAAAAGAATCAATAAAACAGCGTTATATTTGCTGCACGGATGTGGCAAGGTCATTGGTTTTTTCCTCAGGTTTTAATTGTCGTTTTGCTTGCTCCCAGAGTTCATCCATTTCTGCCAAACTCATTTCCTGCAAGTCTTTGTGTTGTCGTTGTGCCTGTTGCTCGATAAAAGCAAAGCGGCTTCTAAATTTATGAATTGTCGCCAACAAGGCCGTTTCACTCGACAGCCCAAGTTTACGTCCTACATTAATTAAAGAAAATAGACAGTCGCCAAATTCTTCTTGTATTTTATCGACTTCCTGCGTTGCAATTACCTCCTGTAATTCTTCCAGTTCTTCATCCAGCTTTGCATAGGCATCTTTTACCGTTTCAAAATCGAATCCAAGCTGGGCTGCTTTGTTCTGAATCTCATGTGCCTGTACCAAGGCGGGTGCATGCTTGACTTCATCCAGACGTGACTGTGGTTTACCCTGCTTTTCCTGCTGCTTGATCTGTTTCCATAATTCGCTGACCTGCTCAGGGTTTAGGTTTTGATCGTGTTCCGACTGAAACACGTGCGGATGACGGCGGATCAGTTTTTCACTAATCGCATCGACCACATCATGAAAATTAAATGCACCCTGCTCAGTGTACATTTGCGACTGGAACACCACCTGTAGCAATAGGTCACCCAGCTCATTGCGGATTTGATCTACATCGCCCTCCCGAATGGCCGCCTCTACCTCATAGGCTTCCTCAATCGCATAACGGGTCAGGCTTTCAGGTGTTTGCTGCTGATCCCATGGACATTTTTGTCTTAACTCCTGCATGATTGCCAATAACTTTTCCATGATGATCTCCAAACTAGGTACAGCGAAATTGTTGCAGCAGCAAACTGCTTATGCGTAATATACACGGATTCAAAAAATATCAAGATAAAGTAAGGGAAAGCAATGCAACAGAGTGTGTTTATTAGTGGGGCTGCACAGGGAATTGGCGCTGAAATCGCGCGTTTATTTCACAACCACGGCTATAAAGTGGGCATATACGATATTAATGAGGTACAGGCACACGCTCTGGCCAAAGAACTGGGCGAAAATGCCAAAGCGGGCTATCTAAACGTCAGCAATTATCGCCAGTGGCAAATGGCACTACAGGAATTTAAAAACTGGGCGGGTGAACTGAATATTTTAGTGAATAATGCGGGAATTCTATATTCTGGTGCATTTGAAAACACCCCCATTCAATCCCATCACAATACCATCGACATTAATGTCAAAGGGGTTTTAAATGGCTGTCATGCTGCATTAAACCATCTACAGAAATCCAGTTTTGCCCGAGTGATTAACCTCTCATCAGCCTCGGCAATATATGGGCAGGCCGATTTAGCCTCCTACTCCGCCAGTAAGTTTGCGGTTCGTGGTTTAACCGAGGCACTAGATGTAGAATGGCAAAAATATAATATCCGTGTACTTGATGTCATGCCGTTATTTGTACAGACCAATATGGTGAAGAATATGGATGCGGGCAGCATCCAGAACATTGGGGTGGACCTAACCCCTGCCGATGTAGCAAAACAGGTGCTGCACTTGGCTCAGCAAAAGGATCACGCCCTGATTCCAACCCATACGCCAGTAGGGATAAAAACCAAAATCATGTATCAGCTTTCCAGCATTAGTCCGCAGTTTGTGAATCGACTGACAAATATTTTCCTATCTAAACGCCAATAAAAAAGGGCTTCAACCCTGGTTAAAGCCCCTTGCCACTCTTTGATACCGAATTCATCAAATACATGATATGTCTGCTGATCAACCTCCATCACCGCATCTAAATATCACCCTGTGGTTGATATTAACTTTGCGCGAGGTATATCACAGATCATCCCGTCATGAATCTGCCGAAATTAGTTGCCTTGAACCAAACGTCTGGCACTGATAATGCCTGGCTGCTGCTCCAAACGCGCCAACAAACGGGACAATTGCGCCAAACCTTTGACTTCAATCAGCAGTTTCATGTTGGCAATGCCATCCGCTTCAGAAATGGTATTGACCTGACGGATATTGATCTGATCTGAGAAAATCACCTGGGTTAGATCCTTGAGCAAGCCACGACGATCATAGGCCTCCACCACGATCTGCACACTCTGACCACGGGTTGGCTGCATTTCCCAGTCCGCCTCAACCGCACGCTCAAGTTCCTGTGTGGTCATACGGATATAATCAGGACAGGCAATCTTGTGGATACTCACCCCACGGTTCAAGGTGATGTAACCACCAATTGACTCACCATGTACAGGCTGGCAACACTGTGCAATATGCAGCTCCACATTGTCCAGACCATCAATCAGGATGCCATGTGCAGACAAGGTATGGCTGGCACGTGGATTCAGGGCAGGTTTCAACACCAGCTCAGGCTCATCCTGATCCAGATGCATCTGACGATTCACTTGATTCATCAAGGCATGCAAACTGATATCACCACTGACTAAAGCAACTAAAATATCATCACCCGCTTTCAGGTTGAAATGAGATGAATAGTCTTTAAGATCGATACTTTTAGGGTGAATTGCTAAGCGTGCTAACTCTTTATTGAGTAACTCACGCCCCACCTCAACATTCTTACTACGATCTTGTTGTCTAAACCAATGCCGCAATTTGTCACGCGCACGAGCAGTTTTAATATAACCTAAAGAGTTCACCAACCAATCACGGTTCGGTTCACGATCTTTTTTGGTTAAAATCTCAACCTGTTCACCCGTTTTCAGCGTATAAGTTAATGGCACATAACGTTGATTGACACGTGCCGCATAACACTTATTACCTACCTCAGTATGTACATGGTAAGCAAAATCTAAAACCGTTGAACCTCGTGGTAATTCCTTAATATCACCATCACGACTAAATACATAAATCTTTTCAAAATTTTCAAAATCTTGAATTTGATCTATGTCATTTGACTCTTCATCTTCGCCATGTGGCGTTGTTTCAGTACGCTCTTGATAATGTTCCAATACCGCACGTAAAGAATGTAGACGATGATTAAATGAATGATCGGTATTTTTTGCACCTTCTTTATAATTAAAATGCGAACAAACGCCCAGTTCAGCTTCGTTATGCATTTCAAAGGTACGAATTTGTACTTCTAAAGATTTATTTTCAGCAATCACTGCTGTGTGTAATGAACGATAACCGTTGGCTTTTGGATTGGTGACATAGTCATCAAACTGGTTCGGGATATGACGCCACAACTGATGCACAATACCTAAAGCGTGATAACAGTCTGGTACACCTTTTACCAATACACGCACTGCACGAATATCATAAAGCTGATCAAAACTCAGATTTTTACTTTTCATTTTTCGATAAATCGAATAAATGTGCTTCACTCGTCCAGTGATTTCGGCCTGAATATGATGCATACCCAGTTCAGTCTTTAGCTTATCAATCACAAACTGAATATATTGCTCTCGCTCTAAACGCTTTTCATTCAGCAACGACGCAATTTCTTTATAACGCTCAGGCGCCAAGTAACGGAAAGCGAGATCTTCTAATTCCCATTTTAACTGTGCAATACCTAATCGATGTGCAAGCGGTGAATAGATCGTTAAAATCTCGCGTGCAACGCGTTCTTGACGTTCTTTACTTGCAGTGGCTAATTCACGTAAAGCATAAGTACGTTCAGCCAATTTGATCAAAACGACGCGTACATCTTCTGTCACTGAGATCAGCATTTTATAAATGCCGTTTAAGTGCTCACGCTGATTGTTATTAAAATGATCTTCTAAACGCTTATTTTTTTCAATCAATTCAGAGAGCTTACCCATCGCAAGCGTGCCTTGTACAAGACCAAGCACCTGTTCGCCAAATTGTTGTTGAATATCTTCTAAAGTAATTAAACCTTCGCGCACACTTCGATACAACACTGCCGCTGACAATGTATCTTCATCAACATGTAAATGCGCCAAAATATCAGCCATACCAATACCTGTACTAAAAGTATTGGTACGATGATGAACCGTGGTTTCTAATTCTTTTGCCAAGGTCAGCTCTGCAACTTTTTGAAGTTGCTTTAGCTCTGCCCCATCCAAAATATCACGCACTCGATCTAGCCAAGAGACCAGACCACTTTGCGCTTCAGCGGCATGTTCTACAGTCGTTTCCTCTGACAACTCATGGAGTCGTCCAGGTAACTGCTCACGTACTGTGACCATACCATTCTCCTCTGGATATGTAACTCATTCTCTAATCGTTTATTTCTTGGGTCTTTTCAAATTGCTCAATTTTTTCAAACAAGGCAATTGATTCAACATGCTCAGTATGGGTAAACATATCCATTACTGCCGCTTTTTTAAGTTGATAACCATATTGTGCCAGTACACCTGCATCCCTTGCCAGTGTTGATGGATTACAGGAAACATAAACGATTCTTTTTGCTCCAAAATTAGGTACATATTGCATAACCTCAAATGCACCTGATCGCGGAGGATCAATTAATAATGCATCAAATCCCTGTTTTGCCCAAGAATGATGCGAAAAGTCTTTTGTTAAATCTTGTGAAAAAAACAGCGCCTGAGACAATTGATTTGCTTTCGCATTTTCAGTTGCCCGTTGTACCATCTCATCACTTGCTTCAACACCAACGACCTGACCTGTCTCACCAACACAACATGCTAAAGGTAAGGAAAAATTACCCAATCCACAAAATAGGTCGAGCACTCTCTCTCCTTTCTGTAAATCTAGCAATTCACATGCCAAGAGAATCATCTTTGCATTTACACCGCTATTCACCTGAGTAAAGTCTAAAGGTGAAAATGCAAATTTAACCGCAAACTCATCCAGACTGTAGTGCAAACGCATAGGTGCTTGAGCATCATCAACACGATGTAAACTATCTGCGCCTTTAGGTTGCAAATACAACTGCCAATCCTTCAGTAACGCAAATTGACGTAATTGGTTGACATCCGAAATATTTAATTCATCTAAATGACGAATCAGCAATGCAACCTCGCTATCTCCCATCGCCAATTCTATATGACCAATATGGGCCTTGCCTGTTAGACTTTCGAGTAGTTTTCTCAACTCTACTAAACTTTCGGACAAATGCTGATCAAGAACATGACACTGCTGAATCGGTGTTAAATGATTACTGTGATGCTCACGAAAGCCCATCACCAAACGATTTTGTTTAGCAATATAGCGAACGCCGACTCGAGCACGACGACGATAATCTATTTTTTCAGAGCGGATTGGATCTAACCATTGCTCTGGTTGTAAACCAGCAAAATGTTGTAAATGTGACTTTAATACATTCTGTTTTAATAAAATCTGTTCATCTGGATGAATATGTTGCAAGCTACAGCCACCACACACCCCAAAATGTGGACAAATCGGATCGACTCGTCCCACAGCCGCATCACTTTCTAGCTTAACCATATCCGCTTCTTCTAAACGCGAAGTTTGATTGCTAATCTTGGCTTGTACTGTTTCACCCACGAGAGCATAACGAATAAAAACCTTCTTACCGTGCTTTTCTTTTGGATGATCAGGATGCGTGCCATAATGCGCAATCCCTCGCCCCTCATGAGAAAAAGCTTCGA
Source organism: Acinetobacter parvus DSM 16617 = CIP 108168 (assembly GCF_000368025.1). Taxonomy (GTDB): domain Bacteria; phylum Pseudomonadota; class Gammaproteobacteria; order Pseudomonadales; family Moraxellaceae; genus Acinetobacter; species Acinetobacter parvus. The sequence continues at coordinate 796,746 of NZ_KB849211.1, forward strand.
TTTGAAAGGTATATGTTGGATATTGAGCTGGGCGCTGTTTCGCTTTATGTTTCAAAAGATCAACCTAGTTTTTTGGCGCAAACGTATTTGCGGTGAATACAGTATATTGCGATGTCTGCCGCCATACCTGTAAAAATTCTGTTTGTTGTGTCTGTGTCTGTAAATAATCGGCTGTCGCCTGAATCCATTGCTGGTGCTCCTGTAGATTCAATTGACCCTTTAGTAATAGCCAGCGCAGATAGACCAGCCATGTGTTGAGCACATCACCTTCACAATAACTGGTCAGTTTTAACCATTGTTCAGTATGTACATACTCTGGCACATGATAACCCGTTTCACCACGCTTTCCAGGGAATCCCAACAGACAGGCAATGTCATCCAGCTTCTGGAAATTACGCCCATTAAACATCGCCATCACATCCATCAGATCAACATGGCGATGATGGTAACGGTTCTGGTAATTGTTAAAGCGCTTCTGGTTATCAATTTCACCCTGATCAAACAGGCTTGGCGCAGAAAGTCCATGATACATGGCACGGAACAGAATCACGGGCAGGTCAAACTGCGAGCCATTCCAGCTCACCAGCGTCGGCTGCTTCTTGTCAAAAATGGACAGGAATTTTGTCAGCATTTCAGCTTCTGAACTTTGCTCCTGACTAAATGAAAACAGGCGAAAGCCCTTTTCATCAAGCCATAAACCTGAAATACAGACAATTTCATGCAAGGGCAAACGCTGAAAATCGCTGCCTGATTCCTGACGGCGGATTTTGGTCAATGCCTGTTCCACATCGGTTTCAGGCAAATCAAGATGATAAAGATGAGCACCAGCCTTTAAGTCAGTCAGTGTTTCAATATCAAAAACTAAAATTGGAAAACGCAAGCTCATCATTCAATGTAATCAGTTAGGTCTAATCTTCATCTTGAACTGAAAACAGCCCTGTTGACAAGTAACGATCACCACGGTCACAGATAATGCACACAATCACGGCATCAGGTGTTTCCTCAGCAATTTTGAGTGATGCCCACACTGCCCCACCAGAAGAGGTGCCCGCACTGATGCCTTCCGTACGTGCCAGTTTACGCATGGTCTGTTCCGCTGCAAGCTGTGGAATATCAATGATACGGTCCACACGGCTACGGTCAAAAATGGTCGGCAGATATGCTTCAGGCCAACGGCGAATTCCCGCAATGCTCGCCCCATCTTCGGGTTGTAAACCGACAATCTGAATGTCTGGATTTTGTTCTTTTAAATATTTTGAAACACCCATGATGGTGCCTGTGGTGCCCATTGAGCTGACAAAATGGGTGATTTTTCCAGCTGTCTGTTTCCAGATTTCAGGGCCTGTGGTGAGGTAATGCGCCTCAACATTATCTGGATTGTCAAACTGGTTCAGGACAAAGCCCTTGCCATCCGCCTGCATTTGCGTGGCAAGGTCACGCGCACCTTCCATACCCTGCTGCTGCGTCACCTCAATCAGTTCAGCACCATAGGCCAGCATGGCATCCTTACGTTCCTGACTCATGTTATTTGGCATGATCAGCTTCATTTTATAACCACGCATGGCTGCAACCATGGCTAAAGCAATGCCAGTGTTACCGCTAGTGGCTTCAATTAAAGTATCACCAGGTTGAATTTGTCCACGCTTCTCTGCTTGGACAATCATGTTATAAGCAGGGCGATCTTTGACTGAGCCAGCAGGATTATTACCTTCTAATTTCGCTAATACGGTAGCTTGAGTATGACTTGCTAAACGTTGCAAACGCACTAAAGGGGTTTTACCAACATAATAGTCTAGTAAAAATTCATCTGCTAAAAAATCAGTTTGCGTATTCGTCATGATCGACACCGATATTAAGGTGGCGCCTATTGTATGAAAAAAATGGAACTACTGCACCTTTTCACTATTCTTTTTATTGGCTAGCCCGTACCTCTGTTTGCCACAAAGCATGCTAAGATATTGCACAGAATGATAAATCTGACCGCATTATGTCAAATTTCAATAAAACCCTGTCAAAACGCTTACGGCTCAATCATGCTTATGGACAACTGATTGCCCTCATTCTGGTGCCAATCGCAATTTTGACAGGGGTGGGAATTTTCTGGGTTTTATCTGAAACGACCAATGCGGCCAAACAGCAGCAACGCTCCGATGCCTCCGCCATTCTGGCACGCTACCACCAGACCGCAAATGATCTACTGCAACTGGTACAGCAACATCCTGACCAATATGACCGCGCCCAGAACATCATGCAGAAGATGTTTGATGAACGAAACCTGCAACGGGCGGCCCTGATTGACAACGAGGGGCAGACCTACTTAAGCGTGGGCTACCAGAACAATCGCTTCTGGCCAACTTTCCCTGACAACAGTAATTTCTTTGGCCCGATTCCACACAACCACAACAGTATTTATGGTGCCAAACTGAATAGCAGCAAGCCCGATTCAGTCTGGTTAGTGATTGAACTGGACAATCAACCACTGGAACTGACCCGTTATAAAATCCTGCTTTCACTGGTAGCGACAGGGCTGATCACCCTGATGATTTTACTATTTTGCCTGAATGTTTTTTCACGGCGCTGGCTGGCACCACTGTATGAAATCCGTATGCAGATGCAGCGCCTGAATGCCGATACACTGGATCAGCATATTGTGGTGAACAGTACAGGCGAGTTACGCCTGCTCCAGCGAGACATTGCCAATGTGGTTAAACGTCTGCATTTTAGTTTTCTGGAACTTAAAGAACATACCGAACAAACTGAGGAAGACTTACGCCGCACACTGGATACGCTGGAAGTTCAGAACATTACCTATCGTCAAGCACGTGACCAAGCGATTTCATCGAATCAATCTAAATCAGTCTTTTTAGCGAATATCAGCCATGAACTTAGAACACCTCTCAACAGTATTGACGGTTTTATTCACCTCTTACTTCGTCAGCAAAACTTAACTAATGAACAGAACCTGTATCTTCAAACTATTCGTAAATCTTCAGCTCATCTTTTAGCACTCATTAATGATGTCCTCGATTTTTCTAAAATTGATGCGGGCAAATTAGAGCTTGAAACAGCGCCATTTGATTTGGAAGAAGCTATTTTTGATGTGATGGACATGCTTTCGCCCTTGGCCGCACAAAAGCATATCAATATGGCGTTTTATTATGCCGAGAACATCCCACAGCATGTGGTTGGTGATGCGCTACGTTTCAAGCAAATTCTGACCAACCTGATTTCCAACGCCATCAAGTTTACCCCTGATGGTGAGATCATTGTCCGTGTCCGCATGGAAGATGAGGACATTGGACAATGCCTACTGCATTTTAGTGTGCAGGACAGTGGTATTGGTCTCAGTGGTACCGACCGTAAAAAACTATTTGAATCATTTTCCCAGGGTGATGCCTCAGTTACACGCCAGTTTGGTGGAACGGGACTGGGCCTGGCAATTTCCAAGCAGCTTGTTCATTTGATGCATGGTCAAATTGGCTTTGAGGATAATCAGGAACGTGCACCAACCGAAAAAGGTTCAACTTTCTGGTTTACCGCCTTATTCAAGCTTGAGCAAGCAGATGAAACAGTGGAGCATCCTCATTTCGACCAATTGAAAGTAGTGTCTTATCTGGCCCATCCTGCAACCGCGAGTGTGCTGCGCTCATATCTGGAAAACTACCATGTGGCGCATATTGAAACACAGTCAATTTTGGATTTATTCAGTCGTCTGAACCATTTAAATCAGCAAGAGAATACATGGCTCATTGTCGATCACAGTGGTGACACAGAAGCACTACTCAAAGAAATTCGTCAGCGTTACCAAGGAAACTTAGCCGTTTACGGTTATCAAATGAGCCTTGAGCCAAACATGCTGAATGAATACCGTGCCCGTCCACTGTATCAGCCCTTAAGCCGCCGTGAACTGGTGCAGTTGCTGGGCAATCAGCCTGTGTTTGAACAGGAATCTGAGGATTTCAATGGTCAGGGTTTACACGTATTGGCGGTTGACGACCATCTTCCCAATCTGATTGTGCTTGAAGCACTGTTGGGTGAACTGAATGTCACCACCACCAAGGCATTAAGTGGCCAGAAAGCGATTGACATGATTCAGCAGCGGATTGAACAAAAGCTGCCACCCTTTGACCTTGTGTTTATGGATATCCAGATGCCTGTCATGTCTGGAATTGATACCACCCGAGCCATTCGCTCGCTTGAGTCAACGCTGGATATAGGCATGCAACTTCCGATTATTGCACTGACCGCACATGCACTGGCCGATGAAAAACAGAAATTGCTAAAAGTGGGTATGAATGATTATGTGACCAAGCCAATCCAGATGGAACAGATCATTCAAATCCTGACCCATTGGACCAAAAATAACTTCTCTTCTCAGCCTGTCAATACTGAGCAGAAGCACCCGACAGAATCAATTGATCCACAGATTTTAAACTGGCAGCAAAGCATTCAACTCGCTGCGAATAAAGAAGAATTGGCACAAGACTTATTAAATATGTTGGTGGATAGTTTTGATACTGAACTCACCGAAATGCAGCAACTGATTGAACTGGAGGATTTTCCCCAGCTTGAGCATGTGCTACACCGTCTGTATGGTGCAACACGTTACGTTGGCACCCCAGCGTTACAAAAGGTTTCAGGGGAATTTGAGCAATTTGTTTCAACCCTGCGTAAAGAGCGCCGCAAAGCAGATGATGCCTTTATACGGGAAACCAACCATCGTTTTAATGAGTTGAACTTTGCGATTGATCAGGTGAGACAGGCCGCCAGCCTGATTTTACATTCCCACGATACCTAGGGTCTGCTGGCATCTACAAGATGCTGGTCATCACCGCTATTTGTGACTGTGGTGTCATGTTTTAGCTAAAAGACTCATGTTATGCTGCCCATCATTGAACACAATAAGAGTAAGGCAAATGGCACTGTTACGAGTTGAAAAGAACCATGGAATTGCAACGGTTTACCTTAACCGTCCAGAAAAACGCAACGCCATGAGTTTTGCGTTATTAAAAGAGCTGGTGGCAACTGCAAAGAAAATTGAAAAAGACCGTTCGATTCGTTGCGTCATTTTAACGGGTGAGGCACAGGTATTTAGTGCGGGTATTGACCTATCTGACCTGAACAACCCTAAAAATACCGCATTTGCCGCATGGGAACTGATCAAGCCAGGTCAAAGCCTGTTTCAGAAAGCATTCCTGATTTGGCAAAACCTGCCAATTCCAGTGATTGCGGCCATTGAGGGCTATTGCTTTGGGGCGGGCATGCAGCTTGCACTTGCTGCGGATATCCGTATTGCAACGCCAACCACCCAAATGTCAATTATGGAAAGCCGCTGGGGACTGGTTCCAGATATGGGCTTGACTCGCTCGCTCAAAGGTTTAATTGGTGTTGATTTAGCAAAAGAACTGACCTTGACCGCACGTGTCTTTGATGCAGAATACGCCAAAGAAATTGGTTTGGTCACACATCTGGACAACAATCCGTTGGCAAAGGCCAATGTGATTGCACAGGAAATCCTACAACGTTCACCAGATGCCATTATGGCAGCCAAACGCGTTTTAGATGCTATGGAACATCAACCTGAAAAGTCGCTCCGTTTAGAAAAACTTTGGCAGCTTAAGCTGTTATTAGGTAAAAATAGTAGCCTTGCACGCAAGAAAGACAAGAATCCTGAGATTCAGTTCTTACCGCGTCAGTATAAGTAATTACAGTTTGGATAAATTCACATGCGTGTTGATCAACAAACACCCATCGCTTTTTTAGGTATGGGGTTAATGGGAAGTCGAATGACAACCCGATTATTACAGGCGGGTTATACGGTGGCGGTTTGGAACCGTAGCCCTCATGCATGTGAGCCACTTATTCAACAGGGCGCGGTAACTTTAGCTTTGGAAAATATTGGAAATTATCCCGTTATCCTCACCTGTCTGGCTGATGATCAGGCTGTTCAAAGCGTTTTTGCCCAAATCCAGCCTTATTTACAAGCCAGGCAAGTCATTGTTGATTTCTCCAGTTTATCCGTTTCAGCAACTCAGCAACTGGCCCAATCTGCCCAGCAGCAAGGTGTCATCTGGATTGACTCACCTGTCTCTGGTGGAACAATGGGGGCAGAACAAGGCACATTGGTTATTTTTGCAGGTGGAGATGCGCACGTCATCCAAGCACTCGAGCCTATTTATAAGGTCTTATGCCAACGTGTGACCCGTATGGGTGAAACAGGGACTGGACAAGCCACCAAAATTTGTAATCAATTAATTGTTGCAGCAAATAGCACGTTGATCGCAGAAGCGGTTGCATTAGCGAGCCAAGCAGGTGTAGATACTAACTTGCTTGCCCCTGCTCTCGCGGGCGGTTTTGCAGATTCTAAACCATTTCAAATTTTAGCTCCTCGTATGGCAACCCATACTTTCGAGCCTGTGCAATGGAAAGTACAGACCTTATCCAAAGACCTTAACAATGCATTAAAACTTGCACATAGTTTTAACTTAAATATACCTGTTGCACAAAAAGCTCTACTACAGTTACAAGCCCACCAAGAAAACGGCTTTGCTGATAATGATTTAGCGACTATTATTCAATATATAGAGCAATAATAATTGATTGAAGGAGATTGAATATGAGCCATCTTGCAGTCAATTTGTCTATGATTTTTAAGGAAGTCCCTTTGATTGAGCGTTTTGCTTTAGCTCATACACATGGCTTCCAACATATCGAAATTCAGTTTCCATATGAATTAGAAATTTTTGATATTCAAACTCAGCTTGAACAATACGATCTCTCACTTTGCCTCATTAATGTGCCTGCTGGCGATTTAATGCAGGGCGGTAATGGCCTAGCAGGTATTCCTGGAAAAGAAATTGAATTTCATCATGCCCTTATGCTTGCAATTCGTTATGCAAAGGCCTTGAATGTTCCTCGAGTCAATATTCTAGCTGGTAAACAGCCTCAAGATGCTGACCTCTTACCCTGTTTAAATACCTTAGCAAGCAATCTCAAACTGGCCTGCCACATGCTGACAGAGCAAGGGATTGAACCTGTTTTTGAAATGATCAACGGCACCGACATGCCACGCTTTTTGGTGCAGAATATTGCACAGGCACAGGAAATGCTGGAGGCTATCAACCATCCCGCACTGAAAATGCAATACGACTGCTACCATATGGCCATGATGGGTGAAGATGTTTTGACTGGTTTGCAAGAAAATTTGCATCAAATTGGTCATATTCAATTTGCTGATTGTCCAAGCCGACACGAACCTGACACAGGAAATATTCCCTATAAGCAAATTTTTGACTGGTTACGTCAAAGTGACTATCGAGGTTATATTGGTGCAGAATACCGACCAAAAACTCAATCAGATCAATCTTTTGCATGGAAAGAAAAGTACTTTTCCAATGACGTGAATACATAAACTGTTACTGCTGAAATTTGAATTTTATAGAGAAAAACGGTATATTTGACGATGAGCAATTGTCAGGAAAATATACCCTCTATGAATTTAGAACCATCGCCCAGCGCTTCTAATTCTCACGACCTAAAAACCAAAACAGCAAACAAAGATGTACATGCTTGTTTAAAAGTTGTACATGAAGCCCTTACTGATGTAAAAGCCAAAGATATTCTAGAACTTGATGTAAGTTCTATTAGTAATATTGCCGATGCAATTGTGATTGCAAGTGGCACCTCAACCCGTCATGTTAAAGCCCTTGCGGACAATGTTGCTGATGAAGCACGTAAAGCAGGTTTTCGCCCAATTGGTGTTGAGGGTGAAAGAGACGCTGAATGGATCCTCATTGACCTTGGTTTCGTTGTGGTACACGTGATGTTGCCAACAGCCCGTAAATTCTATGACCTTGAAAGTTTATGGCGCGCACCTGAATCCGTTGCCTAAAGCTTAAGAAAAGCGACCAATAAGGTCGCTTTTTTCATTCCTACAACAACTGGCTTAAGTCGACTGCTGGATAATGCTGTTTTATTTCATGCTTAATCTGTGCATACAGTTGATCCGCCTTGCCTGGACCATAAAAACTACAGTAGATCGCATACAGCGTTGTAATCATAACCGCATAAGCCTCTTTCGGCATTTGCATCAAGCACTGCTTCTCTGAACCTGCAATATACCAATATCCAGCAAGTAAACGATGTTTCTTCATTTTGCCCTGAATTTCTGCCACAAAATCCAGATAATCAGGTTGACTGACACCTTTTAACACGCCCATCACAAAGTCATGGAACGCCTGAAACAGGTCCAGTGTTCCAGGGCTTGCCTCGACAGCCACAACCTCTTTATCCGTTTTTACCTTGAGGCGTTCCTGTTTCTCAACCACCGAAATTTCATGCAATACCTGCCGCAACATCTCCTTGCGTTGCAAGCGCAGGTCATCACTGGTACAAATTTCACTGAGAAAACGATTTAATACAAAGGATGGCTGGTGACCATATTCACTTTCCCAGTACTGTAAAACACGTTGCAAAACGGTATCTGGCAAGAACTGTGCAAGCCCCTTTTCCACTGCCAGCCTTTTTTGTTCAATGCTTAATTCAGCCATAACAATCACCTCCCTTAATGGCGATGAGTGATATTTTCAGTTTCAAAAGTGACATCCCTCTGAAACTCTGGGTATGACAATTCAGCATGTTCAGTATAATCCAGCCCCCGTTGTTCATGTTGCGGGGAAACCCTTAAGCCACCAAGAACCTTGTCGAGCACCTTAAACATGATAAACGCAGCACCAAAGCCCCAGACAAATGCGGCCCCCACACCCAAAGTCTGAACTGAGATCACATCAAGGTTAAACGGTTTCTCCAGAAAGAAGATACCTGCGGCAATGGTTCCCCATGCTCCACACACCCCATGTACTGCAACAGCATCCACCACATCATCCAGCCGCATCTTTTCAATCAACAAAGGTACAAAAGTCATCAGCAAACCTGCTATAGCGCCTGTGATAACCGCAAATACGGGGGACATGGTGGCACAACCCGCCGTGATTGAAACCAGACCGCCCAGTGATGCGTTAATAGTATTGCGCATGAGCACCGCCTTGGATTGAAGCAAGGCCAGAACCATATACGTTGCAGCCGCAGCACAGGCAGCCAAATGCGTGTTGAGGGCAATACGTCCAATGCTCACACTTGCAGCAACCGTGGATGCCGCATTAAACCCAAACCACGCAAACCATAGCACAAAGCCACCCAATGCCACCAAGGGCAGATTATGTCCTGCCAAAAAATGACTTTGCCCTTTACGACCAAAGCGTCCCAAACGTGGTCCCAACACAATAATGCCTGCGAGTGCCACCCATCCACCAATTGAATGCACCACAGTTGAACCAGCAAAATCAATAAACCCCAAAGCTTTCAGCCAGCCATCACCACCGAACAGGCCGCCCCATGCCCAGCTACCAAATACAGGGTAAATGATGCCACTTACAAAAACCGCACTGACCACATAAGCCACAAAATGTATTCGCTCTGCCATGGCACCGCTGGCAATCGTGGTGGCTGTCGCCGCAAACATCATCTGAAAGAACAACAGGTTCCAGTGCCAGTCATCCAGTTGATCTGGCATGAAATGACTGAGTCCGATCCACCCTGTTTGATTCAGGCCAAACATCAGGCCAAAGCCAAACAGCCAAAAAATAAGTCCTCCAATACAGGTATCCATATAGTTCTTCATGAGTACATTCACGGTATTCTTACTACGAACAGATCCGCTTTCGATTAAAGCAAATCCTGCTTGCATAAAGAAAACTAAAATTCCTCCAACGACCACCCACACGCTATCCAGAGAAATACGGATTTCCTGAATATTTGTCGTGGTTTCAGCAGATGCATGGGAGGTGAGAGATAGTAAAAACAGCAATACTAAAATTATACTTTTCATAGAATTCCCCTAAAAAATCATCTAATCCAATGCAAAAAAAATGCCAAAATAAATTATTTTTTCCTTTTAATAATTCATCGATTTATATTTATTCATCATAAAAAAATGATCTAAACTAAATACTTAATATCCAAACCTTTATACACCTTTTATCAACAACAATCTCTTCTTCCATTTCAAATTTGACATGACAAGTTGTCAAAATTAACGCACTATAGGACCTGCTTTAAAATTCATCAAATAAAAAGCATTATTGGAGTAGATGAAGTGAAAATTCTAATTACAGGTGCAAATACAGGTATTGGTTTTGCCACAGCGGAAGAGTTGGTAAAGCAGGGACAACATGTCATTCTTGCCTGCCGTAATCCGCAAAAAGCGCAAATTGCACAAGATAAATTGCGTGCATTGGGTCAGGGGCAGGTTGATTTGGTTTCCCTCGATTTAAACAGCCTTGAATCAACCCGAAAAGCAGCGGATGAAATTGCAGACCGCTACGGTAGTCTTGATGTCCTGATTAACAACGCAGGACTATTTGCCAAGACCAAGCAGCTGACGCAAGATGGTTTTGAACAACAGTTTGGTGTGAATTATCTAGGCCATTTTCTACTGACACATAAGCTGATTCCTGTCTTGGAACAGGCACCAAAAGCTCGCATCATCCACCTTGCTTCAATTGCACATTGGGCAGGTTCAATCAAACCGAATAAGTTCCGTGCTGAGGGTTTTTATAATCCCCTGTTCTATTATGGTCAATCTAAGTTAGCGAATCTTTTATTCAGTAATGCTTTAGCTGAACGTATGGCGAATAGCACCATTACCAACAACTCACTACATCCAGGGGGTGTTGCCTCTGATATTTATCGCGAACTGCCAAAACCTGTTTATGAAGTGATGAAAATTGGTTTAGTGCCGACCTCAGTTCCTGCAAAGTTGATTACGCAAATGGCGACTGGAGATGATTGGGCAAAGCGTAATGGAGAATATGTCAGTGCACACATGCCAGACTGGAAATCACCACATGCTAAAAACCAGCAACTTGCCCGTGATCTTTATACACAATCCATGAATCTTGTAGAAAAATACCTTTAATAAATATGCGCTAACAAAAAAGCCACCTAACGGTGGCTTCTTCAATCCTGATGAGGTCAGATTAGTGACCACCACCATTGATTGCTTTTGTCATATCTTCAACAACTTTCTTCGCATCACCGAAGATCATCATGGTTTTTTCATTGTAGAACAAATCATTGTCTAAGCCAGCATAACCTGTTGCCATAGAACGCTTGATCACCATAATGGTACGAGCTTTGTGAGCTTCAAGAATCGGCATACCATAGATTGGTGAACTTGGATCATCTTTCGCCGCTGGGTTAACAACGTCATTCGCACCGATTACCAGTACCACGTCAGTTGCTGGGAAGTCAGAGTTGATCTCATCCATTTCCAAGATGTCTTCATACGCGACATCAGCTTCAGCTAACAATACGTTCATGTGACCAGGCATACGACCCGCAACTGGGTGAATCGCAAAGCGAACTTTTACGCCCTGTTCTTTTAAGATTTCACATAATTCTTTAACTGCATTCTGTGCACGACCTTGCGCCATACCATAACCTGGTACAATCACAACACTGTCTGCATTTGACATCAAGAAACCTGCGTCATCTGCTGAACCAGAACGATAGTTACGTTGAACTTGTTCGCCTTTGTCCGCTGTAGCAACTGCTGCACCACCCATTGCACCACCAAACAATACGTTGATGATTGAACGGTTCATCGCCTTACACATAATGTAAGAAAGAATCGCACCAGAAGAACCTACAAGTGAACCCGCAACGATTAACATATTGTTTTCTAGTGTGAAACCAATACCAGCTGCAGCCCAACCAGAGAATGAGTTAAGAAGCGATACCACAACTGGCATATCACCGCCACCAACTGGCGCAATCCAAACCCAACCAAATGCAAGTGCAAGTGCTGTCATCGCCCAGAAAGCAGTCATGTTATTCGTCAAGAAGAACATAATGCCTGCCGCAAGCATTGCAGCAAAGATAAGCGCTTGAACAGGTTTAACCCATGCACCAGAAATCGTTTTTGCCCATTTTTTAGCAGCTAATTTACCGTAAGCAAATACTGATGCTGTAAATGTAATCGCACCAACGAAGCAACCTACAAACAATTCAAATAAATGAACTTTGCTCATATGAGCATGCTGTACGCCAGCAGCAGTCAAAGCAGCTTCATTTTCAGCAAACAATGCTGTTAATTGGTTGTTGTGTAAAATCGCTGCAATCGCAATTAATACCGCAGCCAAACCAACTAATGAGTGCATTAAAGCCACTGTTTCAGGCATTTGTGTCATCGGAACAGTTCGCGCACGAGCGATACCAACCACACCACCCAGCACCATCGCACCGCCAATCATCCAAACTACTGGATGCTCAGCAACAAAGAAGGTTGTCACTACAGCAATCGCCATAGCGATCATGCCGTAACGGTTACCTGCAATTGCAGTTTTAGGACCTGACAAACCACGCAAAGTTAAGATAAAAAGGACGGCACCAATCAGGTAGAACCAATCCGCATAGTCTCGAATAAATTCCATCTATTAGCCCTCTTTTTTCTTTTGCTTCGGCTTGAACATTTCAAGCATACGAGCAGTTACAGCGAAGCCACCAAAAATGTTGATACTTGCCAAGAACACAGCAATTGCACCCAAGATGCTCACAACGTTTACGCTTTGGAAAGCTACATTTGCTTCAACACCAATCACAGGCATACCCACGGTTTGGATCATTGCCCCAACGATAATGATTGAAGACAATGCGTTCGTTACCGCCATAAGTGGTGTATGTAACGCAGGTGTTACTCCCCAAACTACGTAGTAACCTACGAAGATGGCAAGGACGAAAATTGTAATCGTTTCAACCATGAGAACTCTCCTTAACCGCGCTTGAGCAGTACTTGACCGCCATGAGTCACGAGTAACGCTTTTTGGATTTCATCTTCTTGATTGATCGCAAAGTTTTTGTCTTTGTCGAATAATGTTTCAAGGAAGTTGAAAACGTTACGTGCATACAATGCAGATGCTTCTGTTGCAACTGTGCCTGGAATATTTGGGATACCCAAAATTTTCACGCCATTTTCAGTAACAACAGTCTCGCCTTCTTTAGAACCTTCAACGTTACCACCAGTTTCAACAGCCATATCCAAAATAACAGAACCTGGTTTCATCTTGGCAACAGTTTCAGCCTTGATTAGACGTGGAGCATTACGACCTGGAATCAATGCAGTTGTGATTACGATGTCAGCATTTGATACCGCTTTATCTACAATCGCAGCTTGATCCTTGATGTATTGCTCACCTGGCTGCCAGCCATAACCGCTTTTCGCAGCTTCAGCAGCACGTTGCTTTTCTTCATCTGACATTGGTACGTCTAACCATTTACCGCCTAAAGACTCAACTTGTTCTTTAGCCGTTGGACGTAAGTCAGTTGCTTCTACAACTGCACCTAAACGTTTTGCAGTCGCAATCGCTTGAAGACCAGCAACACCAACACCCATGATCACGACACGCGCAGGTTTTACAGTACCCGCAGCCGTCATTAACATTGGGAACATACGTTGATATTCAGCCGCAGCTAACAATACAGATTTATAACCAGCCAGGTTTGCCTGAGAAGAAAGTACATCCATGTTTTGTGCGCGTGAAAGCGTACGAGGAAGTAACTCTAAAGCAAAAGCAGACACTTGCTGAGCAGCAAACTGGTCCAGTTCTGGATTGCGGTAAGGGTCAAACATTGCAACCACAGTCGTATTCGCCGCAAGCTTTTGAATTTCGTCACCCTTAGGGGCACGTACCTTCAAAATAATTTGGCTACCTGTATATGCATCGTCTGTAATGGTTGCGCCAACTTGTTCATAAGCACTGTCAATATACGCAGCTTTAACACCAGCACCACGTTCAATGACAACGCTATGACCTGCGTTAATCAACTTCTTTACTGTCTCAGGTGTAGCAGCTACACGACTTTCACCGACGACAGTTTCGGTTGGGATTCCGATCTGCATGAGCGTTCCTCAAGCTAGTTTTTCTTAAGTAAACATCGCGGATAGCAATGTTTCCCCCAGGAGTATTCTTTGTAGAATTTTGGATTCTAATGGAACTTTTTTAAAATTCCACCCACTATTTATTTAATAAATACCCATATTCTGAACTGATGATTCATATTGATATTGAAACCTTGTATGCTCATGATGTTAAGCTTTTGATAAAGCCAAGCTATTTCACCATGCATATACAATATAAAAATTTCATTCTCTCAGTATCTATCCGTTCATTTATATGCCTTGTGCGTTGTTTTCATTCAATGCCAAAGCGGTATAGATTAAATAACCCCATGTTTTATCGAGCATCATAGATAGAATACACAGCAACTCTTTAAACATTGTTCATATTCAGGCTTGGCTAAAACGGGTCTATGGACTGAAACCGCATCATAATCGTGCAGCTCTGTAGAGAAATTGGCTTACATAAACTTTTATTGGTTTTTTCGGCGACTATTTATTTCGCAAAGTACAAGGCCTATTTCAAGACATCAAAGTAGGTGTTATCAATAAATCTGAATTGTATGAATGTCATCCCTCAGAAAAACTAAAAAGAAATGTAAAAACTTGAATCGGCATTTTTTCAAGTGATATTTATGTAATTTTGTCTGATCAAAATAGATTTATTGCACAATATTGGTGCAAAAATTATTCTATTTTATTCATCATTTTATTTTTCTGATTCAGCAACAGTAAAATTTCCTGAAAATACGCCCCCCATTGATCGTTCTGCCAGACAATCATCAGGATTTCTCAGTGGACATTGTTCCATTGATAGGCAACCACAGTCAATGGTTATAGCCATGTTGTTATTGTGGAACTCAATATGCGTATCATCCATATTGCAGGTCAGAAAGAAGAAAACAAAAATGGTGAACTTTCCATTTTTTGACCAACAGGTACAACAACTCTTTTATAATATTCAACATGCTTTAATCGCCCCTCAGGCACAACTTTCAGATATAGCCGTTTTGCGTATGCTGATTGTTGACCATGATTCTGAAAAACTTCAGGTATTGGCAGGCATCATGCAAAGTTTGTGGAAAAATCATGCATTTCCTGTATGCACATTGATTCCTGTTTCTAGATTGGCATGAGCAGGAATGCTCGTTGAAATTAAAGCAACCGCATATACTGCATAAACCCGTGATAGAGAAAATTATGTCAGCCCCTCAAGATATTAGTCAAAATAAGGCCTTACTCTGGTTTATGGCTGCGGCGTGCGGTCTATGTGCAGGTGCCAACTATTATAGCCAGCCACTGATCCACTCCATTCAGCAGTATTTTGCCGTAACAGAAAGCCAGGCTGCCCTGACCGTCACTTTTGCACAGGTTTCCTATGCCTTGGGTTTGCTATTTATTGTACCAATGGGCGATGTGGTCAATAAGACCAAGTTTATTCCCCTACTCATGACTTTATGCGCTATGGGTCTGTTCCTGAGTGCATTCTCAATGAACCTGCCAATGTTATGGGTTGGAACACTACTGGTTGGGTTATTTTCCGTTTCGGCCCAAGTGCTGATTCCCCTCGCCACCATGACAGTACAGCCTGAAAAAACAGGCGAAGTTGTTGGCTTTCTCATGAGTGGTTTATTGGTGGGTATCTTGCTTTCGACCAGTCTAGCAGGATTGTTCTCCAACCTGTTTCACTGGAAAGTCATTTATGTGGTCAGTGGAGTCTTGATGCTGATATTGGCTTATGCGCTTAAAAGCCGCTTGCCTTACGTCATGCGCATGAAAATGAATTATGGGCAAATCTTTGTTTCGATGGCCCAACTCTTGAAGCAGGAAAAGCGCCTATTATTACGGGCACTTGCAGGTGGATTTGCCTTTGCGGCGGTCAGTATCCTGTATTCCACCATCGCGCTTCTGCTAAGCTCGGCCCATCATTTACCTGACCTAGTGATTGGGATGGTGAGTCTGGTGGGTATTTTTGGTGCCTTATCCACCCAGTATATTGGCCGATATGCTGATCAGGGCTACACCAGGCAACTGACCTGGATGGGCTGTGCCTTATTCATTATCAGCTGGATTTGCTTCTATTACGGGCAAACATTCCTCATCAGCTATATTGTTGGCTTTGCCCTGATCCAGTTGGCTTTGGCATTGGTACACACCAGCAACCAGAGCATTATTTTCCGCTTACGACCTGATGCAAAGTCACGTATCAATGCGATCTATATGACCGCTTATTTTATTGGAGGTGCCTGTGGTTCCGCACTTGGCATTTTTGCATGGAATCATGGCGGTTGGACCATGACCTGTTTGGCAGGCCTATGTCTGGTTCTTGCGTGTATGCTGTTTAGTTTACTGGATAACCTCTGAGAACTCGTGGTTTTCCGCCTGCTGTTACTGATGCAGAAATCATCACTATGCAAATAGTAGGTGAATTTCTTGGTTTAGATACAGACAAAAATATTTGGATGTATTTCAAAAACAATTGGTTAGAGTGGTTTCAAAAATTAGGATCTTATTCACCAGACTTCACTAATTCCTGATAGCGATAAAATGTATCTCTTGACACACCCATCACTTTGCATGCTCTAGATACATTCTGAAGCTCTTCAGCTAAATTGAGCAGACCTACTTTGTGTTTAATAATTTGATTGTTAGTATGCAACATAAGAAAGTTACCTTTGTTTGATTAAGATTTCGACACCTTTATCAAAACGGGTAACTTTCTCTTTTTCAAGAAGAATGTACGATCAAGTCTGAACTAATACAAAACTTTCTTTAATCCTCTTTCCCTCTGAACTCCAATTCAAGTAATGATCATTGGTGAATTAACCTCAAAACTCGTATAATGCTGCCCTTTGCTTGCCTATCCAGATCCGAGAGCCTTTTATGCAATCACTTGAGTCATTAAAGCCACGCATTTCCGTTGCCCCGATGATGGATTGGACAACAAGATAAAATAATCCATTAATTTACAGCAACTTAAAATAAAAAAAATAAGTTAAGGTGTAAATTTGGAGTAAACTTTATTTTTATGTATCAAAACATAAATCTTCAATATTTTCACTCCCCAATAGATTATTCACAGTTACAAGAGCTGTATCAGATAGTGTTTGAGTAGCTAACACAGCTAGCCTCGTCATTGGGCAAGAAATGGAAACATAAAAAAGATTACGTGCTCTATAAAAAACCTTTCGTATTTGCTTTAGTCAATTTTTTAGTCTCAAGTAACTCTAAAAGCTGTGGCCACTTATAGTGATTCCAGCCACCACCTAAGACCACTAATACATTCTCAAACTCAGCCCCCTTTACACTATGCTGCGTTGCAAAAGGAGTCTGTTTTTCAATAAACTTTGTAACCTCGATAACTTCCTTATATTCGATTTCTCTTAATTTATTATAACGTTGTAGTGTTGAAGACCATTCCTCTTTAGGTGTATCTATAAATGAAAGAAGCTCCTCCTCCCTTCTAATTATTCGATCTGGTGGTAATGGCCGTTTTGTAGTCTTTAAATGATCTATCACTTGACCAATAGTTCCTTCAGTCCTTAACTTTAGTAATTGATCCTAGCCAAATAAGCAGCTATTTGATCTACAGTTGCTCTTGCTGTTCTAGAAACCCCAATGAGTGTTGCGGATGCCATGCCTGTCCATTCCCCATAGCCAACCAACCAAAGGTTATTTATTTTTACTGAGCGCCCATCATTCACAGTAACTGTCTGATCAGGCTCTACCACATCAAGACTTCTTAAGTGAGTCAATGAAGCTTTGAACCCTGTACACCAAATCACAGCATCTACTGCTTGTCTTGTACCATCAGCCCAAACAACGGAATGCTCCTCAAATGAGGTAAAAGGCTCTCTACTATGTAGTACGCCACGTTCGCGGGCCTCTTTGACACTGTCTATCATGACAATATCACCCAGACCACCAACGGGTTGATCAATCACACGACCTTCCTGTTGGGCTTTTAAACGTTCAGTTGCCCGAAGAAATAAAACACGCCCATCAACATCATCCGATAAAAATTGAGGTGGTGTTACTGTGACCCAAGTGGTATCTGCAACTTTTGAGACTTCGGCAAGAATTTGTGCCCCTGAGTTACCACCACCAACTACAATCACTTTCTTGTTGATAAAAGGCTCTGGATTTACATAATGTGCTGAATGCGTTTGTAATCCTTCAAATCGTTCATATCCTTCATAATGGGGAATATAAGGCTGACTCCATGTCCCAGTAGCACTGACCACCGCTTTAGCTCGCCAATATTGATCGCCAGCATACACATCTAAATAGCCATCTTTTTGTTCTATATGGTCGACATGAATTGGTCGAATAATTGGAAATTGATATCGTTGCTCGTATGCTGACAAGTAGCCAATCACTTCATTTCGCGTTGGGTAAGTCTGCTCAGTTGTGGGCATCATCCAACCTGACAATGAACTCCAAGTATTTGGAGAAAAAAGACGAAGAGATTCCCAAGCATGTGACCATGCACCACCTGCCTGAGATTGGTCATCTAAAATAATAAATGGAATTTTCTTACGTTTGAGGAAATAAGCTGTGGCAAGGGCTGCCTGACCACCACCAATAATGATTACATCGACTTCAGTTTGTAATTGAGTCAAAGCTTCTCTCCTATTATTTATAGTCATAATCAAAATAACGCCCAGTCTACTCAACAGACTGGGCGTATTTTATAAAATTTTCAAGCGTTTAAATGAGCCTTTCAATTGCTCAATTGATCAAGATACTTTTCTGCATCCAAAGCTGCCATACAGCCTGAGCCTGCCGAAGTGATTGCTTGGCGATAAATGCTGTCAGCAACGTCACCCGCAGCAAATACTCCTGCCACAGAAGTTGCTGTTGCATTGCCTGAAGTACCACTTTGTACTTGAATGTAGCCTTCACGTAGGTTGAGTTGACCGTCAAACATACCTGTATTCGGTTTGTGACCAATAGCAACAAATAAGCCCTGTACTTCAACATCTTGTATAGTTTGGTCCAAAGTTGATTTCAAGCGAACTGATGTGACACCAGTATTATCACCTATGACCTCATCAACTTGATTGTTCCAAAGAATGCTAATTTTGCCATCTTTTTCTTTGGCAAAAAGATGATCCTGTAGAATTTTCTCTGAACGTAAACTGTCTCTACGGTGAACTAAGGTGACATGCTCAGCAATATTAGAAAGATAAAGTGCTTCTTCAACTGCTGTGTTACCACCACCCACGACCATGACTTTTTGGTTCTTATAGAAGAAACCATCACAAGTTGCACATGCACTGACACCTTGACCCATGAATTTAGCTTCAGATTCAAGACCCAAGTATTGTGCTGTCGCACCTGTTGCAATAATCAGTGCATCACAAGTAAATTCTTCCATGTCGCCTTTTAGCACAAATGGACGGACGCTTAAATCAACTTCATTGATGTGGTCATACACAATCTCTGTACCAAAGCGTTCAGCATGGGCTTGCATTCTTTCCATAAGTGCAGGACCAGTTAAACCTTCTGGGTCGCCCGGCCAGTTATCTACCTCAGTGGTCGTTGTTAATTGACCACCAAGTTGTATACCCGCTATCAATGTAGGTTTTAAGTTTGCACGTGCTGCATACACAGCAGCGCTATAACCCGCAGGCCCTGAACCTAAGATCACTAATTTAGAATGTCTCTTTTGCATTTCTGATCACCTAAAGTTTATAAGCTACGTTGATTGACCCGCTTAGATAATTCTTCTGCCGACTCTTTTCGCTCTGAATAACGATCTGTGAGGTACTGACTTTGTCCACGAGTGAGCAAGGTGAACTTATATAGTTCTTCCATTACATCGACAATTCGATCATAGAAGGATGAAGGTTTCATCCGTCCATCTTCTTCAAACTCTAAAAAAGCTTTTGGAATAGATGATTGATTTGGAATGGTGATCATGCGCATCCAACGGCCTAAAATACGCATCTGGTTTAAGCTGTTAAAGGACTGCGAACCGCCACTAACCTGCATCAATGCCAAAGTTTTTCCTTGCGTTGCTCGAATTGCACCGCCTGCCAATGGTATCCAGTCAATTTGTGATTTGAAAATTGAACTCATGGAGCCATGACGTTCAGGTGAGCACCACACCATTCCTTCAGCCCAAGCGAGTAAATCATGCAACTCTTTCACCTTTGGATGTTCTGTGTCTGCATCTTCGGGTAAGGGTAGGCCTTTTGGATGAAAGATTTTTACTTCAGCGCCAAACTGCTCCAAAATACGTCCTGCTTCCATCACCGCCAATCGGCTGTATGAGCGCTCACGGTTTGAACCATACAGCAGCAAAATACGCGGTGGATGATCCAGCTCTTTAGCTTGTACTTTTTCTAAAGTCGGTTGATCGAGAAGATTCATATCTACATTTGGGAGAGTCATAGAAATTACACCTCTGCTTTAAAAAACTTTTTTCTGAGCCACAAAGACACACTGACTAAAGCAATCAACACTGGTACTTCAACCAGTGGACCAATTACAGTAGTAAACGCCACAGGTGAAGCTAAACCAAAAGTTGCAATCGCTACAGCCAACGCCAATTCAAAGTTATTCCCCGCAGCAGTAAAGGAAATTGCTGTAGTTTTAGGGTAATCATTGCCCATCCATTTGCTCATAAAGAAGCTGATGAAGAACATCACAATAAAGTAAATGGTCAATGGAATGGCAATACGTAAAACATCCAGTGGTAAACTCACCACATCATTTCCTTTGAGGCTAAACATCGCCACAATCGTGAACAACAAAGCAAGCAAACTCAGTGGGCTAATTTTTGGTAAGAAGACATTTTGATACCAATCCAAACCTTTCGCTCGAACCAGAATAAATCGTGTCATAAAGCCAAGGAAGAACGGAATCCCTAAATACACGAATACCGCATGAGTAATCGTCCAGAAATCCACATTGATCACTTGCCCTGCAACACCAAAATAAGGTGGTAAGAAGGTCAAGAACAACCAAGCATAGGTACTGAAAAATAAAATTTGGAAGATACTGTTAAAAGCCACCAATGCAGCAACATATTGGTTATCCCCACAGGCCAAACCGTTCCACACCAAGACCATCGCAATACAACGAGCCAGTCCTATCAGGATTAAGCCTGTCATATACTCTGGATAGCTATGTAGAAAAACAATGGCTAAGGCAAACATCAATACTGGTGCTATCACCCAGTTCTGTACTAAGGACAAAGTTAAGGTTTTTTTGTCTTTAAACACTTGTGGTAGCGCTGCATAATCCACTTTAGCTAATGGTGGATACATCATCAGAATCAAACCAATCGCAATTGGAATATTGACGGAATCCACACTCATTTTATCCAATGCCACTGAGGCTTGTGGAAAGAACACACCGATCGCTATTCCCAACCCCATTGCAATGAAAATCCATAGCGTGAGATTACGATCTAAAAAGGATAATCTTTGTTGAGCCATAATTTTCTCATTCAATATCTGAGATGTGATTGATTGCAGCAATCAATTCAGGACGAGACATATGTGCTGTATTCAATGCAAATAAAGCATCTAAACGACGATTGATATGGTCTACAGTCACTTGGAATGCCTGTAATTTTTCTTCTTTAGGTAAGTCTAAGTGTGATGGATCAGCCAAACCCCAATGTGCCTTGATCGCTCCGCCTAAATAAAGCGGACACGCTTCTTGTGCTGCTGAATCACAAACCGTAATCACCACGTCAGGTTGATATTGTTCACAATCATCAATGGTTTTACTCCACAAACCATCTGTTGAAAGACCAAGATTTTCTAAAGTTTCTATGGTCAATGGATGTACTTGCCCTGATGGCTTACTACCTGCACTGTATGCTTTCCAACCCTCAGGGGCACGACTATTAAAAAGCACTTCGGACAAAATGCTACGGCAACTATTTCCAGTACACAAAAAAAGGAATTTCATATTGTTCTACTCGCAATAACTATTAATTTGTTGAAATGATGGAGCAACTTTTGGCTGTAAATCAGCATTTTTAAGGGTGTTAAGTATGTCTAGGCACCAAATGGGTAAATTAGGATTGAGACTGTAATAGACCCATTGCCCTTGACGTCGATCTTGTAAGAGCCCCGAAGAACGCAGTAAGGCTAAATGCCGTGAAATCTTAGGTTGGCTCAGCTGTAATTTTTCAGTCAAATCACAGACACACTGTTCATTATTCCCAAGAACCAACATGACAATGTTGAATCGAGTTTCATCAGCCAAACATTTAAAGAAATTGATTTGATCCATATTTTTACCCACTCAAACATATGGATATATCAATATTCACATATATCCATGAAATTTTTATTTCAATCGCTGCCCATTTGCATCCAGCACTTGTTCACCATCTTCTTTAGTGAAAGCACCCTTTTGTGGGAGTGGCAGAATTTCTAAAACCAGTTCTGACGGGCGACTTAAACGAGTTCCTAGTTCAGTCACCACGAATGGGCGGTTAATCAAAATTGGATACTGAAGCATAAAGTTAAGCAGTTTCTCATCCCTCCAAACCTCAAGGTCTAACTCTAGATCACGATAAGGATCAACATTCTTACGGATGGCCTCTCTCACAGTTAAACCTGCATCCGCAATCAGCTGAATGAGCTCACTTTTAGATGGAGGATTTTTAAGATATTCGATCACTTCAGGTTCAATGTTGGCATTACGAATTAACGCCAACGTATTGCGTGATGTACCACATTCAGGGTTGTGATAAATCTTAACTTTTGGAATAGCAGTCATTTGCTCAAACTCAATTGAATCTTTATATATACTTATATACGAATAAACATATATATGCAACTCCGTATATTTTTATATAAGGGCTAAAAAAATTAGCCCCCCTAGAAAGTCTAAAAATATAAATTTACTTCAAAGCTTGATCCAAATTTTCTAAATTCAAAACTATCGAACTCACTACGCTTCTATCGAACTCTACTCGATCCTGCTCTTCATGAACTCCCTTATTAAGATATCTCCATTCTCGACACTCCCCGCTAATCCCTAACAAAGCTTCTAATGGTTTAAAAACACTTTCTTTTTGAGCATGAACAAAATCTTTTTTTTCAATTCTAGTTTTCAATTGTTCAGTAAGATTTCTTAACTCTATTGAAGAGGTAGCAGATCGTAATTTTAAACTCAAATTTCCATCACCATGCTTACTTACATACTTCCAAACTTTCCCTTTAGTTATTGCTTCTAAAGCTTGTCTTGACTTTGTTAAAGCATCACGAATTTCATTTTGATTAATGTGCTCTCTAGCAGCAACAATATAATTACGAGGTGCACAATTAAAATTAATATTGATATGCGGCTCACCCAATCTTGGTAGAAAACTAAATGATTTTGTTAACTTCACTCGTTCCACTGAAAGTAGATTGTGAATATCTTTGAAGAATTCTTCCCCATGGCAAGTTAATAATATTTGCTTATTAGCAAAGAACTTATCTTCAAAGAGTGTTTTTCGGATTGCTTCACGATGTTCATCATCTATGGCATTAACAGGGTCATCAAAAATCAATAATGGTGACTCTTCTTTAAGATTTTTTGCCAATAAAATTGCTAGTCCTAAACATCGAATATGCCCCTCACTAAGTATATGCAGCGCATCAAAAAAAACTTCTGGATTGCTTTTAAATGCAATTTCCATTCTCTGATTCTGGTTTATTGGTAGTCTTACTTCTGCTAGCAATTCACTATCCGTATCGTTTCGATTAAAAGCATTGTAAAGATCAATAATCACTCCTCCTAAATCTTTAACTAAACGCAGAGGTAATTCATTGCAGTATGTTTCCAACTTTTTAACAAAGTCAGCATAAGCGTTGGATATAATCTTATTTCGACTAACTATTAATTTTTCAGTTTCAACATCTGTAATAAGCTGCTCATTTTGTTCTTCAAATGTACTAATCATGGACTGAGCGATACTTATAGCCTGAGTCGCTGATTGTCTACGTGTTTGAAGTATAGTTATTTCTTTTACAAAATCACGACACATCAAAAGCTCTTTAGCCTTAATTACTCTCACCTCTTCTTCTTGTTTTATTTTTAGATCACATGCCTCAAGAGCTTGAACTTGCACCTCAATATTCATCCAAATGGTTGTACCATCAGGTAGCATTTCTGTTAAGTACCCCCACCACTCAGAAGATGTTTTTTCGCTTGTAAATGATCTATATGCCTCCAAGCAATTTTCTTTTTGATAAAAAGATAAACAAGTTTGGATAATCTGAGAAAGAGCTGTTAAGGAATCTTGGATTTGCTTTTGTAAAAATTGAATTTTATTCTGTATACCTGCCAACTCTTGCAACTTCAACAACTCATCTCTAGCATAAATATAAGGATTAACAGTAGTCTGACCTAGGGGTGTTTGACAAGCTGGACACTGATTTGGATTACCATCCTGTAATTCAATAATTGCATTATAAAGTTGTTTAAATGAGACCTGATAACTTGCTTGTGCTAGTTTCCCCTCTTCAATTATTAAAGCTGAATGCAACTCAGTTATTTTCTGCTTTAATGCATTTAATACACTTTGAGAAAGGTTACTTTTAGTACCTAAAGGCGACTGAAGATATGTTTCAAGTATTTGTACACGCCCTGAGACAGCTTCATTACCATTTAGCTCAATTACCATTTGATCAAAACTTATATTCTCTTTATATCGAGTAGCTAAATTTATCTCCTCTGATTGAATGTCGCTTAGCAGTTGCGTGTGTATTTTAATCTGTTGTTCACTACCTAATAATTGTGAACGCTTTTCACCAAGCTCTTTAGACTTTTCTCCAATAATATCAATATATCTACCATCCATATCAGGAGTAAAATTTTTGACAAACTCCGTGAAAGACTCTAATCCAAATAACGTAGAAATTAGTTCTGTTTGTTTAGATGGAACTTGGGCTGCAATACGTGAAAAATTATCTATACGATTCTTTTCAACAAAACAGAATCTATATATTTGCTCATCAGGCTGAACACTTAAGATGTTATTTTGGCTATCTTCAGCCTGAAGAATAGGTGCTAAGAATCGATTAACATGAGCATTCTTTAGATACTCAACTTGGTTACGGAAACGTTTATTTTCAGCATCTTCGACATTACCTAATAAGCAGTATTCTAAAGCCTCACAAAAACTTGATTTTCCTGTTCCATTAGGACCATATATCAATACTAAGTTACTATCTAAATCAAAATGCTCTGGTTTAGAAAATCCTCGAAATGGGCCTACAGTCATACTTTTAATTTTTGCAATTTTCGCTTTCGGCTCTCCCAATGTCGCAGGTAAAGGACTGATTTCTGAACCAACACGTTCCCATTTTAACTGAGCAAACGATACTATTTTTTTTATCCGTTGCCCCTGAGCAGTCTTTAATGGAATTAACTCATCCAAATTTTCTAAAACAAGGTTTGCTATCTTACGTATCTCTACAGAGTCAGTATTATTCAAAGTCTGTAAAAAATTTAAATATTCCACCCGAACCATAAAACCCCCATCTAAATAAATTATAATATTCAAAATGTTAAATCTTTTTTAGAATATCTTTTAACGTACATAAGCTTAATCTTACATTTATAGATTAAGAAAATTTAAAATACAAGGCATCAACAGATGCCTCCTACTTTAGTTCAAAGCTTGTACCGATTGCTGTAGGCCTTTCTGAATATCTTGCATCTGAAGAAAGTCTGGAACTTGTTGCTGTGATTTATTTTCTTCTGGGTAAAACTCTTCAATTTTATCCAATCCCTCCTCTACATCTACTTCAAACCGTGTATTGCCATAGCCTTGCCGTGCCATCTGATCTAAAGCTGCCTGATTAAATCCACACAGCTTACTTTTCTGATCAATCTCTTTCGCCGTTTGAATCGCCTCTTGTAAATGAACACCCTCACGTAACGTCAAATCCACGTAATAGACTGGGGTTCGATAGCTTTGTGTGGTGGACTTTCCTCGAAGTGTTAACTGTAAAGGCAGACATGACAATAAACCATTCGATGCTGCATGGTAATAACTCAGTCTCGCTGCCAAGGTTCGAATGCTGTTAAAGCCTGTTGTTCTAAAAACGAAAGTCCCAAACTCATCCGATTCATCAAGATTCACATACAGACGACCATAGGGCTTACACAATCTACCTTGTGCCAATGGACATAGATCAGGTGAAGGACAGGGGTGATGTTCAACCCCTTGATTGGTTAAGCGCTGACAAGTTTCACCATTGCCTATACACACGGGGCGCCCTGTTTGTCGATCAAATAGACTGTACTCTGCCCTTAGATTCAGTTCAGGATCATTGAAGATCATCCGGACGGGTATGCTTCGCAGTTTTTGATTGGGTGCTTTGGCCCGCAGCTGTTCATCCAGTGGGTGCTTCACCCAACCACTGTCCTTATTTTGGATTTGGCTGGTAATGGTAAATTGATCATCCTTTTCAGGCAGACGTTTGCCGTTCTTTTCCACAACTTTGCCGATACTGATTCTGCCAAGTATTGGCGGTGTGATTGCTAGACCTTTAATCATGGTCCTTTCCTCTTATCTTTAAATAAATTGCTGTATTGATTAAAAATGAAATGGGCATAAAAAATCCCATGTGCTGAGGCATGGGATTTCTAGGCTGGTTGGATATTTTGCTTAGGCTAAATTACTTTCAACCATCATTGGTATAGATGTTAAAACGCCGTGAACCTGTTTTACTTTGCGGGAATTGGCTGAGGTATTCAGGGTGTGATTTCAGCAAAGCCTTGGCATCTAAGCTGATTGAATCCTTAGCCTTTTTCCACGTCACTGAGCCTGCTTTAAAAGTGGCACGCTCCGCCTGCTGCATCTTGGCTTGCAGCTGGTGCTTCAGCAGATCAAACTGCTCCTGATGCTTGTCGATTTGATTACGTGCCTGAATCAGCTGTTCAAACTGCTGGTTGGCCTGCTCATCCCCAGATAAGTCTGCAGTGCTCAATGGCACATGTTCGGGATACAGCTGCTGTAAAGCCTTGGCTGCCGATGCGCTGGCATCTGCATCAGGCGGTGTATCCTTCTCGACACATTCCCAGAAGTAACGTTCTGCATTCACAATATGCTGAATGACCGATTCACTGCGGGTCACTTTAAAAATCTGCGTTTCATGTCCGCAGAGCAGTACACAGATATGCGCTGCTTTCTTTCCCGTTACGGCCAATTGATGCTGTACCTGACACAGCACATATAACGGCACACCATCCCACCACAGCTTGGCGCCATGTTCACCAGCAGTTTTGCATTCCAGAATCTGCACATCTGCATCACCCACTACGGAATAATCTAAGTTAGCTAACATGAAATGCTTGTCTGGGTCAGGATGCTGCAGCACAGCATTCACGCGGCGGACTTTATAGTTGGTATGCATGCTGTAGTATTCAGCAACAAGCGGTTCAAGTCGCTTGCCCCAATATAAAGGCGCATGGCCTTCGCTTTCATCTTCGATGGATTGCTTGATCCTACCTGTTTTGATCATCCACAGTTCCAGCATCGACATATAAGGATTGAGTCCGCAAGCTGCAGCACAGTCACTGCTGCCGATACCTTGCCTGCGTACTTCCAGCCATTCGGCTTGGCTCATATTTTTGGTTTCTACAAAGCGTTTGGCGGTAATAAGTTTAGGTGACCTGAATCCTATAGGTTGTTTAGATGCTGCAGATGGATTTGATAAATTATTCATTGTGAATTCCTCAATTTTAAATTTTTGGCATAAAAAAACCACATCCGAAGATATGGTCTGATATTTCTAAATGAATCTATTTTAAAATGAGACGACTGCTAAATGGCGCTTTAGGTTTTCTTCAGAAACGCCAGCTATTACAATTTCTAAAATGTCTGCATTTAATTGAAGACCTTGATTAAAGGAATAGCCAAAATTACCTTTTATCGTTTCTACTAAAACATCGAAAGATTTCTTATCTTTCATTTTTAATAAAAAACTTTCATCCCCTAATTTCTTAATTGAAATGATACTCACTGTACTCTCCGTTTTACTATTTATCTTGCAAATAGTTAGTGGAGCTTAGAAATCAGAATTTCAATAAGAAGTGTTCAAATAATTGTAAATACACAGATTAGGACAACATCAGTAGCGCCTGTTCCAGTCCACGTTGTTTTAAGCCTGCCCCTGCTCCAAACCATGCTGAATCCAGCCGGTGATCCTGACTCATGGCTCGACGTTCATGATCTGCAAATTCCGTGATACTGCACAGCAACCCATAAGCCGTATCTTTGGCTGAGCTGAGTTCTGCCCCTCGGCCATGCCCGTTAAACATAGTCATGACTTTCGACATGGCTCGGCCATTCGGTTCAACCTTGTCTTTGCTTTGTGATTTACTGGCTACATTGCGGTAGAACTGGATAATGCCTTCATCCTGCTGCATTGGACTGAGGCTGGTATTGTTAAATACCGCGTCAAAATAAGCAGCCGCTTCTTGTTGAGTGACTTTACGTTGACTGAGTTGCTTCATTTCATACATGTGTTCATCCCATTGCCGTACTGAGATTCCCAACTGCTGTTTGATCTTATCTGCATCAAAACGGGTACTGTGTGGGACTTTGACCACGCCTGCACTGCTGTTCTGTCCTTTTA
Organism: Acinetobacter parvus DSM 16617 = CIP 108168; assembly: GCF_000368025.1. Classification (GTDB taxonomy): domain Bacteria; phylum Pseudomonadota; class Gammaproteobacteria; order Pseudomonadales; family Moraxellaceae; genus Acinetobacter; species Acinetobacter parvus. The sequence continues at coordinate 825,306 of NZ_KB849211.1, forward strand.
GGGCAATGGCTAAAGTGTTGTTGCACACTACGCGGATTGAAGTAAATTGCGCTGTGGTCGCCAGCGTTCCGTCACAGCCCGTTGCCAACAATATATAGCCATTACTAACATCTTTACCTTTGAGTGCCGCGCTTTGTCCTGTTCTGGCTAAAGCCCAGAATTTCTTTCCGCCTTTCAATACGCCTGCGGTTTCCAGTTCAAAGCCTGATTGCTCTGTTAAATCTCGGTAGAACTCCAACACCTCTGCAGGCTGCACTTCCTGATAACGCTGACTGACCACCGATAGAGGTGCATGGGTATCCGAGCGATAAAGTACGCGCTGTTCTTCATAAGGCATGATGATGTTTTGCCCGCGTTCATTTTGCGCCATATAGCTGACATCAGAAGATTCAATGCGCCAGTCCATGCCGGCCTGCTGTGCCCATACTTCAATCGGCTGATTATGCGTAAGCTGGTTGCCGAGGCCATGCCAAGGGGTGTCACCGACATAAGCCATTTGTTCAATCTGATGCGCCATGTTTATATTTCCTATAAATGTATGTTGAAATTCATGTTGTTGATTAAATGTGTTTAAGGTTTGTGGCTTGAGCTTTATGATTTTTTGACCCAAACAAAATGCTGCTGACAGTCCTGACAAATATATTGATCTTCATTGCGATAATATTTTTCGTAGCAGAATTGGCTGACAACCACCAGCACACCGCCAATCACTACACCTACAGCAGCACCTGCCGCAGGTGAAAAGCCGACCTTCTTAGCAAGTCTTGCTCCCAGCACAGCCATTTGTGCAGGTGAGATATTGCGCTGAAGCTGTTCAAAGTAATTTGCGTTTGATTTGCCAGATGCGGTTTGTCTGACATTGCCCGACTTGCAGTAGGGACATTGAATGATGGACACGGTATATTCCTTGTCAGATGTACCCTGACAAAAGCTAAAGTGAAGGCATAAAAAAACCGCATCCCTTTAGGACACGGTTTAGTCAGTTCTAGATTAATGTTTAGATTAAATACGCTTAGTTAAAGCTGTAGCTCGCTGTTCCCTGCTGTGTTTCAACATCAACACGCACAACATTATCGTAACCGCAGCCGGTTAATTTCAGCCTTAAACGCAAGCCCATTTTAAAATGCTGCGGGTATTCCAGTGATCTGCGGTAGCCTTCATAACTGCATTCACCATTGTTGATTAAAACGTTGGTGACATCGATGGGATCTGGGCTGTTGGAACGAATGGTGATGACATGCGCCACTTGGTTTTGTGCATACCAGTTGCTGGTATCTTCTACATTCATTTCAACACTAAAAGTATTGGGATCAAGGCTGGAGTCGCACCCGTACAGCATCATGCCTGCAGCAGCCGTTACTGCCAGCAGGATCGATTTAAAATATTTATTCATAGCAATCATCCTCAGCAGTAGTTGTAGCTGACGCCGTAATCACCGGTCTCTAAATCAATACTGATCAGATGAATTTCACAATCTGTACCATTATCAAATTTATAAACGTAGTAACGGTTGCCCGCCTGCTCTGACTCTAATGCGCCGTGTTCCTGCAAGCTAAAGCCGCTCACGGGTTTACCCGTATCTTTCGCAGCTTTGGCAAAAACCAGCTGCTGATACTTGTCTATATTTTTTTGCTCAAATTCAGGCAGGTCTGCATAAGGAAGCATGGACAGCAAGGTATCTGCAGCTTTCAAATTTTGATCAAACTCAAAGCTCAGCAATTCAGGTTCATGCTGCGCCGAACTTGAGCCCTTGCTGCCAGCAGTCAATTCCTCTACATCAATGCCATCAACTTCCGCAGCAGGAATGCCTTCCGAAGCAGCAGCTTCTGACGCTGGAATATCACTCGTGCCAGCTGCAGCTGTTTGCACAGGTTTCTGAACGCTGGAATTGGCACTGAAAAAATAGAATCCGGATACGATAATAAGCGTCAAAGCCAGAATAGCTGCCAAACCCAAAATGGTTTTTTGGTTCATCTCAAATCTCCTGTACTTTAGTTCGGTACAGAGACTTGGCCATTATTGGCGTTATAGTGGACAACGCGCGGACAGCCGCCCTGAAAGTTCACCGTGAAATTACGCCAGCCGCGGTTGCCCGGATTGGTTTTATACATGCACTGATACACGCCTCCACCTAAATTTCGAGCCTGCACAAAATAGGATTCACTGGCTTGCGCAAACCAGCCTGCCTGCGCCCATGACGCGCCTGCAAGAAGTGATGAAATCAGGGCAGTTTTTAGGAAAGTTTTTAACATAGTCATTTTCTCTTTTTACAGGCATCACCGGTCTTCAGCAGATCCGGTGTCCCCCATGCAATCTTTGTTGGAATGAATATCTAAGTTTTTGAATTTTTTATAGACGATAAAGCGTACAGATCTACTTAGCTCAAAACAGCATTAGAGATTCATCTTCATATCGGTAATATGTATTTGAAAAAGTTTTATTCTTAAAAAGCTATAAACACAGCTATGCACAGCACGCGGGCCTAATGACCCATCGGCACAAATACTGAAAAAGAGAAAAATAAGGGATGATATTGATGTAAGCGCATGGCGTACTCCTTTGTTTTAAAAGAATTCTGCCAATTCACTGCTAATATGATGGTGGCAGAACGAAGAAGGGTTAGCAGACTGGTAACAAAGAAACCAGCACGCGCAAGCGCGTCCCCCCTCCGCCCTACCGCAAAGAAAGGGGGACGAACGGGTCCACAACATGCAAAATCAGATTTCGCATATTGTCTTTGTTAATGGGTCTGCTAAAACCCGCTGACGATGTAGGTCAGCAGGCTAAGGATAATCTGCACGGTGTAGAGCGTCAAGCAAGTGCTGGAATGCAATATGAATTTTCAGCGCCGTACTGGGGCTCCATCAAACCATTTAAATCCTTTCGGGTAGATGCAGATTCTACTCGGAAGCCCAAACTGACCCGTTTGATTCTCCGGCATGCTATTTAATGCACCCAAAGGACAGCCCGCTTCTTCTTGCATGATCCGGTCAATCCGCAGCGCGTTTTGTGCATCAGCATCGGAAAGCTGATGATGCATTTCTGGATAAACGCATGTGCCCAAATATCCAGTCGCTCTCATCCAGTGCTCTCTGATCTCATTGCAATATCCCAAAGGGTCAGAATAGAGTGATCGGTTAAAGCTCAGATAAAAGTGAATCACATAGCGCTGCTGAACATCATCACGCACAATCCGATAAAAACGATAGACCACCTGCGTTCGATACCAAAATACTGTGGGTAAACTATTTTGGAAATTTGATAAAAATCGCTCTAACTGTCGCAAATCGATAATTTCATTTCCACCGTCATTTAGACTTAGTTCCAGTTTTAAATCCGCTGCATCAGGATAGATCTGGTTTGTATTACGGTAGGATTCTCTCAACTTTTCAGTCCGCTTCTCGTAGCGCTCAGCGCGCACAACAGACACAATCCAAGACACTGTTTTCAATAAATTTCATCAATTCTTGTTCTACATTTACCGTAAAAACTACCGCAAAATAGATCTGTACAATACCCGAAAATTTCTTAGATTCAGTGATTGAAAGGGATGATCCTTACGTATATCAGCAAACAATATATCAGATTCCCTGAATAACTAATTAAGTATAAAAATTATCACGTCAAATTTATTTGTTATAAAATATACAAAATTTGTAGAGTTTATAACATGAATATAAGCATCCTCATTTCTAGCCTTTCCACACAAAACTCTTCTGCTCGAATGAGAATTTGGCGTTCCATCAAAAGCTGTGGCGCAGAAACTCTGCGTGATGGTGTCTATGTGCTACCTAATGAACAAAAGCAGCGCTTTGACCCCATTATTGACGAGCATCAAAGTGCCGATGGCATTGCCTATCTATTCGATTCCGTTAGCAACAATAATTTAGACTTAATTCAACTATTTAATAGAAAAAGTGAATACTCTGAATTTTTGCTACAACTGAATGAAATAGAGAGTTCACTGAATGTTGAGCAAAAAAATGAACATTTAAAAAGCATTAGAAAATTAAGAAAGCAACTTTCATCTCTCATCGATATTGATTTCTTTCCTAATGAATTACAAAACACAGCCTTAAACGCGATATCAAAACTCGAACTTAAAATTCATCACCTAGGGGAATCAAATGAGCCCTCTTCTATAAATAGTGATCTACCTTCTCTTAATCTTCATGACTTCCAATCTAAAACTTGGGCTACGCGAAAACGACCTTGGGTGGATCGTTTAGCTTGTACGTGGCTCATTCAAAAATTTATTGATAAAGACCCTACTTTTATTTGGCTACAAGATATTAAAGATTGTCCAGCAGATGCTTATGGTTTTGATTTTGACGGTGCAACGTTTACCCATGTTGGTGAGCTTGTGTCATTCGAAGTACTTTTACACAGCTTTAATTTAGCCGATAAATCACTTCTGAAAATCGCTGAAATTGTCCATTACCTAGATATTGGCGGAAATGAGCCACCAGAAGCACTTGGGCTAGAAAAAATATTACAAGGACTAAGAAGCAGTATTCATGCTGATCAACAGTTGGTGGAATTATCCAATCACATTTTTGATGGTCTATATACCAATTTTAAAGGCGAGAATTCATGAATCAATTGCAAGAAAACGATTTCGAGCCCAATCCAGAGGTTAGCTTTAAAGAGGCCATACTGTTTTGGTTAAAACTCGGATTTATCAGCTTTGGCGGGCCTGCAGGCCAAATCTCTGTCATGCACCAAGAATTGGTAGAACAAAAAAAATGGATCTCTGAAAAGCGATTTATGCATGCGCTCAATTACTGCATGTTGCTTCCGGGGCCTGAAGCACAACAATTAGCAACCTATATTGGCTGGCTAATGCACAAAACAAAAGGCGGTATCATAGCCGGACTATTTTTCATTTTACCTTCCCTTTTTATTCTCATCGGTCTTTCATGGGTCTATGCAAAATTTGGAAATGTACCTGTCATTGCAGGGCTTTTTTATGGCATTAAACCTGCTGTCACCGCTATCGTCTTTCATGCAACCTATCGTATTGGCAGTAAGTCACTGAAGAATAAATATATGTATGCTATTGCATGTGCCGCATTTATTCTCATTTTTGCCTTTAATGTTCCGTTCCCCCTTATTGTGCTGCTGGCTGCTTTAAGTGGTTATCTCTTAAGTAAATTTGACCCAAAATTATTCACTAGCAATGTTCACGCATCAAGTCTCAAAGACTACGGGAAAGCAATTATTGATGATGATACGCCCACACCTGAACATGCCATTTTCAAATGGTCTCGCTTGATTAAATTGCTGGTTGTTGCAATTATTTTGTGGTGTCTCCCTATAGCATTACTGACAGTAGCTTATGGCTGGTCTCACGCTTATACACAAATGGCTTGGTTTTTCACTAAAGCAGCCTTAATGACATTTGGTGGAGCTTATGCGGTTTTACCTTATGTATATCAAGGTGCTGTTAACTTCTATGAGTGGCTTAAACCAACCCAAATGATCGATGGTTTAGCGTTGGGTGAAAGCACACCCGGCCCACTCATTATGGTCGTTGCTTTCGTTGGGTTTATGGGCGGGTACAACCTTGACCTATTAGGGCCTGAACATAAGTTTTTAGCTGGTGCTTTTGGAGCAACAATTGTTACTTGGTTCACCTTCCTATTTTCGTTTGTGTTTATTCTCGGTGGAGCACCCGTAATCGAATCCACTCACAATCAAATCAAATTTACTGCACCACTGACAGCAATTACCGCAGCCGTTGTCGGCGTAATTCTTAATTTGGCCCTCTTCTTTGCTTACCATGTACTATGGCCAAAAGGGTTTGAGGGGCAATTTGACTACATAGCTGCAGTAATAACCATACTCGCTTGTATTGCTCTCTTTAAATTCAATCAAAGTGTATTAAGAGTCATCGGTGCTGCTGCAATTTTAGGGCTTATCATTAAACTAAGCATATAAAAAAAGAGCAGCTCAAATGAGCTGCTCCTTTTTATCTATTTTTATACTGCAGCTTGGAGTCTAGAACTTGTATTAATTTCTACTGAAACGTGCACAATTTCCTCATGAATAGATAAGGCTTTTCTGACTTCATCTGCCGTGATATTTAAACTGCTTACATCTAGTGACAAGATACAAGAAAACTTACCTTTACCTACCTTCCATACATGAATATCAGTAATTACGATTCGGCTATCTAAGTCATCAATGACTTCCTGAATTTCTTGAACAACTGGATGTTCCATTTCAGCATCCAGTAAAGTTTTGCCTGTCTCGCGAATAAGCCCCCAAGACCAATGTGCGACTAGAAATGCACCTACAATACCCAAAACTGCATCTAAGAAATCCCAGCCAAAAAATTTACCTGCAAATAATGCAATGATCGCTAATACAGAAGTCACAGCATCTGCAACGACATGTAAGAAAGCCGCTTTCTGGTTTAAATCATGTTCATGATGCCCATCTTCATCATGGTGATGGTGTCCATGATCATGATGGTGATCATGTTCGTGGTGATGATGCCCACTATCGTGTAGTAACCAAGCACAAATAAAGTTCACAGCAAGACCAATCACTGCAATTGATATTGCTTCGTTATAGTGAATATTGACGGGATTAAATAGGCGCTCCACCGATTGTATTCCCATAAACAATGCCACAACCATGAGTAAGATCGCACTAGAGTATCCAGCTAAAATTTCTATCTTCCATGTACCAAAACAGAATCGCTGATCTTGTGAATATTTACGTGCCATTCGGTATGCAAAATATGCTAAGCCCAATGCCAGCATATGTGAACTCATGTGCCAGCCATCTGCAAGTAAAGCCATCGAATTAAAGAACCAACCTCCAAAAATTTCAAAGACCATCATGACGCCCGTCAGGATTGTCGCAATTAAAATTTTCTTCTGCGCTAGCGGATTTCCTTCATCGAATTGATGCGTATGGTTGCTTTTAACATTACTTAGATATTGCATTTTTTTATGCCATCAATAATACTCCCCTACAGTATATTTAGTTTGGACAGAAATGCTATGTCTCATTTGCATCAAGACAAAAAAATTTTAAATCGGGTTAAGCGTATTCAAGGACAAATCAACGCCGTTGAGCAGAGTTTGGCCGACCCTAACAAATCATGCATAGAAGTACTGCAACAGGTCGCTGCAGTCCGTGGTGCTGTGAATGGATTAATGAATCAATTGATTGAAGCACATCTAAAAGAGCATGTAATCAAAGATAAAGATGCGATTAATAAAGAAGAGTTAAAAGAGTTTTTAGCATTACTCAGCCGCTATCAATAAAATGACATGATAAAAAATCTCTTTTCAATTTTTATAGACTTGATATGATGAGTACATCTTTATTGCTTAATAGTTTATATGCGACCCCGAATACGTAAGTTTTTAACTTCTCTTTATTCAACTCCAGATTCAAAAGCGCTCGAAATAAAGTTCAATTTAAGTCATCACTGTGACTTTGAACTTTTTAAAAGGTTTAAAAAAACCAACTGCCAAAGCATAAAAAATGCGATTCACAGTATCCTTTATGAGCGAGGCTATACAACTGCCGAAATCTCCGTATTAACAAACTAATTTTTAAAGTTAGCCTCATACTTTGTATGGGGCTTTTGCATTAATGATTACATTACTATTTTATTTCAACTCATAAAAAAGAGGTCTTTTGACCTCTTGTAGACTTTAATGACAGTGGTAATCACCTGTTTTGCTGTTAGTATGGCAACCTTGTTTATTTGTACCACCCGAATGCGCATTTGTATAAGTTACAAACATTCCCAGCACACAAACTAAAACTATTTTTTTCATTTTTGTATCTTCCCCGAGTTGAATAAAACTTTTAGATTATAGAATAACCAAGTTCCTTTTTTTTATTAGAATATATTTCAAGCAACCTCTAAATAGATCATGTAAACAACGATATATCTTAAAAATTTAGCCGTGAAAACCAAAATTATAAATGTAGTAAATTTTTCCTTTAAAACTCCACTGACTAACGTAATTGGATCACCAATCACAGGCACCCAACTGAGTAATAACATGGGTGAACCATACTTTGCATATAAGATTTGAGCCTTTAATAAATGCTTCTCTGATACTGGAAACCAACGCTTGTCTTTATAGACTTCTAGCTTGATACCCAACCACCAGTTCACACAAGAACCAAGTACATTCCCAACTGTTGCTACAAGTATGAGCAACAGCTCAGAATGCCGACCTAACAGAAAAAAGCCTGCTAACACTGTCTCAGATTGCAGGGGCAATAGTGTTGCTGCACCAAAGGCACTTAAAAATAATAAAACATAGGCCATCATTTATTTCGGCCATCTTTGATGGTTTTCATCTATCACATAGTCATGTGAATGCTTTCCATCATGGTTGTGACTGAGTAGATGTTCATGATCCACAGGTAAATCATCATGTGAATGTACGATTACGGATTCATCTTGTTTTGGCCAAATCATAAAGGCAATACTCATTGCTACTAGAGCAATGACCGCCATAGGCACAAATGTAAAGAGTGTTCCAAAATTGGTACTCAGCCAACCCACTAAAGGGTAAGCTATCAACCAGCATGCGTGTGAAAAAGCGAACTGCGCGGCAAATAATGAAGTTCTATTTTCACTAGATGCAGATTTACGAATTAACCGACCTGTAGGTGTTTGAGATACTGAGTAACCTATTCCCAAGACAAACCATAAAACTAATAGTCCGTTGTATGAGTTAATAAAAAACCCACAGAATAAGCCAACGACTAATACAGCTGTGCCGCTCAGCATCACAGCTCGATCGTTAAATTTATCCAGAACATTAGGCAATATAAATGCCGAGAGCATAGACCCTAAGCCAAACAAGCCAAAGGCCCAAGTGGAGGCATGTTCATTTAGCTTAAAGGTTGATTGAACGAGTACAACCGTATTTACAATCACTACAGCACTGGCTGACGCAATCGCAAGGTTTAACGCTAGGAGTGCCTTTAAACGCGGAGTATTAAAATAAATTTTTGTCCCCTGCTTTATTCTGTAATACACCCCTTTAAATACAGGTACTTTAGCAGCAGGCAATTTTGCACTGACAACAAAAAGTGCTGAACCAATAAAGCCAATGACTGTGCCTAAAAATAGATTGTGATAGCTTATAAATCCAAGTAAAAATCCTGCCAACATTGGGCTAATAATATTCTCTAAATCATAAGCCAAACGAGAAAGAGACAAGGCATTGGTATAATCTTTTTCTTCAGGCAATACATCAGGAATCATGGCCTGAAAAGTAGGTGTGAATGCAGCTGATGCAGATTGCAGAATAAAAATTAGAATATAGATTTGCCAAATTTGGGTCACAAAAGGCAGGCATAAAGCAGTTAAAGCACGGATGATATCCAACCCCACTAAAACTTTTTTACGTGGCAGCCTTTCTGCAAAGGCTGAAGCAATAGGTGCTACCCCAATATAAGCAATCATCTTTATCGCCAATGCTATGCCTAAGACCTGAGCAGCCTCCCCTTTAGCAATATCATACGCCTGTAAAGCCAAAGCAATCGTAATCAGCCCAGTTCCAATAAGCGCAATGACTTGAGCTAAGAACAAATGCCTATACGTTGTATTTTTTAAAACTTCTAGCATTTTTGGGCCCCCTTTTAGAACCTATTTTTTATTTCAAAAATCAATGCCAATTAAAATCTCCTTGGATTTTATTCCAAGGAGATTTTTTTAAAGCTTAAAAGACTTTCTTCATATCACTGAATTGGCCTTCAACTTCCAATGTCACTGAAACAGGACTTTCAGTTCTATTACGCCAGAACCAGCCGTGTTTACCATCAAAAGCTGCTGTTAATGTACCTGTTTGCTGAGTTTCATTACGTCCTTTGCCATAACCATGGTAAAAGCCCTTAGGAGCGCTCACTGGATCACCATGCGTGTCATAATTTAGACCACCGCCTGATGTTGTCCATTTAAAATTCACGCTAGCACTTTCCGGCATCGCCAACTTAATTTCAGTGGCTTGTCCGGGCTTCAACTCAACTGTCATCTGTTGCTTTTGAATTGCAGGCATTAGCATTTTTTCTGCTTCACCAATTGGCATAGATGATTGAATATTAGGGTCACTTGCAGCTTCACTCGATATCGTGTTTGAAACTGCCTCTCCCATACCATTTTCAGACTCTTGAGCCAAAGATTGCTTAATTTCACCCATCGTTGTTAAGCCTAGAACTTTACCAACCCCAGTAGGATCAATATTGTATTCAGCTGGCATAACAACTGTAACTAAGACAACTGCAGCACTCACTGCAGCGATAATGGTTGATTTAACAAGTTTCTTTGCAGAAGGTAATTCAACATCTTGTGGAATTTGAGCGTTGTACATATTTGAAAATCCTTATTGAGTAACGAAGCCAGTAAGCTGAAAGCCCACAAGTAAAAAGCCAAGGAACATTAAAAAAACGTTGCTTTGATAAGCTGTTTTGAAGAAATACGGCGTTTTTCGCCACATTGTCATCAACAGCAAAATCATCGCTAAAGCCATAAATTGACCAAGCTCTACCCCGACATTAAATGCAATGAGGTTTGCCAATAGACCATCTGCCGAAACTTCATACTCTTGAATTTTTACCGCTAAACCGAAGCCATGAATCAGACCAAAAATTAACGTCGCTGCTTTAGTGTTGGGCTGGAAACCAAACCAACGCTGATATGCACCTAAATTATCCAAAGCTTTATAAACAATAGAAAAACCAATAATTGCATCAATAATGTATGCATTCATGGAAATGTTGTAATACACCCCAATCAGCATTGTCACAGAGTGACCAATCGCAAAAAGGCTGACATATAAGCCAATATCTTTCATGCGATATAAGAAAAAGATAATCCCGACGAGGAACAGCAAATGGTCATAACCTGTAACCATGTGCTTTGCACCAAGGTAAATAAAGGGAATGATGTGTACCCCATAAATTTCTTGAATATAGCCTTTGTCACCTTCTGCCACGCCATGGGCAAAAAGTGCAGGACTCATCAAAACAGCACTTAAAGTAATCAATAACTTTAAAAATGCCTTGAGTCTCACCCATTGTGGAAAAATAAATTGCATGTAAATCAAACTCCAAAGTTAACTAAAAAGAAAAGTTTCTAGCGATGTTTTGGGAGGTTTGAAAATACGACTGATCATGAGATAGAGATAATTTTTCACTCTATCCAGGATCAAAATAAAGGCTAAAGTAAATAACAAAGTCATCGATTGACCAGACTGATATTCACCAAAATGCTCATGAAAATTATCATGATGAATATGGTTTTGCTTTTGATGCACATCATGAAAATGTACACTTTCAAACTCATAAACCGCATGTTCTTGGTATGCAGTCTCTGCATTGTGCGTATTAAAATGCAGGCATAGTGCAAGACTGATGATGCAGACGAACCACATCATCAAATTTCTAAACTTTCTATCTCTCACTATGCCTATCATTGTTTCACCTAGGCTTCTTGCTGCTCAGAAAAATCATCTGATTGCTTTTTACGTCCTTGGTTAAACCAAACGTATAGCGTAGGCAAAATAATCAACGTCAATAAGGTCGAAGATAAGATTCCGCCAATCACAACAGTCGCAATTGGTCGTTGCACTTCAGAGCCAATCCCAACATTCAATGCCATAGGGATGAAACCTAAAGATGCCACTAAAGCCGTAATTAATACTGGGCGAAGTCGTTCCAATGCACCGTGTCTAACAGCTTCGAGTAGTCCTTCACCTTGATCTCTAAATCTCTGGATTGCAGACACTAGAACTAAGCCATTCAGTACAGCTACACCCGACAGTGCAATAAAACCAACGGCTGCAGAGATAGAGAATGGGATATCACGTAAGGCTAAGGCAATCACACCGCCCGTTAAGGCAAATGGCACACCCGTAAAGACCAGCACGCTATTTCTGACATTTCCTAATGCCATATAGATCATGGCAAAAATTAAGATCAAAGCGAGAGGTACAACAATCATTAGACGATTTGAAGCTGATTCCATTTGTTCAAATGTACCGCCCCATGTCAGCCAATAGCCTTCAGGTAATTTAAAGTCAGCATTCAACTTAGTCTGTGCTTCTTCGATATAGCTACCAATATCTGTACCACGGACGTTCGCTGTAATCACAATTCGGCGTTTACCGTTTTCACGTGAAATTTGGTTTGGACCCTGAACATTTTTCAATTCGATCAGTTCAGATAAAAGTACGCTTGAACCATCAGGCAAATTCACTGGAACTTGATAAAGCTTTTCTAAATCCGTAACAGAGTTTTGGTCCATTCGAACCACAATATCGAACTTACGATCTCCCTCAAAAACCTTACCTGCTGTTTGCCCCGTAATCAGACTGGATACTTGCTTTTGTACATCTTCAGCATCAAGACCGTAGTTGGCGATCATGTCTTTTTTAAGTTCAACAGAGACCATTGGAAGCCCACTCATCTGTTCAACTTTTAAGTCGGCTGTTCCATTCACACCTTCTAAAATTTTCGCTGCAGCATTTGCAGATTCAAGCAACTGATCTAAATCATCACCATAAATCTTCACTGCAACATCTGTACGGACACCTGAAATCAGTTCGTTAAAACGCATTTGAATCGGCTGAGTGAACTCATAGTTGTTGCCATAAACGCCTTTTGCCACACGTTCAATATCGGCAACGATAGCTGATTTTTCCTTGTCAGGATTCGGCCATTCGCTACGTGGTTTCAATATCACAAAATTATCAGCGACGTTTGGTGGAACTGGGTCAGTCGCAATTTCAGCTGTCCCCACTTTGGCAAACATGGTTTTCACTTCAGGAATTTTGACGATTTCTTTTTCAAGCGCATACTGCATTTCAACAGCTTGAGTTAAAGAAGTTCCAGGAATTCGAAGTGCATGTAATGCCACATCACCTTCATCTAATGAGGGAATAAATTCGGAACCTAAACGAGTTGAAAGACTCGCACTGAATACAAAGAAAATTGCTACGAACGCGATCAGCTTATAACGATGACTCAAAGACCAATCTAAAATTGGGCTATAAACTTTCTTAATGAAATGAACAATCTTCGATTCCTCTTCCTTAATTTCGCCTGTCGTGACCAAAGCCACCATTGCAGGAACAAAAGTAATCGAAAGAACCATTGCAGCCACGAGAGCCATAACAACTGTAGCTGCCATCGGTGTAAACATCTTGCCTTCAACACCAGTAAGCGTCATGACAGGCAGATACACTAAGATAATGATCAATTGACCATAAAGAATCGCTTTTCGAGATTCTCTAGTTGCTTCAAATACGGTAATAAAACGTTCTTTACGCGTCAGAATCCGACCCAACTCTTTTTGCTTCATCGCTAATTTTGCAAGTGAAGCTTCAACAATAACGACAGCACCATCGACAATGATCCCGAAATCTAGCGCCCCTAAACTCATTAAGTTTGCACTTATTCGTTGATTCACCATGCCAGTAATGGTCATGAGCATAGATAAAGGAATCACCATCGCAGTGATGAGCGCTGCACGGAAATGTCCAAGGAATAAGAAGAGAACAACAATAACGAGGATTGCACCTTCAAGAAGGTTTTTCTTTACTGTGTCTATCGTTGCATCAACCAAAGTTGTACGGTTATAAACGGCTTTCGCCTCAACACCGTCTGGCAATGACTCTTGGACTTTTTGTAACTTTTGATCTACTGCGTGAGCAACATTTCGCGAGTTTTCAGCAATCAGCATAAATGCAGTACCTAGGACAATTTCTTGCCCATCTTTAGTTGCTGCACCTGTACGTAGCTCGTGACCAATTGATATTTTTGCCACATCCTTCAATCGAAGAATGTAACCGCTACTTGCCGTAATCGGGATATTTTGAATTTGCTCAATTGAGTTAATTTGAGAATCCGAGCGAATCAAATACTGCTCACCATTCTTCTCAATATAACCAGACCCTTTGTTCATGCTATTTTTAGAAATAGCATCCAAGATATCCTGCTGATCTAAGCCAATGCTGCGTAAATATGCATAATCCGGCTGTACCACGAATTGTTTTAAATAACCGCCAATGGTATTGATTTCATTCACACCTTCAACATTTCGAAGCTGTGGTTTAATCACCCAATCTTGCAAGGTTCTTAATTCAGTCGGTGATAATGGGTTTGGATTATCTTTTGCGTTCTCAACGGTGTACATAAAGATTTCGCCAAGCCCTGTTGAAACAGGTCCCATTGAAGTCGATATGCCACCCGGAAGTGTTGATGTGACTCCTTGCAACTTTTCATTCACAAGTTGTCGAGCAAAATAGATATCCGTGCCTTCCTTGAAAATCGCCGTAACCTGAGATAAACCATATCTCGATACAGAACGTGTGTATTCCAGATTAGGAATACCAGCCAAAGCCGTTTCAATTGGATAGGTCACTTGTGACTCCATCTCCATTGGAGATAAGCCTTGCGCTTCACTATTGATTTGGACTTGTACATTGGTAATGTCAGGTACAGCATCAATCGGCAGTTTAAAATAGTTATAAACGCCAAATGCACCGATAAACAGAAAGACAATCAGTACAAGCCATCGATTCTTGATCGAGAGCTTAACAATTTGATCAAACATAGTCGCTACCCCTTAGTGATCATGAGTAGCGCCAGATTTACCCAGCTCTGCTTTTAATAAATAGGAATTGCCTGCTGCATACACCTGACCTGCTTTAAGACCAGATTTCACCTCAACAAAACCGTTATATTTATCGCCTAGTTCTAAAGGACGTGCTTCAAAGTCATTTCCTACACGGATAAATACCACATCCCAATCACGGAAGTTTTGTAATGCATCTTCACGCACAACCATGGCTTTCGTGCTTTGATTTTCAAATATTTGTGCGGTAACAAGCTGACCAGAACGCCATTTAAACTGGTTCGCAATTTCAATAAAGACTTGAGCAGTACGTGTTTTCGGATCAATCACATCACTAATGTATTTAATCTTACCCAGTGCTTCCTCCGTACTTTCCTGTACTTGAGGTTTAACGGTTACTTTTGCATTTGGATTAATTGCATTCAGCTTATCAGCCGGCACATTGACCACTGCAAGCAACTGTGAGGTATTGGCAATTTTAAAGAGTGGTGAAGCTGGTGTTACATTTGAACCAACCGCAGCAAGCACTTGTAAAACTGTGCCCGACATTGCTGCTCTTACCTCAATCGTTCCATTACCTGAACCACCGTAAGAGCTGATTAAGCTATTCAGCTCATTAGCACGAGTCTGTGCATCATCGTATTCACGTTTTGCATTGATATAGTCAATTTCAGGCGATACACGTTTTTGAAATAATGCGCGTTCCTGTTCCATTTTTTTGCGAGAAAACTGCAAATTATCCAAAGCAATAGATCGCTCAGCATTTAAACGGATCAGATCTTGGCTTTGAACAGTCGCTAACAGATCACCTTGGCTGACTTTATCACCAATCGTTCGATAAGTTTTGATTAGTGTTCCGCTTGCTTTAGGTGTAATAAAACTTTCAAAATTATCGGGAAATTTAAGCTCGCCTTTGAGCTCAAGCGCATTCTCAAAAGTCATAGGTTCAACTTTAAGAAGTTCTAAACCGCTGCTTTTGATACTGCTATCCAGCATCGTTACACGGCCTTCTTTGGTATCCCATTTCCAGCTGTGTTTCTTGCCTTGATAATCAACATTTATCACCATCAAGAACGAATGCGGTTCATAAACAATTTCATCGCCAATCAAGTAATCACTTTCAGGTTTGAAGCGAATGGTTTGCTCAGCATCTAAACGCTTAATAAAAATATTCGCGTTAATCTCACTCGGCTTTAAAGGCTGATCTTTGTAGTAGCCATAGACACGTAAATGCGGCTCTACACCTTCTTCAAAAATTTTTACCTCTGCCGAAAAGTCTCCATCACGATATAAGCGACCACCATGTGGACCTTTTTCATCACCTGCGACAGCAGCTTTTTCTTCGATAGCTTCACCATGTGCTGAAGACGTCTGTGATTTGTTTCCTGTTTTATACCAAGCCAGAGCACACAACATGACAAGTAAAGCTATAACGCCTGTAGCAATTACTGTATTCTTTGGTTTATTCATATTCTCTGCCCTTATTCTTGATCTAAATTCGTTACATAATTTCGTTCAACTTCTGCAATCTGATTTTGCAAAGCCAACCACAGATCAAATCGAGCGAGATGTTTGTCTAACCAAACTTGTTTAATGCTATTAAATTCCAATAATGAAATTTTTCCTGCCTGATAACCCATTTCTGCAATGCGTAAACTTTCTTTTGTTGCAGGTAAAACAGATTGGTCATATTGCTTGATTGCATCAATCAAACTGGATACCTCAATAGATTTGTTATCCAATTCAATCTTTGAATTTCGATTGATTAATTCTGAACGAGTTTCAGCATTGGTTTGCTGTGCTTGAGCGAGTGCAATATTTCCACTGTTGCGATTGAATATCGAAAGCGGAATAGAAGTGGAAACCAAAAAAACTTTGTCATCTGTTTCTTGATAATTACGTACACCAACGCCAAGCGTGATATCAGGAACCGCTTCTTTTCTTGCTAATTCAAATTGAGTTTTTGCCTGCTGCTTTTTTAGTAAAGCCTGCTTTTCAGATAAGCTAACCTTGTCAGTGAAGTTAATCGTTAAAGGAACATCTATAGCATTGGCTGGCAAATCAAAAGCAAATTTTGAACAGAGATTTTTCTGAAACTGAACCTTTTTCAGCTCATTTTGATAACGTAACTTGGACTCAGCAGATAAAGCTGAATTAAGCTGAACATCAGATGGAATCACACGTCCATACTTTAGCTTTTCATTTAGAACTGTTGCTTGTCTTGCACTCAGCTTGCTCTCTGCAGCATAAATTTCTGCTCGCTGAGCAGCTGCATACCAATTAGACATACAGATTCGAAAATCAGCTTTTAACTCTGCTTGTCGTTGAGTAATCTCAAATTGGTTATTATTTCCTTGCAAACCTGCCAATTGCTTACGCAAAGCGAGTTTATTATTCAACGGAATTTCTTGGGACAAACCCATGAATGCAGTTGGGCCATCCAAATCTTTCAGCTTAGAATTACCCAAATTATCCAATTCGACATTGAAAGTTGGATTGTTCATCCGACCAGCATATTTTTGATTTACATCATAAGCTTGCTGAGATTGCTGCAAACTTTTTAGAACTGAATCATTTGCAATAGCTTGCTGCTGTAACTGTGCATAATTTGTTCCTGCTAATAACTGAGGAGCAATGATGACTAAGCCACAGGCGAAAATTACCTGACTTTTTTTAGACATGACTATACCTATACAAAAAATGAAAAATATTTTTGTATAGTTAAATCAATTCCTTAGAACAATGAGAGTTTTGGTAAATGCGTAGGTATTACAAAGAAAGGGAATCCTTTTCCTAAGCTTAAAAGAACGAATTGGGCGTTCAAATAAACCTAAAAATAAGAGGATTAAAGGTAAAGCAAAACTAAGGAAAAAGACTGGATCAATTGAGAAATGATCATCAGCTTGAATTGGTTTTACTGAATGATGAAATGCGGGTTCATCATAACTTGTCCAGTTATGATTTTTTTTATCTTGATCTGCTGTATTCAGAACTTCATCATGATGAACTAATGACCATTGGCTAGAATCTTCTGTTTCTACAGAAATACTCAGTTCATGATGATGATCTAGATTTTTTGCTATTACAGGCGCCCACGTATAAATCCCCGTCGTTGTTATAGCAAACAAAAACAGGACTGATACGAGAATAAGCTTAAAAAACTTATTAGCCAACATAGCAAGTCAGATCAAAATGAAACGTGAAAAGAATACTGAATAGCTTCTAGGAAGTAAATCCTATATGAAAATATATCTCAAATTTACAAGCTATCTCTTTATCAATGGATAGCTTATGGGAAATGAAGCTTTATTTAGTTATTTTCTGGAACTGTACTAAAAGGATTTAAGCTGTACCTAGTTTGAGCTAGTACAAAGTAAGCTTACTTATCTTAGAGGTGGTGGCAATTGAACTCATCCAAAATCTCCAATGAAATCTAGTCATTAAATGTGTGATTCATAGACATCATTTCAATATAATTGGTGTCTATGAACAGAGAAATTCAACAAAGACTCGTATGGGTTAAATTATTTGAAGAGACCAATGATGCTGGCCTAGTCTGTCGGAGATGTGGCATTTCTAGACCAACATTACGCAAGTGGTGGAAACGATATTCTGAGCAAGGTATTGATGGATTAAGTAGTCAGAGTAAACGCCCATTAAAATCTCCAAATACTAAAATCAATGCTGAGCTAGAGGCCTTAATATTGGAAATGCGCTCGGCTAAAATCTGGGTGCTCGACGTTTGCAAACAGAATTGATGAGAAGGATAATCTGGGCAATGTAGAGCATCAAGCAAGTGGAGGACTCTGATATAAATTTTCAGCGTCGTACAGGTGCTCCATCAAACCATTTAAAACCTTTGGGGTAGATGCAGATTCTATTCGCAAGTCCATGCCTTCCTGTTTGATTTTCAGGCATGCTATTTAATGCACTCAGCGGACATTGGACGTCTTCTTGAATAATTCGATCAATCCGAAACATCTGTTCAGCATCAACCACACTATTTTGATCTGTCAGACTAAGGCAACTGCAGGTACCCATATAATTCGTGACCTGGGCCCAGCAACGCTCTATGACACTGCAATAAAATAATGGATCAGCATAGAGTGATCGGTTAAAGCTCAGATAAAAGTGGATCACATACCGCTGCTGAACATCATCCCGTACAATTTGATAAAAGCGGTAAATGGCTTGTGTTCTATACCAATACTCAGCTGCTAGACTTTTTTGGAAATTTGATAAAAATCGCTCTAACTGTCGCAAATCGATAATTTCATTTCCACCGTCATTTAGACTTAGTTCCAGTTTTAAATCCGCTGCATCAGGATAGATCTGGCTTGTATTACGGTAGGATTCTCTCAACTTTTCAGTCCGCTTTTCGTAGCACTCATTCAGCTTATGCATTTCTTCAGTTAAGCTGGTGCTTTCAAACAGCACTCTCAGCCGCTTTACGATCTTATCGATATAAAAACCAGCGCTTCTTTGCGCCGTGACCTCAAAGAACCGAATCTGCTCTTCCTGTAATACACTGCAGTAAGCCTGAAAGAACTTGTCTGCCCAAAAGGAAAAAGACAAATGCTCATGAATGCCAACAGCCATCATCCTGCGCCATGCTGAAAAATAACCAGACAGTTTCCGCTTGAACTCCTGATCTATATTTTTTTGATGAGCATCGTAATCAGTACCTTCTGGAATTGGAGCAAAGCGAATCGTTTGGTAATGCTCTAAAACGTCTTGTTCTAATCGGGGTGCTGTAACAAACTCTAACTCTGAATGGCTCATGTATTGTCCTATGAATCAATTGATTTCATAGAACTGGCATGTTCATAATTTTTTAAACCAAATCTCCTCTTCCAGCTTTGCTAAAGCGGTCTGCGCATCCCATTCTTTGATTCTTCTATTTTCTTCTGTATCAGGTATTGGGCGACCATGATGCTGATAATCCCCCTTATAAAACGTTTTACGCCCTCGTGGTTTAACCAATAACGACTGCTCGTATTTATCAGGGTCACTGAGATAAGCAACTGCACCCAAAGCATTGTTGCCTTGTTCGGGTGTCGTTCGACGAATATCTCCAATACCTAAACGACCTTGCTTCTCGTAGTTCTCTTTATTCGCTGTCGTGTTGATGTTCCGCCCAAAACCCTTATCGAATGTGATTTCCTTCCACTTATCGATCACTCCCTCAGCAATTTTATAATCACTCTTATGCTTCGATCTATTAATCACCAATGTTAAATGAGCATGAAAGCCTTTGGTTATACCCTGCTCCAGTGCGATCGCATAGGTCAAAAGTGCATCAAAATATCCATTCTTATCAGTGATCAAATCACGTAGTTTTCCGATATGCTGATAGAAGTCATTTACAGTAATTTCACTCATGCTGTCCTTGCTATAGCTCAAATCCACTCTGATCACTAGAACCGAATAATACCCCTTAATTGCACCTTCGAACTCCTCAAGTAATGCCACTCGATTCAATTCTTTCCGCCTCGCAAAGCTTTTGATCTCATCACGTATCAGCCCTCGATGCGCATGTAATATCCGTCTTAATGCCTTAATTTCCCCTATTGAAAGCCCTGTCAGATATTCAGCAAAGCTAAGCATGCCACGTTGGCTATTGACGTATTCAGTGACTGCAATAAATGCCCGAATCGATGCTGCATACTCAAGCCCTTCTTGTTTAAACGCTTCAAATGCACACCATAAGCGTTCGAGATTGAAAATGAACGCTTCATTCGGCATATCAAAATTAAGACATACATCCACAAAGGCATGAATGGCATACATCACCCCTGCCTGATGATCTAAATCGGATTGCAACACGTTGAACTTCCTTAACTATGATTAACGTCATAGTTAAGCAATCGACTTATTTTTTTAAATAGTGTTTTTATCTAGAGTAAGAACAAGTCATCCACTATTCGCATATATCGAATAGTGCTCTCATCCTGCATGGCTATACTCAATAGCATCGTCCACATTGGGATATCTATTCAGCTTGTATGACATATCAAACTGTTCTTATAGGTATGAGTAATAGTGATTGTATTGATATATCGAGTATTTATAGTTCTATACGCTACAGTCATTAATCTATTATTAGTATTAATCTATATATTAATAATAGATAAAACCGTCTTAGCGTAAAAGCAATAACCATAGCCCAGCCGATCAGTAGGATTTCTAGACCTTCGGCTAAGCTCGGCTTTTTATATATTTTAGCGTTACGATAGTTAAGTCAGAAAAATGGTTTTTCAAAAAAAACTTAGCGCAAAAAACTATTCGAATAATGACAAACAGTGATGATGCAGCAGTCCGTAATCTTTAAGTTCTGCCAGTGTTGGTGAAGTTTCTGTTATTTGCTGTGTAGGAAAATCAAAGCGAGTTCCATCCTGAAAGGGTTCTTGAAACGCCAATTCACTTAAGAAATACCTGTTAGTTTCCGCATGCTGATCAGGGACAAAGCAACAGCTGTATGTATTCTGTATAAATGACCGAGGTAAAATCCTAAAAGGCGTCACTATTTCAGTTGCATTTACCAACACCCTTTCCAAACTACTTTTAGTTGCACTGAGTTTTTGGTCAATATCAGAATGTTTCCGCATACATTGCTGAAAAAAATAAATTTGGTTATATGCAATTAGATCCATAAGGGCCATTAAAAACTGATGAATTCTGGACTGCTCAGCATTTAACTTGAAGGTGATCATTGATTCAATTTTATCAGACTCATTTTTTAGCGTCATATCCTCTTTGATTGTTTTGATTTGAGTCGCTTGCAATGAATACGGATAGAGAAAGTCTGTGCACCCTAAACGCTCAAAGCTTTCATCATCGATTACTACTGGGTTAGCTTCTTTCAGCATTTTAAAAAGCGATTTATTCTGACTGTATATCTGGCAGCACCACTGTTCAAGCAAGCTTTGAAAAAGACCTAAGCGGTTGTTCATCCCGCTGAGTTTAGTATGCTGGATAGATGCTAAATGACCCAAAACCGCCTCATCCTTCAAAATATATTCATGCGGCTTTAAATAAAACGTCGCTGATAATGGGTTCTCTGGATGTAACCGCTTTAGCTCGACATAATGATCATATAACTTCATTATTTCCTGCTGTTGTAACACAACATAATTTGCATAACCTACAGCATCACGAGACCGAAGAATAAACGGTTTCATCCAGCACAAAGGATCATGTAACAGATAATAGTTTTTGCAATTCAACACCTTCGAGCCAGCATCTGAATCTTCACTTTTAGTGTTTGACAACAAGTCGCTCTTTGGATTCAGCATGGTAAAAATAGAGGCCACTTTCTGAACTTCAAAAACATGCGGCTGGGGGTACTTCAAAATATAAAATTTGCCGAAGATCGCAGCATCCCCCCAAAACCTATGCGAAAGGGTTAAAGCGTATATTGGAGACTCTGTTTGAATAAAACTATTTCGAATTGCGCCATCCGCTTGGCAGCGGATAAATCCGTTTTTTTTAAGCTGCTGTATAGCACGATAAATAGATTGCTTGTTTAAACCCGTGGCTCGCTCAATTTCACCAATTCCACACCCTATAACAATCCCAAACGAGTCTGCACCGTAAAGCAACCGTAATAAAACAAGATAACTTCGATAATCAAGATAGCAGTCGATCTCTATTTTTTTAGGTGAATTGCTAATACTTATGCCATCACTCTTTATAAATAAAGTCTGAATTAATTTTAATAAAGGGATCTGCCTAACCATACGCTTATTACTATTTTCTAACCATTCAATAGACGTGGCTGAATCAAGCCTTATATAAGTAAGATTAAGTTGTAAATGACGAACTCTAGACCTTTTTCCAGTTTCAGGAAAATCTATTTTTAATATTCCCTGTTGTTCCAACTCATTCAATACACCCCGTAATTTTTTAACCTGTATGCCGATCACTTTTGATAATTCACCGAGTGGCAATGATGTACTTCCGACTCCAAAATTTCTGATAAACGTGATTAATGCCCAAAAAGCATAGGCTGAAATTTGCCCCTCCACCCTTTGATAGAAAGCCATAAATAGCGCCAAAAAGCGCTGTTCAGAATCGTGGATACTCATGCTAAAAAATCCCACTCATCAAGTTCTTATTTGTGTATAAGTATTTTACAGTAATACTGATAGGCACGAAATGATAATTAAAATTTAATTTTTTAACAGTTACTATATAATTAATATTTACTTAATATTTAATTACTGATATATAAATGTTAATTAAATATTTATGAATTTTAAAATGGTACGACCACATTTAACCTTAGATAAATGGTTATCGACTGATACGGACTTAAAAAAAATTTCTTGGATCAAGAGAGCTACATGAAGGAAAGTCTATTAACTAGGCTTGATAAACCTGGCCAAAAGATTGTTTACACATCTACAAATCACCCCCAACCTAGATCAAATGAGAATTTAATATCAGATTCTCTAGAAAATCTGGCTAGGCCATCCCACATAAACGAAATATTTACAAACCCTCTCATATGTGAGACAACAAATTTTATTATTGAAACTAATGATGAACATTTTTCAATTTTAAAAAAGAAATTCCTTTTATTTAAATACCACTCTGAGAAAAAGAAAGCCAACCGTATCACCAAACAAATCACAATGGACGAAAATATATTAAAACAACTTGAGAAAATTAAAAAAAATTGTAAGTTTAAAAGTCTAGATAACTGCTTAGAATTTTTAATTGATGCACATAATTTTAAATTAAGTGAAAAAGATAAAATAATATCAAGACTCAAAAAAGAACAGAATTCAAATCATGATTCTAATTTAAAGCAAGAATTGAAATTAAAGGATGAAAAAATTACAGAACTCGAAAAAGAACTCGTGCACCAAAAAAATATCATCCACGTAAACATGAGCAAATCTGCAAAAGAATTTGAGGAATACCTAATTCAATTGGCTACAAATCAAACCATTGAATTAGAGAAAATTAAAGCTTTTTTAGGCGAGATTAACGAAGCAGATCAACAAAGCATTAACCAAACTCTTGCACCCGAAGCACTTAGCGAAATTGAAGCTCAATTGAGAAATGAATGCGCAAAACAAAAGCAATTTTTAACAATCAAAAATCAACCAAATACCAATTATGCTTTAGGGTTTGATCAGCATCATCAATATGGCAATACCGTACAAAATGACGATGAAGTTGTACCAGCTCAAACCTGAGCTAACAGTTACTCTTTTCTAGGAGCAAGCAGCAATAGTACACCTCATCCACTTGCTGCCTAAGAACGAGCCCCCTCATCAGCTTAATGATATTCATAATTGAACTTGGATAATCTCTTTCAATAAATCAGGACGACGCCTTAAGTGATTGACCAGCACTTCATCGCAATATGCTGTATTAAATGGGAGTTGCTTTTGCTGTGGAAAATACCGCTCTGGATGCTGTAGAAACTGTTCCCATTTTTTATTTTCATTCTGTAATTCCCTGATCTGGTTTAGATAGGTTCTATCCTGAATTTTAAATGACACACCAAAATCATCATCTTCACAGGTGTCTTTATTTTCGTTATTTTTTCTGGCTTCTGTTAAATCTAAAATTTTCTGTTTATTTGTCTCTAATCTGCTTTGAACCCATTGCAAATCAAACTCTCTAAACTTGATTTGCAGCGTGGGTAAAATCAGTTGTACTGCCTGCGAAACATTTTTAAATCTGCCATTTTTTTGAGCATAACCAGTTAATTCTGAATAAAATATTTCAAGCTTTTTATGCAACAGCGGCGCATATCGTTTTCTTATATTCAAAATTCCATTGATTCTACGCTTCAAACTCGGGTTACAGGTGTAGACTCTACCGCCTTCATCAACAACCAACTCAATATATTTATTTAATATTTCAGAATATTTCTCATTAATCTGCTGCTGTCTATAATCACGAATCCCCTCTATTACCGTATTAATTTGACCAAGCAAATTCAGCAAGTCCTGTACCGAATACGTTTCACCAAAGAACTGCTTTTGGCTATGCTCTACCATCAGTTCAACCAAAAATTCGCGTTCTGACGCTTCAAACTCAGTCTTTGGGTCAGGATCGCTTATTATTTTATGTTCTCTTAAAAAACGTCCAGCATGATCCAAAAAGCAATTCAGAATTTCATCCTGCAATTGCTCAAAATCAAGAAGTATGCAATTTTTCATTTATGAATCTAAATAATAGTTTTCAATATGTTATACCACAACTCTAGTAAAATATTATTTCTAATTATTAGTATTACATAAAGACCTACATCAAAAAAATAAGATTAAGACATAGGGATGGTCAGCCTTACTTCAAAGGTGACCCATTCAAATTAAAAAAGTTTTATGTATGGAATACCACTTCATGAATTGCTTTCAAATTAATACTACCGAACTACTTTTTATAAAGTATCGTTCTATGACCGTTGAACTAATGACAGTAGTTTCTGACTATTACCCCCACCTCAGCAAAGCCGAAGCACTGAGAAAAGCGAATAATCAACAATTCCCTTTCTCAGTATTCAAAATAGATAAAAGTAAACGTGCTCCATTTTTGGTACACATTAAGGATCTTGCTGCTGTCTTGGATAAGCAATATTCAGAGGCATCCAAAGATTTTGCTACGTTTCATCGATGAGGCGTAGCACCTCCTCCAACTGTAATATATTTCTTCTCGCTTTCACTGATACATAACGCTGTAAACTCCCCCAAGAATCGTGCAAACTTACTTTCTGAATTTCAGGAATAGTAAAACTCTGTTCAGCTAATCGAGTACAGCCTTCATGTCTCAAGTCATGAAATCGTAAATCTTTAATCCCCAAAATTTTACAAGCTTCTCTAAACTCTTTACCCAAACTTTTGGGATTCAAAGGCAATAACAAATTTTCATTATGTCCAAGCTTTAGCATCCGTTCTCGAACTTCTGAATATTTCAGTCTTTTGATCAGCTCCTTACAAGGATCAAGTACATCAAATGACTTATGATTACCTTTAGAACCATTAGGATTCTTTAAATCATGCACTTTCCACGTTGAATGATGTGGGTCATAATCTCGAAGATACAATCGTGTTAATTCAGCTTCACGTCTGCATGAGAAAATTGCAAACCACATAATCAAATGCATTGGGTATTTAGAGCCATAACGATTTAGCTTCCATCGTTCTGCAAAATACTTCGTCAATGCAATCAATTCATCTCTCGAAGGCAGTCGGTCTCTTTTTTGACTGGAGGATATTTGACGTGTTTTTCTTAACTGAGCAGTAGCCTTATCAAAGCTATTTAAATCAATACCCATTTCCCACATAACAGCAGCATGAGAAAGAACACCTCTGATATGTAAAAGCTCATGTTGCAGTGTACTAGTCGCAATAGGTTCAAGATCGAGGTACGGAATTCCACCCTTCCTTAAAGCCACATGCTCGGCCAAATGTACTGATTTTATTTTTGTGATAATATTGCGCGCAATTGGTAGCTTCTTAATTAAGAGCAGAGAATAGCGTTTCGTCCTTCCGTACTCGCTCCCGACTTCATCCAAATATTTATCTATGGCATCTGATAAGGTCAGATCAATCAACTTTTCTTTGCCAAGCAAAATATCAGGATTTTCTTGAATTTCGACTTCTCGTTTCTTAATCCAGTTTTCAGCTAATTTCTTTGAGTGAAATGTTTTACTTTCAGAAAAAGCAGGAAAGCCCTTTCGAGTGATTCGAATCGCAGCACGATAGTTAACTTTACCATCTGCACCTTTCCTTGCTGTAATTGACCCCATAATTTACACCAAAAGCTATTTTTTCTATTATGGTGTAAAATTTGGTGTAAATGCAAACGGATTCACCCACCTAAACACAGGTTCAAACAAATTCTCGCAGGTTGCAGAATATAGATTAAAGGTATGATTTTTAATGACTATTAACAAAAACATTGAAAACACTCAATCTCCGAGAATCAGCGTAGCCCCGATGATGGATTGGACAACCAAAGACTACCGTTTTTTTGCCCGCCTATTTAATCCAAATGTCGTTTTATATACCGAGATGGTCACTACAGGTGCGATCATTTATGGTGGCGCCAACCGCCATTTGGACTTCAACAAGGAAGAGCATCCCATTGTGTTGCAGCTCGGTGGCTCAAATCCACAAGAGCTAGCTACCTGTACCAAAATGGCTGAAGACTGGGGTTATAACGAAGTTAATCTGAATGTCGGATGCCCAAGTGACCGTGTCCAGAACAATAAGATTGGTGCATGTTTAATGGCTGAACCAGACTTGGTGGCTGAATGTATTCATAGTATGCAAAAAGCAGTGTCGATTCCTGTCACCGTGAAACATAGGATCGGAATTGATGACATGCAGTCTTATGAAGAAATGCTGCATTTTGTTGACACTGTTGCGGCAACGGGCTGTACTCACTTTATCGTGCATGCGCGGATTGCCATTTTGCAGGGCCTGTCTCCAAAAGAGAACCGTGAAGTACCGCCCTTACGTTATGAAGATGTCTATCGTCTCAAGCAGGAACGTCCCCACCTGACCATTGAAATCAATGGTGGCATCAAAACCTTTACAGAAACGCAGCAACATTTACAGCATGTCGATGGGGTGATGATTGGCCGTGAAGCCTACCACAATCCTTATTTATTAGCTGAACTGGGTCAATTGTGGAATTTGGAAGCACCAAATCGTTTTGACATCATGCAGCAGATGATGCCGTATATTCACCAGCGTGTCGCTGAGGGCGCACCACTTTCAATTATCACACGTCATATTCTGGGATTATTCCAGAACTTGCCAGGTGCACGTAAATGGCGTCAGGCACTGAGTGGTGGCAATGCAAAAACCATTACCGATATTGAAAATGCCATTCAGAATATTCAGGCAGCCATGCAACGTACTGAAGACTACATAAAAGAACATCAATACTGATTGATGTTCCACAAAAATGTGACACAAGTCACACCAAGAAATATCATTTTACAAATCTTAAGATTCAAATTGATGAAAATATAAGCTATTTAAAATTAAGAAAATCTTTAAAAAGTTTTCTTAAATAATTTATTATAAAAACCCCAAATTGTTATATTATTACATTACATTTTAGTTTTTTTAAAATTTATTGCTTACTATGTGCCGCGTACGGATTCTGGCACACGTTCAGTTTTTTTGAAAATGCGGTAGAGATTTACAATGATTTATGATGTACCTTCAGTTGACCACAGCATGATATATCCACCAGCACAACAGCTGGTTATTCCTTATCGGGAGATGCCAAGGCTGCCATCAACGCCAACCATTGATGTAAGCAAGTTTTCTGAAAAGTTAACCACGCGTGCGTCCTATCGTAGCTCATCCCAGTGCGCCAAATTCGTTAGGATCGCCCTGCAATCTGCGGGCGCCAATATTGTTCAGCATCCTGTCGCCGCATCAGACTGGGGCCGTACCTTGCAGCAGATTGGTTATCAAAAAATCACACCTGAGTTTAATAATCCACAACCAGGTGACATTTATATTATTCATCGCACCAAAAAACATCGTTATGGACATATTGCAGGTTTTACAGGTTCGCAATGGGTTTCTGATTTTAAACAAACCAGCTATGACGTGTACAAAGATCCCAATGTCACCTACAGCTATTACCGCCTGGCACCACAATATCCGCAGGCTTAATTTATTGGGCTGTTTAAGCCCTGATTTTATCCAGCTTCTTCATGACTTCAGCCACCGCAACCATTGCAAAGCTTGAAGTCACCACCACCGCCGATCCATAGCCACCACAGCGCAAACCTACAGTTGCACAAACATCAGCGCTTGAAAATGGATTGTCGATGGAGTAAATGCAGGTAATTCCAAACTTGTCTTTCGGCTTTTTACAAATGCCTTTGGAACGTAGTTGTGTGCGTAGTTTGGCAAGCATTGGGTCCTGTTCTGTTTTGGATAAGTCCGCCACTCGAATCTTGAGGGGATCGAGCTTTCCACCTGCACCGCCTGACACAATCAACGGGATTTTGTTAAAACGGCAGTGCAGCATCAAAGCCAACTTAGCTTTGACATCATCAATACAGTCTAAAACGATGGTTGGGACAGGATCCAGAATCTCTTTGACATTCTCAGGTGTGAGATAGTCATCAATCACATTGACTTTCATTCGTGGATTGATTTGACGGCAACGTTCCGCCATCACCTCAATTTTTTCCTGTCCAAGTGTCGAGCTCATTGCAGGCAGTTGACGGTTGATGTTGGATGCGGCAATCACATCCATATCCACCAGCGTCAGCTCACCAATGCCTGTACGTGCCAGTGCCTCAACCGCCCAGCTTCCCACACCGCCAATACCAATCACCATGACATGGCTTTGCTCATAGTGTGCAAATGCATTTTCTCCATAAATTTTGGCTACGCCAGCAAAACGGCGGTCATATTCATCATTTTGGAGATCGGTCATGTGCTCATCTAACTTCAAAAAATCATGGTTATTTTACCTGAATCGTGATCTGGATTAAATCGCATCAAGGCGCACTGAATCATGAAAGATTAAAACCCTCTAAAGTACAGGTCTTTAGCCTCCCAGTTTGGCGATTTCATTTGTTTGTTATGAAGTGCTTTATTCACTCTAAGCCAGTTTAAGAAATGAGGTGTTCCCTTTTAGTTATCTTATTTTTAATGGGATTATTGTTATTATTGTAAACGCAAGGCTGCCAATGAGTTTTGCCATAATTGCTCGGCAAGCTGGTCTTGTGAATGCCCAAGGGTTTGCGCCAAACTGTCTAAAACATAAGGCAGATTCACAGGCGTATTTCTCGTACGGTGCTCAGTTGAGGTTTGGCAACATAAAGGTGTCATATCAGGACAATCGGTTTCAATCACCAGATACTCAGCGCCAATCGCCTGTACCACCTGATGTAACTTTTTGGCATTTGGATTGGTGATTTGCCCCGTCACACCGATTTTAAAACCCAGTTTGATTAAAGCTTTAGCTTCCTCCACACCACCACTAAAGGCATGCGCAATACCACCAAGCTTGAATTTCTGAGCCTTTAAAATGGCAAGCGCTTCCGCATGTGCTTTACGGATATGCAGCAATACAGGTTTTTGATAATGCGTTGCCAATTCAAGTTGAGCATTAAAATAATGCTGCTGTTTGGCAAAAAGCTCAGGCTGTTTATGTTGCTTTAAAAAGGTATCCAACCCAATCTCGCCCAAGGCGACACAATCATGCTGCTTTAACACCTGCTCCAGTCGTTGTAGATGTGCCTGTTGATGTTGCTCAATATAAAAAGGATGTAAACCAGGTGCAAGATAGGATTGCGGGACATTTTCCCAGTGTTGTAACTGTTGGTGGGTCTGAATGAGTTCATCAAAGCGGGATTCAATAAAACCGATGAGAACCAAAGCCTCTACCCCAACCTGTTTCGCCTGTACAGCCAAATGTTGCCGATCATGGTCAAAATCGGCAACATCAAAATGGGTATGGGTATCAAATAGTTGCATCATTTTATTAAAAATCCCACTTTATAAAAGAGGGATTTAAGGAGATTTATTTGCCACAGGCGTAGATGCTGCTGGTGCTTCCACCTTTGGCAAATATTCAGGTTTTAACACCCCCTGTAATTTGTCAAATGGAATCACCAGACGTGGCAGACCGACCACATAAGGACCAATTTCATATTCAGCATATTGCAGAATTAAGCCCTGCTCTCCCAACAGGAAGTTGTCAGTGACCTTAAACGGCCATGCCTGCTCATATTCATCAGGGTTATTGGCAAGTTTGGTGTCTACAATCCAGACCTTGAATGCATCATGCGCCAGCTTGTCCAACGTTGCCTTTTGTTTTGGCAAGAGCAGGTCGTTCAATTGCACCTGTTTTTGATTGGTCAGGTCAAAGTTATAGTAGCGTTGCGAGGTTGAACCATGTGCGCCACCCAAATAACTGCTGCTATTCAACACAACCGTTGCCAGTGTGCCCTTAGACTGTAAAATCTTTGGTTTAATCATCAAACTGATTTGATGACTGCTGCTCAATGCTTTCAGTTCTTCATCAATCTTGATAAATAAATTGGCATACAACTGGGCCTGCGCGTCCAGATTTTGCTTTTGCTCAGCGGTCTGTACGCTAGAGGCGGCGGTATCCTGATCGACAATTTCAAGCATCTTGCCGAGTTGACTCAGTATTTCCTGATCAAGTAACTGGTCAATAAACGGAAAGTTACTCTGCAAGCGTTCAACGCTAAAATCTGGACAGGTATTGCCCTTACACTCAGGCAAACTTACCTGCACCTTGACCGTTTCACCACGCAAGGTCGGCTCAGTCTGTGTCTGTACAACAGGCTGCTCTTGTTGCTTGTCCTCTGGCTGCTTAGGTTCTGATTTTGGCTGGCATGCGGCAAGTAGAATTGCACACGCCAGAACGCTAGATTTATAAAATGTTTTCATCGAAGAACCTGCAAGCATTGTGATGACACAAGATTTTTAAATGCTAGCGGACTTCACCGCAAACCGCTAGTGATACATGCAATTCCTATACGCTTGTTACAAAGATTAGAACATTTGTTGATAAATATCAGGCTGTAGCATCTGTTTACTCTGTTCGGTGCTTAAATAAATATCCAGTTGTGGTGCATCCTTACTAATTTCATTGGCACGGTAATGCACGCCAATGCCCTCACCATCGAAGAACCAGTCAGCCTGTCCCCAATACAGCTTTTTCGGCACCTGTTTTTTGACTTCTGGGGATTGTTTATCAATCCATTGTTGATAGTGTGCCTGAATAATGTCATTCAGTGCATTTTGCTGATTCTTCTGAATCACATCCAACACGCTGAGGCTTTTTTGTAGTTTACGGTCTGCAACAAAGAAATAGAAACGGTCCTTGACCGCAATATCTTCTTGCTGGGCATTTACCCCCACTTGCAGCAACACATACTGATTTCGCTGTGATGCAATACGAGTATTCAAATGCAGCTCGTAGGCCTTGTTTTTTGAATATTTATCCTGCCATTCATCTGACTTTTTCACATAGGCGTTGATGGCCTGTTGCAAGGTCAGGTTTTTATTCTGTTCAATCTGTTGCTGGATTACGTTGGCCTGATTTTTTGCAATCCATGTATTCAGCCATTGATCCTGAGTTTTAATGGTTTGAATGTCGACATCAATACAGTTTTTCTTTTCACAAAATGGCAAGGCATAATCCGCCTTGGCCTCCTGCATATTGAGATAGGGTAAAACCTCAGCTTTCTCACCTGCTGCAGTATGCTGTTCAGTTGCCTGTGCTGAATCAGTTTCATTTTTCTTTGGATGATCACATGCCGTTAAAGCCATCATTCCAATCATTAAACTAACAGCAAAAAGTGGTTTTAAAGTATTCATCTCATCATGCCTTATTTTTAGTTCGTGCAATTAAAAACAGCCTCTAATTAGAAGCTGTTTTTATATATTTTAGTGTTCCCGTGTGTTACGGAACTGAATATCTGGCCAGCGTTCCTGCATCAACTGCAAGTTGACACGGCTTGGCGCCAAATAAGTAAGGTGCCCACCACCATCAACCGAGAGTTGATCATGGGCTTTTTTCTTAAATTCATTCAGAATCTTTTCATCATCACAATGAATCCATCGCACGGTATGTACATTTACAGGCTCATAAATACAGTCCACCTTATATTCTTCTTTTAGACGATACGCAACCACATCAAACTGTAACACACCCACCGCACCCACAATCAGGTCATTGTTGATTTGTGGCATAAACACCTGTGTCGCGCCCTCTTCCGACAGCTCTTTCAGGCCTTTCTGCAATTGCTTGGACTTTAACGGATCACGTAAACGCACACGGCGGAACATTTCAGGGGCGAAGTGTGGAATCCCCGTAAAATGCAGGTTTTCACCACTGGTAAAGGTATCGCCAATCTGGATGGTGCCGTGGTTATGTAGACCAATAATGTCCCCAGGCCAGGCTTCTTCCAAATGCTCACGCTCACCCGCCAGGAATGTCAGGGCATCACTGATACGGACGTCTTTACCGATACGCACATGATTCATTTTCAAGCCTTTTTCATATTTACCTGAGCAAATACGCATAAAGGCAATACGGTCACGGTGTTTCGGGTCCATGTTGGCCTGAATTTTAAACACGAAGCCTGTAAAACCCTCTTCATTGGCATCGACAGTACGTTCCTGAGTTGGATGCGCCTTAGGTTCTGGTGCCCAGTTGATAAAGGCATCCAGCACATGGTCAACCGCAAAGTTACCCAATGCCGTACCGAACAGCACAGGGGTTTGCTTGCCTTGCAGAAACAGCTCGCGATCTAATGGTTCATTTGCCATCTGTACCAGCTCAAGTGACTCCTCAAAAGAGGCCCAGGCCAATTCGCCGACTTTTTCACGAATATCCGCATGGTCATAACCATCACGCACTTCAATATCAGTAATGGTTGAACCAAAACCTGCTTTATACACATAAAACTTTTCTTCGATCAGGTTAAACACCCCAGCGAAGTCACGACCTGTACCAAGCGGCCAAGTGATCGGCACACATTTGATTTTGAGAACGTTTTCAATTTCATCCAACAGCTCTAAAGGCTCACGGATTTCACGGTCCATTTTGTTGACGAATGAAATGATGGGTGTGTCACGCATGCGACACACTTCCATCAGTTTAATGGTACGTTCCTCAACGCCTTTTGCACCATCAATCACCATTAAGGCAGAATCCACGGCAGTTAAGGTACGGTAGGTATCTTCCGAGAAGTCTTCGTGTCCTGGGGTATCCAGCAGGTTGATGGTGTGCTTTTTATAGGGAAACTGCATCACCGAGGTGGTAATCGAAATACCACGTTCCTTTTCCATTTCCATCCAGTCGGATGTTGCGGAACGGTCAGACTTACGGCTTTTCACCATTCCCGCAACCTGAATGGCCTTACCCCATAACAGCAGTTTCTCGGTCATGGTGGTCTTACCCGCATCGGGGTGGGAAATGATCGCAAAGGTGCGTCGCTGGGCAACCTGTGCCGCTAGTTCATCTTTAAAACTCATGAGAAAAATCTACAATATGTACACAGTTATGTACACATTTCTAAATATGTACTAAAACTGAAAAAGTGGGAATTCAAAATTGGCGTAATTGTAGCAGATTTAGAGTTATATAGGCATAGTGGGTCATCCAGTCGCTCATATGGGTTTGAGCCATCTAGTTTCATACACTCAATCTATATCTTTGCTTTGGACTTTTTGGTTTGTCTGAAATTGTACGTTCAACCAGTCCTGCCCCTATTGCTGGATTAAGGTAATCCTGTTGGATAGTGGGATAAGCCCAGTAAAGACATTACTTCTATCAAACTATACTCTTCTTGCCCCATAACTGAAACAAAGCATTGAACATGATCGCCATCTTGTACGGTAGCTTGATCGGTATCATGTACGGTGACTTGATCGGTTGCTGATGAATTCTAAAATGACATCAAAAATTATTTTTCAATCCAAGCCCTTAATAAGGAGCAGAACAACCTACTCCTTAACCTTATATCAACTTGTCCAAGCATTCGATAACATTTCAGCCTGCTTCATAACTAACTCAATAGCCTCTGCCGCTTTGTCAGGTGGATACTTCCAACGCTGTAAAGTACGTCGTACCAAGATTTTAAGCTGAGCACGTACACTATCTCGAACTTGCCAATCCACAGTTGTCGATTTACGCAATTTCTCAGTGATTTCACGAGCAATTTGTTTCAACGTATCATCACCTAATTCACGCACCGCACTTTCATTATTTGCTAAAGCATCATAGAAAGCGATTTCATCAGGGTTCAAACCTAGCGACGCTTCACGTTCCATTTCAGCTTGAAAGTCTTTCGCCATTTGTATCAGTTCTTCAATGACTTGAGAGGTTTCAATCGCACGGTTATTATATTTCCTTAGAGTTTCCTGCAAACGATCTGAAAAACGTTTTTCTTGTACGAGATTATTCCGCGTTTTTGCCTTGATACCATCATTCAATAATTTTTCTAATAATTCGACTGCCAAGTTACGATATGGCATTTGTCGAACATCTTCTAAAAATTCATCTGACAGTAAACCAATATTTGGTTTATCTAAACCACAAAGTGCAAATACATCTGCTACACCATCAGCAAGGACAGCATTATCCAAAATTTGTTTAAGCGTACTATCCTTTTCAGCTTGCGATAATTTACGATCCACAGAAGTATGTTTACTGATCACGGCCTTAATGGCTGAATAAAATGCAATTTCCTTATGTAATGTCTTGGCTTCATCCAAGGTACCGCACAATGAAAAGGCTTTATTAATTGTAAGTACTAAATCTAAAAAGCGTTTTTTGCCATCTTTCAAACTCAACACATAGTTGGCTGCTGGGATAATTAGTCGATGTGCTTGTGTTTCATAACTGCTTAAATCCAACCCAGCTTGGTCATTGGTCTTGGCAAACATCCCACGAATGGCATCCATTTTCTCAGCAAGCACGGCATAGGCTTCTTCAGCACGTAATGTTGGCTCACCTTTCCCTTTGGCATCGGTATAGGTTTTTAATGCCTGCTTTAACTCATTGGCAATCCCAATATAGTCAACGACCAAACCACCTTGCTTGTCTTTAAAGACACGGTTGACTCGTGCAATGGCCTGCATGAGGTTATGACCTTTCATTGGTTTGTCGATATACATGGTATGGGTACACGGTGCATCAAAACCTGTCAGCCACATATCCCGTACAATCACCAACTGTAACGGGTCATTCACATCTTTAAAGCGTTTCTCAAAGCGTTTTTTAGTTTGCTTATTATAGATATGGGGTTGCAATAACGGTTTATCCGATGCTGAACCTGTCATCACAATTTTGATTTTGCCTTTTTTCGGGTCATCATCATGCCAATCTGGGCGCAGAGCAATAATTTCATTATACAAATGCACGCAGATTTCACGACTCATGGTCACAATCATGCCTTTGCCTGCTGTGGCTTCAGTACGGGCTTCAAAATGTGTTACCAAATCCGCAGCAATCTGTTTCAGGCGTGGGGTCGCACCCACTAATTTTTCTAAGCGACTCCATTCACCCTTGGTCTTCTCACGACTACCGACATCTTCTTCATCTTCCACCACCTCATCAACTTGATCAGAGAGTTCCTCAATTTCAGCCTTATTAATATCCAATTTTGCCAAGCGGGATTCATAATAGATTGGTACAGTTGCACCGTCCTCGACCGCATCTTGAATATCGTAAATCGAAACATAATCGCCAAAGACAGCTCGGGTGTCTTTGTCTTCACTGGAAATTGGCGTACCCGTAAAACCAATAAAAGCTGCATTCTTTAAAGCATCACGCATGTGCTTGGCATAGCCAAATTTATAAGTCCCATCATTAGACAGTTTGGCTTTGAGTCCATATTGGCTACGGTGGGCTTCATCAGACATCACCACAATATTGTGCCGACCATTCAGCAATGGATGTTCAGTTTCTCCATCAAGCAAAGCAAACTTTTGTACCGTGGTAAAAATAATTCCGCCTGATTCACGTTCAGCAAGGAGTTGTCTTAGCTCATCACGATTATTGGCTTGTACTGGCGTTTGTTTTAATAATTCCTGTGCCTGACTAAAGGTTTCAAAGAGTTGTCCATCTAGGTCATTACGATCAGTCACAATCAATAAGGTAGGATTCTGCATTGCAGGTTGTTGAAGCAGCTTCCCAGCATAGCAACACATCGAGATACTTTTGCCTGAACCTTGGGTATGCCAAACCACCCCTGCTTTTTTATCCCCTGTAGGATTCGATGCGGCAATAGTCGACTGAACAGCTTCACGCACTGCATGGAACTGGTGATAACCCGCAATTTTTTTAATGGTAGCGCCTGCGGCTTGTTGAGAGCCACCATCAATTTCAAATAAAATAAAGAAACGGATGTAATCGAGGAATAACCCACGATCAAAAAAGCCTCGAATAACGGTTTCAAGCTCCCACTCCAACTGCGGCTTATCATCTTCATTTTTAATGGTACGCCACGGCAAGAAACGTTCTTGACTTGCTGTTAATGAACCGACCCGAGCTGTAATCCCATCACTTACCACCAATGCTTCATTAAATACAAACAGATCAGAAACTTCTTCTTTATAGGTTTGTAGTTGATTAAACGCATCCCAAATATCTGCATTTTCATCGGTGGGGCTTTTTAGCTCAAGTACAGCAAATGGTATACCATTAATAAAGCAGATAATGTCAGGTCGTCTTGGTTGCTTTGTACCTTGGATGGTAAATTGATTAATGGCAACAAAGCGATTTTGGTAAATATGATTAAAATCGACCAAAAATGCATGGTCATTCACCCAGTCATCTTCTTTTTTATAACTGACGGGTACACCTTCCAGTAACATGTGGTGAAAAGCACGGTTATTGGTGATTAAATCCAGACTTTCAGGCTTAGTGAGTTTTTGTAAAACCTGCTCAAAACAGCTCACTGGCAAATGTGGATTTAAGCGTTCAAAAGCAGTTTGTAAATCTGCTTCAATCAGAACTTGTTTATAGTCTTTGCGTAAAGGGTTGCTGCTGTCAGGGGCAATATCGACACCATGAACGACTTCCCAGCCATTTTCAGCGAACCAGTCCAAGCAGAGGTTTTCAAGTTGGGTTTCGTTCATAAAAATTCCGTTCCACAAGATGTTCCACTTGACATAGTTGTGCACTATACATTACTATTCTAACCAATATGACCGATGCCCCTGCTTATGTACGCATCGGTTTTCATTTTCTAATCTGCCATAATTCCCATTCTTGCCAATCTTCTTGAGCTATCCCAAAGTCTCCTAAAGTAATCATACCATTGCCTATCTGTGGAAACTCTGCCAATAACTGCTTAAAACGTTCTGACCAAGTCGAGTTTGGACAAATCCTCTTTAAAAGATGTTGAATAATGCAAAAATAAAAAAATGGGCGAGCATTATTCATAGGTTGCCAATTATCAACCTGTGGTGATAATTCTAAAATGTTAATATTCCATAATCGACTATGATGGGCTGCAACATTACGTACAAAGTTTAGACTTCTCAGCCATTTTGCAAATATTTCACCGCTTTTTATATTATACTTTTCAGCAATACATTGTTGATCTTGGTATTTAAGCCCTGAATACATACGAGATAATAAACCAAAATCCCAAATTTCGATTGCAACCCATACAGGAACACATCCCTCATAATGCTTTTTGTGATGTTCAATAAAAGGTTCTCGGCGTGCTTGGTAAAGTAGGGCATTATATTTTTCTAACCAAACTGCATGTTCTGTTTTACCTGCATTTTTACCGTTCTTTATTAATTTTTTAGTAAAATTACCATGTAAGCAGTCCGCAATCTGATGAGCATTACTATCTCTTTTCCCCAATAAATGAGCAACATCTACCCGAACTGCCAGCTCAATACGTTCAAGAGCATCTAAAGCAAGAAGACGCAACTTTTTATCAAAAATATATAAATCGACAATATTTTCAAAATTACTTTGTTGAACAAATTCATTTTTTCGAATGGGTTTATTTTGTGCTTTAGATGCCTGTACATCTATCTGACGAAAAGGATACCAGTAACCACTTAAACGATAATAGCCCACACGCTCTAGATAATTTAAAGCCTTAGCATTATCTGTGACAATCATACCCCGACTTTCTAAAAGCTGTAATTGTTGGGTATAAGATTTCCATTGCTTTAATGGTTTAGCCATCTATCCCCTCACCCTGCAAACCTGACACATCCAACTCACCCGATAACAACTTTGGTAATAAAGCATCTCTAAGATTTATCAAAATCTGATTTTCGATTTTTATACTATTTTGTTTTGAATAAAATTTCCTTACTTTTTCTGAATATAGCTTCCTTAAAGCTACTGAAGAGGTAACAATCTGAAAATCCATAATTGCTTTTTTATCACCTCTAGGCATTTTTGAACCTTTAGATGAAGCCATCATTCTGTCAAAAAAACTGTCTTGGTAAATTAAATTATATAAATATTCTTCCGTACCTTTTTCTAAGACATCAAAGTTCAATACATCATTAGAATGCCCACCATCGAAAAAAGAAAACCAAATTTTCTTAAAATAAGGTCGGATATTGGAAACCAAAATATTCCCTTGCCTAAACGCTGGAACACTATTTGCCTTTGGTAATGAACTTGCTTTTTCGATCCCCTTTTTTTCAGGTAACATATTTTCTGTAGAGATATAATTTTCAAGATTTAGGTCATTTAATAAAATCTTATTAGAGCTATATTTGGCAATATCTTTAAGTTGCTGTAATTCCCATCCCCTCGGCACTTCCCCCAATTCACTTTCGACCAACTCATCAGGAAATAGCGCAGCAGTCGCTTGTAATTCCGCAAAATCTTCCTTTGTCAATTGATCAAGCTCAGCTTCACTTTTACCACTAATCGCACACATCGCAGCAAGCTCAGGATCGCTCCCTTCTTGTTTTGCTGCAATTTTGGCACGTACAGGTTCAAAGTCGATAAACCAACTTTTAAAAATGGCTTGAGCAATGGATTCTAGGGTTTGGTTAATTTGATTGTTAAGATGGATTTTGTCGTCTAAGTCAGAAAGAATTTTAGCTATTCTTTCTTGAATCACAATGCTTGGCTTCGGAACTATAAGTTTTGCTAAATCTGAGCCTCTTATACCTGCGGCACCTGCTCCTTGTTCGACAATTGTATTAATTATTTTTTTTCCTAAACAACTAGAGAAAAAATAAAAATAAAAAGTAGGATTAGCAATATCTTGCTTTAATCTACATCTAATCAAATGTGATTCGAAACAGACTTCTTCTTGGTCATTTAAGAATATTGAACATTGACCAGCGCCCTCTCTAACCAAAGATTGGCGGGCAAACAAGAGGTCACCTGTCTTTAGTAAAGAGCTTTCTTTTTCTTTTTCATTTAATGGGGCTCTATCCATCACCAAATTGTTAATTCTTGGGTAAGCAAAAAGCTCCCCCATATTAACCATTTTGTATCCTTCCCCTCTAATTCTTTTCGGTTTAGTTAATCCATTCCGCAAGGGAATTTCAAATAACTCTTCAAAAACAATGAAACTCACACAACACCCCTAAATTTTTTCTTAATCGCCCAATAGCCACGAGTACCACCGACACGCTCAAGCCAGCCAGCATCTTTTAAATGATTCAGATGCTTTTTAATAGCTGACTCATTAATACCAATCTGTACTGCCATTTCACGATAGGAGACTTTAGGATTCTGCTGAACTAAATTTAAAATCTGTGTTTGTCGCTCTGTCAGTAATTCTTGCTCGATTGAGCCACCGATTGAGCCACCGATTGAGCCACCCTCCAACTCAATCATAGGACGATATAACTTCACATCAAAAAAATCATTGGTTTCTAAAAATTCAGGCGTTGCCAGTTTTTCAGCTTCACACATCTGCTTGATCCGTTGCAGACCACTGCCCCAATGCTCAATATAACCAAGCTCTCGAAACACACGAGCCAATACCCGATTACGAATTTCCGAGCGTCCCTGCAACAAATCTGCTTCGGTTAAACCATTGGGTAAACCGCCTGGGGAGACAATATTGACCAAATCATCATATATAGCGACTTTGATATTGCGCCCAAAGTTACTGTAATCCCGATGTACATAGGCATTGACTAAGGCTTCACGGATAGCATTTTCTGGAATTTCCAAATAGTCATAACGCTTTAAGCCACGAATTTCAGCACGTAAAGACAAATGATTTTTAATAAAAATTTCTGTTTGTTCAATTTGAGAAAACAAGTCACCTGTGTATTCTTTACGGTCTAAAAACACACTCATATTTGTGCCTTTAAATCGGGCGCATTGGGTCATCACATGCTCATATTGACCGAGCAAGATCAATAAACCATGACTGGCATAACGCTGTCCTTGCTCTTCAATCACCAGTTTCAGATTCAACATCTTTTCTAAAGTCAGTGTTTTATCAGCAGCTTTGAACGCTTCTTCCAAGACCGTTAAATTGAGCTTTTCTAAAGGATATTGATAATTAGCTAAGGCATCAAAACTGATATTCAGCCTTTGCAATTCCAGTTGTTGAATATGCTCAGGCGATGCTACACGGTTACTCGCACCTAGGCGGATATATGTGCCTTGCTCACGTCCTATAGATTTAAGGTAATACGGAAATAAACTGCCCCGAGCCACTTCCACCACCAATAGCTCAACACCGTCTATGTTCTCGACATAAATTTGTGCTGCAATTTGCGGAGCGCACAATTCATAAATCATGGAAGTGATTTTATCTTGCAACTCGAAAATATCATCTTGAATCCCAACCAACTGCCGATCATCAGTGACTCCAACAATCAACTTACCGCCACTACTATTAGCAAAGGCAATTAATGTCTTGGCGATCTGCTGTCCTTTCGGTAACTGCTGTTTAAACTCTAGCGTTTTGCTTTCGCCTTTTTGAATCTCAAGCAGCAACGGTTGATCAAAACTCATAACCCAAACCTTTTAAATTCTTTTTAATCTCTGCTTCTAAAACAGCACTTTCAGCAAACTGCTGTTTAAGTTGTCCTGTTAAGCGTGCCATTTTCTCAGCAAATGGCTCGCCATCATCTTCCTGCTCGACTGCACCCACATAACGCCCTGGGGTCAATACATAGTCATGCTTCTGAATATCTTTTAACTCAGCAGAGAAGCAGAAACCTTTCTCATCTTGATACGCTTCGCCTTCAAAGTTTTCACCTTGTTGCCAAGCATGTAAAGCATTGGTGATTTTAGCAATATCCGCATCGGTAAAGTCACGTAGTACACGATCTTTCATATAGCCCAAGTTGCGAGCATCAATAAACAAAGTCTTGCCTTCACGATTGGCTTTCTTTTTATCCAGGGACAAACCATTCTTTTTGTCCTTGGTCAAAAACCAAATACAGGCAGGGATTTGCGTATTGGTAAACAGTTGCCCTGGTAATGCGACAATACATTCCACCAGATCGGCTTCAATCAGATTTTTACGGATTTCACCCTCATTATTGGTATTGGAACTCATCGAACCATTGGCAAGCAAAAGTGCCATACTACCCGTTGGTGATAGATGGTGCAGCATGTGCTGCATCCAGGCAAAGTTGGCATTGCCCTGTGGCGGTGTGCCATATTTCCAACGTACATCACTTTCCAGTGAAGCATGCCACCAATCCTTAATATTGAACGGTGGATTTGCCATGACGAAATCAGCACGCAAGTCTGGATGCTGATCATCTAAAAATGTATCGGCATTCTTTTTACCAAAGTTAAAATCAATGCCACGAATTGCCATATTCATGGCAGCAAGTTTCCATGTGGTTGGATTACTTTCTTGTCCGTAAATCGAAATATGCTTTTTCTGTTCAGATGCTTTGTAGTGCTTTTCCTGTGCATGTTGTTCGATGAACTTTTCACTGGAAACAAAGAAACCGCCTGAACCCATTGCAGGGTCATAGACTCGACCTTTATAAGGTTGCAGCATTTCTACAATCAAGGTCACGATACTTTTAGGTGTGTAATATTGTCCGCCTTGTTTTCCCTCAGCTAACGCAAACTGCCCTAAAAAGTATTCGTAGACATGCCCGAGAATATCCTTGCTGTGCAAGCTGAGTTTTTCCCCGTTGTATTCAGGCTTGGTAAAACTTGTGTCCGAAAAAGTATTGATCAAATCCAACAGTTTGTCATTATCAAGCTGATACTGCCCGATTCGATTCAGAATACCTTTTAATTTAGGGTTGGCTTTCTCAATTTCATCAAAAGCATTATCCACTAACCAAGAGATAGAACGTAGTTTGACATCTTGCCCATGTTCATCTTGCCAAATAATCGAGCCAATGGCTAAAGCGGCTGTATTTTGTAATGTTGCCCAACGTGCTGCTTTGGGCACCCAAAACACATTTTTTTCTTGATAATAATCAATAATTTCTAATTCATCAGCGATTGCTTGTTGATATTCCTCTTCTGTGTCGTATTGATCACGAGGCATGTAATAGATGTTGTGATCATCCGCCTGAGCAAATAAATCTTTAAGTTCAGACTGACGTTCATCAAAAGCATCTGATACATATTTTAGGAAAATCAGCCCAAGCACAATATGCTTGTAGTTGGCAGCGTCTAAGCTGCTACGTAATTTATCAGCGGCTTTCCAAAGCTTATCATCTAAGTCATTTAGAAACTTTTGTTCCAATGAGTTCATTCTTTATCCTCAATCAATGATCAACCGCTGTGGTTTTATACTTAATGTTCAATAGTTTATTACGTTAGCACAGTTAAGACAGAATCATTTATGGCAAATCCATGCCTTGGAAAATGTAACGCTCACCAATCCACGTACAGGGCAAACCATCTTACGGGATGTTTGATGAAATAGTTGACATCCTCCCCGACCTAAAGGACGGGGATTCCTACTGCTAGACGCTCATGTCCGAGCGCAAGAATATTCAGTGCGGAATTTACATCCCGATCATGGAGCGTACCGCACTCCATACACTGCCATTCTCTTATTCCTAAGCCTGCTCTACCTTTCGGACTACTGGAGCGTGAGCCACAGCACGAGCAAGTTTGGGTGGTATACGATTCATTGACTTCTTCATACCATACCCCTGCGTTCTCGCATTTATACTTGAGCATGGTTCTTAGTGTTGTCCAACTTGCATCTAGCACTGATTTAGCTAATTTAGTTTGTGCGAGTGCTTTGGCATTCACATTGCCAACGAAGATTGCTGCATGTTCATTCACCAGTTTATGACTGAATTGATGCAACATGTTTTGACGTATATTTTTAATCTTGGCGTGAATCGCTTTGACGCGCTTTTTATTTCTCGCACGTTGAGCTATGCCAAGTTTTTGTTCGTATTGTCGATAGATTTTAGGAGCTTTGAGCTTTATACCATCTGAACAAGTAGCTAAGTCTTTTAATCCCAAATCTATACCAATTGAGGTTTGACCTTTCGATTTAACTGGTTTTGCATGATCAACCACTAAACAGACATACCAACGCCCACGACTATCTTCTACAAATGAGCCTGTTTTGACGTTGTATTTTGATAGTCCGTAACTATCCCATAGTTTGAATTGATGTTTGCCATATTGAACATAGCCATTAGCATATTTGATTGCAACTTTTTTGAATGGTATCCAGCCCAATGAACGCCTAGCTGATTTTTTATTGCTGACTCGCCATTTCAGTTTTGCTTTTTTGAATTGCTTTCTGCGTGTAATGAGTTCTTCTGTTATGGCTTGAATGGTTTGACTATGCAAATTGCATTCTTTCGATGTGCCTTTTGTGTATTTAGCAATATCGTATGCTGAAAAGAATTGTTGTTTGCGTTGTAGATGCTTGAAACACAAATCATTGACATAATTCCAAACAAAGTTTACCTCCAACGCTAGTTGGTCTAGCATCTTGCAATGTTTGTCTTTTATTCGTAATTTGAGTGTCTTCATACAATTATTTTAACCGTATTTTTCTTAATAGTGATTATAGCAAAAGTATTTAAAACGACATTTCATGTCGTATGGCTTACGCCAGTCGCTTATATCGTCGGGCTAAACCCCGAGGTTTTACGCTCCAATGGATAAAT
Organism: Acinetobacter parvus DSM 16617 = CIP 108168; assembly: GCF_000368025.1. Taxonomy (GTDB): domain Bacteria; phylum Pseudomonadota; class Gammaproteobacteria; order Pseudomonadales; family Moraxellaceae; genus Acinetobacter; species Acinetobacter parvus. Next base: position 869,499 of record NZ_KB849211.1, read on the forward strand.
TCCTTTTCGTATCAGGAAGCGTTTTAAACCTGAAACCGTAAGGTGCAATCTACAAATACAAGGATTGCACCCATAACTTTTAGCTCACTAGGCAGCAACCGCCCTGGCACGCGCGGCATGCAACTTTTTATAACTGTCAATCAGGCGTAAGTGTCGATCTAGCCCCTCCAGTTTCATACTGGTTGGGGTGAGACCATAGAAACGGACACTGCCATCTACCGATCCAAGTACCGCGTCCATTCGTTCATCACCAAACATACGGCGGAAGTTAATTAGATAATCATCCAATTCCAGCTCATCATCCAGAATCACCTCCAGCACCACATTCATGCACTGATAGAATAAGCCTCGCTCAGCCGTGTTGGTGTTGTATTGCAGGAACTGCCCGACCAATTCTTTTGCTTCTTCAAATTGCTCTAAAGCAAGATAAATCAACAGTTTTAACTCAAGAATGGTCAGTTGCCCCCACACGGTATTGTCATCAAATTCGATACCAATCAAGGTGGCGATTTCGGTGTAGTCATCCAGCTCACATTCCTCCAGACGCTCAACCAAGGCCTCAAGGCTGTCATTATCCAGACGATGCAGGTTTAAGATATCTTCACGGAATAACAGTGCCTTGTTGGTGTTGTCCCAGATCAGGTCTTCTACCAGATAAATCTCGGAATAGTCAGGCACCAAGATACGGCAGGCGGTTGCACCTAAATGTTCATACACCGCCATGTAGACTTCTTTGCCCATCTGCTCAAGAATGGCAAACAGTTCTTCCGCTTCTTCCACATTGCTGTTTTGACCCTGGTGGGTAAAGTCCCACTCGACAAAATCGAAATCAGCTTTGGAGCTAAAAAAGCGCCATGACACCAAACCGCTGGAATCAATAAAGTGTTCCACAAAGTTGTTTGGTTCAGTCACCGCATTACTTTGGAACGTTGGCTGTGGTAAATCATTGAGACCCTCAAAACTGCGCCCCTGCAACAACTCAGTCAGGCTACGTTCCAACGCAATTTCAAAACTTGGATGCGCACCGAATGAAGCAAAGACTCCGCCTGTACGTGGATTCATCAGCGTCACACACATCACAGGGAACTGACCACCAAGCGAGGCATCTTTCACCAGCACAGGGAAGCCCTGTTCCTCCAGCCCCTTGATGCCAGCCAGAATTGCTGGATATTTTTCCAGAACCTGTTGCGGTACATCTGGTAGCGTCATTTCGCCCTCCAGAATCTCACGTTTCACTGCACGTTCAAAGATTTCAGAAAGACACTGTACCTGTGCCTCAACCAAAGTGTTGCCTGCACTCATGCCGTTACTGAGATAGAGATTTTCAATCAGATTGGACGGGAAATACACCACTTCACCATCCGACTGCCGTACGAATGGCAATGAACAGATGCCTCGCTCGGTATTACCTGAGTTGGTATCATATAAATGCGTGCCCAGCAATTCATCGTCAGGGTTATAAATCTCAAGGCAGTATTCATCCAGAATTTCTACTGGCAATTCACCATTCGGGCCTGGCTGGAACCATTTTTCATCAGGATAATGCACAAACTCAGCATTGGCGATTTCCTCTCCCCAAAACTGGTCGTTATAGAAGAAGTTACAGTTTAAACGCTCAATAAATTCGCCCAGTGCCGATGCCAAGGCACTTTCCTTGGTTGAACCCTTGCCATTGGTAAAACACATCGGCGATTGTGCATCACGAATATGCAGTGACCAGACATTCGGAACAATATTACGCCATGATGCAATTTCAATCTTCATGCCCAAGCCAGCCAAAATGCTAGACATATTGGCAATGGTCTGTTCTAAAGGTAAATCCTTGCCCTGAATATAAGTACTGCTTTCCGAAGTCAGGCTTGGCATCAGCAATGCCTGTGCATCAGCATCAATACTTTCAACTTCTTCAATAATAAATTCAGGGCCTGTCTGGATCACTTTCTTCACGGTACAACGGTCAATCGAGCGTAGAATCCCCTGACGGTCTTTTTCAGAAATGTCAGCAGGCAACTCGACCTGAATCTTAAAAATCTGTTTGTAGCGGTTTTCAGGGTCAACAATATTGTTTTGTGACAGGCGGATATTGTCGGTTGAAATATCCCGCGCCGCACAATACACTTTTACAAAGTAGGCAGCACATAACGCCGATGAAGCCAGAAAATAGTCGAATGGTCCTGGCGCTGAACCATCGCCTTTATAGCGGATCGGTTGATCTGCAATTACTGTAAAATCATCGAACTTGGCTTCCTGACGAAGATTGTCGAGATAATTAACCTTGATTTCCATGCTGGTACCTAATACCTCTTATGTACCAGCATCGGCACATAAGCGTGTAAATATGAATAGAATAACGATCTGAAATGGACTTAAACAGAATATAAATGAGGCTCATCACGATCAATGAGCACTCATGATAAGCCAAGATAATATATGCCGCATTATAGAGGGATTTGCCTGAATTGATAATGTTTGTCCGTGTTTCCAATCGACATACAACCAGCCCATTCAAGCCTAGTCATAATAATGATTGCGCTTTTTAGAAAACTTATCCAGTTGATTTAAAAAGCCCTCAAAATAACTCTTGTCTTTATCTTCAGTGCGATAGCCTGCATAGAGTGTGCGTCGGAGACCTTTGGGTGAGACACAATCCAGACGGCGCGAAGTGACCCAGCCTTTTTGCTCATATTCATTTACCACCCAGTCAGGGAGTGCCGAAATCCCCCGCCCGCTGGCAACCAATTGGATCAACATTTGTGTTAGTTCCGTTGTGCGGATTTCTTTAGGGTGTAAATTGGCTGGAATAAATAGTTTCGCCATAATGTCCAAACGGTGTTTATCCACGGGATAAGTCACCAAGGTTTGCTCCGCCAACTCCTGTACCGTAATCTTTTCCATCCGAACCAAAGGATGAGTGTTGGACAAAACCAGTCTGGATTCATATTCAAAAATTGGAAAATACTCAATGCCTTTTAAAGCAATTGGGTCCGCGGTAATCAACAAGTCAAATTCCGCATTCTGTAATAACTCGTGTGGATTGGACTCAAAACCAGAGACAAAATCCAGATCAACATCTGGATATTGCTGGCGGTATTGATTCAACAACGGCATCAGCCAGTCAAAGCAACTATGACATTCCGAAGAGAAGATAATTCTGCCTGTTTGCCCGTGCACAATACGGGCAATATCGGTATGTGCAATCTGGATCTGCGGTAACACATCATCCGCCAGCTTTAACAGGCGCAAACCAACATGGGAAAATGAGACAGGTCGGCTACGGCGATTCACAACCTCCACGCCAAACCATTGATCCAGCTCTTTTAATTGATGAGAAATCGCAGAGGGTGTTAAATACAGGTCAGTTGCCGCTGCAACCAATGAACCGTGTTCGCGCAAGGCGGTTAATGTCTTTAAATGACGAAGTTCTAACATACTAATAAACCAGTAAAACATGCCTTAGCTTGTTTCAGTACAATTGAGCAGACAATATTTATATAGACAAAATTGAATTAAATTCATCTATTATAAAACCAGATTATTTAAAATTAGGCAAAATGTGGCTGCCCTTGCAATACCAAACTATCAATCTTAACAGGCCTGCCAAGCAAGTATCCCTGTAATTGATTACAGCCTAAATTTTTAAGAATATCCGCTTGTTGCTGTGTTTCCACTCCCTCAGCCGTGACAATCAAACCTAATTTTGCAGCAAGATGAATTATACTTTCTAAAATCGCTTCTTCTTTGGAATTGGGTTGTAAATCCATGAGGAAACCACGGTCAATTTTGAGTTCATCGACAGGTAAATTTTTTAAATACAGGAAGCTTGAGTAACCCGTTCCAAAGTCATCTATTGCGATTCGAATACCGAGCTTACGCAGGCGTTCCAGGGTACGAATAGTTGAATCAATGTGATGCATTGCAGTTGATTCAGTAATCTCCAGTATCAGGTTGTGAGGTTGGATTTGATATTTTTCCAATAATTGTTCAAGGACACTGAATAATTTCTTATTTTCAAACTGTAATGCTGACAGATTCACTGCAATTGGATAAAACGGGTTCTTGCTCTGCTCCCATTTCTGAATTTGTTGACAGGCTTGTTCCAGCGCCCAATATCCCATAGGAATAATTAAACCCGTTTTTTCAGCACTTTCAATAAACATTTGTGGCGTAAGCAGCCCCAAAGCTGGATGCTTCCAGCGAATCAGGGCCTCAACACCACAGACTTCATAGTTCGCGGTAAATTTTGGCTGGTAAAACAAGACAAACTGCTGCTCATCAACGGCCTTATATAAATCATTGATCAGTTTGGACTGGCTGCGTACATCTTGCTGATCGCTCATGGACTGGAACACGGTATAGGTATTACGCCCCTGATCTTTTGACACCAGCATGGCAACATCGGCATTAATCAACAAATCCTGAATATTGGTGCCATGTTCAGGATACATCGCAATCCCAAGGCTCGCGGATATGTTTATGTCTTTGCTGGCAATTAAATAAGTTCCCTGAATAAAATTCAGAATTTCTTCGGCAAGCTGTATTGCCTCGTTGATATCGGTATTTTCAGATATCAGGACAAATTCATCGCCACCTATACGGAATAACTTATGGCTTTGATTTAGCTTATTGTGTAGACGATTGGCCATCTGGACCAACAACTGATCCCCAATATGATGCCCAAAAGCATCATTCACCGACTTAAAACCATCCAGGTCAATATATAAAAAGGCAGCCTTTTGCTCATGCAAGCGATGATGGCTAAACACAACCTCTGCATACTCGGTTAAATACATACGGTTAGGCAGCTTGGTTAGGGCATCATGCAGAGACTGAATCTCAAGCTCTTTATTTATAAAAGTGAGTTGTTGATTACGCTCTTCCAGTCTAGATTCTAAAACCGCAACAGCAAAACCTGCGACAAACACCAGACTGGTAATAAAGATGATTGTGAACAACAATACACTTTGCTCTGTCTGTGCTGCATTCAAGGCCTTAATAATACTTGCATCAAAATAGGTTGCCACCATACCTGTGTAATGCATACCGACAATACTCAGCGCCATTAACAGCGCAACAATGGCTTTTATCCCAATCCGATACCTGACTGCTGACTTATATTTAAAGATAAAGAAGAAACTTAGACCAGCCCCACTGATTGCAATTAAAACTGAGCAAATAACCAATAAGGGATCATAATGCATCTGATAATGTTCAACTGTCAGAGCCATCATGCCTGTATAATGCATACCCGCTATACCCAAGCCCATAAACACGGCACCAAGAATCAGGCGAGGCAAAGGCAAGGTTGGACGTGAAGTCAGCCACACCGCAAAAATAGAGGCAATTGCACCCACCATATAGGAAAGCGTCGTTAACCCCAGATCAAAATGATAGCTTTCTGGCAAATGAATCGCTAGCATTCCCACAAAATGCATTGCCCATATCGCCAACCCCAGGATTAAGCCACTCGCAACCAGAATGCTTTTTTCAAACTTTTTATAAGCGGTCTTGAAAACCAGCTCTTCCATTGAAAATGCGGCATAGCATGTTGCCACCGCAACCAGAATGGAAACGATGACCAATGTACTATCGTAATCAACGTGTACCATAAAGGAATTCCATGATTATCCATGACTTTTTTATTTGCCGAGCAAATTGCCTAGGCTCAGAACGATCTTTCACACTCAAAAAAAGATACGAATAGCAGTCATAATCTTTCCTTAACAATAACATCATATAACATAAGGTCAAGTCTTTTTCATTTTATAAATCAATAGAATAAAAACATATAATTACTCCAAACCTATAAAAAGACTTGCTTTTTTTATTGCACTTTTCACCGAAAGACCAATTTATTTTTGCTAAGTGTTTTTCTTATTTAAGTAGCTACTTCTTATTTGTTTTAAACTGCCCTATGAACTTAAGTCTGATTGCAGTTTTTTTGTTTTTCTCGTGCACTAAGCACGATATAAAATGCTTATCAGAGACACATATAAACTTTTTTAATTTTTATACTATTATAACTCTGTTATCAGCAGCATTAAAAACCTCGTTTACCAACAAGAGGGTTCTTTTAACTCAGAGATAAAACTGAGCTTTCTCTTTTTCTACGATTTTGTTTGCTTCAACACTTATTAGGGTATCCTGCGCAAGGAGCAACGAAATAGAAAAGCATGTGAAGCATCACTTCGTAAGACCAATACGTAAGATTGGAGCTATACCTCACCAATGCGCAACATTAGGATGATCCAATAAAAAAGCCCCTGTACAAACAAGGGCTTTTAAAGATTAAACTAAAATTTAGTTCTTCTCTTTATCAACGATTTTGTTCGCTTGAATCCAAGGCATCATCGCACGAAGTTTATTACCTGTTACTTCGATACCGTGTGCAGCATTTTGACGACGGCGAGCAGTCATAGATGGGTAGTTCAACGCACCTTCCTGAATGAACATTTTCGCATATTCACCAGACTGGATACGTTTCAACGCGTTACGCATTGCTTCACGAGACTGTTCGTTGATTACTTCAGTACCAGTCACATATTCACCGTACTCAGCATTGTTAGAAACTGAGTAGTTCATGTCAGCAATACCGCCTTCGAACATTAAGTCAACGATTAACTTAAGTTCATGTAAGCATTCGAAGTAAGCCATTTCTGGTGCATAACCCGCTTCAACCAAAGTTTCGAAGCCCATTTTAACCAATTCAACAGCACCACCACAAAGAACTGCTTGCTCACCGAATAAGTCAGTTTCAGTTTCTTCACGGAAAGAAGTTTCGATAATACCTGTACGACCACCACCTACACCTGAAGCGTAAGAAAGAGCAACGTTACGTGCATTACCAGAAGCATCTTGGTGAATTGCGATTAAGTCAGGAACACCTGAACCACGTTGATATTCAGAACGTACAGTGTGACCTGGTGCTTTTGGAGCAACCATGATTACGTCTAAATCTTTACGTGGAACAACTTGGTTATAAAGAATAGAAAAACCATGAGCAAATGCTAAGGTTGCGCCTTCTTTGATATTTGGCTCAATCACATCACGATAAAGTTGAGATTGGAACTCATCTGGAGTCAAAATCATCACTAAGTCAGCTTGAGCAACAGCTGCTGGAACTTCAGATACTTTAAGACCTGAATTTTCAGCTTTTTTCCAAGATGCTGAACCAGCACGTAAACCAACAGTTACGTCAACGCCAGAATCTTTCAAGTTAAGTGCATGAGCATGACCTTGTGAACCATAACCAATGATTGCAACTTTTTTGCCTTGGATGATTGATAAGTCACAGTCTTTATCGTAAAAAATTTGCATCTGTATTCTCCATTAGAATCTTTAACTTCCCTCCCATTTTCAAGGGGAGGGTTAGGGTGGGGTCGACATAACCCCCTCTAACTCCCCCTCTTGCGTGGCAATACCACTCAGGGGGAGAACTATATTTAAACTGTTAAAACTTTTTCACCACGTGCGATGCCTGACACACCTGAACGCACAACCTCAAGGATGGTATTCTCTGCAAGTGCATCAATAAAACCATCGATCTTATCAGTCGTACCAGCGATCTGAATCGTATAAGTGGTTGGTGTTACATCAACGATTTGGGCACGGAAAATATCAGCTGTACGCTTAATTTCCGCACGAGCTGCACCTAAAGCTTTCACTTTAATCAACATAAGCTCGCGCTCAATATGTGCACCTTCTGACAAATCAACCACCTTAACCACTTCAACTAATTTATTCAGTTGTTTTGTGATTTGCTCGATTTTGTGATCATCGCCATAGGTTGTCAGCGTCAAACGAGATAAAGTTTCATCTTCAGTTGGCGCAACGTTTAAAGTCTCAATGTTGTAACCACGTTGAGAGAATAAACCGACCAAACGAGAAAGCGCGCCTGCTTCATTTTCTACAAGTACAGAGATAATGTGTCTCATGCCGTGCGCTCCCCTTTACCTAACCACATATCTTTCATCGACTGACCTGCAATCAACATTGGATAAACATGTTCTGTACGATCAACCATGACATTAATGAATACACATTTATCATTAATTGCCATTGCTTCAGCCAGTTTAGATTCCAATTCATCTGCATGATTGATTTGAATACCTACGTGACCATAAGCTTCCATCAATTTTGCAAAATCAGGTAAAGAATCTACATAAGAGCTTGAATGACGCCCTTCATAGTTCATGTCTTGCCACTGCTTCACCATGCCTAAAGCTTGGTTATTCAAGCAAAGAATTTTCACATTTAAGCCATATTGCTTACATGTTGATAATTCTTGGATACACATCTGAATTGATGCTTCACCTGTGATACACACTACTTGTTGATCTGGGAATGCAAGCTTCGCTGCCATTGCATACGGCAAACCAACACCCATGGTGCCTAGACCACCAGAGTTAATCCATTGGCGTGGACGTTTGTATTTGTAGTAGTTTGCACCAAACATTTGGTGCTGACCTACGTCAGATGTGATGATCGCTTCACCATTGGTCACACGATCAAGCGCTTCCACCACTTGTTGTGGTTTCATTTCACCATTTTGAGCCGTTTCATAGCGTAAGCCATGAACTTTACGCCACTCATTAATCTGAGACCACCATTCAGCAATTGCTTCAGGATTTGGTTTAGACACATTCATCTGCTTCAACTGTGCTAACATTTCTTGAAGAACTGGCTCAACCGCACCAACGATAGGAATGTGCGCCATGATGGTTTTAGAAATGGTCGCTGGATCTACATCAATATGAATAACTTTCGCATTCAAACAGAATTTCGCAGGGTTATTGGTTACACGGTCATCGAAACGTGCACCAATGGCCAAAATCACGTCTGCATTGTGCATCGTCATATTGGCTTCATAGGTACCATGCATCCCTAACATACCGACAAACTGTGGATCATTGCCAGGGAAAGCACCTAAGCCCATCAAGGTATTGGTTACTGGATAACCCAATAGATGTGCAAGTTCAGTCAATAATGCAGAAGCATTACCCTGAACAACACCACCACCCGTATAGATAATTGGGCGTTTAGCGGTAATCAGTTCATCAATCGCCTTACGGATTTGACCAGAATGACCACGTGAAGGCGGTTGATATGAACGCATCTTCACTTTTTCAGGATATTCGTAGGCAAATTTATCCGTAGGGTTGGTTGCATCCTTAGGAATATCAACCACAACTGGACCTGGACGGCCAGAAGACGCGATATAGAATGCTTTCTTGATAATTGCAGGAATTTCGCTGGCGTGACGAACCTGGAAACTGTGTTTTACAATTGGACGGGAAATTCCGACCATGTCCGTTTCCTGGAATGCATCTTCACCAATTAAATGAGTTGCAACCTGTCCAGACAAAATCACCATTGGGATCGAGTCCATATACGCTGTTGCGATAGGAGTCACAGTATTTGTCGCACCTGGACCAGAAGTCACAAGAACAACACCAGTTTTCCCTGTTACGCGCGAGTAAGCATCTGCCATGTGGCCAGCAGCTTGCTCATGACGTACAAGGTAATGATTGATTTTGTCTTGTTGAAAAAGCGCATCATAAATATGTAAAACTGCGCCGCCTGGATAACCAAAAACATGCTCTACGCCTTCGTCCGCAAGCGCACGAACGAGCATTTCACCACCAGATAAAAGTTCCAACGTGATTCACCCTAGTATTTGCACAGTTTATAGGAGACATAAACCGTGTTTCATTCATTAACTTATGCACTTTTTTAAGTGTGCGTATTCTACTCGTTTTTGCTGCAATAGGAAAAATTTTCTGACTCATCAGCCGTATAAGCTGTTTTTACATCTCGAATCAAAATATGCTGGGATAAGCATATTTCAAAAAATCATTCTCTCGGCTAGAAAGAATGTCCATTGCAAGCCATGACATTTATTCGAAGGGTGATCAAATAAGCGCATATAAAACTAAAGCAAGCATTTTTGTTGCTTTCATACACAAAGTCAAGAATAAAGGAAAGGTTTTTCTATAATATTTTTTAGCTGTTGTTTTTTTAGGCTTATTCAAGGTTGTGGTTTAGTCTATTGAAACGTCCATTTATCAAAAATTCATTTTCTTTTTACATAAAACGATGCATTGTAAATTGCATCCTGAATACACTTTGATCGAATATAGACAGAATTCTCTTGGAGAGATCAAACATGAAACCATCTTATTTAAAAACGGGCTTATATACGATTGCTACAACAGCACTGTTGTTTTGTTCAACTCAAAACCATGCTCAACAGTACTACAAATGGGTCGATGCAAATGGATCGACCCACTACACCACCACACCTCCACCTAAAGGTACAAAACGTTTAAACAAAGTTTCAACCTATGGTGGAAATCAGCCGACACAAGCACCAGCCACAACAGCAAATCAGGCCCCACAGCAAGCCCAGAATGCTCCGCAACATGTATCACAAGTAGCAAATGTGGCGGTTGAAGCGACTGCAACAACCTCACCTCCTGCTCAGGCACCATCTGCACCATCACATTCAGACCGATAAAGTAGCCTAAATAGATCAAGGCGGTATCTAACCGCCTTGAAGATAAAATCCCAATCTAAAAACTGACATTTCACCCAGTTTTGCGCTATGCTGTGCAGCAATCTTAATCTTAATTTTTGTTGTATCGCATATCCCTATGACGACTTCTCACATTGACACCGAATATCAAGCAAGTGCCATTGAGCCCCAAGTTCAACAAGACTGGGACAATCGCAAAGTTTTCAAAGTTGCCGACACTGTAGAGGGCAAACATCGCTATATCCTGTCGATGTTCCCTTATCCAAGTGGCAAACTGCATATGGGGCATGTGCGTAACTACACCATTGGCGATGTGATTAGCCGTTTTTATCGTTTAAAAGGCGAAACTGTATTGCAACCAATGGGTTGGGATGCCTTTGGTTTACCTGCTGAAAATGCTGCCATTGCGCATCAAGTTGCGCCAGCAAAATGGACTTTTGAAAACATCGCCTATATGCGTGACCAATTAAAAAAATTGGGCTTGTCGGTCGATTGGGATCGTGAATTTGCGACTTGTACCCCAGAGTATTATCACTGGGAACAATGGTTATTCGTACAGCTTTATAAGAAAGGCTTGATCTACCGTAAGCTGTCAACAGTGAACTGGGATCCTGTAGACCAGACTGTGTTGGCCAACGAGCAAGTTGAAAATGGTCGTGGCTGGCGTTCGGGTGCATTGGTAGAAAAACGCGACATCCCAATGTACTACTTCCGCATCACCGACTACGCACAAGAGTTGCTGGATGATCTAGACACCTTGCAGGATGGCTGGCCACAACAAGTGTTGACCATGCAACGCAATTGGATCGGCCGCTCTACGGGAATGGAAATTACTTTCCCATCTGCAAATACAGAAATTTATGCTGATGGCTTAACCGTTTACACAACGCGTGCTGATACCTTAATGGGTGTGACTTATGTTGCTGTTGCAGCAGAGCACCCTCTTGCGCTTAAAGCAGCAGAAAACAATCCTGAATTGGCTGCATTTATCGAAGAATGTCGTATGGGATCAGTGGCTGAAGCTGATTTAGCGACTGCCGAAAAGAAAGGCATGGCAACAGGTTTATTCGTGAAGCATCCAGTGACAGGTGAAGAACTTCCTGTTTGGATTGCCAACTATGTGTTGATGTCTTACGGTTCAGGTGCGGTGATGGCTGTGCCTGCCCACGATGAACGCGACTTTGAGTTTGCCAACAAATTTAACCTGCCAATCAAACAAGTCATTGATGCCAAAGGCACGGATGACGCTGATTTTTCTGCAACCGTATGGCAGGAATGGTATAGTTCAAAAGAAGGTAAACTCGTCAATTCGGGTGAGTTCGACGGTTTAGTATTCCAAGCAGCGTTTGATGCTTTCCTTGCAAAATTAGAACCACAGCACTTAGCAAATGCTAAGGTTCAATTCCGTTTACGTGACTGGGGTGTATCTCGTCAGCGTTACTGGGGTTGTCCAATTCCAATGATCAACTGTAACAGCTGTGGTCAAGTCCCAGTGCCAGAAGATCAATTGCCAGTGGTATTACCAACTGATGTGGTTCCAGATGGTTCTGGTAACCCATTGAATAGGATGCCTGAATTCTATGAAACTAAGTGTCCAAGCTGTGGCGGCGATGCGCGTCGTGAAACAGACACCTTGGATACCTTTGTAGAATCATCTTGGTATTATGCGCGTTATGCATCTCCAGACTTTACTGACGGAATGGTTAAACCAGAAGCGGCGCAAAGCTGGCTTCCTGTGAATCAATATATCGGTGGTGTAGAGCACGCAATTTTGCACTTACTTTATGCACGTTTCTTCCATAAGTTGATGCGTGATGAGGGTGTTGTTCAGGGCAACGAACCATTTACCAACTTGTTGACACAGGGCATGGTTTTGGCGGATACGTTCTACCGTGAAGCTGAAAATGGCAAAAAAACTTGGTTCAACCCTGCCGACATTATTTTAGAAAAAGATGAAAAAGGCCGTGTGCTTTCAGCAAAATATTCAGGTGATGGTCAGGATGTGGTTATCGGTGGACAAGAAAAAATGTCCAAGTCGAAAAACAACGGCATTGACCCGCAGGCGATTATCGACCAGTACGGCGCAGATACCGCCCGTGTGTTTATGATGTTTGCTGCCCCACCTGACCAGTCTTTGGAATGGTCAGATGCAGGGGTTGAAGGTGCCAACCGCTTCCTAAAACGTGTATGGCGTTTGGCTACTAGTTTCCTTGAAAAAGGCAATCAGACGAGTGCAATTGATAGCGCAAATCTTTCTAAAGATGCACAGGATCTACGCCGTAAAACCCATGAAACGATTCAGAAAGTGGGTGATGACATTGAACGTCGTCACGCCTTTAACACTGCCATTGCCGCATTAATGGAACTGTTAAATGCCACCAATAAGTTTGAAGCCAAGGATGATCACGATGTTGCGGTTGAACGTGAAGCAATCACAACATTGCTGACATTACTTGCACCATTTGCGCCACATTTAAGCCAGACCCTGTTAGCTCAGTTTGGTATTGATTTAACCTCGGCTGAATTCCCTCAGGTGGACGAGTCAGCCTTGACCCGCAATACGCAAACGATTGTTGTACAGGTGAATGGCAAGCTTCGTGGTAAGCTGGAAGTTGCTGTTGATATTTCCAAAGAAGATTTATTGGCACAGGCAAAAGCCTTGGCAGAAGTTCAGCAATTCCTGACAGGTCCAACCAAGAAAGAAATTGTTGTGCCAAACAAATTGGTGAATTTAGTCGTTTAAACTGTAGGGGCGTATTGTATACGCCCTCATTGTCTATGAGGGATATTTATGCACTTAGCGCAACGTCTCGCTGCTATTGTTTTAACTTTGGGTCTAAGTGCTGGCTTAGTCGGTTGTGGTTTTCATCTCAAGGGAAGCAACCCAGCCGCAACGCCATTGGTCTACAATAAACTCACCCTGGTTCTACCTGACAATACCGATGAGCTTGAAAATCGTTTAAGTATCTACCTCAGTGCAACGGGTGTGCAGCTCAGCAATGCCAATGATGCCTATGTATTGCGTATTCTGGATTACACCCCTCGCCGCCAGTTGTTGAATGGTAAATTGACAGAGGTGCTACTGCGTTTAACGGTGACTTTTCAGATTGAGGACCATCAGGGTCGCAAGATGACTGAACCACGTACCTTAACAGCTTCCCGTAGCTATCAATATGATGTGGCAACCGTCAACACTGACAACCAGCAAGAAGCCTATCTCAACCGTATTGTGATTGATGATCTGGCACAACAATTGACGCGTCAAATTGCCGCAAACCGCTTGCCTAAAGCTCAACCCTAAGCTGTCATTATGAAGCTGGATTATGTTCAAGCCCTAAAGCGTGTCCATGAAGCCCGTGGTGCATGGATTATGCACGGTCAGGAACCCCTGCTTGAACAAAACCTGCTGGATGCCTTTCGCAAAAGCTGGCAACAGCAGGAAGTTGAGCGGCAACGCTACGATATTGGCAACGTGAATGACTGGAAAAATGTCTTTAATGCGCTGAATAGTTTGTCATTATTTTCACAACAGCTTGCGATTGAAGTGCATGGCAATATCAAGCCAGATGCCAACGGTCTAAAACAGCTTAAAAATTATATTCAGCATAATGAACACAACTTACTCCTGATTGTTTTACCCAAACAGGACAGCAGCAGTTTAAAGACAGCCTTTTTTCAGACCGTGGAAGCCAATGGTGTGGTGGTTGCGCTAACCGCCACCTACCCGCAGGATCGGCAACGTATCCTAGGCATTGAGGCAGAAAAACTAGGGATTCAACTCAACAATGATGCATGGCAATGGCTGATGCAGCACCATGAACATAATTTACTGGCTGCAAAAAACAGCCTGATGCGGGTTGCGGACACATTTCCAGATCTTAAGCAAATTCAGACTGAACAACTGTATGCCTGTTTACAGGATCAATCCCGTTATACTACTTATGATTTAAGTGATGCCTTGTTGGCAGGCAACCTAGCACAGTCGGTCAAGATTTATCAGTACCTGATTGCGGCTGGCGAGCCTGACAGCCTGATTTTATGGACACTCAGCAAGGAAATGCGTCTATTGATGCAGTTGTTTGAGCAACCACACAATGCCCTACAGCTTGGTATCTGGAACACCAAGGTTTCACAATATCAACAGGCGTTACGGCGCTTGAATCCACGCCAGTTTCTGACCTGGTCTGATTTACTGTTGCGTATTGATGCCGCCATTAAAGGTATGTCGAAAGAAAAGCCTGAATATTTGATGTTGCAGGCTGTTGGGGAATTGTGTGGAAAAAGACTATTTCCCAACACAACTTAATAATTTGGTGTCCCCTCAATTAAATACTGATCATTTTTTTTGGAGAAATTGAAAGTGAAAGACAAGGTTTCGCTATTATTCAAAGTAATATTTGCATTACATCTTAATAAATAACCTTGTCTTGCTTTTTTCTGCTTTTTTTCAATGATCACGGCTTTTAAATGATATGTTTGAGCATAAGAACTTTCATCAAAAGATTGCTTCATTGAGGTTTTAATACGGTCATTCTGACAATCTTTTAAATCATATTCCGATAAAATCACTACATTCGCAACATTAAGCAGAGAGGTGAATCAGGAAATTTGAACAACAGCTATAAGTGATATTTTGCTCCCCAAATGATGTTATAAACATCGATATACTGCTCATGGATTGATAATGTGATGGTTGAACGGTTATGGAGAAGCGTTAAATATGAAGAGGTGTATCTCAAAGCCTACAGCAATGTTTTGGATGCGAAGAAGCAATTAAACGCATATTTTGAATTTTGTAATTTGAAACGGCCTCATTCGAGTCTGGACAAAATGACTCCAGATGAGTTTTTCTATTCCAGCTACCACAACAAAATAAGGTAGCTTAACTAGAGCAGAATATCACTTATAAATAAGCTTTTAGTTGTTCAAACAAGTGGAACCATCTCTCAAAGTATTTATCAGATTTTTATGCAATAAATCCTCCATAAAACAGCAAATAATTCTCATTATAGATTAAAAACATCCACGCTTTCTTCTCATTTCACTTTTATACTAGCCCAAGTTTCTCATTTTTGACCTGTGGCCATGCAAAAAACAAGTTCTAAAAAAATACCATTCAGTAAAATAATAATAATCGCTATCGGTGTAGCGATTATTGCAGCCGTTGCATGGTTTTTCTTTAAACCTAAAGATCAAGCGCCTCAGTACATTAGTGCCGAAGTCAGCAAAGGTGATATTGAAGATTCAGTGCTGGCAACAGGTGTACTTGAGGCCACCAAAATGGTGAGTGTCGGTGCGCAAGTTTCAGGTCAGGTGAAAAAGATGTATGTGCAGTTGGGCGATCAGGTTAAACAGGGCCGATTGATTGCCCAGATTGACTCCATTCGTCAGGAGAATGAGCTTAAAACCGCCGAAGCCAACATTAAAAACCAACAGGCACAACTGGCAGTGCAACAGGCCAACTTAGCCAAGGTTGAAGCTGAATATAAACGTCAACAGGCAATGTTTAGTCAGGATGCCACCTCACGCGCTGAACTTGAGGCGGCATTGGCAAACTATAAAACGGCACAGGCCCAGATTGCCTCGATTAATGCACAGATTGAACAATCGCGTTTGAGCCTTGCAACCACAAAGGAAAACCTGGGTTATACCCGTATTGTTGCACCGATGGATGGAACCATTGTGGCGATTGTCACGGAAGAAGGCCAGACGGTAAATGCCAATCAGTCTGCACCAACCATTGTGAAGCTGGCAAAACTGGATACCATGACCATCAAGGCACAGATTTCAGAAGCCGATGTGATGAAAGTTGAACAGGGCCAAACCGTTTATTTCACTACATTAGGTAATAGTGATAAAAAACATTATGCAAAACTGCGTCAGGTTGAACCAGCACCAAATTCCATTAATACAGAAACAACCAGTGGCAGTTCATCTTCTTCAAGTTCAGCCGTGTACTACAATGCCCTGTTTGATGTCCCAAATGAAGATGGCAAACTGCGTATTGACATGACTGCACAGGTCTACATTGTGTTAAATGAGGCAAAAAATGTACTGACCATTCCAGCGGCAGCGATCCAAAGCCAGCGTGCAAATCGTAAGGACAGTTCAGCCAATGCTAATAAATCCAGCGATCAGGCGAAAAAATCAGGTGCTGAAACAACCCAGCATCCGAAACGTCTGGATTTAACTGAGGATGACAAGGCCCTGATTGCACAAGGCAAGGCTTCAATAGCAATGGTTCGGGTACTACAGGCTGATGGTACAGCCCAGCCGCAACCTGTGCTGATTGGCCTGAACAACCGTGTCACAGCGCAAGTACTTAGAGGTTTGAAGCAAGGCGATCAAGTGGTGATTGCAGATGCAACTGATAGCTCAAACGAATCAGCAAAACGTAGCAATCAACGTGTAATGAGAATGTAATATGACCCGAGATCAAATACATTCATCACAGCCACTGCTTAAAATCAGCAACCTCACCCGTGAGTTTCCCGCAGGTGAGGGTACAGTCCAGATTCTCAAAGGTATCAATCTAAAGATTTATGCAGGTGAGCTGGTTGCCATCGTCGGTCAGTCAGGTTCTGGTAAATCCACCCTAATGAATATTCTGGGCTGTCTGGATAAACCAACAGCAGGTAGCTATCAGGTCAATGGTCGGGAAACCCGCCAGTTAGAGCCTGATGAACTGGCACAACTACGCCGTGAATATTTTGGTTTTATTTTCCAGCGTTATCACTTACTCGGTGATTTGAGCGCTTCTGGTAACGTTGAAGTCCCTGCAATTTATGCAGGTGTCGATAGTCATCTTCGCCAACAGCGTTCTGCTGAGCTACTCTCAGAACTCGGACTCGAAGAACGTTTACACCATCGCCCAAGCCAACTTTCTGGTGGTCAGCAACAACGTGTTTCAATCGCCCGTGCCTTGATGAATGGCGGTGATGTGATTCTTGCCGATGAGCCAACAGGAGCATTGGATAAGAATAGCGGTATTGAAGTGATGCGTATTTTGCGTGAACTCAATGCTAAAGGTCATACCATCATCTTAGTGACACATGATCTCAATGTAGCAAAAAACGCGACCCGTATTATTGAAATCAGTGACGGTAATATTATTTCAGACCGTGCCAATACACCTGAAAATGCAGATTCAGATTTAGAACATCCAACCCTGCAACGCACACCACAAAAGAAAACCTCGGCTTGGCGTTCTTTCTTTGACCGTCTCGGTGAAGCATTCCGTATGGCACTGCTGGCCATGAATGCCCACCGCATGCGGACTTTCCTGACAATGCTCGGGATTATTATCGGGATCGCATCCGTGGTCTCGGTGGTTGCACTGGGCAATGGTTCGCAAAAGCAGATTCTGGCAAATATCAGCAGTCTCGGCACCAACACTATTACTGTATATCAGGGACGTGGCTTTGGCGATAACTCACGTGCCTCACAAGTCAAAACCCTAGTGCCTGCTGATGCAGAAGCCTTGGCAGAACAACCCTATGTGGATGGAGTCAGTCCCTCTGCCAACACCAGCGTCACCTTGCGTTATAAGGATACCGAAGCATCGGCAACCGTAAATGGTGTCAGTGCAGATTTCTTCTATGTCCGTGGCATGACATTTAAATCAGGACAGGCTTTTGACAAAAATAGTGTTACTCAGCGTGCCCAAGACGTGGTGATTGATACCAATACGGAAAAAACTTTCTTTGCTGATGGGACCAACCCTGTTGGTCAAGTGTTGTTGTTGGGCAGTGTACCCAGCCGTATTATTGGCGTGATTGATGCTCAACAAGGCTTTATGGGCAACTCTGACAGCTTGAATGTTTACTTGCCTTATTCGACAGTCATGAGCCGTATGCTGGGGCAGTCTAATGTACGCAGCATTATTGTTCGTATCAAAGATGAATATCCAAGTAGTGCCGCTGAAAATGCCATTTTGACTCTACTTGAACAACGTCACGGCGCACAGGACGTATTTACCCAAAACTCCGACAGTATTCGGGAAACCATTCAGCAAACCACAGCCACTATGACCCTGCTGATTTCAGCGATTGCGGTGATTTCTCTAGTGGTCGGCGGTATTGGCGTGATGAACATTATGCTGGTTTCTGTGACCGAACGAACCCAAGAGATTGGCGTACGTATGGCGGTGGGCGCTCGTCAAAGTGATATTCTGCAACAATTCCTGATTGAAGCAATTCTGGTCTGTTTACTGGGCGGTATCTTGGGTGTCCTGCTCTCCTTAGGGATTGGACAAATCATCGGACACTTTGCCAAAGGCATCATTGAAATGAGTTATTCGACCACGTCAATCGTAGCGGCCTTTGTCTGCTCAAGCATGATTGGTATTGTATTTGGCTTCTTGCCAGCACGAAATGCAGCACAACTCGATCCAGTTGCTGCTTTAGCGAGAGAATAAATTCAAGCCCACTAGGACTGATCAAAAAATATGATACTCGGAAACGTCATCCGCAATTGTTTGAGACAGGACTCCGTTAATAAAGTATTGTTTCTGCGATTCATTAGCTTAAGTGACGGTAGTCAACGAGTTTTGCGGTGAGCAGCGATAGCTGCGCAAGATGGTTGCCCTTGCGGAGCTTCGCTCCTCATCCCGAAAGAAAAGTAGGTCAAGCCGACGGCTTACTCTGTAATACGATGAGAACTCGGCAAGACACCGCCCTGTTTCTATAAAGGACACCTGAAATGAAAAAGCTTAGTCTTGCGTTATGTTTAAGTAGCTCTCTAGTTGGCTGTTCTGCTGTGGTTAAAACACCATATAACGCCCCTACAGTCCAAGTGCCCCAACAGTTCCAGTACGATGCGCAAAAAAATAAGAATGTGAATCTCACCGATCAGTGGTGGACACTATTTAATGATGCCCAACTGAATCAATTGGTCGATCAGGTTCTCGCTAAAAATAGTGATTTAAGCGTTGCAGGGATTACCCTTAAACAAGCTCGTTTACAGGCAGGTTTGGCTGAAAACAGACAAGGACTGCGTACCAGCTCCAGTGTGTCTACAGGTTATAGCTATGACCTACGCTCAGGTGATGGCAGTGATCGCGGTCTATCAACCAGTTTGGGTGTGAGCTATGAGTTAGATTTATTTGGAAAATTGGCAAATCAAACTGAAGCCAGTCGTTGGGAAGCGCAAGCCAGTGAACAAGACTTACAGGCTACGGCACAAAGTCTTGTTGGTACAACAGCAAAGTTATACTGGCAACTCGGCTATCTGAATGAACGCTATCAAACAGTTCAACAAAACTTAGCTTCCACGCAGAAAATCTACGCTTTGGTTCAATCGCAATATAAAGCAGGTGCGGTATCAGGTCTGGATTTGACCCAAGCGGAACAATCGGTACAAAGCCAAAAAGCCAGTCTCAGCCAAATTGAACAACAACGTGTAGAAGCGCGTACAGCGATTGCGGTACTGCTGCATCAGCCTGTACAACAGCTAAATATTCAAGAGCCAGCTCAGCTACCAAGGAATGCTTTGCCTAATATCGGGGTGGGTTTGCCTGCTGAAATCTTATCTCGTCGTCCAGATCTACAAGCTTCAGAATTACGTTTACGTAAAACCCTTGCCAATAAAGATGCCACCAAAGCAAGTTATTATCCATCGATTAATCTGACAAGCAGTGTGGGTGCTTCGAGTACCTCTTTGACTCAACTTCTGCAAAATCCAGCTTTAGCCTTGGGTGCAAGTTTAAGTCTACCCTTCCTTCAATATAATGATATGAAGAAAGATATTGCGATTAGTGATCTTGAATATGAAAAAGCCATTACTCAATATCGTCAAGGCCTGTATCAAGCCTTTGCAGATGTCGAAAATGCGTTGTCGAATCGAACGCAGTTAGATCAACAAGTTCAACTTCAACAACGAAATGTAGAGCTGGCAGAAAAAACTGAACATTTAACTGAAGTGCGATATCGCAATGGGGCAATCGCTTTAAAAAACGTACTCGATGCTCAAGCAACCACCCGCAATGCACGACTCAACTTAGTTGAAACCAAGCAGAATCAATACAATGCCTATGTGACCTTAATGCAGGCTTTGGGTGGGAGTCCTGTGAAAGAATTACCTGAACAATAGCATTGAGCGTGCTCTTGTTTTAATGATTATTCCTTTCAACTTCTAGTTAATTTTTAATGGGTTGATCGCTTTTGATTTAATCTCACATTGTTTGTGTGTTGATGCAAATATTGCTATTTTATATGCTTATCAAAATATAGTTACATCCAATAGGATTCAAATTGGTTATATGGCATTTTCATTTTGGTTATGCGGCAGACTTGCCGTATAACTGTAGTTAGCGCCTATCAAGCAAAGGTGGAACACATGAAATTCCTCATTTGTTATGAGTGCAGAACCGGAAATGGTTTATTTTCCGGTCAGGTTGAGTTCGAGTCAGCGCAAGAACCAACAACGACAGATCAAGCGGTCATTGAGGCAGCCCTTAAAGACTCAGTGAGATTTCATGCCTCAGGAGCGGGAGGATTGTCGATCACGTCGGTATCATTGGTCGCGCATTAAATGCATTAGAAACATGGAGAGATCATGGAAGTAGTCATATTGACTGTAATTGCAATCATCGCCGCATTCGCTTTCCTAATGAAACGAGGAGTAAAGGCCGTTCAGGCTTACGTGTATCTTGCGGCCAGACTTGATGGGAAAAGTGAGGCGGAAGCAAACGATATTGCTCTAAGGCTAGACACACATAGTGCAGGTCATTTGAATGATGCCATGCGCTTATTTTGTCAGCACTGCTATGGCGGTCGGCAATTGGCAATGATATCGGGCGCTAGACTTGATGGATTTAAAGGTTAGGCAGTACGGCGCTAACCTGTCGGTCAACCGGACCTGCCTCCGGCAGGCCGGTTACCTTTAACGTTAGATTACTTTTATGTCACATCTAGAGTCACTTATCGTTGAATACCTTGATTGGCAAGGCTATCTCGTTCGCAGAAATACTAAAGTCGGACGATTGAAGCATGGTGGATGGGAAATGGAACTTGATGTCATAGGCTTCAATCCCCACTGCGGTGATCTTGTTCACTATGAACCATCTGTAGATGCCCATACTTGGGAAACTAGAGAAATGAGATACAAGAAGAAATTTGATGCCGCTAGAAAGCTCATCTTCTTGGAGGTTTTTTCTTGGCTACCGCCAGAAACACCACTACGTCAAATTGCCGTATTCCCATCACACCCGAAAGATAGGCACACTATTGCTGGCGCTCAGATTTTATCCATTGATGAGCTAATGGCAGAGATTCGCTCAAAAATTATTGGGTGTGGCGTCATGAGGAGCAACGCAATATCTGAGAATTATCCACTCCTGCGTGTGCTGCAACTATCGCACTGTGGGTACAACAAAGTAATCTAACAACTCATTTAAGGCGGACGCTTCGCGCCGCCTTAACCCCAACTTTATAATTTGAAGATCTCACAATCTTGAAAAACAAAGCCGCTATAAAAGCGGCTTTGTCAAAAAATTTGGATAAATCTAATCACTCATCACCCAACATCGACTGGCTCATACCAACAGTATTAAACCCTGCATCGACATATAAAATTTCACCCGTAATACCCGAAGCCCACGGCGAACAAAGGAATAATGCTGCATTGCCCACTTCTTCTATCGTGACATTACGTTTTAACGGCGCAACTTTTTCATTGGCATCCAACATTTTACGGAATGATTTGATACCAGAAGCTGCCAATGTACGGATTGGACCCGCAGAGATCGCATTCACACGAATCCCCTCTTTACCCAAGCTTAGCGCTAAATAACGAACACCCGCTTCTAAAGATGCTTTGGCCATACCCATAACGTTATAGTTTGGCATCACACGCTCAGAACCTTGATAAGTCAAAGTCAATAAACAACCCTTACGTGCTTGTAATAATGGTTTTGCCGCACGAGCCATCGCGACAAAACTATAGGCACTAATATCATGTGCAATTTTAAAACCCTCACGATCCGTTACGTCGGTAAAGTCACCATCTAGCGTATGTGCAGGTGCAAAACCAATCGAATGCACAACACCATCTAAACCATCCCAGTGTTTTGCCAACTCAACAAAAGTATTGTCAATTTCTGCATCAATTGCCACATCGCAAGGGAAAACAAGGCTTGAACCAAATTGTGCTGCAAAATCATCGACTCGTTTTTTTAGTTTTTCATTGGGGTAAGTAAATGCCAACTCTGCACCCTCACGATGCAGTGCCGCAGCAATTCCATAAGCAATGGATAATTTACTGGCAATTCCTGCAATTAAAAACCGTTTACCCGCTAAAAGCCCTTGCGACATAATCTTCTCACTCGAAAAATTTTCCCACCATGATGCCAATATTTCATCAATTACGGAATTGCATCATTGTTCATTTTTACATGCTTGCATAAAAAAAATCGCTCTCAATTAGAAAGCGATTTGTATTTTATATTCATTGAAGCTTAATCATCACCTTGAATCAGGCTTAACAAACGCATAAATGAATAATACATCCAAACCAAAGTTGCCAATAAGGCAATACCACAGACCCATTCAAATGCTTTCGGTGCGCCTTGCGCCGTCGCACTTTCAATTAGATCGAAGTCTAAAATCAAATTTAACGATGCAATCACCGCTACAAATGCAGCAAAGCCAATGCCTAACCAGTTACTTTCAAAAATAAATGGAATGCTTGAACCAAATGCTAAACGCAAGATGATTTGCACCACAAACACCAATGCAATTGCCACAGAGGCAGAAATTACCACGGCTTTGAATTTTTCAGTGGCGCGAATAATTTGCATTTTATACAAGGCAAATAACACCAAAGTGGTGACAAAAGTCGCCAACAAGGCTTGTAAAGGTACACCAGGAAATTTCAATTGGAATATAAACGAAATGCCGCCTAAAAATGCCCCTTCAAATAAAGCATAAGGAATGGCTAAAGCAGGGGCTGTTTTTGTTTTAAATGTCGTGATCAAGGCCAGAATAAAACTACCCACAGCCCCGACAATCGCGGCCGCATAGGCAATGGACAGGTTTGCAGTGATGGCACAATAGAAAAACAATGCGATACCTAAAACAGCGGCAATCACAGTTAAAAGCACTGACTTCTGAATTGCCCCCTGAATGGTCATTGGTTCAGCCAAATCGCTGTAGCTTTCCACCCGGGTTAAAATAGGATTATGACTTTGCATGTACACTCTCTTTTTATAGTTGGCAATAAAAAACCGAGTTTAAGCGATTTTTTGATCAGGCCCAAATCTTTTATTCACATAAAAAAAGGGGCTTATGCCCCTTAATTTATTTATTCATAATAAAAAAGTATTCACGGTAATATTTTAATTCAGCAATCGAATCACGAATATCATCCATTGCCAAGTGTGAAGCATTTTTCTTGAGACCACTCATGATTTCAGGTCTCCAGCGCTTCGCCAGTTCCTTGACTGAAGATACATCCAGATTGCGGTAATGAAAAAACTGTTCCAGTTCAGGCATTAAACGATGCAGGAAACGGCGATCCTGACAAATCGAGTTGCCACACATGGGTGATGATTTTGGATTGACCCATTTTTTCAGAAATTCCAGCGTTTGCTGCTCTACGTCCTGAGCGGTGAGTTTACTGCGGCGCACCCGTTCAATCAGTCCCGACTGTCCATGCTGCTTGGTATTCCACTCATCCATTGCGTTCAGGATTAGGTCAGATTGATGTACAGCCAAAACAGGCCCTTCAGCCAAAATATTTAAATGGTCATCTGTAACAATGGTTGCGATTTCAATGATCTTGTCGTTATCGGTATCAAGGCCTGTCATTTCCAGGTCAATCCAGATTAATCGTGTATCAGGGGTACTGCTCATGAATGCTGATTCTAAAGTGCTTAAAAACACCAATAGTAGCAAATTAATTACATCTTGGCTGTAATTCCATAGCGGCTTCATGCTATTTTTGCGGTCTTCAACATGTGGATTTTCTGGGATATGAATGGCTTTAATTCGTAAGCGTCGTTTAACCGAGCAACAGCAGCGCCGTATTGAAAAACAGCATAAATCGCGTCAGGATGATATTGACACGTCGCAGGATTTAGATGGGCTGGTTGTTCAGCATTATGGCCGTCAACTCGAAGTACAAGCCCTGTCCATACCTGAACAGCACCCTGAAAAACCACAGGTGGCAGAGGGCGAACCTGAACCATTCTGGAAACCGATTGAACTGGACAGTATTTGGCGCTGTCATACCCGTACCAACCTGGAGTTGCTGGTGACGGGTGACCGTGTGAAATGGCAGGCCGACCCAAATACAGGCCTGGGGATTATCACTGCGATTTATCCAAGACAATCATTATTGACCCGCCCAGACCGCTACCACAAGGTAAAACCCGTTGCCGCCAATATCAGCCTGATTGTGATTGTGTTCGCACCACTGCCAGAACCCGCACCAACACTGATTGACCGTTATCTGGTCGCCTGTGCCGATGCCAACATTCCCGCCTTGCTGGTACTGAACAAATCAGACCTGCTCACTGAAAATGATCCGATCCTGACCATGCTCAGTGAATATGAAACCCTGGGCTATGAAACTCTGATCTGTCATGCAAAAGGTGATTTATCCGCACTTTCAGCACGAATCGACAATGAAACGGTTGCATTTGTTGGTCAGTCAGGCGTGGGTAAAAGCTCATTGATTAACACCATTGTTCCAGATGCGGCACAGAAGACCAATGTCATTTCCGAAAACTCGGCACTGGGACAACACACCACCACCTCAACCCGTTTGATTAAATTTGGAACAAACGGCGCACTGATTGACTCCCCAGGAATCCGTGAATTTGGTCTGTGGCATTTGAGCCTGGAAAAGGTGCGAACAGGTTTTCCTGAGATTGAAACCCATCTGGGTCATTGCCAGTTCCGTAACTGCACCCATAGCCATGAGAAAAATTGTGCCTTAAAACAGGCAGTTGATGCAGGTGAGATTTTACCAAGACGTTTGGACAGCTATCTACGCCTAATGGATGAAATTCAGGAAGCCCAGCAAAAAAGTTAGTTTTCTTGGGTTTTTACCCTTGAACTAACATTTTTGATCACCATAGAGATAAGTTATACTCAGGGTCAATTTTGATTTTAACTTTAGGTGACTTGTGGAACGCTGGTTAGAGTTTATGGGGAACCACCCCTTTTTGTTTGGTACGCTCGGCGTGCTCATCGTGCTGTTCTTCATTTTAGAGGGTCAGCGCAATGGTCGTAAAATTTCACCACAATCACTCGGTATTTTGGTCAAGGCAAAAAATGCCATGCTGATTGACCTTCGTGATGCGAAAGATTTCCGTGATGGTCACATCAGCGGTAGCCGCAACATTCCATACAGCCAAATCACAACTCATGTTGATGAATTAAAAGCAAGTGACCGTCCATTGGTGTTTATTTGCAACCTAGGGCAAGTTGCAGGCTCCGCATTGCAGAAAGTCGGCCATGCCGACAGCTACCGTCTAGATGGTGGTGTCAGCAATTGGAAAGCCCAGGGCTTACCCTTAGTTAAAAGCAAAACCAAAGCTTAAGGAGAAATAAAATGACCGATACCAACGTCACCATTTATTCAACGCTTTCTTGCCCATATTGTGTGAGAGCAAAACAGCTCCTTGAGCGTAAGGGTGTTGCCTATAAGGAAATTAACCTTTCCAATGAGGCGCCTGAAGTTCGTATTGAGTTAATGCAACGTACCAATCACCGTACCGTGCCTCAAATTTTTATCAAAGACCAGTTTATCGGTGGTTTTGACCAACTTTATGCCTTAGAGCGTGAAGGGAAACTCGACCAATTATTAGCTTAACAACACTCCACGATTTAAGGAAAAACAATGAGCGAAGAACAAGTTCAACCACAACTCGCGTTAGAACGTATTTACACCAAAGATATTTCTTTTGAAGTTCCAGGGGCACAGGTATTTACCAAGCAGTGGCAGCCAGAACTCAACATCAATTTATCTTCTGCGGCAGAAAAGATTGATCCAAATCATTATGAAGTTTCTTTAAAAGTTGTGGTTCAGGCCACCAATGAAAGTGAGACCGCATTCATTGTTGATGTGACCCAGTCAGGGATTTTCCTGGTTGATGGCGTGGAGGAAGATCGTCTTCCGTACGTTCTGGGTGCTTACTGCCCGAATATCCTGTTCCCGTTCTTGCGTGAAGCAGTGAATGATCTAGTGACCAAGGGTAGCTTTCCACAATTGTTGCTTACCCCAATTAACTTTGATGCTGAATTTGAAGCCAATATGCAGCGTCTACAAGCTGAAGGTGATGCCCAAGGTCAGGCATAACACTTTAAGCGCGCAAAAAACCACAGCACCTGCTGTGGTTTTTTATTATTTTATAATGAGAACGATATGGATAAGATAAAATGAGAACAAATAATGTCCACAGTACCATATACCCTTTGCCAGCAGGTATTTCCTGAGCTTGCCACAAGCCTTGTCCCTCGTAAGCTACATGATTTTTATCAATTTATTGAATGGGTTAATAGCCCATACTCAAACATCCAATATGTCGAATTAAAACAATATTATGACAATGGCACAGATGAATGCCACCAACTATAACAGGCCAAGGTAGATATTGAACAGTTGAACAACCGTATTGAGGAGCAAATAGAACAACTTTTTGCTGAAGATGATAATTCAGACTTAGATGCTCAAAATGAGCCTGATGTTAGGGAATATATCTATGCCATCCACTTTGACAACATCTATGCGGTTGCAGAACAACATGGGCTGGCACTGTTATTAATCTCGAATGAAAACCCTTACTGGATGCTGGTGCCAGATCAGGCTGAACAAATTAATCGCCTGATCGAGGCATTTAACCAGACTTTTACGGACGTTGAGCTTTATCACTATGTTTAAGGCCACTGATGATGCTATTCAACAATCGTTCTAAAGGTCAGGTTGATACGGGCAGTCGACACTTTCTTGGTGGGTGGCAAACGGTGCAGCCAGTGGCTTTGTGTGGTGTCTTTCATCACCAGTAGACTGCCATGTTCCAGATACAGCTCCACCTTTTCCTTGCTTTGTTTATGTTTAAAGGCAAATCTCCGTTCCGCACCAAAGCTGAGTGATGCAATCGCGCCATTTTTCTTTAAGTCGGTTTCATCATCACTGTGCCAGGCCATTCCCTCCTCACCTGTATGGTAAAGATTCAGTAGACATGAATTAAAGCGCTCACCTGTCAACTGCTGCACCCGTTGCCTTAACTCAAGCAGTTCAACCGTCCACGGCAAGGCGTATCTGTTGACATTGGAGTAGGTATATTCATACCCCTGATCGCCATACCATGCCACTTTTCTTTTGGTGGTGATCTGCCGACCAAAGATAATGGCCTGATCATTTTCCCAAGCAATATTTTGCATCAACTTTTCAAAATAATCATCAGCGACCATTTCCTGTATGACTTTGCCATAATACTGCACCGTTCCATCATAGGGTAAATGGTTATGCCTTGGGTCAGCTTCAATATCAAACAATTGCATGCGTCTGTGCTCCCTCCCAGCCAATCATCGCTGTTTTCCTTAGGATTCCCCATTCATAGCCACCCAAAAGACCCGTGGACCGAATCACCCGATGACATGGAATCAGGAAAGCCACGGGATTACTGCCAATCGCTGTGCCCACCGCACGGGCTGCCTTGGCATGGTCTATATTTTGCGCAATCTGCCCATAGGTGGAAAGCTGCCCCATTGGAATCCGAAGCAGGCTTTGCCAGACTTTCAGTTGAAAATCGGTTGCTTTTAGATGTAGTTTAATTTCAGGCAGTTTTTCCCAGTCTTTTTGAAAGAAAGCCAGCGCATTAGTCTGAAATTCATCTATTTGCTCAACAAGCTGAGCTTTAGGAAACTGTAATTTCAATTGCTGCAAGGCCTCCGCCTGATCTTCCACAAAGCTTAATGCGCAGATGCCTTTATGTGTGGAAGCAACCAGCACCTCACCGAACAAGGTTTCAGCAAAGGAATAATGAATTATTAAATCTTGTCCGCCCTGTTTATATTCGGCTGGGGTCATGCCCTCAATCTGGATAAACAGGTCATGCAAACGACTGGTACTGGAAAGTCCTGTCTCAAAGGTCGCATCCAGCACACTGCCCTGTTGTTTTAAAATATTTTTGGCATATTCAACACTGGTGTATTGCAGGAATTTTTTAGGGCTGGTTCCCACCCAATCGGTAAACAAACGCTGGAAATGTGCTGGGCTTAAATGAATATGTGCTGCCACTTCACCCAGTTGTGGCTGCTGCTGAAAATTTTGCTGGATATAGGCAATCGCTTGAGCAATACGATCATAAGTACGCTGCTGTTGCATTTCTCTATCCTCTAATTGCTGCTGTCTCTCCACACTAACAAGCTTCTTGCGCCAAGAAAATCCGAAAGATGCTATTCATTTATCAACTTCTTATTCTGCTCTTTTTTATAGCTGCATTTTTATGGCAATGGTTGGCACATCCATTTGCTTATATCAGCTCAAATTTAAAAAAAAGAGGGCGTAAACACACGCCCTCCTGGGCTTTTTATAAACGACGACGCAACGCATCGGCAATAGACTCAACCAATTGTTGTGAGATTTCCTGTTTTGAGGCTTTTTCCAGTTCACGCTTATTCATGTGATAGGACTGGGCAAAGAACACCGTCATGGCGTTTTCATCAGATGCAAAACCAATATCAGGGCGCGACACATCATTACAGGCGATCATATCCAGCTTTTTCGCGACCAGTTTGCCTGCGGCATATTCCTCAACATTCTGGGTTTCAGCAGCAAAACCGACCATAAATGGGCGCTGCTGTTGCTGAGCAATGGTCGCCACAATATCGGGGTTTTTCACCAAGGATACTGCAAGCTCGTCACCCGCTTTCTTGATTTTATGCTCTGCAACCTGTGCCACACGGTAGTCCGCCACCGCAGCCGTGGCAATAAAGATGTCACAGCCCTGTTGCAACTGGTTCATGCTGACATCCAGCATTTGCATGGCTGAACTGACATTGATACGTTGCACACCATTTGGAGTATCCAGACTGACAGGCCCTGCCACCAGAGTCACTTTTGCCCCTGCGGCATAACAGGCTGCCGCCAAGGCAAAGCCCATTTTTCCAGTGCTGTGGTTGGAAATATAACGTACAGGATCAATCGCTTCGCGGGTCGGGCCAGCGGTAATGGTGACACGTTTACCCGCCAATAAACCAAACTTTTCTGCAATAGCACGCTGGGCTTTATGGAAATAGGCCGCCACCTGACGCGCCAAGTCCTCAGGTTCAGGCATACGCCCCAACCCAACATCACCACACGCCTGCTCACCTGCATCTGGCATAATCACATGCACACCGTCTTCTACCAGTGTTTGCAAGTTGCGCTGTGTCGCCTTGGCTGCCCACATTTGCTGGTTCATGGCAGGCGCAACCCAGACAGGTGCTTTGGTGGCTAAATATAAAGTACTCAGCAAATCGTCCGCCAAGCCATTGGCAAACTTGGCAATGCTGTCACAGCTTGCAGGCGCAACCAGAATCAAATCTGCCCAGCGTGCCAGCTCAATATGCCCCATGCCTGCTTCGGCTTCTGGGTCAAGCAGTTCAGTATGCACTGGATTACCTGAAAGGGCCTGAAAAGTAAGCGGGGTAATAAAAGCCTGTGCGCCCTGTGTCATCACTACACGGACATCAAAGCCATAATCTTTTAGACGACGAACCAGAATGGCACTTTTATAAGCAGCAATGCCACCCGTAACCGCCAATATAATGTTTTTATGAGGAATAACACTAAGATCGAAGCTCACAAACAGGATACCTTGCTGTTGCAGTGGCGCTCACAATAGCATTAAATACGGTCATACCCAAGCCATGCGCTCGGAAAAACATACACTACAATAAAATGAACGTGAATATTCACCATGAATCAATCCATAAAACAGTCCATCAAGGCATGGCCAGAACAAGAACGACCACGGGAACGCTTATTATCACAGGGGGCGCAGAGTTTATCCGATGCTGAGTTACTGGCGATTTTCCTACGCTCAGGCTCCAGACAGCACTCGGCGGTTGAGCTTGCCCGTATTCTGATCCAGCATTTTGGTGGACTCAACCCAATTTTTGATGCATCACTTGAAGAACTTTCCCAGTTTAACGGCATTGCCGATACCAAATACGCACAACTGATGGCGGTAAAGGAACTTGGACGGCGTTATCTGAATAATTACTTTCACCAGCAACGGCTTTGCCTAGATACATCTACATTGGTGCTTGACTATCTACGCTATGAACTGCAAGGTGAAAAACAGGAAGTGTTTGCGGTGCTGTGTCTGGATGCTGAGCTCAGGAAACTGCATTTTAAGAAACTGTTTTTTGGATCACAGCATAGTTGCAGTGTATCCATTAACCAGACCTTGCGTTATGTGCTTCAGCAACAGGCCTGCCAAATCGTGATTGCACATAATCATCCTTATGGCATTGCCCAGCCCTCGCACGAAGATATTTACCTCACCCAGCAATTGAAACAAGCCTGCCAGTTACTTGAAATCCAGTTGCTTGATCACTTTATTATTTCACCTGAAAACCATTTTTCCTTTTCTGAGCAACAACTACTCAAACCTGTCCGAATCAAACAATCTGATCTTGACAAAGCCTAGAGCAAACAGGAACATCAGCAGATAAAATTAATGATTCAAACAACATGATTGTCCGTGACCAGCCAAGTATTTTTAAGGTTTTATTTTCATGGCGTGGGACGATTTTACCCAAAATTTTACCCTCTCTTGGTTTTGTCATGTTGATCTCCGCCATTATTGGTGGAATTGAATATATTGATCTATACCGCTTCCCTGAAATCCCCCTTGTCGGCTTTACCCTGATTGGTGTTGTGCTTTCTATCTTCCTTGGTTTTAAAAATACCGCATGCTATGACCGTTGGTGGGAAGCACGTAAACTTTGGGGCGTTTTGATTGCCACATCACGACACTTTGACCGCGATTGCCGAATCTTAACCCAGGCACGGCGTGAACGTGTGATTCAGCATGTGATTGTATTTGCCAATGTATTACGCGACCGTTTACGCCATCAAACCGCCAACCCAACTGAACTGACAGAAACCAGTGGTTTAAGCCAGCAGGCGCTTAACCAGCTTTACCAGCAGCACAATGCGCCACAATATACCCTGAGCCTGATCCAGTGGGAGCTGTTACAGGCCCTGAAAGATGGGGAAATCTCCGATATTATTTATACGCAGATGAATCACCATGTCGCGGCCTTAAGTGAAATGCATACGGGTTGTGATCGGATTGCCAATACTCCCATTCCTTTTGCCTATTCAGTTTTGCTGAACCGAACCGTTTATTTCTTCTGCTTTATGTTGCCTTTTAGCCTGGGTTCTTTACTGGGTTTGGTGACACCCCTCTTGGTTGGAATTTTGGCTTATACCTTTCTAGGCCTCGATGCCTTAAGTACAGAAATTGAAGAGCCTTTCGGTACTCAGAGTAATGACCTGCCACTGGATGCAATGGTACGTACCATTGAAATTGAATTATTGAGTACCTTAGGTCGTCCAACACCACCACCGATTCAGGCACATGATCATAATCTGTTGTAAATTATAATTTTTTCACTTATGTGGTCAATATAAAAAGTGTCGATATAACAATATTCAAAAAGTTGAAATCGGCACTTCTCAAACAGAGACACGATTGTGCATTTGGCTTAAACAACAAAATTTTCAAATACCAGTGGATGAAAACCAACTTAAGCTGATGGAAACAATTTTCTTCACCAAGCTTTTAATGTTCTCACAAAAGCAATACCTGACCATTAAGAACCAGCAGACTCAAGATATTATTTGGCAGTCGTAGTATAGAACAATGGAAATCCATGAGGCATCCAATGCGCTTTCCATAACAGAATCATGAAGAATATAATTGATCAAAAATATTTCTAACTTTTTCATTCCATTATCATCTAAAACTTTCCCACACCCCTTTTTGTCCATCAGCAACTTTTGGGGTATTACCAAGCTTAATCCACGGCATATTGTCTCCATGAAAATCGCTGCCAATTGAAACCGCTAAACCATATTCCTGAATCATCCGATCCACCATGTGTCGCGTAGAAAGCGCTTCACTACTGGCAGGAAGCTCAACCGCATCACCACCAAACTCAGCAAATAACTGAATCAAATAACGGATATTGGTTGCAGACAAATCATAACGGGTCGGATGTGCCAATACCGCAAAGCCCTGGCTGGCATGAATCACATCAATGGTCTCTTTTAAACCTACCCCATCAAATTTGACAAAAGCCTTTTTGCCCTCTTTCAGGAAACGGTCAAATGCCTGTTGAGGACGAGCGACAACATTTTTTTCAACCAAAGTTTTGGCAATATGGGTTCGCGTCACCCGATCTGCCTGACCATCCACTTTTGCCAATACATCTGGATAAATATCAAAACCGATACATTTTTCCAATAACTCACAAATCAGTTTTGCCCGCTCAGCCCGCACTTTTTTCTGATTTTCCAGCATTGCCTTGATAGGAACCTCATCCTGCATATTCAATGCAACGATATGCACCCCATAACTCTTTTTAGTGCTGGGACGTGACCACTGACTAGAAATTTCCACACCAGAAATAATTTGAATATCATGATCTTGAGCATAATCTCTCGCCCTTGCCACACCGTCCATCGTGTCATGGTCGGTCAGGGCTAAGGTCTGGATTTTTAAGTCAACCGCAGCCTGTACCAATTGTTCAGGAGACAAGGTACCGTCTGAAATGAAACTATGCGTATGTAAATCGACACCGAACATGGTTTGTATTATGCTATCTGACCTATTTCACCACTGTACTGTAACATGAAAGCGTTGCTCGACTACCTCCCACTGATTATCTTCTTTTATTTTTATAAAACCACCGATCCCAAAGATAGTCACCATCCATTACTGGAGCTTGTGGGCAGTGCAGGAAATACTGATCAAAACCATATTCTGGTTGCGACCTGTGCGCTACTGATCTCGACCCTTGTGGTCTATGGTTGCCTGTTCTTTTTCCAGAAGTTCAAACTGGAAAAAATGCAGTGGTTTATCGTTGTCATGTCAGTGGTTTTTGGTGGAATTACACTGGCATTCAGTGATGTGACCTATATCAAAATGAAAGCGGTCATTATCAATATCGGGATTGGAATAGGTTTTCTGGTTACGCCCCTGTTTAACAAAGAACGTGAACCGATTATTAAAAAACTTTTGGGTTCGTTGCTTGAACTGACACCAAAAGGCTGGATGCGTCTAAACTGGGCATGGTGTGGGCAGTTCTTCTTGTTGGCGTCACTGCATTTCTTCTTTGGCTTTGTATTTATGCAGGGAAAATACTGGGGCGAATTCACGGCTTTCGGCGATATTATCGTTTCTATCAGTTACCTTGCTGTTATACTGATTTGCTTAAGAAAGCATTTTAAAGCCACTGACTAACCTGAATCATTTGAGCGACTACTATGCCATATTTTGTCCTGACCTGTACTGATCACGAAGGTACCTTAGAAAAACGTTTAGCAATTCGCCCCCAGCATGTAGAGCGTCTACAAAAGCTGGATGATGAGGGTCGCTTAATTGCTGCGGGTGCGCATCCAAAAGACCCGAATGATCCACAGGCTGGATTTTTAGGCAGCACCATCATTGTTGAATTTGAGAGTCGTGAAGCACTGGATGCATGGATTCAGGAAGAGCCATTTTTAAAAGAAGGGATTTACGCAAAGATTGAAGTAAAACCTTTCAACAAAGCTTTTCCAAAAGGGTAAGTCATGCAAGTTGCCATTAAAAGTCTATTCGCTTTTTGTTTATTCAGCTCAAGCGTATGGGCCGTTGAACCTCCATCTCCCACACCAGCAGTACAACCGAAATCATCTGTTACAGCCACTGCTACAAATGTGACTGGCACGGCAGCAAAGCCTCTGACGGCTGAACAAATTGCCAAGGCAAAACAGCAACAAGAAGCCAAAGTCAAAGCATTGGTTCAAGATCAAGCCAATCGCCTAAAACAACTTGAAAATGCCAATCTTGAAGCGCTCTCGCAAAATCAAGAATTACAACTCAAAAATGACAATCTTACTGTTCAGGTGCAGGTTCTACAAAGTGAACGCAGTGCCCAAATGTTCCTTTATGGCGCGATGACCATTGCGGTCGGGGTAATTCTAGGTTTCTTTATTGCCAGTTATGTTCACACTAAACGCCGCCGTCAGTGGTAAAACACGATTTCTTTATTTATGTCTCACTCATCAAAATTGCAAACTGCTGAATTAGACTGGGAAATAGTCGATGACATCGAAATTCCTATTTCTAAGCAATTCGGTGATGTTTACTTCTCTAAAGACAATGGTTTGCTTGAAACCCGACATGTATTTTTAAATGGCAATGATTTAACCGAACGCCTTTCTCAATTACATGATTATCAATATTTTTGTGTAGGTGAAACTGGTTTTGGTACAGGACTCAATATTTTGACCCTGTGGCAACTCTGGCAACAAGTTCGCTTAGATAATCACAGCCATTTACATGTTGTCAGCGTTGAAAAATTTCCATTAAATAAAGCTGATTTGATCCGTGCACTGAATGTTTGGACTGAACTCAAACCTTTAGCAGAAAAACTGATTCAGCAATATCCCTTGCCAATTGCAGGTTGTCATCGCTTAAGTTTTCCTGAAGAACGTTTTAGTATTGATTTATGGCTAGGTGATGCTCAGGATATTTTTCCAACGATTCCCAAAACCCAAACAGTGAATGCATGGTTTTTGGACGGTTTTGCCCCATCTTGTAATCCAGATATGTGGCAAGCAAATGTCTTAGATCATATGGTGCGTTTATCTGATTTTGGAACAACTTTCGCATCCTTTAGTGTCGCAGGCATATTAAAACGTGGGCTTAAACAACACGGCATCCAAATCAGCCGTCCACGCGGTTTTGGGCACAAGCGGGAAATGCTCAAGGCGATTTGGCTAGATACCTCCCAAACTGAAACCCAGTCGCAAGATTCAGAAACAACTATTGCAGCTCCACCAAAGTCCGAAACATCAAAGCAACGTAAAATCGCCATCATTGGCGCAGGAATCGCAGGTTTAAGCTCAGCGTGGGCATTTGCTCAACGAGGACATCAAGTTACGATCTACGAGCAAAATGAGCCACTTTCAGGTGCATCTGGCAATCCACTGGCGTTGCTCAATCCAAAACTATGCCCAATTGAACAGGCGCATGAACACTTGATGACCTTGAGTTGGCAACATGCCTTGAATTTTTATCCCAGATTCAAGGCTTTTAGATCCATTCAGGTTCAACAGATTGCCTTAAAAAATGCGGATGAATTGTTAGGTCTGGTTGAGCAATATCCTGAAAAAGTATTATCTGCAAATACAAAGCAAACAGACAACTCTATTCCGCAGACTGAGTTTTCAAGCATAACCTTAAATCAGGCAGGTGCAGTTTCCCCTCATCAGTTACGTGATGAGATTTTACAACATGCTAATATTCGAATAGAAAAAGTAAAAATTTCTCGATTAGAGTCGACTGATAGCCAAGTTACACTCTGGCAAGACCAACAAATAATTGCCATAACGGATCATGCGATTGTCTGTTGTGCTAAACAAAGTGCTGAGTTATTTGAAAATTATCCTGTCCTAAAACCAATTCGAGGACAAGTCAGCTGGGTTGAGAATAGCCAGCGGCCTTTAGCACTGGATCAGGCTTATAGTTATGGCGGCTATTGCATGCAACTGGATACTGCTCAATTGATTCTAGGCGCATCTTTTTATCCTAATCGGGATGATGCAGAAGTGCTAACAGAAGACCATGTGCATAACTACGAACTTATCCACAATGTCTTTCCAAAATATGCGCAAGGACTTCCCTCTGTAGATACTTGGCAAGGAAGAGCATCCGTTCGCGCACAAAGTTTAGATTATTTCCCCTTAGTTGGGAAAATACAAAATTTTGGTCAAATCTATACTTTTGCTGGTTTAGGATCGAAAGGTTTCTTATTTGCGCCATTATGTAGTGAAATCTTGGCAGCATTAATTTTAGGTGAACTTTGCCCAGTTCCTCAAAGTTTATTGGATAAATTAAATCCTCAAAGATTTCAAAAGAAATTAAAAGCTAAAAAACCTTATTATTCTGGGTAAATTGTTATTTTAGTTGTTCATTCTTTAAATTTGCCAAAATACCCAAGTATTTTGGCAAATTTAACTGATCTATGCGCCCTGTTCTAAAGCTAAGCCAGCATCACGTGCCGCACGTGTACCGCCCATCAATACAACATATTCACGAGAATCATCTAAACCGTCTAAAAGCTCTGCTGCGCGTGGTGCTTTACTACCACCACCACATAGAATATAAATCGGCTGATCCGCTGCAACCTGAGTCAAACTATCCGCAGTTAATTCAGCAATTGGACGATTCAACGCCCCTTTGACGTGTGCCTCTGCATAAGCTTTGGCATCTCGGACATCCCAAATGACTGCGCCTTCTGGGAACTCAAATGTTGTAATTTCTTGTTTACGGATCATTGTGCACTCCTTTGATGTAAACAACACTTGGCAAATGAAGAAAACACCCTTAGCATCTCAAATATTCTTTCCCTTTGTAAAGGTCTAACCATGCCTTCTTTTGATATTGTTTCTGAATTAGAGTTATTTGAAGTCAATCACGCTGTACAAAATACAGAAAAAGAGATTGCAACACGTTTTGACTTTCGTGGACAAGACGTTTCAATTGAGTTAAATGAAAAAAATAAAGAAATCAAAATCTCAACTGAAAGTGACTTCCAATGTGAACAAGTCTATACCATGCTTGAAAATCACTTCTATAAACGTAAGATTGATGTACAAGCTTTAGATCCACAAAAAGCGACTGCTTCTGGTAAAAATGTGGTCCAAGTGATCAAGCTGAAAGATGGACTTGACTCAGATACCGCAAAAAAAATTAATAAAGCCATTAAAGAAAGTGGCATCAAGGTGCAATCTTCTATCCAAGGAGACAAAATCCGTGTCACTGATAAAAAGCGTGATACTTTGCAACAGGTCATGAACTTTTTACGTGATCAGCAATTTGGTCTACCGCTTCAATTTAATAATTTCAAAGACTAAGCAATAGGTTCACTATGGCAAAAGATAACCGTCTTTATACGCTGGTTAAAACCACTTCTAAATTTCCAAAAGGTATTCGCAGTACATTATGGAGCAAAGCCTTTGGACGAGTTGTTCCAATGGTGGGGACTGCAAACATTCGCTATTTGGAAGTCGATAAAGACCATGTCACTGTGCGCATTGAAAACCAACGTAATATGCAAAATCATATTAAAGGGGTTCACGCAGCAGCAATGGCCTTACTCGCTGAAACGGCAACGGGTTTCCTAACAGGTTTACATATTCCTGATGATCGGATTTTGTTGATCAAATCACTGCACGTAGACTATTTAAAGGTTGCACAGGGTGGTTTAACGGCAACCGCAACTTTATCAGCCGATCAACAAAAGTTTATCGCTGACAATGAAAAAGGCGAGTTATTGATTCCTGTGACCGTTATTGATGATTCTGGTAACGAGCCGATCCAATGCCAAATGCTTTGGGCATGGTTACCAAAACGTAAAAAATAATCTTAGATTTTAAAATAAAGCCCAATTCAATTTGGGCTTTATTGTTTTATCAGCTTGCTAAAAAATCTTGCTTAATTTGTTCTGAGATTTGTCGTTTATTACCATTCACATCCACAGCAACAAATGTAAAAACACCTTGAGTAATTCGAATCGGTTCACGTGAATTGTCGTGACTATTCCATACCTCGATTTGCACCTGTACGGAAGTATTGCCGACTTTCAAAATTTTAGTATAGCAACTAATCACATTTCCAACCTTAACAGGCACAAGGAAAGTCATTTCATTAATCGCAATTGTTGCACATCGTCCCTTACTCAAACGCTCAACATGAATCGCTCCTGCGAGATCCATCTGTGAAACAATCCATCCTCCAAATACATCACCACTCCAGTTTGTATCTGCTGGCATAGCAATATTCTGCAAGGATAAAACCCCTTCTGGATGATTTGAACGTTCAGTCATGTTAATGTCCTTGATGGTGCTGTAATTGCTGATTTAACCATTGCTGTAGCTCTGGTGTACGTAATGCACCACTTATTCTGGCCAATTCAGTCGTCTTATTCATTAAGACCAAAGTCGGAATACTACGGACATTAAATGCGGCACTTAAACGGGGATTCGCCTCAGTATCAATTTTGGCAAAAACCACATAGGGATTTTGCTTTGCCACTTGAGCAAAATGAGGTGCCATCATTTTACAAGGTCCACACCACTCTGCCCATAAATCGATCAGCACAGGTAAATCAGTATTGGCAATAAACTGACTAAAGTTTTGTTCATTGAGTTCAATTGGCGCTAACGTTAATAATGGTTGATGGCATTGCCCACAGTTGGGATGAACTGCTAATTTTTCTTCAGGTACACGATTTTTTGCACCACAGGATGCACAGACAATAATCATTTACATCACTCCGATATGTTGATGTAAAAATTCTAATTGGGTTGTGACTGCTTTTTCAAACCATGAACCGTGATAAACCTCAAAATGTTTCATATCCCACTCATGATAGCTTACAAATGGTGCAATATTGGTCGCAGCTTCACGACTGGATGCAATTGGAATCAAAGAATCATGTTTCGCAGCAATAAACAAAACAGGAATATTAATTTTGCGTACAAATTGAATTGGACGATAGCGCATTAAATTAAAAAATACACGTGCAGGAACTTCACCACTCCAATAATAGTCAGGATTTACAATCGAATGATAACCATAGTAACTATCGGAGGTCGGTAAAAAGCATAGTTTATGTTGATCTACAACTGGCAAAGTTTTAGGTACTAAACCCATCTTAGACCCCATGTAATCCTGACTAGAACGCTTTAAAGCCTCTGGATAACGTTGTAATGGGTATAATTTTGCTGTTTCAGCGCCATCTACATAAGGTACCTGTACCATCACGGCCTGAATATTTTTAAGGTCAGTGGCTAAACTAAGCGCATATCCACCGCTTAGAGAAGTTCCCCATAAAATAATACGTCGACTATCAATTAATTTACAATTCGAAGCATATTGAACAATGGTTTTCCAATCATCCAGTTGAGCACTAAGTGAAACCAATTCCCGTGGTTTCCCTGTACTGCCACCCCAATAACGATAGTCAAACAGGATAACGGCATAACCTGCCTGAGCGAAACGTTGTGCATACTGAACCAGTTTGAATTGACGCAAACCCGCAAATCCATGTGCCATAAGAATTACAGCAGGTTTAATATTGGTCTTTGGTAGGTAGAAATCTGCTGCTATGGTTTCTTCGCCACTAGGAACATACAACGGCTCAACTGTATAGGTGTGCATGCGCGCTCCAATGCTTTATCTTATGACTTATCATCATTTATTTGCTACAGACATTTAAACTCAAGATCAAGCTTAATGCTATGATAGAGCATAAAATGTTTTGTTTATTTTTGGAGTGACAAGATGTCAGAAAATGTTGGTTTTGCAGGTCAAATCGGCCCTGAGCATGTAGATCAAGTTGTCGAAAAAGGCTTTAAATCTATTATCAATAATCGTCCAGACATGGAAGGTGGTTCTGAACAACCTACAAGCGCACAGATTGAAGAATCAGCTCGTAATGCTGGCCTAGATTATGTTTACCAACCAGTTGTTGCAGGTCAGATCACAGAGTTAGATGTTCGCACATTTGCAAACCATTATAATGAACTACCAAAACCGATCTTGATGTTCTGCCGCACAGGTAATCGTTCTAACAACCTATATCAGCTAGCAAAGCAAATGGATTTGTTGGAGGATTAATAAAAAATCTTCAAATAAAAATGGAAGCTCGAAAGCTTCCATTTTTTTCATTCAGGCATTATGGACAAGTGAATGATGTACCATAAGGACTAACTTCATTTGGTGAATATGTACCATCACTAGAATAATCACTTGCTAGTGAAGCTAGACCTAAACTATAAGTCGTACGATTTGGTAATGATGCAACAGTTGCTGATGCTCCTACCTGCACTGTTAACCACTGTGCATAGATTTTTGGATAACGCATGGCAAAGTCAAACTTACCATTAGCATCAGTGGTAAATGTATTTTGCTCAGCACCAGACTGGCTCACAAACGTCACCACTTTCACAGGCGTATTATTCGCTCCCACAGCCGTACCTGCTGGGCTTGCCACACAAGCATGTATACTGTTGGTTGTAGTACTTGCCATATAATCATCCGTTAAATCACTTGGTGTACCATTGTTATTCATTGGTCTACCATTAGCATCCAGATAAATATTAGGAGCTGACAAATTATAATACTCTTGATTACCAAACACCCATTTCTCTGCTGGATCAGAACCAGCTTTCGGAGCCAATGCCCATAAGTTCCGTCCTTTGATATACGTCAGTGGTGTAGAATCTAAAGTGACGACTTGATTAGCTAATGGCTTACCATCAAAATCAACCACACTCACAGACATATTCTTGGTGTAATAAACTCCATCACTTGAAGATGCGACTTCTGTTGGATTGACACCAATTACAATTGAAGCAACAGGTGCTTGTACTGCAGCCTGTACGATATCAATCATTGAGATTTGTGTGGCATCGGCATAGCCTGTTTCATTAAAGCGTGCTGTCAAATGCAAATCATCATTAACGAATTCGGTAGCTGTATAATTTCGGCGTGCATTTTCATCTACCTTGATTTTAAACACAGCCTGACCATTCGCATCAGTGGTTAAACCTGAAGCACCAACAATAACAGCACCATTGCGAGCAAAATCAGTAAGACCTAGCGTAATATATTTTCCAGAAACACCACCACCATTCGTATCAAGTAAAGTCACAGTAACATCTGCTGTGTCATCACGTACACTCATGGTTGGTTTTGCTGCAATACGTAAAGAATATCGAGCAGGTTGTACTGTTGGTGTACCTGAATTATCAACTGTTGCAATACGATAGATCTGGGTAGCTTTTCCACCAATTTCATCCGTATTCGTTGCTGTTAACTCAATACCACTTGCAAGCAACAACTGTTTATCAACCGTTGTTTCATCAATTGCAACAGAGAAGAAAGCATTACCATTTGAATCCGTTTTGACTGCAAGTGGTTCACCACTTGTATTGACTGGACTACTAGAACCAGGATTACCAATAATTAATCCACCTGCATTATTTGCGGCAAGTATGACTTCCTGATTGCGTACAGGTTGATTAGCTCGATCCAACAACGTCACCGTCACAATTGAACGATCACCATTCACATCCATGGCTGACTTACTGACATTACTAAATACAAGATGGTAATTACTGCTGGCTTCATTCACATTAAAGTGAACTGTTTGGGTACGAACAACCCCATTTGGTAAAGTAATTGAAGCACGAACAGTAACACCATTTGCCAATAAGTCCGTATATTGTTTGCCAGTAATTTTAGTTAATTTCAGCGCGACTTTTGCATTACCACTCGCATCTGTTGTAACAACAGATGTTGCCTGACCATTAATCGTGACACCATTTAATGCAGAATCAACAACAGTGAAAGTAACAGGATAATTCTTAACACCAGCCGCAGTATTATCAACTAATTTAGCAAATACTTCAGAAGTATCGCCACTTGCCAATAAATCAGCTTTGGTTTTATCCATTGTTAAATTCATCGCTTCTGTTGGCACAGAAACATTCACTCTACCAACTTGTGTAACAACAGGCTGCGTCGTACTGTTATTATTATAGGTTGAAACAGCATAGGTAATACCTTTTTCAACCAATAGTTGATCAATACTATCACCATTCTCGACTGTCACAGTAAAATAAGCGATACCATTCGCATTGGTTGTCGCGCTAGTCTTATCCACTTTGACTCGTGAACTTAAACCTCCTGCCAAACCAAAATCAATTTCTTTATTTGCTAAAGGATTGCCATTCGCATCTTCAGCCTTAACAGCTAAAATGCTTGTACCACCTAAAACTGAAATTACTGGCTCTGACAATGTTGTGGTTAATGCTACAACATCTTTTGCAACTGGGGCTTTCACCATCACCTGAATGGTTTGACTCAGTACAGAACCATCAGCCTGTACAACAGATGCAGCAAGTGTAATACCATTAGCAACCAAATTTTCAATCATTTGATCATTGCCAGCTTTTACGTTTACTGTAAAGGTTGCATTGCCATTTACATCTGTCTTTTTACTTGCACCACCCACAAAGGTTACACCATTTGCAGTCGCTGCGGCATTTAAACCAAAACCAACCTGTTTATTTTGAAGCGGATTACCATCTTTATCAAAAACTTTTGCTGTAAATGTAAAAGTATCATTATCAGCAGTGACAATACCTTTGGAAGTAATTAATTCCAAACGCTGTGCATCCTTAGCTGCTTCCAAATCATCCGTCACAAACTGCAATACGGTTGTTTGTGTTACCGTTGTACCTGCATCAGTGGTGTAGATTGCTCTTGCTTGAACACCCGCCAATAAGCCTTTAATTTGTTCAGCACTTAAATTTGCTGGAGCTGTATAAGTGATCGTAAAGCTTGCTGAACCGTCAGTGCCAGTTGTTTGAGCTGGGCTAACATTAATTGTCAAACCTGCTGGAACATTACTTAAAACTAATTTAACCAGCTTACCTGCAAGCACTTTACCCTTGCTATTAAAGGCTTTTACTGTAAGAGTTGCAGTATTACTACCTGTTGTTTTAATTGCACCAGTTACATTGTCTAAGGTCAAATAACTTAATTCTGATAATGTTGCCGCAGAACTCACCGTAATTTGTGTCTTTTGCGTTACACTACCTGTGCCGTCACCTTGAATCGCTAATGCACTAATACCAATACCTGATGCCACTAAAGCATCTACCGCTTCTTTTGTCGTAGTTTTTACTTCCAAGACAGCGATTGCCTGACCATTCGCATTGGTTTCAACAACAGTTGATCCACCGATAACACCTTCAAAATTAACACTATTTTTAATGACGTTATTATCAACACTCCAGTTATCAATCGCTAAAGTCACTTGACGGTTTTTAATCAAATTACCATCTTTGTCTTTTAAGGTGACTGTGGTCAAAACTGTTTGAGGTGTGCTGGTATCCATTACCAAGCTAGGTTTTTCAACGACCAAATCCATACGTTGAATATTGACTTGATCAATAGCAAATTGTTGCGTCATGTTTTGCGTTGTATTAATACCTTTATTATTGGTATACGTTGCAATCACTTGAACCCCTGACAATAAGCCCTGGATCTGTTCAGGTGTTAAAACTTTTGCTGCATTATAAGTCACCGTAAATGTTGCTTCACCATTGCCATTTGTTGGTTTGCTTGCCATATCAAGTTTAATATCTAAACCTGTTGGCACATTATTAAGGCCTAACTGAATCGTTTTACCACTTAAAGCTGTACCTGTACTATTAAACGCTTTAACGATAATGGTTGAAGTACCGCCAGTTGTCGCAATCAGTCCAGAACTGTTCACAGTCATATAACCAACTGCTTCAGAGCTAATGCTTACTTTGGTATTTTGTGTAACTGTCCCACTACCATCAGATTGTACTGCGGAAGCAGTGATACCAATTCCCGATGCCATTAAGGCATTCACTGCATTTTCAGTTGTTGGATTGACATTTAAATCAATAATCGCCTGACCGTTGGCATTCGTTGAAACTACAACAAGGCCACCTGTCGCACCTGCGAAGCTCACGCCATTTTGGACAGCTTCTGCATTCAACGCCAAGGTCACTTGACGATTCTTGATCACCTGACCATTTTGGTCTTTGAGCGTAACCGTAGTTTTAACCGTTTGTGCAGCTGTAGTATTCACAACCAATGCGGCTTTATCAACCACCAAGTCCATACGCTGGATATTTGCCTGATCAACGTAGAACTGCAACATGGTGCTCTGT
Source organism: Acinetobacter parvus DSM 16617 = CIP 108168 (assembly GCF_000368025.1). GTDB lineage: Bacteria > Pseudomonadota > Gammaproteobacteria > Pseudomonadales > Moraxellaceae > Acinetobacter > Acinetobacter parvus. The sequence continues at coordinate 914,020 of NZ_KB849211.1, forward strand.
GTGATATTTTTGTTGGTGCTGGTGGTATAGACCGCATTGGCTTGAATACCAGCCAGCAATGCCTTGATCTGTTCAGCTGTTAAATTAGTTGGTGCAGTATAAGTCACGATAAACTGTGCTGTACCATCCAGAGCAGTTGTTTGAGTTGCAGTATCAACTTTAACATCCAAACCAACTGGCACGTTATTCAGACTTAACTTAACCGCTTTACCACCTAGTGCCTTACCATCACTATTCAATGTTTTAACAGTAATTGTTGATGTACCACCTGCGGTACCAATCGCATTGTTACTTTCAGTAATTAGGGACGCCACTTCATTTTGAGATGCTTCTGACAAAATATTGACTTTAACATTTTGGGTGATGGTACCACTGCCATCTGCCTGAATGGCTGATGCACCAATACCAATTCCTGATGCAACCAGAGCATCCACTGCCGCTTGAGAGGTTGGATTGATACTTAAAATAATTTCCGCTTGACCATTTGCATCAGTTGAAACCGCAATTAAACCACCAGCAGCAGCAGCGAAGCTCACGCCATTTTGGACAGCTTCTGCATTCAGGGCCAAGGTCACTTGACGGTTTTTAATGGCCTGACCATCGCGATCTTTCAAGGTGACTGTGGTTTTAACGGTTTGTGCCGCTGTGGTATTCACAACCAAGGCTGATTTATCAACCACCAAGTCCATACGTTGAATATTGACTTGATCCGCATAGAACTGGATGACGGTATTTTGTGTAATTGCCTTATTTGCGCTAGTCGTGTAGGTTGCACTTGCCTGAATACCAGCCAGCAACGCCTTGATCTGTTCAGGGGTTAAACTGGTAGAGGCATTATAAGTCACATTAAATTTAGCACTACCTGTTGCATCTGTTGTTTGGCTGGCTTGATCAACTTGAATATTGACACCTGCTGGTACATTATTCAGGCTTAATTTAACCGCTTTACCACTCAGTGCTTTATTGTCTGCACTAAAGGCTTTCACCGTAATAATCGATGAACCACCTGTTGTGGCAATCGTGTTATTACTCTCAGAGGTTAAATAACCCACTTCATTTTGAGATGCCTCAGATAACACATTGATTTTTAAGCTTTGCGTCACTGTGCCTGAACCATCACCTTGTACTGCCGCAGCACGGATACCGATCCCCGAGGCAACAAGCGCATCAACTGCTTTCTGAGTATCTGGATGAACTTCCAGTGTCACCACTGCCTGACCATTGGCATCTGTTGAAACAACAGTTGAACCACCAATCACGCCTTTAAAATTCACACTTGTAAATAGGATGTTGTTATCTGTACCTAGATCATCCAGTGATACTGTCACTTGACGGTTTTTAATCAGATTACCATCTTTATCTTTTAAGGTGACGGTTGTTAATAACTCCTGTGATGTCGTAGTGTTTACGACTAAAGCCAAGCCTTTTTCAACCACCAAGTCCATACGCTGAATATTCACTTGATCAGCATAGAACTGTAGCATAGTACTCTGAGTAGTATTCTTGCCTGCACTATTGGTATACGTTGCAAGGGCTTGAATGCCTGCTAATAATGCCTTGATCTGTTCAGGTGTTAAAACTGTTGGTGCCGTATAGGTCACGTTAAACTGAGCTGTACCATCCGCAGCCGTTGTTTTCGTTGCGGCATCAACCTTAACATCCAGACCTGCTGGGACATTGTTTAGGTTCAATTTAACTGTTTTACCGCCTAAGGCTGTGCCATCACTATTAAAAGCTTTAACGGTAATGGTTGACGTTCCGCCTGTTGTGGCAATTGTACGGTCACTATCACTAGTCAAATATGCAACTTCACCTTGTGTGGCCGCAGATAAAATATTGACTTTAATATTTTGGGTGATGGTACCACTGCCATCCGCCTGAATGGCTGATGCGCCAATACCAATTCCTGATGCAACCAGAGCATCCACTGCCGCTTGAGTTGTTGGTTTGACATTTAAATCAATAATCGCTTGACCATTTGCATCAGTTGAAACCGCAATTAAACCACCAGCAGCAGCGAAGCTCACGCCATTTTGGACAGCTTCTGCATTCAGGGCCAAGGTCACTTGACGGTTTTTAATGGCCTGACCATCGCGATCTTTCAAGGTGACTGTGGTTTTAACGGTTTGTGCCGCTGTGGTATTCACAACCAAGGCTGATTTATCAACCACCAAGTCCATACGCTGGATATTCATCTGATCAACAGCAAATTGTAACATGGTACTTTGAGTAACATTTGTACCTGCATCAGATGTATAAGTAGCAGCTGCTTGAACGCCTGCCAATAAACCTTTGATCTGATCAGCCGTTAAACTTGTTGGCGCAATATAAGTCACGACAAACTGTGCTGTACCATCTGCACCTGTGGTTTTAGTAGCTGCATCAGCCTGAATTTTCAAACCTGCTGGTACATTATTCAGGTTCAATTTAACTGCTTTACCACTTAAAGCTATTCCATTCGCACTGAATGCTTTAACTGTAATCTTGGTTGAACCGCCTGTTGTCGAAATCGTATTATCACTGTCCGTGGTTAAATAACTGACTTCATTTAAAGCTGCCTGAGACAAAATACTAACCTTAGTACTTTGAACAATATTACTGCCATCCGCTTGTAAAGCAGATGCACCAATGCCAAGACCTGAAGCAATTAACGCAGCAACTGCATTACCATCTTTGGGTTGAACCGTTAAATCAACTGTAAATTGACCACTTGCATTGGTCACCACAGTCATTGAACCACCTATTGCGCCATTAATACTCACGCCATTTTGCAAGGCTTCTGGATTAATTGCCACAGTGACTTGACGGTTCTGAATCACATTTCCAGCATCATCTTTTAGCGTTCCAGTTGCTTTGACAGTTTGCGCAACCCCAGCTTTCACAACCAAGACAGGTTGGTCAACAACCAAATCCATGCGCTGAATATTTTTGGCTGCTTCAAAATAACCCACTTTTACAGTTTGCGACACATTGCCATAATTTGCCGTGATCACCAAACCATCTTGCAATAATTTTGCTTTATCTGCATTTTGAGGATCATATACAACTGTAAACTTCACTTCACCAGCAGAATTCGTCGTGAGTATTGAACTTTCTTTAATACGGATTCCAGCCAATTGAGATAGACTCAAACTAATATCTTTATTCGCAAGCACATTACCACTACTGTTATACGCCTTAACTGTCACCACTCTTTCAGCATTGTTGGCAACATTAATTGCATCAACTTGCTCAATCGCGAGATAAGCAACATCAACTGTACCTTGAACCGAGGCCACAACCATCACTTTTGAGGTTTGGGAAATACCATCCGCAGAGGCTGTTAACAACAATCCTTCTGCAACCAAAGCATTAACAGCATCTGTATTAGGCGCAGCCAACTGTACTGTAAACTTCGCCTCACCATTAACAGTGAGTTCTGTTGGTTTAACAAGTTTTACTCCATTATTTTTTGCCACATCAGAAAGCGTTAAATTAATTTTACGTCCATTAATTGGCTGACCATTCTCATCAATCGCTTTGACTGAAACTTCAAACATATCATTTGAAGCAACCACAACGCCTTTACCTAAAGAAATAGCAAGTTGTTTTACCTCAACATTATCACTTTGCTCATAATAACGCACATAGGAAGTTTGAGTGATTGCAGCGCCAGTTGTTGGTTGATATTTTGCAGTAAGTAAAACCCCTTTTGTCTTAAGCTCATTTAATACAGCAGAATCTAAAGTACGGCCATCATATTCAACAATGAAAGCTGCCTCACCTTGAGCATTAGTTTTCGCTTTAGAACCATTTTTAATTGTTAAGCCATAAGCCTGAGCCTGATCAATATTTAGTGTAATATCCTGATCTGTAAGTACACCACCATTTTGATCGACAGCTCGAACGGTAACTGTTGTCTGCCCGCCTTTTACATTAATCATTGAATTTGGATTAATACTTAAATAACTCACATCAACCGCTTGTAATGGTGCGGCCTCGACCATAATTTGTGTGTTTTGCTTAACAGTTGAACCATCTGCCAGCGTCGTACTCACAGCAACTGCAATACCTGATTTTACTAAATTATCAATAGATTGCTGATTAAAGGCATCTACATTTAAAGTAAATATTGCATAACCACTAGCATCTGTTTGTTTAACTACTGCTTTATCACCACCGACTGATACACCATTCTCGGTAACCGCTGGAGCTAAACCAAGTGTGATTGATTTATTTGCAACAAAACTACCATCAGCACTGATAGCACGTACTTTCACCTGAACAGTATCATTTTTTGCTGAAACAACACCTTTCGTTGGAGTCAACTCTATACGTTGTACATCTTTTTCCAATACTGCATTTTTATTAGTAAAATTAATTCGGGTGGTTTGGGTTAATGTATTACTATTAACGGTGTTATAACTTGCAACAACAGTTACACCATTTGCAAGTAAATTATTCAGTTCATTAGCAGAAACACTAGCCTTATTGAATTTTAAAGTAAAAGCCGCCTGACCATTTGCATCAGTTGTTATTTTAGAACCATTTGTAATCGTCAGCCCATTATTTTGACTGTTTGGCACAGTTAAATTAATTTGTTTATTTGCAACAGTTCCACCTTTTGCATCTTTAGCAGTGACTGTAACAGTTGCTTCACCATTATCGACATCAATTGTATTTGAACCAATCGCCATCAAATAAGATACATCTTCCGTTGCTACAGAAACAACGGTTATCTTACTGACCTGAGATGAAACAGTACCATCCGCTGAAGTTGCTGTAATATTGATCCCATTATTCACCAACAATTGACCAGTTGGATTTAAACTATTTGCTTCAGTTTTAATTGTAAAAATAGCCTTACCATTTTCATCTGTTTTTACAGTGGCATTCGCTAATTTTGCTCCATATTCAACGGCTGCATCATCCAGCTTTAAAGTAATATCCTTACCTGCAACAACCAAGCCCTCAGGGTTTTTTGCAATAACCTCTACGTTAATTGTACCACCAATCGCATCTATCTTATTATTTGCTGAGGTAGACAATGTCAAACTGCTCATTGTATTCTTAACTGAAATGACTTGAGCTGTAGAAATTTGGGTTTTAATAGCTCCAGATTGTTCTGTCAAAGTCGCTTCAAGTGCAATACCTGATGCAATTAATGCTGCTCGATCAGCTTCTTTACCTTTTGGTAGTACTAGAGTGAATACAACATAGCCTTCATTATCAGTTACTGCACTAGAGGCACCTTTAATTGTTACATTATTATTCTTAAAATCTTTTACCGTAAGCGATACATTCTCATTTGGAACACCACCACCATTATTGTCTAACACACGAACACGTACAGCCCCTTCACTACCAGATACTTGTAAAGGTGTAATATCATCAAACTTTAGTTCATATTGACTCTGAACAACTGTTCCAGCACCTGTAACCGTTGCTTTACTTTGATTTTGAATTTTTGTACCCACAATTGTAGTGGTAAATAGTAACTCCGTCAGCGCTTTATTTGAACCATCAAGGGTAACTGTAAATTTAACTGTACCATCATCACCTGTTGTTTTTGTAGAAGCATCACTTGTAGCTCCATTAGTAGCACTATCTTTAATATTTAAATTAATTTCTTTTCCTGAAACCCCTCCACCGTCTTTGTCTACTGCTTTTGCAATAATTTCAACGGTATCTCCTGTAGCTTTTAAAGTACTTTTACTTAATTGAATTGTAACTCCTGCAACTTCTTTTACAGTGCCTGAATCATTAGGATTATTTGTGTTTGTATTAGAGTTTGTATCCCCATAATACCCACCACCACCACCACAGGCAGCAAGAGCAAGGGAAGTTGTTAATACCGTAGTATTTACCCCAATTTTCTTTAAATTTTTCAAATATGCCATATCAGTAATATCCATCTTATTTAATATAATAGTCTTACAATAGAATTAAGACTTTTGTACAAAAATTTACTCGAAATAATATATTTTATCAATTCGTAATACCACTTTTATCGTCAAAAAAGTGAACTATTTGGCAAAAAAATATTTAAATTTTTTTGTTACTTATAATGCAAAAATATTGTTCAATAAATACCAAGACAAGGAAACTGTGATTTTATAATTCTCATTCCTACTTGATTTTGAGATAAATACTTGAGTTAAAATAGAAATAAAAAACCTCCCAACATTGGTTGGGAGGTTTAGTATTTAAAAGCTGGCGATGACTTACTCTCACATGGCAAACGCCACACTACCATCAGCGCGAAGAGGTTTCACTTCTGAGTTCGGGAAGGGATCAGGTGGTTCACTCTTGCTATTGTCGCCAGCAAACTGTTGTGGTGTTTTGGGGTCTTATTGATCATGTTGTGTTTTCACTTCATGTCTGCCTTACTTACGAACCAAAGAGTTATTAACGGATTAGATATTGAGTCTAACTTTGTGTTCAGCATTTTAACTA
>NZ_KB849212.1:0-67690 GCF_000368025.1 Acinetobacter parvus DSM 16617 = CIP 108168
ATTTAACATAATTTTAAGTTATGCGACATTCTGTACGCCTACGCGCTTTGCAATGGGGCGGAGCGAGGGCTCGCAGCTCGACCATTGCAAAGCGCAAATCTTGCAAAAAGTCCACGTTCTCTGGAGTGGACTTAAGTCTCATATTCGAGACATCTATTTATAATTTTAATGATATTTTATCTTCTTTAATGGATTGACTAGATAGTAAAGCTTTATACAAAAATAATGGCAATCCATCTTCCATGTCTTTGCTTTTAATTGATTTTGTTCCATCTCTGTATTCAAATATCGCAATAGGGTAGTTGTCTTGATCTGCTATGTAGAATCTTTTATCTTTTACGATAACTTTTTCGTTGGTGAATTCATGTTGTAGCATTCTCATAAACTTACTTTCATTGGGTGATAGTAAGTTGAGTTGCCTTATTCGATCTGCATCTGTTTCATAGCGGATTTTTGCTTTTTGCCTTTCTGTATAATTTATTATTTTTCTTTTTTTGGCTTCTGGCATTTCTTTCTTTTTATTGATACCAATGAAATAGCCAATGGCTATTCCAATGATTAAAAATATGATTTGGCTCATCTTCTTCCTTAATAGTCAGGATCAATATTTATTATTAGTCGGCTTTTTTTATTTCTTCGATATATTTTGTTACATCTTTTGCAGTTATTTCTTTTAAGTGTTTATAAATTAAAGCATTTATTACATCAGCTTCCTCAATTCTTTCCTTTTTTTCGATAATAAAGTCTAGTGATTTTTCTTTTATTGCTTCCACAAATTCCCCTCTAATTCTATAAGTTTTTGATAAGTCTGATTTTTTCATGTGATTTCCTAACAATGTTTAATGCAACAGCATTATTGTGTCACACGTTGCTTTGTTACGTGCAATTCTGTTATCTTTCTGTCAATTTGTTGCGTGTGATGTTGTTGCATGTAAATATTTGATATTTCAAGATGGGGCATAACATGAATAAAGAACAAGCTTTAGCTCGGATTGAAAGTTATTTTGTGGCGCATGGTATTTCTACAATGCCAGATTACTACAAGGGGATTATTGCAGGCTTTCTATCTGCCTGTTCTCTTACTGATGTATTCAGTGATGATGAATTGGTTGCTTTGCAAGATCGTCTTGATAGTCTCTAATCATGCTAGACAAAATTGTAATGTGGATACCTGTCAAGACTGATCTTGTTGAATTAACAAGCGACGGTAGACACTGCATTATTTGTTTTGACCTGCTTGACCTGAATCTTAAAGTTGGCTCTTACGATGTATACAAGGATGAAGATGGGAATGTAAAAACTCAAATCCTGCATCATGTCTGGTCAAAAATCCCCACCTCTCATACTGCCATGTCATTCAAGCTGTTCCATGATGTTCCTGGGCATCCGTATGTGGAACTGAAATGTTCACCTGCCAAGATCATGCAAGGGCATAACGTATACGGCACTGACTGGATAGAAGAGGGTGCTTTGGAAATGTTGGGCTTCTTGGCTCAATCAAACCCTGCGCTTTATGACATCCTCGATGTCGGCATGACTGAGGTTAAGCAACTCGACGCAACCTACTCATTCCGTTTTCGTGATGACCGAGAAGCTGAAAAGGTTCTGGCCTTGATGCGGAATGTCTCAACACAGCACATCCGCAAATCCACCAAAGATGCCATGTTCAAGAATACGCTGTATTTCGGTTCTGAACGTTGCAAGCGTTTTGCCCGTAAAGTGTATGTGAAGTCCAATGAGTTCCACGAACAATTACAGGAACAAATCAAGCTTGCCAAGGCAAATGACAAATGTGCCCAGCGTGTCGTTAAGGTCATGTCCGATCCTGAACTACAGGCCTTTGCACGTGGTCTATTAAGATTTGAAACAGGCATCAAAGCCTACGTTATGAAAGAACTCGATATCCCAACTAATTTATTCCAGCTTATCCGTTACCAAAAATCCAATCCCAATTTTTTACAAGACATCTGGCTTAAAGCAAATCGTCAATTATTCCAAGCATTTGAGGGTACAAACATGAAAGTATCTGACCATGAAACTGTATTTAAAAATATTCTTGCCGTTCACCAAACCGTATCCACTGAAAAGAAAATCTGTACAAGAAAGGTCGATGAACTCATGGAGTTTTACCTCCTACTGGAGAGCATTGGCCACAATGAAACCAAAAAGAAATATACCCACAAGCGTTTCCTCAACCTTGCAGCGGACCTGATTGATGCGGGCTTTAGTGGCACATACCTCCAGCGCCTACATGAGAAGCCGTCACAGAACTTTTCCCGTTTTGACGTCTATATCCAGATATTCAAGGCTTTCAGGAAAGAAATCCCTGCGGGCACGGTGTCAGACCGTAAGGCTCGGAATATCGAGCGTTTCTACTATGACATTGAAAAATTTGGCTTTGATGAAATGCGAACTAAATATAGCAAAGCTCAATTCTGTAAATTGGTAGCAGCTTTAGAAAAGTGTGGTTATTCAAAAGTTTATATCCAAAACCTACATGTCCAGTCAAGCAACAACGTTATCCCATTTATCAAAATGTTCGAAATGAAATTTGAAGATCAGCTACCGCCAAACTTTATCGAACCCGTTTCAACGTTCAGTTATCAACTACGTACCGCATAAGGTGAATACCATGTCTCAATTAATCTTTAAAGCAAAACTACTCGATATCCTAACCTCAGTGGGTGACAAGGGCGAACTCAAGATGCGTCTTGTTTTCAAGTCCCAAAAATATGATAAGGGTTTGGATGAAATTGTCCCTTGTTCTCAAAATGTCTCTGTTATTTCAGATCATCATCATATGAAAGACTTTTACATGTCATTCAAAGGTCGTGAAATCTATCTGCCAGTTGAGTTATCAACCCAAATGAATGGCATGAACATATTTTATAAAACCACTGGAGATGGCAAGCCTCTCCAGTTGGAAGAAAAAGCGGTTAAAGCTGCATAAGGAATCTAAGAAATGGCACTGGTTTGCAATCAACTCGACTCGACAACTAACCAGTGCCTTGAATGGGTAGAAATGCCCACTGTGCTGCCGAAGCTCACACTAGTAGAGGGTAATACCATTGGTTTTGCTTGTCTAATGGTGTTTGCAACGGTCTTTGTAATCAAGAAGTGCATCAAAGCACTACATTAAAAGGAGTCCATCATGGACAAATTAACCCAAGATCAAGTAAATGAAGCAATGAACAAAACCTATGGCAACCCTGCTGCTTTTGCTGCTGCTGTGAAGAAATATGGCTTTGGTATTGCTGTATCTGCTGCGCTTATGAGCAACGCTAATGCTGCACCAATTGACGTTACATCAGTGGTTGGAACCATCACAGATGGCGTGACAACTGTAAGCTCTATTGGGCTTGCTGTGCTGTCTTTAGTTGTAGTTATCAAAGTGTTCAAGTGGGCACGATCAGCAATGTAATAACGATGCCCTCGTTTGAGGGCATTTCTTTTTAACTGGGTGAAATATGGACATAGAAAGTTTAGGGGCATATATATGCATAATCATGTGGCTAATCGTGGGCGCAAGGCTCTTTTAAAACAAATCTTCTCTGTATTTCTTATATTTACGCTTTACTTCAATTGTTTTAATTCTGCTTATGCTGCTGGTGGTTTTGCTCCTTGGTCTATTACAAATACAGTTGTTCAAGGTGCTTCTACAGTGCTGACAGGTACGAAAGAAGTCATTTTGAATGGTGCAAAAAAAATAGCTACTGGTACAGCAAAGATTACACCTACGGCTGCTCAGGTCTCGAAAGTACTAGCGCGTGGCGCTGCTGGTTATGCTTTATCAGTAGCAGTGCAACAATTGCTTGGCGCTGTTGATTGGGTTCTTGATCCTGCGAATAATCGAATTACTTACGTTGATCCTAACGTAAAAAGTCCTGCTGATAAATATTGTCAAGAACAAGCTGCAATTAAGTACGGTGCTGGTAGTGAATGGGCGAAAAAAGCTGTTTATGCTAAAGTTGGTCTTTATGCTGGTTATTGTATTTTATCTGATAATCCAAATTTTCCTTTATTCCCAGCTGGGACTCAAAATACTACTATTCCTGAAGAAGATAGAAAATCAATTCCTTTAGATACTGTTGCTCAACAGGTTATTTCTAATGCTGAAAATGGAGATACTAACGCACAAGTAGCAACAACTGCTGCTGCTGCTGACATTATCAATGATGCTCAAACAGACAATACAAAAGCCCGTCCTATTATCAATCAACTTGAAAATACGCAATCTATTCCTACAGATCAGACAGCAAAAGGTGATGCTGTACCTAAAGAAAATGCGAATACTGAAAATCCCAGCTCGTCGGTAGCTGCCCCTGCAACAGATTTAACTTTAGATTTTCCGATTTTCTGTGACTGGGCGCCAAGTATTTGTCAAGCTGCTAAATGGGTCATTACACAGCCACAAGTATGGGCTGATGCTGTTACAGATTCTTGGGACTGGACTAAAACAAAATATGAAGCTGCTGTGACATCAATTACAGACTTCTTTAAAAATGAACCTAATCCTGATTCTGATAATAGTCTGCCAGTCCAAGACATACCTTTGCCAGAACTAAATACGGGCACATTTAAAGCAACTGCAGGCTGTCCTGCACCTATTCCCATAAATATCACAATTGGCACAAAAGGTACTGGATCAATTAGTTATGAACCTATTTGTCAGTTTGCTTCGAAATGGTCTTTTGTTGCTCCGCTAATAGGCTTTCTATCAGGTGCAATGATTCTTGTTGGGGTTGGCCGTAAAGGTGAGGATTCAGAGATATGAGCTTGAAATCAATACTTGTATCTGTCGCAGATGCAACATTATCAAAAACAGGAAAATCACTTTTAAAGGGTTTGGGTTTAGGGGTGTTTTCTAGTGCTGTTGTACTCACTTTGTTTAATCAATTGATTTCTTACGCTCAAACTGAGTGGGGCAAAATGTCTGCTGACGTATTGCAGATACTTGCCCTGGGCAATATTGACTACGGGCTGTCAATCATTGTTGGGGCATGTGTTCTCAAGGTTACATTGATGATTAACAAGGTCTCTTTAGGAAAGGCATCAAGCTAATGGCTATTTATTTAATTGTTGGGCAGCCACGACACGGAAAAAGCCAATTTGCTGCTAAAATGGCTTATGAATATCACGAAAAAAACATTGAGATTCAAAAACGTATAGATTCTGGAAAGTTTAATCCTGAAACGGACATTGTGCGACAAATTTACTCAGATATTGAGGGTCATGCAGAAAAGTGTGACTTTATAAAACTTGCACCAAAAGATTGGCGTGATGTTCCTGATAATTCCATTATTTTTATGGATGAAATACATAAAAGGCCTGAATATACTGATAATGATGGCAAAATGTCTCAAAATCCCATGATTGTTGATTTAACAACGCATGGGCATCAAAATAAAGACATTATCTTGATGACTCAAGACCCACAAAGACTAAACAAGGGTATTAGAGCATTAGTTGAAAAAATGTACTTGGTTAAACGACCAGTTCAAAAACCTAATTTTGCTACTATCTATGAATTTGAAAGATGGCTTCGTGATCCGTGGCAAGCTGCTGCATCAACACGTACTGTTAATTATCAGGACAGCTATAAATTCTTCTATAAGAAAAAATGGCAAGACATGTACACCAGTGCATCTGCTCATACTTCAGTACAGTTCAAAATACAAAGTAAGTTCATTTACGCAATCATTGCCATTGTGGTTTTAATGTCTGCGTCATGGTTTCTGTTTACAAAGTCGGGCGGTGACAAGCTCGCACGTAATGCCATAGGTGGCATGACAGGGCAAAAACCTACTGAAGAAAATAAAAGTCAATCGACTCAGAGTACGCAATCTGTCCCCAGTGGTACCCAGAATTTAGATACAGAATGCAGAAAAGGCGCAAATGTTGAAAAACCTGAATGTGTAAAATGGTTTGATCAGATTACCAAAAATGGTTCTTCGGTTTCCCCTGGGGAGAATGGCCATACAACTGTTGCATATAATCCAGCTCAACCGTTTGATAATGACATACAAAACCATGTTTCTTATGAAGTTACGGCAAAACCATTATTTAGTGGTTGTATGAAAACAGGTAGTAAATATCAAGCATATACACAACAAGGGACAAAACTTGATGTATCACAAGCCGACTGTCAGCGTCTCATTGAGAACAACGACAGACCTTTTAATTACTTTGTCAATAATCGGACTGATATGTCGAGTACAGAGATGCAGCGAAGCGAAGTTTCTACACAGACAAACCAGCCGACCCTTTAAGATTTCCCGCAACGATGTACAACCCGGGGCGATCAACGCCCTTTTTTATTGCCATTGCAAAAATAGGGCAGAGATCATTAATTCAAAAACACGATAAAAAATAAATAATGATAGAAATAAAATGTTTGACAATCTTATTACGACAAATAATGACGTTACAAGATCAAATATTCATCATAAGCAAAACATGTGCCAATAGTGTTTTGTCAATATATATTGTGTATTTTAAGATGAAAGGTTATTTCACGCCTTGCCACAATTCATCAAAATCATGCTCTATGCCTCGTTGCGTATGATCTTGGCATGGCGTTATTGGTTCTTGCTGCGAGAATTATATTTATGGCTATTCGGAATAAGGTGTGGAAACTGCCATTTGTTGGTAATTCAAAATAATTCCAATTAACTCTTGTTTTGTGAGCGGTCACACTTTATAATTAACACATAGACAAGGAGATTGATAATGAAATTATTCCACACAAGCCCAAACAAAATTGAGAAAGTTTCTAAGTTTGGTAACTTTGATGATTGCTTATTCTTCTCTACAAATGTTTATGAAATGTCAGCAGGTGAAACTATCACTTACTCAATTAATGCTGATGATATGCGCTTTATCGATGCTTCTGATTTGCATGATAGTGAAGTCATAGCGGAAATTGCTGAACGATTTGAGATTGATTTAGATGATGCAGAAAGCTTATTAGATGGCTCAGATAGTGTTTGGAATCATGACTTTGCTGATGCTGAAAACGATTGGTTCATTCAAGCTAAACGTGGTGAATGTGCTAAAAGAATGGGCTTTGATGGTTGTAAAGATCATGATGAGCAAGGTGTGGTTTACATCATCCCAATGCTCAATCGTGAATCAATCTTAGTTGAGGAGTAATTAAAATGGCTCAGACAGCAGCAGAGCGCAAAGCTAAACAACGTCAAGAAATGTTAGACAAAGGCTTTGTTCGCAAAGACCTTTGGTTATCAAAAGAAAGTCTTGATTTGATCGAAAAATATAAAACAGAAAATAACTTAAAGTCGAACGATGATGCGCTTAATCAATTATTAAAGGCTCTAAATTAAGAGCCTTTCCACACGTTATTCCGAATAGCCATATTTATGTGCTTAAATTTGACCATCCTTGCCCTGATTACAAAATCCTCCCTCATGTTCTATGAGGGATTAACCATAAAAGCCTTTCAGGGGAATTGTCGTGCCCGAGCAGTGCGCAGGGTCGACAAGGCGTAGTCTAAGGCTTTTAATATGGTGGTCTATGAACACGGATAAACTAATCACAATGCTTGACTCGTATCTCGAGTTGCTCCAGGAGCAAAATGCACCTGACGAACAGATCACAGAGGTTAAGTTGATGGTATGGGCAATACAGCAGGATATGAAACTGCAACGGTTCATTAATAACCTGACGGTCAGCAACTCATATTATAGGCGTTAGGATTTCCGCATAACTTAGATTATGTTCATTCGGATAGCGTTGACAGTCAAGCTGTCAATGCTCACCATTGCGATTGTAAGAGCGAGAGCGTTGCTGTAGTGGTGACTTGTATCTGATTTAACATAATATACATTATGCGAAATACAAACTAAATATTTTTCCATCTTAATTTTTAGGATAATTTGCATGATGCTCTGGATCATTTAGGTATCCCTGTAAAAGATCAGACTTTTTCGCTTCAATAACTTCAGCCCTTAGTTTGTAGAAATCTCTCTATAAAATAATGCTTTGAAAAGATGTTTGCTCATTCGTGAGCTGGCGCTGCAAGGTCCTTTCTGATGTATGTGGTTTTTACGCTACCTGTTTTGATGAATTGCAACATTTAAAATGTCTTGTTCTAGAAAACTTTGATGAAAAAATGCAACTATTAAATTGATCAAAATATAAAAACCAGACAGCTATTTAGTATTAACTAAATAGCTGTCTTATGGATTTTAATTTTTATGCTGCAACTTATAGCACTCATCAAGAGCAAGCTCATAATAGGCCAATCCTTCTTTGGCAGCTAAAAAAGCCTTTCTCTGCAAAACTGGATCTTTGTCACACAGTCGCTTGATCAGTTCCATAGCCTCATAAGGATGTAGGTCATCATAATGTGCATGTGCTCTTAACCAGGCAAGTGATCGTTTATTAATATTGACTTCTGGATGTTGGGTGTAGGTTTGAATTCCCTTATACACCTGTATAGTCCAGTCCCCTGTTGCCCACTCAATTGCCAGATTTGTTGCGGCAATGCTTTCGGCCAGACTCCCTCGATAATTGGTTGTCCAGAGAAAATGATTGACTGCATTCATGGCGGCAGGTGGTGTTACTTCATTCAGCATTTCCAGTGTAAGGCCAAAACCCATTGCCCAATCCTGATACCAGTTTAAATGGCGTTCTTCAACCTTAATATTTTGAATAAGCCAGTCCCTGGTTTCAGTTACACCATCCAATGAGAAAGAAGTTGCCTTGGCCAATGCTCCTGCCATATAGGATGGAAAATGAGCAACTAAAGGGTAAAAGTTAAGTAATGCCGAACGAAAACATTCAAGGCTTAATGAACCACTCGCCATGTCTAAAAATAAAGGATGTTTACTCACTCTTTCTTTTGCAGGTAAAAGTCCATCCCAGAACCGTTGAGCCCATTCAGTATGAGGGGTAATTTCTAGTTTTGTTGCATATTGATTCATAGCAGTCATTGCGATGCATCCTATTTCGTATGACTTGATTCAATCACATTCCATGATTGTTGTTTTTGTCTAAATTGCATTCTAATACAGTAAATATACAATCATTACTGTTTAATTTGTAACATTTTTTGTTTCTTTAAGATTTTAGTAAATTGAAACATTAGATCTCTTTAGAAAGTATTATTTTTGACTATTTTAGAATTTAATATATATTTAAAAATCAACGCTTATCACTGATAAAATTTTGATTTTCGCAAGAGGTCTATCATACTAGTTCATAATTAGAACTTCTGATGAAAGTTAGACGTATGATAAATTCTGAATAATAAAACATGATTGAGTTAAAAAAATTAATAATTTTTTATAATATGATACACATTTTTTTTAAAATCAGTGTAACGTAGTAAAAAATAATTCCTATTTGATATTTATAACAATATTTGGAAGTGGTGAGAGATAAGATGAAGTTGAAAGCTTCCAATATATTGAGACAAGAACAAATCGACTTACTAATTTCTCGCGGGCTAAATTTAGTTTGGTTTCCTAAAGAATTAGAAGTGATCTATCGAGATCAATACAGAAATGAGGCTGCCCATGAGTTTCGTTATCGTGCGCCTATCATTCTAGGTTTATATTTATTTCTTAGTTTCGGTACCTATCAGGTATTACCCCCTGTTTTGCGTCTTGAATGGGGTGCGTATTACGGTTGGGTCGGTATTATCATTTTACTCGCCTGGCTACTAGCCTTTGTTCCCATCATGAATAAATGGTTTGATCATTATGTTTGTCTGGGATCAATGGGCGCTGTTGCAATTATATTCACCTTGATCAACGTATTAGAACAAGGCCAACATAATGTGCTATTTCATGCTGCCATGATGTATGCAGTCGTGATTATTTATGGCTTTGTGGGAATGCGTTTCTACACAGCCATTCTTGCTGGATGGTGTGGTGGGCTTGTGGGTTTGATCGTTAGTACATGGCTAAGTGGCTATATTGATTGGACTTTTTTAAACCGCACCTATACTTTTAGCAGCTTTTTGGGTATGGCATTGGCATATGCCACAGACAGGCAACATCGGGAAAACTATTTACAGAATTGTATGATCGAACTTAATCGGCTGGAGCTCATACGTCAGGCACAGCAGCTTTCGGTTCTATCGCGGCAGGATGCCTTAACTGGTTTGGCCAACCGCCGTTATCTAGATGAGGTTCTTGAAAATGAATGGAAACGAGCCATTCGCCATGAAATGCCTATTACAATCATGATGATTGATATTGATTTCTTTAAACTATACAACGATACCCTGGGGCATATCCAAGGAGATCAGTGTTTAAGGCAGATTGCCATTTTATTGGGTTCAATTGCCTCTCGTAGTGGCGATCTCGCTGCCC
Source organism: Acinetobacter parvus DSM 16617 = CIP 108168 (assembly GCF_000368025.1). Lineage (GTDB taxonomy): Bacteria > Pseudomonadota > Gammaproteobacteria > Pseudomonadales > Moraxellaceae > Acinetobacter > Acinetobacter parvus. The sequence continues at coordinate 10,338 of NZ_KB849212.1, forward strand.
GTTATGGTGGTGAGGAGTTTCTATTGTTATTCTCCATGACAGATAAGGATCAAGCTGTGATACAGGTACAACGGTTAATGGAGCTGGTTCGCAATATAGGAATTATTCATCCAAGAAGTCATGTTTCCGAGCATGTTACGATTAGTGTGGGGGTGGCAACAGTCACACCGCGTTTAAATGACAGTCTTTCGGAATTTATTTCTCAAGCTGACCATGCATTATATGTGGCCAAGCGTAATGGTAGAAATCAATATTATATTTCCACTTCAGATAATGTTATTTCTGAAGCACTATAATTTTGTTGTTGAATTTAATAATACTTAAAAAGTTTTAAAGATATATTTAAAATACTATTAAAGCCACACATAGAATGAATCATATGTGTGGCCTAATTATAAGCTTATATTAAGGTTCAATTGGCTGAAATGGTGAAATCACATCTGCGTTCTGTGCGCGATGGCGTAGGAAATGATCCATTAACACAATCGCCAGCATGGCTTCGGCAATTGGCGTGGCACGCACACCCACACATGGGTCATGACGACCTTTGGTTAACACATCCGTATTTTCCCGCTCAATTGTAATGGTTTTACCAGACGTGGTAATACTTGCAGTCGGTTTTAAGGCAATTGCAACACGAATGGTTTGACCACTTGAAATCCCACCTAAAATGCCGCCAGCATGATTGGCGAGGAAACCATCTGTAGTCAGTTCATCACGGGTTTCGTGACCAAACTGCCCTGCAACAGCAAAGCCATCACCGATTTCGACACCTTTAACGGCATTAATGCTCATCATGGCATGGGCAATATCAGCATCCAGACGATCAAAAACAGGTTCACCCCAGCCCACTGGTACTTTTTCAGCAAGAATTTCCAGTTTTGCACCACAACTGGTTCCTTGTTCACGTAATGAGGTTACAAGCTGTTCAAAACGCGGCACTGCATCAACATCCCCACAGAAAAATGGGTTGTTCGGTACTTCCAACCAATCCAGCTTCTCAGCAACTTCATTACCAATTTGTGTGACATGGCCGCGAATATCAATACCAAATTTTTCAGCAAGATATTTCTTGGCAATTGCACCAGCGGCAACTCGCATTGCCGTTTCACGCGCACTTGAACGGCCACCACCACGATAGTCACGGAAGCCATATTTCTGTGTATAGGTATAATCAGCATGTCCAGGGCGGAATGTCTGCGCGATATTACCGTAGTCTTTAGATTTCTGATCTGTATTGCGAATCAACAGGCCAATCGGCGTACCTGTGGTTTTACCCTCAAAAACACCTGAAATAATTTCAACCTGATCAGGTTCTTTACGCTGGGTCGCAAACTTTGAGGTTCCTGGTTTACGGCGATCCAGGTCCTTTTGTAAATCATCTTCGCATAGTTCCAAACCTGGTGGTACACCGTCAACAATCGCCATTAATCCAACACCGTGCGACTCGCCACAGGTGGTTACCCGAAAAAGCTGACCAATACTGTTCCCTGCCATTTTTAGCCCCTTAATTTTGAATGGATTGCTGGAATAGATCTTTATAACGACGGCATTGTTCAGCAGTTAATGCAAAAATACCAGAACCACCTTTCTGGAAAGTTAACCAGTGGAAATCAACCGTGTTGAAGTTTTGACGCATTGCCCATTCAGAGTTGCCCACTTCAATCACAATCAGGCCATCCTCTGTAAGATAGTCAGCCGCCTGAGCCAGCATTTTACGAACAAGGTCCAAACCATCCTGACCCGCAGCCAAGGCTAACTCAGGTTCATGCAGGAATTCATCAGGTAAGTCCGCCATATCTTCTGCATCGACATAAGGAGGATTGCTCACGATAAGATCATATTGATTTTCAGCAGGAATTTTTGCAAATAGATCAGATTCAAGCAATGCAATTTGATATTGCTTGTTATGATGCTCTACATTGATTGAAGCGACTTCGAGAGCTTCTTTGGAAATATCGGTTGCATCCACTTCCGAGTCTGGGAAAGCATAAGCCAAGGCCACAGCAATACATCCCGAACCTGTACACATATCCAGAATACGTTGCGGCGTTTTTGCTGCTGGATTCTCAGGTAAATTATTCAAGGCTTCACGCATCTGCCCATTTTCATCCAGACAATATGGCGCAAAACGTTGTTCAATCGCCTCTGCAATTGGTGAACGTGGAATCAGTACACGCTCATCCACATAAAAAGGTTTATTAAAGAAATATGCAAGATTCAATAAATATGAGGTCGGAACACGCTCATTAATACGGCGTTCCAATAAACTTAAAAATTCAGCTTTTTCACTTGGTAAAAGTTTAGCATCTAGAATCTCTGCATCAGCAGACCATTCCAGTGACAATGTTTGCAAAACCAGAGCTGAACTTTCTGCAAAATAATCTTCTGTACCTTGCCCCAAATGTGCATCGTATTGGCGTAATGCGCTCACCCCAAAACGGATAAAATCCCGAATTGTTGATAAATGCTCAGACGCTTCTTGTAAATGTTCAGGGGGAATGGTTGGTCGATCCACGTAGGTCTCCACAGGCAAGGATTGCAAAACGGCTTATTCTATCGTGTTTTTCAACTATTTTTTAATGTTTCATCATTAATCCACTGAAAACAAAAAATAGATCAATTGGATTGATTAAATACTATTCAATATTTTGATTTAATGCTTTAATGTACACACTATGTGTACATACATTGGAGGCTATGATGAGCACATCAATTACATCTCGTGTATTTATGAATGGCAATAGTCAAGCCGTTCGTATTCCACAAGAATTTCGTTTAAATACCAAGCGGGTAGAAATTTTTTTGAATCAGAATGGAGATTTGGTCATTCATCCTATTGCAGATTTAAATGAAAATCGAGGTGAAGCATTATGGCAAGCCTTAAATGAATTTGATGATGACTTTGTTGAGGCTCTAGAAAAAAATCGTTTAGAGGATAACCAAGTACAAGAGCGTGATGCTTTATGAAATATATGCTGGATACCAATATTCTGATCTATTTCATGAAGAATAAACCCCTGAGTGTGATTGAACGAGTCAATCAACTCTCACAGGATGATGAATTGTGTATGTCATTTATCAGTTATGCGGAATTATTAAAAGGAGCCTACGGCAGTCAGCGAAAGACTGTTGTTTTAAAACAGCTTGAAAACCTGATTCTGCGAATCCCTGTCCTTTATAGTACTCAACAACAACTTTGTGAGTACTATGCTCATCATGCACTATTACTCAAACAAGCTGGAACACCGATTGGTAATAATGATTTATGGATTGCAAGTCATGCACTTGCCGAAAAATGTATTTTGGTGAGCAACAATTGTAAGGAATTTAATCGCATTACAGATTTAACACTGGAAAACTGGGCTGATCCAACATGAATCAGCCTTATGAAGTTTAACGAGATAAATATTTGGTCATATCTTCAATGCCTTTTAGTGTCATTGGATACATATGATTTTCAAAAATTTCTTTGATCCAGTTAATGGTCTGGGTGTAATGCCAGTAACCTTCCATTTCAGGATTTAACCAAGCGGTTTTGTCAAAATGCTGACGTAAACGTCTAAGCCATACTTCGCCCGACTCATCATTCATATATTCAACTGAACCACCTGCCGACTTGAGTTCGTATGGTGCCATACTGGCATCACCCACCACAATCACACGGTAATCACGTCCATAGGTATGGAATAGATCCCATGTATTCATGCGTGTTGAACTACGGCGATGGTTGTCTTTCCATACATAGTCATAAAGACAGTTATGGAAGTAGAAATATTCCAGCGTTTTGAATTCTGATTTTGCGGCGCTAAACAACTTCTCACATTCAGCGATATAAGCATCCATTGAACCACCAACATCAAACAGCATCAACACCTTGATACGGTTACGGCGCTCAGGCACGAGTTGTACATCCAAAATACCCTGTTTGGCCGTTTCACGGATGGTACCGTCAACATCGAGTTCTTCGGCTGCACCCTGACGGGCAAACTTACGCAAACGACGCAACGCAATTTGCATCTGGCGTGTTCCCAACACTTGATCGTCATCAAGATTCTGGTATTTGCGCTGTTCCCACACCTTTACCGCTGAACGTTTACGCCCTGGCCCACCGATGCGGACACCTTCTGGATGATCACCAAAAGCACCAAAAGGTGAAGTTCCACCTGTACCAATCATACGATTGCCACCCTGATGTTTTTTATGCTGTTCCCGCAAGCGTTCTTCCAGCATTTTCATCAGTTCTTCAAGCGAACCTGCTTTGAGTAGTTCTGCACGTTGTTCAGGAGTGAGATGTTTCTCCAATAGCTCAAGATCAAACCAGTCTTTTGGTAATTTGTGAACTTGTTTAAGTAATTCATCAAGATCAAAAGTTTCAATACCATCAAAATAGTCTTTCATGGCACGGTCAAACTTGTCAAAGAAACGCTCATCCTTGACCAAAATGGTTTTAGCCAATTGATAGAATTCTTCTTGATCTGCAAAAACCAGACCTGATGCCACCGCCTGATTGAGATCAATCAGCTCACGAGTTGTTACAGGTACACCATATTTGCGCAAGGTGTAAAACAATCGTACAAACATTGGTAAACACTCTTAGCGGCGTGACATAAATGCTAAACGTTCAAGCAGTTGCACATCTTGTTCATTCTTGATTAACGCGCCATACAACGGCGGAATCGCTTTTGACTTATCGTGATTACGCAACACATCCTCAGGCATATCATCTGCCATGAGTAGGCTTAACCAGTCGATCAATTCAGAGGTTGATGGGGGTTTCTTCAAGTTTGGAATTTCACGTAACTTAAAGAACACCTGTAGGGCTTCACTGACCAAAATATTTGAGATATTCGGGAAATGAACCGCGATGATGTCACGCATGGTGGCTTCATCTGGGAACTCAATATAGTGGAAGAAACAACGGCGTAAAAACGCGTCTGGAAGTTCTTTCTCATTATTTGAGGTGATGATCACAATTGGACGTTGGGTCGCAGTGATGGTTTCACCTGTTTCATAGACATAGAACGACATTTTATCGAGTTCATGTAGCAAGTCATTTGGAAACTCAATATCAGCCTTGTCAATTTCATCAATCAGCAATACACAACGTTCTTCGCTGGTAAAGGCTTCCCATAATTTACCTGTTTTAATATAGTTCTTGATGTCATAAACACGATCATCACCCAACTGACTGTCACGTAAACGTGAAACAGCGTCATATTCATACAGGCCTTGCTGGGCTTTGGTGGTTGACTTGATATGCCAGGTAATCAGCTTTAAACCCAGACTTTCAGCCACCTGTTCTGCAAGCAAGGTTTTACCTGTGCCTGGCTCACCTTTGACCAAAAGTGGTTTTTGCAAAGCACGCGCAGCTTTTACTGCAAGTTTAAGGCTTTCAGTTGCAATATATTGATCTGTACCAGTGAAGTGTTGAGTATCAGCAGACATTTAAACAACCTTATTTTTCTATCTTTACTTTAGTGTGAATATTTAAGCGGAACGTACAGTTTTATTTGCGGAATACTTTGACCAGCAAAATCCAACCAGTAGACCTACACCAATGACAAACAGGATTAGTGACAGGTTTGACCAGATTAAAATATGCTCTTTGGTCAATATACCAAAAATCAGGCCAAAGACTGCTGGTGCTAATGCCGAGTTTGGACCCTCGGAAATCGTAGGTGTTGCCAGAATGGCAAATACAATAATCCATAGGATTCCACCGACTGGATTGGGTAAACGCGACATCAGGCGATACCAGCACCATAATGCAATGAGTGTTCCTGTCACATAAACAATGATCGCAACATTCTCTTCAGGGAATTGATCCAGCACTGACAGGATGTTGGACCAGATCGCTGTTAAAGTTTCAAGCACCGCGCAAACCCTCTGGTTCCACCGCATTTGGATTAATTAATCCCTCAGGCGGCATCTGGATAAAAAACCCCTTGCTGTGTAGTGAGTCCAAAACATGAAGAACGTTCACACGGGCAAGCTTGCGCTCATTGTGCAGCTCCAGATGCATGACAAAAGTCGCCTTGCCAAATGCTTGCAACACGGCTTCAGGAATACCATCAAACAGATTTTCTGGTTCCTTGTCATCAGGATAGTTTGGACGAGCAATATACATATACATTTCGTCTTTTTTGCTCGATCTATAAATATCGCAGTGCATATTTACTCACAACTCTTATCAATCAAAAACAGCATACATGAAAAAAATAACAGGTACATCAAGGAATGTTAACGCAGCAGTCGTGTTTTGTTTACTGGGAAATCTTCATCTGTGTGCCCAAATATTCAATATCCTGCCGCAACAGTTCAATCAATGGTCTGGTTAAGATTTCATAACGCCAGCCCAATAAATAGTTGGGTAAATCCTGCTCATCCAGATGAAAAACCACATGCTCATAAATCGCGTTCAGCCATTTTTTCCGTAGCAAGACTTCTTTGGGAATGGCTGTTTCAAGAACCACACGCTCTATTAAAATCTCTATTTGTGGTACCACTTCCTTGGAATTACTTTTTACAGGCCGAGCCATTCTTAATGGCCACTCATTTTCAGGGGGCAAAAACTTCAATAAATCTAAAATGGTTTTACCATGTTCACGCACAATATTCGGACGTATGCCTTTCACCTGAGCAAGCTGGAAATGATTACGTGGATTTTTCTCCACCAAATCAATCATGGTGGCATTTTTAAGGATAAAACTGCGTGGTTGATTGAGTGCCTTGGTGATTTGTTCCCGCCAGATACTGAGTTGTTGTAACTGCATTAACTCTCTACGTGAGTGGCGGTAATTACCAATATCGGTATAAAGCGCTGCAAGTGGCGTTTCCAGTGCAATTTCTTTGGTGAGATTTTGGCAATCCTCCAATACATATTGATAGAGACCTTTCACTTTTAGGTCATTCTTCAATGCATCAGCAAGTTTGGTTAAATAAAGAACATCATTGGCTGCATAGCTCATTTGCTCCTGAGTGAGCGGTCGAGCCAACCAGTCTGAACGTGTCTGGTCTTTCTCTATATCAATATTCAAACGAGTTTTTAAGGCATTCTGGTAGCTGACTTGTAGACCATGTCCCAAAAAAGCCATTGCCACTTGAGTATCAAAGACATTGCCAAGTGGTTTCTGGTCTGCATAGTGATAAATCAGGTCAATATCTTCACCACAGGCATGGAAAATGTTCTGTTGTGCGTCAAATATTTTTTGCCAGAAGTGTGCCAAATCCAGTGCAGTCCCATCCAACAGGGAAACCTGACCATTCAGATTGATTTGGCACACCCCAAGTTTTGGATATAAGGTATCAACCTTAATAAACTCAGTATCAAGTGCATAGGTGGAACATTGTTCCATTTGAGTAAGGAGAACAGCTAAATCTTGTTGCTGCTGGATAAACTGAAACATATTTGCTCAAGTAAAATAATAAAGAACCATTAGCAATGGCACTGCCAAATTGCAGTCATTGCTCAAGCGAAATCAAATACAAAAATAAATTTAATCAGTATTCCACATGCAAAACATAAAATTACTCCTTTTTCTATATCATCAAAAAACGAAAATCCTTTTCGCCTGTCCATAGTGCCACAAATTACAGCAAATATATCAACGATAATGTTAGACAAAATGTAAAAAATTAATTATTTGTTTAAATTAACATCATAAATTTAAAGTAGATAAAATAATAATGGATAAACATCCTATTTCATCTTCATACGGTTATGTACAGCCTGACTTAGTGTATGGCTATCCACATACTCAAGTTCACCACCCTGAGGTACACCTTGAGCAATTCGGGTCATGTGAATTGGCAAATGTTTAGTTGCCTCAACCAGATAATGCGCCGTTGCCTGCCCCTCAACTGTCGCATTGGTGGCAAGAATCACCTCTTCAATTTTCCCCTCACTTAGGCGTTGAACCAGATAGGGAATTCCAATTTCCTCAGGGCCTATCCCATCCAACGGTGACAAATGCCCACCGAGTACATGGTACTTGCCACGAAAACTGCCGCTTTGTTCAATTGCCATTACATCCGCAGGTGATTCAACCACACAGAGAAGTTGTTCATCCCGTTCCACAGAGGCACAAATGCCACAAATTTCGTTTTCAGTTAAGGAATGACAAATGCGGCACTCATGGATATGGCTTGATGCCTCATGTAAGGCGTGCGATAAAGCAAATGCACCCTCACGGTTTTTCATCAGCAAATGCAATGCCATACGCTGTGCTGATTTTGGACCAACACTGGGTAAGATACGTAATGCCTGAACCAATTGTTCAAATCGTTCACTAAACACAAATAGACTCGATTGTTTTACAAAAGCTTCTCCAGTCTTTTATAAAAAGGCTGGAGATTTTCTTGAATTAGAATAAACCAGATAAACCTGGTGGCAAGCCCATACCTGAGTTGGCACCTTGAAGCTTTTCTTCAGAAATGACTTCGGCCTGACGTACCGCATCATTGATTGCAGCAGCGATCAAGTCTTCGATCATGTCCGCTTCGTCCTGTAACAGCTCTGGACTAATTTCGATACGCTTTACAACATTGCGGCAGGTCATGGTCACTTTAACCAAACCACCGCCCGCCTCAGCGTGAACTTCGGTTTTTGCAAGCTCTTCTTTGGCTTTCTTAATATTGGATTCCATATCCTTTTGCATGCGCTGGGCTTGCTGCATGAGCATATTAATATTCATAAGTCTCTCTCTTAAATCAAATCTAAACCGCGTGATAAGTCACGAATAATATCATTAATATCTTCCAAGCCAACAGATACACGGATCAATCCTTCTTCAATCCCTGCGGCTTGTTTGGCTTCGGCAGACATTCTACCATGCGAGGTGGTTGCTGGATGGGTAATTGTTGATTTTACATCGCCCAGATTACTGGTAATCGATAGGAAACGCGTGTTGTCAATCACCGCCCATGCGCCTTGACGCTCACCTCTTACAACAAATGAAACCACACCACCAAAACCTTTTTGCTGTTTTTTAGCAAGCTCGTGCCCAGGATGGTCAGGCAAACCTGCGTAATACACTTTTTCAACCTTGTCATGTTGATGCAACCATTCAGCCAGTTTTTGTGCATTTTCACAGTGCGCTTTCATACGGATACTGAGCGTTTCCAAGCCTTTTAGGAAAATCCATGCATTGAATGGACTCATTGAATTACCAAGGGTACGCACAACGCCGTTAATTTCTTCAACCAAATCGTTCTTACCAACAACTGCACCACCTAAAGCCCGTCCCTGACCATCAATATATTTAGTTGCTGAATAAAGAACCAAATCGGCACCAAACTTAATCGGCTGCTGTAACACAGGTGTACAGAAACAGTTATCCACTGCAAATAAAGCACCATGCGCGTGGGCAATATTTGCAATTGCCTGCATATCGCCCACCTGTGCCAAAGGATTCGAGGGTGTTTCAATAAAGAGAATACGTGTATTTGGACGAATTGCCTGTTTCCAGCCTTCAAGATCATCTAAATCAACAAAAGTCACTTCAACAGCAAATTTTGCAACGTACTTTTCAAATAAGGCAATGATTGAACCAAAAACGGCGCGTGAACAAATCACATGATCGCCCGCTTTTAAATACGCCATACACATGGCATGTACTGCTGCCATCCCTGAACTGGTTGCTACCGCACGCTCTGCGCCATCCAGAACAGCTAAACGTTTTTCAAAGGCTTGCACTGTTGGGTTGGTATAGCGTGAATAGGTATTACCTACGATTTGCCCAGAAAATTTTGCGGCAGCATCAGCTGCACTTTCGCAAACAAAAGAAGATGTTAAAAAGATAGGTTCACTATGTTCGCCCTCAAAGGTGCGATCATGCCCTGTGCGAATTGCCAGAGTGTCGAGTTGATATTCTAAATCATCGCTTGGATTCATGGTTTTGTATGCCTTATGATCATCATGCTTCAATATGCCAACATTTTGAGCGTCCAGGGTATTTAAGGTCAAGGCGTAAGATGAAATTATCGCTTAGACTTCGTGCAATCTTGACTCATGATGAGACTTTCAAAGATGAAATCGCTTATGGATCAACAAAAAATAAACTTTAAACATTTAGCCATGCGTGTATTTGACACAGATCGGCTGGTGCTGTCTCAATCAACCGCCTATCAAGTGATTGCCGAGTTTAAACAAACCCGTGTTCGTTTTTATGGCTCAGAAAACAAACGTTATAAAGAGCCACTGGTCTTTGTTGCGCCGCTTGCGATTAATATGGATATTTATGACCTATATCCCTATCGCTCTTTAGTCAAACATTTCCAGGACAGTGGTTTTGATGTGTACCTGATTGACTGGGGCAAACTCACTTATAAAAACTATCAGGTTAATTTCTTGTCATTTATTGATAAGTTTATTCCACGCTGTATTGAAGCCATCCAGAAACATTCTAAATCTGAAAAAATTTCTCTACATGGCTGGAGTATGGCTGGCATTTTTGTCACACTTTACACAGCCCGCCATCCATCCAATCCAGTTAAAAATTTGGTCGTACTCGGTAGCCCAATTGACAGTTATGCTTCAGGCTATATTGGCAAACTATACAAAACACTGGCATATATTACGACGCGTAACCCAACCATTAAAGATTATGCCTATAACCGTTTGCCAAAGCTGATGATTCATTCACCAGGCTTCCTAAACTCTTTAGGGTTTAAACTACTTGATCCAAAAGGCTGGATTGATGGCAATATCCAGTTACTCAAAAATCTGGATAATCTCAAGCTGGTTCAGGAAAATGCCACACTGAGCCATTTCCTGAATAACATGATTGACTATCCAGGTGGTATCAATCAGGACATGCTGTTTAATGTATGGCTACAAAATCCATTGAAGCATGGCGCAATCAAACTCAAGAATGAGACGATTGAACTGAAGAACATCAATTGTTCTTTATTGGTAGGTGCTGGTAAAGGTGACCAACTGGTGACTTCCGATGCCGCTTTTCCACTGACCCAGTTGACAAGCAGTCAGGATGTCACCTTTACTTTAATCCCTGGCGGACATTTAGGTTTAATGTCCAGTCAAAACAGTTCTATTGAGTTCTGGCCAACACTGACCAACTGGTTGGCCGAACGATCAACTCCTATCAAAAGGTAAACTATGAGTCAATCTGTTGCATTTATCGGTTTAGGCGCTATGGGCTATCGTATGGCAGCCCATCTACCAAAGCATTTCGAGGAAGTTTATGTCTGGAATCGAAACTTTAGTAAAGCTCAACAACATGCAACAGAATATGGAACTATAGCGGTTGAACTGGCTCAGGCAGTACAGGCAGATATTATCTTTTCATGCCTGCCAACAAGTGCAGATGTTGAAGCCTTGATTGATGGTGTGAATATTAAATCAGGTGCAATCTGGATTGACTGTACCAGTGGTGTGCCCGAGACAGCTCGCCGTCTGGCCGAAAAGCTAAAAGTACAGAACGTCGATTTTCTCGATGCACCTGTGAGTGGACAAACCATCGGTGCAGAAAATGCGACTTTAACCGTAATGGTAGGTGGCGATGTTAGTGCTTTTGAGCGTACTTATTCTGCGATGGCAGCCGTTGGAAAATTGATTCAGCATGTCGGTGATTCAGGTGCAGGCTTTGCAGTAAAAGCCATCAACAATATGTTGCTTGCCGTCAATTTATGGTCAGTTGCCGAGGGATTTACCACATTAAAGGCACATGGTGTCAATCTGGACGCGGCACTCAACTGTATTAATGCTTCCAGTGGCAAAAGTCTAGTCACTGAAAATATTTTTCCTCAACGCGTACTGAGTCGTGAGTTTCCCTGCACCTTTGCCTTGCCTTTATTGGCAAAAGATACAGGAATTGCGCTAGATTTAGTACATAACGCGAAACTTCCAGCGCCTATACTTGCCCTGACCCAAAGCTTGATTCAGGCTGCAAGTTTAACTGCCGAAGCGAATAGTGATTTCTCCGCAGCAGTTAAACTGTATGAATCATGGAGTAAAATTACACTGGAATAGAATTACCATTTAAAAACAATATTTTATATCTAATTAAGATACCAGTCTAAAAAAGCCCGCTTAATAAAGCGGGTCTTGTTTATTCCTCAATTTCTATTGGATCACCATCTTTTGGGCGAATATGCCGTTCACCATCATCGGCTGGGTCAACACTGGAACCATCTTTGGTAATGCTGTTGTATAACTCATCCTCTTTCTTATCATCTATAAATTCCTCATCTTCAAAATCCAGAGGTTCATCATCATCTTGAAAATTTAAAGGCTTATTCTGATCTATCATGTTGTTTTATTCCTTAATCAAGCTATGTCACTTCATGCTTAAATAATTGCCAGACAGATTCAACAGTGAACAGTCATCATTTTTGTAATTATTTGAATGAGTCTATTAATAAATTAAGCAGTCTGGACGCTTCTTCCTCATTACTCTGGTTTACCACGTATGAACCATGACCGCTTGCTGCGGTAACTGTATCAATCGTTATCTTTACATTGCCATCTGGTGAAGTAAAAGTAGAAACCGCCACAATGTAAAGCTTATTAGATATTCAAATACACTATTGAATTTTCATTAAAACGCCTTATATTAGTACTAACGTTGCGACCAAAGCATGTAGAATATTTCTATTCCACAAGACTTTTGGTTTATACCTTTTAAATTAGAGGATCACCTCATGAAGAAGTTTACAGTTGCGGTTTTTGCTGGATTAATAACCCTTACAGGGTTTAGTGTTCAAGCCGCAGCCCCAGAACAAGACTGTAAAAAGTTGCAGGATGACTATAACCTCATTTATGCGTCTAAGGGTTTCTGTTTCAAGGATGCAGATGCTAAAGCCAAGTACGGCAATGAAAACTGCCATACCACCAAACCAAAGTTTTCTGACAAAGAGCAACAACGTCTCGATGAGATTAAAGCTCGCCAAAAAGAGCTAGACTGTAAATAGAAACTGATTATTAGATTTTGTCCTCTCCTTTTTATTTTTTTAGGAGAGGAAACTTGAATTATTTATATTAAGGGACTCATCATGGCTTACGATGACCAAAATATTTTTGCCCGAATTCTTCGTGGCGAATTGCCTGCGATTAAAATTTATGAAGATGAACAGGTTCTTGCCTTTATGGATATCATGCCTCAGGCAGATGGTCATGCTTTGGTTATTCCCAAAACGCCAGCAGTGACATTGCTAGACCTGCCTGCCGATGCGGCTGCCTATACCATCCAGATCGTTCAAAAGATTGCCCGTGCGATTGAGTCTGCATTGGATGTTAAGGGTATTGTACTGATGCAACTTTCTGGCGAAGCTGCGGGTCAAACTGTGCCGCATGTACACTTTCATTTGATTCCAGGCTCAATTCATCATCTAGGTCGTCATGCGGCTCAAATGGGTGATCAGGAGAAGATTAAGGCGCTTGCTGAAAAGATTAAGGCCGCCCTGTAACTGATAATTTTTTCGTAAACGGAGTTGTTACTCCGTTTTTTTATTTGATAACTATTTAATAATCAATAACAAATAGAATTATTACCAAATATAAACTGTCATCAAATTGTCATTTTCCTTTCACTTCTCTGTCACAAAGTTTACCGATACTGCATACAAGTCAGTGAGCTGTGTAACTTTTTGTACATAAGCAAGCTTATAACCGTAACTAAGGCAACTGCCATTTACAAAAAAGTGTTTTGGAGAAATCTCAATGAAAAAATTGCTTCTTGCTGCTACTGTAGCAACTTTAGCCATGAATGCAGCGCAAGCAGCACCAACATTGTATGGTAAGCTCAATGTGACTTTGGATCAAATTGATAAAAATGGCTTTAAAGACGAAAGCGTAACTAAAGTAAATTCTAACGCTTCGCGTATTGGTGTAAAGGGTGAAGAGAAACTTACTGATAGTCTTTCAGCAGTTTACTTGGCTGAATGGCAAGTCAATACTGATGGCGACGGTACAGACTTAGGTATGCGTAACCGTTTTGTCGGTATTAAATCTAACGGCGTTGCAACATTAAAAGTTGGTCATTACGATTCTTACTTCAAAACTGCAGCTGGTAATAACCAAGATATTTTTAACGATCACAATGAACTTGATATGACAGCAGTTTTAGCTGGTGAAGATCGCCTAAAGAATGTTATTGGTTTTGAAACTGATAAAAAATTACTGGGTGGCTTAGCTTTCAACATCATGTTCCAGCAAGGTGAAAATGCAGCAACATCTGCAACTGCAAAAACATCTACAACTTCAACAGCTGGCGTTACTAAAGAAACAACTGTAGTTACAAACTATGGTTTAAAAGATGCACGTGATGGTTTTGGTGATGGTGTTTCAGCATCTTTAACGTATGAAAATAAAGATGTCGGTTTAGCTGCGGCAGTTGCTGCAAACCGTGCTGTAGCAACTAAATTTAGTGCACATAACTTAACTGGCGTTTATGCTGATGCCGTTCGTGTTACAGGCTCTTTAGACTTTACCCCAATTGGTGTTGATGGTTTGGTATTTGGCGCATTATGGCAAACAGCTAAGCCTACAGATGATGTTGTGGCTGTCATCACAACGACTAAAGAAACTGGGAAACCAGACACAGTCACTAATAATTCATTTAAAGGCTTAAAAGAAAATGCTTTTGGTGTAACGGCTGCGTATGCAATTCCATCAACACCTGTGAAGTTAAAAGCACAGTACATTTCTGCAACGACTGAATCAGACGGTCGTGATGATCGTAAACAAGATCTTTATGGTCTTGGTGCTGACTACCAAATCAACAAACAAGCTCGTTTCTACGGTATTGTTGCTCAGCAAAAACGTGACTGGTTAACTAAAGATGATAAGAAAACCAATATTGGTTTAGGTATGGAATATAACTTCTAATTTGAAGTTCAGTTCTAAATAAAGAAACAAAAGGGCGATATGCCCTTTTGTTTTATCCATTTTATTTCTTTAAGAAACCACTGAGCAAGTTTAAAACTTGTTGAATATCATTGTTGGCTTCCTGTGGATTAGTGTTTCCACCTTGTGGAGTTAAGGAATCAATCACTTGGGGCAAGACTGAAGCAATTGCGCCATAAATTGCTGACTTTGGTGTTTGGGTTTGCTGGGCAACCTGCTCCACATCCTGGTCATCGAATAGGCTTTGAATATTTTGTGCTGGAATATCCTGTGCATTTTGCTGGTGTGGATCGACCCAGCTTTGTACCTGATTTGCCAAACCTGCATTTTTCAGTTTATCCAATGCACCTTGCAAACCGCCCTGTTTTTGAATCCATGCAAGAATTAAAGGCAAAACGGCGATTAACAATGTTTGTGCTGTGTTACCACCTGCTGCATTACTTTGTGTTGAAGTATTACCAGCACCTAATTGACCCAGTACAGAACCCAAAATTCCGCCTAGACCACCTTGTTGCTGGTTTTGGGTATTTTGTTGCTGTTGTCCACCAAGCTGTCCCAATACCGAACCTAAAATTCCGCCTAAACCACCACCCTGACCTGATTGCTGCTGACCGCCTAAAGCCTGTTTTGCTAAAATTTCAACAATGTTGGTTAAATCTGTCATGACTTATATGTTCCTTTTGGAATTATTTATCCAAAAGAATACGCTGCTTTGAATACACAAAACAAAATTGAATTGTTAAATTTTGCAAGAGCTTGCGATAAATCTCTATCCAATCTTGCCTATTGAATGGTTGAAGTTCCACAGAAATTAAATCATTGCTGAGATTTACCAGCGGAATTTATTCCAGTTTTCAGGATTGGCCCAGAACTTGGAGTTAAACCAGTCTGGTACATGCTTATAGGTCAAGATATTAAACTGCCATAAAGCAAAATTACTATCATGTGTGGTCTTGTCAATGAGCTGGGTAAAACCCAGTGAACGCAATAACTTTTCATCATCCAGTTTACTGACCACAACAATTCGTTTTGCCATGAGGTCACGCAACTTCACCAATAACTGTGCCTTTTGCGTTTGATTGATGTCCTGCATTTCTTCAGTATCAAATAATACAAAACCTAAATCATAACGCTGTGTAAATGGCAGATTTAAAAAGTCAGTTACGTTAAAATAATGCCATTGAATTGAAGCATGATGGTCAATGTTTTGACCAATACACAGTGCGGTAGCAATGGGCTGTTCCTTAGATAAATCGTCTAGCATCGAAGTGATGACATTTTGTCCAGCCATAAGCCACCTAAGTTGAAAAGAGAGAGGATGATGGAACTACAAGGCATTTGCCATAAAATGCACGCAGCGCTCAAGACGCATAGTGTACCTGATCAGGCAATACACAAGGCAAATGTTGAATATAAATTTATACTGGATCGTTCAGAAATCGACCTACCCTTTGTCTTGGGGCAGGAGTTGGAGATTGAATGGACAGGTAATATTTTCTGTACCTCATGCGGTGCCAAAACCCCAAAGTCATATTCACAGGGTCATTGTTTTAAATGTTTTAAAACCAAGGCGGAATGTGATTTGTGTATTATGAAACCCGAAACCTGCCATTACCATCTGGATACATGCCGTGAAGATGAGTTTGCACATAGTGTCTGTTTCCAGCCGCATATTGTTTATTTGGCCAATTCCAGTGCTTTAAAAATCGGGATTACCCGTATTATGAACATGCCAACCCGTTGGCTGGACCAAGGCGCAACGCAGGCGCTTCCCATCCTGAAAGTAGGTTCACGCCGCTTATCTGGTCATCTGGAAACATTAATTGGTACTCAGATTGCCGATAAAACAGATTGGCGTAAATTACTCAAAGGTGAAGCTGAACCTTTAAACCTGATTGAACAACGCGATCAGATTCTTGAGGAATTTGCTCCTAAAATTCAAACAATTCGTGATGAATTTAGCCAAAACCTTGAGTTTGATGAAAATCTGGAATTTTTGGAAAATGAATTGCCCAGAGAATTTATTTATCCAGTTGAGCAATATCCAGAAAAGATTAAATCGTTGAATCTGGACAAGACACCGAAAATTCGTGGTGTCTTGCAGGGCATTAAAGGTCAGTATTTATTACTGGATATTGGGGTGATCAATATCCGTAAATATACGGGTTATGAATTAATCCTACGTGCATAAATAAAAAGGTGGCATTTAAGCCACCTTTTCTATACTTCTTCTGTTTTTAAGCAACTCAAAATTGCCTGTACGGGGTCTTCGGTATTTCCTGAGATTAACTGTTTATGCATACTCAGGTGTTGCATCATTTGAATATGTGCGGTTTCGTAATCCATCAATCTTTCAATTTCTGCTGCCAAATGCTGTGGTGTGGCATCTGCCTGAATCAGTTCCTCAATCACTTTCTTGCCCGCAATAATATTCGGCAATGAGTAATAAGGAATTTTAACCAGAAACTTGGCAATAATATAAGTCAGCCAGTTCAGTTTATAGAACGTCACCATTGGACGATGCAACAACATGGCCTCAAGCGTCGCCGTACCAGAGGCAAGTGCCACAATATCGCTGGCATTCATCACCATACGACCAATTTTGGATTCTGCATCAGTATTTTCCAGAATATGGATTTTTACCTTTAGTTCGGTATCCATATTCTGAATTCCTTGCTCAATCTGCTGCTTACGTGCGTCATTAATTGCAGGGATTAAAAACTCAAGATCGGGATATTTCTTATGCAAAATTTCGGCTGTACCGATTAATAAAGGCAGTAAACGCTCGATTTCACCCCGACGGCTACCAGGGAGTAAAGCAATATGGGTTTTATGGGCAGACAGTCCAAGCTGGTGTTTTGCTTCGGTAATTGGATTTTTTAAGGGCAATTGCTTTGCCAGTGGATGCCCGACAAATGCCGCAGGGACATCATAGTTTTGATAAAAGGTTTTTTCAAAGGGAAATAAGCACAGTACTAAATCAATACTTTGTTTAATGCCATGTACCCGTCCTTGCCGCCATGCCCAGACCGATGGGCTGACATACTGAACGGTTTTAATGGGTAGACTGTTTTCCTTGATGCTTTTAGATAAACGTAAATTAAAATCAGGTGCATCAATCCCAATAAAAATATCGACTGGATGTTCAGTCCAGCGCTCAACCAGACCATCGCGGACTGCAAATAATTTTTTCAGGTCCTTTAATACTTCAACAATCCCCATGACGGATAGAATTTCCATTGGGTAATAACTATGGAAACCCTCAGCAATCATTTGTGGACCACCAATCCCCTCAAATTCAGCATCAATTCCTTGTTCGCGAAAACTACGCATGAGCTTTGCCCCTAAAGTGTCTCCAGAGACTTCACCCACAACAATGCCAATTTTTAGTTTTTGCTTTAACAAGACCTAAGCCCCTTGCCAGTATTTAAAAGTATTCTAACAAAATGATTTTACACCGAATCATAAAAAATCATCTAATTTGTTGATGTGCAGTAAAAATTGCGTCTCATCTAAGATAGCATTAAATAATCCTTATACCATCTGGATTTGCGATAAAGGAATAATTGCTTGAACTTTACTTAAATAATATTATTAACAATAATCATTTTCATCTTTTATTTCTTCTCGGCTTAGTGTTTTATGACTGTTTATGGCTAAATCCACCACCCCAACTTTTGTCTATCGACTCAGTATTTTTTATCTTTTTGCTTTCACATTCATACTGGGTGAACCGTACCGGGTTTGTCGGAGACTTTTTTATTTAAGTTAGGCCACCTGACCTAACGGATTAATCTTATCATAGTAGATTGCTTCAAACTCAAAATCGGTGAATTACTTAGCTGATGATCCTGTAATTCAATAATTTCTGCATCCAGCTGTTCCAGCTCTTCATGATGATGGGTCACATAAATCATCGGCACCTGTATTTCATCACGGATGCGAGTAAAAAATGGCAGGATCTGCTGTTTCAGTTTGGTATCTAGGCCAGTCAATGGCTCATCCAAGAGCAGTAATTTAGGACTGGACAACAGCGCCCGCCCGATCGAAATACGCTGTGCTTCCCCACCCGATAATTGCTGAACCCGACGCTGCAATAGATGATCAATTTCCAGTAATTCGGCAATCTCTTTTAATTGGA
This sequence comes from Acinetobacter parvus DSM 16617 = CIP 108168, assembly GCF_000368025.1. GTDB lineage: Bacteria > Pseudomonadota > Gammaproteobacteria > Pseudomonadales > Moraxellaceae > Acinetobacter > Acinetobacter parvus. Next base: position 29,345 of record NZ_KB849212.1, read on the forward strand.
ATTTCTCCTGTTCCAATTTGCCCCATTTTTTGGCATAAAGCAGGTTCTGTTCAACATTCATATGTGGAAACAGCATCGCCTGCTGAAATATCAAAGCGATTTTACGCTGATGGACTGGAATATGAATTTTCTGATTTGTATCAGTCAGGATCTGTTTATTTAAATGAATATAGCCAGATCGTGGTTGATAGAGTCCAAGGAGTAATTTAAGAAAAGTAGTTTTGCCTACTCCCGAAGGTCCAACAATTCCCAGGACAGAATTCTGCATCTGGACTGCTGCATCTAAACTAAAGGCATCCTTTTGATAATGAAACTCACATTGCAGCATTAGCGCTCCTGAATTTTCTGCTGATATTTTTGCATAATCCAGTAATTCGCCAATAATGCTGCAAAAGCCAGACCTAAAGATAAAAGCATTAGTCGTAAAGCCATCTGTTCGCCATCAGGTTGCTGTAATAGGGAATAGATCGCAATCGGAATAGTGCGGGTTTCGTCAGGAATATTGCCAACAAAGGTGATGGTGGCACCAAACTCGCCAAGACTGCGGCTAAAACAGAGAATACCGCCAATCAGAATACCAGGCAACGCCAGCGGTAAGCTGATACTGCAAAAAACTTTATAGGGCTGAACACTCAAAGAATTTGCTACCTGTTCCAGCTGCGGATTAATCATCTGAAATGACACCCGGATCGGTTGCACCATTAAGGGGAAAGCCACAATCATGGCAGCCAGCACTGCACCTTTCCAGTTAAAAGCCAGCTGAATGCCCCACTGCTGCAACCATTGTCCAATCCAACCATTGCCACCAAAGACGATCAATAATAAATAGCCCAATACCACAGGTGGTAAAACCATCGGCAGGTGTAAGAGGGCTTCCACCACATATTTCAGGCGAAACTCATAACGTGCCAGAATCCATGCCAATAAAATGGCAAACGGTAAACTGATCGCTGTGGCAAAACCTGCAACTTTTGCTGACAGATACAATGCACTGAGTTCCTCTGGTGTCAGCATACTGGAACCATCCTAGAGTTTAAAACCATAGTGCTGATAAATCTTTTTCGCCTCGGTATGCTGACTCATAAAATGCATGAAATTGACTGCATCGGCATTTTTACTGCCCTGCTCAGTCAAGGCAATTGGATAGACAATCGGGCTATGCGTATGAGCTGGAAAGACCCCAGCAATTTTCACTTTTTTACTCTGTAACGCATCGGTCTTATACACCATCCCAGCCTGACATTCACCACGTTCCACAAAAGCCAAGGCCGAACGAACACTATCTGTTTCGACAATGCGGCCTTGCAGACCCTTTAACCATTTCAGATTGGTTAGACTCTGTTTGGCATATTTACCGACAGGCACAGATTCCATTTGTCCGGTACATACATACCCCTGAAAGGACTGGGCAAAATTAAATTGAGAACTGGCCTGAAAGCTTTGCTGACGCTGTAGAGGAATGATTAATACCAGTTCATTGGTTAATAAGGGCTTTACTTGAGATCTAGCTATTTTTTGTTTTTTTACCAGATAGTTCATCCAGTCCTGATCGGCAGAGAAAAAAATATCAGCCGGTGCGCCAGTTTCAATTTGTCGGGCGAGCGATGAAGATGCTGCAAAGACCAGCACTACTTTGATTGAGGGATACTGTTTTTCATAACGTCTGGCAATCTCCGTCACCGCATTGCTCAGACTGGCGGCCGCATAAACTCGGACGGTACTTCCGGCCTGGACTGAACAGGACAGTAAAACTGCACTGAATAAGATCAATCCCTTTTTCATCGGTGACATATTCCTTAAATAAACAGACCTTGCAGGATCTGACCAGCCTGGATGCTTTGCGCTGCCGGAATACGGACAATACAATTGGCCTGCATCAGGTTACTCAGCATATGTGACTGTTGCTTCGGCAAGCTGGAAAGCTTTAGCATTCCCGAGTCAAAACTTAATGCCATACGCAAAAAACGTTCCCGGCTATCAACTTTCAAGTCATGACTTATTACTGCACTAAACCATTGCGGTAATTGCTTTTGACCTTGTACCGTACTGATTAAGGTTGATACATAGATCTGCATGGCTATATAGACTGCAGCCGGATTACCCGGCAGGCCGAGTAAATAACATGGATTTTGATCGGGTCGCTCAGATTTGGCGAAGAACATTGGCTTGCCAGGTTTCTGTTTGACTTTCCAGAATAACTGTTCAAAACCAATTTTCAGTGCTACCGGGCGGACAAAATCATAATCTCCTACCGATACACCACCAGTGGTCAAAATCAGATCATACTGGGTTCTCAACCTTTGAAATAGCGCGCTGACCGCCTGTTCGGTATCGGCAACATGCATGATCTCAACCTGCTGGTTTCTGGACTGGAACCAGGCTTGAATTAAAGGAGCATTGGCATCAAAAATTTTGCCGGAATTCAGGTCTTCCACAGTGTCAGCCACTTCATCCCCAGTAATCACCACTGCAATTTTAGGATAGCGATAAACTGAAACCTCCTGGATCCCTGCCATACTTAAGGCTGCAATTGTCCCAATACTGAGTTGCTGCCCCTGAACAGCCAGACATTGGTCCATACGAATTTCTTCACCCGCTTGACGAATATCAGCATCCAGTCGCAAGGCTTCAGTCAAGATAATGGTCGAGTCCCTGAGCTGTACAATTTCCTGTCGTGCCACCGTCGTGGTCTGCAACGGAATTTTCGCACCAGTAAAGATGCGTACTGCCTGACCTGGTTCAAGTATCAGATCAGCTCCCTGTCCAGCACGAATTTCCCCGATCAGCTCAAAACTACTTTCTGCTGGCATGTCGGTATCCATACAGATGGCATAACCGTCTACAGCACTTTGCGAAAATATAGGCAGCTGAGTTTTTGAGTAAATATCTTCGGCTACAAAACGGTTCAGTGCCTGACTTAAGGGCAGTGTTTCAACGCCTAGATGATCAGTATGATCTAGAATCATCTGCAGAGCCTGATCGACAGAAATTAGGCCGAGTTCACTGCCACAGGCGGAATGTGCTGTCGTTACAGCAGAGTTCATTGATAACCTCCTGCATGGGGAATATTTTTCTGTACATCAAACAGATGTACGAGTGCAGGTAAAATCGCCACTAAGGATTCTTTAGCCCCTTGGCGGCTACCTGGTAAGGTAAGGATCAGACTGTTTTCAATATAACCTGCGACCCCGCGGCTCAGTGCTGCGTAAGGTGTACGACGTTGACCAAAACTGCGTGCAGCTTCCATCAGTCCCGGAATTTCACGGGTTAGTAAGGGTTGAATAGTTTCCACTGTCAGATCTTTAGGGCCAAGTCCCGTACCACCCACTGTCAGAATTAATGAATATTCATTTTTTTGCTGTTCAATTAAAGCTTTTAGCTGTTCAGGGCTGTCCGAAATCACCTGATAGTGGATATAGCCAAAATTAGCTTCTTCCAGAATTTCCATCACATTCTGCCCAGCTGTGTCGGCTTTCTTGCCAGATGCCACGGTATCAGAAAGTACAATGACAGAGGCTGCTAAAGGTTCTTTCAGAACACGGGTGAAATGTGATTTTCCTCCCTTTTTTTGCCCCAGTTTAACCTGATCCAGACATAATTCTTCCGGCTCACAATGTGGTTTCAGCATATCGTAAAGGGTCAAACCTGTCAGACTGACTGCTGTCAGTGCTTCCATTTCCACACCCGTTGGACCAATCGTTTCCACTACCGCAGTAATCACTACATGGGCTTCTTCAAGCTCATATTCCACATCGGCCCGATAAATTGGCAGTGGATGACATAGAGGAATGAGTTCATCAGTACGTTTTGCGCCTAAAATCCCTGCGATCCGGGCGGTTTTTAGCGCATCACCTTTGTCGGTATTACCATTACGCAGTAATTCAATGCAGTGTGGCGGCGCATGCAGAATTCCGGTGGCAATAGCAGTGCGGTAACTCTCTGGTTTCATTCCGATATCTTTCATGGCTTATCCTTCTTGAATCTTTTCATTTTTTACTCAAACTTGAATTTATAGCGGCCATTGATAAACAGGAACATCTGGCTGGATCAGGTTCAAAGGCAATTTTTCAGATTTATGTGCATCAGTACAGTTATGCGTATGCACATGCTTTCTATGAGTGTGATGATCTGAACCCTGGTCACGACGAATGCAGCAACCTTCGACATATTGGCTACTGCCATCCATATAGAATTCTTCTTTCCAGACCGGTACTTCATGCTTGACTCGTTCCACGACTTTTTCGCAGGCTTGAAAAGCTTCCCGACGATGTGATGCATAGGCCATGGCAATAATGGCGATATCACCAATATCCAGTGAACCGATACGATGTACAACTCGGACATAGGACACGTCATATTCAGCCTGAATTTCCTGCTCGATCTGGCGAATCATCTTTTCAGCAACAGGTGCATAAGCGGTATATTTCAGTGCCTTAACCGCTTTACCTTCATGATGATTTCGTACTGTTCCGACAAAAATACCGATTCCCCCACATTCAGGAAAATATTGAATCCCATCAAATACGTCCTGTTGCAGCGGTGTGTCCTGAATACGGGTAAATTGTTTTAGTTGCATTTCAACCTCCTGCGACCGGTGACAGCAACACTAGAGTACTGTCCTGGGTTAACCGGGTCTGGCGAGAAATAATGTCTTCACCGATGGCACAGGCACAACGCTCTAACAACCTGAAAGCCTCTGGAAAGGAATGAATGACTTCATTGAGTACATCGGCAACCAGACTGTCTATCTGACATTGCACAGTTAAATCTTGAGGCAACTGACGTTCGATCGCACCGAAAGATTCGATTTTGATCATAATCGATGATTGAAGTTTTGTAGTCATATTAGCCTCCTATCATATGCATACTGATTTTTCGGAAATTTGAATGGGTTTTATGGGATGGATTGAACAGTTTTTGCTGAGCCTGAATGGCATGAAAGCCAGCAGCTTTATTCCAGATATAGGGTTGCAGCTGTTGTTGCAGCATGTATTCAGCTGATGCTAGGTGCTGTCTTAACTGTTGAATACTGTTTTTGAGTTTTAGACCTTGAGTTGAGAATAAGCAGTTAAATAATTCACCTTGAGCATTCAGTCGTAAACGGTCACAGTTACCACAGAATGAATTGGTAATCGTTGAAATAATGCCGATCGACATACCTTCAATGTAATAGCTTCGTGCTGGATTAGCCCCCTGATCTTGTCTGATCTTTACTTCAAATGCTTGTGCCAGGTGATCCAGAATGTCCTGCTCGCTAACCACATGATCACGTGACCAGTTCTGGTCGCCATCGAGTGGCATATACTCGATAAAACGCAATTCAACTTGTTCGCGTTTAGCCCAGTGTGCCAAAGACAGAATCTGGTCATCATTGATGCCTTTGATCAGCACCGTATTAATTTTGATTTGAAAGCCAGCCTGTTGGGCTGCTTGGATGCCTTCTAATACGGGTTGCAGTTTTTTTCCAGTTAATTGTTCAAATTGCTCTGCATCCAGACTATCCAGACTGATATTCAGGTCATCTAGTCCGGCCTGCTTTAATTCTGTTGCATATTGTTTGAGATAATGACCATTCGTAGTCATTGAAATACGTTTCAGGCCGCTTTTTTTTAGTTGTTGTAATTCGGCAATAAAATGCACCACACCTTGGCGCATTAAAGGTTCGCCACCAGTAATCCGGATCTGTTCAATACCACGGCGAACCATGAATTCACAAAAATGGTAGAGTTCTTCAAAGCTGAGTAAATTGTGTTTTTTCATCCATTCCGGATGTTCTGGCATGCAATAAACACATTTAAAATTACAGCGATCCGTCACAGAGATACGGAGCTTACGCTTATTACGTCCAAACTGATCCCGAAATACTGAGGCCTCAGCCTGCTGTAAAGAGTTGCTGTGATTCATTGCTTATTCCATCAGGGTCGATCATCAACTTTGTTTCTAGCCAAATTTTTGCTGACCGATGCCCTATTAAATTACTATTGCTCTAGTGTTGAAATGCAATAAGTGTTCCAACTTTGCGCAGAAATTGCGGCTTTTTAATATTTGAGTGCGATTTATTGGAGTTTAAGAAAAATAAGAGTTTTAAAAAGGTGTATTGCCCTGCTTTTAAGCACTACTCAATCAGCACTTAGAGAAAATGCAGTTGCTGATGCTGCTGCAACTCATCAAAGGAGTTAATGCTGTGAAAAAACAGTGCATGATTTTTAAATCGCGCCTTTTGCATGTGCATTTTCGCAAAACAATGTCTTAAGCTGCGCTGATTTTGTTCGAGATGCTGAACCAGTGTCGGCAAACTGCTTCGTTTAAGTAAGCAGAATGGATACAACGCTATATCATTTATTTCTACTACAGCCACTTCACAAAAAGGATCTCGCTGCATAGCCCGATATAATCCAGAAATAACCTTTTTTGGAATGTAAGTCACATCACACGGTACAAATAACACATAGTCAGACTGCACATGAGACCAGGCACTTTTCATGCCCATCAAAGGTCCTTGAAAGCCTGGTTCATCATCCTGAAAATAACGGATTGATGGAATAAGGCGTTCATAAATAGAGTGATCACGGTGGCTGTTGATCCAGACCTGACCAACGCATGATCTGAGCTGCTGGTGAATCTTGATCAGTTGAATTTCATCATCAAACTTTTGCAGCAACTTGTTAATGCCATTCATCCGACGCGCCTGGCCACCGGCTAGGATGACTAAATCGGTGGGTGGATAATTCATATTCTTATGGATTCTTTTCATTATTCGGACTCCGTTTGGCAAGCTTTAATCAGGCCACGAATTTCAGGTAAGCAGGAACCGCAGTTGCCGCCGGCTTTTAGACATGCGGTCACCTGTTTTTCATTGGTGATATTTTTTTCTTTAATCGTCTGGATGATGCGGTTTTTACCGACTTTAAAACAGCTGCACACTAGCTCACCTTCACTCTTGCTCATTGAGATCGCCTGACCAGCCAACAACGCTTTACGGTGCATGGCACTGAGTCGTTCACGCTGAAATAGCCCCGATAACCACTCGCGATCTAGCAACAGCTCTTTTGGTGCGATATACAGGCTGGCAATCAGCTTGCCGTCCTGCAACACTACGCTATGACTGATATGTGCAGTCTGGTCATCCAGATTCAGCCATTCAAAATCTTCTTCAGTAAATGGCAACAGGCTTTTCAGCTGCTCGGTCGTGGTGCTAAATTTCTGACGATCCGCAATTTCATAACGCGTTGCTCGGACCGCTTTGACCTTGGTCCACCAGATGCTCTTGTCAACAAATGACTGCACATAACTTTCAAAACCTTCACGCACATATAGCACGCCCTGCCACTGGGTATGGAATGGCTGGATCAACACTGGCGTATGCTTAAACTCAGGCTCGCCAGAAATGGCATCGACCACTGGATTCACCAGCTTGCCGATACGTGCATCGGATGCCACCTGATCATTCCAATGGATTGGTGCAAAGACCTGACCACGACGGATATTGTCACTAACCTGAGCACGTAAAATACATTGTCCCCATTCAGAACGAACTTCGACCAGCTCACCATCCTGAATCCCGTATTTCAGTGCATCATTCGGATGAATTTCACAATACGGTTCGGCACGATGTGTACTGAGATTGGCAGATAATCCAGTGCGGCTCATAGTATGCCATTGGTCACGAATCCGGCCGGTATTCAGAATTAAAGGATATTCACTGGAAACCTGATTGACCGGATCAATCGCAGTTGTAGCAATAAACTTGGCTTTACCATCAGCATGACTGAACTGGCCTTGGGCAAATAATCGGGCTACAGATTTAACAGGTTGCTGTTTATCCCAAACTGGCCATTGTACTGGTTCCAGTTTGTCATATTCTTGTGTGGTTAAATTACTCAAGCCTTGAAGATTAAAATAACGAAAATATGGGGTTTCTAGACGTTGGGAAATTTCTACATTCTGATAAGCAGAGAGCTCGGCATGCTCTTTAAAAATTTCATGGCTATTGTGAAAATCAAACCCTCTGAAGCCCATTTGCTTCGCCACCTGTGCAATCGCCCACCAGTCGGCTTTGGCTTCACCCGGCGCATCTAAAAAGGCGTGTTGCCTTGAAATACGGCGTTCCGAATTGGTGACGGTTCCATCTTTTTCGCCCCAGCCTAAAGCTGGAAGTAATACATCAGCATATTGAGTAGTATCCGTATCCTGACAGATATCAGAGACCACTACGAATTCACATTTATCTAGAGCACGCTTCACTTGATCCGCATCGGGCAAGCTGACGACCGGATTAGTGGCCATGATCCAGATGGCTTTGATCTTGTCGCTTTCAACCGCCTGGAATAGATCAACTGCCTTGAAACCCGCTTGCTTGGCAATATATGGACTTTGCCAGAAGTTTTGCACTAGCTGTTGATGCTCCAGATTTTCTAAATCCAGATGTGCGGCCAGCATATTGGCCAGACCACCGACTTCACGTCCACCCATCGCATTTGGCTGGCCAGTCATAGAGAATGGGGCTGCACCGAGCTTACCAATTTTACCCGTGAGCAAATGGCAGTTAATAATACTGTTGGCTTTATCTACGCCACGGGAGGATTGGTTTACACCCATGGAGAACAACGTCATGACTTTGTCAATCTGGGCAAATTTTTCAAAGAATTGACTCAGCTTAGCAGTTGAAATACCGGTGCGTGCCGCAACATCTTTAATCGAAGCTTCCGCAGTACTGCTGGCAAAGGCCTGTTCCAGCCCTTGGGTATGTGCAGCAACAAATTCCTGATCTACATCACCATGCTGATATAAGTACTGTAATAGGCCATTAAATAGTGCAACGTCTTGCCCCGGCAGAATAGGCAAATGCAGATCTGCTGCTTCACAGGTACTGGTAAAACGCGGATCAATCACGACCACGAACAGGTCACGCTGTTCCCTGGCTTTCATGATACGCTGGTAGAGCACCGGATGACACCATACAGTATTGGAACCCACTAGTACCACCATGTCAGTATATTCAAAATCTTCATAACTGGCTGGAACCAGATCTTCACCAAAGGCACGCTTATGTGCAGCTACAGCGGAAGACATACATAGACGTGAATTGGTATCAATATTTGCCGTGCCGAGATAGCCTTTGACGAACTTATTGACCACATAATAGTCTTCAGTCAGCAGCTGACCCGAGACATAAAAGGCAATGCTGTCACGGCCATACTGCTCAATGTATTGCTGGAATTTATGGGCAATCGTTGAAGTTGCAGTATTCCAATCAGTAACTTCACGCTGGTCTTTACGGCCTAACATTGGATGCAATAAACGGGTTTCCAAGCCTAAAGTATCGGCCAGATTACTGCCTTTGATGCACAATTTTCCGTAATTCGAAGGATGTTTGACATCACCTTCAACAGTCACTTTCGGACCTGATGTGGTCGGCGTTACATGTGCAGTCACACCACAACCCACGCCGCAATATGGGCATGTGGTCTGTGTGGTTTTAGTTTTTAATTCTGTGGAGCTTTCAATTTCCACAACGGGAATACTGTTCATGCATGCTCCTTAGGAGTTGAAACACAATTTAATTTTTTTCAAAAAATGTTCATTACAACGATGTCTTTTCAATGCAACTCATTTATTTGGATCAACCTTCGGTTCAACCTACTTTTCTTTTGGGAAAGTAGGCAAAACCTGAGCCACACTGTGGCGTAAGATCCGCAAAACTCGCCCTCATCCGGCATGTATCAAAAAGGTCGCAGAAACATTCATTCCCATATTTTGTACTGGCTCAAACAGTTGCGGATGACGTTTCCGCGGATCTTGGTTTCACCATGACAAATTGATTTTTTAACCTGCTTTCTTTAATGCAAAATCCCGACCAAATAGCAGTTTATTTCGAATCGAAGTGATTGGTGTCTGATCTGCAATTAGCTCAGCATACCAAGCACCATCCTCAGTATCACCAAACAGCACGGCACCAATTACTCTATCTTTTTGAATAATAATGCGTTTATAGATCTGACGTTTCTCATCATTTAGCACGATATCTTCAAAATCCTCTTTTGGCTCGAAATCACCTGCCGAAAATACATCACAGCCACTTACTTTCAGCTGAGTCGGAACAGTTGGCGCTTTGAACGTCAGACTGCCATGCTCGGCCAAATGTGATGCACAAATAAACGCCTGGCCCCAAAGTGGTTCAACCAGACCAAAAGTTTGACCTCGATGTTCAATACATTCACCCACCGCATAAATACTTGGGTCAAAAGTCTGCATGGTGTCATTCACTAATACACCACGGTTACAACGTAAGCCTGCGCTTTGTGCTAAAGTCATGTTTGGACGGATCCCCACGGCAAACACCACCAGATCAGCATCCAGCACAGTCCCGTTTTTGAGTTTGACTTGAGTCACATGACCCTCTTCACCAATCAAGCCTTCGGTATTCGCTGCAGTCAGAATCGTGATACCTTTCTGCTCAATCGCTGTTTTCAGCATCTGGCTGGCTTTACTGTCCAGCTGGCGATCCATAATGCGATCCATCAGATGCAATACTGTGACATTCATGCCTTGCTGTTTTAGTCCATACGCTGCTTCCAGACCTAAAAGTCCTCCGCCAATGACTACGGCATTTTTCCAGGTCTTGCAGTAATCCAGCATGCTGTTGACATCATAAATATCACGGAAGCTCAGTACACCTTTTAAATCACTCCCTGGAATCGGTGGAACAAATGGTTTGGAACCAGTCGCCAGAATCAGGCGATCATAACTGATCACTTCGCCCTTTTCGGTATATACGTGTTTACGAGGACGGTCGATGCGAACTGCCAGATCACCGGCAAACAGACGGATGCCTTTGTCAGCATACCAGGCATGTGGATGCAGCATGATGTCATCAATAGTTTTCTCACCCGAAAGTACTGGTGATAGCATAATACGGTTGTAGTTACCCCACGGTTCTTCACCAATCACAGTAATTTCATAACGGTCAGGTGCCATATCCAGCAGGTCTTCCAAACAACGCATACCAGCCAGGCCATTACCCACCAAAACCAGCTTCATCTTTTCCTGAGAAATGCCATTATTGGTGATATAGGTTTTTTGAGGGGTCGGACTGATCCAGACTTTGCCATTTTCAATCTTGCTCGGAAATACCAGCAGCTTTTGGTCTTTATCTTCCAGACAGCGTCCGGTTGCCAGACTGAAATGCTGCTTGTAAATCGGTGAAGCGACGACGCGTTCCCCTTGCAGATCACCCAGAATCCCGCGTGACATTACAAATGCTTTACTAAATGGATCCTGGTTACTTAAGGCATAAACACGCTTTTCATGTCCTACACGGAACAAAGCAATTTGCTGATTTTCAATTAATGCACCTACACCGGTATTCGGGGTAATATCATCCAGTGCACACACTTCCACCCAATTCAGTTCATTCATATCTTTTAAAATGGTCATCTTCATTCTTCCTTATGCTTTGAATCAGGCTTCAACTACTGGAATACGTGTGATATCACGTTCAGCTTCAGTTTTCGGACGGATCTGGCCGCGTACTTCAGTAAATTGAACATGAGGATCATTTTGCAGTTCAGCTTTGGCATTAATAAAGGTTTTAAAGCGTTTACGAACTTGAGGATCTTCAATCGCAGTACGCCATTCGTCCTGATAAGTACCCACCACACGCTGCATACGGTGTTCCAGTTCAGCGGCCAGACCAAGCGAGTCATTCACGATGACATCTTTCAGATAATCCAGGCCACCTTCGAGGTTGTCACGCCATACCGATGTACGTTGCAGACGATCTGCAGTCTGGATATAGAACATGAAGAAACGGTCGATATAGCGGATCAGGGTTTGAGTATCTAGGTCAGATGCCAGTAGTTCCGCGTGGCGGGGTTTCATACCGCCGTTACCGCAAACATACAGGTTCCAGCCTTTTTCAGTGGCAATCACGCCCACGTCTTTGCTTTGTGCTTCGGCACATTCACGGGTACAGCCAGACACAGCCATTTTCAGTTTGTGTGGAGAACGCAGGCCTTTATAACGGTTTTCCAGGAAGATCGCCAAGCCAACCGAGTCATCTACGCCATAACGGCACCAGGTGCTACCGACACAAGATTTCACGGTACGTAAGGATTTACCGTAAGCATGACCTGATTCAAAACCGGCATTGATCAATTTTTCCCAGATTTCAGGCAATTGATGCACTTGTGCACCAAACATATCGACACGTTGACCGCCTGTCAGTTTGGTATATAGGCCATATTCTTTAGCAATCTGACCAATCGCAATCAGGCCATCAGGCGTAACTTCACCACCCGCCATACGTGGCACTACTGAGTAAGAACCATCTTTCTGGATATTGCCCAGGTAGTAGTCATTACTGTCCTGCAAGCCAGCATGGCTTGGTTTTAAGACGAAATCATTCCAGCAAGATGCGAGAATATTCGCTACTGTTGGTTTACAGATGTCACAGCCCAGCCCATGCCCATGTTGATGAATCAGGTCATCAAACGTTTTGATTTCATTAACCCGAACTAGGTGATACAGCTCTTGACGTGAGTAAGCAAAATGTTCACACAAATGGTTATTTACCGTTACGCCTTGGCGTTGCAACTCGGACTTCAATACTTGAGTGACGAGTGGCGCACAGCCACCACAGGCGGTTGCTGCTTTGGTGCATTTTTTCAGAGCGCCGAGTGAAGTTGAACCATCAGCAATCGCAGAGCAGATATCTGCTTTAGACACGTTATTACATGAACAGATGGTTGCATTGTCTGGAAGTAGATCTACACCGCTACCACCTGCTTTAGCAGTCGCCTGATCGAAGCCTGGCATAATCAGGCTTTCAGGATTCTCAGGTACAGCCAGCCCATTCAGCATCATTTGCAGCAGGTCGTTATATTCTTTGGCACAACCGACCAGCACTGCACCAAGCAGTTTAGTTTTTTCTGCGTTTACGACAATTTTCTTGTAAATCTGTGTTGCTTCATCGGCGTAGAAGTAGCTTAGTGAACCTGGTGTCATGGCATGTGCATCGCCCACCGAAGCAACATCTACACCCATCAGTTTCAGCTTGGTGCTCATGTCTGCGCCAGCAAATGCGGCACATTCTTCTTGTAGTACATGCTTTGCAGCGATACGTGCCATGTCATAGCCTGGAGCCACCAGACCAAAAATCTTGTTATTCCAGAGTGCACATTCACCAATCGCGTAAATATCTGGATGAGAAGTCTGACAATAATCATTGATCATGATTCCGCCACGTTCACCAATGGCCAGCCCGCTTTGACGTGCCAATTCATCACGTGGACGAATCCCTGCAGAGAACAGGATAATATCGGTTTCCAGTTCCGCACCATCACCAAACTTCATCACATGTTTGGCATTGGCACCGTCTTCAATAGATGAGGTTGCTTTTTGGGTATGAACTTTAACACCCAGATTTTCAATTTTTGAGCGTAAAACTTTTCCGCCAAGATCATCAATCTGGACTGCCATCAGACGTGGCGCAAATTCAACCACATGTGTTTCCAGATTTAGATCACGCAGGGCTTTAGCTGCTTCCAGACCCAACAGACCACCACCGATTACCACACCAGTTTTTGCATTTAAACTCGCTGCACGAATGGCATCCAGGTCTTCAATCGTACGGTAAACAAAACAATTTTCACGGTCATTCCCCGGGATTGGCGGAACAAAAGCATAGGAACCTGTTGCCAGAATCAGCTTGTCATAAGTTAACTCTTCACCATGCTGGGTAGTCACAGTACGAGTGTGCTGATTTATTGAAACTGCTTTAGTGCCCAAGCGCAGGTCGATCCCATATGCATCCGCAAAGTCGCTACGGCAAAGGGTCAAGTCTTTTGCTGATTTTCCACTGAAATATTCAGTTAAATGAACACGGTCATATGCCAAACGTGGTTCTTCAGCCAGAATAGTGATTTCAACCTCATCGCCCGCCTGTTCAAGTACAGATTCGATAAATTTGTGGCCCACCATGCCATGACCAATCATGATAATTTTCATATGTTTACTTCCTACTAATTTTAAAATATCTGGTCTTAATTTTGCGCTTCAGCAAGGTTGCGATCCTGGATCGCCTGTTCAAACAGACGCTGTTCTTTTTCCTTATGCTCAACCGAGAAACGGATCATCAATACACAGCTCGCAGCAATCACTACCAGCCCACCCAGCACCATTAATGTGGTCTGGATATCCAGCATGCCTTTTAATAAGAAGCCCGCTGCAACTGCGCCTACGTTACCGCCTGCACCGATAATGCCCGCCACGCCACCCAGTGCATCACGATCAATAAATGGCACCAGCGCATAGGTCGCACCGCAGGCCATGTGGGTAAACAGGGCAAATACCGTCATGGTCAGGATTGCCAGCATTGCACTGTTCATTTGTGAGAACACCACCAGGAACACACCTTCCAGCAGGATCATCAGAAACAATACTTTGGTACGGCCATCCAGACCTTTGCTTAGTGCGATTCTGTCAGATACGATGCCGCCCAGGGCGCGTGCAAATAACGCCAGCAAACCAAAGATCCCCGCAGCCATACCCGCTTCTTTCAGGCCAAACTCGAAGTTTTCTACGTAGTACATTGCCACGATGTTATGAATGAAGATTTCGATACCGAAACAGGCAGCATAGGCACCAAACAGGATCCAGACGCGGTAGTTTTTCGCTGCATGCATCAGAATCGCCATGCCGCCTTTTTTATCGCTGCCGACACTGACGCCTTGGGCACGTAATTCACTAAAGTTGCCTTGCGGACAGTCTTGAGTCAGTTTCCAGTACAGGAAGCCTACTATCACCATCATCATGCCTGGCACAATCAATGCAATTCTCCAGCCCATTGCCTGTTCAACACCGAACATCACCAGGGCAGCCAGCATTAATGGCATCAATACCTGCGTGGCGCCACCACCTGCATTGCCCCAGCCTGCAGTTGTCGCATTTGCCGTACCTACGACATTTGGTGCAAACATGATGCTGGTGTGATATTGGGTAATCACGAAGCTGGCACCAATGGCACCAATCAATAAGCGGAAGAACAGGAAGGATTCGTAGCTATTAGAAGCTGCGACACCAAAGACAGGAATACTGCCGATGATCAGTAATGCAGAATAGGTTTTACGTGGACCGTATTTATCACATAAAGGCCCCACAATCAGACGAACCAGAATAGTGATAGCAACCGCAGCAATATTGATATTGGCGATTTGTACTTTGGTCAGATTGAATTCACCCGCAATGACCGGCATCAGCGGCGCACAGGCAAACCAAGCGAAGAAACAGACAAAGAATGCTAGCCAGCTCATGTGGAAGGCACGCATCGCTGCGCTGGAAAAACTGAATAGACTTATTTTTGTTGCTTTTTGAGCTTGTAAATTTGAAGACATGACCATCTTCCTCCAGAACTGAACGTTATAAATATCCTAGCCTGTGGGTTTGGCAGGTCAGAATTGAACAGAACGGACGTCATTGGCCGTCTAAATTTTCAGGTATAAGTCGCCTTTGACTCAGTACTTTTATCTTGTTAAATACTTAGCAGGATCTGTGCCAATTTTATAAAAAAGGCTTTTTTACTTATTTTTTAGGGATAAAGCGCTAGCCCAACTTCTTTATAAGCTTTGCCATCCCGTACGACATTGATGGAATTGCACTGTTTCAAAACTTTTGCACAAAAAAGAATCATAAAAATGCAGAAAACCCTGCTTAATATTGCATAAAAATGGCGCAGAAATTGCCTATAAATGTGTTCAAGATGTACCGATCATTGGATCAAAATAAAGCTGTAATATGTCAAAACTTAAAATTTCACTCATTGATGACAATGCCGAACGTGCTGAATTTATTCAAGATTCATTGAATACGAATGACTTTATCATCGTTGCCTGCCTGATAGTCCATGATTTCAACCTATTACCAGACTTTAGATCTCGCTGACAATCCAGAACATCGAGCGAAACGAGATCTACATGATGAGCATCATGCTGAACAAATTAAACGAATTTGGAAAGAAAGTTCAGGTCGATATGGTGTGCGTAAAGTCTGGCAAAAACTGAAACGTGAAGGCTATATTATTGCACGCTGTACTGTTGCTTGATTAATGAAAAAGCTAGGTATACAAGGTGTTTGGCGAGGTAAGAACTAACAAACCACCCGTAGCCGAGATGACCAAAAACGAGCACCTGACTTGGTGAAACGGAATTTTAGAGCTGATCAGCCTAATCACTTGTGGGTTGCTGACTTTACCTATATTCAAACAAATTCAGGCTGGGTCTATAGCGCCTTTATTATTGATGTGTTCTCACGAGCAATTGTTGGATGGAAAGTATCTACACGGATGAATACAGATATGGTACTCGATGCACTTGAGCAAGCATTGCACGATCGAGGTATGCCTAAGAATGTGATTCATCATTCAGATAGAGGTGTTCAATATCTTTCTATTCGCTATACCAATCGTTTAGAAGCAGCAAATTTACGAGCATCAGTCGGTACAACTGGTGATTCATACGATAATGCTCTGGCTGAAACGGTGAATGGCTTATACAAAACAGAGGTGATTGAATATTTAAAAGCAGATTGGCAAGGTTTAGCAGATGTACAACTTGCGACACTAAACTGGGTAGATTGGTTCAATAAAAAGCGTGTACACAGTGCACTGGGTTATGTATCGCCTTTTAAGTTTGAAGCAATGTACTATGATAAGATTAACCCGTTAGGTCAGTTGGCCTAACTTAAATAAAAAAGTCTCCGACAAGGGTATAGTTCACAATAAAAATATTGGAATGATCAAAAAAAGCTAAAGCGTTTTTAAAATTCTTTAGCTTTTTTTTGCATAAGTAAATCACTATTCATCACAACGAGTTATCTAAAAAAAGCATAAGATATGCGAGTTTTAGCATAATTAGGCATATTGTTGATGTTTGGTCCTATTGAGTTCATTTTAGCTGGTGTTTTAGTTGGCTTCTGTGTGGGAATTACAGGTGTTGGGGGCGGTTCATTGATGACCCCTATCCTGATCAGTTTATTTAAAATTGAACCCCATATCGCAATTGGTACAGATTTACTTTATGCCTCAATCTCAAAATTCTGTGGTTCAGTTGTTCACGCCAAAAAGCTGAATATTGTATGGCCCATCGTGCTCTGGCTTGCATTGGGAAGTATTCCCGCTTCTTTTGCAACCTCCTGGGTACTGGAGCATTACTTAAGCCAGTCAACACACTATAAAGCTGTTTTGACTATGGTTTTGGGCTTTATGTTGACCTTAACAGGGATTTCAATTGTCTTCCGCGCCCAAATTGAAAAGTTCTTTGATCGATTTAGAAATCGTGAACAAGTCAACATGGAAAGCGAGCAACATGCACTGCAACATAAACGTTTTTATATCGTTATTATGGGGATTGTACTAGGCGTGTTTGTTACACTATCTTCAGTAGGTGCTGGTGCTTTTGGTATCATGGCCCTGGTGATTATGTTTCCAAATTTGCCTATGATTCGTATTATTGGATCAGATGTGGTTCACGCCGTTTTACTGACTGCTGTCGCTGGTTTAAGCCATATGTCATCAGGTAATGTCGATTTTACATTATTGATGTGGCTATTGGTTGGTTCAATTCCTGCCATTATTGTGGGCACTTTAATTAGCTCCCGTATGCCTGAAAGACTAATTCGTAAAATTTTGGGTATCACATTATTTGCATTGGGGATCAACTTTATGGTCAATCCAATTAAAGCCAAGCCAAAACCAGTTGAAACGCATCAGGCGATGGTGATCCAACAGACTAGTTCAGCAACAAGCAGCGTTTAAAACCCAATTGCCGATTGATTCTGCACAAATCATGCGATTCACTAGTTAATCAATCGGCTTTTCATGCTATATTCGTAGACAAAATAACCTCTTCTTTCGATTGAATTTGTGACAGCAATGAATACTCTACAGCCAAATCCAGTTTCTCAGCCAGATATCAATGACGTTAATATTAAAAGCATTCAAACTTTAATTACTCCAGCGGAACTCAAAGCAGACCTGCCTTTGTCTGACATCGCCTCTCAAACGGTACTGCAAGGTCGTGAAACTGTACGTAATATTTTAGATGGTAAAGACAAGCGTCTGTTCGTGGTAATTGGCCCTTGCTCCATCCACGACCCAAAAGCGGCGCATGAATATGCTGACCGTTTAAAAGAACTGAGTGAAAAGGTCAAAGATACTTTATATCTGGTGATGCGTGTTTATTTTGAGAAACCACGTACCACTGTGGGCTGGAAAGGCCTGATCAATGACCCAGATATGAATGATTCATTCAATATTGAAAAGGGTTTGCATATTGGCCGTCAGCTTTTGCTTGATATTAATGAAAAAGGTCTGCCATGTGCCACTGAGGCGCTTGACCCGAACTCACCACAATATTATCAAGACCTGATTTCATGGTCTGCGATTGGCGCACGTACCACTGAAAGCCAGACGCATCGTGAAATGTCTTCAGGCTTATCTTCCCCAGTTGGCTTTAAGAACGGTACAGACGGCGGCTTAACTGTTGCAACCAACGCAATGCAGTCGGTTAAGCATGGCCACAGCTTCCTGGGTCTAAATGAAAATGGTCAGGTGGCAATTATCAATACCAAAGGCAACCCTTATGCGCATGTGGTATTACGTGGCGGTAATGGCAAGCCAAACTACGATGCTTCTTCTGTTGCGGAAGCAGAAGCAGCTTTGGCAAAAGCCAAAGTCAGCAACAAGATCATGATTGATACCAGTCATGCCAACTCAAACAAAGACCCGTACCTGCAACCTTTGGTTTTAAAGAACATCACGGAGCAAATTCTGGATGGGAATAAGTCAATCGTGGGAATCATGGTGGAAAGCCATTTAAAAGGCGGCCGTCAGGATATTCCTGAAAATCTTTGTGACCTCGTCTATGGTCAATCTGTGACAGATGGCTGTATCGACTGGGATACTACTGAAAAAGCCCTGTTGGAAATGGATGCGGCTTTAAAAGATGTTTTGCCAAACCGCTAATCTTTAAATAGATAAAAACAGGCTCTTATGAGCCTGTTTTTATTTGGAAGTTGAAATAATAATGGATTGAGAATCTGGTTTACCGAAAAACAATCTATGCAATCGCCTAATAAAACTGACTCGAATCCAACATCTGTAAGGTAATCTTTTTCACTTCATCACGACTTTGCATGATATGTGCTTCAATCGCTTGAATGGCTTCATCTACTTTACGATTAAAAATATAACCCAGTATTTTTTGATGCTCCTGATAAGTCGCTTCAACGCGATAATCTTTAGAGAAGTCTAAGCGACGAATAATACGGATTCGCTCACTCAAATCACGATGAATTCTCGCCATTTCATTATTCCCTGAGGCACGAACTAAAGCGCAATGGAAATCCTCATCTTGTTGTGACAATTGTTTAATGTCTTTTAGATATTGATGAGGTTCAATCAACCATAAATCTTTTAAAACGGATAATTCAACCGAGTTTTGATGATCCATCTGACAAAGTTTACGAATCGAATCTTTTTCTAATACGATCCGCACATCATAAAGTTCTTCATAATAACGAAAATTGAGCGGTCGGATTTGCCAACCGCTACGAAAACTCACATCAACATAACCCTCTTGTTGCAAACGATATAGTGCTTGTCGGATTGGGGTGCGACTTACATCATAAGCTTTTGCAACTTCAGATTCAGTGAAACGTTCACCTGGCATCAGTTTGAAATCAAAGATATCATTCTTGATGCGTTGGTAAACCAGCTCAGACAAATTGTCTGAGCTTTTTGTTGTTTTTATTTTGGTTTCTTTCATGCAACCTTGCCTTATTCCATATAAACCAGTGGTTCACCACTATGTACGGTTTGCCCTGCTCTACAAATAATAGCTTTTACAATGCCATCTTCTTCTGCATAAACAGGAAGTTCCATTTTCATTGCTTCAATAATAGCAATAGTTTCACCTTTTTTAACCTCTTGACCATGTTCAACAAAAATTTTCCAGATATTACCTGTCATCGATGCATTTAATGATGCTAAATGACTGTAATCAGAGTGATTATTTTCTTGAATCTGTTCTTCAGGTTGAGCTGCAAACTCCTCTTTCCAGCGATCCACTTCAGTTGTGAATGCTTGTTGTTGCTTAGCTTTAAACTCGGCAATACTTTCAGCTTCATTCTCTAAGAATTTTACATAATCCGCATAATCGAACTCTGTTTCTTCAATCTTGATCTCAGCACGACCATTTTCAAAGTCAGCGCGCCATTGATTCAGTTCTTCTTCTGTCACCTCAAAATATTTGATTTGATCAAAGAATTGTAAGAACCATTGTTTATCACCAAATTGTTTGTTTTTCTTAAACTTGTTCCAAATTGGTAAAGTACGCCCTATCAATTGATAGCCGCCCGGTGAATCCATGCCGTAGATACACATGTACATACCACCAATCCCAACCGTTCCCTCTGCGGTAAAGGTACGAGCTGGATTATATTTAGAACTGAGTAAACGATGACGTGGGTCAATCGGTACGGCACAAGGTGCTGTTAAATACACATCACCCAATCCAAGAATTAAATAGTTTGCATCAAAAATAATATCTTTAACTTCATTTCGATCTGCTAAGCCATTAATGCGTTGGATAAAGTCAACGTTATTTGGTAACCACGGTGCTTTAGAGCAAACACTTTCTTGATAGCGTTCAACAGCGCCTAAAGTGGCACTGTCTTCAAATGCCATCGGCAAATGTACGATACGAGATGGGATTTTTAATTGGCTCAAATCGCCCATTTCTTCTTCAAGTTGAAGTAATTGAGCAATCAATTGTGATTGTGGAATCACTAAGCCATCGTATTTAATCTGTAATGAACGAACACCTGGTGACAGTTCCAATACGCCCGCAATTTTTGCATCACGAATCATTTGAATCAGTTGATGCACACGTAACCGTAAAGCCAAATCTAAAACGTTTTCACCATACTCTAAGAGAATATAACTATCACCTGCTTGGCGGTACACTGTTTTTGGCGACAATTCAGTTGGTTCACGTTGTGACAAAATCGTACTGACAAGCTCTTGAATTGGCTCAATCGTTTCTACAACTTTGCTTGCTTCCGCGAAGTTTTGGATATTTTCAATTTGCTGACGTTCAAGTTCATTGGCTTGTTCAACCGTAATTGGATAAAAACGAATTTTATCATCGGCTTTTAGCTGTCCCACTTTCCAAAGTTCTGCTTTGGCAATCGTCACAGGACAAACAAAACCACCTAAACTTGGACCATCTTTTGCCAGAATTACAGGGAAATCGCCTGTAAAATTAATTGCGCCAATCGCATATTCACAATCATGGACATTGGATGGATGTAAACCTGCTTCACCACCATTTTCTCGTGCCCAGCTTGGTGTTGGTCCTGACAAACGCACACCTAAACGATTTGAATTAAAATGAACCGTCCACTCTGATGCAAAAAACTCTTCTACATACTCAGGTTTAAAGAAATCTGGTGCGCCGTGCGGGCCATATAAAACCGCAATTTCCCATACATTACTATATTCAGGAATCAAGTCAGCCGACAACGCTTGCGGTTCGTCATGTGCAAGTGGCAATTCTGCACCAGCAAATGCTGGATCAACCATTTTAATCATGTCGCCGACACGTAAAGTACGACCTGCATGACCACCAAAATTACCAAGCGCAAAGGTAGAGCGACTGCCCAAATATACTGGAACATCCAAACCATTTCGTACCGCTAAATATGTACGGCAACCTGATTCAACTTGACCGATTTTTAGAATTTGTCCTGCCTTAACTTCAACAGGTTGCCAAAAATCAATTTCCTGATCATCTAACAATGCAGTACAGCTTGCTCCTGCCAAAGCAATAATCGTATCTGTATGAAATTTTAAGGTTGGTCCAACTAAGGTAAACTCAAAACCTGCGGCTTTAGCATCATTTCCAACAATACGATTGGCAAGCTGAAATGCATAATCATCCATTGGACCTGATGGCGGTACACCAATATCCCAGTAACCTGTACGACCTGGATAATCTTGAATCGAGCTGAGAGTGCCAGCCTGAATCACTTCAAT
This sequence comes from Acinetobacter parvus DSM 16617 = CIP 108168, assembly GCF_000368025.1. Taxonomy (GTDB): domain Bacteria; phylum Pseudomonadota; class Gammaproteobacteria; order Pseudomonadales; family Moraxellaceae; genus Acinetobacter; species Acinetobacter parvus. The sequence continues at coordinate 51,435 of NZ_KB849212.1, forward strand.
CACATTTGGCGTGTAGTTGAAATCATCCAACATTCTTGTCCAAATTTGCATAGATTCAAAACGCTGATCTGAAACGATGGCACGTGCATAATCCAAGTTGGTACTAATGCCATTTAAGCGAGTTTCCGCCAATATTGTTTTGAGTTTTTCAATCGCAGCCGCACGATCATCAGCATGCACAATAATCTTGGCAATCATCGGATCAAAGTATTGAGAAATCTCTGTGCCCGTTTTTACCCAAGTATCAACCCGAATCCCCTCTGGGAATGCAACCTCTGTCAGTACACCTGGACTTGGTTGGAAATTCTTCACAGGATCTTCGGCATAGACTCGTACTTCAATCGCTGCACCCTTCGGCTGAATATTACTTAAATAGTCCCAGTCCAGTTCATCACCTGCTGCCACTTTCAGCATACATTCAATTAAGTCTAAACCTGTCACCATCTCAGTGACTGGATGCTCAACCTGTAAGCGTGTATTCACTTCTAGAAAATAGAACTCATCTCGATTGGCATCGTAAATAAACTCCACTGTTCCTGCACTACGATAATTAACGGATTTCCCCAGTTCTATGGCTGCTTGATGTAGTTTTTTTCGTGTCGCTTCAGGTAAATTTGCCGCAGGAGTTTCCTCTACTACTTTTTGGTTACGACGTTGCAAAGAACAATCACGCTCACCAAAGGCAACGACTTGCCCTTTTCCATCACCAAAGATTTGTACTTCGACATGACGCGCTTTATCAATAAAGCATTCAATAAATACACCTGCATCCTTGAAAAACTGCTCGCCCAAACGTTTTACACTTTCGTAAGCATCGGTTAACGCTTGTGGCGTATCACAACGGGTCAAACCAATACCCCCACCGCCAGCGGTGCTTTTCAGCATAATTGGATAGCCAATACGATCTGCGGCAGTCAGTGCCTCTTCTAAACTATCCAGCAATCCTGTTCCTGGAGTCATCGGCACATCAGCAGCAGCAGCCAATTCACGAGCACGGTGTTTTAAACCAAATTCTAGAATTTGCTCAGCCGTTGGTCCCATAAAAGCAATATTATTTTCTTCACAAGCGCGAGAAAAATCAGCACTTTCAGAAAGAAAGCCATAACCAGGGAAGATTGCCTCAGCACCAGTTTGTTTAGCTGCCTGAATTAATTTTTCGATACTCAAATAAGTATCGGCTGGTTTTAAACCATCTAATCCAATCGCAATATCAGCATCTTCGACATGTTGTGCATAACGATCACTATCTGAATACACTGCAACACTGGTTACACCTAATTTTTTAAGGGTGCGAATCGCTCGAACAGCAATTTCACCACGGTTTGCAATAAGTACAGTTTTAAACATGATGATTTCCCCCAATTAATTCGCTGTGTTTGCTGCTTGGCTGTTACGATGCTGGATATAGGCTCTCCATCCACCAAAATGACTAATATTCTCTGCATCATCTATGCCATAAGGCTCACAGATAAAACCTTTTACCCAGCGTCCATCTTCTAATTCGACATTGCCCATGCCTAAAGGTGTTGGAATCTCTGCCACAAATTCACCAAATCGAGCAGTAGGAACATCCCACAATTCAACAATGATGCTTTGTCCATCTTGCTGACGTGCTAAGCCAGGTTTCGGCGGAACTGTTCCATTCAAAGCATAAAGCGCATAGTTTTTAGACGTTGTTGTGGTTTCGATGTGCACGGCATTGCGTGTGGTGAGCTGAAAATTCAGCGGCATACCTGTTAGATGAGCACCAACGACTGCAACACGAATATGATGCGGAGAAACAGATGTTACAGAACTTAAAGGCAGACTTTTATCCAATGCTCCTAATTTCAGTGCAAGATAGTTTTGCCATGCCTTACCAAAATGCACCAATGCCGCATCGTGCCAAGCTGGCGCAATTAGAGTGATTCCAAATGGTAAATGGTCAGCCCTAAATCCTGCTGGTAAAGCTAAAGCGCTCAAATCTGCCAAGTTGGTAAAGTTAGTGTAGGTTCCTAAACGAGCGTTATATTCAATCGGATTTTGTTGAAGCTGCTCAATGGAATAAATTGTAGGTGCGGTTGGAACAATTAAGGCATCAAAGTCAGCCAGTCTTTGTTGGATTTTTCGAGCTAAATCTTGTTTTAAATACTCTGCATTGTAGGCATCCACCGCTGAATATTTTTCGCCGTTTTTAATAATGTCTAATACCGTTAGATCAAATGCATCAGGATTAGTTTGCAGTAAATATTCAACGGCTGCGGTACGTTCTGCCACCCAAGAACCTTGATAGAGTTGCACCGCCAGTTGCTCAAAGTCTGAAAAATCAATCTGGCTAATTTCAGCATTTAAACTTTGCAGTAATTGAACTGTTTGCTGAAATGCTTTTTCAGCCAGTTGATCGCCAAAGAAATTTAGTTCCTCTGGAATGGCAAATTTTAATTTGCTAGAGAAATGCGCTGGAACATTCTTTGGATGTTTACGTGAATAACTATCCAATGGATCATAGGTTTCTAAAACATTTGCAACCAAGTCTGCATCTGCAACGGTTAAAGCAAAGATCGAAATACAATCTAGACTTTTACATGCAGGCAATAAACCACGATTTGAAAACCGCCCTTTAGTTGGTTTGAGCCCCACAATATTGTTAAACGCTGCAGGTACACGTCCAGAACCTGCAGTATCTGTGGCTAATGCAAAAGGGACAAATCCACGAGCAACCACACTTGCTGAGCCAGAGCTTGATCCACCACTGATATATTCAGGTTTAAAACTGTTTGGTACTGCACCAAAAGGTGAACGCGTTCCCACCAAACCCGTTGCAAACTGATCAAGGTTGGTTTTACCAATTACAATCGCACCCGCTTGCTTCAACAAACGCACTGTTTCCGCATCTTGCTCTGCAATTGTGGTTAAAGCCTTGCAAGCTGCGGTGGTTGCAAAACCAGACACATCAATATTATCTTTCACTGCAAATGGAATTCCATACAATGGAAATTGCTTGTGTAAATTTTCAGTATCTTTCGTTAAAAGATTTAAAGCCTGAATTTGCTGTTCAATCTGCGCTACTGTGGCAATCGAAATCCACGCATTATCTTGAGGATCAATTGATGCAACTAAATCTTTTAAAGTATTAAGTTGGATTTCTTTTTTTGAATAAGCTGTTTGCCATTCTGAAATTGTCCAGCCTAAAGTTTTTATTTCATACATTTTATGAATCCTATCTTGTATACAAGTTTGGATGAATCAAAGCATAAAATGTGCCAGATACATTTTTTATTATAAATTAATAACTTATTTTTTTATTTAATTGATTTTTGATGAATAGATTTAGCTTTGGTGCCAAAACGGCTTCATTTTAATGCCTATGCCCCATAAATCAGCATAAGATTATTTAGGTGATTTTAAATAGCTGGATAATTCTTGAAAATCATGTTCAATTGCTTTGGCTGCCTGCTGTTCTCCTCTTTTTATAATTAAACCAAGCCAATTTGTTGAAAGAACTGTTTGTAAATGTCCGCTTTTTTTTCCAGTGCCAATGGATAGGCCCGTGATGATGAAGGCAACCGATATAAGCTTAGCTCACGATTATCATAACCCACCTTTACCGATTGACCGATCATGGGCTTGATAGGCTGATCTGGAAAATGCTGCATCAGCGTATCTGTAGCCTTGTCTCCCGTTGTCATAATGGTATTACACATTGGTATTTGCTCAAGCAAAGCTGACAAATCGGTTGGAGTCACAATTTCCAGGAACTTGTCTGAGGCATTGCCCTGCAAGCGTTTAATTTGATAGGCCGTATCAAATATCCCAATTCCAATTTGGGACAAAAACTCACGGATTTGACTTTCCTTAAAATTTTTATTGGGTAAATCTAAAAAGTGGTTTTTATCACTGAAAAAAATCAGGCCAAATATTCTCCACATATCATTTTGATAGTTTGGATAGTAGAAGTTCATCTTCCACCGATTCTGGGGTGGTGGAAAACTCCCCAGCATCAGCAGTTTTGCATTACCAGGCAAAAATGGAGTGAGTGGATGGGTTTCTATTTCTATCATCGTGCCGCTAAAAAATACCTATTCACTAATAATTTAAGCAGCTCAGGATGCAAATTACTACGATAAACATCACCTTTCTATCTCTTAGTGTTGATTATCATATCTGCATCAAATTCGCCCCACTTCAAAATAAGAAATTAAATTCTTGTCAAACTGCTTGAGTTGTCACGATTTCCCCACGAACCACTTGCCCACACGTCACCATTGTCTAAACATTAAATCCTGTTTTTAAGTTATTGTTTAAGTGGGGATATTTTTACTAGAGAAAATTATGATAACTTTTTCTGGGATGAATTGTTACAGTAGAATGCTTTCTAAAAATTTTGACAAAAACATATCAAAGGAAGAAACAGTTATGGATTCTGGATTGATCACACTGTTCTTGCCAATTGCCTTAGCAATTGTTATGGCTGGAATAAAGAAGTTTTGACTAGTTAATTTTCAAATTCAATTTTAAAAACAGCGCATTAATGGATCCGCTGTCTTTATTTCTTTATTGATAATAAACAAGACATTGATATTTAATAATTGATTTAAATTTATGAGATAGTTTTATTCTGCAAATTTTTAAAATTCACTTAGGCTATTTATAATCGAACTAAAAAGAAACCTTATTGCAAAAATAAGGCTTCTTTGCGAATCAGCTTAGGACTTGAAATAATTTAATGGTAATTTCAAATAACGTATTCCATTGGATTCTGGTTCAGGAAAACGTCCTGCATCCATATTGATTTGTATGGAAGGTAGAATCAATTTGGGCATTGTTAATGTCGCATCACGCGCCTGACGCATATGCACGAAATCCTGTTTAGCTGTTTTGGCATTTAAATGAATATTTCCATGCTTTTGTGCTTGAATACTGGTTTCACACACAAACTCAGTTCTCCCATCAGGCTTATAATCATGGCAAAGAAAAACGCGAGTCTGTTCAGGTAACTTATAAAGCTGCTGCACAGAATCATATAAGACTTCCGCACTCCCCTTTGGAAAGTCACAGCGTGCTGTCCCATAATCAGGCATAAACAATGTATCACCCACAAAAACTGCATCGCCAACCACATAACTTAGACAGGCTGGCGTATGACCTGGTGTTGGAATATTGTAGGCATCCAACTCACCAATTTTAAAATGCTCATGATCCTTAAACAAATAATCAAAGGTTTGATGGGTATTAAAATATTTAAGATCAATATGATAGATTGCACTAAAAGTTTCCTGCACAATCGCGATCTTTTCACTCATGGCAATTCTGCCACCTACCCTGCTTTTTAAATACTGAGAAGCGGTTAAATGATCCGCATGAACATGAGTTTCTAAAATCCACTCCACCTTAAGCTGATTTTCTTCAATGTATTGAATAACTTCATCTGCACCCTGAGTCGATGTTGAGGCAGATGCCGCATCATAATTCAACACACTGTCAATTATTGCACAAACCTGTGTACCTGGATCAGTGACCACATAACTGAACGTATTAGTCTTTTGGTCAAAAAAAGCCTTGACTTGAGGATGTTGCATAAGTATATCTCCTATCGTTCAGCCCATAAGCGATGTATAAACATTCCAAACATCATTGCAGCAATAAAATACCAGGCTTGTGAATAACCCAGTCCAATTAAAGTAATTGCAGGTGCTGGACAAATACCTGCAATTCCCCAGCCGATACCGAACAGTACAGCCCCAATCATCAGTTTTTGGTCAATTTGGTTATTGTTGGGTAATAGCATCGTTTCACCCAATAAAGTTTTAGGATGTCGAATGGCTTTTTGAAATGGAATGATTGCCACCGCAATTGCACCAATCATGACAAACATCAGGCTAATATCCCAATCGCCGAACACATCCAGAAAACCCAATACCTTTGCAGGGTTTGACATGCCTGAGACCATTAAACCTAAAGCGAATAAACCACCAAACAGGAAAGCAAACAGGTTTTTCATGAATGGACTCCTATGACATGACGCACAAGATAGACGGTGATCATTCCTGCAAGCATGAATGTCACCGTTGCAATAATTGAGCGTAGAGACAATCGGCTGATACCACAAATACCATGCCCACTGGTACAGCCCGAACCTAAACGTGTTCCAAAGCCAACCAAAAGCCCTGCTACAATTAAAGTGAATGGCGAGGATTCAATGATAATTTCAGGCTTTACAAATAACTGGTAAATAAACGGTGTGAGAAATAACCCAAGTAAAAACCAAAGTGCTGGATTCCCACTCAGAGACTTTGGTTGTAATAACTGGGCAAGTAAACCACTCATACCTGCAATACGACCATTGATATATAAATAGCCCACAACGGCAATGCCCAAAACTCCACCACCGATCAATGCTAAGAGAATACCAGACATCATTACACCATATAATATTATATGTTTTTATATTATGTTAATTAGGTGATAAAGCAAAGTTATTTTTTACGCATCTTTTAACCAATTGATTATTAGTATGTAATTAAAAATCAGATAGAACTTTTTCGACAAACCAAAGTGGAAATTCAGTCATATTCTCATTAAGTTTTAACACTTCGGCTTGTTCAATTTCCGCTAGAAAAGCAGCCTTTTCACCATCAGATGAATTATCAAATAAATAAGTTCGATCTGTGACTTCGACTGCTTGCATAAGCAGATCCAGGCTACGATAATAGCGATCACGAATCTTTTGTTCTGGTACAGGATGCCCACCTATACTTACCCGATAGTGGACACGTGCGATATTAATTTCAGGATTCACTGTTGCAACATAATATAAATATGTTTTAAACCCTTGTTCTTGTGCATCTTTTAAAAATTCAACTTTACTGATGTGAGACATTACCGTCTCAAAAGTAAAACTGATCTTTAATCTTAAAAATTCTAAACGAATAAAATCAATGATTCGGGCTGCAAGATAAGAATCGACATCAACTTTTGCAAAAAGGATTTGTCTCTCGGCAAATAATTCAGGTTCCTGACTCAATAAATCACATATTTGTTGATTTATCTTTTTCTTTTTGGTCTTTAAAAAATCAATGAGTTTTTCGACATCCAGCAACTCATGATAACTATTCAGATCAAGAATTTGTGTTTGATTTAAAACTTTTTCAAGCTCATCTGCATTTAAATATGCCCCAATATGTCGGGGCAATAAATAGTCCTTGATGGTACTTTTTCCAGAACCATTTGGTCCTGCAAACATACGAATACGTGGCTGTCGCATATTTCTAAACAGTCACAGACTTTTTCTTACGTTTGAAGATACGTTGAGAAGTTGCAAGTGATTGATACGATGTTGAAAGATCTTGTAGTACTTTGATCTCACCATTAGGGAACCGCTTTAACAATTGACGATCTTTTACATAAACAACTTCAGAACATTCACTTGCCTGCTTAAAGGCATTGCGAAACGCTTGTACAGCAAGGTCAGGAAGATGATCTTCTTCTTGCATACTCATTTGCATGATTGTAAAAGCTGTCATTGATGACTCCTCCGCAAGATTGCGCTTATAACTATACTAACATAAATGCTCATTTTGTCCATTTTTACAGCTTGGCATTAATGTACTAAATCCTCAATACCAATTAATTTCGGTATGTTTTCAATCAGCTTATTTAACTCAATATTTGCTGGTGAAATACAGCCCATATAGTGACTTAAACGTGTTACCGTACCATCAGGACGTTTCCACCAGAAATATGCACTTGGTTGATCGGTTGCTGTTTGCTGGCATCCTGTAGTCTTTACATTTGCTCCCGTTTCAGGACGATAAGTTTGTAATTCTTGTTGAAGCTTCTTATAAACAGATGGGCTTACTGTTAAATCTTGGGTTCCTGTTACTTTTGTATATTGTTTCCCATCAAAATGCACCGCTCCAGATGGAGAAATTTCCACTGAGTAAATTGGACAGGCACCAAAACATGGGCTAGATGAATAACGAATAGTTTCCTGCATCATACCCTGAGCTTGCGGTGGTGTAGATGCACAACCCACTAATGTAAACGTAAAAACACCCGCGATTAATAACTTTTTCATTTGTTGATCCATTATAAAGTATGTGGTTCAAATTTAACAAATAGTGAAATTGTTGTGATTTATATTGATGTTAAAATATTAATATTCCACTAATTTTACTTAGGCTATTTAACTATAAATTATGTAAAGCAAAACGGATTAAAACTAGTGAGAATTTTGTGATTGCAGAATTAATCGGGCAAGTTCCAGATCATCGGCATAGGTAATTTTGATGTTGTCTGAACGACCTTGCACCACTTGTACAGCCTGATTGATATATTCTAAAGCACTTGCCTCATCAGTAATTACAATGTGATTAGCTAATGCTGTTTCAAGCGCATTTTTTAATATCTTTAATTTTGCCATCTGCGGGGTTTGTGCCTGCCACAACAATTCACGGCTGACTGTCTTCTCAATCTGATTTTCAGTGTGCACCAGTTTTAAGGTATCACGAACTGGGATTGCTAAAATTGCACTTTGGTTATGCGCTATTGCAGTATTAACCAATAGCTGTAAATTTTCCTGCGTCACACATGGACGTGCTGCATCATGCACTAATACCCAATCATCTTCATGGGCAATTTCAGATAAATAAATGAGGGCATTCAGTACAGAATGAACACGCTCTGCACCACCTAAGCAAAAATGTAACTTATCTTTATGCTGAAAAGAAAGTGTTTTGGCAAAGTTATCTTGTGAGCCTATTGCAAGCACACATCCTGCTAAATCCAAGCTATTAAGACGATTTACAGTATGCTCAAGTACAGTATAGTTTTGAATATATTGATATTGTTTTAATTCAGTTTTTGAAAAACGACTGCCCAAACCTGCGGCTGGAACAACAGCCCACAGCTTAGTCTGGGTTTTCATTAGTTGCGACATCTACTTTTGCATTTGGATCAATATAAATCGGTTTGTAATGTGTACTAATTGTGCTCATCTGCACAAAAGTTTCATTAGGTTTAACTAAACCTAAATCCAAACGTGCATGTTCTTCGATCGCTTCCGTTCCATTTTTCAAGTCGAAAACTTCGGCTGCTAAAATACGGTTACGTTCCTTTAGCTCAGTATTAATTTCTGCTTGCTGCTTAATTTGTTGAGTTAAAGCCTGATGAGGGAAATAGCCTCCCTCACCCAACCAAAATTGATACTGTAAACTTGCAACCAAAGCAATCACAAGCAACAGAATCAATTTACTCGAAGTCGATCGAAACACATCTAGCATGAAAAACTCCCCACATCCCTCTTGAAAGAAAAACCTGTCACAAATTCTATAGGATTCTGAATTCGTAAAGTTTTTCTCTTTTGTAAAGAAAGGCTCTCAAGAAGTTTTAACATGGCTAAAGCTTGACCTTATTTTAGACCTTTGAACTCAGCCTTACCACGATAAGCGGCATGGGTTAATTCTTCAATACGAAGCAATTGGTTGTATTTCGCAACACGGTCAGAACGGCAAAGTGAACCTGTCTTGATTTGACCTGCTGCTGTACCGACTGCCAAGTCAGCAATGGTTGAATCTTCAGTTTCACCTGAACGGTGCGAGATTACAGTGCTGTAACCATTAGCTTTCGCAAGGTAGATCGCATCCAGAGTTTCACTTAATGTACCGATCTGGTTGTACTTGATCAGAATAGAGTTACCCACTTTCTCATCAATACCACGTTGTAAAATCTTAGGATTAGTTACGAATAAATCGTCGCCAACCAATTGGATTTTATCACCAAGGATTGAAGTCAGATAGCTCCAGCCTTCCCAGTCAGACTCATCCAAACCATCTTCAATCGAAATGATTGGATATTGATTTACAAGACCAGCTAAATAATCAGAGAATTGATTGCTTGTGAATGCTTTATTGCCTTCACCTGCAAGAATATATTGACCATTTTTGTAAAATTCTGAAGATGCACAGTCAAGTGCTAACATAATGTCAGAACCCGCTTTGTAACCAGTTTGACCAATCGCTTCAAGAATAACAGTGATTGCTTCTTCATTTGAACGCAAGTTCGGAGCAAAACCACCTTCATCACCCACAGCAGTATTTAAACCCTTTTTGTTTAAAACTGATTTTAGAGAATGGAAGATTTCAGCACCCGCACGTAATGCTTCAGAGAATGAAGTGAAGCCTACTGGCTCAATCATGAACTCTTGAATATCCACATTGTTGTCTGCATGTGAACCACCATTGATGATGTTCATCATTGGCACAGGCATGCTCAAAGTTGTTTGACCACGCAAGTCTGCGATGTATTGGAAAAGAGGAATTTTCTTTTCAGTAGCAGCAGCGCGAGCAGCAGCCAAAGAAACAGCTAGAGTTGCGTTAGCACCTAGTTTTTCTTTGTTTTCAGTACCATCAAGCTCGATCATCGTGTTATCGATGTCTTTTTGTTCAAATACTGATTTACCCACTAAAGCATCACGGATTAAAGTGTTTACGTTATTAACCGCATTTTTAACACCTTTACCCAAGTAACGCGACTTGTCACCATCACGCAGTTCCAAAGCTTCACGAGAACCAGTTGAAGCACCAGATGGTGCACATGCACGACCAACAACCCCAGATTCCAAAATTACGTCTGCTTCGATGGTTGGGTTACCACGAGAGTCCAAAATTTCACGTGCACGAATGTCAACGATTTGGCTCATGAACAATTCCTCTGTTGAATGAATAAAAAGATGCAACTGAATGCATCAATGGGTATCTAACTTTTTGAATCCTTTAACTAAAGTATCCAATTCTTTTAATTGCGCCAAGAATGGCTCAAGCTGTGATAAACGCAACGCACATGGTCCATCGCATTTTGCATGTTCAGGGTCTGGATGTGCTTCAAGAAATAATCCTGCCAAGCCCGTTGCCATACCTGAACGCGCTAAAGTCGTGATTTGGGCACGGCGACCACCAGCGGAATCAGCACGTCCACCTGGTGTTTGTAAAGCGTGGGTCACATCAAAGAATACGGGTACATTCATTTCTTTCATGATGTCAAAGCCCAGCATATCCACAACAAGGTTGTTATAGCCAAATGCTGAACCACGTTCACAAAGGATAAGTTTGTCATTTCCCGCTTCTAGACATTTATGCAGGATATGGCGCATTTCATGTGGGGCAAGAAACTGTGCTTTTTTGATATTGATAATGGCTTGGGTTTTTGCCATTGCTTCAACGAGATCAGTCTGGCGACTGAGGAATGCAGGAAGCTGAATAATGTCGGCAACTTCGGCAACGGGTGCTGCCTGATATGGTTCATGCACATCAGTAATGATTGGGACATTAAACTGTTTTTTAATCTCCCCCAGCCATTCGATGCCTTTTTCCAGGCCAGGTCCACGAAACGAGTTCAGGCTGGAACGGTTGGCCTTGTCAAAGCTCGCTTTAAACACATAAGGAATGTTTAATCGTTTACAGATATCAATATAAGTTTCAGCAATCTCAAACGCTAAATCTTTTGACTCAAGTACATTCATTCCGCCAAATAATACAAATGGCAAATGATTTGCCATTTGTATATCGCCTAAACGTACAACTTCTTGTGGTTTTAATTGTGACATTTAAACTTTCCCAGTTTATCTAAGTCTATATTATTTACTCTTTTGATGCTGTTTCTTTGCAGCGTCAATAAAACTGGCAAATAATGGATGACCATCACGTGGTGAGCTTGTAAATTCTGGATGGAATTGTACCGCAATAAACCAAGGATGTTCAGGAATTTCTACAGTTTCAACCAAATGTTGTACTGAAGAATAGCCTGAAATCTTCATACCTGCCTGTTCTATGGTCTCAATAAAACGATCATTCATTTCATAACGATGGCGATGACGCTCAATAATTTCTGATTGACCATAAATTGTACGAATTTTTGCACCATCAACCAATTCAGACTTTTGTGCACCCAAACGCATGGTGCCGCCTAAGTCTGATTCAAGACTACGGTGTTGTAATTCGCCACGTTCATCCAGCCATTCAGTAATTAAGCCAATGAGTGGATATTTGGTGGAACGGTTAAATTCAGTTGAAGTTGCTTCAGACAACCCTGCCACATGACGTGCATATTCAATCACCGCCAATTGCATACCTAAACAAATACCCAGGAAAGGAACCTTATTTTCACGTGCATATTGAATCGCACGCATTTTACCCTCAGTACCACGCTCGCCAAAACCACCTGGAACAAGGATTGCGTCAGCCGTTTCAAGAACCGAAATATCCTGACCCTCTAGAGATTCAGCATCAACATAGTCAATCTGTACTTTAACGCGGTTTTTAATGCCTGCATGTAAAAGTGCTTCATTGACAGATTTATAGGCATCGGGTAACTCAACATATTTACCAACCATTGCCACGCGCACGGTGTATTCTGGATTGAGTAATGCTTCAACCACATTATCCCAGTCTTCAAGATTGGCTTCTGGCAAGTCATTAAAACCAAAACGTTCACAGATTAAATCATCGACATTTTGTTCGTAGAAATTGCGTGGAATTTGATAAATGGTTTTTGCATCTGGACATGCAATAACTGCACGTGCTTCTACATTGGTAAATAGTGCAATTTTACGAATGGTGTCCGCATCAACTTCATGTTCAGTACGGCAGATCAGGATGTCTGGCTGGATACCAATCGAAAGCAGTTCCTTAACAGAGTGCTGGGTTGGCTTGGTTTTTAGTTCAGCCGCAGACTTAATATATGGCAATAAGGTTAAGTGCATCAGCATGGTACGTTTATGACCCAGCTCAACCATAAGCTGACGTACCGATTCCATAAATGGAAGTGATTCAATATCACCCACTGTACCGCCAATCTCAACAATTGCAACGTCATAACCCTCGCCTGCGCGAAGTACACGTTCCTTAATATTATCGGTAATGTGTGGAATCACCTGAACTGTACCGCCCAAGTAGTCACCACGACGTTCTTTATTGAGTACGTCCTGATAAACACGACCACTGGTGAAGTTGTTCAGCTTGGTCATTTTGGCGCGACGCAGGAAACGTTCGTAATAGCCCAAATCTAAGTCAGTTTCAGCACCATCCTCTGTGACGAAAACTTCACCGTGCTGGAATGGGCTCATGGTACCTGGATCGACATTAATATATGGATCCATCTTTACCATCGTGACTTTTAAGCCACGAGCTTCCAAAAGTGCGGCAACAGAAGCAGCAGAAATACCTTTACCTAGTGATGAAACCACACCACCAGTGACAAAAATAAAATGGGTCATTGAGTTTCTCGTACAATCGAGCCGAAATCGGCCTACAATGTTGGGCAATTTTACTGTACTCTGCACCAAGAAAGCAAAGTCAAACCGCACCAATTCAAAGAACTATAAACAATCGACTATTCTATCAGCATTTTCGATAAAAATTTATGGGATTTGTGGATTTTTCATCCCTACATGATATTTGGCTGATCAATAGCATGGAACAAATACCGCAATTTTTCCCCAGATTTACTGTGATTTTATTTTAAAATAGCGCTCTCTCAGCAAACATTTATAAAATATCATCAAAGCCGATAACCGTAGGGATTTCTTCACCTGGTTTTATTGCTATAATCCGTGCTGTCCTTATTCAATATGTTGTTTTAGCAATGGCAAATAAAAAACTTTTAATTTGTGCAGCACTTGCGACTGGTCTTTTATTAACTGCTTGTGTGAAAAAAGAAGAACCGAAAGAAGAGCAGCAAGAACAGGCAACCGAGACACAAACGACTCAGCCTGAACCTGAAAAAATTCAGGAATTTGAGTCTCTAGAAAGTGCGGAACCCGCACCTGAGCCAGTGATTGAAACAAGCCGTGAGGAAACACCAAATACGACCACTGAAATTCGTGGTGAAACACGCCCTACTCAGGCACAAACTTCTACAGATACAAGCACTCAACCTGAAACGCCACGTACTGAACAGCCTAAACCAGCAGTTCAGGCTGAGCAAAAGCCTGCTAAAACAGAACAACCAAAAACTGAACCTGTAAAAGCACCAAAGCCATCGACACCAGCCCAAAGTGAAGATGATGCTGTTGCTGCCGCAATTGCCGCTGCAACCCCTGCACTGAACAATTAATTGATTGTAGTAAAAAGCCAGTTGAATTCAACTGGCTTTTTTACAGCTAAACTTTATGAATAACTCTTCAAAAAATCTGACATCAAGCGTGATGCCCATGATTTCACTGCTAAGCTTTCATAAAAACCACAATGACTGCCCTTTTTGGTAGTCACTACCACAACATTTTCCATCTGCTGAATAGTCTCTTTATAAGGTTCCAGATTTTTAATGGAACAGACAGGATCATCTTCAGCATTCAAAATCATCAATGGAATTTTAACATTCTCAAACACATAAATCGGGTTAATGGCTTGGCAATAACTTTGATAATCCTGAAAGCCTGCCATTTCAAAATATTCTTTTTCAAATTCTTCCAAACTGGTCGTGGTGAGCACTTTTTTAAGAGAAGCAATGTTGCTCCATGTATTTTGATAAGGATGAATAAAATACTTAAATAATTTTTTGGTCATCATTTTGCTATAAAAAGGATGTACATTTTTAAAGCTAAGTTCAGTGTTATAACCTGGACACATGGCAAAAGCGGCCTTAAATGGCGTATCTTCGCCTTGTTCGCCCAAATAGCGGACCAATAATCCAGTCCCAGCCGATGAACCCACCGCATATAAGTCTGAGTCTGGAAATAGGTTTTGAATATGTCCAAGTTGTTCTTTTAAGTCATGGGTTGAACCAAACAGGGAAATTTGTGGCACAGGCATCGGTAACCCTGCATGTCCACGGCGTAAACAAAGTGCAATCCGCCAACCCGTATATGCATGTAAGTCTTTAACAAGTTCACGCATACTTTCAGGTGTACCTGTAATAGTATGCATGATCACAACAGTTGGGGTATCGACTGGCAAATCATAGCCATACCATGCGATTGCAGTAACACCACCATCCTGCATGGTCAACTGATCAATACGATCATACTCAAGCTTGCTGGTTTTCTTCTTGATTAAATCAAAATATAAAAGATGAACATGGCTATTGCTGAGCCAAAAAGTTGGGCGATATTTCTGTTTTAACTGTGGTAATCTTTCCAGAACATCTTTAATTTTCCCTTGCGGGTCATAATACATTTTCGGTTGCTCAGCACCAACGACTGAATCCAGTACGTCCAAAGCTAAAACTTTAAGCTTGTTTAAAACAGATCCGCCCATGTTCAATTACCGTCTCTGACTATGCGTTAAATGTTTGTCGCACCAATGCTGCGACCTGTTGCCCCCAAATTGCATAAATTTCTTTACTTGGATGAAAGCCATCACTGGCCATAGGTAAATTCATCGCCTGAAAATTTTTAATATCGTATTGAATAAATCTAAATTGTGGCTGTGGAGCTAACCACTGTTTTAATGCGTCATTCATTTGTTCGGCATATTTTCCAAACAGCCAAGCCAATGGCTGAGGTAGTGCTGGAAAATGTTGCATGGGTGGCACACCTGACACAATAATCAGTTTTGGCTGGAAACGGTTTTGTATTTGAGTAAATAATTGTTTTTGTTGTTTTATCCAAGTTTTAGCAGAAATTAATTTGGTGACATCATTCACACCTATGGAAGTAACCACCACATCATAGCTTTGTGGTTCTAAATCATGGATCGCCTGTAAAACCTGTTTTGTGGTATCACCTGTTTTGGCATGCAGCTTCCATTGCAACACATACTCATTCTGCAACTCGGCAATAATTGCACCTAACAAAGCTTCCTGTTGTGTTTCCACACCAACACCTGCTGCTGCTGAATCACCCAGAATCAAAAGTGACAGGGGTTTTCCCTGCCCAGTCTTGCCCTCACGATCACCGCTTGCTTCTGGCAGACGTGGTGTATTGCTACGAACTTTTGTGCCTTGTATTAGCACTACGGGTAATAATCCAAAAGTTGCAAGTTTTAACCACATCTTTATAAACTCCACATATTGGTTATACCAATTTTCAAAAGCAAGTTAAGAGCAATTTGTAAAATAATAAAAATCAGCACAACTTTATAATTTTGGGCTCTGTACACGACAAATTTCACAGAACCCTTATCCTATCAGGATTCTGCTTTCTTAAAATTGCCAAAATTTCCTTAAACTCTTCTTTTTTCCCAAAACCAATTAAATGCTGAATCGCCATTTGAACATAGTCTAAACCATAGCGAAATAAACTCATTGAGAGTCGTCCATGCTTCTTTATTTTTATCGCTTTT
>NZ_KB849212.1:68705-168373 GCF_000368025.1 Acinetobacter parvus DSM 16617 = CIP 108168
TTTAGATGCAGAAGAAAGATTGCACGTTTGCTTTAAAATGATCGCAAGCATGATGAGCGAAAAGCACTTTAAATGTGACTTGTTCCATTTTAGAGATTTGTTTAAGATAAGATATAACTCATTGAGATGTGTCATAGTATTCGTCGTTAGAAAACAATTATTGTGACATTATTTCAATGAGTTATCTATTTTTGTCGTGTACAGAGAATTTTGGGGATTATTTTTACTTAGGCTATTTTGTATTAATTAATTTGGTTGATATTGAGCAAATCTTGCGCCCATCTGTTCAGCCAATGCCGCCAAGCCACTCATTGGGCGAATCATCACTTCAAAATCAATGATTTTACCTTGCTCATTAAAACGAATCATATCGATGCCTTTTAATGATTTTCCGCTGACATTGGCACTAAATTCCAGTACCACATTTTCCCCATCTTCGGTATAAAATTCACGGTGATAAGTAAAGTCCTGAAAAACTTGAATTACATTGGTCAGGATAAAAAATACCACATGCTTGCCCTCATAAGGTTTGTATGCCACAGGCGAACGAAACACGACATCATCTGCCAGTAATTCATTTAAAGATGACATATCACCTGTTTTGATCATCTGATGCCATTTTTCTAGCGCTTGCTTAGTTGTTTCGATTGTCATTGTAATTTCCTTATATTTTAGCTAATGAAGTTTGAGACATTCTCCTAACATAGAGAATGTCTCATCTTTTACTTATAGAACTGCTGCTAACTCAGCACCTTGACGAATCGCACGTTTAGCGTCTAATTCACCAGCTTCCTTCGCACCACCGATCAAGTGAACATTCTTACCATCTGCTTTGAGTTGATCAAACATTGCTGTATATGATTCTTGACCAGCACAAATCACAACATTATCAACATCTAACACTGTGGTCTGACCATCTACAGTAATATGTAATCCTTGATCATCCACTTTGTCATAGCTTGCGCCTGCAATCATTTTCACATCGCGATGTTTTAAGCCTGTACGATGAATCCAACCAGTCGTTTTACCTAATCCAGCACCAACAGCGGCTGTTTTACGTTGTAATAGGTAAATCTCACGTTCAGATTTCTCTAGCTCAGGCTGTTTTAAGCCACCTACATGCGCATAAGTGGTATCAATGCCCCATTCATCATAGAATTTCTGTGGATTTAAACTACCGCTTTCACCCTCATGGCTTAAATATTCAGCCGTATCAAAACCAATACCGCCAGCACCAATAATCGCAACACGCTTACCGACTGGAACACGCTCTTTTAATACTTGGATGTAGCTCAATACTTTTGGATGATCAATACCTTCAAATTGTAATTGACGCGGTGTTACACCTGTTGCAACAACAATCTCATCATAATTAGCCTGGCTGAGTTCTTCATAAGTCACTGTATGATTGAGTACCAGCTCAATATTCGGCTGTAACTCAATTTGACGTTTGAAATAGCGTAAAGTTTCGTAAAACTCTTCTTTACCAGGAATGGTCTTAGCAATATTAAACTGACCACCAATCTGATTATTTGAATCAAACACTTTAACTTTATGACCACGACTCGCTGCATATGTTGCAAAACTTAGACCCGCTGGACCTGCACCAATTACTGCAATATTTTTTATTGCATTTGTTTCTTTAAAAATCAGCTCAGTTTCATAACATGCACGTGGATTAACTAAGCATGTTGCAATCTTCATCGAGAAAATATGATCTAAACATGCTTGGTTACAACCAATACAGGTATTGATTTCATCACTACGACCTTCACTCGCTTTCAATACAAAATCGGCATCAGCCAACATTGGGCGAGCCATCGAAATCATATCCGCATGACCTGAAGCCAGTACATGTTCAGCCATTTCAGGTGTGTTGATACGGTTCGATGTGATTAACGGAATTGAAACTGAGCCTTTTAGCTTTTCAGTTACCCATGTAAATGCAGCACGCGGTACTTTCGTTGCAATCGTTGGAATACGCGCTTCGTGCCAACCAATCCCTGTATTGATAATTGTTGCACCTGCTTTTTCAATTTCTTTAGCAAGTTGTACAACTTCTTCTAAACTTGAACCACCTTCGACTAAATCAAGCATCGATAAACGATAAATAATAATAAAGTTTTCGCCAACTAAGTCACGAGTACGTTTAACGATTTCAATAGGAAAGCGGATACGATTTTCGTAGCTACCGCCCCATTCGTCATCACGGTGGTTGGTACGAGCAGCAATGAATTCATTGATCAAGTAACCTTCTGAACCCATGATTTCAACACCATCATACCCTGCATATTGTGCAAGCTTGGCACAGTTGGCAAAGTCATCAATCGTTTGCTGAACTTCTGCCGAACTTAATGCTTTAGGTTTGATTGGATTAATGGGCGCTTGAATCGCTGATGGCGCAACATTGTTTGCTTGATAAGAATAACGCCCCGTATGCAAAATTTGCATTGCGATCTTTCCACCAGCTTCATGTACAGCCTGAGTAATAACTTTATGTTTTTCAGCTTCTTCGACGGTATCTAATTTTGTACCGTGTGCAAATACAACACCATCATCATTTGGAGAAACACCGCCAGTTACAATCAGACTTACACCACCTTTGGCACGTTCTGCATAAAATGCAGCCATACGTTCATAGCCTTGAGGTGCTTCCTCTAAACCAATATGCATAGAGCCCATAAGCACACGGTTCTTTAATGTGGTAAAACCCAAGTCAAGTGGTTGTAATAAATGTGGATAAGCTGACATGTTTTCTCCTTTGGCTAGCAATCTGCTTGCTAATGCAACTTGTTGCATAAACTTATAAACAAGATTTGATTTTTATGCAACATATTGCATAATTCTGATGAGTCATTTTTTATTACGGATCATCATGTCACTTGCCCATGTTTTATTGACAAGCTTATTAGAGAAACCAAGTACAGGTTTTGATTTAGCTCGTCGTTTTGACCGTTCAATGGGCTTCTTTTGGAACGCGACTCATCAGCAAATTTACCGCGAACTCAATGGAATGCTGAAAAAAGGATGGATTTCTACATTAGAAGAACAGGCTGCAAACAGCCGAAAAAAAACCTATCAAGTCGAAGCACTAGGCAGAATAGAACTTGCTGCATGGGTTGAACAACAAAGCGAGCCTGCCCAGCTGCGTGATGACCTGATGGTTAGATTAAGGGCCGAAGCACAACTTGGCGGCAATAATATTTTGCCTGAACTTGAACGACATCTAGAACTTCATAAAGAAAAACTTAGTCTTTATCAAACCATCCATGATAAGGATTTTAAAAATAATGAACCTACTAATCGTGTCTTATTTATTCATAAAATGATTCTGGAACTCGGTATCATTAAAGAAATCGAATGGATAAGATGGTTAGAACAAATGATTCCACAACTTAAAAAGTTTGAAAAAGCCAACGGAGCTAGAGAAAAATAATGCCGTTTTATACCATGCCTGATCAGGAAAAATTGTTTGTCAGACGTGTTGGTGAGGGCAAACCTGTACTCGTCCTGTCAGGATTGGGCATGCAAAGCTGGCTATGGCTTCCATTTTTATTTGCAAGCCGTAAAAAATATGAATTTATCATTCCCGACTGGCGTGGTTTTGGCGGCTCAAAAGACTGTGCTATTCCTGAAATGGATGCAATCTCAAGTCACTGGAATGATGTGAATACCCTCATCAAGCAACTCAAGTTAGACCAATTTATTCTGATTGGCTATTCCATGGGTGCAACCACAGCCATGCATGGCTTTAAGCACGGTGGTTTGGCACAAAAACTCAAAGCCTATCTGCATATTGACCAAACCCCAAAGATTCCTGTGGATGATTCCTGGCAATATGGTTTACTTGGGCAAAAGCATCCCCTATTTAAATCGCTGCTACTGGATATTCAAAACGTACTCTCAGCAAATAGACAGGCAACCCAATTTGAAGATTTAGCTGCATCTGCTCGTGATCAATTAGTCAACGCATGGAGTAATTTTCTTGAGTTACAAAGTAGCAATCCTTATAGTGGCAAACTATTTAAAGCAGCGCTCAACCGCCCTTCTTTACAAAAATATTTATTGCCTATCCAGCGTTTGGATTACCTGCTTTGGTATGTGGAAAACTATTTAAATCATACTGAGGATTATCGCGAAGCCATTAGTCGAGTGAACTGTCCAACCACTTTCTTTATTGGGCGTGGTTCAACACTTTATCCTGAAACGGGGCAAACCATCATTGCTAAAAGTCTGAGCAATGCCAAAGCGGTTTATTTTGAACGTTCTGGGCATACACCACTAATTACTGAACCTAGAAAATTTAGTCAGGAAATTGGCAAGTTTTTAGAAAATCAAAGCCAGTAGATTAGCTTATTGATTTTAGATAGCCTAGTTACTTAGGCTATTTTTACGCAAAAAATAGCCAGCTTATTCATAAACTGGCTGTTAAATCAATTTAATGTCTTCTCATCTGCTCAGCAACATCCAGCAATAACTGTTCAGTTTTATCCCAACCTAAACAACCATCTGTGACGGATTGGCCATAAGTCATATTGCAAGAAATTTTTTGATTGCCATCAACCAAATGACTTTCAAGCATTACACCACGAACTTTGGATTCACTCCGCTCTGCAATAATCTGCTTTAAAACATTCGGCTGTTGTAATGGATCTTTACCACTATTCCCATGACTACAATCAATGACTAACGCAGGTAAATGCTTATGTTTAAAGTGCATGGCTTGGATTGAAGCCAAATCATAATTAGTTCCATGATTTGAACCGCGCAAAATCAAATGTGGTAATGGATTTCCATTACTATGCAAAATTGCAGGTAAACCTTGTTGAGTCATCCCCAAGAATTGATGACCATGCAGTGCAGACTGAATCGCATCCAAAGCAATTTGGATTGAACCATCTGTACCATTTTTGAAACCGATGCTATATGGCATATGGCTAGCAATTTCACGATGAATTTGTGATTCACTGGTACGTGCACCTATTGCACCCCAAGCCAATAAATCATCGAAATAACCTGTTGCCATGGGACTTAAAATTTCGCTGGCAATCGGCAAGCCTTTTTCAATCAATTGAATATAAAGTTCACGGGATTTTTCTAAACCCAATTGTAAATCTGATGATCCATCCAAATTTGGATCATATAAGAAACCTTTCCAACCCACTGTAGTACGTGGCTTTTCAATATACGCACGCATCACCAAAAATATTTGATCTTTTACCTGTTCTTGTAGTTTTTGGAGGCGATCAGCATATTCAAGTACTGCGATAGGATCATGAATCGAGCAAGGTCCTGTAATCACCATTAAACGATGATCCTGACCTGATAAAATATTCTGAATGGTTTGACGATGGTTTGAAATTTGCTGCGCTAAAGTTGCAGACAAGGGATACTGTGCTTTGAGTTGTGATGGCAAGCTAAGTATTGATTCTTTTGAATGAGTGTGTGGTTGTGTCAAAGCAGCATTTAAAGCATTCATTATTGATTTCCTTTGGACTGTTGTTCAGTCCCATCATTTATTTGAGCAAGTGTGATCTAAGTGATGTTGATTTTTTTGCAAAGTAAAACCAAGAAATCTTGCTAAAATATGAATAGTTAAATGTATACATGGTATTGCTCCAAAAATAATAAATGTTAAAGCATAAAAAAACCTGATCGGGGTTGCCGATCAGGTATTAACTGGTTGGGCAACCTTTTTGCTGCCCGAAACGCATCAGGCAACCATTAATAGTGCCAGAAATAAAAATATGCGTTTGTGTTTACAGTATGCTTTAACATGTTTCTTTAAAATATCTAAAAACTGTTCCTAAGTTCTAAATTACGCACTATTTCAGCATTTGACAAGCACTTTTTATCTTTTTTAATCAAAACTTCAAAATAGTAAAATTTGACCTTTCGTGTTTTCATCCATAGAATAGTTGAAAAATAAACCAATTCGAGATCACGCCTTTAACGAACCAAATCTTGCGGTTGTAAAATAATCAGGCAAGCACCGCAAACAACAACGATCCCACCTAAAATATCCCAACGCGTTAGCATGACTTGATCAACATAACGCAACCACATCAGGGCAGTAAAAATATAAATTCCACCATAGGCTGCATAAATACGACCTGATGCCGCAGGATGCAAAGTCAGTAACCAAACAAAGACTGTTAAGCTTAAAGCCGTAGGAACCCATAACCAATGCGACTTTCCTTGATTCAAAATCAAATAAGGAAAATAACAACCTAAAACTTCAGCAATTGCTGTGACGAAAAATAACCCAAATACTTTAAGTACTTGGGCTATTGAGAACGAAAATTCAAACATTAAGCAGGTTCAGCACTGGGATTAATATGATCTTCAAACACTTCCAGTTTTAGACCAACATCTTTGCCATTTTCGGTTTTCACAGATACTGCAACATTACCGCCATGCTCAGCCAACTCACCAAATAGAATCATCTCAGCAAGCGGCTTTTTCAAATGCTCCTGAATCAGGCGTTGCATTGGACGTGCGCCCATCAAACGATCATAACCATTGGTTGATAACCAGTCACGTGCGCTTTGATCAATTTCCAGAACCACTTGTTTATCGTCCAGTTGCGCCTGTAACTCTGTCAGGAACTTATCGACCACAGAATCAATCACAGTGGTTGGTAAAGCCTTAAACTGAATCACACCATCCAGACGGTTACGGAACTCAGGTGAGAATGCACGTTTCATGGCATCCTGATTATCTGCACTATGATCTTGTTCGGTGAAACCAATACTTGAACGTACAATACTTTCTGCACCAATATTGGTGGTCAGCACAATAATCACATTTCTAAAATCAGACTTACGGCCATTGTTATCTGTTAAAGCACCATGATCCATAACCTGTAGTAACAAGTTAAATACATCTGGATGTGCCTTTTCAATTTCGTCCAGCAGTAAAACACAGTGCGGATTTTTATGGATTGCATCAGTCAGCAAACCACCTTGATCATATCCAACATAACCTGGAGGCGCGCCAATCAAACGGGAAACCGCATGACGTTCCATATATTCAGACATATCAAAACGGACTAACTCCACACCCAATAGTTTTGCTAACTGCTTGGTGACTTCTGTTTTACCCACGCCTGTTGGACCAGCAAACACAAAGCTACCCACTGGTTTATCTGGTGCTTTTAAGCCTGCACGAGACAACTTAATTGCTGATGAAAGTGCAGTAATCGCTTCATCCTGACCGAAAACTACACGTTTTAAGTCGCGGTCTAAATTCTCAAGTACCGTCTTGTCATCTTTAGAGACAGTTTTCGGTGGAATACGGGCGATCTTGGACACAATATCTTCAATATTTTCTACACAAATCATTGAGCCACCGACTTCAGCTTTTAGGCGGCGTTGGGCACCTGCCTCATCAATCACATCAATTGCCTTATCTGGCAAGAAACGGTCATGAATAAACTTGGAAGAAAGCTCAACCGCAGCCACTAAAGCTTTATCGTCATATTCAACATGGTGGAAATCTTCAAATTTAGATTTTAATCCACGCAAAATATCAATGGTTTCATTCACACTTGGTTCATTCACGTCAATTTTTTGGAAACGGCGTGATAATGCATGATCCTTTTCAAAGACCTGACGATATTCCTGAAATGTAGTTGATCCAATGCAACGTAAAGTTCCATTTGCCAATGCAGGTTTAATCAGGTTTGATGCATCCATAGTACTGCCCATACTCGAACCAGCACCAATGATCATATGAATCTCGTCAATGAATAGAATCGCATTTGGATTCTTTTTTAATGCATTGAGCAACTGTTTTAAACGCTTTTCAAAGTCACCACGATATTTTGTACCTGCAACCAAAGCACCAATATCCAGACTATAAACTTCGGCATTGGCAAGTGGCTTAGGTGCTTTTCCATTGACAATTAACCATGCCAAACCTTCTGCAATTGAGGTTTTACCTACACCAGGATCACCCACTAGAAGTGGATTATTTTTACGGCGGCGACATAGGATTTGTGCTGCACGCTCAATTTCTTTTTCGCGTCCAATCAAAGGATCAGTTTTACCCTTTTGCGCTTCGATATTTAAATTAAGCGTATATTGCTCTAATGGTCCTGCATTGGCAGAAGCTGCATTTTCACCCTCAATATCCTCAACTTCTTCCTCAACCTGAATCTCATCTTTACGCGTACCATGAGAAAGATACTGAGTTAAAGTCAAACGATTGATTTGATGGCGTTTAAGCAAATAAACTGCAAAAGAGTCTCGTTCCGAATACATCGCAACCAAAACATCTGCACCTTCAACTGTACGGTCTCCACCACTAGATTGAACATGGAAAATTGCACGTTGCAGAATCCGATCAAAACTTTCCGTTGGATGAGGTGCCTGTTCACTGTTGTCACCAAGTTTCGGGGTATGTTGCTCTACATATTCCTCTAACTCCTTACGTAAGGTAACGATATCAGCGCCACATGCCTTTAACGCATTTACGGCCGAATCATTATCAAGTAAGGCAAGCAACAAATGTTCAACGGTTAGAAACTCATGTCTCTTTTGACGAGCCATGCTAACAGCCAAACGTAACGACACTTCCAATTGACGACTGAGCATGTAACCCCCTTATATCTTGGGCTCCATCAAAAAAAGACCTCTCTTTTAATGAAAAAGCGAATTATTAACTTGATCCGCCAGAGCTTCTGTAATTGCCATTTCATCTATGCCTACAAAGCTCTTGACTTCATAATCTACTGTTAGCATTAGTTGAGCATCTTGGTCAAGATTCAAAACATCGTATTGTTGTAAAAATTCAATTACAAAGAGAATAAGACCTATCTAATCGTTCAAAAAGACAGCAGATTTATTATTTATTTAAAGAATCACTGATTAATGTTAACTTTTGATAAATTTACTCTAAGAGGAATATATTCCGCAATTACTTCGCTTTTCCAACGCTGTTACTCGCAACAGAGTTGCTCGTCTTACGCTCGGAACAAAGCTTCGCTTTGTTTTTATCCTCTACCACTCGGGTATAACCCTCGTCTTGCGCAGCTAAAAAGCGTTGCTTTTTTTAACGCTTTCACTCCCAACACAGTTGCTCGTCTTGCGCAGCTAAAAAGCGTTGCTTTTTTTTAACGCTGCTCAGGTTCGATCTGACACAATAATGGATGTCCTTGAGAACGCGCATAATTATTCACTTGATTGGCTTTGGTCTCGGCAATATCCCTTGGGTAAACACCAGCAGTGCCCTTACCTTCGTAATGAACGGTTAACATCACCTGATTTGCCTGTTCAAAGCTCATTGCAAAGTAGCTTTGCAGCACCTCAATCACGAAGTCCATTGGTGTGTAATCATCATTCATTAAAACAACAACATAGAGCGGTGGCCGCTTCAATTCTGGCGGGGCTGTTTGCACAACCACCTCCCCCTCATGCTCCTCTTGCGAATCACCTAAACGTGGATTCAAGTGCCAGTCAACATAACCCGATTGATGAAAGGAATTTTTCACTTCACTTAAATTCATTTGACGTCTGTATCTTCGCATATTAAGTTCTTAATCTAAAAATTTACTGGGCATTTGCTTCAGCTTGAGGGATTTCCGACACGAAAGCAGAACTTACATCAACAGGCTTGCCACGCTGCCAGCTAAAACGTTTAATTACAGGCGTACCTGAACCTGATAAACGCACTTCGATAAATTGGGGTGTAAAGCCCTTTGGCATGGTCCATCGACCAGTCAAGCGCTCAAAGTCTTCAAAATTAAAGTTTTTATCCTCTAACGGTATATCCAGTATTTCAGTGTCCTTAATCAAACGTAATTCAACTGTACCCATTGCACGGCGTTTATTTGGACTCACCTGAACCAGATCCAGCTGATATTCAAAAGCATTTTCAGGAAGTGATTTAATCGCAAAATCCTGCACTGTTAGGCTCACACCACCACGCTGCCTAAGAATGTCACGATAAATGGTATTCATGCTTGCAAATTGCGCTTTATCTGCATTGGCCTGATTAATTCCCTTGAATAATTCCTCTGCATTGCCAACAGCCATATCTCGTTCTTGCACAGCGGCATTCAGGCTTTTGCTTACAGAATCGAGCGCGGCTTTTTGCTTCTGTACAACATCAACAAGTTGTTCTGCGTCCGCATCATAACCCACAACGGTTAATCCCTGACGATGACCGACAGTGTAACCAAGCATAAAACTGCTGCCAATAAGTAAAGTTGCAGCTATGACTAAAGGTAAATTCGTTTTGAGGAATTTATTTTTGTTAACGGAACTCTCTGGTAAAGTGGTCGGTTCAGCGTTTTCCATCATCATCTCTATCGTTATGGACTACATCAAAGCACACATTTAAATCCATATTTAAATGTGTGTGAAGTAAAAAAGCGTTTTTTATGGTAATAAACCGATACCATTCAAACCAGCAGCCTCATCAAAACCAAACATGAGGTTCATATTTTGCACTGCCTGGCCAGCAGCACCTTTCACTAGATTATCTTGTGCAACCAAGATAATGAGTTTACTTGGTTGAGGACGGTATAATGCAATTCTAAGCTCATTTGCACCACGGACGCTACGAGTCTCTGGAGAACTATTTGCTGGCATCACATCCACAAAGCGTTCATGCTGGTAAAAACTTTGGTAAAGTTCCTGCAAATCAGTTTGCTGGCCTTGCTCTGTCAGGTCTACATAAATGGTACTGAGCATGCCACGAATCATGGGCACTAAATGGGGTACAAAAATAAGCTGGTCAAACTGGCCCTGTTGACCTGAGATATTCTCTAGGGCCTCAACAATCTCAGGATGATGACGATGACCCGCAACAGCATAAGCCTTGAAATTATCCGCATTTTCGCTATAGATCATGCCCAGACTGGCTTTGCGACCTGCACCAGATACGCCTGATTTTGCATCAACAATAATGCTTTGTGTGTTTATGAGCTGGTTTTGCGCTTTTAACAACGGCGCTAAACCCAATTGTACTGTGGTTGGATAACAACCTGGATTACCAATCACCTTGGCGTTTTTAATTTTTTCACGATTCAGTTCAGTCAGGCCATATACTGAATCTTTCAATACCGTTGGGCAGCTATGTTGCATGCCATACCATTTCTCGAATTGAGCTAAATCCTGTAAACGGAAATCAGCAGCAAGATCGATGACCTTTGTACCAGCAGCAATGAGTTCTTCAGCATGTTGCATTGCAACTCCATGAGGTGTTGCAAAAAACACAACATCACATTGCTTGAGCAGATCCAGACTAAGATCGGAGAACTCAAGATCAGTATGTCCACGTAAACTTGGGAACATATCCGCGACACGCTTTCCTGCTTCAGTTCGGGAAGTTAGAACACGCACTTGAGCTTGTGGATGTCTTAATAATAGACGCAATAATTCAACGCCTGTATATCCAGTTCCCCCAACAATTCCAACAGAAATCACGTGCTCTACCTCAAATGATATATGTACCACTAGTATGGCAGTTTGATGGGGTTTTCACAATCCACAACCCTATAACTTATATAGTGTTTGTTATGTTTATGGCTTTATATATAACAAATCCAGAAATTCATGGAATCAGCACATACGGGATTTAATCACTGTAAAAGATTCGCTATTCAGCAAAAAACAGTGTAAAAGATATTTTTAAATCGTTTTACTGATGCCGATTTTACCACTGGTCAAAAAATACTATTGAATCATTGAAGTATTCGCATAGAATAAAAACCATGCGGTAATAATAAATTTCATGGATGCAAATTTTGGAGAGCGGGAATGCCTTCTTTGAGTGTAAAACAAAGAACATATCGTCATATTGGTTTAGGCTTAGGCACACTTATATTAAGTTCGGTACTCATTAGCTGTGGTAGTGGTGAAAGTAAGGCACGTATTGAGAATACCCCTGTTATTACAGTTCCAAAACCAAAGAATTTTGACATTAAAGTTCCTGTAGAAATGCGTAATGTCGTTGTTAAGGTTCTCGACAATACCGATAACTCCATCGTTCTTGAACAGACGTTAAGTACAACAACAAACTTGAGCCTTACATTACCAATAGTGCTTAATCGTAGTCATTTATATAGAGTTGAGATATCAACTCTTCCGAATTCACTAATCTATGATTTTATCAGTGGTCAGTATCAGAATTTTTCTATGACCTTACACGCACTCGTTGACGTTGATACTAGTAATCTAACTCAAAAAATTTTTATTAATCCAAGTTCTGAAGCTATTTATCAACGAGCATTAATCCGATCTGGACAACTACCTAATGAGCCAGAAGACCCAACACGCATTAGTTCACTACATCTAAAAATGGCATCTGGTGATGTAAGCATTGCTTTATTAAATGCTTTTAGTGGAATGGATATTCACAATCTTGAACCATCCTATTTATTAAGCGCTTTTACTCCACAAAATATGAATTTGGCTCAACAAGCCAATCTCTATACAACTACATATTTAAGTTTTGGCTATTTAAAGCAATGGGCAAATCAATTTCCAAATAATACCCTTACAGAATTTACCAAAAATCTGGCTATAGATTTACGGGATGGCTATCTGGATGCGAAAACAATTCGTGGAGATAGAGGTGGTCCCACATGTTTGAACAACTAAAAGCTTATTTATAAGTGATATTCTGCTCTAGTTAAGCTACCTTATTTTGTTGTGGTAGCTGGTCATAGTAAAACTCATCTGGGGTCATTTTGTCCAGACTCGAATGAGGCCGTTTCAAATTATAAAATTCAAAATATGCACTCAATTGCTTTTTCGCATCTGTGACACTGCTATAAGCTTTGAGATACACCTCTTCATATTTAACGCTCCGCCATAATCGTTCAACCATCACATTATCTACCCATCGACCTTTACCATCCATACTGATTTGAATGCCATTTGATTTCAATACATCAATAAATGCATCACTGGTAAACTGGCTGCCTTGGTCTGTATTAAATATTTCAGGTCGACCATATTTTTCAATCGCTTCATTTAAAGCCGAAATACAAAAATCCACCTCCATACTAATCGATACCCTATGCGCAAGTACCTTGCGGCTATGCCAATCAATCACAGCACATAAATAAACAAAACCTTTTGCCATAGGGATATACGTTATATCCGTAGACCACACTTGATTACTGCGCTGAATAGCCAATCCTTTGAGCAGATATGGATATTTACGGTGAGCTTGATTAGCCTGGCTTAAATTTGGTTTGCAATATAACGCCTGAATACCCATTTTCTTCATTAAAGTACGTGTATGACGTCGTCCTATATGATGTCCTTGACGATTCAACAAATCACGCATCATACGACTGCCTGCAAAAGGATATTGCATATGTAATTCATCAATACATCGCATCAGCTTCAGATCTGATGCACTCACAGGTTTTGGGCGATAATAATAACAACCACGGGAGACTTTCAGCAGCTTAGCTTGTTTAGATACTGAAATCTGAAGTGAGTCGTCGATTAACTTTTGTGGTTGAAGCGGCCCAGTTTCTTCAACACACCTTCTAAAAAATCAATTTCTAATGCCTGCTCACCGATTTTTGCATGTAGTTTTTTTAGATCGATGGGTGGTTCTGTTGGAGCTTTTGATTGATCGAAAGCTTGCGAGGAAGCTGAGATCAATTGATTTTTCCAGTCAATAATTTGGTTTTGATGAACATCAAACTCAGCACTCAATTCAGCAAGTGTTTTTTCTGCTTTAATCGCAGCAAGTGCTACCTTAGCTTTAAAATCATTTGAATGATTTCTTCTTGGTCTACGTGCCATAAAATACTCCTTATATCGATGTTTATAACATCATTTGGGGAGCAAAATATCACTTATAGCTGTTGTTCAAATTTCCTGATCCACCTCTGATCAAGCAAATTTAAGCTCCATTATCCCTGCTGCTCCTGAAAATATTGATCCAGCTAAAAATACATTATTAAATATCACAGCCAATCAAAAA
Source organism: Acinetobacter parvus DSM 16617 = CIP 108168 (assembly GCF_000368025.1). Lineage (GTDB taxonomy): Bacteria > Pseudomonadota > Gammaproteobacteria > Pseudomonadales > Moraxellaceae > Acinetobacter > Acinetobacter parvus. The sequence goes on from NZ_KB849212.1 coordinate 82,659, forward strand.
GTTATTCGAGATCAATATGGCATCTCATTAAAAGCAGCAGTATTTGAACTAGCAACTAATTACCAACAGCAAAACTTGAATCCGACAGGTTATGCCCTATTACAGCAAAAAAGCTACGTAGGTGAAGACCCCATACTTGAATCCACCTCCTCTTTCCGTGTTGCTGGTGCTGGTGACTATCGGCGTGCTGTTGGTTTTGTAGACACAACTGGAAGTTGCAATGACTCAAAATATCCATGTAAGCAAGGCATAACTGGCATCAATCTGGTCAACCCCAATCTACCCTCCATCGAGTACTTAATTGGTCATTACGAAGATAAATCGAATGGATGTCAGTTAAATATTCGTGCCAATGGCGCACTGGAGCTGATTAAGGATTCAAAATTGTATCGCTCAGTTTTGGATGCGGATAGTACGGATAATTTATTACAGCTTCCAGATCCAACAAAATCTGAATATTTACTGAACAGTAGTTCTCCTGAGCCAAATAATGATTCGTTAAAATATGCATTTGTACAGGTTCACATTAAGGCCAATCAGGTATTAAGTGCACAGGCAGGTTTCGATAGCCGTAAAGCACCTGATGAACAGTTACAAGAAACTCAAGCACAATGTAGTTTTAGCTAGACATACCACCACGCAGGCAACTGGATACTTTTCAATTGCCTGCGATGATGTAAATATTCTGGATCATGTTGACTTACGCTATTCCAGAACGCAGGACTATGATCAAAATGCCGTGTATGAACCAGCTCATGCACACATACTGCGCGAACATTCTGCTCAGGCATAAGCACCAATGCCGCATGAAGCATAATATCCTGTCTTGAACTACAACTTCCCCATCGTGTTTTAGGCTTTCGAATTGTACATCTTTGATAGGGCAAACCTATTTCCTGACTGATGTGGGTTAAATATTCAGGTAAAAATTGTTTTGCATAGGCAAGTGTTGCAGCCTGTAAAGCCTTTTCAGGTTGTTCATTTTGAATGAACAAAATATGTTGTACCCAGTCGAACTTAAAAATATTGCGTTGTTGCTGATGAATAATTTGAAATGGCTGTAAATGATAAAATAATTTAATCTGTTCTGGAAAAGCAGCTGTTAAATTTAATTGTTTTTGCTGTTTATCCCAGGTTTCAATCAGCCATTGCTCTGATTGATTTAAAAACTGCTGAATCTGTTTCTTGGTACAAAATAAAGGAACTGTTAAACGAATACCTGTCGGTTCAACACGCAGGCGCAAACTTCGCGCGCTGGCATGTCGAATCATTTTAATTTCAGGTAATTGAGCTTTTAATGAAAGCAGAGCCATTATTGCGCTATACGTTCTTCAATACCGTGATCAGTCGCAACAACCGCAATACTTGCTGCATTTAAGGCAAAAATACCATTAGTCACCACACCTGGGATATTGTTGAGTGTTTTTTCCAGTTCGATGGCATTTAAGATATTGAGATTAAAAACATCCAGAATTACATTACCATTGTCAGTGACAACACCCTCACGGTAAACTGGGTCACCACCCAAAGCAACAATCTTGCGGGCAACCGCAGAACGTGCCATTGGAATAACTTCCACAGGCAATGGAAAATCACGCCCCAATTGCCCCACCCATTTTGAGTCATCCACAATACATACAAACTTCTTGGCAATTGAAGCCACAATTTTTTCACGGGTCAAGGCTGCGCCACCGCCCTTGATCATGTGCATATGACGGTCAATTTCGTCTGCACCATCCACATAGGCATCCAAACCACCCACCGAGTTCATGTCAACCACTTCAATCCCAATTTTTTTCAGCCGCTCAGCCGTTGTATTGGAACTCGCCACAGCTGCTTCTAACTGCAATTCAGGCAATAAATCAATTAAAAAATTGACGGTACTTCCTGTTCCTACACCCAAGATGCCGCCTTTGGGCAAATGTTTCAATGCCGCTTTTGCCGCAGCCTGTTTCTTTTCATCTTGGGTTGCATATAGACTCATGACTTCACTCAACTATTTTGACATTTGCTGCAAGAAAACAGCGCAAATGCACAGGGGTTTGCTACAATGTTCACCTATTTTAAACTATTATAGGGAAGATGAACATGCTGTCTCGTGTGGTACGACAAATTTTACAAGCAACGGTTTATGATGTTGCGATTGAAACACCGCTTGAAGCAGCTCCACGAATTAGTCAAAAAATTAACAATAACATTCGATTTAAACGTGAAGATTTACAGCCTGTATTTTCGTTCAAACTGCGCGGTGCCTATAACCGTATCAGCCAACTTCCCAAAGATCAATTAGAGCGTGGTGTGATTTGTGCCTCTGCGGGTAACCATGCGCAAGGTGTGGCTTTATCTGGAAAAAAACTCGGCATCCCTGCCATTATTGTTATGCCAAGCACCACGCCAGACATTAAGGTACAAGCAGTAAAAAATCTGGGGGGTCAGGTTGTCCTGCACGGTGACAGTTTTGATATTGCCAATAAATATGCCAAACAACGTGCTGAAGCTGAGGGCCTAGTCTTTATCCCTCCTTATGATGATGAACTAGTGATTGCTGGGCAAGGCACGATTGCCAACGAATTGTTACGTCAATGGCGTGACGTGGAATATGTCTTTGTTGCTGTAGGTGGTGGTGGGCTGATTGCAGGTGTCGCCGCCTATTTAGGTGAGGTTGCACCTCATGTCAAAGTGATCGGGGTTGAATATGAGGAATCCGCCTGTCTAAAAGCCGCACTTGAAAGCAATGAACGTGTGATTTTACCGCATGTGGGTTTGTTTGCGGATGGTACGGCGGTAGCCCAGATTGGTGAATTACCATTTAAAATGATTCGCTTAATGAAATCAGACAGCTCAGGTCCGATTGTTGAACCTGTTATTGTCACGGTTGATACAGATGAAATTTGTGCGGCGATTAAAGACACATATGATGAAAACCGCTGTATTGTTGAGCCATCAGGTGCAATGGCATTGGCTGGAATCAAGAAATATGTGGCAGAACATCAATTAACAGACAAGAACATGGTGTCAATTGTTTGTGGTGCCAACATGAATTTTGATCGTCTGCGTTATATTGCAGAACGAACTGAATTGGGCGAGCGTAAAGAAGCGATTTATGCGGTTACCATTCCTGAGCAAAAAGGTGCTTTCCTGCAATTCTGCCGTGCCCTGCAAGGCCGTAACATCACCGAGTTTAACTATCGGACCAGTGACAGCAATCAGGCACAGGTTTTTGTCGGGATTAGCCTGAAAGGTGGTGAAACTGAACGTCACGAAATCCATGAATTACTCAAGCAACAATATGATGTTGATGACTTATCGGATGATGAAGTTGCAAAGCTACATATTCGTTACTTGATTGGTGGTCATGCCAATCTTGAAAATGAACGTTTATTCCGTGTTGAGTTTCCAGAACGCCCAGGTGCCTTGCTGACTTTCCTTGAACGTTTAGGCCCAACACATAACATCACCCTGTTTCATTATCGTAACCACGGTGCCGCTGAAGGACGTGTACTGGTGGGGCTACAGGCGACTGATGCCAAACAGAATCCTGATGGCTTGATTGAAACACTGGAACAGATTACCTATCCATATGCAGAAATCAGCAACAATATCGGTTATCGGCGCTTTCTTAAATAAAACGAATCATCAGCTAAAGCCGACCATGCGTTGGCTTTACTTTTATTACAGTACGATCTTTTCATATTCACTTTTTTTGACGCCAACAAAATCATTACAAACAGACCAACTGTTCCATCTTAGAATAAATAAAAAGATATTTTTATCATTTAGTTAAGGACAGATATGGCACAGTTTGCAGTGATTGGTTTAGGAAGTTTCGGTGCAACTGTTGCGCTAGAACTCACTCGACTAAAACATGATGTCATCGGTATTGATACCATTAAGCGCAATGTTGAAAACATATCGGATCAGATCACCCATGCCGTTATTGCAGATGCAACTGATGAACACGTCTTGGATGAACTGAATATTCAAAATTGCGATGCCGTGGTGGTCGCGATTGGTGAAGATATTGAAGCCAGTATTTTATGCGTCTTAAATTTAAAAAATTTAGGTGTAGAAAAAATCTTGGTTAAAGCCAAAACCAAAGCACACCACACCATTTTGTCGCATTTGCATGTCAGTAAAATTATTCATCCTGAAGAAGATATGGGAATCCGTGTTGCTCAAGCACTTAATTATCCGATGGTCAGCCGTTATATGGATTTAGGCGACGAACATTATATTGTTAAGCTTCATGTACAGGATAAACTCAAAAATGTAAACCTATCAGGCATTATGCAACAGGAGCCACATATTAAGTTATTGTTATTGAAACGGAATCAACAGGTGATTTATGAAACCGATAGCAATTTTACTTTACAGGCAGGTGATATCCTGATTTTAGAGGGTTCACTGCATCATCTTAAAAAACTCTCAGGATGTTTCTTATAAAATGGCAATAAAAATAAACTCCCAGAAGATATTCAACCTGAGTCCACCCTCATTGTTGGCAATCGGTTTTCTTAGTTTTATTGTGCTTGGGACAATATTATTGAAACTGCCTTTTGCCAATAATGGCAATGTCAGCTGGATGGATGCCTTGTTTACTGCCACTTCTGCGGTAACGATTACAGGTTTATCGGTGGTGAATCTAAGTGAATCATTCAACCATTTTGGGCAGTTTATTATCTTGTTACTAATCCAGTCTGGTGGTTTAGGTTTTATGACCTTTGCAATTTTGGCGGCATTAAGCCTTGCCCCAAAACTTGGTCTAAAACAGCAAATGATGGCACAGGACAGTTTAGGACAAACCAGTCTCTCCAAAGTGACTTTTGTCGCCAAAGGTGTAGTGATTTATACCCTGTTTTTTGAACTAATTGGCGTGGTTATATTAACTGCCTCATTTACGCCCATCTACGGTTTTGCGCGTGGACTGTATTATGCAGTTTTTTACAGTGTTTCCGCTTTTAACAACGCGGGTTTCTCATTATTTGACAATAACTTAATGAGCTTCCAGAGCCATTACCTCATTTGCCTCACCATCAGTTTACTATATACCTTGGGTGGAATTGGCTTTCTGGTTTTAATTGACATCAAGCAGAATAAACGCTGGAGCAAACTTACACCGAACAGCAAACTGATTCTCAGTACAATCGCCATCCTGAATCTAGTGGCTTTTGTTTTAATTTGGCTATTAGAATCCAATAACCCACTGACTTTAGGTTCTATGAGTCTGGGTGAACAAGCCATGAATGCCTGGTTTCAGGCCACAGTTCCCCGCTCTTCTGGTTTCAATACCATTGATACAGGTGCGATGGAGCATAGCACCGCCTTACTCACCATGTTGCTGATGTTTATTGGTGGTGGCTCCCTGAGTACAGCAGGCGGCATTAAAGTGGGCACTTTCGTTATTCTGGTGTTATGTGTGATTTCATTTTTAAGACGCAATGAGGAAATTCGCATTTTCAACCATTCTGTATCACAGGAAACTACCTATAAAGCACTTGCAGTTACCGCAATTACAGGGATGCTAGTATTTACAGGTTGTTTCATCCTGTTGCTGCTAGAACCTAAAATGGATGCACTTGACCTGATGTTTGAGGTGGTTTCGGCTGCATGTACTGTGGGCCTATCGCGTGGCGCAACAGGTGAACTGCATGATGGCAGTTTATTTGTCTTAAGTTTACTGATGTATACAGGCCGTTTGGGTCCACTGACCCTCGCCTACTTAATTGCAACGCCAAAGAAAAGCCGTTTAAAACATGCCATTGCCAACATTCAGATTGGGTAAATTGTCCAAAATTGAGGCTAGCTAGAAAATTGATATATTTCCCTGCTCAACCACAAGGGCTTGTCGACAAATCCCCTCGGCTTGGCGTTGCTGCTCAAATACAGTTTTTGACATGACGTCAAAATGATCACAAAAACTGATTTCCTTTTCATCAATTGAATAGATCAAGGACTGATTCCCAACACCCTGCAAGGTATCATAAAATACAATCACAAATTTACCCGCTTCAAATGCCTGTTGAATCTCTGTATAAGTCAAGGCAGCCCGAATGGGAATCTGTAGAAGTTGTGCAGCAACATAGCTTTGCTGTTCTTTCTCATCAATATTTGGGTCAGGATCAGTATACAGCGACACTTCAAATCCCAATTTTTTCAGGGCCACAGCCAAGGCAATGGTAAATGTTCCCTCTTCCTGATCATGGCGACATAATTGAATCAGGTCAGCAATATCAATATGGGTTTGATATTGCTTTATGATCAGCCAGACCGCAAACACCCCACAATTTGCCTCAAGCTGCAATAATGGCTCTGGAATATTTAAACTCATTTAATACCAGTTCATTAACGACACACCCAAACCTGCATAGGTTGCATGGTGGTTATAGTCAATCAGGCTTTCACCATATCCATCAAAGAGTTGTAAATGACCACGCAGTTTGCCCTTGATTGGAAATGCCCAGTCAAACTGCACCGCGCCATGTGATTTATCACCACCTTTAAGGGAATGACGCAACATAAGAGAAAAGTCATTTTCTCCCTTGCGATAAAATGCGGTTAAATCACCACGACCAATATAATCCTTAATATCAGGATTATTATCATCTTTGGCATTTTCTTCGACACGGTACCAAGGCCGTAACATCAACGCAAAATTGTCTTTTTCAAACCCTAAATTAAAAATTACACGGTTCCAACTACGTGATAATGGATCAGAACGACCATTGGATTGATGATTTAAGGTGACACCTAGCAAACGTGCATTTAGACCTAAAATTTCATAATTGGTTCTAAACATTAAACTTGCTTCAGGCTCATAATTGGTCTCACGAAATGGACGTGATTCCTCAGAGTTGTAAACCTGCCAACGCGAAGACTGAGTATAACCTATCCATAAATCGCCATTATTACCCAGGATGTTTTCCCACGCCTTGGTCTTAAAGGAAATCTGGAACTTTGCCTCACTAGAGGTTAATTCCTGTTTCTCATTGACGGTATTTTGGGGGTTTGGGCTGCTTGGAAATTCATTCTTGTCACTGGTCCAGAACAATGGCAGTAAATAAACAGGTTGATAGGCACGAATATTCCATACCCCCAACTTACTTTCTTCTGACAGCTCCCAACGGCGATCCAGCAAGGAAACATTCGGATCAAACTTAGGCGCAGCACCCAGCAAATGTAGGTCACTGAGTTTTTGAACCACCTTATCCTTTAAAGATTCAGGTTTGTTTTTTTCATTGGTTTCAGCAACAGGTACAGATGTGGCAGCAATCACAGGTTCAGCCACCTGAGCCTGCGGCTGAATAATGGTCGGTGCCTTAAAAAGCGCATCATAACAAGCCAGACGTTCAGCATTTGAAGCCAATGCCACACATGCCTCAACTGTTGCGGGACTGGCTGGCGCTGTTGCCTGTGCATGGGTAAATGACGTGGTTAGAGAGCCTAGTATAGCCACCACACTAAGCTCCAAATGACCCCGCTCAAAAGATTTGAACGCCATAATTTTCTCCGATTCTTATTTTAATTGACCTGTTGGATACTAAATCCGAGTTGCTGTAGTTCTTCACGTTTTGCAAATGGTGCAACCACTGCTTTCACAGGTTTTTGTTCCAACAAATACTGTTTTGCCACACGGTTTAAATCATCCAGAGTCACATTTAACAGGCGTTCACGTAGCATTTTACGGAATTTCGGTGTACGGGCATGCAGCAACGCATAACACGCTGTAATTGCCTCACCAGCAGGTGAACCAGGCTTATCCATACTGGCAACCAGACCTAAAATCGCCTCTTCAAGTTGATGCGGCTGCTGTTCTGTATTCAGCAACCATTGCACACTGGCTTCAAAATCATTAAATGTTTCCGCCAATCGTGGATCACGGTAGCTATAGAAGCGGAATGAGCAGGCATTGCCATCATAACTGGCTCCACCACCATAGGCTCCACCTTTTTCACGGATGGCACTATGCAAAAAGCCATTACGCAGGTAGGCAGCCAACACCATTAATGGTGCAGCATCAGCATGGGCAACATCAACTGCCTGATAGGCGGAAGCACAGAACTGCACATTAGTCTGGATCAGCCATGCTTCATCATTTGCTGTATTGACTTGTTCAACTTGAGTTAAAGTGACAGGTTCTTTATTGACTTGCAACTTATCCCAGACGTTTTGCACCTCTTCCACTAAACGGTCAAAGTGATGCTCTTCACACACCAATAGGAACTGTTTAGGAGCCTGCAATAGTTTACGATGAATTGCCTGTAATTCAGCAATTAATGCATGATAGGCATCTTCATCCTGATCAATCTTAGTGACTAAATCACTCAGCCAGTTCAGCGCACCCAAACCTGTATTATGGTAGTCACGGCGAGCAAGTGCACTCATTTGACGTGAGGCAGTCTGCATCGCATAGCTATGCCCTGAACCAGACAAACGTGATTGCCAACGGGTTTTCCGTTGCTGCAATAATTCGATGATACGGTCTTTCTCATCAAAGCGAAGCTGTTCAAATGCCAGTTTTAATAACTGAATGGCATCAAGCTTCTGCGTTAATGACTTGGTGGTTAGGGTCAGCCATGCACTGATCCGATCCTTATTATCCACTTTACTGCGTAGCGATGCACCCATACCCAGCCCACCACTGACTGCCGTCTGGAGCTGCTGCAATTCAAGATAATCGTATTCACCTGCCCCTACTTCACCCATCAAGATTGAAAGTAAGTTGAAATACGGTGACTGTACAATTTCGTCAGGAATTTGAATCAAGACCTGCTGATAATAAATACCATTGGTACCTGCATGGTAAAGATTTAATGGTGTATCCAGACCATTACAGATAATTTCACGCAATTGACCTTGCACAATATGCAAGTCTGCTGGCACATCCTCCAGCCCCACTTTTGGCAATAGCTCAAGATCATCAGGCGTATCTTGACGCTTTTTCAATGCCTCAGTTTTTTCCTGAATCTCGATTTTCTGATCTTCAGTTAGGTTTGCGGTAATCTCAGCCAAACGAGCCTGTTCAGCCTGTTGCTCTTTCACTGATTTAGTTGCATCAGGAACCAAAGTCATTTGTACACGATGCGGATTATCCAACAAATGAATTTGAATTAAATTAGACAACCACATTGGGTCTTTCAATTCTTCCTTAACCTGTTCAATCGCAGAATCCACATCCCAGACATGAATCGGGTCATTGTGGTGAATGGCACTGCCCAAACCATTTAGGATCAGGCTTAAGCCATACGGTGTGCCATCGCCATTGATTTCACGTTGATGCAATTCAATCTGATGCAGAATTGCATCGACCAAATCGGTATCAACAGGCTTGGATGCAACGTCCTGTAGAATGTTTAATACGCCACTCTTAAAGTTTTCAGCATATTCTGCATTTGAACCTTGTACGCCACAATAGAAAGTCATTTCAAAATTACTGTCATCCACACCCATCAATGGCCCTGTGGACTGTGCATAACCACAAGTTTCCAAATAATGACGCAACGGCGAAGCTGAATTTTCCAGCAAAATCCCCTCAACCAGACGCATGCCTAAACGCAGCTTAATATCGCTGGTTTCAGGCAATAACCATGAGATCACATGAAAGGTCTTGTCTTTCAGGTCTTCACTATCCACCGCATAGGATTCAGTCACCTCAATGGGCGCGGTTAAACGCTTCTCAGGTGTGGAATATAAAGTCGTTCCTTTGGAAAACTTATGTAAAGCCAATGTTTCAAACTGTTCCTGTAAATCATAAGCATTTTGATTGCCGAAAGTCATAAACACCGCATTACTTGGATGGTAATGGGTTTTATAGAACTCAACCAATTGCTCATAGCTTAAATCTGGAATGTCTTTTGGATCACCACCTGAATTATAATGATAAGTCGTTTCAGGGAATAAATGATGTGCCAATTGGTGATAGATCTGATCTGTAGGTGAACTCATAGCCCCTTTCATTTCATTAAATACAACACCTTTATAAACCGCCTGATCATTCTCTAACTCAATACGGATTCCCTCCTGGGCAAAATCCAGAGGATTCAGGTTTGCGGCAAAGGCAGCATCTAAATAAACCGACAACAGGTTTTGAAAATCTTTCTTGTTCTGCGTTGCAAATGGATAAGCCGTCCAGTCTGCCGCAGTAAAGGCATTCATAAAGGTATTCAATGAACGGCGGATCATTAAAAAGAATGGATCGCGGACTGGAAACTTCTCAGAACCACATAAAGCGGTATGCTCTAAAATATGTGCGGTTCCCTTTGAATCCATCGGCTGCGTTCTAAATGCCACCAGAAACACATTTTCATCATTATTGGTTGCGAGATGATAGTGAACTGCACCTGTCACTTTATGTTTATATTCTGAAACGTAAATATCAAGTGCTTCTACATGGTGTTGACGTAATAGCTGAAACGCAGGGTGAATGGTTTGAGTAATGCTTTCAGAAACATCGACAGTCATGTGATCTCCAATTTATCTATTTAATTAACATTCTTGATTATAGAGAGTCTACCGAAGAATATGCACGGATATCCATGTAAATTGGTATGTTTTTGTAGAAAAATTCAGCAAGCAAGGTGTGATGGTCAATGCATTGGTGTAAACTTTAGCTTTTGATTTTTACTGTGATGACAAACATGGCAACTGTTGATCTTTTTGCAATTGGAAATGCACTCATTGACCAAGAATTTAAAGTTTCTTATGAGTTTTTAACACAGCAGGCTTTGCAAAAAGGCACAATGCAGTTGACCGATGGTGAAACTCAAGCTGCTTTATATCAACAATTACAAGATACTCAAAGCTACAAGGGTCAAGCAAGTGGTGGGTCGGCTGCAAACACAACTGTTGCATTCAGTGCTTTAGGTAGTACAGCTTTTTACGGATGCCGTGTAGGTAACGACGAACTGGGTTCAATTTATCTGAATGGTTTAAATGATGCTGGTATCCAGACCACAACCCAATCAATCAGTGAAGGCGTAACAGGAACTTGTATGGTACTGATCAGTCCTGATTCAGAACGTACCATGCATACCTATCTAGGCATTACCGCTGAATTAACTGCTGAACAAATCGATTTTGAACCGTTAAAAACTGCAAAATGGCTCTATATCGAGGGTTACTTATCAACCAGTGATACGGCGCGTATCGCGGTCAAACAGGCCCGTGAGCTTGCAAAAGCGCATGGGGTGAAAATCGCCCTATCCCTTTCTGATCCAGCAATGGTGCAATATGCCCGTCAAGGTTTGGAAGAATTACTGGATGATGGCGTTGACTTACTGTTCTGTAATGAACAGGAAGCGTTGATGTTTACCAATACAGAAAATCTTGATGATGCCATTGCAGCATTAAAATCAAACAATCAGCATATCGTCATCACGCAAGGCGCAAATGGTGCGGTGATTATTGATCCAGCCCAACAGTTCCATGTGGCTGGACGGCATGTTGATGCTGTGGATACCAATGGTGCGGGTGATGCCTTTGCGGGTGCATTTTTATATGCCATTAATGCAGGCCTTAGTCTGGAAGCGGCTGCCCAGCTTGCCATTTTAATTTCCAGTGAGGTTGTTGCTCAATTCGGCCCACGTTTGGCTGTCGAAAACTACGCCAAGCTATTCGAACAATTCAAATCCACACAACAGGAATGTGCTTAACATGGAAAAGATTTGCATGACTGAGGAAGTCCCTGAACGTGAAGCACGTGCATATGACACCATGAAAGGAAAGACTATCTTCATCACCCAGCGTGACGGACAATTTTATGCCTATAATAATCTTTGTCCGCATTTGCAAACTGAGCTTGAATATCTGGAGAATCAATTTCTGGATCAGGACGGTGAATATATTCAATGTTCTACACATGGTGCCTTGTTCTCTGTAGAAACAGGTGAATGTATTTCGGGTCCATGTCTAGGTGAATTCCTTGAAAAAGTAAATTTGGAAGTACACTCTGATGGTGGTATTTATATTGATTAGTGCCTAAATCATGAATTCTGCGATGACTGAGTTTTTTTTAAATTACTACCTTATGCCATTTCACATGAGCGTAGTGGCACTGATGTTGCTCAGCATTGCAGAAACCATCGGTATCTTTATTGGGTTGCGCCCAAGTCATCTGGTTAAAAAGCTGACACCTGAATGGTTACTTAATTCACCGCTACTCGATGTTAAATTCTCCAAGTATCTCATCTTTGTTTTTTTACTGATCAATTTCAGTTTTGCAGGTTATTTCTTAGAGCTTTCTTTTTTTGCCTTACAGCATTATTTCATCTCACCTTACTACTTATTTGTTCCTGCTTTGATTATCGACATCTTTTTTACTGTGTTTATGATTCATTGTCTTGACCAAGTGATTAAACCTAAAGTCACACATTCACATATCAATCTAGTGGGTCGCTTAGCAACAATCTCAACGGGAAATGCACGTCCAGGCTTCTCTGCGCAAGCACGTGTTCGCAATGAATTTGGTCAACTGTATTATGTACAAGTAGAGCCAGAATATGGTGAATTAGAGTTACAATCCCAAGTGTTGTTAATCAGTCAGAAATCTAATTCGTACTATATTGCTAAAAAAATCACCATATCAAATAAGCTATTCACCGCAGAGTAAGACCTATATAGTTAAAATTTTGAGCACCCCACCAAAAATTACAATATGTTACAAAAAGAAAATTTATAAATATTGCAATTCCCTCTTCCATTTTCATCAATCTATTGATCTAACTTTCAAACCAAAATGAAGGATGATATTTCACACATTTTTAACAAAAACTCTACTAACACACTAGGTTTTATGGATATTTCATTGTGCTTAATATTTATTTATGTAAATAAAATCACAAGCATTTGTTAATGTTATGATTTTTATATCCATACCATTTTAGTTGGTTTTATTTTTATTTAATTCATTATAAATCCTATCTTTTAAATCGGATTTAAATTCACAAACTAGACTATTTTAATCGGATTAATTCACCAAATAAAAATTTCAGATAAAAATTTATTAAAAACCAAAATAAAATTATAAATCATTGTTTTATATAAAATAACAATATACAATTATTTAAAGTATATAAAAGGTTTATTTTTAATGAATTTTAATTAATAATGTGTAACATCTTTAAAATTATGAGGCTAGCTCGATGAAGACAAGTTCTCAAGACCCAAACCGAAGATTAACCTGGGAAATAGCAATTATTCTAATTATTAAAGTTGTGCTTCTCATGGTGATTAAACATATCTGGTTCGATGCCCCAACCATTCCAAAAGATTTTAACAATCAAGTTGCCGAGCGTATTGCTGGTGACCTACCCAACAATCAGGAGACACGTTGATGATTTCTGAAAGCGTGGTGGATCTTTCGCGGTTCCAATTCGCAATGACCGCAATGTATCACTTTCTTTTCGTTCCTCTCACTCTAGGTCTGGCGTTTATACTTGCCATTATGGAAACCACTTATGTGATTTCTGGTAAAGAAATTTACAAAGACATGACCAAATTTTGGGGGAAACTCTTCGGGATTAACTTTGCCTTAGGTGTAACTACTGGTCTAACGATGGAATTCCAGTTTGGTACCAATTGGGCTTATTATTCTCACTATGTAGGCGACATCTTTGGTGCACCGCTTGCAATTGAAGGCTTAATGGCTTTCTTCCTAGAATCGACTTTTATTGGTCTATTCTTCTTTGGCTGGGATCGCCTTTCTAAAGTTCAACACTTAGCTGTAACTTGGCTAGTTGCGATTGGCTCCAATATGTCTGCCTTGTGGATTCTCATCGCAAATGGTTGGATGCAAAACCCTGTCGGTGCCGCATTTAACTATGAAACCATGCGTATGGAACTTGTAGACTTCGGAGCGTTGATTTTCAACCCTGTTGCGCAGGTTAAATTCGTTCATACCGTTTCCGCTGGTTATGTCACAGGTTCAATCTTTGTACTTGCGATCTCAAGTTATTACCTGTTAAAGAAACGTGATTTACCATTTGCACGCCGTTCTTTCGCAATCGCCGCAATTTTTGGCTTAGCTTCAACCCTATGCGTCATCTTACTGGGTGATGAATCGGGCTATGAGCTAGGTGATGTTCAAAAAACCAAACTTGCTGCAATTGAAGCTGAATGGCATACAGAACCTGCCCCAGCCGCATTTACCCTGTTTGGTATCCCCAACCAAAAAGAAATGCGTACCGACTATGCAATCAAGATTCCATATGTTATGGGTATCATTGCAACACGTTCTACCGATAAACAGGTCACGGGTATCCATGACTTGATGAAAGAACACGAAATTCGTATCCGTAATGGTATGGTTGCATACAGTGAGCTAGAAAAGCTTCGTGCAGGGGATCGTTCTCCTGAATTGCTTGCTTCATTTGAGAAAAACCAGAAAGACTTGGGTTATGGTCTTTTATTGAAAAAATATTCTCCAAATGTGGTCGATGCAACTGAAGAACACATTCAGGCAGCAACTAAAGATACAATTCCAAATGTCGCTGCATTGTTCTTCTCATTCCGTGCAATGGTTGCTTCAGGCTTCCTAATGCTCTTGCTCTTCATTCTTGCAACTTGGGCTGTGGCTAAACGTAATGCAGAGAATAAACCTTGGTTACTTAAATTTGCATTATTTGCTTTACCACTACCTTGGATTGCAGCACAAACGGGTTGGTATGTAGCTGAAGGTGGTCGTCAACCGTGGTCAATTGGTGAAATCTTACCTACACATCTATCTGCTTCAAGCGTAAGCACAGGTGATGTGTGGGGTTCAATCATCGCACTTGCCGCGTTCTATACTGTACTTCTTATTATTGAGATGTACTTAATGATCAAATTTGCTCGTTTAGGTCCAAGTTCTTTGCATACTGGTAAATATCACTTTGAGAAACTGGCTGCAAAAACTGGGGAGGCTCAATCATGATCGAATATGAACTTCTCAAAATTATCTGGTGGGTACTGGTTGGTGTTTTACTGATTGGCTTTGCCCTCACTGATGGTTTTGATATGGGCTCAATGGCGCTGATGCCATTTGTAGGTAAAACTGATTCTGAAAGACGTGCTGCAATCAATACGATTGCACCACACTGGGATGGCAACCAAGTCTGGTTTATTACCGCTGGTGGTGCACTTTTTGCCGCATGGCCAATGGTTTATGCTGTCGCTTTCTCTGGAATGTATTGGGCATTACTACTCGTTCTATTTGCTCTATTCCTCAGACCTGTTGGATTTGACTACCGTTCTAAATTAGAAAATACTCAATGGCGTACTTCTTGGGATTGGGGTCTGTGCATTGGTGGTGCTGTACCAGCACTAGTATTCGGTGTTGCATTTGGTAACTTATTTTTGGGCGTACCATTTAGCTTAGACGACACCTTACGTTCTCAATACACAGGCAGCTTCTTTGCATTATTGAATCCGTTTGCGCTGATTTGCGGTATTGTGAGTTTGTCGATGTTATGTGCTCACGGTGGTGCATGGTTAATGCTTCGTACTGATGGTGATTTACATAACCGTTCAGCTAAAGCAACTCAAATTATGGCAATCGTATTCCTTATATGTTTCTTAGCGGCTGGCGCTTGGTTATTCTTTGGAAATATCTCAGGCTATAGTTACGCTACTGCTGTGAATACTAATGCTGCATTAAACCCACTTGCAAAAGAAGTTGTAACAAATGCAAACCATGGTTGGTTGAATAACTACTCAACCTATCCAATTACTATGGCTGCACCAATTGTTGCAATCCTAGGTGCATTATTGGTTATTCTTAGTGCTGGAAAACGTAAGGCAGCTGCAAGTTTTACAGGTACGAGTCTGATGATTGTGGGTGCGATCTTAACTGCTGGTTTTGCATTATTCCCATTCTTATTGCCATCAAGTATCGATCCAACATCAAGTTTAACGATGTGGGATGCTGTTTCTAGTCACAAAACTCTTGGTGTAATGACTGTTGCTGCTTGTATTTTTGTTCCTCTCATTGTGATCTATACCTCTTGGTCTTATTACAAAATGTGGGGTGTCATCACTAACAAACACATTGAAGAAAATTCACATAGTTTGTACTAATGAGGAGATGTGAAATGTGGTATTTTGCATGGATTCTAGGCGTTTTGATGGCGTGCTTCGCAGGTGTACTGAGTGCGCTCTATATCGAACACCATCAAGATTTAGATGAGGAATAAGTAATGGCTCAAGCAATGACAACACCGAAGAATAGTAAAGCTCAAGTGCTTGCAATGACCGTTTCGTTTTTGTTGGCATTGCCCCTTGCTGCCATTTTATTGGTACATCCTGCATTGATGCTGGATGCCAATGGTCACTACAACCACAGTATGCTGATGCTGGTCATGGTCGGCATTTCTGGCGGTTTTATTCATGGTGTTGGGTTTATACCAAGATTTTGGTTATGGAAATGGTTATTTAGTCCCTATATTGCATGGCCTCTGATGATCTTAGGCTATTATATTTGGATTGGTAATTAATCTTTAACAAATCAAATAAAAGGAGGAAGCATGGCTTCCTCTTTTTTTGTGTCGTTTTGAATGATCATTTAATAATACACAAAGTAATTACAATGTAATTTAAAATATTGAGTAATAAAATTTTTAATTTATAATCAATAAACTATATGATCGCCTTTTTCATTTCAATTAACTGAATTGGCACCAACGGCCGACCTACATTTGCATTTACAGGATAAGGCGCTGTATGACCTGTAATCTGATAACCACGACGCTGATAATATGCGATTAACTCAGAGCGAACATCTAAGACCATAATTAAATCTCGAACGTCCATACAACTCTGTGCAACATATACTTCAACATAATTGAGCATTTGTTTGCCATATCCTAAGTTTTGAATCGATGAATCAATCGCAAAAGTTCCAATTTCAACAGAGTTATGATCAATACTTAGTCCAATACAAGCAACTAACACACCTTGTTCATTCTCGCCAATAAACAGTTTAAAATTTGATCAGCTCAAGTCTCCACTCAATTGTTCATTGGTAATCCGTATTCCATCTACAAATGCTTTTTCAGTGGTCCAACTTCGCTCAGATTGAGCCCGATCAGCCAAATTGATTCATTCAACCAATTGCGCTACATCATCAATTTTTGCAGTTCTAATGTTTAAAGACATTTCTATTTTATACGCTCAATAAAAAACCGATGATAACATCGGTTCTTTTACAGTTGAGCAATTAGTTCGTTTGCCCTGCTAACCACGCCATAAATTTTTGACGTTCAGCTTTCGATGCTTTTTGCCACAACTCTACTAATTGCTGATCTGTGGTTTTTATATTGCCAGATACTACCGTTGTTGCTGTTACAGCAACAGGTGCTACATTTGTTGTCGAAGCTGCATAGACGGGTGCAGGTTGATTCACAACATTATTTTTATTTTTTTGGGTTAAATCTAAGGTACGAGCTAATAAACTATTACCTGAAAACCACGGTTGAGCTTCATTATTTGCACCTGTTTGCTGGACTACAAGTTTTTTACTTTGATCATATAAAGCAACCGTAGGCTGTTCAGCAAATTTTTTTGCTTGACTAAAGTCTTTTGGAGCATTTACGAGTGCCAAATTATAAGTTTGATTATCTTTAAGATCTGTTGTTTGAATTGTTACCACACCAGATTTCACAATATCGTGTTCACCATTTAAGTGTTCAAAATATTCACGGTAACGAACATTTACCGTTAAGTTCCCAGGATCAACTTGATAGTTATTTTTCTTTGAAGGAATTAAACCATTATTTACTTCTTGACCATTTACCGCAAGAATCACGATTTCTTCAGGTGCAGTGATTGTGACTGCTGAAAAAACTGAACTACTCAATAATAACCCGAAAGCAGCAACACCAACTCTTAAAGACATTAGACTCTTCTCGATATAAACAATTTATGAAATCGTAAGCACTATGCTCTGCGATTATGACCATTTTATGACATAAAACAAAACTGTCTATTCCAAAAAATTGGCTTTTTTAAGATATATACATCAATTCTAATGCTAAGCGCCATAGTTCTTTTGGCGAATATAAACCTTAAATAAAAAAAGAGCACATTGAGTGCTCTTTTTAATGGTACATATATTTACTTAGTTAAAAGTTTTAAAACGTGCAGCGTCATCCATATAGGTTTTTTCACCAGCAGCCGCCTCAATAGAACCGAATACTAACTGCGCACGTAGCTTCCAGTTTGATGGAATATCAAAAGTTTCAGCCACTTCGGCATCCACGATGGGATTATAGTGCTGTAATGATGCACCAACACCAATCTCAGATAATGCTGTCCATGTTGCGAACTGTGCAATGGCACTTGAATGTTCAGACCAAACTGGGAAGTTATCCGCATACAATGCGAATTGCTCTTGTAAGCCTTTTACAACATCTTGATCTTCATAAAATAACGCTGTACCAAAACCTGCTGAGAAACTATCAATTTTCGCGCTAGTATTTGCAAATGCTTCTGCTGGAACCATTTTACGTAAAGTTTCGCGAACAATTTCCCAAAATTTATGGTGTGATTCACCATATAAAGTTACAACACGTGAAGTTTGTGAGTTGAATGATGATGGGCTGTGTTTTACTGCTTCGCGAATTGTTTCTTCAATCGTTGCTTGGTCAACGGTAAGATTTTTACCAATTGCATAAATGCTACGACGCGATTTAATGCTATTTAAGAAGTTACTCATGTTGTTATTCCTACTTTATGCTCTTTGAAGCGTTATCTTGGATTAAATGTAGTGTATAACGATGCATTTTTTAGGAATAGTCTAAAAAACATGACAGATCGTTTTATTTTTGAAACACTTATCAGCACCTAAAAATATACCGAGTATTTCACTTAAATATTCTTTCACTCCATTATTACTATCGCCCAAAACCTGTGAGTGCATCAGATCTGAAGCTGATGCGTTGTATGAATGAATTACATATGCAATACCCTTTTGCAGGTAGCCGTATGATGCGTGATTTGTTGAATCGTCAAGGACATCCTATAGGACGACGTCATACACGTACTTTAATGAAGAAAATGGGCATTAATGCGTTATATCGTAAACCAAATCCAAGTCAGGCCAATCAAGCTCAGCGTAAATATCCATATCTGCTCAAAGGATTGAGTATTCAGCGGAGTAATCAAGTGTGGGCAACGAATATAACATATATCCCTATGGCAAAAGGCTTTGTCTACTTATGTGCTGTGATTGATTGGCACAGCCGTAAGGTGCTTGTGCATAGGGTATCGATCTGAAATCTTTAATACAGACCAAGGCAGTCAATTTACCAGTGATGCATTTATTGAAGCATTGAAATCAAATGACATCCAAATCAGCATGGATGGTAAACTTGCGCAGTATACTGCTCATGGATTGATAATGTGATGGTTGAACGGTTATGGAAAAGCGTTAAATATGAAGAGGTGTATCTCAAAGCCTACAGCAATGTTTTGGATGCGAAGAAGCAATTAAACGCATATTTTGAATTTTATAATTTGAAACGACCTCATTCGAGTCTGGACAAAATGACTCCAGATGAGTTTTCCTATGACCAGCTACCACAACAAAATAAGGTAGCTTAACTAGAGCAAAATATCACTTATAAATAAGCTTTTAGTTGTTCAAACAAGTGGGACCACCTCTATTTCCACTTGCCCCACATGATGATAGACACGGTTAAAATAAACCAGTCCCTGCTCCTGCTGACTTTGTTGAATTGCAACAATACGGCAGATAAAAATACTATGTGTGCCCACTTCCTGAATTTGCTCAATCTCACAGTCAAAGCTAACTAAAGCATCTGTTAAAATCGGTGAACCTGTTTCCAGTTCTGTCCAAATGGCTTGTTTAAAGCGCTCTTCTGGACTAATTTTAGAGGAAAATGCAGTAGAAAGATGTTGCTGATGTTCAGCCAATACATTGACACTTAGGATTTTATTTTCGATAAAATGAATATGCGAACTCGCAGCTCTATTCATACAGACCAATAAAGTCGCAGGACTATCCGATACACCACACACCGCAGATGCAGTAAAACCATAACGACCAGACATGCCTGCCGTAGTCACGACATTGACCGCACTTGCCAATAAAGACATTGCATTTCTAAAGTCTATTGCTTCAATCATCATTTTATTCCCAATAAAAATGACCTGTTTAATCCTAACCAGCCATTAAACAGGTCACTTTTACATCATGTTCTCAATTCTAAATTATTTGCCCAAAATTTCTTTTCGAACGATTTCCGCACCTGCGCTTAACGCATGCAATTTGCCTCTGGCAACTTCACGAGATAATGGTGTCATACCACAGTTGGTTGATGGATAAAGCTTATCTGCATCAATAAACTGAAGTGCTTTACGCAAGGTATCTGCAACTTCTTCAGGTGTTTCAATGCTGTTGGTTGCCACATCAATGGCCCCGACCATGACCTTTTTGCCACGGATCAGCTCAATTAAATCCATTGGCACACGTGAGTTCTGACATTCCAGCGAGACAATATCAATTTTAGACTGTTTCAGCTTTGGAAAAGCTTCTTCATATTGTCGCCATTCTGAACCCAGCGTCTTTTTCCAGTCGGTATTGGCCTTGATGCCATAGCCGTAACAAATATGTACCGCTGTTTCACATTTCAGGCCTTCAATTGCTCGCTCAAGGGTCGCAACACCCCAGTCATTCACCTCATCAAAGAACACATTAAATGCAGGTTCATCAAACTGGATAATATCCACACCCGCAGCTTCCAGCTCTTTAGCTTCTTCATTAAGGATTTTGGCAAATTCCCACGCCAGTTTTTCACGGCTTTTATAATGGGCATCATACAGCGTATCAATCATGGTCATTGGACCTGGCAATGCCCATTTAATTGGTTGTGTGGTGTGCTGACGTAAAAACTTGGCATCTTCCACAAAAACTGGCTTTTGACGAGAAACAGCATCAAATACAGTCGGGACACTGGCATCATAACGATTGCGGATTCTGACCGTTTCTCGTTTTTCAAAATCAACGCCATGCAGATGTTCAATAAAGGTGGTGACAAAGTGCTGGCGGGTCTGCTCACCATCACTAACAATATCAATGCCTGCATGGAGTTGTTCCTGCAAGGATACCAGCAACGCATCACGTTTGCCTTGGATCAGGTCATCGCCCTCTAATTTCCAAGGCGACCAAAGTTTCTCAGGTTCTGCAATCCAAGATGGTTTCGGCAAGCTACCCGCAGTTGAAGTCGGTAATAATATTTTCGTCATGATCAATCATCTTTTCTATAAATTGGTGAATTTAAGCGGTTTCGGTTTTATCGGTGTAGCTCGCAGCCCATTGCTCAAGGATATTTTGGTATGGCTTGATAAAATGCTCTTCAGTCCATTTGCCTTGTTCAATCGCCAATCGGCTACGTTCTTCACGGTCATAGACAATTTGCGTCAGTGAAAAATCCTGATAGTTCAAGCTTGGTTGATAGCTTTGTGCTGCTACCGAATTGGCATTGTAAATTTCAGGGCGATAAATCTTCTGAAAGGTTTCCATGGTGCTAATCGTGCCGATCAGTTCAAGATCGGTGTAGTCACTCAGCAAATCACCATGATGATAAAATGCCAAAGGTGCAACACTGTTTGGTGGCATGAAATAGCGAACCTGCAAGCCCATTTTTGCGAAATATTCATCAGTTAAGGAATAATCATCCTGCTGATATTCCACCCCCAGGATAGGATGCTGATTGGCAGTGCGATGATAAGTCTTGGTGGTTGACACACTCAGACAAATCACAGGTGGTTTACTGAAATTATCTTTATAAGATTTTGAATTTAAAAAAGACTTAAAGATTTTACCATGAAGCTCGCCATAGTTTTCTGGCAGGCTAAATTTGGCTTGATGCTTGTTATGTTCTGGCAATAAGACACTAAAGTCATAATCGCGCACATAAGAGGAAAAATTGTTGCCAACAATGCCTTCAATACGTTTATTGGTTTTATGATCAACAATATTGGTTTTCAATATTTCAATGGTTGGGAAAGTCTCACCATTACCTTCCACATCAATATCAACCGAGATGATGTCAAGCTCAACTGAATAACGGTCTGCTTTAGGATTATCCCAATGTGCCAAGGCATTGAAACGATTGTCAATCATTTTTAGCGTGTTGCGCAAGTTCTCCTCACGACGTTCACCTCTGGCTAAATTCGCAAAGTTGGTTGTGATACGTGTATTGTCTGAGGGACGGTAATTTTCATCGAAACGAATACGCTTAATCGAAAATGCAAACTCATTGCTCATTGTGATCCACCACTCTAAATTCTACGATAAAACTTGAATGATGTGATTTATACCGAAAGCATCACATGAACAAAAACGAGTTAATTTCATAGAAAAGTGAATTTAATTCATGTTCACCTATTCTATAGCTTTCAGCCTTGTAAAATGAAAATACTTCATCTTAAGCTGAAAAAATATCAGCTTATTGACCCTTTTTGACTGATCCAAATTGCTAAGATAGTCACTCTTCGCTTATCCTATGGATATTGGCAAAGCGATTTACACGACCAATGCGATTGAATCATTGAACAGCGTTATCCGCCATGCAACTAGGAAAAGAAAAATCTTCCCAACCGATGATTCCGTGAAAAAGGTAGTATATTTAGCAATTATGGCAGCAAGCAAAAAATGGACGATGCCCATGCAGAATTGGAAAACTGCCATGAATCGCTTTAGTATCATGTTTGAAGAGCATGTAACCAAGTATTTTTAAAATTGCATTTACACAGAATTATTTACACCCTCTAGCTTATATATTTATTTGGATATCTTTATGAAATGTCAATAGACCTTAATCTTTCTATTCTTTATTCACCACCTTATAAATCATTTTCCCCATTTCGTGTGCTTGCAAACCCCTCATACCATTTTCAGCCAGTAAATCCCCTGCTTGTGCATGCAAACTCACAATTTCATGCAATGCAACTTGCTCATGAAATTGTGCTTTTAAAGTGGCAATCATCCCTGCCAGCACATCACCCATGCCCCCTGTTCCCATCCCTGCATTACCCTGTGTACAGATAAATAATTCATCTTCTAAAATCAGGCTATGCACCTTTAAGCACCCATTGCCCTGCATATTTTTGTTGTAAATTATGAATCGCAACAATACGATCTTGTTCAACATCAGCAGGCTTGCAACCCAATAATGTCGCTGCTTCACCAGAATGTGGAGTTGCGTAAACATGAGGATTTAATTGTTGCGGATGTTTTGCCAAAAACCACAACCCATCTGCATCTAATACCACTTCTAAATGTGAATTTTGATTAAGTAAATTGAACCACTCTAGATAAACATGCTCTGCCCATTCATCTCGCCCTAAGCCCATCCCGAAACATACGGCATCAATTTGAGTTAATAGGTGTTGGATCGTTTTTTCATCTAAGGCATTAATATCTCGCACCATAATATTCGGTGAACGCGCCAGAATAGCTTGATGATGTTTGGCATGACAGACCACACTGACTTTCCCTGCTCCAGCATGAAACGCTGCTTCAGCAGACATAATCACCGCTCCGCCCATATCCGTATGACCACCAACGACAAGCACATGCCCATAACTTCCTTTATGTCCAAAAGCTTGCCGTTTCGGTAATACAATTTTTTCAGATGATAGATATGCAAGTGGTTTTAATTCTGTATCAATTGGGATCAAGCTAACTAAATGCAGCTTTCCCACATATTCCTTGCCTTGACCAGTAAACAACCCTGCCTTATAACCTAAGATTGTAAAGGTTTGATCTGCCTGAATTGCACAGGGTAAAGCCCGACCTGTATTGGCATGTAGTCCGCTCGGAATATCAATAGCAATCTTTAAACCAATCTGTGAGTTAAATAAATGGATGATCGATTGCCATTTTTGATCTAGCATTCGATTGAGACCAATGCCAAACAGAGCATCAATATGACAATCAAAAGTTGGTATTTCTTGGTGATTCGCATTTTCCGACAATAAATAATCGATACTTTGAATATCAACTCGATTTAACAGTGCATATTGTACGGCTTGTTTTAAATCTAAAGATTGACCGAGTTCAGCTGCATAAACCGTGATGTGAAATCCATGTTGCTTTAGAAAAGCAGCGATATAGTAACCGTCACCTGCGTTATTGCCTTGTCCGCACCAAATTGCGATCTTTTGAATTTTATTTTTATTAAATGGTTCAATTAACTGTTGTGAGATTGTCCAAGCTGCTTGTTGCATCAGTCCTAAAGATGAATTTTGCTGCGCAAACCAACGCTGCTCCCATGCTTGAATGCTTTGGCTATGGTAAACTGAACGTTGCATGTTATCCCCTAATTATTGGTTTATGGCTTCAACCACATCCTCTGGAAAATCACTTGATAAAATTGAGCTTCAGCAGCTTGATCCTCAAGAACTTAAAACATGGATAAAAACTCAAGCTTTAGACTTGGGCTTTTCTGATTGTGTCATTGCCAAACCTGATGCTCAAGATCAAATGCCACGTTTTAAAGAATATTTAAAACGTGGTTATCATGCAGATATGCACTATTTAGAGGAAAATCTAGAAAAACGTGCTGATCCAACATTGCTTGTACCTGGAACTAAAAGCATTATTTGTGTGCGCATGAACTATCTTGTGGCATCACCTAAGCCCCGTTATGTACCATTTGAACCAAATTCAGCCATTATTGCACGCTACGCGCGTGGACGTGACTATCATAAAGTCATGCGTGGTCGACTTAAAACCTTAGCCAGTCGTATTAAAGAAAAAGTGGGCGATTTCGAATCACGCCCGTTTGCGGACTCAGCACCTATTTTTGAAAAATCACTTGCTGAAAGTGCAGGTATGGGATGGACAGGAAAACATACCTTACTCATTCATAAAAAATCAGGTTCATTCTTCGTTTTGGGTGAGCTATTTACTTCGCTTGACCTCCCTTTTGATCAACCTGCAACAGCCCATTGTGGCTCATGTACTGCTTGCATCGACATTTGCCCAACACAAGCCATTGTTGAGCCTTATATGTTAGATGCAAGGAAATGTATTGCTTACTTAACTATTGAACATAAAGGAATCATTCCTGAAGAGTTACGCTCAGGTATAGGTAATCGTATTTTTGGCTGTGATGATTGTCAGCTAATTTGCCCGTGGAATGGCTTTGCTAAAACTGCGTCAATTCCAGACTTTGACCCAAGACATAGTTTAGATGACATTAGCTTGTTAGATATCTGGCAATGGGATGAAGCGACTTTTCTTGCAAAAACAGAAGGTAGTCCAATTCGCCGCACAGGCTATCAATCCTTTAAACGGAATATTGCAATCGGCTTAGGAAATGCGCCATACTCGGCTGAAATTATAAGCCAATTACACGATGCAAAAATGTGGCACGATGAGATTGTCAATGTACATATTGAGTGGGCAATTCAACAACAATTGCAGCAAATAAGCGTACCTGAATAGAAAAATGATGTTTTTTGCCCTTTGGCTTTGGCACGATTTCTGTATGATTAATCTCAATGTTTGTAATCAATCATCATGGATATAACAATGACTTTACGTAATGACTGGACTCGTGATGAAATCCAAGCTTTATATGATCAACCTTTTCTAGACTTAGTATTCAAAGCACAAAGTGTTCATCGTGAGCATTTTCAGCCAAATACCATTCAAGTCAGTACACTGCTTTCAATCAAAACAGGTAAATGCCCAGAAGATTGTAAGTATTGTTCTCAATCTGCACATTACGACTCAAAACTAGAAGCAGAAAAGCGTATTGCAGTAGATAAAGTCATTCGTGAAGCACAAACAGCAAAAGATTCTGGTTCTTCACGTTTCTGTATGGGCGCTGCTTGGCGTAATCCACACGAACGAGATATGCCTTATGTGTTAGAAATGGTTCGAGAAGTAAAAGCACTCGGTTTAGAAACTTGTATGACTTTAGGTATGCTCAATCAGTCACAAGCTGAACGCTTAAAAGATGCTGGTTTAGATTATTATAACCATAACCTTGATACCTCTCGTGAATACTATTCACATATTATTAGTACACGTACTTTTGATGATCGTTTAGATACATTAGATCATGTACGTCAAGCGGGTATGAAAGTATGTAGTGGTGGTATCGTTGGCTTAGGTGAAAGTCGTAATGATCGAATTGGTTTATTACAAGAACTTGCAACGATGCCTGTACATCCTGAATCAGTGCCAATCAATATGCTTGTCCCGATCGAAGGTACACCGCTCGCTGAAGTTGAAAAGTTAGATGTGACTGAATGGATTCGTACTATTGCTGTTGCTCGTATTATTATGCCTCATAGTTATATTCGATTATCGGCAGGACGCGAATCACTCAGTGATTCAGATCAAGCACTTGCGTTCATGGCAGGTGCAAACTCGCTTTTTTCTGGTGATAAGTTATTGACTACGCCTAATGCTGGAGAAGGTAAAGACCAAATCCTATTTGCTAAATTAGGTTTAACAACAGAAAAACCGAAACCAACTGTTGCAGAACTTTCCATAGATGCCATGAGCGCATAGATCAAAAAGCTGTTTCATGAAAGTGGAACAGCTTTTTTTAATTTTGTTCAGCATTTATAAATTGTCTCTGTACACGACAAATTTCACAGAACCCTTATCCTATCAGGCTTCTGCTTTCTTAAAATTGCCAGAATTTCCTTAAGCTCTTCTTTTTTCCCAAAACCAATTAAACGCTGAATCGCCATTTGAACATAGTCTAGCCCAGTGAATACACTCTTGTTCAGTATCCCTTGTGCAATACTCTCTTTTACCATTTATCATAATTGATGTGGACCAACTATTTCCACGCTGTCTAGGTTTTGGTAATTTCATTGCTGCCACCCTTATTATAAAGTTATGTTAAAAATGACCGCAACGTTTTATTCAAAGCGTTCTGACCCATTTTTGACACAAATATATCTTTATTAGCAGAATTAAATGCAGCAAATAAAGCAAACGAAAGGCATAAAAAAAGACCTACAAGTCTTTGAAATGCTTGTAAGTCTTTGATTTATCTTGGTAGGTATATCCAGACTCGAACTGGAGACCTCTACGATGTCAACGTAATATTTTCACATTAAAATCAATAACTAATGAATAATTGGAGCTAAATTGGTGTTGTTTTTTTATGTAACAACATATTTTCATTTATACTTATCAATAACAAAACCAGTAAAACTTTTCTTTATCTCTTAATAGCTTTGTTGCACCAAGCTATTCTTTAAGGCTTCATCAGCAATATAATTTCCAAATGAAGAAGCCTGCATCCAAAATCTATCGCCCAACGAATTGGTCATCTTATAACCAAGCTTTAATCAAGCGAGAAAATATTTCAATTTGATTCGATCCCCAGACCCAATGGTATGCTCAGCCAAAAGCTAAACATGGAAGAAATCAAACCTATTCTGATACAGCAATTCAGTTCTGTTTGATGATCAAATCTATATTTCGACTTTCTTTACTCTATATATTTTGTAATATCCGCTTTGGCTTCTTCCCTTGTTTTGTAGTTGCGATGATGGACTAGTTCATTTTTGAGTATGCCCCAGAAACTCTCTATCGGTGCATTATCAAAGCAGTCGCCTTTTTTGCTCATTGAACCCTGAAAATCAAATTTCTCAAGTAAGTTTCGATATTCATTACTGCAATATTGGCTGCCTCTGTCTGAATGTACAATGAGACCTTTAGCAGGTTTCTGATTGCGAATAGCCATATTCAATGCATCACAAACAAGCTTGGCTGTCATGCGCTCATTTAAGCTATAGCCAACAACCTGTTTCGTGTAAAGATCTTTGACAGCTGCCAAGTACAACCAGCCCTCAGCCGTCCAAATGTAGGTAATGTCACTCGACCACGCAAGATTAGGCTTCGTCATTGAAAACTGTTGCTTGAGTAAATTGTCATAAATAGAACGGTTGTGATCACTGTTCGTGGTTCTTTTGAAACGCTTATGGCGCTTACAATACAACTGATTTGATTTTTTTATTTGGCGCACAGCATACATACTTATTTTGATACCTTGTGCTTGTAAATGCTTGGTTAATCGAACATAGCCATAGCTTTGTTTGGTTTCTTCATGGGCTATTTTGACCAAAATTGTCTGCTGATTTCGCTGAATTGATCTTTTACTCATGCCTCGCTTTAGCCAATCATAAAAGCGAGAAACGGATACACGAAGTAATCGAGCCATTAAAATAATCGGAAATAAGTGGCTTTGCGATTTCATATAGGCGTACCTCACTGACTTTCTTTTGCAAAGTACGCTGCTGCCTTTTTTAAAAATTCACGTTCCATTTCAGCTGTTTTGAGCTGTTGTTTAAGCTTCTTATTTTCTTCGAGTAAGGCGTTTAGATCGGGCGAATACTGTTTTGTGCCTGCTAAAGTTCCAGCCTTTGCTTTGTTATTCCAGTTCGAAAGGGTTTGCATCGAAATACCAAGTTGTCTAGCGGATTCCGATACATTACCTTGGTTCTCTTCAATGGCTTTTATGGCTTCAGCTTTAAATTCTGCGGTGTAAGTCTTCTGTTTCTTGCTCATGGTAAACTCCTAATGAGTATGTATAGCTTACCAAGTTAAACCCTCCTGTTTTTTAAGCACACATCACTTCAACACCATATCGATCTTTATTGTTATGGATAAAATCCACCATTATTTGTGTGGGCGGTCGAGCTCCGCCTGGGCGAAAAAAGCGGCTGCTTTGCGTAGAATTTCATTGGCACGTTTTAATTCTTTAATTTCACGTTCCATTTGCTTCATTTTTTCTTGGTCAGATATCTGTTGTACTTTGGCAGGATTTAGTTGATCCAGATGCTTTAAATACCAAACACGCAATGTTTCAGGAGTACAACCGATTTTAGGAGCAATAGCTGTGATTGCTGCCCAAGTAGAAGGATAATCTTTTTCAGATTCAATTAGTAATTGAACCGCTCTTTCTCTAATTTCGGGGGTATAGTTTGGTTTTGTCATCGGGATAGTCTCTCAGAATATTGACTCTCCGACAAACCCGGTACGGTTCACTGTGGCGTGTTCGTTTATAAACGATACCTGATGCTCTGAGGAATCGTCTTAGCGTTTCCTGACAAATTTCGATTTGATATTGTTCATATAATCGCTGTCTGATTTGTTCTGAGTTTAAAGTGTCGCTATCAATCCACGATAAAATCTGTGCCTGATGTACAGCTTGTAATATTCGTGGATGTCCAGAACGCTTACCCTCCCAAATCGCTTCTATTTTATGGTGTCGCCAGTTTCTGCGGTGAGTACGAATTGTTTCTTCCTTTACACCATGTAATACGGCAATTTCTTTCACTGTTTTACCTTGTGACAACCACAATATGGTTTGTGAGCGTTGCCTTTCTCGCCAATGCTTTGCATGTTTGGCTAAATGTTCTAGTTGATCCCGCTCGTCTTGTATCAACTTAATGATGCTGACTCTATAAAAATATAAGCTTGGCAAAACAAATATTGAGCTCTTAAACTATCGGATATTGATATGATCATCATGACCTATATATTTACTCAATATAATCATCAAATAGTGCAATCAAGTTAACCTAATATAAAAGCTTATTTTCAATAAAAAACACATCATAATACCCCCTTGCCTTTTAACCACAAAAATATTGAAGTTATTATTTAGAAGCAATTAATAGAAAAATAAACAAATCTTTTTTAAACAAGCTACTAATAAAAATATCTCCATCGAAAATAAAGTATAAAAATTCAAAAACCATTTAATAAAGTATCAATAGAGTTAAAATACATATAGCTTACTTTTAATTTTAAAGAGGAATACAAGAAATAATTTCTTGTATTCCTGTTATAAGATTGGGAGAACCAAGTTGATAATTTCACCCATTTCTTTGGATCTATTAATTTAAGTTTCGACTTTACTTATTTGAGCTTAGCCATTTGGTCGAGTCACAATCGGGAAAATTGAATCTGGACGTTTAAACATTGCAAAGAATTTTCCAATTTTCAGTGGATTACCTTTGACTTTACTGTCTTTAGAAAGCAGGACTTTTACCCCTTCTATTTGACCTGTAATCATTTTTAGATATAAGGGCTTGGTTAAGGTTAATGTAGGGCAATCCAATGCCAAATCTTTACTTTCATCATAACGCTTAAACTGCATGACTGAGTTTTCAACCCATAATGAAAAATGCTCTTTGGTATCCGACAAAACCAGATTGATACACTGGTTTTCATTTTTTAAATTTTCCACATCTAAATTTGTCGCCATAGCTTCAAGAAATCTTTCAGTTGGTGTATGAATCAATAAATCACTCGGATCAGAAGTATTTTGTAGGGGTACATTATTTTGTAGCTCTTGAGCGCCCACCAAAAAGAAATTACGCCAAGTTGAAGCCTCAGCAGCATAGCCCAATTGACGATAAGTATTCGCCAATAAGTCTTTTGCTTGTTGGTTTTGAGGGTTATTCAACACAATATGTTTTAAAATCTCGGCAGCCCATCTATAGTCAGCTTGAGCGTAGGCATCCCGCGCATTTTTCAATGCATTGTTCTCCCCACCTGCTAACTCAATATATTTTTTTGCAACAGCTTTAGGGGGTAATGGATCTAAATTGGAAGGATGGGCATCGAACCATCCCATATAATATTGGTATACTGCTTTTACATTATGTTTTAGGGTTCCATAATAGCCATGAGCATATAGTTTTTGATCAAGTGCCGCTGGAAGCTTAATTTTTTCGGCAATTTCAGCGCCATTAAAACCAGAGTTCATATATCTCACCGTCTGATCATGCGTGAACTTATAAACATCTCGCTGGGTTTTAATAAAATCTTGAATATTGTCATTGCCCCAGACAGGCCAATGATGCTGTGCAATCAATACATCGGATGCTTTGGCATGCTGCATTGCTTGGTCTAGATAGCCCACCCATTTTAAGGCATCACGGACTTTAGCACCCCGAAGGGTATAAAGATTATGCATGGTATGAGATAGAATTTCTGCGCCGTTATAAAGTTTCAATGATGGGATAGAGAACGTTAATTCTGCTGGTGCTTCTGAACCCGGCACGTTATAAAACACAAAATCCAAGCCATCAACCGTCATTTTCTGTTCTGGTTGAGTGATCAGTTGTGTAGGCTCAAGGATGCCCATTTTTCCCACAGCAACAGCCTTACCTAAACCTGTATCCACCAATCCTTCCGCATTTTTAGGTAGAAAAGTTCCATACATATAAGTCGCACGACGTATCATGGCTGAACCTGCCATCACATTTTCACTGGTCGCTTCTTCCATAAAGCCTTTTGGCGCAATAATTGGAGTTTTTCTAGCGTTAATTTCTTCGCTAGAAAGAACGCCTAATGCACCACCAAAATGATCGATATGGCTATGGGTAAAGATAATGGCTGAAATTTTTTGCTCACCTAAATGCTGTCTAGCAAATTTAAGTGCTGCTTCAGCCGTTTCTTTAGAGGTTAATGTATCCACAATAATCCAGCCAGTATCACCCTGAATGATGGTCATATTTGCCAAATCAAAACCACGAATTTGCCAAACTCGATCTGTTACTTTAAATAGCCCAACATTGTTGTTTAATTTTGCTTGTCGCCATAGAGTGGGATTAACGGTATTTGGTGCTTGATCTTGTAAAAAACTAAATGCATCAAAATCCCAGATAACATTGCCTTTCTCACTTTTAATTTGACCTGTTGGCTTGGCAATAAAGCCCTTTTGAGCCTGATTAAACTCAGTCATATCCTCTAAGTTATACTTCGCCTTATATGTATTATTTGATTCAATGACCGCTTTTTCTACTACAGTATTTGCTGCAAAAACAGAAAATGGCAGAATAAGCATCAATGAAACTGTTAAAAACTTAATTTTCATCTTCTTTCCTTTTTTTAAATATCCACTTTGTACACGACAAAAAAATATAACTCATTGAAATAATGGCATAATACTTGTTTTCTGACGACGAATATGATGACACATTTCAATGAGTTACATCTCATCTTAAACAAATATCTAAAGTGGAACAAGTCACATGTAAAATGTTTTACACTGATTATGATTGCATTAATTGTAAAACAGACATGTAATCTTTCTTCTGCATCTAAAGCCTTACCCATCAAGTGCTTACCACAATCATTTTATCGACGTATACAACGCTTCTTTGCAGGTCAGTATTTTGATTATCGTCAAATTTCTCAGTTAATTTTCAATATATTTTCATTCGACAAAGTGCAACTGACTTTAGATAGAACCAATTGGAAATGGGGAAAACGAGATATCAATATCTTGATGTTAGCCATCGTCTATCGTGGAATAGCGATACCTATTGTTTGGACATTGCTCAATAAACGTGGAAATTCAGATACAAAAGAGCGTATTGCTTTGATTCAACGCTTTATCTCTATTTTTGGTAAAGACCGTATTGTGAATGTGTTCGCAGACAGAGAATTTATCGGCGAGAAATGGTTTACATGGTTAATTGAAAATGACATTAACTTTTGTATACGTGTTAAAAAAACTTCATTGTGACCAATCACTTAGCCAAGAATCATAAAATTAGTGATTTATTTCGTCATCTTCAAGTTGGTCAAACTGAATGTCGTAAACGACGTATTTGGGTTGGTCGAGTGAAACTGTATATTAGTGCGCTACGATTAGAAGATGGAGAACTTTTACTTGTTGTTTCTCCTATGTTTAATGCTTCTGCTATTCGTGATTATGCATTACGCTGGGAAATCGAAACCTTATTTAGTTGTCTCAAAGGACGTGGATTCAATCTTGAAAATAATCGTTTAACAGACCCTAGACGAGTCAAGAAATTGATAGCAGTACTAGCTATCGGTTTCTGTTGGTGCTATTTAACAGGTGAATGGCAACATGATCGAAAAAAAGCGATAAAAATAAAGAAGCATGGACGACTTTCAGTAAGTTTATTTCGATACGGTTTGGACTATGTTCAAATGGCTATTCTACGTTTGATTGGTTTTGGAAAAAAAGAAGAATTTAAGAAAGTGCTCGCAATTTTAAGGAAGAAAAAGCCTGATAGGACAAGGACCCTATGAAATTTGTCGTGTACAGAGTTTCAACACAATTAAATCTGGATATAAATCCATTAGATTCTCGCATTTTTCTAGTGCAATATAAAATAGTTCTAGCCGTTTATTCATTAATCACTTCACCTGTTTTAAATTTTCTTTGTTTGGAACAAAATACTGTGTACCACCACCTTTTGCTGGATAAGGTTTATTCGGATCAGTCCATGTATCAACAATTTCTTTAGCTTTTGATTTAAGCACCTCTGTTTCCTTTACTGGAGCAAAAGTAATTGGCACTCTTCCTGCTGGGTTAATTCCTAAATGGTTTGCTGGAGTACCAACTGGTGCAAAATAATTGCCAATTCTACCATCTTTAATATGTTGCACATATTTTTCATCTATTTTCAATATCGAATAAAAGCGTTAGTAAGTTCAACATCATTTTTAATTGGTTTAATATTCACTGATATTTCCTCATTCTTATAGTGTCCTCCAATTCCCAATACCTAGAAACAGGAGGATAGACATCAATATAGCTATTCTAATTTACGAGTATTATTTCAGCTTTGAATAAAACTTATTCTTACTATCATACTGATAAGGTACAATTTTATTTACTTTAACCATCTGACTATTGTCGTTCAAATCCGTTCCCTGATATTGAATCTGGAATGGATAAAATGGTTGTCCATTTTTGTTAACTTTGATTGCTGAAGAATAGCCGTACTCTGGTTGTTCTGAAACTTTTCCTTCTTCGAACATTTGTTCAACAATATAGTCGTCTTCATTTAACAGAAGAAGTGACCACACGCTTTCCCCATAACCATTGCCGTAATAACCATCAATGGTATAGCTTCCTAGTGTATTGTTTCCAAAAGCTTGTAAGTTCTTTTTAAATTCTTGAGCATTCCATGAGGTTCGACCATATCCCTCTATACTTTCAATTCCCCCTTGGGCTGTTTTTGAAATCATTTGGAATTGTCCATTGTCCAATTTTTTAAAGAGATATAATTCCAAAGTGCCTCGTGTAGCATGTGAAGTTTCTATCCTCCCTTCGATTGCTAAAGTCACTTCCACAGGGACTAAATAACGGGCTTCCCCCTGCATATTCTGGTAAGTAATAATAGGCGCGATACTGATTACAGCATCAGTGAGATCATCCAAGTCGCTAGGCTTATTAACATAGTAGTATTTGCCACTTCCCCAGTAATCATCTTTTCCTCTTTCTCTGGATGATGTCACTTTATAAAAACTTCGAGCAACGGTATCTGTACTTAGGTTAGGGAGTACAACTTGCTTAAAGTTCTTAGGTTCAAGCTTGGATGTATCATAGTATTTAATGGCTGTTGTAGCTGTTTGTACTGATGTCGTTTGAACAGCATTGAGCTGCTGTGCTTTATTAGCCTGCAATACATTGTATAACTTGACCGCTTCAGGTTGTCCCTGCCGTGCAGCACTTTGCAACAAGGTAACGCCCTTTTTTGCATCCTGTGGTACACCATCCCCATTAAGATACATGACTGCTAATGCGTACTGTGAAGGAGCAAAACCATTCACTGCTGCCTTGGAAAACCATTCAGCCGCTTTTTTATGATCTACAGGTACACCTTTCTTTCCTAAGTAGTAAAGCATTCCCATATTATGGTGACTTTGATTATTATCTCCTTTGGTCACGACTTGTGACAGTACATAGTTCAGTCCTGCCGACAGGTTCACTTTCTTGGTTTCAGCAGATACTGTTGAACTGGTCATTACCATACTGTTAGCGACAGCAAGATGGAGTATTAATTTTTTCATCTGATTCTTATCCTTATTAATCATTCACATTAAACCAGTAGGAATATTCTTTAGGCTGACCATTCACCAAGACATTGCTGAGTTTGACGTCGTAGATCACATTCAGTTTCAAATCGTCAAAGCTAAACTGGATATGGTTAGGAACTCCGATATTTTCATAGCGGATATTACTGATTTTCTGTTTAACTCCACTACTTCGTTCAGTGACGACAACAGTAGCTTTGGCATAATCCACATTTCGATTGGCAAAGAAATTCTTTTGATCGGTTAAAACTGAAATCGAGAGAATTGAACCCGCCATATAATATTTGGCTGGATAGTTGTGGTAGGGATAGGCAATCACACCGAGTGGTGCAGTGGTTGGATTGTCGAAGGGATAAACCACTTTGTAGGACGTACCGACCACATAAGGGAATCGGGTATCTTTAAATGATGGCGCATTAACTGAACCATACGCCGATTTTTGTAAGAAAGGATTCAGCATCCAGAGGCGATGCCCCACATCTCCTGCAAACAGATTTAATTTGTCATGCACCATATTGGTAATGCTTTCGGCAGGTGAATAGTCATATTTATTCTGTCTTACCCCCATTTCCAAACTACTGGTCCTTGCACCTACCGCACCAATATCTGAATAGCAGTTTGTGTTTGATTCTGGGTAATGGGTCAAGATGTTGTTTGCAGCAAGAATCAGCGCCGTCTGCATCATCTCATCTTCATGGGCATAGTCGTATGTAATACTTGGCAGCCCATGCAAGGCACGAACCGTATTGATTTCATTTAAAAATTCATTTCTAAAATTTGCACTGAGCTTGCCTGCATAACAGTTGTTGATATCGGGTGCCTCGCTCATGGATGAAGCTTTAAATACATCAAAACTGATGGTCAGGCTCTCTGCTGCCAGTGTTTTGGTATCACCCTCCTGGGTGAGTTTAAGGGTACATGCCCCCGCACCAATCCCCTTGAGTTCTCCCAGACTATACGTACAGGTTGATGAAGAAAGGCTACTGATCGTGACAGGAAGTTTGGCACTTGATTCAGCATCCAGTGAATACACACTCTCCGTCAGGATATATTTGATTTTTAGTGGGGTAATGGTTTGCTTGAGCTTATTCACGCACACATTATTTTCTAGATATTGCTCAGCCGCACAACTCACATTGACGGTCATGCTGCTATTCAGTGCTAGAACTTTTGCCGTCCCTGCCTGTGTCAATACCAGATTACACTGACCGACTTTATGCGCTTTAAGTTCACCGCCACTTACACTACAGATGTTGGGTGTGTTACTGCTAAACGTTACTACTAGACCTTGATCTGTTTGCAGCGATAATGGATAGCGTTGACCTTGAATCAGCGTACTGAATGGTAGTGACTGAATATTCTGCACTACCTTGTTTTTACATACACCCTCTTCCAGATATTGGCTTTCAACACAGGTCACGGGCTTAGGGATTGGATTGCCATTATCTGGATTATCCGTTCCACCGCCATTGGATGAACTTGAATCTCCACCACACCCGACCATTGCTGTACTGATTGCCATCATTAGAACTGATGGCATGAACGATTTTGAAATCATCATGATTGACTGCCTTAAATTTTTATATTGTTGTTATTGATAATGATCCGCTGATAGTAGCTGACGGATTTCACTGGCCATTTGTGGACTACGCCAAGGAAATAGGACTTTTAGGCTGTAATTCGGTTTGAATGGATCTCGTGTGCCAATATTGACTTGAAACTCTCGTTTCATTGGTGTGCGATGAACTTGTTGATTGACATGTGTTCCCATCATTGGATTGCTGATCACAGTGGTCGTGGTTCTAAAGTTATCTTCGACTAAGTTGTAGTGTCCAACGGAGGTGATGTAATCAAAGGGATATTTCACGAGGCGTTGATCTGGCTGATCAAACAGGATAATGGTTTTATCTTGGCTGTTAATCCAAACACCACGGTTTTGATAATTAAAAGTTTCTCCTTGACGCTTCAGTTGTTCAGTCATCCCGTCAAAGTAGGTATTTCCATATTCATAAAGGTAGTAAAGAATCACAAACCAGAACAGGTCAAAGCCAAAGAAGATGTAACCGAAAGCACCAAAGGAGAAGATTTTGGCAACGATGAGAAAGATCACGATGGGTAAGATCACACATTTTATAAAGAGCTTAGATTTTTGTGGGCGGTGTTCAATGGGTATGATTTTGGGTTTGCTTAATTCAGTCATGGTTGTTTCCCACATGTTCAATGCAATACACAATCACCAGCAGATATAAAAAGGTTTATTTTTTATAGGCGTGACTTAGCCATCCACCGTTGGATTGTTCTTGTAAAAATGTTGTTTGAATACAGACGAATAATAAAAATTAGCCGTATCGCCTTCGTTGCAAAGCACAACAAGGTTGAACATGGGGTGAGGCACAAATTAGAAAAAATTGGTACAGCATGAGAAGCTCCTTGTGTTAAGAAGTTCTACCAATTACTGTCAAATAATGGTGGCAGAACGAAAGAGGGTTGACAGACTGGAACACAAGAATCCAGCACGTCCGAAGACGTCCCCCTCCCGTTCCACCGCAGAGGGGCACGAGGGGATAAACACTAAAAGACAAGTCCTTTAATGCTCTTGTGTTGGACGGTCTGTCAAAACCGACTGGCAATGTAGGCCAGCGAGCCCATATTAATTTTATCCAGCGCTTTAGTCAATTTTACAAAGCACTAAAATCTATACATTTAGATTCGCCAAATGTAATCGCATTAAGTCTTTGATTTTTCCCATAAGGTCAAATTACTCCGATCGATCGGCTCATTTTGCTTTGATGGATGAGGCTAAAATGGACTGTTGTTCTCTATTAAAATAAAACAATAAAATAAAGAATTAAATCAGGCGCAGCTCAGCTGTTAAATTTGAAGCATTGAGATGAATCAATGCCTAATGAGCTGTTAATGAGAAGAATGAAATTTACAAAGGCTGATTTAAAGAGAGCAAACTGAAGTTCCCTCTTCTTCAGTAATATCCTATTAAATGCGATAGAATAAATAATCAGCAAAGCTCAGCGGGTCGATTGAATGAACTCAGCCAGTACAACAATGGTTTTAGCAGAAGCCGTCTTGAAAACCGCGAATTTACTTGGTCTTGGTAATACTCAACTGGCTACTGTGATGGGTCTCGATCTCATGTCGATGAACCAAATCGAATTCTCAGCTGTATTAGAACCCGCATCCCCACAAGGTGAATATGGATTATTACTGATTCGCCTTTATCAAAGCTTATCTACGTTAACGGGCGGTGATTCTGAATGGATTGATTATTTTATGAATGCATTCAATACCGCAACCGATGGTATCCCGATTCAGCAAATTCAGAACAGAAAAGGCTTAGAGAAAGTCTTAACGGTAGTTGAAGCCCTGAACAATCGATGATTTATTTAACTCATTCTTTTAGCGAATCAACCTCGATTTGATGGATTAGAAATTCTGATCATCATTTTCATCACTTCCGTTAAAAACACAGCAAAGATTAAAATTTGTGCTCAACACATCGCCATAAACATGATTCACAATCAAATTCCCAGCCGTCAAAAATTTAAAATATCTCCAGCAGAATCAATCAATTAATTAATGTTAAGATATGTAAAAAGATCCAATAACAGCGTTGACAGCTCAAGCGATACCCAGTTAAGCTAACTCTACACAGCAAAATCTGTGTTCAGGCGTAGGAAACCTGATATTATCTAGGTGCAAATAAATGTCGCACTTGCGGCTATTTTTTTGTCTACTGTTTAGCAGTCGTTATGGCAGTTTGACAGGACAACCGTAAGGTTGGCTGAGCCTAGATTCAGTATTTCCTACTCCTGTTAAGCTGCCACCATCATCGTAGGAAAATGATGGCGGTAAGTAATTAAACTTATCTAGGATTACTGCTATGAACGCAATTCTTCATGGTGCAAACACTTGCACACCTAAACAACAAGCCTCGCAACTGATTGTTGAACTTGGCAAAACTATTTCAAATCCTCAGCGTCAAACACTCGCCAATCTTTATATTGCTGTTGACACTGCAAACTCCCTGCTCAACGAGCTTGAACAAGCCCATCAAATTATTCGTCAATGCATGCATGAAATGACTGATGAACAAATTCTTGAAGTTGCAAAGCTCAATCAAAATAACAATTTATCGTCGCTCTGGGCATTTCGTACACATCAACGTCACAAGATGATTGAACGTGCACAACGTGTGCTACGTGGAGCGAATCATGTCCAAGGCCAATAAGAATAATAACCTCCTGATTTCTGGAGACTATCCTCTCATTGCTTCGCCAACGCTTGCAAAAGCGTTTGGCGTGGCTGCCGCCAATTTTTTACAGAAGCTGCATTACTTTTTAGAAAATAACGAAGGAAAAACCTTTAATGGAAAAAAATATTGGTTCCATAGTTATGAACAGTGGCAAAGCACGCTTGGCGTGTATAGCATCTCAACAATCAAACGAATTGTTGCAAAGTTAAAGCGAGCTGGGATTCTTGTGATTGAAAAGTTAGCACAAAATAAATGGCTACAAACCAATTTCTATACGATTAACTATAAGAAACTCAAACAATTCATCAAAGTCGACAGTCAACAAGATCATCAGGCTAAAGTGAAATCACCCATTTTTGCTCCAGTCGCTGCACCCAGCTTGCAGAAGCCAGCACCAGCACATACTATTCAACCGAGTGCACTAATTAATTCGATTCAACAGGCATTTCAAAATATCAAGGTTAGATCAAATAAATTTGAACCAACATTAAAAGTGGCAAAGGAATCCCTTATAAGCCCCGACTTTGTCACGCGTGAATCTTATTCAATAGTTGGATTAAGCCAACCACTCCACCCTGCGGCATCCAAGGAAATATTAAAAAATATGGATATGGACTACCGCTGCTTTTATCAAGCACTGCGGCAACAACGGGTAGATATTGATTATGATGATCAGCGTATTCAACAACTGTTAAAGTATCAGAAGCGAATTCTTCAACATATTGTATATATCAAACAAAATTTTGCAGGACATGAGCGTTATCAATGGCATACGCTGGAACAATTACAGATGGAAAACTATTTTAAGAAATAGGTCAAATTGCGCTAATACCAATTCAGTTGATCCGTCCATAGAAAGTATATAGACAGATCAACTAATTTAATTAAAGACTGAAGAAGGAATAATACATTCCATTGAGTTTGCTTGTGAGCAGTCATCATCTTTGGTTTATTAATGAGGATATTAGAAGTAGGACTTACGCAAAGACGACCGAAGGCGAGTTATCTTAATCAATTTTTGAGCTTACAAGCAGGGGTTACGATGAAAATTTTTTGGTTTATACCGACACATGGCGACAGTCGTTATTTAGGCACGAGTAAAGGGGCAAGAACCGTTGACCATACCTATATGAAGCAAATTGCAGTGGCAGCCGATAACCTTGGCTATGAGGGCGTGTTGATTCCGACAGGTCGCTCATGTGAAGACCCTTGGTTGGTCGCCGCTAGTCTCATTGATGCGACCACTCGCTTAAAGTTTTTGGTGGCATTACGCCCTGGGGTGACGACACCCGCGCTTGCTGCTCGCATGACAGGCACCTTTGATCGATTATCAAATGGTCGATTGCTGCTTAATCTGGTCACAGGCGGCGATGAACAAGAGCTTAAAGGCGATGGCATCTTTGAAGACCACGCGACGCGTTATCAGACAGCCAGTGAATACACCACGATTTGGCGAGAGATTTTGACTCGCTCGCACACAGGCGAATCCTTTACTTTTAACGGTGAACGCTTGCAAGTAGAAGATGCTAAATTGCTGTACCCCCCTCTACAACAGCCATATCCGCCCTTGTGGTTTGGCGGTTCATCTGAGGCGGCGCAAACACTGGCTGCCGAACAAGTTGACAGTTATTTGACGTGGGGTGAGCCGCCTGCCGCCGTCAAAGAGAAGATTGAGCAGCTTAAAACCAAAGCCGCTGCCAAAGGTCGTACATTAAGCTATGGTATTCGTCTGCACGTGATTGTGCGTGAAACCAATGAAGCCGCTTGGCAAGCCGCTGATGAATTATTGAGTCATGTGAATGACGACACCATTGCCGCTGCCCAAGCCAAATTTGCCCAAATGGACTCGGTGGGACAACAACGTATGGCAGCCTTGCATGGCGGTCGCCGTGATAACTTAGAAATTTCGCCCAACTTATGGGCAGGGATTGGACTGGTACGTGGTGGCGCAGGCACCGCACTGCTGGGCGACCCACAAACTGTTGCCGCGCGTATTCAAGAGTATGCCGATTTGGGCATTGATAACTTTATTTTTTCAGGCTATCCACACTTAGAAGAGGCGTATCGGTTTGCTGAATTGGTTTTCCCATTATTACCGATAGACACCCAAAACACCTTGGTCAAGCCAAATTTGACAGGACCGTTTGGTGAGATTGTCGCTAATAACTATGCACCACCGCAACAAACCCGTGACACTGCAACCCCAAAAACACCTACCACTGCTGCACCTAAACACGCCATCGCCTCTTAAATTCATCTTAAAGACATATTAAAGGCGTCTTCAATGCTTGTGATAAAACGTGCTAATTAAAGCACGTTTTTCGCTTCGTCTATACCTATCATTAGACACCTATCATCCGACAGGGTGTGTGGAATCCACCCTAGCCATGATAAACATCTTTTAACTGATAAACCTTTTAACTGATAGACTTTGTTTTAAAAAGTGGTAGCCAGTTATACGGTGAGATTAGACCAGCAAGCTACTTTGCTAAAGTTAATCATCAAGGTGTCAATATCCCAACTTTTTTAGCAAATGCAACACAGGAAAAATGACTTCTCTATAGCTAGGTTATATTCGGGATGTAAATAACCTATTGATAGTAATGAAAATTTTTTTAAGCCAACACTGTTAGTTTTACGGTCTCTAGTATGTCATTTTTTAATCAATAGTTTAGTTTTGTAATTTTATGGGTGATAAAAGTTATTTTAACGCTTTTTGCTTTTTGCGGCTTATATAATAAAAAAGATTTAAATTTTAAATCATAAAACAATGGGATAAATAAATTTAAATCATACACTTCAATTAATGATCAACTAACTATAAGGGCAATAAATATGACCACTGAAAACAATGAAAAACTTTCTTTATTAGACGATGTGGTATTAAAAGCCCAAATGCTCATGGCAAATCTAAAAGAGGGCGCTAATGATGGCTATGACCATTCTGTCACCAGTGCCGGTGAAAAGGGCTTAAAATCAGGCAAAGTGTCTGAACTCACCGCCATCGCCCCCTTAACCAAAGATGGGGCAGCTCGTATCAAACGAATTTTAGAAATCACCAAAGGCAATCTTGCAGGGGCGACCAATGTAGGCACCTTGCATGATTTGCGGTTGGTGTTTTTAGACAATGACACCAAGCTACTGTTTTGTACCGCCTATGATGGCGATTGGGACGCCTACATCAATGACTTTGCTACCAAAATTCCAGAACTCATGGACTTGATTTTTGGCAATGTAGAGGGTTGGCCTGGGATTAAAAGCCCGACTGTCAAGCAATTTATCCTTGACCATCAGATTACCGCTACCGGTTGGTATGTAGGTGTACCGCATCTGACGGTTCGTGATATTGCGCGTAATGACAAAATCGTGCGTGGCATCAATAAAGCCATTGAACAAGCCCAATAAGCCCGCTTAGAACCTGTATTCACCCTATCACGTTTATCAGCGTACTATTCTAACCGTACTCTGAACGGGCAAGCTTTAGGTTAAAATTTCGATACAAAAGCGATTTGTTCAGTGATTTTACCATAAGCGGTATTTTTTAGCGTGTTGCATTGTGAACAGGTTCTTAGCATCAAATTTTTAAAATTCCCTGCTAGGAACGACCATGAATAACGACAACCCAGCGAATGAAAGCCTACTTGGCAAATTAAAAACCCATCTACAAGATGGTATCGAGCATGGCATAGAGGCCATTAAAGACAAATTTGAACACAGCGATATACCCGCTGAAAAAGGCAGTGTCAAAGAACGGGTACACGAAGCGAAACAAAAAATCGGCACGCAGCTGCACAGCGTCATGACACGGGCAACGAACGCTATCTATCCCAATATCGCCACGATGGAGCTTGAGGATATTCAAGCTATTATTTTGCATGACCGCCCTGCGCCTTACTACGGCACGCTTGTCGCGCTAAAAGTCAATGACAGCAACGCAGGTCGTGAATTATTAAAAGCGGTATTACCAAACGTCAAAGGCTCAAAAAATTTCCAAAAAGATATGGATGCCAATTTGACCATTGTGATGACGTATAAGGGGCTAAAAGCTTTAGGCTTACCGCAAAGCTCGCTTGATTCTTTCCCAGAAAATTTCAAAGCAGGTATGGCAGGCCGCTCCGATATCTTGGGTGACAAAGGTGACAATGACCCGAGTAACTGGCTTGCGCCATTTGGTGATAAAGGCGATATTCATATTTGCGGCGCGGTGATTGCCAATAGCCAAGAAAAATGGCAAGCCAAACTTGCCGAACTTAAACAGGCGTTTGCCCCTTATCTAGATACCAGCCGTAACGCGATCGAAATCTTGGTGGAACATGATTTTGGCGTAGATGGTGACGTCAAAAACGTGTTTGGTTATCGCGATGGCATCAGTAACCCAGAAGTGGATGGCAGTGGTATCAGCCTTGAAAATAACACCGAACGTCCGATTGCGGCGGGTGAATTTGTGTTAGGTTATAAAGGTGAAGCGGGCGTGGTACCCCCCATGCCACAGCCTGAAGTATTGGGAAAAAACGGCTCATTTATGGTACTGCGAAAATACCGCAGTAATGTCGCTGACTTTCACCGCTATTGCCTTGAACAAAGCGACAATGACCCAGCTAAAGCCGATAAATTGGGGGCAAAAATGTTTGGCCGCTGGCGTTCGGGTGCCCCCATCACCCTAAGCCCAGACCATGATGATGAAGCCCTCGGTAAAGACAATGTAGCAAACAATAAATTTGACTACACGGACGATCCCTATGGCAAAGGCTGCCCATTTGGTGCCCATGCTCGCCGTATGAACCCCCGTAATACCAAAGACTTTATTCTAAGCGATGTGCGTCTTCACCGTATCATCCGCCGTAGCGTATCGTATGGCGATATCGTGCCGCCCAACGTGACCCAAGACGATGGTCAAGAGCGGGGTCTATTTTTTATCGGTATCAACGCGCATGCCATGGACACGCTTGAGTTTTTGCAAAGTCAATGGATTAATGACGGTAACTTTATGAACCTTGGGGAAGAGCGTGACCCAATGCTAGGCGTACACGCAGGTAGTGACGCTGATAGCGATGTGTTCACCGTACCCGATGAGCCAATTCGTAAGCGTCATACCAATATTTTGCAATTTAATACCCTACAAGGCGGTGAATATCTTTTTGTACCGAGCTTGTCGGCACTTAAATGGATTAGTGAGCTTAACGAAAATTCATATTAGTGTAAAACTAAATAAAAAAGGTTAGGCGTTTTTAGTACTGCTAACCTTATAAAATAATGAAAATAACAGAGGACAATCATCATGTTAAATAAATTATTCGGTGGTCGTTATGCCAAGTTTGACCCAGCCATCGACCAGCTTACGAGCGACGATGAAAAAGCCATCGACCAAATCACCGCAGATATTCGTGACTATATCGGCAAATCAGACACGGTTAGCAAAATCAATTATCACACCCGAGATGCCCACGCTAAAGGCTACTGTGCATTAAAAGCCAACTTTGAGATTTTACCAAAACTGCCCAAAGAATATGCCCAAGGTATCTATGCCAAACCCGCTCGTCATGAAGCAGTGATTCGTTTTTCTAACGGCTCATCTCGTGTGGCTGCCGACAACAAGTTGGGGCTTTCTCAAGGGTTGGCGATTAAAGTCTTTGGTGTCAAAGGCGACAAATTACTGCCAGATGAGCCAGATAGCCCAAACTTTGACTACAATCTGATTAATTTCCCTATTTTCTTTTGTAATACTATCCAAGACTATAGTTATATTTCACGGTTATTTTTACAATTAAATGATTATTTTGCCAAAGGGGCGAAAGGTCAAGCCAAGTTTGCCTTTGACTGGCTT
Organism: Acinetobacter parvus DSM 16617 = CIP 108168; assembly: GCF_000368025.1. GTDB lineage: Bacteria > Pseudomonadota > Gammaproteobacteria > Pseudomonadales > Moraxellaceae > Acinetobacter > Acinetobacter parvus. Next base: position 127,590 of record NZ_KB849212.1, read on the forward strand.
ACCCAAAATGGCAAAAAACTGCCATCCAAAGAATCTCTTAAGACTTTTAGGGCTTTTAGTAAGTTTAAAACCATCAAACCGCAAAATACCTTGTTATACAGTTTTTATTCACAAGGGGCGGTGCGTCATGGCGACTATATGGCAAAAATCCGTGTCGCCCCGACCAAAGCGTCACAAGCCAAAATCAAACGCCGTGAGCTAGATGTCAACGCCACTAGCGAGGCGATTCGTCCTCTAATTTTACAAGAAATCCGTGAGCATGATTATGAGTTTGATGTGCAAATCCAGTTGTGCCGTAACTTAAAAGACCAACCCATCAATGATTTGACCAAAGAATGGGATGAAAAAGACGCCCCGTTTGTGACAGTGGCAAAACTTACCATCCCTTGCCAAGATGTGCCGGATGACGGCAACTTTGACATTATGGAGCATTTGTCATTTACCCCGTTTCGCTGTATTGAAGCCAACCGTCCGATTGGTAATTTGCAACATGCGCGACTGCGTGCTTATCAAACCGCCTCAACCACTCGCCATCGTTTAAATCATAAAAAACGTGCCGAGCCAATCAATCTAAAACAGGCATTTGATAAAGATTTTTATAACCTTTAAATTTGGCAAAAAACCAGTAGCGGGGCGGTTATGGGGGCATTGTTTGGGGTAAAATTTCACCCATTGGGTGAAAAACTACATCGCCCTCAATCATTCAACAACCGTTAGCCTGTGACTGGGCTAACGGTTTTTTACCTTTTTACGCCATTAAACTTATTTCATTAAACTTAAGCTATTAAACATAGTGATTAGCAAATACGATAATACCAAAAATAAAGTTGCGTATTTGCCAATCAATCTAGGAGTATTGTATGTCAGAGTCGAATCCTCTTGTTAATTTTACCCATATCACAGTCGCAGGCAGTGGTGTTTTGGGCTATCAAATCGCCGTACAAGCGGCGTTTCATGGTTTTAAAGTCGTTGTGTATGATATCAATGATGAGGTGCTCAATAAAGCCAAAACCAAATTTGCCGATATCGCCAAACGTCATCAGGATGATTTGGGTGAAACAAGCGAACAAGCCAAACAGGCTGAACAAAACTTGCGCTATAGCTCAGACTTAAGCGCCGCCTTAAAAGACGCAGACTTGTTGATTGAAGCAGTGCCTGAAGATGTCGCCATCAAAAAAGATTTTTATCAAAAAGCCTCAGCAGCCGCACCCGAAAAAACCGTATTTGTCAGTAACTCATCTACCATGTTGCCCAGTGATTTGGTCAAATTTACCGACCGTCCTGCTAAGTTTTTGATGATGCATTTTGCCAATGAGATTTGGAAGCGCAATCTTGCCGAAATTATGTCGCATGCCGATACTGACCCTAATGTATTTGATGCGGTGACCGCGTTTGCCAAACAAATCGGCATGGTGCCTATTATCGTCAACAAAGAAACCTCGGGCTATGTACTAAATTCACTACTCAATCCTTGGTTAAATGCAGGGATGCAGCTGTATATCCAAGGCATTGCTGACATTCAAACCATCGACAAAACTTGGATGCTTGGCACAGGCTCGCCGATGGGACCATTTGCTTTTTATGATATGCTGGGGCTGACTACCCCTTACAATATTTACAAGCTCGCTGTGGCTAAGGGCAAACAACAAGACCAAGCGGTCGTTGATATGCTCAAAAAAGAGTACATCGAGAAAAATAAACTGGGCGTGCCAACGGGCGAAGGATTTTATCAATACCCCAATCCCGCCTTTAAAAATCCTGACTTTTTAAAACCACCCAAAGCGGATTTATCCAAAGTACCCTATAAAAATATTACCGTGGCAGGTAGTGGCGTATTGGGCAACCAAATTGCGGTGCAATGTGCGTTTCATGGGTTTAATGTGACTATTTATGATATTAACGATGACGCGATTGCTAAGGCGAAAACCCGCTTTACCGACCTTGCCAATCAGCATCAGCATGACCTAGGTGAAACCGATGCCCAAGTGGCAGCAGCTAGCAAAAATTTAGCTTATACCACGGACTTGAATGAGGCGTTAAAAGATGCAGACCTATTGATTGAAGCGGTGCCAGAAAGCTTAGATATCAAACAAGATTTTTATCAAAAAGCCTCAGCTGCCGCCCCTGCCAAAACCGTGTTTGCCAGTAACTCATCGACGCTATTGCCAAGCGTGTTATCGACCTTTACTAACCGTCCAGAAAAATTCTTGATGCTGCATTTTGCCAATCATATCCATATCCGTAATACGGTGGAGTTGATGGCGGCCCCAAGCTGCGACCCACAAGTCTATGCTGACGTCATCGAATTTGCCAAAGCCATTGCCATGTTACCGATAGCGGTGAAAAAAGAACAATCGGGCTATGTGCTTGATAGCTTATTGATTCCGTTATTGGTAGCGGGGTTAAAACTGTGGGCAAACGGCGTTGCTGATGCCGCTACCATTGATAAAACGTGGATGATAGCCACGGGTTCACCCTTTGGACCGATGGCGATTTTGGATAAAAATGGCATGAGAACCAACTACAACATCTTTAATGAACTGGCAAAAACGGACCCTTCTTTGCAGCAGCCCGCTGAAAAGCTTAAAGCAGAACTGGTCGATACCAACAAACTGGGTGAAGCCACGGGTGAGGGGTTCTATCAATATCCTAACCCAGCTTATTTAGCGAAAGATTTTTTAAGCTTATCTGACTAAACTGCGTTTGGCAGAGGAGAATAAAAAAGGGTGAATTTGCTAACTTGACGTATCTACCGTTGCCACTACCGACATGCCTGGCATCAATTCATTCAGACGACTTTGGTTGCCATCGATGTCGATGCGTACAGAAATGCGCTGTACCACTTTGGTAAAATTACCGGTGGCATTGTCGGTTTTAATGACACTAAATTCTGACCCTGTTGCGGGGGAGATGCTTTTGACTACCCCCGTAAATTTTTGTTTGCCTAGGGCATCGACAGTAAACCACGCTTTTTGCCCGATTTTCATTTTATCAATTTGGGTTTCTTTAAAATTGGCAATGACCCACATCGATTTTGGAATGAGGTAAACCAACTGCGTGCCTTGTGTCACCAACTGACCGGTACGGATATTGATTTGCCCTAATTTACCTGAGGTCGGGGCGGTGATTAAGCCATACTCTTGGTTGGTATTGGCTTGATTTAGCTGTGCATTGGCGCTTTTAATCTGTGCCACCAAACCAATTTTTGCCACTTCCGCGGTCTTTTGACCTTCGCGGGCGACATTGACACTGGCGATTGCTTGGCTCAACAGTGCTTCATTGTTTTTAACTGCCGCTTTGGCAGTATCGACTTCATTTTGTGACACGGCGCCAACACCGACCAAGGATTCAAGTCGTTTAAGCTGTTGGATAGACAATGCTAGCTGGGTTTTAACTTGTGCTACTTTTGCCTGCGCGGCTTTGACATCGGCTTTGCGCTGCTCGATGATTTGTTGCTGGTTGGCTAAATTGGTGGTCGCTTGTTCCAGCCCTGATTGCGCTTGTACTACTTGCTGTGAGTAGTTAGCACTGCTGACTTTAACTAACGGCTGACCTTGTTTGACGTCCTCAAAATCGGTGACGTAGACTTTTTCGATATAACCATTAATTTGTGCCGACAATAGGGTGATATTGCCTTTGACATAACTGTTTTCGGTTTGTTGCAGTGGCGTATTAAACGGACCCAAATGCCATGCCCATAAAATCACCCCAACACCGAGCAAAACACCACCAACATGATAATTAAGGTAAGCGCCCTAGGGTTGATAATCTTTTCAGGCGCCTGTGTGGGTTTATTATCGCTGTCATCAGCTGGCGCATCATTCTGGGTTGTTGGTTCACTACTCATGAGTTGGGTTTTCCGTAAGCATTTTATTGTTGATTAAATTTTATTTATCACTGAAGTTACGCACCGCTAATAGCCTTAAGCTGGGCAAAAGCCGACTGATTAGCGGAAATTAGTAACTTCGTACGCAAAGCGAAATGATTTAACTTGGTTTTGATCTTCAAACACTCAAGCTTAAACACCGCATACGTGGCTTAAAACATATGATTAAACCGAGCCCTTTGGCTATGAGCAGGCGACTTACCCAAATTGGCATTTTGCTTTAACGACTTATGATACACTTCAACCTGCCATCGTTTTTGATAGCCGTTGATAAATTTATCCTTGTCGCATTGCAAATCTGAGCATACTAGATATAACACCCCTGTAGAACCGTCCTTGTTTGTAAAGACTCGGCGTAATAACAAGACTTCATCATGATAGTCATTTAAAAAGCCGTGAACAGGGGTATTATCGGGTAGATTAGATTCATCAATACGTACAAAGTTACCTTTTTCTCTATCATCCGGGGTTAAAGCCACCAAGCGATTTGACTTTAACGCAAAGATGAAATGCTTGTTAGCTTTACGAATATGTTTGAATGTTGCTTTGGCTGAAAACCAAGAATCGGCTAATACATAGTCGAATTTGACTTGGTTTTTGATTGCCCTATCAAACATATCAAGCAGTCGCTGATTTTTGGTTTTATCACTTTTACGTTTAACCTTGCCTTTGTCATCGGTAAAGACATTGGGTTTGGTGATGATGTCAAAGCTTAAGGGTATGTCGATATCTTTGCGATGATACAGACAGTTAAGCAGGTTAATGCCTTTGACATTTTTGTTTTGGGTGTGGTCGTAGTGCCAGCAGTTGATGTCGTCGACGCTTGTGTGCGGTTTGGGCTGTATGGTGTCATCAAAGATGAGATAGCCGATGGCATTGGGTGTGGCATTTTCATGCTGTCTTAGCATGGGTTTAATCAGTTGCCATTGTTCTTTGGCGGTGAGTGTTTCACTGTTTAGAAAGCGGGTGATGCTGTCATGGTAGATGCTCCCTTGTAGTAGATTGGCAAGTCCTGTGGCGGTGGTTTGCCCAAAACTTGCGATGAGGTAGTCGCTGTAGAGTTCTATCATGTCTTTGTTCATTTGTTTACTCTCGCTGACTACTTTTTTTGTTATGATAGCGCTTTTTTAAAGGGCTGCGTAACTTCAGTTAGAAGTCAAAATCAAATTTTTTAGATTGATCAAGTTGTGGCTTATTCTGGTTTTCCTGTTCACGTTTTTTAGCCAACGCTAGCTCATACTCTTTTTTATAAAGTTCATACAGATTATTTTGACGAATTTCCCGAATGTTCTTTCTATATTCTGCTACCTTGTTTTGATCTTCAGGATCAGTGCTATAGAGTAATGACCTTGGAATTTGTGGGACTGTTTTTAAATTGGTTCCATGTTTTTTATTATAATCTTCATTAGATAAGCACGATACTGCACTGCTCACTTCGATTTCCATACCATGAATTTCTATAATTTTTGTGGGTGCATATTTTTCTAAAAATTCATTTATTATTTTTTCAGTTTGTGTTCGGTAGTGAAATAATATATTACGACCAAATCCAAGCACATCCGCAGTAATTTTTAATGCGCCTCCTTTTTCAGGATTTTTTTGACGATATTGCTTAAAGAATTGCTCTGGGGAACGTTGAATATTATCCAACATATTTTTTTCTGAAAATAATAAATGTAAATGTGGCTGTTCTGACTGCTCATCGAGCGCAGCCACATGATTATGAATTGCGATTGTTGATGGCATTTTATATTGACCACAGAACTCATACATCAGTCTCTCAGATAATTCGATACATTTATTTCTATCCAGTTCTTTTGGCAAAGCGATTGTAATATGTGATGAGGTTCGTCTAGTCTCACTTGTATATTGATCTGCTGCATACCAAAAATTTTCAGGATTATTTTCAGACCAAATCGGCATATTATAAGATGCACAATATTCAAGCTCTTCAATGTCACTTTTATGCTTTGAAAAATATAAAGTACGCGTAATATAGTGATATGCACTTTTTGAGAGTCGATACTTTGAATCACCATCACTCAATTTTATTTGACTATCACCTTTAACGTTATGACTTAAATGAAAATAATACATTTTTACTTCCGATATTAATTTAATTGGAATATCGGATCCTACAAAATTTTAAAAATTCATGATTCGTTTCGTGAAGAAAAATGAAAAAAAATATTTTTTCAATTAAAACGCATGAGCAATACCACTCCCATAGTTTCAATTTATATAATAAAAACAATAATTTAGTTGTGTGTTTTTTATATGTAGAAACAGTAAATCTAAAACATGAGTAACGCATAAATTATATAATAATCAATTGCTTAAAACTAAAAGTGCTGCGCAGCACGAGGAGAAGTGTCTTTTAAAGCGAGCGAAGCGAAATTTAAAAGACACGGAAACGAGATATAAAAAATCTTTTTTGCATTCGCAAAAAAGATTTTTTATCTGCCCCACCATTAACAGCCATAAATTAACAGTTAAAACTAACAGAAGAGTAGTTTTTTTTGAAAAACACAACATATGACGATTTTTTTTAAGACTCTGTGATATACCAACATTTTCTTAAATGCAGATGGTTTAAAAATGGCTAGAACTAGATTAACAGTAGATGAAATGATTTTAAGTGTTGAAAAGCACTTAAAACAGATAGCAAGACGCACTCATTCAGATGAGTTAATACTACAATTGATTCGATCAAAAACTGCAAATCAATTTACAGAAGAAGACATTAAAAATTTGAGGAATAAATATCATAAAGTTTTAGAATTAAATAGATTAGAAGAAGTAATGGACACTATCTGCTCAATCAAAAAAAGTGATCGCTCTGATATTGAAAAAGACATTGTTGATTTTAGTGGATATGAAGACCATTTCTCTCAGACTGATGAAAGATTAAAAATAGCCTTAAGGATGCTAAAAAACTACAATCGAAGAGTTCCTGATTTAATAAAACAAAAAGCACATGATGAAATCAAAAATTCATTTCATAGTTCTTATAGACAAGTAAAACAAAAGATAAAAGATCGAAAGCAAGAGAATCATGAGAAATTTTTTCTTGGAAGTGTGCTTATATCATTTTTTAAATCACAAAATATTGAAATGAATTATCTTGAGAATACACTTAAAATGATAGAGCTTTATCAAATAAAAAATTATTTTAGAAAAGAGCTGTTTTTAGAATCAGAAATCAAAGAATTTAAATTTTCAGAGCAAGGTAGAAGCTTTAACGACAAGAAAAACGCGATTTTATCTGATCCTAAAAATCCTTTTAAATAGAAATATAGATTAAAAGATAAAGCAGTATACGTTTATCTCATTTATTTTAAATGAGATAAGCAGTCAACGTTGTTATTACCTAAAACTAACAAAAGATTATTTACTGACATAATAAAAAAATAAGTCTTTTTTTTGTTTTTTTAAACATATCTCATCTTTTTTTTAATTAATTTGTTAAATTATATTTTATAAGTAATTGTATTGCTGACCCTCTGCAATTATTTTTAAATCTATTTTTTAATTGGACATAATATGGGAATTATAAACAAATATTTCATGGTAGTTGAATCCGATCAACCTCCACAAGTTTTTCTAAATGAGACTATTCCCAAAATTGGAAAAGTCATTGAACTTAAAACAGAACAGTTGCCTAATCGTGTAGACGCTGCTTGGTTACAAGAACGATTCAGTATCTCGCGCAAAGCACTTATTGAAAAATTGAGAATTTTTAATAGAGGTACTGATAACAAGCATCTTTATGATCCAAATGAAGTTATACCAGTTTTAGAGAATCTCAAGGTAACAAACAGGCGTGGTGCAAACAGAAAAAAATAGGGAGCAATTGCTCCCTCAATTACTTATGAAGCATTCATCATTTTAGCAATGTCTGAAGCATTCGGATTATAATAAGTATTTATCAGAGTTTTAATATCTCGATGCCCTGTCACTTTAGCAAGTATCTCAACTGGTAGTTTACGCTTGTTCACAAGTCGAGTAATAGCTTCATGCCGTGTATCATGAAAGTGAACTATATTATTCAATTCAGTTTTTCCAATTGCCCTTTGCCAGATTAATCGAAATGAATTGGAATTGTGTGGAATCAATTTTACTCGATCTGTATGGGGAATTAGATTGAGAAGATCACGTGCTTCTTTAGATAAGGGAACATCACGAGCATCACCATTTTTTGTGATTGGCAAATGTATGTAATCAGGATAGATATTGTTACACGTTATCCCTAGAATCTCCCCTTTTCTCATAGCAGTTTCAATCGCAAAAAGAAAAGTCCATGCAACATACTGTCTTGGTGTTTGGGGCCTTGTTCCAATTGTATAATTAAGCGCCTTAAGTATGATTTCAATTTCACTATGACTTATTAGTCGATTGCGTGCGGGAGGTTTAGTTGGCTTAGTGACCTGTGCGAATGGATTGTCTTCAATCAAGAAAAGTTCATTTTTGGCATAATTAAAAACTGATGTGTATAAACACATTTGTCTATGTACTGTCCCAGGTGCGACTTTCTCTAAACGTTTATCTCGCCAATTTTTTATGTCAATAGGTTTAATTTCATAAATTGACTTTTCAGCAAGTTCACCAAAATAATTTTTAAATGTTTCTCTTTTTATTTGTTGTTTTATGAAGGATTTACCTCTTTTCTTATATCCAACTTCATCATAATATTTTTGACAAAGGATAAAGAATGAAAAATATGGTTTTTGCATCTGAGTTTTTTTAGGATCATACTCAGCTTTCATTTCAAGTAAACGAATAGCAGCCCATTGTTCACACTCTCGTGCAGTATCACGTGTGACACTGTCTCTAAGATTTTTATAGCGTACTTGAATACGCCAAGCATTGCCGCGCTTCACTGGTTTTTGCATAAATCCACCTTGGTGTCGTAGCAGCACCAGACACAAAACCCAAGTGTAAACTTGGGGGCGTTTTGGTGCTAAAACGGAAATAATAAGGTGTTTTTGACGCAGATTTTGACGATTTTAAACCATCAAGCTGACCAATTTAGCATTAAAAACTCTTAAATTACCTTAATTTTAGCGACTTAACTATTTGATAATTAAGTATAAAATTTTGGTAGGTATAAGCAGACTCGAACTGCTGACCTCTACGATGTCAACGTAGCGCTCTAACCAACTGAGCTATACACCTAGAATGAGAAGTATAATATTCATTTTTCAGCGTGTTCACAAGTTTTTTGGGACTGTTTGAGTGCAATTGCGCAGTCTTTAAGCAACTTCGTGAATTGATGAATATCGGAACCATTCTTTTGTTCTAAAAACACGATTTTTTGATATAACACAATTACTTTTTCAAATGGTTGTTGATCCTCAACAAGTAAAGACAAACGTTTGATCCAGCAATGGAAAGTTTCAGCAGGATATTTTTGCAAATATTTCGGTAACTGTTTTTGAAATTTAAAAATGATACGTTGATATTGCTGTTGACGTCTGCTTTGTTTCCACCAATAGAAACCAACGTAAAGCATTAAAACACCACCGATTCCTAAAATGAGAACCACAGCATAGCCATAGCTTGAATCCAGCCCCAGTCGAGCCAACCAGTTTTTCTGTTTTTCGGCATCATATCCTACGACTTTGCTTTGCCATTGATAACTTAAATAATCGCTCCAGATACGCATATTTTTTAATAATTTAAACTGCTGAACACGCCAAGCCTGTGTTTGATTATCGCCCCAAACTGTTTGATCTTCTGCCAGATAATCCTGCATCCCCGTATCAATTCGTTGTGGGGCAATCATTGCAGTCGGATCAATTCTTTTCCACTTGCCATTGAGATAAACCTCACTCCAGGCATGTGCATCCAGTTGACGAACCTCCCAACTTTGACCATCAGGTGCAAGTTGCCCACCCTGATAGCCTGTCACCACGCGTGCAGGTATTCCAACATAACGCATCAGCATGACAAAACTGGAGGCATAATGTTCACAAAAACCTTTTCGACTTGAAAACAGGAATTGATCGATGCGATCTCCACCCAAAGTGCCAGGTGTCAGGGTATAGACAAAGCCATTTTTACGATACCAAGACAGCACTGATTGAATGTATTTTTCAGGTTGCTGCTGGCTCTGCTCAAACAGTTCATGCGCCAATTGCTGGGCTTTTTTATCACTGCCCTCTTTAAACCTGATATTGAATTCAAGCTGACGTGGTGACAAAGAAACAGCTTCTGTTGATGTTCGCCCCAACCATTGCATTTGAATGGGTTGATTACGTTTAATCAATCGGGTTGGTCGAATACTGTCATCCTGATAAAGCTGTAAATAACGTCCCTGAGGAATCGAATATTCCAAACCCATAATCCAGTTTGCCTGTTCATCGGCAGGCAGATATTGGTATGGCACACTATGGGAGGTAGACTGTATATTTTTGACTTGCTGATTAAAAAAACTACTGGTCCAGGTGGTGCCATCATATTCATCCAGCACCAAAGCACGCCAATATAATTCATTGCGACTTGGCAACTGATACATATTTGCGACCACACGAAAAGCCAATGCCGAGGACTGCGAAAGCTCCGCAATATCCCCAGGTGACATGCGGTCACTAATCCCTGTGATTGCCTGATCTTTCTGAATTGGAATTGACCACAGAGGAGGCAGACGTGGGAAGAAGATAAACAGTAAAATAAAGAACGGCGTTGCAATACCAACAAACTTAAAAATCTGTTTAATGTCCTGTTTCAGTTGATTGGTAGATATGGTGTTGTTGTTAAATAAGCTGGTCTGAATCCGATACAATCCCATCAGGCACATCACAAATGATGCGAATACAAGTACCGCCATCCAGAATGCCTGACTGTGCAACAGTAAGCTCGCACTAACGAATAAAGCAAAGTTGAACACGATCAGCAGATCCCGGGTATTTTTAGCCTCCAGACTTTTGGCAAATAAACAGGTGCTTAAAAATGCGACTCCTGCTTCTACTCCCAGTAAAGTTTGATAATTTAAATAAATAAGACCTAAAGACAATAAAGAGAAAAAAACTAAAAATAAGCGTGGAAATGGTGAAATTTTTTGTTTTCTATATCGCCAGACCAGTGTTAACCAAACCACACCCCATAATCCACTTAGGGTGACTGGAATAAAGGCGACTTGCCCCATCAAGACAAATGCCAGTGCAGCCAAAATACAGAAATAGATTTGCTTGGTCATCATTAAGCCTGCGCCAGTAAAAGTTTAGCCTTGATGAGCTGTGATTGCCCTTGTCCACTTTCCAATCGCGCATGTGGCAAAATCACCGCGTAGTCATCACCCAACTGTTCACATTGCTCAATCAAGCCCATCATGAAACTGAGCTTTTCTTCATGCCCCTGTGCTGGAATCTGTTGATAATCAATTTCCAGATGTTGATGATTGGCCTGAGCTTCAAACATCTTGATAAAAAATCCCTGCCCACGCGCAACCTGCTTCCATGCGACATTTTGATAGGAATCACCCTGCTGAAATGCTCTCAACTCTTTAAACTCATCCAGACTATCATGTGCATTTGTAGTTTGCTGCTTATGTTCTTTCTGCCACTCATAGGCTTTGGGTGCAATCCAGACTTTTTGTTTGGGATATAGGTAAGTCCAAGCCCGTACCAGCCCTAAAGGATAGGTGGAATAGATTTTTACTGAGTCTACATCGTAGATACCCCGTTTTTGCGGAATAACTGGTAATTCTAAAGTTTGTTGAGCCTGCTCAAGAAAAAAAATCTGTTCCTGTTGTTGCCATTGCACACGCAGATATCGACTGTTATTTGCTGGCTGTTTAAACAGCAGCTTGAGCATTAAAGCCTGTTCAACCTGCCCAATTTCTGGCGGCACAACTTCAATTTGTAAGCCGTGCAACTGTTTGAAAGTCAGGTAAAAACTAATACATAAAATGGCACTGATTAAAAAGCAGAATCCTAAAATCAGGTTATTGGCATAGTTAATCCCAGCAATAAAGGTAATCAGGATCAAAATGAGATATAAGAAACCCTGCTTATAAATGAAAACCAAAACATCTTTCTGCAACAGTGTTTTACTGCCATCCACCTGAAAGCGTTTTGCAATCCAATGCTGTACTCGCTGCCTAAGTCCATTCTGCATAGGTCAATCTCAACTATAAGACTTCAACTGACTGCAAAAGCTGTTTCACCTCAACCTCTCCCAGACTTAGACGATGCGCAACCACCGCCACAAAAACCGTTTGCACATCATCGGTGGTGACGAAGCTTCGTCCCTCAACCAGTGCATAGGCCTGAGCTGCTGCCTTGAGTGCTAAAACGCCACGGGTAGAAAGTCCATGCCGTTGCTTACGGGTTTCAGCCGCTAAATCAAGAATATAATTTAGCACCGTATCACTGAGAAAAACCTGTTTTGCTAATTCACGTAATTGCAAAATATCAACTTGCGTAAATACTGCTTCTAATTGATGAATTAAAACCTGACGTGAACTTTGTTGTAACAGTAATTTTTCAGCTTGGCGAGACGGATAACCGAGCGATAAACGCATCAAGAAACGGTCAAGCTGCGACTCAGGCAAGGCATACGTTCCACTTTGAAACAGGGGATTTTGGGTCGCCAACACCCAGAATGGTTGCGGTAAGTCATAATGAATCCCATCCACCGTGACTGCCGCCTCTTCCATTGCCTCAAGCAAGGCACTCTGTGTTTTGGGGCTACAACGGTTAATTTCATCAGCCAGCAAAATTTGGGTAAAAATCGGACCTTTCTTAAACTCAAATAAATGTTCTTTTTGATTAAAGATATTGATCCCGATGACATCACTTGCCAGCATGTCATTGGTAAACTGAATACGCTGGAAATGCAGCCCTGCTAGACGAGCCAAGGCACTGGCTAGAGTCGTTTTGCCTAATCCTGGTAAGTCTTCAAACAATACATGGCCACCTGCCAATAAACAGGTCAGGGCAAGTTTAGTCTGTTGTGGTTTATCCAGAATAAGCTGGTTCACTTCCACTAAAAATTTATCGATCTTTTGGCTAAAGCTTTTAATATCTTGTTCTAATTCTTGGTTTTGTTGTTTTTTCTCTTGAACCGAAGCTTTTTCCATGCCCCACATAACGCAATCCCCCAACCTAAAACAGTGCATGATTCAACATACACTGTTTTTGCTTTTTTTCAAAGAAATCAAAAGATTTCTAGCAAGGACATTTCTTCATATTACCGCCTGCTGACGGATAACGCGCATCGATACAATGCCGATAAAATGTCTTGGCATCCATAGGCGTTAAATCAGGATGATGCGCTTGCATATGCTTTACGTAGTTTTCATAATCAGGCACACCTACCATCAAACGAAAACTTTTTTGCAGGTTTTGCCATAAAGTTGCAATACGAGACCAATTCTTCGGAGATAAAAGCAAGTGCTTTTGCGACATGATGGTGAATTTAATAATCTTCACAATCACAGCACTTCCTTGCCGAGCAATCTTAAAATCCATGCCTACTCTCCCTTGATGCTATTCGCGGTCATCGGTGTTTCTGAATAAACTGCGGGTGCCTCATTGACAGTAGGTACAGAACTTTGCAATGCACGGCGTACAATTCCAATTGAGGCAATTACCATCACAATCGCCACAATCATAAAGAAGCCACACAATGCGGCATTGATCTGATTGGACATAACAATGGTCTGCATTTCAGCAACAGTTTTGGCTGGAGCAAGCACCTCACCACGTGCAATCGCGTCAGAAAAACGGTTGGCTTGTGCAAGGAAACCAATCTTTGGATTTTCATGGAAAATCTTTTGCCAACCCGCGGTCATTGAAGTAATGAACAGGAAAATTGTTGGGACAATGGTGACCCAAACATATTTCTCTTTTTTCATCTTGAACAAAATGACTGTACCCAAAATCAATGCCATTGAAGCAAGAATTTGATTTCCAATTCCAAATAATGGCCATAAAGAATTAATACCACCCAGTGGATCAACCACGCCCTGATAAACAAAGAAGCCCCACCCTGCAACCGCAACAAAAGTTCCGACCAGATTTCCAAAGAATGAGCTGGATTGTTTCACCGCTGGCACCACGATACCGACCGTATCTTGCACCATGAAACGACAGGCACGTGTTCCCGCATCTACCGCAGTGAGGATGAATAAGGCTTCAAACAGAATGGCAAAGTGATACCAGAATGCCATCATGGAACGGCTATTGAAAATTTCCGAAATGATATGAGCCATACCAATCGCAAAAGTTGGCGCTCCACCCATACGGGAAAGGATTGAACTTTCACCAACTTCCTGAGCAAGCACAGTCAGCATCTCAGGTGTGACGATAAAACCTAGATTACGCACCGCTTCCGCAGCCGTATCCACGGTTGTGCCCAGAACTGCTTCTGGTGCATTAATCGCAAAATAAACCCCAGGATCAAGCACTGTTGCACAGATCATGGCCATTATCCCAACGCCAGATTCCATTAACATACCGCCATAGCCGATCATGCGGATATTGACTTCATTATCAACCAGTTTTGGGGTTGTTCCAGAAGAAACCAGTGCATGGAAACCTGAAATCGCACCGCAGGCAATGGTAATAAATAGGAAAGGAAATAAACTGCCTGCAAATACAGGACCCGTACCATCAATAAAAGGAGTCACCGCAGGCATTTTCAGGTCAGGCATGGCAAAGATAATCCCAACAGCCAGACCTGCAATCACACCGATTTTAAGAAAGGTGGATAGATAGTCACGAGGCGCTAACAATAACCACACAGGCAATACTGACGCAATAAAACCATAAATGATCAGTGCCCAAGTCAGTTGAGTTCCAGTTAAGGTGAACAATTGCCCCCAGTAAGGGTCTTTTGCTACATCACCACCAAAGACAATCGCCGCCATCATTAGCACAAAGCCAATGATCGAAACCTCAGCAATTTTCCCTGGGCGTAGATAACGCATGTATATACCCATGAACAGGGCGATTGGAATGGTGGCGGCAATACTAAACACACCCCATGGACTATGTGCCAAGGCTTTTACAACAACTAAAGCCAATACCGCAAGGATAATGATCATCACGCCCAATGTACCGAGCATAACAATGACACCTGCAAAAGTCCCGAGTTCCTGCTTTGCCATTTCTCCCAAGGAACGACCATCACGCCGTGTTGAAATAAACAGAACCAGAAAATCCTGCACTGCACCAGCAATCACCACACCCACCAAAAGCCAGATTGTTCCAGGCAAATAACCCATCTGTGCTGCTAGAATTGGTCCCACCAACGGTCCTGCACCCGCAATCGCTGCAAAGTGATGTCCAAATAAAACATATTTATTGGTCGGGACATAATCCAGACCATCATTCAAACGATGTGCTGGTGTTAAGCGTTTAGGATTTAATTCAAAGACTTTTGTTGCAATAAATAAACTGTAGAACCGATATGCAATGCTATAAACACAAACTGCGGCAAGAACAAGCCAAACCGCATTGACATGCTCACCGCGACTCACCGCCAATATCCCAAATGAAATTGCCCCGACTATGGCAACCAAACTCCATAGGAGTTTTGAGGGGAGTGTTGATTTTGCTTGTGTTGTCTCCATTCAAAACCTCTCCAATACATAATTTGTGGTTATTTTGATTTCGCTTTCTCTATTTTCTGTAGAAAAATATCTTTGTCAGTTTATCTTTTATCAAAAATGATTTATCTAATACTTTGGCATAAAAAAGGGATGATTGTTTAATCACCCCTTAGAGAATCGTGTATCTTACGTAGCAGTGCTACTCATTTACGATTATGCACGCTCTAAGTAATCACCTGTACGCGTGTCTACACGAACACTTTCTTCCTGCTGTACGAACAATGGAACACGCACCACAGCACCTGTTTCAAGTTTCGCTGGCTTACCGCCACCGCCAGAAGTATCACCACGTACACCTGGATCAGTTTCAACGATTTTCAATACCACAAAGTTCGGTGGACTCACAGTTAAAGGTACGCCATTGAACAACATGATGGTACATTTTTCATTTGAATCGTCTTTTAACCATTTCGCAGCATCACCCATTGCGGTTTTGTCAGCAGCGATTTGCTCGAAAGATACAGGGTCCATGAAGTTCCACATTTCGCCATCGTTGTAGAGGTAATCCATTTCAACTTCAACAATATCAGCGGCTTCCAAAGAGTCACCTGACTTGAAAGTTTTTTCCAATACCTTACCAGAACGCAGGTTACGCAGTTTCACACGGTTGAACGCCTGACCTTTACCTGGTTTTACATATTCGTTTTCCATGATTGAACATGGGTTGCCATCAAGCATAACCTTGAGGCCTGCTTTAAAATCATTTGTAGAATAATAGGCCATGAAAGGCGCACTCCAAACTTAAAACTCAACTCTATTAATGCTAGACTACAAGTACAGGCATAGTCCTCACACTATTTTTAACGTATGGCATGATAAACTATTTACATCAAGAGCAAAACTGGCAATCACAACTGAGTGACCTCATTACTGATCCTCTGGAGCTGTTAAATCTACTTGAGTTATCCACCGATCAGCTATTATCAGGGGCAATCCTCGCCTCTGAAAAGTTTAAATTGCGTGTCCCGCGTGCATTCGTCGAAAAAATGAGCATTGGCGATCCACTTGATCCGCTGTTGCTACAAGTCCTGCCCCATCATCTAGAACTTGAGGAACATCCTGAGTTTGTCACCGATCCACTGGGTGAAGAGGCAGCCAACCAGATGGCTGGCGTTCTACATAAATATCAGTCCCGTTTTTTACTGACCTTAACAGGTGCATGTGCAATTCACTGCCGTTACTGCTTTCGCCGTCACTTTCCCTATCAGGAAAATTTGCCTAAAAATGATGACTGGCCACATATCAAACAATATATTGAGCAAAATCCGCTGATCAATGAAGTGATTTTGAGTGGCGGAGATCCCCTAACTTTGTCAAATCGAAAAATTTCACTTTGGCTGGAACGTCTTGCCTCCCTCCCACAGATTAAAATACTGAGAATTCATTCACGTGTTCCCATCGTTATTCCAAACCGCGTCGATGAAGGGCTGATTTCTATATTAAAAAACAGTAGGCTACGCATTATAGTAGTGGTACACTCAAATCACGCAGCTGAGCTTGATGATTTCACCTGCTCTAAGTTATTACAGTTATCATTACATCACATTACCGTGCTAAATCAGGCGGTTTTGCTCAAAGGTGTGAATGATTCTGCAAAAACTTTGACTGAGTTGAGTAACCGTTTATTTGATGCACGAGTAATGCCTTATTACTTACATGTTTTGGATAAAGTAAAAGGTGCTCAACATTTTGATCTAAGGTCTTCAGAGATAGACCATATATACAGTGATGTATTAGCAAGTTTGCCAGGCTATTTAGTGCCTAAACTTGTGAGGGAAATTGCGGGCGAAAAAAATAAAACACCGCTTTTTGGGGTTCAAACGTTCTGAGATTGATAACACAATGATGAATAATGCTTTTTCGGATATTTTTCAAATTCCAACTGTCTTAAGACGGGACAAACTCAGCTTTTGTGATACCAATACCAAAAGTTTAAATGAGTGGATTTCTAATCTATCGATTATGCAATTGGGTGATACATCAAAAGCCCTATTTGCCGCATTATTAGAACTCAGTGAGTTAGAGTGCTCTGAAACTTTACGTTTTGACTTGGTTCAAGTATTACATCCAACAATTGAAAATGTTCTAGGCAGTTTAGAGAAAAACTTTTTCAATCAAGGTGTGATTAGTTCTGATCGAAATGAACACATTATTGAACTGGCCATGTTGTTACGCTGTTATTTTGCGGCTATCTACATCAATATTGTGCGTCGCAGCAGTGACCAGCTCGATAATCAGAAATTTTCAATCTTTGCACTAAACCAGAAAAAGAACTTACAAACCGCCAGAACACTGGCAACTTTTCAGGCATTGCAGCAACTGACCCAACTTCTCTATCAGCAACATATGCTCTATAGTGAACCTGTTGCAGGACAATGGCTGATTTCCCATCAACTTTATGAGGCTGCACTCACCCATAAATACCACCAGACCAATCTGGAACAGATTCAGGGCAGTAAACCCAACTCTCTCAGCAAT
Source organism: Acinetobacter parvus DSM 16617 = CIP 108168 (assembly GCF_000368025.1). Lineage (GTDB taxonomy): Bacteria > Pseudomonadota > Gammaproteobacteria > Pseudomonadales > Moraxellaceae > Acinetobacter > Acinetobacter parvus. The sequence continues at coordinate 145,571 of NZ_KB849212.1, forward strand.
ATTTCCCAGGCCTATGCCCAACTAATTTTGATGGATATTTTTAATACCAATCAAATTCGCCAGTCTGAAATTCAGGCATTGTTCCAGTGTAGTTTTGACTGGGCAAAAATGCTTCAGATTCTGTCTAAGGAGACTGACCTGACCAAGTATGTGGTAGACACCAGCAAAGACCACCCACCCATCTATAATAAAAAGCAAAGCTCAGGGTTTAATCCCAATGTTTTTATCAGCACCAATACCTTGCTGGACCATGTCACAGCAACCTTACATAAAAATGCTGAATATATTTCCAAGAATGAAAAAATCTACCTGACCCCTGCACTCAAGTTCCATGTTCAGACCATTCTTGGAACCACAGCAGAGCGTCGTCATGAACGTTATGAATATTCAGCCCAGTTGCATATCTGTTTTGGTTTGCTAACCGCACATTTTTATCTATCCAAAGCCAAAAATTTTGATGAGACCTTGTTGCTGGAGCATCACTTCAATTTACAAAACGAATCGAGATTTATGTCCTCATGGGATAAAAAGCTTTCTGAAAACAATGAGGAATCAAGCATCCAGCGCTTAAGCCGTGAAAGCAAGGTCGTTTACCAATCCGACATACTGGATATCAGTGTCAATGGTTACCGCATTAAATGGTCAGGAGAAGCCCCTAAAAACTTAAGAACAGGTGAATATATCCTGGTCAAGGAGACCTCACATGGACACTGGCGTGGCGGCGTGATTCGCTGGCTTAAACAGTCAACCGAGAAAAGTCTGGAACTGGGATTGGAGGTTCTTGCTCAGGAAATTTTCCCATGTGCTGTACACATTCAGGCCGATCGGCATGTCAGCAACTACCATCCAGCACTTTTATTAAAAAACCAGAATCTGGATGAAACCAAAACAACTTTAATTTTACCTGGTTCACAAATTTTTCGGGAACAACAGGGGATTTATTTAAGATTGGGGAAAGAGGAAGTAAAAGTGTACTTATTAAACGCACAATTAATTACCCAGAGTTTTGTTCAATTTGATTTTGAACTGCTAAATGAAGATGAACAGTCCATTCTTCATAAATTCATGGCACTAAATAATATGGATACCAATGATCAAGATTTATGGGAAGCATTGAAGTGAGAAATTCTTTACTCTCTAAAAAGTTAAAACGAACTGAAACCCGCTTACTCATTATTGATGATAACCAGTTACGTTATAACCAGATTCTGGAGTTATTCGCCAATCAGGAGCATCAGGTCAAGGCAACCTTGCTTGACGACCTCAAGACATTTGAGAAGCAACTGAATCTTCCCTGGGATATCGTCATTTTTGGACGTGCGTACGATCTAAAGATTGAACAGACTCTTTCACTGATTCAGGCATCGTCACAGCCCAGCCTGCCTATACTGTTACTTGAACCAGATGACTACAAAGCTGATCAATATCAGACGTATATCCATAAAGGGATTTATGATGTCCTAAATCTTAAATCACCTGAAAATTTTTATATCAGTATTATTCGAGCCCTGTCCTATAGCCGCTTGGTTCAGGCGGAACATCGCCTACTCAGTGAATTGGAAGCGGCACAAACCCAGGCGCAGTCACTGGTTGCAGAAACCCATAAAGCGGTCGCAATTTTGCAGGAAGGCATTCATATTACGGCCAACACCGAATATGCACAGCTTTTTGGATTCAGCAATGCAGACGATTTAATTGGCCTACCCATTCTGGACGTTTTGCAGCCTGAAGAACTAGGTCAGTTTAAACTGCGTTTTAAGAAAATTTCACAGGGACAGTTCGAACAAGGGCGATTTGAACTTCGCACCCAAAACCCAAATGTAAAAAATAGTGCATTACAGGTTGAGTTCCTTCCTTCAGGAAATGAGGATGAAATCCAGCTGAACATCGAATGTGAGTCCACCATTCAGTCTTCAGCGACAATACCAGCCGTTACTTCTTCTGAAAAAATTTCAGGCTTGAATAGTGCACTGCAACATATCAACCGACAGCTTGCAAACCATCCAGCCAATGCCAATGCACTGGTTTTATTTAGCCTTAACAGCTGTCCAAACGAAGTATTCCAGACTGACTGGCGTGCCACCAAGACCTATTTCTCCAACATTGCAGGCTTTATCAAGGAGCAGGTCAATGTTCCTGTCTGCCAGGTGGACCATGCGCTTTATGTTGCGCTGTTTCAGGCAGAATCAACCCATGTACTCAACTCACTTCTGATTGGGTTGAATAGCCTGCAAAAACCACAGTTACTGGTAACTGAGAATTATACATTCCCTCTTCACCTAAAACTGGGCTACAGTGAGCTTGCCCAGCCAATTGCGGATGAAGCCAGTTTTGAACAGATCCTGACCAAGGCATTCTCACTTGGTTTGCCAACCATTGATAGCCCGAAAATTGATGCAGATATTGGTTTAACAACCGAACAGATTCCAAGCAATGTAGAGCTAAGCCTGTTACAGGAACTCAGGCAAAAACTGGATGCAGGCGATATCCATCTGAAATACCAGCAGCTTTATGACAAGCAGGATCAACATACCCATACTTATGAAGTGTCGGGTGGTTTTATCCATAACAATCAATGGCAGGATATCGCTGATCTGGGTGATTTAAAGGATGATCCTGAATTATCAGTTCAACTGGATCGCTGGATACTGGTTGAGGCATGCAAGCAGTTGCACAACTTCATTACCCAGTATCCTAAAGCGAAATTGATCGTAAACCTCAATCACCATATCTTGTTGAATGACAAGAAACTACCTGAGCTGGTTGCCAAGTTACTCACCATTGTTGGTAGTAAACAGGCTCACCCACTGATTCTGCAATTCTCAGAACAGGCCCTACAGCAGAACCTGTCTCAGGCACAGCCACAAATTGCCTTACTGCGACAACATGGGGCAGAGATTTCCATCCGTGGTTTTGGCGACTCATTGTATAGTGACAGCATACTTCAACAGATTGATACCCAATATCTCAGCTTCCATAGCAAGCTGGCAAAAATGCTGGGGTCTGAAAAACAGATGGCGGCACTACAGGAAAAGATTCTACACTTTATTGCCCAAAAACCTGTTGAGATTTTCCTGACTGAACTCAATGATATGAACCAGTTTGCCAATGCATGGAATGTAGAGGCCCGTTTCCTACAGGGTAACTATTTCCAGAAGAAACTGGACCGTTTAACGGACGTGCAAGACCAATAAATTCACATAGGGCGTATTCAATACGCCCTATATCTAGAAATTATAATCATAAAAAAAACGGGCATATTGCCCGTTTTTTGTTTTCTTGATATTAACGCTTGATAGAACGCGACATACCAGAGAAACGTTGCTTGAATTTGTCGATACGGCCGCCAGTGTCCACATTCTTTTGTTTACCAGTATAGAATGGGTGGCAAGCTGAACATACGTCAAGGTAAATTGTTTCTTTACCAAGCGCAGAACGAGTTTCGATCACATTACCACATGAACAGGTAGCAACTAATGTTTGGTATTTAGGGTGAATATCGGCGCGCATGGTCGATGCTCCTATTTAGCAAGAAAGGCTTAAGCTGTTATCGCAATTGATCACTCTCAACATGAGGAAAGCTAAGTGTTTTCACACTCGCAGATCAACACCACAACAGACCATTTCTTTTGACTCACCGAGACTCCAGGTCAGAGCAAAGCCAACAAGTGGCGAATATTATACACCAATAAATTCAATTTTGCGAACTATTCCTGACCTGATTTTGACCAGTGATTGGCGATTATCCCACACACCATCAACTGAATTTGGTGGAAAATCATAATCGGCAACACAATCATCCCCAATGGTTGCCCAATAAACAAGATTTGTGCCATTGGGACACCACTGGCCAGTGTTTTCTTGGAACTACAAAAGAAAATGGTGATTTGATCAGCACGGTTAAAGCCCAGCCATTTGGGCAGATATAAAGCAAGCAACATCACTACAGTCAGCAGAACAGAACATGCAACCGTTAAATAAAGCAGCGTCAAGCCACTCACCTGATACCATAAACCAGCCACCACGGCACTACTGAAAGCACCGTATACCACCATCAAGATCGAACCCTGATCAAAAGCCTTTACCAGACTCGGCAGCTTGAGCATATAAGGGAAAATATAAGGACGTAATAACTGCCCCAAAATAAAAGGAACCAGTAACAATAAGATGATTTGAATAATCGACTTGGTTGGATCAAAACCATGCTGGCTTTGCCCGAGAATAAAATAGCTGACCAAAATTGGCGTAATAAACATGCCAATGATATTGGAAAAAGATGCGCTACACACTGCCCCAGCAACATTGCCCTTTGCCATTGAGGTAAATGCAATGGAGGACTGTACTGTTGATGGCAGGAAGCACATGAACAGGAAACCCCAATACAACTGCTGACCTAAAAGAGGTTCCAAAATGGGTTTTGCCAGTAACCCAATGGCTGGGAAAATCACAAAAGTAAAGACAAATACCAAGGCATGCATTTTCCAGTGCAACATCCCCTCAACCACTGCTTCACGTGAGAGTTTTGCACCATGTAAAAAGAACAGGATAGCAATTGCGACAGTTGTGAGAATATTAAAATAATGTGCAAGCTGACCTGATACTGGAATAAAGGTCGCCAATATCACCATTGTAATTAATAATATTGTAAAACGATCCAATGCCAATAATTTCAACATAATAATTACGCTCACTGCTAAAAAAATTCTGAATCTAAGATATTTTTTTATTCAACAAGTATATAAAATAAAAAAATATTTTGATTCAACACAATATAATAAACCTCTTGCGACAATAAAAACTGCCTCAATATAGATTTCATGAAATATCAGAAATTAAACCGTTTTTCAGATTCTGAATTCAAGCGCTTGGTTGGCGTACCTCGACCAGTTTTCAGTGAAATGGTCGAAGTTTTAAAAGATGCAGAATCACTTAAAAAGAAATCAGGGCGTCCTTATACTTTAGCTATAGAGGATCAATTATTATTAACACTCAATTACTTACGGAATTATAACACTCAATTGGAATTGGTGGCAAATTACCATATCGCTGAAAGTAATGTGAATCGAACCATTAAAAAGGTTGAAGATGCATTAATGAAATCAAGGCGTTTTACCCTGCCAAAACGAAGCATTACAACAGCAGACGAACAATTTAACTGGGTTATTATTGATGCTACAGAATGTTCAATAGAACGTCCCAAAAAAAAATCAGAGTAAGTTCTACAGTGGTAAAAAGAAGAAACATACGCTAAAAGCCCAAGTGATCTATCATCCGAACAGCAAACAAATCATAGGAGTAAATATACCATCTGGCAGTCAGCATGATATTAAAACATTAATAGTCCATTGAAAAGATTTAGAATACTCAGTGAACGCTATAATAGACGGAAAAGATTCGGTTTACGCATTAACTTCATCGCTGCACTGGTAAACTGGATGAACTTGCAATAACGACTTTCACAAGAGGTCTAATCGAACCTGTAAATAATTTGACTTTTTTCACTAATTACAATAGAGTTTTTACATTAGTCAAATTTTAAGCAGTCGAAAGCTATATTTTTGGGGTTTTAGCCAATTAAAAAATCAGATAAAACTATACTTTCGCAAGAGGTTTAATAAAGTTCCGTATAAAAATTCTAACGTTTTTATAACACTTCAGCTCTATTATGATGTGGTTCCGTTAATTAGACCACTCAATTCAGTTTTATAAGTGATAAATCCGCTCTAAATATTTAAATCATGCTGCCATTACTTTTAGTAAATGTTGATCATAAAATTCATTTGGTGTTGCCTTATTCAAACTTGAATGAGGACGTATCATGTTATAAAAATCCAAATATTCAGCAATTGATTGTTTCGCTTGTTTAACCGTATCGTAAGCCTTCAAATAGACTTCCTCATGCTTCAAGCTGCGCCATAACCGCTCAATCATCACATTATCTCTCCACCGTCCTTTCCCATCCATACTGATACGGATATTTCGCAATTTTAACTCATTCAAAAATGCCTCGCTTGTGAATTGACTGCCTTGGTCTGTATTAAACACCTCAGGACAACCATATTTCACAATTGCTTCTTGCAACGCATCTATGCAAAAGTCTGTTTCCATACTGATCGATACACGATGAGCCAGTACTTTACGACTATGCCAATCTATAACTGCACACAAATAGACAAAGCCTTTAGCCATAGGAATGTACGTGATATCTGTACACCAGACTTGATTAGAGTGATCGATGACCATGTTTTTCAACAGATATGGGAAAATACGGTGTGCAAGATTAGGCTTACTGGTATTGGGTTTTGGATACAAGGCATGTATTCCCATCAAGCGCATTAAACGTCGGACTTTACGCCGACCTATTTGATGCCCTTGACGCTGTAGCATATCTCGTATCATTCGACTGCCCATAAATGGGTAGTCGAGATGAATTTCATCGATCAGACGCATCAAACTCAAATCAGTTGATGAAATCTCTTTGGGCTTGTAATACAACGTACTGCGATTGATTTGAATCAATTGCGATTGTTGTCGTACCGAAAGTTGATGGGTCTTATCGATCATTTTTTGCCGCTCAGCTGCCCTATTTTTCTGAGCGCACTTTCTAAAAAATCAATTTGCAATGCCTGATGTCCTATCTTGGCATGTAGAGCTTTGAGGTCAATCTCAGGTTCTTGTTGTGCTGTTGGTCGTGAAAAAATATTGATTGATTGCTCAAGCAGTTGATTTTTCCAATCGATGATTTGGTTTTGATGTAAATCGAATTGAGTAGAAAGTTCAGCGAGTGTGTGGTCGCCTTTAATTGCTGCGAGAGCAACTTTAACTTTAAACTCTGCTGAATGATTACGACGTTTTCTTCGTGTCATGGTTGACTCCAAAAACAAGCATTTCCCATGCTTATTGGGGAGTAGATTATCACTTATAGACGTGGTCTAAAATCCTAGAACCACATCAGTCGTCCAAATGGAACATCATCTACTAATTATACAATACGAAGTTTTAATGATTATAAAGACTATTTCGTCAAAACAGGTGCAACCTACTTCTCCATTGTAGGTACAGGAACTTTACTTAGACCAGACTTCACCACTACCCAACCAGACGATCCAAATTTTTATTGTGATGGTCAAGGTGGTAGTGCCTATGGTGGTGCACACTTTAAAGAAATCTCACGTTTGACAGGCGGCAGCTCTGCTTCTATTTGTACAGATGCAGCAAGTTGGTCCGTTGTATTTGATGAGATTATTAAATCTGCTTCTGGTCTAGCCAGTAGTTTTACCCTTACACAAACACCAATTCCATCATCAGTGAAAGTCACCGTTGAAGGACAGAATGTTGCTCGTGATGTAAGTAATCAAAATGGCTTCGATTTAATTTATAGTAATACTGGAACTTCTGTGGTCTTCTTTGGTAATGCTATTCCTAAAGCGAATCAAAAAGTTAATGTTGAATATAAATATCTAGCAAAATAACTTAATTTGCTGATTAAATAAAAAAACTGCAATATGAGATTAAAAACATCATATTGCAGTTTTTAAGTAAAAGGCTTAATAAAAATCAACCCTATATGACTCAATATACACCATACTAATTATTACGTGCGTTTAAATCCTGCTGAATCAACTCGACTTTATAGCCATCTGGATCTTCAACAAATGCGATCACGGTCACCCCACCTTTCATTGGGCCAGCCTCACGCACCACCTTACCACCACGTGCCTTGATCTCCTCACATGCCTTATAGGCATCATCAACACCAATCGCAATATGACCATAAGCATTGCCTAAATCATAGCTTGCTGTATCCCAGTTATGAGTCAGCTCAAGCACAGTGTTATTTTCTTCATCACCATAGCCCACAAAAGCCAGGGTGAAACGCCCCTCTTCATAATCACGTTGACGTAGTAATTTCATACCAAGTACCTCAGTGTAGAACTTTAAAGATTGTTCTAAATTACCTACTCGTAACATCGTATGTAACATGCGCATAGTTATTCACCTGTCTGTTGAATTGTTTGGTTTTCATGGTCACGTAATAGTTTAGCAACCCAAACCACAAGAATCAAAATTGGAATTCCAATTAAAGTCGTCATTAAAAAGAAATTTGGGTAGCCAATATTACTCACAATCGTTCCTGAATATCCTCCCAATAATTTGGGTGTGAGCGTCATTAAAGAACTAAAAATCGCATATTGAACCGCAGTAAATGACACACTCGTTAAGCTAGATAAAAAGGCAATAAATGCAGCACCCGCTAAACCTGAGGCTAAATTATCGACAATAATGGCAAAATAGAGCCACAATGAGCTATAGCCTTTTATCACTTTGCCAGAAATTTCTATTGTGCCTGACTGACTTGGATCGACCACAGCAATTGGCTGAATATCGACATCGAGTGTGGTTTCAACATGTGATGCAGTATTAATACGATATGATCTTGTTGCAAATAACTGGCTTGCACTATTATTTTTGAAATTAACAAAAGCTTTAATGGTTTTAGTGGGAGATGCTTGTAATAGCTTTCCATCTACAGCACCAGTAAATATTCCTTTATCATCCAGTTTCGCAGCAAACTCTTGATTATCTAATTTAAGAATAACAGGCTTATCCTGATTTAAATCTTCATTTTTAAGCCCTGCTAATTGCCCTTTAACGACTAGACTTTGCTTCAATTCTTTTTCCGTTAATTGATCATCACCACTGATTGGTAATAATTGAATCTGAGCGTGCTGGGCATTTACTAAATATGGTATTGCAAGAGTTACATTGGTATCGCTCTGATTTTGGTACTGAGTACTTACCTGTACCGAATTTGTTTTTGCCAAGACGTCATTCGGCACTTGTAATTTCCAATATCCAACATCATCGGTTTGCACTTGATAATGTTTATTTCCGACCTGAACCTCAACTGGAGCAAGTGGTTTTCCTGATTTGACCAAGCCGATAAAAATTAAATTGGTTGAACTGGCCAACACTGCGCCCACGAACATCAGTTTCATAATGTTCATGCGTTGCGCTAACAAACCACCGAGAAAACCACCAACTAAACTAAAGATCACACCATAGATTTTCACAGCCTCAGCAATTTGTTCTTTACTGAAATTTAGATCTTGATAGAACACATTGGAAATCACTCCTGCAATGATGTCTGAGATGCGGAAAAAACCAATCAGCAGCAAAAGCACTAAGGCAAGTTTAATACCGTAACGTTTGAAGAATTCTAAAACTGGGGCAACCCAAGTTTCTTTTGCCATTTGTTGATTCACGACGCCAATTTTAACTAAACCCAAACCAACCAATAAAGCTGTGGCTGTAGCAGTTAAAAAGCGTAGGGCTTCTAAACCAAATAAAGCTGCGGTGTCTTTAATATTTGCGGCTTTAGCGGTAGCATCTGTTACATTCCCAGAGTAAATATAACTGACAACAAAAGTTGCAACAGCAATAAAGAATACAAAGACTAAGCGATAGTAATCTGTAGTTTTATAATGTTTATAAACACGATTTACTTGAGGTTCACGAATGCATAAAGTTGTAATAATACCAACCACCATAACTGCTGCCATGGTTAGATAAGTATATTTCCATGCTTCATAGATATAATTGCCTTTAGCTGTACCTAAATAAGCAGCAAGAAATAAAGCCCCTGCACCCGCAACGATCATCCCAATACGGTAACCTGCGTTGTAAGTTGAAGCTAAAACCGTTTGCATCTCACTTTCAGCAAGTTCAATACGATAAGCATCGATGACAATATCTTGAGTCGCTGCCGAGAATCCTAATAAAACGGCACCAACTGCCATTTGAATTAAATAGCTTTGTCCAAGTGCTGGGTCGGAAAATGCCATGATACAAATTGCACATATAATCAAAGACTGTGCAATCAACAACCAGGCACGGCGACGGCCTAAACTTTTCGTTAATAATGGAACAGGCAATTCATCAATCAATGGTGCCCAAACGAATTTAAAAGAGTAACCCAATGCCGCCCAACTAAAAAAGGTCACCGCACTCTTATCAATACCAGCCTCACCCAGCCACAGCGATAAACTGGAAAAAATCAGCAGAATCGGAATCCCTGCCGAGAAACCCAGAAATAACATAATCAGGGCACGGCGATCCCAAAATGCCTTAAATGCGGATGCCCAGCCAGTGGCTTGAGTTGTCATTGGTTATTATTTTCCATGAACATGCGTGAATGTGCCTATTCAATCGTGTCTTGCGCCTGCTTGCAAGTTGCTTTATGCAATCAAATAAAATTATTGTTTTGTTTTGTCGATAAAAAACACAAGTTCGCTTGATCTTTGGACCTAAAACTGTATACCTTTAATTACCTAACTTTCGTTTCTTTGTTGGATAGCAATAGTGACCCAAAAACTCGATCAAATGACCGCAACAACTTTATCCTCGACACCAACAAACACGATTACAGCAAAAATCAATTCATTTCCAAGTGCTTTTGAACAGACCGACATCCAGGCAACTCTACTTAAAACGGCATTACATGCACACCAACTGACACATACGCCAGATTTGGCTGAAATTCCAAGTTCAACCAAACGCATTAAACCACTGAATAATTTTTTAGGACAGGACCGCGCCCGTGCCTCAGTCGAGGCAGGGATTTCTTTACCCTATTCAGGCTATAACATTTTTGCCGTGGGTACGGCTGGTCTTGGTAAACGAACCATGATCAAGCGTTTGCTCCAACAGCACGCCAAAACCATGGCTACCCCTGATGACTGGATCTATGTCAATAATTTCAAGAACCCAAGACAACCGATTGCTCTGCGCTTCCCAGCGGGACAAGGCAGCAAATTTCAAAATGCCTTGCAGCAGGCATGGCAAATTATCTTAAAGCAGCTGGAACGCCGTTTTAGTGCGGAAACCTATCACAACCGTATTGAACGTATCCGTCAGGATACGGGTGATGTACAGCAACAGGCATTGGTTGAACTGACCAAAGAGGGTGAAGAACTCGATTTAAAATTGATTTCCCGTAATGACAAGCATGTCTTTATTCCAATGCAGTTGAAAGACAATGAATATCATGAACTCACCCAAAATGACCTGAACGCATTAACTAGCAAGGAACGTGCTGAAATCAACTCCAATATGCGTTATATGGAGAAAAAACTTGAACGTCTGGGTTTACATCTGGGCGATCTGGAAGATGATGCGCGGGATCAGGTGTCCAGCTTAAACCGTGATATTGCCACCCAGGTGGTGATGCCTCGTATTGAACTGATTTTAAATAAGAACAAAGAGGTTAAAGGTCTCGATATCTATTTAAAGCAGTACGCCGAAGACATTATTGACAACGTTGAGTTGATTTTAGAGCAAGAGGAAGATGACTTTACTCCTGCACTGTTCAACCGCGTACCCTCTCGTTATCAGGCCAATGTGATTATTGCCAATAAACCAAATAGTGGCGCACCCGTTATTTTTGAAGATTTCCCAACACACTACAATTTATTGGGTCATGTGGAGCAACTGACTCACAATGGTACGATCACCACTGATTTCACCCTGATTCGTCCTGGTTCACTGCATCGGGCCAATGGTGGCTTTTTGATGCTGGAAGCGGAACAATTGCTGGAGCAACCTTATGCATGGCAAGGCCTGAAACGTGCCTTGAAATCTGGACAACTCAAGCTTTCTTCACTGGAACATATGCTCACCCTCACAGGCAGTATCTCCATTGAACCCGCTTCCGTTCCACTTGATATTAAAGTGGTTTTACTGGCCGAACCTGAAATTTATTATGAAATTCTGGAAGTGGAACCTGAGCTTGGCAGTGTCTTTAAAATCCGTGCCGACTTTACCGATACATTACAACGTAATGACAGTAACGAACAGGCTTATATGCAGTTAATTGCCGACTATGTTCAGGCAGATAAATTACTTCCGTTTGACCGTTCTGCACTAGCCGCATTGCTTACTGATTCCAGCCGTCAGGCTGAGGATCAAAGCTCTTTATCATTACATGCCTCAACCCTTGGTGACCTGATCCGCGAAGCGCATCACCATGCCTTTAAAGCGGATGACAAGATTGTCACCGACCAGCATGTCAACCAGGCCCTGCACCATCGCCAATATCGCTTAGGCTATTTACGTGAGCTCTACTGGCAAGACCTGTCTCGCGGTACGCAGTTGATTGAAACTTCTGGGCATCGTCTTGGTCAAATCAATGCCCTCTCAGTGATTCATTATGCTGATGTCGAATTTGGATTACCGTCGCGTCTAACAGCTTCTGTATATCAAGGCGGCGGTGATATTTTAGATATTGAACGCAGTGTGGAGCTAGGTGGCTCATTGCATGCCAAAGGTGTATTGCTCATGTCGAGCTTCTTAAAAGCACACTTTGGCCGTGAACAAATCCTGCACTTCTCTGCCGCCTTGGCGTTTGAGCAAAGCTATGGGCAAGTGGATGGTGATAGTGCCACTGTTGCAGAACTTTCTGCGTTAATTTCTGCCATTTGTCAAATTCCAATTGACCAATCATGGGCTATTACAGGCTCGATGAACCAGTTGGGTCAGGTACAGCCAATTGGTGGAGTGAATGCCAAAATTGAGGGCTTCTTCGATGCCTGTAAGTTGCAAGGCTTTACAGGCAAACAAGGGGTGATTATTCCACGCCAGAACATGCAGCACCTGATGCTCCGTCAGGATGTGATTGAAGCGGTACAAACTGGTCAGTTCCATGTCCATGCGATTGACACCATTGATCAGGCGCTGGAAATTCTGATGGCCCGTCCAGTTGGCACCCTCGATAAAAAAGGTCGATACAGCAAAAACTCCATTTATGCTGCAGTGATGGAACAGTTGGAATATTGGCAAGCCATTGAGGATGGTGAAGCCGTTGAAACGGAACAGCCCAAGAAAAAGAAAAAACGTAAGAAAAGCAAAAAGGATGAAATGGAAGCCAAAGCCGCGGATGAAACTGTAGTCGAAGTTGAAACTCTCAATACCTTAGCTAAAAAACGTAAATAATCCATAAAAAAAGCCATGCTCTCTCAAGCATGGCTTTTTGGTTTTATTGATCAGTTCAAGCAACGCCCTGCAAAGAGCGACCACCAGGTAACTGCACAAAGTATTGTTTCAATGCATCAATACAGCGCTGTACTTTCATTGGATACTGTTCACGCTTGGAGGTTAAGGCATGCAAGGTATAGGCAGGCATGTGCCAGTCAGGCAACACCTCAACCAGTGTGCCATTAATCAGCTCTTTCTGGATGTCCATGTATAAAATACGTGCCAGCCCAAGACATCCAGTGTGACAAGGCTGGAATGACATGCAGCGCACCCAGCTCAGGCGTGGTTGCAATACGCAAATCTCCCACCAGATCATCACGCAATTCGTTAATACGGATTTTGCCACGTTCTGCTGCTGCCAGCATTTCCTGACAGCTTAAAAAGAATGCCTGACCCGCCTCGGTGAGGCTGAGTTTTCGGGTTGAACGATGAAGTAAGGTGACATCCATTTCTTGTTCTAAAGATCGGATTTGTTGACTGACCGCACTGGTTGTGATGCCCAGTTCTCTCGCTGCACCGCTAAAAGAATTTTTTTCTACAACGCAAGCAAAGACCCCCATTGCACGCAATTGATCTAACATAGACTTCCCTCGTAATTTATTAATATGCTTATTGTTCTAATAAAAGCAAAGGAGCTTATTATACAGAGAAGTCTACTTGTAAACTAGAGATTATTAACAATTTGTTGAAAATGTGTTAAAGGGGATAGATTAATTCGGTAAAACAGTCGCTGGATTCACAGGTTTACCATCCAGACGAACCTGAAACTCCAGCATCACACGGTTAGCACCAGAAGAGCCCATCTCCGCGATTTTTTGTCCTGCCGTGACATTGTCCCCACTCTTCACCAGCATCTTGCTGTTATGGGCGTATGCTGTGATGTAACCGTCAATATGCTTGATCAGCACCAAGTTTCCATATTCTTTCAGACCATCCGCAGCATAAACCACCTGACCATTTGCAGCGGCAAATACAGGATCTCCCTCATTTCCACCATAGCGAATGCCTTTCACATTACCTGTGAGATTGAAACCCTGAATGACCGCACCATTTGATGGTTTTACCCAACGCAGGCTGGATGCCAGAGTTGAAGAAGATGGGTTTAGGGGAGCCACTGGAACAACAGGCTGAGTTCTAGGAACCACAGGTTGCGGTTTTGGAACCACTGGCTGCTGCGCTGGCAAATTAATGCTCTGACGCTGGATTGGAGCCGCCTGGGTAAACACCTGGGTTGAGGTGGTACGTTGCGCTACAGAGCCCTTTAAGCGTAGAGACTGGTTGACATAGATGCGGTACGGCGCCGCAATGTCATTCAATGCGGCAATATCCAGATAATTCAGGCCATAACGATTTGCGATTCCACTCAAGGTGTCGCCTGAACGCACTGTATAGTAATTTGGTGCCTGCACATTGCGAACGCCACCATTCACCTGCGGTTTAGATGCACAACCAGTAACCAGCGCTGTGAGTGTTACCACCGTAGACAGCACGATTGTTTTCATCATTTTTTGTGATAGAAAAATCGAAACATGATTTAAGTGCATCTTCGCCCTCATCGAAAAAACCTTAACTTATTTGCGCCTAAGAGTACCAAAAAAGTGAGAAAAAACGAGTTCTCACTTTCCATATTCACAAAGTTATAACATTTAGGTGCTTATTCAGGTCCATTCACATAGCTATGTAGATTGTCCAGTACCGCATAATTGGTCGCATCCATCTGAATTGGGGTGATGCTGACATAGCCATTCGACACCGCAAAAAAATCAGACTGGATATGGCTGGAAGCCGACTGTGGATCAGTCACCGCCTCTCCAGCAAGCCCAATCCAGTACACCTGACGACCACGCGGATCAACATGGCTGCTGATTGGCTTGGACTGCGCACGGCGTCCCTGATAAGTCACCTGTGCCCCCTTGATCTGCTCAACATCGGGAATGTTAATATTAAAGATATGACGCGGTGGCAACACAGGCAGCCCTTTGGCAATGAAGTCATGTACCCATTGTGCCGCTTGCGCATAATGCTGCGGATGTTCATAGCAACGTACATTTGCACCCGCCAAAGACACGGCAATTGCTGGATGTTTCATCAATCTTCCCTCAAATGCAGCCCCAACCGTACCTGAATATAGAACATCATCGCCCAGATTGGCGCCACTGTTGATTCCACTCACCACAAGGTCAAACTCGAAATCAAACAGGCCATTCATGGATAAGTATACACAGTCCGCAGGTGTGCCATTGACAGCCCAGACATCTTCGGAAATGGGGATGGGACGTAAGGGCCGATCCAGGGTTAAGGCGCTTGAATAACCACTACGCTCACTTTCAGGGGCAACAACCACCACCCGCCCCAAAGGTTTTAACGCCTGCGCCAAGGCTTGCAGTCCAGGTGCAAACACACCATCATCATTTGCGATTAATATATTCACTAAGGTTCTGTCTCTTCAAAAATTACTGTGCAGTTTTTTCAATTGAAATATTCATTGAATTATATATATTTATATCTTCATAGTATGAGAAATTTATGCAGCCATGAGACATTTATCCAGTTTTGTTCGAGTTTTAGCGGTTAGTTTCACATTTCTTGTGGCACCAGCAGTTTTTGCTGACGCAGCTTCAGTAAAAGAAGCGGATGCATTGATTAAGGATGATATTGCCAATGCACAAGTGCTGATTGAGATGTGTCCTAACCTGATCGGTAAGAATGCAAAATTTGACCAGAATATCAAAAAAATGGTGGGTTCTTATTTGGGTAGTTACTCAGACAAGTCTGCTTCGCTTGAAAGCCTGCAAAAAGATGCTGAATTCAACACTTTACTAAAAGATGCCCGTCAAGCTGCCACAGAGGTTGATAAGGCTGAACAGAAAGCGGTATGTGAAGAGGTATTGAATTTTGAGGGCTAAACAGGCCATTCAGACCTTAAAATGGTTTTAGATATTGATATTTAAAACCACAGTTTCTCCATATTCCCTACAGCAAACATACAAATTTTTATCTGTTTTTATGCTATAAATTGTTCAAATTCTTTAAGTCTTGTTTTGAGTTTGATTTCTTATGAAGAAAAATGTTGTAAAAACACTAGGTTTATCATTCCTCATCGCTGCCAGCACTTTTGTTCCTACCGCATTCGCAGCAGACAAACAGCCTGAAACTGAAAAGATTGAAGTCACCCCAATGTCTGATGAAGTGTCTCCACAGGAACTTGCGGTCATTTATGTATTGTCTGAAACCTGCCCAACCCTAATTGGCAAGGATTTAAAGTTCAACAAGGCCTACGATACACTGGTCAAGTCCTATTTATCCAATGAAAAAAATGCGGTTGAGATTCTCAGCAAACGCATGCAAACCAAGGAATATAAGCAACCCTTGAAAGAAGCCCGTGAGATTGCCAAGGCAGCCTCGGACGAAGATAACCGTCAAATCTGTAATGATGTCCGTAATTATTATTCCAAGTAACCGATTTGCTACAATAGCATGATAAAAAGCCGACTTCGCCCATAGCAGTCGGCTTTGCTTTGTCCTAAAATGCTAGGCTCTTCTGCTTCATACAAGATATTGGAACCACCTAGAATGACTCAAAAAAGCGCTCTTGCTGCATTACTACTTTTGCCAAGCTTTTCATATGCAGCAACTGTCCTATCTGCTCCACCAGAATTAAATAATAAATCCTATGTGCTCATGGATTATGAGACAGGACAGATTCTCGCTGCCAAAAATGAAAATGAAAAACTTGCACCCGCTTCCATGACAAAAATGATGACAAGCTACATCATAGAGCAGAAACTTTTAAAGGGTGAATTGACTGAAGATGAACAGGTGCGGATGAATGAATCTGCATGGTGCCGTGGTAGCAGCACTGAATCCTGTATGTATGTTCCATTAAATGGCACAGCAACCGTATTAGAGATGTTGCGTGGTATTATTATCCAGTCAGGAAATGATGCCTCTAAAGCGATGGCTGAACACATTGCAGGCAATGAAGGTACATTTGCCCATATGATGAACCAAGAAGCAAAACGTGTTGGTATGGTGAATACACATTTCATCAATTCAACAGGTATGCCTGCTGAAGGTCATTATTCAACAGCTAAAGATATGGCTGTTCTTGCTCAGCACATTATCAAAGATAGCTCTAAATACTACCCAATCTATTCTGAAAAAGAATTTACCTTTAATGGCATCAAGCAAGGCAACCGTAATGCCCTGCTTTACACTGACCCAAGCGTTGATGGCCTCAAGACAGGACATACCGAAGAAGCGGGTTACTGCCTCACTACCTCAAGCAAACGTGGTCCAATGCGCTTGATTTCCGTGATCTTTGGTACTCCAAGCATGAATGAGCGTGCCAGCCAGACACGTACCCTTTTAGCGTGGGGTTTTGCAAACTTTGAAACGGCTAATGTACAACCAGCCAATCAGGTGCTTGCCAAAGCCAAGGTCTGGTTTGGTAAGGAAGATGATGTTCAGATTGGTTTAGCTGAAAACTTCAACGTAACCATGCCGAAAGGTCAAGCAGATAAAATCAAAACTCAAATCGTCGTTCAACCAAAACTGAATGCACCTTTGGCTAAAGGTCAAGTTGTAGGTAAATTAGTTGCGAGTCTTGATGGAAAAGTGATTGCTGAAAAACCACTAGTTGCATTAAAACCTGTTGAAGAAGCAGGCTTTTTTGCTCGTATGATCGACCATATCAAGATGTTCTTTAGCAACTTGTTCTAATTTTAGAATTGCCAAATCAGGCACCCACACACTTTAGTCTGGGTGCCTTTTTATTTTATAATTCATGCAAATTATTTATTGTATTTTCTCATGGCTAAAAACATTCGCCCTTATTTAGATCATTACCCTGATATTGATACGAGTTGTTATATTGATGAAATGTCTGTGGTCATTGGTGATGTAAAACTGGCAGAGAATGTTTCAGTATGGCCTTTTGCCGTGATTCGTGGTGATGTCAACTCAATTCAGATTGGCAAAAATAGTAACGTGCAAGATCATTGTATGTTGCATGTCAGTCATAAAAATCAATCTAAACCAAATGGCTCTCCACTTGTAATTGGCGAAGATGTGACGGTTGGGCATCATGTAACCCTACATGGTTGTACGATTGGCAACCGTGTTCTAGTGGGTATTAAAACCGTGATTCTGGATGATGTGGTTATTGAAGATGATGTGATGATCGGTGCAGGCAGTCTTGTTCCACCACGTAAACGTCTGGAAAGCGGTTATCTTTATGTCGGCAGTCCTGTTCAAAAAGTCCGTCCACTCACTGAAAAAGAACTGGAGTTTTTGCCCTACTCAGCACGTCATTATGTGAAAGTGAAAGATAATTATAAAAATGGTAGAGTTTAGCTTCACTATTTTTCCTATTCATATCATACATATAAATTAAATAAAAATGAAGTTATTTAAAGCTTCATAAACAAGACCAGACCTTGAAAATGATAAGCAATAAACCTCTTGCAAAAATCATTTTTTAATCAATTCCATGTTGTAAATAGCAGCAATCGAGTGTGTAAATAATTCTGTGTAAATACAGTTTTATTTACAGTCTCCAAATTTAACCTGACAGGCACAATAAAAAATGGGTAACTGTCCGATCAGGTTTGAGCTAGTACATCTTACTAAAAATTCAAAAAAGCAGTACACTTACACAATTAAAACAAATGATTCAAGAGCAAATATTCGTGTCCACGTTAAATGACCATGAAATTATTCAAATATTTAGAAATCACGTCTATCCACTGTCAAATAAATTGACAGAAATGCTAAATGAGCATTATACGCATCAAACTGAACGTCGTGGTTGTGGTTATACGCAAGCAACACGGGTGTTGGGGGAATATATTAATATCCCGCGTGATGCGCAGGAGTTAAATGATCTAAATCTTTTTAACCAGTTCGATACTAAAAGTTTAAAGCAATTACTTGAGCAGCAATCCATCCAGCCAATTCATATCACTGATTGGCACAACCTTGATCAAAACCTAGAGATCGTTACATTTTTAGCGGAACACTGCCACGAATCCTTTGCTGAACAATTAGAACAAGCTGTCAGTTTTCAAAAAAATTTACGTCATATTGCACAGCATGCTCAACTTGAAGAAAGCCAAGTGCTGAGTCAGCTGATTGCAGATGTGATTTTACCCCACAATTGTCATGATACGATGCTGACTCAGCTACACACATTGCAAGAAAAACCTAAAGTTGGCTCTTGCCCAATGGCTGAAAATTTTTTCTTAAAAATTGCACACGGTAAAATTCTTAGACAAGGTCGAATCAATATTATTGTAGATGAACAAAACACACCCTTATTATTAGAAAAAATTAATATGGGAGATGATCATTCCTGCATCAGTCTACAGCCCTTACTAATGAATGGCGTGCGTATTCCTGCTGGCGCACTATTTTCAATACATTATGATGCAGACACAATTTCCACATTCCCAGCCTGTCCAGATTTTAAAGGACATATCATTCCTTATACTGCTATTCAAGGCTTTTGGTTCTTAAGACTGACCACCTTGGCAATTTCTCCTGAAAATCGTGCACGTGCTTTTAGCACCCACTATGCACAACAGGTTGCCAATGGTTTATATAGCCCTGGCAGCACGCAATTGCAGCAATTAGTTGATTTGGCACAGCGACAAATAAGTGAATTAAAGTCATGTTAAATATTTGCTATTCACCTGAATATTTTGCCCATACTCACACCAATAGTATGGAAAAACTCAGTGCCGTTGCAGATGATTTACATGATTGCAATTTTATAAGGCTGCATGAACCACAACCGATTGATATTCAGATTCTAAAACAGCTGCATGACCCAACCTATGTAGATGCTTTTATGACAGGCACACCTGAAAAACTAGCCACCTTTCAGGGATTCAAACCATGGAATACACAACTACGTGACGCTGTTTTACGAATCAATGCAGGTCAAATTTTAGCTGCTGAATTGGCGTGGGAACATCAAATCTCAGCTAATCTTGCCCAAGGTTTTCACCATGCTGTTTATGAGTTTGGCAATTCCTTCTGTACCTTTAATGGCCTCGCCTTGATTGCCCAACAATTTCCAGATAAGCGCATTTTTGTACTAGACTGTGATCAACACGGTGGCAACGGTACTGCCGAATTTACACGGCGCCTTGATAATTTATTTAATTTCAGTATTTATGGTCTGGCTTTTGGCTGTCCAAGCTATCCACGTGCTGAAACGCGACATATCCATAAAGATAAAGGGACTTTTGCGCAATATATCATTGCCATACATGAAGCCTTTCAAGCTGCAATAGATTGGAAAGCAGATTTAATTATTTATCAGGCAGGGATGGATTGTCACCAAGATGACCCATGCGGTTCAAGTTGGTTTAAAACAGAATATATTCAGCACTGCGAGCGTATGGTATTTTCATTAGCAAAAAAACACGGTATTCCTTTAATGTTTGTACTTGCTGGGGGTTATCAGGCACTTGAACCTTTAGTACAGCTGCATGTGGAAACCATAAAAATAGCGCATCAAGTTTACTATACAAATTCCATGTAACTCATAATTTTAAAAATTAGCATCAAAAAATACCAGCAAAAATGCTGGTATTTTTTTGACTCAAACCACTTTTCAAATTGAATAAGTAGTACTAGCAATTAAGTAAAATCTAATTCTTTTTCAAATGCTTTTAATTCATAACGAGCCATTGCAAGGTTAGACTTAGAACGGTCTAAAACCAAATACAAGAATAGGTTTTCGTTACTGTCCAATGGACGGATTAAGTGATATTGCTTACCTAAAGTAATTAGAATATCTTCAATGCTATCGTTAAGTTGTAAAGCTTTAGCCACTTTACGCTTAGCACGAACAACTTCAGTGTTACCTGCAGCAGCAAGTTCTAAATCTATGCCGCTACCTTGAGTAGCTAAAGCCAAACCACTTTCGCTGTCAACTAAAGCTGCTGCAACGAATCCATCAATGCTCGTTAAAGTATCTAAACTAATACGCGCCATTTCTCATACCTCAAGTTAAGGGGTTTCCCCATTAGAATTTAATTTATAACCCTAGTTTTTTCCGCAGTTTCCCAAAGAAACTACGTAATTTATTCACTTGACCAGAATTATCTTGCTTCTGTTCAATACTGAATTTCGCTTGATCTGCATCAATCAACTCACCTAGTCTTAAGGTTTGAGCCATTGCTACAAATTTTTTAATTCGTTCTGAAGACAAACCTAAATATTGTTCTACATCTTGCACTTTTGCACCTAAGGCAAAACAAGCTGCGATCTTTAAGTTATCTTTACGATCTAAACTTTTTTCAAATTGTGGCCAAATATTCAATTTAAAAACATGGTCAGCATCTACCTCTGGCAAATCTAAATCACCTGAATGCGAGATAGCTTGCCATAACCAAGCTCTTAAATCGTAAGGTGTTTTATCCTTAATCATGTCTTGCACAAAAGAATTTTTTGCATAGGTTTGATTAATGCTGTTTCTCAAACCATACAGCACCTGATCATCTGCAAACCAAACGCGTTCTGTGCGGGTATCAATCAGCGCTAAAAAACCCGTGTGGTCATACAATTGAATATAGCCATTTCGTGGTGTGAAAATTTCATTAAACACTACCTGATTTTCTACCTTTGTGTGCGAGTATTCCGCCACAGAATATTGTGGTGTATTTACGACTGTACGACTTTCAAAACTATGGCTCGGACGGCTTGCGTAACTAAAATAACGCTGTTGTAACCACTCTACGAGTTGATTCATACAAGTGAATGGGTAAAAAAGTTTATCGCCAATAATACTACCCGCTTGGTTTACATCTTTGACCAAACGCAAATATGACTTTTGCTGCTGAACCACACGCTGAATGTTCGGTGAATCAAAAAACATATCATTCACGAGTAATAGATCAATCTCATTACTTGAGATATTCACCCATTGCACATTTACGTCTGTTGGTACTGAAAGCAATAATTGGTTTTTCATTTGGTCTAGCGTTTCTAAATTTAAACCAAAAATTGCCACATTTAATGCATTTTTCATCACGATTAAACCCATCTAAATTCTTGAACAAGAAGATGAAAAGCACCCTATTATTTGTACAATTCGCCTATGATTAAGCTTGAGCCAATGTTTCTGCTGTTTTCTTAATGGCATAGAGCAACTGACCAATGAGCACATCTTTAGATGCCACAGCAACTAACACCATTGGATGTTGTGGATGCTCAACCGCAGTGAGAATCACCTTGCCGTTGTCTGCATCTAAAGTAATGGTTTTACATCCAGCCAAATGAATTTCTGAAATAAATGCAGAAACCATTGCTAAGATAGAACTACTCACTGCAGCAATCTTACCGCTGTTACCCAGATTTTTTTTACTGGCCAATGCAAGTTCAAAACCATCGGATGAGCACAGCATAACAAAGTCCACACCACTCACCATGTTTAATAATTCATGGGTTTGTTTAAATGCTTGATCTGTCAGTTCTTGTGGAATTTGGCGCTGATTATTTAACGCGAGCATAAATCACCTTATTCAATTTCTGTTGTCACAGATTGCACTTCTAATGAAGCAATCAGCGCTTCAATGATCAATAAAACATCATCTTTTTGTCTAGCATCTACAGCAAATAATGGAAAGTGTCGATTATTCACTGTCATCCAGTCATAATAAATTTTTCTCTGTACACGACAAATTTCACAGAACCCTTATCCTATCAGGATTCTGCTTTCTTAAAATTGCCAAAATTTCCTTAAACTCTTCTTTTTTCCCA
>NZ_KB849212.1:169513-246085 GCF_000368025.1 Acinetobacter parvus DSM 16617 = CIP 108168
TATAACTCATTGAGATGTGTCATAGTATTCGTCGTTAGAAAACAATTATTGTGACATTATTTCAATGAGTTATCTATTTTTGTCGTGTACAGAGTAAATTTTTAATAACTGATCATTTTGCACATCTATATGCGTAACCCCAATAACAATGTTATTACTATGGTTTTGAAACGCATCTAGATAGAACTCGAGGTCTTTTAAGCGATTAGGACTTGAGTGGTCAATGAGTACCACCGTACCAATTGCACCTTTACAGACAATCGTCCACATAAAGTCAAATCGGTCTTGCCCAGGCGTACCATATAAACCAATCTTGGTACCGTCTTCTAAACTAATTTCGCCGTAGTCAATTCCAACAGTCGTCAAGTATTTACTGTGTGCATCTAAATCTGTATTCACAGCTTCTGTACTAACAACAGGGATATCTGACAGAGCCTTAATTGCTCTAGATTTACCTGCCCCCATCGTTCCACCAAAAACAATTTTGTATTGCTGAAGAATCATAAGACCTGCTACTTACTTATAATTAAATATTTTTGACCCATGTCACAGATTTAAAAACGTTGTTATTTTACCACAGATTAAAAAACATACCAAATACTTAATACATAATACTTAATACGTCTAATTTTTTGCCATTGATTTTTTTATTCTTTAAATTATTTCCTATTTTTTGGTGACTATTTCACCATTCTTGGCACATTCATTTCAAAACCACAAAAAATTAGACCTCTTGCGAAAGTATAACCCCCCATAAAGAGCGAATGAGATATAAAACATTAAGCCGCTATACAGCTTCTGAATTTAAACGCTTGGTTGGCGTTCCTAGAGAATTATTTGATGATATGGTCAAAATTCTACAAGATTCGGAAACGCAAAAGAAGAAGTCAGGTCGTCCCCATACATTAAGTATAGAGGATCAATTATTATTGACACTCAATTACTTACGGAACTATAACACCCAACTTGAATTGTCAGCCACGTATGCGATAGCAGAAAGTAACGTCAACCGCACGATTCAAAAGGTAGAAAATTCCTTAATGAAATCAAGATGTTTTACTTTACCTAAGAGAACGATGCTAACAGTAGATGAGAATTTTAACTGGGTTATCATGGACGTGACAGAGAGTCCGATAGAACGCCCTAAAAAAACAGAAAAATTGGTATAGTGGGAAAAAGAAAAAACATAGCTTAAAAACACAGATTATTTTTCATCCTCTTCACCATAGCCAAAAATCCCCAAATTTCGTATGATACGCTTTTTAAAATCATGGTGCTTTCTATGACCGTTTGGACACCTCATGTCACAGTCGCCACTGTAGTCGAAAAAGACGGACGTTTTCTGTTTGTTGAAGAACACAGCGAAGGCTTTGTACATACCGTGTTTAATCAACCTGCGGGACATGTAGAATGCAGAGAAACCATTGTGCAAGCAGCGATTCGTGAGACCTTAGAAGAAACAGGTCATCATGTTGAAGTCGATCACTTGCTCGGGATTTACACCTATACGCCGCCCATGTTTCCAGATCGTACCTATTACCGTTTCTGCTTTCTTGCCCATGTCACCTCCGTTGAGGAAAATGCGCAACTGGATACAGGCATTGTCGGTACGGTCTGGATGAATCTGGATGAATTGCAGGAATCAGCCCGTGCCCGTAGCCCACTGGTTTTAAAAGCTGTTCAAGATGCCCTTACTGGCAAAAAATACCCCTTATCGCTCATTTATGAGCACCCTTTCTCTCCCTCATTAACTTCTCATTTGGACGCTTAATTAGATGCAACAACGTGTCATCGTCGGTATGTCTGGTGGTGTAGACTCCTCTGTTTCTGCCGCATTATTACTTCAACAAGGATATCAAGTTGAAGGTCTTTTCATGAAAAACTGGGAAGAAGATGATGGTACGGAATACTGCACAGCACTTGAAGACTTAGCTGATGCGCAAGCCGTTGCAGATAAAATTGGTATCAAGCTGCACACTGCGAACTTTGCAATGGAATATTGGGATCGTGTCTTTGAGCACTTTCTGGCTGAATACGCTGCGGGTCGCACACCAAACCCAGATATTCTGTGCAATAAAGAAATTAAATTCCGCGCCTTCCTCGATCATGCGATGACTTTGGGTGCAGACTTTATTGCCACAGGCCACTATGCACGTCGTGGTGCGAGTACACAAAACTCACGTGGTGAAACCTACGCACCTTTATTACGTGGTGTCGATAATAATAAAGACCAAACTTATTTCTTACATGCAGTTCATGGTCGTGAAATTAACAAGACTTTGTTCCCTGTCGGTGAAATTGAAAAACCGCAGGTGCGTAAAATCGCAGAAGAGCTTGATTTAGCGACGGCTAAGAAAAAGGACTCCACAGGAATCTGTTTTATCGGGGAACGCCGTTTTAGCGATTTCTTAAAACAGTATCTTCCTGCTCAGGCTGGAAAAATTGTCTTGGATAATGGCAAACAAGTTGGTGAACATCATGGCTTAATGTACTATACGCTCGGTCAACGCGGTGGGATCGGTATTGGTGGTATGAAAGGTGCGCAAGAAGGTGCATGGTTCGTATTGCATAAGGATGTTGCCAATAACCGATTAGTCATTGGACAGGGGCATGATCATCCGCTTATGCAAAGCACACAGCTCTGGAGTGAGTCAATTGATTGGGTTGCAGGTGAACAAGAGATCCCAACTACGGGTTTCCGATGCACAGCAAAAACTCGTTATCGTCAGCCTGACCAAGCGTGTACAATTTATCATGATGAACATACAGAAAATGGTATTCGAGTTGAGTTTGATGAACCACAACGTGCTGTAACTCCAGGGCAAAGTGTGGTGTTTTACTCAGGAGAGGTATGCTTAGGCGGTGGTGTCATTCACCATACTGATGCACCTCAACCAGATTTTATTTAAGGATATTGGAATCGAAGCATGGCGGAGTTACCCTTTCAGCACACCCAAGCGTTGAATGTAAGACAAAACCGTGCTTTAGCATTGGCTGCTGTCTTCCAAGCAACTCAGCTCACGCATATGACTGCGATGGCGGGACAGCAGAGTATTGGAGATAGTGGTAATTTTTATTTTGAACTACTGATCAAAGCCAGTTTAAATATTCGCCCAGCGACCAACAATGCGACTCAAACTTTAGATTTTTTTAATCAACTTGCAGATATCTCTCTTGGTTTAAAATCATTAGAAAGTTGTATAACTCAACCTTTTAATACTGCTCCTAAATCTCGTATTCCGAAAATGTCGACAGCTAAACTTCCCATGTCCTATGCTATGGCATTATTGCAGTTGGAAAAGAAAGTGTATAGCAATCCTGAATACGTCAAAATTATCGAAACGGCTCAACAAAAAATCCTAAAACAGTTGTCTTTTTTCGATAATAACTATTTGCACCCAAGTATTATTGCCAATTTAGCTCAGACCTATGTTGAAACTGCTGGGCAAATCAATCCGCGCATTTTAGTCCGTGGTAATGCTGAAGCGTTTAAAGATATGAATCATACAAATCGAATCCGTGCTTGCCTTTTTACAGGTCTACAGCTTGCGCATTTGTGGCGACAACTCGGTGGTAGCTCTTGGAGTATGATCTTTAATAAACGTAAGCTTTTACAAGATATTCAAGCTCTCGCTCGTTTGCAGTATCAGGTGGTATAAACCGATGCTAAGACGAATTTATTTTTATGTTTATTCCAAAATTAAGGAATCTGTATGAATGCTTTAACCGCACTCTCACCACTTGATGGACGTTATGCAAGCAAATGCGATGCGTTACGCCCTTTTTTGTCTGAGTTTGGTTTAATCCACGCTCGTGTTACGGTTGAAGTGCGTTGGTTACAAGCACTTGCAAATCGTGCAGAAATTATTGAAGTTCCTGCTTTTTCTGCTGAAACAAATGCAGCATTGGATGCGATCGTAACCAATTTTTCTGAAGAAGATGCGAATCGTATTAAAGAAATCGAGCGTACGACAAACCACGATGTAAAAGCAGTTGAATACTTCCTTAAAGAAAAAATTGCGAATATTGATGAGCTACAAAATGCGGGCGAATTTATTCACTTTGCATGTACCTCTGAAGACATCAACAACTTATCTCATGCATTAATGCTTAAAAATGGTCGTGAAGTTTTAGTTTCAAGTATGAAACAAATTCTGAATGCGATTTCTGCTTTGGCTATCACACACGCTGAGCAACCAATGTTGTCTCGTACACATGGTCAAACTGCAAGCCCGACTACGTTAGGTAAAGAGATGGCAAACGTTGCTTATCGTTTAGCGCGCCAAATCAAGCAATTTGAAAATGTTGAATTATTGGGCAAAATCAATGGTGCTGTCGGTAACTACAATGCTCACCTATCTGCTTACCCAGAAATTGACTGGGCTGCACATGCTCAAGCATTTGTTGAATCTTTAGGTTTAGCATTTAACCCATACACCACACAAATTGAGCCACATGACTATATGGCTGAATTGTTCGATGCATTACGTCGTTATAACACCATCCTGATCGACTTTAACCGTGATGTTTGGGGCTATATCTCACTGGGTTACTTCAAACAAAAATTGAAAGATGGTGAAGTTGGTTCATCAACCATGCCTCATAAAGTAAACCCAATTGACTTCGAAAATTCTGAAGGTAACTTAGGTATCGCAAATGCGGTATTGGGTCATCTTGGTGAAAAACTTCCTGTTTCTCGTTGGCAGCGAGACTTAACTGACTCAACTGTTCTTCGTAACATGGGGGTTGGTTTTGCACAAAGCTTGATTGCTTTTGATGCTTGCTTAAAAGGTATTGGTAAACTTGAGTTGAATGCGAACCGTTTAAATGAAGATTTAGACCAAGCACAAGAGGTTCTTGCAGAACCGATCCAAACAGTAATGCGCCGTTACAATGTTGAAAAACCTTACGAAAAACTAAAAGCATTGACTCGTGGTCAAGCAATGACACGTGAAATGATGGTGAACTTCGTTAATGGTGATGAACTTCTTCAAGTTCCAGCTGATGAACGTGCTCGTTTAGCAGAGCTTACACCTGCTACATATACAGGTAATGCAGCTGAACAAGCGAAACAAATTAATGATCTAATTAGCAAAATCTAAGTTTTGTTGATAAAAAAGCAAAGCCTCGGCTTTGCTTTTTTATGCGCTAACATCTTAATTTCTATATTTTTTAATTGATATTTTTGAAAAAATAAACCAACAATCTGTTTAATTTAGCTTACTCAAAAATTGCAAATCACGTTTTTTAGCTTCAATGATAGAACATTTATTAAATTTTGAAATTCACGCACATAAAATGACTAACAATACTGTGATAAGCAATATTTTACATATTTTAAGAAAACGAGGTTTTAAAAAAAGCCTCCGAGGAGGCTTTTCAGTTTAGAAGAAATTAATCACCTGTATAACCTTTTAATTTTAAACGTGCAGCATGTAACAATGGCTCTGTATAACCCGATGGTTGCTCAGCGCCTTTGAAGATCAGGTCAGAAGCTGCCTGGAATGCGATACCATCAAACTTAGGTGCCATTGGTGTATAAAGTGGATCATTGGCATTTTGCTGATCAACAATCACTGCCATGCGCTTCAACACTTCTTCAACCTGTTCGCGTGTTACAATCCCGTGACGTAACCAGTTCGCAACATGTTGAGAGGAAATACGTAATGTTGCACGGTCTTCCATCAAACCAACGTTGTTGATGTCTGGAACTTTAGAACAACCTACGCCTAGGTCAACCCAACGAACGACATAACCCAGAATACCTTGACAGTTATTTTCAAGTTCGTTGTTAATTTCTTCAGCAGTCCAGTTGGTTTCTGGAGCAAAAGGAGGTGTTAACAAGTCATCCAGAGACAACATATCTTCATTAGCCAACTCATCCTGACGTGCTTTCACGTTGATTTGATGGTAATGCAATGCATGAAGTACCGCACCTGTTGGAGATGGAACCCATGCACAAGATGCACCTGCATTTGGATGTGCAGTTTTAGTCGCCAACATATCTTTCATGCTGTCTGGTTTTGGCCACATGCCTTTACCAATTTGTGCCTTACCTTGTAGGCCACATGCCAAACCAATCGCAACGTTACGATTTTCGTAAGAAGCAATCCATTTCTGAGCTTTAACAGCTTCTTTACGGACCATTGGCGCTGCTTCCATAGAGGTATGGATTTCATCACCCGTACGATCCATAAAACCAGTGTTAATGAAAATCGTACGGTCTTTTGCAGCAGCAATACAGTTTTTCAAATTAACTGAAGTACGACGTTCTTCGTCCATAATCCCGATTTTAAGCGTCTTCGCTGGCAAGCCAAGTGCCTGTTCCGCACGCTCAAACAATTCAACTGCGAATGCAACTTCTTCTGGGCCATGCATTTTTGGCTTAACGATATACATAGAACCTTTACGAGAGTTCTTATTTTCGTTTTCGCCACGAATATCTGAAATTGTAAGTAATGGAGTAACTAATGCATCCATAATACCTTCAAATACTTCTTCACCTTCTACAAGGATCGCTGGGTTAGTCATTAAATGACCAACATTACGAAGAAGCATCAACGAACGACCATGTAAAGTTGTAGTGCCACCAATCAGGTTTTGAACAGTACGGTCTTTGTTTAAGGCACGTGTAATGGTTTTACCATTTTTCTCGATAGACTCTTGTAAGTCACCTTTCATCAAGCCCAACCAGTTACGGTAGCCTTCAACTTTCTCTTCAGCATCAACCGCCGCAACAGAATCTTCCAAATCCTGAATGGTTGTGATTGCCGCTTCAAGGGTTAAATCTTTCACGCCAGCAGCATCAGTTTTACCCACTGGGCTGTTTGCATCAATATCAATGATAACGTGCAGGCCGTTATTTAATAAAACGATTTCAGTTGGGTTTGCGGCTTCACCATTGAAACCAACAAATTGAGCTTCATGCGCCAAAGAAGTAGTCGAACCATCTTTTAAAGTCACAACTAGACGATTGTGATCAACCGCATATTGAGTTGCATCAGCGTGTGAGCCTTGTGCCAACGGGAAAGTCTGGTTTAAGAAATCTTTAGCGAATGCAATAACCTTGTCACCACGAACTGGGTTATAGCCTTTACCTTTTTCCGCACCATTTTCTTCAGAAATTACATCTGTACCATACAGTGCATCGTACAAAGAACCCCAACGTGCATTGGCTGCGTTTAAGCAATAACGTGCATTACGTACTGGTACAACTAGCTGTGGACCTGCCAATAAAGCAATTTCTTCATCTACATTTTCAGTTGTAACTTTAAAGTCAGCAACTTCTGGTTCCAGATAACCAATTTCAGTCAGGAATGCTTTATAGGCATTCAATTCAAATTTATTATTGCGGTGCCATTCATCAATCTTGGCTTGTAGTTCATCACGCTTAGCCAATAATGCCTTGTTTTTTGGGCTAAGATCGACAACGACTTGCTCGAAGTTTTTCCAGTAAGTTTCACTATCTAAACCAGATCCTGGTAAAGCTTCATTTTCGATGAAATCGTAAAGTTCTTTAGCAATCGCTAGCTTGCCTTGTTGAATACGTACAGTCATTGTCTTTCCTGATGGTGCTAACTTTTTATAACAAGATTCCTAGTATACCGATTTATACTAGCCTGAATAGTAATATCACATTCCTAAATAGTAAGCATTTTCTCTATAAGACGTATTGACAAGCGCAATTTTATCTCTTTATCAAAAAATCAAATTCCTGGGTACTTACAGTTTAGGCCTGCAATGTCCTCACATTTTTAAACGACTTTATTTATAGCAAAATTCAAACAAGAATAAAGCTTTCTCCCTCTAAATTTATAAAAAAGACATTCCGAAGAATGCCTTTGTAAATTTATGAGGTTTTTGCAACCTGTATCTGTCGATGTTCAGAATGCAGGTAGTCATCCGACTGCATTTCCAGCAATCTTGAACGGGTACGCTCAATTTCAAAAGCCAATTTCTGACCTTCATAAAGCTCAATAATTGAATCTTCTGACGTCAGCAATAATTTCACCCCACGATCATAAAACTCATCGACCAGATAAATAAAACGTCGGGTTCCTTCTGACAGGAAATCGGTCAAATTCGGAATATTGCTGACCAATACAGTATTGTAAATATTGGCAATTTCAATAAAGTCTGCTGGACTACGTGGCTTAAAGCATAATTCAGAGAATTCACACCACAATACATCTTCGGTATGCCCCAGCGTCTCTACCACACGATTGTTAATCATGATGGGTGTATTCGACTTGGTTTGAGTATGTGTAAGCGATTGGAAACGTTCAAGCATCCATGACTGGGCATCACTGCTTAATGGATATTTAAACAACTGTGCCTGTTTCAAAACTCGTAAACGGTAATCAATGCCTGCATCAACATTTAAAACCACACAGTTTTTCTGTACCAGTGTAATCGTGGGCATAAAACGGTCACGGTGAATCCCGTTTTTATATAAACCCTCTGGCGCAATGTTTGATGTTGCAATCAGGGTAATGCCACGCTCAAATAGTTTCTGGAATAAATCACTAAGAATCATTGCATCTGTCACGTTCGACACAAAGAACTCGTCAAAACAAATCACAACTGCATTTTTATAAATTTGATCGGCCACTGCATCCAGAGGATTACGCTGGCCTGAAAGCTTGTTTAATTCTTTATGGACGTGCTGCATAAAGTGATGAAAATGCATACGGGTCTTGCGGCGGAACGGGACAGCATCATAAAACTGGTCCATTAACCAAGTCTTGCCACGGCCTACACCGCCCCACATATAAACCCCTTTTGGATAGGTCTGACGACGGAAACGTCGAAATGCTTTCTTGGAAGCTTTATAACGAGTGAGTAATTCTTTCCATACTCGATCTAACTCTTGCACTGCCTGAGCCTGAGCTTCATCAGGCATAAACTGACCTGACTCAAGCGCTTGAGTATAGCGTTCAGCAGGTGATGCAGGAATAAATGCAGTGCTATGTGAGTCTGGTTTAGAATTTGACATAAGGACTTATTGCAATTTTAATTGGTGAAAATTATATCGAACATTGAGTTCAAAGGCATTAGATTTTAGGCTTAATTATCATGCTGTTTAAACATCATAATCTACCATTTTTAATTATTTAGCTATTTCGATGATATTGTCTAGGGCTTTGTCCAAACCATCTTTTAAAGGCATGATTAAATGCTGCAGGTTCAGAATATCCCAACATTTCGGCCACTTGCTCAATCGAATACGAACTGTTTTCAATGAATTTTAATGCCTTTTGCTTGATGAGCCTTTCCCGAATTTCCTTATAGCTGGTCTGCATTTGCTGTAATTGGTGCCTTAAAGTTCGTTCAGGCATGTTCAATGCACAGGCTGTTTCCGTCATGGTTGGAATCACGCCATTCTGCAGTTCCAGATAATCTTCAACATATTCGACAACGGTCAGCTTGAGGTTTTCATTCTTCTCCAGCTTTGCTAAATCCTGTAGGCATTTTTCCTCATACACCCGATAGGTCAATGTATCTGCGGAGGGGACTTTAATTTGCAGGATTTGAATATCGTCCAGAATGAATGCCGCCTGATCACAATCAAATTTGACATCCTGCCCATAATAGTCCTGATAGGCAGCCATCAATGCCAAGTCTTTTGGCCTTTTAAATGGTAATTCAATTTGAATGTGAGGAATTTCCAGCCCCATCATTTTAAAAATATCTTGTAAAAACCTATAGGTACCTGAGATTTCACATTGTGCTCGGAGATGACGCATGCCTTGAATCAAATACATTAATCCGAGGATAGATCTCTTCATAATTCCAAATGCAATTCTCAAGACTTTAATGTTGTACTATAAAAAAGCATGTAAATGAATTGCCGAAATGATCAAGTTCTGCGTCTATACAATCATATTTAATCTTGATAAAACCTTTAAACTTGCACAAAATTTAGCTGTGTAGGGGGGGTGGGCTATGCGTAATGCGAACAAGGATGCAATTCAAAAAACCAAAGTTGCCATTATTGGTGCAGGTTTTGGTGGTTTGGCAATGGCTATTCGACTATTACAAAGTCAAATCAATGATTTTGTGATTTTGGAAAAGACCAATGATGTGGGTGGCACATGGCGAGAAAACCAGTATCCAGGTGCAGCCTGTGATGTTCAATCGCATATGTATTCCCTTTCATTTGCACCTAAAACCGACTGGTCCAAACGTTACGCAGAAGCAGATGAAATTTTTACTTATATTCAGGATATTACTGAACAATATAAATTAAAAGATTATTGTAAATTTAATCATGAAGTGACTCATGCTCAGTTTGATGAAAACCGCAATGTCTGGACTGTAGAATTTAAAGACCAGCCAACACTTGAAGCACAATTTGTTATTTTTGCTTCTGGTCCACTGCATGTTCCCCAAATTCCACACATTAAAGGGATTGAGAAATTCAAAGGCAAAGTCTTCCATTCTTCAAAATGGGAACACGATTATGATTTAAGTGGTAAATCTGTTGCCTCTATTGGTACAGGTGGCAGTGCCATTCAGTATATTCCTGAAATTGCACCCGAAGTAAAACAGCTTTATGTGTTTCAGCGTACTGCAGCATGGGTCATCCCACGTGATGAACGTAAATATTCACAACTCAGCAAGACTTTGTTCAAGGCATCGAATATTTATCGCCAAATCCATCGTACCCGCTTGTACTGGACCAATGAGTCTCGTGTCGTGCCGATTGTACAACCTCAGATCATGAAATATGGTCAAAAGCTTGCAGAAGCCTTTATTCGTTTTCAGGTGAAAGATAAAGAACTCGCCAAGAAACTAACTCCTGATTTCGTCATGGGTTGTAAGCGTATTTTGATTTCCAACAAATACTTTCCAACCTTTAACCGTAAAAACGTTGAACTGGTTACAGATGCTATTCAGGAAATTACTGCAAATGGCATCATCACCAAAGATGGTAAAGAACGTCAGATTGACTGCCTGATTTATGGTACAGGTTTTATTACCGATCCACGTATCTACTTAAAGCATTTTGATTGTGTCGGTCGTAATGGCATTGAGCTGAAACAGGCATGGAAAGATGGCGCTGAAAGTTACTATGGCATTGCCACCAAGAACTTCCCGAACCTGTTCCAGCTACTTGGTCCTAACACAATCTTAGGGCATAACTCTGTGATTTTCATGATTGAATCACAAGTGAACTATATTCTACAGTTGATCCAGACCGTGGATAAAACAGCTACTCAGGCGATTGAAATCAAGCATGATGCACAAGATCAGTTCAACGAACGTGTACAGGAACAGCTTAAAGGTACGGTATGGCAAGCAGGTGGCTGTAGCAGTTGGTATCAGGCGGCTGATGGCAAGAACTTCTCTCTATGGCCAACTTATACCTGGAAATACTGGTTAGAAACGCGTAAAGCGAATGTTGCTGATTATAATTTTATGAGTAATGACGCTAAGCAATCAAAAAAACAAGTCGCTTAAATTGTAATGATAAACGAGAGGATAATTTATGATCCTCTCGTTTATTGTTTTAAGGTTCGTAATAATCGCCATTACCTGACATTGGTGTGGTGTAGTAAACATCCACATACGGACGCTTGTGATCTTTTAGTGGAAAACGTTTCACTAAAATCATGGCATACGTATTTTCAATATGCTGATAATCTTCAATTTCATCTTGTTTAATAATTTGCCACTGTCCTTTTTCCCGATTCTCCCATAATCCGACCTCTTTAATTTCACGAATCTTTAAGCATTGTGGTCGTTCGGAAGCTGCGCTGTTATTTTCACAAGATACGAAATGAGGAAAAACCTCAAATGTTAAAATTTCAGGTTTAGACTGATATTTTGTTTCAGGTGTCATTTTTCCTACAAATGAATACTGCTGACTATCTAACATTTTAAATGTTAAGGTTGGTTGAGCAATATTGGTTGAATCCAAGGTAAATATAGCCTGCTTGTCTTGATCAAATAAATTTGTCGCTAATACTTCTTGTTTTGCTAATTCATCAGGACATCCCATAGCGGTTAGCACAAAACTTTCTGTCGCAATTAATTTTTTCCCCTGAATTTTATAAGGCGCACCACCAGCATTACACCCTGTATTCACCCCAACACTATTATTTTCAAAGTTTAATTTAATTGGAGGATTCTCATTCGGGGGTTGATATTGCCAAAAATATGAAGTTAATATTTTCTCTGGATCTACTGAAATCTTTTTTGGCTCCTGTACAACTGGGGTACAAGCAAGTAAACCCACACTACAGCATAAAAAGAAAAATATAGATTTAACTTGCATTTAGTCCCTCCTCCATATCTATCTGCTGATATTTTGTATAGCACTTTTCTGGGCATAATGGATGAATCATATACTGGGATAAAATAAAAAATTAAGCAACTTCAATGGATGTTACCTTGGCAATGGTGAAGCAATCATGTGGTAAGTATTATGTACCTCATGCCATGATGAGCGGATTAATTCTTTCGCTACTCCCCCCCTATTGATAACTCTGTTTTTAAATCTGAAATTCTAATGAATATCAGTTGAATTGATCAAATCAATATAAAAGGCAAACACAAGTTCGCCCTTACATGAAGATCTATCGATTTAAATCGAAGCTAAAATAGACTTGAGCATCTCAGTTGGGTTTTCTGCCTTGGTAATTGGACGGCCAATGACCAAATGGGTTGAACCATCTTGCATTGCCTGTTTAGGTGTCACAATACGTTTCTGGTCATCTGCATTCGAACCCTCAGGACGAATACCAGGTGTTACCAATGCAAAATCTGCCCCTAACATTTTACGAAGAATTTTTGCTTCCTGTGCCGAACATACCACACCATCCAGGCCACTCTCTTGAGTGAGCTTGGCCAAGCGTTTAACTTGCTCTACAGGTTCGATATCCAAACCAATATCACGCAAATCTTCACGTCCCATTGACGTTAAAACAGTCACTGCAATCAATTGTGTTTGATAATTTCCTGCTTGCAAACGCTCAACACAGGTTTCCATCATCTTGCGACCACCAGATGCATGTACATTGACCATCCAAACACCTAGATCAGCCGCCGCACAAACCGCCTGAGCGGTGGTATTCGGAATATCATGGAATTTTAAATCCAAAAAAACTTCAAAACCCTTGTTCTTTAAGTTTTTAACAACAGATGGACCTTCATGAGTAAAAAGCTCTTTGCCTACTTTGACACGACATAGAGTAGGATCAAGTTGTTCCACAATTGTCAGAGCGTCGTATTCGCTTTTTGCATCCAAGGCAACAATGATACTCAAGAGCTTTTCTTCCCAATAAAAATAAAGCCCATATTATAATGGGCTTTTATTTTCTGTGTGAATATCCAGCACAGTTTTTTCATGTCTTGTACTTGCAGCAGCCTGAGCAGCAGCTTGTTGAGCCACCTGAATTTGTTCTTTTCTCAGATGATCAATGTCTTTACGTAAACGTTTAATTTCCCAATTGGTTTGGAAAACCCTAAATACCTGGACACCAAGAAGTAGACCAACAACAATGCCTAATGCCAATGTTAATAGAAGCAATAGACCTAAACGCATCGCAGGGACTTGGGTAAACAATAAGTTTACCTCCAACTCTGCTGGGTTCTGCAAAACCAAGGCAAGCGAATAACCAAATATAGCAATAAGTAATGCAATTAATATATAACGCATACACACCTCGAATATTATTCAGCAGATTCGTTTACCGCATCACGAAGTGCTTTACCTGGTTTAAAGTGAGGAACGGCTTTCGCCGCAACATCAACAGCCTTACCTGTTTTAGGGTTACGTCCTAAACGTGGTTCACGATGATGCAATGCAAAACTGCCAAAACCACGAATTTCGATACGATCACCATTTGAAAGCGCTTCAATCATTTGGTCAATCATGATCTTAACTGCATCTTCAACTAAAGGTTCAGCCAAGTGTGGGTTTTTAAGTGCAATCCGTTCAATCAAATCAGATTTATTAAGTGCTTCAGTAGTCATTGATGACCTCTTTAATTATTGCTACTTTTTAATGTTTTTAATAATAACCTGTTTAAATACAAAACGGTAGCGCAGTACATAAATACTACGCTACCGTTTACAGTATTTTTGTATAAAAAAGTACTTCTCTGTTACAAGAAACGTACTTTTTAACAAATTACTTCATTTGAGCTTTAATTAAGTCACCAATAGTCTTAGGACCATTGCTGTCAGCAACTTGTGTAGCAGCAGCTTGACGAGCATTGTTTACAGCTTCTTTCTCTTCAGCTTCGTCTTTCGCTTTGATAGACAAGTTGATTGAACGAGACTTGCGATCAACGTTGATGATCTTCGCTTCAACTTCCTGACCAACTTCTAGGAACTTGGTTGCATCTTCAACGCGGTCACGGTTGATTTCAGAAGCTTTAAGTGTTGCTTCGATGTCATCAGCCAATTTAACTGTAGCACCTTTCGCATCAACAGCAGTTACAGTACCTTTAACCAAGGCACCGCGCTCATTCGCAGCCAAGAAGTCATTGAATGGGTCGCTGTTCAATTGCTTGATACCAAGGCTGATACGGTTGCCTTCAGCGTCGACAGACAAGATAACCGCTTCAACTGTGTCACCTTTCTTGTAACGACGAATTGCTTCTTCGCCTTGCTCGTTCCAAGAAATGTCAGACAAGTGAACTAGACCATCGATACCGCCTGGTAAACCGATGAAGATACCGAAGTCAGTGATTGACTTAATTGTACCTGAAACTTTTTCACCTTTGTCGTGGTTCTTAGCAAACTCTTCCCATGGGTTAGCACGAGTTTGTTTGATACCAAGAGAAATACGACGACGCTCTTCGTCAACTTCAAGAACCATAACGTCAACTTCATCACCAATCTGAACAACTTTAGATGGGTGGATGTTTTTGTTAGTGTGGTCCATTTCAGAAACGTGTACTAAACCTTCAACGCCTTCAGCGATTTCTGCGAAACAGCCGTAGTCAGTTAAGTTCGTTACGCGAGCTTTAACGATAGAACCTTTAGGATAACGGTTCATGATCGCCAACCATGGATCTTCGCCTAATTGCTTAAGACCTAAAGATACGCGGTTACGCTCTTTGTCAAACTTAAGTACTTTAACAGTAACTTCTTGACCCACTTCAACCACTTCTGATGGATGCTTGATACGTTTCCAAGCCATATCTGTGATATGCAGAAGACCATCAATACCACCAAGATCAACGAATGCACCGTAATCTGTAAGGTTCTTGATTGTACCAGTAACAGTTTGACCTTCTTCAAGCTGAGCAAGCAATGCTTCACGGTCAGCTGAAGATTCAGCTTCCATTACGGCACGACGAGAAACCACAACGTTATTGCGTTTAGCATCAAGCTTGATAACCTTGAACTCCAACTCTTTACCTTCAAGGTGAGTTGTGTCGCGAATCGGACGAGTGTCAACCAAAGAACCTGGCAGGAATGCACGTACAGGACCAATGTCAACAGTGAAACCACCTTTAACCTTACCAGAGATAACACCAGTAACGATTTCGCCATCTTCAAAGATTTTCTCAAGTTTAGTCCAGGTTTCAGCACGTTTCGCTTTTTCACGTGATAAAACTGTTTGACCCATACCGTTGTCAAGCGCTTCAACAACAACATCAACTTCATCACCAACCTGAACTTCAAGTTCACGTTGTTCATTTAAAAACTCAGCACGGTCAACAACACCTTCAGATTTAAGGCCAGTGTCAACAGTTACCCAGTCAGAGTCGATACTAACAACGATACCTTTAATTACGGCACCTTTGTCAATATTAAGGGTTGATTCGCTTTCTTCAAAGAGGGCTGCAAAAGATTCGGTCATGATATACCTAAAAAATTCAACGGTCTTGGATCAGACAAGATCGGTTTAGTTAAGTTGTTACATAGCCATAAAAATCTGACCAGACCATGCTTCAACTGAAAATTCATTGAATATCTATTTATATACGACTATCGATATAATCAACCATGAGCTTAAAGACCTCATCAATGCCTATTGTAGAGCTATCAATGATATAGGCGTCTTCCGCTGGCTTGAGCGGAGCGACTTCACGCTCCATATCTCTTTTATCTCTAGCCTGTATGTTAGATAAAATG
Organism: Acinetobacter parvus DSM 16617 = CIP 108168; assembly: GCF_000368025.1. Classification (GTDB taxonomy): domain Bacteria; phylum Pseudomonadota; class Gammaproteobacteria; order Pseudomonadales; family Moraxellaceae; genus Acinetobacter; species Acinetobacter parvus. Next base: position 185,609 of record NZ_KB849212.1, read on the forward strand.
TCGCTTATTTTAGCATCAAGCCCCATACCCTGCAACTGTTTTACACGTCGCTCAGCACGCGATTCGGCTGATGCCGTAAGGTATAGCTTGGCTTGCGCTTCAGGAAAAATTGAAGTTGCCATGTCACGGCCATCGGCAACCAGTCCTGGATGCTGGATAAATGCACGTTGACGTTCAAATAATGCCTTTCTTAATTCTGGCACAGTTGCCACTTTAGAAGCATACTCACCGACCTGCTCTGTTCGAATGGTATTGGTGACATCTTTCCCCTCAAGCAACACCTGCGTAGCGGTCTCATTTGATTTAAATTCAATATCCAAATGAGTTGCATCATCAACACATTGTTCCAGCCTTGCCTCAATCTGGTCCAACAAGCCCTTTTGAAATAATGACAGCCCGAGTAAACGATATAAAGCACCAGAGTCTAAAAGATTAAATCCATAATAAGCAGCTATTTTGGCTGCCAAGGTCCCTTTGCCAGAACCACTAGGACCATCAATCGTAATAATTTGAACTGTCATTCCTGTCTCTTATGAAGCAACTGATTTTGCTAATTTTGAAAAACCTAGTGTAATCGCTGCCTTGAGTTGTGCAAGAACTAATTTACTTACAAATGGTGCTTTTGCGGTAAATTCAATCTTATAGGTCACCAAAGTGATGTAGGGTGTAATTTCCCTAAAATCAATTTGTCCCAAATGATGTTTTACCAATGGGTTGTTAATCAGCTTATATTCAATCCGCTTGTTTTCTTCCAGCAGGGTAATCTCTTCCTGTAATGGCTTAATCGGGCCAAAACCCATACGACGAATTGAGCCGATGCCATCAGGACGTTGAGGGTCAGCAGAATCCTTTACCCGCACCACCTGTAAAGGTGCAAACGCCTTGTTGTAGGTTGCATGTTTTGACAATAAATCAAAAACATCAGAGATGGGTGCATTGAATTCTTTTTGTATGGTGATTGCATTACGCATAGCTTCGCCTTTTTGATCTAACCAAAATCATGGGAGGGCCTAGTTTGCCACAACTACAAGGGCATTATGAATCATTTAAGGGCGTTTTTGACGAATGGATTTTTCTCTTTTCATCACGTCTACGCTTAAAAAACTCACTTAACTGGGATGAACACTGTGCCTGCATGCATCCCTGTTCGAAAGTGAATTTATGATTGTAATAGCCGCTTTCAAGTAGCTGTCTTGCACTGACCAACGAACCAGCTTTAGGCTCTGTTGTAGCAAACACTACTTTTTTGATACGGGCATGAATGAGTGCGCCAACACACATCGTACAAGGTTCAAGCGTCACATAAAGTGTGGCATCATCTGGCAAACGGTAATTATCTATAGCCTGACAGGCGGAACGAAGTGCCTGGATTTCAGCATGTGCAGTTGGATCAGAAAGCTTGATGGGTGCATTATAACCCGAACCAATCACCTTATTCTGGCTTACAATTACAGCCCCAACTGGAATTTCGTCCTGTGATGCGGCTAGGTTAGCCTGCTCATAAGCAAACTGCATCCAGTATTCATCGTTAAAGTTTTCTGAAATTGTGACGTCAATACTCATCGATTTTAAGCAATAACACCATATTGTCTTAATAATGCATTCCAGCTATCAATCGTAGTTACTGGAGCACAATCAGATAAAATATCTTGTAACGTAATTTTTTCGGCTGCTTTCCATTCTGGTGATAAGTCCTTATCAACTAAACGTGCACGGACACCCTCAACAAAATCTGGATGACGAATTTTCCAGTCAGAAATTTGTGATTCAAGCGCAAAAACCTCATCCCAGGCATGACCCTGCTTGCCCCATTGCCACAGCAACCATGTAATCGCAGCAGTACTTGGAGAACCTTTTTGCAGATTCTCACTTGCCTGACGTAACCAGTCACTACTTGCATCACTCAGACCAATAATCGCTTGATAGTCATACTCAAAACTTTGACCACGGCAAACACTATGGATCACATCGATTGAGTTTTGCAGAGGACCTGCCGCTACAGGACGATGTAGACTATTTAAAGTATCATCAATGGCACGGAAAGCACCCGCAGGATAGTGATTCCAATCCACATTCAAAACTTTTTGAAGAACATTATCTCGCTGTGCTTCACAAATATGAGTTGCCCAACCAATGCTAAAAGCACCAGCTGCAGTCATAATTGAACCCGTTAAACCTGTAAACAGCCCAATTTGACCACGATCTGCAAGAAAACGACTTCCCCCTACATCAGGATAGAGACCAATATTGATTTCAGGCATTGCAAGACGTGAATAAGGTGTGACTAGACGGAAAGGCGCGGCCATGAATAGTCCTAAACCACCACCCATGACATAACCTTCACCCCAAACTACGATTGGCTTAGCATAGTTATGAAGCAATAAATCAAGCGCATATTCTTGTTCAAAAAATTTATTTGCCGTATCTACTTCATTATTAATGACAAGTTGACGGAGTTTACGAACATCACCACCCGCGCAAAAGGCTTTTGGTGTGGTTGAATCAAACCAGATTGCTTTAACACTGTCATCTTCATGAAAATATTCAAATACTTTCAATAAAGCACTCACAATTGACTCATCAAGTGCATGTAAAGATTTTGGTCGGTTTAAACGAACAATACGCCAACCATTTTTAGCGTTTTCGATAATTAAATCTGGGTGATAACTATTTAAATCGGGAGAAGTCATTATGCGTCCAGTTGCCAGTCTATTGGCTCAATGCCATGTTGTTTCAAATAATGATTTGTTTTAGAAAATACTTTACAGCCAAAAAAACCACCTCGGTTTGCAGCAAGTGGTGATGGATGAGCTGCTGTTAACACTAGATGTTTATTTCGATCAATGCGCTGTCCTTTACGTTGTGCATAAGCACCCCACAAAATAAAGACCACATGCTCCCGCTGTTCATTCAACACATCAATGACAGCATCGGTAAACTCTTCCCAGCCTTGTTTTTGATGAGAAGTTGGCTGTCCTGCCGCGACGGTAAGTACGCTGTTGAGTAACAGCACACCTTGCGCCGCCCATTTACTCAGATCACCATGACGGGAAACTGGTACGCCAAGATCAGTATTCAATTCATGAAAAATATTACGCAAAGATGGAGGTAATGCAACCCCTCTTTGTACAGAAAAGCTTAGACCATTGGCTTGATTAGGGCCATGATATGGATCTTGACCCAATATCACGACCTTTACATGCTGTAACGGGGTTGTATTCAATGCATTGAAAATTTGCTTGCTAGGCGGATAAATTGTTTTTTCGGCAAGTTTTTCCTGCTGCAAAAATTCACGCAAGTTATCCATTTTTTGGCTCAGTAAAAACTCTGACAAAGAGATTTTCCAGGACTCATCCAACTGAACTTTATTTAACTTATCCTGCTGTTGTTCAGTAAATTGCATCAACATTCCCTGCAATAAATTTATTTGTTGTAAAGTAACAGACCACTCAAATATTGACTTGTAGTTCTACATTTGGATTTTGGAATTTAATTCCATTTTTCAGATTCTCATACATTTGAGGATCACTCCATTCCGCCTGTACCTGTTCTGAAAAAATAATCTGGTCTAAATTTAAGATACCCATTTGTTCGTTTTCAATATCTTCTATGAAACTTTGTGCATAACCTGTATCCGTTTCATGCACAATCACCGAATAAACCTCTACATCACCCTCACCATTTTGGGTAGTGGTTGAATGAAGCACCTGCTGTGCCAGATAAAAGAAAATCCGTGAAAATTGCTCAGCAGATGGTGAAACAGGTAACGCAATCCAGCGTGCACTAAATGTTTGACATGCGGCGATATATTCAGGGTCATCTTTTTGCCAATAGCAAATGGCATGATCAAAACTGTCAAAAAGCTCCTTAATCACACCTTTTAACAACCCAAAATCATAAACCATTTGTCCATGATCTAGCTTTGAGGCTTTTAACAGTAATTCAACTTTATAGCTGTGCCCATGAATCGAACGCTTACAACGGTCCGATGTACAGTTACGCACAATATGAGCATTTTCAAACTTAAATAATTTACGAATTAACATGCACCAAGCTGATCTTATTCTGCAAAACGAATTTTATTATAAAGCAAAAAAACCAAGCATTGTGATTGATTTTAAACCCTGTGACCATTCAATCATCCAATTTATACATTTTAGATTTACCCACTCGATTTCTATGGTGCTGGTACAACTGTATTAAATGGCGCAAGGCTTCTGGAATAGACTGTTACCTGCTTGTCTTTGCGCATCATAGCACTGCTAAACTGTCGTTTGCGTTCACTTAAAACCACTTCAATTTGAGCAGTAAAATAATTTGATTTACTGTCTAACCATGCCGCAGCATCGGTCTTGTTTTGTGGTTCTATTCCAGAAAAAGCATTCAGTTTCCATAAATCTTCAACACTATTGAAATAGGCTAATTCTGCCTGTTTGGCTTTTAATTCCTGTTCTAGCGTTTTTACATCTAATTTGGGATCAATGCTTGCCAATAATAAGGGAGCCGCCGTGTTCATATTGATTTTTGTGGCTTCTGGCAATGCGGTGACATAAGGTGCAATGAGGTCATAATTTTTTCCCTCGAACCCTCTGACCAGCTTTAACTCCTCTACCTGATGAAACCTGGTATTGGAAGCCAAATAGGATGGATCCAAACCCTGATAATAATTACTTTCTGCACCCATCGCCCCCGTAGTTTCATCATCGGCATCTTGCCAGTCAATTACGGCCTGACTCAATTCAGCAGGCAACCCGACGCGTTGCAATAATTTTTCAAACCAGCGTCTTGCAGAGTCATCCACACTGCCATCAGCTTTTAACAAATTATTTAAATTGAATTTTCCAGACTCATCCAGCAAACGACCTGAAATAAAACCATCCTCTACAGGAAAGGCTGGCATTGGTTTCGCCCAGTTTTCCTGTAAATGATCAATGCTGCTACCATTATCACTGTCCTGAATCAGCAATTCAGAGAAAAATGCCTCTGCACTTTTGGCATAAAGCAAGGATTGATCCTGACGCATCAAATAGCCTGTATTTTCAGCGGTATTGGTCTGTCGTTTGGCAATGGTTGCAGCCAGAATGGTCGCTAAGGCCACCATCACTAAAATAGTGAGTAATGCGATACCACGTTGAGATGAATAAATTTTCATGGTGGCAGCACCTGATTATTTTGGCTTGCTGACAGCTTATTAGTATTCAGTAGACTATAAATCCACTCATAATCTGTGCCTGCAACAGTCAACTGTACCTTAAACCCTAAAGGTAGTTTTTTTAATTCAGTTACATTATTCGGATCACTGATATTTTCAGGCCATTGGGTCAGTTCTTGTGGGTTGAGAACGGTAATTTTAAACTGGTCCACCCGTTCTAACAGGGTACTGGAAATCGGTTGCACCCGATTAGGGATATTGAGATTTGCATATTTTAAACGATAGACTTTCTTCTGTGCAGAATCATAGCGATATTCAATCCGTTCATAAGGCGACACACCCTGCTTTAATGGATCTGAGACACCAGCCTTACTAAACATAAAACTTCGATCATTTAACAATAAAGCCGCTTGTAATTGTCTGCCATCATTGGCCGTTAAGGGAATGATTTGTAGGCTATCCCTCAAAATTTGCTGATAAGCGTCCTGTAGTTCAAACAGGTAGGTTTCATGTTCCGCATTACGGTCTTTTACTTTTAATAAATAATCAAAGACTTTCCAGCCCAGCATTGAAAGTACCGCAAAAATTGCAATCGCAACCAACAATTCAACTAAAGTAAATGCCTGTTTATATTTCATGATGTCTTGGCTTTTGCTGGGTAGTTAAAAAACACCATGTTGGTGATCCCTGCTTCAACTTTACCTTGTTCCGCATTAAACAAGCTCACCTGCAATTCGATGCGCTGAATATTGGGACTAATGGTTGCCTGTGCTTTTTTATCAATCTGCCAGGTTTCTCCCTGTGAGGTGACTTGTTTGGACTGTGTCCCTTCCAACCATTCCTGATTCATTTCCATCATGGCCACTTCATTCATGGCAACAAATTGTGCCTTGGTCCGCAAAATCGCATTGGAGGTTGACTGTGTGTATTGCATGGCAATTTTAGTTAATGCAATCGCTGCCACAGCAAAGATAGCAAGTGCCACCATCACTTCAAGTAAGGTAAAGGCTTTAATCTTGTTCATTTATTTTACCCAGGTGATCGAGTTCCAGCTCATGGCCAATGGGTTGCTGTTCATAATAAAACTGAATACGAACAGGTTTGGCCTCGCCATTGCCAAACCAGATCAACTGGGGTGATTTACCACCTAATAAATCTTCATTTTTGGCTTTCGAATAATTCTCGCCATCTAAACTTTGAATGCTAAACGACACTTGATCAGGTAACTGGCGTGGTTTAAATTCAGGATAAGGTTGCCAAGTGCGATTAGCCTGTTGTATTTGCTCAAGGCTTTGATCATGATATTCAAATAAATTATAGCTAAAGGGTGCAACATCAGTTGCATTTTGGGTATTTAATGCCAGCACCTTGGCTTGATCAGTTGCTTCCTTATTGATTTTTTTCAAATCGAGAATAAACATTTCTCTCGCCTGCATGGCACGGCGCTGATCAACACCACCAATATTTAACACCACCAAAGATGCCATGATGGTCATAATCACAATCACCACCATAATTTCAATGAGGGTGAATGCCTGTTGTAATCGACGGGGTGATCTCATTTGCCTGACCAATTATGAAGCAGCCACTTGTTCAAGTTGTTTTGGCATCGCCAAAGCCTGCTCAATATAGGCAACGCGCAAGGTATCTCGAGAGCCCAAATAACGCTGATAAAAACTTGAGTTGAGAATCACCGCAGCGCCATAAGTCAAAGACCAGATGGAAGCCAAATAATCGCGTGTGGTCATGCTGCTATGGATATCTACCAGATAGCTTTCTGTCATACGGATAATAATCCGCAAACGTTGACGGCGAATTCTATACAATTCGCTGAATAGCAATTGAATCCCTTGCCCAGTCGTGGAGAGACGTTCTTCAATCTGGTGAAATAAGGCGGTACGTTCAGGATGATGGAGATGATGCAGCATAAAGAATGCCAGATGTTCAGGAAAAGTCTTTTCAGTATCCTGAATCATTTCCAGCAACATTTTCTCATTACGAATAATCAGCAACATATACAATTCATCTTTACTCTGAAAATGTTTGTATAAAGTTCCTTTCGCAAGATCCAGCTCAGCAGCCAGCGCATCAAGTGTCATACCTGCTTCACCATTTTCCAATAAGAGTTGTTCAGCAATCTGAAAAATCAAGACTTCTCGTGCTCTAAACTGAGCTTGGCGATCCATTTTCACGTGATAACTTTTCCTAGCGCAACAAAACCGTTTATTTCAAATTTAAAAGATTTTCAAAATTTTGGGCAGTGATCATGCCAATTTCTTCAACCGATTTATCATATACATCACTGAGTGCTTTTGCTACATACGGCACATATTTCGGTTCGTTGGTTTTACCACGATAAGGTACAGGTGCTAAATAAGGACTATCTGTTTCAATCAGTACACGGTCAAGTGGAACCTGTTTAGCGACATCTCGCAAATCCTGTGCATTTTTAAATGAGATAATGCCAGAGAATGAAATGTAGTAGCCACAGTCCAGAACAGCTTTCGCAGTTTCCCAGTCTTCGGTAAAACAATGCAATATTCCATGCGTTGACTGCTCAGTCTTTATAATATCAACCGTGTCATGCTTAGCCGAACGTGTATGTACCACCACAGGTTTCTTTATAATCTTTGAGGCCTGAATATGCCGTGCAAAACACTGCTTTTGCGCTGCAATAAAATCAGTGCTGTGATAGTAATCCAGACCAGTTTCACCCAAAGCCCAGACTTTTTCAGATTGGGCAAGCTCCACCAAATAATCTGTTGTCGCGCGTGCCATGGTCTGCTCATCCTCACATGGATGAACACCAACCGTATAGCCAACATCCACATGTCTGGACGCGATCTGTGACAATTGAATATGGTCATCCAGATCAACTGAAATTCCCATAAATTTTGACACACCCGCGAGTCTGGCCTGTGCAAGTGCCTGATCCAGATCTCCTTGATAAGGTGTCAAATCCAGCATGGTTAAATGGCAATGCGTATCAACAAACACTCTTTTTTCCTATCTATAACGCTTACATGGTGTAACTTGGGCGATCAAGGCCTTTTGAACCTGCCAGCAACTTTTCAGCCTCATTTTTATAATACACACCTTTTTCACCCATCAGTTGGATTGCAAAACCCTGTGGTTTAAAATGTGTTTGTTTATAAGAAATCCAGATCACTTTACCTGTCAACGGAATCTTCTGTGCCTGATCTGGTAAGGTTGCCAGAACAAATACCTCCTGTCCCATCTTGACCGCCTGCTTGGTTGGAACAAATAAACCGCCGCCTTGAACAAAAGGCATATAACTTGATTGCAACGTTGCTTTATCAGGAATATTGACCTGTATAATTCCACCCATCATTTGTGGTTGCATAACATTCCCCTGTTAACATAAAAACCGAACACTTTTATATCATGCTGATTAATCTAACAAATTGAACCATCTATAAAAATCAATCTAACTCAGACTTAGCAGATAAAAGATAAGTAATGAGTTAAAGCATTTACATCGTTACTTTTGATTATAGGAAACATTGCTGGAAACAACAAATAATGTTTAATAAAAACGTTCAAACCAAAGGAATTTGCTTGTTCTTTAAACAGAAGAATTTTCTTTATATTTTTTATCTATAGCTGAATACTTAATTTATCATCACACCTAAAACCATAGGAAATGAGGTTTTACAGATATTTCCTTGTGCTAGTATTTTTAGAATTTAGCTATATAATACCAAGAATTAAGCATTCATTAATTGTATGAACAGCTTATCAAGCACCAATTGCGTCTGAACATTTTGCTCCACCATCAATTTCTTCTGCTGTAGATCTGAATAAATTGAAAACAGGCATTCCAAGTCATAGCATTGAATAATTTCATTAAAATTCAGATCGTCATTCTTGATTGACTGATTTAATTTTAAAGCAATGACATCAGCCAAAAGATATTCAAACATCATCAGAAATTCTGAAAAATTTAATTCCTTAGACCACTTGTTGGCGTAGTACAAAGGCATATTCTTTTCAGATACCAGCTTCAACCAGTCATTTAAAAATGTAGCCCGTTTCTCTAGCCAGTGACTCTGTTGAATCTCGATTGCCTTTAACGGCATATCATTGCCAAGATTCAACAACAGGGAAGTTTGCTTAGCTGTTAAATCTGGAATTTGCTGTTGCACAAAAGTCTGTGACTCTTGAGGGGTTAGACGATCCAAGGCGAAATGTTGTAGACGACTGCGGATGGTTGCGGGTAGTTTCAAGTAATGATCGGCAACTAAAATCAGTACCACACGCTCACCTGGTTCTTCTAAAGTCTTGAGCAATGCATTGGAAGAGGCAATATTCAGTGCTTCCGCTGGCTCAATCAGCACCACACGCCAGCCTTCGCCTGTCTGCTGCACGAAAGGCAATAAGTCACGGATTTTTTCAATCTTTATTTTTGCATTTTGCTTTTTATTGTCTTCGTCTGTGGTGATATGCACATAATTGGGATGGGTGTCAGATTTCAGCCATTGGCAGCTAGAACACTCACCACATGCCGCCTCAGCCTGTTTATTCAGACAAAGTACCCATGCAACAAACCGTTCGGCAAACTCCTGCTTGGCACAGCCTTGTTTACCATAAAACAGTAAACCATGACCAAGCTCAGGAAAGCGCGTGGTGAGCAAAGACCATGTTTGCTCATGCCAGGGATAAATCATGGTTTGTTTCATATCACTCAATACTATTCAAATAAACTAACAGGCATCGCATTTAAACGGTCTAAATCCGTTTGTGTATCTACCCCAGGAGGTAAATTCGCTTCTGCAACAGCAATGGCAATACGGTGGCCGTTTTCCAGTACACGCAATTGCTCAAGGCTTTCCAGTTTTTCCAGATTTCCCTGTTCCCAAGTGACATATTCTTGTAGCAATTTGACACGGTAAGCATATAAACCCAGATGGCGGAATGCCTGATTATGCAAGGTAGGCGGTGACTGTTTTACTCCATCACGATCATACGGAATGGTGGCACGACTAAAATACAATGCTTCATTGCGATTGCTCATCACCACTTTCACAATGCTGTCACGTTGAAATTCTTCCAACTGATGAATAGGCTCACATAAAGTAGACATTGAACATCGTGGTTGGTTAACCAGAAGTTGCGTTACCTGCTGTACCAACTGTGCTGGAAGCAAAGGCTCATCACCCTGAACATTGACAATAATGTCATCGGCAGACCAGCCTTTTAGACGTGCCACCTCACTTAACCGATCTGTACCTGATGGATGATCAGCACGGGTCAACACCACATCCACTCCCTCAGCTCGACACACTTCGGCAATACGCTCGTCATCCGTTGCCACACACAAATCATCAAAGCCCTGTACTTTTTTGGCTTGATCAACTACGCGCAAAATCATTGGGCGACCATGAATAAGCAATAAAGGCTTGCCTGGTAAACGAGAACTGGCAAAACGCGCAGGAATAACGATGTGTTTCATAGTTGCCCTCTAAGAAAATTGAATCCCGACTTGCTGTAACTGTTGCCGCAGCAAGTCATAACAATCTGATGATAAAACTGCCTCAACAGGCACCACCCAAATGGGAATGTTAAATTCAGGATGTTGCTTTAATAATGTCTTGAACTTAACCGCATCTTTTTCAGTCGTGATAATTACATCATGATGATCAAATGTTAAATCAGCAATTTCATAATCATGATGATCTGGAAACTCATGTGCCTGATATTGGTTAACACCGAGCTTATTCAGTGTTTGATAAAAACGCTGCGGAAAGCCAATCCCCACCACAGCATTAAAATACTGCTTGGCATCAAAAGTGTTTGTGCTTGAATTGGGATTAAGCAAATAAGGTTGGCCAATCTCTAAATGCATATTTCGCTGAGCTCGTGCAATTTTAGTATGTTCAATGACCGTACTTCTATTTAAGCGTGATTTAGGCTCACGCAGATAACCTTCAGGTAATAACTTTTCATTGCCCAAACCACGGTTTTGATCCAGCACAATCCATTCAAGCTGACGTGCCAAAGCCCAATGCTGCAAACCATCATCACTCATAATCAGGTCAATCGCGGTAGATTTTAATAACAGTTCAATCGCTGCCTGACGGTTTGGACCAACCGCCATGGGAACATGGGTTGCCTGTACAATCAGACAAGGTTCATCACCCACTTGATCAGGTTCAGAGGTTGTGGTCACCAGCGCAGGAAAATCTCCCTTACCGCCATAACCACGGCTAATCACTCCAACACGAATATTGTGTTGTTGAAGATACTTGACCAGTTGAATCAACAACGGCGTTTTGCCACTTCCCCCAACCGTGATATTACCAATCACCATCACAGGCACAGGTGCGGTATATACTTTCTTGATTCCAGTTCTATACAAGCCCTGATTCAGGCAAAAACCAAAACGGTACAACCATGACAATGGACGCAACAACACTAACCATGCTGCCTGTTTATTCCAGGCATCCTGAATGGTTTGCGCCATAGACATGTTTAGTGTTCCTCAAAATTGCGTTGATGCAATTGATAATACATGCCATGTTTTGCGAGCAATTCGGTATGTGTGCCTTGTTCAATGATCTGCCCTTTGTCCATCACCACAATCACATCAGCATTTTCAATGGTCGATAAACGATGCGCAATCACAATGGTAGTACGACCTTGCATCGCCTCATCAAAAGCCTGTTGAATAAAATATTCAGACTCATTATCCAGCGCACTGGTTGCCTCATCAAGAATCAGGATTGGAGAATCTTTGAGAATCGCTCTTGCAATGGCAATACGCTGACGTTGACCACCAGAAAGGCTCAAGCCCTGCGCACCGAGAACAGTGTCATAACCCTGTGGCAAGTTCATGATAAAGTCATGTGCATAAGCCGCTTTTGCCGCCGCAATCACTTTCTCGTCACTTGCATCCTGTAATTGACCATAGGCAATATTGTCACGGACTGAACGATTAAACAGAATCACCTGTTGATTGACCATTGCAATCTGTGATCTCAGGCAAGACAATTCAATGTCCTGAACAGGCACACCATCAAACTTCAGTTGCCCACCGCTTAACTCCTGAAAGCGTGGCAGCATATTCACCAATGAGGTTTTACCCGCACCTGAACGTCCCACCAATGCAACTGTCTGTCCAGAATGAATCTTTAAAGAAAAATCCTTAATCGCATGCGTACCGTCTTCATAACATAAATCTGCATGTTCAAACTGGATATTGCCTTTCAGCACAGGTGTGAGTTGCCCCTTATTCTGTTCTTCAGGCAAATCTAGCAGTTCAAATACAGAGTGTGCTGCTGCCAAACCACGCTGTAATTTTTCATTAATATCCGTCAGGTTCTTCACAGGTTTTGAGATTAAACCTGCTGCTGCAATATAGGCAACAAATTCACCAGCCGAAGTATCACCCAAAACTTGTGGACGTAGTGCAATCCATAAAATCACTGCGATTGCACAAGAGAGAATCAACTGGATAATCGGGCTGTTAATATTTTGCACCACCACCATTTTTAAGCCACGGCGAAGATTCTCTTGTGACGATTTATAAAAACGCTGCTGTTCAAATGCTTCACCTGTAAAGCTTTTGACGACACTATTGCCATTGATGGTTTCCTGTACCACATGGTTGACATCACCCATGGTATTTTGTACCTGAATCGACAGCTTACGCATTTTTTTCGAGGCAATACGCACCAAGATGCCAATCACTGGTATAAAGACAATAAAACATAGTGTTAAACGCCAATTGGTATACAGTAAATAGCTCAACAATCCAATAACAATCAAACCGTCTTTAATCAGGGTTTTCAAAGACTCTGATGATGCGGCTGAAAGCTGTTCAACGTTATACATTAACTTGGCAGTAATATGGCCAGAGCTATGATCAAGATAATATTGTGCAGGGAGCCTTAATAATTTGGCGTAAACTTCCTGACGAATACCAAAGACCAACTGACGTGAAATAACAGCGGTAAAATATCCACCTAAAAACAATCCAACACCGCGAAAAAACATCAATAACACAATTAAAACAGGAAACCAGTTCAGATTCTCTCGATCACCATTTTGAATGGCATCGATGATATATTTCATCAGCTTGGCGACTGAGACTTCTGTTGTGGCATTAATCGCAAAACCGATCAATATAAATAAGGCAATGCCCCAATAAGATTTTAAATATGAGATGAGGCGCAAATAAACCTTAAAATCCTGATTCACTCAGTAAAACCTCTAGTCGGAACTTTAGTGCTGATATTGACATTAACAAAGCCAAGCTGACCTGCCACGTCCATCACACGAATCACGTCCTGATGGGTTGCTTTGGCATCCGCCGCAATAATAAACATCAAATCACGCCGATCCTGTGCAGCCTGCTTGATTGCGGTACTTAAATCCGCAATATCCTTGGTTGATAATGCTTGACCATTCACAGAATAATGCCCCGTTGAGTCTACCATGATTTCAATTTTCTGATCGAACTGTTTTGGTGGCACACCCTGTGCATCGGGCAAAGTCAGATTGATACGGCTTTGCTGGCTGAATGTTGTGGACAATAGCAAGAACACCAGAATGAACAACAGACAGTCAATCATGGGTGTCAGGTTGATATGAATATCTTCAACTTGAGAACGTTTAAATTTCATAATGTCACCTATGCTCAGCTTGCATGGCGATGTTCTTGCACATGAGGTGCTTTTTTGTAGAAAAGTGCAGCATGAAATAATGTTGATTGTTGTTCTAACTCAGCAATATATTCATGTACTACACGTTGAAAATAACGGTAGGCAATCATGGCAGGGATCGCTATCAGCATACCTACAGCCGTAGTAATCAATGCTTTAGAGATACCCGGCATCATCATACTTGCATTTCCAGCAGAACCGATATCAATCACTAAAAACGATTCAATAATACCGAGTACGGTTCCCAACAAACCAAGCAAGGGTGCAATGGCACTTAAAGTACCCAGAAAATTGATATTTTTTTCCAGATGGCTGATTTCCCGTGAAGCGGTTGCCTCCATCTGCGCACGCGCAAACTGCTCGCCCTGGTCACGATGTTCATATCCTGCCTTAAGAATACGACCCAAAGGACTTTTTGCGGCAGCATCCTGCTCTAGTTGTGAAATGACAGATTCAGCATCCGAACCATTGACCAATAATATCTGTGGCAGCACCTGTGCCCGTTTTAACCGAATATAGCGTTCAATTGAAATTGCAACCGTAAAAATTGATGAGAGAATAAGCGGTAGCATTAACCAACCACCCGCTTTCACAAGTTCCCACATATTATTCCCCAATAATATTTAAAATATAAAAGGACGCACCTTGAATATTAGTTAGGTAAACAAATATTTAAAATTCCATCCAACTCATCCAATGAGTGGTAATGAATGACCATTTTTCCTTTACCTTTTTGGTTATGGTCAATTTTCACATTTGCCCCAAAACGTTCCGACAGTTTTTGAGTCAATTGTTCAATATCAGGAGAAACCTGTACCTTTTCCTTTTCAGGCTTTGGTTCACACCACTCACGTACCAGTTGTTCAGTCTGACGCACTGACAGGGCTTTTTCAATCACGATTTGCGCCACGTCAATCTGGTCTTTGGCTTTCAGGGTGAGAATGGCACGGGCATGTCCCATATCAATCTGCCCCTGTTGCATCAGGTCCTTAATTGGGTCAGCCAGACTGAGTAAGCGTAATAAGTTACTCACTGTGGTACGGGCTTTACCCACAGTATCGGCTATTTCCTGATGACTTAAACCAAATTCATCATGAAAACGTTGCAAAGCAACTGCCTGATCAATTGGATTGAGGTCCTGACGCTGAATATTTTCAATCAGTGCCAATGCAATTGCGACCTGATCGTTCAGTTCACGAACAATGGCAGGGATTTGAGTTAAACCCGCTAACTGCGCTGCACGCCAACGACGTTCACCCGCAATGATTTCGTAAGGGTGCTGTTCATCGTCAACAGGACGAATCACGATTGGCTGCATCACCCCATGCTTCTCGATGGATGACGCAAGTTCCTGTAAATCCTGTTCCTGAATAAAACGGCGTGGCTGATATTCGCCACGTTTTAATAAGTTGACATCAATCTGCTTGAGTTCACCATGATCCAGGGCTTGTGCTTCGAGTTGCAGTTTTTCTTTTTGAATTGAACCCAATAGCGCATCTAAACCACGACCTTTAGCCAATCCGCGTTTTTTGATGCTCATACAGCACTTCCTTTTTTCACTTTACTTTTCTTCAACATTTCTGCGGCAAGGTTTAAATAGGCAACCGCACCTTTTGAACTTTTTTCGAAATAGATCACTGGCAAACCATGTGCTGGCGCTTCAGCCAAACGAATATTTCGAGGAATCACCGTATCATACAATTTTTTACCAAAATACTGCTCCAACTCTGCCGACACATCACGAGTCAGGGCATTACGGGCATCATACATGGTACGCAACACCCCAATGATTTCCAAGTTTGGATTGAGGGCTTTTTGTATACGGTCAATAGTCTGGGTCAAGTCAGCCAGACCTTCCAAAGCATAATATTCACACTGCATTGGAATAATCACACCATCAACCGCTGCCAAGGCATTCACAGTGATGAGGCTCAAACTTGGGGCACAATCCACAATGATATAGTCAAATGAGGACGCGACTTCCTGCAAGGCATTTTTCAGGATAAATTCACGCCCATCCTGCTCCGCAATAACAAGCTCCACCCCTGCAAGCTCACGGTTTGCACCCAAGACCTTATAACCCACCTCAGCCTTTTGAATGGCTGTTTCAATGGGCACTTCGCCCAACAGCACATCCGTCACTGAATAAAGCAAGTCATTCTTTTGAACGCCAGACCCCATAGTGGCATTACCCTGTGAATCCATATCGACCAGCAGGACACGTTTTTTCAAAATTGCCAAAGATGCGGCAAGATTCACTGCGGTCGTGGTTTTCCCTACACCACCTTTCTGGTTTGCAATTGCAATAATTTGAGCCATGACTACCCTTAATATTTTTTATTGAATACGTTGAAGTAACAGTAAATGACGTTGTTCATCTAATCTTGGTACACGAAGTTCGATCACCGTACATGAATATTGATCTTTGATTTGCTCAACTTCGTCGGTTGGAATTAAGCCTTTCATTGCGGCAATAATGCTCTGTTTATGCATATAAGGTTGTGCAGCATCGACAAAGTCAGTCAGAGAGGCAAAGGCCCGACTTGTAATGACATCGAAATGACCAAGCTCGTTAATACTGTCTTCGTTTTCTACACGTGTTTGCACTGCAATTACATTTTTAAGCTTTAGATCAGCAATAAACTGCTTTAAAAAACGAATCTTTTTCCCATTGGAATCCAGAAGCACACAAGAACGCTCTGGCTGACATAACGCAATGATCATGCCTGGCATGCCACCACCCGTTCCCACATCCAGCAAACGGCCCTGGGGTAAATCATTCAGGATACTTAGGCTATCCAGTAAATGTTTCACCAGCATTTCTTTAGGATCACGAATAGCGGTCAGGTTATATGCTTTATTCCATAGCACCAAAGCATCTTGATATTTCAATAAGAGTGTTAAGGCCTCATCACTCAGGTTTAAACCCAAAGCCTGGCTACCTTGCTTTAATTCTTGAAAAAAAGGATGCATAGCGGTGTAACATCTCGATAAACTTGCCGTGCAGTATACCGATTTCTGATGCAAGGCACAGTAGGACTTGTTGAACGATTATGCAGTTAAACAGTGGCAAACATGATAAACTGCACAATCCTGTAGGCTTTTGTCTTTTTCCATACAAATCAAATAAAGACAATGACCTACTACGAAAACTTATTTTGCTTAATTTGTTGATCTAGCTGCTCCAAACGTTCAGGTGTGCCAACATCCACCCAAATCCCTTGTAATTTTTCAGCCGAAACCTGCTGTTGCTGCATTGCCTGTTTTAACAATGGCGCCAAAGGTCGCTTGCCATTTTCCAGACCAGCAAACATCCGCGGATGAAGCACGGCAATACCGCTATAAGTTAATGCTTCGCCCAACTGCTCCTGTTCAAAGGTATAAGCCAGCCCGTTAGAAAGGATAAAATCACCCTTTAAATGTTGTGGGGGATTTTCCACCAAGACCAAATGTGCCTGCTGCTCACCTAACTGAACATCTAATAATGAAGCAAAATCCATGGTGGTCCAGACATCTCCATTTACCAGAATGAATGGCTCATCACCCAACAATGGCAAGGCATTGATGATTCCACCTGCGGTTTCAAGACCCTCACCCTCATGTGACCATAGGATTTTGACACCGAATTGAGAACCATCACCCAGCGCATTCGCCAGTTTTTCGCCTAGCCATGCGGTATTGATGACGATCTCAGTCACACCAATCTTTTGCAACTTTTCAATATGCCAAACTATCAGCGGTTTTCCACCCACTTCAAGCAAAGGTTTAGGAGTATGTAGGGTTAGCGGACGCATGCGATTCCCTAGCCCTGCAGCAAGAATCATCGCTTTCATTATGCAACCACCTCATAGCTACCATATTTTGCAGTAAATTTAGGCATGACCACATCACGAATAAACTGCATAAAGTCATTCAATTCGTCGTAGCCCTGACTTTCTTCAAGCAAATACCACATCACACGCGGTAAATCTTTTAAATAACCCGATTTACCATCACGCTCAAACAATCGCACGAAGATACCCAAAATCTTAAGGTGACGTTGAATCGCCATTAAATCAGCATCACGCTTGAACTGTTCAAAACTACGGTTTTCTTTTGCAGTTTCAGGCAACAGGTCATAGAACACTTTAAACCAATTATAGACACGTTCAGTATTCCATTGCACATAAGCATCACGGGTAATCGAGATCAGATCATAGGTATCTGCACCAATCACTGCATCCTGAAAGTCAATCACACCAAGCTCTTGCTCATTGTCGATTTTCATGAGGTTACGGCTATGAAAATCACGATGCACGATGACTTGTGGCTGATGCGTTGCTTCAATCGCAAGGAAGTCGAATGCCTGCTCAATGGTTTCAAGCTGCTGCTCTGTAGGCTGAATATTCAAGGATGGTAACATCCATTCAGTCAATAGACGCATTTCTGTCATCAGCTTTTCATAAGAATAGGCAGGTAAATGATTTTTTCCATCAATCTGCTGCAACTCAATCAACTGTTTAAAGCTTTGTGCATAGTATTGGTCAACAGTTTCGTCATTCAATAAAGTGGACAACACCACATCACCAAAATCTTCAAGCAGTAACAAACCCTGGGTTAAATCCTTGGCGACGATATGTGGCACACGAACCCCATGTCCATCAAAGAACTCATCAATACTCACAAATGGAATACAGTCTTCTTTTTCAGGTGGCGCATCCATGAGCATATAGGTTTTGTTTTGTAACTTGATTCGCGCATAACGTCGAAAGCTTGCATCTCCTGCCAAAAAACTGATCTCAAATTGATCGGACTGAAGAACGGCTTGAAGCCAAGTTTGTATCAATTGTTCACGTTGTGTATTCATTTGCAATAAAATCTAAAACTAGCTGAGATTTTGAAAGCTTAAGTGTAGCCACTTATCAACTTTTTCTCTATGATGCGACAATAATTAATTGTGAATTAGCGTACTGGTTAATGAGACAATGAAACATCAGTTTAAATTTAATCCTTTAGCAACAGCTATTTTGACACTTTTGTGTGGCGGCTCGATTCAATCAGGTTTCGCAGCTTCAGCTGATGCCGTCTCTACGCTTGACAATAAACAGCTTAAAGCCATCACCCAACAAAATCAGGCTCAGCCAAAGCAAGAAAGCTATAAGGGTGAAAAGTTTTTCCAGCAATATTATGTGGACAAATCAGCAGCAGAAGCCCAGTTACGCGACAATCGCTATTTAAGCTCTTCCTTTTGTCAGGGCACATGGATTACCCCGATTAATCCACAAACCAAGCCATCCGATGCCAATAACACCACTTCAGTAATCACCGCAGACTATGGTCATTACAACCCTGAGGGAGATTCTTTCCTGCAAGGCAATGTTGTGATTGATCAGGAAGGGCGCAGTATTCGCGCAGATCAGGTCACCATTGATTCAACCCAAACCCATGCAAAAGCGCAAGGACAAGTGCAGCTTGCACAATCAGGCCTGCTCACGCAAAGTGATGAGATTGACTACAACCTAAAAACACAGACAGGTGATTTAAACAATAGTTTCTACATCTCTGAACAGCAGCATGCGCATGGTTATGCAAGTCAAATCCAGCGTCAGAATGAAAACCTGGTTATCTTAAAAGATGCAAGCTATACCGCCTGCCCACCTGGACAAAAACCAGCCTGGAAAATTCAGGCAAAGCAAATAGAACTGAATCAGGATACGGGTCGTGGTGTAACACGTGGCACCAAGCTTTATGTCAAAGATATACCTGTACTTGCCGTACCCTATTTCAATTTCCCGATTGATGACCGCCGTACCACAGGTATTTTAACCCCTACTTTCGGTTATACCAATGATGGTGGTGCACAGCTTGGCGTGCCTGTTTATCTTAACCTGGCACCAAACTACGACTTAACGCTTACTCCAAGCTTTATGAGTAGACGCGGTGGCAAGCTGGATGGTGAATTCCGCTATATGACTGAGAATTTTGGTTCAGGTCGAATCTGGGGCGGATATTTACCAAACGACAATCAATATGACAATAAAGACCGTGATGACCTGCATTTCATCCATTACTGGAAAATGAATAATCAATGGTCGACCAATTTAGAATATAACTATGCATCAGATAAGGATTATTTCGCAGACTTTGAAAATAATCCAAATAGCAAAACCGATCTGAATCTACGTCGCGCCTGGGAACTGAATTATCAAAATGGTATTCCAGGTCTTAAGGCTCAGTTGAAAGTCGAAGATTTCCAGACACTGGATAAAACCATTAAAGACGCAGATAAGCCCTATGCCCGACTGCCACAATTTTTATTAAATTATGTTACAGGCGATCCACAAGGATTACAGTATGAATTTAATAACGATACTGCCTATTTCAAAAAGTCTATTAATGATGATTCAGCTCTGGAATCAAGTGGTACACGTATCTATAACCAGTTTGCCGTTCGTTATAACTACATTACCCCATCATGGTTCTATGCGATTCCAGAAGTTTCTGTACGCAGCATCAACACATTCTATGATCAGGACTCCAAGAAGAGTATTGGACTGTCCAAGTCAGATGATTTAGAAAAATCTGTTGTTGTACCCCAGTTTACATTGGCAACAGGGGTCACTTTTGAAAAAGAGGGCAAATACCTGCAAAGTATTTCGCCACGGGCTTTTTATGCCTACTCACCTTATAAAAAGCAGGATGATTATCCAAACTTTGACTCAACCACAGCCTCGATCAACTACGACCAGCTTTTTAACCCCTACCGTTTCTATGGCCATGACCGTCTGGATGACAACAACTTTTTGTCATTGGGTGTAACCTATAGTTTATTGGATACAGAAGGTCTGGAGCGTATTCGCGCCAGTGTCGGTCAAAGCTATTATTTTAGTGATCGACGTGTCAGCCTGAACCAACAGCCTGACGAGTTTGATACCCAGCGTCAGACAGGTCCTATTGTCAGTGTATCTAGTCAGCTCAACCAGAATTTCACCATTAACGCCAATTCAGCTTGGATGTCGAATGGTGACAATGCTCAGCGAGATGTGCAAGCCTACTATACAGGCGGTCAGGGCAACCTATATAACTTAGGCTATTTCTACCGTAAAGACATTCCTGACCGTCAGAATTATTACGATCAGGTTGTTGCATCCTTTATACAACCTGTAAAGGATAATTGGCGTATCATGGGCCATGCTCAATATGACCTGGACAACAAACTAATGCGTGAGTACCTGCTTGGCATCAATTATGAGTCTTGCTGTTGGGCTGTTTCAGTTTATGGTCGTTCCTACTATAACGATCTGGATGATCCAAACTCTCCAGATGTTCGCAAAAAACGTGCAGTTATGGCCGAGTTTACCCTGAAAGGTTTAGGGGGCTTAAACAACAAGCTTGCCTCTCTTCTGGAAAATAGAGTTTTAGGTTTCAACAAAATTAATCAATCTTGGACACAACGTTAATGAAGATACAACACTTTCAACATATCTTTAGAGCCACTGTTCTCGCTGCCCTAGTTTCTTCATCAATGCAAAGCTTTGCCCAACCTACGGATGAGGTTGTCGCAATTGTGGACGATAGTGTTATTCTTAAAAGTGACTTAGAGCAAGGAGTTGCGGAAACGGAACACCAGCTAAAAGCACAAAATAAAACGGTCCCACCTCAACAGTATTTACAAATGCAGGTGCTGGACCAGTTGATCGTTCGTCAAGCCCAGTTAGAGCAAGTAAAACGCTATGGCATTAAACCAGACGAGAAAAGCCTGAATGCAGCCGTACTAAAAGTTGCGAATCAGTCAGGTGCCAGCACATTAGAGGCTTTCCAGCAAAAGCTGGATGCCATTGCGCCTGGTACTTACGAAAATCTACGTAACCGAATTGCTGAAGATTTAGCCATTGGCCGCCTGCGTCAACAACAGGTGATGTCACGTATTAAAATCAGCGACCATGATGTGGAGAATTTCCTAAATTCTCCTGAAGGTCAGGCTGCCTTAGGGATTCAGGCACACGTCATTCATATGCGTATTTCAGGTGAAAATACCGATGAAGTCCAAAAAGTAGCTCAAGAAGTTAAAAAAGCTTTGGCTACAAGTGATGATCCTAAAACGATTAGCTCAAAGCTATCCACCTCAACCGTCAAGGTTGATGGCGCAGATATGGGTTTCCGCCCGCTATCTGATATTCCTACCGAACTTTCAGCGCGCCTTACACCATTAAAAGTAGGTCAAACCACTGAGTTGATCAATGTGCGTGATGGTGTTCATGTACTTAAATTACTTGAACGCAAACAGAATGACCAAAAAGCTCTGGTCTCTCAATACAAAACACGCCACATTCTGATCCAACCATCAGAAGTTGTAACCCTGGACCGCGCCAAACAAATGATTGACAGTCTTTACACACGCGTAAAAGCAGGTGAAGATTTTGCAACATTGGCTGCAACTTATTCAAATGATACAGGTTCCGCCCGTGATGGTGGTAGTCTCGGCTGGGTGAGCCCTGGTATGATGGTTCCAGAGTTTGAACAGGTCATGAAAGACACACCAGTTGGTCAAGTCAGTAAACCATTCCAGACCCAGTTTGGCTGGCATATCCTACAGGTTACAGATACTCGCCAGCAGGACATGACCAAGGAAGTTCAGGAACGTATGGCTCGCCAGATTTTAGGTGAACGTCAGTTTGATACCGAAGTGGATAGCTGGACACGTGAACTTCGTGCCAATGCCTATGTTGAAATTAAAGATGCCAACCTAGACACCAAAGCTCCACAAAAATAATCCAGCTACTTTAATGCAAATGCCAGCCTGTATAAGAGCTGGCATTTTATTTACTCGATAAAGAAAAAACAGCGGCAAATGCCGCTGTTTTTAGCTACAAATGAGTTATTTGTAACGATCAACCATCTTCTCTAAAGAAATTGGACGAATCTTGTCAGCATTGCCTGCTGTACCAAATGATTCATAACGATCGATACAGATTTGCTTCATTGCTTCAACTGTCTCGCCAAAGAATTTACGCGGATCAAATTCGCTTGGTTTTTCAGCCATCATACGGCGCATTGCACCCGTTGAAGCCAAACGCAAGTCAGTATCAATATTGATTTTACGCACACCATGTTTGATTGCTTCAACAAGCTGCTCTACAGGCACACCATAAGTTTCTTTAATATCACCACCATATTGGTTAATCACAGCCAACCATTCCTGTGGTACGGAGCTTGAACCATGCATCACAAGATGCGTGTTTGGCAGTGCAGCATGAATTTCTTTAATACGGTCAATTGCCAGAATATCGCCTGTAGGTGGGCGAGTAAACTTGTACGCGCCATGTGAAGTACCTACAGCAATCGCCAAGGCATCAACATTGGTATCTGCCACAAACGAGGTTGCCTCTTCAACAGAAGTCAGCAATTGAGAATGGTCAAGTACGCCTTCTGCGCCAACACCATCCTCTTCACCAGCCATACCAGTTTCAAGGCTACCTAGACAGCCAATCTCACCTTCAACTGAAACACCACATGCATGCGCCATCGCAACCACGCGGCGAGTTACATCAACGTTGTAATCGTATGAGGTTGGTGTCTTGCCATCTGCACCCAATGAACCATCCATCATGACTGAGCTGAAACCCAACTGGATAGAACGCTGACAAACATCAGGGCTTGTACCATGATCCTGATGCATTACCACAGGAATATGCGGCCATTCTTCAATCGCTGCCAAAATAAGGTGGCGGAGGAACGGTGCACCTGCGTATTTACGCGCGCCAGCCGAAGCCTGCACGATTACAGGTGAGTTTGTTGCATCCGCAGCGAGCATGATTGCACGCATTTGTTCTAAGTTGTTTACGTTAAATGCTGGTACGCCGTAGTTATGTTCCGCAGCGTGATCCAAGAGCTGGCGCATTGAGATGAGTGCCATAATATCCTCCCAGGTAATGCGCCATATTCTACATGCTGATTTATTTCAATTCAGCAACTAATCACAGGAAATCAAAAAAAATCCCTGATCTTTTGTGCAATCTGGTGAACGAATTGTATTTTGCAATAAAAAAAGACCAAATCTATGAACAATTTGGTCTTTTCCGTATTTATGCTGGGTTTATTAAAATTAACAATACCCATCCAGACGAGTTAAAGGCAATTTTTTACCAATCGCCTTTTCAATCTCTGGTAAATAAAAAGCATCATCTTCCGACAGGAAGCTAATACTTACGCCCTGCGCTCCTGCACGTCCTGTACGCCCAATACGGTGTACATAATCATCCGATTGCTCTGGCAAGGTAAAATTAATCACATGCGACACACCATCAACATGAATACCACGACCTGCCACATCGGTTGCAATCATAATGTTGTGCTTGCCCTGCTTGAATTGGTCCAGCATCTTTAAGCGCTTGTCCTGGGCAATTTCACCCGACAACATCCCAACCTTATAACCATCACGCTTGAGATGGTCATACAAACGGCGAACCTGATCCCGACGGTTCGCAAAGATCATGACTTTATCAATAGGCTCATCACGCAAAATTTCTTGCAGAAGCTTATATTTGTCTTTTTTCTCAACCATATACACGCGTTGCTCAACATCGACATTGGTTTTCTGCTCAGGCTCAATCTCAACCATAACAGGTTCAAACAACCATTGGCGTGCAAGATTGAGAACATCGTAGCTAAACGTTGCCGAGAACATCAATGTTTGACGCTGCTCCTTAAATGACGAATAACGCACAATACGTTTTACTGAAGGAATAAAACCCATATCCAGCAAACGATCCGCCTCATCAATCACTAAAAATTCAATTTTATCAAGCCAGACTTCTTTTTGCTCCACAAAATCAATCAGTCGCCCAGGAGTCGCAACAATAATATCGACAAAATTCTTGTCCAGCATTTTCTTTTGCTTGTCAAAATCAACACCACCCAACAAAGTGACAACATGCAAATTTGAGAATTTTGTTAAAGCCTGAGCATCACTTTCTATCTGTAAAGCCAACTCACGTGTCGGTGCCAGAATCAAGGCACGCGGTTCACCACGAAAACGCTGGTCCTGAATAGGATTATTGAGTAGATCATTGATCACGCTAATCAAAAAGGCCGCTGTTTTGCCTGTACCCGTTTGCGCTCGACCAATGGCATCATGTCCTGCCAACGTATATTTTAAAACCTTTTGCTGAATTGGGGTCATTTGTGTAAAACCCAAAGCATCAATCGCTTTTTTTAACTGCGGATGTAAATTTAAGGTTTCAAAACCAGATGTCATATATGCACTCGAACCATCAATGAGCAAAAGAAAGTCGCTATTATAAACCATAAAAAATAAAAACGCCCCAATAAGATTGGAGCGTTTTATAACCCCCTATAGTTCCCCCTTATTAAGGGGGAACTATAGGGGGTTAAAGCAACAAATTAGTCTAAAGGCTGAACGTTTTCAGCTTGGAAACCTTTTTGTCCTTGAACTACGTTGAATTCTACGCGTTGGCCGTCACGTAAAGAACGGTGGCCATCGCCCATAATTGCGCGGAAATGAACGAATACGTCATCACCACCATTACGCTGAATAAAACCAAAGCCTTTAGTGTCGTTAAACCACTTTACTACGCCTTGTTCACGAGCTGTCATAAGTCAATCCTCAGATATTGAAAGATAAGGACCTTCCGGTGTTGCAAACAGCAGAGCCAACAAGGTTTTAAAATTTTTATAATTTTAAAGCTTGTAATCATTCTGTAAAACTATCAACAATTTCCGGTTACATCCATTTGTTATAGGGTTTAATACAATAAAATTTAATTAAACACTTTCTAAAACGCATCGAGCTTAACATGGGTTTATGATAATTAATAGATTTATTTTAAGTTATTTCTAATGTTTCTATCTGTTTTTTTCAATCATTTAGCTGTTTTTTTAATGAGATTCCCCCTCTAAAGTCACACGAAAATTTGCTAAGATAATGACGTATTCAGCGGCTTAAACGATTATGACTCTTATTTCCAGTTCACCTGAGATTATTGATGCCCTAGGGCAGCCCTGCCCAATGCCACTGTTGATGTTGAAACGTGCCTTAAAAAAGGCACCCGAAAAACAGCAGTTTTTACTCAAGTCATCCGACCCACATAGTGAAATTGATGTAACACGATATTGCCAAATCCAGCAACTTCAATGCCAGCCTCAAAAAATTTCAGAGAATGAGTTTCACTATTTAATTGAATCTATGTAATTCTTTGCTAAACTCTGACTAAAGATAAATGCATTAAATTTACATTTCTATACTCAAATTTCCTTAGTGATGAAGTCTATTCGCATTAAGATGAAATTGTTGACTTAAATATAATCCTATAAGGAGACTCCATGACTACTGACAGCAGCAATCAATTGATGCCCCTGTCATTGTCTGCGCCAGGTGTAAACCTTGGTGCATATATCAGTACTGTCAATCAAATTCCAATTTTAACGGCTGAGCAGGAAAAAGAACTTGCTGAGCGTTACTATTATGACCAAGACCTTGATGCTGCCAAACTTTTGGTAATGTCACACCTGCGCTTTGTCGTACATATTGCACGTAGCTATGCAGGTTATGGCCTTCCACAAGGTGACCTGATTCAGGAAGGCAATCTTGGACTAATGAAAGCGGTTAAACGTTTCGACCCAAACATGGGTGTTCGTCTAGTTTCTTTTGCTGTGCACTGGATTAAAGCCGAAATCCATGAATATGTGATTCGTAACTGGCGTATTGTCAAAATTGCTACTACCAAAGCACAGCGAAAATTATTCTTTAATTTGCGTAGTCTTAAAAAATCAAGTAAAAAACTCACCTTAGAAGAAGCACGCTCAATTGCAAATGATTTGAATGTAACACCTGAGCAAGTGCTTGAAATGGAAGGTCGTTTAACCGCTTATGATGCTGCGTTTGAAGCACAGGGCGATGATGATGACGATACTCCACATACCGCCCCTGCACTATATTTGGAAGATAATCGTTACGATCCTGCGCGCTTGATTGAAGAAGAAGATTACGAGGAACAAAGCACCACTGCCTTACATGAGGCTATGGATCAACTTGATGATCGCTCACGTAACATTCTACAACGTCGCTGGCTGGATGATGATAAATCGACCTTGCATGAACTTGCGGCTGAATATAACGTTTCTGCAGAACGTATTCGCCAACTTGAAAAGAATGCAATGGAAAAAATCAAAACCGCCATGTCTGCGAGTTAAGATTACATCAAACACAAGGGCTTTCATGCCCTTTTGTTTTATCTGGCTTTGTTTAAACACCCGAATATGTTAAGTTTGTTCATCAAATTTTTAGTTCCATTATCATTATGTGGATAGCAATCTCTGCGCTAAATCTCGCGCTTGCAGTTATGTTAGGCGCTTTCGGCGCGCATGGACTCAAATCTTTTGCCACACCTGAGCAACTGGCTTGGTGGAGCACAGCAACCCAATACTTTTTCTATCATGGCCTTGGCTTACTGATTTTAGGTGTGCTTCATAAAACCACACCAACTCTGCCAATAAAAATTCCTTTTATTTTGATGCAAATTGGTATCATTTTTTTCTGCGGTTCGTTGTACATTATGGCACTTGGTCTACCAAAAATCTTAGGTGCGATCACCCCGATTGGTGGTGCATTTATGATTGCAGGTTGGCTTTTGCTCGCATGGCAAGCGCTTACGCATGCGAAATAAGGATTTATCATGCACATCTATTTAAATGGCGAGTTGACTGACACGCCTTGTGAAAACCTACAGCAATTGATTCAGGTGTTGGCTTTAGAGGGTAAACGCTTCGCTGTGGAGAAAAATCAACAGATCATTCCGAAAAGTAAACTTGAGCAAACCACAATTGCTCCCGAAGATCGTATTGAAATCATTCAAGCTGTTGGTGGCGGCTAATCGGCTAAAAATGGAGTAGCCCATGCAAGATTCCCCTTTAATTATTGGCTCACGTACTTTCCAGTCTCGTTTATTGGTCGGAACAGGCAAATATAAAGATTTAAATGAAACTGGTTTAGCCATTCAGGCAAGTGGCGCTGAGATTGTGACGGTGGCAATTCGTCGAGTCAATATCGGACAACATGCAGATCAACCTAACCTGCTTTCAGTGATTCCACCTGAGAAATATACCATCCTGCCAAATACCGCAGGTTGCTTTGATGCGGATAGCGCAATCCGTACCTGTATGCTGGCGCGTGAACTTTTAGATGGACACAATCTGGTCAAGCTGGAAGTTCTAGGTGATGAGAAAACCTTATACCCAAACATCACTGCAACACTGAAAGCGGCCCAAACCTTGATTGATGATGGTTTTGAGATCATGGTCTATACCTCGGATGACCCAATTGTGGCCCAAGAACTTGAAAGTATGGGTTGCGTGGCAATCATGCCTTTAGGTAGCCTGATCGGTTCTGGTTTAGGCATTCTCAATCCACACACTATTTCGATTATCAAGGAAAACGCCAAAGTACCTGTGCTGGTCGATGCAGGTGTCGGTACAGCCAGTGATGCAGCGATTGCAATGGAATTGGGCTGTGACGGTGTCTTGATGAATACAGCGATTGCGGCTGCTCAAAACCCGATCTTAATGGCTTCTGCCATGAAGAAAGCGGTTGAAGCAGGTCGTGAAGCCTTTTTAGCAGGTCGTATGCCACGTAAGCGCATGGCAAATGCAAGTTCGCCTGAGACGGGTTATTTCTTCAAATAGTTCATCAAAAACATATTCATTTTGTTATAAAAAGGTGCAATTATCATTGCACCCTATTTAAATTCTGCTTTGCCTGTAATTCAAAATTCTGTTGAAAATATTCAGTCTGATAAAGCGGTTGTGTTTGATAAAAATGCTGTAAAACTTCTTTTCTCTTCACTGCATAAAGTTCTGGTTCAACCCAAACATACTCTTTTTGAATCTGTTGTTCATATTCTACAAAACGTGCTGGCGATGCTGCTAAAATCGATAAATCAATATCCAGTAAAAACTGTAAATCCAATTCATCTGTTGTTGCATGTTTTTGTGTGGCTAAAATCCATTGCTTAATTTTGATAACTGTTTGATCAGATAAATCAGCAGTCACATACTGTTCAAACAGCTCTGCACTTTTCAGTTCATTGTCTTTGGCTTGTGGATTATAAATAGCATCATGAAACCAGAGTGCCAGAGCAACTGCATAAAAATCATTTAAATAGGGTTTAACCAATTCAAGTAAAATAAGACATTCATATAAATGCTGAATGGTATGATAAGCCCGTTGTTTTTCGCTATAGGCAGCGATGAGTTTATTCAATATTTTCTGTGGTTCAGAAAAATGATAGTGTTGATGCAACTCAAACCATGATTTTTCTAGGGCTGGTATATATTGCTGCATCGATAACACCTTTAAAAATTATTGATTTACTTATTGCTCATCCCGCTTAAAGACCAACTCTTTGTCTGATGAACTTTCAGTATCAAAATAATAGCCATCACTATTAAATGCTTTGAGCTGCTCTACCTGACTCAGTTTGTTTTTAATGATATATCGTGCCATTAGACCTCTTGCTTTTTTCGCATAGAAACTAATGACTTTATATTTTCCATTCTTTTGATCCAGGAACACAGGCTTGATAATCTCCACCTGAATTTTCTTTTCATTTACAGATTTATAATATTCGTCAGAGGCTAAATTTATCAATACTTTTGCATCAATATTTACCAAGTCTTGATTGATCTGATCGGTAATAATATCACCCCAAAACTCATACAGGTTATGGCCGCGTGTATTGTTTAGTTTTGTGCCCATTTCCAGACGGTATGGCATCATCAAGTCCAAAGGACGCAATAAACCATAGAGACCTGACAACATCCGCAAATGCTGTTGGGCGAAGTCGATTTCCTGATCATCGAGATCATAAGCATCCAAACCTGTATAGACATCCCCCTTAAATGCAAACATGGCTTGACGGGCATTGGAAAAATCAAAATCTGCATTCCAGTCACGGAAACGCCCAACGTTTAAATTTGCAATTTTCTCACTAACTGTCATCAGAGAAGCAATTTCAGTTGCCGAAAGTTTGCGGCACACGTCAATCAATTGTTGAGACTGTTGTAACAAACGAGGTTGTGTATAAGTATCTGTTGGTAAAGCTGTTTCGTAATCTAAAGTTTTTGCTGGAGAAATTAAGGCAAGCATAATCAATCAAAGTGAATCTATAGTCAAACCGTTTAATTACCCATACACTCGTTAAAGAAACGACTAAAAAGCTTATCTATTGAGTTAACCAACCATTTTTTCCTTTTTGCTTTCACCCATGCCCACATTTTTTCAATAGGATTAAGGTCAGGACTATACGGTGGTAACCAAAGTATTTGATGCCCATGTTGGGTTAATAGATCTTGTATATCTTGTCGTTTATGGAAAGCTGCATTGTCCATGACAATTACACTATTCGAGGGTAATTCTGGTAATAAAAACTGATCTACCCAAAAATGAAATACATCCGAATTTACTTTGCAATCAAATAAACCAACTGCAAATAACTTACCCTCATGGATTGCTCCTATTGCATTGGTTTGATTTTTTAATTGCCAATTATATGTTCCATAACAAGGAGTTCCCTGTTTTGAATAACCATGAGGTCTATGTTCATGAGATTTAAATCCACTTTCATCAAGATAGATGATCGGGTGTTGACACCTTAATCGGTTTAAATCTTTTAAATACTGCTCTCTGAGTTCTGTTTTTGCTTTCGGGTGCCGTAAGGTCTTTTTTTAACTGTGATATTTAGACGCTTGAGCGCATCTCCAATTGTAGAAGTACCACAACCAAAACGAGCAGCGCGTTCATATTGATAATCATCAGGATATTGCTCAACATCTGCACGTAAGGCATCATCATCAACTTTAGATGGTTTTCTTGGTCGAGTTCTTTTTATTTCGATTCGCTTTTTCCATTCGACAATTGTATTTTTATCAATTTCGAAGTGTTGAGCAACCGCTCGGATAGATTGACCTTCTTCAAGCTTGGCTAATATTTTCTTTCTAAAATGTATTGGATAACTCATATCGGTATTGTATTGGTTTTTTGACGTACGGACTATAAATTCCCTAAACTATAACAGTTGATAATTTTTAATGCCAATTCGTGTTCTCGCTAAGTTTTATCGGTAAAATAGTGGATTCTTCCATTACCCATACCATGTCTTATGTCTGAGCAAATATTCATTCAAGGTCCTGTTGGTCAAATCGAAATATTTGTCGATCAACCTAAAGGTGAAGTGACAGGTTTTGCGGTGGTGTGCCATCCTCATCCTTTACAAGGTGGTACACCGCATCATAAGGTTCCTGTGTTGCTGGCTCAGATTTTTAATGAAATGGGTTGTGTGGTCTATCGTCCAAGTTTTCGGGGTCTGGGTGGCAGCGAGGGTACACATGATCAAGGTCATGGTGAAACGGATGATATTCTGACTGTGATTGAATATGCCCGTGAAAAACATGCTGGCTTAACATTCTACGCAGGTGGCTTTAGTTTTGGTTCGCATGTACTGGCAAAATGTCAGGCGCAACTCAGCGAAGAACTACGTCCGAAACAACTGGTTTTATGTGGATTACCCACAGGTTCAGTGATCGAGTTGCGTCATTACACCACTCCAGCAATTGACGGGGATATTTTATTTGTTCATGGGGAACAGGACGATATTACCCTGCTTTCAGATATGATTGCCTGGGCAAAGCCACAAAAGCATCCGATTACCATCTTGCCTGGCGCAAACCACTTCTTTACGGGCTATTTAAAACAGCTCAAACAAGTGATTAGCCGTTTTTTAAACGTGTCGATTTAACAAGATATCGAGGACTTACGCATTTCCCAATCAGCTTCTGCAATTGATAATTGACATACTTCACCCACTTTCGAGTAGCTCGAATAAAAGCTATTAACTCAGGCCTGTCACCATTAAGTGAGGGTTATTTTGCTTATTGCGCCAGTTGCTCAGAGTCAGAAGTTTATTCACTGCTAAGCACCACAACAGACACTAGCTACTCTTTATTTCAACAATTGAAGTAATGCTGTAGCGGTTGCAGCAGAAGAGGCTGGATTTTGTCCAGTAACCAGCAAGCCATCTACTTGAACATATACTTGCCAATCATCCACTTTAGAATAATGACCACCGTTTTCTTTAAGCATGTCTTCGACCAAAAATGGTACAATTTCAGTCAAACCTACAGCAGCCTCCTCAGTATTGGTAAAACCAGTCACTAATTTACCGCTGACTAAAGGTGCTCCATTACTCGCTTTCACATGTCGAAGAACACCTGGGGCATGACAGACTGCTGCAACAGGTTTGCCAGATTGAATCGCCTGTTCAATCAGAGAAATTGAAATCGGATCTTCTGCTAAATCCCACAATGGGCCATGCCCGCCTGGATAAAACACTGCATCATAATCAGCTAAAGAAATTTCGCTAAGTTTATGCGTCTGTGCCAATGCTTGCATTGCAATTGAATCAGCTTCAAAACGATGAGTAGTTTCAGTTTGCGCATCGGCTAAATTACTTTTCGGATCTAGTGGTGGCTGCCCACCTTGAGGCGACGCCAGCGTAACTTCAGCACCAGAGTCAATAAAGGTGTAATACGGTGCAGCAAGTTCTTCTAGCCAGAAACCTGTTTTCTTACCAGTATTGCCAAGTTGATCATGTGAGGTTAAAACGATTAAAATTTTCATGTTATTTCTCCGATAATTTTCAGGATTGAGGAGCATTGTTACAGGGTCAGAGCATGCCAGATACGCGCATTTAGCTTAGATGCTCGTCTCGAGAATTTGGCGACTGATCTCTAATGAAACATTTTTATGTTCGCCTAGCTGTGTCAGATTGTGTGATTTAAGTTGCGTAATGATGATCTCAATATCTGTCTCCCCCAGTTCATAATCGCTAAGACGAGTCGGCAATCCAAGTTGCTCAAAGAAGGCTCGAGTACGAGCAATAGCAGTATCAATACGTTGTTCTTCATCACCTTCGACAATCTGCCAGACTCGAGCTGCATACTGTAGTAATTTTTCTCGCTTCTCTTGACGACACACTTGTAAATTGGCAGGCAACACAATGGCCAAGGTACGAGCATGATCAATACCATATAAAGCCGTAAGCTCATGTCCAATCAAATGGGTTGACCAATCTTGTGGTACACCAGCTCCAATCAGCCCATTCAGTGCCATGCTAGCAGCCCACATCAAATTCGCACGCGTGTCATAATCTGCTGAATCTTCCAAGATTTTCGGTCCAATCTCAATCAGAGTTTGCAATAAACATTCGGCAAAACGATCTTGTACTTGTGCATTGACAGGGTAAGTTAAGTACTGTTCCATGACATGAACAAATGCATCGACCACGCCATTTGCTAACTGGCGCGTCGGCAAGCTAAAGGTTTTATTCGGATCAAGCACGGAAAATAATGCGGCTTTTGACTGCACCATGTGCTAACTATACATAAAATAGACCAGTCGTCTATTTTTATAAAAATTATCTCAGCTTGGCGATTTTAGTGATGGTTAAACAAATTCAGGCTTGTTCTATACCACTTTTATTATTGACGTATTTTCACGAGCGATTGTTGGATCGAAAGAATCAACACGTATGACTATTGACATGGTCGTGAACGCATTGGCTAAAACAGTGAATGGCTCATACAAAATAGCGATGATTAAATATTTTAAAAGTAGATTGGCACGGTTTAGCAGATGTACAAATGCGACACTAAATTAGAAAGATTGGTTCAATATAAAGCGTGTACCTGGGTGCATTCGTTTATTTACTCTGTTTTGGATATTGACCCATGTAAATGGTGAGATTAAGCCATTAAATAAAGTAGCCCAACTTGAATAAAAAGCCTCTGACAAACCTCACAGGGTTGAAGTGCTGCCTTTCATTCAAAATTTCAGGCAGCACACTCATACATTTAAGCGTCGGTTTAAGCTGGTAGTTTACTCGCCAAAACATCTACTTTTTCAATTGACGGTGGCTCTGAAAATAGCTCTTCGGCCTGAGCCATCAAAGCAGCTGCAACCTTGCCAGATAAATGTGCTTGGCGACCCGCCTCATCAGGAAATGCATCAAAAATACCAAATGTTGTAGGTCCAAGACGTAGGCCAAACCACGCAACTGTCGCAGGTTCTTCCATTACAATAGGTAAACCGGCTTTAAGGAAAGCTTCCACTTCGTCTTCTTTACCCGGTTTAGCTTCAAGACGGACATATAAAGCTGTTTTAAGCATGACTAAAACTCCACAATTGATTAAAATTAAAACTCATACTGACATTGATAATGTGTGCATGTCAGAAAGTTTTGTTGTACAAAGGTTAAAAACAATTTTCCATAGCAGAGCCAAAATTTGGATGTTTATTTCGGCATAATGCTATGAATTTATTCAAGTTAATATCATTAACATTTGAATCAGTAAAGTTAAGATATGAGATGATTAAATTCAATCTTAGTTATATAAGGATCAATTGACTCTACCTTAAATTCATAAGCTGATCTCTTCATCTGGAAATTATATTGCTCAAGAAGCATTCAAGAACAACATGTACATCCTCATATCTATGAAAGTTATTTAGCTAGGAATTTGCTGTGAAACTCTATATGTTTCTCTATGAAGCTCGCAATGAAGTAATAGCTATGGTCATACCCTTCTCTTAGGTTAAGTGTAAGAGGATATTCTTGTTCCAAACAAATATCACTAAGAAGCTTAGGTCTTAACTGTTCTTCAAGAAAATCATCAGCTGTTCCCTGATCGACTAAAATAGGTAAATGAACTTCCGCGTTTTTGATTAATTCAATCGCATCATAGCTTTTCCATAAAGTTTCGGTTTCACCTAGGTAGTGTGTAAAAGCCTTTTTCCCCCAAGGTACTTGGCTAGGTGCAACAATTGGCGCAAAAGCAGAAATACTTTTATACAGCTCAGGATTTTTTAACCCAATGACTAATGCACCATGCCCCCCCATGCTATGTCCCATAATGCTTTGGACTTGATTGGTCGGAAAATTCAGGTCAATCAGATTTCTGAGCTCTTCCACAATATAATCATACATTTTGAAATGCTGCGACCAGGGTGCTTGTGTTGCATTCACATAGAATCCTGCGCCTTGGCCTAAATCATAATCTGCATGATCTGGTACATCTTCTCCACGTGGGCTGGTATCTGGTGCAACAATAATGACTTTATGTTCAGCCGCATACTTTTGTGCTCCGGCTTTAGTAATAAAGTTCTGTTCGTTGCAAGTCAGTCCTGATAACCAATATAAAACTGGCAACCGCTCATCTTTGTCATGAGGTGGCAGATATATTGAGAATTTCATTGAACAGTTTAATGCTGTTGACTGATGGCGATACACTTCTTGCGATCCACCAAAAGAAGCATGTTTCTCAATTATTTCCATAATCAATTACCTATGTTGAGCAAGACTTCATGAGAAATCGGTTTTACAGATAATGTGCCGTTTTAGAGGATTCCATGCATGTCATTCATGATGCACATGCATGGAAAAGTATAAGGTCTGACGCAATTATTCGTAATGAATTACAGTACGAATTGACTTACCTTCATGCATTAGATCAAAGGCTTCATTGATCTGATCCAAGCCCATCGTATGTGTCACAAATGGCTCTAATTGAATTTTACCTTTCATGGCATCTTCAACCATTCCTGGAAGTTGCGTACGACCTTTTACGCCACCAAAGGCAGAACCTAGCCATTTACGACCAGTAACCAGTTGGAATGGACGGGTGGAGATTTCCTGACCTGCGCCAGCTACACCAATAATTACGGATTGTCCCCAGCCACGGTGTGCACTTTCAAGGGCTGCACGCATCACATTCACGTTACCAATACACTCAAATGAATGATCTACACCCCAGCCAGTCATTTCGACAATGACTTGCTGGATTGGTTTATCGTAATCTTTAGGGTTCAAGAAGTCCGTTGCACCAAACTCTTTTGCCAGCGCAAATTTATCTGGATTCATGTCAACCACAATGATACGTCCTGCTTTAGCTTGACGTGCGGCTTGTACGACTGCTAGACCAATACCACCTAAACCAAAGACCGCAACACTATCACCTTCTTGTACTTTAGCCGTGTTATGTACTGCACCGATACCCGTTGTTACCCCACAACCCAGTAAGCAGACATGTTCGTGATTGGCTTCAGGATTGATTTTAGCCAATGATACTTCTGCCACTACCGTGTATTCACTGAACGTTGAGCAGCCCATATAGTGGTAAATCGGTTGACCATTGTAGGAAAAACGAGTGGTACCATCTGGCATTACGCCTCTACCTTGAGTTTCGCGAACGGAAATACACAAGTTCGATTTTCCAGATTTACAGAATAGGCACTCGCCACATTCAGCGGTGTAAAGTGGAATTACATGATCACCTGGTTTGACGCTAGTCACGCCTTCACCCACCTCAACTACAACACCAGCACCTTCATGCCCGAGAATAGCCGGAAAAACGCCTTCAGGATCATCGCCAGATAAAGTAAATGCGTCTGTATGACACACACCGGTATGGGAGATCTTAATTAATACTTCACCTTTCTTCGGTGGTGCAACATCAACTTCAACAATTTGAAGAGGTTGACCAGGACCAAACGCAACGGCAGCACGTGACTTCATGGAATAATTCCTTATACAGATCTATTTTAAATATGATTTTAGAATCTTGGCGATTTCAGCCAATTCTTCTTTTCGTTGTTGTTCTGTGGTTTCACCTGATACTAATGTGTCCTTTAAATGAACCTCCAACATTTCATTCATTAAACCATTAATAGCACCACGCACAGAGCATATTTGTTGCAGAATTGCACCACATTCCACATTATCTTCTAACGCTTTTTCAATCGCTTGTGTCTGACCTTTGATCTTTCTGACGCGTAGAAGAATCTTTTTTTTGTCTTCAACCTGATTAGGCATCAGACCTCCTTATTCGCTAGCATTAATACTATAGTACCCCATAGTATAAAAAAAGCAATAATTTTTATAAATCGAAAATTAAAAAGATCTTTAGCGAAAATTTTCTATCCCTGTTTTTTAGTTTTTTTTAAATTAACATCATAGAGCTTATGCGAAAGTCACAAAAAAAAATGGGACTTTTAGCTCCCATTTTTATTTTGGCTCATGTTCTTTGTAATGCTGGGACCTTTTAGAATTATGTTTCCAACTTTTAGCCACTTTGTAGATATTTTGAACATTTCAAGCCTTGAAAATACTACCGACAGTTTAGATTAAACTGCCTTTACAGACTGTACTAGAATATTTTTAGTGAGCGGATGATATTTATTATTCATTATTTAGGAATTATTAAATCCTATAAATATCATTTATTGGATTAATTTAGTTTGGTACTGTGCATATCATCCCCCAGTTAAGAATAAGGAACAACTATGAATAAGATGATGAATGCTCTTATCTTAGAAAATTTTGGTGATCATGAATTTACATGTACAGAACTCCCTATACCTCAACCAGAGGCTGGGCAAGTTCTAGTACGTATTCATGCCAGTGGTGTAAACCCTATTGATTATAAAATTCGTCTTGGTGAAGCACCATATGCTATGCCAGAGCTTCCTGCCGTGTTAGGAACAGATATGGCTGGGGTTGTAACTGCTGTTGGTGAAGGTGTCACCCACTTCAACGTCGGAGATGAAGTTTACGGTCTGATAGGTGGCGTTCGTGGTCTTCAAGGATCTTTAGCAGAATATGTTGTAGCAGATGCTGATCTGATCGCATTAAAGCCACGGAATATTTCTATGCGCGAGGCAGCAGTACTACCATTGACTTTTCTCACCGCTTGGGAAGGTTTAGTGGATAATGCGAAGGTCCAACCAGGGCAAACTGTACTGGTTCAGGGTGGTGCTGGTGGCGTTGGTTATATGGTTGTTCAGCTTGCAAAAGCACTTGATGCAATTGTTTGGGCGACTGGTCGTACAGCTGATCAATCACTGATTTCAGAACTCGGTGCAACACCTCTCGATTACACAACAGCATCTTCCGATGACATTATTGCTGCAAGCCCTGAGGGTCAAGGTTTTAACATTGTTTACGACACTGTGGGTGGTCCAGTACTCGAAGCTTCACTTTCCATGACAACTCACTATGGCCACATTACCAGCTGTGCTGCATTTGGTAATCATAATTTAGCGAGTTCATCTCTACGGTGTGCCACAGTGTCTGGCGTATTCGTCCTAATGCCGATGTTAACAGGCAATCGCCGTGCTCATCATGGTGATATCCTTAAGATCGCGACTCGTCTCGTTGAGGAAGGTAAACTGCGTCCTATTGTTGATCCTCGTGATTTTACTCTAAACCAAGCGATTGAGGCTCATGATGCTGTTCAAGATCGCTCTGCCAATATTAAGGTCGCGATTGATGTCATTTAACGCACTTCAGGCCAAGACTTGGCGCTTCAATAGTATTGGAGATACAGATGTTCTGACATTAGAAACACTTCCTGTGGCTTTACCAGCAGCAGGAGAAGTTCTAATCCAGATGAAAACGATCGGACTTAACCGGGCTGATGTAATGTTTCGGCGTGGTACTTATATTCAAAAGGCAGTATTCCCTTCTCGTCTGGGATATGAGGGAGCAGGCATAGTTCTGGCAATAGGTGAAGGTGTACGCCAATTTTCTCCAGGAGATGCAGTATCGATTCTTCCGACTGACAATCTAGCCAAATATGGGACATATGCGGACAAGCTTCTGATTCCAGAAACTTTCTTAGTTCACAAACCCGATAGTTTAAGCTGGGAAGAAGCTTCTTCAATCTGGATGCAGTATTTGACGGCTTGGGGTGGTGTAATCCATGCTGGTGGAGTTTCGAAAGGCAAAACGATCTTGATCACAGCAGCTTCAAGTAGCGTAGGACTAGCTGCGATACAGATAGCTGAAGCAGCGGGTGCTAAGGTCATTGCAAGTACACAGACGATAGAGAAAAAGCAACGTTTACTGGATCTCGGTGTTAAAAATGTTATAGCCAGTGAAGATGAACCAGATTTGTATGAGGCGCTTGTTTTACGTTTAGGTGGAGAACATCTTGATGTCGCCTTCGATGCTGTAGGAGGGCCACATATTGAACAGATTGCAAAAGCGATGTCTATAGGAGGAACTATGGTTATGCATGGTGCACTTAGCCCGGAGATCACACCATTTCCCCTTAGAGTTGCATTACGCAAGAGCTTAACCATGCGAGGTTTTTTGTTCCTTGAGGTTCTCCATGACCCTGTTCTAAGGGAGCAAGCCAGACGATTTATTCTTAGCAGTATAGGTGCAGGATATCTTCGTCCAGTGATCGACTGTTGCTTTAACTTTGAGGACATGCATGACGCTCAGCGCTATCTTGAATCAAATCAGCAAATAGGAAAAATTGTAGTTACTCTAAATACATGATGGTCTTATCTGATTTCTACTTCCTAGAAAAAAGGTTAGTTCTATCTGATTCAGTTTTCTATATGGCCCAACACTTCCGCTAAGTAATCAAACAATGCTCGGATTCGCAAAGGTGTCGGGCCCCGCTGTGGACGATATAAATACAGGCGCCAAACGGGAGAGGTTTCCTCATGAAGTATCTGAATGAGCTTACCACTCCTAAGCCACGGCAAAACTAGAAATCCAGGCATGTGTCCGAATCCAACTCCAGCGAGAATCGCTTGAAATTCAGCTTCTAGATCATCTGTAATAAAACGAGGCTTTGATGGCGTAAAGCTTCGACTTTCAGTGAATGTCCATGGCCAGTAACGCCCTGTTTTATGATCGACTAGTGCTGTTAGAGGGTATTTATCAAGGTCAATAATTTTTTTAGGCATTCCGACCTTATCAATTAACTCTGGCGTACCCACAGAATAAAAGTTCACTTTAGCCAATTCCCTTGCCACATATCGATTGTCCGGCAAAAATCCAAATCTGATCCCGATATCTATCCGCTCATCAATCACATCCGAGTGTGAATCTGTTAGCACACAATCCACGACAATATCTGGATAACGTATGGCAAATTCTGCTAGTGCGGGTACTACCAATTTGCGCCCTAACACAGACGACACAGTAAGACGGACAGTCCCATGCATTTCATCTCGTTTTTCCTTGGTATCTTTTACAAACAAAGCATCGATCGATCCCACCGCAAAACGTGCTTGCTTTGCCAGACGCTCACCATCAGCGGTAATTTTAATTTGTCGAGTACTCCTGTAGAACAGAATCTCTCCGCGCTGCTCTTCTAGCTCTTTTATTGCCCGTGTCACTACCTGCGGGGAAATACCCAGCTGAGTTGCTGCCTCTTTAAAATTTCGAGACTCTGCTGCGACACAAAAGATACGCATCATTTCCAATTTGTTCTGCATGTCCAATCCTGTGTTATGGTAATTATTCCGTAAATAGGAATTCTGAAAGATAATATTATTCATTTATTATACCTAACAAGGCTGTAATACTTAATCCATCAAATATGATTGACAGATAGGTTGAAGGTTACTTGTATGAATAATATAGAAAATAAAGTTATTGTTATCACTGGTGCAAGTAGTGGTTTAGGTGAAGCTACTGCTCGCTTACTTGCTAAAAAAGGTGCAAAGGTTGTACTTGGTGCTAGACGTACTGAAAAATTACAGGCTATTGTTCACGACATTCGTGCTGAAGGTGGTCAAGCTGAATTTATTGGTATGGATATAACCAAACCACATGAAGTACAAGCACTTATTGAAAAGGCATTAAGCGCATTTGGTCAAATCGATGTATTGGTAAACAATGCTGGATTAATGTCTATTGCACCATTAAGTGAGCTAAAAGTTGATGAATGGGATCGTATGATCGACATTAATATTAAAGGTGTTCTTTATGGTATAGCAGCTACCCTACCTGTTTTCCAAAAACAAAACTTTGGACACTTTATTAATCTCGCATCTGTTGCAGGGTTAAAAGTATTTAGTCCAGGAGGTACTGTTTATAGCGGTACTAAGTTTGCTGTAAGAGCCATCTCTGAAGGCCTTCGTCATGAAGTTGGGGGAACAATTAGAACGACGACTATTGAGCCTGGTGCAATTGAGTCAGAACTAAAATTCGGTTCT
The DNA here is from genome assembly GCF_000368025.1 of Acinetobacter parvus DSM 16617 = CIP 108168. Classification (GTDB taxonomy): domain Bacteria; phylum Pseudomonadota; class Gammaproteobacteria; order Pseudomonadales; family Moraxellaceae; genus Acinetobacter; species Acinetobacter parvus. Next base: position 226,509 of record NZ_KB849212.1, read on the forward strand.
TCTCATAAAGAAAGTTCAGAGTTCGTTACGGATTTCTACAAACAAGCCATACCAGCTGACTCAGTCGCTCGAGCAATTGCTTATGCAATTGAACAGCCTGCGGATGTAGATATTAATGAAATTGTTTTACGCCCAACGAGCCAAGAGTTTTAATAATTGAATAACAAAAAATGGGAGCACCTCGCTCCCATTTTTACTATATTTTTAAAGTTAAGGACAAATCTATGAAAGCCGTATCGTATGTTATCAATAACCATGATGATTTTAAAAATTCATTGGTAGATATTGAAAAAGCGAAGCCTACGCTTAAGGAGCGTGATGTACTGGTAAAAGTTCAGGCAATCTCTGTGAATCCAGTTGATACCAAAGTGAGAAAAAATTCGTCTGAAGCAAATAATCGTATTTTAGGTTGGGATGCCGTTGGGGAAATTATTGAAGTTGGCTCAAAAGTTACCTCGTTTAAAGTAGGAGATTCTGTTTGGTATGCTGGCGATTTAACCCGAGATGGTAGTAATGCTGAGTTTCAAGCAGTCGATGAACGAATTATCAGTCTTAAACCCATTACAGTATCTAATGCAGAAGCAGCAGCATTGCCATTAACTGCAATAACCGCATGGGAAATGTTGTTTGATCGTTTTCAAATTTCAGAAACAGAAGTTGGCAGTATTTTAATTATTGGTGGTGCAGGTGGTGTAGGATCAATCGCGATTCAACTCCTAAAAGCAAAAACAAATCTGACCGTTATAGCAACAGCTTCACGTGAAGAAACGAAATCTTGGGTGGAATCACTGGGTGCCGACCATGTCATTGATCATAGCAAAGATTTAAATGCACAAATCGAGACACTAGGCATTGAAAAACCAAAATACGTATTCTCTACAAATCATACAGAAACATATATCAAGCAAATAGTTTCTCTGATTGCACCACAAGGCAAGCTTGGATTGATCGATGATCCACAAACATTTGATATTATGCCGTTTAAGACTAAATCTATTTCTATCCATTGGGAGTTGATGTTCACCCGCTCAATGTATGAAACCGATGATATTGAAAAGCAAGGTGATCTATTGCAACAGGTTGCTCAATTAGTTGACCAGCAAAAAATTAGAAGTACCCTCAACCAAAATCTAGGCAAAATTAACGCTGCAAACTTGGAGAAGGCGCATAAGTTGCTTGAATCAGGCAAGTCAAAAGGCAAAATTGTACTAGAAAACTTCTAAAACAAATTAAAGGTGAAATAATGACTATTTCAGTAATTGCGAACATTAAGGCAAAATCAGATCAAAAAGAGACGTTAGAAGCGCTTTTAAAAAGTGTAATAGAGCCTACGCTTCAAGAAGAAGGATGCTTGAAATATGAGCTTTATATTAGCGAAAATGACTCGAGTAGATATTTCTTCTTAGAAGAATGGCGTAGCAGAGAGGATTTAGATATCCATCTAGCCACTGATTATATTCAAAGTTTATTTGGTAATATCCAATCGCTCATTGAATCAAGTGATATTGTAGAAATCAAAAAAATATAGCTGTATTCGGACATTATGATGAAGGGCGAATTCGAGACTGTAAATAACAGTGTGTAAGTCCTATATTTTTATTCTATCCATTTAATTTTCAGATAAAAAAAGCTCACCAAGGTGAGCTTTTTTTCAAAAGATTTTATTAGTTCTGGGCAACTACAGTAATACCCGTCGCTTGAGGACCTTTTTTACCTTGAGCAACAGTAAATGATACACGTTGTCCTTCATGAAGAACCTTAAAACCATTGCTTTGGATTTCACTGAAATGAGCAAATACATCTTGCCCAGAATCGGCATGAATAAAACCAAAACCTTTAGTTTCATTGAACCACTTAACTGTACCAGTCACTGAATTAGACATAAATTAACCTATATACAAAAATACTTTGGATGCTTAGCAGCAATTAACTGGAAATAATAAACTCTGAAACTAAATCTGATGAAACGAAAGGTTTGGTTAAACTACGAAATCTAAGATTTGCTGAATCAACAGTATTATTCTTCTAGTTATTATTTACTATACACGCTTTCTCTTAACACGCAATCAATATCTGTTCATATTGATATACAAAATTTGGATGCGGGGGCTGGATTTGAACCAACGACCTTCGGGTTATGAGCCCGACGAGCTACCAGACTGCTCCACCCCGCATTAGGGAGTTAGCGTTATACGCCCATAGGCTGGACAATGCAAACTATTTTTAGAAATTTCACTTAATTAACGTGAATTCGGTTTAAGCGGATTTTAATTCAATCGGTTTTAAAATCTGCTGAATCCCAGACTTATATCCATTTAGCAGATTAATGAGGCAATTTGATAAGTTTTGTGACGTCGTAACCATAATGTTTTGCAGTTTCCAGATAGGACTTATACGTAGCTTCATCGAGTTGCTGTTCACGTGACAAAATCCATAGGTATTTATTACTTGGTCCCCCCACAAGCGCCACTTTGTATTCTGGATCTACTCGCAATACCCAGTAATCACCTTTGCTAAATGGTATCCATCTTAAGCCTTGAGGCAAAAAGCTGACTTTCAGTTTGTTGTTCCCCTGATTTTGCGAATACGCAACACTTTCAGAGCTAATTATCTCGCGATTGGCAATGAGGCGCAGCAGTTTCTGCTTGAGTCGTTTTACTTAAGCTGATGATAGACAGTGCTATAGCTGCAAAAGCAGACTTAAATCGCACCTTCATTTTTTAGCCTTGCTAGATCTCAAGATTAAGATAACCCAAGTCGATGTGAACAAAGTGTGAAGATTAAATGCAGGATGAATGTAGGCGAAATTTCAATCTTACAGCCTGAGAAAATGAGAAAAATGATTTTTTCTTGGATCCCCTTTTAACGCGGTAAATTGGTTTTTTCTGTTTCAATGTAGCAATGTTGTCGATAGACTTGTTAAAAAAATCAACTAGATCAACATATTAACTCCTAATCCAGTCATTTTTTATAAGATAATTAAATATACATATAAAAAAACTTGATTAATTTTATTTTTAAGGTATAGTTAACTCAACTAGAAAAAAGTCTTGTTTCATTAAATCTCTTTTAACTATCGTCGTTTTATTCATAATTCTTCGTTTTTTTCAGATTTTAAGTTTCATTCTTTATTATTTTCAAAGTTATATGCAGTCAATAAAATGACTAAAATTATTAAAAAATCAGTAGGATTTATTATGTTAAACTCAAATGTTGTTAAAGGTACCGTTAAGTGGTTCAATGAAACTAAAGGTTTTGGTTTTATTCAACAAGAATCAGGTCCAGATGTTTTTGCGCACTTCAGTGAAATTGCCAGTTCAGGTTTTAAAACCTTATTTGAAGGTCAACAAGTTGAATTCAGCATCGCTCAAGGTCAAAAAGGACCGAATGCGGTCAATATTGTTGCTATATAAGCACTAAAATACGAGTTGAAAAAGCACTACTCAGTGCTTTTTTAATTTTAAAGAAAAAGTTGTTGTTCCATATTGGAAAAAATCATAAAAACAGGATATAAATTGTTAAAAGTTAATGAATTAATTGCAAAATCTAAAAATGGTACTGAAATTATCGTTTCTTTAATTCCCTTAAATAAAATGCAGAATACACGTCAAGGTTTTAAAGAAATTGAAGTGGGTAAAAGAGTTCTGCTGGAATCTGGAATTGAGGTAGATTTAAATTTAGATGGTCGTACATTTTATACGTCTTTAAATCAATTATTTAAGCTAAATCATAAAGTGATTTAAATAAAAAAACTTCTGAATGATGAAGCCATGTAATGGTTTCTCTTTCCTGCTGTTATTCAAGGTATATCTAAGTATTCCCTGCTTATTCAGGATGGTGTCTGTTTATAGTAGTCTGTAAAATACAGCGCATTCACATGATCGAGCCGATGACAACGTACTAAAAACCCTGCAGCACCATCATTGAAAGCCGTCATAATCTTTGATCAGGTCTGGAGTGGCTATGCGTTTTAGTTTATTTAATTTTGGGTGACCAGCTTCATTCTCAGCTTGCTACGCTTAAAGCGCTGGATCGCACCTAGGATGTCATCCTCATGGCCAAAGTTGTGGAGGAGGCCACGTATGTTGCCCATCATCCACAGAAAATTGCCCTGATTTTTAGCGCCATGCGTCATTTTGCCAAAGAACTCAAAGCAGAAGGCTGGCGTGTACGTTACCAAGCTTTTCAATTTAGCCAGATCAATGAGTTATAAACGATGAAAAAACAATATCTCCCTGAGAAAATCTGTGCGCATTATTTGCGATCTTTTACTTGGCGCAAAAAAATGGCACGGCTGCTGGGCAGAAGTACGATATTGTTCTGAACGATGTAAACGTGAGTCCAGACGCTTATAAAAATCAAATACTTAGAAACGCTTGTATTGGCCTGAACAATAGGCTCGTATCACATCATTTGAACGCAGCTGCAGATGTTTGGTTTTTCGACCAGTCACGCGTGCACGCCACATTTTAAAGCTACTAATTTTCATATTTTGCCGCATCAAGCGGATCACCGCCGCTTCATTTAAGCTATACTCACATAAAATAGCTTCAAAAGGAGTTTGATCTGATTAAAAGCATAACAATACAATCATGAATTTTTTGTGATTTTTCTCTAGTTTACGGTTTGAGTGGCTTTGCTGCATAAATATTTTGCAAGATACTGATTTTTTGCTGAAATCAATTGATTTTTCCAGTCGATAATTTGGTTTTGATGAACATCAAATATAGTTACGAGGTTCGATATATGGTGGGCCCAGACAGACTTGAACTGTCGACCAACGGATTATGAGTCCGTTAACATAAAGATTAAAAATCAAAAAGATATAACTAATAAATTAATAATATCATATACTTATTTAATTTACAAAGTTTACTATTCACTCTTTTTGTTGATTAATATATATTGATTTTGCTTACTACTTGCTTACCAGACGCTTACTAGAATGAAGTTAACAAAACCTGCTATTGATAAAATTGATTGCTCAGACAAAAATAAACCAACTTTTTTTTGGGATGAGAAAACACCAGGATTCGGCGTCAAAGTTACACCTAAAAATAATAAAAGCTACATTTTCTAAGGCCGTATTGGTCTTCAAAACCGTCGTATCAAAATTGGTGACATTGATGTATGGAAATTAGATGACGCTCGTAAATATGCACAAGAATTGGCGATTATGTGCCACAAAGGGATTGATCCATTGATCGAGCGTAAGAAAGCTTTAGCTGATAATAAAGAACTGCTAAAACAAGAAAAGCGTAAAACTATTAAATTTAAAGATGTATGGTTTGAATATTTAAAAGCAAGACAACCTAATTGGCGACCAAGAAGTTATCAGGACCACATCGAATTATCTAGAGGTGGTTACGATCCTGAAAAAAATAGTGTTTATACCAGTCAACCCATTTTTCAACTGTTTGAGTACAAACTTTCTGAATTAACTGCAGATGTATTATGCGATTGGCTTGATCACAATGACTTCCGTCCAACAACATCAGCTAAAGCATACAGACTTACACGAGCTTTCCTGAATTGGTGTGATGAACACGAGGATTATGAAAACTTAGTGCCTCCAAAATCATACAACTCTAAAAAAGTTAAAGATAAAATCCCTTCCCCAAAAGCCAAGAATGATTGTTTGATGAAACAGCATCTAAAACCATGGTTTGAAGAGGTAAATAAGTTAACTAATAGAAAAATAGCGATTTTTTTGATATGTAGTTTAATCACTGGTTGCAGAAAGAATGAGCTGCTTTCATTAAAATGGACAGATGTCGATTTTCGTTGGAAAACAGCGAAAGTCAGAGATAAAATTGAAGATGAAGGTCGCCTAATTCCTCTGACTACATATGTTGAAAGCCTATTATTAGAACTAAAGAAAAATTCTGATTCTAAATTCATATTTAGCAGTAAGGACGCTGAATGTGGTCATATTGTCAATCCTTACGATAGCTTAGAGAAAATATGTAAAAAACTAAATATTGAACTTACACCCCATGGATTGAGAAGGTCATATAAAACATTAGCTATATGGGCAAAAATCAATGAAGGATCTTTAGCCCAGATATCAGGTCATAAACCAAGTGCATTAGTTGAAAGACACTATATCGTACGACCTATGGATATGCTACGAGAAACGCTACAAGAATATGAGGATTGGATTTTACAACAAGTACGAAATGGCATTAATTGAAATACCCCCTGAAAATGTGAAACCCATTTTTACACAAGTAAATTTCAACCACTTCTTCTGCAAAAGATCGCAACCGTGTCGTAGCACTTCCAGGATCTGTATAAATCATAGCTTCCGCAAGTGCCCCTAAGTCAGATAAAAGTGGAAATTTTTCTCTTAAAAACTCAAATTTTTCAGATTGCATCACTACCCTTGTTAATTAGCCATTTTATCTAACTAAAAGGTGTCTACAAAATTAGTGGCTATTCAGGTTTGAGATACAAGATACAAGCAGCATTGCTGCGCAACATAGCCATTTCTTGAATCTCCAAAGATTAAAGTTACGTTATCTTTAGAGGGACATGCTGTCCATTATTTTGTCTAGGATCATAGTTTTAAGCCTAAAGCATTTACTACACGATTAATCGCATCAAAACATGGCGCTGAATCCTGACGTAGGGCTTTGTAGAGTGCCTCACGCCCGGTAATCCCTCCTAAAAATAACCGCATTAAATAATGCGGTTAAAATTCTAAAAGATTGATAATCAGCTACTATTAAGCAATCATCTCTGCATATTTTTCCTTGAACATTCTATGACGCTGAATGAGATGTTCAGACAAATATCGAGAATCCTGATCAATACCTAGGAAACGTCCTGATCCCCAGGTATATAACCATGGTAAGCCGATAAAGCTGACATCTGGATCCATCGTGATACCGCGATCATGTTTTGGATAACCACTAGCTTCAAATATATCCAGATCAATCCACGAGTAATCCGGTCTAAAACCGATACACCAAATGATTGAGGTAATATTTTCTTCAGCTAAGTTAACTTCTGTTTGTTCTGCTTTGGGTTGCCAAACTGGCGTATAGACACTGGCAGGCTCAGCCGTTTCAATCGCATTTTGCTCAATATAGGCATCAATTGAAGCATTAATACGGTTGTAAGTGGCATCTGCATTATCCAGGTTTTGTACCAGATTTGGCTGGAATTTAAGTGAACCATTCTCGTAATCAGAAAAACGTCCGAATAATTGCATACCTTCCAGTGCAAATTTACGTAGATCGATATCCCGACCACCATCACGACCAGTTACATAATGGTTGGTACTATTACGTACTTCTTCACTATAGCGATGGTCCTTAACATTGGTTTCGTAATAGCCCATATCGAACAGCCATTTCACCACATCCTTGTCACGATAAAAACGTGCACAACGTGGTGCATCACCAATAGACAGATAGACTTTTTTACCTGCTAAATGTAGATCCTCCGCAATCTGTGCGCCTGACTGACCAGACCCGACAACCAGTACATTCCCTTCGGGCAGTTGCGCAGGATTAAGGTACTGCTCGGAATGAATGGTATAGAACTGTTGGGGTAATTCAGAGCTGAGTTTTGGGTAAATTGGCGTGTGATAACCACCGGCTGCCACCACCACCTGATTGGCTGTGGTTTTACCTTGGCTGGTTTGAATCTCAAAATGTTGCTCTGCAATTTTATGCACCTGTTGTACCGTAATATTAAGCACCGCAGGTGGATTGAGCTTCTCAATAAAACCATCCAGATAGTCGACAATTTCATCCCGCTTCATAAAACCATCCGGTTCATTGCCGTGGTAGGGATGGTCAGGCAATAAACACTGCCAGTTTGGCGTGACCAAAGTAAAATTGTCCCAACGTTTTTTACGCCAGCTATGGGTTAGACAGTCTTCTTTTTCCAAGACTACATGATCGATATTAGCCTGTTTAAGATAATGGCTGACTGAAAGACCAGCCTGCCCGCCACCGACAATAACGACATCATAATGTGATTTTAAGTGTGTTGACTGAAACATGATGATTTCCTCTAGTCGATGTTATAAATGTCAGTAATCTCAATCGTATCTTCAGGCTTCAAGGAGAATGACTCTGCCTGTTCCTGAATACGGTTGAGCGTATCCATCGCTGAACTACAGGCAAAACCATAACGCGCACGTACTCGTTCTGAAGCAGCATGTAGGGCTTGATCAGCCTGGTTTAAAAATTCCTGCCCAGCCCATTGCTGACCTTTCTGAAAATATTCATAAACAATGGTGCTTGGTGAATAGAAATTACTGCTTTGACCATTTGGCCATTTCACCGTGAAATTTACGCTTGGCATAAGCTGAGCTCCCGTTGTCTAAAATTGTGTTGATATCTTTGAAAATCTTGAATCTGTTCTGCATAGCACAGGCCAGTAAAAAGCTGCTGTTGAAAATCCCAGAATTCAGCTTTTGACCCTTGATTAGAAACAGTGACTTTGCCTGAAGCATTCACCTGTCCAATGACTGCACAATGCAGATCCTGTGCAGCAAACAGTTCAATAATCTCTTCACATTCTTCATCGTCAGCAGTCAGTAAGAAGCCATAGCTTGGGAAGATTTGTAGCCAGTGCTGCCATTCAACATCTTTCGGTTTCGCAATCTGATCAAGCTGAATAACTGCACCACAGCCGGAGGCTTCCAGCAACATCAATAGGCTGCCAAGAATGCCGGCATTGCTGATATCACGTGCTGCATAAACCAATCCCTGTTCGGCTAGTTGCGGAAGGATTTCGAGCTCTGCCTGTAACTGGTCACCATCCACACCTTCAAAGCATTTCCAGTAAGTGGTATTTGGATGGAACTTACCTTTCAGGTTTAGCACCAACAATATGTTTTGCTGTGGTTGCACATGCATGACTGATAAAAGTTGTTTTGCCTCACCCTGAATGGCAACTGAAAGTCCTGGCTGAAAATTGGGATCAATATGGGTATGTCCACCCACCAATGGCACGCCATAGTGCTGACAAGCCGCCTGCATTCCCTGAACCAAAGCTTGTGCTTGCTCAGCACTTCGATGCCAGAAGCTGTTGACAACAGAGGTAGCTCGGCCTCCCATCGCTGCAATATCACTGATATTGGCCATGACCGCTGACCAGCCAGCAAAATAGGGATGATATTCGACGAAGCTGGGAATCATGCCTTCACAGGCATGTAGCATATAGCCATGTTCTGTTGCAATTGCAGCGGTATCATCTCCCGGCAGAACATAGAGATCTGCTATCTTTTCAATGTTTGGCTGGGCGATTTTAATCCCTTTCCCAATATTCATTTTGGCCTGCATCGCTGGTATCTGTCTGAGGTAGCCGAGCAGCCGTTCAAGTTCTGACTGATTCATTTATACCTCCTGCAGTGTATAGGACTGCTGCATGTAAGCCTGACTGATATTGCTCAATGGGTAATCTGCAAGATCTGCCTGCATCAGCACATGTGGAATATTGGCAACCTGAATGTTTTTCTCGCTATGCCAGTGCAGCTTCTGGAAATACGCTTCATTTTGTTGCTGTACCGTCGCGAGAAAACGCTGGCATCCCAGATTTTTTGCAGTTGAAACCGCCGCATTGATTAAGGCTTTGCCAATAGCGCGATGGTGACGATATAAGGGATCAACACAGAGTCGGCCACCCCACCAGGTCTGTTTACCTTCAGGGAAAATCCGGACTGCACCAATGACCCGATCCGGTTCACCAAACATCTGACCAATGGCTACAATACCGAATGCTTTGAAATCGTATTCATCCCGGTCTTCTTTCAGGATCTGCTGTTCATCACGAAAGGTTGCTTCACGAAGACGGTAATACTGGCGACGTTCCCAATCTTCGCTGACAATTTTGATCACGATATCCGCGCTGATAAATTCATCAGCCAGATAATGCTTGAGTTGCTGGTTAACTGCCTGCAACCATGGGTTTTGTGAAAGATCATCATCTAAATACATAGCGATCTCTCCTATTCATAAGCTTTGAGTGATGAGCAGGCACCACATTTGGCACATCCCGCCTGGGTGTCTTCAGACTTCAATTTATGCTGTTTCAGCTGTGCACCGATTTCTGGATAGAGCGCCTGCATAAACTCTGGTTCTGGTTTTGAATGATGCTCCAGTGGCGTGCCATGAATCGGCACAAATGGAACGACAAATGGATAGACGCCGATTTCAGTCAATTGGGCCGTCATTTCAAGAATTTCTTCTTTTGTATCTCCAAGTCCAGCCAGAATATAGGTACTGACCTGACCGCGGCCAAATACCTCGACTGCAGCCTTAAAAGCAGCAAAATATTTATCCAGTGAGACCTCAGCTTTGCCCGGCATGATCTTGTGTCGTACCCGATCACTGACGGCTTCCAAGTGCATCCCGATGGATACAGCTCCTGCATTTTTTAACTTTGCAAACCAGCTAAAATCATCAGGTGGTTCACATTGCACCTGAATCGGTAAATCGACTGCTGCACGAATGGCAGTGACTGAATCAAATAAAATCTCGGCACCACGGTCAGGCGTGTTTGGTGTTCCAGTCGTCAGGATCATTTGAGTAATCCCATCTAGCTCAACTGCGGCTTTAGCCACTTCTGCCAGCTGTTCAGGACGTTTGCGGATTAATGTCCGGCCATCTTGTAAAGACTGATCAATCGAACAGAACTGGCAAGCCGTTGACTTGTCATTCATACGAATACAGTGCTGCAAAACAGTGGTTGCCAGAACATTATGACTATGCAGGGTAGCAATCTGTTCATAAGTAATACCATCTGCGGTTTTCAGCTCATAAAACTTTGGACGTTTCGGTGCAGTTAGCGTAGCTACCGGTATCTTGTTCTTAAAGATAATTACGTTGTCCGATTCTTTGTCCTGCTGTGCGGTATAAGGAGAATTCTGGGCTGTAAGATTCAGCACGGGAATCATCATGGTCTGTCCATTCAGACTCAGGGCTTTATGGTCGCTTGGCCCAGCTCCACCTTTACGGGCCAGACCAACCTCACCTTCCCATTTCAGGCCATTGCATTGCAAGTCACTGAGTAATTCAACTGCTAACATGGCTACACTCCTTACACTTGATATTTAATTCATTTTCAAATTTAACTTCTACGCTTTACTCAGTTGCTCTTCTGTTAGCACGGTAAAGTTGCTGATTTTTTCTTGTGTTGTTGATTGAGATTCTGGATATTCATGTAAAACCTGGGTTTTGCGACGATCAATCAACAGGCTCAGTAATTCAGGGCGACTGTAATGTCCAACGGAATCCATCATGCGCTTGCGTTTATCGATCAAGCTAAAGTCCAAATCAGCAATCACATAGCCCTCACCTTCCGTTAAAGGTGCAGCTAAAAATTTGCCTTCAGGTGAAACAATCGCAGTAAAGCAGCCACCTGAGATTGGACCTTTTTCACAGCCGGTGTCCTGCATAATCTGTTGTTGCTGTTCCGGTGTCAGCCATGCGGTGGCATTCACCACAAAACAACCTGATTCCAGCGCATGATGCTGAATGGTTGCTGATATCTGGTCGGCAAAAACTTGTCCGACCAATGATCCAGGGAACATAGCCGCATGGATCTGTTCGCCATCAGCCATAAGCGCAAAACGTGCCAATGGGTTGTAATGCTCCCAACAAGCCAATGAACCAATTCGTCCAACAGCCGAATCAATCGCACATAAACCACTGCCATCACCCTGCCCCCAAACCATACGTTCATGATAGGTCGGCGTAATTTTGCGACGATGCTGAATGATGCTGCCATCCGTATCAAATAGCAGTTGGGCGTTATAAATTGTGCCCCCCACACGTTCGTTGACCCCAATTGAAACCACCATTTGCGCCGCACGGCATGCCGCACCAATTAGGTCAGTAGCCTCTGAAGGTACAACTACAGATTCATGCAAAAGCTTGAGATGCTCTTTACCCATCGCAAACGGAGGCTGAACAAAGGAAAAATAAGGGTAATAAGGCACCACAGTCTCAGGAAAAACTGCAAATTGCACACCTTGCTGTCCCAACTCAGTAATCAGGTCACAGACCTTTTTTACGGTACCTGCCTGACTATAAAGAACTGGACTACACTGTACGGCTGCAGCTTTTACGATTCTACTCATGGTTTACTCCCTTATTTTTCCAAGATTTGAATTACACTGTCCAAGTATCGATAATTAATGCATTGTCACGACGCATGAGCAGTTTAAGATCCATCACATCTAATGGATTGATGGCACGAATACCAGGAATGAGTGCTTTTTCAGTCTGACCATATAGCGCCTGAAGAGCAAAACGGCAGGCATAGACTTCACCACCTTCTTCCATGAATGCTTTGATCTGATTATTGACTGCCAGATGTCCTGGAAATGCTTCAGCGCCTAAAGTCGGGAAACCACGTTGTACCCCTAATTGCACACCTGGACCGTATAGCAGGATTTTGGTTTCGAAGCCTTTACGTAATAAGCGTTTAGCCTGTAACACATTAACCAAACCAATCGAACCTTCAAAAGCCACTGTATGGAATGTTACTAATGCTTTTTCGCCGGGCTGTGCTTTGACATCCTCAAATACCTTTTCTTCATAGTCGACCAGGAAGTCGCCATCTTTATATTGTTCGATATCTACTTTTGGCATAATGCGCTCCGATAAGATGAGTTAAACAACCTTGATTGGTTTGTCTTAGTTATTGCATAAGCTGTGCCAAGTTAAGAAAATTGCTATAATGTATTTTTTAAATCATTGTTTTTATTTGATAATCATGTTTTTCTCTGTTTAATGGTGTTCAGATAAAAACTTTTTACAATTATGAAATTTCGTATTACTATGATTTTTCATAGCTATATCTACGAAATTTCATATCATGGCAGCTGACTTTATTTCTGGTTGGGCAAATTCTGAAGATTCTTTAAGACCTTTAACTTTTGAGCATGCCGCGCAGGCATTAATGGTGATTGATCCGAAAGAGAATCGTTTTATTGATTTCAATATTGCGGCGGCCCGTATGCTACGTTACGAACGCCATGAATTACTGAATAAATCGGTCACTTCAATTTTTGGTCACTTTACCCAACTACCCTATCTGATTGCTTTTACCGAGGAAACGCTGAATAAAGGTCAGGCCTGGAATAATGAAATTTATGCCTTTGACTGGAACGGAGAGAAAATCCAGCTGGATGTACAAGCGACCCATTTGCCCTATCAACAACATGACTATATGATCTGGTCGCTTGTTGATGTCAAAGATCTAGAGCTACGCCAATTTAATAAAAATGCAGACAAAGCCATACGTTCTGGCTTAATGGAATGGCAAGCACTACAAGAACTGTTTATTGATTCAGACACTGGTAAACATTTGCTACTTAGTGCTGTTGGCGATGGAATTTATAGTATTAATCATCAAGGGTTATGCACCTTTATTAATCCAGTCGGTGCCAGAATGCTTGGGCTGAAACCCGAAGATGTTATTGGCAAGAATATTCATCAGATTCACCACCATACCCATGAAGATGGTCGTCATTATCCTGTTGAGCAATGCCCAATTTATGCTGCGGTACATGATGGTGTGGTACATGAGGGTATTCAAGAAATATTTTGGCGGGTAGATGGTAGTTATTTCCCAGTTGAATTTACCAGTACGCCTGTGATCCGTGATAGTAAGATTATTGGTGCAGTGGTGGTATTCCGCGACATTTCCGAACGATTAAATACTGAAGCCAAACTTACCCAGGCCTTAAATGAACTGCAAAACCTTAAAAGCCGCCTAGAACAACAAAATGAATATTTGCAGGAAGAAATCCTGCAGGACAACCAGTATCATGAGATTGTCGGGAATAGCAGCTCTATCCGAGAAATTATTGAAAAGATCAAGGTTGTTGCTCAAACAGATGCAAACGTAATGGTTTATGGCGAGTCAGGTACAGGTAAGGAATTGATTGCCCGTGCGATTCATCAGTCCAGCCACCGTAAGCAGCAACCCTTAATTCGGGTGAACTGTGCCGCTATTCCAGCCGAGCTATTTGAAAGTGAATTTTTTGGCCATGTCAAAGGCGCATTTACTGGAGCGGTTCGTGATCGTGCAGGACGCTTTGAACTAGCAGATCAAGGAACATTATTCCTGGATGAAATTGGTGAACTTCCACTAGAACTACAAAGTAAGTTACTTCGTGTATTGCAGGAAGGTACCTTTGAACGAGTTGGTGAGGAGCGGACTCGCAAAGTGAATGTGCGGATTATTGCCGCGACCAATCGCAATCTTAAAGAAGAAGTCAAACAAAAGCATTTTCGTGAGGATCTCTATTTTCGCCTGAATGTATTTCCAATTTTCTCGCCTGCACTACGTGAACGTAAAGAAGACATTCCTCTTCTGGTCAGCCATTTTAGCAAGCTGATCTGTGAACAGCGTAAAGTACCCTACCTTTCTTTTAGCCAGAAACATATCCAAGAATTGCAACGTTATAACTGGCCCGGCAATATCCGTGAATTACAGAATGTATTGGAACGTGCCATGATTACTGCTCGTCATGGTGCTGTGTCATTCCAGTATTTATTGGAACAGGATCAGCCTGTTTCTCAGACAAAGGAAACTAATGTAATCGCTAAGCATAGGACCCCAGATATTCTTACACTTGATGATCTTAAACAATTAGAAATTGAAAACCTAAAACGTGCTGTCAAGCATTGTGAAGGAAAAATATTTGGTGAGGATGGTGCTGCTCAATTGCTTGGAATTAATCCGACGACCTTAATTTCAAGATTAAAAAAATTTGGGATTAGCTATTAGTTTTTTACTTAGAGTGAGGATTTTATAAATAATAGATATTGTATCTTGGAGCTTGTAGTGATTAGCTTCCACTATATGCAAATTGTAGAGTTTGTAAGGCTTTGTTGCACAAAGATTTCATAACTATATGATTTTAAAAGTTTTGATTATTTTTTGATCCAAAATTAAATTTATTTAAATCAGATGCTTACATATTTATGCAACAAAGCCCTGTTTTTATGAGCTCCTTCGCAATTCCACGGTAGCCTTTTTGCTGTTCATCCCATTGTTGGTCATGGGTTTCTAAGGTACTAAGTGTCACATTTTCAGGCATCAATGAGCCATCTGCTGCTTTTAATGTGCCATCGGCTTGGCGCTGCATCAATGTATTACCCACATAGATGCTTTGCCCAGCATTTACATCATTGGCTTGCAGTTCAATATTTTTGCCTGCATTGATATCGACATTTTTGCCAGCGATGAGTTGCGTTTGCGCAACTTCTTGGTCGATATAACCTGTTTGACTGTTTTTATAGGTTGCGAAGTTTGTATTTGAAGATGTACTGCTTTGGCTTGTTTCATTTAGTGCAGAGTTTAAAGTCACGTCACCATTTTTAGCTTGGATTTGAATTGTTTCACTAGCGTCAGCTTTCAAATGTGCTGCTGTGATATCACCTTGCTCAGTATTGAGTACAATATTTCCACCTGCATTGATTTGGTTCGCAATTGACTGACTAGATTTCGAAATGTCATTGCGCTCTGTACTCCGTGCCAATATGCCTCCTGATTTAGCAGACATAGCGACATCAGTTGCTTTCAAATCCTCGCCATTCTCAAGTTTTATACCGTGCTGTGCATTCAGTACAATATCACCTTGTTTACTTGCAAGATCGACAGCTTTGCCAGCAATTTGATTTGCCTTTAACTCAACCGTGCCTTGACTGTGAATAGAAGTACCTTGATCAGCTTGGGTAGTGGAATAGTGAACCGTACCGGGTTTGTCGGAGACTTTTTTATTTAAGTTAGGCCACCTGACCTAACGGATTAATCTTATCATAGTACATTGCTTCAAACTCAAAAGGCGATACATAACCCAGTGCACTGTGTACACGCTTTTTGTTGAACCAATCTACCCAATTTAATGTCGCAAGTTGTACATCCGCTAAACCTTGCCAATCTGCTTTTAAATATTCAATCACCTCTGTTTTGTATAAGCCATTCACCGTTTCAGCCAGAGCATTATCGTATGAATCACCCGTTGTACCGACTGATGCTCGTAAATTTGCTGCTTCTAAACGATTGGTATAGCGAATGGAAAGATATTGCACACCTCTGTCGGAATGATGAATCACATTCTTTGGCATGCCTCGATCATGCAATGCTTGCTCCAGTGCATCAAGTACCATATCTGTATTCATCCGTGTTGATACTTTCCATCCAACAATTGCTCGCGAGAACACATCAATAATAAATGCGGTATATACCCAGCCAGAATTGGTTTGAATATAGGTAAAGTCACCCACCCATAGTTGGTTTGGATGATCAGCATTAAAATTACGTTTCACTAAATCATCTGCCCGTTTTTGGTCATCTCGGTTACGGGTGGTTTGTTTATTCTTACCACGCCAAACACCTTGTATACCTAGCTTTTGCATCAATCGAGCAACTGTACAACGTGCAATCACATAGCCTTCACGTTTCAGTTGTTGCCAGACCTTACGCACACCATACCGACCTGAACTTTCCTTCCAAATTCGTTTAATTTGCTCTGCATGATGTAAATCATGCAGAGCACGTTTCGCTCGATGTTCTGGGTTATCAACGAGATCTAAAGCCCGATAATAGGTCGAAAAGGAAGAGTAACTACTCTTCCTTTTTTAATTTCACAAAGTTTAATATTTTATAAGCTTTAGATTATCAATTGACTGATGTGGGTCTAGGATTTTAGACCACGTCTATAAGTGATAATCTACTCCCCAATAAGCATGGGAAATGCTTGTTTTAGGAGTCAACCATGACACGAAGAAAACGTCGTAATCATTCAGCAGAGTTTAAAGTTAAAGTTGCTCTCGCAGCAATTAAAGGCGACCACACACTCGCTGAACTTTCTACTCAATTCGATTTACATCAAAACCAAATCATCGATTGGAAAAATCAACTGCTTGAGCAATCAGTCAATATTTTTTCACGACCAACAGCACAACAAGAACCAGAGATTGACCTCAAAGCTCTACATGCCAAGATAGGGCATCAGGCATTGCAAATTGATTTTTTAGAAGGTGCGCTCAGAAAAATAGGGCAGCTGAGCGGCAAAAAATGATCGATAAGACCCATCAACTTTCGGTACGACAACAATCGCAATTGATTCAAATCAATCGCAGTACGTTGTATTACAAGCCCAAAGAGATTTCATCAACTGATTTGAGTTTGATGCGTCTGATCGATGAAATTCATCTCGACTACCCATTTATGGGCAGTCGAATGATACGAGATATGCTACAGCGTCAAGGGCATCAAATAGGTCGGCGTAAAGTCCGACGTTTAATGCGCTTGATGGGAATACATGCCTTGTATCCAAAACCCAATACCAGTAAGCCTAATCTTGCACACCGTATTTTCCCATATCTGTTGAAAAACATGGTCATCGATCACTCTAATCAAGTCTGGTGTACAGATATCACATACATTCCTATGGCTAAAGGCTTTGTCTATTTGTGTGCAATTATAGATTGGCATAGTCGTAAAGTACTGGCTCATCGTGTATCGATCAGTATGGAAACAGACTTTTGCATAGATGCGTTGCAAGAAGCAATTGTGAAATATGGTTGTCCTGAGGTGTTTAATACAGACCAAGGCAGTCAATTCACAAGCGAGGCATTTTTGAATGAGTTAAAATTGCGAAATATCCGTATCAGTATGGATGGGAAAGGACGGTGGAGAGATAATGTGATGATTGAGCGGTTATGGCGCAGCTTGAAGCATGAGGAAGTCTATTTGAAGGCTTACGATACGGTTAAACAAGCGAAACAATCAATTGCTGAATATTTGGATTTTTATAACATGATACGTCCTCATTCAAGTTTGAATAAGGCAACACCAAATGAATTTTATGATCAACATTTACTAAAAGTAATGGCAGCATGATTTAAATATTTAGAGCGGATTTATCACTTATAAAACTGAATTGAGTGGTCTAATTAACGGAACCACATCAGACTTTAAATTTTGCCAAGTCTGGAGTTTTGACTGCAACTTCACTCTTTTGTGTATTAGCTGGTACCCAATTATATGGTACTGGTGTTGCACGGTATAAATTATTCCCGCCAAGACCATTCGTTTTTGTTTCAGAGAAATGTGGCGATACATATTCCCATACAATTTCACCCGCTTTAGTCACCTGGAATACACGACCAGTTTGGCCTTCTGTAATCACTGTGTTTCCGTTAGGTAAACGACGTGCCAAGCTTGTGAAAGCACTAAAGAATGAACTACCTGGGCGATATTCCCATACAATTTCTTTAGTCGATGGGTCAATTTCAACTACACGTGAAGAACCTGTCGAAATTTGAAAAGAAACAGCCGGATAACCTGAACCACCTTGGTTATCAAATACTAGGATATTGCCTTCGCCTGGTAAGCCTTTAGGAATAATCTTCGCATCATGTAAACCACTTAATTGATCCACTGGACGAGGTTTTTGGTCTCCTGCTACAAATGGGTTTTTAAGTTCAGCTGATGGGTAGTTCGGTCCAAGTGTCCAAACAACTTTACGCGTTTTTTTATCAATGATCGCAATAAAGTTTGCTTGACGAGAATCAACAATAATATTGTCTGGGTTGAAACGTTGATCACCTGCGTCAAACCACTTGTTTGGACCTAATGTACGTGCATTGTTAAAGTGTAAATAGTCCGCAAGATTTGAGTTTTTCACCAATTCAACTTGCTCTGGTGTAAACCCTAGGTCATTTAAATGATCTGAAGCTAACCATTCCCAAACAATTTTGCCTTTTGGTGTTACTTCATAAATGACATCATCAATTGTACTATCAAGTTTAAAGCCTTTAATTTTATGAATACGGTTGGCAAGTACTAGCGTATTCCCATTCTTTAAACGCTCAATTTCGTGATGTTGATGCGCATGACCTGCGGTTTTTTCACCTTCCCATTTCCAAACGATGTTACCTTTCCAATCCAGCTCACCAATAGCATGGTTATTTACCCCATTACCAAATGATTTGTTGTTTGTATCTTTACGGTCTTCTAATTGAACCAGTACATGCCCTAACTTGCCTTTGTTTACAGCAGGATCAATAACTTCCGTTGGAAAACCTTTATAAGGCCAGCTATTTACTACATTACCGTTCATGTCAATTAGATAACTATTTTTATCTGGGCTTGAATAAACTGTATAGTGATTCCATGCCTTTTCAGGTTTATAAATTGTCACACCTGTTGGATAAACTAATGTGGTTCCGTTAATTAGACCACTCAATTCAGTTTTATAAGTGATAAATCCGCTCTAAATATTTAAATCATGCTGCCATTACTTTTAGTAAATGTTGATCATAAAATTCATTTGGTGTTGCCTTATTCAAACTTGAATGAGGACGTATCGTGTTATAAAAATCCAAATATTCAGCAATTGATTGTTTCGCTTGTTTAACCGTATCGTAAGCCTTCAAATAGACTTCCTCATGCTTCACGCTGCGCCATAACCGCTCAATCATCACATTATCCATCCATCGTCCTTTCCCATCCATACTGATACGGATATTTCGCAATTTTAACTCATTCAAAAATGCCTCGCTTGTGAATTGACTGCCTTGGTCTGTATTAAA
>NZ_KB849212.1:246330-429013 GCF_000368025.1 Acinetobacter parvus DSM 16617 = CIP 108168
GTAGTCGAGATGAATTTCATCGATCAGACGCATCAAACTCAAATCAGTTGATGAAATCTCTTTGGGCTTGTAATACAACGTACTGCGATTGATTTGAATCAATTGCGATTGTTGTCGTACCGAAAGTTGATGGGTCTTATCGATCATTTTTTGCCGCTCAGCTGCCCTATTTTTCTGAGCGCACCTTCTAAAAAATCAATTTGCAATGCCTGATGTCCTATCTTGGCATGTAGAGCTTTGATGTCAATCTCTGGTTCTTGTTGTGCTGTTGGTCGTGAAAAAATATTGACTGATTGCTCAAGCAGTTGATTTTTCCAATCGATGATTTGGTTTTGATGTAAATCGAATTGAGTAGAAAGTTCAGCGAGTGTGTGGTCGCCTTTAATTGCTGCGAGAGCAACTTTAACTTTAAACTCTGCTGAATGATTACGACGTTTTCTTCGTGTCATGGTTGACTCCTAAAACAAGCATTTCCCATGCTTATTGGGGAGTAGATTATCACTTATAGACGTGGTCTAAAATCCTAGAACCACATCACATCAGCTTCATAAAACTGTTCTAATACATCCAAACCTTACTCTATATACGTTTCAAACCTTGCATTAGCAAAACCCTTCCTTGCCGTAAAGTCCAAAGCTTCCTGATAAAACCCTACCTGCTTACTCTGCTCATCAATTTGCTTTGCCTGAATAATGGCCTCATTCAAGCTAATTCCTTCCCTTAAAGTCAGATCCACGTAATAGACTAGCTGACGATAACTCTGTGTCGTACTCTTACTCCGCAATATCAGCTGCAATGGGAGGCAAGACAACAAACTATTTAATGCCATATGGTAATAACTCAGCCGTGCAGCCAAAGTCCGAATACTGTTAAAGCCTGTAGTTCTAAAAACAAAGGGGTCAAATTCATCTAGCTTATTAAAGTTCATATGCAAACGTCTTTTAGACAATATGAATACTGATTTTTATTACTTCGCAGATTCAAATCCCAAGTGCAACACATTTGTAATTAGTTGAAAAAGTTAGGTGTATTCATAGAATCATTAGACTTTTTCAACTCGCAATTGGAAAGCACACAATGAAGAAATACACCCAACTTTCTCAAGATGAAAGATACGAAATTTATGCTACTTTGAAAAGTAAAAGTTCAATCGCTACCCTTGCTCGGGAGTTAGGACGTTCACGATCAACCATCTACCGTGAATTAAAAAGAAATACTGGGCAACGTGGATATAGAGCTCAACAGGCAGCTAAATTTGCAAGTCAAAGACGGTACCGTCCTTCATCATCAATGACAGCATTTGCCTTCGCTTATATTGATTATTTGATTGGTTTGGACTGGTCACCCGAACAAATTTCAGGTGCTTTAACACAACGCGGTTGGCTGGATGTACCTTCACATGAGTGGATTTACCAGTACATTTATCAAGATAAATCAAAAGGTGGTAAACTTCATCTACACTTAAGGCATCAGAAGAAATATCGAAAACGCGGTTACAAAAACACGGATCGTAGGGGTCAAATCATTGATAAAACAAGTATTCACTGCCGAGACCAGGTCATTGATCAACGACAACGTTTAGGAGATTTCGAAGGTGACACGGTGATTGGTAAACATCATAAAGGTGCTTTATTGACTCTCGTTGATCGAAAGAGCCTGTATGTACATATTGTTCATTTAGGGCCAACGAGAGCATCCTCTCAAACGATTACTTGTGCACTAGATCGTTTACAAATGAGCCATGCTTATAGTGTGACATTTGATAATGGCAAAGAATTTTCCGAACACAAAAGAATTACTGATGCTGGCATAGAGACGTATTTTGCTGATCCTTACAAGTCTATTCAGCGAGCTAGAAATGAAAATACGAATGGTTTAATCCGTCAATATCTGCCAAAATCATCATCGTTTGATGACGTGTCAAAGGAACAAATAGAGCAGATAGAATTTGCACTCAACCATCGTCCTAGAAAAACCCTAGGTTGGTATACACCGAGTGAAGTTATGGCTGGTTTTTATACTGTTGCACTTGCCGCTTGAATCCGCCCTTTAAAAAATATTCATCTTAAATTTTATACTTATTTTACGCAAAATTTACGATAATTTTATTATATATCAATAAATTAAACCTTAACATACATTACTTCAATGACTACTAATTTAAAGTGTTATGAAAAAATTATACCATCTACTTTTTAGCCTTATACCGCTCTATTCAAGTTATGCTTTTGCTACTGGAGATGAAAGCTCTCCCGCTTTAAGCTTTTCAGGTAATGTATCATTGGCCAGCGACTACCGCTGGCGCGGCCAAACGCAAACCCAGAATGATCCGGCCTTGCAGGGAAACTTTGTTTTAAGCCATGCTTCAGGATTTTATCTTGCTGCATTTGCATCGAATGTTGATTTTGATGACGAAGTAAATTTAGAACTGGATCCCCAGATCGGCTATACAGCGCCAATCGCGCTAGGTTCAATCCATCCTGCAGTTGATCTTGGCATGCTGCGCTACAATTACATCGGCAACAGCGATTTAAATTATAATGAATACTATTTCAAAATGATCTTTAATGCGTTGCTGCATCAGAACGATAGCTTTACACCAAGCATAAGCTATACCTATAACTATGGCGGCAAAGCTGCCAGTGACAGTATAGGTAAAGATATCTCAAATTGGTATTTTAATGTCTTATATGCTACACCGATTGCTCAAACTAATTTTGGCACAAATGTTAGCTTAGGTTATTCCAAAGCAAATCAGGACATTTATGGTTCTGAAGCAAAAGACCATTTTTTTGATTGGAAAATTGGTGCAACTTACCGCTATAACCCAATGGGAATAAATGCAGAATTAGCAGCGTTTGGTAGTAATTTAAAAACCAAAGACTTTACAAGTCAAAATAAAAAAGGGGTAAAAACTGAAGCAGTATTCACCCTGACTAAATCTTTTTAAAAGTTAAATGCCAATAGTATCAGCAATACTATTGGCATAATTATTTTACTTGAGTAATTTCAATATATGATCTATCTCACTTCGATTAAAACCTCTTTCTTTAAAAATAGTATGAATTATTTTTTTCATACTTTTTGACGCATACTGGTATTTCTTTACTAAAATGTCAGAATCAATTTCCTGTAAACTATACTTCAAATACAATTCTTCATTGAGCTTCTGATTTCTAGCATCATGTTCATTATTTATCGTGTTATACATTTTTAAGAAGTTAAATATCCCAATGTTGTTCGATCAAAGTAATTTGGCTGTACATATACTGATGCTCAGCACGTTTAACTGCACACCATAATTCCATAAATCTTTTGCCGAGATATTTTTGCAAAACAGTATTCCGGTGAAAAAATGTTAAAGCATCCAGCTGATTCGTACTTAAAAAGTGCGGCTGATGTTTATTTTTTATCTGAGTGGCTTGCTGTGGAATTTCCAGATTCTGTGTCAACCCATGCAGTGTGCCGATCAAAATCAGGGCTGCAGTTAAATAAGGATTGCAATCCGCACCTGCAACACGATATTCCAAGCGTTGATTTTCATTGTCCGAACATGGTATGCGAATGGCCACATTGCGGTTATTCACGCCCCAATTAGCTTCTAAGGGCACATGGTTTCCAGCTTTAAACCGGCGGAATGAGTTTACATTCGGGGCAAGCACGGCCATGGACGGCGGCAGCAAGACTATCAGCCCGCTGATCGCCTTTAATAATTGCCGTGACGGTAAAGGATTCTGCTTCATGCTGAAAATATTCTGCTGGTCTTGATTTAACAAACTCATGTGAAAGTGCATGCCGCTGCCCGCTTTATTCAGATCAGGCTTAGCCAAAAAGCTTGCATGTAACCCATGTTCTACAGCGACTTGCTTAATGGTGCGCTTTAGCATCATGATCTGATCGCATAGCTTCAAAATATCACCGCTATGCTGAATATTAATTTCGTATTGCCCGGAAGATGATTCCGAGACTAAGCCTGTAATCTGAATCCCCTGCAAAAGGGCAATCCGTTCAATTTCATCCAGAACGTCTTGATATTTATCTTGCGCATTCACATCAAAACATTGATTTAAATAAATCTGATTGGAGCCAGATTTTTCATTGCTGTCAAATAAATAAAACTCCAATTCTACGGCCATGCAAGGATAAAAGTTTTGATCATGCAGCGCTCTTAAACTTTTTTTTAAAATATTGCGCGGTTCAACTTCGCAATCTTGATGATTGTCATCTTTCATGGTTAGGAATAACTGTGCCTTGGACTCTGGATTTAAAGCGCATGGCTGCAGGCTTCCCAATATAGGTTTACATAAATAATCCGGCTCACCGATCGATTTTCCTAAACCCGATTCTTCAATCACTTCTCCATCAAGACTCATGGCATAAATAGACATTGGGAAATAACAGCCTTGTGCAATATTTTTTAGACCTACAATATCTATGCGCTTGCCGCGGACATGACCATTCAGATCGTGCAGGCAAATCTCAACATGACGGGTATTGGGATAGCGCTGCAGATAGTTTTCGATTTCTTCTGAAAATAGAATATCTTCAATATCGCAGCATTGACGCGCAGATGGCATGGATTCAGGGACCGCTTCTTCGTCAGCTATATTATGTCTAGCCATGAGTAAATTACTCATTATTTTGTCCTGTTAAATATTAACAATGATCAAAATAAAACAAGTTCTACCGAATGTAACGTAAATAAACCGTAAAAAAGCACCCAACTAATATGATTATTTTTTAAACTATTAAAACCACGAAAAAGCTAATTTAAAATAAGTTAAAACATAAAAATAACAATAGACTCATGTAAAATAAATGGCATATTTAATATTAATAAATCTTCAAAAATCGCAAACCCACTCCCGGTTCAGTAATAATATATTTAGGCTGCACAGCATTATCATTTAACTTCACTCTTAATTTAGCTACCAGAATCCTTAAATAATGCGTATCTTCTTGGTGCGTTGCCCCCCACAGCTCTTTCAGTATTTGCGGCTGGGTAATCAATTGGCCTTTATTTTTCGCCAATAAATTCAGCAGCTGATATTCTTTGCGTGTTAAGGAGAGCAATTGTTGATTTAAAAAAACCTGCCGTTTGGAAAAATCGATTTTTAATACGCCATCATCAAAAATTGCCGTATAAACAGTACTATGTTGGTGCTGCCTAAGCAGTACACGAATGCGCGCCATCAGCTCCTGAACACTAAACGGCTTGGTAACATAATCATTTGCGCCAGCATCCAGAAGCTTCACTTTTTCTTCTTCATTTGCCCGCACAGACAGCACTATCACTGGAACGTGCGACCATGTGCGAAGCTCAGACAAAACCTCATAACCATCCAAATCTGGCAAACCCAAATCGAGGATCACTAAATCCGCGCCTTGCAAAGCTAGGAGTTCCAAACCCTTTTGGCCATTTTCAGCCAAAAGCGTTTTATAGCCTTGCGCTCTGAGTGCTATATCCAAGAATTTTCGAATCTGATTTTCATCATCAATAATCAAGACATTGGTCATGGAGCTGGCTGATTCATTCTGTTCTGGCATTTTCCCACCTAAAAGCTGCTAGATGCTTTAAGTAATTTGCTGAATAGGAAGCTTTATGCGGATACATGTTCCTTGATTGTTCTTGCCTGATGATGCCATGATTTTCCCCATATGCGCACCCACAATCGCTTTCACAATCGTCAAGCCCAAGCCTGTACCATATTGCCCGCGGTCACCGCGCTGCATGGTATAAAACATGTCAAAAATGCGTTCACGCTCATCTTCTGGAATACCCTGCCCCTTATCAGTTATGGCAATTTCGATCTCATTTTCATTCACCTGCTGCACCTCAATCATCACAGCTTTATTCTCTGGTGAAAATTTTGCGGCATTTTCCAGTACATTAAAAATGGCCTGTTCAATCAAGGCGGCATGTACAAATAAACTCAAAGATTCTTGAGGCGCATGCACTTCAACCAATGCATCTGGCATATAACGGTTTAAACGGCGCACTGCTGAACCGATCAGTTCATCAACTCCAATCCAGTCCCGCTTCAAGCTTAAGCCTTCATGGCCTAAACGGGTCATATCCAGTAGGTTTTGAATATAGCGGTCTAAACGTTCCCCCTCTAAATGAATCGCTTCCAGCAAGCTGTCCTGATCATTTTCATTCATGGAATGGCGGTAAGTGCTCAAAGTATCCGCTGCTCCAATCATCGACGCCAAAGGCGAGCGTAAATCGTGCGATACGGATGATAATAATGCCGAGCGCAATTTTTCCGTTTCAGAATTCACATTGGCTATTTCCAAAGCCTTGGTCAGCTGGGTGCGGAAAATCGCCTGCGCAAGATACTCTACCATGAGTTCAGCGAGCTGTTTTTGCTCCGTATTGATTACTGCTTGCACATCTTTAAGTTTCAACCCCACCACGCCTAAGCATTGCTTGGAAGCCAATAAGGGCAAAAACCACCACTCATTTTCCGTCAAGGTTTGGGTAAAGCGACCGGACGGTTGATGGTTTTTGAATGTCCAATCGGCTGAAATTTTTTCTTTATTACTCATGATAGTGGATGATGCTTGAGTTGCTGCAGTATCTGGGAAATACAGCCAGACATCTGCATTGAGATTTTTACTCAGGCTATGTTCAGCAATCTCCTTGATTTGTGCCAAATCTAATGCTGTGGACAGCTTCTGCCCTAAATCCTGCATAATGCTGTTATAACTGTTCGCCGTTTTGAGTGCAGTCACCTGCTCTTTCAAACGTGACGCTAATCGGCTCGAAATTAAAGCCGCGCCCAAAAATGCAATCACGGTGACAATCCCCTGATGTGCAGAAATCTGAAATGTAAATTGCGGGGAAATAAAGAAAAAATTATAAGCTAGAAAGAATAGGATGGCTGAAAAAGCTGCAGCCAGCATCCGTGTTTTTGATGCCACAAAAACCACAGCGGTGATAAAAATCACCGAAAGATCTTCAATCCCTAAATACTTTTCCCCTAAGCTTGCAATCACAATGCTGATGACCGTGGTGGCTAGTACGTACTGTATTTCTCTCAGCGACAAGAATGCCCTTTGAGTGAAAAAGGACAGATGCTTATTCTCTGCAATAATCGGCACAATACTGAGTTCAAAACTGGGCCGGTATTGCAGTAATTGATCAATCAAATTGAGCCTTAAATTCAGCGAAAACTTTTGCGGAGCCGCTTGTGCTAAAACCAAGGTTGAAATGCCGCGGTCCATCACATAATCAAATAAAGTTTTAGCATGTTGCTGGCCGTGAAGGACTTCTGTCATTCCACCCATTTGACGCGTTAAGTTTAAAGCCCGTTCAATTTCACGGCTTTGCGAGTTTTCCTGTTTATTCATGATTTGCGTATCATGAGAAAAAGCAACAACCGTCCATTTTGCCGCACGATGCTCGGCAATACGGCATCCAGTCCGAACTAAAGCTTCAGAATGCCCTTTGCCATCAATCATAATTAAGACATGATTTTTTAAGGGGATTTGAGCAAGCCCTTGAATGGCGAAATTTTCGCGTACATCATTATCAACATAATTGGCAACGGTTTGCATTGCCAGTTCACGCAGTGCCGTTAAGTTGGAGCTGTTGAAAAATCGCTGTAAGGCCTGTTCCGCCTGCTCAGGCACATAAACCTTCCCTTGGTTTAAGCGCTCCAACAGCTCATTCACAGGCAAATCAATTAAGCGGATATCTCTAATCCGTTCGAACACCCGGTCTGGCACGGTTTCAGTGACACGAATCCCAGTGATTTGATATACCACATCATTCAAACTTTCCAAATGCTGAATGTTCATGGTGGTAAAAACATCAATACCAGCATCTAATAATTCATTGATGTCTTGCCAGCGTTTTTCATGACGGCTGCCGGGCATATTAGTGTGGGCAAATTCATCCACCAAAACAATACTGGGCTTTTTATCCAAAACGGCATCTAGATTCATTTCCTCCAGATGCTGCCCTTGATATTCAATAGCCTTGCGCGGAATTATATCTAAACCAGAAATTAAATTTTCAGTTTCTCTACGGCCATGCGTTTCTACATAGCCAATGACGATATTAATACCCTGCAGCGCCAGTTCATGCGCACGAACCAGCATGGCAAAGGTCTTTCCCACGCCCGGAGCTGCGCCTAAAAAAATCGTCAGCCGCCCAGACTGATAACGCTGTGTATGTTGCAGCAAAACATCGGCTTTATTGGTTCGTGGATCAGTCATAGAAGTAATCTTTATTTATTGCTTTAAAAGATGTTTTTAAATTCATTTAAATGCGTCTAAAGTCAGCTTGGCTATTGCTGGGCAATATGGATGCCACCGTTGGGCGGAGGTATAGAACATCCCCTCGCCCAACAATCGTATATAACTTAATTCAGATTATTCAATAGCTTTCAATCACTATATTTTAATCATCAAGCCATTCATATCACTTCCCGCCCCGATCCAAAGCCAAATTCAATTCAAGCACATTGACACGTGCCTGCCCTAAAATCCCAAAAATCGGCTGAACCGTATGCGACTGAATCAGTTTTTCGATATTCTGTTCAGGCATATGCCGTGCATGGGCAATCCGCTTCACTTGAATCATGGCTGATTGCACGCTAATTTCAGGGTCGATGCCGCTGCCTGAAGCGGTGACCAGATCCGCAGGAATTTTAGATTTTTCAATCTGTTCCTTCGCTGCGATTCGATTCAGCCGTTCCTCTATGGCTTTCTGCAGTTCAGGATTGGTTCTCGCCATGTTGCTTCCGGCCATCGCCATAGGATCATAATTTGCGGCAGATGGACGCGGATGGAAATATTGAACTTGGGCAAAAGGCTGTGCCACTAAGCGTGAACCGATCACTTGATTATTTTCGACAATCAAGCTGCCGTTGGCTTGTTTTGGAAAGAGCATTTGTCCTAAGCTGGTTGCAGCAGCACTATATACAAAGCCGCATAAGCCTAGAGCAATGATGGTCATTCCAAACGAAGCGCGCAGTTTCTCACCCCATGATGAGTCTGCCAATTGATGATTTTGCATATTCACTTTGTCATCCTCAAAAAATTTATAGGGCCAAGATTGGACTGATCAGCAGATCAATCGCTTTAATGGCAATAAACGGTAGCAGCACCCCGCCCACACCATAAATCAGCATGTTGCGGCGCAATAATTGGGTAGATGTCGAAGGTTTGAATTTCACACCGCGCAGTGCAATTGGAATCAGCAGAGGAATAATGATCGCATTAAAGATCAGCGCAGACAGGATGGCACTTTCAGAACTGCCTAGTTGCATGACATTTAACACATGCATTTGCGGAATTGCCGCGACGAATAATGCCGGCAAAATTGCAAAATACTTTGATACATCATTCGCCAAGGAAAAGGTGGTTAATGCACCGCGAGTAATCAGTTGCTGTTTGCCTATTTCAACCACAGATAGCAATTTTGTTGGATCAGAATCTAAATCCACCATATTGCCTGCTTCTTTGGCTGCTTGCGTTCCCGAGTTCATGGCTAAGCCAATATCTGCTTGGGCTAACGCCGGTGCATCATTAGTACCGTCACCGACCATCGCTACCAAATGTCCTTTGTTTTGCTCGGTTCGAATGCATGTGAGTTTATCTTCTGGTTTCGCTTCAGCGATATAATCATCCACACCAGCCTCTGCTGCGATGGCCGCTGCTGTGAGCGGATTATCTCCGGTCACCATCACAGTTTTAATGCCCATTTCACGTAAGCGCGCAAATTTTTCTTTAATGCCTTGCTTAATCACGTCTGATAGTTCAATGACACCCAACAAATTCTGATCTTTAGCCACGACCAGCGGCGTTGCCCCTTTTGAAGCTATTTGTTCTACGCGCGCTTTCAGTTCGGCATGATTTTCAAGGTTTTGCGAAGCGAATTTAAGAATGGCATCCATAGCGCCTTTACGCACTTGATGACCATCCGCCAAGTTAAGGCCTGAAATGCGTGTGGACGCATTAAAAGCGATAAACTCAGCCTGTTCAGGCTCGGCCACTCTTTCACCTTGCTCTTTGGCCAAAGCAACCACCGATTTACCTTCTGGCGTTGGATCGGCCAAAGAAGTCAGTACCGCCGCTTGGCGAAGTTCAGACTCCGTCACTCCTGTTAAGGGATAAAAAGCAGTCGCCTGACGGTCACCGTAAGTAATAGTTCCGGTTTTATCGAGTAGTAAAACATCTATATCGCCTGCAACTTCAACCGCCTTGCCTGATTTGGCAATCACATTGGCTTTGAGCGCTCTGTTCATCCCTGCAATTCCAATAGCTGGCAATAAGCCGCCGATGGTGGTTGGAATCAAGCAGACCAATAGCGCCACCAATAAAATCGGGCTGATTTCAATATGCAGGAAATGTCCAATCAACGGCAGGCTGACCACGACGATGATAAAAGTCACAGTCATCACGGTCAGTAAAATACCTAAGGCAATTTCATTCGGTGTTTTTTGACGGTTTGAGCCTTCGACTAAAGCAATCATTCGGTCGAGAAAGCTATTTCCCGCCTCTGCGGTCACTTGCACGATGATCCGGTCGGTTAAGACTTTGGTTCCCCCAATCACCCCTGATTTATCCGTACCCGCTTCACGCAGTACTGGCGCAGATTCACCTGTTACAGCAGCTTCATTGATCGTAGCAAAGCCTTGAATGATCTCACCATCTACGGGAATGAATTCCCCTGCACGCACTTCAATCAAGTCATGCATTTTCAATTCAGCCGCTGAAATCTGCACCCCATCCATATCATCTTTAGAATGGATCCGGCGCGCCGTCAAATTTTGACGCGCTTGACGCAGGGATGACGCCTGTCCGCGGCCTTTAGCTTCGGCAAGAGCTTCAGCATAATTGGCAAAGAGAACAGTTACAAATAAAATCAATGTCACCAATAAGCCAAAAACCAGACTGGCTTGCCCCAAAATTGTACTAACCAGTGTAATCAGCGTCCCAAGCCAAACGATGGCCATCACTGGATTTTTAATCACATGCTGCGGTAGCAGTTTAATAAAGGCATTTTTCCATGCTTCAGCTTGAAATAAAGTTGAAGCGATAGTGTTTTGCTGTGTTTGAACAGTTTGTTTTGAATGATTCATTGTACTCACCCTTAACCTTGAACCAATAACAGATGATCAGCAATTGGCCCCAAGACCAGGACTGGCATAAATTGCAATAAGGTCAACATCACCACAATGGCGATTAAAGTCAGTGCGAATGTTGGCGTTTCGACTTTTAAACTGCCGCTGCTTTCAGGTGCTTGGCGTTTTGCAGCTAAACGTGTAGCGATGATTAAAGGAATAATTAATGTCGGGAAACGGCCGAGCAATAAAGCAATACCGCATGTGACATTCCACCACACGGTATTGTCTGATAGCCCTTCAAAGCCTGAGCCATTGTTGGCAAATGCAGACACATATTCGTACAGAACTTGAGAAATGCCGTGGTATTGCGGATTACTGTTGCCCGTCAATTCAGGGAAAAATACAGTTATTGCGGTTAAACCAAGAATGACGATGGGTTGGATCAAAATCACAACAGCGAGCAGCTTGATTTCACCGGCTTCAATTTTGCGGCCAAACAATTCTGGGGTGCGGCCGGTCATTAAGCCTGCAATAAAGACTGCTAAAAACAGATAAATAATGAATTGCTGTAAACCACAGCCAATCCCGCCCCAAATGGCATTGATCAGCATATTGGACAATTGCACCATACCTGTGAGCGGTGCAGATGAATCATGCATCATATCCACTGAGCCGTTATTGACTTGGGTGGTGACCGCTGACCACAAAGCAGATGATGCCTCGCCAAAACGCACTTCTTTACCTTCCATGGCGGAAAGCAATGTCGAAGTCGATGAAAGGCTTTCTGACCAGATAGCGCTAGTCGCAGAAATGATCGACATCAGCAGCATTGAAGCAAAGACCAAGCCTGCGAATTTGGCGCGTTTGGTGAAAAAGCCCAGCATAAAAATCACCGAAACAGGGATCAGTAAAATCGCAAGCATTTCCAGAAAGTTTGACAATGGTGTCGGATTTTCCAAAGGTACACTGCTGTTCGGACCATACCAGCCACCACCATTACTGCCCAATTGCTTAATTGCTACCATGGGCGCAACAGGGCCTAAAGGTATTTTTTGCGTTGTTAATTCGCTGCTTTGGTCAATCACTTGAACTTCTGGGCCGCCTTGAAAAGTCGATGGTACGCCTTGGCTAGTGAGCAATAATGACCAAACCATGCATAAAGGAATCAGAAAGCGGAACGTCGGACGAATCACATCGGCCCAATAGTTGCCGACATTAATTTGTTGCACTTTATGCTTAAAGCTGGTCTGTTGATCGGTTTCAGAAAGTGCATTGGATTGTTTGTAGAACAGTGCTCGAACTGTAGCCACCACCATCGCCAGGCCCATCATCGGCGTGATGATCTGCAAGCCGACAATGCCAACCATTTGCGATAAATAAGACAGTTGTGCCTGTCCTGAATAGTGCTGCTGATTGGTATTGGTCAGAAACGAAATCATGGTATGCAGCGCCAAATCCCATGACATATTCGGCGCATGATTTGGATTCAGCGGCAGGCTGGCTTGAGCCATGAATAAAACCCAAGTCACTAAACCAATCACCGCACAGCTCATGACAAAATTTAATGAATAAGTTTTGACATTCATCCCCCGTTTGGGATTGGTTCCAAAAACAGCGTAAATGGGCTTTTCAATCCAATTGAATAGAGGATCAATTTTCATCTCGCGGTTGTGCATAATTGCTGCGAGGTATTTACCCAAGGGATAAGCCAGAACAAAGACGATGGCTAAAAGCAAAGCAAACTCTAACATGGCATTTCACTCCTATGTTTCAGAGCTGAAAACTGCATGCAGATATTGAAATAACGTTTATTTTGATTATTTAGTACAACGCAATTTTTTTGATGCTGTACCTGCTGATGCGCGTGAATGACCGCACTCATGTTTTTCATCCTAAGCATTGGGATATTCCAAAATCCAGTATGAAAAATAAGACCGTAAAGTCTCTATTCATAACTTTGGATGCCGCGTAAAGAAAGCGTAAAAATTTAGCTCAATGCACTTATAAATGCAGAAAAATATCTTAAAAGTGATGGCTATTATTATTCTGTGACTCACTTTATTTATGGATATAATTTCAGTACTTAAAGCCTTATTTTTAGGTTTTATAGAAAGTTTAACGGAGTTTTTTACCCATTTCCAGTACTGGTCATTTAATTTTATTTGGCCATTTAATTGATTTTCATTCAGGCTCAGGCTGTGTCTTTGAAGTTGTCATTCAACTGGGCACAATCTTAGCCGTTTGTTGGCTCTACCGTAAAAAATTATTAATCTACTACATGGTTTTATATCAGGTGATTACCATGCGAGACGTTTTGCGATAAATGTCTTCATTTCATTTATTCCTGCAGTAGTGATCGGAGTTATAGCTGTTGATTTTATTAAACAAGTTTTATTCAGTCCTTCGGTTGTGGCATCTGCACTGATTATTGGTGCACTGTTAATTTTTGCTGTAGAAGCTAAAAATTTTAAAGTCCAAACCATTGAGGCAACCAATATTGGATTCAAACAGGCCATTGTTATTGGTTTGGTTCAATGTCTTGCGATGATTCCGGGGACTTCACGGTCTGGTGCAACCATTATTGGTGCCGTTACTTAGACATATTTCGCAACGTTGATGTTTTAACTTCAGAAAATTTATTGAATATTTCCGTAGGCTTTGTAACCGCATTCATCGCAGCTTTGCTTGTGGTAAAAGCCATGGTTAAATTTGTAGAAAAACATACTTTAAAAGTTTTTGCTTGGTATCGCTTGGTATTAGATTCAATCATCTTATTTGTTTTTTAATTCAAAAAAAATAAATTAAAGAGAACTCGCTGTTCTCTTTAAATTTTTTAATTTACAATCCTTACATTCTGCCTCAAGCTTTTCTGAATCTCTTGTACAACACCCTCTCCCTGATGGGACTTAAGCTCTGATTTAGATTTATTTTTGATTTCAGTTTGTACCGATTCAGACTCAAAACCCTTATCATTATAAAACTCTTCAACCAAATCTAGTCCCTCCTCAGCATTCACCTCAAATCGTGCATTACCATAACCCTGCCGTGCCATTTGATCTAAAGCAGCCTGATTAAAACCACACAACTTACTTTTCTGGTCAATTTCCTTCGCTGTTTGAATCGCCTCTTGTAAATGAATGCCATCCCTGAGCGTTAAATCCACGTAGTACACAGGTTGACGATAACTTTGCGTTGTACTCTTTCCTCGCAAGGTCAGCTGCAGTGGCAAGCATGAAAGCAACCCATTTGATGCTGCATGGTAGTAGCTCAATCGTGCAGCCAACGTACGTATGCTGTTAAAGCCTGTTGTTCTAAAAATGAATGTACCAAATTCATCCGACTCATCTAAATTGACATGCAGGCGTCCATAAGGCTTACAGTGCCCGCCTTGTCCAAGTGGGCATAAGTCGGGGGATGGGCAAGGATGTTGCTCCACGCCTTGGTTGGTTAAACGTTGGCAGGTTTCTCCATTACCGACACAGACAGGTCTTCCAGTCTGTCGGTCAAACAGGCTGTATTCTGCACGCAGGTTTAAATCAGGATCATTAAAGATCATTCTGACAGGGATTGAACGTAGCTTTTGATTCGGAGCATTAGCTCTCAGCTGATCATCCAGTGGATGCTTCACCCAGCCTTCTTTGCTTTGAATCTGGGAAGTAATGGTGAACTGGTCATCCTTTTCCGGCAGGCGTTTGCCATTCTTCTCGATCATCCGACCGATACTGATCCGTCCGAGTATTGGAGGAGTAATTGCTAAACCTTTAATCATGTTGATATTCCTTAATGTATTACCTTACAAATTTGGGTCTATGTATGTAGGTCGGAACAAGGACCAAATAAGTTACCCAAAGAATGTAGAGCCAGATAAAGTGCTACAGAAATCGCGACCGATTTGCTCTCTACCGAAGGGTAGAGAGCGGGGAGCGATTTTTGTGAATTTTTGATTGGGTGCTGTAAATAGGGCTTAGTCGGTATAGATGTTAAATCGACGACTGCCCTGCTTTTCAAGTGGATAAAGCTCGATGAGTTCAGGCTGGTGCTGAAGCAATGCTTTGGTATTGAGGCTGATAGAATCCTTGGCTTTCTTCCAAACTACCGAGCCATTTGCAAAGACTGCCCTTTCCTTGTCTTGCATCATCATCTGGATTTCATGTTTAAGCTGGTCAAAGCGTTCCTGCTTATGCTGAATTTCTTCTTTCAGTTTGATCAGCTTATCGAACATGAGATTAGCTGTTTCATTCTGTGATAGATCTTCAACTGTTAGTGGCACATGGATTGGATACAACTGCTGAATGGCTTTGGCTGCCGATTCACTCGCATCCACAGAAGGTGGTGTATCCTTTTCCACACATTCCCAGAAGTAACGTTCTGCATTGATGATGTGTTCAATTACAGATTCAGAACGAGTGACTTTAAAGATAATACAAAACTTAGTAAAACCAGCCACATTCAATAATTAATAATCAACAACTTACACAAAAATATATCTAGCTCTGCACTAAGCATATTATTTTCAAAATCTGAAATTCATCAAAAACCATCCACATTTATAACCATTTTCTTGATCTTTTTTTTGAAATTGATTTTTTAGCCATGTCTTTATTTACATTACTCTGTACACGACAAAAATAGATAACTCATTGAAATAATGTCACAATAATTGTTTTCTAACGACGAATACTATGACACATCTCAATGAGTTATATCTTATCTTAAACAAATCTCTAAAATGGAACAAGTCACATTTAAAGTGCTTTTCGCTCATCATGCTTGCGATCATTTTAAAGCAAACGTGCAATCTTTCTTCTGCATCTAAAGCCTTGCCCATCAAGTGCTTACCACAATCATTTTATCGGCGTATGCAGCGCTTCTTTGCAGGTCAGTATTTTGATTATCGTCAAATTTCTCAGTTGATTTTCAATATGTTTTCATTCGACCAAGTGCAACTGACTTTAGATAGAACCAATTGGAAATGGGGAAAACGAAATATTAATATCCTGATGCTCGCAATCGTTTATCGTGGAATAGCGATACCTATCCTTTGGACATTGCTTAATAAACGTGGAAATTCAGATACGAAAGAGCGTATTGCTTTGATTCAACGCTTTATAGCCATTTTTGGTAAAGACCGTATTGTGAATGTGTTCGCAGACAGAGAGTTTATCGGTGAGCAGTGGTTTACATGGTTAATTGAACAAGACATCAACTTCTGCATTCGTGTAAAAAAAACTTCATTGTCACCAATCATTTAGGAAAGAATCATAAAATTAGTGATTTATTTCGCCATCTTAAAGTTGGTCAAATTGAATGTCGTAAACGACGGATTTTGGTTGGTCGGGTGAAACTATATATAAGTGCACTACAGTTAGAAAATGGAGAGCTTTTACTCGTCGTTTCTCCTCAGTTTAATGCCAATGCTATTCAGGATTATGCATTACGCTGGGAAATTGAAACCTTATTCAGTTGTCTCAAAGGACGCGGGTTTAATCTTGAAAATACGCGCTTGACAGACCCTAGACGAGTGAAAAAATTGATTGCGGTGTTAGCTATAAGCTTCTGTTGGTGTTACTTAACGGGTGAATGGCAACATAATCAAAAAAAAGCGATAAAAATAAAGAAGCATGGACGACTCTCAATGAGTTTATTTCGCTATGGTTTAGACTATGTTCAAATGGCGATTCAGCATTTAATTGGTTTTGGGAAAAAAGAAGAGTTTAAGGAAATTTTGGCAATTTTAAGAAAGCAGAATCCTGATAGGATAAGGGTTCTGTGAAATTTGTCGTGTACAGAGTTTACATTACTAAAATAAGGAGCATAAACATGGCATCTAAACACTCAAATCAGAAGAAATACGCTAAAGCTAAGTTTGACTCACATCAGGTCACCCTTACCCCATACCCACCTTTAAGTAAAATTTACAATTGCTATGCACAAATCTTAAAGGCAGCAAAATTGCCTTCAATTTATCAGCCCGATATCAAGTTACTTTATCCCTCAAAAATTTCAGAGAATGAGTTCTTCGTCTTGGATAACTTCCTGCTTCTATATACTTCCAAAACACAAAGTTTATCCATCAATGCACGCTATATTGTGCAAACCGACATCGACCTACCTCTGCTCAAATATCAACTCAGTACACGCTTATTCAAATTAATCACTGAGCTTAAAATTGATATTAAATGTATTAATCCAAATAGCGTACTACATACATTCAATGCTTCACTTTCTAAGCATGCGATTTATGACCTAAATGCACTTCACTCTGAAAAACCACGCTGTGAGTTATCGCTTGATTTGCTCGCAAAACTCATCGGCTGTAGTCGTAATCAGCTCTTGTATCAACAAAAACAAATCCACTCTAGTTACACCGAAAAAATCCAGCAACTCACTGAAAAATGCGAAGCACTCAAACATCCTGAACCGAGCCCAAACCTTTTTTGGAGAGCGCAACATGCAGAGTAAGCCATTAATTCAGCGCCTTTTAGAGCAAGAGTTCATACACGACCATTATGCTGAAGTACTTGAGCAATACCTAAATCGCACAGTTGATATCCCTGAACTGAAGCAGTTATTAAAGCTCGATAATGAGATAGGGCAGAATCACCAATCACTGTTTCTACCTGCTCCACCTTCTGTTTCAGCAAATCCTATTTGTGCTTATATTTATTCAGTACAACAGCACTCCCAGCATTCTGTTATACAGCGATGGTCAGTCCACAATTTACATGCTGCCTGCATTCTTAAATCTATTCCAAATTCAGGTAAAAAAGACCATCAAACAACGATTATTAAAGTACTTGATCGATTTAGGTTAGCAAATGAAGCTTATGCTGCATCGCAGCAAGCAACACAGCTCAGTAAGTCTCAACAAAAATATTTATGGCTATGGCAACAACTTCCTAGCGATAAAACACCATTAGCTGAGTTTGTAAAGAGCTTACGCAGCTTAGAAACCAATTCTAATCTGAACCGTTTTCAATATTTATTGATTCTTGATCTACGGCGTTTTTATGATTATGTGTTGGCACTGAAACCTAAAAAAAAT
Source organism: Acinetobacter parvus DSM 16617 = CIP 108168 (assembly GCF_000368025.1). Classification (GTDB taxonomy): domain Bacteria; phylum Pseudomonadota; class Gammaproteobacteria; order Pseudomonadales; family Moraxellaceae; genus Acinetobacter; species Acinetobacter parvus. The sequence goes on from NZ_KB849212.1 coordinate 264,454, forward strand.
TATTCAGCACCGCCCAAACACATAGATGAACCACATTATCTAGATGAGTACGGCGCAATTTTATGCTGCCCACAAGACATACTACAAAAGGAAGATCCTGCTCTATATTACGAGAAATTACAGGATGAACAGCCAAATCAGCAATACTCAATCAATACAGCACAGGTATCGCCATTAACAAGCCAATCTAGTTTTTTACAACATAAAATTAGCCAGCTCACACAACAACACATTATTAGACAGCAGCATGATTTTATGTGTAGCAAGCATTATCCAGACTTCAATAGCCTGAGCTTACTTGTACAACATTGTCATCAACTCTATTTAAATCATCCAGAAAAAAACAAAGCATATCTTTTTATCTTACTCAGTTTCTTGAGTGGTGTTCCTATTGAGCAATGGCTATATCTACAATCCAGACAACGCTATGCACTCAATAAACGACAGAAGGTCATTTTTGAAAACGATCAATATTTTCTACGTTCCAAATTCACACTGTTTGAGGACTCTGCTTTTGAATACAAAGACCAATTGCTTAATCAGGTGACCCATTTCGATTTGCCTTTAGTAAAAGAGCTGGTAGAGGGTTTAAGACAACCGCCAACAGTGAAGCAAGAACAGGTCGCACATGCATTAAAAAAATGCCGTGAAGAACTCTTCATTCCGTCGTTATCAACTAAAAAAATAAGTGTTTTATTACATCACTGTATTTACCATTACACTCAAAATGAACAACTAGCCGACATTCTTACAGGCATCGATGCAAATCGATCAGTTTCTATTTCATATTGTTCGTATCCAATCTACCGTTTGCAGCAAAGCTATCAGGGTACAGTACAACAACTATCAAATGATTTAGCAAAAGAAATCCATGTCATTGATGATGATCGAGAAAGATTTGGTAGCTGTAAAGCGCCGAAACCTGCAACAGTGACGGCGATATTTGCATATTTACAACATCAGATTATTCAAGCTAAACACCATGGGCAAATGCTTGAGATGTTCAATCATTACAATGTCTGGCTGTGGCATATTTTATTATTGTTCAGTGCTGCTCGACCTGTCAGCGAGTTCCCGGGTTTCTTAAAAAATTTCGATTTAAAACAACAGTGGCTTTGGATTTCTGATAAAGAAATTCACTCAAGAACGGATGATGGGCGTTTAATCCCATTATGTGATTTTGTTGTGAAGGAAATCCGCTTATTCATTACCTACTTAAATGAATTTAAACAACTACACCCAGAGCATCAACCGTATATTCAAGAAATTTTAAGCAGTAAAAGACCCCTTCTCAGTGTCTATCAACATGGTCAATGGCAAGCCCTCAGCCCTCATTTAGTCAACAGTTTCACTCGTATTATGCAACTTGATCATGCCAATTGGCTTAGGCACACAGCTCGTGCATATCTCACCGAAAAAGCAGATGAAAACTTCATTCTGGCTTTGTTTGGGCATGAGCAAAACCAACAAGAAATGGGGCAAAAATTCTCAAGTCTTTCGCTTCAACAATATAAAGAACTCGCCAACTGCCTCAACGATATGCAGCACGCTTACCAAATTGATGGGATGTATGAACATGCTTAAACAAAAACATTATGCACATGAGCGCCGTGCTAAAGATAGAAATAAAAAACAAATGAAAGAGCGCTTACATATTCAATTGATTATTGAGGAGTTTCTCTCCCAAGAAAAATTACAACAGGCACAACAATCACAAAATTTCCCAGATCTCTATAACCAAGTGATTCAGCACTTAGAGCAACAAAAAGTAAGCTTTTCTTTAAAAAAGAGCTTTTATCAGCACTTCCGCAAACACATCATTCAATACAATCGCACCAATGATGCAGACTTACCACTGCCTACGCAGCACCTCGCCTCTATTCAACGAGCCTCTTTACTCTTTAATGAATCTTGGTTAGAGAATTCGAAATATCTCACATATTTAAAAGAGCGACTCTGGCGTTATTGGCATACTGTAGAATATTTTTCGGATGATGAAATTGTTGGCAATCTTCTTATAAGTGCAATCCTGTACGGCGGACTTTCACATCATTCAAGCTTGAATGCTTTACTTGAACATCTCAAATCTGATGAAGCAATCTACCATCTTCAGACCTTACAACTTCCGCTTCTATTCTTAGAACCTCAATCGCCGCAATATGGTGATTTATATGATCCTAAACAAACCTTAAGGAAATCTCGAAATTTTGTACCAGATCGGCTAACACAGCTCTGGATTACTCGATTTAAGACACAATTAATAGATATCCAACACGATTGTTACACTTATATCCGTTACGTTTTTAATGCCTTAGAGCTTTCTTTTAACCAGAAGAAATTTAATCAGCTTTTACAAACCTCCAGTCATTCATTTATGCAACTAGACAAGGTCAAATTAAGCCCTGCGCTTGCACAGTGTTTAACTGAAGAAATAGAAAGCTGTGGCTTAAGTCCAAGTGCTTTTAAACGCTATCTCTCACCTCAGCTAATACTTGACCACTCCGATCAAACTGAAGCACCACAGCCCCAAAATATCAACAACAGAGTAAAAGAGGAAAAATTACACACTGAAGATCCTCTTGAGGCACTTACTGCTTTGCATAAACAAATTTTGACGTTCTTTAAAAATAGGCATAAGACTACCTCGGATCTATGTAACCTGCTGCACAGCCAACATGCCTATCTTCCAGAAAATGCGAAACGGCTTGGGCTTTGGCTATTTAGCTTATTTCGTCCGACTACAGAAGATATTAAGCAAATCACAGAGCTTTATCAGCTCGATCAAAACAAGTACTTACTCTATATCAATCATCAGCAGAAGATTCGTCATTCTTCAATCTATAGTTATTACACCAAACTTGCCGAGTCATGGTTATTACATAGCACCGATTTTATAGAAGAATGCAATCTCAATGATCACCTAGAAGTGATCTACAAGCGTATGTTAAACGGCGTCGGTAAATCTAAATCACAAAAATTTGATCTCTTAAAACGTTTTCATCACTTTCAGCGTGTCATATTTGATGCTGATGTGTTCCCAATGCAGAATGAAAGGTTTCATTTAAGCTCACCGAAAGCCGAAATCATCTCTGCAAAAATATTCCAACAGATGCTTGCGCGACTTGAATACTATAAAAGCCCAAGCTATACAGCCCATGATTTAGAAATGCTCAGTATCGTATATACGATAGCGTTTCGTACGGGCATGCGGATTAATGAAATACTCGGCATGCGAATCAAGGATGTTGAAGGTATTCAAGCCAGTTCAATTTGGATACGTCCATATCGTGCAAAGCATCAACAACATTTACTTAAAACAGATAGTGCTGAACGCAATCTCAACGTTCAAATTCTACTAACTCAAGAGGAGCATCTTAAATTTCAACATTACTGTCAAGTACGGCGCCGTGCTTATAGGCCCAGTCAATACTTGTTCACGATGTGGAACAGTACTGAACGCCTTAAACCTAATATGGTGACACTTCCTTTTCAACGCATCCTAGATGCAATATTGCCTGGTCATCGTTATTCTTTTCATTCTTTACGGCATACTGCAGCGAATAACCTCGCTATAATTTTGACTATGGACTACGAGTTTGTAGTTGCATTCACGGACTATTCAAACGATCATTACAACCTCATCAGAAGTCATCTATTACGCTCTAAAGCACCACAAGACAGCTGGTATTTAATTGCGCACCTGCTCGGTCATATTGAACCAAACGAGACCTTCCGAAGCTATATCCATCTCAGCTATGTGATGGCAGGTTTTCAATTACGTCAATTTGATCTGATGCTTTCCACCCAAATTATTCAAAAAATCTGTCCAACTTTAATAACGCCGTTGAAACATGCTCAAGAGATCCACCTCAGCAGTTTTGACACTCAAATGCTTCAAGCGACTCATGTAATACCATTAGGCATAGATAAACAATCAAGTATGCCAATCAATAAAAAAGAAATTCAGCAAAAACCTACTGATGATTGCATCTATGGTACTGCTCGATCAGAATATCCGTCTGCACTGATCATAAAAATACTCAATGCATTAGATCAATCTTATACACCTGAGCTTCTGTCTCAAAAGTATGACTTTCCAATTAAGACACTCATGCTGTGGCAACAAAATATACTTAAGCTCAAACAACTCAAAAATCGCAAGAACCGACCTCGCTTCATTATTGATGCTGATAAATCACAACGCATACTTCCACATATTGAAACCAAGGAAGAAAAAATAGTCTTAGAGTATTTTTTTAAACAGCTTAATAAATTGAAAAGTGATGATGCAAACATCTTAAATGCACTACATATTTTTGAAATGAAAGCCAACATTTCACATGCTGGATTAATCTTTAATAGTGCTGATATAAGGCTAGCAAATCGATTTTTGACAGGAATTTATTCTTTATTTCCAGAAAAATATTGGCAGATTGCTATATCTTCTGAAATCTCTGAGGAAAAGCTCATGGAACGACTGCAGTTTAAATTTCTATCTTGCAGCATGAACAGCAGTCTAAATAATTCTTTTAAGTTTGAGCTAGTATCCCAAAACAATGGAAAGGCACTAACCGTCTTACGCTATTGCATGTTGGTTTTACTGATCCTGTGTACGCCGTCGCAACCTAGATCATAGCTGATCTGGCTGATAACCTGAAAACTCATAAAAGTCATGCAACAATTGAGCATAGTGAATAGCCACCGATTTTGTAGACACCTTTTAGTTAGATAAAATGGCTAATTAACGAGGTGCTTATGAGCAGTAAACGATATACTCCAGAATTTAAAATTGAAGCAGTAAAACAGGTCACAGAGAAAGGTCATAGTGTTGCTGATGTCGCAGCGCGTTTAGGTACGACTACACATAGTTTGTATGCCTGGATTAAACGTTATGATCCACAGCAGCCCAAGACGATAGAATCTAATGATCCAAGTGCAGAATTAGCGAAATTAAAAAAAGAGCTGCAAAGGGTCACTGAAGAAAGGGACATATTAAAAAAGGCCGCGGTGTACTTCGCAAGCCAGTCCAAATGAGGTACGCCTTTATTCAGGACAATCAGCACATATGGCCTGTTCGTCGTTTATGTTCAACGTTAGATGTTCACCACAGTGGTTATTACGCATGGTTAAAGCAACCCACCAGTAAAACTGCAAGGAAACGGCAACAGCTTTCAGGCCTGATTAAACAATTCTGGCTGGAATCTGGCGGAGTCTATGGCTATCGTAAGATTCACTGTGATTTGAAAGATGTTGGCGAAAGTTGTGGGATCAATCGAGTACATCGACTGATGAAAGCAGATGGTCTTAAATCACAGCGTGGTTATCGTAAGCCTAGAGCTTACGCTGGTACTCCGGCTGTCATTGCCGCAAATAGCTTAAATCGACAGTTTAATCCAACTCAGCCGAACCAATTATGGGTGACGGACATTACCTATATCCGTACACATGAAGGGTGGCTATATCTTGCGGTGGTGATTGACCTGTTTTCACGTCTTGTTGTTGGCTGGTCTATGAAATCCAGAATCACGACAGATTTGGTTTTAGATGCGTTATTGATGGCTTTGTGGCGAAGAAATCCAAAGAACAAAGTCCTAATCCATTCTCTTGCGAAGCAATGCTTCTCAGGCAGCCAATATACTAGCCATGAATGGCAGACATTTCTCAAGCATCATAATTTTGAAAGTAGTATGAGTCGTAGAGGCAATTGCCATGATAACGCTGTTGCAGAAAGCTTCTTCCAGCTATTAAAGCGGGAACGAATTAAAAAGAAAATCTACGCAACTAGAACTGAAGCAAGATCAGATATCTTTGAATATATTGAGATGTTCTATAATTCAAAACGCAGACATGGTTCCAATGGTCAGCGTTCTCCATTAGATTATGAAAAGGCCCATCAAAAGATGGTTATGTGTGTCTAGAATTTTGGTGGCTATTCACTGTGATGATATGTGCTGCTTCCCACAAATGGGTTTCTAAGTCTTTTAAATCAAGGAGAGTCATAAATTTACTACATTCAATTTATATAAATATGGATAAATTACTTTTGTAAAGACAAGATAAATTTCTGAATCATTTCTCTTTCTAACTCAGATAACTCTTGAATAGATTTTAAAATGGGATCTGTGCCTGAATTTGAGTATTGATCAGTACGTCCAAGCAAGTAATCACTCGAGATATTTAGTGCTATCAACAACTTATATAAGTTTTCCAATGATGGTTTTCTAGAACCAGCTTCGATATGTGAAATCGATGTAGATGGGATTCCAGATTTATCAGCAAGTTCTTGCTGAGTCATTTTTCTTTGGGCTCTTATTTCTTTAAGTCTTTCACAAAAGAGCTTAGAGTCCATTTCAATCAACATAAGGCACCATAAATCCCCAATAAAAAATTGACCATATGGATAAGTTAGCTTGTATACATTGACAGTATTTTATTGTCGAATTCGACAAAAAGATATCTTTTAAAGAAAATTTTATTAATAATTATCACTGATTTGTACTAAGACAAACCTAACCGTTATGAAATCAAAATAATTAGAGATATATGAAAAATAAAATCGTATATCCCTTTTCAAAAAAGCTAATCATTAATCTTGAATCAAGATCATTTTCCTTCAGCTTATAGTAGACCTCTTGCGTTAGTCAAAATTTGAGCAGGCACGACATTGGATTTATAAAGTATTGCATAAAGTTCAAATAATTAAAAAACCTACTTTCGCAAGAAGTCTAGTCATTCAAACTATTTAAAATAATAGCCGAGTGTATCGTCCTTTGAATCACCCCACCCCGTCCATATCTGATTCAGTTTTACGTAATGCTGATTAACGCTTTGGACTTTATATAAATAGCTACGTGGTGGAGAAATGTTATTTATCCGTACTTTCTCAATCAGAATGAAGGTCTTGTCATCTAACCATCTTACTCTCAACGATAATGGGTCTTGGCATTGCCCCATTTCAGCATACATTGCAGCATCTTTACCATTCTTGGAAAATGACAAGCCTGCACATTCTACATCAGGTAAATCTAAGACTAGTCGTTTTCCAACTAAGCTTTCTTTTGCGCCTGCACAAGCCAGCGTAGAAAGACTTAAACATAATCCTGCAAATATTATTTTTTTCATTTGATATGACCCTTTATTTATTTGGAGGTTAAAACACATTGTCAATAAAACCACACTGTAAGATGTACTGTGGGGAATTAACTGAACTGTCATAAAGGCTGATAAAAGCAATCATGTTATTCAGATCAGAGGTATAAGGTTTACTCGTGACGAGAAGTTTTTTAATCATCAATGTCATTTTATTGTTGTCCTTATTTTCTATTACCGATTATTCACATTAAACCAGTAGGAATATTCTTTAGGCTGACCATTCACCAGAACATTACTAAGTTTGACATCGTAGATCACGTTCAATTTCAAATCGTCAAAGCTAAACTGGATATGGTTAGGAACTCCGATATTTTCATAGCGGATATTACTGATTTTCTGTTTAACTCCACTACTTCGTTCAGTGACGACAACAGTAGCTTTGGCATAATCCACATTTCGATTGGCAAAGAAATTCTTTTGATCGGTTAAAACTGAAATCGAGAGAATTGAACCCGCCATATAATATTTGGCTGGATAGTTGTGGTAGGGATAGGCAATCACACCGAGTGGTGCAGTGGTTGGATTGTCGAAGGGATAAACCACTTTGTAGGACGTACCGACCACATAAGGGAATCGGGTATCTTTAAATGATGGCGCATTAACTGAACCATACGCCGATTTTTGTAAGAAAGGATTCAGCATCCAGAGGCGATGCCCCACATCTCCTGCAAACAGATTTAATTTGTCATGCACCATATTGGTAATGCTTTCGGCAGGTGAATAGTCATATTTATTCTGTCTTACCCCCATTTCCAAACTACTGGTCCTTGCACCTACCGCACCAATATCTGAATAGCAGTTTGTGTTTGATTCTGGGTAATGGGTCAAGATGTTGTTTGCAGCAAGAATCAGCGCCGTCTGCATCATCTCATCTTCATGGGCATAGTCGTATGTAATACTTGGCAGCCCATGCAAGGCACGAACCGTATTGATTTCATTTAAAAATTCATTTCTAAAATTTGCACTGAGCTTGCCTGCATAACAGTTGTTGATATCGGGTGCCTCGCTCATGGATGAAGCTTTAAATACATCAAAACTGATGGTCAGGCTCTCTGCTGCCAGTGTTTTGGTATCACCCTCCTGGGTGAGTTTAAGGGTACATGCCCCCGCACCAATCCCCTTGAGTTCTCCCAGACTATACGTACAGGTTGATGAAGAAAGGCTACTGATCGTGACAGGAAGTTTGGCACTTGATTCAGCATCCAGTGAATACACACTCTCCGTCAGAACGTATTTTATTTTTAGCGGGGTAATGGTTTGCTTAAGCTTATTCACGCACGCATTATTTTCTAGATATTGATCGGCAGCACAAGTCACATTGACGGTCATGCTGCTATTCAATGCTAGAACTTTTGCCGTGCCTGCCTGTGTCAATCCCAGAGTACATTGTCCAACCTTTAGAGCTTTGAGTTCACTGCCATTTACACTACAGATGTTGGGAGTGTTACTGCTAAAAGTCACTGCCAGCCCTTGATCTGTCTGAAGCGATAATGGATAGCTTTGACCTTGGATCAAGTTACTCAATGGGAATGCCTGAATATTCTGCACTGCCTTGTTTTTACATACCCCCTCTTCCAGATATTGGCTTTCAGCACAGGTCACGGGCTTAGGATTGGTATTGTCACTATTAGAATTTTCCGTTCCACCGCCATTGGATGAACTTGAATCTCCACCCGAACTACCGCCACCACATCCGAGCATTACAGTACTGATTGCCATCATCAGAACAGATGGCATAAACGATCTTGAAATCATCATGATTGACTGCCTTAAATTTTTATATTGTTGTTATTGATAATGATCCGCTGATAGTAGCTGACGGATTTCACTGGCCATTTGTGGACTACGCCAAGGAAATAGGACTTTTAGGCTGTAATTCGGTTTGAATGGATCTCGTGTGCCGATATTGACTTGAAACTCTAGTTTCATCGGTGTGCGATGAACCTGTTGATTGACATGCGTTCCCATCATTGGATTGCTGATCACAGTGGTCGTGGTTCTAAAGTGATCTTCGACTAAGTTGTAGTGTCCGACGGAGGTGATGTAATCAAAGGGATATTTCACGAGACGTTGATCAGGCTGATCAAACAGGATAATGGTTTTATCTTGGCTATTAATCCAAACACCACGGTTTTGGTAGTTAAAAGTTTCTCCTTGACGCTTGAGTTGTTCAGTCATCCCGTCAAAGTAGGTATTTCCATATTCATAAAGGTAGTAAAGGATCACAAACCAGAACAGGTCAAAGCCAAAGAAGATGTAACCGAAAGCACCAAAAGAGAAGATTTTGGCAACGATGAGAAAGATCACGATGGGTAAGACCACACATTTTATAAAGAGCTTAGATTTTTGTGGACGGTGTTCAATGGGTATGATTTTGGGTTTGCTTAATTCAGTCATGGTTGTTTCCCGCATGTTCAATGCAATGCACAATCACCAGCAGATATAAAAAGGTTTATTTTTTTATAGGCGTGACTTAGCCATCCACCGTTGGATTGTTCTTGTAAAAATATTGTTTGAATACAGACGAATAATAATAAATTAGCCGTATCGCCCTCGTTGCAAAGCACAACAAGGTTGAACATGGGGTGAGGCACAAATTAGAAAAAATTGGTACAGCATGAGAAGCTCCTTGAATTTTAAGAAGTTCTGCCATATCACTGCTAAATAATGGTGGCAGAACAAAAGAGGGTTAGCAGACTGGGATCCAAGGAACCAGCACACCCGAAGGTGTCCCCCTTCCGTCCTACCATAAAGATAAAAGGGGGACGAGAAGGTCCACAAAAAATAGACAAGCTATTTTCCGTGCTGGATCAACGGTCTGCTAAAACCGACTGGCAATGTAGGCCAGCGTGCTCATATTAGTTTTATCCAAGAATTTAGTCAATTTCACCATGCGATAAAATTCACATTATCCTTTGGAAAGAATCGAGTTAAGTGGTTGATTTTTCCCATAGGCTCAAATTGAACCCATCGATTTTGCTTATTTTGATTTTATGGATAAGTCTAAAATGTTTATAAGAATAATTATTAGGCTGACATATCCGTCAGCAGATATTTTTAATAAACAGTTTTTCAGCCGTCAGAAATTTAAAACATCTCCAGCAGAATCAATCAATTAATTAATGTTAAGATATGTAAAAAGATCCAATCACAGCGTTGACAGCTCAAGCGATATCCAGTTAAGCTAACTCTACACAGCAAAATCTGTGTTCAGGCGTAGGAAACCTGATATTATCTAGGTGCAAATAAATGTCGCACTTGCGGCTAATTTTTTGTCTACTGTTTAGCAGTCGTTATGGCAGTTTGACAGGACAACCGTAAGGTTGGCTGAGCCTAGATTCAGTATTTCCTACTCCTGTTAAGCTGCCACCATCATCGTAGGAAAATGATGGCGGTAAGTAATTAAACTTATCTAGGACTACTGCTATGAACGCAATTCTTCATGGTGCAAACTCTTGCACACCTAAAAAACAAGCCTCGCAACTGATTGTTGAACTTGGCAAAACTATTTCAAATCCTCAACGTCAAACACTCGCCAATCTTTATATTGCTGTTGACACCGCAAATTCCTTACTCAACGAGCTTGAACAAGCCGATCAAATTATTCGTCAATGCATGCATGAAATGAATGATGAGCAAATTCTTAAAGTCGCAAAGCTCAATCAAAATAACAATTTATCGTCGCTCTGGGCATTTCGTACACATCAACGTCACAAGATGATTGAACGTGCACAACGTGTGCTATTTGGAGCTGGTCATGTCCAAGGCTAAGAAGAATAACAATCTTCTGATTTCGGGAGACTATCCTTTAATTGCTTCGCCGACGCTTGCAAAAGCGTATGGCGTTGCGGCCGCCGGTTTTCTGTAAAAATTTTATTATTATTAATAAAAACAACGAAGAAGGAAATTTTGCTCAAACCACTTATGATGCTATCTAACCTGATTAAAGAAATATTACGAAATCGATTGAGCTCCTCTGATTAAGATATCAATTGTTAATTCCACATTTGATAATTTAGTCTCTGAGTTTAGTGTAGGAACCAACCCAAATATAATAAATCTAATTTTCTACAAAAAGTTGAGATTCTGCGATTATATCGGGTAACACATAATAATTAAGTTCAATCATATCGCATGGTTTTAAAAATACCCTTGTGATTAAGTGCGATTTCTCGTACTAAATCACATTCACCCAAGATATCGCAATTTATTTGCGACTTGCAAAGCTGTTCACTACCTATTTCCTTAGACAGAATCGCAATATCGCACTTATAACAACAATAAAGGATTTAATTCTATGTATACAGATTTATTAATGGTTTCTAATCTTAAATGATTGGATTGAATTAGCTCCATCAAGATTTCATCAAAATATTTCACTTTCCTCAAATGTGAAGGAGCCCCTTTTAATGCCAAAGTTTTTAAGATTCGATTAGTATTCTGTTTGTTACACTTTGCAGTCAGATTTTTAATTAATTTTTCAGCATCACTTTCTTTATCTACTTCAACTTCTGTATATCTGAGCCATTCATTGAGTGAAAATCGAATTACTTCACACGCAACTGATAATATTTCTTTACTGATAAATGCTTTACCTTCAAAGTATGTAAGAACTGTAGCTAACCGTCGTGCAAGCTGACTTGCACGACTAGCAAAAGCTTGTAAATATTCATAACATTTTCCTCGTCCTTGCAAAAGTTCAATTTCATTATAAAATGCGAGGTCAACTTTTTTTGCCTCGTCATCTAACAGAATAACGTAACGTTGATTAGTAGACTCATTTAATAAAAATTTACAACGCTCCCAATACGCAATTAACCTGCAATCTGAACTGGCATCTTTATCTTGGCTTTCTTTATTCTGAAAACGTCTACCCGCTAAATTTTCAGGAACAGTAAGAATAAATCTTGCTAAAAAACCTTGGCCTCGAAGAACTGGATCTTTTAGAGCCTCTATTAAGATTTCCCTTTGTCCTTGCAAATTGAAAGTTAGTCTTACATCATGTGCCCTACCACTACCATTCAAATTAGATTTAGATCTAGTACGTTCAACTGATCCGTCGTCAAATAACTTTGTGAAACTTGCTACGGCTAAGTTACGTGTATCAGACTTCATCGTATGTCCACCAAAAAATTGCCCTGCCTCATCACTTGAAATCGAAGCGTCAATAATTGAGCCGTCAATATATAGACCAAGTAATGACTCAAGAGTAATATCACTAAATATGCTTGATGGGTCTTTGGGCTGATTATTTTCAACTAAAAAAGTCTTTTGTTCTTTTTTTACACAACTTGCTAAAGCATGAGTCCATTCCTGAAAGTTTTTCTGATATGCATCATACTTTCGCCGTTCATGTTCTTTAAGAGCATAATCTGCAAGTCTTTTACTTGTACTTTTTCTACTTCCACTTTGCCCTTCCGTAAGCAAAAATAAAGCACATGGTTCACCATAAATACTATAAAAATTAGGTGCATTTACCTTGCCCTGTGCAATATGCGAAATTGTACCCAGCACACATTGTGCAGCCATCGCAATGGGCGCTTGAACATATTCCGAAATTGCTTCAATAGCTTCTTTAATAATTTGAGGAAATCCATCAATTGGATAATCTAGTCTATCTGCCACAGTAAAAGATCCTGGTTGAATAATACAGCCCCAAGCCTCTGTTGTTTTGACTGTAGAATTAAGGCCATTTTGATCAGAAGAGCTATTTAAACTAAATTCTCCAATTTTAATTTGTTTATCAGAATCATTATCCATTATGGCTAGTATTTTTCCGTTATCAAACATTACAAGATCATCAACTTTTTTAAGAAAAATCTCCCTTACTGCTTAAAATTTATCAGCAGCAAACTTGAATTAAAGTTTTGGAAGGGAGAGAGATTTAATTTTATAAAATCAAATAACTATTTGATTTCACCTATAAATTTCAAAATTTCATTCCGATTCCAACGTAACAAGCGACCATGACGCTTTGGAAGAATTGGACCGGTCTCGTAGATAGCCCATTTTCGTAAAGTCTGAGGCTGAAGTCCTAGAAGTTTTGCTGCTTCTGCCGTAGTACAAAGTAATGATTCTGACTTCATATCGAAGCTCCTTTAAATAACATTACGTACTTTTTAGTTGATTTATGCTGTATTGTTTATCTTCAAGTTTATTTGCTTAAGTTGACAATTGACCTTAAATCATGATCATGAATGAAATCAAAACGTCTCGTATACGAAAAAATGCCATTAACTACCTAAGAACCATTATTTGGTATGAAAATATAAGTATTAACGTGAGTATAAAACGTCGAATCGCTGTTGAAATTAATAAGGCCTTTCGATTAGGGCCTGATCCAACCGAAACAGAAAATTTACTTTTTATAGCGAATGCGAATAGAGTCTCAGAATTTTTTGACCAACAAGAGTCAGCCATTTGGTATAAATATAGTTTAGGCACAACTGCACCAAATAAAAGTACGCTTGAGATTTGCGAGGTAAAAATTCCTGAATCATCTCTCTACTTTCAACATCCTATTTGGAAATTACTTGAAAGATTTCCAACACATGAAGATCTAAAAATATTCTATGCAACCCTACCTAAAAAAAATTTAGATTATTTACTTAAAAAACTTCCTATGGATTTAACTCAATCTAATGCAGGTGATATTTGGAGACAGTGGAAGGGAAAGCCTCAATTCTTCATGCTTGTAAATTTTTTGGATTTTGTTGGATATATCGTATATAGCTATTACAAATGTATATACGAATTAAAATTTGAGCAAGCCAACAATGTACACAAGTTTTTAACACAGAATATTCAGTTTATTTTGGATAATCTTCGATGGTGTTCTGTCTATCTGTTGGATTTACTATTCTTGCATATACGACAACCGAATCAATCAACTATAACAAATTGGATAGAGTTAATATCTCATAGTGAAATAAAAGAATCGATTATTAAAGTAAGAAAAATGAAACGTTTCGTCCGAATGCAACAATCAATGGATGAATTTAAGAAAAGATTTATAGAGCTGCACTATTTAGAGTAAGCCTATTGTTAATCGATAAAAATAACCAATGATTTATAGTTGATTTATTTTGCTTACCATACGCTTACTAATTTTTTAAAATCAAAAAAACACTTAGGATTGGTACACCTAAGTGGTTGTTTTATATGGTGGGCCCAGACAGACTTGAACTGTCGACCAACGGATTATGAGTCCGCTGCTCTAACCAACTGAGCTATAGGCCCTAAACTTTGATCATATACTTGATATGAAAAATGCGACTAGATCTTAATTAAATTTAACTTAAATTACAAGCAGATGATTTTATCAAGTCGCTAAAAAACGAAGTAAAACCAAAAACTGCGCTGATTCTATCTGATCTCTGCATCTTGAGTAAAGATAATATCTGCATATTTTGATTAATTAAGAAACATCCAAATTTCTTTTTAGTGTGGAATTTTAGGATATGTATTTTCTAAAAAACTCGCATTACACTGCTGCCATTCATCATTCATTTGTCATGTATTTCTGCCATGAAAAAATTCTTAGGAAAATCTATTTTTAAAGCAACGGGTTGGACATATAATGTCAATCCAGCCATTTTAGAAAACAAACAAGTTATTATTGGCTTTGAACACACCTCAAATCTGGACACCATCCTGTCACTTGCACTATTTGAAATTTTAGAGCTTAAAATCCATACGCTTATCAAAAAAGAACTGTTTAAAGGCCCTCTTAAAACGATTCTGGAAAAGCTTGGTGGCATCCCTGTTGACCGCAAGGCCAGCAAAGATATTGTCACACAAATGGTTGAGTTGTTTAATCAAAATGATCATTTCAACCTTGTGATTGCACCTGAGGCAACACGTGCCAAAGATGGCGAAGAACGCAAGCCAATTCGGACTGGTTTCTGGCATATTGCCAAGGCAGCCAATGTACCCATCATCCTGATGTACGCCAATGCCAAAACCAGGCAAGGCGGTATTTTAGGTAAAATTTATCCAACCGACTTGCAGCAGGATTTAGAAAAAATCAAAACCTTGTATGCCGAATATGGCATCGATGTGAAAATTCAATAGCGTTTGTTCTGTTCACGTTAAGATCATCAGGCCAATTTTAAATTTGGAATATCAAATACGGTTGTTTTCAACAAAACCATCGCTATGCTAATATTCCTGCACTTTTTTAAGTTTTAATTTTTGGAGTTATTTCCATGGCAGGTCATTCTAAATGGGCCAACACAAAGCATCGTAAAGCAAAACAAGATGCCAGCCGTGCTAAAGTCTTTACTAAATATATTCGTGAAATCGTTACAGCAGCGAAACTAGGCGGTGGCGATCCAGCCAGCAATCCCCGTCTGCGTGCAGTGATTGAAAAAGCACTTTCAGTGAATATGACGCGTGATGCAATCAACCGAGCTGTTCAGCGCGGTGCAGGTGGCGAGGATAATGAAGATTTAAACGAAGTCACTTATGAAGGTTATGGTGTGGGTGGTGTTGCCGTTCTGGTTGAAACCATGACAGACAACTTAAACCGTACTGTGCCAGACGTCCGTCATTGCTTCTCAAAAAATAATGGTAACCTAGGCACATCGGGTTCAGTGGCTTATTTGTTTACCAAACGCGGTGAAATTAGCTTTGAAGATGTGTCTTTAGAAGACAAAATCATGGATGTGGCGCTGGAAGCTGGTGCAGAAGACATCGAAGTTTCTGAAGATGGCATCCTGGTTATTACCACGCCAGAAAGTTTTGGTGATGTACAAGATGCCTTGAATGCTGCGGGTCTAAAGTCCGACAATGCAGAAGTGGTCATGAGCCCATCAACCAAAGCTGAAATCACAGATATTGATCAAGCCAAGCAAATCATGAAAATGATTGATATGTTTGAAGATCTGGATGATGTTCAAAACGTCTATACCAACGTTGAGTTCTCTGAAGATGTTTTAGCGCAGCTTGATGTCTAAACCACTCAGATGAATAAAAAATGCATCTTTTTAGATGCATTTTTTTATAGCTTGTTCAAAAGCTTATAGCAGTTAAATACGTTATATTCCTTAATCACAAAGCTTGAATGTAGTGCAACCACGCTGTCAATCTTGCCAATACGGCGTAACAGGATTTCACTGTAGTCATCCATATTGCGAGCCACCAGTTCCAGAATAAAATCTGCACTCTGCCCTGTCACTAAAAAGGCATTGGTGACTTCTGGAATATCTTCAATTTCTTGCAGGAATTTATCAAAGGTTTCACTATCATGCTTGCTCAATGAAACTTGTAAAAGAATATGTAAGCTAAAGCCGAGCTTATTAAAATTAATTTCCCGTTTGAGCTGTCCCATCACCTGAGACTCAATCAGGTTCTTGATCCGACGGTGTACTGAACTGACAGATAGGTTAATACGCTCTGACAGTTCATTCAGGTTGACATCCTCATGGGTCAAAATTTCCAGAATCTGTTTATCAAAACGATCTAATTCCATTGTACAGTCCTCAGTCTAAAATTAGGTGGCATCGGAACTGTTCTCTTATGTGTAATTTTTGGGGGGATCAAGGGAAAAACATACGTTTAACTTTTGACCATACTACATAGATAATGTAGACACTATTCCGATAAACTTTTGGCTTATCTTTGTCTCAAGCTCGAAACCAAACTTTTTAAATCACGGTTCAACTGTCTCCCAAAAGTTGAACAACTGGTTTCGATTCCCTTGCGGAACTTATCGTTCCTCACCCTGAAACATAAGATAGCAAAGCTCTTTCATAATTATTTCCCTCTTTTCATTTTTTTTAAAGCAATTTTGGAAATAAATTCCAATTTTTAATTAAAAAAAGGAATTTTCTTTTAGATATTAAACTCATTAATCATTTTTTCTTATATCTTGTGAAAGATGTCTATTTTTTTCTCATAAAAAAGCCCTAAACATTTTAGGGCTGATGTATAGCGGAAAATTTACATCCCTCGCCAATCAACACGGGCATTACGCTCAGTGGCATAAATACGCTGTGCATATTGTCCAAGTGGTAAATCCAGTAAATAGTCGTGATACTGCTTTAATTCGTCTGAGAACTGTTCAATATCATCATTTTCCAGTTCCCACGGTGTTCCCTTGATCACCAGCAAGGGTGCAAGGACTGAACAGACCGAAATATCAGCCAAACCCAGACGATCCCCCACCAAGTAACGCCCCTGATTATCAACCAGACGCTGATTTAAATCGGCGATTATCTCTGTCATGCGAATTTTGGATTTAGCGACTTTTTCGGGATTAAGCTTATAGTTGGTTGAGACCAGACTTTTCAGAATTGGTTTAGAAATCTTCTCAAACTGGCGTAAATAGCCTTGTTCACCCATCATGATTTCAAGCGGATGATCACCCACTAAAAGTGCCTGTGCCAGTGACCAGCGGCGTACATGGATACCCAGCTCATTTGCCAGTTTATCAATTTGCAGCGCCTGATCACGCAATTGCTCATCCCGTCTTAACAGTGTATGTTCAGGATAGGTTGCATCCAGATATAAGGCGATTTGGGTCGAATCAGCAATCCAGCGTTTACCATCTTTCAGCATTGGCAATAGGTATTGCCCTGACTTGAAATAGGTAAACGCACGATGAAAACCAGGAATTAAATTATGTGCCACATAGTCCAATTCCTTATGATCCAACAACCAGCGAGCTTTTTCACAATAATGAGACAAAGGAAATTGGTATAAAACCCGCATAAATTCTCCAAATTTATTTTTCTATTCGTTCAAACCTAAGGTTTGCCATACTTTAGAAGTAAAAATGAATGATTACAATGTCATTTTTTTCCTATCTCCTGTAATTTGGGCGAGATCGACTTTTCATTCCAGCCATGACCTGACTTTGTCATGGCTTTCATGTAAAATCAGCAGCAATTTTTTAAATAACACATTTGTGAGTGGTTTCATGGGTTTTAATTGCGGTATTGTTGGTCTGCCAAACGTAGGTAAATCTACATTATTTAATGCATTAACAAAGGCAGCCATTGCTGCTGAAAACTTTCCGTTCTGTACCATTGAACCCAATACAGGGATTGTACCTGTACCAGATGCACGTCTGGACAAACTTGCGGCGATTGTAAAACCTCAGCGTATTCTGCCAACCACCATGGAATTTGTTGACATTGCAGGACTGGTTGCGGGCGCATCCAAAGGTGAAGGCCTCGGTAACCAGTTCCTTGCCAACATCCGTGAGACGGATGCGATTGCCCATGTGGTGCGTTGCTTTGAAGATGAAAACGTCATTCACGTGAATGGTAAAATTGACCCGTTGGATGACATTGCCACCATCAACACTGAACTTGCACTGGCTGACCTTGATACTGTTGCTAAAGCATTGTTACGCTTAACCAAAGCAGCAAAAGGTGGTGACAAAGATGCCATTGCAACCAAGGCAGCTTTGGAAAAAATCCAGCCTTTACTGGATGAAGGTAAGCCAGCACGTGCAGCAGACCTTTCTGATGATGAGCGTAAGGCAGTCCGTGGTTTTGGTTTAATGACACTCAAACCAACCATGTACATTGCCAATGTGGCGGAAGATGGTTTTGAAAACAATCCACATCTTGACGCCGTAAAAAAATTGGCTGCTGAGGAAAATGCGATTGTTGTTCCACTTTGCAACCAGATCGAAGCTGAAATTTCATTACTGGAAGATGAAGACCGTGCTGAATTTCTGGAAGCGATGGGAATGGAAGAGCCAGGCTTAAACGTGGTGATCCGTGCAGGTTATAAATTACTTGGCCTACAAACCTACTTTACTGCAGGTGTACAGGAAGTCCGTGCCTGGACCGTTAAAGTGGGTGCCACAGCGCCACAGGCGGCAGGTGTGATTCACACGGACTTTGAAAAAGGCTTTATCCGTGCTGAATGTATTGCATATGATGACTTCATTCAATACAACGGTGAAAACGGTGCGAAAGAAGCGGGTAAATGGCGTTTGGAAGGCAAAACCTATATTGTTCAGGATGGCGACGTATTGCACTTCCGTTTTAATGTGTAATCATTTATAACAATGTAATGGAAAAGACCTTAGAACGATTATTCGCATGAAATACCAACCTACGACGTTTATTGATTTTACTCATACTCGTCGTGTTGGGCATCATTGACCTTGATGGCGTCAAGGCAGTCAATGACACTCAGGCAAATCACTGTGACCAGCGTATTAGAGCATTATTTCAGGAAAGTGGTTTAAAACAACAATACCGCGTGGACTTTAGTATGGGTTTAGCAATCTTGACTGAACTACCTGAAAATCTTGAGGATGCAACCAAGATTGCAGACCAGCTCATGTATGAGTCAAAGTCTTTGGGTAAATCTCAAACCACCATTCAAAGTTTTACGAATACTGAACCAGCATTTTAGGCTGGGCTCAAACAGCGATTATTTGACGGCACAATAAATAAATTTCTTGTAAGATAATAAAATTCTAGACTTCATATAGGACCACTTCATGCAAGCCATTATTCTGGATACTGAGACACATACACTGAATGGTTTGCCAATCGAAATCGCCTATGCGCCGATTAAAATTGAAAGTGGAAAATTAAGTCTGGATAAGAGCCAAATCTTTGATCAGCTTTATCAGGTCAATCAACCCATTTCCTATGCGGCAATGGCCGTACACCATATTCTGGAATCAGATTTGGTCGATCAGCCCAATTACCGTGAATTCCAGCTACCAGAACAGACGAGCTATATTATTGGACATAATGTGGATTATGATATTGCCGCAATCGCACGCTGCGGGGTTGATACATCCAAACTGAAACCAATCTGCACCCTTGCCCTGGCCCGCCATGTTTGGGAAGATGCGGAAGCACACAATATTTCAGCCCTGATTTATTTAATTTCAAAAGGCAGTGACAAGGCGCGGGAAATGCTTAAGGGTGCGCACCGAGCCGATGCCGATATTATCCTGACAGCCAATATCCTGATGCACATCATTCACCGCCTCAATATTCAGGATATTGAACAACTTTATATTGCTTCAGAAGAAGCTCGTATTCCAAAGAGCATCACTTTCGGCAAACATAAGGGTACTGCCATTCAGGACCTGCCTACCGACTATATTCAATGGTTACTACGTCAGGATGATCTTGACCCTTATTTACGCAAGGCACTGGAAACTCAGTGAGCCAAATACTCCATAACGTGTCGCACTGTTAGATTATTTTCCACTTACTCCAAACAAGACAATGATATTTAATAAATTGTTAACATTATTGTCATCTATTCACCGTATCTTAATCTCCATCTAGTTCTTGGCTGGGGGAGATCCAGAAATGTCACATTTTTTTAAAACGGAACTTGGGCAAAATGCGTTGCAGCAACGCAATATTGAGCTGACCGCACGTCAACGCCGTTTATTGTTACTGATTGATCACGAAGACTTTCAGGACCTAAACCATGACTATAAACAAAAAATTGCCCCGACAGAACTGGTGCAACAACTGATTGATATGGGTTTATTGGCGCAGCAAGCTACGCAACCCCCAGTAAAAAATGAAATAAAAGAAGATTTAAGTGTTCAAGTCAACGAAGTGAACAGTTCAGAAACATCCGCTATAAAAGAAGTATCTGAAATCAATACTGTTCCTGTCCAGCAGATTCAACCAGAAAATATTTCACTGGAAAAACTCGCTTTTGTTGAAATTCAGCAAGTGATGATTCAGACCTTAACCACCTATTGCGGCTTGATGGCTCGTCCACTGGTACAAAAAGTTCAGTCCATTAAAACGCTACAACAATTGAAAGCGTGTCAAATGCAATGGATTACCTCATTACAGGAATCCCGTATTCCACCAACCCAACTGAATCAAACGCTAAAACTGATTAATTATTCAGTTCAGCATTTATCATGCTGATTTTGTAAAAATGGCTGAATAAAAGCAGAAATCGTTGTTTTAATAAACAATAACAGCCTTAAGCGAAGTTATATACTTTACCTATGTGCTTTTTTTGCCTATGATGTGGCTCGCACGCGCTCATAGCTCAACTGGATAGAGTACAGGTCTCCGAAGCCTGTGGCGTGGGTTCGAGTCCCGCTGAGCGCACCATCTTCTTAAGATACTTCCCTTTCTGTGATCGTTCTGTTTTTAACACGCCATAAACCTGTTTTTCCACTTGGTTTATTCTTTTATATCGCTCAAAATACGCATTCTATTAAATAACGTGAGACGTTCATGACTGATGCTTTGGTGTTGAGCGATTTGTCCAAAACTTATCGTAATGGTTTTCAGGCATTAAAAGGTATTGATTTAACTGTGCCTGAGGGTGAATTTTATGCACTACTGGGTCCAAATGGTGCAGGTAAATCAACCACAATCAGTATCATCAGTTCCTTAACCAAAAAGACATCGGGTTCGGTTGAAATCTTTGGGCATAACCTTGATACCCACCCCTCACATGCCAAACAATGTCTTGGTGTCGTCCCACAAGAGTTTAACTTTGGTCAGTTTGAAAAAACCTTTGATATTCTGGTGACCCAGGCGGGTTATTACGGTATTCCGAAAAAACTGGCTGAACAACGTGCCGAACATTATTTAGAAAAACTGGGGTTATGGGAAAAACGTAATATCCAGTCACGCATGCTGTCTGGCGGGATGAAACGCCGCCTAATGATCGCCCGTGCCATGATGCATGAACCCAAACTCTTGATTTTGGACGAACCAACTGCGGGTGTGGATATTGAGCTACGCCGTTCCATGTGGGATTTCCTCACTGAAATGAATGAGAAAGGCACTTCAATCATCCTGACGACACACTATCTGGAAGAAGCAGAAATGCTGTGCCGTCGTATTGCCATCATTGACCGTGGTGTGATTAAGGAAGATACCAGTATGAAAGGTTTCCTTAATCAGTTGAACGAAGAATCCTTTATTTTCGATCTAGCACGACCGATTGAGCATTTACAACTCGATATTATCGGGTTCAAGTTTAATCTGGTCGATCCTGTGACTTTGGAAGTGACCATGGACAAGGCGCATAACATGAATGACCTGTTCCTGATCCTGCAATCACAGAATATTCAGGTCAACAGTATGCGGAATAAATCCAATCGTCTGGAAGAATTGTTCGTGAAAATGGTCGAGAAGAATCTTGCGGGAGCGAATCAATGAACTTCAATCAGCTTAAAACCGCACTCTGGACTTTGGTTGTTAAAGAAATTCGCCGTTTTATGCGGATTTGGCCACAAACCTTGCTGCCACCTGCCATCACCATGAGTTTATACTTTGTGATTTTCGGCAACCTGGTCGGCTCACGTATTGGTGAAATGGGTGGCTTTAGCTATATGCAGTTCATTGTGCCAGGCCTGATTATGATGGCTGTGATTACCAACAGCTATGCCAACGTCTCATCAAGTTTCTTTAGTGCAAAATTTCAAAAAAGTATTGAAGAACTGATCATGAGCCCTGTGCCCTTACACCTGATTCTTTGGGGTTATGTGATTGGCGGTGTAAGCCGTGGTGTGCTGGTTGGCTTGATTGTAACCCTAATGAGCCTGTTCTTTACCCATCTGGAAATTTACAATTTATTTGTGACGGTCTACACCGTCATCATTACTTCGTTGTTATTTTCACTTGGTGGTTTTATCAATGCCGTTTATGCCAAGTCATTTGATGATATTTCGATTATCCCGACTTTTGTATTGACCCCGCTCACCTATCTGGGTGGTGTCTTTTATGCGATTAGCGCGTTAAGCCCATTTTGGCAAAACCTGTCTTTAATCAATCCAATTGTCTATATGGTCAATGCGTTCCGTTACGGTATTTTAGGACACAGTGATGTCAATGTATCCTTTTCATTGAGCATCGTGACACTATGCTGCGTTGCCCTCTATGCAATTGCCTATCATTTATTAGCTCGTGGTTCAGGAATGCGTGAATGAGTGTTGAACTTTCCTTGTTGGGCAAAGACACCCAATACCCAACTCAATATCAGCCAGAGGTTTTGTTTCCAATTGCCCGCGCTGATTCCCGTCAACAATATGCACATATTGACGGCATTAGTCAGGGTAAGGATTGGTGGCATGTCTTTGAAATTTCATGGTTAAACCAGCTCGGTTTGCCACAGGTGGCGATTGGCCGCATCACCCTGCCAGCCAGTTCCCTCAACCTGATTGAATCAAAGTCGCTCAAGCTATATTTCAACAGCCTGAACTTTACCCAATTTCAGTCAAGAGAAACATTTATTGAAACAGTGGAACGTGACTTGTCTCAGGCTGCTGGTGCAAAGATTGAGCTACAACTGTTTCAGGTCGATGACTTGGCCATTTCCAAACCGACAGGCATCTGTATTGATGAGCTGATTCCTGAACGCCTGTCTGAACACCCAGACTCAAGCTTGCTGCAACTCGACTCAAGCAGTCAGGATCATGTTGAAATTGAACTGTATTCACATCTTTTAAGAAGCAACTGCCCTGTGACAGGCCAACCTGACTGGGGCACGGTTTTTATTCGTCTGCAAGGCAAAAGACCTTGTTATCGCAGTATGTTAGCCTATATTATCTCTTACCGTCAGCATAATGGTTTCCATGAGCAATGTGTTGAGCAAATATTTGCGGATATTTGGCAACTGCTTCAACCAGAAAAGCTGATGGTTTATGCAACCTATACACGCCGCGGGGGGCTGGATATTAACCCATGCCGTGTATCGGATTTGTCATGGATGCCCGAGCCAATTCGTCTGGCACGACAATAAAACGATTGACATCCTCCCCGACCTAAAGGACGGGGATTCCTACTGCTAGATGGCAATGTCCTGCCACGAAACAGATACTATAGTTCTCTGCTTCTTATTCCAATGTAGTCCTACCTTTCGGATTGCAAAGAGTGCACGGATTACAATGGGGAAAACTGTTTTTTTCGTGTTGTATCAGTCTGCTGACTAAAAATATACAACGTAATTATCATAGCACATGGATTACTAGATTCAAATGTTTTTAGCAATCCTAGCTAATCCCCACAAGGGGGACTAGCGGATTGCAGCCTTATATCCTCGGGCTAAACCCCGAGGTTTTACGGCTATTCGGATAAATTTGATATAGAGGACGTTCTTCAATGACCAGTTATTTCGGTATTCTTCCATCAGCAGGTTTGAGTCAGGATATTAAACTTGCACAAGCCAACCGTGACAGTAAAGAACCACAATATCCGTTGCGTGACAAAATTTCTCTACAGTTGACTGATGAATTATTAGATAACATGCTGATTAAGCTGGTTCAAAAGTTTCCGCCAAGTGATAAGCGTGACACCACCGAGAAACTTGCAATCAAAATCCGTGGCATTGTTGAGACTTTACTTAAGCAATTATTAGGCAAGGCATCGAACGAGCAGGTTCTTGAATCGTTGTCGTTTATGGAAAAAAGCCTGTTTACTGACAATGATGGTCAACAACGTATTGGTACGGTTCTACCTGATACGCTGGTCGCTGACATGAAAAAAAGCTTTGCAGAAGTCGCTGCTGGAAATGGCAAGGCACAACGTGATGCATTAACCCAGCAATTTAAAACTTTTGCTGATGCATTGACTCACCACTTCATGACCGAATTTAACAAAACGCTGGGTCTGGGCATGATGAAACGCGGTGTTGCGAGCGTTGCAACCAGTGGTGTCGAAACAGCCGTTCACATTGTGATCAACAAGCTCATCCCAGGTTTAAGCCAAGGTGAACTTGAAGTATTTGCAAAACATTTTGATCAGTTATTGGTTCAAAAGTAATTCAGCAAATGATGCAAAAGCGATGGTCATGAAACCATCGCTTTTTATTGGGCGTATGCACTACAGCCCTACTCATCTATTAGGTTGATTTATAGCATTTTATGGTATAAATCCTATGAACAAATGTATTGCCATTTCATTCTATAGATTGAATGCTTATAAATGTCACATTTTCTAAATTTGCACGCTCTAAATCCGCATTTATGTTAGCATTCGCCAAGCATTGATTTCCCGATCTACACTCGCATGGCACCTAGTTCCCAGTATAAATTTCTACGTCAAGCGCCGCGTGACGGCTTGAGCACAGCAACCCAGTTATCCCGTTGGCAACAACTGCATATCGACCCCTGGCTTTGCCTGTTTCTTGTGCTGAATGCCCTGCTGGGATTGACCGTTTTATATAGTGCTTCTGCTCAGGATGTCGGCTTGGTTAGCAAGCAGGCCATGAGTTTTGGCATTGGCTTTGTGGTCATGTTCAGTCTGGCACAGATTCCTCCCAAGGTTTATCAGGCATTCTCACCCTACTTTTATATCTTTGCTGTGCTGTCGCTGCTTGCAGTGGTGATTTTTGGTGAAGTGCGTATGGGGGCACAACGCTGGATTGATATTCCTGGTTTCGGTAGCGTCCAGCCCAGCGAATTTATGAAAATTGGCATGCCGATGATGATTGCATGGTTCCTGTCGCGCAAGGTACTACCACCCAGCTTTTCTCAGGTAATTCTGTCTCTGGTTTTGATTGTCATTCCATTTTTGCTGATTGCTGAGCAGCCCGACTTGGGAACTTCATTACTGGTTCTTGCCAGCGGAATTTTTGTTCTGTTTCTAAGTGGCCTGTCATGGCGATTGATTGCGGCGGCAGCGGGTGCTGTGGCCGTGATCATCCCAATTGCATGGGAGTTTTTACTGCATGACTATCAGCGTCAGCGCGTCTTAACCCTTTTTAACCCTGAAGCGGACGCTTTAGGGACAGGCTGGAACATCATCCAGTCAAAAACAGCGATTGGATCAGGCGGGTTCTCAGGCAAGGGCTTTCTGGAGGGAACACAATCCCATCTGCACTTTCTGCCAGAAGGGCATACCGACTTTATTATTGCGGCCTATTCCGAAGAATTTGGCCTGATTGGGGTCAGCCTACTGATTCTGCTCTATTGCGCCATTATTTTCAGAACGTTCCAGATAGGCCTGCAAAGCTTCCATAACTATGGTCGTCTGGTCGCGGGCGCATTTGGTTTGTCCTTTTTTGTTTATGTATTTGTAAACGCTGGCATGGTCAGTGGTATTTTACCTGTAGTGGGTGTGCCTTTGCCGTTTATGAGCTATGGTGGCACTGCAATTATTACCCTTATGTCAACATTTGGACTGGTGATGTCTATTCATACACATCGATAATGAGGAACGATATAAACATTATGTTTCATCAAACTTTAAATAAAACTTTTAAACTTGTTACCTTGAGTGCCAGCCTATTTTTGAGTAGTAACTGGGCGCAGGCAAATGAATTTTTCACTCATCCCAATTATTTTGCATTTAAACAAAAGGCCATGAACACTTATGGCCTGAGCAGTGAGCAGGTAGATGCCGCCATGAGTGGGGCACGCAACCTGCCCAATATCCTGAATATCATGACCCGTCCTGGTGAAAGCAAGCCCTGGTATGAATATCGCTCAATGTTTCTGGTTGAGGGCACTATTCAACGTGGCGCTCGCTTTAAAAGCCAGTATGAAGATGCCCTGAATCGCGCAGAACAGCAGTTTGGTGTGCCTAAGTCGGTCATTCTGGGAATCTTAGGCGTAGAAACAGGTTATGGCGCCAATAAAGGCTCTTTCATCACACGGGATGCGCTTGCAACACTGGCCTTTGGATACCCACGTCGGGCAGACTATTTTGGTGATGAATTGGCAGCACTGATTGCATGGACATATAAGGAAAGCTACCCAACTAATAGCATCGTCGGTTCGTATGCGGGTGCAATCGGCTATCCACAATTCATGCCAAGCAACATTCAAAAGTTAGGCGTTGACTATGATGGAAATGGCCATATTGATCTAAGGAATTCAGCCGTTGATGCAATCGGTTCAATTGCGAACTATTTGGCCCAACATGGCTGGCAACGGGATCGTCCAATTGGCTTCCCCGCCCGCTATCTTGGCAACAATCCAGACAGCATTATTGCCAAGGATTTAACCCTGCCAACTCCGTATGGAGAGCTGAAAAGACTGGGTATTGCGCCTATTGACCCGTTGGTAAAAATAGATGATCTTGATTTAGTAAATGTTATTCAATTACAAGACCAATTTGGACCTATTTATTACATCACCTATCCAAATTTCCAAGTAATCACGACTTATAATAAGAGTCGAATGTATGCCACAGCGGTGTGGTTATTAGGCACTGAAGTCGCAGGAAGATAACCCGATTTTTTAAACAAAATCTGAAAGTCAATAAATTTATGGTTCAAAAAGGGTGTTAAATAATCAAATTTCATATTTTGTTACAATATTGATTATTTTTTAATCTAAAACTGTAAGTTTTTACCCTTTTTGTAACTATTTATCGTTAAAGACTAGACACACTTCGTAAGCGCTGAATATTATCCACCCAAGAAAAGTAATTGCAAAAGTGAATAATTAGACATGTGCACTGTATTTCAATGCTGTTTTGTTGAGATAGAAAAGCATGTTCTCTAGGAGTTTATACAATGCAGTTTTCGCTGAAATATATTCTAGCGCTGACGGCAGGCTTAAGTTTAAGCCCGTTACATGCTGAAATGGTACAATCATCATCATTAACAAATGATGTTGAAGGTTCTAATTTAGCAGCCCGCGTTTTGAGCAAAGATTCTCAAAATTTTAATTCTCGTTTTTCTAACGTCAATAGTCTTTCAATCACTGAGAGTTATGGTGACAAAGTACGTCGCCAAACAATTGCTGCTAAAATTGATATCCCTGAAGAAGAGCCTTCAGTGATTGAAAAACTTAACACTGTTGCGTCTAATACCGTACGTAAGTTTAGCCAAACTGGCGTAGCATCATGGTATGGTCGTCAATTTCATGGTAGTAAGACTGCAAGCGGTGAAACATTCGACATGAATGGTTTAACTGCTGCTCATCGTAGCCTGCCATTGAACTGTTACATTCGTGTGACCAATAAAGACAACGGTAAAAGCGTTGTAGTTAAGGTTAACGATCGTGGTCCATTCCATGGTAACCGTGTATTAGATTTATCTTATGGCGCAGCTAAGCAACTCGGTGTTACCAATGCCGGCACTGCGAAAGTAAGTATAGAACGCGTTGATGGTCCAAATTCTTAATTCAGGTTC
This sequence comes from Acinetobacter parvus DSM 16617 = CIP 108168, assembly GCF_000368025.1. Classification (GTDB taxonomy): domain Bacteria; phylum Pseudomonadota; class Gammaproteobacteria; order Pseudomonadales; family Moraxellaceae; genus Acinetobacter; species Acinetobacter parvus. The sequence continues at coordinate 292,660 of NZ_KB849212.1, forward strand.
ATCAATTCGATAAAAAGCCACCTTGTGTGGCTTTTTATGTTTTAGGTTTCCAAAATTTTTATTTTCTTTAATTAGAGACATCATTTCCTTATCATTCCCAAGAATCATTTTGACCCTCTCGCTTTTCTTCGGTATATTCAAAAAAACATAGTCGCATAGCAAGGAGAGCGCTGTGAAATCAATTACTGAATGGTTTGATGAATATAGTGACAGCCATCAAGACCAAACCAATAAAAAAATTCACTGGGTCTGCGTTCCAGCCATTCTTTTTTCAATCATTGGGATTCTTGCTCACTTTAGCACGCTACTCACCGCCCTGCTGCTTGTACTGACCCTGGTCTTTTATGCCCGTCTGGATATTGTACTGGCAGTGGCAATGGCCGCGCTATTGGCAGTCATGGCATGGCTGATTGTAATTCTGCCTGTAGGGGTAGGTTTTTATATTGGCGTTTTTGTGGTTGCCTGGATTGGACAGTTTTATGGGCACAAAGTAGAGGGCAAAAAGCCATCATTCTTCAAGGACCTGCAATTCCTTCTGATTGGCCCAGTATGGTGCATGGACGCTTATCTGGCTAAAGTCCTACCTAAATGGAAATCTCGTCAAAAATTGGCGCTTACAAGCTGATTTAGCGCATGTTAGGTTCATCAGGATTCAAGGAAGATGTCATTGATACATTCTTCCTTGATATTTTAGCCATCCATCAATGTGTTTTCCTTGAGGATCATGGTGAGTCCAGTGAATCACACCACCTTTTTGGTTGTACTCATATTCACCATAAAACTCAACTTTATCGCCTTTTTTAAGTCCCTCAATTTTTGGTGCCAAATCAATGTTGTGGGCAATCAACACAGTCAATCCGTTCTCAAGTTGTAAAATCATTTTTTGATGTTTTGAACCTTGATCGTCATCTGGCAAAATTGCTTTTATTGTTCCCTGGGCTTGAACCTGAATATTACTTCGTTGCTGTTGATATGCCTGCATGATCTTCTGTTGATCATCTATGACTAAATTGGTAGAAGGTGGCAGAGCTGAGCCATTGGTTGTATTTTGTTTTTGCTTGAAATCCAATCCCAAATAAGCAGCAATAAGAAAAACCATCACGATGACAATTAAATTATTTTTTTGAGTTTTCATATCCACCTTTTTATCAAACACACCATAGCAAAATGCCAATCATATTGATTGGCATTTTGATCATACAATGTCTATGTCGCTTAGAATAGACGATTCATACCATTTAACGCAGCCACACGATAGGCTTCCGCCATCGTTGGATAGTTAAATGTTGTTTCAACAAAATACTTCAGGGTATTGTCTGGACTATGCATAACCACCTGCCCAATGTGGATAATCTCTGCTGCATTATTACCAAAGCAGTGAATACCCAAGACTTCCAAAGTATCGCGGTGGAATAGAATCTTTAATTCACCTACCGTATCACCCGTAATCTGTGCACGGGCCAAGTGACGGAAAGATGCCTGCCCTACTTCATAAGGGACTTTCTCATCGGTAAGCTGTTGTTCAGTCTTACCAATCGATGAAATTTCTGGAATGGTATAAATTCCTGTTGGGACATCCTTGATCGGTTTAACGTTCTTCTCGCCCACCATATTCGCCCCAGCACAGCGTCCCTGGTCGTATGCAGCCGATGCCAACGATGGCCAGCCAATGACATCACCCGCAGCATAAATATTATCAACTTCAGTTTGATATTGATCATTTACCATCAACTGACCACGATTGTTTGGTACAAGACCTACATTCTCGAGTCCTAAACCGTCAGTATTACCTGAGCGACCATTACACCATAAGATGGCATCAGCTTTGATTTTCTTGCCGCTAAGCAAATGTAAAACCACATGATCATCAAAGGTTTCTAGGCGATCGATTTGTTCATTGTGACGAATCAATACTCCTTGCTCACGCAAGTGATATGACAATGCATCAGCGATTTCATCATCAAGGTAGCTTAAAAGCTTTTGCTGAGTGTTGATCAAATCAACTTTATGATCTAGACCAATAAAAATCGATGCGTATTCGCAACCAATAACACCAGCACCGTAAATAATGATTTTTTGAATTGAATAATCCAAATCAAGAATTTTGTCAGAATCAAAAACACGAGGATGGTTAAAGTCCAAACCTTGTGGCTGATAAGGACGGCTACCCGTTGCAATCACAATTTGTTTACAGATAATGGTATCTTTTATGCCATCTTGACCAAAAATGAGTACGGTATTTTTATCTTGGATATATGCACGTCCATGAAAAACATCAATCTTATTGCGATCATAAAAACGTGTATGAGTATCAACTTGCTGTTGAATCACTTTATGCGCGTTGCGTAACACTTGTTTCATGGTGAATTGTTTCCATTCACCTACTTTTTGAAACATTGGATCACGCTGATAACGGATGATACTTGAAACTGTTTGACGTAAGGCTTTACTTGGAATTGTACCTACATGTGCACAGTTCCCACCGAGTTGATCACGTACATCGACGATTGCTACTTTTCTACCTGCTTTAGCTAGCTTCATTGCCGCGCCTTCACCAGCTGGGCCAGAACCGAGAATGACTGCATCAAATTTTACAACATTCCCACCAACGACCTCTTTCTTACGTGGCATTCAAAGCTCCTTTATCTCTTAGCTGTTTACTTCTATATATATGATAACTAATATGCTATGGGTTGATGTATTTCTCAACCATATATTTTTATATATTCACATTTTCAAAATGAATACCTATTTCATCCTATAAACCTATAAATTTGACTATAATAATCGAATATCTCAAGCAATAGGTTGTAGAAAATAAGATGTCTGAACACCGTAAACCTGAACAGGGCATAAAACTTCGTGGCGCTGAAAAAGTCGCTAGAATTCCTGTAAAAGTTATACCTACGGTTGAAGTACCTCGTAAACCAGACTGGATTCGCGTCAAAATGACTGCACCTGAAGAGGTTCAGCGTATAAAAACAACTCTACGTTCGCAAAAACTCCATACTGTTTGTGAAGAAGCTGCCTGCCCTAACCTTCCAGAGTGTTTTGGTGGTGGTACTGCGACTTTTATGATTATGGGCGATATTTGTACTCGTCGCTGTCCTTTCTGTGACGTTGCTCATGGTCGACCAAATGCACTTGATCCTGATGAACCTCGTCATATGGCGGAAACTATTTCAAACTTGGGTTTGAAATATGCGGTTATCACCTCTGTAGATCGTGATGATCTTTTAGATGGCGGCGCTCAACATTTTGTGGATTGTATTAAAGAAGCTCGTGCTTTGAGTCCCAAAACGCTACTTGAAATCTTAGTTCCTGATTTCCGTGGTCGCATGGATATTGCTTTACGCATTATGACTGAATGTCCACCTGACGTTTTTAACCACAATATCGAGACAGTACCTCGCTTATATAAAGCAATGCGTCCAGGCTCAGACTATCAACATTCTTTGAATCTTTTAAAAATGTTTAAAGAATACTGCCCAGACGTTCCCACCAAATGTGGTTTGATGGTGGGTATTGGTGAAACTGAAGAAGAAGTGATTTCTTTACTTGATGATCTTCGTGCTCATGATGTGGACTACGTAACAATTGGGCAATATTTACAACCATCTAAGCAACACGCGCCAATAGATCGCTTTGTAACGCCAGAAGAATTTGAACGTTACGCAGAACATGGTCGTAAATTAGGCTTCAGAAATATTTGGTCTGCACCCATGGTTCGTTCAAGCTACTTTGCAGATCGTCAGTATCATGGTGAACCTGTTCCTGCGGTTCGTCGCAAAGTAGATCCTGCTAAGAAAATTGCTGTACAAACTGTAGAAGCTTAATCAAGTTTCTATGAAGTAAAAAAGAGAACAATCATGTTCTCTTTTTTATTTTTTGATATGAGATAATCCAATTTTAAAAAATAATTTCTGTGCACTAATTAACGTTTCTTAACGAGCGTGAATTCCTCGTGAATAATTACCAATCGACACGCTACTACCAAAAAATCACTTAAAAACATTAATTTACTTTATACCCTAGTCCGCATAACCTGATTAAAGTAGAAGTGAATTTCAAAAAATTGTGATTTGTATTTTTTAACTTAATACATCCCTCTTTTTTGGAATTTCCTCCAAACAAAAATGAATATCAAGAAGCATTGTCAATTTAAACCGTTCATTGGAAGACGACTTCTTATTATAAATAACTTTGAGATCAGGATAGACACATGAATAAGAAAATTACAGCTTTGACTGTTACTGCATTAGCAAGCTTTGCATTGTTAGGTTGTAATAGTGATTCAGACAACGATACCGAGTCGTCAAATGTGAATACTGGCGATACTTTAATTCTAACTGCCAATGGAATGATTAGTTCAGTCGATAGATCAATGCCTGACAAGGTTGTGTCTAACCGCAAGATTAAAGGATTAATGTCTGGAGATGAACTGGTAGGTATTGATTACCGCCCTAAAGACGGCAAACTTTATGCTGTTGGTCTACAGGCGAACATATACACTTTAAATCCAAACAATGGCGAAGCAACTTTCCTGAGAAAACTAATCGCCGACCCGAGCGATACTACAGATGGAAATGCATCTTTCACACAAATTATGGGTGATGCCAACCTTATCACTGTTAATTTTAACCCTGCTGCAGATCGCCTACGTGTAATTTCTAACACAGGACAAAACTTGCGTATCAATGTTGATACTGGTGCAACCATTACAGATGGCACGATTAATTTAGCCACAGGTAGTGCAGCAGTTGTTGCAGGTGCTTATACCAATGCCTTTGCTGGCACAGGTTCAACCAAACTATATAGCATTGACCAAAATTCTGATCGCATTTATCTTCAAAATGCGAACGCAGGTACATTAGGTAATTCTACGGCTTTGGGTGCAGACATTAATACAAACGGCGGTGGCGGTTTTGATATAGACCCTGTCAACAATGTCGGTTTTGCCGCACTCAAACTCGCATCAGGCAATTATAAATTTTTTAGACTTAATCTAGCTAATGTCGGCACCTCAAGCGATGCTGTTTTTGAATCACATGACTTGAATAATAGTTTTAATAGCATGGGGATTCGTGGCATTGCATTAAAACGTTCAACTGATGCCACAGCTCAAGGCTATGGTTTAACAGCAAACAATAAATTGCTTAGCTTCGCTATTACCAATCCAAATGCTGTAACTGAAAAGAGCCTCACTGGACTGCTTGTAGATGAGAAATTTATCGGTATCGACTATCGTTTTAGAACCTCAACTGATAATTCTGGCAAGCTATATGGATTAACCAATAAAGGGAATTTGTATACAATCAATACAGACACTGGTTTAGCAAGCCTCATCACTGCACTCAAACCAGCTACTGGCAGCACTTTCACAAACCTAGATGGTACAAGTTTCGCAGTTGATTTCAACCCTACAGCAGATCGACTCCGCGTAATCAGCAATACTGGACAGAACTTAAGAATTAACGTCGATACTGGCGATACTATAAAAGATGGCGATATTAACGGAATTTCTGAGGCTAAAGTCACTGCAGCAGCATATACCAATAGTTTCGCTACACCTATCGCGATGTTAGCTACAGAACTATTTGATCTTGATCAAACAGGCAAAACTCTCACTAAACAGAATCCACCAAACGCGGGCACATTAAATCTTATCGGTAATTTAGGAATCAACTTAGGTATAGACAATGGCTTTGATATTGCTGGTGGTGACAATGGCTTAGCTTTAGCGACTGTGGCAGGTGAAACTGGACCATCTGTACTTTATCGAGTCGACTTAAATAGCGATACAACAATTACAACACCTAGAGCACGTTTAGCTATCAGTGTAGATGGAACACCAAATTTAGCAGCTTCAACTATTGGTGCTAACACAACTCCACAAGTCATCGACCTAGCGATCTTACTTAAATAAGCTAAAATCAAAAAAACCGCATCATTGATGCGGTTTTTTATTTTTGCCTATAAATTTTAAGCAATATGTTTTTGTACAATAATTGAACCTACAGAATAACCCGCACCGAATGATGAGATCACAGCATACTCACCGTCATCGACCTGCTCGCCAGTACGATGCATCGCAATAATCACACCTGCCGAAGATGTATTAGCAAACTCATCCAAAATAATTGGTGCACGATCTAAATCAGCATCTTTACCAACAACGAGTTTTAAAATTAACTCATTCATATTGGCATTCGCTTGATGTAACCAAAAGCGTTTAACTTGTTCAGGTGTTAATTCAAGTTTTTCTAACTGTGCAGTAATGATTTTTGCAACCAATGGGCAAACTTCTTTAAACACTTTACGTCCATCTTGACGGAACAATTTGTCATCAACCACAGCATCTTCACTGCGGTTTAAGAAACCAAAGTTATTACGAATATTATTTGAGAACTGAGTAAACAAATGAATATCCAGGATTTCATAACCAGATTTAGTTTCAGTTTCTTCGATAATTGAAGCCGTTGCAACATCACCGAAAATGAAATGTGCATCACGGGTACGGTAGTCTAAATGACCTGACGTGATTTCTACATTCAATAATAATACACGACGCGCACCACATTTCACGGCATCATAGGCTTGCTTTAAGCCAAAAGTTGCAGCGGAACAAGCTACATTCATGTCATAAGCATAACCTTGGATACCCAAAGCTGATTGAATTTCAATTGCCACAGCTGGGTAGGCACGTTGCATATTTGAACAAGCCAAGATGACAACATCAATGTCTTCTGCGGTCACGCCTGCATTTTCCATTGCCTGTTTAGCAGCAATCACGCCCCACTCCGCTTGAAGTGAAAGTTCATCATTGCTACGCTCTTGTAAACGTGGGCGTAAACGTGCTGGATCAAGTATCCCTGATTTCTCAACTACATAACGGCTTTTGATACCCGATGCTTTTTCAATAAATTCAGGGCTTGAGCCACGTAAGGCTTCAATTTCGCCTGCTTCAATCTGAGCGGCATGATCTTGATTATATTGTTCTACATAAGCATTTAAACTTTCAACCAACTCTTCATTGGAAATAGATTCGGTCGGGTGGAATAAACCTGTACCTGTTATACGGATGCCCATGTAAAACTCCTGTAAAGAATGGTTCTAGCTTTCATCATCGCTCAGTTTAACCGATTGCTAATCGATCCCATAGTTTTTGCAATCTAGTTGGTGAAATAGGCAGCTTTGTTTTCATCGGTTGAGAAAACAAGGAAATTCTAAGTTCTTCCAACATCAAATACAATTCTTTGATTTTAGGATCATTTTTAAATTTAAATACTTTGTCCATCCATGGATCGACATCATCAATTGCAGCGAGGTCACGTTGTAGATTATTGGGCAATCGGTCTAAACGCAATAGCAACGCTTTCAAATAACGTGGGTATTCCTGCCAAATCTCGGCAGATCGGCTATAAACAAAGTCTGCCAATGACATTAAATCAAGTTGGTCTTCAATGTCATCCACACTTCGACCAAAGATATCCTGATCTAAAACCAATAACTCGCAACGAATTTGCTGCCATTGAGTAAAAATATCAGTAATATCAATTAAAACTTTTTGACCATCTGCCAAAAATTGCTTTTTCACATCAACGATTAGCTGATTAAATTCCGCTGTATTTTTAGGCAAAGTTTTTATTGAAACTTGTAAGGTTGCATAAACCAGCATTTGTTCCAACTTCGCCCGATCACCTAAAGGCGAATATGCCAAAGCTAATGGTTTGGAAATCTGTTTTTTCAACTGACGGATTAAATCACCCAACTGCATATGCACAAGACGAATAATCCCCTCACGATGTTGCTTGATGGCTTCATCTTGATCATTAAAAGTTTGAATCACCACACCCGATTCATCTTTGGCATCCAATTCAGCAAAGGCTTTTGTAGGAACAAGTGCCTGATATTGCTTGACAATAACACCTGTGACTTTTTGGGAAGCCTCAAACACAAAATTTTCAGGAAAAGTCTGGAACTCACCCTTTTGCTGTTTCACAGGGCGATGCGTTTCAACACGACAACGCGCTTTGAGTTCATCTAAATCACGTCCTTGCGCAATGAGTTTGCCTTTTTCATCCACAACTTTAATAAAAGGTACAAGATATTGATCAATTCGTTCAAAAGAAAAATCTTTTTCAGTAATCTGCTCACCACGCAGAGCAAAAGCTAAATAACTAAATAAGTGCTCACGTAAATGTACTGCATCAACACCTTGCATCAGTTTTTTCGCAGTATCTGGAATCGGGACTAAATTACGACGTTTGTCTTTAGGCAACGCCTTGAGCAAAGCCTCTATTAAATCCTGACGCCACCCAGGAATCCCCCATGACCATTGCTTTTCATCGACCTGTGGCAAAGCCTGCACAGGAATTTTAACTGTTGCACCATCTTCATCATGGCTTGGATCAAAACGATAACTCGCAACTAAACGCAATTGTCCATTATGTAAATAATCTGGGAATTGCTGCGTGGTTGGCCGATCATTCATCCACAACGCATCATCTTCAACAAACAGATAACGCGGATTTTCTGTTTCTACTGTTGCTCGCCAATCCTCAAAACTACGGCGGCTAGCAATTTCCTCTGGCACTTTTTCAGCATAAAATTGATAAATAGTTTCTTCATCGACCACCAAATCACGACGACGCAATTTATCTTCAACACGTTCAACTTCTTCAAGCTTCAATAAATTATGCTTTAAAAACGGTGGCGTAATACCCAAATTACCAGTCGTTAAGGCATCCCGTAAAAAGATTTCATGTGCCGCGGCTTGATCAACTTTCTCAAAATTCACCATACGTTTTGGTTCAATAATTAAACCAAACAATGAAATTTGCGCATAGGCATTCACAATACCCGCTTTTTTCGACCAATGCGGTTCAAAATAGTGATACTTCAATAAATCACGTGCCGCCAACAAAATCCATTCTGGATCAATTTTGGCTAAGGTTCTCAAATACACTTGAGAGGTTTCCACCATCTCAAAAGCCATCACCCAGGCGGTATTGGTCTTATGCAGCGTACTGGCAGGAAATACTTTGGCTTTTTGCTGGCGTACCGCCATAAAGGTGTTACGTTCATCGGTTTTATTGGCGATAAATGACAGTAAACCCGTTAACAAAGCACGATGTAAATTTTCATAATTGGCTGCCTTTTCATTAAAGCTCAACTTTAATCCTTCAGCCAACTCAACTAATTGCTGATGGGTTTGCTTCCATTCCCGTAAACGCAACCAACTCAAAAAATGTTGACGCGCAAATTGACGGCGCTTGTTTTCAGACTGCGTATCAGGACTGGTTTGCAGCGTATTCCAGAGTTTTAAATAGAATAAAAAGTCTGAATCTGCTTCTTTGAATAAAGCATGCTTCTGATCAGCCTGCATTTGCTTATCGGCAGGTCGTTCTCGTGGATCTTGAATCGCCAAGGCACTGACAATAATCAATGTTTCTTTCAGCACACCAAAATGAGCGCCACCAATCAGCATACGAGCTAATCGTGGATCAATCGGCATGCGTGCCATCATTTGACCGACTTTAGTTAAATCATTCTTACGTTCGCTTAATGCACCCAACTCAATCAAAAGCTTGCGCCCATCATTCACCAAACGGAAATCAGGTGGCTCAATAAAGTCAAAATCTTCTAAACCACCTAAACCAAGACTTTGCATTTGTAAAATTACAGAAGCCAAGTTCGTCCGTTTGATCTCTGGTTCGGTAAACTCAGGACGACTTAAAAAATCTTCTTCACTGTATAGACGAATACACACACCCGCAGCAATACGACCACAACGACCTTTACGCTGATTGGCTGCTGCCTGTGAAATCGCTTCAATCGGTAAGCGTTGCACACGTGAACGGTAGTTATAACGTGAAATACGAGCAAAACCGCTATCGATCACATAACGGATATTAGGAACGGTTAATGCTGTTTCAGCAACGTTGGTTGCAATAATGATACGGCGACCTTTACCGCTTGGACTGAAAATCTTTTGCTGCTCGGCGAGTGCCAAACGTGCATACAAAGGCAACACTTCAGTATGACGAGGACCATATTTTTGCAGCGTTTCTTGTAATTCTCGGATTTCTTGCTCAGTGCTGGCAAAAATCAAGATATCAGCATGTTCTGGATGCCCTTTACCCTCAGCGTCAGCAAAACACTCTTCGACCGCTTGTACAACAGCACGTGGTAAGTTCTCTTCAAAATCATCAAACTCATCATCATCACTGCCAACAATACTCAGCTCAGAGATCGGACGATAACGCACTTCTACAGGGAAGCTGCGCCCTTCTACTTCAAAAATCGGTGCATCATTGAAGTATTGGCTAAAACGATTTACATCTAACGTTGCTGAGGTGACGATAACTTTTAAATCTGGGCGCTTGGGTAAAAGTTGCTTGAGATAACCCATGATAAAGTCGATATTGAGGGAGCGTTCATGTGCCTCATCAATAATGATGGTGTCGTATTTTGAAAGAAATCGGTCATTGGTCAGCTCAGCCAACAAGATACCATCAGTCATTAAACGCACGATAGAGTCCTGCGATCCCTGCTCATTAAAACGGATTTTAAAGCCAATCGCCTCGCCCAGTTTCTGCCCAACTTCTTCTGCAATACGTTGTGAGACACTGCGAGCAGCTAAACGTCGCGGCTGAGTATGCCCAATCATTCCCGTAAGACCACGACCTGCAAGCATGGCAATCTGCGGTAGCTGCGTGGTTTTACCCGAACCAGTTTCACCAGCCACAATAATCACTTGATGCTTTTGTATTGCGTCAATCAAACGATCTGCATACTGAGTAACAGGTAAATCTTGATTGAGCTTGATCTTGGGAAGACGAGCAAGACGTTGCTTGACTTTGTGGTTAGACTGTTCAAACAGTTTTTCGATTTCTGCTGGTTGTGTTTTTTTATCTTTGCGCAGTCGATTTAAACGGTGACGGTCACGTGCCATAACCCATTGATCTACATTTAAATGAATCTGCACTGAACAGCTTTCCTAGAAAATAAACTAATCGGCTATTTTACGCCTTAAAGTGTTGCTATGCAAAGTGACCACATTTGGTTCTTTTCAAAAACATGCAATATCCAATTGATGCATATGGGTACTTTTGCATTTTCTTATCTTTAAACTGAGTACAATATATAGCAATTAGCAAAATATAAGCTACACTTGGATTTATTTGAGATTTTACCCATACCTAAAATATATTCTGTAAATTTACGTGAAAAAGTCATGAAACATTATCATGATACTCACCATAAATCGCAAACTTGTCATTTTTTAGAAATACTCAAACGAGTTGATCCATCAGATATCTATTATATGGATGAAGCTGGCATGAGTTGCAATGAAGTCGCCCAAATGGGATGGTCAAAGAAAGGTACAAGATGTCATGCCACCCGTTCAGGTCTATCTTCCAGACCTATGAGCTTTATTGGTACTATATCTTTGGCAGAAAAACTAAATTTATCATGCCTATACTATTTGAAAGCTGTTGTAATCGTAGTGTATTTGAAAGTTGGTTAACTTCATTCGGATAATCATTTGGGAAGTCAAAACCGATGAAAGACCGTATTATCATTTTAGATAACGCGACTTTTCACAAAGGTGAAGAAATTGAAAATTATGATGCCCTAGTGCTTGGTTTTAAATCAATATAGCTTATATAGTAGGGTTTGCTATAGCTTAACTAGAGCAAAATATGACTTATAAATAAGCTTTTAGTTGTTCAAACAAGTGGGACCACCTCTATTCATTTGAAAATTATATTGTGGAATAACCCTTAGAGATAGAACTGTGCAAAAAAGCCGCTTGCATATACATTTAGTTGCCATTATTAAATGTCAACCGACCCTAATATTTCAATATATTTTTTTTGTTACTAAACACTATAAATTTTAACTTCTAATAAAATATTAGGCCTTTTTTTTAACAAAATCCTATTTTATTGTGGAATAGACAATTTAAACATCACTGAAGATTTTATTAAGAATGTAACTCTTACGGTGATTATCCATTTTAAGGAGAATAGAAATGACACATGCAGATGATTTTGATCGTGAGCAAATTAAAAATGCTCCAGATGAAGTTAAAAAAGAGTTGAATGCCGATCCAATTACTGGAGAGCCTGGTTCGCATCCTGTAGGAACAGGCCTGGGTGCAGCAGGTGGAGCAGCGGCAGGCGCTGCTGTAGGTAGTGTTGGTGGGCCATTGGGTACATTGGTTGGTGGAGCAGTTGGTGCTGTCGTGGGTGGTTTGGCAGGTAGTGCGGTTGGTGAAGCGATTGATCCAACGGTTGAAGATGCCTATTGGCGTGAAAACTACATTAATCAGCCTTACTATGGTACAACCAAGGCAAATTATCCAGACCTGAATTATGAACGGGATTACCAGCAGGCGTATCGTTTAGGTTATGACAATGATGCAATTTATGATCCTGATGTGGCATTTGAAGAGATTGAGCCAGAGCTAAAAGTCAATTGGGAAAAATCAAGAGCTGAATCACGCTTGTCTTGGGATGAGGCAAAACTTGCTTCCCGTGATGCCTGGAATCGTAATCGTAAATAACCAGATTAACTTATTCTGAAAAAAGAAAAGCCTTTTATTAAGGCTTTTCTTTTTTATATTTTCTAGGACTTACGCATTGACGGATTCAAAAAAGTATTAAAATAGTTTATAAAGTATCTGTGATCAGACGAACTAAACATGCTTCTACAGCAACTTGTACATTACCCATTTATATGGGCTTTCTCATGACAGAACCGAACTCTATTCGCTGCACACAACTTGCTGAGACTTATAATATCTCGCATGATAGTGTAAATCGCTTTCTGGAGCGTGAAGACTACACAACTCACGACCTATATCAAGAAGCAATTCAACATATTGATAATAATGAACTTATAATCAGTATTGATGATACTGTTTTAGATAAACCATATAGTCAACATATGGACTTAGTTAGCTATTTTTGGTCAGGCAAACACCACCGATCCGTCAAGGGTATTAATCTCATTACCTTGTATGCGACAGATCAGAATGGTCAAAATATTCCAATTAATTTCCGAATTTATGACAAATCTGAGGGTAAAACCAAGAATGATTACTTTATGGATATGTTAAGTGAAGTACTTAGTTGGGGTGCAAAGATTCAATTTATTACAGGTGATAGTTGGTATTCATCGACTGCAAATCTAAAAACCATAAGAAAACATGGTATTCGATTTATGTTTGGTATCGACTGTAACCGTAAGGTTTCCCCAGAAAAAGGACAATGGTTTCAACTGCGTTTATTGCCAGATTTCCATCAGGGTCAAGTGGTCTGGCTCAAAGATTTTGGCTTTGTACAATTATTTAAGACTCAGTTAAAAGAACAGCAGAGGTTTTATATTGTGCATCAAGATGAAGATGATTTATTGTCCTTTGAGGGTTTTCATGAATTACATTCAAGTCATTGGAAAATAGAACAATATCACCGAGTGATTAAACAGGTTTGTCATATTGAAAAGTTTCAAGTAAGACGATCTAAACTGATTTTGAATCATATTTTTTCAGCCTTGATGGCCTACGTCGAGATACAAAAGAACCAGTTTGAGGGGATCTTTGAAAATGTATATCATTGGCAGAAGAAATTATTTAGACCAATGATCAAAAACTTCATTGATGACTTTATTCTCGATAAAAATCATCTGCTACCACAAAAAGTCTATAAATAACAGTGCCTAAGTCGTATATATACAATTGTCTTTAATTGATTAGCCAATTGTCTTACTTGTTTTGCTAAATTGATAAATTTAGACCTGATTAGATATGTACATATCCAAACCCAACATTTTTATTATTTAAACGTTTTATTATCATGATAAACAAGCTGTTTTTATTGATAACCGAATAAGAAATGCAGCATTTGAGCAAGCCAGACACTGCATTTTCCGATTAACTTATTGATCTACAACCTGTAAATCTAGCCCTGCCGCATTGGCAAGTTCGGTAAAGGTGGGGAAACTGGTTGCCACTGTTTCCGTACCGTGAATGATGATTTCGCCCGAAGTACGTAACCCTGCAATACTAAAACTCATGGCAATACGGTGATCGTGGTGCGATTCAATTTCTCCACCTGTGAAAATTGCCGACCAGTCACCAGACTTACCCTTACCCTCAATGATAATGCCGTCCTCAGTTGGTGTGCAGTCAATACCCATGACTTTCAAGCCATCGGCCATCACCTGAATACGGTCAGATTCTTTCACGCGAAGTTCCGCAGCACCAGTCAGAACAGTTTGACCTTCCGCACAGGCAGCCGCAATAAACAAGGCAGGAAATTCATCAATCGCCAAAGGTACCTGATCTTCAGGCATGTGAATACCTTTGAGTGTACGAGATCCCTTGATATGAATATCGGCAATCGGCTCACCGCCAGCGATGCGTTCATTTTCAACACTGATGTCCGAACCCATTTGCTTGAGGATTTCAATCACACCTGTACGGGTTGGGTTGATGCCCACTGCTTCAAGGATCACATCAGCACCCTCGGTAATCGCAGCACCGACCATAAAGAATGCAGCAGATGAAATGTCTGATGGGACCTGAATATCTGTACCAACCAGTTTACCACCACCAACCAGCGAGATTTTATTGCCCTCGGTTTTTACCTCATAACCAAAGGCACGCAACATACGCTCAGTATGGTCACGGGTCGGCTCTGGTTCAGTCACAGAAGTCTCACCCTCAGCCCATAAACCTGCCAGTAAAATCCCTGATTTCACCTGAGCCGAAGCCATTGGCAAATCGTATTGAATACCTTTTAAAGCTTGACTGCCTGTAATGCTGACTGGCGGCGTACCTTTCTCACCTGTGGTTTGAATTTGCGCACCCATTAAACGTAATGGTTTTGCAATACGCTCCATTGGACGTTTAGACAATGACGCATCACCTGTCATCACCGAATCAAACTTTTGTGCTGACAACATACCAGATAGCAGACGCATACTTGTGCCTGAGTTACCCATATATAAGGCACTGGCAGGTGCTTTTAAACCTTGCATGCCCACGCCATGAATGGTCACCTCACCATTTTTTGGGCCTTCGATACTGACCCCCATATCACGGAATGCCTGTAAAGTTGCTAACGCATCTTCACCCTCAAGGAAGCCAGTCACATGGGTTGTACCCTCAGCAATCGCCCCAAACATGATGGAGCGATGTGACACTGACTTATCACCTGGCACGGTGAATTTACCTGTAAATGTTTTCTTGCCTGGTAAAATGGTAAATTGCTGTGTCACCTTGTTTTTCTCCATCAAAGGTTTTTTGGCTAACATATGGTTAAAGTGTTGGCGTGCCGCTTGCGCATGTCCAAGCAGCCCCATCAACGCCTGAGAATCTTCATTTTCAATCAGTTGCTTTAAAACAGAAAGTTGCTGCTCAAAGCCAGCAACGGCATTGAGAATTGCGTTTTTATTGGCAAAGAAAATGTCATGCCACATCTGTGGATCACTAGCCGCAATCCGAGAGAAATCCCGAAAACCACCCGCTGCATAGCGGAAAATATCCAGATTATCTTCACGGTTGGCCAGTTGCTCAACCAAGTTGAACGCCATCAAATGCGGTAAATGACTGGTATGCGCCAACACTTCATCATGTTTCGACACATCCATACAAATCACTTCCGCTTTGGCGACTGACCAAAGCTGAATCAGTTTCTGCACCGCCCAATCTGCACTACTTGGCAAAGGCGTTAGAATCACTTTATGGTTAGCAAATAAATCGACTTTACCTGCATGTACACCTGTATGTTCCGCACCTGCAATTGGATGCCCAGGTACAAAACCAACAGGCAGATGTTCACCAAACACTGCCTTCGCTGCATCCACCACATTGCCTTTGGTACTACCCACATCGGTAATGATGACATTCTCTGCAAGATAAGGTTTGATCTGTTCCAACACTTTTTGTGTGGCACGAACAGGCAATGCCAAAACAATTAAATCCGCACCCTGAACCGCTTCCTCAGGATTTGTATAACCATGTTGAATTAGACCGAGTGCTTTGGCATCTTCCAATGTTTTTTTTGAGCGTGTTGAAGCCACAATTTCAGACGCAAGTTGTTCCGCCACAATCACACGCGCAAGACTTGACCCAATCAGCCCAAGTCCAATAAATGCAACTTTTTTAAACAATACTTTAGAAACAGATGCTTGAGACATAAAAGATGTTTGCCTAATGAGAAGACTTTGATATGGATAGATGATTCATCCACCTATCCATACGATAAAACAGTTTTATAAAACAGCGATTGGATAAGAACCCAGTACACGCAACTCTTTGACCATTGGACGGATTTCATCTAGTGCAGCCGCCACATTGTCCTGATCAATATGCCCCTCCAGATCAATGAAGAACACATAGGCCCATTTTTCTGGTAGAGCTGGACGAGTTTCAATACTGGTCAAGCTGATTTGATGCTTGGCAAATGGTGCAAGAATTTCCAGCAATGCCCCAGCACGATCATGTGCTGAGATCAACAATGAGGTCTTATCATTGCCACTTTGTGGAATTTTCTCACGACCAATCACCAGGAAGCGTGTGGTATTTTCAGGATTATCTTCGATATTGCTATATAAAATCTCAAGGTTGTACATGCTGGCTGCGATATCAGAGGCGATTGCAGCAGAATGCCATTCGTTACGAATACGGCGAGCCGCTTCCGCATTTGAGTTTAGTGCAACACGCTCTACCCCAGGATAATGCGCATCTAACCACTTACGGCATTGAGCCAAGGTTTGTTGATGTGCATAAATCTGCTTAATGCTGTCTTTACGGGTATTTTCAGAAACAAGGAATTGATGATGAATACGCAATTCAACTTCACCAATCACATTCAGGCTAGAAGCCTTAAAACAGTCCAGTGTATGGTTAACAATTCCTTCTGAGGAGTTTTCAACAGGAACCACGCCATAATGCGCACTACCCGCCTCCACTTCACGGAACACTTCATCAATGGTTGGCAATGGACGAACCACTGCATCATTACCAAAATGTTTCAGTACCGCGGAGTGGGTATAGGTTCCTTCTGGCCCTAAAAATGCGATACTTTGTGGGGCTTCAAGTGCCAGACATGCTGACATGATTTCACGGAACAAGCGTGCCATGGTCGCATCGGACAATGGCCCCTGATTGCGCTCCATCACTTTACGCAGCACCTGTGCCTCACGTTCAGGGCGATAAAACAGTGGGTTGTCTTCGGCTGCAAACTTCGCCTTGGCTACGGCTTCCGCCAATGTGGCACGGCGATTGAGTAATTCCTGGATTTGTTGATCAACACTATCAATATCGTTACGAATTTGTTCTAAATTAAGTGAAGTCGATGTGTTTTGTCCATCGTTTACCATTGAATGCAGCCTCAGCAAAATCATCTATAAGAATGGATTACAATTCATCTGTGAATTGGTTATCTGGGCTAGTATAACAAGACTTTAAGCTATTAAACACGCTGAGTTTTAACTCTTTTCATGACTCAACGTTATTGATAATGATTTTCATTATATATTTAATGCTAAATTTCAGTTCTCGTGGGCTTTGTTGCACAAATAGCTAACACTATGATTTTATTATATTTATTTTTATTAAAATTCTAGGAAAAACCTTGGAAATCAGTATTTTGCAAAATATTTATGCAACAAAGCCTATGCCAATAGAAAAATAGTATCTATCAAAAAACAGCCTGCTCGAAAGCAGGCTGTTTTATCAAGATTAATTAAGCTTTACCAATCAATCCACGTGCCACGATTTCTTTCATGATTTCATTGGTACCACCGTAAATACGCTGGATACGTGCATCAACAAAGAAGCGTGAAATTGGATATTCAGTCATATAACCATAGCCACCAAATAACTGAAGCAAGTTGTCAGCAACTTTCATTTGCATGTCAGTACTGAAGCTCTTGAGTGCAGCCGCAGTTTCAACATCCAGTTTGCCCTCATTATATAAGGCCACGTTTTGATTATAGAAAGCAGCAGTTGCCAATTCATCAATCTTCGCCTGAGCTAAGACAAAACGTGTGTTCTGGAAGTTAGCAATCGCCTGACCAAATGCCTGACGCTCTTTCACATATTGGGTCGCAAGATCAATTGAGCCACGAATTGCGCCCAAAGAGGTCGCTGCGATTGCAGTACGCTCACGAGGTAATTCCTGCATCAAATAAGCAAAACCTGAACCTGCGTTACCCAACAACTGGTCTTTAGGTACTTTGACATTATCAAAGAAAAGTTCAGAGGTATCCTGTGAATGCAGACCAATTTTGTCTAAGTTCGTGCCCTTTTTAAAGCCTTCCAAATGGGTATCAACCAATAATAAAGACACACCTTTGGCACGAGCTTGCGGATCAGTTTTCACTGCCAGAACCACAACATCAGCATGCTGACCATTTGAGATAAAGGTTTTAGAACCATTTAACACATAGTGATCACCTTGCAAAATTGCACTGGTACGCATGGCCTGCAAGTCTGAACCAGCACCAGGCTCAGTCATACCAATTGCACCCACCACTTCACCAGACACCATTTTTGGCAACCAATACTGTTTCTGTTCTTCTGACCCAATATGTTGGATATATGGTGCAGCAATTTCAGAGTGACACGAAATACCAGTTGATAAGGCACAATAACCAGCACGCGCAGATTCTTCAACCAACATCAATGAATAATGGGTTGGTACGCCATAACCACCATATTCTTCTGGCACGTCTACGCACAGGAAGCCATTTTCACCCAATAATGTCCAGACAGAACGCGGCATAATGCCCTCACGTTCCCATTTTTCATAATGAGGTGCAATGTGTTCACTCATAAAACGTTTAAAGTTGTCACGGAAGAGTTCCAAATCTGCATCATAAGCTAACATCTTTATTTCCTTTCGCTTTCATTTTTCTTGAAAATTTGCTTCGCAACCATGCTAATGATTTTTAGGTAGGATGTCATGTCCCTTTTGCATCAAATCACCCGACTGATGCGGTCAATAATTTTGTTTGCAGTGGTTATTTTCGAGACCCAATTGCTTATTGAATAAACAGAAGTTCTGATTTTTTACGCTAAATGCATCACTTTTATGTCATATTAATTTTAATTCTTCACCATGACTGCAAATACGATCATGAATACCAAACGCAATATTTATAAAGATGCTGAACATCCTTTCGCCCAATACATACGAATCGTTGGTAAGGGTAAGACGGGTGCGCGTTCACTGACTTATGATGAGGCCTATCAGGCTTTTAGCATGATCTTAAAAAATGAGGTGCTTGATGTTCAGTTGGGTGCTTTTTTAATGTTGTTACGGGTTAAGGAAGAATCTGTTGATGAACTGGCTGGTTTTGTCCAGGCAACGCGTGATCAACTTAATTTTCAACCGCTGAATGTTGATCTGGATTGGTCATCATACGCAGGGAAACGTAAACATTATCCGTGGTTTTTATTGGCAGCCTTAACACTGGCCCATCATGGTTATAAGATCGTGATGCATGGTGCATCGGGTCATACCATTAACCGTGTTTATACAGAACAGGTTTTACAATACTTAGGCTATTCAATCTGCCAAAATGAACAGGAGGTTAAACAACAACTAGAAAGACATAACTTTGCCTATTTGCCTCTTGAAGTGATCTCACCAATTTTAAGTGATCTGATTTCATTGAGAAATGTGATGGGCTTACGTTCACCCATTCATACCCTTGCCCGCCTGATTAATCCTTTTAATGCCAAAGCCACTTTACAGGCCATTTTCCACCCTGCTTATCGAACCTCACACCAACACACCGCGTTCCGTTTAGGTTATCAAAATAGTGCGGTGATTAAAGGTGAAGGAGGTGAATTTGAGCGTAACCCTGATGCAAAAACCCTTATTTGTGGGATTAAAAATGGTGAGTTATATGAGTATGAATTACCCAAACTGACACCTGAACGTAGCCCTATTGAAGAAGAGCTCGATCTTGAAGTGTTTAAAGCGGTTTGGCTTGGTCAGCAGCAACATGACTATGGTGAAATGGCCGTCACTGAAACCATCGGAATCGCTTTATATACGATGGGTGTGGTCAGTAGTTTTGATGAGGCGATGGTTAAAGCAAAAGAGCTTTGGGAAAGTCGAAAAATTTAGGCTTCATTCATTAAAAAACCCAGTGTTTTTAATGGGTCTTTAATTTAAACAAACCGAATTGGTTTAAATTCAGGTTCATGTTTGTGATGGTCATCATCACATTCCTCACCCTCTTCCTTTGTACCACGATCAATATAGCCACTACGCTGTTCTTCTGGTAAATGTTTCATTTCCCATGCATAAACAGCCTGCATACAGGTTTCACGTTGTTCTTTGGTCAATGCAATACCATTTGGCCATTTGCCAATTTCAACGGCTGTTTTTAAGCGCTCAACAATTTCAGGATTTAAAACAGCGAGCATTTGTTCAATATTCATGAGTCATCCTGTTGAAAAGATTCGAAATCTTGATTCCAGCCCAGTTTAGTACGGCAAGCCATATAAAAATCGTACCCAGGCGGATGTAATAAGCTTAGTTTAAATGGATGTTTGCGAATATGCACAGTGTCACCCACATTTAATGCAACACTATGTTGTCCATCGGCGCTGACCATGGGTAAAACCCGATTTTCACGAATGGTAATTTTAATCTCACTTTGTCCACCAACCACAATCGGACGAGAGGACAAGGTATGCGGATGCATGGGCACCAATGCAATCGCATCCATACTTGGATGCAAAATAGGTCCACCACCAGACAATGCATATGCTGTCGAACCCGTTGGTGTGGAAACAATTAAACCGTCACTGTGCTGACGATAGACATATTGCCCATCAATACTGAGTTCGAAATCAATCATATGGACTGATCGTCCAGAATGTAGAACCACATCATTTAATGCAATTGCATCATAAATGATTTCACCATTAGACCGAATTTCCATTTCCAGCAGGAAACGGCGATCCAGTTGAAAATGTCCCTGCAACACCTGATCTAGCTTAAAGATTGCTTCGGCAGGTTTAATGTCGGTTAAAAAGCCCAGTCGCCCACGGTTAATCCCAATCACAGGAGTATTGTATCGAACCAAGGCACGTGCAGCATGTAGTAGCGACCCATCACCGCCCACTACAATCACTAAATCCACGACTTCGCCCAATAAATTACGGCTGACAGTCTGTCCATGGCTATAAGGTACGAGTTTCGCTGTTTCCTGATCAAAGACAGGATTTAAACCTAAGGTGATCAAGTGATCATGAATCAAACATAAGGTTTCTACTACAGAATCTTTATCTGGTCGCCCAATCAAACCAATATTTCGAAAGGATTTATGTGAAATTTGCACGAATAATTCAGCTCCGCTGCGCTTCCTGACTATCATATCATTAACTATCAGAAATTCGTTGACGATTGTTAAAAAGTATAAAAATGTCTATTCGTTGTTTTTTTACTCAGTTAATGTCAACACATTCTTAAAGTTTTTATTGCATGTTGCTATTTATTCACAGTTTTACGATTGCAAATTGCGCATAAGCTATCGCATCATTAACCCCATTGTTTTGATTTTAACGCAAATCTATGAAGTGTGAACGTGGTATCGGTTTTCTTGCGCTAATTTTTTCCATTTTAGTGATTGGTGTTTTTATTGCCTTTAGTATCTATCTGATCCGTCTGGATAATATTATTCGCAATAAGTTTGAAGGTCAGCGCTGGGATATTCCAGCCAAGGTATTTGCTCGTCCTCTAGAAATCTATGCAAATGCGCCAATTACTCAGGAAAACTTCATTCAGGAACTGAAATTACTGGGTTATAAAAATACGGCAAACTATGAAAAATCAGGTAGCTATGTCACCCAAGGCAACCAGATGTATGTCCATACACGTGGTTTTGACTATGGTGACAGCAATGAACCTGAACAGGTGCTTGAAATTGGTTTCCTGAATGGGCAGGTCGGTGAAATCCGTTCCACCAAACCATCAAGCACAGGCATTGCACGGCTGGAACCTTTATTGATTGGTGGTATTTACCCTCAGCATAATGAAGACCGCGTACTCATTAAACTAGATAAAGTACCAAAAACACTGATTGAGGCTTTGATCTCAACTGAGGACCGCAACTTCTATCACCATCACGGTGTTTCAGTTCGTGGCACTGCACGTGCTCTAGTCAGCAATGTGACGGGTGGTAAACGTCAAGGTGGATCAACACTCACACAACAGTTGGTGAAAAACTTTTATCTTTCCCCTGAAAAAACCCTGAAGCGTAAAGTCAATGAAGCGCTGATGGCGTTATTGATTGAACTGCATTATAGCAAGGATGAAATTCTTGAAACCTATCTGAATGAAGTGAATTTAGGTCAAAATGGCAGTTATTCCATCAATGGTTATGGTCTGGCTTCACAGTTCTATTTTGGTTTACCTTTACGTGAATTGAATATTTCCCAACAAGCCTATTTGGTTGGTTTAGTACAGGGCCCTTCTTTATATAACCCTTGGCGTAATCCTGAAGCGGCAAAAAAACGCCGTGATGTTGTACTGAACAACATGAAAGTTATGGGCTATCTCAGTGAGGCGGAATATCAGGATGAAATTGCACGTCCTTTAAATGTAGTGAGCAAACCGACTCTAGGACCTGCGAAATTCCCTGATTTCCTTGATATTGTCCGTCGTCAGCTACGCACCGAATATCAGGAAAGTGACATTACCAATCAGGGTTTAAGAATTTTTACGACACTAGATCCAATCACACAGATTCAGGTGCAAAATGCGTTTAAAAATTCAGTTGATCGTCTGGCGAATGCCAATCCTGCCCGTTTAAAGAACTTACAGGGTGCCATTGTTGTCGCTCATCCAGACAATGGTGAACTGGTTGCCGCTGTGGGATCGACTCAAGACTTTACAGGTTTTAACCGTACACTGGATGCTAAACGTCAAGTGGGTTCATTACTGAAACCTGTCATCTATTTAAGTGCACTTGAGTCAGGCCGTTATACATGGGCTAGCCCAATTGAAGATACAGCCATCAGTATTCCAATTGATGGTTATAAAAACTGGACACCCAAAAATTATAGTGGTGGTGAGCATGGTGTGGTTCCAATGCAGCAGGCTTTGGCAAATTCATACAACCTTTCTACTGTACGTTTGGCGAACGAGTTTGGCCTATCTACATTCACAAATAAGCTCAGACAGTTTGGGGTAAGTTCAGATATTCCAGCCTATCCATCCATTTATCTGGGGGCGGTGAATATGTCACCAATGGAAGTGCTGAGCGTTTATGGAAACTTTGCCACAGGTGGCTTTAAATACCCTACCCGTTCTATCCGCACTGTTGTGGATGCAAAAGGGCATTTATTGGAGCGTTATGGTTTGAATGTACAGCAAACCATTGACCCCGCCACCGCCTACATCCTGAATTATGGTTTACAGCAAGTCATGCGTTCAGGTACAGGCCGCTCTGCCTATGGGAGCTTGCCTGAATCACTGAATCTTGCAGGAAAATCAGGAACAACCAACGATACACGCGATTCATGGTTTGCTGGTTATTCTGGCAATCATGTCGCTGTGGTCTGGTTAGGGCTGGATGACAACAAGGTGACTGGTCTGACAGGTTCCTCTGGTGCATTGCCAGTCTGGACCAATGTCATGAAACAGCTTCGTCAGGAACCTGTAAATCTTCGTCAAACCGACAACGTTCAATGGCAGTGGATTGATAGCGCCAGCGGTGAGCTTTCTGCCCAGGGCTGTGATGGCGCATTGTATATTCCATTGCTTCGTCAAACTGTACCTCGCCATGCAACGGTTTGCGGTCAGTCTCATTATGAAGTTGAACCAACCTATATGCCTCAGGGTGGTACATCAGAAAATGATCATGATGATGGCACAAACAATTATATTCGGGAAAGCGAAAACCAGATGGACAATGATTTATCAAATCATACGCCAACACGCATCATTTCCAGTGGTAGCTACAGCGTTGAAAATTAATTTCTACTGGGATTTGGACATGATCAAGAAAATAACTTTCGCAATTGGTGTACTTGTACTGGCTGGCTGTACTGCCACTCCAGAAAAAGTCACGACCACTAAACCTGTTAATCCACCAGCAGGCACGAATACGCAGAAGAAAAAAGTGACTCCGCCTGCTTCTGGTGTAAAGGTCATTCCATATGACCAAAAAGAGATTAAACGGCAAACCGTGACACCACAGGTGGTGGTACCTGAACAAAAGGTGAAGCAGAAGTTTAGTAATGATGGTGCTCAACTCCCCGCCTTTAGGACCCTGATGCAAAAGACCCAGACCGCGTATAAAAGTCAGCAACTTGCGGAAGCAGAACGTTATGCGCTTCAAGCCCAACGGATTGCACCACAGGCTTCTGAAACCTATTTATATCTGGGTCTAATCGCCAACCAGCGGAAAGAGTATGCCAATGCCGAGGCTTTGGCGCGCCGCGGTTTAAGCTATGCACAGAGCAATGCCATGAAAAAGCAGCTTTGGACAATTGTGCTTCGTGCCAGCGAAGCACGTAATCATCCAGTCAAGGCACAGGAAGCGAAAAAAGCAATTCAGTCACTTTAGAGCCTTGTTACTGGATTGATTCAAACTGGCGAATCCCCGCAAGCCCATAAGCATGATGTTTTTGGGATTGTTCCAGATCAGTAGGCGCAACACCACCCAAAGCAAAAACAGGAATATCACTTTTTCCAGCAAGTTCAGCAAAACCCTCCCATCCCAATACTTTCGCTTCAGGATGCGTCTCGGTTATATTCACAGGACTTAAAAGCACCGCATCACAGCCAATATGATGTGCATGCTGCACTGAGACTGCATCATGACACGCTGCAATAAAACGTTTGCCTACAATTAATTCTCCTTTCTTTAATCCCATCAGCTGTGATTGTTTGAGGTGAATGGTATTAATTTTTTTCTGAAATACGGAATCTAGCTGATTGCAGATGTCAAAATTGATAATGAGTTTTTGATACTGCTCATCAGTGAGTGTTTCTAACTGCTGCTCAATCGCATCAATATTCTCATCCTGTATCCGCCAATAAAATAGACTTTCCTGCTGCGGGAGTTTGGCCAACTGTTCATTCACCTTAATCAGATGTGGCCATAGCAAACGTTGCAGAATCACGTCATTGGCTTTAGGAAAATTTAATTCTTTCAGTTGGTCACGACTGTACCAAGCCCAAGGCTGGTGAATCAGTTCCAGCAATTCATCTGGTACATAGGCATGGAATAGATGCAGGTTCACAATCACATCATCATATTCATGGCGAATCACATCAAAACGATGCCAGTCCTTTAAGCCAATACCCACCTCCTCATAAATTTCCCTGCGGCAGGTCTGCTCAGGTGTTTCTCCCTGCTCAACCTTGCCACCAGGAAATTCATGCTTATTGCCCTGATGTTGGTTGGCCTGACGCCACCCCACCAATACCTTGGATTTATGCAATAAAATTGCAATCGCAACATCAATGACATTCTTTGCTATCACAGTCCACATCCCTCATCTCTACAGAGTAAATCCCTGTCATTCATCAATTTGCACATCGTTCTGAAAAAACTTATAAATGATTTTGTAAATTATTCAAATTTACGTTGACAGGTATATTTGATAATGATTATCATTTAAAACGTTAGATAATACACCACGGAGCATAACAAATGAACGCACCATTTAACCTATTTACTCGTAGCACTGATGCAACTCAATCCTTACCAATGCTGCATTCAAACAACCTATTTGCCTTAGGCCGCGAAATTCGCATTATGCACGCTGGTGAAGAGTATCGCCTACGCCTCACCCGTAACAACCGTCTGATTTTAACCAAGTAAAATAATAGTAATCGGATAATAATAAACGTGGAAATAGCAGTATGTCAGCGCGTACTGCTTTTTAATTCATCTAGAAACCAAAATAAAGGCTTTAGACAAGCAATCTGATCACGACTTTTAATCCGCCATATGAAGATGGCAACAATTCCATTTGCCCATGATGTAATTCGATAATTTTCCTACAAATGTATAAGCCTAAGCCTGATCCCTGGGTTTTGGTTCCCAACGCACGATAAAAACGTTCTCCCAAATGCTGCAATACTTCTGGGTCGATACCTTGTCCCTCATTTTCAAGAATAAGCTGTAAATACTGTCCCTGCTTATCTAAAGTGATATAGACACAGCCTTTTTCTGGCGTATAGCGTACGGCATTGTCCAGCACATTACGAATACAGGTAAAAATCAGTTGTTGATTGGCAAAAATCATATCTTCGTGCTCTGCCACTACCATCCGCTGCTGAATCTGGATTGCCTTTTGCTTGATAAAGGGTGTTAGAGCCTGAATCGCCTCGTCAATCACCGTACGCAAGGCAAAATGTGTCTTGAGCAGGTTCTCAGCATGTTCAGGGTCTAAACGTGCCAGCAACAGCAAATTTTCCAGCGTTTGGATCCCTCGACTAATATCCTGTTGCATTGCATCAAAATCACTGGCGCGTTCTGGATATTTACGTTGTAAAAGCTGTAAACGCATTTGAATCGCGGATAAGGGCGAGCGCAATTCATGCGAGGCATCCGCAGTAAAACGCTGTTCGGCTTTTAGCGATTGATCCAGACGTTGCAACAAGTGATTTAACTGCCCCAGCATCGGCTGCAATTCTTTAAATTCAATGCTGGAGGACTGGATTGGCGTTAGATCATCTGCGTTTTTCTGCGAGATTTGATCGGATAATTGATGAATCGCCCTAAACTGCCGTTTGACCAGAAAATGCAGCATGAGCCATTGCATCAGCCACAACATCATCAGAATGACAGAATAGCCAGCAAAGCTATGCATCAATTCTTTAAAGCGATCACCCAAAGGTTGTAATAGCAATACCTGCATGTGGGATTGGTGATCTTCTGCCCGATAACTACGCCAAAGCTGCCGACCCTGCCAGATAAATCCATAATGCTCATCACCTGTGAACAACTTGTAATATTGTTGTTCAAGCTGAAAATCCTCGGACTGGGTCAGAATCTGTTGTTGGTAGCTCAGGCGATACTGGATATCAAACTGGTCACTCAGTTCATCAATCTGCTGCCCCGATGTTGAGGTCAGATCAGCAATCAGTAACATATCTGAGATTTCATCCATGATTTCATCTTGAACCTGCATGGTTTGATAGATTGAAATCACCACAAATAGAAGCAATGCCACAGAAGCCGCAATCACTGAACTAATCAGTGAGGTTTTAATCAGCCTGTTTTGTAGCGACACCACTTTCATAAACTTAATCCTGATGCATCCGATAGCCTAAACCACGAATAGTTTTGATATATTGCCCGCCAATTTTTTTGCGAATCTGGTAGATATACACCTCGATGGCATTACTCTCAATTTCCTCGCCCCAGGCATACAGTGATTCTTCCAGTTGCTCACGGGTCAGGATATGTTCTGGCTTTTGCATTAATTTATGCAAAATCTGAAATTCTTTTGCGGTCAGGTTGATGACTTGACCCGCTTGCGTCAGGGTTTTGGCTTGCGGATCAAGCTGTAGATTGCCAAAAGTCAAATATTGCCCTGCCTGAGTCTGGTGTTGACGTAACTGGGAACGCACCCGTGCTGACAGTTCTTCCAAATTAAATGGCTTAACCAGATAATCATTGGCTCCCAAATCCAGCCCCTCAATCCGATCATGAATGGCATCTTTGGCGGTAATAAAAATGACGGGCGTATTGGAATTTCGATGGCGAATAGTTTTTAGAATGTCATCACCCGAAGCTTTAGGCAAACCACGATCCAGCAGGATACAATCATATTGATGCTGCTCAACCGCCAGTATCGCATGATCACCCCGTTCTACCCAATCGACACTATAGCCATCCAGTTCCAGCCAATCCTTGATACTTTCCGCCTGAGAGGCATCATCCTCAGCCAGTAAAATTCGCATAAAGCCGCACCCTTGTCTGATCCATTAATATTCATCATGCCTTTTAAATAAGCAACAAGCAAAAAACCACATGCTAAACATGTGGTTTTTGATGATATTTCAATGATTAGAATTTCACCTGATCTACATCCACTTCTACACGTTTGGTCGGTTTATAATCGATGTCGATTTCACCTATAATGGTTACAGGTGTTTTGGCAGAAACAGGCTGTCCTTGCCATAAATCATCATCAATATCGACGGTGATGCTGCCTGTCTGGTCGCTAAACTGATATTTCTCATCACCCGTTGCCTTGACCACATAACCTTTAAGCTGAACAGGCGTATTATCCTTTAAGGTCAATGCCTGTTTCACCGTAGTGATTTGTGTAGGCACCAATGCCTGCTGATTGACTGCTGTCGTATTCGCAACCGCAAATGTTGTTGCACCAACTAAACCCGCAATTACAGCAACTTTAGAAAATACGTTCATTTTAATTTCCTCATCTTTGTTGATCATCTCGATGTGGTCATTAAAACAAAACAAGATGAGGTGAATCTGAGGAACTAAAAACTGCTTAATTTAATGGCACAACCCGAAGCACTTCTTCCAGTGTGGTCATACCCTCAATCACCTTGCGTGCGCCTGCAATACGCAACGGTTCAATACCCTCTTTCTTGGCTTGCGCACGTAAATGATCCAGTGTGCCATTCGCACTAATGATGGACTTTAATTCCAGACTGACTGGCATAAACTCATAAATCCCGACACGCCCTTTATAACCCGTTTGGCGACACACTTCACAGCCCACAGCCTTATACATGGTGGTGGGCATATCCATCATATAGTCAAAAGTCAGGTGTTCCCATTCCTGCTCATTGATCGCTGTTTCCTGTTTGCAATGCGGGCAAAGGCGACGCACCAGACGCTGTGCCAATACACCCAAAATCGTGGCTGCGGTCAAAAATGGCTGTACACCCAGATCATGCAAACGGGTCAAACTAGATGGCGCATCATTGGTATGCAGGGTTGAGAGTACCAAATGTCCTGTTAAAGCTGCCTGAATCGCCATATTGGCGGTATCGTGGTCACGAATCTCCCCGACCATAATAATGTCAGGGTCTTGACGCATGAGGGCACGCACCCCATCGGCAAAGCCTAGCTCAATGTTTGGATTGACCTGCATCTGGTTAAAACTTGGTTCCAGCATTTCAATCGGATCTTCAATGGTACAGACATTGACCTGTTCCGTTGCCAGTTGTTTAAGCGATGAATAAAGTGTGGTGGTTTTACCCGAACCTGTTGGCCCTGTCACCAGAATAATCCCGTGGCTATGCTGGGTCAGTTGTTGCCAACTTTGTAAGAGATGCCCCTCAAAACCCAACTGCTGAAAACTGCGTACCAATACTTCTGGATCAAAAATACGCATCACCAGCTTTTCACCAAAGGCAGTTGGCAAAGTGGAGAGACGCAATTCGGTTTCCTGACCTTTTGGTGTTCGTGTCTTTAGACGTCCATCCTGTGGTTTACGCTTTTCCGCCACATTCATCCGACCCAGAATTTTAATACGGGAAATCACCGCAGTTAGTGTATTGGCAGGCATGTTATAAATGGTATGTAACACGCCATCAATACGGAAACGCACCTTACCCTTGTCTTTTCGGGGTTCAAGGTGAATATCGCTGGCCCCTTGTTCAAAGGCAAATTGCAGCACCCAGTCCACCAATTTGACAATATGCTGGTCATTGGCATCGGGATTCTGGGTATCGCCCAACTGTAACAAGGCCTCAACGCCTTTATTATCACGGTCAAAGGCACTGGTGTTTTGTGATGAACTGACCGCACGACTAACCTGATAATATTCCACCAGATAGCGCTGTAATTGCTCAGGATTGAGTAACACTCGTTCAATCTTTCTGGGCGCTAAACTACGCTCCAGATTATTCTGCCATTCCGTTAAAAACGGCTGATCTGTCCCAATCAAAATCCGATCTGAATGTACTTCAATGGCCAGAATATGATTCCGTACCGCAAATTCCTGTGACATAACGCTGGTTAATGCCGCCACATCAGCTTTTAGTGGATCAATCACAAATAAGGGAACTTCGGCTTTTTCAGCTAACCACTGACATAAACGATTCAGGGTTAAGGTTGTGGCAGGATTAAGTTGATCCTTTAAATTAAAATTGGCAACCCACTGTAAGGGATGCCATTTCAACTGGTCTTTTTGCCGATGTGTAGTTTGAATAAAAAGTTTATCCCGTTCAGTAATCCGTCCATCTTTTTGTAATTGTTCCAGACACCAGGTCACATCAATTGAAAAAGAAAAACTTGCAAATTTTGCCTGCGCTTGCATAACCGTCAAATCCCCAAATTTATGATTTTATATTTTTAAGTTGCCTATTCCACAGCAATGACTGTGACATTGCTTGCATCGACTTTAAAACGAACATTCAAGTCTGCAAAACACATTCCATAAACTCGTTCAGCATCTTCCTGATAGGCAGGACGAGGGTCTAAAGATAACACCTGTTCCAGTTCATCGAATACCTTTTTATTTAAAATAGCCTGCTTTAGTAATTGCTGTTGTTGTGTTTGTGCAGTTTCTGTCCATATCACTGATTTACGTACAGGCTCATCCTGAGCATAGCCACTACTTGCATCTGGCACTGCATCCGAATACTGGATATAGGGCTTAATATCCAGAATCGGTGTACCATGTAGTAAATCACTACCCATTACATAAAGGCGCACACTTTTCCCTTGCTTTTCTACTCGTAAAAAATGCACCACAGACAAACCAATTGCAGACGGACGATACATACTTCGGGTAGCAAACACCCCCATTTTCTGGTTTCCACCCAAGCGTGGTGGACGTACCTGCGCGCGAAATCCAGCTATTTGGTTTGGTGCATTATCATTTTGTTTATTCTCATGAAACTGCCACAACAGCCATAAATGGCTAAATGCCTCAATTCCCTCGAATGCCAAAATATCGTTATAAGGTGCCACCATCTCGATATAAGACTCGACCTGCACCAGATTTGGCTGCCTCGGAATACCAAACTTTTCACGGTAGGGAGAGTGCATGTAACCGATAATCGGCATCTCAACTGAATTGCTCATCACTTTTTCTTATAAACACAATTAAATATATTCAGTTTATCGAGAATGAATTTAGATTAGAATAGCAACCTGTTTCTTTTAACTGTGATCGAGACCTTGAATGGCTGCTTTTAACGTTGAACGCATTACTCATGTTCACCACTGGAATGACACACTTTTTAGTTTTAAAACAACACGTGACACCAGTCTACGTTTCAAAAATGGTCAATTCGTCATGATCGGTCTTGAAGTGAATGGCAAGCCCTTAATGCGTGCTTATTCGATTGCAAGCGCGAATTATGAAGAAGAACTGGAGTTCTTCTCAATTAAGGTACAAGACGGTCCATTGACTTCCATTTTACAAAAAGTACAGGTTGGTGATGAAATCCTGATTTCTAAAAAACCAACAGGAACGCTCGTACACGACGATTTATTACCAGGTAAAAATTTATACCTTTTATCTTCTGGTACAGGCCTTGCTCCTTTCCTTTCCCTGCTTCGTGATCCTGAGACTTACGAAAAGTTTGAGAAAGTGATCATGGTTCATGGTACTCGCTATGTTTCAGAGCTTGCCTATCAGGATTTAATCCTGAATGAATTGCCAAACAATGAATTTTTTGAAGAGCTTGGCATCAAGGATAAATTGGTTTATTACCCAACCGTAACCCGCGAGCCATTCCATACACAAGGTCGTGTCACCACTGCCATTGAAACTGGTGAACTGTTTGAAAAAATCGGTTTACCACGTTTTAACCGTGAGACAGACCGTGCCATGCTCTGTGGTAGCCCAGCATTCCTGAAAGATGTGGCTGCCCTGCTTGATCAACATGGCCTGGTTGAATCACCACGTATGGGTGTTATGGGTGATTATGTGATTGAACGTGCTTTTGTAGAAAAATAACTTTTTCATGATGAACAAAAGAACCGAGGTAATACCTCGGTTTTTTATTTTAACTTTTATAGGACTTACGCACTGTTATTTATAGACTCTCTGTGGTAGCAGATGATTTTTATCGAGAATAAAGTCATCAATGAAGTTTTTGATCATTGGTCTAAATAATTTCTTCTGCCAATGATATACATTTTCAAAGATCCCCTCAAACTGGTTCTTTTGTATCTCGACGTAGGCCATCAAGGCTGAAAAAATATGATTCAAAATCAGTTTAGATCGTCTTACTTGAAACTTTTCAATATGACAAACCTGTTTAATCACTCGGTGATATTGTTCTATTTTCCAATGACTTGAATGTAATTCATGAAAACCCTCAAAGGACAATAAATCATCTTCATCTTGATGCACAATATAAAACCTCTGCTGTTCTTTTAACTGAGTCTTAAATAATTGTACAAAGCCAAAATCTTTGAGCCAGACCACTTGACCCTGATGGAAATCTGGCAATAAACGCAGTTGAAACCATTGTCCTTTTTCTGGGGAAACCTTACGGTTACAGTCGATACCAAACATAAATCGAATACCATGTTTTCTTATGGTTTTTAGATTTGCAGTCGATGAATACCAACTATCACCTGTAATAAATTGAATCTTTGCACCCCAACTAAGTACTTCACTTAACATATCCATAAAGTAATCATTCTTGGTTTTACCCTCAGATTTGTCATAAATTCGGAAATTAATTGGAATATTTTGACCATTCTGATCTGTCGCATACAAGGTAATGAGATTAATACCCTTGACGGATCGGTGGTGTTTGCCTGACCAAAAATAGCTAACTAAGTCCATATGTTGACTATATGGTTTATCTAAAACAGTATCATCAATACTGACTATAAGTTTATTATTATCAATATGTTGAATTGCTTCTTGATATAGGTCGTGAGGTGTGTAGTCTTCACGCTCTAGAAAGCGATTTACACTATCATGCGAGATATTATAAGTCTCGGCAAGTTGTGTGCAGCTAATAGAGTTCGGTTCTGTCATGAGAAAGCCCATATAAATGGGTAATGTACAAGTTGCTGTAGAAGCATGTTTAGTTCGTCTGATCACAGATACTTTATAAACTATTTTAATACTTTTTTGAATCCGTCAATGCGTAAGTCCTATTTTATTTGAAATAGGCTTTGTTGCACAAAGATTTGAAAGGTAATCCCCCAAAAAAATAATTGAGTTTAAAAGTAGAAAATCGAATAAAGCTGAATAGACTGGATCCGTATGCCTATCTCAGTGATGTGCTGAAAAGGCTGCCGACCCATAAAGTGACCCAAATAGAAGAATTGCTACCACACCGCTGGAAACCTGAACCGAATTAAAAAAATAGGCATGGGGTTCAGCGGGGGCTTACGCCTAAACATACAGCCACTAAAACCTTGTAATTGTTTGTAGAACAATAACCATGTGGTTCTATAAAGATGAGTCAATAAAAAAGCAGACCTAAGTCTGCTTACCCAACGTGAATTCGGTTTAAGCAGATTTCAATTCAATCGGTTTTAAAATCTGCTGAATCCCAGACTTATATCCATTTACAAGCACCAAAGCATATAATGTTAAAGCAGCAAATATGAATCTTAAAACCATAAAACCAATCGACAGAAGTTTTCCCCCGAGTTGCACTATCGGCAAATATATGATTAATCTTGCCACAAGTGAGCATGTATTGCTCAACCCGCTCTGAAATATCAGTGCAGAAATCATCAATTAGGCAGAAAAGTGTTGTAAGCTGTGTGTCGATAGGCATTTTGAGAGCATTGTTTTTTGTCATGATTAAATTTTGACTTAAATGCCTATCCTTTTACAATGTCCTTATCCCGAATTCACGTTACCCATCTTATAACTTACATTGCAGAATTTGCTCTGAAAACAGACTTTTCCATTGTTCACGTAAAGTCGGCAAATAGAATTTTTCCCCAATCATGACCAATTCCGCATCAATCAAGGCATGAATTTCATGCATGAGTATATAATCCAAAGCAATAATTGAGAGTTCAGGATGTTTCTGGGAAATTTGCTTGCGTCTAACTTGAGCTTTTTTTACCAATTCATTGGCAAAGTTTTTATCTTTATAGGTGGTAATTGCACTTAAACGAAGCTCAATAATGCCCCAGCCCTCTAGTAATTTTTTAAAAACTTCAAAATCTTTGGCCGTTGCTTCCCATGTCACATTTTCCAGATTATTGTCTTCTGGCAAGACAGGTAACAACAGGTCTGCCGTACTTGGAAAAATTTTCTTTAGATTCAACAAAAACTTGACAGGATTTTCATGAGACAGACCAGAATATTGAATATGAGTTTGAGTATCTGTCAAATAAATATTAAGCATAATAAAAGCAATGGTCTAGTCAATCAAACGGATATTGTACGCACTTGCAGGAGAGAAGTACACTTCGCAAGGGCAACCATCACACGCCTCTCAAAACAATAAGGGCGTATACCATACGCCCCTACCACTCATGATTATTTACTACTCGGTGCAATCATCTGCTCAGGACGAACCACTTCATCAAATTGTTCAGCAGTTACCAAGCCTAGTTCAACCGCAACCTGTTTTAAGGTCTTATTTTCCTTATACGCTGTTTTGGCGACTTTGGCAGCGTTTTCATAACCAATGACGGGATTGAGTGCAGTCACCAACATCAGCGAATTATGCAGGAAATAATCAATTTTCTCACGGTTTGGTTCAATTCCTACCGCACAGTGGTCATTGAAACTATTACATGCATCACCAAGCAACTGGATTGATTGCAACAAGTTATAAGCAATCACTGGCATAAACACGTTGAGCTCAAAATTACCAGACGCACCAGCAATATTGATAGTCGTATCATTGCCCAAGACTTGAGCCACCACCATGGTCATGGCTTCACTTTGTGTCGGGTTTACTTTCCCAGGCATAATACTTGAGCCTGGTTCATTTTCAGGAATACGGATTTCCCCTAAACCACAACGTGGACCACTTGCCAACCAGCGAATGTCATTGGCAATTTTATTTAAACTAGCAGCCAAAGTTTTTAATGCACCAGAAGCGAATACTGCCGCATCACGCCCTGCCAAGGCTTCAAATTTATTAGGTGCCGTTACAAATGGTAGGCCTGTCAGCCCAGCTAATTGTTCTGCGGCTTTTACGGCATAGTCAGGATGAGCATTGAGTCCTGTTCCCACCGCCGTTCCACCTAAAGGCAATTCATATAAACCTGCAAGCGCCTGATGTAGACGCTTTAAGCCATGATCCAGTTGTGACACATAGCCACTAAATTCCTGTCCTAGCGTTAATGGAGTCGCATCCTGTAAATGGGTACGTCCAATTTTGACAATATCATCAAATTGATCGGATTTACGTTGTAAAGTTTGTTTGAGTTTCTCAACCGCAGGAATTAGTAATTCATTGATTTGCAGACTTGCGGCAACATGAATCGCGGTTGGGAAAGAATCATTGGTGGATTGCGCACGGTTGACATGATCGTTTGGATGGACAGGTTTTTGTGCGCCCAAAGCTTGCCCTAATTTCTGGTTAGCAATATTGGCAATCACTTCATTACAGTTCATGTTGCTTTGCGTACCAGAACCTGTCTGCCATACCACCAATGGAAACTGAGCATCCCATTGCCCAGCAATGACTTCTTCAGCAGCACCCACAATATATTGACTTAACTCTTCAGGCAGTTGTTTAAGTTCTGCATTGGTGATGGCAGCAGCTTTTTTTACAAGTCCCATTGCACGAATCATCGCACGGGGTAAACGCTCCTGACCTATTTTAAAGTTTTGTAAACTTCTTTGCGTTTGCGCGCCCCACAAGGCTTCATTTGGAACCTCAATTTCACCCATGGTATCGTGTTCAATTCGTATGTGCATAACAACCTCTGCTCTATCTTGGTAAGAATTTTCACGGGCTGAAGCAAATAGATGCCTTGGCTAGCTCATATTGAATGTTTATCAAGGATATTCAACAAACCGCCGTATTATCCCCAAATGGCTTAAGAATGCAAATAATAATCATTATCTAAAACCTGTTGCCAGCTTTAATGGACTGTATTGGTAATCATAAAGCGATAGCAGACTTAGTTACCTTTTAACGTATTTAGGTAAAAACGCCATTCATCTCCAATCATTTGTGTTAAGGATCGTTTCGGTGTCCATGCAAGCATCTTTTCTGCTTTATCAATATTTGCCCCCAGTTGAGCCAATTCCTCATGTTGATAAACTGCGGGCTGAACCCGAATTTCGGATTGGGTTACTTTGGCAACTTCATCTAACAAACCTAGGATAGAGGTGGTTTTTGAGTGGGCGATATTAAATGCCTCCAAACAGCCAACCTGTGTTTCCAGCCACTTTAAGCCTGCCAGTACGGCATCACAAACATCCAGCACATGCAAGAAGCTTCGTTCAACCGTACCATCTTTAGTCTGTGCCTGATTTTGCAACTCAATGCAATCACGTTGCATTGCGGCTACCTGCAAGGCCAGAGGCACAATATTCTTCGGTAATTGAACAACATATTCACCCAATACCCCATGCTCAAAGGCACCGACAATATTGGATAACCGCAGGTTAATGATCTTCCATTCATGGTCAATCCTGTAGGTATCCGCAATAATATCCTCCACCATTTGCTGGGTACGAATATAGGGATTAGCATAGTGATAATTAAATTTAGTCTCCTCGGAAAGTTCCGAATCAGACTTTCCATAGACCGCCACGCTGGATAGGTTGATAAGCTGTCTCACTCCCATGCGTTGCATGGCACGTAATAAGCTCATGATACAACTGACATTATCATTATAATATTCAAGAGGTTTTAAAACCGATTCCTCCAGCGATTTAAAGCTCGCAGTATGAATCACCGCATCTATAGAATATTGTTCAAACACCTTATTTAAGGCAGGCGTGTTGCGTACATCAAGCTTTGCAAAAGGAATATACATGCCTGAAATATATTCCAGACGTTCCAGAGTCTGTAATGTGGAATTGGCCAGATTATCAACAATGACGATTTCGTGCCCACGAGCCAGCAAACTCAAAGCAATATGTGAACCGATAAAGCCTAAACCACCTGTCACCAAAATCATTGTATAATTACCTTCTTTTTAATATGTCCATCTTTATTTTTGCCTATGACCATAGTGAATGTTCCATGAGTACACTACTGTTAATTACCTCAGCACCTACTTCAATGATGGCCTGGCATGCATTTGGTTTAGCACAGGCATTACAAAATAAGCATGAGGAATTTCGTGTCTTCTTTTACCAGGACGGTGTTCAGGTTGCCAACGATTTACAGTGGTTTCCTGATGATCAGCGCAACCTGAAACTGGAATGGCAAAAGCTTGGCGTTCGACTCCCTGTCTGTGTCAGTGCCGCGCTTGCTCGGGGAATCACGGATGCCAGCAATGCACAACGTCATTCACTTCAGCAGCACAACCTGGCCCAAGGTTTTGAGCTGGTTGGGCTTGGAGAACTTGCTGATGCCGTACAAAGCTGTTCTCGTCTAATTCAATTCTAGATCAAGTTCTTTATATAGCGTGTTGCTTTTAAAAGGTAAATTGTGTGAAAACTGTACTCGTCATCCTAACGCAGCCTAATTTAACCAGTTTGCAGGTCAATGAAAGCTTGTCTGCAACTATGGTTTTAGCAACCTTTGGTATTTCTGTCAAAGTATTATTAAAGGATGCCGCACTGAGTTTATTGAACAATCAACTAGCGTTCGATCAGTTCACGCATGCCTTTAAAATTGCCGCCAATATGGTGGAAAGTTTTGAGTTTTACGATTTAACCCCAATTTTGGTTGAAAGCAAAAATCAACAATTAGCTATCGTCAAAAATACAGATCAGGATATTGAATTTATTGATATTCATCCTGAATTTATTCAGTCATTTGATCATGTACTGTATTGGTAAGGGATTCGCTCATGAAAAATTCAACCTTGTTTCTCGTCCAATCTCCTTATAACAATGTCAATAAAATTTTAGATGAGTTAGCACACATGGCAAAAGCGGATGACCATATTGTGATGATGGGGGATTCAGTCTTACAAGTCACAGATGCCGTTGTGGATACTTACCCGAATATCTATTGTCTAAGCAATGAACAAAGCCTATTGCAGTATGGTCTTAAAAAACGTGTAAACATTCTGGAATATGCTCAATTTGCAAATTTAGTATTAAAGTTTCAACGTTGTATTACGTTGAAATGAATATATCGTTAATTGAGTGATACCCATAAATTATTGGGCGTATACAATACGCCCCTACTTAGGCTATTTTATGCAGTTAGAGTTAGACCAAGACGGTCATTTAGTTGATTACACCATTTGGAATCCAGAAGTTGCACAGGAACTTGCTAAATCACTCGATTTAGAGCTGACAGATTGGCACTTTGATATTCTCAATGCTGTACGGCAGTTTTATCAGCAGTTTGGACATTCACCTGCAACACGTCCGTTGATCAAATTTCTCATGAAAACAGTAAGCCCTGAAATCAGTAATGCTGAGCTACAGCAAAAGTTTAATACAGGTCTAGTGGCTCGACATTTAAGTCGCTTGGCTGGCGTTCCCAAACCTGCCAATTGTTTATAGATCATTGAAAATGATCTATGAGGCACTATTTTGCTTTTGTTGCATAAACGCAAAATAACCTGGGCCAGCAGCGACCTTTACCTCTTTTACATCAATGGGTTCATTACATTCTGAACAAACAACCTTAGAACTAAATTTGTGTCCACAGGTTTTATGAGTAAATTCAATCGGTTTGCCCAAACCCATGTCCATCCATTTATCGGCCCATTGCACCATTGTCAGAATAATCGGGTACAAGTCCAACCCTTTATCGGTAAGTTGATATTCAAAACGTTCCTGACGCTCCACATAGGGAACTTTGGTTAAAATTCCATATTCAACCAGACGTTTTAACCGTTCTGAAAGGACATGACGCGTAACTCCCAAACTACGCTGGAACTCATCAAAACGGCGTATACCCATAAATGCGTTGCGCAAAATCAGCATGGTCCAACGGTCACCCAATACTGAAAGCGTCCGCGCCACTGAACATGGCTGATCGCCAATCTCATCCCATTTCATTATTATCACCCATCATTTTTCAAACTTATAAGGTATATAATCCACACCTTGAACCCTAACACTAAAAAGTGAATCAATATAAAATATACACTAATGTATCTTGGTCACCAGATACAAATTACCCTACTTTAATACAAAGGCGTCCAAAATTAGATGGATGTTCCAAATCACCAGCAACCTGAACCGTTGTTCCTTGTGCTTTATGATTTACCGTGACATCAACACCACATCCAACCCCACAATAGGGACATGTTGTTTTTGTAATGATTGTTTCTGCTTGATCGGAGCGACTGTGTTCTAAATTTTGAATACTGTTTATGACTGCCCCTTTTATCTATTTCATCTATGCCTGAATTTCACATTCTGTTTGGGTTTAGGCACCAAGGAACCTAAACCCCAAAGATGATTAACCTGCTTTTTTCATTGCAAAATCCTTACCAAATAACAATTTATTTCTAAATGTTGAAATTGGTGTTTGATCTGCAATCAATTCCGCATACCACATGCCATCTTCAGTATCACCGAACAGTACCGCACCGATGACTTTATCTTTCTGAATAATGATACGCTTGTAAATTTGTCGTTTTTCATCATTCAGGATAATGTCTTCGTAATCTTCTTTCGGTTCAAAATTTCCAGCCGAGAATACATCAACACCACTAACCTTAAGCTGAGTTGGAACGGTTGGCGACTTAAACGTTAAGCTACCGTGTTCTGCCAAGTGTGTCGCACAGATAAATGCTTGTCCCCACAATGGTTCGACGAGACCAAAGGTCTGATTACGATGCTCAATACATTCACCCACTGCATAAATACTTGGGTCAAAGGTTTGCATCGTATCATTAACCAAAATACCACGATTGCAACGTAAACCAGCGCTTTGCGCCAAAGCAATATTTGGACGAATACCGACTGCAAATACGACAAGGTCGGCATCCAACACTATTCCATTTTTCAGACGTACTTGGTTAACATGACCATCTTTACCAATCAATGCTTCAGTATTTGCCTCAGTGATAATATTAATCCCTTTTTCTTCGATGCTTTGACGCAACATACGACTTGCACGCCCATCAAGCTGACGCTCCATAATGCGATCCATCAAATGAAGAACAGTGACATTCATGCCACGTTGTTTCAGACCATACGCTGCTTCCAGGCCAAGTAAACCACCGCCAATCACGACTGCATTTTTTTTAGTTTCACAATATTTAATCATGGTATTCACATCATAAATATCACGGAAACTAATCACACCTTTCAAGTCAACACCTTGTACTGGTGGAATAAATGGCTTAGAACCTGTGGCAATGATCAAACGGTCATAATCAACACTTTCACCTTTTTCTGTATGGACTGTCTTGCGAGTACGATCTATTTTTACAGCTGGATCATCCGCTATAAACTTGATGCCCTTATCGCTATACCATGCATGTGGGTGCAACATGATGTCATCAATGGTTTTCTCACCAGAAAGCACGGGTGAAAGCATGATACGGTTATAGTTACCCCAAGGCTCTTCACCAATCACCGTCACATCATAACGATCAGGTGCCATGTCGAGTAAATCCTCTAGACAGCGCATTCCAGCCAAACCATTACCGATCAAAACGAGCTTCAGTTTTTCTTGAGAAACACCATTATTGGTAATATAAGTTTTTTGCGGAACAGTACCTACCCAAACTCGACCATTTTCGATTTTGGTTGGAAAAACAGAAAGCTTTTGATCTTTATCTTCTAGGCATCGACCTGTTGCTAAACTGAAGTGTTGTTTGTAAATCGGTGAGGCAATAACACGCTCACCTTGCAAATCACCAATAATACCGCGCGCCATTACATTTGCTTGGCTAAACGGATCTTTATTACTTAATGCATAAATACGTTTTTCGTTCCCTACGCGGAATAAAGCAACGGATTGACCCGCAATAAGTGCACCTACACCTGTATTTGGCGTGATGTCATCAAGATGACACACATCAATCCATTGATTTTCTGGAAGCATATTCATGTCTTTTAGATTTGTCATTTTGATTCTCCTTATGCTTCTACCATCGGGATACGATCAACTGAACGTTCAGCTTCATTTAATGGACGGATCTGATCACGCACTTCAGTAAATTGAATATATGGATCAGCTTGCTCTTCAGCGCTTGCATTAATGTAAGTTTGGAAGCGTTTACGAATCTCAGGATTCTCTACCGCAGTACGCCATTCGTCTTGATAAGTTCCAATGACATGTGCCATGCGATTTTCAAGTTCTTCTGCAAGACCAAGCGAATCATCGACAATCACAGCTTTGAGATAATCTAAACCACCTTCCATGTTGTCACGCCATACACTCGTACGTTGTAAACGATCAGCTGTTTGGATATAGAACATAAAGAAGCGGTCGATATAACGAATCAAAGTTTCAGTATCTAGATCAGAAGCTAAAAGCTCTGCATGGCGTGGTTTCATTCCACCATTACCACACACATATAGGTTCCAACCTTTTTCTGTCGCAATTACACCAACATCTTTACCTTGTGCTTCAGCACACTCACGCGTACAACCCGACACAGCCATTTTTAGTTTGTGCGGTGAGCGTAAGCCTTTGTAGCGGTTTTCTAATTCAATCGCTAAACCAACAGAATCATCTACGCCATAACGGCACCAAGTGCTACCTACACATGATTTCACTGTACGCAATGATTTACCATAAGCATGACCTGACTCGAAGCCTGCTGCATTCAACTCTTCCCAAATAAATGGTAGCTCGTGCAGTTGCGCACCAAATAAGTCAACACGTTGACCACCTGTAATTTTGGTATACAGGTTATATTTTTTAGCAATTTGACCTACCGCAATCAAACCATCTGGCGTGACTTCACCACCTGCCATACGCGGTACAACTGAGTATGAACCATCCTTTTGGATATTTCCTAAGTAATAGTCATTACTGTCTTGTAAACCTGCGTGCGTTGGTTCCAATACAAAGTCATTCCAGCACGATGCCAAAATGTTTGCTGTCATTGGTTTACAGATATCACAACCTAAACCATGACCATGTTGTTGAATCAAATCATCAAATGTTTTGATTTTATTGACACGCACCAAGTGATAGATCTCTTGACGTGAGTACGGGAAGTGTTCGCATACATGGTTATTAACCGTTACACCTTGACGTTGTAACTCAGACTTTAAAACTTGAGTAACTAATGGCGCACAACCACCACATGCTGTTGCTGCTTTAGTACATTTCTTTAAAGCACCTAAAGAGGTGGAACCATCACAAATAGCTTGGCAAATATCTGCTTTCGATACATTGTTACATGAACAAATCGTTGCACTGTCTGGAAGTAAATCAACACCACTACCACCCGCTTTCGCACCAGAATCAGCAAATCCTGGCATGATTAAGCTTTCAGGTGTTTCTGGCAATGCGATACCATTCAACATCATTTGTAAAAGATCGTTATATTCTTTTGCATCACCAACCAGTACTGCGCCCAGTAATTTGGTTTTATCTGCATCTACAACGATTTTCTTATAAACCAATGCATCTTCATCAGCATAGAAATAGCTGAGGGAGTTTGGAGTCATGCCATGTGCATCACCAACCGATGCCACATCTACACCCATCAATTTCAACTTCGTGCTCATATCAGCACCAGCGAAACAATGTGTTTCTTCAGCTAAGATATGCTTGGCTGCAATACGCGCCATGTCATAACCCGGTGCAACGAGACCATAGATTTTATTGTCCCAAAGCGCACATTCACCAATTGCGTAAATATTTTCATCAGAGGTTTGGCAGTAATCATTGATCTTGATACCGCCACGCTCCCCAAGTGCTAAACCACTTGAACGAGCTAATTCATCACGTGGGCGAATACCTGCTGAGAATAGAATGATGTCTGTTTCAAGCTCGCTACCATCGGCAAACTTCATCACATGCGTTGCGCTTTCTCCCGCTTCAATAGATGAAGTGGCTTTTTGCGTATGAACTTTTACACCTAAGTTTTCGATTTTACGGCGTAATACTTTACCGCCTAAATCATCAATCTGAACCGCCATTAAACGAGGTGCAAACTCAACGACATGGGTTTCTAAATTTAAATCACGTAAGGCTTTCGCTGCTTCCAAACCAAGCAAGCCACCACCAATTACAACACCCGACTTGGCATTTAAGCTTGCAGCACGGATCGCGTCTAAATCTTCGATGGTACGATATACAAAGCAATTTTCACGATCATTACCTACAATTGGCGGAACGAAAGCATATGAACCAGTTGCCAGTACAAGTTTGTCGTAGTGAAGCACATCGCCCAAACTCGTAGTGACCGTTTGCGCAGCGGTATCAATGGCAATGGCTTTGGTGTTTAGTCTTAAATCGATACCATGAGCATCGGCAAAATCGAAACGAGCAAGTGATAAATCTTTCGCTGATTTACCTGAAAAATATTCAGTCAAATGTACACGGTCGTATGCAATACGTGGCTCTTCGGCAAGAATCGTAATTTCCAGTTTATCATCAGCTTTCTCCAGAATGGCTTCGATGAATTTGTGCCCCACCATACCGTGACCAATCATCACTAATTTCATTGTGTCTCTCCTCAATTCTTCTCTATTTATTCAGCTAGCGGTTGCTTGCGTTCCTGTTGTTGCTGATATATCTGGTATAAGGATTTGCAAAACCAAGGCAGAATTTATCCACACGCCATTGCTTGCATTTGCATGGCATGTAATTCGGATAAAGTACTGGAAATGTTTTGCGAAATTGAATAATGTGCAGCTGGCACCAGAACAGATAAAAAAACGAGCCGCCCTGTTGAGCGAGCTCGCGACGCTGGAACTAAAATTTTAAGTAGGCTTACGATTACTTTATTTGTAGATAAAAAAGACATTGCCATCTCCCATACTGAACGTATACTGCTTTGCTGACACAATTCACTTGTGTAAACAAACCGATCAGATCGGACATCGTTGGCCGTCTTACAATTTTAAAAAGTCATCTTCGACTTACAGAATAATTAGCAAATGCTGTG
The DNA here is from genome assembly GCF_000368025.1 of Acinetobacter parvus DSM 16617 = CIP 108168. Lineage (GTDB taxonomy): Bacteria > Pseudomonadota > Gammaproteobacteria > Pseudomonadales > Moraxellaceae > Acinetobacter > Acinetobacter parvus. The sequence continues at coordinate 336,760 of NZ_KB849212.1, forward strand.
CCAACTTACACAACACATTTACATAATTACTATTAACCTTTGTTTTTTATAAACTTTATAGATATAAAATAAATATCGGTAGATAAACCAATGGATTCTCATACCGTCTTAGCAGGCACTGACCTGTTTTAAAGCACAATTCACCCTGCTTTAAAATAACTCTTTTTATGCACTAAAAACGAACACAAACTTATTTTCCATAGCTAAATGCAGATTTTCATTTCTTGAATAGAGAGGTAACGATACAATAAAGCGCATAAACCATATAAGTTAGAGAGCAATTGCACCGAATAAGACAATTAAAAACATACTTTATGGCATTAATTTTGCTTAAAAAATTATAGGATCTTTCATATTTCGCAGTTGAAATGCCCATAAGATCTACTCCTAGCACGACCTAAAATGTGCAACTATCTACTGTTGACCCTGTACACTTATGCCGAAACTTAAAATTGCACTCATTGACGATGATCAGGCTCGGGCTGAGTACATCAAAAAGTGTTTGATTGAACACGACTTCGATGTGATTGCCTGTTTTACACTTGATCACCTGAATATTTTTAAACTCGAACATCTACAGGCAGATGTGATTCTGCTGGATATGGACCATCCCCACCGTGATGTGATTGAGAGTTGTGTCAGTAATTTTGACCTGCCCACGGTTCTGTTTACCAAAAATACTGATAAAGACACTATTAAACAGGCCATTGATGCAGGCATTACCGCCTATATTGTAGATGGTATTGATCCTAGCCGCCTGCATACCATTCTGGATATTTCAATTGAACAATATAAAAAGCACAAAAAACTGGAATCCGATTTAAAGGATGCCAAAACTAAACTGGCTGATCGTAAAGACATTGAAAAGGCCAAAGCGTTACTGATGCAGTTGCATGGCTTAACGGAAGATACCGCCTTTCAATTACTGCGCAAAAACGCCATGAGCCATCGCATGACTATTGGGGAAATGGCACGCCGTTTACTCGATGCACAACAACTTTTAAGTAATCAATTAAATAGCCAGCTAAAGGATGAATAGATGAGTCATTTAGTCGAATTAAAGAAAGTGGAAAAAACTAAACTGCAACTTGGCTATATTCCTTTGCTGGATTGTATTGCACTGCTTTGGGCAAAACATCGTGGTTTTTTTGATGATGCTGGACTGGATGTCACACTAGTGAAAGAAGCATCCTGGGCAAGTTTACGTGACCGTCTTGCCTTTGGACTTTTGGATGCAGCGCATTGTTTATCAGCCATGCTACCAGCCGCAGCCGCAGGTGCTGATCAAACTGGTATCGCCTTACAAACCCCTTTAGTACTGAGCGAAAACCGCGCATTTATTAGTTTAAGCCAAAAACTCTGTTATGAGCTTGATATTCAACAACATGATTCCGCAGAGACATCTGCAAAAAAACTGCTCAGTCATATCAAACAGAATCATACGGTTGCCTTAGCCCATGTGTTTAAACATTCCATTCATCATTATTGTTTAAGGGAATGGCTGGCACTGGCCGATCCAGAACTGGCCCAGTCAATTTCAATGAAAACACTCCCCCCACCGTATATGGTTGAAGCCTTGAGCAATCATCTGATTGATGGTTTCTGCGTGGGAGAACCGTGGAATACACAAGCTGAGCTGCAAGGACTGAGCCATATTGTCTGTTCAAGCCAAGATATTATTCCAAATGTGGCAGATAAGGTTTTAGCCGTGACCCAGGAATGGGCACAACAGCATCCAAATACTTTGGTTGCATTAACTGGTGCCATTCTAAAGGCACAGCAGGAACTTCGGGAATTAGAAGATTTTGCGCCTATATGGCAGTTGCTGATTGAGTTTGATGTGATTCAGTTTAACTGCTCTACAGAAGTGCATGTCGAAAAATACTATACCATTCAAAATATTGTTCGGAATTTTGTCCAAGACAGTGCTGAACCCAAGCTCAGTGACTTTGAATGGCTGTTTCAACAAATGCAGAAATGGAATGGTTCTGATCAGGACGTGACGTTTGTTACTCATCAGGCTCAAAACTGTTTGTTGCTTGATATACATCACATCGCATTACAGACCATCAAACAATAGGCAAAAAAAGCTGTCTTTAAAATTAAAGACAGCATTGAAAGACCCATAAGAGATTACGCCAATCAAAAGTAATCTCTTAAGTACTCACCATCTTAATTAACAAAGGTTATCTTTTTCGGACATTTTTATGTCATTAGCAGCCATCCCGAAATGAAAAAATCATCATTTTTGCCAACTCTAAATTTTTTAAAGCTATACAACCAACAATCACTTTTTTTTAAAACCTTTTGTGCCTGTTCCAAACCTAATACAGATGCTATCCATATAAATTAATCCAAAACAATATATTTCAACTAAAATAAATAAAAACAATAAATTAAGATAAAAATTAATCCTTATTGAATCAAAATCGTACATGCTGGTTGAAATTTATGATGAGTTTGCATGTAGTTTAAAAATCATCATTTGGCGATTTTGACCATTGAGTTACACAAATCCCATGAACGAAAAGTGGCAATTCAGTTTAAAATAATGAAAAAGCACAACACCCTAAAATTTGTCATATTTTAACATTGCCAATTCCTTGCAAAGTTTTCATTATATGCAGCATGCTTGGTATGCAACTTTCTTCATAGATTAAAATAAATTATAAAAAAATTGCAGAATTTTGTGCCATAATAAGCAAACTTTGCAGACATCTTGCAAAACATATTTGCAGTTTTAGAATTGGAGCAGGCTGAATGAGCTCAACCATTTTGGTGATTCATGGACCGAATTTAAACTTGCTAGGAAAGCGCGAACCAGAAGTCTATGGTTATCTCACCCTAGAGGATATTAACCAGCAACTCACTGCTCAGGCTAAAAATTCGTCATTGACACTGGATACCTTTCAAAGTAACTGGGAAGGCGCAATTGTGGATCGCATCCATCAGGCACAAAATGAAAATATAAAATTTATCATTATCAACCCTGCCGCCCTTACCCACACTTCTGTGGCCTTACGTGATGCCCTACTTGGTGTTGCCATCCCATTTATTGAGGTGCATTTGTCAAATGTTCACGCCCGTGAAGCATTTCGTCATCACTCATACCTGTCAGATAAAGCTATTGGCGTGATCTGTGGATTAGGTGCCAGGGGTTATTCCTTTGCACTCGATTATGCCATCGAAAAAATTCAATCTTCTAACTAATTTACACATTTAGGAATGCTCAGTCATGGATATCCGTAAAATCAAGAAACTTATCGACCTGATGATTGAATCTGACTTACAAGCGATAGAAGTTAAGGAAGGCGACCAATCCATTTCACTGACTCGTCCAACGCCTGTATACACAGCGGCTCCTGTTGCAGCACCAATCACTTCAGCGCCAGCAGCGCCAGCTGCAAAAACACCACGTGGTGCGGTTGAGACCTCTCCGATGGTTGGCGTTTTCTATTCAGCACCAAGTCCAGGTGAACCCCCATTTGTCAATGTAGGCCAAACAGTTTCTGCGGGTGAAACTCTGGGTATTATTGAAGCCATGAAAATCATGAATCCAATTGAGGCAACTCAAAGTGGTGTAATTGAAGAGATTTTGGTTAAGAATGGTGAAGTGATTCAATTCGGTCAAGCGCTTTTCCGCTACCGTGCCTAATGAGTCTGGGGATTCCTATGTTGCAAAAAGTACTCATTGCAAACCGTGGTGAAATTGCTTTACGAATTACGCGGGCTTGTAAAACTCTTGGCATTAAAACCGTTGGAATTTATTCCGATGCCGACAAGGATTTAATGCATCTACGCTTTGTTGATGAAGCGGTCTGCATTGGCCCAGGTGCAAGCAGTGAAAGCTACTTGAATATTCCTGCCATTATTACCGCCGCAGAAATTACAGGTGCGGATGCCATTCATCCTGGTTATGGCTTCCTGTCGGAAAATGCCGAGTTTGCTGAAATTGTTGAAAACTCTGGCTTCATTTTCATTGGCCCACGTCCTGAACATATCCGCCTGATGGGTAACAAGGTTTCAGCAATCATGGCAATGAAGAAATCTGGGGTGCCAACTGTGCCAGGTTCTGCCCATGCGGTAACACCCAACAACGCACTTGCAGAAGCCAAACAAATTGGCTTTCCATTGATTGTCAAGGCTGCGGCTGGCGGTGGTGGTCGTGGTATGCGTATTGTCGAGCGTGTCGATACCTTGCTTGAATCTGTGCAGGCTGCCCAGCGTGATGCAGAAATGTGGTTCGGCGATGATACCGTCTATATGGAACGTTTCCTGCAAAAACCCCGTCATGTTGAGGTTCAGATCCTTGGCGATGGCAATGGCCATGCAATCCATTTGTATGACCGTGACTGTTCGCTACAGCGCCGTCATCAAAAGGTTCTGGAAGAGGCACCTGCGCCAAATCTGCCAGAACAGGCACGTGCAGATATTCTGGAAGCCTGTGTCAATGCCTGTAAATTGATGCAGTATCGTGGTGCTGGTACTTTTGAGTTTTTATTTGAAGAAGGCGAATTTTTCTTCATTGAAATGAATACACGGGTACAGGTTGAACACCCTGTCACTGAAATGGTCACGGGTGTGGACATTATTGAACAACAGCTTCGTATTGCTGCGGGTTTAGGTCTAAACCTTGAACAGGATGAAATTGAGGTTAAAGGTCATGCCATTGAATGTCGTATCAATGCAGAAGACCCAACCACGTTCTTGCCATCCCCTGGAAAAATTGAAACTTTCTATGCACCAGGTGGCGCAGGTATCCGTCTAGACTCTCATATTTATCAAGGTTATAGCATTCCGCCTTACTATGATTCCATGATTGCCAAACTGATTGCACATGGCAAAGATCGCGAAACATCGTTGGCCCGTATGCGTCAGGCGCTGGATGAAATGATTTTGACAGGAATCAAAACCAATATTCCACTGCATAAAGACCTGATTTTGCAGGATGCCAATTTCTGTGAACAGGCAATGGATATCCATTATCTTGAGAAGCATTTATTAAAACAGTTGGCACAACAGGCCGAAACTGCTTAAATAAAAAACCTCTTATAAAATTATAAGAGGTTTTTTATTGATCTTGATTCTTTATGGTAAAACACGGCGTAAGGTTGCAAAGCACTTTTCGCCTTTTTCATTGGCACAAAAATCAATGGTATTGTCATTCGTCCATTTCACAAAATATTGTGAAACCTCACCTGTTTGATCCTGTTGCTGACCAGAACAGTCCATCTGATTATTGTCATACTTAATCTGTAAGATCAGTGCAGGCAAACGTTCCTTGTGATCTTCAGAGGGCTGGTAATCATACAGGCCATAAGACCATTCCTGACCACTTTTTATCACCACATCACTCATGCCACGGAAGTTATAATATTCGATACATTTCTTGTTATTGGTAATTTCCATTCCCCATAAACCCATAATTTCTGGGCGGCTGGTGACACGAATTGCATTTGCTTTTGCAATTTGCTGGGGTGTCACTGTTTTCGCATTCACAACCGTATCTGCCATAGTCCATGTTGAGCAAGCCCATAACAATCCAATAATATAAATATTTTTCATAGATTTAATTAAGTCGTAATCTAAACGTTGCAGTGGCTTAACTTAGCATATTTTTAAAGAAAATCCCGCAATCATAACAGCATATAAACACAATATTTTTAGTATGCAATTTATTTGATTGTTGTGCATTTTTTTCAGGTATTCTTATCCAGAATCACAGTTAAAATTTTCCATTTTATTAACGGTTTAGCTTTAGGGATAAAAGCCATGAAATTTTCTGAATACATTCAATATGACGGACTCGGTTTGGCCAAATTGGTCAAGGACAAGGAAGTTCACCCATCTGAACTGTTACAGGTGGCATTGGAACATACCCACAAAGCCAATCCAAAACTGAATGCCATCATTATCCCGATGTATGAACAGGCTAAACAGCGTGCCCAGCAACCCCTTACGGGCACATTTGCAGGTGTTCCCTTTTTGGTCAAGGACCTGTTTCAGGAATATCAAGGTGTACCCACATCCTATGGCAGCAATGCACTGAAAAGAATCAATTACACACCTGACTTTAATGCAGAAATTGTCAATCGCTGGGAAAAAGCAGGAATTGTGACTTTTGGCCGTACCAATACACCTGAGTTTGGCATCAAGGGCATTACTGAGCCTGATGCCTGGGGTGCATGTCATAACCCGTGGAACTTAAAGCATAATAGTGGTGGCTCTTCGGGTGGATCTGCCTCAGCAGTGGCTGGCGGTCTGGTTCCTGTTGCTGGAGCGGGTGATGGCGGCGGCTCAATCCGTATCCCTGCCTCCTATTGTGGGCTGTTTGGACTTAAACCGAGTCGAGGACGTACACCGTGGGGACCACAGTTTAGTGAAGCCATGCATGGTGCGGCCATGCAACATGTACTCTGTAAAACCGTTCGGGACAGTGCCGCCATGCTGGATGCGGTTTAAGGTCCAGAACAAGCCTCACTTTTTATCATTCAATCCCCAACCCAGAAATATCTGGACGTTATCCAGCAAATGCCGAAAAAATTAACAATCGCATTTAATACCCAGTCACCGATTGGCACCAAAGTTTCCAAAGATGCGATTCAAGCGGTTCAGCAAACAGCCAAACTTCTAGAGTCACTTGGACATATCGTGGTTGAAGACCGTCCGCAAATAAATGGCCTCGAACTGGCTAAAAACTTTATCACCACATGGTTTAGCCAGTTTTCCTACATGCAGGCACAAATTAAACACATGTCAGGTGCGACCGATGAGGATTTTGAGCTTGACTCCAATGCCCTGGCAGCCTTTGGCGCGAAAACCACAGCAACAGATTATATTCACACCCTGGAGAATTGGGGAATGTATAGTACCCAAATGAATATCTTCTTTGAAAAATATGATCTTTACCTAACCCCAACCACCGCATCAGTTGCACCCAAAAATGGTGAAGTTGCAATGCCTAGCTGGCAAAAGCCTATCCTAAAAGGCTTCTTAAAAGTTGGAAAAGCCCATTATCTTGCACAAGGTAAACTGGTCGAAAAAATGGTGCAAGAGAACTTAAGCTGGGTGCCTTTTACCCAATTGGCGAATGTCACAGGCTTACCAGCCATGTCTGTGCCTTTATACTGGAATAAAAATGGCTTGCCTTTGGGCAGTCAGTTTATTGCACCATTTGGGCGTGAAGATCGTTTACTTCAACTCGCTGCACAGCTTGAGCAGGCACAACCGTGGATGCCACAATATAAAAATATTCAGCTTTGATTTAACTTAGACGCTGTCGTTTCAATTTGATTCGGCAGCCAGACCACCAAAATCAAGCCTAGAAGAACGACCACACTGGCACATAAGAAAATGGTGGCACCTGATAGAATTTGCCAGTAATGCCCTGCCAATAAACTTCCCGATGCCACACCAAGCCCCCACATGGTACTGTAAAGTGCCTGCCCACGTCCTTGCTGTTCAGCAGAGAAATTCTGGAAGATGACTTTCATTGCAATGAGGTGAAAAAGCCCAAAACTAAATGCATGCAGGCATTGTGCTAAAAGCTGCCCAATAAAATGCGTATTTAACATACCCACCAACAACCAGCGTAAACTGGTCAGGATCAAACAGGCAGCAACCAATGTTCTCCAGGAAAAGCGGATAAAAAAGACTCTTTGCGCCACTGCAAACATCACAATCTCAGCAATCACACCTGTCGCCCATAAAGTTCCAATCTGCATGGTACTAAAACCGATTTCTTTCAGGAAATTGCTATAGAAGCTATAAAAAGGTGCCTGTGAAAACAGTAAAATAAACTCAATACCAAAAAAGGCAGCCACCATTGGTTTTTTTAAAATTGGTAATAAAGGTTCCAGCTTCTTTTGCGAGCTTGGCGCATGTTCAGGCTCTTTAATACTAAATGACCATAAAAAGGCCAAAAATGAGAATGATAACAATAGAATAGGTAACATTGAAATTGGAATGATTTCCAATAACGCGCCTACGGCAAATACCCCAACAATAAAGCCGACTGAACCCCATTTCCGAACCTTGCCATATAACTCAGCCCGCTTTTCACCCAGCCAGAATAAAGTCACCCCCTCAAACTGTGCCAGAATCGCATTCTGAAAAAAGCTGAAAACCAGCATCAATAAGGCAATCGATTGAAAGCTATTCGGAATAATAAAAATTGCAAACCAGATACAGGCTTCCATCCATGTTGCGATTCGTACCAGTAGCATCCGCTTGCCTGATTTATCTGCAATCCAGCCCCAGATCAACGGCGCGAAAAAACGGGTAATAATTGCAATCGAAGATAAAATTCCAATTTGCTTATAATTAAAACCCTGATCTTGCAGATAAAGGTTCCAATAAGGCATAAACGTTCCCACTATGGAATAGTAGAACAGGTAGAAACCACCCAAACGGGTCTGGATATTCAGGGAGTGCAACAAATTAAGGGCCTTATCAACAAATGTATATTGGAAAAAATCGGAAAATTTATCCAGATAGGTTGAACTGAATTTTAGCTGATTTAAGAGAATAATTCTCAAGTCTAACAATTCATTACTTGTGGTTAAAGACGGTTCTTGGCATGGTTTGTGGATTGCTGAATTATAGGAATCTCCTGCCTATGGCTAGCCCTGCACAAGCTATAAGACATAAACTACTCAATACTTTCTTTTCAAGACATTCGGTTTGGTTCGTTTGTATCTTGATCACGCTGACGATTAGCTGGTTCAAGGTCATTTATACACCATATAGCATTTATTATTTTATTTCCGACACTTTATTGAATGGGCTTTGGCTTGTGACAAGCCTGCTCAGTGTGCTTGGCTTGTATGACCTGCTCCAGAAAAAGCATGCAATTTTAAGAAATTATCCAATTCTGGGACATTTCCGTTTTATTTTTGAGGATGTGCGCCCCGAAATTCGCCAGTATTTTATTGAAGCCGATCAGGATGCATTGCCCTTTTCCAGAATGCAACGCAGCTTGGTTTATCAGCGTGCAAAAAATGAAAATGCAGACAAACCCTTTGGTTCAATCATTGATGTCTATCAAGCCAACTATCGTTTTATTGTGCATTCGATGACACCCTGCCCACCTGCCGATCCATCCACTTTTCGGGTTCTGATTGGCAATGCGCAATGTAGCCAGCCTTATAGCGCCTCAATCATGAATATCTCGGCCATGAGTTTTGGCAGCCTAAGCGCCAATGCGATTCGGGCTTTAAACAAGGGTGCCCAACTGGGCAACTTTTACCACGATACGGGTGAAGGTAGTTTAAGCCCTTACCATCTGGAAAATGGCGGCGGCATTGTCTGGCAAATTGCCAGTGGTTATTTTGGTTGTCGTACACCTGAGGGATTATTTGATCCTGAGAAATTTACCCTACAGGCGCAAAATCCAAAAATTAAAATGATCGAGCTTAAGCTTTCACAGGGTGCCAAACCAGGTCATGGTGGCATTTTACCCAAACATAAAATCTCTGAGGAGATTGCCCGTATCCGTGGCGTTTCCAGAGACCACGACTGTATTTCTCCCTCTCGTCACCCAAGCTTTAACACTCCCATTGAAATGATGCATTTCATTCAAAAACTGAGGGACCTGTCTGGTGGCAAACCTGTTGGCTTTAAACTGTGTATTGGGCAGCCCTGGCAATTTATGAGTATTGTCAAGGCTATGCTCGCAACTGGGATCATTCCTGACTTTGTGGTGGTGGATGGTTCTGAAGGTGGAACGGGCGCTGCACCAATTGAATTTAGTGACTACATTGGTACTCCTTTACGAGAGGGTTTACGTTTTGTCCATAACACTTTGGTGGGTGCAGGATTACGCGGTCAGGTCAAGATCGGCGCCAGTGGAAAGATTATCAGCGCGTTTGACATTGCCAGTACATTTGCACTTGGCGCGGATTGGGTCAATTCCGCACGGGGATTTATGTTCGCTGTAGGTTGTATTCAGGCACAAAGTTGCCATACCAATCAATGCCCTGTTGGAGTTGCCACACAGGATAAAGACCGACAAAAAGCCATTGATGTACCCAGCAAGGCGGAACGTGTTTTTAATTTTCATAAAAATACACTGCATGCGCTTTCTGAAATGATCGCCGCCGCGGGTTTACGTCATCCCTCAGATATTAAGGCGCATCATTTGGCGCAGCGTTTGAATGATCGTGAAATTAAAAATTATGCCCAGATTCATTTTTTCCTCAAGGAAAATGAATTACTGCAAAATAATTTGGATGATGATGAAAACTTTTATTATCGGATGTGGAAACTGGCAGATGCGGATCGGTTTTAACAGAAGAATTTAAATAACAAATCACCACTAATAATAGTGGTGATTTGGCTTCGCATGTAAAAAAGCAGGAATCAAACCTGTCAGTGCAGCACGTATATCAGCACGTTCATTGATCAATTGATGTGATCCTTCTTCCAGCATCAATAAAGTCTGCAACCTAAATTTACGGCGAATATATTCAATGTTATAGCGCCAATCGACTGTTTGATCGAGTGCGCCTTGCGCTAACCACACAGGAATACGACAGGCTGGACGCTGTTCCATTTCCAGCATCCATTTCGACATGGCCAGAATCCAGTCCATACCCATCATACGCGGTTGTAATGGGTCTTTTAAGCGTACAAAACGCAAAAATTCTGGGTTATGATTATTACGGCGAAAATGTCGTGGCACTTGGGTTTTAATTCGCCGAATAATACCCAAACCAACTGAGTTGTGCCACCAGGCGGTTTTAGCGGGACGAATCAGTGGTGACAGCAACAGAACCCGATCAACAATTGGATCTTCACGGCGTTCTGCAAACTCCAGTAAATGATGCATCCAGATTGCACCACCTGTACTTTGGCCAATGCCCAGCCACGGTCTAGGCAACTGTTTAGCTCCACGGACCGCGTCATATACTGCATGTAAAACCTGTTGGTAATGATCAAAGTTCTGGATACTGGCAGCTGAACCATTACTTAAACCGTGCCCAGGAAGATCATAGGTAATCACACTAAATCCCTGATCCAGGATTTCCTGGATAATCGGCTGATAGATTCCACTATGTTCCAAATAGCCATGCAGCAGGCAGACTGTCCCCTGAATTTTTTGTTGTCTTGGCTGAAATACCTGCACATGCAAACGGAACAATGGCATTTCTACATAACCCTGCCAATGCTCACAGTCAAGCAAGTGTAAGCCATAAAGCTTACGATAGGCCTGTAAAGGTTTAGAGGGTTCAGTTGTGGTTGATAAATCCAGTGGTTCCAAAACCTGTGGTGTGGTTTCACGATTCGGAACAGGTAAATCCAGTTGTTTGAGTATTGTCGGATTTAAAAAAGGAATATTGGACATTATGGTATCTCCCGACAATCACTAGAGCCAAATAACATATCACGAACCGTAGCCAGCATTTCATAATTGGCACGGCGACTATGGTCATAATTTTGTTGGCTAGGGCGCCAACGGGTCAAGCTGGTTGGCATGGGTGCAAACACAGGAACGGTTTCTATACCATTCAAGGCAAATAAACGGCGTGTCCGTGGCATATGATATTCATCAGTAATCAGGATCACGGTAGGCGCACCACCTTTCTTTTGCAACAGCAAAGAACTGAATCTGGAATTCTCACAGGTATTCATGCTTCTATTCTCAAGTAGCTTGGCCTCAATACCACGCTCTTTTAACCATGCCTGCATATACGGTGCTTCCACACCACTTAACACAATTGGCAAGTTATACTTTTTTTCCACACTCAAGGTCTTTTCCAGACGTAAGCGTGTGTAGTTGTTCACCACAATATCTTTACCATTTTCAGCAAGGGTCAACCCTCCACCGAGCACCACAATCGCATAAGGCTGTGAGGTATTTTTAGGCTCAATATCCCCATCCTTATTTTTTTTCAACTCGACCAGATCTTTATTGGTCTCATCCTTTTCATCTTCATTCACAGGCAATGCAACAGGATAGGTTTCTAAAAATGCCAGATACTTGCCCATGAGCGCCTGATTATCAGGTGTATTGCCTTGTAAGAAATCTGTTGGAGAACTGATCACAACTGCTGAACTGTCCTGATCCTGCTCTGCTTTTTGGTTTAGCAATGGAATGTTGTTTTTCTTCTCTTTTTGCTCTTCCTTTTCCTGTTCATCAATAATGGTTTGTTGCAGCAATTTATAGCGTGCCTGTATCAACCTTAAATCTTCAGGCTTTTCTGACTCAAAGGTTTTTTCCATCAACTTTAAATAGGCCTGACGCGCAATCCATAAGTTGGAACCAGGTTCCAGATTCTCATGCTCACTTAAAGCCGCTGCTTTCTGGCTTTCAGCGGCCACCTCATTGACATCAACAGGTACAAAATAATTTAACCCTTTCACCACAAGCTGTGAGTAAAATGGAGAATATAAAAAAAGCACAAAGCAGCCCAATAGCACAAATAGTATGGTGGCTATCCGCACTAAACTGACCATCCAGTGTACTTGTGCCATATCACTCCTTATACAGTATGGGGTTGAATCAAACCTTGCTCACTATATAACACAGGTTCAGGTTCAAGCTGAATACTAAACTTTTGTTTTACATCATTTTGTACAGCAGTATAGGTATTTTTCACATCTTCCAGCGTTGCATCGGCATAATTGACCAAAACCAGTGCCTGTTTATGAAACATGCCGACACAGCCTAATTGTTTACCTTTCCAGCCCGCCTGATCAATTAACCATCCAGCCGCCACCTTAACATTGTCGTTGGCTTGGGGATAATGCGGAATGTTGGGAAAGTGTTGAGAAAGTTTTTCAAATTCAGCCTGAGTTAGAACGGGATTTTTAAAGAAACTGCCCACATTCGGAAACGCTCTGGGATCAGGCAATTTACTTTGACGAATCTGTATCACCTGATTTTGCAGGTTCTCAGCCGTTTGTTCATCTCCAACCGCCTGCTTTAAATCACCATAACTCAGTTTTAAACTGGCATGTTTTAACAGCTTAAAGGTTACACTAATGATGATGTAACGATCAGGAAAGTCTTTAAAAATACTATGACGGTAAGCAAAATGACAATCCTGAGCTAAAATGGAGTCAAAGCATTTCAGTTCACGGTCATACACCTGTATCGACTCAATAAACTCGCACACCTCAACACCATAGGCACCAATATTCTGTACAGGTGATGCTCCAACCAAACCTGGGATTAGGGCCAGATTTTGCAGACCGAACCAGTTCTGCTGGGTGCTGTATAAAACAAAATCATGCCAGACCTGCCCCGCACCTACTTTAACTGTAATGGTTTGGTCATCCTGAGCAACAACTTCAATGCCCTGAATATTTAAATGAATTGCCAATGCCTGAATATGCTGTGGTAATAACAGGTTGCTTCCACCCGATAAAATCATGACATTAAGCTGCTGCTGTTCAGCAAATGCCAATGCCTTAACCACATCATCAGGATGATTGATCTGGGCATAATGCGAAACAGTGGCATTTAAATTGAGCGTGTTTAAACTTTTGAGTTGAACCTGCTGTTGTACATGCATGTTGAAAAATCCTATTGCCCTGCCTGCATTTGCTTTTTAAGAATGTTGATCCATGCCTGACTGCTTGATTCGCATTGATCCAGAACCCGATCAAAACCATCTGCCTCACCATAGTAAGGATCAGGAACCGCCTGCTGGTTAAAATGAGGATCATGCTCACTCATCAATGCAATTTTGGCACGAATCTGTTCAGCACCAAACTGGCGTAGCGCTTTCGACAGAAGTGACTGAATATCATCAAAATTCTCATAGTCCATTGCAAGAATCAGGTCAAATTCAATAAAATCTTCAAGACGAATTTGTCTGGCACGTAAGCCCGATAAATCATAACCACGCTGTAGCGCATGTTTTTGGCTTCGCGCATCAGGTGCCTTGTTTGGGTGATAATTGCTGGTCCCTGCCGAATCGACCCATACATTTAAACCATGCACATCACAATAATGTCTGAGAATTGCTTCCGCTGTGGGTGAACGGCATATATTTCCTAAACAGACACATAACACCTTATAGGGCGTTGGGGATGGCATAATCACCTCAAAACTACACTTTTTAGAGCATCTTATGGTAATTTATTTGTGCACTGAAACCTATAGTTGCCTTATATAAAAATGTTGTATTTATTAGAATTTGTTGGCATTTTTTCTAGGATTGCGACATAGGTCAGGTATGGACAATGATTTATCAAAAGATAGAAATAAGGATGTATGTATGAACCAGTTTCAGTTCCAGACCGTTCCCAACATTATTGCGGGTTTAGGCTCAATACAAGAACTTAAAACCATCTTGTCACAACATGATTATAAAAAAGTGCTTCTGGTCACTGATGCAGGCATGATTCAGCACCAGCTTCATTTACCCATTCTAGACATTCTGGATCAGATAGGTCTTGAGACTATCATTTATTCCGATATTCAGGCCGACCCACCTGAACATATTGTTTTAGAAGCTGTTGATTTTGCGACACAAGAGCAAATTGATGTGATCATCGGTTTTGGTGGTGGTAGTTCCATGGACGTGGCTAAAATCATTGCCTTGCTCGCACACCCTAAACAACAGCAAAAACTGAGTGAAATCTATGGTGTAAACCAAGCCACATCCCCTCGTTTGCCACTCATTCTTATTCCAACAACAGCGGGAACAGGTTCAGAAGTCACACCAATCTCAATTGTCACAACAGGTGCAACCACTAAAATGGGTGTGGTAGCACCAATTTTATATGCCGATGTGGCCATTTTAGATGCAACTTTTACACAAGGCTTACCTGCGCATATCACGGCTGCAACAGGTATTGACGCGATGGTACATGCAATTGAAGCCTATACTTCAAATGTTAAAAAAAACTTCTATGCAGATATGTTAGCCCAAAATGCACTGAAATTATTAAATCATAATTTAACTAAAGTATTGAAAAATGGGGCTGATTTAGAAGCTCGCCAAAATATGCTGGTAGGTTCAATGCTGGCAGGTCAGGCTTTTGCCAATGCACCTGTCGGTGCGGTTCATGCACTAGCCTATCCACTGGGTGGACATTTCCATCTATCACATGGACATAGCAATGCACTGGTTTTGGTTGAAGTTCTAAAATTCAATGCACCAAAAGCCAAACAATATTATGCTGAACTGATGCAATGGCTGGACCCTCGTAGTACAGGCTGTATCGATGGACTATGTGATTTATTTATTGACCACATGCAAAACCATCTGGATCAAAGTGGTCTTACCCTGGAACTCAAGGAACTGGATATTGCCGAGGCAAAATTGCCGCAATTGGCAAAGGATGCCATGCTGCAAACCCGACTGTTGCAGAACAATCCAAGAGAAATGACCGAACAAGATGCTTTACAGATTTATCAGGCGATTTATACATGAGTAAACCCACTTTAAAAACACGCGAACAGTTTAAGTTCTTTTTACCAATTCAGACCCGATGGGCAGACAATGATATTTACGGGCATATCAACAATGTAACCTACTACAGTTACTTTGATACCGCAGCCAATTCATTACTGATCCAAAAAACGGGATTTAACATTCACAACAGTGAGATCATTGGTTTGGTGGTAGATTCAGCCTGTAGTTTCTTACAGGAACTCTCCTTTCCTGAAATGGTTGAGGTGGGTGTCGCCATTGGAAAGATTGGTAACTCCTCACTGCGTTATGAGCTGGCAATTTTTAAGCAAGATCAAACACAAGCAGCAGCTCAAGGGCATTTTGTGCATGTGTTTGTAGATCGACAAACCAGAAAAAGTAGAGCAATTCCACAATATATGCGTGAAGTGTTACACGCCTATATGCTCATGGATTAAATCAAACCCACTTTTCCAGATTATGACTCGGAAAAGTGGGCTGCTTAATTATTAAACATACGGTAACACATGCGGAACAATATCCTGGAAAGTACGACCATGCACATTTTCACCAATCGCATGCATTTTCCAGGCGCCATTATGGCGGTAAATTTTGGCAATAATCAGGCCAGTATGTGCACCTTGCGAAGACAGTTTATAACTCGCGATCACCTGATTACTGTTTTGATCAACCAGACGGCAGAACGCATTTTCAACTTTTTCAAAAGTTTGTCCACGGAAACTGCTTACGGTAAATGCCAATGACTTGACATGGCTTGGCACTTGATTCAAATTCACATGAATCACTTCATCATCACCATCGCCTGCACCAGTCAGGTTATCACCTGAGTGTACGATACTGCCATCCTTACTGCGTAACTGCCCAAAATAAACCACATCTACAACCTGTTTATTTTCATCAAACAGAATGACGGACGCATCTAAATCAATGTCTCCACTGCCACCACCAAAGCCAAATAAACCCTTGCTTTTGGCAACATCCCAGCCTACACCCAGAAAAATTTGTTGTAAGCTGCTTCCATCCGCTTTTTCAAGATTAATTTTCTGACCTTTTTCCAGATTAATCGCCATTGTTTTCTCCTCTTTGTGAAATAAACGTTTTCAATGATTTATCATTCATTATAAAAAATTACTGACCTGAACGTGATGGGCCTAGCTTGCTTTGTAACCATGCCAGAAAGTTCTGACGATTACGTGAACAGATAATGACTTTACCCTTACCTGAAAAACGTAACACCATTCCCTCGCCACTCATGACGCTATTCATCAGATTTCCCAACAGACCACTACTTTGTGAGGTTGAAACAGATAAGTTATAGTTTAAGCGTGAGTCCCAACACACCACATGTCCATTATCAATCACAACCTCTTTATTTGGTTCCACTTCCAGTTCAAACAATGTACCGCAACCCGCAACCACCACCTGCCCGTGTCCGCTGGTTTCCATGACCAGAAATCCACCCGTGTTTCCGAAAAAGGCGCCGCCAATACTGCTGTTTAAACGTGCCTTGATTTCCACGGAATCATGCGCTGCGACAAACGCGCCGTCACTTAAAATGTACTGGGTTGCACCTACATCTAAAATCTGCATATCTCCATCCAGTGCAGCAGAAAGTAAACAATCCCCATCACCACGTACTGCTTCGATATGTTGTTGAAATAAAGATTCTTCATTGGCAAAACGGCGCAACAATGACTGCATTAAGCCACCTTGTAAACGTCCTTTCAGTTCTAAAGGAGCTTCCATCATGACCATTGCATTACTTTCACAGTAAATTTTATCGCCACGGCGCATAGATACATGTAAAAATGGTTCAGGTGAACCAACCAGACTAAATTGTGCCATTTCTCTATTCCTTCAGTTCTGAACAATATTTTTTTGCTGAGCTACTTTGAGCCAATCGGGAAATTCTTCCAATAACAATTCATATAAACGCTCGTCAGAAACACTTTCAATTCGGTCCAGACTAAAGAAATTGCAGTTGTCCACAATACGTCCAGACATTTCATCCAGTTTTTCCAAAGCTCCGTAGTCACGCCCATCCACTCCCACAAACTGCCAAAATATAGGCAATTCTGCGGCTTTGGTCAGTACTTTTTGCATTTGTCTGCGATTTCCCACGCCACCATCAGAAATAAATAATACATAAGTCGGAGTTTTATCCTTAAATCTTTTATAATAGTCAATGACAGCCTCAATGGCAGGAATTTCCTCATTATAACGGGCACCGACCTGCCAGTTTTTCCAGCCACGCTGGGTGGTGTTGATAAAGTCATTGACATTATTTAGGGTGACATCATCCAGTTGTGTGGTTTTTTGTGCAAATGCCCAACATTCAAAACTGCCATCATCATCAAAATGAATTGCCAGTGGCATTAAACGATTCACCACTTTTTGTACATCACCACGGCGATATTGTCCATCCATCGAACCTGATGCATCGAGTACCAACGCCACTCGTGCTGTCACACCCAATAAATTTTTCTTTTCTAATTGAACCAGAGACTTTTTAGTCAGATCAATAATTGAGGCATTACCTGTTTTTTCGGCTTTTTCCAGCGAAAGTTTTTTCTTTAAATCAAGTCTTGATGCTACAGGTGTCATATTTAGGGAAGCTTGTGTTTGTGATATTGGCGCTGGAGTTGATTCCTCTGCAACTTCACCACCAAAATGTTGAATCAATGCCGCCAAACCTGCATTGAATCCTTGCCCAATGGCTGCCAAACGCCAAATATTATCTTTACGATAAATTTCAACCAACATCGTGGCTCGTTCCTGAGCAAAGAGCTGCCCCTCTAATTTCAATTCAGCAATCGGCTGTAATTGTAAATTTAAAATTTGAATCGTGGCATGTTGCAGTTGTGACATCACTGCCTGACCATCAATCGCAGCGGTTAAAACGAGATATTGGATTGTGTTTGGTAACTGATCAAGATTGACCAAGAAACGACTCTGTTGTGGCTGATTATCGAGTAACTGAACGGCTTGGCATGGTGTTTTAGGCTGATTATAAAATGTCATATAACGCTCATCACTCAATTTATATTGAGCATCCAGACCAAAACTGGCAAGGTCAAGTATAAAGCTGGCTTGATATTGAATCTGAATATAAAAAGCGTTTTGGTCCTGCAATAAATCATTTAATTTTATTTTTTGTCCACGAACTAGATTCAGCATTTCTTTTAATAGCCTATTTTATCATTATTTCTTCAAGTGAAGAAAAATAGTGCCTAAACACTATTTTTCCAAAGCAGGTTTGCCGACTTAAACCGCTACACCATAAGAGGCTGCCAAAGGCCCTAAACCGCCTGCAAAGCCTTGACCAATGGCACGGAATTTCCATTCGCTGCCATTTTTATAAAGCTCACCAAAGATCATGGCTGTTTCAGTGCTGCTGTCTTCAGACAAATCATAGCGTGCAATTTCGCTACCACCTGCATCATTGATGACACGGATATAGGCATTGCCAACCTGGCCAAAGTTCTGGTTACGTGTCTGACCATCATAAATCGTCACTGCAAAAATCACTTTGCTCACATCAGCAGGAACTTTGCTTAAATCAACGCTTAAAGTTTCATCATCGCCAGCACCTTCACCTGTGCGGTTGTCACCATTGTGTTTGACTGAACCATCAGATGAAGTCAAATTATTGAAGAAAATAAAGTCATTGTCTGCACGTACCTTACCGTTTTCTCCAACAAGGAATGCAATCGCATCAAGGTCAAAAGCCTGACCATCTGTCACGCGAGGGTTCCAGCCTAAACCGACTGTTGTTTTAGTGATTCCCGGCGCTTCTTTAGTCAAGCTAACATTGCCACCTTTGGTTAAGCTAATTGCCATGAGTTATTCTCCTTATCTCATTGCTAAATTATATTTTATGGATATAACAGTTTTGTTATATCCCTGGATTTTATCAAGATTGTGATTGTCGTTTTTCATAGGCAATTGATGAGAGAACTGCCCATATAATGAACGCCACCCCAATCAGGCCTGTTACCACTTCTGGCACATGCCCACCTGTACCTGTGTATAGCATAATTGCTGCCAGCATTCCAATTGCATACATTGCACCATGCTCCAGATAAATAAAGGCTTCCAATGTGCCTTTTTCCACCAGATAAATGGTCATGGAACGTACAAACATTGCACCAATCGCAAGACCAAGCATAATCACAACAACATCAGTTGTAATTGCAAAAGCACCAATCACACCATCAAAACTGAATGAGGCATCCAGCACTTCCAGATAAAGGAAACCCCCAATACCTGCTTTCACAATTGTGCTTGATGCACCTTTGGTAACGCTTTCTGAAGCTTCGCCTTCTTCATCTTCTGACTGGCTGCTTTCAAGTAAATGCCCAAGTGCCTGAACACCCACATAAACCACAATACCCCAGATGCCTGCAATCGCCACCACCAATTTCGTCTCTGGCGCAACAAAACCCACCATAATGAGAAGGGCGATCATTGCAACGAAAACTGACATGGCAGGAACATTCGCTAAATTTGCTAAACGTGATTCCAGCCAATGAAACCAATGCGTGTCCTTACCATCATCAAACAGGAAGTTAAGGAAAACCAAAAGCAGGAACATGCCCCCAAAGGCAGCAATTTCCGCGTGATGTGCCAATAACTTTTCAGAATACTGAACTGGATCGTTGAGTGCCATCCTGACAACTTCAACCATTCCCATATCTGCAGTTACAGCCACAATGACAATTGGGAAAATCAGGCGCATACCAAAAACGGCAATCAGAATCCCGACAGTTAAAAAGATTTTTTTCCAGAATTCGTCCCAGTGACGCAATATTGATGCGTTGACCACGGCATTATCAAAAGATAGCGACACTTCCATCACAGCCAAAATCGTAGTGATCAGCAATACCCGAAGCATTGCCTGCACGCCTGCCTCTGGTCCATGACTGAAGCCCCACCATGCAGATAATGCCAGACAGATCACGGTAAAAATAATTGAGAAACGAAAATGTTTCATTGTTACCCTTTCAAAAAAATCTCAAAACATACATCTTGTCTGTTTTGAGAGATCGGTTTTAGCCAACTTGAATACCATATTGTTGACACATTGCAGCAAGTCCGCCCGCATAGCCCTGACCGACTGCTCTAAATTTCCATTCGCCATTATGACGATAGACCTCACCAAATACCATGGCGGTTTCGGTTGAATAATCCTCGGCTAAATCAAAACGCACAATTTCTATACCTGAATCCTGATTGACGACACGGATAAAAGCATTGGCAATTTGTCCAAAATTCTGTCCACGACTTTGGGCATCATGAATGGTGACCGTAATGGCAATCTTTTCAACTTCAGGAGAAACCTTAGATAAATCGACTAAAAGTGATTCATCATCACCATCGCCCTGACCTGAACGATTGTCACCCGTATGCTCAACCGAGCCATCCTGTGATTTTAACTGGTTGTAGAAAATAAAATCATGGTCGCCACGCACCTTGCCTGAGGCGGTTAATAAAAACGCACTGGCATCCAAGTCAAAAGATGCGCCATCAGTTGCACGTTCGTCCCACCCCAAACCAATTAAAATACGAACTAAAGTTGGATCTGTTTTACTTAGGGAAAGATTTCCCCCTTTATTTAAGCTAATTGCCATATTTTTTCTCCCTCATTGCATCATGATAGAAATTTAATTGGAGTTAAAAGTCAATAGGTTTTTATTTACTACCTGCTACCCAGCGCAGGCCAAAACCAAAAGCCTGATCCAGTTCTTTATGACCAGGTACATAACGAACATGTCGCTGCACCTGAATATTGCCAGCCTGATTGGTCAGTTCGACAATGCCACACATACCCAAGGGCTGTCCCTCAGTTAAACGAATTTCAATGGGTGGCTGGTCTGGCACAAAAATGGTGACCACAGCATCTGTTTCCGCCCAATTGGGTACACCCTCGTAGATAAATGCGAATAACACGACACGGCGAATTTCTTGCCAGTATTGACCATTAATCCTTAGCCATTCACCACCCTGTAAAGCCCCAGTACGGTCGTCCGCAGAAAGCTGAATAAATGGGAAAGCGTTAAAATCCCCAAAACGGTTGCCCAATGCCTGAATCACGGACTTGGTGCCATCCTGCATTTCAAATAGACAGCCTAAATCCAGATCAATTCCCTGATTCTGGTTGAGCAGTTTTTTAAAGAAGCCTGCCGATTGGGACTGTATAGAACGCTGATTCCAGTTGAGATTAATCTTAATCTCACCAAAACCCTGTGTCTGTTTGGTTAAATTAATTCGACTGTTGCCTTTGTCCAGCGTAATTTTACTGAGGTTTATTTTAGACTGAGGCGGTGTAGCAACAGGTGGTGGCGGCGGCATGTTGGGTTGATCGTTGATTTCAACACCAAAATATTCGGAGAGCGGCTTTAATCCACCATTAAAGCCCTGATTGACAAAGCGGAATTTCCATTGATCCTTATAACGATATACTTCTGCCAAAATGAGGGCTTTTTCAGTCTTTTCAGCACTATTGACTATAGCCGTAGCACTTAACTGTCCATTTTGCCATAACTCAACCTCAATATTCTGAATCGCATTGATTGCACTCTGTCCATCAATGGTGGCACACAAAGCGATCTTATTCAGTTCCAGATCCAGCAATTGGGTATTTAAATTGAATTGCGCCAAATAAGGCGTTTTACCATTTGCCTCAATTAACTCAACACTACGGTTTAGAGTGTGTTTCTGTCCATAAAAAATCATGTCCGCATCACCACGAACCTTGTTTTGGGCATTGAGTAAATATGCACTTACATCTAAATCAATATGTGCAGGTAATGCAGTTTTGATTTTAATCTGACACTGAGGTTGTGCCAGTACCAAATTTGCACCCGCAGTCAATTGTTGCATTATTCATTATCCTCTTTTTTAGTGTTATTGCTTCATGCCAAATATTTGTGATCGCTCTAATATACGTTCTGCCCAACGGCGATGTGTGGCAGGTTCCAACATACTTCCATGACAGGCGAATACAGCCTGACCAGAATCTCTTAAAATATCCTGAGCTTGTTTCAATTCAATATCATTGACTTGATAGGCCTGATGCACAATCGCAATCTGTGCAGGGTGAATAATGGTTTTTCCAGATAAACCATGTTGTAAATCCAGATATAACTCGTCCTGCAATAACTTCACCTGAGTAAAATGTTCACAGACAGGCGCACTCAGTGCAAAGCCATAAGGTAAAAACTGCCCCGCCAGATTTGCAATTAATGCCCCAATAGGCGTTTGATACAGGGTCAAATCACTTGGACGGCGCACAGCCAGACAGTTGAGTAAATCATTGCCGCCTATTCGCAGCACCAGAACCTGACGAAAGTCCTGTTGCAATGCCTGACGTAATTCACGCATAGCGCCCATATCAAAGGCTTCTGCATCTTCAAGTGTTGGCATCACCTGAATAAAGTCAGGTAATATCTGCTGCCATTGTCGTAATTGATTTAAGCAGAATTTAGGCAGCACCATGCCATCAACCGCAATCAGTTCCTGCCACTGCGCCAACTCTTCCGCCATTGCAATATGGCGAGGGCGTATGAAGATTTTAGGATGTTGTGCTTGACGTGGTTGATCCTGAACCTGTTGCAACAAATGCTTTAAATTGACTTTTGCCGCTTCCAGCTCATGCTCGGAAACTGCATCTTCCAGACAGATGACCAGAGAACGTAACTCAGGGTACTTTTCCCCATTCACCACTTGCCATAAATCAGGTCTGGTCGCTGGCATATAGAGTGTTGCACCTAAAGATAATGCCGATAACATCAACCTGCTCCCAATTTCTGAATGAGGGTAATTGCGCGATAAGGTGCGATCTGGTCACCCACTATCTGGACTGGTGTCTGGGTTATTTCGGTTAAATGACGTAACAATGCCGTGTCGGCATCATTCGCATCCCTGAGCAGAACCAGATCAGGCACACGCCTTAAAATTGCCCGTGTTGCTTCGGCAATGCTTGGCTTGATCCGATTGATATTGGTAATTTGATAATGTTCTGCTAATTGTTTAACCACAGCCTGACTTCGCTGTCTTTGTAATTGCTGTTGAGCGCTTGTCCAAACGGCATTTTTTTCTGACGGAAGTTCTCGGCGTATCTGATTGATTTGTTTAATAAATGACTGTGACATATCAAAAGCTTTTAAATGATTATATTCAACACAGCCATGCCACTGACCGAGATTGCTTTCCTCAATCTCGTTGAATTGCAAAGGCTCATTTTCGCAAATACTACGAGAAATTAATCCTGAAATGGTTGAGCCTAAAACACCTGATGGAATCAACCAATCCTCACCACTGGCTGCCAACCAAGCACAACCACCAATATCTGACAACACTACCAAGGGCAAAGGTCGATCAGCAAAACGGGGGTCATTGGCTAGACTCCGTTGCAATTCCTTTTGAATCGCGCCTTTACCAGTCCAGCCATCTACAAACACTAAAGATTGATGGCCATGTTTGGCAATAATTGTTTCCAGAGCAGCAAAATCAATACCACGATCCCTGATAATGCTGATGCCATAATGTACACAATCATGCCCCAAATCTTGCAATGCATGATAAAGCAACACCCCTAATGGCACACCAGCACGTACAAAACTGACCAATACAATCGGTTCAGCAAACTCTGTTGAGAGTGTTTGTGCCAGTTGTTGCACCTCTTTTGCCAAACGTTGCTGCCCGTGCTGCATTGCTTGTTCAAATAGCTGCAAATGACGCTCCGTGGGTGCCTGCTCCTGACTGATCATTTGTGAATAATGTTTTTCACCTGATTGAATGAGGCGTTCCTTTTCCAATGTGTCTGTTGGTTGAATCTGGATGCGATTTAACAGGAACGTCACTTGCCCAGCTTGATAACTTCCACTAAATCCCTGTGTTAAAATAAGTTCTGATGCTTTTTCTCTACTAATTTTTTGTTTACTGGTAATCGCCATAATATCCTTCTTGTTTGTACTGCTGCGTCAGATTGTGTTTTACCCAACGATTCAACTGGCTATGGTTTGGCATTCCCCACCAGTGACATAAATTCAAAAACTCAACATCCGACAAACTGTCGCCATAGCCTAAAATTGGGCGTTGTTGTGCGCTAAGTTGCTGCAAAAGAAATCTGGCCGCATTGGCCTTACTCACAGGCTGTGGAATCAGTGCCAGATTATTACCATTTAAATGGAAGTAAAAACCTGACAATAAATTCACATCAAGACTATTGAGCAACTGGGGCAAAAAATTCGGCGCATAAGGATTGTCATTTTCTGTATTTTGCTTTGCCACAACATACAAACCCAATCCCTGTTCTTCAACCACCCATGTCCGAATTGAACCAAAATGTCTGGAATGCTGCTGCACAGCTTCAATCAGGGCTTCCTGACGTGTCTGATAGGGTTGTAATGCCTGTTGCATCTGTCCATGCCATTCAGCATTGACACTAAGGTCCGCATTCAGCACCGTTCCACCATGAGAACAGACCGCCCCATACTGAAAGGGTAAATGAACTCGGGATAAAGCCTCGGCACAGCGTGCAGTCACTGGAATCACATGGGTACTATGCAATAACCACTGTACAAAATGCTGTTGTATCGGGTTCATATAGGCCAGAGCTTGTCCCTGCTTATCAGTGGTGACCATTTTAAAGTCAGCTTCAGGTGTAATGCGGCGATGGGTCTGGAACAACGTGTCATCCAGATCCACCAACATTAAGGGTGTACGAATTTCACTGGAGTCAAATAAAAAATCAGTCATTTACAACACACAAGTTAAAATTTTGATGAGGATAGTCCACAGCACTGATCACTTCAGCATTTGGCAACGCTTCAAGCAGGCTTTTCGCGACTGAATGTGTTGCGGTTTCGACAGTAATCAAGACTCGGTCATAATCCTGTGGATTGATGTTGTAGACAAAATTTTGAATACCTAGCCCATAGTTATCCGCAAATGCCAAGGCAGACTGAATGGCATGTCCAACAGCAATCGGTGAACGGGTAATTGCACTGAACCTCACATCTGCGCCTTGCTGCTGCAAATACTCTGCCAACAGGAAAGAAGACCAGACATACTCGCCACTGCCCAACACCAGAATACGTTCATCAGGTTGTACCGCCAACCGAATATGCGCACCACTGTCCTGAATGGGTAAACGCCCCCAGGTCGGCTGTGCTAAAGTATCAAACGCGCCAAAGGCGACTGTATCCACCTTTGGCATATTGATCTGGATTGGATTCTCAGCATCACGCCATTGCCATTTGCCTGTCATTAATGCTACAGACTGACAGTTTAGATCGGCAATATGAATGCCTGATGACCAATCTGCCAGCGTGGCAGTCACCACATGAGAAATTCGATTCAGCCCTGCCTGTTGTAAAGCATGGATTAAATTGACAAAGGTCTTGCCAGTTGATGCTTCATCGTCTACCAGTACAATGCTTTTGCTGTTTAGAATCTGTTGTTGAAGCTCTGCATCGGGTGAACCATATAACAATTGATCCTGTGCATGGCTATGTTCTTCTAAAAAACGTGCCAGTAATGGCGCACCATGTACTGGATGGCGTGTTGTTGTCACATAAATCGCTTCAGGATAACGTTGCTGCAACACCTGATGAACGCCTGCGCCCAGCCCAACCGCCGTTTCCGCCATGCCAATAACCAACACAGGTTCAGGTAAATCATCAGGAACCAGCTCAGCCAAATCAGTAAAGGCATGGCGCATAATGTGGGGACTGACGGGGATATGCCGCCCTAATACTTTCGATACAAATAAAAATGCACGCTTTGGATTAATGCGTTCGGCAAAACCCAATAAATCCTGCCATTTCCAGTGGCTATTATCATTGGGTTGTAAGCTTAATACTCCCCTCTGTAATTCAATCTCAATCATATATATCTTAAATCTAACTTAAAAATTATATTTATACCGTTTTTTATACCACACAAACACTTTGGCTAATATGTCGAACCATAACAGTATTTTCAATTTTTTCAGGCTGATAATCCAATCCGAATGTTTCTGCAATAGCAGCGTGGACCAGATTGACACCACTATAAAATGTGTGCCCTATTCCACCCGAAGGGCGAGGATTAACTTCCAAAATAAATAATTGTCCATGATCATTATAACGGGCCTGCATATTCACCAAACCATCACAACCAAACAATTCAGCAACCTGTCTGGCCAGTTCAATGGCCTCACCTTCGAGTTTCAGTTGCTGGTAACCACCGCGCTGTTTACAACGGACAACCGCACATCGGACTTGCCCATGCACACAAAACATATCCACTGAACATTCCTGACCCGATAAAAATGGCATCACCAAATAGGCAGGCGGATTCGGCGATTGTCGATAACTTTCAATAAATGTTTGTGGATGTGCCCTAAAATTCTGACTATTGGCAAACATATCAAATGATGTCGCCTTTGTATCCAGATGCCAAAAACCTGATGCAAATACACCTGTCACAGGCTTTACACATACTTCACCTTTCTTCGACCAACTTTCATAGGCGGCTTGCAACTCTTCAGCATGATATACAGTGGTGGCAGGGACAACCGCAATCTGATGGTGTAAACAGGTTTGGGTAAATACTGATTTATCATGTAATTGGGCAATCTGCTCCATGTGATCGCAGCCAGCCATAATCCGAATACCCAAAGCCTCGAAACGGTGTTTCTGTTCCAGATAAATTCGTCCAAAACGCCCTGCAATAATTAGCTTTACCTTTAGGCGCTGTGCCTGTTGTAGCACCCACTCCACGCGCTCAGCAACGGCAGGCTCCTGTAACGCAATATCTGCAACAGATGTGATTTCAGGCCGCCACTCGGGATGGGAGGCCACCACATGAATAGGTAGATTAAAAGGTGTATGTTTTGCTGCCAAAATTAAATCTCGCTGACAGGAATGGGCTTGGGTAAACCAGATTCCAATAGAGTTTTCAGCGATATTCATTTCTGTATTTGTTCCCGTCACTTCTAAAGCTGCATTCATTCACATTCCACCATTTGTACCACCACTAAACGTCCGCCATCCTGACGTGACAATAAAATCTGCTTCCCATCGGTCAATTCAATTTTTCCACCTATCGGAATAATCTCTTTGCTTGCCACGTCCATCAGTTCAGGTAAATTCTCATTGACCAGCCACCATTGCTGTTGATGGAAAATAAAATAACCCACCCGTTTGGTTTGCTCTACACTTAAACGTTCATTTGGCGCAATCAAGTTATTGGCATGCCATTGATAGATTGACTGGCCTGTCCAGACCATCAAACGGTGATTATCAGGTCTAAAGCTCCCCTCCCTGCGTGCCGAATATAGGTTTAACACAGGCAATTTGCCGTGAAATGCCGTGCCACAAAATGGGCAGACAGGCTTGGTGCTGTTGTCAAATACATACCATTTTTGACCACAATCTGGATTTAGGCAGGGCTGCATTAAATCAACCGTTTTCACCAATGCCGTTTCCCAGTCATTGGCAGAGGGCCGTTGCTGCGGTTGATGCAGACCTGTAACAAAACTCTGTAGAAAGAGTTCCTTTAAATATGGCCCTGTCACTGTAAATGGAATTTTTTCGGGGTCTGCCCACGGTAATGCACTCGGACGAACCTGCGCCACTTTAACCCGATTACTTGCATCCGATGGGTGTTCAATAAATAATGCATTTTCACCCATTGCCAGATTTTCATCTTTTTGTGGGTCATTGACATCATGTACTTTGCCACCACGTAATGGATGGCGATAGAGCAAATACATATAAATCAGCACAGCCAGAGCATGACGATCCGTCATGATATTGGGCAAATGCCGTTGAGGATCATCTTTTTTAAGATGGTTGGTCATCACCACTTCAGGCGCAATAAAATCTGGTGTTCCCACCACATCAGGCGGATATTTGCCTGGAACAACCAAACCATCCACATCAATGACGCAAGCACGCCCCATGACAGGATCAATCAAGATATTTTTATAGGACAAATCGGAGTGGGCCAAACCAGCCGCATGCATACGGCGCACTGCACGCGCAATTAAAATACAAATCTTGAGATAGTTCAGCCATGTGCCTTTTTCCCGTTCATCCAGAAAGCGTTTCTGGTTATTGGCACTCGCAAACCATTTTCCCTCTTTTTCTTTCCCTTTAATCCCCAAAAAATCATTATTTTTAGAACCAAACTCAAAGAAAAATGGCTTTTGATAAGTAGGTGCTGTAATCCCCAGCAAGCCATTGTATTCCACCAAACCATCAGGCCAGCAAAATACATTTTTCCAGTAATCACCACCCGCACCGTTAAAAATACCTTGCCATTTATTGCCCACAATTTCTTTTAACCGATCTTTCTGCCGTTCCAGTTCAGCCTGAGACTGATAAAAATGGTTTTTTTCCTTGCTAAAAAAACACACCACATAAGATTTATCAGGAGAAAAATATACATCTTTCATGGCACCCGAACCGATCACTTCATCAATAAATGCAATTGGACGGCCATCGAGCGTTTGACATTGAATGACTTTACTCATGTTCTTCTCCGTTTATTTCGACAGGCTCAGTCACCATAGATGAGTCATGGATTGAGCTTGTCGAAACCGTCCATAAAATTGCCAGAGTTCGATCATCATGGTGTCCTGCACTAAAGAATGCCGACCATTCCAATAAGGCCTGTTCAGGTTGTTCCTGTTGTAAGTGTGGTTCAATTTCTTGCCAAAGTGCCTGCCATTTTTTTTGATTTTCCAGCCCTGCATCTGTTTCAAAACGCGGATCAGAAATCCCATCGGTCATGAGAATTACTGCCTGAGCGTCATCAAAATAGCCAATATGGACTCGCTGTTTAAAATCTCGTACCAAACAACCATAATCTAAAAAGCGGGTTTGTCCTGCAAATTCCCCCCCATCAGGTTTCCCCATTAACCGTACGCGGTCTTTACCATAAACTGCAATCGCTCCATCACCGACCCAAAAACTACTTATAAAGGTTTTATTGTCTTGTTGCCGTACCACTGCAAACAATAATGTTGTAGCAAACAATTTAGAGGCAACGCCTTGTCGAGTGGCTTCATGTTCAATTTGTTCAATGGCTTGTGTTGCGGCTGAATAAAACGCATCACTAAATTGATTGCCTAACTGATGCGCTGCATTTTTGGTTTCAGGATCATCATTAGCTCCGACTTGCCACTGTGCCAACAATCGGTCAGATTCACCTGATTGTTTTTGCATGAAAGCTTTTAAATACTCACCAACAGTATTCACCGCAACCCTCGACCCCTCACGGGAAAATTCGGCACTTCCTGCACCATCTGCCACAACCAATACCGACCAATTACTATCCGCGACCTGAGCAACAAAAAAATCATCATCACGGAATGTTCCTGCATGTTCATGTGAACGTCCTCGCTGACTACACGCAGCAATATTAAAATCTGCCGCCTGAATCAATTGACAACGATTATTTGCTTTCCAATACATCGCATTTGGATCAGGCTCATTCACCTGCCATAAACTACGCGGATCAGCCGTGACAATAAACGTGACTTCCCCTGACAACCATCCTGCCTGCTCATTTGCCGTTTTATATTGAAAAATGAGTTTAAATTCACCTGCCTGTGTGGGTATGCCTGAAAGTTGCTGTGTCACTGCATCAAAACAGATACCCAGATTTTCAGGAATCCTGACACTTTCATGATGAATCTGTAGATCCTGTTTCACGGGATGTTGCATTTGAATGCTGGCTTGATAGTTCTGTCCCACTCTAGCGTTGGGAATCTGAAAGTGAGGCATTTTTTTCACCGTTTTTACCCCAGTTTGCAGGGATGTTGAGGCATTGTCTGGAATAGGGCTGGATTGTTTTTCAATGATTGGAGTCGTTACGGCCAACGGTAAATGTGTAGGCACAACAGAATTAGATTCAGATAAATCTGTCATTTCGGATAATATGGATTGATTGTCATTATTTGGTGGTGTCAAAGGTTGTTTCTGTTCTGATTCAAGGTGCACAGATTCTGCTTGAGCAGTATCAGGCTGTGGATAAAAGCCCAGAGGTTCTACAGCATTCTTTGACACCCCATGCTTTTCACATGGGCTATTTTGCACAGGCGCATAAATCGGCAAACGTCCCTGTTGCAATATTTGTTGTAACAAACATCCCTGAAAGTCTGGCAACTGCTCCAGTTGAAAACCCACCGCATCATAAAACTGTTCTGCCAGATCATGATAGGCATTGTAAAGACGCTTATTTTGTACACATTGCTGCCACCATTCCTGATTTTGCATCTGATTTAATGACTGGCTTTTATGATTTAAAAGTTGTGCTAATGTATCAGCAAGGGCCTGTTTTAATTCTGGTGTTAATGGCTGAAGCATAAATAAAAAATTCCTTTTTAGCCTTAAGACGAATACCCTAGCCTCGACCACGCTGCACATCAAACCCATCCGAACCGCCATAGCCAAAACTCACCTGACGGCGGCACCACGGACAACTGACTTCTTCACTAAAACCGTCATAACACATTAATTGACCACAGCCACACATGGCAAATGCGGTTTCTGCCAAACAATGTGGGCACTCAGGCGTGCCTTCAAGCAAAGTGGTATTGATTTGCTGTTGGTGTTGGCTTTGATCTGACCAGGTAAAATAATCCTCATCAATTTTGCAGCACTCTTTCAGTTGGTAGTGATACAAATTGAGGTTAATATCTAAGTCTTTAGGGGCCTGATACTGAATTTCACGTTCAAATTTCATCAAATAAGGGCGATTTAACTTTCCACAACGCCCAACAAAAGTTGCACACTGCTCATCCAGCAAAGTTCGTGGCTGAACATCTTTAACCAGACGCATATAGCGCTCATCCAAAGGCGGTAGATGTTGCTGCTGTTCACCATCTCCCACACTTTTACTTTGCGCGACGACTGAGGCACTGATCCATTGGAAGAACTTTTGGAAATCTTTTTCATTCAACTCATCAAAGGCTATACAGTGTTCCGTCAGTTGCTTTAAAGTGTGATAATCGACATTTCTACCCATTCCCAGTGCAATCAGTGTACAACGGCGGGCATACTTTTTTTGCCAGCGATAAATTGCATCCTTGCATTCATCGGTTGGTCGCCCATCTGTAAATAAATATACGACTGGCTTCCAGTCACCTTTGGTTTCTGTTGTGGTCTTAATCAAGTGACGATCAAACTCATTCATTAAATGTTCCAGCGCTTTACCTAAGTGTGTACCACCGCCCAAAGGTAATTTCACTGGATAATAAGCAAACACTTCCACCAAAGGCACCAAGGTACGCACAATTCCCGCAAAGGCAATCATTGACACATATACTGTTTCCAGGGCATAAGGGTCTTTGCGTAACTGCTGCATGATGAGTTGAATACCCTGCTGCATCTGCTCAATATTTTTCCCCACCATGGATTCAGAACAATCCAACACAAAAAAAACAGGTAAACGTCGCATCTAGCTGAATATCCTTAATAATTTATACCGTTATTTATAAAACCAGTTGCACTTCAGGCGGTGGTGGTGGCAATGAAATCGAGCTTGAAATGCCTGCACTGCTGCTGCCTGCCACCACACTTGCCGATACCCATTTGAAGAATCCTGAAAATGATGCAGCATCCATGGTATCCAATACCACAACTTTATCTGTCAGTTGCAATAAATGTTCAGTTTTGGCTTTGGGCCCTGCCGCACAGGCAACAATACTGGCAAAGTTTAATTGCTGAATCACAGGAACTGCTTGCTGATATGCATACACATCTGAGGGTGAGCCATCTGTCATGACAAATAATAAAGGTCTCCAGTCCCCTTTAATCTCATCGCTACTTTTTTGAATTTGCTGGCTCACTTGTTCTGCCAACAACTCCAGAGCAGCGCCCATAAAGGTTGCCCCTGCACTTGGCACATCAATATTGTTCAATTGAACCTGATCGAGTGGGGTCAGTGGCAAATAGACCTTTGCCTCTAAATCAAAAGTAATGATACTTAAATGCACACTTTCCAGTGCATAAGGGTCTTGCCGTAATGCACTAAGCATCGACTGCAATCCAACATTCACGGAATGAATTGGCTCTCCTCGCATTGACCCCGAAGTATCCAATAAAATATAAACAGGCAAACGGCGCATTATTATTTTTCCTTATTTTCAGTATATTATTCGCTTTCTTTTTTTAACATAATTTTTTTGGTTCTACTATGCACCAGCCCTTAATTACTTAAAATAAATAGACAATTCTGTATGTTTAATAAGTATTTGCAACAAGCAGTTAGATAGAAACCACAAGCCAAATATTAAATTTAAGGGGACTCAAGCATCAGGACTTGAGTTGAATATTCTGTAACTCACCATCAAAGGTTTCAATTAAACTTTTAATGGCAGGTTCCTGCTGTAATAACTCAACAGCCCGATGAAACGCCTTTTCCTTACGCATGACCTGCATGGTAAAAGGTGTTATCGAATCAATATCTTGATATTGCACATTAAACTGCGTATTCGGCCACTGTGACTTAAGTGCATCTTCCAACGCCTGCCTTAATTGTGACAACATGCCCTCGTATTTCTGCGGAATATGAAACACAGATGAGCCATTAATATGCCCCTGCATGATGCCATGCTGTGCCAACTCCTGGACGGCTGGCGAAAGTTCACTATTTCTAAACCAGTATTCCCATTTATCCAGATTCCACTCACCCTCCAAAACCTGTTCACGAAGTTTAAGAATATCTTGAGGCATGAGATTAGCTTGGTCTGCCAAATGCATCGTTTCAACCTGTTGAACTACATCAACCACAGGCATGGCAAATTGGTTGTCAATTTGCTGTTCCGTAGCAATAAATGTTTCTTCAAACAATTCAGGTTCAGCCTTAACGTTTGGCTCAGGTGCTTGATTGATGATTTGTGTAACTTCAGTTTGTTCCTCTACGGGAAAAATCAATACCTCATCTGATTCTTTGAATTCACTGGAATGAGCATTTTGCTGATGGATAGCTGAATGATCCAACCCAATCAGTTGCCCATCCGCTGCATCAAAAACCATAACATTTTCATTCTGAATAATGCGTTCAGGTTCAGGTTCAGGTTCAGGTTCAGGTTCAGGTTCAGGTTCAGGTTCAGGTTCAGGTTCAGGTTCAGGTTCAGGTTCAGGTTCAACACTAACCATTTCCTGCTGAACCACAAGCTGTTCTTCAACAATAGTAACTTGCTGCAATTGCTGAATTTCTGCTGGACTTGGCTCAGTTGAAACGACTTGCTGATGAGAAACTACAATATTTTGTGGGTTTGTGCCCCCAACAGTAATTTCACCAGCAGATAACGGTCTAAATGCGAGCAAACGCAAGACACACATTTCAAAACCTTGCTCTTGCGTGACTGCAAGTTGCAGATCAGATCGTCCCTTACATGCAATCTGATAGTAAAGCTGCAAATCCTGAGCAGAAATCAGTTTGGACAAATGTAGAATTTTTCGATTGATTTCTTCACTGTATTTCAAGGCAAGATCAGGCAGATACTGCAACAACGCCAACTCATGCAAGGTTGAAACCAACTGATCCAGAACCAGAGAAACATCTAAAGCCTGTTGCCTAAACTGCAACAACAACTGGCTGACATGCGCTTGTTGGTTGTGATGAATTGCTAAAATCAGGTCATAAATAATGGTTCGGTCAATCAGCCCCAGCATGTCTTTGACATCTTGATGATGTACAGCTCCCTGACCATAGGCAATGGCCTGATCCGTTAAGGATAATGCATCACGTAATGAACCCTGTGCCGATTCAGCAATTTGCCAGATCGCATCCTGATCAGCTTCAATATGCTCTTTATTTAAAATTGCGGTTAAATGCGTGGTAATCTCATCAACAGCCAAAGGACGCAGGGTAAACTGCAAACAACGAGAAATCACCGTAATGGGTAATTTCTGTGGATCGGTGGTTGCAAACAAGAACTTCACATGCTCTGGCGGTTCTTCCAGCGTTTTTAATAAAGCATTAAATGAATGCGTTGAAAGCATGTGCACTTCGTCAATCAGGTAGACTTTGAAGCGACCCTGAGTTGGTGCATAAGGAACATTGTCCAGTAACTCACGGGTATCTTCAACTTTGGTACGTGACGCAGCATCAATCTCGATTAAATCAATGAAACGCCCTTCATTCACGGCCTTACAGGTGGCACAAACTTCACACGGCGTTGAGGTCACACCCGTTTCACAGTTCAGGCACTTGGCTAAAATACGGGCAATTGTAGTTTTACCCACACCACGTGTCCCTGTAAATAAATAAGCATGATGCAATCGTCCACGTTCCAATGCGCTGGTCAACGCACGGGAGACATGATTCTGCCCCACTAACTCATTGAAATTACGTGGACGGTATTTTCTTGCCAATACTTGATACATGAATACTCCTTATAGCCGCTTTAGCATACTGTGTTTTTAAGAAGCTGTGAATGAATCCCGAACTGATTGATCAAAATTAGGGTTTGTTGGCTGTGATACAAGGCTTGCACCGCCTTTCAACTCAAGGGACAATACACGTTATTGATTTATTTTTGGCTTCATCATCATGTCACAACCTTTAACGGTATTGGGCGGTATTACCGCAGAACAATTTTTAACTGAATACTGGCAAAAAAAACCACTGCTGGTGCGTAACGCAATGCCCGAAATTATTGGACTCATCGAACCTGATGATGTCAGGGAGCTGGCATTGGAAGAGCAAGTCAGCGCACGTTTGATCCGTCAAAAAAACAAAAAACCAAATGAATGGCACGTTAAATCCTCACCTTTAACCAAAGGTGATTTTCAAAAATTGCCAAATTTATGGACAATTTTAGTACAAGCGATTGATCACTATTCCTTTGATATTTCAGAACTGTGGAAAAAATTTCCTTTTATTCCCCAATGGCGGCGTGATGACATTATGGTGTCCTACGCACCTAAAGGAGGATCAGTGGGCAAACACTTCGACTTTTATGATGTGTTTCTGGTGCAGGGACATGGTCATCGCCGTTGGCAGTTGGGTCAAATGTGTGACGAATCAACCGAGTTTGTGCCAGATCAACCCTTAAAATTATTGCCTGAAATGGATGTTCATTTTGATGAAGTTCTTGCGCCAGGCGACTTGCTCTATGTACCACCTGGACTTTCCCATTATGGTGTTGCGGAAGATGAATGCCTGACCTTTTCGTTTGGTTTCCGTATGCCTAACCTTGCACACATGATGGATCGGATCAGTGACCAGTTTGCAGAAAATAGCTTACTGAAAAATCCCTTGCTGGATATTCCCCGCCAGCAGGCCACAGCAATTGGCGAAATCAACCATACCGAATTTAGCTATTTAAAAAACCAGTTACTCGATTATCTCTGTCAGGCGCCTGAATTTGATGCTGCAATTATGGCATATATGAGCGAAGTCAAATATCCAGACAATATTCCTGAACCAGAAGAAATTGAGGCAAATGAGCTCATTGAAATCATAGGTACAGGCTATGAACTGATGCTGGAACCAGCCATGAAACTACTTTACAGACAGCACAATGGAGTATTGGAGTTTTGGGCAAATGGCGAACCTGTTTGTGTTTCCGAAGCATTTGAGAAACAATTGCAGCAACTAGCCAATGGTGAAAGCCTGATATTTGATGAACAGTTGAATCATATTGAAATACTGGAAGATATCGCCCAGTTGCTGAATGATGGCATTTTAATGCTGTTACCACCCAATTAAACTTGAAAAGTATAGCTATTAAATGAATCACTAAAAATGAGGGCCTGCAAAATATCAAAGGCCCTCATTAATCCAATACGACCCAAAAACCTGTTTTTGATAAGAGCTACATTTTATTCCCTGAATTAGAATAAGACTTACGCATTGACGGATTCAAAAAAGTATTAAACTAGTGGCTCTAGACTAGCAGAATACACGTAGACCACTTCAAAAGAAAAGTCATCTGAAAAGATGAACATAAAAAAGCCCTTGTAAATACAAGGGCTTTTTTAATATTTGGCAGAGGATCAAGGACTCGAACCTTGA
This sequence comes from Acinetobacter parvus DSM 16617 = CIP 108168, assembly GCF_000368025.1. Classification (GTDB taxonomy): domain Bacteria; phylum Pseudomonadota; class Gammaproteobacteria; order Pseudomonadales; family Moraxellaceae; genus Acinetobacter; species Acinetobacter parvus. Next base: position 373,170 of record NZ_KB849212.1, read on the forward strand.
CGAACGGTTTTGGAGACCGTCATGCTACCATTACACCAATCCTCTATAACAGCATGATCAAATCATAACGACTTAACCATAAAAAAAGCAAGTTATCCTTGCTTTTTAAATTTGGTGGGGGCGAAGAGACTCGAACTCTTACACCTTGCGGCGCTGGAACCTAAATCCAGTGCGTCTACCAATTTCGCCACGCCCCCGATGGATGTGTATATTAGAGATAAACGTTTCTGATGACAAGCCCTTTTTATAAAAAACCATGCATCTGAAACTTAATGCTTTTTTAATATACAGATAAAAAATTACGGCAATAAAAAAGGGACTCCTAAAAAATCCCTTTTAAATTTGGCAGAGGATCAAGGACTCGAACCTTGACGAACGGTTTTGGAGACCGTCATGCTACCATTACACCAATCCTCTATAACAGCATGATCAAATCATAACGACTTAACCATAAAAAAAGCAAGTTATCCTTGCTTTTTAAATTTGGTGGGGGCGAAGAGACTCGAACTCTTACACCTTGCGGCGCTGGAACCTAAATCCAGTGCGTCTACCAATTTCGCCACGCCCCCGATGGGTATGCATATTAGTGAGAAACATCCTTGATGACAAGTGTTTCTGTTAAAAAAAACCAACCAAATGAACATATAATATTCAAATCAAGTATTTATGTTTATTTTTACAGCAAAATAGTCGAGTTTAGACAGTCTTTTGCATCTGAAACCAACTTAAAACGCTGTTCAACCTGCTTCTGCATCAACCCATTCAGCAATGGCAAAAAGCATTCAAGCTGTTTAGGAAGCTGAATTTGCATTTGCTGGCAATGCAATACCGCCCAATTATGGTAGGTCTTGGCCTGTAGCCTTGTTTCAGTGAGCCATTCATAGACAATAATACCAAAAGCATATAAATCACTCTGAACTGTTTTCCTTTCTGCATGAAAAAGCTCTGGCGCCATATAGTGCGGTGTGGCAGTTAAATTCTGGGTTGCATGAGGTGATTTAAAGCTCTGCTCAAAATCAATCAGCTTACAGCTATTTTCATAGCAACGGAAATGTTCAATTTTAAGGTCGCCATGCACCCACCCTAGTTGGTGCATATTTTCCAGTGTTTCCAATGCCCTTAATATTTGCTGTTGAATTATTTGCACATCGCTGGGCACACAGTTAAAAAAATTTTCTGTATCCACCAGAATCAGCCCTTTTCCAGTGGAGGCAAGTTCATGAAACGGCGTGTTTTCTTTAAACTGAATGATTTGATGAGGAACAATAAATTGCTTTCTGGAGATTGAATTCTGCTGATAAAAATCCAATTCATGCAGAAAAGCATGTTCCAAAACGTGATAACTATGGGCCTGATGAAATTTAAGCCAATATTTTTGCTGTTCGATCTGGAATGTATATAAACGCCGTCCAAAGGCATAACTTTGGGGTTTGGTTTTTAATACAAGATCATCCAACGGAAGTTGCGAATCAAAGGTCCACGTAATAAAACTCATTCTGCTGCTTTTCTGCCTGTTTGCGCAATGATGCCAAACAATGTTCAATGGTTTTACCAATACGCGCATGGGTTTCAATAGAAGCGATTTTAGGCCAGGTCGCCCGTTCACCCTCCTGCTGCAAAATCTTAAACAACTTGGGACGAGGGTTCTTGAGCATATAACCATAGTGGCGCAGTCCATATTTGGCAATAATATTGACATCCCCATAATAGCGCTGTCCTAAAATACCATAACCATGATCCAGGGCACGGCGAATCGGGAAAAATCTTCCCACATAATGGCGGGTTAAATCCATCACATCCAGTGCAATGGTTTTACCCTGATGACGGATAATCCGCTCAGGCCAGCTCAACACATCATTACGATAACGCTGTAAGTCACTCTGCATAAATGGAACAATATGCGGATTCACCTGACTAGCAATGGTGTAGTTGATATTATACAAACGAGCCATTTTTTCTTGTGGAAAATCACTACGCATACTCCCATCCACCCATTTGGTGTTTGACATATAGGGCGTATGCTGTCCATCGTAGCGCTTGCTGGTCAGATGAACGGGTGGAAACAGAACAGGAACCGCGCAGGAAGCCATCACCGCACTCCAGACCAAAGCATTCGGCGCAGTCAAGGCATTGAGGATAAGCGGGTTTTGTGATGCATTGTAAGGTGCAACCGCAATATTGATATGCAGACCAGAACGCTGATACGCCTCTGCAAAGGTCAGGTCTCCCATATTGTGAATCAGGAATTTTTTAAGGTACATCACATCGGCAATACCGCCATGCCCCTTAATGAGTTCCATCACCTTTCTAAAACGAAATGCTTCATGAAAGAAATGCTTTCCTGTCAATAATTCTGGAATTTGATCAGCGGATGAGGTACCCAACATCCCCGTCATGATTGCGCCCGCACTTGAACCTGACAGCACTTTCGGCAACAGGTCCTGTTCCAGCAATGCCTTACACACCCCAGTATGAAACAGTCCCAGAGTTGCGCCACCAGAAAGCATCAAGGCAGGCTGACCATAGGCTTTCTGACATTCCTCAAAAAACTGGATTTTCTCCTTGAGCTGAAACGTTATACATTCGCTGGATGCCAAATAACGCAAACAGTCACTCACCTCATCCACATAGTTTTCGATAATTTTTTTGGTGCCGATATACGTTTCAGCAAACAACATGGGATGGCCAATATTGGCAAAATCGTAGGTTAGTCCATCCCTCAATACATAGATCAGGTCAAGGGTACGGTGATGCAGCCGATATCTTTTTAGCAGGTTGTAACGCCTGGATAAAACTTCAGCATCAAAATAAGGCGATTCATTGTCATATTTCCATACTTCCCTGCCTGATTCCTCGTCCAATTTGAGTGCAATTTCCCTCCATTCTTCATAAGAGCTGGCATGTTGTAATTGCTCCTGTAACACATCTATCCTATATGTTTGATATGTATTCTTTTTTTCTTGGACATTATTTAACATTCGTTATCCTGATGTGCATCATGTTTTTCTAATCCTGCACCTATACAATGCAAAAACCTATTGTAACAATCAAGGGTAAAATCAGCTTATTTCCATATTCTTGATGATATTTTCTTTATTTTAACTATAGCAGTGATAGTATCCCTATTTATTGATCACTGAGTTTGGTTTGATTTATGGCTATCCTTGATTTACCCGAATCTATTCTCCAGTCATTATCCAGTGTTTTAACACAGCTCCAGCAAGTCCTCCCCGCTCCAAGACAACCTACTGATTTTTCAGCAATTGCTTTTCGCTGGGAAAATCAGCAACTGGTCGCAATTCAACAACCTAAAAAAATGTATCTGGAAGATTTAAAAGGAATTGAACGCCAAAAAGACAAGATTATCCAAAATACCTTGCAGTTTTTAAATGGTTTCCCCGCCAATGATATTTTGCTGACAGGTTCCCGTGGTACAGGCAAATCCTCCATTGTACGTGCCCTGCTCACGGCGTACTCAGCACAGGGTTTACGCCTGATTGAAATTGAACGTGATGATTTATCAGATTTACCAAAAATTCAAAAACTGATTGCCGAGCGCCCAGAAAAGTTTATTGTCTATTGTGATGACCTGGCCTTTAATGCGGAAGATGAAAATTACCGTAGTTTAAAGAGTGTTTTGGACGGTTCGCTGCAATCTGGTTCAACCAACTTCGTTATTTATGCAACCAGTAACCGCCGCCACCTATTGCCTGAATTTATGCACGAAAATACACCAGTGCGCAAGGTTGATGTTCCGCAATATACCGAGTTGCATCCACAGGAAGCGATTGAAGAAAAAATCTCACTTTCTGATCGTTTTGGACTATGGCTTTCATTCTATCCAATGGATCAACAGCTCTATCTGGACATTGTGGAACATTATATTCGAAAAGCTGATCTGGAATATAATGACACAGTACGGGCTGAGGCACTGAGATGGTGTCAGGCACGAGGACAGCGTTCAGGCCGTGCGGCATATCAGTTCTCAAAACACTGGATCGGTTCGCAGCAATTAAAAATGGTATAATTACTCAAATAAAAAGCCATCAATTGATTAAGTTGACAAAAACAACTAAACATGCGAAAAGACATTTTTGGTTAAACGATGTTTGCACATGCCACGGATTGTTACCGTCCCACTCAGCTTAGAACAGCGTGCACAACTAATTCTCTTGACCAAGCATGCAGCACATTGGCGTGAAAGACAACGTGCCCAAACCATTCTCTGGCTTTCCGAAGGTAAAACTGTTGCCGAAGTTGCTGCGTTACAAGAGCGTATCCCAGAAACCATAAGGCTACAACGCCGACATTGGGAGCTACATCAGTTTGAATCGATTCAAGAAGGTCATCGCTCAGGCCGTCCCAATACACTGACCTCAAACTATCAGGCTCAAATCTTAGAGTGGGTCAACACAAGCCCACTCAATGCAGAACAAATCCGAGTCAAACTGCATGAAAAACACGGTGTATCGGTGTCTGTTGAAACTCTTCGCAAGTTTTTGCGAGATTCAGGCATGGTCTTCAAACGCACCCGACACAGCTTGAAAAAAAAGAGACCCGACCGCATTTGGACAAGCGCAACAGCAGATTGAAGCATTACGTGAGCAAGCGGCACGTGGTGAAATTGTATTGGGCTATGTGGACGAAACAGGATTTTCGGCTACGCCAGATAACCGTTATGCATGGACAAAGATAGGCGATGTTCATGCGGTTGATGCTGTAAGACTAAAGCGAGTTAATGTGATGGGTTGTCTGCTGTCAACGGGTCATCTGATCACCAGTTGCCTACAGGAGTCCGTTAACAGTCGCTGGTTTTATGCCTATTTGATGGGTGTAGCAGCACAGGTGAAACGCAGCTATCAAGTTCCTTTGGTGTTGATTGTTGACAATGCCTCGATTCATCGCAGCAAACAGATGGTAGATTGGCGCAAGCTTCTTGTACAAGAGTATTCAACGACTTTGTATTTTCTACCTGCGTATAGTCCTGAGCTGAATAGAATTGAGATGGTTTGGAAGCAGATGAAGTATAACTGGCGGGATTTTAAGGTGATGAAGGCAGATCAAATAGAGCGTTGGGTTGGGCAGATTTCAAAGGGTTTTGGTAATGAATACATGTTTACTTTTTAGTTGATACTTATTATTCAGAAATTAAATCTCGATGCAGAAAAATAAATTTTCTCTGCATCAATTTTTTATTTTATAGATTATCAATATTCTTTTGCTAATTTTTCCAATGTGATAAGCATTTTCTTCACGACAGCTCTTTTATGTTGCAACATATTCTTGATATTAGCTGGATTGAAACCTGTCAGTTTTGCAATACCTCGACTAGTCATGTATTCACCAGTTTTTTCAAAGTGCTTTTCACTTAACTCTGTTTTGGCATTAGAGAAACGAACTGCCAGCTTATAATCGTTAAATTCAGACCAGGCACCTGTTTTATATTCCTGAAAATCAAATTCATTCTGATGGGCAGGTTTGTCCCGAAGAATATTGTTCAAGCGATTGACCACAATTTTTTCCTCACTGTCTTCTATCAATTGATAAAGTTCAGTTTCCTCAAAAGTTCGCCCTAAAGAAATATCCTTTCTAAACTGCTCAATCACTTTATCATTTTTTTCTTTATTTTCATTGGATTGAATAAGATTTAGAATCTTAAACAAAGACTCTAATCGACCACAGGTAAAAACATAAGAAATTTTCAACTTCTGAACTCCGCTAATGAGTTTTAGCTCATCAAAATAAATAATTTATCCAATACTTTAACACAATAGCGTTGACTCCAAGCCATTGCCATACATATAAATAATGGTTTGATTTTTAAATAAAATAAGAACGTAAACCGATCTAAAGCCTATCAACCAACAAGAATCATCAATTCAATTTTCAGGTTGGTTGCAACTCAGTCATCGGCCATCTTGGCGTTGTGGTGACAGCCAAACCATCATGCTGCCCAGCCTTTAAACGTTGATAACCTGCGAATGCAATCATTGCGCCATTATCGGTACATAAGGCAGGTTCAGCATAATAAACCTGCGCCTTAATTTTTTTCAGTGAGGTTTCCAATTGCTCACGTAAACGCAAATTTGCACTCACCCCACCTGCAATCACCAAACGCTTTAAACCTGTTTGCTTTAAGGCTTTAACCGATTTTTTAACCAATGTATCGACAATTGCTTCCTGAAAAGAGGCAGCAACGTCAGCATCACGGTTTTCTTCACCCAGTTTTTTCAACTGCACAGAAACCGCTGTTTTTAAACCACTAAATGAAAAATCCAAACCTTGATGCAACATTGGACGAGGAAACTCAAATGCCAGGGCATCCCCTTGCAATGCAAGTTTTGCGATGTTTGGCCCACCTGGATAAGGTAGCTTCATCATTTTTGCGACTTTATCAAAGGCTTCACCTGCTGCATCGTCAATTGACTCACCCAGTAATTCATATTGACCAATACCGTAGGCTGCCATCAACTGTGTGTGCCCACCAGACACCAATAATGCAACAAATGGAAATTCTGGTGGAGTCTCTGAAAGTAATGGTGCAAGCATATGCCCTTCCATGTGATGTACACCAATTGCAGGCTTATTAAAGGCAAATGCTAAAGTACGACCAAACAATGCACCTGTCATCAAGGCACCCATGAGTCCTGGACCACGCGTATAGGCAACCGCATCAATCTGGTTTTTCTGAACACCACTTTGTTCAAGCAGTTGATTGATCAGGGGAATCATTTTACGGACATGGTCACGTGAAGCAAGTTCTGGTACGACACCACCATATTCAGCATGCAGTTTGATCTGGCTATATAAAACCTGTCCACGCAAGCCGAGTTCACTATCATAGAGTGCCAACCCAGTTTCATCACACGAAGTTTCCAAGCCCAAAACAATCATTTAACTGCCTTTACATCGTTTAAAAATAATGTCGGGGCTATTATAGACTTGTGATCTGAGTTGTAAATGAGTAAAATAGTGCACTTCACTTGTGATCTGGCGTAATGGTACGTTAGGTCTATCCCATCATCTTAGAGGATTTTACATGCCACAAGTTAAATTGAAAGAAGGCGAACCAGTAGACGTAGCTATCCGTCGTTTCAAGCGTTCATGCGAAAAAGCGGGTGTTTTAGCTGACGTTCGTAAGCGTGAGTTCTATGAAAAACCAACTCAGGAACGTAAGCGTAAAAAAGCTGCTGCAGTTAAGCGTTATCAAAAGAAATTGACTCGCGAATCTGTACGTACTACTCGCCTTTACTAATTAATTTGTGACTGACTGCTGATATGACCACTTTAAAAGACCAGATTACCGACGTATTAAAATCATCTATGCGTGCCAAAGACATGGCAACGGTAACGGTTATTCGTGGTGTACAGGCAGCGATTAAGCAAATCGAAGTCGATGAGCGCATTGAGCTTGACGATGCTCAGGTTCTTGCGGTCATTGAAAAGCAAATTAAACAACGTAAAGAATCGATCAAGGCCTTTTCTGGCGCTGGTCGAGATGATTTAGCTAGTAAAGAACAAGCCGAAGTTGAGGTTATTTCTCAATTTCTACCAGCCGCTATGACTGAGGAAGAACTTGATTCTATCATTGAGCAAACGATTGCTGCTCAAGAAGCTACTAGCATGAAAGATATGGGTAAGGTGATGAATTCTCTACGTCCGATCATAGCCGGACGTGCCGATCCTGCACAAGTTTCTGCCAAAATTAAAGCAAAATTAAGCTAATTAGCTTAAATCCTCTTTATTTATATCCGCTATTTATTTTAAAACTGGATTCATTTTAACAATGAACCCAAAGTCTTTCTATTATTTAAAATCACACTGAACATTATATTTGGCAAGCATCTGCATCTCTTTAGACTCAACCACTTGTTTAATTAAATCCTGCTTGGTCATACTTGCATATTGTGGTGGTAATGATGAACGGTTTTGTTCAATTGCACCTGACATATCCTGAATATAACGCTGGTTAATGCCACAATATTTAGCTTGTTGCTCAGGACTAAATTGAGTGAGCTGAGGGTCTAGGCTACGCAAGAATCCACGCAAGTCCTGTGCATAGCTTTCCCTGATTTTATGTACAGCATTGACATATTGCTCAATGGATGCAGCAAAACTGTTCCCCATACAACCAGTCATCAAAATAATAAAAACAAACTTCTTCATAAATCTTTTAACTTCATCAATGAATATGACTTATCACTAGCATTTTATCTTAATTCAATAAAATCTGGCTTATGTTCAGTAAAAAATTCTTCTTTCGGTGCTGGAAGATGCCCCTCCGTCACCGCTCCCAAACGCAAGCGGATGATATGGGGTAAATCGGTACGATAAGAATAGATTGGACTGGCACAATGTTGTGCAATAACACAAAATACTATTTTCGATTTCCCCACATAGACACTGCCCTTTAATCATTTCTATTTCTCCTAATTTTTAAATTTTCATACGGCGATCATCTTGCATCTGTTTCAAGCGTGAGTCAATTTTTGCTGACATTGCCAAGTTACCTTTTGCCAAACGTTGGGCATGTAGCATGGATTTAATCGCATTTTCTTCATAACCAGACCAATATTCAGCTTCCGCACGATAGCACAACACATTTACCGCTTGCAGTGGTGAACTTTTATCCAGATTAGTCGCCTGCTGTAAAAGCTGCCATCCCTGTATATCACGCTGATTTTTTCTTATAAAGCGCTGTACCAGAGTTTGTGCCTGATCAATCTTGCCTTGGCGGATTAAAACCTCAACCAACTTATAGGATAAAGCCCGATTTTCAGGCATGGTTTTTTGTAGTGAACTCATGCTGTCATATGCCTGATCGAACTTGTTTTGTCCCAGATAAATATCGGTTTGAATCAGGGGAATCAGAATATGCGATTTTAATTTTATCTTGACCAGATCAAGGTTGGACTGTGCCTGAGTATAGTCCCCCTGCATCAGATAAAACTTGCTAAGCGCCAATAAGCCCGCGATATTCTTCTGATTGGCCAGTGCCTGTAACTGGATTTCTGTCGCCTGATTTGAGACAACCTGTGTGTACCATTTTAATATGTCAAAATCGAGGTCATAGATTTTAGACCTGACTTGAGGCAACTGATTGGCACGTAACCGCGCCTCACTCATACGTTCTGTAGTAAGTGGATGGGTAAGCCAGAAATCAGGCAAAAAGCTAACTCGACTGGTTGCCCGATGCATGGTTTCAAAATAATCAGCCATGCTTTGCGGATTGTAGCCTGCCGCGTACATAAACTGCATGCCGATACGGTCAGCCTCACGTTCCTGATTCCGACTATAGCTGAGTTGCTTGTCCATTAAAGCAGCCTGCGTTCCAAGCATGACGGCGGAACCCACATCACTATCTGCCTGTGAGGCAATCGCAGCCCCGACAATAATACCAGCCAAGGCCAATAGCCCCTGTCCCTTAAATGCCTCTTGCGAACGGCTATAATGTCGTTGTGCAACGTGTGCTATTTCGTGCGCCATTACCCCTGCAATCTCATCAAGATTTTTTGCTGAGGTAATGAGTCCCGTATTGAGTGCAAATAAGCCACCTGGTACAGCAAACGCATTGATCTGAGGGTCTTTAATAATCACCAGTCCAATCGGTTGCCCTAGTTGGGTTTGGCTTAAAATACCTGAGAATACCTGTAGAAATTGATCTTCTAGCCATGCATCCTGAATGGTGGGCATCTGGCGATGCACTTCACGATATACCTTTTCACCAATGAGCTTTTCTTTTTGTTGATCAAGCAGACCAATACCGCTTCCAATGTCAGGCACTTCTGTTTGACCCATATTTTGCGTAGGCAAAAAAATCTGGGTATGGCTGAGTTGGGTAGTGGCAAAAAGGCCACATGCGAGCAATAAAGATCTCAAGTGGTTTCTCTAAGGTATGAATAAAAAATGACTATAGCATTGAAAATAGGAGAAATTTGCAACGAAGTGTTATAAAAGGCAGGAAAATCCCGCCTTAGTTTATATTTTTGAAATCAACCAAATTATTTGTTATTCGCATAGCGTTGGTCAACGCTAAATTTTTCAGGATGCTTTGCATTGATTTCAGCATAAAATGCCATGATTTCAGCCATATCCTGTTCATAGTTTCCTGTTGGATAGACAATTTTTCCAACCCCTGTTTTTTTCTTGGCATAGTCCATATAAGCTAAAGCAATCGGTACGCCTGCCGTCATGGCGACATGGTAAAAACCCGTTTTCCACTGTTCCTGTTTTGATCGAGTTCCCTCAGGTGTGACCAACATGACTAATTTAGGGTCTGTTGAGAATTACCGAGAGTTAATTACACTCGCACACAATTGAATCATGGCTTCAAAACTCGTATCTGTTTTACAACTACGCATCGCTATACGTTTAAATTCTTTTAACTTACAGAAATAGTTTTCAATGAGATGACGCCATTTATACATAGTCGTATCAAATGCTCTCATTACTTTTCGATTAGATTTGGGTGGGATCACCACTTTCACTTTACGTTCATTGAGTTCTTGGATGAGCCAATCTGCATCAAATGCTTTATCCGCTAGTAATGCTTGAAAATCAACATCTTCGATTAAAGGTTTGGTTTCTACTAAATCGTGATATTGACCAGGCATTAATCGAAACTTAATGAGGTTACCTAGACTATCCACTAAGGCAAGAATTTTACAGGTCATTCCACCTCGAGATTTACCTATAGACTGTTTGAAAGTCCCCCTTTTGCACCTTGCCCATGTCGATGAACTTTAACAATCGTTCCATCAATCATGGCGTATTCCAAATCAACATCTTCATTTACAGATGCAAAAATAGTTTCAAATACACCAGCTTTAACCCAGTCACGGTATCTTTTAAAGACGGTATTCCATTTACCAAAATGAGCAGGTAGATCACGCCATGGACTGCCCGTACGGGCAATCCATAGGACTGCTTCTAAAAATAATCGATTATCTTTTCCACTACGACCTCGATCGGTCACTTTACCTAGGCAAAAAGGTTCCATTTTTGCCCATTGGGCATCAGTAAGTATGTATCTATCCATAGTACTATTATAAATTAATCAGTAGCCTTTGTTAATTCTCAACAAGCCCTAGGATGTGTTTTAAACAGGTCACTCATCAGTTGAACCATGCTTGGACGTTCCTGCCCCGCTTGCTTCACACGACGGTCGATCCCGATACCACCCATTGCACGGACAAAAGGCCCAAATGGCAGTTTCATGTAGCTGTCTTTAATGGTTAGACGCACATTGACACCCAAGGCTTTCAATGCCAAACGCGCATATAAAGCATCCCAGTTACTGGTATGCGGGGCGGCAATCATGACACACTGGTCCACATTGAGGTCCCAGTGATTATCCAGTTCCCACCCCATTAAATTTAAACTTTTCTCAGCCAATTTCTCAAACACAAGCAGACACCCCAAAATAAATTACAAAGGGCGCAATTGTATCAATATTCACCAGTTTAAAAAGATGCTGTAGCTGAATAATTCAGCAATAAATTTGTAAGCATTTATTCAAATTTTGGATTGACAAGATAACGGGGTGTACGATCTTCTAAAGCATCAATTAGGTTCTGATAGGCCAGATCGACCATTTTTTTGCGTGTTTCGGCGGTGGCTGAACCAATATGTGGCGCAGTCACAACATTTGCCAGGTCAAATAATGCAGAGCTTTGTAATGGTTCTTTGGCATATACATCCAAACCCGCAGCAAAGATTTTATTTTGCTGCAACGCATCAATAAGCGCATTTTCATCAACCACCGAACCACGCGCAATATTGATAAATACAGCATGTTTCTGCATCAGGTCAAACTGCACCTCTCCAATCAGTGCCTGTGAATCATGATTTAAGTCAACCGCAACCACAATAAAGTCAGACTGCTGTAGAAGCTGGTCTAAATTACGATATTGCGCATTGAAAGCCTGGGCCACCTCAATTTTTTCACGGCGGTTATGGTACAGAATATTCATGTTAAAGCCATAAAAGCCACGTCTTGCAATGGCTGCGCCAATATGGCCCAGACCAATGATTCCCAGCGTTTTACCAAATACATCCACACCAAATTGTTCAGTCGAAACGGTACGCTTCCATTGCCCCTGTTTGGTCCATGCATCCAGTTGTGGAATCTTACGTGCTGCACTCAAAAGTAAGCTAAAGGCTAAATCGGCGGTGGTTTCGGTAAGCACATGCGGGGTATTTGCCAGCCAGATTTTTCGCTGATTTAGATAATTCACATCATAATTGTCATAACCAACGGAGACGGTCGAAATAATCTTGAGTTTTTGTGCAGGTGCCAGATTGCTTTCATTGAGTAAACGTCCTGCACCAATCATGGCATCGGCATCAACCACTTCAGTACGGATTTGCTCATTGATCTCACCGAGTTTTGGGTTGAGCACTACCACCTGATAATTTTGCTGTAACCGTGCTAGAACATCTTGATCTATTTGACTGAATACGACAACTTTCTTCATTGTTACAATTCCGATCTTTTATTGCATCAGTTGCCACAGTCGTCTTTTTAATAAAGGCTGGGCAATCATTTCTTCTAAACTTGCTAAATGTAGAATATTAGAGTGCTGGATAAAATCGAGATGACCTAGACATAGAATCTTTTTATTCATGGCAGTCGCATCCAGAAAGCCCTGAATATAGGAGGGCAAGCCGCGGCTTTCCTGAAAATCAGCCAATGGAAAAGGCCATTTTAACTCGGCATAATGCCCCAGTTTCGCTTTCTGAATATTGTGCCAGAGTTGTTGCTGTGTTTCATTGAATCGACTGCTTTCCACCAGGATTGCACAGCTTTCCAGAATATACATTTGCAACTCAAAGCTTTGGACCTGTGTTGTGACAATAACCTGCTCTTTGTCAGACATCATCTCAACAGCTTTGGGTTTCACAATGATTTCAGCATTATTCCGCGGTTCAACCATCGTGATCGGCTGAACTGGTTCATGCTTTATTTGCAGCTCAGGCTTGTTTTGTACTGGCGTTTCGAATTGTATTGGCAAGGACTGAATCTGTTCAGGCTCTTGATCTCGCCATAAGCTCGGCGCGATATTTTTTTCGCATACGACTTCTCGAGGAATCCAAACATCTATTCCCAAAGTTGCCAATATGTTTCGCTGCCGCCCGATCATCTTCGCTATTTATTCCTTTCATCTATCAGGATGTGTCATGTTAAAAGTATTTATAACATTACTTTCAATTCCTCATAGTCTAGCATAAACCACTCCACCCTAAATGGCTTGCTTTTGTGCAATCACATCATTGGCAAGGGCAACTTCTTACACGCTGTTGGATAAACAGCTCTAGATAATTTAAATATACCTATATCAAATCCATGAATAAATAAAAAACCGAGTTAATCGCTTAACTCGGTTGACTATCCATTCTTGAATAGGTGTTATTTTTTCTCGACCTTGAAACTATCCTTTAAATCAAGAATACGGTTAAATACAGGTTTTGCAGGAACATGATCATATTGGTCTGCCACAAAATAACCTTCACGTTCAAACTGGAACCGATCTTCTGGTTTTGCCTGTGCCAAAGCTGGTTCAATCACCGCTTGAACGACTTTTAATGATTCAGGATTTAGATTTGCCAGGAAATCATCATCGGCATCAGGTGCAGCTTTGCTAAATAAACGATCGTAAATACGAACTTCGGCTGGAATACCTTTTGTTGCCGATACCCAGTGAATCACGCCCTTAACCTTACGTCCTTCAGGATTTTTGCCTAAAGTTTCAGGGTCAATTGAGCACTTCAATTCAACCACTTCACCGTTGGCATCCTTAATGACTTCATCACATTTAATCACATAGGCATGGCGTAAACGCACTTCACCCTCTGGAATTAAACGTTTGAAACCTTTTGGTGGCACTTCTTCAAAGTCTTTACGGTCAATATAGATTTCACGTGTCAAGGGAATCACACGCTCACCCATATCCACATTCGGATGACGAGCATGGGTTAAATCGAGTTCTTCTGGCAAATTGGTGAGCGTCACTTTTAAAGGATTCAACACTGCCATACCACGGGCTGCGGTGTTTTCCAGAGACTGGCGAATACAGAACTCCAGCATTGCCACATCCACAATACCATCGGTTTTTGACACACCCACACGCTTACAGAAATCACGCAAGCCCTCTGGGGTAAAACCACGACGACGCATCCCCACCACAGTTGGCATACGCGGATCATCCCAACCATTGACATAACTCCCCTCAACCAGCTTACGCAGCTTGCGTTTAGATGTGATGGTATAGTCAATGTTTAAACGCGATGATTCGTATTGGCGTGGCACAGCCTGAGAGTGCACTTTCTCAATCACCCAGTCATAGAACGGACGATGGTCCTGAAACTCCAGGGTACAGAGTGAATGGGTAATACCCTCAATTGCATCAGACAATGGATGAGCATAGTCATACATTGGATACATTTTCCACTTGTCACCTGTCTGGTGGTGTTCTGAGTGCAACACACGATAAAGGATTGGATCACGCATGTGTACATTCGGGCTTGCCATATCAATTTTGGCACGTAAAACCGCTTTACCCTCGCCCAATTCACCATTACGCATCTGCTCAAAACGAGACAGGTTTTCTTCCACCGTCGCATCACGGTATGGCGAATTTTTACCTGGCTCCACAAAGCTACCGCGGTTCAACTTGATTTCTTCAGGTGTCTGCAAATCCACATAAGCATCGCCCTGTTCAATCAATTGAATAGCCCATGCATAAAGCTGGTCAAAGTAGCTTGAAGCATAGCGAGGTTCACCATTCCAGTGAAAACCCAGCCATTTCACATCGTTGGCAATGCCATCCACATATTCCTGCTCTTCAGCATCAGGGTTGGTATCGTCAAAACGCAGGTTACATACGCCGTCAAACTCTTCGGCAATACCAAAGTTCAAACAAATTGCTTTGACATGACCAATATGCAGATAACCATTTGGTTCAGGTGGAAAACGTGTCACCACTTTCTGGGTGCGGCCATCTTTTAAATCATCGGTAATCACCTGACGTACAAAGTCCAAGCCTGCCTGTTGTTCTTGCTGCGCAGCATCGACAGAGGCATGAGTATTCGGTGTCGGGGTCTTTGGCAGTTCTGAAACAACATCATTTGGCTTCATAGGGTGTAAATCACTTCTTACGGTAAAAAAATAGAACATAAAAACGCAATCTTTGCTTTTTATCAAAGATTTTAACGTTTTTTACTTGCCTTGTAGTTTACAGTTTGCTTATGCTTCTCTCAACCAAAAACCCATGGTCACAAGCCCATGTTTAGGAGATTAATGTAATGAGTTTTCCTCAAGTCGAATTAAATACCAATAAAGGTCGTATTGTTCTTGAGCTTAACGCTGAAAAAGCGCCAAAAACGGTTGAAAATTTCTTAGAATATGTACGTGACGGTTTCTATGACGGTGTGATTTTCCACCGTGTGATTGATGGTTTTATGATCCAGGGCGGTGGCATGGACGAAAACTTCAAAGAAAAGGCAACCCGTGACTCAATCGAAAATGAAGCAGACAACGGCTTAAGCAACGATGAAGGCACCATTGCAATGGCACGCACCCAGGCGCCTCACTCTGCATCTGCCCAATTCTTCATCAACGTTAAAAACAACTCTTTCCTGAACCATACAGCACCAACTGCACAAGGCTGGGGTTATGCGGTATTTGGTAAGGTTGTTGAAGGCATGGACGTTGTAAATGCAATTAAAGGCGTACGTACAGGTAACCGTGGTTATCACGCAGATGTTCCTTTAGAGAACGTCGTGATTGAATCTGCTAAAATTATCTCTGAATAATTTGATCCAACAGGATTCTTTGTGACCCATCTGTTTATATCAGATTTGCATTTGTCACCTGATCACCCTCGACTGGTTCGAGGGTTTTTAGACTTACTAAAACAATATCAAGATAAAAACACCCAGCTCTATATTTTAGGTGACTGGTTTAACGCATGGATTGGGGACGACTACACCGCCCCTTGGCTAGATGAAATCGTTCAGGCTTTAAAAGAGTTCAATCAGGCAGGCAATCAGGTTTATTTTCAGGTCGGTAATCGTGATTTTGTTTTAGGAAAAAATTTCCTCAACCAATTTAATGGAATCCTACTCCCTGATGTCTATACGCTGGAAATTAACCATCAAAAATTCCGTCTGGAGCATGGCGATGCCCTATGTACTAATGACATTGCCTATCAACGCTTTAGAAGCGTAATCCGCAATCCAGTTCTGCTGAGTTTATTGAAACGGACCCCATTAAGCTTTAGACAGAAACTTGCCAATGGTTTCCGTAAAAAGAGCAGTGAAACCAAACAGCTCAAAAACTATGACATCATGGATGTGAATGCCCAGGCTGTAGATTCAGTGATAGAACAGGTGGATTTTTTAATTCACGGTCATACCCATCGTCCAGAAATTCATTTGTTGGGCAATAAACAGCGTATTGTTTTGGGTGACTGGCGAGCAGACTCTGCATGGATTCTAGAAATTAACGAACAAGAAAATAGTAGCCTGGATTTTAAAAAGTGGCTCTATTGACCTTTGCTCCATTCGACTTTATCTATATTTAAATCACATTTAGACACTTTTCATACCTGCTAGATCCAGTAAAATAAACTGATTTTTTTATTTTGGTTAATCATAAATGGATTCCCTACACACCGCAAAAACACGTTACACCACCAAGGCATACGATGCGAGTAAAAAGATTCCAAAAGAACAGTTTGAAAAATTATTAGAAATTTTACGTTTCAGCCCCTCTTCGGTAAATATTCAACCCTGGCATTTTCTGATCGCAGAAACAGATGAGGCAAAACAACGTATTGCAGCAGGTTTAACAGGTGGCTATGCTTATAATGCCGCAAAAGTGCTCAATTGTTCACATACCCTTGTTTTCTGTACACGTACCGATATTTCCAATGAATATCTTGAGCAGTTACTTGAACAAGATGATGTCAGTGGCCGCTTTAAGGATGAGGCAGCAAAACAGGGACAAAAAGATACCCGTTCGGGTTATGTTGAGTTTTACCGAAATGAATTGAAGAACCTTTCAGCATGGATGGAAAACCAGACTTATATCGCCCTTGGACAACTGTTATTCGCCGCAGCCCTTGAACACATTGATGCCACACCAATGGAAGGCTTTGACAGAAATATTATTAATCAGGAATTTGGTTTGGCTGAAAAAGGCTTGAAAGCCTCCGTAATTGTGGCTTTGGGCTATCGTAGCGAAAATGATTTTAATGCGAAGCTACCCAAATCACGCCTTGCGAATGATGTGATTTTTACCCGTTTATAATCATCATAATGATTGTGGTTGTTTGTAAGGGCAGATAACCATCTGCCCAAATTAAACTGTGTTCTGCTGGAATGAGAACATTAACCGCTACAACATCATCGCTTTTGCCAAACACAATACAGCCAGTACTCCACATACTAGACCAATCCATGTATAGGCTTTAAGCCGTTCCCGAAACAGCACCACCCCACTAATTACCCCAAAAATCACCACAAGAATGTTCATGCCTGCAAACACAATCGCTGGTGTGTCTTTCAACATCATATGTGCTTTCACATACAGGGCAATATTGGCAAAATTGATTGCACCAAGGACTAGACCTGCAAAAATATTCTTGGGCTGCCAATTCGGCTGGGTGATGGCGAGATACGCAATTGATAAAACAAACGCCACAATGAAGATGAGATTTAATGTGACTGCAAACTGTAGACCCAGGCTACTGCTATATTTAAGTAAGATATCAACCGCAGCATAACCTGCCCAGACACAAAACAGAAATAGGGCAGATTTTAGATTTAGGCCTTGTGTGGCTTTCTCCGCCGCCTGCCCAAGAATAATGAAAAAAATTGCCACCACACCTAAAGCAACGCCAATCAGCTTTAACAGGCTAAACTGCTCACCAAATATAAAATAGGCAGCCAATAAAGAAAGAATCACTGCCAAACGCTGGGCAATCTCCGTTTTCACAATACCCGCAAACTGCAATGACTTGGCTAAACATAGAAAGATGCTAGGTAACAACACCGCCAAAATTAAAATCAGCCACCACGGCGTATGTTGCCATGAAACATGGGTGATATCCGTTTTAAACCAATAGGCGCATAACACACTGGCACTTAAATAGTTCCACGCAATCATTTGCCAAACATCAAAACCTTTTTCTTTCAGATATTTCAGCAAAATTGACACGATAACGCTGCAACAGGCAGCCGCAACAATAATTTCCATGAGATCTATTCTAGCTTTTTAGACATAAAAAAATGCCAGTCTGAAAACAGACTGGCATTTTTTAAAGATCATCAATCAATTAACGATTATTTTCGTCTTCTTGACCATCTTCAAATTTAGTTTCGCCGTCGAAACCGCCCTGACCACCGAAGCCGCCCTGATGACCGAAGCCACCCTGACCACCGAAGCCACCCTGACCAACGAAGCCGCCCTGACCACCGAAGCCGCCCTGACCACCGAAGCCGCCCTGACCACCGAAGCCGCCTTGACCACCGAAGCCGCCCTGACCACCGAAGCCGCCACCTGTAGCCTGACCACCACCAAAGCCGCCAGCAGCACCCTGTGCAGGGAAGCCACCAGTGCCCTGAGCACCAGCTGGACGTGGATTGCGTGCAGGAACGACAGTCGAAATCGCATGCTTATAAACCATTTGGCTTACTGTATTTTTAAGTAAAACCACATATTGGTCAAAAGATTCAATATGCCCCTGTAGTTTAATACCGTTAACAAGGAAAATAGAAACTGGAATACGTTCTTTACGGAGAGAATTTAAGAACGGATCTTGTAAAGTTTGACCTTTAGACATTTTTAACTCCAAAAAATTTTAAATCAGCGCAAAAAAACTATCTTTATTTTTTAACTAAAAATTATAAAAAGACAGCCTGCGAATTTTGCGTTATCAAAAGAAGTTTCGCAAGTCTTCTTTCGCCTGCTTTATCGTCACATAAGTTTTAAAATCGTGTAATTCTTGCAAAGAACGTAACCAAGTGTATTGACGTTTGGCAAGTTGTCGTGTCGCAAATAGTGCTCTAGTCTCCATTTCAACCCTATTTTTGAGACTCAAGTCACTTTTCAATAAAAAATCTAAAGCTTGACGATAACCTACAGACCGCATAGCGGGTAAATTATCATTTAAATCGTATTTTTTAATTAATTCCTCTACTTCATTTAAAAAACCAATATTCCACATCTTGCTCAATCTTTGCTCAATGCGTTGATGTAATTCTAACCGATCTGGCATAAGGGCGTAGTTATAAAAATTGTAACGATATGGTTGATTTTTAGGTTGTTCTGCCTGTAGTTTTGTTATTGGTTCACCCGTAATTCGGTACACTTCCAATGCCCGAATAATACGTTGCCGATCTGAAACCTTAAACTTTTGACCTGCGATGGGATCAACAGCAACCAGTTCATCATAAACCGCCTGCCAGCTTTCCTGTTCAGCCTTGGCAATAATGGTATCACGAATCGCCTGATCCGCATTGGGCAGGTTATCGGCAAGTCCCTCAAGCAGCGACTTGAAATACAGCATGGTTCCGCCGACCAGAATTGGTGTCTTGCCCCGTGCGTGCATATCGTCAATCAAGGGGCAAACATCTTCAACAAACTGGGCCGCCGAGTACACTTCCAATGGTGTAATAATATCAATCAAATGATGTGGATATTGTTGCTGCTCTTCTTTAGTCGGTTTCGCCGTTCCAATGTCCATGTCTTTATAAACTAAAGCTGAATCCACAGAAATCAGTTCAAAATTTCCACGCTCATACAGTTCACATGCCAAAGCGGTTTTACCACTTGCGGTAGGCCCCATTAAATTAATCACGGGCAATTGATTTGACATGAAACCCTACTCTCCTCGAGCAAATAATTTATCTAGTTGATGTAGTGGAAATGCCCGCCAGGTGGGGCGACCGTGGTTACACTGGCTGGCAAACTCGGTTTGCTCCATTTGGCGCAACAATGCATTCATTTCAGACAGACTGAGTTGTCGGTGTGCTCTTACAGCCCCATGACAGGCCATTCCAGCCAACAGTTCATCACGTTTTTGTAATAAACCTCTCACTTCATCATTCGGGTCAAGATCATTTAACAATTCAGGAATTAAATGACCAAAATCTGCTTTGTGCAAAATCGCAGGCACGCCACGAACAATCACCTGCTCATCACCATACTGATCAATTTCCAATCCTAAACGTTGCAATTGTGACTGCAACTCCTCAACACGGGTGGCTTGCATTCGTGTGATCGACACTATTTTTGGAATCAGTAACTGTTGTGAAGTCCAGAATTCTGGTTTATCCCATGCGGCTTTCATTTGTTGTAGCAGAATACGCTCATGCGCTGCATGCATATCGACAATAATCAAACCTTCAGTATTTTGCGCCAAAATATAAATGCCATGAAGTTGTGCAATCGCAATACCTAGTGGAAATTCATCTACCTTTGCTACTGTCTGGTCCTGCTCAGAATCAACCTCTTCACGCAAGGGAGCCAGATAACTTTTTAAGGCATTGTTGAGTTGTACGGAACCACTGTAACGCGGCTGTTGTGGTTGCGATGCATTATATTGAACTGCTTGCGGACGGCTTTGATTAAACTCAGTCAGCAAATCTGTTGATATTTCTACTTGCTGATTGAGCTGTGGTTCAGGTTCAACTTCAGCACGATGTAAATTAAATTGTTCCTGATATTTTGGTTGTGGCTGATAATTAAAATTCTCTGTCGCGGCATCATCCATTTTCATCGCTTGTGCTAAATCAGCAGTTGCGGTTTGAAATTGAGACAAGGTTGCTTTGGCATAATGCCGTACAAATTCATGTACTTCACGCTGGTTCAGAAAACGAATTTCATGCTTGGTCGGATGTACATTGACATCAATATTTTCAGGATCAACCTCTAAAAACAGCAAATAAGAGGAATATTGGTGTCCATGCAAAATCCCCTCATAGGCCATACGCAAAGCATGCGAAATGGTTTTATCTTTCACAATACGACCATTCACATAGACATACTGCAAATCAGCCTGTGCCCGTGCATCAGACGGATGCCCCAACCAGCCTGATAACCGCATATTGATACTTTCAGCATCCATCCAATATGCATTTTGGATAAATGCTTGACCCAATAATTGTTGCACTCGTTGATAACGTAATTCACCACTATCTGCGATGGGTAAATTCAAACGAATATTATCATTATGTTCGAGTACAAAACGAATTTCAAAATGAGTCAAAGCCAAACGGCGAACTATTTCTTCAATATGACCAAATTCTGTGCTTGGTTTTTTTAAAAATTTACGGCGAGCAGGCACATTAAAAAATAAGTCCTGCACACGGATATGTGTACCTTTTTGTGCTGCAACGGCCTGTATTTGCTGATGATCAAAAGCCGTTCCATTGACTTCAACTTGATAGCCGATACCCTGCTCATCTTGACTACTGGTTAAAGTTAAACGAGACACTGCTGCAATCGAAGCCAACGCTTCCCCACGAAATCCTAAACTGACAATCGCATGTAGATCTTCAGCAGTTTGAATTTTACTCGTCGCATGACGCATCACGGCTAATGGTAAGTCTTCAGCATGAATACCATGACCATTATCAATGATTTCAATCAGTGTTGAACCACCTTGTGCCACCCGAATAATCAGTTCGGTTGCTCCAGCATCAATCGCGTTTTCCAATAACTCTTTAACCACTGAAGACGGACGTTCAATGACCTCGCCCGCTGCAATCTGATTGGCTAAGGCTGCATCAAGTGTATGAATACGACGAGTTGAATCATGCACCATTCAATTGTTCCTGCAAAATTTGAGCTAAAGGCTCAGATGTTGTGGTCAATGTCACAAATCGAGTTAACTCATCATCTGATTTTTGAATATCAATGATTACATCGGCTTGAGGAATTTCATTTCCACCTTTCGATGGCCATTCAAATAGGAATAAAGCATCAGGTGTTTCTAAATAGTCACGGATTCCCATCAACTCTAATTCATAGGGATCATCTAAACGATATAAATCGAAATGGAAAATTTCTTTGCCTTGAATGGTATAGGGTTCAACCAAGGTATAAGTTGGACTTTTTACTGAACCTTGATGCCCAAGATTCTGGATAAAGTAACGCGTAAATGTCGTTTTTCCAGCCCCTAAATCACCAATCAAATATATAACGCCTGAATGCACTTGTTGTGAGAGCACTTGCGCAAATTTTTGAGTGTCTTGTTCATGATTTAAAGTAAATTTCACTGAATATGACATGGCAAATAGAATAAAATTGGGATAACCGCTATGATAACATTGCCCTGAGGTAAAGCCTAATCCATAGCAATACGTTGGTTCTTTTTTACAACATTGAAGAGAAGACATGACTCTACAAAATCGGGTTGATCCTTGGGGGAAATTGAATACGCATCCCTCAAAAAGTGCGACTTTAATGGGGAATCGTGGTGGTAAGCTGCATAATGCAGACAAGCAAATCATTAAGCAATTTTCCACTCAATCCTGGATCAACTGCTTAACCACATTCGGTAATGTCAAAAGAGAGGTTTTTGGACAGTCTTATTCTGAACTGTTCTTTCTAGATGAAGCAACTGCCTTGGCGGCAGGTCACCGTCCTTGTGGAGAATGTCAGAACCAACGCTATAAACAGTTTAAAAATGCATGGATTTATGCAAACAACATTGGTATTTCACTACCTGTAAAAGAGATGGATAAAAAAATTCATCAAGACCGCCTAACAGCGGATAAAGACAAGAAAACATTTCAAGCTAAAATTTCTGATTTACCAATTGGCACTTTCTTTGAGCATGACTCAAAAGCAATCGTGGTTTTTACAGACAATCATTATTTGGTTTGGTCTTTTGATGGCTATCAACAGGAAGTTGAATTACCAAATGACCTGATTGTGAACGTACTCACGCCAGAATCTTTTGTCAAAGCATTTGATGAGGGATTTATACCTCGTTTTCACCATTCAGCCTCATTCAAATAATATGAATATCATTGAAAATTTTACTCCACCACTGATCAACGGTGTCAGTGCCAGTAAAGTCTTTTTACCCGATGACATTTCTGCACCTACCATTTTTGCTTATCTTTGCCAACACTTTCCACATATTCAATCAAGCGAATGGCAACAACGTTTTAGCGATGAATTAATCTATGCTGCGAACGGTGAAAAATTAAAAATAGACAGTATCTATACGCCCAATAGCCATATTTTTTATTATCGTTTTCTGGCCCATGAAATTCATGTGCCTTTTCAACATGAAATTTTATTTGAAAATGAAAATTTACTGGTGGTGGATAAACCTCACTTCCTGAGCATGACACCAACTGGACAATACGTTCAGGAAACCTTACTGGTTCGCCTGAAAAGACAAACAACTAATCAAGACCTAACCCCGATTCATCGACTGGATCGGGAAACGGCAGGCGTGGTTTTATTCAGCAAAAAAACTGAATCGCGGGGAATCTACCAACAACTTTTTGCCGAACGCAAAGTTCAGAAAGTCTATCATGCGATTGCTGCCTATCATCCCAAACTCAAATTTCCACAGACTGTTCAACTGCATCTAGAAAAGGGTAATCCTTTTTACACCATGCAAATTAATCCAGAAAAACCAAGCAATACAGAAACACACATAGAACTGTTGGAACATACACAGCACAAAGCCAAATATCTGCTTAAACCCAAAACGGGCAAACAACACCAACTCCGTGTACACCTCAATTACCTGGGTATCCCAATCCTCCACGACCCTTTTTACCCAACTGTCCAGCATAAGGCAGATGATGACTTTAGCTGCCCATTGCAATTACTGGCCAAGCAGATTCAGTTTGTTGATCCCATTTCCCAACAGAAAATGCATTTTATTTCCAATTTTGAACTCACACTGTAAACACAACGTAATGACAAAAAATTACTATTTTCACTTCAAAAATATTGAAATTAGCCTGTGATCGTTTAAAATACATGGCGATAACTAAAAATATTTGGTCATATCTTTCATGCGAAAAACAGAAGTTTATCAGGTTCGTCTTGATTCTCAGGAAAAGAAACAGGCATTTGCCGTTTTTAAGCAGCTCGGTATCTCCCCTGCTCAGGCTGTGCGACTTTTCTTTAAACAGGTGGTACTGACCAAATCCATTCCCTTTGCGATTGAAAACCAGAATATCAATATGGAACAGTTGCTTAAACTGCGTAAATCCAAAGCAAACCAAACAACCGAAGATTCAGCTTCCAATCACCTTGAAGATGACCACGAAGACCTGTTTAAAGAACTCAACGCACTTTTAGGTGAAAGTGACAAAACTTAACAATGTTGCATTTATACACAAGTTTTTATTTTTTAAGCTGATTTTTTTTCGCTATCCTGTAATTCCAACTAAAACAATAAGGTTAAGGGTAGGTCAGGATGATTGTTAAGCGAGCCAACAAAGAAGATCTTCATCAACTTGCTGTCTTGTTTGACGAATACCGTCAGTTCTATGGCGCATCATCAAATATTGAACAATCCTATCAATTTCTCAAACATCGTTTCGACAATAAAGACAGTGTCATTTTTATCCATGTTAAGGATGATGTGTTTACAGGCTTTGTTATGCTTTATCTCGCTTTTTCCTCTGTGGCCTGTGAAACCTACTATATTCTGGATGATGTTTATGTGACTCCCACTTATCGCAAACAAGGTTCAGCGAAACAATTGATTGATACAGCCATTCTCTTCGCACGCCATGAAAATGCCCAGCGTATCAGCCTCGAGACACAAAAGAACAATTACCAGTCCCACCGTCTTTATGAACAGATGGGCTTTATTCGGGACGATGAGTTCAAGATTTTCCACTGTTTTTTAAAATAATCAGTAGACTGCTTGCGAAACCCCCTATAATTCCCCCTTGCCAAGGGGGAAAACAAAGGGGTTTTTTATACTTTCGCAAGCAGTCTAGTAATCCAGCACAATATTTTGACTTAACTGTTTTTGCCAAGCCGTTAAATATATCCATTCACCCTCCGCTAAATCAGGTAGTTCAAGCTGCCCAATTTGATGGCGATGCAACGCGTCAACCTTGTTGCCTACAGCTGCAAGCATACGCTTAACTTGATGATATACCCCCTGATGAACGGTCATGCAAAGCTGGTTCGCAGAAATCAACTGTACATCTGTTGCAGCGAAAATCCCTTTTTCATTACGAAGTTCGACACCCTGCTCCAGAGCCTGAATTTGTTTAGGAGTCACTGGATCGGCTGTGGTGACATGATAAATCTTGGGTACATGCTTTCTGGGATGCGTCAGTGACTGTAGATACTGACCATCATCCGTTAATAATAATAATCCTGTCGTATCCTGATCTAAGCGCCCCACACATTGCACGCCGCGATGAATCAGGATTTCAGGTAGTAAACTAAATACGCTTTGGTGATGTGTCGCCTGATGCGAACATTCATAATCCTGTGGCTTATTCAAGGCAATATAGACATTTTCCCTATATTGGTATGGTTCACCAAAAACAGTGAAATTAAGATCATCCGTATTCAAGTTTTGTTTGGGATTGTCATAAACCTGATTTTCAATAAGGACAGAGCCATTCTTAATCAACTGCTGGCAATATTTACGTGAACCAAAGCCTTGAGATTGCAAAATTTTTTCCAGCAGCATAAAAGCACCCTAAGCGAAATCACTTTATTGTACTCGATTAAACTGTTCGCCGCTGTTCGCTGGACATTCATTCTTTATTTTTATAATTTGTTCATATTTCCTCCATCTGCAATATAACAGATACAAAACCCTCATTAAAACATCGTACACAGGACGAGCTGCTCCACATTTTCACTCAAATGTCCTGCTAAATTGGTCTCAAGTAAAAAAATGCTGTCCCAAAACAAAGGACAAGGAGTTTCCCCATGAAATCGAATATCTGGTTATGTAGCGTTATCCTGGCAACCACGTCAATAGTGTCTGTTGCACATGCAGACAACGCAACACGTGCTGCAGCAACCTCTGCCCTTGGTAGTGTGGTCGGTACCGCGATTGGTCAACAGCTTGGCGGACAAACAGGTGCCATGATTGGTTCTGCGCTTGGTGGCGCAGGTGGGGCCGCAGCATCCAGCAATAAGCGTGGCCGTACTGAAGCCGCAATTGGTGGTGGTCTAGGTGGTGCTGGTGGTTATACCGTAGGCCGTAACATGGGTGGAACCAATGGGGGTTACATCGGTGCGGCACTGGGTGCGGCTGGTGGTGCCGCATTGGGTCAAAAAGTGGGTCAGGATCGTGCCGAAGAGGAACGCTATGACCGTCGTTATGACAACCGCCGTTCGTACAATGACCGCCGCTACTACAACTCACGCTATAACTATCGTCATGACAATGGCAAGCACCATGGCTGGTACAAACATCGTTAATAGATTTTATCCTTACCCCTTTGGCACTTTCGAGTGCCTTTTTTTATTTATACATTTTCATGTACAAATATAGAAACATTAAATCGAATAAAAACGATATACAAAACCAAACTTATATCGTATTATTTCGATATATAGTTCCGAGAATCAGCGATGAAAATATTAAAAGATATAAAGTTCTCCATTCTAGAGTTGGCACCTGTTAGAGAGGATAAAAATATTGAGTTTTCTCTACGCCACGCACTTGAATTGGCTCAACATGCTGAAAAGCTGGGATATGAACGTTTTTGGTTAGCTGAGCATCACAACATGGATGGCATCGCCAGTTCGGCAACTGCCGTTCTATTAGGATTTATTGCCGCCCACACCCAAAAGATTCGCCTAGGTTCAGGTGGTGTCATGCTTCCAAACCATGCACCTTTGGTAGTGGCTGAGCAATTTGGTACACTGGCGACACTTTACCCAAACCGTTTTGAGCTTGGCTTAGGCCGTGCCCCTGGAACTGATCCACTGACCATGCGGGCCTTACGCCGTGGCCGTCAGGAAACTGAAGATCAGTTCCCGCAGGATGTACTGGAAATTCTGCAATATTTTAAAGACCCGCAACCCAACCAAAAAATCATTGCCACCCCAGGCCAGGGCACCCATGTACCCATCTGGTTGTTAGGTTCAAGCCTGTTTAGTGCGCAGCTTGCCGCAAAGTTGGGACTTCCCTACTCCTTTGCCTCACATTTTGCGCCAAGAATGTTGGGACAGGCCATCCAGATTTATCGGGATAATTTCCAGCCATCTGAATATTTGGATCAACCTTATGTTTCAATGGGCATACCCACCGTTGTTGCTGCTACAGATGAAGATGCACAATATTTAGCCACCAGTTCTTATCAGCGGATTTTAAACCTGATTCGGGGACATAGCCTAAAACTCAAACCGCCAATTGAATCAACACAAGGTCTGGCAAGCAGCGCCGAGCAACTCGCTATTCAGAATTTCCATGCAATGGCTCAAATTGGCTCGCAGGAAACTGTCAAAGCGGGGTTGGAAAAAATTGCCGCACAATATGATGTGGATGAGTTTATCTTCACCTGTGATATTTACGACACACATAAACGTCTGGAAAACTTTAGCTTACTCATGGAGCTGAAAAACCAGTAGACAATCCTATTTTCAAATAAGCATTGCCCTGTTCCGCAATGCTTATTTCACCACCCCCATCCCCACGCTTCTCATTTGAATATCATATTTAGCCAATACGGCGTTTTAAACCTGTCATTTGTAAAATACGGGTTGAGATTTCCTCAATCGACATTTCAGTGACATTTAAATACTTAATGCCTTCTGAAATATAAATCCCCTCAATGGCGCGCAGTTCCATCTGACACTGGCTAAAACTTGCATAGCGACTATTGGCCTTACGTTCATTACGAATCGCAACCAGACGCTCCGCATCAATCATCAGACCAAACAGCTTGTTTTTATGCTCTTTTAGAACTTTTGGTAAACGGTTGTCGTCTAAGTCTTCTTCAGTAAGTGGATAGTTTGCCACGCGGATACCAAACTGTAATGACAAATAGATCGAGGTTGGTGTTTTACCCGAACGTGACACGCCAATCAGGATAATATCGGCTTTATCGTAGTGACGTGTTCGGGCACCATCGTCATTGTCCAGCGCGAAATGAACCGCATCAATACGTGCCTTATAATATTCAGAGTCAGTCACCGCATGGGTCTGCCCAACCAATGTGGTTGGCAACGTTCCCAACTCTTCTGAAAGTTTACTGATCAAACCCTCAAACACATCCAGATTAACGGCTTTGGCAGTATTGATAATATCGCGTACCAATGGATCAACTAAAGTGTCAAAAACCAGTGGTAGGGAACCATCACGGGACTGGCATGCATTGATCTCTGCAACCGCGACCATAGCAGCCTCTTCAGTGGCAATATAAGGCATGATATGAATGTCAAAATCCACGTTTGGAAATTGCGCAAGTAGTGAATGTCCAAGGGTTTCCGCGGTGATTGCCGTACCATCTGATATAAAAAATACGCTCCGTTTAATTTGTTTACTTTCGGGCATCAAAATTCTCCTTAAACATTTGTCTTAGTGCACTATAATCTTTATAGTAAACTCATCTAACATGACTGTCGCTTAGTAAACACTATATCTAGGCACTTTCGTATAATTTCATACCAATGATGGTCATTCATACTGCAAAAAAAGTGGAGTAAATACTTTGGAAGCGCGCGTAATCGGTCTGGAAAAATTAGGGAAACACGATGTCGAACTCGTAGGTGGGAAAAACTCATCTCTGGGTGAAATGATCAGTCATTTATCCAATGCTGGTGTATCGGTACCAGGGGGGTTTGCAACAACTGCGGCCGCCTATCGTGAATTCCTGGATCAAAGCGGCTTAAATGCTCGAATTCAGGCTGAACTAACTCAACTGAATGTTGATGATGTGCTTGCACTTGCTGAAACAGGTGCAAAAATCCGTAAATGGATTGTTGATACTCCACTGACTGCCGCATTAGAACAAGAAATTCGTGAAGCATTTGCAGCACTTTCAAACGGTAATCCAGACATTGCCGTGGCGGTACGCTCTTCTGCCACCGCTGAAGATTTACCAGATGCCTCATTTGCGGGCCAACAGGAAACATTCCTCAATATTCGTGGTATCGATAATATCCTGATCGCGATTAAAGAAGTTTTTGCATCATTATATAACGATCGTGCGATTGCATATCGTGTACACCAAGGTTTTGAACACAGTGTGGTTGCTCTTTCCGCGGGCGTGCAACGCATGGTTCGCTCTGAAACGGGTGCTGCAGGTGTAATGTTTACACTAGACACAGAATCAGGTTTCCGTGATGTGGTGTTTATTACCGCATCCTATGGCTTGGGTGAAATGGTGGTGCAAGGTGCCGTCAACCCTGACGAATTCTATCTGTCAAAACCACTTTTAAAAGGTGGTAAACACGCTGTCCTACGCCGCAACCTGGGTTCCAAGCACCAGAAAATGATTTATGGTGAAGAAGGTGCTGCGGGTAAATCTGTTGTTGTAGTTGATGTTGAAAAACCTGAGCGCCAACAATTCGCGTTAAACGACCATGAGCTTCATGAACTTGCAAAACAAGCATTAATCATTGAACAACACTACGGTTCACCGATGGATATCGAGTGGGCAAAAGATGGTGATGATGGTCAAATCTATATCGTTCAGGCACGCCCTGAAACTGTGAAAAGCCGTCAAAATGTCGGCACAATGGAACGTTACCTATTAAAACAACGTGGCACAGTCATCTGTGAAGGTCGTTCAATTGGTCAACGTATCGGTTCGGGCAAAGTTCGTGTCGTCACCTCAATTAAAGAAATGGATAAAGTACAAGACGGTGATGTTCTTGTATCCGACATGACTGACCCAGACTGGGAACCAGTAATGAAACGTGCCGCTGCGATTGTCACCAATCGTGGTGGACGTACCTGTCACGCGGCAATCATTGCACGTGAACTGGGTGTTCCTGCAATTGTGGGCTGCGGCAATGCCACTGAACTGTTAACGGATGGTCAGGAAGTGACAGTTTCCTGTGCCGAAGGTGATACGGGCTTCATCTATGAGGGTGCACTGGACTTTGAGGTTCAACGTAACTCGATCAACTCGATGCCGAAGCTTCCGTTCAAGATCATGATGAACGTGGGTAACCCTGACCGTGCGTTTGACTTTGCCCAGATTCCAAATGAAGGGATTGGCCTTGCACGTCTTGAGTTCATCATCAACCGTATGATTGGTGTGCATCCAAAAGCATTGTTGAATATTGAGAGCCTGCCACGTGAAACGCGTGCCGCTGTAATGACACGTACTGCGGGTTATTCTTCCCCAATCGAATTCTATGTTGAAAAACTGGTGGAAGGCATTTCAACGCTGGCAGCCGCATTTGCTGAAAAACCAGTGATTGTGCGTATGTCTGACTTTAAGTCAAATGAATATGCGAACTTGATTGGTGGTAAGCTTTACGAGCCTGAAGAAGAAAACCCAATGCTTGGTTTCCGTGGTGCCAGCCGTTACGTTTCTGACAATTTCCGCGACTGTTTCGAGCTTGAATGCCGTGCCTTGAAAAAAGCACGTGATGAAATGGGTCTCACCAACATTCAAATCATGATCCCGTTCGTTCGGACTGTAAATGAAGCGAAACGTGTGATTGAGCTACTTGCTCAAAATGGCTTGAAACGTGGTGAGAACGGCTTGAAAATCATCATGATGTGTGAATTGCCAACCAATGCATTATTGGCTGAACAGTTCCTTGAACACTTCGATGGTTTCTCTATCGGTTCAAATGACTTAACTCAGTTAACACTTGGTTTAGACCGTGACTCTGGTATCGTTTCTCACTTGTTTGACGAACGTGACCCAGCAGTAAAAGCATTACTTTCTATGGCAATTCATGCTTGCCGTAAAGCGGGTAAATATGTAGGTATCTGTGGTCAAGGCCCTTCTGATCACCCAGATCTTGCAAAATGGTTAATGGAACAAGGTATTGAATCTGTTTCATTAAACCCAGACTCAGTTTTAGATACTTGGTTCTTCCTTGCAGAAGAAAAGATTAAACAATCTTAATCAAAGCTGTTTAAAAAGACCCTCTAGCAGGGTCTTTTTTATGTATATTTTTTAAACTTTGATTTTAATATTCTATAAAATATCAGATTTAGGATTGGTTAAAAGAAAATCTTGTGCACACCCACCTTCTTCATCGCAAATATAAACACTTGTAGGCATACGAATCGTATATTTCCAGATATATGGATAAAAACCTTCACTTAATGTTTCGAAATTACACTGCTCATCAGCCTGTATATATATTTCTGTAAATATAGAGAAATCATCCGCCCCACACCTATCTAGAATATTTATATTGGTAATAATAAAGTTTAAGTATGCTTTCTCATAAGCTGAACGACTCTCATAATCACGATAATCTGTAAATTCATCTGGATGCACCCATGAAAGATGATTTGGACAATCAACATCATATTCTGCCTTTAACTCATTTGAATACAAACGTTCGATACATAATTGTGTATTAAAGTTTTCGCCACTTACATTAAATGATAAACGAAGTTTCACAGTTACCGCTCTCCTGCTAAATAGGTTAATTTTTCTTGATATTTTAAGATTTCGTGTAAATTTAATGTTAATACATTCAAAAATCTAGTATACATAGTGGTTTAAAAAAGTAGGTGAACAAAGTTGCGGTTATGTTCATTTTCATCTACCAATTTTGTACTTTTAGATTTATTTTGAGAATTGAGTTTTATGCAAATTTACTTGGCGAGAAATAACCAACAAGCTGGTCCGTATTCAATTGAACAACTGAATCAAATGCTTGCAAGCCAGCAAGTACTTTTAACAGATTTAGCTTGGCATCAAGGATTAACGGAATGGAAAGCGCTTGGTGAACTTACACAAGGTAAACTTGTTTATGAGCCTATTGGTTACGCTCCCTTTAGTGCCCAGATTAAAACTGAGACTCATCCCAACTCAGCATTTAATATCAAAGTCGAACAAAAGACATCTCAGTTAGCCTCCATCCATTCACGTTTTTTTGCAAAACTGATTGATGTATTTTTATGGTTTCCCGCAACATTCCTACTCACCGCTTTTTTTACACCCGAACAGGCACAAAAGTTTACCCAGTTGAATGAACAACTGTTTCGACTAATGGCAGACCGCTCATCAGACATTGCCCTAGCCCAGAAAGTCCAGACTGAAATTCTTGCGATTATTCCCACCCAAGCCTGGATGGCCATGTGTGTCTATATCATTGCCATGCTTATGGTACAGGCTTTCCTGATTGGAAAATCAGGTCAAAGCATTGGCAAAAAATTGCTAAAAATCAAGATTGTGGATGCTGAAACCTCTGCTCCTGTCAGCTCAGTAAGGGGATTCTGGCTCAGAAGTATGGTTTTTGTTATTTTAAACATGATCATTTTGCCGTTGATTTCCGTGATTGAATCGCTGTTTGCATTAGGGAAAAATCGTCAGGCATTACATGACAAATTGGCAAAGACCAAAGTGGTTCAGAAATAAGCCTCATCAATTATTTGCACAAAGCTGTATATAAAATACATTTTATACAGCCTTTCAATATAGCGTGTTGATATATAAAAAAAAGATCAGGCTTTAATCCAATCCCTGCTAAATAAATCGGGTTTTAAAACAAGTATTTCAGACCACTTTATCAGTAGCTTAGTTTTTCAATATGAGGCATAATGCCCTACAACGTAGCGGTGTCGCATGATTACTAAGCAATTCACAATTATTTCTTATCAATCGTGCGACACTTTAATCGCTATCCCATAATTTATTTAGGGAATGGGACTCTTCACCGAGGTTGTAAAATGAGACAAACGATTTTAGCTGTATTGTCTTTATCAACGATGGCTGCGCTCTTGACAGGGTGTGGCGGTGATATGGTACTTCTAAACAATAAAGGTCCAGTAGGTCAAGGTCAAAGTAGCCTGATGATGACTGCGATCTATTTAATGCTGTTGGTGGTGATTCCATCAATCGTGATGGCATTATGGTTTAGTTGGAAATATCGCGCATCGAATAAAGATGCAGACTATAAACCTACCTGGGCACACTCTACGACAATTGAAATCGTTGTTTGGGGTGTACCTGTCATTATTATTGGTATTTTAGCTTGGTTAACTTGGTGGGGTTCCCACAAGTACGACCCTTACCGTCCGTTAGAGTCAGATAAAGCGCCTTTAACTATTCAAGCCGTCGCTGAACAGTTTAAATGGATTTTTATTTATCCTGAGCAAAACATTGCAACGGTAAACGAAGTACGCTTCCCAGAAAAAACACCTATTAGCTTCAAGATCACCTCTAACTTCACAATGAACTCATTCTTCATTCCACAGTTAGGCGGCCAAATCTATGCTATGGCGGGTATGCAGACTCACCTTCACTTATTGGCAGATGAACCTGGTGTATTCCTTGGTTTCTCAGCAAACTATTCAGGTTATGGTTTCTCACAAATGCGCTTCAAGGCGCATAGCGTAACTGAACCAGAGTTTGCACAATGGGTAGAAGCTATTAAAGCGGGTAATGGTACAAGTATCAATGCTGAAGCAATTCAAAAAGGTACACTTGACCAAGCTGAGTTAGCAACGCTTAAAGATGGCGATCGTTCTAAACATCAGATCGAAATTCTTGTAAACCGTGCTAAGGCTGCTGGTGATGAAGAAGCACTTGCTAAAGCTGAAGCTATGAAACCGTTCCCGAACAAGCCACACCCTGTGACTTATTACTCTTCAGTTGAGCCAAAATTGTTTGAAACAATTATCAACCACTATATGAGTAATTATCACGGTGCTGACCACTCTGCTGCTGGACATGCAACAGCAGAAACTCATGCTGCAGCTGAACATGCTGCTCAAGGGGAATAAGACATGGATATGATTTTTGGCAAATTAGGCTGGGATTCTATTCCAACAGAGCCGATTGTACTCGTTACCATGGTCATGATGGCTCTTGGTGGCATTGCAGTTCTAGGCGGTATTACCTATTTTAAAAAATGGGGATACTTATGGAACGAATGGTTCACATCTGTAGACCATAAGAAAATTGGTATCATGTATATCATCGTATCAGTAGTCATGCTTCTGCGTGGTTTCGCCGATGCAATTATGATGCGTTTACAACTTTTCCTCGCGAAAGGCGGTGGCGAAGGTTACTTACATCCAGACCATTACGATCAGATCTTTACAGCACACGGTGTAATCATGATCTTCTTCGTAGCGATGGGTCTCGTTGTAGGTATGATGAACATTGCTGTTCCATTGCAAATCGGTGCTCGTGACGTAGCATTCCCATTATTAAACTCTTTAAGTTTCTGGTTATTCGCAGGCGCTGCTGGTTTGATGATGGTTTCACTTGTATTGGGTGAATTTGCTGCGACTGGCTGGATGGCTTACCCTCCTCTATCTGGCATTCAATATTCTCCTGGTGTAGGTGTTGACTACTACATTTGGGCACTGCAAGTTTCAGGTTTAGGTACGCTATTAACAGGTGTTAACTTCTTCGTTACCATTATTAAAATGCGTGCACCTGGCATGAAATTAATGGACATGCCAATCTTTACCTGGACTTCACTTTGTACGGCAGTACTGATCATTGCATCATTCCCTGTATTAACAGGTACAATTGCAATGTTGACGCTAGACCGTTACTTTGGCTTCCATTTCTTCACCAATGAGCTTGGCGGTAGCCCAATGCTTTACGTGAACCTGATCTGGACATGGGGTCACCCTGAAGTATACATCCTGGTATTACCAGCATTTGGTCTATACTCTGAAATCGTGGCGACGTTCTCTCGTAAAGCGTTGTTCGGTTACAAGTCTATGGTGTATGCAACTATTGCGATTACTGTACTTGCATTTGTTGTATGGCTTCACCACTTCTTCACCATGGGTGCTGGCGCGAACGTGAATGCGTTCTTCGGTATCATGACCATGATTATTGCGATTCCTACAGGTGTGAAAATCTTCTCTTGGTTATTCACCATGTATAAAGGTCGCATCACCTTTACTACTCCAATGTTATGGACGCTTGGCTTCCTAGTAACATTCGGTATTGGTGGTTTAACTGGTGTACTTATGGCTGTTCCACCTGCAGACTTCCTTGTACACAACTCACTGTTCCTGATTGCTCACTTCCATAACGTGATTATCGGTGGTGTGGTGTTCGGTATGTTTGCTGGCATCATCTTCTACTGGCCGAAGATGTTTGGCTGGAAGCTCAATGAAGCTTGGGGTAAAGCTGCGTTCTGGTTCTGGTTTATTGGTTTCTACTTTGCATTCATGCCACTTTATATCCTTGGCTTCATGGGTATGACACGTCGTTTGAATACATATGACAACCCTGAATGGGACCCATATTTGGCAATTGCATTGTTCGGTGCAGTATTGATTGCTATCGGTATTGCATGTTTCCTTATGCAAATCATCGTTGGCTTCCTACAACGCAAAGACAACATGGACTATACAGGTGATCCTTGGGATAGCCGTACATTTGAATGGGCAACGTCTTCCCCTGCTCCATTCTATAACTTTGCGCATCTTCCAGCAGCTGACGGTGTTGACCGTTTCTGGACTGACAAAGAAAATGGTGTAGCATACGCACGCGATACTAAATATGAAGATATCCATATGCCGACTAATCGTGCAGCTGGTTTCATCATTGCAATGTTCATTACTGTTCTTGGTTTTGCATTGATCTGGCATATTTGGTGGCTAGTCGTTGTTTCATTCGTTGCTGCAGTTGTTAGCTTGATCGTAAGCTCATTCACCAAGAATGTTGATTATTATGTTCCTGCTGCTGAAGTAGAGCGTATTGAAAACGAACGCTATGCGTTACTTGAAAAACACTTGAAGAAGGACTAAGGAAATGGCTGAAGTACTTCATCACGACAACCACGGTCATGGCGGTCATCACGAACACGATGACACAGACTTAACGGTCTTTGGTTTCTGGACATATTTGATGAGTGACTTGATTCTTTTCGGATCACTCTTCATTGCGTTCGCTGTATTAAGCAGTCATATTCCGCCTGGTACTCCAAGTGCGAAAGATCTTTTTGGTGATTCTTTAGGTTTTGTTTTAACCGAAACTTTTGCCCTTTTGATCTCTTCTGTGACTTTTGGTTTTGCAGTGCTTGCATCATATAAAAAGAACGTTAATCAAGTGATTGCTTGGTTGTTTGTTACTTTCTTATTTGGTGCATCGTTCATTGGGATGGAAATCTATGAATTCAATCATTTAGCTTTCCATTATGAATATGTAAACTCATTGGGTGAAACTATTCATGGAGCTGGACCAACTACAAGTGCATTCTTATCTGCATTCTTTACTTTGGTTGGTACACACGGTATCCACGTAACCTCTGGTTTAGTTTGGATGCTCGTGCTTATGTATCAAATCAAGAAGAATGGTTTGACACTTCCGAATACACGTCGTCTTGCTTGCTTAAGCTTGTTCTGGCACTTCCTTGACATCGTTTGGATCTGTGTATTCAGCGTCGTTTACTTACTGGGAGTTCTCTAATGAGTAGTCATGACCATAATGCTGCTGGTGCATCACACGGTAACTTTAAGCAATACACGGTTGGTTTTATCCTATCTGTCATCCTTACCATCATCCCATTCGGGATGGTGATGGCAGGTGGTTTCGGTCGTGGCGTTTTAGTGACTGTGATTGCAATCACTGCTGTTGCTCAGGTTATTGTACAGCTTGTGTATTTCCTACACATGAATACCTCATCTGAACAACGCTGGAACCTGATTGCATTTATCTATACGATTCTTTGTATTGCGGTACTTTTAGTCGGTTCTGTGTGGGTAATGAACTACCTACACTACAACATGATGATCTAAACTGGTCGTCATGTTTAAAAAGTATTTATTCCTGACTAAGCCAGGAATTCTCTTCGGTAATTTTATTACCACCTTGGGCGGCTTTTTCCTAGCCGCCCAAGGCTCCATAGACTGCCTCTTATTATTACTTACACTGATTGGAACGACTTTTGTGGTTGCGTCTGGTTGTGTCGTAAATAATGTAATTGATCAAGACATCGATCAAAAAATGCAACGCACCATGAACCGTGCCCTTGTTAAGAAAACCATCTCCCCTACCATTGCACTGCTTTATGCATTTGTGTTGGGTATGATTGGCTTTGGCATGCTTTGGTTTTATGTCAATGCGTATGCGTTTTTATTCGCTGTGATTGGTTTTGTGGTCTATGTCGGTTTCTATAGCTTGTGGACCAAACGTACCACAATCCATCAAACCGTCATTGGTAGTATTTCTGGAGCGAGTCCACCTGTCATTGGTTATACGGCTGTAAGCCACCATTTCGATATGGCGGCCCTACTGATTTTTGTAGCCTATGCCTTATGGCAAATGCCACATTCATGGGGAATTGCAATCTATCGTTTTGATGATTATAAAAATGCAGGAGTGCCGATCTTACCTGTAGCTCGCTCTATCCATAGAACGAAAATAGAATCACTGATCTATGTGGTTTTATTTACCTTTGCCATGAATGCGCTATATGTTTATGGATACACCAATGTTGTTTTTCTGGTGATCTGTAACCTGCTTTGTGCCTACTGGTTCTACATTGGTATTTTAGGATTCAAGGCTGAGGATGATCAGCTTTGGGCAAAACGCTTTTTCTTATTCTCCGTGATTCTCATCACTGTCATTAGTCTGAGCTTTAGCTTTACCTTTAAAAGCCCTGCACCATTCCTCCCTATTTTTTAAAAAGATAGAGAACACTCTATCTTTTTATTTAGTATTATATCTAGGCCAGACGATTTCTAAACAACCATGCCGCTAATGGCAAAGTGACTACCGCCAAAACTAGCATTGGCAGAAAATCGCCTTTGACCTGCTGAAAAGTTGCCCCTTCCAGATAAACCCGTTGCACCAAATCAATTCCGAACCGTAAAGGATTGGCATAAGTGGCTATTTCCAAAGCATACGGCATATTTTGTACGGGGGTTAAAAGACCAGACAACAACATCAACGGCATAATTAAAAAGAAAGTAAATAACATGGCTTGCTGCATATTCAGGGAAATTGCCGAAATGGATAATCCCACGCCCACCGTTGCAATGTTAAAACACAGTAAACCAAAATAAAGTAAACCCAGTGAGCCATTCATGGGAATCTTAAACCAGAACAGGATAATGAGCAGAATAATAGTCGATTGCATCAAACCGACAAAAATAGGCGGTAAGGCTTTACCTATCATAATATGAATCGGGGTATAAGGCGTCACCAGCAACTGGTCAAATGTACCTTGTTCCCGCTCTCGTGCTACTGATAAAGCCGATAACAATAACGTTTGTATCATGCTTAACGCTGCAATCAAAGATGGCATGATTCCCCATCGTGATTCCAGATTGGGGTTATACCATGTACGTGTTTCCACATTGACCACCGTACCCGTTCCCAGATATTGCTGATTCACTCTAGCAACGACACTGTTGATATACACCCCTGCCATACTTGCAGTTGAAGAATTCCGACCATCCAGAATAACCTGAATCGGTGAAGCCTGTTCCTGATTAAGTTTATCCTCAAAATCAGCTGGAATGATAATCACGGCTAAAGCAGTTCGGTCATCAATCACCTGTTGAATCTGGGTATTATTATCCAGTGTCGCTGTGCGTTTAAAAATCCCTGAACCATCTAAATGATTGAGTAACTGTACTGATATTTGTCCTTTGCTCTGGTCTAATACTGCATAATCGACATGATTCACATTATAAGTGCCCGCATAGCCATATAATAAAGCTTGCAGTAATGCAGGCACAAATAATATTGCCCGATTGGCAGGGTCACTGAAAATAATCAGAAATTCTTTTTTAACCAAGACCAGAAGATAATTTAGCCAGTTAATGATTTTATTTATCATGGGCGTATCTCTATAAAATCAGTTCAAGCGTTTTTGCAGCGACCTACAGGACGCCA
The DNA here is from genome assembly GCF_000368025.1 of Acinetobacter parvus DSM 16617 = CIP 108168. Lineage (GTDB taxonomy): Bacteria > Pseudomonadota > Gammaproteobacteria > Pseudomonadales > Moraxellaceae > Acinetobacter > Acinetobacter parvus. The sequence goes on from NZ_KB849212.1 coordinate 412,152, forward strand.
CAATAAAAATCATCACATACAGCATTAAAACAGCACATTCCTTGAGCCATAATGTCCAGTTATCTCCCCCTAAAAACAGGGTTTTAATCAGCACCATAAAATGGGTTGCAGGTAAAATCTGGCTGATGATTTGGATAACAAAAGGCAGATTACGGGTATCAAACACAAAACCAGACAGCATCATGGCAGGCATAAAACTGACCAATAATGCAATCTGGCTGGCTTTAAACTGATTCTGGGCAAAACCCGAAATAGTCAACCCCATCAACAGGGACACCATTAAATACAGGAATGCAGCACTCATTATCGACAGTAACGAACCACGCATGGGTACTGCAAACAAAAAATGTGTTGCGATTAGACAGACCACAATATCTATCATGCCAATCAAGATATAGGGAATCAGTTTGGCAAGGACAATTTCCAGTGGACGCACAGGTGTGACAAATAAGGCTTCCAATGTGCCTCGTTCCCGTTCACGAGCAATCAATAAGGCAGTTAAAAATGCCCCGATTAAAGTCAGAATCAACACAATCAATCCAGGAACAATAAACCAAGTACTATTTGCCGATTCGTTAAACCACATACGTTGTTCAACCGTCACCACACCACTGGATGAGGTCGTCTGACGGTCTGCCTGAATGGACTGTGTGGTTGCCAATGCCCCTGAAATATACCCCTGTAAAGCTGATGCAATACTGGTGGAACGACCATTTGTAATCACCTGTATGGTCGCTGTACCTTTGGCGCTTTGCTGGGCAAAATCACTCGGCAAATTGACAATCGCATCTATTTCAGCCCGCCCGATTGCCTGCTGTGCCTGATAAAAATTTGAATACTGGCTGACATCGAGATATTGTGTTCCTTTTAAACCTGCAATGAGTTGTTGGCTTTGTGGACTACTGTTTTGCACCACCACGCCTACTCGCCCATGACTTAAATCAAAAGATAAACCATAACCAAACAATAAAATCAAAACTATCGGTAAAATTAGTCCAATCATTAAACTGCTTTTATCCCGCAATAGCTGATGACTTTCTTTACCAGTCAAGGCAATTAAACGTCGAAAAAAGGGCGTAAATTTCATTTACTTCCCCTTTCTTGCTGTGAACGAGCCTGTTCCACAATGGCAATAAAGGCACTGTTCATATCGGTTGCTCCTGCATTGCCGACCTGCTGTCGTACCTGTTGCGGTGAACCCAATGCCAGCATTTTTCCTGCGTCCTGAATGGCAATACGGTCGCAATATTCCGCTTCTTCCATAAAATGCGTGGTGATGATAATGGTCATACCCTGATTGGCTAATTCGCCAATGATGTACCAAAAGGCACGTCTTGCCAAAGGGTCAATGCCACTGGTCGGTTCATCTAAAAACACGATTTCAGGCTGATGTAATAAGGCTGCTGCCATCGACAAACGCTGTTTAAAACCATTGGGTAAATCACCACTTTTAGCATGTGGTTTTAACTCGAATTGTTGTAAGGCTTGGTCAATCTGTTGTTTCAGTTTTTTGCCCGATAAACCATACGCACCGCCAAAAAATTTAAGATTATCCAGTACGGTTAAATTGCCATACAAAGCAAATTTTTGTGATACATAGCCAATTTTTGCCCGTGCTTCGGCTCGTGCGGTGCGTAAATTCATACCTGCCACTTGCAACATGCCACTACTGGCAGGTAACAACCCGCATAACATGCGGAAAGTTGTGGTTTTTCCTGCACCATTTGGTCCTAATAAACCAAAAATCTCGCCACGTTGTACTTCAAATGAGGTGCTGGCAACTGCGGTAAAATCACCAAATTTGCGAACCAAATCTTTCACAATAATCACAGGCGATTGCTGTGCTGAAATTTCAGTTTGGCTCGGTAAAATTAATGTATCATCAAGATTGTTTTGTGGTTTATCCTGATGTTGTGCCTGATGTAAAAATAACATCAAGGCATCTTCCAGTTCGGGCGGTCTGGCGTGTACAACCGCACCTTGTGGCAAGTGTTCAATGGGAAATTGTGGATAATCCACTTTGCTAATAAAACGTACTACATCACCTTTCGGTACAGCATCGGTAATATATTGATGATTATCCAGTAAATACGCCTGTAAAGTTCGGGCTTTCATCTTTTCAGGCGGTTGCACCTGCCATGTTAGCCCTCGTACTTGTTCGCTGAGTTGCTGTGGTGTGCCTTGCTTTAAAACTTTACCCTCATACATCACATAAACTTCGGCACAGCGTTCAGCTTCGTCCATATAAGCCGTGCTGATGATGACGCTTAAATTTTCTTCCCGCACCAACTGCTCGATAATCAGCCATAAATCCCGTCTGGATAATGGGTCTACCCCAACACTTGGCTCATCTAACAACAGCAATTCAGGCGAACGCACCAAAGTACACGCCAAACCCAGTTTTTGCTTCATACCACCAGATAATTTTCCAGCAGGACGTTCAGTAAATCGGGCTAAATCAGTAATGCTCAATAAACGGGCAAAGCGTTCTTTCCTTACATCTTGCGGCACACCATGTAAATCGGCATATAAATCCAGATTTTCCTGAATACTTAAATCTTCATATAAGCCAAAGCGTTGCGGCATATAGCTGATGCGGTCTTGTACAGCCTGTGGATTTTTTGCCACATCAATCCCCAGCACTTCCAGCGAACCCGAGGTCGGTTGATATAAACCTGCAATCAGACGTAAAAAAGTGGTTTTTCCTGCACCATCAGGACCAACCAAGGCAGTAAGCTGCCCTGCCTGAATCTGCATATTTAAATCCTGCAATGCTGCAATATCGGGCACTTTTTTATTGTCAGATTTAAAGGTTTGCTGTAAATCGCACGCCACCACAACACGAGAATCACGCATGGTGTTTTACTCTTGTGCTATGGCTGATTGAGCAATTTTAACCGTCACAGGTTGTCCCATTTTTAACTGGTCATTCGGGTCATCAACATACACCCGTACTTCATAGACCAGCGTAGTGCGAATATCTTCGGTTTGTACGGTTTTCGGGGTAAATTCAGCGACCGAAGAAATATAACCGACTTGACCCGTCATTGGTTGATTTGGTTGAGCATCACGAATAACCTGTGCGGTTAAACCCATTTTTATCTGACTTAAATCCTTCTCGCTGGCATACACGCGTACCCATTTCGGGTCGGTTAAAGCCAGTGTATAAACTGCTTTTTGCGGTGTGGTCATATCGCCCACTTCCTGCAATCTGGCACGCACCACAGCATTGACAGGTGAACGTAATGCACTTTGTGCAATCCTGTATTGAATTAAATCCAGACTGGATTGACTCACTTCATATTGGGCTTTAGTTGCTGCCCTATCTTCCGCTCTCGTGCCTTTTTGTAAAAGTTGTAGATTGGCTTCACGCTCTTTTAAAGTCGCTGCTGCGGTTGCCTGATTACTTTTGGCATAATCCAGTTCCTGCTTGCTAATCGCTTGCCCTGCGGTACTTTGATTTAAAACCTGTAAACGCTGCAAATCCTTATTGGCTTTTTCCAGTTGGGCTTGCGCCGAAACAATCTGGGCTTTCGCTTGGGTGATTTCTTCGGGGCGTGTGCCTACGTCCTGTTTAATGATGGCTTGTTTCTGCACATCTAACTGGGCTTGAGCTTGTTTTGCCTGAATTTTTAACGCATCGGTATTCAACTGTGCCAATAGCTGCCCTTGCCGTACCTTATCGCCCTCCTGCACATTTAAACTTTGAATCCGTCCCGACTCCTCAAATGCCAGTGACACCTGACGAATATCAACGTTGCCATATAAGGTGAGCGCAGCATCTTTCTGTTCATCCCGTTGAAAAAACCATATCGCAACTGCCAAAATAGCAATCGCAATCAGCACAGATACAGCAATGGCAGTTTTTTTCATGAGCTGCAAACCTTTTTACCCTAAAGTTTAAATTAAATTTAAATTTAAACTACACCAGATTGGCAAAAAAAGATATACTTGGGCTAGAAAAATATCGTGAGGCAATCATGTCCTGTAATAGACGCAGTGATGGTGATGCAACCAAAGCCAAAATTCTGGATGCCGCAGGCAACCTGATTGCCCTACATGGCTTTGCCCAGACCAGTAACAAAGCCATTGCCCAAGCTGCCGAAGTCGATTTGGCAGCGATTAACTATCATTTCAATGGACGTGATGGCTTATATAAAGCCGTATTAATCGAAGCCCATGCACATTATATTGATGAGCAATATCTCATTGATTTGGTAGAAAGTGCATTGATACCAGAAGAAAAGTTACAGCAATTTTTTAAAACTTTAATTGAAAAAATCTGTGATACAGGACAATGGCATAGCAAAGTTTTTATTCGGGAACTCTTGTCTTCATCTATTCACTTACAGGATTTTATGCAGCATGAAGTGGCTAGAAAACTACAATTAATACAAAATATCATTTGTCAGATTTCGGGAATAGATGAACAGCATCCTATGTTACTACCAATGACATTAAGCATAGTTGCGCCCTGTATGATGTTAATTATTGCCACCAGTACCAATATTCCACATAGTCCATTGCTTCCCATTATCCATCTACCACCAGAACAATTAGCCCGACATTTTAGTCAGTTTGCTTTAGCTGGGTTACAAGCTAATTTCCCAAACCACATAAAATAAGCTACTTCTCCCTTGCCAATATGTATTTTCCATTGTTTAGATCATCACAAAACGCCAATATAACTTGCGATTTGAGCCAAACATGACTAGAATTGTCGCTTCGCAATTTGCGACATAACTAAATTAGTTATGACTCCTTGCTTCTGGCTTTATCAAGTCAGGGGCTGCTTAAACCGTAAGGAGCTGACAATGCGTCACTACGAAATCGTACTATTGGTACACCCAGACCAAAGCGATCAAGTTGTAGGTATGGTTGAACGCTATATCTCTCAGATCAAAGAAGCTGAAGGTCAAATTCACCGTTTAGAAGATTGGGGCCGTCGCCAATTGGCTTACCCAATTAACAAGATTCATAAAGCACACTACATTCTTATGAATGTTGAATGTGGTCAAACGACTCTTGATGAACTAGAAGAATTGTTCCGTTATAACGACGCGATCATTCGCAACATCATCATCCGTCGTGAACACGCAATCACTGAAGAATCTCTACTTGCGAAAAGTGCTGAAGAAAAACGTGCCCGTAAGGCGCAACGTGAAGAAGCACAACACGCAGTTCAAGAAGCTGAATAAGGAGAACATCAATGGCACGTTTTTACCGTCGTCGCAAGTTCTGCCGCTTTACAGCTGAGAAAGTTGCGTACATCGACTACAAAGATATCGACACTTTAAAACAGTACATCACTGAAAACGGCAAGATTGTTCCTAGCCGTATTACAGGTACTAAAGCTCGTTATCAACGTCAATTAGCGTTAGCGATTAAACAAGCGCGCTATTTAGCGTTGATTCCTTACACTGACAATCATAAGTGAGGTTGAGCCGTGGATATTATCTTATTACAACGCATTAAGAACCTTGGTAAATTGGGCGACAAAGTATCAGTTAAAGCTGGTTACGGTCGTAACTTCCTGATCCCTCAAGGTAAAGCTGTAGCTGCAACTGAAGCAAACACTGCTGCTTTTGAAGCTCGTCGTGCTGAACTTGAAAAACAGGAAGCTGCTATTTTGGCTGCTGCAAATGCACGTGCTGAACAATTAAACGAAGTGAATATCGTCATCACAGCTAAAGCTGGTGATGAAGGTAAACTTTTCGGTTCGATCGGTACTCGTGACATCGCTGATGCCTTGACCAATGCTGGTCTTGCTGTAGACCGTGCAGAAGTTCGTTTACCAAACGGTGCGCTTCGTCACACTGGTGAATTCAACATCGCAATCCAATTGCATCATGATGTTGTTGCTGAAGTTCTCGTTACTATCGTATCTGAGTAATTTCTGCAAAGAAAAAGAGCATGTTTTACATGCTCTTTTTTTATGTCTGCTGATTTGTAAATTATTCTATTTATTGAACATACAGCTAACCTATCTGCAATAAATATTTCACATAATCCACCGCACTCTGATTGATTTCATTCCTCGTAGGTTGAGTCTCTCCTTCTTCAGGATTTGTATCCATTCCATAAAAAACATACATGGGTTGATAATCGGCTTTTACATATCGCGCAGTTAATTCAAAAGGTAAACACAACTCTTTTAGAGAAAATTGATAGCGACCATCTGCTGCATAATCTTTTTCTTTAATGCCAGCAGAAACTGCTAGCGTTATTTTCTTATCTTTTAACTGATTTCCTGCTGAACCATAGGCCCAACCATAAGTCAGTACATCATCAAGCCACTGTTTCAATAATGGCGGACAGTTAAACCAATAAATCGGAAACTGAAGAACCAAATTTTGGTGTGATTCAACCAATGCTTGTTCTTTTGCCACATCAATATGGCCATCAGGATACTGTTGATACAGTTGATGCACAGTAAATTCATCTGAATATTGGCTTAACTCCTCAATCCATCGTTTATTTATGACAGAGTTTTCAATATCTGGATGAGCAACAATCACGAGTGTTTTCTTCATTTCAAACCATCACAACAGACATTTAAGTCTTTCACTAACAAGTATGAAATTAATTATAAAAGCATGCTACAAATTATATAAGTACGGTCATTATGGTTATATACTAAACCAAAAGTTAGTGTCAGAAGATAACGATGGAAACCTGCGCACCACCACATATTGACTTAGGACAAACTGATTTTGGATATACGCTTTCCTTAATCAATGGTAAATACAAAATGATTATTATGTATTGGCTTTATCAACATAAATCTATTATGCGATTCAATGAGTTAAAACGCTCAATTGGTAATATTTCATTCAAAACCTTAAGTTTAACCTTGAAAGAAATGGAAAAAGATCAACTAATTATCCGTAAGGAATATCCACAAATTCCCCCTAAAGTTGAATATAGCTTATCAGAACGAGGACTATCATTGATTCCTCTATTAGATATGATGTGCCAATGGGGGGCAGCCAATCGGCTCTGAACTCACCCACACTTTTTCACCACTTACACAATTTTCAATGAATTAAATTGTCGCGTTGACCTCCATTTGGATTAAGATAGTCACTCTTTTACGGTTTCATCTTTTTATTAGGTCTTGTTATGTCACAGGCAAATGCCAGTTTTGCAAAAAATACTCCAAAGACAGAGAGTAACGTGAATGACTCAGGTCAATTGAAAGAATTTAGAACGCCACCGCATAATCTGGCGATTGAACAGGCAGTACTGGCGGCTTTAATGACGGTTGCTGAATCATTTGAACAAGTCGGTGACTTGCTGAAAGAGAATGATTTTTATGCCACACGCCATAAATATATTTACCGTGCCATTGAAAAACTGGCACAGGAAAACTCGCCTTATGACGCGGTTCTGGTCAATGACTGGTTACTCAAGCAAAACCTGCTGGATGCGATTGGTGGTGAAGAGTATTTAATGCAATTGATGGCAGATTCTCCATCAAGCTTCTATAACCTTGAAATCTATGCCAGTAAGATTAAGGAATTTTCAACCTTACGCAGCATGATCAAGGTCAGCACAGATATTTTACAAAATGCCTATGACACCAAGGGCCGTCCTGTCAGCGAAATTCTGGACTTGGCTGAAACCAATATTTTCTCTCTGGCAGAACAGCATAACAACAATAAAAAGGATTCAGGCCCAAAATCAATCAGTTCAGTCACTGCGGATGTGATTAGCAAACTGGATGAGCTGTCCAAAATGGATGGCAATATCACAGGCCTTTCCACAGGTTTCCTTGAACTGGACAATAAAACCTATGGGATGCAGGCAGGTGATTTAATTATTGTCGCGGCTCGTCCCTCTATGGGTAAAACCACATTTGCCATGAATCTGGTTGAAAGCGTTTTATTTAACAGCAATCTTCCTGCCCTTGTTTACTCAATGGAGATGCCTGCGGATTCCATCGCCATGCGTTTGATTTCCTCCTATGGCAAAGTGCATCAAGGCCATCTGCGTTCAGGTAAGCTGGATGGAGATGAATGGTCAAAGGTTACAGGCACGATTTTGCAGTTACAGGAAAAACATCTTTATATTGATGATTCCTCTGCTCTGCCACCAACGGAGGTTCGGGCACGTGCCAGACGTATTGCTAAAATGCATGATGGAAAAATTGGCTGCATCATGGTCGATTACTTGCAGTTAATGAAAGTGCCAGGTATGGGTGATAACCGTGTTGGTGAGATTTCGGAAATTTCCCGAAGCCTGAAAGCATTGGCAAAAGAAATGCAATGTCCAGTAATTGCTCTCTCACAGCTGAACCGTTCCTTAGAGAACCGACCTAATAAACGCCCTGTGATGTCAGACTTGCGTGAATCTGGTGCAATTGAACAGGATGCGGACTTAATCATGTTTATTTACCGTGACGAAGTCTACAATAAAGAATCTAAAGAAGCAGGCACAGCCGAAATTATTATTGGTAAACAGCGTAACGGCCCAATTGGTACGGTGCGTCTTGCTTTTGAAGGACAATATACGCGTTTTAGTAACTTATCTCCTGAGTATTATGCTCAGTATGATGATGAAGAGTAATGATTGCATTGCTCTTTTTTATTAAAACCATGATTTAATCTGACTTATTAACTTTGCCCACCATAGTTTCCAACTTGAGACTAAATTTAAATTTTGACTATTTTCTTTCATTTCAAATGATGGAAATGCTTTATTGAGTTGTTCACATGTTGGATATTTTTGTTGAAGTTGTGCTAAGTAATGTGATTGATCATATTGTATAAACCCATCTAATATACCAATCGTTTTAATACCAATTGTTTTCCGCCCCCCGATTGTACACTTTGCCATCTGTCGATTCCAAGCTAAAAACGGCTGCACTGGTCTAGAAACACTGAGCTGATTATGAGCACAACTCAAAGTTGCAAATGAAGCAATTTGATATTGTTCAAGTTTAGCAAAGTCAGGAGTATAAGCTAAACCTATGATCAAACTGCCCTTTTCAATATTTTGACTAGAAAATGTACTTTTCCATTGTGTAGGTTTTTTATATTTAACTTCATCTAGTTTTGAGCGAAAAATAAATTGACCTGAACTCAGTTGAAAGATGAAGTCTGAACTCCCCTGTACTGCCAGTGAATCGTGGTAACGGGCAATAAATACGTCATTAGGTGAATGTGGCATACAAGCCATAACTGCCTGACAGAAAAATAATATAGTCCATCCCAGATAACAAAATATTTTCATCATTTATTCAACATATCCAAGTTTAAAATACATTTTTTAATCTCTCTTTGAGTTCGTTTAAATTACAAACCCACGCTCCACATTCATCTGATTTTTACCCTAACTCGTAAAGTTCAGAATTTTCCTAAGTGAGAGCATCTAACGCCATGATAGCTTTTAGAATGTATAATTTTATATAAAAATAAAGCCTGAAACTTTTACAAATTAGTTGCAATCAATAACCTATATATTTTTCGATCTTAAGTTAATTTATGATCAAAAACTTAGATGTTCGTGTCTATTTGAGCTTGATAAGTCTACAATAGTGAATATTTTTAAATAGAACTATTTTTAGTATTTATTTATCACTCAACAGTGTATCTAACACAAATTACCAATTGTCATTCCCAAGGAGTAACGAGGGTGCGCCAAGCAACAGTTTATATTGACAGTCAGGCACTGCAATATAATTTAAACCGTGTCAAACAACTTGCCCCAACAGCGAAAATTGTCAGCATGGTCAAGGCCAATGCTTACGGACATGGTGTAAAAGAATGCTTAGCAGCCTTAAAGGATAGCGATGCTTTCGGTGTCGCTTGCGTTGAAGAAGCCTTAGAAATCCGAGAGTTGGGATATACACAGCCCATCACCCTGATTGAGGGTGTTTTTTCTGAAAATGAAATGATTCAAGTGATTGGACAAAAACTGGAATGTGTTGTTCATCAGACCCCGCAGGTTGAATGGTTAATTGCCCATAAAGATCATTATAACGCTTTGAACCTAAAGGTCTGGGTAAAGCTGAATAGCGGTATGAATCGCTTGGGTTTTAAACCGACAGAAATTATTGAAGTGATTCAACGCTTAAAATCACATGGTTTTACCTGTGTACTCACCATGCACTTTGCCAACGCTGATTCAGATCATCCATTAAATGAACAACAAAAAAACCAGTTTCTACAAGTAAAACAAGCATGTGAACCGATTCTGGCATCGTGTTGCAATTCTGCGGCAATCTATAAATATCCTGAACTACATTTCGACTTTGTTCGTCCAGGAATCATGTTGTATGGTGCAACGCCTTTTGCCGATCAAAACGTCCATACGCTTGATCTCAAACCCGTGATGACATTTAGTGCTAGAATTATTGCGCTTAATTCTATTCAACAAGGCGAATCTGTAGGTTACGGTTCAACCTTTACAGCAGCACAGCCTATGAAGATTGCCATCGTCTCAATTGGCTATGGTGATGGTTATCCAAGAGCTTATATCAAACCAAATTTTGTGGCGATTGATGAACAACTTGTTCCTGTTATTGGTCGTGTCAGTATGGATATGATTGCCATTGATGTCACTGGTTTGGACGTTGAATTAGGCACGCAAATTGAGTTATGGGGCAAACACCGTTTGTTGGATGATGTCGCCACGGCCAATGGCACCATTGGCTATGAACTGCTATGTCGCTTGAGCCAACGTCCAAAACGTCAACTCTTGTATTAAGCAGATTAAAAGATAGGTCAGGAATTTATGATTACTGACCTATTCGATGTATTATAAAAATTAGCTTAAACCAAAAACAAGCACAAACCAATATCTTGGATTTTTAAGCCACCTCATCCATTTGTATATCCGCAAGCAATGGAATCAATGCTGCAATCAAACCCTCATTTAACAAATAGGGATTAAACTCGGCCTGTTGTAGATGCTGCTGGAAAAACTCTGAAACTTGACTATTTTTCCGCACAAATTTCATTGACCAATCGTTGAAATGACCTTGTGAGATGCGTTGAGGATTAAAAATATAAATCTGATGATGGCGAGGGTCTTGCCTGATTTTATCAAGCAGTTCCAAAATAACTGCTTGTTCTCCCTCCAGACACTGGAAAAAATAACCATCTGCAAAGTACAGCACACCATGTATATTATTCACATAATTAAAATGGTGTGCCTCATTTAAAACTTCTCTTAAATCAAGTGGCAAATATGATTTTTCAGAAGTACTGGTACTGGCATAACAAAGTTGAAATATCATTTTTTCTTACACTTATAAAGCATTTTAGTTCATTATGCCTGTCTTTGCTGACTAGCCCCAATAATCTACTGTTGGTTTTGGTAGTTCCTGCAAACCACGGCGCAAGGTATCAGACCACTGCTTACTAATTTGGCTAAAGTAAGGGTCTTCCTCACTGATGCGCTTGCCCTCTGGAATCATAAAACTGTCTTTATGATAGACCAACGCGTCTAAAGGTAATCCAACAGAAACATTAGACCTTAATGTTGAATCAAAAGAGATCAAACTGCAACGTAATGCATCATCTAATGGCATCGTATAGTGCAGTGCACGATCTAAAATTGGCTTTCCATATTTACTTTCACCAATCTGGAAATATGGGGTATCGGTAGTCGCACAAATAAAATTGCCTTGAGGATAGACATTATAAAGTTGCATCTCATCACCCTGTATCTGTCCACCTACCAAAATACTACAGGAATAATTCATCTGTTCCTGAGTATCAGTCGTAACATCCTCAAGCACCTTACGCAAAGTCTTCCCAATTAATTCAGCAACTTCAAACATGGTATTTGCGCTATATAAATTTGGCTCTTGATGTAATGCTAAAGCATTTTGTAAATGACCAATAACAGCTTGGGTTGTTGCTAAATTACCTGCCGTTTGCAATGCAATAAAACGCTCACCCTCAATACCAAAGGTATGTAATTTACGAAATACAGAAATATGATCGACCCCTGCATTAGTTCGAGTATCACTAATCAATACCAAACCCTGCTCTAATCTTAATGCACAACAATAGGTCATCTTTCTCTCTTCACACTCAACAAGCCAAAACTTGAACACTGGATGTCATAATTTCAACACCCCCCTGTTCACGCACACCACGTACGGGCGCAACATCCAGATAATCACGGCCAATTGCCACATAGATATGACTTTTGGGCGTGAATATCTGGTTACTGATATCGAAACAATACCATTCATTTTCCACAAAAACTTCTGCCCATGCGTGACTGGCAAGGTGTGGCTGGTTTTGATCGTATAAATAACCCGACACATAACGGGCGGGTAATTGTAACGCACGGCACATGGCAATAAACACATGTGCATGATCCTGACATACACCTTGCCCAGCATAAAATGAATCTATTGCAGAAGTCGTTACAGATGTGCTTTCAGGCTGATAAGGGATGTGCTGTAAAATCTGCTCTGCCAATAAAATAAGGTGGTGGCGGTCTTTCACTTTTACAATAGTCTGGGCAAAATCCCGCATCATCGAGTCACAACAGGTCATTTGTGTGCCCTGTAAAAACAATATTGGTGAAACACCAGTGTCCACATAACCCAGTTCAGTATCATACAAATCAACAACCCCCTGCGCCATAATGGTCAGGTAATGGTAGTCATGTCGCTGGCTTGCCGTAATCCAGAGGTTGTTAAAGGCATCAAGTTTACTGGTGTATTGCCCTGGAACGCTAATATGCCAGGACTCAACCAACTGGTGCCGTGAACTCTGCGGTATCATTTTAATCGACTGCACACTATTCCGTGCAGCCTGCGTATAATGATAATGCGTTTGATGATTCACCATCAATTTCATGCGAACACCTCAAATTGATTTTCCAGTTTATAGGTAAATGCATAAAACTGGTTCAAGTCAGGTTGATTTTTCAATATTTTCCAACTTGGTTGCAAATCATCCCAACCTAAATGAAATAATCGTTCAATCACTGAATCAATCGTATTCAGCACATCATGAATATTATGCTGCAACCGAAAACAGGTATCAATTTGCTCCATACCCTGTCCAATATGAAAAAATAAAGCAATATCCTCTTGTTCTGTTTTCAGGATTGCACAACATTCCTTTACGATATTCTGGATAGTTGGCACATCAGGTATAACATTTTTTATTAGCTGGTTCAGCTCGGCATAAGTTTCAGAACTCAATAGTCCCCTCAGTTCCTGAATATTATCCCGGGCAATCTCAAGCTGGCTCATCAAGGAATATGGCTGTTGCCGATCCAGCATAAATTGGTTCAAACTTTCAGCATCATCAATATGCAGACACAATGCCTGTGCAAATCTTGCTGCCTGTTGGTCATCTGTAAAGGGCAAATGACTCGCCATATACTCAATACGAAATAAATAACGACCTAACCAATAAATATGTTGAGCACTTGAGCTAAGTAAAAGCATAAATCTCCTCCCTTATTAATCATAAATTCCTGTGAAATATCGCACTGCACACAAAGGATATGTGCAATGTTATTGCTGCATAGGAAAGATGTTAGGAGTGCAGCGATTCCACCACCCAGGTATCCTTAATGCCGCCACCCTGAGAAGAGTTGACCACCAGCGAACCTGCCTGCATAGCCACCCGCGTTAATCCTCCTGGCACAATTTCCGTACGGTAAGGTGAACTCAATACAAATGGGCGTAAATCAATATGTCGCTCAGCAACGCCATCTGTGGTCAATGTCGGTGCAACTGACAGTGCCAAGGTTGGCTGTGCAATATATAAATGCGGGGTCTGCATAATTTTCTGTCTAAATTGCTCAATTTGCTGTTGATCCGCTTGAGGCCCAATCAACATGCCATATCCACCTGAACCCTGTGCTTCCTTAACCACCAACTTTTCCAGATTGTTGAGCACATAATCCAGTTGTTCACTGTCTCGGCATTGATAAGTAGGCACATTACTTAAAATCGGGGTTTCTCCCAGATAATACTGAATCATTTGGTCAACATAAGGATAGATTGACTTGTCATCAGCAACCCCTGTTCCTGGTGCATTAGCAATCACCACATTGTTCTGTAGATAGGCCGACATCAAACCCGCCACACCAAGCGTACTGTCAGCACGGAATACCAGTGGGTCTAGAAACTCATCATCAACACGGCGATAAATCACATCCACCTGCTGACGGCCACGAATGGTTTTTGCAAAGACCTTGTCATTCTCAACAAAAAGATCACGACTTGTCACCAGCGGCACATCCATTTCACGCGCCAAAAAGGCGTGTTCATAGTAGGCACTGTTAAAACGGCCTGGAGTCAGCACCACAATAAAGGGCTTATCAACATAGGCATTCTCTTCCAGAATAGCCCTTAATAAAGTTGGGTATTGTTCAATCCCCTGTAAATTATTGCTACTGCACAAATCAGGCATCAATTTTTGGCTGATTTTTCGGCTTTCCAGCATATAAGACACCCCTGATGGCGTTCTTAAATTGTCCTCAAGCACAAAGAAATCACCTCGCCCATCTCGAATAATGTCTATGCCGCTGATTTGTGAATAAACCTTGCCTTTAAGATGATGCCTGAGCATATGCGGCTGAAAGGCTTCATGTGCCATCACCTGATGTGCGGGAATCAGCCCATCCTTAAGAATGTTTTGTTCATGGTAAATGTCATCCAGAAATAGATTTAGCGCCTTAACACGTTGTGCACAGCCTGATGATATTTTCTCCCATTGTTTTTTCTCAATGACACGCGGGATTAAGTCATAAGGAATGGTCCGCTCTGTTCCCTCCTGATCCCCATACACATTAAAGGTGATACCCTGATACAAAAAATGCTGCTTTGCCTGCGCTCCCAGCACCTTTAACTCATCAAGGCTACGGATACTTAACCATTGTTCAATCTTTTTTGATGCCTCTCCATTAAAGCTCTTATCATCGAGCATTTCATTAAAAAATTGTGATTTGAGTTGTTCAAACAGGTTAGTGGTAATACTGCTCAGCTCTGGAATATCTGGAATATCTGGAATAAATGTGGACGAATATACCGAAACCGCTGCCGTTTGGTCTGGAGAATAATAATCTGTACTGATATTTAGATTGTGTTCTTGTTCTGGCATAGAAACCTCATCTCATCATTTATTTATCTCTTAAGTAAGCAATTTCAATGCCACCTATATAAAATGATCATTTTTGAAGCAGTTTTAAAAGTTTTAAGCAAATCTGCATTGGTTTCAGTCGTAAATACGTAATCTAAATGTGATGTACTTGCTAAATAATCGGAGTTTTTTTATTGTGTCAGCTCTAGCTCATTGAATTGCATATTACGCCTATGTCATCCATACAAGAAAAAGAAACGTCAAACAGCCTTTATCGTCAATGGCAAATCTTGTCCCGCCTTTCTACGGGTAAATGGATGGGCACGCGTGAATTGCAGGAAATTCTGGAACGTGAGGGTATTGAGATTAGTTTGCGTACGATTCAACGTGACTTAAATCAAATTTCACAGCGTTTTCCCATTGAAAGCAATAAAACGGTTCCGCAAGGCTGGCGCTGGCGTTCAGACGCGCCCATCCAGAGTTTGCCGCACATGACCAGCTCACAGGCGGTCACCTTTATGATGGTGGAAGAGCATTTACGCCATTTGCTTCCACCCAGCTTGCTTGAAGAAATGATGCCGTGGTTCGACTTGGCAAAACGCAGTCTTTCCACACAAAACAATGTCAGACAATGGATCAACCGTGTGCGCATTGTTCCAGCGACACAGCCGCTCATTCCGCCAATTGTGGATAAACATGCACAGCAGGCAATTTATGAGGGACTGTTACAAGACAAGCAAATTGAATGTATCTATCGTGCCAGAACCCATCAGGGAGAAGATAAAACCTATATCCTCAATCCTCTGGCACTGGTACAAAAAGGTGCAGTGATTTATTTAATCTGTACCAGAAATGATAAAACTGAAGTGCAAACTTTTGCCCTGCACCGTTTTAAGGCAGCCACGGTTCTGGATAGTCGGGCACTGCATCCTGTCAATTTTGATATTGATCATTACATTGACTCAGGTGCACTGGGTTTCCGCGTGGATTACAGCAAACCAACTGAACAAATTCAGTTAAAGCTAACCATGACGGAAAATACAGCCAAAAGCTTTTATGAAAGCCAGTTGAGCAAAGACCAGACCATTACGGCACTAGAGGAAAATATTGTTGAGGTGAACGCAACGGTTCCCTTTACGTCTCAACTGGTGTGGTGGTTACGCAGCTTTGGTAAAAAGCTGCTCAATATTGAACCGAGCATTGTATATAATGCTGTGAAAGAGATAGAAGATTAACAAGGCAAAAGATTTAACGTAATTGACTATCCTTACTTCCCCGCCGATTAAATAGCTCCAGTGCTTTGCTCTTTTCCTCAAGTTGTTGCTGGCAACGAATACAATATTTCACGCCTTTCATCGCTTCACGGCGGGCTTGAGGAATGGGCTCGCCACATTCTTCACAATATAGTGCGGCTTCTCCATCTTCATTATGAGAAAGACCTTGTCTTGCTTTTGCAATCGCATCATGAATTGTTGCATCAATCTGCTCCTGCTCTGCACCGTCACGTGCCCAACCACCTGCCATTGCTGATCCCGTTTCATTTTTATCTCTTGTCAATTTAAAATTCTAAGACCATTTTATTTAGCTCACAATACGATTATTTGTACTGATTACAACTGCTGTGCTGTCAACTCCAAAACATAAGAGTTTTTATTTTTAGAAAAAAATAAGGGAATCAATAGATTCCCCTAGATTTCTTATTAAAATTCTCTGTACACGACAAAAATAGATAACTCATTGAAATAATGTCACAATAATTGTTTTCTAACGACGAATACTATGACACATCTCAATGAG
>NZ_KB849212.1:429818-485721 GCF_000368025.1 Acinetobacter parvus DSM 16617 = CIP 108168
TTGGGAAAAAAGAAGAGTTTAAGGAAATTTTGGCAATTTTAAGAAAGCAGAATCCTGATAGGATAAGGGTTCTGTGAAATTTGTCGTGTACAGAGATTAAAATTTTATTTAATATTCAGGATTATTCTTATTGTATCAAAATGTTCAAACCAATTCCTTTCCCCACCTGATCAGAACTGGTTTGTACCCTTTTAATCGCCTTGATATAATCTAACATTGGCATGCCAGTTCATATCCATTATAGCGAATTGTTTTTTTCGTCATGGTTAAACCCCTCTTTGTTTGAATGTAGAGTTAATATAACGGGGATTTTCCACGCTGTGAAATAACAATGACTGGAATAAAAAGCTGATTTTTTGCTAGATATTTTTGATATATAAATTCATAAAAATAAAAAAGCCCCTTTTAAAAAGAGGCTTTTGACGTTATCTATTCAATTTAAGCTGAAAATGGATGACGTAAAATAATGGTTTCCGCACGGTCTGGACCTGTAGAAACGATATCAATTGGGCATTCAATGAGCTGCTCAAGACGTTTTACATAAGCCAAGGCATTCGCAGGAAGTTGATCAATTTGGGTTAAGCCTACTGTAGACTCACTCCAACCTGGCATTGTTTCATAGATTGGTTTTAAGCTTTCAAATGAAACTGCATCAGAAGAACCTGCACAGCCTGAATCAACATCTTCATAACCTACACAGATTTTGATTTCTTCTAAACCATCCAATACATCAAGCTTGGTTAGGCAGATACCAGACAACGAATTCACTTCAACTGAACGGCGTAGAATTTCCGCATCAAACCAACCACAACGGCGTTGACGACCAGTAGACGCACCAAATTCATGACCTACTGTACCCAAATGACGACCAATCGCATCACCTGTATCTGTCGCAGCATCATAATGCAACTCAGTTGGGAATGGACCAGCACCTACACGTGTTGTGTAGGCTTTGGTAATACCCAACACATAGTCTAAATGTAAAGGACCCATACCAGAACCAGAGCTTACGCCACCCGCAGTTGTATTAGAACTTGTTACAAATGGATAAGTACCATGATCGATGTCAAGCAGTGAACCTTGTGCACCTTCAAACATGATTGCTTTACCCTCTTTACGGTAATCATGCAACACTTTGGTTACGTCAATTACCAACGGGGCAAGAACTTCACGCCATTCGTTGCAAAGTGCCAACACATCTTCAAACTTAACTTCTTCAACGCCATAGAATTGAGAAAGCTGGAAGTTATGAAGCTCAAGCATTTCCTTGAGTTTTTCTTCCAAATTAGCGCCACCACGAACCAAGTCTGCAACGCGTACCGCACGACGGGCAACTTTATCTTCGTATGCTGGGCCAATACCACGACCTGTTGTACCAATCTTGGCATTACCACGTTTTTTCTCACGGGCCTGATCAAGTGCAATATGGTTTGGCAAAATCAACGGACAGTTTGGAGAAATACGCAGACGCTCTTTTACAGGTACGCCTTCCTCTTCCAAAATCGCCATTTCCTTGATCAGTGCTTCAGGAGAAAGAACAACACCATTACCAATTAAGCACAATACGTTGTCACGTAAGATACCTGATGGAATGAGGTGTAATACAGTCTTCTTACCACCGACCACAAGCGTATGTCCTGCATTGTGCCCGCCCTGGTAGCGTACGACCGCAGCCGCCTGATCTGTGAGCAGGTCGACGATCTTACCTTTACCCTCGTCGCCCCATTGGGTACCCAGTACCACAACATTTTTGCCCATAATAGCCTCATTACATCATGCTGTTAGAATTGGAAACCAAGTTGTTTTTACAACTCGGCAATTAAATTTTTTCAATGATCCATTGCCCATTTTGCAACACCATTTGGTGGGTTGCATAAGGCACTGAACTTAACTCATCATTACCCAGCAACTGCACCACACGCGAACCATTCGCCCGTGCATCTGCAATCGCGGTTAATAAATCCTGATCATTTCCTTTTGGCGCAACGACAGTTTCAATTTCAGCAAACTGTGTAGCACCCAAGGCATATAAGTCACAACTAAAGCCTGTGGCTGGGCGTGCACGGCCAAAGTGCTCACCAATACCATCATAACGTCCACCCTGCGCAAGCGGCGCAGCACGATTCGGTGCATAAATGGCATACATCAGGCCCGTATGGTAGTGATAACTACGCAACTCAACCACATCGATTCCAATATTCAGATTCGACCAACGTGACTGAATTTGAGTGAATGTTGTTTTCAATGCATCAAACGCATTTTTAAAATCAGCATCACTTAAAATGTCATGGCTTAAATGTGCCTGTAATGCATTAAGGTCACTTGCATAGCGACCTAGAGCATAAAAATCATTACCCATTGGCAAGCTTTGAGTAAATTCTTCTAATTCTGGTAAAGCCTTACGCTGATATAAATCAGACAGCTGGCTTTCAGTGTTTTTATTTAAACCAGCACGTTTCACCAAACTACGAAATAAACCGACATGACCTAAATCCAGATGAACACCTTGCAAACTGTCAGTTTTCTCCAACAGGCCCAGCATGACATCAATCATCTCCACATCAGCTTCGATGCTGTCATGACCATATAGCTCCGCACCCAACTGGAGTGGAGCGCGTGTTGCATTAAAATTCTGTGGTTTGGTATGAAGAACT
This sequence comes from Acinetobacter parvus DSM 16617 = CIP 108168, assembly GCF_000368025.1. Classification (GTDB taxonomy): domain Bacteria; phylum Pseudomonadota; class Gammaproteobacteria; order Pseudomonadales; family Moraxellaceae; genus Acinetobacter; species Acinetobacter parvus. Next base: position 432,473 of record NZ_KB849212.1, read on the forward strand.
GTACCTGCATAGCAGTAACGGGCAACGCCTTCAATTGGACGAACATGCGCATCAATACGTGCAACTTGCGGTGTCATATCCGCACGCACACCAAGCAGGCGACCTGAAAGCTGGTCAATCACCTTAAAGGTGACCAAGTCTAAATCTTGATTGGATTCTGAAAGTGAAGACAACGATTCGATGTATTCAATAAATGGAGTGTATACCAGTTGATATCCTCGAACAGCGAGGAAATCTAAAGCTTCCCGTCGCAGGGTTTCAACCATTTGCGCTTGTTCGGGTAATACATCTGCTACCCCGTCAGGGAGCAACCATGTCTCTGAAATGGTCATGTTTCAAACCTAAAATCTGTTCAACGTGGAGGCATCCACATAAAAAGCAACCACATAAAAAAATCGGGTGAATGCCCGATTCAGCGTAGTGTAACATGAAGATTTCTATGATGCACCTGAGAATTTTAGTAAATCCCGCATAAAAATAGGCAACCAAAATGATTGCCTAAAATCAATTCCAAGTTTTTTAAATTTGATTATGCTGGGCTATACTCATACTTCACATCATAGGTAACACTGAAACCGTTTGCATTTACTGTCGCATTGATATTACCTACCGTACCATTAAAGCTACAGCTATTAATCTTAAACTGACCATTTGGTAATTGTGCTGTGACATCATTAGAACCACAGAATTCATTTTGATTAGCTGGTTTTGGAACATTCTTCACTGTTACTGTTGCACCTTGCCCCATCACAGAAGTTGTAACATTCAAATTATAATTTCCTGAAGGGATATTTGGATTATTTCCTAGATCAACAACGACATTTAGACCTGTTGTATCAACACTATAATTCCATGCAAAGTTTTGCCCATTGACGACGTACTGCACATTACAACTATATGTGCTACCAATACCCGTACATTTACTATTCAAACCATTAATCTTAACTTGATCCAGAACCTTGTCCAGACCAGTAGAATCTGCATTAAACGCAGTTTTAAAAATGTTTGGATAACCTTTACTCGTATCTATATTTGCATCAAATACGGTCTTTAAGTTCGCAACAACTTCTTTTGCGGCTTTATCAATAGCAGCATTTATTTCATCACTAGTACTGTCTTTAGTCAGTTTTGCCCAATTGGTATAAATTTCTGCCAATGAGTTGTAATCACGTTTTTCATCCGCTTTGTTGGCAGCCAAAATTGCCTGTGTGGTTAATTGGGTTACATTGACATTACCAGCAGCCGAAGCATAAGAATATAGGGTAACTTGGGATTCACCAGTACCTTTAGTTGCCTTTAATAAATAAGGTGCTCCCTTTTCAACATCGATACTGAATTTACCATCTGCCCCCGCAACAACTGATTTAGTTGTGCCATTTTTATTGACCACTTCAACATTCGCACCAGCCAGAGCAGCTCCAGTTGCAACGGTACCTGTAAGCTTTTCGGTTGTCGTTTGTTGCTGTCCAGAATTATTACTGGATGAGTTGTCATCATCATTACATCCCGCAACCATGACAACGGCACTCAATAAAGCTGAGCATATTGCCGTACGTTTTAAAGTTGTTTTATTCATTATCAGACACCCCTATGTGTTTTTCGATCAATACTTTATGAAGCACAAATTCATCATAATGAGCGTTCTAGATACACATCAAGTGGAATTGCAATCAAAACGGATGGTTAAAAAATATTTAACCACCCAACAAAAATTAATAATTGTTTTTTATAGGTTTTATGTATTGGAATATATTGCTTATTTTTCTTAAATTTGCATCAAAATATTTAATAAAAACAAATAGTTATACATACTAATTTATCAACCCCTTATTCAAGGGGGACAAATTTAGGGCATATTTTTCCCATTTTTAACAACCACTTCCAAAACATTGACCAACTCAACATTTTGCTTTTCCAACGCCGCAATGTTTGCAACAGTCCGATCCAGCACTTCTTGCTGGACATGCATTTTCTTTGCTAGGTCCTGCATAATTTCCAGACTCTTTTTAAGGTGGGATTCCAGATGTAGAACTTTTTCTTCCAGATACAATACTTGCGGATCAACAGCAGGTTGCTGTTTATTTTTAAACTGAAACCAAAACAAGAAAGTAACTGCAATCAATAACAGACCAATAAAACCCCAAATCAATATTAATATCATTCCGTTCTCCAAATCCGTTGTTATTTATTTAATATTTTTCGAATCAAATGATTCACATAAATCAAGTAAGCGATTGGCATATCCCCATTCATTATCATACCATGCAAAGACCTTGGCCTGATGTCCGACGACCATGGTCTGGGTTAAATCTACAATTAAGGAATATGGTGAGTGGTTAAAGTCGCTTGAAACAAGATCTTCATCTGTGACCTGCATAATCTGGGCATAGTGAAATTTCGCAGCCTTAGTCAGGACTTCATTGACTTTATGCACGGTAATAGGTGACTGGGAAATAAAAGTCAGGTCAATCGCTGCAACATTAATTGTAGGGACACGAATGGAATAACCATCAATACGGTTTTCCATTTTCGGCATCACCTGTTTTAATGCACCCAAAGCACTGGATGTGGTAGGAATAATGTTCTGTCCCGATGCACGGGCACGGCGCAAATCACGATGGGCGTGATCCAGCACCGACTGATCCGCAGTCACCGCATGGATTTCAGTCATCAGCGCTGTTTCAATTCCAAAGGCATCATCAATAATTTTCACCAATGGCACCAAAGCCTGTGTGGTACAGGACACACTGGAAATAATCTGGTCCGTGGCTTTGACTTCGGCATGATTGACACCATAGACAATTGCGGCATCAACAGAGTCAAAAGGCGCTGCCCCAATAATCACCCGCTTTGCTCCTGCCTGTATATGACGGGTTGCATCGGCTCTGGAACGAAACAATCCTGTACATTCCAGTACCACATCTATTTTTAAAGCCGCCCAAGGTAATAACTCAGGTTGTACCTGTTTAAAAACCTGTAGTTTTAATTGACGCTGATTGGACTGAATATTCAAGAAAATCTGTTCATCTTCTATCTGGATTTCAACCTGACCTGCAAAACGCCCGTGTGTGGTGTCATACTTAAATAAATGAGCCAATGTCCGAACATCAGCAATATCGTTAATTGCGACAATTTCAAACTGAAATTGTTTGGGATTTTCAAACCATGCCCGTAGCACATTGCGGCCAATTCGGCCAAATCCATTAATCGCGATACGTTGCATGTGGTGCCCTTAATTCATCAAAACATCATCTTTTCTATGTTATATGGTAAAACATGCAAGCCAGCATTGAATATAGATTTTTAGCCTAAACACAGTTTTATCTAAGATTACTTGTAAAATCGTTGGTCGGGCACACATTTTCCGCTATAATTTAGCACTTTCAAAATTATGGACGCTTGGTTGTGAGTACTCGTTTTATGACATCCGCTGAAATCCGTGAAGCATTTTTGCGTTACTTCGAATCGCAAGGGCATACACGTGTTGCTTCGAGTTCTCTCGTTCCTGCCAACGACCCAACTTTACTGTTTACCAATGCTGGTATGAACCAGTTTAAAGATTGTTTCTTAGGTTTAGAAAAGCGTGATTATGTTCGTGCTGTTTCATCTCAAAAATGTGTACGTGCAGGCGGCAAACACAATGACCTCGACAATGTAGGTTATACCGCACGTCATCATACTTTCTTTGAAATGTTAGGTAACTTTTCTTTCGGTGATTATTTTAAAGAAAATGCACTGAAATTTGCTTGGGAATTTTTAACCAGCGAACAATGGTTAGGCTTACCGAAAGATCGTTTATATGTCACGGTTTATCATACCGATGATGAAGCATTTGATATCTGGAACAAAGAAATCGGAATCGATGCTGAACGTATCATCCGTATTGGCGATAACAAAGGTGGCAAATACGCCTCTGATAACTTCTGGGCAATGGGCGATACAGGTCCTTGTGGTCCATGTTCTGAAATCTTCTATGATCATGGCGACCACATCTGGGGTGGCTTACCAGGAACACCTGAAGAAGATGGCGACCGTTTCATTGAAATCTGGAACAACGTTTTCATGCAGTTCAACCGTACTGCGGATGGTGTGATGCACCCTCTTCCAGCGCCTTCTGTTGATACAGGTATGGGTTTGGAGCGTATTTCTGCGGTTCTGCAACATGTCAATTCAAACTACGAAATTGACCTGTTCCAGCACTTATTAAAAGCAGCAGCTGACATCATTGGTTTGGATACCACCGCAATTGAAGCTGAAGCGAAAGCTCAAAATAAACCAGTTGAATACCCAGCTTCTTTAAAAGTCATTGCAGATCATGCACGTTCATGCTCATTCTTGATTGCTGACGGTGTTAATCCTTCAAATGAAGGTCGTGGTTATGTGTTGCGTCGTATCATTCGTCGTGCCGTACGTCATGGTAACAAGCTCGGTGCGACTGGTTCATTCTTTTACAAGATGTTGCAACCTCTGATTGAAGTGATGGGCGATGCTTATCCAGAACTTGCTGCACAGCAAGCACGAATTGAAGCGCAACTGCTGAAAGAAGAAGAGCAATTTGCGAAAACACTTGAACAAGGCCTGAAATTACTTGAAGGTGAATTGGCTCAACTAAAAGGCAATGTCATCCCAGGTGAAACTGTATTTAAACTTTATGATACTTACGGCTTCCCGACCGACTTAACCGCTGATATTGCGCGTGAACGTGACCTGACCATTGATGAAGCTGGTTTCGAAGTGGAAATGGCAGCACAACGTCAACGTGCGCGTGATGCAGGCAAGTTTGCAGTTGACTACAACAGCATTGTCAAAGTTGAGGGCGAAACCCAGTTTGATGGCTATGACGCAACTCAAGGCCAAGGTCAAATTGTTGCGATCTATAAAGATGGCGTGCAGGTTGATGAAATCAACGAAGGTGATGAAGCACTGATCGTATTAAACCAGACCCCTTTCTATGCTGAAAGCGGTGGTCAAATTGGTGACACAGGTATCTTCAAGAACGATACGGGTATTTTTGAAGTTCAAGATACTAAAAAATCTGGTGGTGCTTTTGTACACCAAGGTATCGTCACTATGGGTAGCCTAAAAGCGACTCAAAACGTTGAAGCAACAGTTAAAGCAGACATTCGTGCCGCAACCGCACGTAACCACTCTGCAACCCACCTTTTACATGCCGCTTTGCGTCAAATTCTGGGTGAGCATGTTCAGCAGAAAGGTTCTTTGGTTGCGAGTGATATTTTACGTTTTGACTTTGCCAATGACCAACCTGTTTCATTTGAACAATTGCAACAGATTGAGCGTTTAGTTAATGCTGAAGTGATTGCCAATACGGCAGTAAGCACTGAATTACTTGATATTGAATCAGCGAAAGCCAAAGGCGCAATGATGCTTTTTGGTGAAAAGTATGGTGAAGAAGTTCGCGTACTTTCTATGGGTTCTATTATTGAAGAGAAAAACTTCTCTATCGAGCTTTGTGGTGGTATTCATGTTAAGCGGACAGGTGATATTGGTTTATTCAAAATCACTTCTGAAGGTGGTGTAGCAGCTGGTGTTCGCCGTATTGAAGCCGTAACAGGTACAAAAGCACTTGAAGTTGTTCAAAAAGCTGAAGCTGATATTCAGACGATCAATGCTTTATTGAAAGCGCAAAAAGATCAAACTGTAGAAAAAGTTGAAGCGATTGTTGAAACAGCTTCAAGCCTACAAAAGCAGATTGAACAGTTAAACCAGAAATTGGCGAGCTTCCAGGCGGCTGACCTGCTTGATCAGGTGAAAGAAATTGCAGGTCGTCAAACCCTGATTACCACTGTACAAGGTTTAGATGCAAAATCATTACGCAACCTGCATGACAGCGTAAAATCAAAATTAGATGATGCAGTCATTATTTTAGCTGGCGTTGAGGGCGATAAAGTGAGTTTAATCGCCTCCGTTGCTAAACAATATACTGCACATCTAAAAGCGGGTGACATCATCAAACACCTGGCTCAGGAGCTGGGTGGCAAAGGTGGTGGTAAACCTGACTTGGCACAAGGTGGCGCGCCACTCAACGAGAAGTTTGATCAAGTGATTGCAGCCCTGCCTGCTTGGCTTGAACAATAATAAACACTTCACTTTTTGTGTAACTGACCCTGATGCCTCTCAGGGTCATGGCTTATATGGAACAACTATGGCATTAATCGTTCAAAAGAATTAATGCCATTAAGCCATTCTAAGACAGACCAAGACAATAATTACAATTAAAGCTTTATTTCTCAGTATTTCCCCTCATTTTAATATAGACACACTAGGACACATTGAGACAGAATTAGACCTGTCAATTATGTACACATACGTGTACATATTTAGCAGATTTCATCCTTTCTTATAATTATGTACACAGGTGATCTATGTCTTTAACTGAAATGTGGCTAAAAGCTAATAATGGCAAGGCTCGCGAGAAAGTTGAAGAAGTAGCAGACCGTGATTCAATGAGTGTTCGGATCTCACCTAAGGGCAAAATTGTTTTTCAGCTTCGCTATAGGTTTGCAGGAAAAGCCGATCGTTTAGATCTTGGCACATACCCTCACCTTTCATTAAAAGATGCTCGTTTAAAAGCTGGTGAAATGCGCTCTCTTTTAGATAAGGGCTTAAACCCGAAACTTGAACAACGAGTGCAACAGCAAAAATATATCGAAGCAAGCACATTTGAAGAAGTGTTTAATGATTGGTATGAAAGTTATTGTTTAAAGAAGAAAACGTCTGCTCAACAAATTAAAAATACTTTTGAACAGCACGTCATTCCAGAAATCGGTGATTTACCAATCGAACGTATCACCCTGCAGCAGTGGTTAGCCTTACTTGAGGAACTAGCAGATGATGTACCATCGATTGCAGATCGTGTTCTAACAAATGCAAAACAGGTTCTTAAGTGGGCTAAAAAGAGACAATTGCTTGATGTGAATGTTTTATCCGACATTTATGCTAAAGAAGATCTAGGCATTGAGCGAAATCGTGGCACCCGTTTTCTATCAGATGAAGAAATTAAAATGGTTTGGTTGGCGATCGAGCAATCAAATATTTTGCCTAAAAATAAAATTTTCCTAAAATTGTGTTTAATGTTTGGTTGTAGAAACGGTGAACTAAGAAAAGCTAAAAAGACAGATTTTGATTTAAAAAGAAAAGTCTGGATTGTTCCAGTAGTGAATAATAAGACTGGTAAGAAAACTGGTCGTGAAATCATTCGCCCAATTTTGCCTGAAATGGAAGCATTAATAGTTGAGGCTTTCGACTATAACAATTCAGTCTATTTCTTAACGAATGACAATGAAGATAAATCCATGAGTCATGGATCTTCAAATTCTTTACCCAGTTATATTATGGAACGCCTCAGAAGACACCATGAATACTATATGAAGCATTGGTCTCTTCACGATCTCAGAAGAACAGCACGTACAAATTTCAGTGCTTTTACTTCACGTGATATTGCACAACTCATGATCGGTCATGTAATGTCTGGTGAACAAGGCACTTATGATTATTTTGAGTATTTGCCTCAACAAACTGAAGCTTATGCAAAGTGGATACAAAAATTAAAATCACTAAGCGATTAATTGAGAACAAGTAATGAAAAAAATATTAACAACAATATTGCTTCTCAATAGAACACTTAAATTGCTCATAGTCTATTAAGAATAAATTGGAGTTTCATATGTGTGCAAACTACGAACCAATCTCAAAAAGCCGTGCTCAATTACTCAACCTATTCGAACCGACATTTGACTATAAAACTGACATATATCCGAACTATGAAGCCCCTATCCTCTTTTCGAAGCGCGGTAATTTAGAGTGGCGTTTGGCTCGTTTCGGTTTAGTTGCGCATTGGTTGGATGACATTAAAAAAGCTAAGAATACTTATAACGCTAGAACTGAGACCGTCGATAAAAAACCTAGTTTTCGAAATGCATGGAAGAAAAACCAATTTTGCTTAATTCCAGTTGAGACAATTTTTGAGCCAAAATATATAGACGGGAAAGCACATTGGTACGGAATTTATCGTAGAGATGAATTACCGTTTACCGTCGCAGGCATCTATGAATATGCGGTTATTGATGGCGTTGAATATAGATCAATGTCTATGTTGACGATCAATTCAGATGTACACCCGTTTATGAATCAATTTCATGCACCAGATGACGAGAAGCGATCAATCATTGTAATACCACGAGATCGTCGTAATGATTGGCTTAACTGTAACCATGAACAAGCGAGAGATTTTTTCTTTGAAATGCCTGTTGATGAGTTCACCGCTGCACCCAAATCCGAGATGCATAAATTCCGACCAAACACACATTGAGCCGCGACAAGTTACGACTTGTCCTTGTTTATCCACAGATAAATAAATTTGAAATTCAAACGGCAATAATTTTATCCTAATAAGACCGATTCACTTCAAACACGCCCCAGTAGCGTAGGAGTATCAAAATGTCTAAGAAGTTACCAATTTACTTCTCTGATGGCGCATGGTCGAGTCTCCAGACTCTCATGGGACCAGAGGGAAAGCCCAGCCCCACACTTAATGCTGTACTTGAACAGATTGCCATTCAAACTGATCTAATTGACAAGCTTGGCCTTACTCAATTTCTCCCGAAATCAAAGGCAGCAATCCCTGTTGCACTTGAGCGAATACCAGCTGGTCCAGCATTCGCAACCAAAGATGAACAAGAAAAATCACTCGATCTTAATGAGTTCTTAATTCACAACCCTATCTCAACATTTATCGCATATGTGGATAGCGAATCAATGCTTGGTGCTGGATTGGAAGTAAATGACCCAATCATTATTGACCGAAGCATTGAAGCGAAGCACAACGATATCGTCGTGGCACTCATAGATAATAAAGACTCAACAATTAAAAGACTGATGATTACGAGCAAAATGTCCAAGTCTGAGATAAAAGAAATTTTTGGGGATGAAAATCAGCATTTACCCATACTTTGGTTAAAAGCGGAAAATCCAGCTTATGAACACATCATTCCCTCTGACAGTCAAACAATAGTTGTTTGGGGTGTGGTGACATTTAATCTTAAGCGTATCTATCAGCGTTCATAACAAGAAGAATCAAAATGAAAAATGAAAATCGCATATTCGCACTTGTGGATGTGAATAATTGCTACGTCTCATGTGAACGTGTTTTTAATCCATCCCTAAATGGCATCCCAACAATTGTCCTCTCAAACAATGATGGCTGTGCAGTAGCTCGAAGTCAGGAAGCTAAGGATTTGGGCATTCGGATGGGGGTGCCTTTGTTCCAGATTGAGGACATTGTGAAGCAGTATAATGTTCAAGTTCTATCAAGCAATTACGCACTATACGGCGAAATGTCACGCCGATTTATGAATCTACTTAGCCAGTATGTCGCACCTGGTGAACAAGAGGTTTATAGCATTGATGAATGCTTTCTTGAACTAACTGCGTTCGAGAAAAACTATGACTTAACAGCTTACGCCCAAGAGATGAGATCCAAAGTATTGCAATGGCTTGGATTGCCCTGTTGCATTGGAATTGGTCGCAGTAAGACTGAGGCAAAAATCGCAAACCATATTGCCAAGAAGAATAAATTCTTTAACGGCGTGTGTAATCTGGTATCACTGGACCCATGCTCTACAGAATACTTACTTGCTCAAATTGATGTAGGTGAAGTTTGGGGTGTAGGTCGGCAGAACTGCAAAAGATTAAATGACATGAACATCAATTCAGTTTTAGATTTAGTTGAAGCGAATCCAAAAGATATTAAAAAGCAGTTCTCAATCGTGATGGAAAAAACTGTCCTTGAATTACAGGGGATTTCATGTATTGACCTTGAAACAGATTCTCTTGCTAAACAACAAATCATTAGTAGTCGTTCATACGGACACCCAGTTTATGAAATTGAGGAAATCAAGTCATCGGTGCGACTATTCGTGACCAGAGCTGTTGAACGTATGCGGGAAGATTCATCACTCTGTAAAATGGTTGGAGTCTATATACAAACAGGCCGTTTTAATAAAGGGGAACGCTATTCACCGTATATTATCGTCCAGATGCAAGAACACACAGATGATTTACTTGAAATCACTCGTGGTGTGATGCGCGGAATAGATCAAATTTTCAAAAAAGGATTTAAGTACAAAAAGGCTGGAATCGTATTGCTTGAACTTATGCCAAAAGCAAAATTTGTACCTGACCTTTTTACAGATTATTCACAACGTCATGAACGTGAAAAACTATCCAACACTCTGGAAGCAATAACAGATCGGTTTGGTAAAGACTTGGTTTCACTAGGGCTCTGTAATGATAAACATGCAAATTGGCAAATGAATCAAAACCGTCGCTCACCTGCATATCTTACAAACTGGAATGAACTTTTTAGAATAGGATGATTCTTATGCATTTATTTAAATTATCTAATGAACAATTAGCACAATTGCTTATTCCAAAACGTTTTGTTCCAATCAAACCTAAAGAGTTAGAGGAAAAGAATGTTGAATATGTATTTGATAGCTCTGATAAGTTTGAATTAACTTATGATGAGCTTATTGAAATTATTGGAAAAGCGAGACAAGCAGGTCCGCGTATGATACCTGTGCTGGGGACGGTAAATTAAAATAGAGTATTGTGAAAATATATGCGCTAAATGTAGATAAAAACTAATTCTTGCGCATAAATATTCTCAAAATAATAAAGCACTTATAAAAGTGCTTTAATGCTAATTCAAACATTAACCTTGTTCTTGATCGCATGGGCTTTGCAACATGGTATCACACACAAAACAAAAACGCTCATTATCTTCATTGATAGTGAGCGTTTGCAATGATGTACTTTGATTTTACGAGACTCGGTTATTGATCCATCCATAGAAGAATTGTTCCTGAGTTGGATTGCGTTCGCAGATCTCGATATAGCGCTGCCCTTGCATGATGTTGAGCACTCGAATTAAGACCTTTTCACCTTCTTTCCCACGTTTGGCTATAAAGGTTTTCAGGGCATTCAAAGTGGCTGGTCCATACACACCATCAATTACTAGATCTGACCACCCGCCTTTACCTTCATTGTTCAAAAGATTCAAAGTACGTTGTAGCAATGGTTTAGCAAAACCAGTTCCACAGTTGACGCCTGTATCGAGTAACTCTTCAGCAACGGCTGCACTAATCGCATTTACTTGGTCAAAACGTGGTGAGATCCAGTATTGTTTTCGATATATGTCTTTGGCCACACTTAATGGCAGATCTCGCATGTGACCTTTGAAGCCACTTGCACGTGCTACAGCTTCAGTAATACCGTACTTAGTTGCACCTCCTCGATCTGCGGGATTGTTTACATACCCACCTTCACGCTTAATCAACTCATTTAAATATTCTTCAATATTCATTTCATTTTCCTTTAGACGTAAAAAACCGCCCTAAGGCGGCTGTTTATTGATTGCAGAATTTAACTTTCTTTATCTTTATTCTTTTCTTGCTCTGAACTACCGAAGTAGAAACCGCAAGCAGTTGTCATTGCCCCTGCAATAAAACCCAAAGCCGTGTTTATTAAGTTGCTGTTTTCCCGTGGCATATCAATAAAGAATAATGCGATTACCAGGACAAACATTAATGCAACTAAGGCAAAGGCCAGATAAGCCCGAGTTTGTTCACTTGTCATCAAAATCACCTTTTAAACGTTCTTTAGTTTGCTCATATTGTTTCTTTCTCAATTCGTGGATCTCTTCAGCACGCTTGTCATCACGCCGTTTAAAATACAGCGTGGTAAAAAATGAGATCACACCAATAAAGACCGAAAACCAAACAGCCCAATCTACACTTGCTGCATACGCTGCCACAGATGCCCCCGCCGACATATAAGATACTTTTGGTGCTGCTGCTGCGATTGTGTTTGTAGCAGCTTCAACCGCGCTTGCTGCCTGTTCTTGCATTTTCTGTCTCCAGAAATAAGAAAGCCTCCGCAAATAGGATGCTAATTATTTAGATTAAAATCTATGTTTTATGCTTCAGATGTACTTTGAGTAATCTGATTTGAATAGTTCCAGGTTGTTTCTTTCCATACGTCTCTCGCTGCGACACGGATATAATATGGCGTTGTTGCTTGTAACCCTCCTATGGTGGTGGTTAATGCTGTACCCGTCCAAGACGGTGCTGTCGTTGTTGGATCAAAGTCTGCAGTCGCACTTAACCAAACTGCATAATCTTTAAGATCTGGTACATCACTTGGTGTCCAGCTAACAGTGATCGAATTGGCCGTTGCAGATGTGTACACGTTCAACAATTGTGGTGGCACCGGATTACTGATATTCAGCTCCGCAAAGGTACTGACAATCGAACCGTTTTTACTTGCGACCCGTACAGTATACGCACGTTGAATACCGTCGATTTTCGCTTCATCCATCCTGTAACTATAATCAGTATTTGTCGTTTCAACTTCACGTAGCAATACACCACCTGACATGATTTGAACGATATACCCTGTAGCACCAGCTGCACTTTGCCATTGAACCTTAAAGCTTGTACCTTCAAAGGCTGACTGAAGGGATAGACCTTTTACGCCAGATGGACGGCTGCCAGTAATGGTGTGACTATAAGCGGCTACCTCATCCAGAGTCTGTTCTTTTTGCTGCAATCCATTGAAGCTGGTGAACTTCAGATAAATCTGCTTTCCAACCATATTTTCATTGTAATCATGGCTAAAAATGGCACGATCAATACGAACAAATGATTCACCTGCATTATGTGGCCCTGCATCATCGAAACGTCCACGGATCACATCGCTCAATGTATACAGCCCAGATCCATTCAATGTGGCCTCAATATAGTTAATATATTCGTCACCGACTCTACATAGAGTTGCATCAACTTCAGCATCTTCAACCGTACCACTGAACATCTGGCTGGATGTATTCAACTGAATCTGCATCTCGGTATCATCTGCATCAATCGCTGAAACCAGGGCACCATATCGGGCAGACCCATAGATCGTACCAACCATTTCATAAGTTGTATTATCCAAGCTGACCCAGACATTACAGCCGCCCCAATTAATTCCACCGGATACAGCTACCCAAATCTGATTCTTACCCCCTGTCAAATCTAATGGTGGCTCAAAAATATTCGGTGCATTCACGTTTCCTGGCTCTTCATTTCCACCTTGGTACCCATTAGATGATTGAATATCATATTCAACCGCAGAGCGAGATCCAACAGCCAGTTCTTCAGCTGTAATAGACAACATTCCATCTTCATCTTCTTCGACACGAGTGATACGTACCGGGAAACGATTCAAGCCTAAAGACTCATCCGTGATCGTCACAATGTCCATCGGCTCTAAACGGCAGTACTTCCAGCCTAGTTCGAATTCATATTCATTACGAACATACAATTTTCGCTGTAGTAGCAATTGCACTGCATGACGGGCAATTTTAGGTTCACAGAAAAAATCATGCTTGACCGGATCTTGCGTACGTAGACCAAACATTTCAATATTTGCCTGGTCTTTAGCTTCAACGGTTTCAGTGTTGTATTGATTGAAGCGGTTTACATATTCAATCTGGCAATGATTATAGGCATCAGTATCACGACTTCGGCGTACCCGAACTGGCTGATCTTCACCTAGAAAATCGTCATCAGTAAGGTGATAAACAGGCTCTAGATCAGGTACGAACGTTACCCCATTTCCACTGACGACACTGTCACCATAAGATCGGATCTTCAAACCGTCTGGACTAGGTACCACGGCACAATTCACCGCTTCAACAATTTCATTGATGATTTCGAATGCTTCACGCTGTTCTGTTAAAGCAGGACTGATCAACAAATTGGTTGCTGTACAGTAGGTCCGAAATTCAGACAAATCTGCCATTTGCAGACTGGGTGATGCGCCATATCGTGGATTGGTAATGAAGTCTTCAATTACATCTGCAGGATTAGCATCTTGAATCGTTTCTGAGAATGTAATATCACTGATCACTTCAAAATTGTGATTCGATAAGCTGGCACTCCCCCCCAGATCGTAGTTGGCACATGCGACATAACCGAGAAATGGATAGTGCAATGCCTGGTCAGGATGCTTTGATGGGAGATAGCCCCAAACAGGATTATGATCACCATCAAATAATTCAAACCCTAGCTGATCAATGGGTTTAAGCTGAATACCACCTTCCGTTTTAGGAACAATCTGTTCTTTGTCACGCCAGATAATCCCAATGTCTTTGATTTTATTTTCGCAAAGCCCCAGCATGAAGGACGCGCTGTAGGTATAAGTCGTGTTTTTGGTTTTTACACCACCACCCTTCCCCCCTTGCTTTTTCGTTGTTGTGTGGGCCGTGGCTGTAAAATCCCCATACCAGAACATATTTGCCGCAACACGATTTTTGCCATAGACTAGGGGCTGGCAAAGGCCATAAGCGGATTGTTGAATACGCATTGAATTGATACGTTTGTCAGATGTACTGACGGTACCACCACCAAAAACACCACCCATTTTATAGCCCTCTTAAACGATAAAACCCGGAAATTCGCCGGGCTAAACTTCCTTTTGTCCCATCTTGAAGGATGACCCCCTGATGGATATATGAGTGGATGATCGTTGGCCACTCAACGACAATTGCAGCATGACTGATGCACTTGCCAAAATGATAAAGAACAATGTCACCAGGCTGAGGTTCGTTTACCTGATCACAAAAGTTTTGAATGTGCTCAAGATAGCGCTGACCCATCTGATGCATATGCCAATCAGGTGGATATGGGCCTGGATCATAATGATCAATCAAGCCCACCATTTCATAGACTTCACAGAGTAGAGTTGCGCAATCGACACCGACACCTTTAACGCGACCCTGATGATGATACGGTGTGCCGAGCCAAGTTAGAGCTTCTTCGACTGCTGCAAGATTTTTAGTCATATAACCTCATTAAAAAACCCAGCTTTTTGAGCTGGGTTCTTGTCATTAACAGTTGATAGATACGACACCATCATCCATATCAACACTAATTTTTCCATTAGCATCCGTTAGCAATTGACCATTACTAACTTTAAAACGTGTGCCAACTGATGGCGTTTGGTTATCAGATAAAACATAGTGCGCTTTAGATCGGTCAGTAAAGATATAACCTTTCTTCATAACTCGCCCCTGTCCTTTTTTCACACCCTCAGAAGTAATATGCATGACTGGGATGTCATCAAGTGCAACGCCATAAATTTTGTCATTCGCCTCAGCTTTACGTACAGTACCGTTGCGTTTAGTCACTAAACTGCCTTTTGCTATGTATTCTTGCACTGCATTTGGCTCTGATTTCCAGTTATAAACAACTTCACAAACATCAGTGATATTTGCGTAGTAATCGCGCCCGTAAACATGCAAATCAGCAACGACATTTGTTAACTGACTGTTAATGCTATTAACAATATCTTGATTCGACATACCAGAATAGTTTTGATTAAAAATAACTGTGTTTATTACACCATCGACAGTTAATTTTAATTCTTTATTCTGATTACGACAGTCACCTAAGCGTGTCGACAAGCTAGTGAAATTAACCCCATTATCATAAGTGAAAGCTCCAGACGTTAAATCTTTACAGCCGTAAGCAAATGCAGGGAGACCAAGTGAACCGTCTTGTACAATATAACCATCCAAATACTCTCTACTATTTGTATAAATAGCAGCTTCACTATTAGCGTGATTATTTTTGATCAAAATTGGAAAAGCACTTGAGCTTGTATCGAATCGAATCTTTTTTCCAAGCCCTGTTGCATTTGACTTAAAGCGTAAACATAGTCCAGTGCTAACCAAATTTTCGAAAAGAAAAGGCTCATTACCATGACCGTATACCAGCCACTCTGCATGATTGAACGAATCTCGATTTAGTGATGTATCGCCAGTCAACCAAATATCTACATAAGCCAGTGTATAAGCGGCCCCGCCAAAGCTACAGCCGACCAGCTTTAACTTGTCTTGTAACAATGAACCGTCTGATTGCATCAAAATACCGTATTTATTGGAAATACTAGTGAAATTGAAGTTTTCAAAACTCCATGACGATGGCGTTGTAAACTGAATATTGTTGTGACAAGCAAAAGCATGACCAACATCAGAATGCGCAAACCCTCCATGCATATAGGTTTCCTCACCGTCTGCAGTGCCGATACCCAGCGGATTTACTGCCCCTTTATCTCCTTTAAAAATAAAACCTACATTTTGATACTTATGCTTTGTAAAAGCCCCTCTAGGATCATCCTGATGCAATGCGTATCTTAAATTTTGAGCAATAAAAGTCATATCTTTAATATGTGCATCTTTCGCATAATGATAAAGCGCTTGATACATTACTCGCGGATAAATCGCCCCATTAGCAGACGGCCCGATATCTTCATCGTCATACGGAAGTTCAGCCCAGATAATTGTGTTATCTTGACCTTGCCCCACAATATCGACGTGATCTTTCATTTCAATCATCGATGGATAGCCAGGATACCCAATAAAGTCTTTCGCTTTATTGATTCGATAAACACCTTGCTTTACGCGAACAACATAGCGATTAGTTGCTGTTGCACGTTCAATGCTATTTAAGGCAAGTTGAATCGCATTTGGCCCCTTAAATTTAACTTTAGAGTCTGAATCGTTCAAATCAGCAGAAACCCAGATTTCTGATGTACGAATATTCGTTTCAAGAACTAGATTCTTAACTAATTTAATATCATTGGGAATGTAATCCGCTGGGAACAAATTTTCTTTCGCAACAAGTAAACGTGGGAATTCTGTTTTTAATACAGTGAGAGCAACATATTTCGCATTTGCAGGCGTAGTGAAGGTATTTCCTGCGCTCGGACCGCTTTGACCAGAAATATATGTCTTGTTTTCGTCATAAAACGCAAACTGCTGATAATAATCACGATTGATCTTATATGTTGTAGATGCAGAAACTTCATAAAGTCCAGCAACACAAAAATCATCCGCTTTTAAAAAGACTCCAGAATTAAAATCAACATAAAAACCATCCGTTTTTTTAGATGGATCAACAATATTTATGGATTCAGCACCTAGCTTATTGTCTACGAACTCATCTATACCTAATACTTGAGAAGATTTAACCAGCAGTTTATCTGCAAACACAGCATCATTACGCTGATTTAATGACTCTATCAAATCGTTTTCAATAACTAACAGAGTATTAATTTGATCTGCAGCTACTGCAAAACCGACATAGTGACAATTAGCAGGTGTTTTAAACGTACTTGATGTTCCAGTATTCGGCTGACCAGAGATGTAATTTTTATCTTGATCATAAAATGCGAACTGTTGATCATATTCTTTGTTGACAACATAATCTGTATTCGGTTTCACATTACAGTAAGTTAATGCAAAGAAGTTTTTTACAAATTCAATTTCACCTGTTAAATAATTAATATAATAATTCTCAACAATTGTGCCAGATTTAGCAATATTCACATGTTCAAACCCGAGAGTGGTTTGCAGACCGCGATCTAAGTTTGAAACTTGCTCAATATCTACTTTCAAGTTTTTAAACTTTAAAGCGTTTGACTCATTTTCATTTAAGAATTTAGAATTTTCAGCAACCACAAGTGAATCAATTAAATATGAATCTATGGTGAGCTTAATAAAGCGAGCATCCGCAGGCGTCACGACTGTTTGATCAGTCTGAGGCTTTGCATAACCAGAAATATATTCATTATTTTCATCGTAGAATGCGAATTGTTGTCCATAACCTTGTGAAAATCTGTATTTTACATTCGGTAGCACAGGATAAGGACCAGCAGCTAAATAGCCATTTGCAGCGCGGATTTTACCCGTTTCACAATCAACGTAACAGTTTTCAACGATTTTAGTTTTATCAATAATATTATTAGAATATACGCCTAAAGTGTCTTTAATATAATCAGAAAGCGCTTCATTTTGTTCCGGTTGAATGCGCAGATTTTCTGCGATCACGGTAAAAGGTTCATAAAAATCAGGGTACTCTTCAGCTTTAGAAATCATGAAATTATCAAGTTCTGAAACCTCTAATGTGATTCCTAAAAATCTTGCATTAGCAGGCGTAATAATTTCACTATTGGGTTTTGTGCTCACTGATCCTTTGATAAATCGCATATTTGAATCGAAAAGAGCATATTGCTGACTATGAGACTCTGGAACTCGATAAAGGGTGTTTGGCTCAACTTTGATTGGGCCTGCGGCAGCAAAAGAGCTTTCTGTCTCCCCCTTTGAGCCATTAACATAGCTATAATACTTCCCAATTTCAATTTTTGTCTTATCAAAAATATTTATTCCCGATTTAAATGGAATTGTTTCATGTTTATTAGCAACATTATTACTAATGTGTTCAATAGATTGAGCCAACATCTCTCGTACTTCAGAATGTTTTTTTGTACGATCACGCATTTCTGCTGCAGTAGGTAAAGGCATTTTCTCACCCCATAAAAAAACCCAGCTCAATAGCTGGGTATGGATTAATACAAATTTGATTAAACGGCTGTTTCAGGCACCGGTATAAATGGCGCACCACGGAAACGGCTGAAGTTATTAAAACGGTTTTGGCAAGTTTCTAAGCGCTTATCACATCCAGGATAAACCTTGATTCTTTGCCCTGGCTGCGGTGTTTCCAACAATGGCAAAGTCAATAACAAAGCCCCCGATTCATGCAGACGAATCGTCCGTTTCAGACCTGCATTGCCACCGTCCAAGAACTCAATTACGCCTTGAGTAAACCAACCCTGAGGCTGATTCACTTGGCATAAAATTCGTGCTGCAGTACTGCCCGTTTCAATGGTTGTCTGCACCATAAAGTTTTGACGTAATAGACCGCATGCACTGTCAAATAATGTGTTGGTGCAGCTTGGCTGATACAGGTTTCGTGGCATTTGTACGTTTAATTCATCCAGATCCGATGCAACACTGGCTTGGATTGAATTTCGATCTAAGTCAGGCTCAATGATTCGACCTTCAAAAAGCTTGATGGCCCCGGCACTGGTGTCCGTTGGCGTATTCATATCCATAAATATGCGCTCCAATTTAAATCGAGCACCATCCAGTTGGCCATTATGAAAGGCTTGAACAACATTAATGCCATTCCATTTGTTATCGTCAATACAATCAATATTGATCGATAAATTATCGACTTCAATACCGAGTGAGAGGCTAATTCCATCACGGCTGATAATTGGGCCATCTGAGTTATAAACCTGACCCGCAACCACCAGGTCAAAGTCATAATTCGTGTATCGAAAAACATCGCCCTGCACCGTTGTAATGGTATAGAGATCTGCCATCACAAACTGATCAGCATCTAGCAATGCTATTAATCTTGGAGAAGCTGCTCTCATACTTTATTTCCCAATGATCCGATCATATCAACCTTGTTGGCTTTCCATAATTTGCTCATAAAATTGGTGTATTGCTGTTCATCATCGGCAAATCGACAACGATAGTAATACGCCCCTTTCACCTCAAACTTATGACCTTGTTTCAAAGGCTTTGAAAGCGTAACCATGCCTGACTTGGTGACTTGAGCAGTTGTGTCATCCCAAAACAGATCGTCATCGTTATCGCTCCAAAATTGCTGATTATCGTTTTCATTCCAGAACGTTGGATCCACTTGAAATGTCGTTTCAGCCTTTGTATGTGCTAAAGGAATCATGGATGTATGCATCTGCTTATACAGTTGGAAACTTGTCGTACTTCCATCACCAGTGTAAGAACACGTGTAATCGCAATCTTCAGGCATTTTGAAAAGAAAAGAATCGAATGCACCACGGCGTTCAAAGAAGAAGCTTTCAAGTTGCTGTAGCTCATTTTTGCCTTTCGATTCCCGCAAAAAAGCAAATGACATTGAGATTTCATACTTCGGAACGGCTTGATAGCTTGCTCGAAGCTCACGACCATTAACCGAAGTCATAATTTTGGTATTAAAAATGGGAGTCTTTGTAAGCTCCCATTCTAGTCCTGGTAATTCAGGAAATAATTCATCTGACATGTAAACTCCTTATTTACCGAAATTACGGTTATACCCTTTCAACCCACCTGCCAATTCACGACCATGTTTGCGCATAAACCGCTTAATGTCTTTAGAATCCCATGCTTGAATATTGACCTGTGGCATCGCCCCCATATCACCTGCATAAGTGGGTTGCTGAACCATAGAACCATCCCCCATGACTGATTTACCCAATGCACGGATCGTATTGGCATGCTGTTTAGGCAAGACCATTTCCTCTTCGTGCAATTGAGTCACTGGATTCACACCTGAAGGAATGTCGTAACCTCCTCGAGCAGATGCAACCTTAGCAGTCAATCCTGCAACCAAACCGAATGTCGCGCCAGCTACTGCAATGTTAAAAGGAGGCGGAATACTTGCAAAAGCCTTTGCCATCGCCTCATAAGCAGACATCATAATAGATTTGGTAGTCTCCATAATCTTTCCACCTATACGAGCAAAAATACCTATATTGGTGGCTGCGGTTTTAGCGGTCTCACCAGCAACGACTGCGCCAGTTTGAGCTGCCTGACCAGTCACTTCCATTGCTGTTTCAGCTTTAATTAAACCTAATTTAGCTGCCAAACGTGGTGCTATGCTTTTGACATATTCTTTCAACGGTGCTGTGATCATCTTTTGAATAAATTCAGCAGCTAACTCGGAATAAATTGCACTTAAGGCATTTTTCCAAGTCAAGGTACCATTCATCATGGCTTGCATGCCTTTATCCCAGAGATTTGACATCCTTGAAGTCAACCCACCAAACTTCTTTTCAAAGTCTTTCATTTGAGCATCGGTCATTAAACCTGGTACAGATATATCGCTAATATCCTTTTGGGTATCCAATTCAGCAATATTGTTTTTTGCTGAATTGACTCCATCCTCTTTACCTGTCAGTTTGGATTTTTCCAGCTCTAAATTGAAACGCTCTAATGCTCCAGCACGTTTAACTTGATAAAGTTTATCTTGTAACTGTTTTTCGAGTTGCACTTTCTCAACATTAGAAATTCTCCCGGCATCAAGTTCAGCTTCAATCATAGCTTTGTAAAACTCAAAGTTACGCTGAGCTGAATCAATCCTTGATTGAATTTCCTGTTCTGTGATTATTTTTTTCTTTTCAAAAGCTTCTAATTCCAGTTGTACAAGCTTTTCTTTAGCCTCCTTTTCTGCCTGAATTGTATAAGCTCGTTTTTCATCATCAGTAGCGGTCGATTTGTTGATACGATCAATATCTTTAGTTAAATCTGACTGAACCTTTTCCTGCTCTGAAGCATATTTGTATTTCAGATCCAGACGCTCTTTTTCAGCCTTTTCAGCATTTCGTGTCTGCTCTTCAAGATAACGTTCATATTGCGAATCAGAACTAGATTTTTTACTTCCTTTAACCTTGTCATTTTTAACCAAAGCTAGATACTTATCAGCATCCGCTTGAGAATTAAAACTGACATGAATATGGCCACCAGTAGCCCGTTTAGATGGATTTTTATATTCATCAAGAACTTGAGCATTTACACCATTCTTTCCGAGCATAGAACGCAAATCAGAAGTAACTTGCCCACTTTTACTTGAATCTTGCAATCCAAAATCAAGGGCTAAACCTTGTGCATGTTTACTTGACGTACCTTTATGATAATTATCATTGAATGCCGTAAAGCGTGTAATCTGAAATTTATCTTGAATTAAGCCCGCTAAGTCCAACACTCCTTGGTGAGCTTTACCACCTGCGTACGCTTCAGCACTTTTAATTCGAAGGTCAGAATATGTAGTAGCCTCATATTTTGAATCCTTGCTACCAGATTTTTTATCATCTTTTTGACCTGTTCCCACGCCACGGTTAGGATCAAAAGTTTTAAGCTGATTTACACTTGTTTGCTGTTTAACATCTGTTGGATTTTTAAGAAAAAGATTGGTCAATTGCGTTTGACCTTCTTGTGAAACACTTCCTATCTTATCCCATGCTGTCCCCCAAGCATCTGCTGACTTGGACACACCAGTATTCCAGTCTTGTTTCAGCCACTCGGTACGTTGACCCATTTTATTGGTGTAGCGTTCAGTAATTGTATCCAGCTCACCCAAACCTTGCTCAAATGCAGCCTTTGCACCAGAAAAGTTAAAACTAAGGACATTTGAAACAATATTCCCAAAAGTTTTAAACTTTGTACTAAGCATATCTAAGCCAAATTGAATGGTATCTCTAAAGCCACCAAATACATTAAGTACCGTTGATATAGCAATGGAAATTGCTTGGCAAACAGTTACAATTACGGCGCGAATTGCAGAAAAGGCAATTTGAATTCCAACTTTCAGCCCTACTGCAACTGTAGCAAATCCTTTTAAAGCTCCAGACACCATATCCATAAATGTGATCTGTTGAACCGAACCATCGCCAATATCTTTAGTCAAATCGCTCCAAACATCACTAATAATCCCAAAAACTTCACCACAAATATCCATCAAACTTTCAAGGATAGTGACGATCGCTGTTATTGCTCCATCAATCGCCTCTTTTGATTTGGTTGCGGATGATAAGAAATTATTCGCCATGTCTTTAAGACCTGGTGCTAATTCCGCTACCAAGCGACCAAGCAAACCTTTGATCGTTGCGCCAATCAAACCTAATGATGAATCGAAATCTTTAGTAGCTTGGATTGCTTCATCATCAAGAATCACGCCCAAATCATGCGCTTGCTTACTGTATTCTTTAAGTTTTGCAGCATTATTTTCCAATAATGGCGAAAGAAGCATGGCGTCATTAGCGATAGACTCCATATAAAAAGTCATCTCAGCCTGTGACACGTTCGCTTTCTTCAAAGTTTCATAATATTTACCTAAAATTTGTGGTCCAGATAAACCCTGAAACTCTTTAGCGGTAACTCCAACTTTTGGTGCAATTTTTTCGAAGAAATCTTTCATTTCCCCGCCACCAGTTTGCATGAAATCACCAAACTTATCGTTTACGTCCTTCATGATATCGCCAAGTTTTTCTTGGCTAATACCTACTGATTTTGAAGCAAACGTCCACTCTTGGAATTCTTTAGTTGTTGCGTTGGCAAGGCGTGACATATTTTCAATTTCACGCGCATTTCGAATCACTTCACCTGTTAATGCGCTAATTTGCATTACCAGTTCACTTGCCATGTTTGCAAGGAAGTTACCAAGAATACTCGTGCCTAAGCCACCGCTAGGACTACCGCCTCCTCCACCAGATCCGCCCCCACCACTACCACCGCCACCCGATCCACCACCAGTGTTTAAGCGAGTGCGTAAATGATCAATACTGGTTTTTAGGCGATCTAGTGAAGCCCTTAACATTGTGCTTGTTGCATCAACATTAATAACTGTATTCAAATTGATATTTGTATGCTGTAAGCGACTGATTGCACTCTGAATCATTGTACGCGCTTGGTTAAGCTGTGCTGCCAATAAAGGTAAATTTACAGTGATACGAATCGCGCTTGAAAACACTGACTGTAGTGTGGTTGTTACTGTTTGCTTGGCTTGCTGAAGTTCAGTTCTCAATTGAGTTAAATCAACGCCTAACTTCACTTTAATTTGCTGATTATTGATTTGATTTAAGCGTCGCTGTATCTCATGCACATCAACATCTAAACGTACATTCTGAATAGGTAATGATGATAAACGAGATCGAATCAAATTTTCAGCATGACCGATTTGTGAATCAAGCGATGTGGTATCAATTTTTAATTTGATTGAAGCATCATCAACAATACTATTAATACGAGATTTGATCGTATTCGCAGCATTGCTCAATTTTTGCTGAACATTACTCATATCAATGTTTAAACTAACATCGATATTTTTAAGTGATTCACGTACACCGTCAAAAGCATTCTTAATCGTATCTGCAATACGATTGATATCCGCTGCTGCAGATTGAACTTTATTTGTTGCTTGATTCATGCCTTCGGAAAGTGCATCCGTAGAGGCTGTTATTTTTACTTCAACTTCGTTAGCCATTACTTTTCCTTAGGCGTAAAAAAACCACCCGAAGGTGGCTTAGTTTTTTTAAATGGTGTAATTATTAATCTATCAAGATATCTTCGTAGTCTGGAAGTAACACACATCTACAAGTCGGCTTGTAAATTTCCCAGTGTGAAAAGATAACATCTCTGTCATTTATAAAACTGAATGATTTACCACTCAATTCCTTGCAAATATCAGGTGCTGGCTCGTAATTACCATAATTAAAAGTAATACTTTCAACATCCAACCTCTGCTGGCAATGAATGTTGTATAAAGTTAAATGCCTAGCAATGATCCAATTACGATACTCTTTGTCATTTATAAGTAAATCAACATTACATATTGGATCAAGTTGAGACACCTCTAAAAATTTCGCATATATCTTTTTTGAAATTTTATCGTACTTTTTTAACCATATGGATAGGTTTTCCAAAAATGGAATGATTGCTTCATCTTTTATTTCAAACGAGTCTACTGTGAAAATTGGTTCTTTATCATGTTGTCCAATAAAACCCATGGCGTTAGGTGTAAATTCCTTAACAATCAGTTCTCGTTCCGAATTAAAAAACGTCTGTAACCACCAATCTGTTAGATCTATATTGAATAGTTGCATATCAATGTGCATTCAATTTCGTTTCAAGTTTAGTCATATATAAATAAGCTTCTTTAAAGCCTTGTAAATTAGCTTCATTGTTATATTCATTCCCACTTAAATCATAAAAACGGCTTTTTACATCAATCCCATTTTTCATCTGACTTACAATTTGGTTATATTTTTCGTTTTCAAAAATACCATTAACGGAAATAGCCTTATTTTTATCAATTCGTAGTAACTGTTCCTTTTTAAAATTAAGATTGCTCATATTTTTAGTTGATGAAACCATCCTGCGGTTACGCGTGTGCATTATATTTACAGTGTTATTGAAAATTGCACATGTAACTTGGTCAGTTATTTTATCCTTCGTACACTTAACCTGCCATGACTGATCTGGATAATTATGAAGCAGACCATAGCCAAAGTTAGCAACATCATTATCCATGTCTCTTATCATTATTGTATCTAAAGGCAAAAGCTTCATTTCAAAAAACACATTTGTATCTTCAAAAAAGTATATTTCGCTATCTTTATAATATGGCTTTAGTCCTTGGGCTAAATAATCACTTTCCTTAATCAACACCCCATCTTTAATTAAATTAGGAAAACGCTCACTAAATTTTTCCGCGTAAACATTAAATGAGCTTAATATAAAAATTATCAAGAATAGTCTAATAATATTTTTCATTCCACACCAAGGCTATTGTAAATTCCTCAAAACTCTACCCAACCAAGACTTAAAAATCAATCAGGGCAACCGTAGTTACCCTTGTGGGAATGCATTCAACATTTCTTCTAAATCTTCGTCATCGTCGTCATCTTGTGGATTTGAATTATCTTCAATCCCCATAAATGCTTCTAAAATTCGACAAAGACGCTGAATTCCAACATCAGCGGGAGGAAACTTTGTGTGATACTCATTCAATGCTTTGATTCTGGGTAAATCATAATGATCACGGATGTAATCGTATTCCTTACCTGTAGTCATCACTAAATGAGTATAAAGCTCCTCCCAGTCTATTCCCCCGATTCACCTTCTTGTGCTTCTTTATTTTTCAGACCTGACACCGACATTACCGCAGCCATAACTTCTTCAAGCTGATCCATGTAAAGCATATCTGCTACATCTTCGCGTGTGATGTCAGGATAATTACGCTTCAAAGATTTATGTGCAACATCAATCACTGTACCAACATCATTTGGCTGAAAGCCTTGTAATGCTGGTAAAAGCTTTTCAACTGCACCAAGCGACAACGGCGCAAAAACGAATGGCTGACCGTCAATTTGAATCGTGGTACCGCGTGGATTTTCAATTTCTTTAAACTGCATTGATGGTTACTCCGAAGTGTTCCAAGAAAATACGCGGTTAAGGTCATCAGCCATCGGCTGAAACTCGAATTCAGGAAGATCATAATCATCCTGTTTAGAGCTAAACCCAAGTTTGTTACTGGTACAACGGAAAAATTCCATCCCCATAAACTTGCCTTTATATTCACGCTGCAGGTTCACTGCGAATTCAGGGGTATAACCCATATCTAAGTTATTCACTAAGCCTGATTTAGCACCCGCCACAGTTGCCGAATATTTAAAGCTGATAAAAACAACTTTGCCTACATCTGCTGTAGCAAAAGTATACGCACCTGTTGCTTCATCTACACTGTATTGCCCTGCCACTGGTGCTGTAGTAACACGTGTTAATGGAATAGCTTTGGCATCGGTCACACCGAGGTTTTTAACATAAGTACCTGCATTTGGCACCACAGGTGTAACTGTTCCGCCTGTTGCAATTTTTTCGCCGTTAATGGTTTGAGTGACAACTTCAAGTCCGCCGTCTGCAATCACACCACCAAAGAAAATTGAATTAAGTAATGCGCCACTGATCCGTCCAATCGTGGCCTTACACTTGATTGAACCTTTTCCACGTGCCGCATCTACAGCAAACTGTCCACGACCGTACAACTCTTTCATATCATATGAAATATCTACTGAAGTGTTTTGCATCACTCCGACCTCAACAGGTGTCGGATTGCTTATAGGTTGTCCATAAACATCTAAAATAGGTGTAGCAAAAATTTTGCCAGCACCAAATAAATATTGAGCCATTTATTTTGACCTCTCAAAAATGACAAAACCGCCATCTAAGGCGGTCATCAATTAGGTTAATTGTTTAGTTGGTTGTTAAAATTTGAACTGGGATGATTGCAATCCCTTGTCCATCCAGCATTCCATCCACACCCTCATAAACTTCAATCGTTCCATCAATCCAACAATGCTCAACCAAGCCATTTAAGGTTTGATACTCACATATTTCTGGAAAGTCAGGTTTGATAGCTTCACGGATTGCATCAACAAAGGTATTAATCTGCGTCGAAATTGCTTTAACTGGATCCGCTTCATAAACATATAAATATAAATCAGCACTTAGGATTATTTTGGCATTCAATCCCTTTACAGGATTTTCAGCTTGGTTTCCTTGCGTAACAAACAATGCTGGACGTTGATCGTTATGAACTATATTAAAATGTTTTAGACGCCGACTGACTGAAACCACACCTTGAATATCTGAAAGACGATCAAATAAGGCTTGGTAAATAATTTCACTATCCATTCAAACCTCGCTCAATCGCCTTGTCGATATTTTTGGGCACAATCTTGGCAATTTCATCCAGTGAATCACGCATAAACCGCTTCTCTTTAACATTTACATTACGACTATGTGCTTTGACAAGAACATCGCGTGGCGTGATAGGTCTGCCAAAGGCTTGCTTGATATGTCTTAAATGCTCTTTGATACTTAGTGCAGCAGATAATCCAAACTCATGGATAAATGCGTATTTAACATGCGCGCCACCAGCTGAAACAATCCCTTCAATCACACCGCCTGACTCTTCAACTTTTGAGGCAAGTGAACCACGTAACCGCCCAGATTGAACATTCAGCCTCTGACCGCTTAGCATGTCTTCTTGCACCATCCTTTGAAGTTTTAAGGTTAATGCTGTGATTGTTCGACGTATTTCAACCTTTACACGATTATTTTCTTCGTTGAGTTGAATGTGAACATCTACAGAATCAACCATAAGTCACCTATTTTGCAGTACCCGCTACAGCTTTTTTGGGTTCATCCACATAACGGGTAAAACCTATTGGTTGTAGTGCAAAGTAAATATCTTCTTTAGCTTCGACTAAACCATTTTTAACTTCATATGACTGACCAGCAACCACAATGCATGTGGATTTATATAAGTCAGGTGCTTGATATTTAAATGACATACATTTCTCCTAAATGACAAATGCACCAACACCCAAACTATTAGGGTTAGTGCCTTTATCATCAATCGGGATTGAATTTTTTAATGCCAAATAACGTTGGCCATAAATACTTTGATCATAGAATGTTTCTTTTGATGATCGGGCATAACTCACACTCTGACCAGCAATAGACATACTTGAAGCATTTGAAATAGCTGTACCATTTGGATTGGCTTTTTGAACTTTTAGAATGTGTGCTGCATATAGACCTACAGCACGTTCTTTCAATTTTCCAAACTCAATGACAGAAACAACAATTTCAGCTTCTTCCAAAACTTCCGTTATCTCAGTGTCATTAGAATTATAAAGTTGGGAATCTGATTTAAATTTTTCCCGAAACGTCTGCGGATCCATAGCTCACCCTTATTCTTTGGCTTGGGTTAATTTCGCCTGAAGTTGCTCAAGCGTTTCGTCATCAGCGAAAGTAATCCCAAGTTCAGTTAATTCAGCCTGAACTGTGGCTAATGCCGAATCTTCAGCTGCTTTCGCTGCATCGGTTGCGGCACCATCTTGCTTTCCACTTTTACCGCGACCACCAGTTGAACCTTTACTTGCTGATTTTGTTACACCATCGTCAGCAATTTCAGTAACTGTTAAATCACCAGAATCGATAAGATGTTTAGCAAACTTATTTTTAGATAAAGCTTTATGTACATCTTCATCAACAGAAGTCGGCACACCAGTAGGTAAAACAGCAAGTCCAGAAAAAACAAAAGCGGCTTGTAAGCCGCTATATAAATATGAATATTTCATAGTGATTTAAACCTTATGCATGATCCAAATAGCGAAGCGAATCAACACGCTTCAACCAAACACCCTGATATTTATAATGACCAGGTACTTTGATATCCAAACCTGCAGGTTGAGCAGCCAAGAATGAAACATCATCACATTTCATTTGGATGCACGATGGATCACGGCGGTAAATCACTGATCGATCTGCGCCAGCGGTACCTTTACCATTTGAACGCCCTAAACCACGAATCGTTAATGTCTTACCTTGTGTGGTAAAAATATTATTTTCTTCGATATATTTAAGGAATGTCTTACCACCTGAATCAGGTACCACACGTGTTGATAAATGCATATATTGGTTTGATGCCATGAGATATGTGTCAGGCTGTACCGATACATCACCATCAAATAGGTTTTCGGAATCAGAAAGGCTGGCATTAAAATCACCAAGAATCTGTTCAATTGTGGCTGTTGCCCAATTATGCTGACCAGTAACAACCGTTACACCTGTCTGATCCAAGAAGCCTTTAACACCAGTTTTGCTATTGCCGTACCATGCAACTTGACTTAAATGCTTTTCTGCCGCTAAACGTGCTGACTGAACTTTATCGGCTTCTAAGGTCATACCAAGTTTTTGAGCAGCTTCAAGCTCCATAATTGAATATTGATAACCAATCGTACCAACCTTAATTGGCAATGCAACCGTGTCATATTCAACTTCAGCCAATGGGATATCATTGCCAGTACCCGCATAGTCTTTACCGATACCAACGCCCCATTTACGTGAAAGCACCTCACCACCACCAAAGACACCGTTTACAGGCATCACAGGAATGTACTTGGCATAGTCCATGACCTGCTCAAGTTGCGGTGTGATTTCGTTTTGTTCTTCAATTTTGACAAAAAGCTGTGCCAATGCATCAAAGTTGAATGCATCACCAATAGCAGCTTGAACAATTTGAGCTACGGGAGTCAATCGTAGCTTCATCTGAGCGAGTTTACTCATAATTTGTTATGCCCCACGTAAACGTACAACAGCTAAACCCTGTGCATTGGAAATCGTCTCCCATGATGCATTAGGCAATTGAGTACCATCTGTAGCAGATGGTGATAAGGAACCTAACGGCGCATCAGTTGTGCCATTGGCAGTTTTGACATATACATTTGCTGTAATGTCTGTTACAGGTGTTGTAGCTTTTACCCAAAGTGATCCAATTGTCATGGTTGGTACCATGTCAGTGGCTTGGTATGCTTCCTTACCAGCTGAATTCTTCCCAGACTTACCAACACCATGGCGAATAATTACCCCATATTTTTTATTGGTTGCATCTGTCACATTGGAAACTGATTTACCATCAGTATTAATAATGACCACATCACCATCATTGGCCACACCAGCACCCGAAAACGGTAAAGATAAAATATCTTCTGGACCATTTAAACGAGCTTTCATACCAGGTGCAGCATCATATTGTTGAACCATGATGTTCCTTCCTTAAATTGTTTTATATGCAGTCGCTTTGCTATAGCCCTGCTCTTGTTTACCCAAGTTTGGATCTTGATCTCCAACTTTTTGTTGTTGTTGGAAATTAAGAGCATCATTCACTGGATTTGTTGGTACCGTACCTTTAACTGCAGACAGCGCACGGAAAGCGGTATCAATCTGCTCAGTCTTGGCATCACCTACCGAAACAGATCCTAATAATGCGCCCACCAAAGCATCACCGGCTTTAGCTGCAATCACATCACGCTTGATCTGCTCACAACTACAACCATCCGTTTTAATCGTTGGTACTAACGCTTTGGCATCGGCAACTACGGCGGCACGTTCAGTTGCGGCCTGTTCCAACTTTTCAGGTGTAATCTGGTTTCGTTCCAAATCCCCAACTTTTTGCTCTAGTGTGGCTTTATCTGTATGGAGTTTATCTACAACCGCTTGAACGGCCGTTAATTCGTCCCCAATCGAAAATTGCTGGTCACCTACTTTCAATTTTGCAGCCTTTAGATTCTTCAGCTGCTCTTCTTGAATCTTTAATGCATCTGCCAGGGCTTTGTTATCGCCAATGTCAAAACGCATACCGTTTACTGATACTTCCATTGTTTTATCCTCGTTTGGATGATTGTGATTTTGGTCACCGATGCGGCAATCACCACCGCAACGGCCGTATTTCACCAGCGCCATGTGATCGCCGTTAAAATTGATAAACTTAGCTTGATAAGGCGTGCCATCTGGTGCTATACCTTGCTCAAGAACTAAAATTGCTGCGTAACCAAGGGACATCTCGATACGCTCATTACTTTGAATAAGATCGATACTGATCTTGTCCTTAATGAGCAAATCCCCGACTAGGTAATCACCTTCTTGGCGCACATTCTCACAGTAGCCAATGTGGTAATCCTTCCAGTTAGAGGCGTTAATCTCGTTCTTAGGTGGGTGATAGTCAGTAACATCTACGCCATTGAAGCTTTGGACGGCTTCAGGTTTAAAAAGCTCGTCTGCAGGCGTATAAACATTAATCGTCTGATCAGGTGTAAAGCCTTCTAAGTTTGAAAACTCATATGCCTGGTACTGGCGTACCTGAGGTGCTTTGGCCAAGCGAACGTTGACGCATTTCAGATACCCTTCTTTGGTAAATGAACGTGAGGATTCGCTTGGCGCAAAGTCACCAACTTTGAGTTGATAAATTATTTTCATAAATTGCGCCCATAAAAAAACCCACCGAAGTGGGTAAATGATTAAGATAATTTAAGGCTTTAAATAGACTCTAATGGAATGTTCACCTCTGGCAGCGTTGTAACTATGTTCTACATCTCGCACAGTTCCTGAAACCTCTTCACCGTGCCTAGTTACACCAAGAAATGACTCACCAATCCGTGGTAACACTTCTAAATTTGCATCAATTGCTAGAAGATCATGGCCAACGATTTCAACTTGCATAATAAAATTCCAATGTGATAATTCCTAACTTTATGAAAGTTAAATAATTTAATCAATCAAAATATCCTCATAATTTGGCAACGCCGTACATCGGCAACGAATAGGCTCACCAGGATGCCCACCCGTTGGTGGTGTATCCCAACGAAATGTCTTACCCTGCTTATGCTGATGGTCTAAACGCACTCGTTCATCTTTGGCCGTTTGCCAGGTGTAAGTTTCAACCCCCATGGATAACTGACGTGCCTTGTTGATCTGGCCATTAATCTTACCCATCTGATCTGCTGCAATTAAACGTGCACGGTAATCGGTAGTTTGGCCAAGCTTTGCAATTTCCTTTGCTAACTCTTCGTTTGTCTGGCCTGTCTGCAATGCATTTAATACAAGTGCCTCAACTTTGTCAGAGTATTGCTGTGGTATTGATTTGATTAAAGCAACGTTCGCCTCAATATTGGTATCAACCACATCCTGGATATCAGCAGCACGATAAAACGGCGTTAGGTCCACCCCGATAATTGACTTGGTATGTTCAGCAATTTGCTTGTCCACGTCTTTAGTTGTGTCACCGACAACTTTCTGAGCAATTGGCCTAGCAATCTCTATTACATACTTAGTAAGCTTTCCTTTAAACGCCGCAATCATGTCAGAAAACCAAGCATCACCGATATTCTGGCCAACTGTTGGTATGATTAATTCCTTTGTCTGATCCTGACAATATTTAGAAATGGCCAATAATTGCCGCATATAGTAAAACTCTATACGGCGATTTACTTTTACTGGCCTTGGCTTTGTTGCCCTACGCCCCTTTTTACGTTTCTTCGTTTCCTGCAGGTGGGGTTTCAGAATCTGGATTATTGTCTTCATCTGGCGTCACCATTAATTCAAGTTGCTTGATGTGGACCTCATCAATCACAGAGTAAACCTCGTCAATAACGAGTTGACGTGCAATCTGTGGCTCAGTAATAACTCCCATATCGAGATATTTAGCATCGCGCTCAGCATTGGCCTTTTCAACTTCGGATCGGACTTTAGCGTCTAGTTGCCATAATGGGTTAAAGACCACCCCAAGCCCTGGTATTAATCGACCAAAAGTGGTCTGACAGATCACAGCTAAAAGTTGCATCATGAAAGGCTTTAGCGTCCATGTTTGCTTTGTGGCTATGCTGTCATAATAGTTGCGGGTGTCATGTTCACCCGTGGCATTCATGCCTGCAGGTGATTGGCCAAATAGAATGGTATAAGGGATATCAGCTGCACCAGACGTTTGAATAGAGAACTCGCGCATCATGTCTGGCAGACCTGCAAAGTTATAGGTCTTAGAGTCGTATTCCTCTTCCTTGTCTAAAACGATCATACCGTTAATGCTCTTTAACAGGCCTACACTCAAGAATCGTTCCGCTACTGCCTTCATATCCTCTTTGATTTTGTCCACCAACCCTGGTGTACTAATCACATCGATTTTTGATTCATGGACCAAACTGGCCGAACCCTTTTTAACTGCAGCATGGTCTAGCAGTTCCTCATATACTTCTTGCAATACGCTCTGTGGTTCTTCATTCACCACATCGGCATGGCAAAACTTAATAAGGCGAGTGTGGTGGATCCGTTGTGTCGATTGCCCATCTAGCTTGAGTTTGTAATACTCAGGTTGCTTAATGAGCCCACCACTTTTACTCGGGGGCAAATACTTTGTGGTATCTGCCTCAATGTACTTCTTCTTAAGCACCGTAAAGAACTCTAAACGGCCTATGCCCAATTTGTTTAAATCAAAAGGTTGATCAAGATCACCACCATCGACAGTACCTAGCAGAACGTATGCAACGCCGTACAAGCGAGATAAAATCAAACTAGACAATAAGACATTATCAAGATTAAACCGTTTGCAGGCCTCCTCAAGCTTTGCCAAGTCTTTATCCTGAATCCCTTCATAAAACCAACCCGCTCTCAACATGTCACTGGCAGGTCGATTCACAATACGCTTGGCCAGCCAATGCTGATAGACCGCTTCAAGTTGATCATCTGGAATAACTTTCTTTACGAAATGCCCATGTGATGCTTTGTCACGCCCTGTGCCAATATTGGAAACAAAATTTGTATATGCCCCAGCATCGCCAATAGCATCGGGCTTTTTAGTCTCAGACATAAATTTTCCTAATCAAATACAGTTGGCTTGCTTGCTAATGAATCATTAATCGCATCAACGGTCGGGTCCCATTGGTCGTCATGGTCATGTGTCCAATCAGCGGTCAACCCTTCAATCTCTTCTATGTAATTCAAAAGCCAAGGTGCGCTTGCAGGTAACCAAACACGGCGATCTTCAACATAAAGAATTACGTCCATAGTCCGTGAGAGCTTATCTTCATCACGCTGAATCGCCCTTATAGGTAATGTGGTTTCTTTAACAACAGTCTGAATCAATCCAGTACCACTGGATTTATCCTCTACCGCCATATACCTAAGCTTGCCGATCTTTGTGTTGCTTTCCTTGTGTTTATTAATAAAGGACTTAGCCTCTTTTAATAGTTCTGGTGCTTCCCATTTACCGCGCTTTAAGTCAATGATGTAGAGATTATTGTCATAGCCAAGACCAGCGCATAGGAACACGGAAAAGTCGTTATGCTTTTTAACTTTCTGTGCCGTATCTGCCCATATCCCACGCCATTTAAGGACTGGTAACTCTACATAACGTGGGAACCATTCAGACTTAACTAAATCGCCACCGAGCTTCTTAGGGTTCTGCATGTACTGACTGGCAAACGTATAACGTGAGACCGTCGCACCGTCTTTATCCTCACCGCCCTTTTCGAGCTGTAATAACGATTGAAGTGATTCTTTTAATGGCCAATAGCTTTGGCGGCCATGTTGATCCCGCTCTACATCTCTCGGTATCTTGGCTTGAATATGCTCTGGTAATCGGTTGATGTAGTCATCATCAATCAAAGCGGGAATGCTGATCTGTTCCCACTCACCCGGTACGTTGCCAGTCATCACAAAATTAGTCGGATCTTCAACGTGCAAACGTTGCATGATCAAAATAATTGGTGTGTCTGATTTAGCTTTACGTGAGTTGACCGTGTTCAATATCTTACGATTGGCTTTCTTACGAGCTGACTTGCTAAATGCATCCTCGGGCTTTAATGGGTCATCCAGAATGATTGCCCCTGTAAATCCCTCATTTGCTAATGTACCTGCACGGCGACCTGTGACCTGCCCACCCATTGAAGCAGAATAAACATGCCCAGCATCGTAACCA
This sequence comes from Acinetobacter parvus DSM 16617 = CIP 108168, assembly GCF_000368025.1. Taxonomy (GTDB): domain Bacteria; phylum Pseudomonadota; class Gammaproteobacteria; order Pseudomonadales; family Moraxellaceae; genus Acinetobacter; species Acinetobacter parvus. The sequence continues at coordinate 467,278 of NZ_KB849212.1, forward strand.
TCAACGGTAGTTTTCCAACTAGATTTAGCATCTGTACTGGTTGATATTTTGACTGGCCACAGACTTTGAAAATCTACTGATTTGACAATGTTTCGCGCCGTGGCTGATACGTCCTCAACCAGTGACTGAGAAAACGACAAATACAAAAACCGTGATCGTGCATTTCTCGCTAAGCCACGAGCGATTAGATTTGTCAGTAATTCAGTTTTACCCGAACCAGGTGGAACGTTAATGACTAGGTTTTTAACTTTTCCTGATATGACCTGATCAATCTTGTCTGCAATATATTCATGATGCCAATTGACCGAAAACTTAAAGCCCATTCGAGGTAAGAAAAAACGCCGTGTAAAGAATAAATGCTCTTTCTCACATCGTTCTCGTTCTAACTGCATTTCCAGCAGACTAGTATTTACTTTCGAGTTCATCCATTGCCTGCCTTATTTGTTCAGGCGTAGCTACAACATGAGTAACATGCTCAGGGTTTAAAGGTTGACCATCTGCACCTGTTAATTGCGTTTTGCTTGTATTTGTATATTGCCCGCCCATTTCCTTTGCCGCTTGCTCTGCCCATTTCGGAATCAAAACTGGATTGTCTGGGTATTTATCAACTAAACCCTGTAGAAGCTGTAGTCGATAGCGCATGTTGGCAATAGGAATAGCTTCAAGTTCTTGGTTTGCTATACGGCGATACTCAAAGAATTTATCTCTCAAATCCTGACTTAGATCTTGTCCAGTTCTTTTAGTTGGGTCGTAGGCTTCACATTGCTGTGGGGTGACATCAACATTAAAAATATCTCTAACTGTTTTGGATGTTTGGGTTGGTGTTTCAAACTCAGCAAGCATCCTAACGATGAACAGTTTCACCTTTTTGGTAATACGTGCCATTTCCACCATTCCATCCAAGTACATCCAAGAAGAATGGCAAAAAAATTTAAACCACTCTTAGAAAGCAAGTTCCGCAAGCATGATAAACATCAGCTTTTGCTACCGTAGGACGTTGATTTGCAGCATTAGCCATTTCTTGAACTTCCTGATTTGCTCCATAACGGCGAACAACGCCAGTAAACTCTTCAACATCATGACCTTGTATCGTCAACTTAGGCTTACCAGTTTCACGGTTATAGGATGGGATGCCCCATTCATCTTTCTTATGAGCTATGTGATAAAGCTCATGTTCGATCAAAGCACAGAAATCAACATCATTAGCTTGCTGTGCATAGGTTGCATCAATCGTGATTAAGTACTCAGGCAAATCATTGAACCATTGATAATACTGTTCTTCCTGCCGTTCTTTCTTCCAGCCCCCAGCATTGATCATGATCTTTTCAGCTTGGCCAACGACAAAGCGACCTTGTTTTTTAAATCCACCTTTTGCCCACATCACGGCGATATGCGGATAGTAGAATGCTCCCAGATGTGTATGATCAGGGTTGAATAGCTTATGTTCAGGATTGAGGAAAATAGACTTTATCCATCGCCATAATTCAGGTGCTGGTGCAAAGTTTGGTGTGTCTAAGGCGAAAATCCATTCTGGTGGATATGGACGTTGCTGAATTACAAAACCGACTTCTTTCATAAATCTCACCCATTAAAAAACCCTCCGAAGAGGGTTTGCATTTTTTAAAACTTACTTAGGATAGATAACACCCAATTGCGTCTTTTGTCTTAATATAAATTGTCCTAGCAATGGGACAGCAAATGAATATTTTCCATATCTATTTTTATAAATTAATCCAGAATTAATCAGTGTTGATAACATTTGGTTAATATGGCTAGAGCTAAATGGTTTTGAATCATCCAACTCTTTTGATTTTTCTAGAATTTCTTGCACAGAAAATTCTGTATCACAATTTTCTAAAAGTGCAACAACATATAATAAGTCCCTCTGTCGATCAGTAGCTCTTGCCCATCTCCCAGCAAAAAAATCAGTATCAAGTTTCATTATTATTTCTTGTTGAGGTACACCTGTTGGCATGGAATTTTCAAACTGATTTATAAATAAATCATAAACTTCACGACAAATAAATTGAACAAAATAAGGGTAACCACCAGATATATTACAAATAATTTCTATTGATTCAGTTGTAAGCTTCAATGGATGACCTTCAAGCGGCTTTGTAATAGCCGCCTTCACATCCGTAGTATTCAATTTATCTAAGAAAATAACTCTAAACATTCGTTCAGCATAAGTTCTAGCTTCAACCAATGTTGGGAATAATGTAGGTAATCCAGTTAAGGCCAACATAAATGGTATACCTTTGCGCTGAATAGACTGAAAAGTATCTAACAGCAGAGATAACGGGTATTGCTCCTTACTAGCATGATCTGACAAATTTTGAGCTTCATCATAAGCAAATATGATTCCTTTTTTGGTTATTCCAGAACCTTGCATTACTTTCCATGCTGTCTCTAAAGCAGCTTTAAGTTTATCAGTAGGTAAGCCTGGTGTGCTTTTGTATATTCCTACTAATACTTCAAAATTTAAAGTTTTAAATTCTTGTGCTTTTTGTTCTTTTATGAAACCAATTGAATGTGATGTTTCAACACCTATAGGTATAGATGATGTGATAAGTGAAAGGTCTGTTAATAATCTAATAGCTATATTTTCTTCGCTGATGCTGGCTGTTTCAGACAAATCTGTACCAACCCATAACCATCCACCTCCTTGAGCTAATGGTTTAAAGGTCTCAGATAAAACTGTTTTTCCAACTCCACGCAATCCAGTCAAAACTAGATTTTGCATTATTGTAGTTTGGCTTAACAACTTCAAAAATTCATCTTTTTCAGCTTCACGACCTGCAAGATATGGAGGCATATGCCCCGCACCTGGTCTAAAGGGATTTGAAAGATTCATAGTAGAGCCTAATAAATTTATACTTAGGACTAAATTTATACCATTTTATTGAAGCTAATAAAATGGTATTAAACCTTTCCTAACATTTTTTTAATATTTTTATATAAAAATTTATTAAAAAAATCTTCTAAGCCATCCAAATCATTTTAAATTACTGTTTTCATCTTCATTCTCCCGTTTAATCACTTGTGCATGTCACAAGCAACTTTAATAAATTTTAAGCAACAAAAAAGCCCGCATATAAATGCAGGCTTATCATTTGGTCAATTACTTACAGTTCGACCAGTATAGAAAAATATACCCTGTTTTTTGCACCTATGCAATTACAAATTATATTCTTCAGCAACTTTATAGAAATGACCGCGCAAATGAGCATCTAAATCCAATCGCCAATCCCCCAAAACCCCCAATGCGTATTTTTCATATTGATCATAAATTTTTAAATAATTTTTACGTGCAATAGTTAGACCTGAAATCCGATGCCGCTCAGATTGATTGTAGGCATTCTCTCGTTTACCCTCGCATTTACTGCAATCAATATGCTTACGATCATCTTGTGAATACACAAAACCTTTGCCATTACATTTAGTGCAAATACCACGTTTAAATAAAAACTGGATAATTGCAGAACGTGCCACACCTTTTGCTGCATCTTTGGATGTGATTTGCTTGGTTTTGAATCCATCTTCTAAAAATTTAAGACGCACTTCGCTGGTAAGTAAGTTATGTAATAAAGCAAAATGCCGATCACCTGGTCTAATTGACCGCACCAACGCCCAAAGCATTGCATAAGGTTCTGGTGACATGCTCTGCATCATTAATGCAGCGCTATTGGTTTTGCTGCCCAAAATTGGTGCACCTACCACTTCATCTTTTGATCCATCCATGCACCGTTGAGCCAAATCCAACAATGTAAAATCAACTTTCTGTGGTGTTGGTTCAAATAAAAAACGGCGTAAATTGTGCACAACCATTGAATCTGTATATTCGCTCACTTAAACCTCTCTCACATCAATATTAAAAACCGTTTTCATTAAGTGCTTTTTGTTTCTATAGCTGTCTTTTTTTCTGGTGGCTTCTGACTTCACATCTTCCACGACATACTCGCCAGTGATGATGTAATAAGTGAAATCAGCAAAATAACGTAATGCTGGCTTTGCCCTTTTCTCTCCCTCAAGTTTTGTTTTTGGTGCTAGTTCAAATTTAGTGTGATGCTCTAAACCGAATATCTCACCCCGTTGTTGCATTGCTTTAAGCTCGATGTACCGTTTGTGTTCTTTCTTGCTGTCAAAGGTCATGCCGTCACATTCAACTTTGCTGGCATTGAATTTGTTGCGTTTAGCAGCCTTAGGCTTGTCCAACTGCTTTAAGATTTCACGGCGGTACTGTTCGACGCTCATTGATGTCATTTAGATTTGTTCTCCGTAACTTTCACGAAGCAATCTTCAAATCCTGTGTACTTGTATCCACGCTCATCTTTAGCTTGAACAACTAACATCCCAGTTCTTTTACCTTTCTTGATGAAAGAAATTCGTAACTCGCCTTGAGGATTCCAACCTGCTTGTTTAAAGGCATCCCCATCAGGTCGAACAAGGTCTCCAACACAAAAACTCATTGGCTTTGCTCCATCATATGAAGATCAGAATCCAAAACCTCACACCAAACCGACCCATTTAATGTGAACTGGTGCCACCCATTCTTTTTACCGACATAGATCAATATTTGTGGTTCATGCTTCCACTTGTATTTATGGCCAATCTTTAGATTCATCACCCTTCTCCTGCACGCGCATCAGCCCAATTGCATTCAACAATCGTAAGTCCATCGTGCTGAAAGCGAGACCAAAGTCGATCGCCCAAATTGTCCTTGAGTTGCTCCTTAGTCCAGTTTGAAATTAAAACTGTTGGCTTTTTAGCGTCATAGCGTGAATACAAAACCTTGTGGACAAGCTGTAAGCGACTTTCATGTTGGTCATGCAAACCATATTCATCAATGATTAAAAGATCGTAATCAGTAAACCGCCACACAGCGCTTGCTTCGCTGTCATCCGCTTTTGTCCAAGCGTTTGCAATCTCGTTTGCCATATCTTCACTGGTGACATACCGAACATAGCTACGCTGATCTAAAACGTTTCTAGCAACTGCACATGCAAGATGTGTTTTACCTGTGCCAGTTCTTCCAACCATGATTAGATTTCGTTTGACACCACCGTTGAAGTCTTTAGCAAAAGACTGACACTGTGATTTAGCAATTTTCTGACCTTGGTTTTGAACAATGTAATTTTTAAAACCACTCTCAAGATGGCGATCTGGAAGCATTGCGCCCGCAAAGTGTTTTTCACGAACCATCCGATTCACAGCTTGATGATGATCAATTTGCGCCTGCTCAACTGATTTCAAAGCACATGTTTTGCAGAAATCTCGACCACCAACATTGATCATCCGCTCTTTGTGTTTTTCACAAAACCGATCGGTTTCTGTGATTTTTTTAGTGAGTTCTTTTGCTAGTGCGTTCACAGCATACCCTCCAAATCAATATCATCGACAGCAGGCGCGTAATCCTGTGGCTCGCCCCACGCGTCATTCACATTTCTGTTCACCGTGGTATTTGTTTTGCTTGATGGTTTCTGTTGTCCAGATGGTTTGATTTTTTTGAACTCAAGAATCAACCACTGAGCAAACTTTCTCGTTCGTTGGTTTTCGGTGAGATCTGTTTTGTTTTCCCAGTGGGCGTTGAAGTTACCCAAGTGAAATTCGTAATCTGCCATTGAGATAACTTGCTCAGCTTGAACACCCATGCTTTGTCGAATTACGTTCAACAGGATTTCAAATTCAGGTTTCCAAGAATCGCTCTGAGCAAAATTTTCGTTTTCGCTTAGTGTGTGTGTATTAATATTATCTATTCTATTCTGTGTCTTATCTGTTGCGATCCCGACAGGATTAGGGTTGCCATCGCCCCCCGATCGGGACTCGACAATTTTGGCAATCTTCTTTGTTAAGGCTTTGGATTGGGGGGCGATACTTTTTAATCTATAAACTGCATCGCATAGTTGAGCCTGCAACTCAGAAGTATCTATCTGAATTTCCCAGCGCTTGGCATTGCCCTGTGCGCCAGAGATAGCGCTGGCAAGCTTTTCAAGCCATGCTTCCAGTGCTTTCTCGGCCACTACAGGATGATATAAACGCCCATCACCACCATCTACCCAGCCGCGTAATGCGTGTTCTTTTACCTTTTTCCACTTGCTACCCATGCCAGATAAGTGAGCAAGCATCTTGTCATTATTTGGAATACTTGCCGCAGGAATTTGTGACCACGATTTCAACCAAAGTGTCATGCTTGCAACTTTTTCTGAATCTTCGCCAAGAATCCATGTTTCAGAATTCAAAAGACGGTCAATATCAAGTGGCATAAATGGAAAACTTGATACGTCACATTCCTTTGGCGTGAGTGGAGTCTTTAAATTACTCATAACACCTCACTGAATAAATCATGTTGATTTTCAGCTTGTGGATTTATCCAAAGCACTTCTTCACGCAAAACAGAACCAGATTGCCCTGATGCTGCAACAGACTTTTTAACTTTTTTCCAATCTAGTGCTTCATAAATTGGATGTTCATATCCACATAAAATGATTTTTCCCTTGCAAGCTTTTAGGACTGATACAAGCTGCTCATGATCTACATTGGTCATCTCGTGGCGATATGCCTTTCCGCCTATGTTTCGGGTATCAAGAACGTATGGAGGGTCCACAAAAAACAAAGTATCTTTACGGTCATGATCCTGAATTACCTTGACTGCATCACGATTCTCAATCAGAACCTTTTTAAGTCTTTCAGCAGCTTGAAGTATTAATTCTGGTTGGCGCTGCCAAATAGTCACAATGTCGCTGCCAGTTCTTGCAGTATCAAGTCGAAAGCCTGTATTGCCTTTTGTTGCACCAGCACTACCAAAGCCCATTTGTGCACGTATCGCCAAACGTCTAGCTTGCTCAACCTTACATGTGGTATCAGCTCGAGCATTTAAAAACTCAGTGCGTGAATATGGCGTGAGCTCAATTTGTTTCGCTAATTCAATTGAAAGATTTGGATCACGTATAACTTCAAAGAAATTTACGACATCACTATCAAGATCGTTATAAACTTCCATACGGCTTGGCTGTTTTGACAAAAGAACAGATGCTCCACCACCAAATGGTTCAACATATGTCTCATGAGGAGGGAAATGGCTAATAATCCAGTCTGCAATTCGGAATTTTCCACCGTGATACCGCATGAGGGGATGTGTAAAACTTGTCATATTAATGTCGCCCCCTGTAAATATAATTTGAGGCGGACACCAATCCAGCGCATAACATTCACAGCCATACTATTGCCAATGGTTTTGTAGCGTTTTCCTGCTGGAACCTTAGGCACATTGGTGTAATTATCTGGAAAACCTTGTAAACGTTCACACTCAACTTCTGTTAAGTAACGTGCCAAATAGAAAATATACGGCGGTATGTGTTGAAAAATTGCTTGCTGGATAGGTCCACCACCTTTACCACCACAACGCAAAGTGGGTGCTATATTTACAGACAGATCACGCAAGGCATCATTTTTGGTGCCACATAAAACGACACCATGCCGATCCATTGTTGTAAGCGTTGGTGCCTGTTCTTCCTTAAAGCCAATACCATAAGTCTTAACAACATATCCTCGATCATTGTTTGCCATGAGCGTTGGATACAATTCATTTGAAATGGCTGCGTTTACCGTCATGCCACCAACACCAATGGCTTGCTTAATGTAGTAATCACCGCAAAAAGCCTCTTGATTACCCAGCCATTTCTTTTCGCCGTGGGATGCTAGAATGGGTGGAGTGTAGGTTTTGCCGCTAATAGTCTGGCTTGCTCTTGTAGGGTGAATTGAACAATTGGTGGTAACACTTTGCCCTTTGCGGCCGCTCTGCGTAGAATCCCCGTGCAGGCTTTTTCGCTCAAAAAGTATTTCTCCGATACTTTCTGTTCTAGCACTTGCGACAACAAACACGCGCTTACGGCGTTGGGCGAGTCCGAAATGTTGAGCATCAAGGACTCTCCAATAGACCTGTCGAGATGGTCCAAACACACAACCAGCGTTTGTCCATCGCTTCCCTGACGGCTTGAGTTCACACCCCGCACCTGACAATCCCCCCAGAAAGCAGCCGAAAGCGTTGTCTTTGACATTGAGGACACCTGGCACGTTCTCCCAGACAACGATGCAGGGCTCTTGCCCGCGAATAAGTCTTGCTGAATCGATTTCATCGGCTAGTTTTAAAAACTCCAAAGTTAATTGTCCACGCTCATCATCAAGTGATTGACGTAAACCAGCGACTGAATAAGCCTGACAAGGTGTTCCTGCGACCAAAATATCTGGTGCTTCAACTTCACCAGTTTTTACCCTGTCACGAATTAAGGTCATATCACCAAGATTCACCACATCTGGATAGTGATGGTTTAAAATTAAACTTGGCGCATCTTCAATTTCCGCAAACCATGCAGGTGTAAAGCCGAGTTCATGCCAAGCAACAGTGGCAGCTTCGATACCAGAACAAACCGAACCGTATCTCATACTTCACCATCCTTTGGCTTGACGTAGCCACCAAATGAGTTGACGCGATCAGCATTAATAAGACTTGTCACAATCTGTTGAGCCAACCATTGTGTAATTCGAAATTGACGAGCCATAGCTTCAGTAAACTCAGCTTTGGTAACCGCTGCATTGTTTTCGTCATAACCCTTACTGCGCAGGTTTTGCTTTTTCTGCTCAAACAAATGACCAAGCAAACGTAAAGCAGACTCATAAAATGATTGAACTTGTTGAGTTTGTTTAAACTCTGGTTGTTTTTGAAAGTTGGAGTTCATGAAACCTCCTTTTGAGCTTTTAATGCATTACTCAAATGGATCTGCACATCATTGGAAATCGTTCTGCATTTTGGAGAAATGTTGTTTTCAATGTGCTGATCATCACCAAAAGTGGTTAATGCTGGCAAACGGCGTTGATTTATAAACTCAGCAACCGTGGCATGACGAATCAGATGATTAAGTGAAAAACTGTTATTTCCATTGAGTAACAAGCCATTTTTCTGCACTTGAGTTACAGTCATCAAATGATCAGGTTTAGATTCATCAATAAAAACAACCGTGTCACCTACAATAAAATCACTGTTGTTCGCTGCCACTGGTTTTGATATATTTGTCATGTTCATTTCCTATAGTTATGAATGCCTAAGCCTGATCTAGTCCATCAGGCTTTTTCTTTTTCGTTATATCCAAGCTCAATATCGATTCCAAAATCATCAATATCATCTTGAAAAAGGTCATCTACAGAATTAAGCCGCCCCATATATCCTTTGGCCATTGCCAATAAGGCAGCAAGTTTCTCCTTATGAATTAACTTGTATTTCTTAGGTACAATTTTTAATCCCATTGCATCCAATGCGGCGCAAGTATTTTCAAAGTCACTCAAACCATTGCTTTTCTTGTCATTTTTCATTCTTGAGAATGTGGTTGGATCAAGTCCAATTGACTCTGCAATCTGTGCATTGTTAATGGTTGCAAGGACGCGCATGACGCGTGAAATGCTATTTCTAGCGCTTGCAGTTAATTCTGTTGATACTTTGCTCATCATTGCTCCTAAGCGGTTAATGCTTTTGTTTGCTTCTTGGGTTTGCGATATGGTCGAAGCTCGGGCCAGATATCTTGATAATTGTCTGGGAATAGCTCTTTTCGTGTGGCAATACCCAAATCTTCAGCAATTACAGCAAGTCTGATTTTTCGGTCTGGTGGTATGGCGTTCCAACCGCTAACTGATGCAGGAGTAATATCAAGCAATCTTGCCACTGCACTTACACCACCTAGAGCCTCTATAAGTTGTACGTCATTCATAACGTGCTCCTAATTTATTAACATCATTATTAGGCATTCCTTATTTTAAATCAATAGGAACACCTAATTTATTTCATGTTAGGATTACCTAACAGTATGGGGATGGTTTTTATGAATACGCTTGCTGAACGCCTTAGATATGCTATGGAAGTTTTACCATCGAAAAAAATTAAGGGGGTTGATCTTGCGCGTGCTGTTGGTGTGAAGCCGCCATCGGTCAGTGATTGGTTATCAGGAAAATCTAAGACTATGGAGGGTGAAAATTTATTGCGGGCTGCCAAACACCTAAATGTAAATCCTCTTTGGCTGGCGAATGGGACGGGCTCTCCTGTTATTGAAGAAAAAATATCATCTCCCCAAAAAGATGAGGTCTATATCTCCCCTATTAGATTTGCGCCATCAGATGAAAAGAAAAACACTGTTCGTATTCCAGTGCATAAAAATGTGAAAGCATCCTGTGGGGATGGTGTTGCAAATTTTTTAGAAGATATTACAGATTATCTGGATATTGATCCAAACATATTGAAATTACTTGGGATTAAGGCAAATCCTAAAAATTTAAGAGTTATTTACTCTGCTGAATATAGTATGTGGCCTACTGTGGCTCCCGATAGCCCTTTATTCGTTGATATTTCCCCAATTGATACTGAAGCAATGATTAGCGGTGATGTTTATGTATTTCTACATAATAATCTATTGCGTATGAAACGGGTTTTCATCAGTTATGGTGATGAAAAAACTGTACGCCTACAAAGCGACAATCCAGATAAGAAAAAGTATCCAGATGAGGTAATTACAAAAGAGCAGCTTAATGAGTTGAGTTTTGTTGGTCGGTTAGAGTCTGCATTGGTTAAACCATAGTAAAAACCGTAAACCCTATATAGACATTCACAGGAATAAAATCATGATCGCTACACTGAATAAAACAAAAACTTCCTTATCTATTAACAAACAAGAATTTAAGGCAGCACTGGGCAAGATTGGTGATGGTATTGATAAACAAATAGCATCACTTAAAAAGGCCAAGCAAAGCTATGATGCCGCAGAAATAGCGCGTGAGGTCATTAGTGAGGCCAATATCTTTGAAGCCATTATTGAGGGTTTTAATGAAGCTGAGAGTACAAATCTAAAACTTGCAGACATAAGCAATTTAGATCAAGCACAAGGCTGGGTTGATGAGTTTTTAGAAAAATACAGTGTTTAAATGATTTTGGGGGAAATTAAAACTATGAACCCAACGCCAAAAGTGTTTCGTTACTGAAAATTAATAGACTTTAAATTTGGATTTTCTTAAAATGAAAAAAATTTTTCAAAATTTGAGATTGTTTTGCTATGGATAATATTTTTTTATTCAATGAAAAAAAATTGACAGAAGCAGCAATTTTCTTTTTATTGCAGACACAGCATAAAAATATCAACATCTTAAAGTTGATGAAGTTGCTGTATTTATCGGAACGAAAATCCTTTGAGATGTTCCACACGCCAATCGTTGGGGATAGTCTCGTATCTATGAAAAATGGCCCTGTCCTATCTTTAACATTGGATAGGATCAATCATGGTAGTCAGAAAAAAACATACTGGGATCAATTTATTTCCGATCGTACAAACCATGATATTGCATTAAAAACCAATATTGAAATTCAATCTGATGATGATCTTCTAGAGTTAAGTGATAATGACATCACTGTTTTAAAACAAATATGGTTTGAGTTTGGTGGAAAAAATCAATGGGATCTAGTCGACTATACTCATGATAACTGCCCTGAATGGCGTAATCCAGGTTCTTCTATGTACCCTATTGAATATAATGATTTATTCAATGCCTTAGGATTTTCTCAAGAATTATCCAAGGAGATTATAGATCAGCTTGAATCACAAGCATATATAAATCAGTCAGTTCAAATGATCAATAATCATTAGGAAGATTTTGAATGTCAGAGTGGAAAGCTGAAGCTGGTGATGCATTTTTTTGTCAGGCAGGGCCAACGGAACACTTATTTGTTGTATTGTTCGATCCTAATACTTACCCCAAAGAAGGCTACGGCAAGAGACTTTGCATTGTTTCTGTAAATTTTACATCTGTAACTACCGAAAAGAAAATTGATTCTGCTTGCATTATTGAAGCTGGAGAGCATTCATTTATCCAACATCAAAGTTATGTTCTTTATGAAAGAATCCAAATCATGGATCATCAACATGTCTGCCAATGTGTAAATACAGGTGTATATCGCCCTGCTGAGAAAGTATCTGTTGACCTACTTAATCGAATTATTTTAGGAATCCAAGATTCCTCATTTACACCTAGAAAATATAAAAAATTATTTAAATAAAGAATTTTACTCTATTCAACCCACCCTGTGTGGGTTTTCTTTTGCCTATTAAAACATAAAATTAGGTAAACCTAAAATAAATTAGGAATACCTATTGACTAATTAATTAGGTTTACCTAATATTTAATCACCAACAGCAAAAAGCCCTGCCGACTCTCACATCAAACAGGGCTTCCCACTACATGAGGTTCATTATGGAACAAAACGTTTTAAATCACAACCGCAGTTATACGCTAGGCAAGTCTTTTCTTGTCGGTAGCGTATTTTCAGTAGCGACCTTGGTTGGCTTAACTGGTGCTTATGCGCTTGTAACAAAGCCTATCCAATCTGCACCTGTTTACTCGTTTGGCAATACACATTCAATGTATGGCGTGATGTCAGTAAAAATCACATCTGACACTACTGGTGAAGCGATCGTTAATCTTGATGGTTACCACGTTTTTACCAGCTTCGATTTTGAGTTGGTTCCTGATTACAACGGCGCGTTAGGTAGCGACACAAAGGCCGTATTCATTACAAATCTGGCTGTAGACCGTGTACTCACCCCAAGCGGTGGCAACTATAACGATTTCACGAACTCTGATGACATCAGAAATATGATTTCTGTAATCACTGCTCACATCGAACGCAACAATATGGTAAGGGGGTGATCTGATGAAACTGGAACTAGAAAACCTTTCAGAAGCACAAGCTATGGCTTTGGCTCAATTCGTTAAGCGTGTTGGCTGGAACGAAATCCGTGTAAATGCTGTAAACGATGATGAAGCATATCTCATGCGTGATGCAATTTCAAAACTTCAAGACGCACTGGCTCGCCAGGGCTATGCGCCACGTTAAGGGGTTGATCATGGAAAAGAAACGCTTCACCACCCCATTCCGCGAGTTCATTACCCGTGATGACGCTGGACGCTACCACGTTCGCTTAGGCCCTCAAACCTTTTCAACCAACTACACCTTTACTGATATTCGTATCGAAACCGAGAACGGCGGTACACCTGTTGAGCCTGATTATTTGAAAGCTAAACCATGGATTCTTCATAATCTACAGCAAGAAGTTGGTGATCAACGTAAAAAAGAGCGTGAAGCAATGTATGCGAAAGACTGCTTTCAGCGCACACCATATAGCAAGAACCAGCGTATGGCTTACAACAACGCTAAATTTAATAAGGGGTTGTAATCATGGCTTTAAATATTATTACACCTACTCAAGTTATCCCAGTAAATGCAATCAAAGTTTACTACTACGGCGATCCAGGCATGTACAAAACAACATTAGGTATGACTGCTGATAAGCCACTAATTATTGATGCAGACCAGGGTGCATATCGAACTGGTGGAAATCGTCGCGGTGATGTTGTTGTGGCTAAAACTTGGTTGGATATTTCAAATATCACTGAAGAGGATCTAGCACCATATAACACAGTTGTTTTTGACACTATTGGTCGCGTGTTGGATCTAATCAAAACGCATTTAGCAAATAACAGCAAAAATACCAAAAGTGATGGCTCATTAAAATTAAACGTCCAAGGTGTAGCTAATAACATGTTTAGCTTGTTTGTTAATAAGTTAATTGGCTATGGCAAAGATGTAGTTTTTATCGCTCATGCTACGGAAGATAAGAACGACACTTTAACCTTGGTTCGCCCAGATCTTGGAGGTAAAAATCGTCAAGAAATATATCGCCTTGCTGATGCAATGGCGTATTTAGCTGAAGAGACGGACTCACGCGGTAATTCTAATAAAGTTCTAAAATTTAGAGCTGGTGAGGGATTCCATACCAAGGATTCTGGCAACCTTGGAAATGTAATTGTTCCTGATTTAACTAAAACAGAAAATAATAATTTTCTAGCATCATTAATTCAGCAGACTAAAAATCATTTAAACACGCTTACCCCAGAACAAAAGCAAGCAATGCAACTACAACAAGACTGGGATCAATGGATTAAGTCTTGTGATGAGTCTCAATTTGCAAGTGAGTTCAATACTTTGTTTGAAAGCCTTAATAGAGAACACCCATACCACAAATCAATGTGGGAATACATGAAAGAGGTTGCCTTAAATCACGGGTTAGCTTTTAACACAGATACTAAACGTTGGTTTGAGCCAGAAAACTCCCCTAATTTTATTGATGTTGGTCAGCGCGACCAATTACAGGCTTTCATTGATGAGCGCGGGCTTGATGTAAAAACCATCTGTGAACATTTCGGCATTGACTCACTTATGCAAGTTGAAGTCGCACAGCTTAATGCGGTTCAACAAGAAATTGATAATTTGGCAAAACAAGGAATTCAGGCATGAGCGCAATTATTTTAGATACCGAAACTCATGACATGAATGGCTATCCAATCGAGATAGCCCATGTTCCTGTATTCTTCGAAAACGGTGAGTTGGTCGTCAATAAAGATGCTTGTTTTGATGAGTACTTTTCTTGTCCTCAGCCTATCAGCTACGGCGCTATGGCTGTGCATCACATACTTGAATCTGACATCGCTGGCAAACCAAGTTACGAAACTTTTCGGTTGCCTGAGGGCATCCAATACATCATTGGCCACAATGTTGATTATGACATCCAAGCTATAAAGTTGGCTGATAAATCAGTAAATGTAAAAGCGATTTGCACCTTGGCTCTGTCTCGAATGGTCTGGCCAGAAGATGCACATAATCTCTCTGCTCTGATTTACAAATTCACTAACGGCTCAATTAAAGCACGCGAATCAATTCGCAATGCCCACAATGCAAAGCAGGATGTGCTGCTTACTGCTGTGCTTTTAAAACAAATATGTAAAGTTCTTGGTGTTAAAGACTTGCAATCACTTTACCTATTTTCCGAGCAAGCACGTATCCCCACCCGCATGCCATACGGCAAACATAAGCACACTTTAATCAAAGACATCCCTGCTGATTACGTTGTTTGGCTGCTTAAACAGGATGACTTAGATCCTTATTTACGCAAAGCATTAAAAGGATAAGAAGATGAACAATATTTTAAATGCACAAGAAGCTTTTGCAGCAATCCAACAAGGTAAAAATGTTCTTTGCCGATTTGCTGGCAATGGTGCTTTGCCTGCTGAAAAAGATTTCAGCACGCTTGATCAAATGCCTGCAATGGTATTTGTCTGGCCCAATTATGAGTTTTGCATTCAGATCGAAATGATCGAGTTGGCTGGAATCAGGTTTACCAAGCCATTGACCATGGATGAGATTCAGGATGGTCAAGATATCTTTGTAATGCAGCCTCACGGGGTTGTTTACCACCAAAAGTTTAGCCGTGAAGTTGACGGAATGATTGAAAGTGTAATGGGTGGCTTTGTTCAACGAGATGCTGAAAATGCCAAGCTTCAATATGAAGCATTTTGCAAAGCTGTAGGTTTTAATCCGCTTGAAGCTAACATTGAAATTATTGAGCAGAATCAGAAAAAACGCTCTCGTAAGCAAAAACCATCTGCATCAGATGCGGTTACACAATTAGATTCAGTCAATGATGACATCTCTATTGATGACATTATTGGGCCAGTCAGTGAACAATCTTTGCCACAAGTTGATGAGCATATAAAAACTCAATCATCTGATTACTGCGACACTTTGGATGAACAACTTGAATTTGTAAAACTTCGGGATGATCTGCTCAATCGGGCAACCAATGGCAAAACACCAGCAGAAGTTAATGCGCTCGATCGTTACACAAGAACGTGGACTGAAGAACAGCGTGCGCCTCTTCTGAGAGCTATGCACAAACGCCTTGAAGAATTGCAAAGCCAGGTCGCTACTGTTCAACAAGAACCGCCATCATTAATGGTTCAGATTCAAAACGCATCTGATCTCACAACGCTTGACGCTTTAGAGATTGATGTCCCAACACGTCATCCTGATATACAGCCACGTTTGATGGGGTATGTAAAAAAACGCCGCTTTGAACTTGAACAACTAGAAAGCGCTGCCAATGATGAGGCCCTGCCATGAAATTTAAATATTCAACCATTACCCGAACACTTCAAGTGTTCGGGGGCAAGATGACTCACATTTTTGAAAATGTTGGGATTGGTGAGATTGATGATCTCATTGTTAATGCGAAGTTTAAAGAAGCGACTTGGAGAAAGTGATGTCAAATCAAGATCAAGTTAAGTTTGTTTTGATGCCAGTTGAATTAAGTTATGAAGCCGCTACTAAACGAGCTAATGAACAATTTGAAGAAAATTCAAAATTATTTAAAAACATGCATCGTGATTGTACAGAACAAGAGTTCACACGATTGAAAAAACGTTGGTTAGAAAACCGAGTTGAGCAACTTAAAGACCAGTATCGCGAAATGGTTAAAGCAGTTGGGGTGATGCCATGAAAGAAAGATTATATGGTTTTTCATTTCTACTATTTATAGCAGTTCTATATTTATTATGTGGAGGGGTGAATGGATAAATATATAACCTCTAATTGTGTATGTGATATTTTTAAAATCACTAAACGCACTTTAAATAGGTGGGAAGTAAAAAGCCCTTGGGGTATTCCATTCCCTGCCCCAGCTTTAAAATCAGATGGCGGCACAATGAAACGTTACTTAACTGAAGATGTAATGAAATGGGAACAAGAGTGCAGTAATTTGGAAGTTGAGCAAAAAGCTATATAAATAGTATGAATGTTGAAAATCACGAAACTCAATGGTTTTTAAGCAGAATCAATGATTGTTAGCATATATACCTTACTATATACTTGTCCGCTCAATCGCACCTTGCAAAAAACTCAGTCTTTTCAGTTGTGTACATAAGAGTGTACATAAAGAAAAAAACAGGAAGCAAGAACAAACTTTACCTGTATTATTTCAAGGGTTTAGGTAATATGGCATTAATCGTTCAAAAATATGGCGGCACCTCTATGGGTACTCCTGAGCGCATTTTAAATGTTGCTCGTCGTGTCAAGCGCTGGCATGATCACGGTCACAAGGTGGTCGTGGTTGTGTCTGCAATGAGTGGTGAAACCAACCGCCTGCTTGCGCTTGCAAAAGCCATTACCAGCACACCTGATCCACGTGAACTTGATCAAATGGTATCAACGGGTGAACAGGTTACGATTTCCATGTTAGCGATGGCGCTGAACTCGATTGGTGTGGAAGCTAAATCCTATACAGGTCGTCAGGTCGGTATCAAGACTGACAGCGCATTCACCAAAGCCCGTATTGAATCCATTGATACTGAGGTTATGTCTGCTAACCTTGATGCGGGCCGTGTTCTGGTTGTTGCAGGCTTTCAGGGTTTTGATGCCGATGGCAATATCACAACCTTAGGTCGTGGTGGTTCTGATACCTCTGGCGTTGCACTTGCTGCGGCATTAAAGGCAGATGAATGCCAGATCTACACTGATGTAGATGGTGTATATACCACCGACCCACGTGTTGCACCCAAAGCTAAAAAAGTGGATCGTATTTCATTTGAAGAAATGCTGGAAATGGCATCTTTGGGTTCAAAGGTCTTACAAATTCGCTCTGTTGAATTCGCAGGTAAATATCAGGTTCCATTACGCGTATTATCAAGTTTTGATAATGATGATGATGGCGCATTTGATGAAGAATTTAAACAAAACGTAGGCACACTTATTACTACTGAGGCAGAAGACGACATGGAACAACCAATTATCTCAGGTATCGCATTTAACCGTGACGAAGCAAAATTAACAATTTTGGGTGTTCCTGACGTTCCAGGTGTTGCATCTAAAATTTTATCACCAATCGGTGCGGCAAACATTGAAGTGGATATGATTATCCAGAATGTGGAAGAAGATGGCACCACTGATTTTACTTTCACAGTGAACCGTGGCGAGCTTGCGAAAGCGAAAAAGATTCTGGAAGAAACTGCTACAGCCATTGGCGCACGTGAAGTTGCAACACGCGACGATATCGTAAAAGTGTCCATTGTGGGTGTAGGCATGCGCTCGCATGCAGGTGTGGCAAGCAAAATGTTTACTGCACTGGCTGAAGAAGGCATCAATATCCTGATGATATCCACTTCTGAAATCAAGATTTCAGTGATTATTGAAGAAAACTATTTAGAGCTTGCGGTACGTTGTTTACATACTGTTTTTGGTTTAGACCGTGAACATGGCGAAAGCAGTGCACGTGCTTAATTAATAGCTGCTTAAACATATTTACTTTCAAGTAAATAGTAAAAAAATAAGAGCCACTATAGTTTTTACTACAGTGGCTCTGTTATATTAACCCATGAGGTTTTTCAGAGCATCTCAACAGAACTTACGAAAAAATATTGTTTTTACTTATTTCTAGGACTTACGCATTGACGGATTCAAAAAAGTATTAAAATAGTTTATAAAGTATCTGTGATCAGACGAACTAAACATGCTTCTACAGCAAC
>NZ_KB849212.1:486751-574626 GCF_000368025.1 Acinetobacter parvus DSM 16617 = CIP 108168
TAAGGCTGTGCTTTCAAACAATTCCCTGTTGCAAGTTTAAGCGTTTAGCAAGGAGATGAACATGCTGATTCTGACCCGTCGTGTCGGAGAAACATTAATGATTGGGGATCAAGTCAGTGTCACTGTGCTTGGCGTAAAAGGCAATCAGGTGCGTATTGGTGTAAATGCTCCTAAAGAAGTTTCTGTGCATCGTGAGGAAATTTACCAACGTATCCAACATGAACGTGCCATGCATGAGCATTTACAACATCTTGATCAAGATTATCAAGTTTCCTATGAAGAAGATAATAACGATTTTGCTCGACATAATAACTTTAATCGTTAATACGCAGAATTCTTCTCCAATAATTAAAGCGACTCATATTAGTCGCTTTAATTATGTTTAGGATAGATATTTTATACCCTATTATAAACCCAGTGCTTTTTTTACGGGTGCATAACTACGTCGATGCTCATAAATAACGCCATGTGCAGCAATTGCATCAAAATGAGCCTTGGTTGGATAGCCTTTATGTTTGGCAAACCCAAAATCAGGGTAGATTAAATCCAGAGCCTGCATTTGTCGGTCACGTGTCACTTTCGCTAAAATACTGGCGGCACTGATTTCAGCATGACTAGCATCTCCCCCAACAATAGCCTCACATGCAATGCTAATGCCCTTTGGAATTTGATTACCATCCACAATGACTTTTTCTGGCTGAACGTTCAAGCTTTCGACCGCACGGCGCATGGCAAGAAATGTTGCCTGTAAGATATTCAACTCATCAATTTCAGCATGTGTTGCCTCAGCAATTGACCAGGCCAGCGCTTTTTCCTGAATCTCGATAAAGAGTTTTTCACGCTTCTTTTCAGTCAGTTTCTTGGAATCATTCAGGCCCACAATGGGATTGTCTGGATCTAAAATGACCGCGGCCGCCACAACAGAACCAACCAGTGGGCCTCTTCCAGCTTCATCTACACCTGCTATTTTCATCTTTATCTCACAAAAGGCTGATCTCTCAGCCTAGTCTCTTATTGCACTCGTTTCAGTGTTTCAGCAACACAGGCGTTCACGGTTTGTGAAACCACCTGATTGACAATTGTTGCGCGTGCGGATGGATCAATGGCAGCAGTTGCAAGCTCAACAGCAGTTACACTATTCGGTGCCTTGTCACTGACACAGCCACAGACATTGGTTTGGATATTGTCACGCTGGTCCGCAGTCATATAACGTGTTGCGGTTTTCCATGCAGGCAATGTATTGATCTCATTCAGGCATTTCGCATTTACGGCGATTTTAAGCGCGGCCATACCCAACTGCTGTGAAGTTGTGGTTACTGGACTGGCTCCATTTGGGGCAACACATCCAGATAGCGCTAAAACAAGGGGAGCAGCAATCAATAATAACTTTTTCACGATTCTTACCTGTATCTTAATTTTGTCAGGCGTATTGTGCCTAAATGGCTTATTTTATGAAATAACACATCGCCATCTTTACATCATATAACAATGACAGATTCGGGTTTGATTAAGACTGTTGCACACATAAAACGCTCCATTACAACGATGCTGTATGAGACAGAAAAAGCCCTATTTAAAATCAGTTCATTTCAAACAGCCAGGATGTTGCAATGTCAAACTCAGCACAGTGTTATACCCGCACAGCACAAGTGTTGCAATTGCTGAACACATTCTGGCAGCCATTAAACATCATGTGACTGATAAGGATAATGTTTTGCTGAGTATGTTGAGACAGCCGAAATAAAATAACAACCATAAAAAAACCGCTTCACGCGGTTTTTTAAACTTAAATCTTTTTAATCTCTGCAATCCATTTCTGCTTTTCCTGATCAGAAATAAATGAAGCCTCAAAAGAGTTGGTTGCAAGCTGCTTTAACTCTTCATTGCTTAAATCCAAAGCTTGCTGGATGGCAATAAAATTATCATTCATATAACCACCAAATTGACATCCTCCCCGACCTAAAGGACGGGGATTCCTACTGCTAGATGGCAATGTCCTGCCACGAAACAGATACTATAGTTCTCTGCTTCTTATTCCAATGTAGTCCTACCTTTCGGATTGCAAAGAGTGCACGGATTACAATGGGGAAAACTGTTTTTTTCGTGTTGTATCAGTCTGCTGACTAAAAATATACAACGTAATTATCATAGCACATGGATTACTAGATTCAAATGTTTTTAGCAATCCTAGCTAATCCCCACAAGGGGGACTAGCGGATTGCAGCCTTATATCCTCGGGCTAAACCCCGAGGTTTTACGGCTATTCGGATAAGATGGATCATCTGAATTGACTGTGACATGTACACCCTGCTGCAACAAACGGCGAATATTATGCTCTTTCATGTCATTCACCACACACAGCTTTAAGTTGCTGAGTGGACAAACCGTTAACGGCATTTTCTCTGCAATCAGGCGGGCCATGAGTTGCTTATCTTCCTCTGAGCGCACACCATGATCAATACGGTTCACTTTCAATAAATCCAGCGCTTCCCAGACATATTCAGGTGGCCCTTCTTCCCCTGCATGCGCCACAATCAGGAACCCTGCTTCACGGGCCTTGGCAAAGACACGTTCAAACTTCGCAGGTGGATGACCCACCTCACTTGAGTCCAGACCAACCGCAATAATTTCATCTTTGAATGGCAATGCCTGCTCAAGAGTTTCAAACGCTTTTTCTTCGCTTAAATGACGCAGGAAACACATGATCAGTTGAGAACTAATCCCCAGCTTTTGCTGTGCATCCTGACAGGCACGTTTTAAGCCCGCAATCACCGTGGCAAATTCCACCCCACGCTCAGTATGTGTTTGAGGATCGAAGAACATTTCAGTATGTACCACTTTATCTTCAGCACATTTCTCAAAGTACGCCCACGCAAGGTCATAAAAATCTTGCTCATGTACCAGTACATTGGCACCTGCGTAGTAGATATCCAAGAAAGACTGAAGATTATGGAAGTTATAGGCCTGCTTCACTTCTTCAACAGATTGATATGGAATCTGAATCTGGTTGCGTTGTGCAATGGCAAACATCAACTCTGGTTCAAATGTCCCTTCAATATGCACATGCAATTCAGCTTTTGGTAAAGCCTGTATCAGTTCAATTGCATTCATCATTTTTCTCCAAAGAAAAAAGGATGTCGCCAGCCATAACGACATCCTTTTATTGATTGATATGTTAACCGCCAAAGGCAATAAACTTAAATACCCAAAGTGCTGCAATAATCCAAACCATATAGGGAACGGTCTTTGCCTTGCCCGTGAATAATTTAACCAGCGCGTAGCTGATAAAGCCCATTGCGATACCATCTGCAATTGAGTAGGTAAATGGCATAAATACGATGGTTAAAAAGGCAGGAACCGCTTCGGTAATATCTTCCCAGTCAATATGGGTGATGCCCTGAATCATCAACACGCCAATGAACAGCAATGCAGGTGCCGTCGCAAAGCCAGGTACTGACTGCGCCAAGGGTGCCAAAAATAAACAGCCAATGAACAATAGGGCAACCACAACTGCTGTTAAACCTGTACGCCCACCTGCCGCAACTCCAGAAGCAGATTCAATATAAGGTGTGGTGGATGATGTACCCAAGGCCGCACCCGCAACAATTGCGGTTGAGTCTGCGAACAAGGCCTTTTTCAAACGCGGTAATTTTCCATCCTGCAACAAACCAGCACGATGTGACACGCCAACCAATGTTCCCGTACTGTCAAACAGGTCGACAATAAAGAATACAAAAATCACGCCTACCATACTTGCGGTGAACAGGCCCTCAAAATCCATTTGCATAAATGTCGGTGCAATGGATGGAACCTGTCCAACAACACCCTTGAACTCGTTTAGGCCCAAGGCTGTCGCAATTCCAGTAATCACCAGAATACTGATGATGATGGCACCACGCACCTTAAACTGATGCAAAACCACAATCATCAGGAAGCCAAACAGCGCAAGCAATACCGCTGGCTGCTTGATGTCACCCAAGCCAACCAGAGTCGCAGGGTTATCCACAATAATTCCTGCATTTTTAAGCGCAATCAAGGCAAGGAATAAACCGATACCGCCCCCGATGGCAAACTTTAGTGACATTGGAATGGCATTGACAATCGCTTCACGGATTTTAAAGAAGCTAATCGCTAAAAACACAATTCCCGAAACAAAGACCGCCGCAAGTGCGGTTTGCCACGGCACTCCCATTCCCAAGCAGACAGAATAGGTAAAATAGGCATTCAGGCCCATCCCAGGTGCAAGTGCAATTGGATAATTCGCA
Source organism: Acinetobacter parvus DSM 16617 = CIP 108168 (assembly GCF_000368025.1). Lineage (GTDB taxonomy): Bacteria > Pseudomonadota > Gammaproteobacteria > Pseudomonadales > Moraxellaceae > Acinetobacter > Acinetobacter parvus. The sequence continues at coordinate 491,017 of NZ_KB849212.1, forward strand.
ACAAGCCCCATAACCAAACAGCCGATTGCGGCAGCCAGACAGGTCGCAACAAACACGGCACCATGATCCATACCCGTTTCAGACAAGATAAGTGGGTTTACAATAATGATGTAACACATGGTCAAAAATGTGGTTACACCTGCTAGAACTTCGGTTCTAAAGCTGGTTTTATTTTCGCTCAGTTTAAATAAGCGTTCCAACAAACCAGCCGAAGCATGAGGCGTTGTCATAACATGGCACCTGTAAAATCCAAGATCGTAGAATTGAAATCTATACGCTTGTGTTGAAACATTTTTTCAATGGACACAAAACGGCATATCATGCGATATAGCAATCTATATGCCAGTTTCATACCTGTTACTAAAACAATCTATATAAAATTCGATTCCGCTATCAGAACGTAAAAAGCCGCATAACAAGATGCAGCTTTTTATTTAATGGTAAATATTTTAGCAGATTCCATAAAAAACTGGCGCATGGCCAGATAAAAAAGCACATGGATTCCTGAGTTCAAAAAACATCAGGCACCTCACCTGCCGCATCATCATAGAACTCTATCCTTAGTTAGGGTTTTTTGAGGAGGAAATATGGGTGGAATTTACATAATTAGTGTTATGCTGGATTGTATTCAAGCTATGTTCAGCATCATTCACAATTTTAGTAATTTCCTGGCGTTTCTTGTTTTTGGAATCTACATAGGAAGCATATCCTAAAATAAGGACTGAACAGACCATAACCAGTGCAAGTAATATCTTCATTGTTATTATCTCTATTGTATGGTTTTGTTTAATACCAATAAAAAGGAACAAAATGATAAATTTTTAACATTTAATAATGACAAAATAAAAACAAGTCACAATTATATGATCATTTAAATATTAATTTTGTACATTTTCCACCCACTTAGATACTAGAATATTCCATTTTTTAAATCAATGACTTTTTATATTATTCAATAAGGATAGATATAAAATATTTTTAAAAATTTACCAAAATTTTTATTTTTAAACACTTTATCAGGGCTTTAATTGATACAAAAAAGCATCTTTGTACAGGCGAAGATGCTGAACTTTTATTGGCAGAACCTACAGTTTTTTTAGAATTGATAGTTTAATCGAACCAGGAAACTACGTGGTGTCCGAGGCATGGACTCAGAACGCCAATATTGTCTGTTGCCGAGGTGGTTTAAAACGGCTAGAAGCACCCTTTATTCTTTTATGCCCTGTTACAACATCTACAGAGTTAAAGCCCTCTATGTGTCAGATGGCTCACTCTATTGTGCTTCCTCGTTAAATGAATAAAAAAATAATCTCAAATTCAAGCTATTACAGCACAGATATTCGATTTTTCTACACAATTTTACATTAGTCTATATTCAAAATAATTTGATCATCAATGTTTGGGGTAATTTTAATGAAGCATCCATTCCGCTATGGAAAGCTGACCGTACTCAGCTCGGCTTTACTCAGCCTAACTTCTTCAGTTTTAGCAAATGATGTTGAATCCACCACAGCGCCAGCCCCATCTCCTGCCGAACAGACAGCACAGGTGCTCCCTACACTGTCATTCAAGGCATCGGCGGAACCACAAAAACCAAAAGATGATGATATCAGTGCAGTACCTAAAACCATCATCACCCGTGATGAAATGCTCCAGTATGGCGACCAGACGGTTATGGATGCCTTGCGTCGTGCTGCTGGTTTCCAGTTACCAGGTGGCCCAGGCCCACGTGGCGGAAATGGTGCTTCTGGCATGCGTTTCCGTGGTGGTGGCGCACCGACATTCCTGATCAATGGTGAAGCTGTGCAAGGTGGTCCACGTGGTGGCATGTCCATTGTTGACACCATTACCCCCGACATGATTGAACGAATTGAGGTGGTCAAGCAGCCAAGTGTTGCACAGGCATCTGTAGCCTCTTCCGCAGTCATCAACATTATTTTAAAGGAACCGCTGGATACCCGTTTAAATGGTTCAGTAAAGCTCGGCTATGGTTTACGCGATAGTGGCAAGCAGGAAGCCGAACGCAAACAGGTCAGCGTACAAGCCGATGGTCGTGACAATCAGTGGATCTACAGCCTGTCTGCCAACCAGATGTGGAATGACACCACCTCCATTACCAAGATGGAAACAGCCGCAGGCACACGTGAACAGCTACGCACCACCAACCGTACCAGCCAAATGTTCTCCCCTCGTCTGCAATATGAACTGGATGACCAGCAAAAACTGATTGCTGAACTGTTTTATCGCAATAATAAAAGCACAGGGGTACGTGGCGACCAGATTCAGGATGATAAAAATGACAGTATTCGCCTGAATACACGTTATGAGCGCAAGGATAAAGACCTCAGTGACAAGGTTCGCTTAACAGTTGAACATCAGACTGAAACGCAATTGACTCGCTCTCCACTCAACAGCATTTATACTGATGAAACCGTGGACGAATATGGTTTGGCCTATGATGGTGTGCGTAAGTTTGACCAAACCCGCCAGATTAAGTTTGGGGTCAGTGCCAACAACAGTCAGTTGGGCAGCAATGTCAGCCAAAGTCTGGATGAACAACGCTATGCCCTCTACAGTGAGGGAAGCTGGCGCTTTACTGACCGCCAGACTGTCACCTTGGGTGCGCGTCAGGAATGGCTGGACCGTTCAGGTCTGGTGGATTATCAGGACCATCATTTAAGTCCTGTACTTGCCTATCGTTTTGACCTCACCAACCAATGGTCGATTCAAACCAATTTAAGTCAGGCGTTCCGCAGTCCAAATACTGATCGACTGATTCCAAACGTAACGGTTTCAACAGACAGCGATGCGGGTTCACTCAATAATCCTGACCGTGGGGGTAATCCAAACCTAAAACCTGAAAAGATCAAGGCATTTGAGTCAACCCTGGCATTTGATTCTGCCAGTGGTGGCGTGAACTTAACCGCCTATCACCGTGAAATCAAGGACTATATTGAACGGGTAATTGCCCTTGAGGGTAGCCGTTATGTTGAACGCCCACAAAACCAGAATGAAGCCACCACCTACGGTGTGGAGTTCTCTGGCCGTTATGCACTGAAACAGACTGAAGCTGGACATGCCTTTATGCTCAATGGGCAAGTCTCAACCGTACGTGCAACCATTGAAGATGCCCAGCACAATGACCGTCTGGTGAGTGATGTTGCACCTTATACCGCGAGTTCAGGCATTTCATACAGCTACAAGCCTTGGCAGCTTTCCACCAGCATCAATGTTAATTACACGCCTGAATTTACCCGTGCCCTGGTTGGCCAGCCTTATAACCGTACCACCAACCAGCGTTTCAATGTGGACATTGCGGCAACCAAACGCTTTGCCAAAAACTGGTCAGCCAGCCTAAACCTGAACAACATTTTAAGCACTGACTATAAAGAGCGTTTAACCAACCAGTCTGATGGCAGCCTTTATCAGGCCCGTAACAACGAAGCCATTCCAAGTTTACAGTTTACAGTTGAAAAGAAATTTTAATCTGCCCCTTATACAAAAAGCCAGTAAGTTCACTTACTGGCTTTTTTTCTCGATCATTTTTTCTATTTAATAAACATCCCGTTGATAACGCAGCTCATGCTTCAACTGTTCCACCAGCTCATCACCTAGAATTTCTTTTAGGACTTGATCCACGCCACCAGCCATACCATTCAAGCTACCGCAAACATAAACTGCCGCACCTTGTTTGATCCATTGTTTTAAACGCGTAGACTGCTGTTTTAGAATATCCTGCACATAGATTTTTTCAGCCTGATCACGTGAGAACGCATAGTCAACATGCTGTAAAAAGCCATGCTGTTGCCAATACTGAATTTCCGCATGATATAAATGGTCAAACTGCCGCTGTCTTTCCCCAAAGATCAGCCAGTTTTGCCCATAGCCCCATTGTTCCCGTTGCTTTAAATGCGCAACCAGACCTGCAATCCCTGTCCCATTGCCAATCAGGATTAAAGGTTGTGGATGATGTTGTAGACGAAAGCTTGGGTTATCGCGTATATAAGCCTGAATAGGCTGGTTGTGCTGCAAACCTGCCGTCAACCAGCCAGAACCCAGTCCAAGACCTGTTTCCGTCTGTTGTTGTCTCACCACCAGCTCAATCAAGCCATTTTCAGGTAAGCTGGCAATTGAATACTCACGCTTGGGTAATCGATCAAAATGTTCTAGCCATGCGGCAAATGAATGATGTTCACGATTTGGCAATTGTCTTAAATTCAGTGTTTTTAATGCATCTATATCATTAAAATCATCCTGCTGATGCGCAACCAGAAACTGTTGAATCTCAGTGGCACTATTTTCACACTGAATTTCCAGAATATCGCCTGATGACCAAACCAGTTCCTGCTCAGCAACCAACTGAATCTTATAAATTGGTTCGCCAGCACTACCCACATTTAGACACTGACGATGGGCAAACTTGAGTTCAATAGTTTCCCGTTCATTGTCCAGTGCTGTCAGCCTCATTGCCGTCAACTGTTCCAGAGCTGTTAGCCATTGTTCCAGATCACGGCTATTGAGCTGATCTACCAGAACTGTGGAAAATAAAGGCTGGGCTTTTTGCTGTAAAAGCCATTGTTCAATGCTTTGCCCAAACTGGCAGAAGTTTGTATAGCGTTTATCACCTAACGCAAGGATTGCGAAAGACAAATGTGATAAATCTAAAGGCTGTGACAATATTTTATGCACAAAATGCTGGGCATCATCAGGTGCATCACCCTCACCATAGGTACTAACCACCCACAAAATCCGTTGATACTGGATCAAGTCAGTGGCTGTCAGTTTTTGAATGTTCTTGAGCGTGACCTGCTGATGAATAAGCTGTAATTGCTCAGTGGTATGCTTTGCCCAGGATTCAGCATGACCTGACTGGCTGGCATAAACCACTAAATAGGCATGATCATCCTGAACCTCTGACTTATTGCCATTACGTTGCTGCCATAACAGCCATACGATGATAAAAATATGCAGACTCAATAATATTGCGAGTATCACAATAATTGTCATGACAGCTTGAGTCATTGTTTCACCTTAGATGGCAGACCAAATAAGCAGAATGATTGCGAATAAACTGCATGCGGTTAACAGTAAATGTGTGACCAAACGCGTTTTAATGGTCAGGAAAAGGATATAACCTGCCAACGATAACAGGATGATGATGATGGCACTGACATCAATCAACCAGCTCCAGGCTGTACCTACATTTTTGCCACGGTGCAGATCATTGAGTAGGGATACTGTGGTTGCAGGTTTTTGCGTGATCTCAACCTCACCTGTATCGAGCAACGCCCACACATCGGTTGAGCCTGCTGGACTTTCCAGACGAATCATTACCTCACCATCCAGTATCTCACTACTCTTATAGCGACCAACCAGCGAATGTTTTTCACGTACATAGTCAAGGATAGTTTGACTGGGGTTTTCCTGCTGTTGAACGGTCTCAACAAAACTTTCAGGCAAGTCAAGCTTGACTGTCTGTTCCTGATTAGAGGTGCTAAACCATTCAGGATGGTTCAGTAACAACCCTGTGGCGGAGAAGAAAAGCAGGACAATAAAGGCAAAGGCAGAAAGCCAGCCATGCACATAACGTGCATGGCGGTAAAAATCACGGCGTTGATACAAGAGACAAGCCTCTCATGGATTCAGGAAGGAATTAAATTAAGCACCACGTTGGAACTTTAATTTAACAATACCAATTTCTGCCTGCGCAGGAAGCGTTTGGGTGGCGGTTTTTGGTGCAACATCCAACTCAATGGTTTGATAAGAGTGGTCACCATGCTCACGTGAGGTTTCGATATGAATCAGATATTTACCCGCATTCACAGCCTTGCCCTGTTCATCCTTGCCATCCCAGGCCAATTTATATTGACCAGGTTGACGTGAGGGCTTCGCCACTGCATCCAGGTTCGGCATTTGACGGCCATAACGGCGCCACCAAACATAGTTGGAGTTGATCCATTTTTCATCCTTACCCCAAACCGCAATGGTACGGACCAGTTTTTTATTGGCATCTGTCACCCATACCGATACATACGGCGCACGATAGTTGTCTACCGCAATTTTTGGAATATTGACTTCAATCTGTGCCTGATAGCCTTTTGGCCATGCGGTTGCCGCTCCACCTGCCGCAACATGGCGCATGATGGCTGGCTGATTGGCATCTAACAGTGTTGACCAGCCCGAACTTTGATACTGTATACCATCCGTGCTGACCAGTTGCGCCTCATATCCCACCAGTTGTTCAATCAACTGAATTCCCTCATGTGCAGGCATTGCAGTTAAAGCGGTTGCCAAGGCATCGGCATCAGCGGCGCATTGCCCCACAACCACACACTGTTCCACTGTTTGCACAGGCTGACCTGTCTGCGGGTTAAGTAGATGAGATTGTCCCGCAAGATCACGATAACCCTGACCACTAAATGCCACAGCCTGATCCTTAACATTGAGAACCTGTGCTGGTGCGGCATTATCAAAACGTTCATTTGGATTCTGGATACCAATTTTCCAGCCTGCCTGTTGTGGAGATTGTCCCCAAACACGCATATCACCACCAATATCAATCAGGATACCCTGCAAATGTGGAACAGCCTGCTGCGCCGCAACCAAGGCACGGTCAATCACATAGCCTTTTGCATAGGCATCTGGAGCCACCTTAATGGCTGGAGCCAGCGTAATTTGTTTGGTCTGTGGATTTAGCTCAATACTTTGTGTTTTTAGCTGTTGTAGTAGTGCTTCCTGCGTCTGGTCATCTAGCTTTTGCACCTGATTGCTGTTTTCCCACAGGCTGATCAGTTGACCTAAACGTGCGTCAAAGCCACCACAGGTTGCACTGCGCCATTGCTCACAGGCTGCAATCACATCATACAGCTCTGATGAAGCCGAAATCTTTTGTTCACGGTTCAGTTGGCTAATTTCACTGTCATCACGCCAAACCGATAAAATCTGGTCAAGTCGGGCAATTTCAGTCTGGATTGCCTCTAAGGCCTTTTCCGCATCTTTCTGGTTTGCTGTGGTGACCACAACATCTAAAGAGGTTCCTAAAACATGGTCCTGATGAAAACGATAGCTTGGTAACTGAACAGGTGCTTCCAGCTTATTTATAGTTGTGGTTGTTTCGTCTGCTTGAACTGCCGTGATTGGCGAGATAAATACAGCCAAGGCTGCCATCAACGGTGATAAACGGAAGATTATCTGAACTGGGCGAAAAAGTTGAGTTGATGACATACGCAGGGTTCCATTCTCTAGGATTTGCCTAAATCAACGTACTGGAAAGATTTATGGCAAATGACTAACTTTATCTGAATTCCTGTTCAGGTTCACTATTTAAGGCCATGCAAAGAAATAATGCTGATTTTTAAGTAAAATCAATAATTTCCTCACAGTTTTAAATAATCATAAACAGGCGAAATATTTTTAAGTCAGAATGCCTGAGCAGGCGGCGCAATGACTAAAAATTTATCGAAATAATATTGCAACTGATACTCGTTATCAAGTAAATTGTAGCAATTCTTTTGCATCTTGTTTAATTATTTAGGAATTCTTTCTATGCGCCATTTGCTTAGTCTTGCCTTACTTACTGCCCTGCCGACCCTTGGCTTTGCCCATACCGCCAGCCCTTTTTTATTACCAGAAGTATTTGACAGCAAATCTGACAATGTAAGTTTCCAAAGCGGAATTACTGTAGAAAAATTTTTCGTGGCAAGCCGTAACTTTAAAACTACTTACCAAGTCACAGCACCAGATGGCAAAACGGAAACCATTAACCCAGCAGCAGAGTTAAAAAAATTCAACATTGGTGAATTTAACCTGTCGACTGAAGGGACTTACCGTATTCGTACTCAGGATGCGGCAGGGATGCCAAGCAAATATGCCCTGATTGATGGCCGTTGGTTACGTGTTCGCGCACCCCGTCCTGCAAATATGAATGCAATGCCACCACAGGCTGCCAACCCAGAGAAGCGGGACAATCCAGAACAAAAGGCACCTCAGCAGGCGCCAGCAAATCAGCCACCACGCTTCATTGCTGAAGACCAGATTCCAGCCAATGCGAAAACGGCACAAACCATCAATACCTATATTGCTGAAAGTTTTGTGACCAAGGGCAAGCCTAGTCCTGTTCCAGCAGTGACCAATAAAGGTTTTGAGTTCAAGTTTCTAACCCATCCAAATGAGCTATATGCTGGCGAATCATTGAAAGCACAGGTTTTGCTTGATGGCAAACCAGTTCCAAACCTTGAGGTTGATGTATTTAAAGGTGCGGACAGCTATCAGCCAAATGCCAAACGCGAGCAGCCGCATGTAAAAACCAATGCAAAAGGTGAAGTTGAGGTTAAATTCAATGAAGCAGGTATTTACTTAATCACGGCAACTTATCCAGAAGCTGGTAATGACAATACCAAGCCACCTGTTGCCCAAAGCTATACCTACAGCGTTACTGTTGAAGTGACTGAATAACTAATTCAGGCACTTACATCTTGCTAAGTGCCTTTAATTCTCCTGCCCCATTACAAGCAGTTCAGTTTTTCACTTTTATATGCATGTCAATGTTAATGGGAGCTAGTTTTCGACAACAAATTCAGGACAAGAACGCCGCTCATAATCAATGCAATGCCAATAATTCCCCACACATCCAGTTTCTGGCCAAATACAATCCACGCTATTGTCGTCACCAGAACAATACCTACCCCTGACCAAATGGCATAGGCAATCCCAACAGGAATAGTTTTGAGTGTAAGTGACAGGCAATAAAATGCAATGATATAGCCCAGTACCACAACGACGGAGGCAATCGGTTTGCTAAAACCCTCACTACTTTTTAAAGCTGAGGTTGCAATGACTTCCGCTATAATTGCAACACATAAAAATATCCAGTTTTTCATCTAAATATATCCAAGCCGCCTACTAAAGCTTTAAATAAGCCAATAAAAAAACACCCTTTTGATTAAAGGGTGTTTTCAATATCAATATTATATCCCAAAAGTTAGGCTGACTTTTTCGCCATATTGTTTTTACGGATTGTAATCATCACCAACTGAACCGCGGCAGGTGTTACGCCAGGAATACGACTGGCCTGTGCCAAAGTCTCTGGACGTACGGTTTTCAACTTCTGTGTGATTTCACGTGACAGACCTGAAACAACGTCATAGTCAAAGTCAGCAGGAATTCGGGTTTCCTCAAGGCGCTTCATCTGTGCAACATCATCATGCTGACGGTTAATATAACCCTCATACTTCACCGCAATCTCGATCTGTTCACCCACCTGCTCAGACACTTCCGAACCCGTTAACTCTGCAATTTGACTGAAATTGATATTTGGACGTTTCAACAAATCAATCGCACTACATTCCTTGCTCAGGTCAGCACCCGTCATTTCAACGAATTTTTTACCCATTGGATTATTTGGTGCAGCCCATAGATGCTGCAAACGGGAAGTTTCACGCTCAACCGCTTCCATTTTCTCGCTATAGGCAGCCCAACGTTCATCATCTACCAAACCAAGCTCACGGCCAATAGACGTTAAACGTTGATCGGCATTATCCTCACGCAACATCAAACGATATTCAGCACGAGAGGTAAACATACGGTACGGTTCTTTAGTTCCCAACGTAATCAGGTCATCCACCAACACGCCCATATAGGCTTGGTCACGTTTCGGTGTCCACTCTTCCTGTTCCCACGCACGGCGTGCAGCATTCAGACCAGCAAGCAGACCTTGTGCGCCTGCTTCCTCATATCCTGTTGTACCATTAATCTGACCAGCAAAATACAGGTTTTGAATGGCTTTAGTTTCAAGCGTGAACTTCAATGCCTGTGGATTGAAGTAGTCATATTCAATCGCATAGCCAGGACGCAAAATGTGCGCATTTTCCATACCACGAATTGAACGAACCAAGTTGAACTGAACATCAAACGGCAATGAAGTCGAAATACCATTTGGATAAAGCTCATGGGTATCCAAACCTTCAGGTTCCAGAAATACCTGATGTGAGTCTTTATCAGCAAAACGGTGAATTTTATCTTCAATTGATGGACAATAACGCGGGCCAACACCCTCAATCACACCTGTATACATCGGTGAACGGTCTAGACCACCACGAATAATATCATGAGTTTTTTCACTGGTATGCGTGATATAGCAATTCACCTGTTCAGGGTGCATCGACACATCACCCATAAATGACATCACTGGCGATGGGAAATCACCTGGTTGAGGTGTCATGACCGAAAAATCAACGCTACGAGCATCAATACGGGGCGGTGTCCCTGTTTTTAGGCGACCCACTGGAAGTTTAAGTTCACGTAGGCGATGTGCCAAAGCAATCGATGGAGGATCGCCCGCACGGCCACCACTTGAGTTTTGCAAACCAATATGGATCACGCCACCAAGGAAAGTTCCTGTTGTAAGCACTACCGTTTTGGTATCAAAACGGATACCCATCTGTGTCACGACACCTTTTACGCTATCTCCCTCAACAATCAGGTCATCCGCCGCTTGCTGGAAAATATCAAGGTTTGCCTGATTTTCCAGCGTATGACGAATTGCAGCCTTATAACGGACACGGTCAGCCTGTGCACGTGTTGCACGTACAGCCGCACCCTTGCGCGAGTTAAGAATACGGAACTGAATACCACCTTTATCCGCCGCAAGCGCCATTGCGCCCCCAAGCGCATCAATCTCACGAACAAGATGTGATTTACCAATACCACCAATCGCTGGATTACAGCTCATCTGCCCCAAAGTTTCAATATTATGCGTCAACAATAAGGTTTGTCGTCCCATACGCGCCGCAGCCAGTGCCGCTTCCGTACCAGCGTGACCGCCACCAATCACGATAACGTCGTAAACTTTAGGATAGTGCATAGTGGTAAATGTGTATTCAAAAAATGACAGAGTATTATACAGGATTTTTCATATTAAGTTGACAAAAACTGTCGATATTCTTGCCGCTTGCAAGAATTAGATATCGCTGTTGAATACACAAAAAGAAACGTTATGTTGCATTTTCATCCCACTTTTAACACATCGCCCCATAATTACTAACTTGATCACCACTGTTTTATTTGATGAATTTCTTATTCTAAAACATGCATAACAAATACTCAGGACAATGATATGAACACGAAGCTTATACTTTCATCACTGATTTGTGGTCTGTGTTTTACCGTTGCAGCCCAGGCAAATGCCAAAACCACTCAGGACCCACAAACACAGAAGTATCAACAGGTATGTAAAGGTAAAAAACAGGGTGATGCCGTTTCATTTGCCTATAAAGGTGTTATTTTCAACGGTGTTTGTGAAAATAATGATGCGGGCAAACTAGCTTTCCAGCCACCTGCTCCGCCAGCAGGCACAATGCCTGAAACCCAGAGCCGCATGTCGCAAACCCAGTCTGAGCCACGTCCTGTCAGTGCCCCTATGCCTGTGGATATTCCTCCAATGCAACCAGCGCCACCTGTTTCAGACTCAGATGTTGAACAGACTGCCCCTTAATTTAAAGCACTAGATTAAAGGATACCCATTTCAGGTATCCTTTAATGAGCTAAAAATATAAAAAACACAATAAAACAAATAGAATTGGCCACAACATATTTGATCTTAAAATTGTAATCTGTTTATTTTATAATCCCTTTAACGGTTTTGAATCCATTACAATAACTGCAAATTCATTAATTTAGGTTTTCCTGTGAACTGGCTACAAATTCATATTACTGTTGATCAACATCAAGTTGAACTTACCGAAACCCTGTTACTCTCTCTGGGAGCGGTCAGCGTAACGCTGGATGATGCAGAAGATCAGTCATTGCTTGAGCCTTTACCAGGAGAAACTCCTCTCTGGAATAAAGTTATTGTAACGGGTATTTATCAACAGGAAGAAGATGATCCAATTGATGTGGATACCTTGGAGGCTTTTCTCAGGGCCCAACTTCCAGATGTGCCAATGCGCCATGAATATCTAGAAAATCAGGTCTGGGAACGTGCCTGGATGGATTACTACGAACCAATTCAGATTGGTGAGAAATACTGGATTGTGCCTGAATGGCTGGAACCACCTGAAGCGGATGCCACTAACATTAAGCTGGACCCAGGTTTAGCGTTTGGTACAGGCAACCACGCCAGTACCTTTTTATGCTTACAGTGGTTGGGCAAAACCGATGTAAAAGATAAAGTTGTAATCGACTATGGCTGTGGCTCAGGCATTTTAGGGGTTGCTGCATTGCTACTGGGTGCAAAAAAGGTTTATGCAACCGATATTGATCCTCAGGCGGTGTTAGCCACCAAACAAAACGCTGAACTGAATGGTGTACTTGATCGACTTTATGTAGGTCTACCAGAAGAGTTTGATCAGGAATTCAAACCACAACAGGCAGACGTCCTGGTTGCGAATATTCTGGCTGCACCGCTCATGGCACTGGCGCCTGAATTCGCAACTTTGCTTAAAAATGAGGGTGAGTTCGCACTTGCTGGTGTAATCGAAGAGCAAGTTGCTGATGTTTCTAGTGTTTACTCTGAGTTTTTTGATATATTAGAGATCGAAAAGCGTGAAGAAAACTGGTGCCGCATTTCTGGAAAACGTAAAACAACAATTTGAGAATATTGTTACTCATGAGTGAAAAACAAACCCGCTGCCCTAAGTGTTCAACCGCGTACAAAGTGACCCTTTCACAACTCAGTGTTGCACAGGGTATGGTTTGTTGTCCAAAATGCGTGATTAACTTTAACGCACTGACGAATTTACTGGAATCCGAGACAAGCGAAGTGGTACCAATACCCAGTAACCGCTCACTATTTTCGTCGATTCAGCCAGACAGTTCATTTGCAGAAAAGCAAATGCAGATTTTAAGTATTTTTGACCAGAAAATTGAAAACTCCAATATTGATCTGCTCACCTATCTTAATAACCTAAATTATTTCAATACAGAGCCAGTGAGCGCCTTGCCTAATTTGAATTTGTCTGAAGATATTTTACTTAATAATCATGATGATCATAGTACCAAACAACATGGGTGGCTTTATTACACACTCTGGGGAATTGGCAATATCGCGCTGATTGTGGTGTTTGCGTTCCAGATTTTATGGTTCAACCCAAAATTGATGCACGATAGCCCTGCCTTAAACAAAATGTTTAACTATGCCTGCGGCATGCTGACCTGCAAAACCCCAAATGACCAATATAAATATCTCAGTTTTGAAAAGGTTAAACTTAAACAAACCAGCAAGAATGAAACCCAGTTCTCAGGGGTGCTGATCAACCGCAACGAGAACAGTATATTGCTCCCTTCCATCAAGGTGGTTCTGAAAGACCAGGGAGAAGTGACAACAGACATTACACTCAAGCCACAGGATTATCTGGTTGACAGTTTAAAAACCATTCAACGCATCCCATCAAATAGCCCTTTTAAGTTTGAATTTAGCATTCCAAAAAGTAAAAATAGCTTCGATGACTATAGTTTAGAAATTGTACAGCCCTAAACGCATAAAAAAATGACAAAAAAATAAAAAAAAGTGCAGTTAATTTGCTCACTTTTTCGCTGACAGTGGTATGATACGCGCCACGAATGCTTTGACCTACATACTCCTCGTTATTTATAGACAATAAAATCGTTAAACAAACTGTGCTTTTATCTGCTAAGCGCACTGTTGGTTTTTTTGTTTTTAAAAATAGGCTGTAACAAATATTTAACCATTGTTGCGCTTATTTTTTACACAAATCGAGGATTTGTGGCAAGCTAATAGTCCCTTTGTTTTAGAGTGATTGTTTTAGGATCTAAAACAGGACTCAGTAATTTAGACCACATTTACCTATCACTTTATCCAAGTGATATTTTGATTTTTCGGATTAACACGCATGAATAGCAAATCTCCTATTTTTACGGCTCAATCTGATGTCGCTCTTCGCATCCACGTAGATCGCGCAGTTCGTCATTATTTTGCACAATTGCAAGGTGAGCAACCATCTCAAGTTTATGACATGGTTTTAGCAGAAATGGAGAAACCTCTTTTATCTGTGGTCTTAGAATACACTCGTGGCAATCAAACGCGCGCTGCTGAGATTTTAGGCCTTAACCGCGGAACTTTACGTAAAAAGTTAAAAGCTCACGGTTTAATGAGTGAATAATTGATAAAATGCTCACGTTCTCGTGGGCATTTTTTTTGCCTTTGTTTTAATCTGTAGACTTCAAACTGTTGACTAAAATCATGACTATCAAACGTGCTTTAATCTCTGTTTCCGACAAAACTGGAATCGTTGAATTTGCTCAAAACCTTGCTGGATTAGGGGTAGAAATCTTATCTACGGGCGGTACTTATAAGTTGCTTAAAGACAACAATATCGCTGTAGTAGAAGTTTCTGAACATACAGGTTTTCCTGAAATGATGGATGGTCGTGTTAAGACACTACATCCAAAAATTCATGGTGGTATCTTGGCGCGTCGCGGTCTAGACGAAGCTGTGATGCAAGAACACAATATCGATGCAATTGATCTTGTCGTAGTAAACCTTTATCCATTTGCAGCTACAGTTGCTAAACCAAACTGCTCTCTTGCAGATGCGATTGAAAATATCGATATCGGCGGTCCAACAATGGTGCGTGCAGCAGCGAAGAACCATGCTTCTGTGGGTATTATTGTAAATGCTTCTGACTATGATTTAGTCGTTGCTGAATTAAAAGATAATGGTGCACTTTCTTACGCGACTCGTTTCGACTTAGCGGTAAAAGCGTTTGAGCACACAGCACAATATGATGGCATGATTGCATCTTATTTAGGAGCACGTGTTGGCAAGGCTGAAGGTGAAGCAGATTTATTCCCTCGCACGTTCAACACCCAACTCAATAAAGCTCAAGATTTGCGTTATGGTGAGAACCCTCATCAAAATGCAGCATTCTATGTTGAAGCAAATGCTAAAGAAGCATCAGTTTCAACTGCCAAACAATTACAAGGCAAAGAATTGTCTTATAACAATATTGCAGATACAGATGCGGCACTTGAGTGTGTTAAATCATTTGCAAAACCTGCTTGTGTCATCGTTAAACATGCAAACCCATGTGGCGTTGCAGTTTCATTAGATGGTATCCATGCGGCTTATGATCTTGCTTATGCAACTGATCCTGAATCTGCGTTTGGTGGCATCATTGCATTCAACCGTGAGCTTGATGTTGCAACGGCTCAGGCAATTGTAGATCGCCAATTCGTTGAAGTGATTATTGCACCAAGCATTGCTGACGGTGTACTTGAAGTTACTGGTGCGAAAAAGAATGTTCGTGTCATGGTGTGTGGTGAACTTCCAGCCATTGATGCACGTACCGCTCAACTTGACTATAAACGCGTGAACGGCGGTTTACTGGTGCAAGATCAAGACTTGGGCATGATCACCAAAGATGACCTTAAGGTTGTGACTAAACGCGCGCCAACTGAACAGGAAATTGATGATCTCATCTTTGCATGGAAAGTTGCAAAATATGTGAAATCAAACGCAATTGTTTATGCCAAAAACCGTCAAACCATTGGTGTAGGTGCAGGTCAGATGAGCCGCGTGAACTCTGCTCGTATTGCTGCGATCAAAGCTGAACATGCTGGCTTAGTGGTTGAAGGTGCGGTCATGGCATCTGATGCATTCTTCCCATTCCGTGATGGTATTGATAATGCGGCTAAAGCTGGCATTAAATGTATTATCCAGCCAGGTGGTTCAATGCGTGACGAAGAAACTATCGCCGCTGCTGACGAGGCAGGTATTGCAATGGTGTTTACGGGTATGCGTCACTTCCGTCATTAATATATCCCTGAAGTCCCTCTTGCTCAAAGAGGGACTTTTTTATTTTTAACAGGTATATTCTTAAATACTGAAAAAGGGAATAACTTTAAAATGAATATTTTAGTTTTGGGCAGCGGTGGCCGTGAACATGCACTTGCATGGAAAATCGCACAAGATGCAAAAGTAACACAAGTTTTTGTTGCGCCGGGTAATGCAGGCACAGCAACCGAAGATAAGTGTCAAAACGTTGATATCGATATTTTAAATAATCCTGCCATTATCGAATTTGCAAAGGCAAATGATGTGGCATTGGTGATTGTTGGTCCTGAAGCACCTTTAGTAAATGGCGTGGTTGATGCAGCACGTGAAGCAGGTTTAAAAATCTGGGGACCGACTCAGTACGCTGCACAGCTTGAAGGTTCTAAAGCATTCGCTAAACATTTCCTGAAGCGCCATGACATCCCAACCGCATTTTATGACGTCTTTACCGAAGTGAACGCTGCAAAAGCTTATATCGAACAGCATGGCGCACCAATCGTGATCAAGGCCGATGGCTTAGCGGCAGGTAAAGGTGTAATCGTTGCAATGACCAACGAAGAAGCTTTTGCTGCAATAGACGATATGCTTGCAGGCAACAAGTTTGGTGATGCTGGTTCACGTGTTGTCATTGAACAATTCCTTGATGGTGAAGAAGCTAGCTTCATTTGCATGATTGATGGCAACAACATTTTACCGATGGCAACTTCACAAGACCATAAACGTATTTTTGAAGGTGACCAAGGGCCAAATACTGGTGGTATGGGTGCTTACTCTCCTGCTCCAGTTGTTACACCAGAAGTATTTGAACGTGTAATGAATGAAGTCATGCGCCCTACCGTTGATGGTATGGCAGCTGATGGTCATGTTTACACAGGTTTCTTATATGCTGGCTTAATGATTGATGAACAAGGTCAACCACGCGTTATTGAATTCAACTGTCGTTTCGGTGATCCAGAAACACAACCGATTATGATGCGTTTAAAATCATCTTTAGTAGATTTGGTTGAAGCAGGTATTGCGGGCAATCTTCCAAAAGAAGCTGAGTGGGATGAACGTAAATCCATCGGTATTGTACTTGCAGCTGAAGGATACCCTGATACAGTCCGTAAAGGCGATGTGATTTCTGGTATCGGACAATCTCCTGAAGATACTAAGATCTTCCATGCAGGTACAGCTACCACTGAAGATGGCCATATCATAACGGCTGGAGGTCGCGTTCTTTGTGTAACAGCGTTAGGTGATACAGTACTTGAAGCCCAGATCAATGCTTTAGAAGTGTGTGGTCAAGTGACATTTACGGGTATGCAATACCGTAGCGATATTGGTTACCGTGCCATTGCGCGTGAAAAGGCAGAATAAGCCAATCTAATTGATAAAAAAGCTTTCCTTGGAAAGCTTTTTTATTCTTTAATAGGCAATAAATCAAACTTCTATATTCATTACTTAAATATAAAATTCAGAAAAACATATATTTATTTTCCCGTAAATCACTCAACCCCACATTTAAAAAAATTTATAAAACTATCATCAGTTTATATTTACTTTCAACAAAATTTCCCTCAAATAATCATATGCTTATATATCCAAACACAAATACCGCCCCTGTATCAGTTGGTAAATTATTGCTATGATTGCTAAAATCTTGAATACAGCTCAATTGTTGTTTTAGATTATTCATGATTATTTTCAATCATTTAATAAAATAAAACATCAATATTCTATTGTATTCAGCTCCCAATTTAATTTAAGGAATAATTGGATAGAGATTTTCCAGACACGGGATAGACCAACTGGAATTTGAATATTCATCTATTTCTTGTGTTGTTGCAAACAGTCTTCTGGATTAGAAATTAAAAACAATTCATATGATTGTTGAATGAGGATGCCAATTTGCAACATACAAACCCATTGCAATGATTGATGCTTGAGAAATCATAATGTTCTCGGCATTGTTCCGATTAGGATTTATACATGAAAAAGCTGATTAGCCTTTTTTTAAGTGTATCTGTGCTACTACTTGCAGCATGCAGTAAACAGCCAGATACCGCATCGAGTGAACAAAAAAATGATGCTGCGGGCCTCCAGACTGTTGTTATCGCATCTACAGGTTCAGACGCTGATATTTGGCGCCATATTGCCAGCCTGCCAGAAACCAAGGCTGCAGGTATTAAACTGGAAGTGAAAAACTTCACGGATTATGTGGCAATGAACACCGCGGTTGCCAATAAGGAAGTTGATCTCAACGCATTCCAGTCTTATGCTTATCTGGTTGCTTTCAACGCAGCCAACAAAGACAAGATCGCGCCTGTTTCAACCACTTATTTAGAACCTATGGGGATTTATTCAAACAAGGTGAAGAAAGTTGAAGAGTTTGCCCAGGGTGCAACCATTGCCATTCCAAATGATGGTGCCAATGAATCCCGTGCATTATTACTTTTACAAAGCGCTGGCTTGATCAAGTTAAAACCTGACTTTGACCCAGTGAAAGGTACGCCTGCCGACATCATTGAAAACAGCAAGAAAATTGTAATCAAGCCGATTCAGATGGCAACTGCTGTACGTGTAAAAGACGAGGTTGATGCAATCTTGTTAGGTAACACCCTTGCGATGGAAGGTGGTTTGAACGTTCTTAAAGATGCAATCTATTACGAACCAATTGATCAAAGCACTAAATTGAATGTCAATGTTTTAGCAACGGCTGAATCTCGTAAAGATGATCCAGTATTGCAAAAAGTCGGCGCGCTTTATCATACCGAAGCAGTCAAGCAATATGTACAGGAACACTTTGCGGGCACTAAAGTTGACGTAAATAAGCCAACAAGCTATCTCACAGAAGCAAATCCGTAATATAATCGTCTCAATAAAACAGGCAAAATAATTTTGCCTGTTTTTCTTTTTTGCCTAGTATTGACGAACATGATCCAATTTAAAAATATTTCAAAACGCTATCAGCTAAAAGGTCAAACGATCAACGCGCTGGATCAAATCAATTTAGAGATTCCAGCGGGAAGTATCTTTGGCATTATTGGCTATAGTGGTGCAGGTAAAAGTACCTTAATCCGACTGATTAACTTGCTTGAACGCCCATCCGAAGGGCAGGTCATCATCAATCAAAAAGATTTTACTGCAATGGATGCACGCACTCTTCGTCAAGAACGTGCAAATATTGGCATGATTTTTCAGCACTTCAATTTATTACAAACCAAAACGGTGTCTGAAAACATTGAAATGCCACTTAGGCTACTTGGTCACAGCAAGGCGGAACGAGAGAAACGTTTAGCTGAACTGCTAGATTTTATTGATCTCAAACATAAAAAAGATGCCTACCCTGACGAACTTTCAGGTGGACAAAAACAGCGTGTAGGGATTGCGCGTGCGCTTGCCAATCACCCCAAAATTCTGCTGTGTGACGAAGCAACCTCCGCACTTGATCCGCAAACCACCCAATCTGTATTGGCACTGTTAAAGAAGATCAATCAGGAACAAAACATCACCATTGTGATGGTCACCCATGAAATGGATGTAATTGAATCTGTTTGCGATTATGTTGCGGTCATGGAAGCGGGCAAAGTGATTGAAACTGGTACAACTTTAGATATTTTCAGTCAGCCTCAACACCCCACCACAAAAACTTTTATTCAAACGGTATTACAGCAACAGTTGCCAGTAAATATCTTAAACAACCTTGAACACAGACATCACAATAGTATTTATAGTTTGCAGTTTCTGGGTACATCTGCACAGGAAACGGTAATTCAGGCAGTCATCAAACAGTTTGATATCAGTTTAAATATTCTCTTTGCCAATATGACTGAAATCAATGGTACCGTGATTGGGCAAATGTTTATTCAACTGCTCGGTGATGAAAGTCTTATTCGGCAAGCAATCCAATTTCTGGAGCAGCATGGCGTTAAAGTTGAACAGTCTGGAGTCAGCCAATGAGAGATTTTATTGTACAATGGCTCACTGAAGTCACAGCTCCTTTTTGGAAAAGTGCTTTAACAATCGACCAGTTTGTTACAGCTTTGCAAGAAACATTCCAAATGGTTTTCTTCTCATTACTGTTTGGCTGTATCTGGGGATTGATTCAGGGCATTACGCTGGTGGTTACCCGTACAGGTGGCATTCTACAAAATCGGGCGATTTACTATTTCCTGAATCCTATTGTCAATGCCCTGCGTTCACTCCCATTTATCATTTTATTGATCGCGGTGATTCCACTAACCAAACTACTGGTGGGAACATCCATTGGGACATGGGCTGCAATTGTGCCTTTAACCATCTATGTGGGTCCATACCTAGGCCGTCTAATTGAAACTTCTCTGCTTGAAGTGAATGAAGGAATTATTGAATCAGCTCAGGCAATGGGTGCAACCCCTTGGCAAATCATCTTTAAGTTTATTATCCCTGAAGCGCGCAGCTCACTGATCCTGAACCTAACCACAGGAACGATTACCCTAATTGGTGCCACAGCAATGGCGGGCGCTGTTGGCGCAGGTGGTATCGGTGATTTAGCTATTTCTTATGGTTATCAGCGTTTTGATACCAGTGTGGTTATCCTCACCGTCATCGTACTTCTGCTGCTTGTGCAGTTGGTTCAAATGCTGGGAGATTGGTTGGCAAAATTACGCTAATTGATGAATACTGTTAAAAAATAGCTCTTAAAAACAAGGGCTGTTTTTTTATGTAGAATGAAACGGTTTTCTTAAGGAAAATAAACCTCATTTGCCGCCTTAAACGTATTTACATGCAAAGGCACCAGATCTTCAAGTACCTGATAGCCACCCGCCAACACAAATAGTATGGGAATTTTCATTTTCCTTGCCATATCAAACACCAAACGGTCACGTTCAAACAACAGCTCTGTGGTCAACCACTTCGAGCCATATTTATCATGTTGATGACAATCCATCCCCGCCTGATAAATAATCATATCGGCCTCCCAACGTGAAGCATATTGAAACGCCTCAAAAATGGACTCCCGATATAAATCAAAATTGCCCTGCTTGGGGTGAATATAACGGGTCAGGCTGCGCTCACCTGCCTTACAACCAAAACGAATCCCAAAAATTCCAAAATTGACCAGATTGGTGAGTCTATTAGTAAATATCGCAGTGCCATCTCCACCATGCTGATCACAGTCCAGTACAAAGATTCGTTTTTCAGGATATTGCTTTGCAACCAAAGCCAAACCATTAAAGGTACAATACGCCGCACCAGACTCATAACTGGCATGATGAAAGCCCTGTGCGATATTCGCGGCAATACCCTCTTTAAACGCAATATCAGCACCAACCAACTGCCCTGCCTGTACTGATAAAATTGCATCCCGCAATTGTTCATTCCATGGTTTAAAGCCCTGTATGGTTGCAAATGCAGACTCGCCTGCCAGAAAGGCCTCAACATATTGCGGATTATGGAGTTTCTTTAGGATTTCAACATCAATCAAACCTGGATCAATCAGTTCAACCATTTTATGCTTACACAACACATCCGCCACCGCGGTGAGCTTTTCCATGCTATTGGTATGCGTTCGGGCATAATAGCGCGGAGAGTAACAGGCTTTTAGCATGGATGTCCTACGTAAATTTGATCTTTAGCAATTTCAATAAGTTGGCTCAATTCAGTCGTATCAGGTCGAAATAATCCATTATCCACCTGTTGTTTAAAGTGAGAGTTAAATGCACGGGCACGGTTTTTAGGTGACACTGCCAAAGTGGTTAGACGCAAAAACCAGAAACCATTCATTTCAGAGATGGGAATCACATAGCCTTTATATTGTTTATTTTTATGTTTTTCCAGTTGTTCAATGTCATAGTTTGCAGAAAACAGGCTACCTGCGGGTAAACGCACCCCATTCATCATCAATGGTAGCAAACTAATACAGGAATGATTGTCCCCCATATTCAGCTTTTCCATCATAATTGGCTGGTGGTTTTCATCTACAAAAATATTAATTTCACCCTGTCTCAATAAACGATGATGTGCGATCCGTAGAAAGAATTTCTCTGCCATTGGGCAGGACCCCACTTTGGGTTTTTCTTCCAGCGCATGGCATTCAATCATCTCAATCGTCCGTGCATCCTGCGGCAAAATAATATCAGCAAGCAACTGGCAAATCAGAATACTTTCCTCAAGTTCAGCATATTGATGGATATTTCTTAATTTGGCCTGAAAATCCACTTCCTGCCTTAAATTCTGGGCAAATGTCTCTTCTGGATTTAGGCGTTGCAGACACTGCTGCACATCGGCATGAATATCCAGATTACGCCAAGTGGCAAGTTCCAAGCCATAGCAAGAGCTCTGGTTTAAAATATTTCTCAACCCCTTGGTCTCATAATCATCAAAGATTCGCAAATCCTGAAAACCAAGCGCATCACGGGGTTGTGAGACAAACTCAGCAATCAAACGTGTTGCCTGAGTATAACCACAACCACGGCGTTCAGTTTGATGACTAAAGTGCTCATTCAGCATTTCAGTGAGTTTGGCAGACAAGGGCTGCAAATATTTTTTAAAAATCACCACCACTTCGTGATCAACCAAATCAGACATAACTTCCTCTCTTATTGTTATGATTTATTTGTATTTCATCCTGAGAAATTACCCTTTCCTTATGTTGTTAAGTAATCTTTTTAAATTATTTTCACATTTATTCCATATATTTAAAGATGAATATAAATCATTAACTTATAAAACTTTTATACCATATTTATTTAAAATACTACACTTGTCAACTCTAAAGATTTTCTGGTCTTAAAGGTGTCAGAATTTAGCCTAAACCGTCAGTTACATAACACACTATTTTTGCACTCTTTAATATTTCCACTTACACTAGACACAGGTGATGGTCTTTATCATCAACCCAGCATGAAACAAATATTTAGGACTCGGCTATGCATTATAAGATTCATGCAATTGACGTAAAAAATGCCTTAAAAAACTATATTTGGTTATTGGAAGATACCACGACACAAGAAGTTGTTGTGATTGACCCCACTGACGCAGATTTGGTGACTGCATTTTGCGAACAACACCAACTTGAGTTGAAGCAAATCTGGTTAACACATTGGCATCGCGATCATACTGATGGCGTACAAGCTCTATTGGCTGAGCAAAATTTACCAGTTTTCGGTCCACGTGATGAACTCAGTAAAATTTCGTTTATATCGAATCCACTGCAACATAATGACCATTTTCACTTTAATGATTTAAAAGTTGAGATTATTGCCACACCTGGTCATACCCTCGGTCATATTGTTTATTTTATTGAAGAAATTGATACCCTGTTCTGTGGTGACACCCTGTTTGCAATGGGTTGCGGTCGCCTGTTTGAGGGTACAGCTGAGCAGATGTATCATTCACTGAATCGGCTTGCTGCCCTGCCAATCCAAACCAAGGTTTACTGCACCCATGAATATACGCTTGCAAATGCAGAGTTTGCATTAACAATTGAACCTCATAATGTTGCACTACAAGAACGCATAAAAGAAGTAAAAGCATTGAGAGATGCAGAACAAATTACTCTACCAAGTACAATTGAATTAGAGCTTGAAACCAATCCTTTCTTGCGCACAGAAAGTGCCGAAGATTTCGCACGGATCAGAGCGCTTAAAGATCAGTTCTAATTTTAAAGTTCTACTTTTTAAAGGCTAAAATTTAGTCTTTAAAAAGTGAAAAATGAAATCATTTTTTACATTTAGAATTAAATGGATTTTTACAGAAAATTATCTTATCGAAGCACGTAAAAAATACTTTTAATAACAAATACAATCAATTAAAAAAAGACAGATAAAATTTTCCTCATAAAAATTACGCTAATTTTACATAATTTATATGCAGAAAAATAAATGTTTGTACTCCCCCTTTAAAAAATTTTCGGCGACCCTTATTAATAAACTCACGTTCACAAGGAGTTCTGGTATGAAAAATAGAGTTGTTAAAGCAAAAAATTTATTGGCCTTTCGTATTTGGCTGGAAAAACTGGGATATTCCGTTAAGAATCTGGCAGATAATCGTGGATTTACCTTTAGCTTTAAAAAAGAATATGGCTTGGTCACAGGTGACCTATCGGGTAATGCTTTAGCAATGCAACTGGGCGAAGAATTCGAAGACCACTTAAAAGCATAATCATGATCTTATCTTTACATAAACAAGGATTTCATATGGACATGAAATCCTATGATATGAAAAACTGACCTGTTTTTTAGTTTTCATCTTATTGCTGATTTCTCGCTTTCTAACCAACTGTCATCAAAATAACGTTGGAACAATTATAATTTCCAAGTATCATAATGTCCTAGTCGAGGGATGCTGCGACAATTGATTGGCGCTAAAGATCAATTTGCCAGGCTCGACGATCGGTTGAACACTCGTTTTAACCAACAACGGCATCCGCGAACAGAATGATCCATACTATTTTTCTAGGAGATCCTGATGAACGCGGTTACTGCTTCATTTACAGATTATAAAGTCGCTGATATTTCCCTTGCTGACTACGGCCGTAAAGAAATCAAACTTGCTGAAGCAGAAATGCCAGCTTTGATTGGTTTACGTAAGCGTTATTCAGCGTCAAAACCACTTGCTGGTGCAAAAATTCTCGGTTGTATCCACATGACCATCCAGACTGCGGTTCTCATTGAAACCCTAGTTGAGTTAGGTGCTGAAGTTCGTTGGACATCATGTAACATCTTTTCTACTCAAGATCATGCTGCTGCTGCTATCGCCGCTGCGGGTATTCCTGTGTTTGCTTGGAAAGGCGAAACTGAAGAAGAATACATGTGGTGTCTTGAACAACAAATCAATGTAAATGGCACACCTTGGGATGCCAACATGATTCTTGATGATGGCGGTGATTTAACACTACTTGTTCACGAAAAATACCCTGAAGTGATTGCAAAAATCCACGGTGTAACTGAAGAAACAACAACAGGTGTTCAACGTCTGTATGAAATGTTACGTGATGGTACTTTAAAAGTTCCTGCAATCAACGTAAATGATTCGGTAACGAAATCTAAAAACGACAACAAATATGGTTGCCGCCATTCTCTAAATGATGCGATCAAACGCGGTACAGATATGTTGTTATCTGGTCGTCGTGCACTTGTAATCGGTTACGGTGACGTAGGTAAAGGTTCTGCACAATCACTTCGTCAAGAAGGTATGATTGTACGTGTAACTGAAGTAGATCCGATCTGTGCAATGCAAGCATGTATGGATGGTTACGAAGTTGTATCTCCATACAAAAATGGCGTTCAAACAGGTAAGAAAGAAGACATCAATCTTGACCTTCTTCAAAACACTGACCTTATCGTAACGACAACGGGTAACTACCACGTTTGTGATTCAGCAATGCTTGATTCATTAAAAGCAGGTGCGGTAGTGTGTAACATCGGTCACTTTGATACTGAAATTGACACAGCTTACCTCCGTGGTTACAAATGGGTTGAAGTCAAACCTCAAGTTCACCAAGTGTATCGTTCAGAAAATGAAAATGATTACTTAATCCTTCTTTCTGAAGGGCGTTTAGTGAATCTTGGTAACGCAACAGGTCACCCATCACGTATTATGGATGGTTCTTTTGCTAATCAGGTATTGGGTCAAATGCACTTGTTCGCTGAAAAATTTGCCGATCTTCCTGAAGATCAAAAAGCTGAGAAAATCCGAGTAGAACTGATTCCCAAGAAATTAGATGAAGAAGTTGCTGCTGCAATGGTGCTTGGTTTTGGTGGTGTATTAACCCAATTGACTCAAGTACAAGCAGATTACCTCGGTGTTCCTGTAGAAGGTCCATTCAAATCTGACGCTTATAAATACTAAGAAAATCAGGGCAGACGTTTACGGGCTGCCCTTTTTTCTAAAATAATGTCTAAGCGATTAAAAAAAGGATTTGAAATGACGAAACGTATTCCTATTTCTTTTGAATTTTTCCCGCCAAAAACTGATGCTGGCGCTGAAAAGTTACATATCGTTCACCAAGAACTACAGCGATTAAACCCAGAGTTTTTCTCAATTACTTATGGTGCTGGTGGTTCTACTCGTGAACGTACTTTAGCAACTATTCATGATTTTAATGGCAAAGGTACGCCCGTAGCCCCTCACCTTTCTTGTATTGGTGATGATAAAGCTCGTATTGCTGAGCTCTTAGATTTATATAAATCACAAGGGATTGACCGCATCGTAGCATTGCGTGGTGACTTACCTTCAGGTCAAGTTGGCTTAGGTGAATTACCATACGCTCAAGATCTTGTTCGGTTTATCCGTGAACATTCAGGCAACCATTTCCATATTGAAGTTGCTGCTTATCCAGAAATGCATCCGCAGGCTGATAGCTTTGATGCTGATATTAAGCGCTTTGTAGAAAAAGTGAATGCAGGTGCGAATGCAGGGATTACTCAATTTTTCTTTAATCCAGATGCTTACTTCTATTTTATAGAAAGATTGGAAAAAGAAGGTATCAATATTCCCGTTGCGCCAGGCATCATGCCAATTACCAATGCAAGTAATTTAATTCGCTTTGCGGATGGAACTGGTGCAGAAATTCCACGTTGGATTCGCAAGCAACTTGCTGCTTATGGTGATGATAGCGAAAGTATTAAAGCATTCGGCCATGAAGTGATTGTGAAGCTTTGTGAACGTTTAATTGCGGGTGGTGCGCCAACACTGCATTTCTATTCAATGAACCAAACCGAACCAACTCGACAACTCGTTGTTGACCTTGGCTTAAACTAATTTGCATGAGCATTCCCCAGACATGAACCGTTTTTACATCGAAGCCGAATTAAACACTGGCAATACTATTGAATTGACGGAATCGGTGTTTCATCATTGGGTGCGTGTGCTCCGTGCAAAAGAACAGGAACAGGCCATCTTCTTCAATGGAAAAGGTGGTGAATATCGCGTGACGCTCACTGAAATCAACAAGAAAAATGCGTTTGTGTCAGTTGATCATTTTGAGCCAGCTGATCGGACACCACCCTTTAAAGTGGTTTTAGGCCAGGTGATGAGCAAGGGGGATCGTATGGATTATGCGATTCAGAAAGCCACTGAACTTGGTGTGACCACTATTCAACTGTTGACCAGCGAGCGTTGCGAAATGCGCCTGAAATATGACCGTGACCAAAAGAAGATTGATCATTGGCAGTCTGTGGCGATTGCAGCATGTGAACAATGTGGCATGAACATTGTTCCAGAAATCCTTGCTCCCATTGCCTTAACAGAGTGGGTCAGCTCGGAACTGCCACAGGCCCGTTTAGTTTTGGCGCCAAATAAAGACCAGAACAATGTACTGCTGAATAGTGAACCTGATTTAGCGCTACTGATTGGTCCAGAAGGCGGTTTGAGTGAAGCAGAAATTGAAACTGCAAACCAGAACCATTTTCAAAGCTGGTGCATTGGAGACCGTGTTTTAAGGACTGAAACCGCTCCAGTTGTCGCCTTATCCATTTTAAATTATCACTTTTCAGCCAAATAATGGTTTTGGATTGCTTTCCAATGGCTTTAGCGGTAATTTAAAATAAAATACGATGATGTTGATATACAGCAACGTATGTAGGCCCAACACAGATAAAAATGAAAAGGATTATTCTTTATATGTCAGGGGTTCAAGAAAAAAAAATTCCGCAGTTTATTTATACGGATCAGATCAACTATCCTAACCACGTACGCCTATTCGTTTTAAGTGTATTTATTATTGCACTTCTGGACTATCTGTTATTTGCTTCTTTCTATTCTTTTAGTGCGAATATCTTTACCACATGGATGACCCTTACCCTTACGCTATTACTCACTTTTTACGCAATCTGCCACTTTTCATTAAGATATTACTCATCAAGTCGCTTTGCTGGAAAAACCAACATTACCTTTCAGGTGATCTGCTTTTTCACGGGTTTATTGCTGGGGATCAGCACCCTTGTGATCAATGACCTATTGATTAAGGATGTCCCGAATCTTTCCACATCACACATCCTAAGCTTGACAGCCCTGCTGCTCACCTCTTCACATATTATTGCGCTGACTTTTTTAACCCAGCATATCCGTTACTTCTTCCTGTTCTTCATTCCAAGCATCAGCCCCTTGGTGATTTCCCAGATTATACATAGAGATCAAGAACATACCCTGTTTTACATTGCCTATTACCTGTCTTTTTTTGCAACCCTACTATGTGCACAGGCTACCTTTAAAATTCACCAGCGCCTGTCACAGGTTCTGGACAAGAACAAGCAACTGATTGATGTAGCGGAACAACACAACCAATGGACAGAGGAACTCTGCCAACAATTGCAGTGTGTAGTCAACAAATCCAGGGACATAGAAGCACAACTGCAGTTCAATAATCATTTACTCGAACAAAAGGTCCGTGAGCGTACTTTCGATCTTACCCAGATGAATGAAAGTCTGGAAGAACACCGCCAGAACTTGGCTTTTGCCCATGAAACTGCGGGTATTCGTCCCTGGGAATGGAATTTAGAAAATAACACTGTTGGGATTACCAATTCTCATCGTAAAGAAGTTACGCGTGGTTCTGAGAATCACTATTCGTTGCTCCATAAAATCGTACATCCTGATGATCTTGAACGTGTTAAAAACACACTTTATAAACATCTATATGGCCAAACTAAACGTTACGAAGAAACTTTCCGCATTAAACGACCGAGTGGTGAATGGGTTTGGATTCATGATGTTGGCCAAGTCATTCTAAGAAATCCAAAAGATGGAACGCCGTTGCGCATGGTGGGCATACACCGTGACATTAATCAGGAGAAAAAGCATCAGGAACGTTTAAAACTGGCTGCCAGCGTTTTTGAACACGCTTCTGAAGGCATTTTTATTCTGGATGAAAATTTCTGCTATATCGAGGTCAACCCAAAATACGAACAACTGACTGGACTTGATAAGCAAATTATTATAAACAAAGAACTTTTTGAAATTACCAAACAAGATAAACAGCATCACCATAATTTCCACCTTTCGATTCTAGACACGCTCTATGAAGAACAGGAATATGAAGGGGAATTTCAGGAAACCTATCTTTCTGAAAAATCGTGTTTTTTATGGATACATATCAATGCGGTGAAAGATGAGACTGATCGGGTCATTAACTATATTGGTATTGTGTCTGACCAGACTGAGCGTAAACATCAGGAACAGCGTCTTTCCTACCTCACCAACTACGACACCCTGACGGATTTACCAAATCGTTTCTATTACCATCAGCAATTACATCAATATCTGGTCAATGAGGCATCCATTCAGCATCTTGCGGTAATTCGATTGAATATCGACAGATTCCGTGCCTTGAATGAACTACTAAGCAATCAAGCAGGAAATGAGCTGCTTAAACAGGCTGCACAACGTTTAAGGATTAGTAATATTGACGCACTTTTGGTGGCCCATTTAAGCGCGGATGATTTCGCCATTATTTACGAGATGTCACCACTCCATCCACAGATACACCAACTGTGCAACAATATTGTCGAAGCATTTAGCAAGCCATTCTATATTGCGGAACAGGAATATGTGGTCAGCATCTCCATCGGTGTCGCCATTTACCCAGAGCACGGCCGTCAGGTTGACAACCTCAATACCCATGCCGAACAGGCACTAACAGAAGCCAAACGTTTGGGTGGCAACACCATTCGTTATTATTCGAGTGAACGCACCAACTTTGTGGCAAGACACACTGACCTGGAACTCGATCTAAGAAAAGCGATTCAGAACAATGAACTGGTTGTCTATTATCAACCTAAAATGAATGCGCTTGATGGTAAAGTTGTTGGTTTTGAAGCCTTAATTCGCTGGAATCACCCAAGTAAAGGCTTAATCATGCCGAATATTTTTATTCCTTTGGCAGAAAGCACCAGTTTGATTTCAGATATTGGGCGTTTTGTGTTGTATGAAGCGGCAAAACAATTACAAGCATGGCAAAAACTTGGTTTCAATCATATTAATATTGCGGTAAATATTGTGGCGCAGCAAATTCAACGTGGTCAATTGCTGAGCGATCTCGATGAAATACTCGAAACCTACGCCATTATTGGCCGTAATCTTGTATTAGAAATTACCGAATCGGCATTTTTGGAAAATACTGATACTGTGAAAATGGTGTTAAAAGCCATTAAAGAACGCGACATTTCTATTGCATTGGATGATTTCGGTACTGGCTATTCATCTCTGGCCTACCTTACCGAATATCCAATTGACATCTTAAAAATTGATCGGGCATTTATTTCAAAAATTGGTGATGCCAAACACGATGCGATTGTTAATGCCATGATAGCCATGGGCAAAACCATTGGTTTAAAAGTTGTGGCGGAAGGGGTTGAGACCGAACAACAGCGTGATTACCTAAAACGCCAAAACTGTGACATATTGCAGGGTTACCTGTTTGCCAAACCATTAACTGCCGTACATGCAACTGAATATCTGCAACAGCATACCCAACTGTCAACCGCAAGATATTCCATTTAAAATGATTTTAGACTTTTTGCATGTTGATTTTGCCATCATTATCAATTGTCAATAAGCCTCATCGTTCAGTGAAAATAAGCTTTTTTGACTGGGCTAAACCATGAACTAGTGCTATATTCTTGTGCACTTATATTAATATCATAATCAGTCCTAGCTATGACTGGTTGTTGTATTGAAACAACTATCGAAACAATCGAGACTCAGATGGACGATCAATCTTTAAAACAAGCCGCTTTGTATTACCATGAATTTCCTACACCTGGAAAAATCAGTGTGACACCTAGCAAGCAGCTCGTTAACCAACGAGATTTAGCGCTTGCATATTCTCCTGGTGTCGCAGCTCCATGTCTGGAAATTGAACGTGACCCTTCTGCCGCCGCTAAATATACAGCCCGTGGCAATCTGGTCGCCGTCGTGAGTAATGGTACAGCCGTACTTGGTTTAGGGAACATTGGTCCCCTTGCCTCCAAACCTGTAATGGAAGGTAAAGGCGTACTGTTCAAGAAGTTCGCTGGGGTTGATGTATTTGATATTGAAATTGCTGAAAACGATCCAGACAAGATCGTGGATATCGTTGCCGCACTAGAACCAACCTTTGGTGGTATCAACCTGGAAGACATCAAGGCACCTGAATGTTTCTATATTGAGAAGAAACTTCGTGAACGCATGAAGATTCCTGTGTTCCATGATGATCAACATGGTACCAGTATTATTGTAGGCTCAGCATTGTTGAATGCCTTGCAGATCGTGAACAAGAAAATTGATGAAATTAAAATCGTTGCATCAGGTGCTGGTGCTGCCGCATTGTCATGTTTAGATTTACTTTGTGCATTAGGCGTAAATAAATCGAATATTATTGTGGCTGATTCTCGTGGTCTTCTAACAACTTCACGTGAAGGACTTGATGAATCGAAAAAACGTTATGTTCAAGATATTTCTGCCACTCAATTACATGAAGTAATGGCTGGCGCAGATATGTTCTTGGGTCTTTCGGCGGCAGGAATCTTAACCAAAGAAATGGTTAAGGAAATGGCTGAAAACCCAATTATTTTTGCACTTGCAAACCCAGACCCAGAAATCTTGCCTGAACATGCGCACGAAGTTCGTCCTGATGTAATTATGGCAACTGGTCGTTCAGACTATCCAAACCAAGTAAACAATGCACTTTGTTTCCCATATATTTTCCGTGGTGCGCTCGATGTCGGTGCAACTACCATTAATGAAGATATGAAAATTGCTTGTGTACATGCGATTGCACGTATGGCACATATTGAAGCAGATGCTGCGACTTACGGTGAAAAATCTGCATCATTCGGTCGTGATTACTTGATTCCTCGCCCTCTGGACCAACGCTTGATTCTTGAGATTGCGCCAGCAGTAGCTAAAGCTGCGATGGATTCAGGTGTTGCGACACGTCCAATTGAAGATTTTTCTGTATATCGTCAAAGACTTTCTGAGTTTGTATATAACTCAGCATTTTTAATGAAACCGATTTTCTCACAAGCGAAAACTGATCCTAAGCGTATTGCATATGCCGAGGGTGAAGATCAACGTGTATTGCGTGCGGTTCAAATTGTTGTAGATGAAGGTCTAGCTAAACCAATCCTTGTTGGTCGTACGGCTGTTATTGAAGACAATATCAGAAAACTCGGTTTACGCTTACAGCGCGATGTCAATATTGAAATCGTCGATCAAGAAAACAATCCTTTATATGATGATTTCTGGAAAGACTACTACAATACGATGCAACGTAAAGGCGTAACTGTGGAATATGCGCAACGTGAAGCACGTCGTCGTTCAACCTTAATCGCCGCATTGCTAGTTAAGTTTGGCAAAGCTGATGGCATGCTATGTGGCACTTATGCGAGCTACGATATCCATTTAGATTTCGTTAAAAACGTGATCGGTTTAAAAGAAGGTCGTAGTACTTTGTTTACACTCAACGCATTAATGCTTGAAGATCGTAACTTGTTTATTGCCGATACTTATGTAAATACCAATCCAACTGCTGAACAACTTGCAGAGATGACTATTTTAGCAGCCGAAGAAGTGCGTCGTTTTGGTATGACTCCTCGTGTCGCTTTACTTTCTCACTCAAGTTTTGGAAGCGATCAAGTTGATCCAAGTGCTCAGAAAATGCGTGAAGTTTATCGTTTACTTTCTGAACAAGCTCCAGAACTTGAAGTTGAAGGTGAAATGCATGGTGATGCTGCATTAGATGATACTATTCGTCATTTTGCATTCCCAAATTCACGCTTTAAAGGTTCAGCAAACTTGTTGATTATGCCGAATTTAGATTCTGCAAATATTTCATTCAATTTGTTAAAAGCAACATCTGGTAATAATGTAACGATTGGTCCAATCTTATTAGGCGCAGCAAAGCCAGTTCATATTTTAACACCGACAGCAACTACCCGCCGTCTAGTGAATATGACAGCTTTAACTGTTGCTGAAATTCAGCAAAGCCAAAACTGATATAGTTTAAGCATAGCTTTTAACATTAAAAGCTATGCTTAGTGCTTGAGAAAACCTCTATTCTGTAGCATGATTGTGTGAAGAATAGAGGTTTTTTATGCAAGTTTATTTAGTAGGCGGTGCAGTTCGAGATCACTTACTCGGTCACCCCTATCACGAAAAAGATTATGTTGTGGTTGGAGCAACACCTGAACAATTATTATCTGAAGGTTACCAACGCGTTGGAAAGGACTTCCCTGTATTTCTTCATCCAAAAACAAAAGAAGAATATGCACTAGCACGTACTGAAAGAAAATCAGGCATTGGCTATCACGGATTCCAATTTTTTACTGATAGCACTGTTAAATTAGAAGAAGATTTAATTCGTCGTGATTTAACGATTAATGCAATGGCAATGGATGAAACTGGACAAGTTTATGATCCCTATGGTGGTCAAAAAGATCTTGACCAGAAAATCCTACGCCATGTTTCAGATGCATTTACCGAAGACCCTTTGCGTGTGCTTCGGGTTGCCCGATTTGCTGCACGCTATGCCAACTACGGTTTTAAAATCGCAGATGAAACGCTGCAACTAATGAGTGAAATTGCGAAATCAGGTGAGCTTGATGCATTGACTCCTGAACGTGTCTGGAAAGAAACTTCTCGTGCATTGATGGAGGATCATGCATATATCTATTTTCAAACATTAAGAAATTGTGATGCGCTAAAAGTTCTGTTCCCAGAAATCGATGCCTTATTTGGTGTACCACAGCGCCCTGAATACCATCCAGAAGTGGATTGTGGGGTTCACACCCTCATGGCCCTAAAACAAGCTTGTCAGTCCAACTATGGACTAGATGTACGTTTTGCTGTCTTGGTGCATGATTTAGGGAAAGCGCTGACCCCAACTGAGGAATTACCACGGCATATCATGCATGAGGAACGTGGTTTGCAACCCGTAACCGAGGTGTGTGACCGCTTAAAGGTTCCCTCTCAGCTCAAGAGTCTAGCCCTGACCGTCTGTAAAGAACATTTAAAGTGCCATCAGGCCAAGAGTTTAAAACCAGGTACTTTATGGCGTTTATTACAACGTTTGGATGTTCTACGGAAACCAGAAAAGGTTGAGGCATTTGTACAGGCATGTGAATGTGACGCAAAAGGCCGCCTAGGTCTGGAAGATCGCCCTTATCCACAGGCCCAATATATTCTGGATGCAATGCAAATTGTACGGAATATTCGGGCACAGGATTTACCCGAACACATTACAGGGCCTGAAATTGGTGAAATGCTGATTAAATACCGAATTGAGGCACTGGCACAGTTCAAACAGCAACACGATGAGCCATAGTTTGAGCATGTAAAAAGAACCAATAAAAAAACCCAGTCACAAGACTGGGTTTTTTGAAAAGATACGAATTACTTCGCAGCTTCTGCCTGAGCAGCAGCAACTTCTTCTGCAAAGCTCATTTCAGCTTTCTTCTCAATACCTTCACCCACTTCGAAACGAACGAATTGAGCGACATTGGTACCCGTTGCTTTCAATACATCAGCAACTTTCTTGTCGTTGTCGATTACATACATTTGGCGGTCAAGTGCAACTTCGTTCAAGTATTTGTCAACTGAACCACTTACCATTTTCTCAACGATGTTGGCTGGCTTACCAGATTCCAACGCTTTCGCTTCAGCAATTTCTTTCTCTTTCGCGATTAAGTCAGCTGGAACAGCTTCTGCATTTACAGCAACTGGGTTGAACGCAGCAACGTGCATTGCAATACCTTTACCAGTGTCAGCATCACCTGTGTAAGATACAACCACACCGATTTTTAAACCGTGCTTGTAAACAGCCAAGTTTTCGCCTTCAACGATTTGAGCACGACGAACCTGGATGTTTTCACCGATTTTTTGAACAAGCGCAACACGAGCTTCTTCCACAGTCGCACCGTCTTCAAGCTTAAGTTCAGCAATTTTTGCAGCATCAGTTTCATTTGCAGCAAGTGCAGCAGCAGCAACTTTATCAGAGAAGTTTTTGAAGTTTTCGTCTTTTGCAACGAAGTCAGTTTGACAGTTAACTTCAACAAGAATCGCTTTGTTAGCGTCTTGAATAATTGTAATCGCACCATCGGCAGCAATGTTACCTGCTTTTTTAGCAGCTTTTGCCTGACCTGATTTACGAAGGTTATCAATTGCAAGTTCGATGTCACCGCCTGCTTCTGTTAATGCTTTTTTGCATTCCATCATTGCAAGACCAGTACGGTCACGTAATTCTTTTACCATGCTCGCAGTAACTGCAGTCATGTTGTTCTCCTAAAATCGGTAGAAAATAAATCTGTTCAACAAAAACGGCCCAAAGAATCTCTGGGCCGTTTGCAATCTCGACGCTTTAATCTGCCACCATTACATGTCGCA
This sequence comes from Acinetobacter parvus DSM 16617 = CIP 108168, assembly GCF_000368025.1. Taxonomy (GTDB): domain Bacteria; phylum Pseudomonadota; class Gammaproteobacteria; order Pseudomonadales; family Moraxellaceae; genus Acinetobacter; species Acinetobacter parvus. The sequence continues at coordinate 526,133 of NZ_KB849212.1, forward strand.
AAAATGACAAGCTTGCGTCAAAACGCATTAAGCCTCAGAAGCGTCTTTAGCAGCGTCGTCGCCTTTCGCTTGTGCATTTGCTTGTGATTGAGCATATTCTTTACCAGCAAGAATCGCATCAGCCATAGCAGAAGCATATAAAGTTACTGCACGGATCGCATCGTCGTTACCAGGAATAACGTAGTCTACGTTGTCTGGGTTAGAGTTTGTATCAACGATACCGATTACAGGAATACCCAGGTTTTTCGCTTCTTTGATTGCAATCGCTTCGTGATCAACGTCGATTACAAATAATGCGTCAGGTAAACCACCCATGTTTTTAACGCCGCCTAAAGCACGTTCAAGTTTTTCCATCTCACGAGTACGCTCTAAAGCTTCACGTTTAGTAAGCTTGGCAAAAGTACCATCTTGAGATTGAGTTTGAAGATCTTTTAAACGGTTGATAGATTGGCGAAGTGTTTTCCAGTTCGTCAACATACCACCTAACCAACGGTGATCAACATATGGTTGACCAGCACGTTGTGCTTGTTCACGGATGATGTTAGAAGCAGCACGTTTCGTACCAACAAACAATACTTTATTCTTTTTGCTAGCAAGGTTGTTAACAAAGTTCAAAGCATCATTTAACGCAGGAACAGTGTGCTCAAGGTTGATGATGTGAATTTTGTTACGCGCACCAAAAATGTATTGACGCATTTTTGGGTTCCAGAAACGAGTTTGGTGACCGAAGTGCGCGCCTGCTTGAAGAAGGTCGCGCATGCTTACGTTGTAATCTGCCATTTTCTTTACCTTAAAGTTTGGGTTAGGCCTCCATATATCCGCATCCTCCACCCTAACGGGCACCCAGAGTAATGTGTCGATATATGTGCGGATTTTATTGCCCCATCGCACAAAGCCCGTGAAATTTATTCACGAAAAAGCATTTGATAAAATGGGCGGCTATTTATACCATAGCCACAAACAAATTTCCAAAAGTTTTTAGAGATCATGAATACAACTTATACAGCCCCTCGTCGATTAATCAAAACACCTGAAGAAATTGAAAAGATGCGTGTTGCAGGCAAATTGGCGGCTGAAGTTCTAGACATGATTAAACCGCACATTAAAGCGGGAGTGAGTACTTTAGAACTCGATACAATCTGTCGCAATCATATTGAAAATGTACAAGATGCTATTCCTGCTTGTGTAGGTTATGGTGCAGCTCCAGGTCGACCTGCATTTCAACATTCAATTTGCACATCTGTTAACCATGTCGTTTGTCATGGTATTCCATCTGAAAATAAAATTTTAAAAAACGGCGATATTCTAAATATCGATGTCACAGTAATCAAAGACGGTTATCACGGCGATACCAATATGATGTATATCGTAGGTGGTGAGACCTCTATTTTGGCAAACCGTTTGTGTCAGGTTGCACAAGAAGCCATGTATCGTGGTATGGCGACTGTACGTGATGGTTCTTATTTAGGTGATATCGGACATGCTATTCAACAATATGTTGAGTCTGAGCGTTTTAGCGTAGTTCGAGAATATTGTGGTCATGGTATTGGAAATGTATTCCATGATGAACCACAAGTTCTACACTACGGCCAAAAAGGTACAGGAATGCGTTTAGAAGCTGGCATGACCTTTACTATTGAACCAATGGTGAACGCTGGCGTTTGGCAAACAAAATTATTAGGTGATAAATGGACTGTTGTCACAAAAGATCATAAGTTGTCCGCACAATATGAACATACTATTTTAGTAACTCAAACTGGTATTGAAGTCCTTACCGCTCGTCCAGAAGAAGATTTATCTCGCTTCATGTAAGCGATTTCTTTGTTTCATTTAAGCTACTTCGGTAGCTTTTTTTATGCTTAGAAAAATTTATTAGTTAATTGAATTAAACAAAAAACATTCATAAGAATAACAATTATAAATTTTAACTAAACAAACTATTTAGTAAAAAACGCTGTCTTTTGAGAATAAAAAGTTTCAATAAATCGGACATGGAGTCCTTCTGATGAAAAAACACAAACTTTACCTTTCCCTAAGTTTAGGAGTTGCTAGCCTATTACCGACTGTTGGTTTTGCTGAATCATCTTATTTTAGTTTAAAAGATGGTGATGGTTTTAAACGATTTTCATTTCAGCAGGTTGGTTACATGCTATGCCTCAAGGAAGTGCCAATCCAGTCAATATCAATACCAGCGTAGCTGAAGGAACGTCATCTAAGGTAGGTTCTGTATCTAAACAATCTGTATTGGATGCCGCAGATCGTAGTTCAAACCCACTTTTATACGACGCCATCAAAATTTTACCTACCGATACTCTTCCCTCATTACTAACAGGAACTGCAACGATTAATGGTTTATCTAATTGGCAGGCTCAAGGTACTGGACTAGAAGCTGATGATGTCGATACCTTAGGTATTATGGCCAATTACCATTTCACTGATAATTTATCACTGGAAATTAAAGCAGGAATTCCGCCCAAAGTTAATATACAAGGCAAAGGAAATATTTATGCTCCATTATCTGGTTCAGCCAATACATCACTTGGGTCAATCGACTTAAAGCAAGATATTCATATCAGTGATCTGACACAAGGTGATAAAGCAGCAACAGCGCGCGCGTGGTTACCTGCCGTTGAACTGCACTATCAGTTTGGAAAATCTGGAGTAAATAAATTTCGCCCTTATGTCGGTGCAGGCGTGATGTATGCATATTTTAATGACTTAAAAATGAATTCTGGTATTGAGTCTGATCTCATCAAAGCAGGTCACATGATCCAAAATATTCACGATGGACAAGCGGGTGCAGCATTGGATGGAAAAACATCCTCAGCCGATCCTATTGTTAAACTCGAAGCAACAGATACTTTCGCCCCCATCGTAACTTTAGGAGCAACGTATGACTTTAATCCAAATTGGTTTGCTGTTGGTTCTGTTTCATATTCAAAAATGAATAATGAAGCCAAAATTTACGTAACTGATAAAAATACAGGTAAAGAGCTTATTCGAGCTAATACCAAAATTGATATTGACCCACTTATCACTTATGTCGGAGTCGGTTATCGATTCTAAGATGAGTTACGTATAAGAGCAGCTTCGGCTGCTTTTTTATTTTCGCCATGTTTTAAAACATTATGAAGAATAATTGCGCACACAAAAAAAGCCATTACAGTGCAATTTCTGATAATAGAATTAAACATAACTCATACATAAGATTGCGCTATTTTTTACTTAAACAAAAAACACAATAGATTTTAATTATAAAAATTTTATTAATTAGAACTTTAAATTATTCATTTAGTTGAAAATAATTTCTGGCATGACACTTGCTATATATCCTTCATGATGAATCAACGTAGATTCACAAAATTTTTTGTTGACGGCCAACGATGTCCGTTCTGTTCGATGTGCTCTCGCAAATATTGCGAAGCAAAAAATTAATAACGTTCAGTTCAGGAGAAGGCTATGTCTTCAAATATGAATTTAGATGCAAAAAAAGCGACTGAAATAAAATTATTCAGCTTTTCCACTCCTGCGATGCGCGCCTTCCATATGACATGGCTTGCATTTTTCGTGTGTTTCTTCGCATGGTTTGCATGTGCGCCATTAATGCCAGTTATTAAAGGGGAATTTAATTTAACCAAAGATCAGATTGCAAATATCAATATTGCGGCTGTTGCCATCACTATTCTGATTCGCCTAATCGTTGGTCCACTTTGCGATAAGTACGGACCTCGTAAAACATACACTGCATTATTAATCTTGGGGAGTATCCCAGTATTCGGTGTTGCAGCAGCAAATACCTATGAGTCGTTCCTCTTCTTCCGCCTTTTAATTGGTGCAATTGGTGCGAGCTTCGTTATCACTCAATACCATACCAGCGTTATGTTTGCGCCTAACGTTGTCGGTACAGCAAATGCAGCATCTGCGGGTTGGGGAAATGCAGGTGGTGGTGCAACACAAGCAATCATGCCGTTAATTCTCGGTGCAATTGTGATGTTTGGTGTAGAACAAGCAATGGGCTGGAGAATTGCACTGCTTGTACCTGGCATTATGATGGTGATTGTCGGTGTACTTTATTGGAAACTCACTCAAGACTGTCCACAAGGTGATTTCAAAGAATTACGTGCGAACGGTGTCGAAGTTGGTAGCGGTAAAAAAGGTGGAATGGCGATTTTAATGCAGGCAGCACGTAACTACCGCGTTTGGATCCTATTTGTCTCTTATGCAGCATGTTTCGGTATCGAAATCTTCATTCATAACATTGCAGCAATGTACTACGTTGACCACTTCAACATGGGTTTAAAAGAAGCAGGTTTAACTGCGGGTATCTTTGGTCTTCTCGCACTATTCGCTCGCGCACTTGGTGGTATCGTATCGGATAAAGTGGCACTTACTAAAGGATTAGATGGTCGTACAAAAGTTTTATTCATCCTGATTTTACTTGAAGGCTTATTCCTCATTTTATTCTCTCAAATGAATACAATTGGTTTGGCGATCATCACGATGACTGTGTTTGCATTATTTACACACATGTCATGCGGTGCGACATATGCCTTAGTACCATTTATTGATCGTAATGCACTTGGTGGCGTAGCAGGTATTATTGGTGCAGGCGGAAATGTGGGTGCAGTCGCAGCAGGTTTCTTATTAAAAGGCTTACTTGATGTTCAAACTTGTTTGATGATTTTGGGATGCCTTGTGACTGTAGCTGCATTCACTGTCGTTCTCATTCGCTTCTCAGTTGAACACAAAGACAAAGAAAAAGAATTATATGAACAAGCTTTGCTTGAGCGTAATTTAACAACCTAAATGCGTACTTTTAGAGGATGAGGCTTTCTCATCCTCCCTCTCTCCAAATTCAAATACTTTATTAAGGATACTGCGATGAATAAATTTTCGTATTCATTAATCACGCTTGCATGTTTATCTACCCTTACTTCAGCATCAGATGATTTTTTCTCTCAAACAAAACTTAGCTTAGATACTCGCTTACGTTACGAGCTTGTTGATCAAGATAATACGCTCAAAAATGCAGATGCATGGACATTACGTATTCGTCCTGCAATCCAAACGGGTTCATGGTACGGTCTAAGTGCATTCGTTCAAGGTGAAGGTACAGTCGAGATTAATGATGAATTTAATAGCACTCGAAATAGTCAAACTCAATACAGCACTGTTCCTGATGCTGAAAACTTGCAACTCAATCAAGCGTATTTAAAATATGTTTACAACCCTAATTTTGATTTAACCGTAGGTCGTCAAACAATTAATTTAGATAATCAACGTTTTGTAGGTGCAGTTGCTTGGAGACAGAATGATCAAACCTTTGACGCTGTAAGTTTGAACTATAAACCTTGCAAAGAATTTGGATTATTTTATTCATATATTGATCAAGTCAATACAATTTTTGGTAGTGAAGAACCTGAGCCTAAGTTCATTCAAGCCCAAGCGAGTAAACAAGAAAGTAAAATTCATTTGATTCAAGCCAAAATGAATTACAACCCTCTTTTAAATGCTGTGGTTTATGGTTATTTGATGGACTTTGAAGATCTTGCTGCATGGTCAAATCAAACCTATGGTTTGAGAGTGACAGGTAAGAAAAATGACTTCAAATATTCAGCAGAATATGCAAATCAAACAGAATATGCAGACCAACCAACCGATTATGATGCTGACTACTATGCTCTTGAGCTGGGTTACAATATATCGAGTCAATCAACAACTATTGGGGACATTTCGATTGGTTATGAAGTTCTTGGTAGTGATGATGGAAAAATTGCATTCCAAACACCATTAGCAACCAAACATAAATTTAATGGTTGGACGGATATGTTCTTAACGACGCCTGCCAATGGTTTGAAAGACTTATACATCACATCTAACTTTAATATTTTCAGCAAAGGGAAACTGGGTACGGAATTGCATCAATATCGAAGCGAGGAAAAGAATATTGATTACGGTCAAGAATATTCAATTTCTTATAGCCATACCCTACCAATCAAAGGTTTATCTGCTCTAGCAAAATATTCAGACTATCAAGCAAATGATTTTGGTGTTGATACACAAAAATTATGGTTACAGGTCGATTATAAATATTGATCAACAACCATCCACTTTAATCCAGTGGAATTGAATGCACTTAATCATTTCATTTGATTCACTTTATTAACCAAGGTGCAGAAATTGAAAAGGTTAAGTTGCGATGAAATGTCATCAAAGCATCAAAAAACTGTCATCAAAATATAAAAATTGACTGGTTAAATGAAAAATAAAAAAGCTTAAAAAACTAAAAAGCTTGCTGATTGACCGTCAGCAAGCTTTTTTCTTTGATTAACGTTTTGGTAATGGTATGTACTGTGACTGAGCATTTTGTTGAACTTTTCGCTCACCAACTTTCACTTGCAGCGTTTGTTGTTTTCCATCACGCTCAACGATCACATTAATGATGCTTTCAGGTGCTTGTAATGCTACATAATTAATTAAGTGAGATGCAGATGTAATCTGCTCATTATTCACTTGAATAATTTTATCATTACGCTTCACCCCTGCTTCATCCGCAGGTCCACCACGTAAAACATCGGCAACAACAACACCTACAGATTTGGCTGCTAATACATCTTGCTCAACAGTGTTCGGAATTAAGCTAATACCTAACCAACCACGCACAACACGTCCATCTTTCAAAATTGAATTTAGAACTTGTTGGCATACATTTGCGGGAATCGCAAAACCAATTCCAAGTGATCCACCTGATTGCGAGAAAATAGCGGTATTTACACCGATCAAGTTACCAGCGACATCAATTAATGCACCGCCTGAGTTACCTGGATTAATTGCAGCATCTGTTTGAATAAAGTCTTCGTAAGTATTAATACCAAGATCTGAACGACCTGTGGCGGAAATAATCCCCTGCGTGACAGTCTGACCCACTCCAAATGGATTACCAATCGCCAGCACGACATCCCCAACCTCATTACCACTCAGTTTAAATGGCAGAACAGGCAGTTTGTCCAGTTCAATCTTAATGACAGCCAAATCAGTATCAGGGTCAGTTCCGATCACCTTAGCTTCAGCACGGCGACCATCATGCAACGCCACTACAATATGTTCAGCCTGAGCAATCACATGGTTATTGGTTAAAATATAGCCATCTGCACGAACAATAACGCCCGAACCCAGACTATTTTCATTTTGAGGCTGCTGAGGAATCTGGTTGCCAAAAAACTCACGGAACACAGGATCATTCAACAATGGATGATTCATCTGCTTCACTTTCTGCGTGGTAAAAATATTTACCACGGCTGGCGTTGCAACCTTTACCGCAGCACTATAGGAAACCACGCCACCCGTTCGGGTTGTATCAATCAGTGGCTCCACTTTTTCGGCAGGCATTTTAACGCCATCGGCAGCGACTGTTGGCTTCGGCTGATGCAATTTTTGCCAGCTTAGGAAACTAATGATAACAAGAATGAGTAATACCCAAGGTAACCATATAAATGCACGGCGCACGTTTATTATCCTCTAGGCGAACAATGGAGTTAATATATTGAAGAACAGGAATTTTCCACTATTGTAAAGTAAATTGCCTAAAATCAATGCAAAAGTTACAAAAGTTTTGTCTAGCTTTAGTTACATTCAAAAATATGGTTTTATGGATACTTGTATTGATGTAAAACATTTGAGGAATCGCATGGCAAATTTGCATGACATTGTGCAGTGGTGTAATCAGACATTAAAAGCAAATGAGTTTAAGGACTATGCACCGAATGGGCTACAAATTGAGGGCAAGTCCAAAGTCAATAAAATTGTTTGTGCCGTCACAGCCTCTGAAGATGCCATTGATGCGGCAATTGCTCAACAGGCGGATGCCTTGCTGGTTCATCATGGCTATTTCTGGAAAGGTGAACCCTACCCAATCACAGGGATGCGTGGCAATCGCATTAAAAAACTCATTCAAAACAACATTTCACTGATCGCCTATCACCTGCCCTTGGATGCCCATCCTGTGCTGGGAAATAATGCAGCCATTGCGGAGTTAATCGGCTTACAAGATTTGGAAGCGCTGGACCCAACCGAAAAACATCCGATTGGCAATATTGGCTATCTGGATCAAGCCCTGAGCCCTGAACAATTTAAGGAAAGACTACAGGCGGTCTTTGATTTTAGTGTATTACATCTGGCATGTGATAAAGCCCTGATTCAGAAAGTTGGCTTTTGTACAGGCGGAGCACAGGACTTTATTGATAAGGCAGCTCAGGAGAACTGTGATGCCTATATTTCAGGTGAAGTGAGTGAGCGTACGTTTTATCAGGCTAAAGAATTAGGTGTTCATTATTTTGCATGTGGGCATCATGCAACAGAACGTTATGGTGTACAGCGTTTGGCTCAGGCCATTACCAAGCAGTTTTCCATAGAAGCTGAATATTTTGAATTAAACAACCCGATTTAACCCAATGGCATAATTCGATTCTGTTCAACATATTTTTCCATAACATTGTCTGTGGTTTCAAATCAAGCTTTGCTTTACTTGAAGCTCAGGTTATACATTTAAATTAAGTCGTTATTGTGTATAGTTCTTTAAAAGACTGCACTATTCTCTGTAGAATCATTTACAATAGAGCCACTTAATGTAAAACCCAGCAAATGCAAGGATTGGAACATGACAACCATTACTTTACCTGCACTTCCATATGGCTATGATGACTTAGCTCCGCACATTACTCGCGAAACTTTAGAATACCATCACGATAAACATCACAATACTTATGTTGTTAACTTAAACAACCTAATCAAAGGCACTGACCTTGAAGGTAAAACTTTAGAAGAAATCATCAAAGCATCTGCTGGTGACGCTTCTAAAGCAGGTATCTTTAACAATGCTGCACAAGTATGGAACCACACATTCTACTGGAACAGCATGAAGCCAAACGGTGGTGGTAAACCAACTGGCGCAATCGCAGCTAAAATCGAAGAAGCTTTCGGTAGCTATGAAAAATTTGCAGAAGAATTCACTGCTGCTGCAACGACTCAATTCGGTTCAGGTTGGGCTTGGTTGGTTGCCGATGAAATCAATGGTAAATTATCAATTACCAAAACTTCAAATGCAGACACCCCGCTTGCTCACGGTCAAATTGCGGTATTAACCATTGACGTTTGGGAACATGCTTACTACATCGACTTCCGTAACTTACGTCCAAAATACATCGCAACTTTCCTAGAAAGCCTAGTGAACTGGGACTATGCAAATGCAAAACTTGCTGGTCAACCAGCAGGTGTTGAGAAATAATTTTTATTTCTTGAATAAAAACTACCCACTTCGGGCAGTTTTTTTATGCGTAAAACCTAAAAAGCATATTTATCAAGCAAACAATTCATTTTATTTAATATTCTTATTGACGCATACGTTTTTCATGCCTAAAATGCGCATCAGATTCTCCCATAGCTCAGTCGGTAGAGCGACGGACTGTTAATCCGCAGGTCCCTGGTTCGAGCCCAGGTGGGAGAGCCAAAATTCTAAAAAGCCCTGATTTGATCAGGGTTTTTTTATTGTCAATGCTTTAATTTATTGTCATCCCTGTTGTAACTCTATTTATTTTTTATGTTGCATCTCGTATATGTTTTAGCCTTGCGTCCTTTTCAACCCTATAATAAAAAACGATGGTCATATTAAGGAAAACCATAATGAAGAAACTACTTCTCAGTTTATTATTCTTATGCAGTCCAGTCATGGCTGCACAAACAACATGGTATGCAGGCTCGACTTATAAGGGTACTGTGACTGTCCCTATTGAAAATGGGCCAAATGTGGTCTGGAAGTGTAATGGTAAAGTTTGTAGCATGTCTGGGCCCTGGGGCAATGACCTGTCTCTGGACTCCTGTCAAAATCTGGTTTTGCGTATTGGCAAGATTAGCTATTATAAAAATTCAGTGGGAGCAAGCTGGACAGCGCATTCGTCCCAATTAGCCCAATGCAATCAGGTTGTACGTTAATATAGCGATTTTAAGCACTTAACAGTTTATTATTTACACTGATTTTACTTGACTATAAACGTCTTGCCCCCTAAAATTCACTCCAGATTCTCCCATAGCTCAGTCGGTAGAGCGACGGACTGTTAATCCGCAGGTCCCTGGTTCGAGCCCAGGTGGGAGAGCCAAAATTCTAAAAAGCCCTGATCAATAATCAGGGCTTTTTTATATTAAGCACAATGCATACCTTTTAAAATATATGGTCTTATCATAATGCGTCTTATATCGCCAGAAACTGCACCAAAATTTCAACTTATAGATAGCCATGGCAGAGTAGTTCGACTAGACTCAGGTAAACGCACTTTACTTGCATTTTTTCGTGATACAAACTGTCCTTTTTGTAATTTTAGAATTTTCCAATTAACACAACATTATAAAAAACTTTCGGATCAAGGCTTAGAAATCATTGCATTTTTTCATCAACACGTGAAGAAGTCAATGAATTTGTAAGAAAACGCCCTCGCCCTTTTACGATCGTCGCCGATCCTGAAAATATCGCCTATCAAGCTTATGGTATTGAACGATCAATGGCACGCTCTACTTATAGCGTTTTTCGACATTTCGTCTCATGGGTTTTAGGCATCAAAATAATTGGGGCTGAGGGTTTAAAAAAGAATCTACAAAATCCAAGTGATATTATGCCAGCAGATTTTTTAATTGATGAGCAAGGTTATATTATTGAAACATATTACGGTTCTGATGCTAGCGACCACATTCCATTTGAAAATATTTATAAATTTTTAAATGCTGATCAGAACCCTAAGTAGTCTACAACACCTCGTGTTTAATTGATTTATGCAAAAATGGTGTGTTTAGCGACTAGGCACACCGCTATGGAAACGGAACGTATCATCTGGCGTTAAAATTAGATTCTTTTCCACTTCACGGATATGTTCAATCCGCTGCTGAATATTTTCTTCTGGATCTTTCAGTTTGGCAGTTTTTGCAACATCCAAGGCCAGTGCCAGATAATCCTCAAAATGACGAGATTCCGATTTAAGCAAGTAACGATAGTAACGCCCCAGCTCATCGTCTACAACAGGTGCCAGCGCATAAAAACGTTCACACGAGCGTGCTTCCACAAATGCGCCAATAATCATGACATCAATCAATGCTTCAGGTTCATAAGTACGGATTTCTTTACGTAATCCACCTGCATAGCGCCCTGCACTCAATCCCTTCCACTCTTGACCACGTTTGTTCATGAACTCCAAAACCTGCTCATAATGCAGCATTTCTTCACGTACCAATTGCGCCAATTTCACTTGTAAGTCGGTAAAAAAGCTATAGCGAAACATCAGGTTCATGGCTGTACTTGCCGCTTTCTTTTCACAATTGGCATGATCTTGCATTAAGATGTCCAGATTATTAATGGCCTCATCCAACCATGCCTGAGGAGTGGAACAACCTAAGAATGCAATGACAGGTTGCATTAACTCATCATAATTTACACTACTCATCGATTTATCTCGCAGCAGCCTGAATCGCTGCTTTCATCTCTTTTACGGCTTGAGCCAGACCAACGAATATACTATCGGCAATAATCGAATGACCAATATTAAGCTCATTAATTTGTGGAATTGCAGCAATAGCAGCAACATTATTTAAGTTTAAACCATGCCCAGCATTCACAACCAAACCTTTTGCCGCTGCATATTCAGCACCTTTGATAATACGAGTTAATTCAGCTTGTTGCTGCTCATCTGTCTCGGCATCAGCATAAGCACCCGTATGGATTTCAATGGTTGGTGCGCCACAGGCAACCGCCGCATCAATCTGTGCAAGATCAGCATCGATAAACAAAGATACATCACTGCCAATCGCTTTCAGTGCTTCAGTTGCCGCCTTCACTTTTTCAAAATGACCTACAACATCCAGGCCACCCTCTGTAGTCACTTCCTGACGACGTTCAGGAACAAAACAGACATGCTGAGGCTGGATTTCCTTGGCAAACGCAACCATTTCATCCGTCACTGCCAATTCAAGATTCATACGTGTTTTTAATAACGGACGCATACGGCGAACATCATCATCCTGTATATGGCGGCGATCTTCGCGCAAATGGAGGGTAATCCCCTCTGCACCCGCTTGCTCACAAACCAAAGCAGCCTGAACAGGATCAGGGTAAGTTGTACCACGTGCTTGTCTTAATGTCGCAACATGATCAATGTTTACACCTAAGATTGCAGCCATAAAAATATCCTATCGGTTTAGCCCTGAATCATTATTTTCAATACATCAGGAATATCAAGTTTGTGTACTTTGAATCCAAAGTTGACGGCTTTTCAGCGGTCGATCACCCAACAAGGAGCTAATCATTTGACGGTATAGTTTACCCAATAATTGCAACTGTTCGTGAGAAAAATCCTGACCATCTTCATAACTTTGCATGGATGTAATCAATGCACCCTCAAGTGTTGAACGTGAGGCTCGTGAAACTGGCAGAAAGCCATCATTGAGCTGAAATTGATACTGTTGGAATGGCGAAATTTCCTGCTGGTTTGCATCTACTGAAAAATCAATCGCATAGCCCAACTCCTGCAATAATACATGTTCAAACTGGCGTAAAATCTGTCGCAGGAATAAAGAGGCTTGTTTATGCGATGCCAATTGCTGTAATTGCAATAAGGTCAGTTGGTATTGTTCAAATGTCTGTGGCATCGCCTCTTCAAGCGGACATAAACGCAACACGATCTCATTTAAATAGAAACCAGCAAAAAATGCGTCACCATGAAAAAACACAGGTTGATTCAGAATTTCCAGTTTTGTAAAGTTTTTGAGTTCAGATTTGCCAGTGGCTTGCAGACGAATTGGCTGATATTGCGGCGGTGGGGTCTGTCTTAGAATCCCATCCACCCGCCCATATTCTTGTGTAAATAAATGCACAATATGGCTTTTTTCACGATATTTACGATGATGAATCAAATAGCCATGCAGGACTTCATTACGCATCATAAAGCGAGACTAGTCCTTCTTTTTCTCATCCTTTTCTTCATCATCGCCATCAGGAATAACTGCACCAGCCACAGCAGCAGTCCCCTTAACAACACCTTTGGTGGTCTTATAATCAACTTTAACAGGTACGGTCACAAGCTTATGAACACAGCCTTGCAACATGAAGATGCATGTTACGATTGCGAGTACACGGATTGTTATTTTCATACCTGTTTCCATTGTCTTAAAACCTGTTAAATATCGCTATAACCCAAGCTTTTTAACGCACGCTCATCATCAGACCAACCACCTTTGACTTTCACCCAAAGCGTTAGCATAATTTTTTGCTCAAACATTTTTTCCATATCTGTACGTGCATCCATGCCAATGCTTTTCAGCTTCGCACCTTTATCACCAATCACAATCGCTTTTTGGCCTTGGCGTTCCACAAAAATGGTCGCATCAATATACGTACATGGCGGCTTTAAACGACCTGTTTTTTCATTTACGGCTGCTTCTTCAGTTTTAAATGATTCAATTTGAACCGTTAAATCATATGGCAGCTCTTCACCTAACTGACGCATAATTTTCTCACGAATGATCTCACTCGCAAGGAAACGCTCAGAACGATCAGTAATTTGATCTAATGAATACAATGGTGGTTGATATGGCAGATACTTCTCGATGGTATCTCGCAAATGATCGAGATTTGCACCACGCAATGCTGAAACCGGAACAATTTCAGCAAAATTCATGAGCTTGGCACGCTCTCGAATCAGTGGTAAAGCCTCATTTTTATTTTCAAATGTATCAAGTTTATTGATCACTAGAATCACTGGCATATCGGCATTTTTAAGTTTTTCCAAAACCAATTCATCGTTTTGCGTCCACTTTTGTGCATCCACCACAAATAAAACCAGATTCACATCACGCAAAGCAGAGTGTGCCGCACGATTCATCATCTTATTGATGGCACGTACTTCTTTTTTATGCATCCCAGGAGTATCTACAAATACCGCCTGTGACTTCTCACGCGAGTCAATACCCACAATCTTGTGGCGTGTGGTTTGTGGCTTACGTGAAGTAATAGATAGTTTTTGACCCAAGATGTGGTTCATCAAAGTCGATTTTCCTACATTTGGACGACCAACAATAGCCACAAAACCGCTTTTGAAATCTGAGGGAATAGTCGTTCCCTGAGAACTAAAAAATTGATCAACTACATTATTGCCATCTTGCTGTTCAGTTGCTTCTGGCTTATTTTCTTCTGAATGAGACATCAGGTTATTGCTCCAATAATTTTAAAATCTCTGCCGCTGCCGTTTGTTCGGCAAAACGACGACTTGAGCCCTCGCCTATAATTTTTGGCAGTCCCGCTACATCACATTCCACTTTGAAATGTTGATTAGGGGCATCACCCTGAATATCTACAACCTCGTAAACTGGGAGAGGTTTTTTACGTGCTTGTAAATACTCTTGCAAACGTGATTTCGGGTCTTTCAGTTGATCTGTCGGTTCAATATAATCCAGATAAGGCTCATACCATTTTAGCACAATGCGTTCCAACAGGTTGAGATCATTGCTGTCCAAATAAATGGCACCAATAATTGCTTCAACTGTATCAGCCAGAATTGACTCTCGGTGATGTCCACCCGATTTTAACTCGCCTGTGCTTAAAATTAATGACCGACTCAATTGTAAGTCATTTGCAATTTTCCCCAATGCTTCCTGTCGAACCAAAGTCGCACGCATCCGCGTTAAGCGACCTTCATTTTCAAGTGGGTAGGTATGGTAAAGATAATTGGCAACAATCATCCCTAATAATGAATCGCCTAGAAATTCCAGGCGTTCATAATTGTGCTTTTGACTCACAGAACGATGGGTCAATGCCAGTTTTAACAAATCAAGGTGTTTAAACTGGTGACCAATTCGCCCTTGCAGACGTGCATCATTGAGCTTGTTTGGCAGATTTTTGGTCAAAAGTCTTCTCAAAGGTCATCACTAAACTAATATTCAGCATGAAAGGCTTACGCACTTCATACTTTTTCTTAACAATTAAATCATCTTTATAAGTAACCTGTGCAACATCCTTGAAACGAAGATCCCGAACCCCATTCATATCCAGACGCTGATCCATCTGAGCTGCGAACTTAGTTGGTGTAATATTCTCAGGACTATCCTTTAATAGACCTTCAATTTGAGAATCTATAATTCGATCATCCCAATATGCTGGCCAGATTGCGATTGATGCCTTTACAGCAATCGCAAATAGAACCACCCCAAATAAAATTGCAATATACGAAGCGCCTTGTTGAGATTTACGCATCTGTAGTATGTCCTATACGTTTTATTTATTAGTCAATCTTACCATTTCGGCTGAAACTTGGAAGATTGAAACCAGGTTCTTTATGCATCCATACATAAAAAGCACGCCCTGTTAAATTGGCTTCTGGGACAAAACCCCAAAAACGGCTATCAGCGCTTTGGTCACGGTTATCCCCCATCGCAAAATACTGGCCTTGTGGTACAGTCACTTCCCAATCCCGTCCATTACTTTTAATAAACACATCATTGGCTTTTGCCACAAATGGCACTAATGCTTCAGCGCCCTTTAACTGAGCAAACTGGAACTGTTCAGCCAAAGGATTACGCCCATCCAGATAACGGATCAGATGCTGATGCTCACCTAAAGTCTCTTTAAAATAATATACGGTTGGCGTTTCAAGTTGATCCTTTTCACGTTTAACCTCAGTAGCAACTTTTGCAATTTGCTGACCATTAATGATTAGCTGCCCATCTTTAAACTGAATATGGTCACCAGGCAAACCCACTACACGCTTGATATAACTAATAGTAGGCTGTGGTGGATAACGGAACACGATGACTTCACCGCGCTTTGGTTCACCAATATTAATTATTTTGGTATTTATAATCGGCAAACGTACACCGTAATCAAACTTATTCACCAAAATAAAGTCACCTGTTTCCAAGGTAGGCACCATAGAGTCAGATGGGATATTAAATGGCTCATAGAGGAAAGAACGTAGCACCAACACCACAGCCAATACTGGCCAGAAATCATACGCCCATGTGATCACAAAGTTTTCCTGATCACGTCCCTTATTTGCACGTTGTTTCAGTACAAACTTGTCAAGCAACCACACGATAAAAAATATCAGTGTGACTGGAACGAGAATCAAATTAAAATCAAAATCCATGAGCGATTCCTAAGTCTTTTTCTATCGATCAACTTTTAATACAGCCAAGAACGCTTCCTGTGGAATTTCGACACTTCCCACCTGTTTCATGCGTTTCTTACCTTCTTTTTGTTTCGAAAGCAGTTTCTTCTTACGAGACACGTCACCACCATAACATTTTGCCAAAACGTTCTTACGCATGGCTTTAACGGTAGAACGTGCAATGATTTGCGCACCAATAGCTGCCTGAATCGCCACATCATACATTTGGCGGGGAATCAGGTCTTTCATCTTCTCAACCAGTGCGATACCACGATGGCGGGCATCCTGACGGTGACAAATCATCGCCAAGGCATCCACCTTTTCGCTATTAATTAACACGTCAACCTTAACCAGAGATGAACTCTCAAAACGGACAAAGTTATAATCCAGTGAAGCAAAGCCACGAGAACATGATTTCAACTTGTCAAAGAAATCCATAACCACCTCAGCCATTGGAATTTCAAAGGTGATGGATACCTGATTACCCAGGAATTTCATATCTTTTTGCACACCACGACGCTCAATACACAAGGTCATGACATTGCCCAGATATTCCTGTGGCACAAGAATATGACATTCTGCAATCGGCTCACGTAAGTCTTCAACTGTTGAACCATCTGGCATTTTCGATGGGCTATCGATATAAATAATGTCGCCTTTCTTGGTCAATGCTTCATAAATTACAGTTGGCGCAGAACTAATCAGGTCAAGATCATATTCACGTTCCAAACGTTCCTGCACAATTTCCATATGCAGCATCCCCAAGAAGCCGCAACGGAAACCAAAACCTAAAGCATCAGAGCTTTCTGGTTCAAAGAATAAAGCTGAATCATTAATCTGGAGTTTTTGCAGAGCCTCACGGAATGGCTCGAAATCACTGGCATCAATTGGGAAAAGCCCAGCATACACCTGTGGCTTCACTTTCTTAAAGCCTGGAAGTATTGCAACATCGGGAGTAGATGAAAGCGTGATGGTATCACCGACTGGTGCACCAAAAATATCCTTGATACCCGCAATGACAAAACCAACCTCACCTGCCTCAAGCAAATCAGTTTCAGTATGTTTTGGATTAAACACACCTACCGATGTCACAGGATGCGTTTGTCCAGTTGATTTCACCAGCATCTTGTCGCCCTTACGGATACGACCCTGTTTAATGCGGACAAGCGAGACAACACCCAAATAGTTGTCAAACCATGAGTCAATGATCAACGCCTGCAACGGCGCATCACGGTCACCTTCTGGTGCTGGAATCACATCGACCAGACGCTCTAAAACGCCCTCAACCCCTAAACCTGTTTTTGCAGAACAGGTTGGCGCATCTGTTGCCTCAATCCCGATAATTTCTTCAATCTCATGGATGACACGCTCAGGTTCAGCCTGAGGTAAATCAATCTTGTTCAGGATGGGCAATACTTCCAAGCCTTGCTCAATTGCGGTATAACAGTTTGCAACAGATTGAGCCTCAACTCCCTGTGCCGCATCCACGACTAGCAATGCACCTTCACATGCAGCCAAGGAACGTGACACTTCATAAGAAAAGTCAACGTGCCCTGGCGTATCAATAAAGTTGAGTTGATATTCCTGACCATTCGGATGCGTATAGTACAACGTGACCGACGCAGCCTTAATGGTAATCCCACGTTCACGCTCAAGCTCCATGGAGTCTAGCACCTGAGCCTGCATCTCACGATCCTGTAAGCCGCCACACATTTGAATGAAACGGTCAGCCAGTGTTGACTTACCGTGGTCAATGTGAGCAATAATCGAGAAATTTCGTATATTTTTGATATCTACGGATTTTTTAGCTTGCGCCATGGGTTACCTTGAGAAAATAGAACGCCTGATACTTTAAAAAAGCAATAGGCCAAAGCGGTTTAACAAAATTGTTGCCGATTATAACAGAACAGCTTTTCAAAGTATCCAAAATAATGAGTTTCATTTAAAGGCTTCATGGTTCACGCAACACCTTCATTCATTCCATAGCAGCATAGGAAATTGAAAAATCCATCGGATTCAAATCAGCTGGAATGGGTTGGTAGGCATGGGTAAAACTTGGTGACATGCGTTTTGGACGACCTGTGGCAATTTCAATACAGGCCCATTTAGTGTTACCAACGAACAGGATACTTTGATCCTTGGGACGGTAAAATGCATACTGGCGAAAAGAATATAATGCATTAATATCATTAAGCCACGTCCTTAAGATGACTTCCTCCCCCTCAAGTGCAGCTTTACGATATTGCACATGGTGTTCAACCGCGACCATCGCATGATTGAGTTCCAGATATTGTGCCAGCCCCAAACCCAATGCTTCGATATGCGCCTCAGCAACATCTTGCATCCACTGGATATACATCACATTGTTGACATGCCCAAGTACATCAATATGTGCTGGCTGAACCTGTATTTTTAAATCAAAAATGGTACTCATTGGTCTGATATTTCATTCGTCAAAGTTTCGTTGCATACACTAGTCTAAACCCATCGTCATTACAAAATAAAAACCACCCCAATGAGGAGTGGTCTTAAAAATCAAGATGAATTACTGAAGACGCAAACCAACAATTGCACGTTGCCCCTGACGGATAATCACAATACGGGCCACACTATTTTTTGGCAATGCTGCAATTGCCTTAGCAAATGCCTGACTATTGGCAACAGGTGTGCTGTTGACTTGTACAATCACATCCCCCGCAACCAGATTCGACAATGAAGCCAAACCACCACGTTTCACCTCACGGACCAAAGCACCACCATTAACATTTAAACGGCTTTGTTCAGCTTCCGTCAAGTCACGGATATTCATACCCAAGCCATTGGTTGGATTATTTTTATCCTCAGCCGCAGGTGTATCATCTGGCGCCACACTTAAAGTCGCAGAAATTGTACGGATCTTGTCATCTCTCAGAACTTCCAGCTGGATGGTCTGGTTTGGTGCAATACGGTTTAAGCGATAAATCAGGTCGCTGGTACGGCTAATGCTATTACCATCCAGTTTTAAAATGACATCACCTGGTTTTAGGCCTGCTTTTTCAGCAGGAGATTTTGGCGAAACCTGATTAATCAATGATCCTTCTGGTTTTGGCAGTTTATAGGCATCGGCCAAGTTGCGGTCAATATCCTGCAACATCACCCCCAAATAAGAACGCGTTACCTTACCACTGGTTTTCAGCTGCTGCACAACATCCATCGCCACATCAATTGGGATAGAGAAAGACAAGCCCATATAACCACCCGTACCACTAAAGATACGCGAGTTTACACCCACTACCTCACCACGCTGGTTAAACAATGGACCACCAGAGTTGCCTGGGTTTAAGGCTGCATCGGTCTGAATAAATGGAACTGACGTTTCACCACTCATATTACGTGACTTTGCGCTGACGATGCCTGCCGATGCTGAGTAATCAAAGCCAAAAGGAGAACCTATCGCCAACACAGGTTCACCCACTTTTAGCTGATTTGAATCACCAATTTTCAGTTCAGGGAAACTCGCGCCATTCACTTTTAGCAAGGCAATATCAGTGCGCTCATCACTTCCAACTAAGGTCGCATCAAGCTCACGACGGTCATTTAAGGTAATGGTAATACGTGAGGCATCGTCAATGACATGACGATTGGTTA
Organism: Acinetobacter parvus DSM 16617 = CIP 108168; assembly: GCF_000368025.1. Classification (GTDB taxonomy): domain Bacteria; phylum Pseudomonadota; class Gammaproteobacteria; order Pseudomonadales; family Moraxellaceae; genus Acinetobacter; species Acinetobacter parvus. Next base: position 545,956 of record NZ_KB849212.1, read on the forward strand.
ACAGATAGCCATCCTTGCTGATAAAAAACGCACTGCCGTAAGCCGTTTTTTCCTGTGGCCCCTGCTGTTGGGGAATAATCACCTGATTACCAAAAAAACGGCGTAAAATTTCGGGAACCTGTTGCTGCAACAACTCTTCCTGAGTCATTTTCTTCACAACATTCACACTCACCACAGCAGGGCTAACCTGCTCAACGAGACTTGAAAAATCTACTGGCGATGCAGCATTGACTTGAGCAGCTGCCACCGTAAATACCGCAGCATACATTCCTTGTTGTAAATAGCGACTTTTCATGAAGCAAGAACCTACATACTGATGATCAAATAAAATTCAAGATTATGTTTTTATCACAACCCTAGCATTCTTTTCGTAAAAATATGTTTATATTTTCAAGGTATACAACGAAATAGAATGGCAGAATGTGAATAAATTGTGGAGTTCCACCTCAATCTTCACTCTCAGCCATGTTTTACCATGGGAAGCCTTAAAAAAAGATTAAAACAGTGTTCCAAATCGTAATTGACCTATATTTATATAGATCTGCTAAATTATGGCAAGCAATTAAAATAAACTTATTCGCTAAAATTTCATTCAATTCCAGGCAGATTGGCACTTGCCTTTTTCATTAAAAAGCGTTGTCATTAGCGAACGTTTGAAAATGAAGCAGATCGTCATGCCTGATTTAGAAACAATTCACCATTTTGATGTGATTATTGTAGGCAGTGGTGGTGCGGGCCTAAGCCTCGCACTCTCTTTACCGAGTCATTACAACATTGCAATTTTGGCAAAGGCGGCGCTCACGGAAGCCAGTACCTTTTATGCTCAGGGCGGTGTTGCTGCGGTACTGAACGAGACTGATTCCATTCAACAACACATTAGTGACACGATGATTGCAGGCGCACATTTATGTGAAATGGATGCCGTCAAACATACCGTTGAGGGTGGCAAACCCTCTGTTGACTTCCTGCTGAAACAAGGTGTGCAGTTCACACTGGATGATGACGAGCAATTACACCTTACCCGTGAAGGGGGGCACTCGCAACGCCGTATCATCCATTCAGCGGATGCAACAGGCAAAGCAATTTCAACCACATTGGTTGAACGCGCCAAAGAACGCGACAACATCACCATTTTTGAAAATTACATTGCAATTGACCTGATCACCTTGCATAAACTTGGCCACCAGAACCAGCCTAACCGTGCAATTGGCTTATATGCCCTGGATGAAAGTGCTGAACAGGTTCATACGTTTCTAGCCCCTTTCACCGCTTTGGCTTGTGGCGGTGCAATGAAAGCCTATCTATATACCTCAAACCCTGACATCGCAACGGGTGATGGTATTGCAATGGCCTATCGTGCGGGTTGCCGTGTTGCCAATATGGAATTCAACCAGTTCCACCCAACCTGCTTATATCATCCCAAAGCACGTTCGTTCCTGATTACTGAAGCAATGCGTGGTGAAGGGGCTTATCTGCGTTTACCTGATGGTGAACGTTTTATGCTGCGTTTTGATGAACGTGCCGAACTTGCCCCCCGTGATATTGTGGCCCGTGCCATTGACTACGAGATCAAGCGTTTGGGTATCCGCCATGTATGGCTGGACATTACCCATAAATCACCAGAGTTTATTACCGAACACTTCCCTACACTCTATGCACGCCTGCTAGAGCTTGGTATTGACATTACCAAGGACATGATTCCTGTTGTACCTGCTGCCCACTATACCTGTGGTGGTGTGATGGTAGATTCCAGCAGCCACACCGATTTGACAGGTTTGTATGCCATTGGTGAAACCTCCTACACAGGTCTACACGGTGCAAACCGTATGGCGAGCAACTCCTTACTTGAGTGCTTTGTGTATGGCATGAGTGCGGCGGAAGATATTGAACAGAAATTTGATGAGGGCTTTAAATTCCCTGAGGTTCCTGCGTGGGATGAATCACAGGTCACCGATGCGGATGAAGATGTGGTGATTCTGCAAAACTGGGATGAATTGCGTTCAACCATGTGGAACTATGTGGGAATTGTACGGACGACCAAACGTTTACAACGTGCCCTGCACCGTATTGAAATGTTAAAACGTGAAATCACGGAGTATTATCAGGACTATCGTGTCAGCAAGAACCTGATTGAATTGCGTAATCTGGTGCTTGTTTCTGAGATGATTGTTCGCTGTGCCATGCAACGCAAGGAATCCCGTGGTCTGCATTACACGCTGGATTATCCTGAACTCTCCAGTGAAATTCGTAAAACTGTTCTGACACCACCAAATTTTGCAGTGGAACAGCCATTGGTGAATGAGTAATTATATTTATTCGATGTAAAACAGCTTCTAAGCAAGCTGTTTTACATAATTTAGGGCGTCTTCAAACACAAGCTCAGCATTCTGTGTGGCATCCAGTCGCTTAATCCGTTCAGGTTCAGCCTGCCACAAGCTTTCATATCCTGTCCGCACCTTGGTAAAGAAGCTCAGCTTTTCCTGCTCAAAACGATCCAGTGCCCCACGCTCTCTGGCACGGGTCATACCCAGTTCAATCGGCGCATCCAACCAAAAAGTAATATTCGGCATATGGGAAACGAAAGTCTGGTTAAGTAGCTGCAATTTTTTCTGACTTAAACCACGCCCAGCACATTGATAGGCAAAACTGGCATCGGTAAAACGGTCACTTAACACAATCTTGCCAGCCTCCAAAGCTGGAACAATCACCTGCTGTAAATGTTGCGCCCGTGCCGCATAAATCAATAACAGCTCAGTATCATGGCTCATTTGTTCTTCATGATTCACCGCCAACAGCAACGAGCGAATCTGTTCCGCCAATGGCGTTCCACCTGGTTCGCGGGTGAGCTGCACCTGTTTACCCTGCTGTTCAAAGTACTGGTGAATTTTGCGAATCAGCGTGGTTTTGCCCACACCTTCCGTTCCTTCAAAACTAATAAACATCATTCACCCTGATTTTTCTTTGAACGTAACACAGTTAAATATTCCTGTACCGCACGGTTATGCTCTTCCAACGATGCTGTAAATTTATGTCCACCATTGCCTGTGGCAACAAAATAAAGATTTTTTGAGTCATCTGGATGCATGGCAGCCTCAATTGCTTTTTTACTTGGCAAAGCAATTGGCGTTGGTGGCAATCCGTTAATAGTATAGGTGTTATACGCTGTTGGGGTACGTAAGTCATTACGGGTGATATTCCCTTTATATTGATCACCCATGCCATAAATCACGGTTGGGTCTGTTTGCAGACGCATTCCGATTTGCAGGCGACGCACAAACACACCTGAAACCTGTTGCAACTCACTGTCCAGACTGGTTTCCTTTTCAATAATCGAAGCCATGATCAATGCTTCATACTTATCTTTGTAAGGGAGATTCGCCGCTTTATTTGCCCATGCCTCATCCAGTGATTTCATTTGACGGCGGTATAAATCGGTCAGGATTTTTTTGTCCGTTTCACCTTTTGCGAAGAAATACGTATCAGGTGCAAACAAGCCTTCTGGATGTGAATATGGAATGTCCAGCTCCTTAAGCAATTGATCCTGTGGCAAATCCAGAATGGTTTTGCTGACATTTGGGTCTTTTTTAAGATTCTGAACCAGTTGCTTAAACGTTGTTCCCTCAATCACCAGAATACGGTTCATCTGTGCATTTTCAGCATTCGACAACATATCCAGCACCTGACGAACACTCATGCCATGAGTGACTTCATACACACCCGCTTTCATACTGTCATGAATCATGAACTTCTGGTACAGCTTTAATATTATCGGAAAATTCACCTTATTTTCTTTTGCAAGACGGTCAATAAATCTGGAATAGGTATCGCCCGAAGAAATGACCAAAAGCTGTTTCTTGCCCTCAACAGGATAATTCTTAAACAGGCTTGTGCCCACAATGCTCAACAGGATGACAAGTAAAATAATGATCGCGCCCAAAAATGCTTTCACTGGAAATCTGGATTTCGGCGTGGCTTTCGGTTTTTTATTGCTTTTGCTTGAATTTGGCGGCTTTGGCATATTAATCAATCTGGTTCAGTTTTAAAGTTTTAAATAAATCAAGACAAGGTTGTTGCTCTAAAGCTCGATCATGAAATCGAACAACCGCTTTCATCGGGTGCAAGGCATTACAGAAAAATAGGCTTTGAATCTGCCCAAGCTCATCTATTCCAATATAGCGTTGCTCACATTCAATCTGTGATTGCTGCATTCGCGACAGGATAGTTGCCCGCATGACACCGTGCACGCCATTATAACGAAGTTCTGGCGTAATCCACCGTCCATTTATACGAATAAAACAATTACTGCTCACGCCTTCAACAATATAACCCTGTACATCACTGACCAATGCCTCAAGCCAACCCTGCTGGTCTGCTTCCTGTTTCAATAACACCTGTTCCAAACGGTTCAGGGTTTTTAAGCCCACCAGATTCGGCATGGTCAGGCCCAAAGCACGATTTAGCATGCCACTGGCAATCCATTCAGGCTGGAAAGCCTGCAATGTGGCTGGATAATACCAAAGGTAAATATCGGCGGGATGCAAAGGCAAGCTATAGCCACGGTTTCCCTCTCCACGACTAATCACGATCTTTAAGGTGCCGTTTAAGCTTGAATGCTGTTGTTGCAACTGCTCGATTGATTTTTCAATTTGAGATAAATCAGCATCCAGACTCAGGTTCTGGCAAGCTAGTTTTAAACGTGCAAAGTGCAATTCTTTTAGTTCAAAATTTTCCTGAAAAATACGTGCTGTGGTAAAGCAGCCATCTCCATAGTGAAATGCCCGATCAAGTAAAGGAATAGAATCAATGAATTGTCCATTTTTATAGCATTGCATGATTCAAACACCTTTCAACCCAAATAGTCCACATGATTAACAATAAATAACTCTTTGATTTTAAATAATTATACCAACTTAAGCAGTGAAATAAAAATTTATTATTTATCAATAATTCAGCATAGCTTATCTATTTTATGCAATTGCATTTTTTTCATATCAAATTCGTTTTTAATTATTTTTTTTGCAAAAAAACTGGCGTTATGCTGCATCCATATTCCAAACATTCATTTAGTTTCAAGGGGTTTTTCATGCGTTTATCTCAGTTAAAAGTTGGTGTCATTGCCGCATTACTCTCAGTGTCTTCTTTTGCAGCACAAGAGTTTTTAAATGTCTCTTATGACCCAACCCGCGAGCTTTATACCGATTTCAACAAGCAGTTTGGTGCTTTCTGGAAACAGCGTACAGGTCAGGACATTGACTTCAAACAATCCCATGGTGGTTCAGGCAAACAGGCCCGTGCCGTGATTGATGGCTTAAATGCTGATGTGGTGACACTTGCCCTTGCAGCAGATATTGATGAAATTGCTGAAAATGCAAAATTGCTTCCAGCAGACTGGCAGAAGAAACTGCCAAATAACTCAACACCTTATACCTCAACCATCGTTTTCCTTGTGCGTAAAGACAACCCTAAACAGATTAAAGATTGGGGCGACCTGGTTAAACCAGGTGTAGAAATCATTACCCCGAACCCTAAAACTTCAGGTGGTGCGCGCTGGAACTATTTGGCAGCATGGGCTTGGGCAAAACACCAGAAAGGTGGTAATGATGCCAAGGCACAGGAATTCGTACGCCAGATTTATAAACAAACCAAGGTGCTTGATTCAGGTGCCCGTGGTTCAACCACGACCTTTGCTGAACGTGGCATCGGTGACGTGTTGCTGGCTTGGGAAAATGAAGCATTCCTTGCCGTACGTGAGCAGCCAGGCAAGTTTGAAATTGTGACTCCATCACTTTCAATTCTTGCTGAGCCACCTGTGGCCGTGGTTGAGAAAAATGCCGAGAAGAAAGGCAACCTGCAAATTGCCCGTGGTTACCTGAACTATCTCTATTCACCAGCGGGTCAGGAAATTGCAGCGCGTAACTTCTACCGTCCTCGCAACGCAGCTGTTTTAAAGAAATATAGCACCACTTTTAAGCCTCTGAAGCTTGTGACAATTGATAAAGAGTTTGGTGGCTGGACCAAGGTACAAAAAACCCACTTTGACAACGGCGGTATTTTTGACCAGATCGTTAAGACCAATAGTACAGGCAAATAATAAACTCTCCTTGCGCTGTAGTTGATAACAGCGCAAGGGGGAAGTTAAGAAGGAGAATAGACATGGTTCATACAGTCATTGTTCCTGGTGTTGGTGGCAGTGAAGCACAACATTGGCAGTCGTGGTTACAACAGCAACTCGTGTCTAGTTCTCGTGTGCAGCAAAAACACTGGGACCGACCAGTATTAAATGAATGGGTTGCCCAGTTTGTCAAAACAGTTGCAGCAATTAAATCGCCTGTGCAAATCGTTGCACACAGTTTTGGTTGCCTGACCAGTGTTGCGGCTCTTGCTGAACATCCTGAACTCAGGGCAAAGGTGAAAAACCTGATTCTGGTGGCACCTGCCAACCCTGCCCGTTTTGGTGAAAGTGGCTTTGCCCGTCATAGTCTGACGGTCTACAAGCAATATTTTCATCAGCTCAGCATTGATGTGCCGACCACATTATTGATTAGTGAAAATGATCCATGGCTGGGTTATGTCGATGCGTTACAGCTTGCACAGGCATGGAAACTCACTCCGATTAATCTGGGTCAGGTTGGTCATATCAATGTGGCATCTGGGTTTGGTCCTTTTCCTGAAATCCTCAATTACATGCTGCCCGAAAAAAAGATGCAGCCTGTAAACCGAATGAGTCAGGCAAATTTTAACCTGAAATTTGCCTAAGCTCAGCTCTTCATACCTTTAGTTTTCGCGTTATTTATTTGCTTACTGGTCTTTAGCAAGCATCTCTCATCTTGAGGAAATATCATGTCGCAGCGTTCCCGAGTGCTGTCTGGGTTTGGTCTCTCTTTAGGCTTTACCCTCGCTTACGTGTCTTTCATTGTGCTTATTCCTTTATCTGCTGTGTTTATCAAATCTTTTGGGATTGGATGGGACGGATTATGGGAAATCTTAACTTCTGAACGAATTTTAAAGTCTCTACAACTAAGCTTTAGTGCTGCCCTGATTGCCGCCACAGTCAATGTGATTTTTGGCTTATTACTGGCATGGTGCTTGGTACGTTATAGCTTTCCAGGCAAAAGAATTGTCGATGCACTGGTAGATCTTCCTTTTGCGTTACCCACTGCGGTTGCAGGTATTGCCCTCACCTCACTGTATGCAAAAAATGGCTGGATTGGACAATATCTTGAACCTTTAGGTATTCATGTGGCCTATACCCCGCTGGGTATTACCCTTGCCCTGATCTTTATTGGCCTGCCTTTTGTGGTGCGTACCGTACAACCTGTACTCAGCGACATTGAAACGGAGCTTGAAGAAGCGGCTTCTGCACTGGGCGCAAATCGCTGGCAAACCATTAGTAAGGTGATTCTGCCAATTTTATTCCCTGCATTACTGACAGGTTTTGCGCTGGCATTTGCCCGTGGTGTTGGTGAATATGGTTCAGTTATTTTCATCGCAGGGAATATGCCATATAAGACCGAGATTGCACCATTGATGATTATTTCCCGTCTGGAAGAATATGATTATGCAGGTGCAACCACCATTGCCGTGGTGATGCTGGTTCTCTCCTTTGCCATCCTATTTTTAATTAACTTATTACAGGCATGGGCAAGCCGCCGTACAGGAAGAGTTGCACAATGAGCTTAAATAACAATAGCAATGCATTGGCACTCAAGTTACAGACCCGCGATGCAACCCGTGAACCGACCTGGGTACGTTATACGCTGATCACCGTGGCAATGATTTTCTTTCTGAGCTGCCTGATTTTGCCGCTGATTCTGGTGTTTGTAGAAGCGTTTAAACAAGGGATTGAAGTGTATATCAATGCCTTGACCGATTCAGATACCCTGTCTGCGGTGAAGCTGACTTTATTAACCGCTGCAATTGCCGTTCCAATCAATGTGGTATTCGGGGTTGCCGCGGCATGGGCAGTGGCTAAGTTTCAATTCCGTGGCAAGGCCATCCTCACCACCATTATTGATATGCCGTTTTCGGTTTCCCCTGTCATTGCAGGTTTAATGCTGGTGTTGATTTTCGGTACACAAGGCTGGATTGGTGGCTGGTTAATGGATCATGACATCAAGATTCTATATGCCGTTCCCGCAATTGTATTGGCGACCATTTTTATTACCGTTCCTTTTGTTGCACGTGAACTGATTCCACTCATGGAAGCGCAAGGCACAGAGGAAGAAGAAGCTGCGATTGTTTTGGGTGCTTCAGGCTGGCAAACCTTTTGGAAAGTGACCCTGCCAAATATTAAATGGGGTCTGATTTACGGTGTGATTCTATGTAATGCCCGTGCAATGGGTGAGTTTGGTGCGGTATCGGTGGTGTCAGGACATATTCGTGGCCAAACCAATACCTTACCGTTACACGTTGAGATTCTTTATAACGAATATACCTTTAGTGCTGCATTTGCTGTGTCTTCATTACTGGCATTTTTAGCGATTATTACCCTGATTTTGAAAACATGGTTAGAAATCCGTCAAGACCAAGCCAACGAACATCAGCCAAATACATAAGGAATGAACACATGAGTATTCAAGTTAAAAATATTGAAAAACACTTTGGTGCATTCCATGCGCTAAAAAACATCTCCCTAGACTTTCCTGAGGGTGAACTGGTTGCATTGCTGGGTCCATCTGGCTGCGGTAAAACCACACTGTTACGCATCATCGCAGGACTTGAATCTGCGGATGGCGGTCAGGTCTTGCTTGAGGGTGAAGATGCCACCAACATCCATGTGCGTGAGCGTCAGGTCGGTTTTGTGTTCCAGCATTATGCTCTGTTCCGCCACATGACTGTGTTTGATAATATCGCTTTTGGTTTACGCGTGCGCCCACGTGCCACCCGTCCAACAGAAGCTGAAATTAAAAAACGTGTGACTCGTTTATTGGACTTGGTGCAATTGAGATTTCTGGCTGACCGTTACCCTGCCCAACTTTCGGGTGGTCAACGTCAACGGATCGCCTTAGCCCGTGCTTTAGCAGTTGAACCCCGTGTCTTATTACTGGATGAACCGTTTGGCGCACTAGATGCCAAAGTGCGTAAGGAACTACGCCGCTGGTTGCGTACCCTGCATGATGAACTACATATCACTTCCATCTTTGTGACCCATGATCAGGAAGAGGCGCTGGAAGTTGCCGATCAAATCATTGTGATGAACAAAGGTGATGTTGAACAAATTGGTTCACCACGTGAAGTGTATGAAAAACCCGCTACACCGTTTGTATTTGACTTTTTAGGTCAAGCCAATCGTTTTGAGGGGGAACACAGCGGCGGGACCATCCACATTGGTGATGATCGTATTCAGCTTCCAAATACCTTAGATGCACCGCAAGGCAAAGTGATCGCCTTTGCACGACCAAATGAACTACATATTCATGCACAACCACAGCCCAATACCATTGAGGCAACGTTTCTACGTGAAGTCTGGATTGCTGGTAAAGTCATTGCTGAATTACAAGATCGCAGTGGACGTAACATCGAAATTTTATTAAGTGTAGAAGAAGCGAATTTACATCAATTCAAGCCAAATCAGACCGTTTGGATTAGCGCGGCTCAACTGCACTTATTTGCAGACCAAACAACGCAAGTGGCTTAAAATAATATATGGAGGAACACTAAACTTCCCTACTGAACTTTAGTTGTTCCCCACCTTTTATGTGGAAAAATATTTATGAACTTTCAACAACTCAGAATTATTCGGGAAACTGTTCGTCAAAACTTTAATTTAACCGAAGCGTCTGCGGCACTTTATACCTCCCAGTCAGGTGTCAGTAAACACATTAAAGATTTAGAAGATGAACTCGGCGTACAATTGTTTGTGCGTAAAGGCAAGCGTTTACTGGGGCTCACTGAACCAGGCCAATCATTATTGAGTATTGTTGAACGGATGCTGGTCGATGCAGACAATATCAAGCGTCTTGCCGATGACTTTAACAAGGTAGATGAAGGAACACTGACCATTGCCACCACCCATACTCAGGCACGTTATATACTTCCACCGATTGTAAATCAGTTCAAGAAATTATTTCCAAAGGTTCACTTGGTCTTACAACAGGCCAGTCCAGTAGAAATTGCAGAAATGCTACTTCAGGGCGAGGCGGATATTGGCATCGCAACGGAATCATTAACCACAGAGGAAAATCTTGCAAGCGTGCCTTATTATGAATGGCATCATAGTATCATTACACCTAAAGATCACCCATTGGCCAAATTGGACAAAATTAGCCTTGAGGTCTTGGCGGAATATCCGTTAATTACCTATCATGGCGGTTTTACAGGGCGTTCCAAGATTGACAAAGCTTTTGAAGATGCGCAACTGCATGCTGACATTGTGATGTCTGCACTTGATGCCGATGTCATCAAGACCTATGTTGAACTGAATATGGGCGTAGGTATTGTCAATGATGTCGCCTATGATGCTGAGCGGGATTATCGTCTGCAACAGATCAAAACCGATATTTTTGGTGCCAATACCACTTGGATCGCAGTTCGCAAAGGTCATTTACTGCGTGGTTATGGTTATGAATTTATCTCGTTATGCTCGCCTAAAACAGATATCAAGGCGTTAAAAAAGGTTGCTTATCCTGAAGAGTAATCATAGAAACTCATCTTTGAATCTTTTCTTCTAAAAATTTAGAGCATAAAAAAACGGGCATAAAGCCCGTTCTTTTTTAAATGGTTTAGAAGCTAAAGCTCACACCCACTTTTGCAACTGGCATCCACTCATATTTACTTTTGTTTTCAATATTGCGTTCTTCTTTCGCAATTTCATCATTCAAGCTAGCACCGCTACCATTAGTAGCTGTACCACCATTTACGTTTTGTAAAGTTGCTGTTGGATTGCCAGTATAGTAAGCACCTACCTCACCAAATACACCAATATTTTTATAGACTTGTGGTGCAAAACCAAAACCTAAATATGGTGCGATATCGTTGTCATACTTCATATCACCTTTCAAATGAATATTTGAGTCAGCGTTGAAGTCTGTTTTGTTAATCGTAAAGTTACGGCCTTGAGAAATACGGCGATCCAATTTGTATTCATTATCGATATATGCCACACCTGCCGCAACATATAGCGAACGCGCTAAACTCTCACTTGCGCCCCATGGATAAAGTTCAGCATTTAAATATGTCAGGTTATTATCCATATCTAGATCATATTTGGAGCCATTGATAGAGAGATCATCAGACCAAGAAATATCACCGCCGTTATAACCTAAAGTTACACCAACGTATGGATTGACACGGTAAGAAATCGCACCACCATAACCAGTCGTACCAACTTCAGCACGAACTGAAACTGGAGCTAAGTAAGAAGGTAATCCATAAGCTGATTCTTTAACAATTTGCTCATCTGCAAAAGCAGTACCTGCAATTGCTGTTAATACACCAGCCGCTAACATAACGCGTAAAGTTTTCATCGAAGTCTCCTTAAAAAATACTTTTCTTAAATATAATTGTTACCGTGGTTTTATATTACAATAATGATTCATATCTTTTTATACAGAAACTGATTACTTTTTGTTATTTTTTGTTACAAATTCAGAATAATTATATATTTCAAAATAATGTATAAAAAACAATTAAATCCGAATTTATTACAATTTTATTGCTTAATTTTAAAACACTTTATTGTAACGACTTTTTTCAAAGATTCTTCGATCAAATTAGTGTAAAATCTTTAAAATTTTTTTTGGATGAAGGAAGATCATGTCTCAGCTTTCTACGATCATTGAGCAAGCATTTGAAGACCGTGCCAACTATAGCGCAGCGGACTGCCCTACAGAAATTCGTCAAGCCGTTGAGGAAGCATTAACTGGTTTAGACAACGGTACACTTCGTGTGGCTGAAAAGATTGATGGTGAGTGGGTTGTTCACCAGTGGTTAAAAAAAGCCGTTTTACTTTCATTCAAACTGAATGACAACCAGCCAATCGAAGCATGTGACCTACAGTTCTATGACAAGGTGGCAACCAAATACTCAGGTTGGACTGAAGAGCAGTTTAAAGCAGCTGGCGTGCGTGTTGTTCCTCCTGCGGTTGCGCGTCGTGGTAGCTTCCAAGCGAAAAATGTCGTATTAATGCCGTCTTATGTCAATATCGGTGCGTATGTTGACGAAGGTACCATGGTAGATACATGGGCAACTGTTGGTTCATGTGCGCAAATTGGTAAAAATGTACATTTATCTGGTGGTGTAGGTATTGGCGGTGTATTAGAACCATTACAGGCGAATCCAACCATCATTGAAGACAACTGCTTCATCGGCGCGCGTTCTGAAATTGTAGAAGGCGTAATTGTTGGTGAAGGCTCTGTAATCTCTATGGGCGTATTCATCGGTCAATCGACTAAGATCTATGACCGTGAAACTGGCGAGATTCATTATGGTCGAGTACCAGCAGGTTCTGTGGTTGTTGCGGGCAGTCTGCCATCTAAGTGTGGTACCTACAGCCTTTATGCCGCGATTATCGTGAAAAAAGTGGATGCAAAAACACGTGCAAAAACCAGCTTGAATGACTTGTTACGCGCTGACTAAGCAACTCTAACCCCGTTATTTTTCGTCTCTACAATCAGTCATGGTTGTAGGGATTTTGTTCTTTTATATGGTGTGGTTCTGAATCTATGGCTTCCTTACGTTCTTCTGCAATTCCTGTCTCCGATCCTGCGGCTGGTTTACGCATTACCGAGATTTTTTATTCCTTGCAAGGCGAAGCGAACACTTTTGGTTTACCTACCGTTTTTATTCGCCTGACAGGTTGCCCATTACGTTGCAGTTATTGTGATACCACCTATTCATTTGAGGGCGGTGAACGTCTGTCACTTGAACACATCATTGAAACAGCAAGCCAGCATAAAACGCCTTATATCTGCGTCACAGGTGGTGAGCCACTAGCACAACCGAATTGCTTAATACTATTACAGCGCCTGTGTGACCTGGGTTTTCAGGTGTCGCTTGAAACCAGTGGTGCGTTAGATGTTTCAAAGGTAGAGCCACGTGTTTCCAAAGTGCTGGATTTAAAGACACCGACATCAAAAGAAGACCATCGTAATCTACTAACCAATCTTGACTATTTAACCCAGCACGACCAAATTAAGTTTGTGATTTGTAATCGTGAGGATTATGAATGGTCGAAGCAACAGTTGATCAATTTTCAATTGCAGGATAAGGTCAGTACCGTTTGGTTCTCCCCTGCCTTTGCCGTTGAAAAAGGTGCGGCTGTCCTGCCTGCTCTTGCGCGTGACCTGGCACAGTGGATTTTAGATGACCATCTCCCTGTTCGCTTCCAATTACAGTTACATAAGCTGTTATGGAATGATGAATCTGGTCGCTAAACAGTTCAAAATCGGTTCATTTTCGAACTTGCTTTCATTAAATATATTTAGGTTGAATCATGGAAAATAATATGCGTTCCCGTGCCATCGTATTATTGTCTGGCGGCTTAGACTCGACAACATGTCTCGCTTGGGCACAAGCAAACTATGACTGTATCGCCATTAGTTTTATGTATGGTCAACGCTCTACAACTGAGCTTGATGCAGCTAAGGCACTTGCACAACGAGCAGGTGTTGAGCACCGCGTCATTAATATTGATCTTGGCAATCTGGGTGGTTCAGCACTTACAGACCATAACATTGATGTACCTGAACAATTACAGGAAGGTATTCCTGTAACTTATGTTCCTGCACGTAACACAATTTTCCTGTCCTATGCGCTTGCCGCCGCTGAGGTTTTTGATGCCGAAGCCATCGTGATTGGGGTCAATGCTGTTGATTATTCAGGATATCCTGACTGTCGTCCTGAGTTTATTGATGCATTTGCCAATCTTGCGCGTTTGGCAACAAAAGCGGGTGTGGAAGGAAAACCCCTGAAAATTGAAACACCTTTGTTACATTTATCCAAAGCGAATATTATACGCTTAGGTATCGAACATGGCGTAGACTATAGCCAAACAGTATCCTGCTATCAGGCAGATGCTCAAGGACGTGCGTGTAGCAAATGCGACAGTTGCCGTTTACGTCAACAAGGTTTTATCGAAGCAGGTATTGCGGATCCTACACGTTATACCGAATAGACGATATAGGGTTATAATTAGGTACAATATATGAAGTTTTTTAAATCAAATCTTATTCTTTCCACCATGATGTCGGCGGCTGCCCTACTTGCAACGGCAACCCATGCTGCGGATGAGAATCCACTCAAAGCTGCGTATAAAAGTACCAATGTCAAATCTGCATTGATCAATGTGTGTAAAGACCAGACCACAAAGGGTGGAAAACTGACAGCGGCAGAAGTCAGCAAATTCTGTTCTTGTAATATTGAGGCACAGGGCAAAGTAACTGAAGCACAAAAATGGGAAATTCAAAGTGCAATCAATGCCAATAAAAGCCCAAGCTCCCTTGCCTTTGTACAGCAACAGAATAAGGATTTACAGGCTTGCCTAGGCGCACCACTTGTCACCAAGCTAGAAAAGTTGACTCAGGAAGCAATGAAAGCTGCCCAGCAACAGGCACCTAAAAAATAATCCTGCGCTGTTGTAAACAAGGCCTGCATTGATGCAGGCTTTTTTGTAGGTTCTGTTAAACTTTCCTTTATGCTGAAAAAGGGGGAGAATTCCATACCACTGTGATTGAGGGGGCGGATTTTTAACAAAGCTATTCCTGTACGTCATGGAAATATTGTTTATGATGAAGAATATGTTTTTTTAGCCCTTGAATCAGATCAAATTTAGCTTTGGCAAAGGATACAAAATGTCTGAACAGATCCAGCTACCCAATCAAACCTTTCCAGCCACTCAGGGCGAAATCAACCTAGCCGAACTCACAAATGAATGGCTGGTATTATATTTTTACCCAAAAGATTCAACCCCTGGCTGTACAACCCAGGCGGTTGGCTTTTCCTGCCTAAAAGACCAGTTTGATGGATTGAACTGTAAGATCATTGGTGTATCCCGCGATTCAGTCAAGGCACACCAGAACTTTACCGAAAAACAGGCACTGACCATTGACCTGATTAGCGATAAGGAAGAAGTGCTTTGTAAGCACTTCGATGTGATTAAGGAAAAAAATATGTATGGCAAACAGGTGATAGGGATTGAACGCTCTACCTTTATTTTCCATAATAAACAACTAGTTAAAAGCTATAGAAAAGTAAAAGCGGCGGGACATGCCGAACAGGTGCTTGAAGATTTAAAAACACTACAGGCAGCTTCGTAAACCCTGAATACAAGAGGCAAGTTTCACTTGCTTTTTTATTGAGGAAAAATTGCTCGCCTGTTTGGGCTTGGGGTATGATAAAAACGTTAAAATAATTCAACCAAAGGCATTTAAATGAGTCAGTTCAAGGTATTTATCTCGTTGCCTTTTTATCTTTTTATCTCAACATGTGGGGCGAGTTCAACCACAATGCCACAGGATATTGCTACGCCCGTTCGCCAAATTCAAAAACCCGCCCTGGAAATAAGCTGTCAGGATTTACAGAATCCAGCCTATCAGCAGGTCATCATGAATGCGATTAATGAAATTCGGCAACATCCACGTCAATGTGGGCAACAATATTTTGCTGCTGTGGCACCGCTGAGATGGAATAGCGGTCTGCATAGGAGTTCTCTTGCCCACGCACAGGATATGGCGGAACATAATTTTCTGGGTCATACCAGTAGCACAGGCTTGAATTTAAGGTCACGTCTTCAACTGTATCAGGTTAAAACACGTGGTGGCGGTGAGAATGTGGCACGGGGCCAAAAGAATCTGGATGAAGTCATGGCAACCTGGGGCAGCAGCCCTGTGCATTGCAGCAACCTGATGCAGTCAAAATTTACCGATTACGCAGTTGCCTGTAGCTTTGATGAATCGGAAAAACCCAAGGCATACTGGGTGCAACAATTTGGTGTTCGTTAAGAGGAAGCATGATCCAGTCTGGTACATTCACTACCCCCAAAATTGAAAAAATAGACTGGGAAACTCTGGAACTCAGTATCACCGATCCATTTTCAAACCGAATCATCTTTTGGGAAGATGCTTAATCTCCCTACCTGATGATGCCTCAATATTGGAACGGTCATTGGCATTAAACTTTTGTTGTAAGGTCTGGTAAGTTGATGTTTTTTGAAATTCTTCAAGAAAATAGACTGTGCCTTTAGGGAAAAATTCAGTCTGAATCTCACCTCGATAATAGGCTTCTCGCATAGGCGTAGCGGAAATAGAATCCTTTAAGCTATCTAACTCAACCATTTCCCATTCTGGAAATAAAGCTAAATAATACGAAGATTCATCTTTGAAGTGACCAATCAAACCTACTTTTGCATTTGGCTGAACCACTTTATTGACTAAATCTTTAACCTGTTTAACCCATTTTTCATCGTTATACACATCGACTACATGGACAAAGTGAATCCGTTTTTGCTCATCCTCAGGGAAATTGGCAAGAATCATTTGCTCACGTTCATGGGCTAAAAATGGATTTTTGATATTCCGTTCTGATTGTGCTGAACCTAATGCCAATATCACATGCTGACTTTGCTGCAACGCAATTTCAATCGTTTGTAGATGTGCCAAATGAAAAGGCTGAAAGCGTCCAATAAAAACAAGATAGTCAAATGTGTACATAGGCGTAATTTCACTTTTTGTGAACTCATCAGTTGCACCATGTAACGCAAATATGCGACATAATGAGAGCACTTAAAAAATCAATCTGGATTAAAGCAAGGATAGTACGATGACACTTAGCTGTATTCAACAACCTCATCAACATTTGCAAGCAAATTTAGAAGATGGCGTACTCACCTTAGCCATTAACCGTTCAGAAGCAAAGAATGCACTTTACGGCGAACTTTATCTATGGATTGCAAAAGCATTAGATGAAGCCGATACAAATAAAGATGTACGTGTTGTGATTTTACGTGGTGCAGAACAAGATTTTACTGCGGGTAATGACATGAAAGACTTCATGGGCTTTATGCAAAAGCCATATGAAGGCAAAGCGGGTGATCAACCTCCATTTGTATTATTAAAAGCTGCGGCTCGTTTTTCTAAGCCACTCATTATCGCAGTGAAAGGTGTTGCAATTGGTATTGGTGTAACAATCTTATTACATGCTGATATTGTATTTGCAGACAATACTGCCCTATTCCAAATTCCATTCGTAAGCCTAGGTCTTTCTCCAGAAGGTGCTGCGAGTCGTTTATTAGTGAAGCAAGCAGGCTATCAAAAAGCGGCTGAATTATTATTCACAGCGAAGAAATTTGATGCAGCAACAGCAGTAAAAGCAAATCTTGTAAATGACGTTGTTGAAGATCCCTATGCAACCGCTCAACAAACCGCTCAACATTTAGCAGCATTACCTTTAGCATCTCTAAAACAAAGCAAAGCGCTCATGAAAAAAGACTTAGCTGAAATTATTGCTTGTATCGATGAAGAAGCTGAAATCTTTATGCAACGTGTCCGCTCACCTGAAATGATGGAAGCGGTACAGGCATTTATGCAAAAACGTAAACCTGACTTCTCACAGTTCAATTAATGAGGTAATCACTCATTAATGAAAAAAACCACTTCATTGCAAAATCGAGGTGGTTTTTTTATTGAACGTCCCAATTTAAATATAAAATAACTTTAGGATGACACTTTCCTCATGTCAGAACACACACAAACTGAAAAGAAACGTTATTACGAAGCCGCGCCACAGGACATTGATGTTGACAATTTCCGTAAGGTGATTGAAAGCCGTCGTTCAGTACGTAAGTTCACGGATAAACCGATTCCAAGTGAAATTTTAGATGAATGCTTAGATTTGGCGTTGCTTGCACCCAATTCATCAAACTTACAGCCTTGGACATTCTATGTGGTGCAAAATCCGAGTAAGAAAAAGCAACTGGTTAAAGCGTGTTTAGGACAACTTGCTGCTAAAACTGCCTCAGAATTGATCGTATGCGTAGCGCGTACAGATCGTGTTGATGAAATGGCAAAACGCAATATTAGTGAATTTCCATTTCCTGAAGCCCCTGCAATGGTACAAAAATATTACCGCTTTATTCCGTACAACTATAAAACTGGTTATTTCAATGCATTAGGTAACTTTAAAAAAGTTGCATTTAAAGTAGCCCGCACACTTGATAAACAACTTCCTGTAACTGCATTTAACCCTGCCGATGCCAAATTATGGGCAACTAAAACCACAGCTTTAGCCTGTGAAAACCTTGTATTGGCATTACGTGCCTATGGTTTTGATAGTTGTATGATGGAAGGTTTTGATGAACCTTTGGTTCGTAAAATCCTGAAACTCAATGATCAACAATATCCTGTCATGGTGATTGGTGCTGGTGAGCGTGCTACAGATGGTGTGTTTTTCCCGCAATATCGTTTTGACCGTGATTTATTTATTCAAAAAGTCTAAAAAATTATTCAATATCTAATATTTGAATAAACTCAAAGGCAGGCTCTTCATAAGGATGGCTTGCCTTTAATGCTTTTGCGACAGCACGTGCCTTTTCTTCTGTAACAATGGTTTCTACCCGCCATTCCTCAAGCTGTTCCAGTTCATCCAACTGCCCTAAAAATGGATTTGCACCTTTAACCGGCTTAAACTGCCCGATGCCTTTCACTTGCCATGCACAGTGTTCATAATTCCCTATCCCACCTGCACCCGCTTCAAAAACAGCAAGTTTGGTTGATTCAAGATGTGATTCAGGTACATAATAAATAAGTTTTAGCATATTCTTTTTGATTTCATTGTTCTTGTTCATTCATCGTTATTTTATATTGAATCTAACAATAAAATAAGCCACCTGATGGTGGCTTATTTCTTGATTTATATTAACCAATAAATTTACGTGCATTACGGAACATTCGTAACCATGCCCCATCTTCGGCCCAGTCTTCAGGCTTCCAAGAGTGCTGTAAGGCACGGAAGTTACGCTCTGGATGTGGCATCATCACGGTTGCACGACCATCTTTAGATGTTAAACCTGTAATCGCTTCAGGTGAACCATTCGGGTTCAATGGATAGTGCTGCGTTGGATTCCCCAAACTATCCACATAACGCAAAATCACTTGGTTTTCAGCATTTAAAGCAGCCAATTGCTGCGTATTTGCAACTAAACGCCCTTCACCATGCGCCACGGCGATTGGTAAAATCGAACCTTGCATATCTTCAAGCAATACCGAAACTGATTTTTCTACACGAACGTTGACCGCACGCGCTTCAAAGACTTCTGAGGTATTACGATGGAAACGGCCCCAATGCTCTGCACCTGGAATCAATGGTGCAAGTTGCGACATCATTTGACAGCCGTTACATACGCCTAAGCTGAAAGTGCTCTCACGATGGAAGAACTGCTCAAACTGGTCACGTAACTTGGCATTGAACAATACTGATTTCGCCCAGCCACCACCAGCGCCCATTACGTCACCGTATGAGAAGCCACCACAAGCCACTAAACCTTCGAAGTCACTTAAGCTCACACGACCTGCAAGCAAGTCACTCATGTGTACATCGATGGTATTGAAGCCGACTTTGTCAAAAGCAGCTGCCATTTCAACATGACCGTTCACACCTTGCTCACGCAAGATGGCCATGTTTGGACGGCGTGTATTGATAAATGGCGCTTCTACTGGCTCATTTAAATCATAAGTTGCTTGAGCAATTAAACCTTTGTGGTTTTTATCTGCAATTAAAGCAAATTCTTGATCAGCCGTTTCAACGTTGTCACGTAGGCGCTGAATTTGATGTGACACTTCTGCCCACGCCTGTTGTAATTCAGCACGCTCAAGCGTTAAACCATTGACAACCAATTGATCTGTTGTATTGACACTTCCCACAACCGCGATTGTATCTTTCAGGCTCGACGCTGCAACTTCAACTTCTAACTGCGCCCAATCAGCAGCAGTAATTTGCAGTACTGCACCAATTTCTTCAGCAAATAAGCTTTCTGTTGATTGATTTTCTAATGTTACACCTAAGCGTGAAGCAAACATCATTTCAGCAACAGTCGCCAATAAACCGCCATCACCGATGTCATGGTAAGCCTTGATCACACCACGATTGTTCCAGTCTTGAATCAAGGCAAAGAATGCTTTGAAGTCATCAAAACTATCAACATCAGGTGTCACAGAACCAATCGCTTTGTACACTTGTGCAAGGATCGAACCACCTAAACGGAACTGACCTTTCGATAAGTCGATACGAACTAAGACTGAATCTGTAAGATTTTTGAGTTCAGGGGTTAATGTTTTACGAACATCTAACACTGGGGCAAATGCAGTGATCACGCCTGTCATTGGTGAAGTCACCGCTTTATCTTCGCCGTCATTCCAAGTCGTGCGCATTGAAAGTGAATCTTTACCGACTGGAATTGCGATACCCAATGCAGGACACATTTCCATACCAATCGCTTTCACACCTTCAAACAAAGCTTGGTCTTCACCTTTTTGACCTGCCGCTGCCATCCAGTTTGCAGAAAGTTTGATATCGCTGATTTGTTCGATGTTGGCACAAGCAATATTGGTAATCGCTTCCGCAACCGCTAAACGAGCCGATGCCGCAGGATTTAACAATGCCACAG
Source organism: Acinetobacter parvus DSM 16617 = CIP 108168 (assembly GCF_000368025.1). Classification (GTDB taxonomy): domain Bacteria; phylum Pseudomonadota; class Gammaproteobacteria; order Pseudomonadales; family Moraxellaceae; genus Acinetobacter; species Acinetobacter parvus. The sequence goes on from NZ_KB849212.1 coordinate 566,552, forward strand.
GTGGACGTTCGCCCATTGCCATCGCTTCACCCGTGAAGCCTTGCAAGCTTGTCGTCGTTACCGCTGCATCTGCGACAGGCACCTGCCAACGGCCAACCATTTGATCACGTGCAACCATACCAGTAATGGAGCGGTCACCAATGGTGATCAGGAATGATTTAGATGCAACAGTTGGGTTTTTCAATACACGGAAAATCGCATCTTTCAAATCAACTTTCGCAGCATCAAAGTCGTTACCCGTACGTTCAATCGTTTCATATGAACGTTGCATACGTGGCGTACCGCCTAAGATCACCTGCATTGGAATATCGACAGGCTTGTTTTCAAACAAAGGATCTTCAACCGTTAAGTGACGCGCTTCAGTCGCCTCACCGAGTACCGCAAACGGGCAACGCTCACGGGCACAAATTTCTTCAAACTGTTCTAAAGATTCTGGGCGGATTGCAAGTACATAACGCTCTTGCGCTTCATTTGACCAGATTTCCATCGGGCTCATGCCTGGCTCTAAAGATGGAATCTTACGAAGGTTCAATATAGCACCTAACTCATGATCATTCACAAGTTCAGGCATCGCATTGGATAAACCACCCGCACCGACATCATGTACAGATACGATTGGGTTAAAATCTTCTAAGCGCCAGCAGGTATCAATCACCTCTTGGCAACGGCGTTCCATTTCTGGGTTTTCACGTTGTACTGAAGCAAAGTCTAAGCTCTCACCCATGGTTCCGCTATCGACAGAAGATGCAGCACCACCACCAAGACCGATTAACATGGCAGGACCACCCAATACAATGAGCAAGTCACCTGGTTGGATTGCATCTTTTTCTACATGATCAGGACGAATGTTACCGTAACCACCAGCGATCATAATTGGTTTATGGAAACCTTTCACTTCACCATTGACATTCTGTTCAAAGGTACGGAAATAACCATTTAATGCAGGGCGACCAAATTCGTTGTTAAACGCAGCGCCACCTAAAGGACCTTCAATCATAATTTGAAGTGGTGATGCCATACGGCTCGGTTTACCGTAATTTTCTTCCCAAGGCTGTTCAAAACCTGGAATATTTAAGTTTGAAACGGTAAAGCCAGTTAGACCTGCTTTTGGTTTACCACCACGACCTGTTGCACCTTCATCACGGATTTCACCGCCCGAACCTGTTGCAGCTCCCGCAAATGGAGAAATTGCGGTTGGGTGGTTATGGGTTTCCACTTTCATTAAAATGTGGGCAGCTTGGCTCTTATATTTATACACATAATGACCATTTTCATCCGCTTTTGGATAAAAACGCATGGTGTCATAACCCACGATCACAGATGCATTATCTTTATAAGCAGATAACACATCAGTAGGCGATTCTTTATAGGTATTTTTAATCATTTGGAACAAGGATAATGGCTGTTTTTCACCATCAATTGTCCATTCAGAACCAAAGATTTTATGACGACAATGCTCAGAGTTTGCTTGAGCAAACATCATCAATTCGATGTCATTTGGATTACGACCAAGCTTGGTAAATGCTTCGGTTAAGTAATCAATTTCCTGCTCAGATAAAGCAAAGCCAAACTCATTGTTGGCTTTGACTAACGCTTGTTTCCCTTGACCTAAAATATCAATTGAGTTCAATGGTTTTGGTGCTGTTTCAGTAAATAATGCTTTTGCATCATCAATTTGAGCAAAAACAGTTTCTGTCATACGGTCATGTAAGGCCAATTTCACTTCGTTCGAAATCTCATTTACACCTTTTAATGTAAATAACAGACCACGCTCTAAGCGGTGAATTGGGGTATTGCAGTTCTGGAAAATATCGGTTGCTTTAGATGACCAAGGCGAAATTGTGCCAACACGTGGTGTCACTAAAATCTGGATCTCATCACTTGCAGCCTGGCGAAGTTCAAAAGATTGACCATCGTTTAACAATTGTAATGCCGATTGATGTTGCTGCTCGTTGAGCGCTTGATCAAACAAATAGACCCATTGGCTGTCAAAAGATTGAACAGAACTCATTGACGCTAAACGGTTTAAGAGTTGAGCTTTCTTAAAAGAAGAATGTGCTGCTGCACCGGCCACGATAAACATGCTGACTTTGGCTCCACGGGCAGGTCTAACCAACCTACCGCAATGTGACTTATGAGAGAGCGCATATTCTACTGTGAAAGCCTGCTTTCAGCTAGCCATATCCATCTTAAAAATCAGAGTTTTCTATGCCAAGTCATTTAATTTCTTCTCGCTTTATCGCTTTTCCATATTCGTAACAATTCATTTGCTTTGTAGAGTGCATCACATTTCCAGTCTGGGACTCTTTTTCTACGCCGCCCAACTTTAATTACCAAGATAGATGAAATATAGAATTCTGATTCACTTCATGATCCAAAGACAACTTGTGTCGCCCTACCCTAGTGCTTTCATCTTTTTTTTGGCATGATAAAGCTGAACTCATAGTGAATAATAATCAATGGAACAAATGCGTTGGTTGGAATTGCTTTCCGCAATTCGTTTAGGCAGTAAAAAAAGCAGTACAGAATTGGCCCGAAGCCCATTCCACAAAGATTACGACAGAATTATATTTTCCCAAAGCTTTCGTCAACTGAATAGAAAAACACAGGTTCACCCACTCACTCAACATGATGGTATCCATACCCGCCTTACCCATTCGCTTGAGGTTTCCTGTATTGGCCGCTCTCTGGGCATGCTGGCTGCGGAGAAGATTAAAGATGAACTACCCATGTGGATTTCCCCTGCGGATGTCGGTGCGATTATTCAGGCAGCCTGTTTGGCCCATGACATTGGCAATCCACCTTTTGGTCATGCAGGTGAATATGCGATTCGTGAATGGTTTGATGATGCCTCACATCGGGACTTTTTAACTAAACTCACGCCAGAAGAAGCAGCCGATGTCCGTCAATTTGAGGGTAATGCGCAAGGACTTCGTTTGTTAAGCCGTATTGACTATCATCCTGACGATGGTGGTATGCGTCTAACCTATGCCACATTGGGGGCTTATTTAAAATATCCATGGCTTTCCAAAACCATTGAGGAACAAGGTGATATTCCGTCACATAAGCGAGCCAAGTTTGGTTGCTATCAATCTGAAAAAGAAATTTTAAAACAAATTGCCGAGCAACTCGGACTAATTCAGTTGGGCGAATATCATTATTGCCGTCATCCACTCACTTATTTATTGGAAGCAGCCGATGATATTTGCTATGCATTGATTGATCTGGAAGATGGCATCATCCTCAACATGCTGAATTATGCCGAAGTTGAGCCTATTTTCCTGAACCTGATTGTGGATTATGGCTATCCAGAAGAGCTGCATTTACCACATACCACATGGCAACAAAAAATCGCTGCCCTGCGTGGCCGTGTGATGAAACGTCTGGTCGACGAAGTCACCACCGCTTTTGCCAAATATCAGTATGAAATCCTGACAGGACAGCTTCAAGGCAGTTTACTCCAATATTGTTCACCTGATATTGAGGCAGGTATTCAAACTGCCAAGAATCTTGCCAAAGATCGGATTTTTGAGCATCCACAAAAATCAGGTTTGGAAATCATTGCGCATCAAAGTTTACAGACGATTTTAGATGCTTTCGTACCATTGACCATGCCACATAAAGCCCTCAGCTTTAAGGAACAGCGTTTGATGTCAATTTTGCAACATTCGGGCGCACATTTCCAGAACAACCATTACCATAATATTATGCAAGTTCTGGACATTATTAGTAAGTTTTCTGACCATCAAGCTTATAGTTTAGCGCAAGAGTTACAAGGCAATAAAGTTGGGTTCTTCTAAGAAATAAGATTTACTCAGGCTATTTTTATTTTGATTGATTTGAATAAAATCCACCCGAAATCACAAATAAATATGAAAAGCCATTTTGCGTTTAGAGCAAATGGCCTCTACTATTCAACCATTAATAAATAAGTGAAAATGACTCAATGATCGGATGTTTAATTGGCGAAGTGTTTGCCTTGGAAGCCCCAACAGTTTTACTCAATGTGAATGGTGTTGGCTATGAAATAGACACACCACTTTCGACATTTTGCCAATTACAAAAGGGCCAGAAAGTGACATTATGGACGCACTTGGTGGTCCGTGAAGATGCCCAGCAACTCTATGGCTTTAACGATGCGCAGGAAAAAACCATTTTTCGCACTTTGCTGAAAGTGAATGGTGTCGGTCCTAAAATGGCTTTGGGAATATTATCCACATTAAGTGTTGAGCTATTGATTCATACCATTGAACACGATGACATCAATACCCTGATCAAGGTTCCTGGGGTTGGCAAGAAAACTGCTGAACGCTTGATGATTGAATTACGGGATCGTTTCAAGGCATTGGCACAGTCAACCAGTAGTAGCAATGCAAGCCCAACCACGGCTCAAATCCAGTTTATGGCAAACTCACCTGTTGCTGAAGCCGAAGCGGCATTGCAGTCACTCGGCTATAAACCTACTGAGGCACAAAAAGCGGTTGCAGCCGTTAAGGCAGACTATACAGAATCTGCCGATATTATTCGTGCGGCACTTAAATCCATGATGAAGTAATATCTATATGCAAGATCGTCTTATTAGCGGAACAGAAAAACCAGAAGATCATTTTGATCGTGCAATTCGCCCAACTTCATTGGCGGACTATATTGGGCAGCCTGTGGTCCGTGAGCAAATGGAAATCTTCATTGGTGCCGCACGTGGACGTGGTGAGGCACTGGATCACACCCTAATTTTTGGTCCACCTGGTTTAGGTAAAACCACACTTGCCAATATTATCGCTCGGGAAATGGGCGGTAATTTAAAATCAACTTCTGGCCCTGTGTTGGAACGTGCAGGCGATTTGGCCGCAATGCTCACCAATCTTGAAGAGGGCGATGTTCTTTTTATTGATGAAATCCACCGCCTTTCCCCAGTAATTGAAGAAATTCTTTATCCAGCGATGGAAGATTACCAACTGGATATCATGATTGGCGAAGGCCCCGCTGCCCGTTCAATTAAACTGGACTTACCTCCATTTACACTGGTTGCAGCCACTACCCGTGCTGGCCTGCTCACCTCACCCTTACGTGACCGCTTTGGGATTGTGCAACGTTTAGAATTCTATTCTGTTAAGGATTTGACTTATATCGTTGGGCGTTCTGCACGTTTGATGGATGTACTCATGACAGATGATGGTGCAATGGAAATTGCTCGCCGTTCTCGTGGTACACCTCGTATTGCCAACCGTCTGTTACGTCGAGTTCGTGACTATGCCCAAGTCAAGGGTACAGGTGAAGTGACTCAGGATATGGCCCAACGTGCCTTGGATATGCTGAATGTGGATAAGGCAGGTTTGGATACACTGGATCGCCGTTATCTCAGCATGTTACTTGAGCGTTTTGAAGGTCGTCCAACAGGTGTTGAAGCTTTAGCAGCCGCGATGGCAGAAGATAGTGGAACACTTGAAGATGTGATTGAGCCATATTTGATTCAACAAGGTTATGTGATGCGTACCGCACGTGGTCGAATTGCGACCAACATGGCTTATTTACAGTTTGGGTTAACTCCGCCAGAAACATAAGTTTAAATTTCTTCCAACTCTCTTGAATATTCAGGAGAGTTTTGTATAAGGACGTCATCATGGCCAATCATTTTGAATTTAATATTCGTGTATATATCGAAGATACAGATGCAGGCGGGATTGTCTACCATGCCAACCACATCCGTTTTATGGAGCGTGCCCGTACAGAATGGCTACGCTCCACGGGGATTGCACACTATTGGCATCAAAAGGATTACAGCTTTGTTGTCCACCAGATTCAGGTCAAATATGTACGCCCTATATTAATGGATGATTTAATTACCGTTACAGCACGTGTTATTTCGTGTAAAGCCGCGTCATTTGTGTTGCAACAAAATATTTATCGTGGTGAAATCTTGCTGGCTTCAGGTGAGGTTACGTTGGCATGTTTAAACAAGGACTTGATGCCACGCAGACTTCCTGATGAAATTCGTGACCTGATTCAAAAAGAATTGGCACAGGACTAAAAATAAACTTTCGGCACTCAACTTATGGCAACAAATTTAGAATCTTCCCTGCACATTTCTGACCTGATTTTACAAGCCAGCCCAGTCGTTCAATTGGTCATGTTGATCTTATTACTAGCGTCAATTTTCAGCTGGTATTTGATTGCCAAACTATATATGGGCTTTAAAAAGGCAGCGCAGGATGATGAGCATTTTCAAAAAATGTTCTGGTCAGGTGCCGAACTGAATACCCTATACAACAACGCCCAGCTCAACTCTAAACGTCGTGGCTTGGAAGATATTTTTTATCAGGGTTTGGGTGAATTTTTTAAACTGCAAAAACGTAAGGCTGACACCAACCAGACCATTGAGGGAACTGAACGTATTCTTCGTGTTGGCTTAAGCCGTGATCAGGGCGGATTGGAGCAAGGTCTAGGCGCATTGGCAAGTATTGGTTCTGTTGCGCCTTATATCGGCCTGTTTGGTACAGTCTGGGGCATTATGAATGCCTTTATTGGTCTGGCTGCTGTGGATCAGGTGACATTGGCGACTGTGGCACCTGGTATTGCAGAGGCATTGATTGCAACTGCGATTGGCTTGTTTGCTGCCATTCCTGCGGTACTTGCTTTTAACCATTTCACCGCAAAAGGTGAAGCAATTTATTCAGACCGTGCCCTGTTTGCCGAAGAAATGGTTGCCCTGTTACAGCGTCAAGCAATTGGAACGACACAGGAAGATGCATAATGGCGATTCAACGATCTGGACGTTTTGAACGCATCAAGAAGCCGCTGAAAAGTGACATGAATGTCGTGCCATATATTGATGTCATGCTGGTACTTCTGGTGATTTTTATGGTCACTGCACCCATGATTACCAGTGGAATTAAAGTGGATTTACCTCAAGCCAATAACAATCCAATTGAATCTAAAGATATGCCTGCAATGGTCACCATTGGCAAGGATGGTAATATTTATCTGCAATATCAACATAATAAAGGCACTGAACCACTAACACATGAGCAGCTTGAAAGCATTTTAAGTGATGCCCAGAAACAGGCTGAACAAGACAATAAACAGCTTATGGTCTTGGTGAATGGCGATAAATCTCGCCCTTATGGTGAAGTGGTGGAACTCATGTCCAGTTTACAAGAAGCAGGTCTAACTCAGGTTGGTTTATTAACTGATTCGCTAAAATAAGTTATGAAAAAATTTCAAGAGCCACCTTTTAAACAAAATGCAATTGCACTGGGTTTTACACTCGGTGTTCATATCGTTGCCATTGTTGGCTTATTGTATTTGGGAATGGGAAAACCACCTGAACAGCCTAAAAAAATCACCACGATTTTAGTCAAGCCAGAAGACTTGCCCCCCCCATTGGCAAAACCCGTGGAACAGGAAACTGCGGCTGAAAATCAGGCAGAAGAAATATTAAGTCCAATTGTAGATGAAACTCAGCCTGAAAATCTTCCTGTTGCCCCTCCACCACCTACTGCTCAGCAACTTGCTGCCGAAAAGCAGAAAGCTGAACAGGCGCAACAGGCAAAGTTGGCTGAACAAAAACGTAAGGCTGAGGAAGCCGCCAAAGCAAAAGCACAGGTAGAAAAACAACAGAAGCAAGCAGAAGCTATCGCACAAAAACAACGTGCAGAAGCTGATGCCAAAGCCAAGGCTGCCGAAGAAAAACGTAAAGCCGATGCAGAGGCGAAAGCAAAAGCTGCGGAGCAAAAACGACAAGCTGAAAATGATGCAAAAGCCAAACAGGCAGAAGAAAAACGTCAGGCAGATACCATAGCAAAAACAAAAGCGGCTGAACAGGAAGCAAAACGTAAAGCTGATCTAGCCGCTAAAACCAAGGCAGATAATGCAACCAAGTTGAAAGCTGAACAAGATGCCAAGGCAAAAGCTGCGGAAGAAAAGCGTAAAACAGACGTTGACGCCAAGAAAAAAGCTGAAACAGATGCCAAAGCCAAGGCTGCTGAAGAAAAACGTAAAGCAGACGCTGATGCCAAGAAAAAAGCCGATGCGGATGCTAAGGCAAAAGCAGAGGCAGACGCCAAAGCAAAAGCGGA
>NZ_KB849212.1:574977-773978 GCF_000368025.1 Acinetobacter parvus DSM 16617 = CIP 108168
GATGCTAAGGCAAAAGCAGAGGCAGACGCAAAACGTAAAGCCGATGCCGACGCTAAAGCAAAAGCGGATGCAGAAGAAGCCAAAGCTGCTGCCGCTAAAAAAGCTGAACAAGAAGCTGCTCAGAAAAAAGCGGAAAGTAAAAAAATCGCTGATTCAACTAAAGCAGCTTTTAAAAATAAGATTACCAGAGCTTGGGAAGTCCCTTTAGCCTCTCGAGGAAAATCTATTAATGTTAATATTACACTTGATGCTAATGGGAACGTAAAATCTGTGGTTGCCAATAGTAGTGATTCTGATTTGAAAGCAAGCGTAGAGGATGCTGTTAAACGAGCGTCACCTTTACCAATGCCTGATGACCCTGATATTGTGAGTCAACTTCGCCGAATTTCCATCACATTTATTGCACAATAGTAATTTATCGTGAATAGTTACATGCCTGTCATAGCACAAAGCATGTAACTATGTTAAATAATCAACAGCCACAACAATACTATGCAAATTATTGTAATTATGGACAAGACTCGTAAACATCTCATCTCCTTAGCAGTTTTTACTGCCATTAGCACCGTTGTTCCAGCAACAACTTTTGCACAACTCCATCTTGAAATTGCCAAAGCCCCTGAACAGGCGCCTAAAATTGCGATTGTGCCATTTACCAATGACAAGGCGATTTATCCAATTGTTGAAAGCGATTTAAACCGTTCAGGTCGTTTTACCAGTGCATCACAAAATTTACCTGCCACTGCAAGTATTGATCAGATTCAGGCTGGCGACTGGCAAAATGCTGGCGTTCCCTATGTCGTTGTCGGACAAATGAAAGCTGTTGATGCCAATACATTTGAAATTCAATACCAGTTGTATGATGTACAAAAACAGCAATACCTACTCAATGAGGTCCTGACTGTACCAAGTTCACGCATCCGTCAGGCGGGACATATGATCAGTGATGCGATTTATCAGGCACTGACAGGTATTGCAGGTGACTTTAGTGGGCGTATTGCCTATGTACTGCGAAATCAGGCAACCCCAGCTCAACGTTATACCCTACAGGTTGCTGATACCGATGGCGAACAACCTAAAACCGTCCTTTCGTCACGTGATCCAATCCTTTCTCCTGCCTGGACCCCAGACGCAAAGAAAATCGCTTACGTTTCTTTTGAAACCAAACGTCCTGCAATCTATCTTCAGGACTTGGCTTCAGGACAGCGTGAAGTTTTAGCAAGCTTCAGGGGCTTGAATGGCGCACCAAGCTTTTCACCAGATGGCAAGTCCATGCTCTTTACCGCTTCAATGCATGGTAACCCTGAAATCTATCAAATGGACTTAGCTAGCCGCCAAGTCAAGCGGATGACCAACGATTCAGCGATTGATACCGAAGCACGTTATGCACCAGATGGCAAGTCATTTATCTTCACTTCTGACCGTGGTGGTTCTCCACAAATTTATAGCTATCGTTTTGATGATGGCTCGGTTAAACGCCTAACATTCAAGGGTGCGTTCAATGCCCGTGGCACCTTAAGTGCGGATGGTAAAAAAATTGCATTAGTTCATCGTCCAAGTGGAAGCAATTATAAAGTTGCCATTCAGGATATTAATACAGGCATTACCAATATCCTGACACCAACCAGTCTGGACGAATCACCGAGCTTCTCACCCAATGGGCAAATGGTGGTTTATGCGACACGTGAGGGAGAGCGCGGCTTACTCTCTATCATGTCAACAGATGGTCGTTTCCGTATGAACTTACCAAGTGAGCAAGGTGAAGTTCGCGAACCAGCTTGGGCACCCAAATAAATTTGATTGATTGGAGAAACATATGAATATTAAATATCTGACACTCCCCCTACTCGCAGCGACCTTGGTTTTTACAGGCTGTGCCAGCCGTAAACCTGCTGCTGAAATTACCGCAGGCAATACACCAAACAGTGCAACAACGGTAAGTACCGATGGTCTCAGTGAAGATGCTGCATTAAATGCACAAAACTTGGCAGGTGCGTCCTCAAAAGGCGTAACCGCAGCGAATAAAGCATTTTTAGCAAAACGTGTTGTACATTTTGACTATGACAGCAGCGACTTATCCCAAGAAGATTATCTAACATTACAGGCACATGCTCAATTTCTTGTTGCAAATGCCAATTCAAAAGTTGCTTTAACAGGCCATACCGATGAACGCGGTACACGTGAATATAATATGGCACTTGGCGAACGCCGTGCTAAAGCGGTAGAAAGCTTTTTAATCACCAATGGTGTAAACCCACAGCAGCTTGAAGCTGTAAGCTATGGTAAGGAGGCTCCTGTCAATCAGGGCCATAATGAAGCTGCATGGAAAGAAAACCGCCGTGTGGAAATCAACTATGAAGCCGTTCCGCCATTATTAAGATAATACTTTAAGAAAAAATGCTCACATGATGTGAGCATTTTTTATAGCTGTTGTTGGATATTATCATCCTGTTTAGATGACTGCATCGACTCAATCATATCGTGCTTATTAAAATTCTTATACTCAGGCTTGGCTTCATAATCTTTCCAGGCATCTTTCACATTTTCCTTGGAAATTTCATCCAAACTAATTGGTTCACTTGGGGTTGGGGTTGCTTCAAAATTCTTGATTGACATTTTATTCTCCAAACATCCTGTCTAATATGCATCCAACATAGCATGTAAATGAAGACTTGTAATCATAAAAGCAACATAAATAAAGTAAGATAATTTTTATTTTTTGGCATTCTCATCTAGAATAGCGGCATTCTTTTATCAATTTTGATGCAGCAAAATCGGAGCTATTCAATATGTCGTCAAACCTTACTTTGTCCCAATATTTACAACAACAAAATGGGAATTTGACACCAGAGTTGGCTCAGGTCATTGAAACAATTGCAGACACATGCAAGACCATTGATCAGGCTCTGCAAAAAGGTGCTTTGGCAGGTATTTTAGGCAGTGCGGGTAATGAAAATATTCAGGGCGAAACACAAAAGAAACTGGATGTCATTTCAAATGATTACCTGATTGATGCCCTCAAAGTTCATCCACAGGTGGGTGGCTTGGCTTCTGAAGAGCTGGATGACTTTACGCCTGCACAGGAAAATGGTAAATATCTGGTTTTGTTTGACCCACTTGATGGTTCGAGCAATATTGACATCAATATGTGTGTGGGTACGATTTTCTCAATTTTACCTGCTAAAAATGCCGTAACCCAATCTACTGACTTTATGCAGGCAGGCACAGCACAGGTCGCTGCGGGTTATGTACTGTATGGGCCATCCACCATGCTGGTTCTTACTGTAGGTGCAGGTGTTACTTTCTTCACATTTGATCCAACGACACAAACTTTCCTGCTTACGACTGAACAAGTTCAGGTTTCAGTAGATACTCAGGAATTCGCTATCAACTCATCCAATCAACGCCACTGGGAAAATCCTGTAAAACGTTATATTGATGAACTACTTGCTGGAAAAACCTCAGTCCGTGAAAAAGATTTCAATATGCGTTGGGTAGCCTGTATGGTGGGTGATATTCATCGTATCCTGTGCCGTGGTGGTATCTTCCTTTACCCTTACGATTTAAAAGATCCGAAAAAAGCTGGACGTTTACGTCTGATGTATGAAGCAAACCCGATGAGCATGCTGATTGAACAGGCTGGTGGTGCATGTACAACAGGCCGTGTTCGCATTATGGACATCCAGCCAACTGAGTTACACCAACGTGTGCCTGTAATTATCGGTTCTAAAAATGAAGTGGAACGCGTAACAAGTTATCATTAATTATTTTTAATAATCAGGGCATTATAAATTGTAATGCCCTTTTGGATATTTACCCTATGGCGGTTATTTTTTTAGAATCAAAAGACAATGCAAAAATCAAACATTTGCGTGGACTCATCGAACTCAACAGTGCCCGAAAAAAACATCAACAAACGGTACTCGAAGGAACACATTTGTGCCTAACATGGTTACAACAACAAAAGAAAATCTTTTCCTTATTTACCACTGAACAGGCCTTAGCCCATCCAGATTTGCAAAAGATAATTGAATTGCACAAAGGGCATATCTTTGTGATCAGTGAGGTTTTATATAAAGACCTTAGTACACTGGGTACAACCCTACCCTGTTTGGCCATTATTGACTTACCCTCAAATATTCAAACTATTGATTTTAGCAAAGACACCCTGATTCTTGAAAATGTTCAGGACCCAGGTAATGTGGGTACATTATTACGCTCAGCAGCAGCGGCCAATGTTAAACAAGTCATTTGTACCCAAGGTTCAGCATTACTTTGGTCTCCTCGAGTACTACGTGCAGGCATGGGCGCACATTTTAGTTTACATTGTTTTGAGAATTATCAACTTACAGATATTTTACCAAAATTTAATATTCCCGTGTTTGTCACCAGCTCCCACCGTTCCACCAGTTTATATGGCAAGGATTTAACCCAGCCCTGTGTCTGGATTCTAGGTAACGAAGGCCAAGGTGCAAGTGACTATGCCCTTGAACATGCCCAGGCTGTCACCATTCCCCAACCTGGTGGTCAGGAGTCCTTGAACGTTGCAATTGCGGGATCAATCTGTCTGTTTGAAATGGTTCGCCAACGCCAGTAAAAGGTTAAATTATTTTAAATACACTTTCTCTGCTGAGAAAATCCATTACACTACTAAAAATAATTGCTTGAGTTGTCAACGCATCCACCCTTTTCAACGTTATAGAATTAATGAATTGAAATAATGGTGGGTATCCATGACAGGATTTTCCATCTCTATGGATTTAGCACCGAAACAGGCCCGAACCGATAATGGTACTGACCGCAGTACTGTTGAACAACGTCTGCGTTTTTTTATGCAAGACGTGACAGGTCGTGCGCTTGTGATGATGGAAAGTGCAACCCAGGGACAACAAGGCATTGCAATGGATCTGGTTCAGGAAGCCTTTATCTCATTGCATAAATCATATTCAGATAAAAGTACCGAAGAATGGTATCCGCTATTCTATACCATTTTAAATAACAAACTTCAGGACTGGCGGCGCAAAGAAGCACGCCGTGCAAACCCATTTTCATTATTTAAAAAAATTAATTTGGATGATGACGAAGAAATTATTGATGTTGTAGATGAATCCACCCCTAATCCATTCGATTTTCTAGATCAGGAAGTCACAATGGAAGAAATTCAGGCTGCAATCAATCAATTACCAGTACGTCAACAACAGGCATTTATGCTAAGAGCGTGGGAGGGTTTTGATACCATGACCACAGCTCAAATCATGGATTGCAGTGAAGGCAGTGTGAAAACACATTATCACCGTGCAATTCAGGGACTCAGAATCGCTTTAGAGCATTTAAACCCACATACGGGAGGATCATCAAATGAAAAAAGATGAATTCACCAAACAAGTGACTTCCAAGCTTGATCAACTCGCAAGAGAACAACATCACAATAAAATGTTGGTGATGAATCATGTTCTCGATTCTGTTCAAAAGAAACATACGTCTTTTTACAGTATCTGGAAAATGACTGGTTTTGCATTTGCCGCTGCAATTATGGGTATTGTGGTTCTTCCAAGTTCTTTGCAACTTACAGATAAACCACAAAATCAGGTCATCGTAAATCCAAAGCTTTCGCCACAAATGGTTGAAGATATGGAAATGTTAATGGTCTTGGGTGAGGGTAAAGTTCCACATGGCAGCTAGAAAGTTAGCACTTGTTGTGTGTACATTGGGTTTATTACAAACCAGTTTTGCTGGTTCAGAACGGTTTTGGGTTTTCTCTAAACTCAGCAAACCGACAACTGAAGAAGCATGGGATGATTTATCCCCTGAAGAACAGCGTATCTTAATTAAACGCTACCAAACATTGAAAGAAATTCCAACAGACCAAGGTTCACAACTCCAGCAAAGAATGGAATGGTTTACGCAATTACCAGATGATGAAAAACAAAAAATGCGTGACATCTGGCAGAAAATGAGCACTCAGGAGCGAAATAACTTACGTAAACGCATGCAAAATGCAAGTTTGGAAGAACGTGTAACAATTAGAGATGAATATCTAAGTAAATATTCTGAGCACTGACTATAATTTAAACTTAAGCTTATCCCTAGAGGATTACTCAGAATATAAAAAATAGCGCTACTTTAGCGCTATTTTTTGATTCATTGTTTCTACTTTCTGAATCGGCGATAAGCCAGTAAACTTAATAACCCAAATATTGAGAAAATACCCATACTGCCACCACCGCTACCCGCAGGACGAGTATCATCAGTTGTTGTGGCTGTACTAATGACACTCACTGTTGCAGTATTTGAAGCAGTACCATCTGCGTCATACACTTGATAATTGAATGAGAAATTAAATGGGTTAAGTGTATTTACTTCCTGAACATAAATATTACCGCCATAACAGATTTCTTTATCATCTGGTTCAGGACAAGCCCCTTTACGATCTGCTGTTATGGTCAAATCTCTGTTTGGTATATTAGTTAAACGAATTGGTAACTCAACTCCATCTGCATTTTTCCAGAAAGCAGGTTTATTTGGATTGCTGTCAGGTCCTTTGCCCCCCTCACCTGTATCACCGTCATCATTGGCAAAACTTAATAAATTTAAAGTCGCTTTTTCATGCTGTCTGTACTTTAAAGTTACTGATGTATCTTTAGCCAAAGGAGCCATATTAACAAATGCAGCTTGAATCAAACCAGAAGACTTTACGCTTTCGTCATTTTTAGATTGAATCGTATATTTACAAAAAGCTTTATCCCCAGCTTGAGTAATTGCATCATCAGTTCTATAAACAAGAATTTGCTCTAGGTCCTCATTCCATTCACAATGTAAGTTTGGATCAGGTTTTACTGTTTCACCAGTATCATTGATTTGTCCAATCCCCAATGCTTCAACAGTTACTTTATAATTTTCTGGACTAAAGAAATTTAATTGATGATTACCATCCGTTAATTCAACTTCTTGTGGCAATGGAAGCTGATATTTCTTTAAGTCTATATAAATTCCACGATATTTTAAATTTCCCTTAGTTTTTTCTAATAAATCTTTGTATTCTTGCAAACGAATTTTATAATAAGTTAAAAAATCAGGGTTATTAGGCTTTTCAACTAAATTTTCAAAAAAGTCATATTCTTGCTGATAGCTTGCAACTAAAGCTAATAATGAACCATTTGATAAGTCCACTAAATCTCCTGCAGTAAGTTTCATCAATTCAACTGAACCAATATCACAACTATTTCGTGCATCTGGATCATAATATAAAGTCCCATCCGTAATACGTGCAATACCACGTTGATCTGTAGAACTACAGCCTATTGCCCCCGTATTAATCAGATCTGTCTCAGTATTATTGTTTTTAGGATAATATAAAGGTAGGAATGCCGTATATTCAGAAGCATTCTGTAGAGGACTGAGTAATGTTCGGATATCATTTGTATTACTAATATCAATATTCGTTTTATTATCACTTAAGGATTGATCTGGAACATCGCACTTATTATCACCTTTAAGAGACAAGATATTATAAACTATGTTAAAACCAACTTTTTCTTCTTTAGCTGCATCACCCAATAAATAACGACAAGCATAACTTCCATTATTATAGGCCAGCACATTAAAGCCAAGTAGTTTTGTTCCCAACTTATCATATAATAATGCTGTATTTACCGTATTCTCGACAATCGTATTATTCAATAATTCCAAACTACTGCTATTACTTAATACACTAGAGTTATTATTTGGCGTATCACTTGCTTTGGTATTTCCTGAAAATTGAATTAAATTACCGATTGCTATATCTGCAATATTTTTAGCAATTGTATTGGTTGATAAAGTAACTTTGGGCTCCCCACAGAAATCCAACACGCTCTTTGAACTATTAGAACCATTACTAATTAAACTACTTCCAGTAATACTAATATCACGCTTTGAATAAACATTATCATTAAAGCAACTCATAGCCAGTACACTACCAATTGGTGACTGGTTATCCTGAATTAAGCTATTTGTTATAGAAAGTGAGGCTGTAGGTCCCGCCAAAAATATGGCTCCTCCGCCCAGACCAGCCTGTGAATTTAAGATTTTAGTATTTTGCAATGTAACATTGGCGCCTGCATAGATTGCCCCTCCCCGATCTGGAGTTTTACCATTTCTTAAGATAATATTGCTTAAGGCTAAAGCTTTATTAGCTAAAGTCGTATTGAAAATACGACTATTATTTTTGACTTCAATCGTAGTTTTTAGGTCAGTTTGAGCTGGATAATCATTAGTAAGAACACTCTTTTTCTGCCAATCTACAGGACTTTCCCCCCATATTGACACATCAGCTTTTGGAGTCAGCTCTGTATTTAACACATATGTTCCAGCCTTAAGCTGAATCACTTTCTGAGTAGTTGAAAGTATATCAGTAACTTCACATCCACCAAACGACTTACGTGTTTCTGCAGTTTTCAATGCTTCCCTTAAAGAACAAGCATTTAGGTTATCACCATCCTCATCATCGAAAGTTGTAACATTAATTGGGGTATTACTTGTTGCAGCCAAAAGGGGCATAGCAGCAATTACCATAGTTGCTAATAGAGCTTTTTTATAATTTTTCATCTCATCATCCTTGATTATGATTTAAAACGGCGTATTCCAACTAAACCTAACAACATAAATATTGCACCAAAACCCATACTTCCCCCAGAAACATTCACGGTTTTACTTTTAAAGTTATTTGGTGGATCTTGTACAATCGTTGTTGGGATTTCAATATAATAATTAGAAACATCATTTAAACGTGTTGTTGTAGTCATTACACGTAAATTAAACTTATCCGCCCCATGCCAATTACTGTCTGGCACATAAGTAATGTTGCCATCTTGATCCAAAGTCAGTTTACCTTTAGATGGAGTGGCAGTTTGTTTTATTTCTAAACATCCCCACTGCCATGCTTGCCCATCAGAACGTTTACCCAAGACTTGTTCACAGGAAGCTGGATCTAATAATTCACCATCCAATAAACTGTCTGCAATACTAAACTTCGCAATCTCACCGTACAGAATATCTTGACCAACAATTGGGATATCCCCTCGGTTAATGACCAATTCAATTGCCCCTAAATCGCATAATTCATCATAACCACTACGATTCTTTCCACGCTGATCACTTCCTTCGCAACTTGCTAAACCAACAGCACCACCATCACTATAAATTCGGCCTTTATTAACAATTAAAGAGTCTGACAATTGATTATAAGCCATTAATAAACGTGGTTTAAAGAATCCAAGCATTTGATCTTTAGGTGTATAATACGGACATAACAGACCACTTGCAGGTGGGGCGTCACATTTCTGATCTACAATATTATTCCCTGCAATCAGTTTATTGTCTCCCACACTAAAGTTTCTACGATCAAGTAACTTATCAAATTTGCTAAAATCGCAAGTTGAGTCTATTAAATTACTCTGTACAATTGTTGAGTCTTCTGGATCTGTTTTCAAACCACATGTGTTCTCACCATTTCCAACAATAATGCTATTTGAAATAGAAGCACTCACTAAATCAGTATTTGTTTCTTTTTTCTCATCATTTTCATCTGTTGTTGTGGTTTTAACGATCCATTTAGGTGCTTGCAGATATAGACCAGCATCGTTTCTGATCATGGTCACATTATTTAAAACCATCCCCTCACGAATATTGGCAACATATCCACCTGTATTATTAAATATAGTTGAATTACGCAAACCAGAAGCGCCATTGTATAAAATATTTACTCCAATGGTTGGATCTTTAAAACCTATATTTGTATACAACAATGAACCATTTTTTGTCGTAATGGTATTATCTCTAATTACAGATTGAGTGATACGGTAATATGGCATATCTGTATAAAGTGCAGCACCTTGATCAGCCTTATTATTCTGAAGAATACTATTACTAATTGCTACGGTTCCTACAGTTTTCTGTGTATCAGATAAAACACCTGCATTATAAATTGCACCACCATTATTAGCATTACCGCCAGTCAGACGAGAATATTGAATTGTTAATGCTTCACGATTTAGAATTAAACCACCATTAGACCTCTTGCGAAAGTCGTTATTGCAAGTTCATCCGGTTTACCAGTGCGGCAATTAAGTTAATGCGCAAACCGAATCTTTTCCGTCTATTTCGATAGCGTTCACTGAGTATTCTAAATCTTTTCAATTGACTATTAATGTGTTCGATCACAACTCGTATTTTTTCAATCATTTTATTGTACTTTTTCTCAACTTTAAATAATGGAAATTTTTTCTTTTTTTTGATTGGCATCAACAATTTAAAGCCATCTTGCTCTAATCCGTAATACCCTAAATCGGTCATAACATATTCACAATTTTTGAATTTCTTAACTGTTTTTCTTGCCAATTTAATATCATGCTGACTGCCAGAAGATATATCTACTCCTATGATTTGTTTGCTCTTCGGATGATAGATCACTTGGGCTTTTAGCGTATGTTTCTTCTTTTTACCACTGTAGAACTTACTCTGATTTTTTTTGGGACGTTCTATTGAACATTCTGTAGCATCAATAATGACCCAGTTAAATTGTTCGTCTGCTGTTGTAATGCTTCGTTTTGGCAGGGTAAAACGCCTTGATTTCATTAATGCATCTTCAACCTTTTTAATGGTTCGATTCACATTACTTTCAGCGATATGGTAATTTGCAGCCAATTCCAATTGAGTGCTGTAATTCCGTAAGTAATTGAGTGTTAATAATAATTGATCCTCTATAGCTAAAGTATGAGGACGCCCTAATTTCTTTTTAAGTGATTCTGCTTCTTTTAAAACTTCGACCATTTCACTAAAAACTGGTCGAGGTACGCCAACCAAGCGCTTGAATTCAGAATCTGAAAAACGGTTTAATTTCTGATATTTCATGGAATCTATATTGAGGCAGTTTTTACTTTCGCAAGAGGTCTATTATTTACTTTGGTGGATGAACCTTGTAAATTTAACTCAATAAGACTAACCGCTAGCAAACTATTTTCGACACTTTCATCATCAACCGTAAATAAGCGTTCTGTACCAACCATTTTAATAGTTGCATTATTTAATCCTTTCTTATCATTATTAAAATCCCCACTGGCAGCAGTACTAATGGTCATAGATGTTTTAATTTGTAGAGCCTTATTTAATATATATTCTTTATCACGCCCCAATAAAATAGTAGAGGAAGCTTCCTTGTTACCACAACCATGGTAACCATTCTCAAAAGCTGTCTGGCTACGTTTATTTAAAAATTCTACGGCTTCTCGTAATGAACAAACGGTATCATCCTTGTCTTCATCAACCAACGTTGTGACTTGAATATCCGCAGAATAAACATGCCCAGTAACCGCAAATAAAGCGCAGGCAAGCGTCCGTTTGAGCATACCGATCTCCTTCTATTTTTCATTTTTCTTGGTATTGCAAAATTTAAATTTGCAACCACATCCTTTGTGCGTACTTTGTCATAGCTCTCACAATTTCTCAAGAAATTTTATCCGAATAGCCGTAAAACCTCGGGGTTTAGCCCGAGGATATAAGGCTGCAATCCGCTAGTCCCCCTTGTGGGGATTAGCTAGGATTGCTAAAAACATTTGGATCTAGTAATCCATGTGCTATGATAATTATGTTGTATATTTTTAGTCAGCAGACTGATACAACACGAAAAAAACAGTTTTCCCCATTGTAATCCGTGCGCTCTTTGCAATCCGAAAGGTAGGACTACATTGGAATAAGAAGCAGAGAACTATAGTATCTGTTTCGTGGCAGGACATTGCCATCTAGCAGTAGGAATCCCCCTCCTTTAGGTCGGGGAGGATGTCAAATTATTGACGATATTCATCAATCAATGCATAGATTTGCTTGAGTGTCATATTGGAAAGCCTGGTTTTTTCGCCTTTTAGCATTTTTTCAAGTTGGGCCAGCGTTTGTAACAATACTGACGCTTGATGCGGGCCATTATTCAATAAATAGTCAACGATTTGCTGATCAAAATGAATACCCCGTCTTATCATAACAGACTGAAGTAAGGCTTGTCGGTCTGCATATGAACTTCCATTTGGAACTTTTACGCTTACCGCCTGCGTTAGTCTGGACTGCAAATCAGGTAGTTCAAGTTTTAATTCAATAGGTGCCACACGGGAAGAAAATACCAGTTGCCCTTCATGATTATTGATTAAATGGAAAACTGCTTTCTGCCAATGAGGGACCCCACTGATTGCATCAATATCATCTAAAGCAACCAATTCGTAAAACTCTAAAGAGGTAATGGCCTCTATAGGCGCATCCAATAGTTCCAGCAAAGATACTTTTATTGCTCGGCGGCCTAATTCCAGATATGAATCACAAATTGCAGACAGCAAATGGCTCTTGCCTGTTCCAGCTCCGCCATAGACATAAAATCGGCTGACCAAGCCTGCATGTAACTGTCGGACCGCATCAACCACATTTCCCCAGCCTGGACCTGAAAAATCGCTGATTCGGGCATCCAGTTGTGGTTCTATATCCAGTTGCAGTTGACGCATATCGTTAATGTGTTCCCCAATTACTTAAAGTCATTTGAATTTGAAGTGCCTGTATCTTGAGAGTTTTTAATTTCAATATCAATTTCTACATCACCCGCATCAACATTGATGTGCTGAATTCCACCCTGGGAAATACTCATCTCAATCGGTAACCCATAAAAACGGCTTTTTTCGTAATTATCACGCGCATGCTTTAACAACACCACAATCACTGCTGCGACAGGCAATGCAATCAACATCCCAAGGAAACCACCCAGTTGTGCGCCAGCTAATACTGCAAACACCACCGCAACTGGAGATAAGCCAATTTTATCGCCCAACAAGAAAGGTTGCAGAATATATCCTTCAACCATTTGTCCAATCATGAACACAACACCGACCAAGAGAAGCTGTGTCCAGTCCAGTCCAAATTGGAACAAGGTGGCAATAACCGCTGCAATAATACCAACCGCAAAACCTAGATAAGGAATGATACTCGCCAAACCAGCGATCATCCCAATAATCAGGCCAACCTCCAGCCCAATCAACTGCAATCCAACAGCATATACAATTCCCAGTAATAACATCACCAGAAACTGCCCTTTCACAAATGCACCCAATACACTGTGACATTCACCCACAATTCTCAAGGTCGATGCTTCGTAAGGCCGAGGAATCAAGCGTCTAAAGCTTTGCAACATTCTTTCCCAATCAAGAAGGAAATAGAATGAAATTATTGGAATTAAAATCACCACCCCGCCCAGTTGAATAAAATTCAGACCTGATTGAGCTAGACGTAGCAACATGGTTTGAATACTATCCGCACTATAATTGGTCTGGACATATTCCATGATCGTTTTGGAAATTTGTTCGGTATCCAGTTCCATTGGAATAACATTAAAGGTTTTGGATACCCAAGGCAGAAAGGTTGAGTTAATCCAATGAATCCCTGCTGGAATACTGTCTCGCGCATACATGAGCTGTTTCCAGACCAACGGCACAAGAAACCATAACACCACAGTTAAAGTGGTACCAATCCCAACGAATACAATACTAATGGCCAGCCAGCGTGGCAGCCTAAACTTTACAAGGGTATCGACAAGCGGACTAAACAGGTAGGCAATAAAGAATGCCCCTACAAATGGCAATACCACTGGCTTCAACAGATATAATACCCAGAGTAGTAATGCGAGTCCTGCGAGAATAAAGATACGACGCAATACCTGATCTTGCATAAAATCTAGCCTTTCTTGGTGTAATCGTTATAAATGGAAAAAATTTTTAATAAAGATAGCATTTTCGGGCATAAATAACAGAAGAGTTTCGTATATTCGGGTTATAATCTGCCGCCAATGCGGAGACTTCACTATGAGCAACTCAACTTCTACCCCAAATACTGGTTTAAGCTATAAAGATGCGGGGGTCGACATTGAAGCGGGCGACGCACTGGTCGATCGTATCAAATCTGTCGCTAAGCGTACCACTCGTCCTGAAGTCATGGGCGGTTTAGGTGGCTTTGGTGCCCTATGCAAAATTCCAAAAGGTTATGAAGAACCTGTATTGGTTTCAGGAACAGATGGCGTAGGGACTAAATTACGTTTAGCGTTAAATCTAAATCGTCACGACACGATTGGTCAAGATTTGGTGGCAATGTGTGTCAATGACCTGCTGGTTTGTGGTGCTGAACCATTGTTCTTCCTGGACTATTATGCAACGGGTCATTTGAATGTTGATGTGGCTGCAAATGTAGTGACAGGTATTGGTAAAGGTTGTGAGCTTGCTGGCTGTGCATTGGTCGGTGGTGAAACTGCCGAAATGCCAGGCATGTATGAGGGCGAAGATTACGATCTCGCTGGTTTTGCAGTGGGTGTGGTTGAACAGAGCAAAATTATTGATGGTTCCAAAGTAAAATCTGGTGACGTGTTGATTGGCGTTGCTTCAAGTGGTGCCCATTCAAATGGTTACTCATTGCTACGCAAAATTTTAGATGTTAAGAATGTAGACCTAACTCAAATTGTTGATGGTCGTCCACTTGCAGATGTTGCAATGGAACCAACCCGTATTTATGTAAAACCAGTGTTAGAGCTTTGCAAACAAGTCGATGTACATGCTATGGCACATATTACTGGTGGTGGTTTACCAGGTAACTTACCGCGTGTTCTTCCAAATGGCGCACAAGCTGTGATTGATGAGTCTAGCTGGGAATGGTCTGAATTATTCCAGTTGTTGCAGCGTGAAGGTAATGTAGAACGCTTTGAAATGTATCGTACCTTTAACTGTGGCGTTGGTATGGTGATTGCTGTTGATGCAAGCGAAGCGGATAAAACCATTGAAGTATTAACAGCTCAAGGCGAAAAAGCCTGGAAAATTGGTCACATTCAGGAAAATGCTGAATCAGTTGAGGGTGCAGACGAAAAAATTCGTGTGATCTTTGCATAATGAGAATTGCGGTACTTGTTTCTGGTAATGGTAGCAACTTACAGGCCCTGATCGACGCCCAACATGATAAACAGTTGTCAGGGCAAATCGTTGGTGTTCTCTCCAACAAAGCTGATGCCTATGCATTACGACGTGCCGAGGACGCCAATATTGCCACCGCTGTGATTTCCCATCAAAACTTTCCCAATCGGGAAAGTTTTGATGTAGCCATGCATCAGCAACTGTTGGCATGGCAAGTTGATCTTGTGATTCTTGCGGGTTTTATGCGGATTTTAACGCCAAACTTTGTTAGTCAATGGCAAGGTAAAATGTTAAATATTCACCCTTCTCTGCTGCCTTTTTATAAAGGGATGAATACCCATCAACGTGTATTAAATACTGGAGATCGCTTGCATGGTTGTACCGTTCATTTTGTAACAGCTGAACTGGATGCGGGACAAAGTATTGCCCAGTCTGTGATTCAGGTGAGTTTACAGGATACAGCAGAAAGTTTGGCACAACGTGTACATCAGCTTGAGCATTTTATTTATCCTCAAGTAGCACAATGGTTATGTAATGGTCAGCTCACCTGGGAAAATGGTCAGGCTTATTTCAACCAGAAACTATTAGAAAAACCAATTCAGTTTGCCCAGTTTTAAAAATAAAACGCATCTTCGGATGCGTTTTTTATTTGCGTTAAATAACCAGATTTTTAATTTTTTCGGCAGTTTCCACAGGATGCTCCAAAGGAAACATATGCCCACCCTCCACGACAGAAAAAGGGATTCCTAATTTCTTTTTTGCTACTTGAGGAAGTTTCTCTTTTAAGAACACACTATCACTGCCAACCACGAGATGTACAGGAACAGGTGGTTTAGGCATTGGCAACCACCACATTGACGGTGTGGTTCTAAACATCGCCACTTCATCATCTTTTGGAATGGTTAAAGTCACACCACCACGCTGTGGATCATTGGTCAACGCATGATCAATGTAGGCTTGAAAACAGTCTGCATCAAAATGTTGATAAAACCCTCTCGAACCTAGTAGCTCAGCCGCTTGCTCACGAGATTCCCAGTGATCGCGTCGGCGTACCGACAAGCCTGCTGGCGTAATTTTGTCGACCAGCTTCGGTTTGAAGATTTTTGCAAGATGAAAAAATAACGAGGCCTTGCCAATAATCAGGGGTGGATCGAGCATAATCACTTGTGAAAAAAGTTCAGGTCGGCGATACGCTGCCATCAAGGTGAGTACTGAACCCAGGGAATGTCCCAGACCAATGACTTTTCGTCCCTGGGCCTGCCTCACAATGCTATCAATGATCTGGTCAACCAAATATGCCCAGCCATGTGTAATTGGATAACGCTTATCTGTTCCAATTTCTGCCACATAAATAATGTCATATTGATCTTTGAGCTGATCAAACAGTTTTTGATAGACTTTTGATGGAACACCATTGGCATGGGCAAAATGAATCAAAGGTTTCATAAGCTTGTCTTTTATTTTCACTGATTGGTCAATTATCTCGTTCTACACATGTATTGCAAATTAAAGAGAGAACTGTACAGTTATTTTTACAATAAAAAGGCTGTGATATACACAGCCTGATTAAGATCAACACAGCGCTTTTATCGAAGCGATGCATCAGATATGTTATTGTATTTTCGCGTTTTGCTGAGTTTCCAGTTGTGCTGCAAGAGAGCTACTAATCCCCTCGCCAATCTTTGCACCCATACGCCCCAAAATAGACTCTAAAGGATTACGTTGAACGGTATAATCCACTTTTTGATCAACCTTTAACTCACGCATCAGGGTGCTAATGCTACCACTACGATCTGCAACACCAAGTGCAATTGCCTGTTCACCCGTCCAGAATAAACCAGAGAAAACCGCTGGATCATTCGATTTTAAACGTTTGCCACGTCCCTCTTTAACCGCATTGATAAAGTGACCATGAACATTATCCAGCAACGCCTGAACGTGCGCACGCTGTTCAGGATTAATCGGTTTGGTCATACTCAGGATATCTTTGTTGTTGCCCGATGTTAAGGTACGGTCTTCTACACCCAATTTCTGTGCTAAACCACTTAAACCATAGTTCGGCATGATCACACCAATTGACCCGACCAAGCTTGATGGATTTACAATGATTTCATCCGCAGCCGAGGCAATATAGTAGGCACCAGAAGCCCCCATATCGCCAATGACAGCATAGACCTTTTTATTCGGATGCTGTTTTTTCTGATAACGAATTTCTTGCCAGATTTCATCCGACTGCACAGGTGATCCACCAGGTGAGTTGATATTGAGGACAATTGCCTTGCTGCCACTTGCTTCAAATGCCCGTTTTAAAGCCTTGTTGGTATCTTCACTATTGACTGTAGACTGACCCGCAGAGGAATCAATGGTGCCAACAATATCAACAATTGCCAAATGACTGCTGCCAATGCTGCTGGTTGATTTTTCTGTGCTGGTCGAACATCCCTTACTCATTGCAATCAGCACAATCAGTAAATAAGCAAAACCCAAACATTTAAAAAAGATACTCCAACGGCGGCTACGGCGTTGTTCTTCGACAGAAGCCAAGACAGCTTTTTCTAAAATCTGCCATTCTTTGCCTGTCACATTATTTAAATTTGTGGATTCATTTTGTGGTTTTGGTGGCCAATCGGACATAAGATTCCAATCCAATGTATTTTAAAAGTGGCCTTATTATATACGCTGATGGGCACAAAACTGTTTAAATAACTTGTTTGAACTTATAATTATTTTTTGCATTATACTGGTCTCTTGTAATTTTCCAATCTGCAATAAATAAATGACTCAGCCAAATTCAAACCATTCAAGTTATCGCCTACTCAAGCTCATTAGTCGCCAGCCGATTCAGTTAGGACGTTTTTTTGCACGTTTGGTTGCAGTCTTACTTACCACATTTCAGCTTTCCAAACTTTCAAAAATCATTCGACTCAACATCCAGATTGTGTTTCCTGACTTGGCTGAACCAGAGAGAGAACAACTGACCAAACAGGCAATTCGCAATGAATTGACCTCTTATTTTGAGTTTGTCAGTATTTGGGGAGCTTCCAGTCAAAAGAATATTCAACAAATTCACAAGATTCATGGTGAACATTATTTCCATGCAGCATTGGCAGAACAAAAAGGTCTGGTTTTGATTATTCCTCACTTTGGAACTTGGGAAGCGATGAATGCATGGGTCTCAAAATATACACAGATGACTATTTTGTATAAACCTGTCAAAAATCCTGATGCTGACCAATTTGTCCGTGACGCGCGCAGTCGTGAACAGGCTCATCTTGTCCCTACTGATGAAAGCGGTGTTCGGCAGATTTTTAAGGCCTTGAAACAAGGTGGGACAACTATTATTTTGCCTGATCACACACCTGATCATGGCGGTGAAATGATCAACTATTTTGGTATTCCACTCGCCTCAAGCAGTCTGAGTGCAAAACTCATTCAAAAAACCAAGGCCAAAGCGCTCCTACTCTATACCATGAGAAATGAACAAGATGGTTTTGATATGCATATTGAACCGATCAATCCGCAGATTTATGAGGGAAGTGCCGAAGATGGCACGCTGATCATTCACCAGACTCTG
This sequence comes from Acinetobacter parvus DSM 16617 = CIP 108168, assembly GCF_000368025.1. Classification (GTDB taxonomy): domain Bacteria; phylum Pseudomonadota; class Gammaproteobacteria; order Pseudomonadales; family Moraxellaceae; genus Acinetobacter; species Acinetobacter parvus. The sequence continues at coordinate 593,512 of NZ_KB849212.1, forward strand.
GAGCAGCTAATTCAACGCTACCCTGCACATTACCACTGGAGTTATAAACGTTTTAGCGCCAACCCTACCCTCAAGAAAATTTATGATATTGACGAGAATGAAGCTTTGACTAAGGTTGCAGAAGTTCGTCAACAAAACCTATCTCAGGAAAATGCTTAGGCTATTTTCTTTCCAGCCATTTCACCTGTTGACGTTGTTGCTTTAGCTCCACTTTGCCATTTTCAAATACAAAACTGATGGTTCCTGCCTGTACTGTCGTAAGCAAAGGAATGTTTAACGCCTGCAAACGGTTTTGTAGTTCCTGAGTTGGATGCCCATAACGGTTATTAAAACCAGCCGAAGCAATCGCAAGTTTCGGTTTTAATGTTGCCAGAAAATCATAGGCTGAACTGTGTTTACTGCCATGATGCCCAAGTAGCAAGACATCCACTTTCAAATCAGGATATTGTTGCAACAATTTATATTCAGTTTCCCAGCCTGCATCGCCCATAATGAGGAAGTTTTGATACGGCTGGGCATCCAAAAACTGTAGATACAGCACACAAGACTGTTCATTTTGCTGATCTTTTGCATAAACCAATTGCTCAGGGCGTGGAAATAGAATTTCAACTTTTACATTTACATATGACCAGTTTTGACCCTGCTGACAAAATGAAAAATTATCCTGAAACGGCATTTTGTCACTGCGTTCATTGGACTGAACCTGGGTGATTGCAAAGGCATTTTGAATCGCAGGAAATGCGCCACTATGGTCTTGATCGAGATGCGATAGAATCACATGATCCAGATGTCGAACACCCTGTTGGCGTAAGAATGGAATCACCACCCGTTCACCTAAACTAAACTTGCTCTCATCATATGACCCACCTGTATCAATCATTAATATCTGCTCAGGATGCTGTAAAAGAACCGATTGTCCTTGCCCCACGTCCAGAATATTTAAAATCGTGGGTTGTGATTTTACCCCCCATACAATAGGTAAAAAGCAAACCAAAGCCCAGGCTTTTGGCAGCGTCCCTTTGGGCATAAATAAAATGATTAAACCCAAAATCAAACTGACCATCATTAATGGTGTGCAACTGACACCATACATATCAGGAGAAATTTGCTGTAATCCATTTAAAATCCATATTAACAAAGATAATAAAATATCATTGAGCTGAAAAAATAATTGCCCCAATGCTGGAATGATCAGCCAGACACAAGCGGCAATAATATCCAAAGGCACAACCAAGCCACTTAAGACTGGAATGGCGATCAGATTAGTGAGTGGTGCAATCCATGAAACTTGCTGAAAGAAAATCAAGACCAAAGGCAATAAGGCAACGAATATTTTCCATTGAGACTCGATCAAAACTTTTATTGCAAAAATAGCTTTTTGTTTTTTTGTTGCCACCTGATCTTTGGGTAAGCTATTGATGGTTTGATAAACCCTGAGCAGAATAAAACATGCGCCATAAGACAACCAAAAAGCTGCCGATAAAATGCTAAATGGATCATAAATTAATAACAAACTTGCGCTATACACCAGCAATGCAAAAGGTTGAATCTCTTGCCGAAATAAAATAAAAAGGCTGGCAACGATGACAGTTAACAAAGTTCTAATTGCTGGAATTTCAAAACCGACAAAAGCGACATATAACAGAACACTTAACCCAAATGGCAGTAGCACTAAAATCTGTCGTGGTTGCCACAAATACAACTTCGGATAATAACGTTGCACCAATCTTTGCAAAATCCAAGTCAACATTAAGGCAAAAATCAATACATGAGGCCCTGAAATCGCCAATAAGTGAGAGATGCCGATCAGTTGAAACTGTTGTTTTAAAGTATTGGATAATAGACTTTCATCACCTGTCAGCAAGGCCAAAAGCAGACCTTTGTGCTGTAGGTTTGAATTTTGTAGCATCTGCCGAAATGCCAAACGTTTTGTTTCAACATTTAACAGTAACTTAGTCCGAAAGCCCTGTTGCTGCTTTAAGTGCTGCTGATAACCCAAGGCATAAATCTCGTCAGGGCTTAAAGGCTGAATCTGCTGTACGGAAAATGCAGACATCACATTTTGCTGTAAAAACCATTTTTCCTGATCAAATGCGCCTGCAACTGCATAACTATGTGCTGGCTTAATCTTGCCGTAGACTCGGTAATAATGACCAAGCTGTAAGGATTGAGACTGAAAAGTTTGATCTTTATTTTTCTTTAAATACAGAAACCAATTTACGGGTTGAGCATGCCGATTGAGCACCTCCGCAATTTGTTTGTGTCCATCTTCTGTCAGTTCATCTAGGTTTTTAATATAAACAATGGCCTCAAATGGCTGTAGTTCAAGCTCCCTGAGTTGCAATCGATGTTCTAAAGCCGTATCTGCAAAATGATATCCACCGCAAAAGAGTGCCCAACTGGCACTGATCAGGATAAGAAATTTATATAAAGTCTGATTCAGATAGAATCGTTTTGCATATAAGCCAAAACTGAATATTGCGATTGCCAAAAGCAGCCAGATCCACCATGTCTGGTCCACAAAAGGCAGACTTTTGCCCATGATTGCAATACCAGCAATCCAGCCCAATAAAATAATTTTTAACATGTGATTTTTTAATTAAGTTTTTGATTTTTCTGAACGCAAAATTAAAGCCCGTTTTCAGGGCTTTAACAAGAGATTAAGCAAAATAAATTATTTTGGATTAATCCATAAACCATCCTGCATATGCAGAATTGAATCGGCTGACTGTGCCAACTGCTCATCATGCGTCACAATCAACATTGCCATATTCAGCTCTTTTTTCAAGTCAGTCAGTAACTCAAAAATGCTCAAGGCTGTTTTACGGTCAAGGTTGCCTGTTGGTTCATCCGCAAGCACTACAGCAGGCTTGGTCACCAAGGCACGGGCTAAAGCCACACGCTGGCGCTCACCTCCTGAAAGCTCACCAGGTTTATGGTCTAAACGATGCGATAAACCGACACGATCAAGCAAGTATTCAGCCTGTTTCTTCACATCCTTAAAGTTACTTTCACGGCGCAACATTAACGGCATTGCCACATTTTCCAGCGCCGAAAACTCAGGCAGTAAATGATGGAACTGATAAACGAAACCCAGATATTGGTTACGCTTATAGCCACGCTCCGCTTCACCTAGATTGTCAAAACGTTGTCCTTGTAAAAAGACCTGTCCCTGTGAGGGTTGTTCCAAACCACCCAACACATGCAGCAGTGTACTTTTACCTGAACCACTCGAACCGACAATAGAGACGAACTCACCCGCGTTCACTTGCAGTGACAAGCCTTTGATCACTTCAACCTTAGTTTTGCCATCATCAAAATGTTTATAGATGTCTTTGGCTTCTAAAACAATCTTACTCATAACGCAACGCCTCGGCTGGTTGAACTTTGGCTGCACGCAATGCAGGGTAAATAGTGGCAAGGAAGCTTAACAATAATGAAACTGTGACAATCACCACCACATCCTGCCATCTGAGATAGGATGGTAGGTAATGCACAAAATAGGCATCAAACAGGTTCAAGCCTAAAGCAGTATTGAACCATGAAATAATATCACTGATGGTCAAGGCCAAGGTCACACCTAAAATTGTCCCTGCAATCGTTCCAATAACCCCAATCACTGTGCCCTGCACCATAAAGATTTTGGTAATCATGGAAGGTGAGGCACCCAGGGTACGCAGGATTGCAATGTCAGATTTTTTATCAGTCACGACCATGACTAACGATGAAACGATGTTAAATGCGGCCACTACAATAATCAGCACCAATAATAAACCGACTAGAGTCTTTTCCATCTGGATCGCATTGAACAAATTGCCATGCGTATAGGTCCAGTTGGATGCATAGAAGTTGCTTGGCAACTGGTTCACAATATCATTGGCCACTCTAGGGGCAGCAAAAATATCATCCAGTTTTAAGCGCACGCCCTGCGCACCATCTGGCAGACGCAACAAGGTTGAGGCATCATTCAGGGCGATATAGCCGACCATTGAATCCACCTCTGCCCCCACACTAAAAATACCCACGACCTTAAAACGTTTAAAACGCGGCACCACACCTGCTGGGGATGGTGTCGCCTCTGGCAGAACCAAAGTCACGTTGTCATTTAGGCCCAAGCCCAGTGCATCAGTCATATCCTTACCAAGGACAATACCGAACTCACCTTTTTTCAATGCATTTAAATCACCAGAAACCATGTGGTTTTGGATGATCGAAACCTTTTTTTCATATTCAGGCTCAATCCCTGTTACCATAATGCCAGCCACTTGTCCCTGGGCAGTCAACATGCCCTGTAACTGGGTAAATGGCGCGACTCCAGTGACATGCGGATGGCGTTCAACTCTTTTTACAAGCTCAGGCCAATCTGTTAGAATTTGAGTAGAAGAAACAGTGGCTTGTGGAACCATTCCCAGAACACGATTTTTTAATTCGCGGTCAAAACCATTCATGACAGATAACACTGTAATGAGGACAGCAACGCCCAAGGTTAAACCAATCATGGAAACCAGAGCGATGAAAGAAATAAAATGATTACTCCGCCGAGCACGAGTGTATCTCAACCCTATATACAGCGAAATTGGTTTAAACATACCATCTAGTCCGAGGTGATTTATTATGGAAAATACACTGCATCATGTTGCTGACGACAAAACTGAACGTCGCACGATGTCCCGTATTGATGCCGTGTTAAGAATCAATTATCAAATCATTCCAATAGATGCTGCCTTGAATGATCCCTATGATTCTCATTTTGTATTGCCTCGCTATTTTCTACTACTTGCTGAATTAGATCAATTTGATCATGCGCTTGGCTACGAATTAGAACAATTAAATGAAAAAGATCAACAAATTGCCCGTATCTTATCCCTTTTTAATCAAAAACTGAACCTGATTACAGGCTCTTTTTATGACAATATCGTGCAGTCGCTATTGCCTGTACCTGAGCAGGTTAATGTTTCTGAACATGGTCTAAGCTTTTTTAGCTCGCAGCCGCTTGCACAAGATGCCTATATCCATATTACTCTGAGCCATCCTGAAAATTTCTTTCATATTGCAGCAATTGCCCAAGTGGCTTATTGCAATGAAACAGAAGAACCACATGAATTTCGTATAGGTGCCTATTTCATCACCCTGCATCCGCAGGACCGTGCCAAGCTGGCTGCCAGTATTCAACAGGCGCAACAGGATGAGCCGAATTAGTCACAATGTGAGATATAACTTATATCTTTAAACGGCGATACAGGCCTAAATCTTTATAGAAATAAAGGAATAGGCCAAACAAAATTACCACAGCACCTACAAATACCTGAGCTGACAATTGCTCATGGTTCAGGTAAGCCCCGATCAATATCGCCAGCATTGGCGTCATCACCGTTGTTAATGACAGTGTGGTCGCCTTTAGGTTCTGCACCAGTTTAAAATAGCAGAACATGGCAATCAGTGAGGCCATAACCACAGTATAAGCAAGTGCCAATAGCGATTTGACTGAGGGCAAATGAGTGGGTGCATACTGCCAAATCCACGGCAAAAGCAAAGCTGCCAACACAGTTGAGACGAGAATTGAACCTGTCGCCTGCGCCATAGGCTGCACATCCGCATTAATCTTTTTCACCAGAAAAATCGAGAGTGAATAGGCAAATACACTGATCAGCATCAGGACAATCCCTATCGGCTGTACATGCTTCTGGCTACCGCTGAGACAGATCAAGGCTAACCCAGCAATTGATGTACCCATGCCCAGCCACTGCAATCCTGCCAGTTTTTGCTGGAAGGCAAAGCGTCCTATAAGTCCCGCCATAATCGGTGCCAACCCAAACATCAATGCGATTAAACCTGAGCTTAAATAGGCGGTGGCGGCATAGGTAAAGATCTGTGAACCAATCAGGCTTAATGAACCTGCGATATAGCTGAATAATGCAATTTTATGCGTGGGAAACTGAATCCTTAACAGCATTAAAATGGTTGCAGCCAGAGGCAAGGCAATAAAAAAGCGTAACACCAATGCCCACATAGGATGCAAATCAGCCACACTCCAGACAATTGCCAACGGTGTGGTTGCCCAGATAAACACCAGCAATCCATAGCTAAGCATGAGATTCATACGTGATGGCATAATGGCAGGCTCAAGAAGAAGCTGTTTTCCGTTTTTGCTTTAAAATGGTCTGGTCCAATGAGCTTGAAAACTCACGTTTATCCCGTTCCGAGATTGGCGGTGGACCGCCTGTCTGCACACCTGCGCCACGCAGTGTGTCCATGAAATCGCGCAAATGCAGACGGGCTTTAACATTCGCAGTAGTATAAATCTCACCACGAGGATGAATGGCAATACCCCCCTTTTCAATTACCTGGGCGGCAAGCGGAATATCCTGCGTAATAACAATGTCATTTTCCTGCATCCGTTCTACAATTTCCTGATCGGCTCGGTCTGCCCCACTCATCACCTGAATTGATTTAATCCGCACCGATGGGGTAATCCCCACATTTTGGTTGGCTACAAAAGTCACTTCCAGTTGGTAACGATCAGAGGCACGTAAAATCACCTCACGCAAAATTTTAGGCAGCGCATCAGCATCCACCCACAATTTAAATGGCAGCACGTTGGATAGGCTCAACAAGGAAAAAATATAGTGTAGCAGATTGCCATGACAGTGGAGTGAACAATACTGCCAATGTTGAGACAGGTATTTTTTTCATCTAAAAATGAATTAAATTCCATAGAATTACATATCCAGACTTGAAAAAACGCTGCGACCCTCGATTTAATAAAATAAGTTGAATCTCTTTGTATTATGTTTTTATGAAAAATCAAAACAGTCCTGAAACTATTAAAATTCAAGATCAAAATTTCGGCAATCATGTTGAGCATTGGAACCTATTGACTGATACACCCGAAACAGATGTTCCCAAATGGTTAGGACTGGCGCTGGATGCACCTGTGATGCCCATGGGTCTATGTGAAGATGAACAGGAGATGGACCAGTCATTCTGGCTGATTCAGGGACCAAGCGGTGAGGCGATCTCAATTAATCAAATTATTGTGGTTGAGGACCAAAAGCCACGCGCATTAAAAACTGCGTTTCCGAGTTTTGAAAGCCCATATAAATACGATGCAAAAATTGAACGAATAATTACCTGTGATTCCGCAACTCAGGCGGTATTAAGATTAAGTCTAAATAAAAATACGGTTATTTATGCCTTTGATAGTTTATTTAGTGTAAATCGCTGTCAATATGACAAAAACCAGAGTTATCAGGTTCAATTTAATGCCTGGGCATATGAATTGGAAACCGTTTCTAAAGATGAAAAAATCATTGTTGATGATCCAGCCTCAATTAAGCACCACCGCGCATTAAATGCAATTCTGGCGGAACATAATGGTATTGCCCCCGATAACCTACAGGAACTGATTAATGAGTGGCAACCCAAAACCCCAGAAGATCAAGAACCTGTCACTGTCGACTTTTCTAAAATGGTCGCCTATCTATATGGTGAGACATTAGGTCAGGAAGATGAAGCATGGTTTCAGGGAAATATCGTGGGTAAAACCACCATGCAGTTTATGCAGGATGAATATACCCTGTATGATGTAACACTGGTATTGGAAGATGATTTATCTGCAATTTTAATACGTATTGCCACTAAAAATGTTTTGTATAAAAACTTTAACATTGGTGAATATATTCGCGGCAACATCTGGATTCAGGCGAATATTTATGCTAAAACTGCACTAAAGTGACAAAAAATCGCATAAGTGGCATTTTTAGGCGTTCTAATGAAAATTATACCAGAACAAACGACCACCAGTGTTATTCCATCGAGTGATGAAACTCTTAAACTTGATGTTGGTGCTTTTTGCTTTTTTTTACTTGGTATGTTTTTAGCAGCACTTATTTTTCATCAAATTGGCTTGTTCTAATTTTTGACCATTTTCAACTTATACATATAAACAAAAGCCCTCAATGTTGAGGGCTTTTGTTTGAGATCAGTTATTGCTTAACCGTGACGTTTCGCAAAATCATCCATAAAGTTCACAAGTGCCTGGACACCCTCTAAAGGAACTGCGTTGTAAATACTTGCACGCATACCACCTACTGAACGGTGACCTGCCAGATTAAGTAAATGCTTCTGTTCAGCTTCTTTCAGGAATGTTTTCTCAAGTGCTTCATCAGCCAGGGTAAATGGCACATTCATCATTGAACGGTTTGCAATGGCGATTGGATTGTTATAGAAGTCGCTAGCATCAATATAACTATAGAGGAGTTTTGCCTTGTCCTGGTTGATTTTGTAGATTGCATCTACACCACCCTGCTCAAGCAGCCACTCAAATACTAGACCAGACAAATACCATGCATAGGTCGCTGGCGTATTGACCATTGAACCATTCTTGGCTTGGTCGCCATATTTTAGGATGCTTGGAATTTCAGGTTTTGCCTGATCCAGCAAATCATCACGAATAATGACAATGGTTAATCCCGCAGGACCAATATTCTTTTGCGCACCCGCGTAGATGAGGCCAAATTTGCTCACATCCAATGGCGCAGACAAAATACTTGAAGAAAAGTCACACACCAACGGCGCATTTACCTCTGGAACATCGGCGAACTGTAAACCACCAATGGTTTCATTATCTGCATAATGCACATAAGCCGCATGATCAGAAAGGTTCCAAGTGCTTTGTTCAGTGATCGCATGTTTGCCATCAATCAAAGTGGCCGCATCTACAACATTTACATCGCCGTAGCGCTTGGCTTCTTTTAGTGCCTTTTCAGACCAGATTCCTGTATGGATATAATCTGCCTTGTTATTTTTTCCAAGCAGATTTAAAGGAATTGCTGAGAATTGTAAGGATGCACCACCTTGCAGGAACAATACTTTATAGTTCTCAGGGATATTCATGAGCTTGCGTAGATCAGCTTCTGCCTTTTCTGCCACAGCAACATAATCATTGCTACGATGACTCATTTCCATGATCGACAGCCCCTTACCCTGCCAATCCAACATTTCTTGTTGAGCTTTTTCTAAAACGGCAGTAGGTAATGCAGCAGGACCAGCGCAGAAATTATAAGCACGCATGAATTTTCCCTTGTCAAAGTGAAACAAATTGAGATAGGAATTTAAGCACAGATTGACGTAGCTTGCAGCAGCTTATCCAATAAATATTTCAATCATCTTTGGGTATTTGACTGATTTTAACAACAACCGTTTCTATTTATTTATGAGCAAATTATCTAATTTTCAGGAAATATATTTAGATTAAAAACTCTACTTTTTACAAATTTGATACATCAACATCAGCAATATAACTATTTAATTAAAAAATATTATTTTAATTTTATAAAAAGAATTTAGACTCACTCAGGATATTATTAAAGTGCGACATACCATAATGTTGAAGCGACATAATCGACCGAGTTCTAAGGTCACACGGTTTCCAAAACAGCTAAGTCTCTGTATTAGTTTAATCAGTTATGCCTTATTTTCTACATCTACACTTGCTCAGACACTCAGCTATAGTGAAGCAGAGAAATTTGTCGTAGAAAATGCATATTCAACTCAAGCCCAGCAGGCACTTCAACAAGCATCTCGCTTAGAGATGGAAGCTGTCAAACATTTAGGGCTTCCGCGAATTGATTTAAATGCACGTGCTTATTCTTTTCATAGTGAAACAAGTGTTCCTTTAGAGTCAAGTAAACGCCGATTAGAAAACTCACTTACACGTGGTTTTGATGACAAATTATCTCAATGGGGAAATGTGTTCCCACCAGAAGTCATCGATCAAGTCAGCCAAGGTTTTGATCAAACCGTCAGTGATGGATTAAATAAAGTACCCAATAATTTAGATGTCACCATTAAAGATCATGATGTGAGAACATCTGTTTCTATGGTCATGCCACTTTATACAGGTGGAAAAATCAGTAGTGCCAAACAAATTGCCAGTATTCAATCCAAGCGTTCTGACATCAGTGAGAAACAGCAACAAGATTCTCAGCGTTTTGAAATGATTCAGACCTATTTTAATGTGCAATTGCAGCAACAATTATTAAGCACCAGTTTATTTAATCTAAATGCAATGCAACAACATTATGACAATGCATTAAAGTTAGAAAAGCAGGGTTTTATAAATAAAGGACAACGCATGCAATTTGAAGTTGCTCGTAATAATGCGCAACGTACCTATCAAAATGCACAATCGAATCTACAAGCGAGTCAGTTTAGTTTACAAAATTTATTGCAAACTAAAGCGCCATTAAATCTCAGCACTCCCCTATTCGTAAATACAGATCAAAATCATTCATTAGATAAGCTACTTGCAAACTACGACCAAAATTCAAGCCTCATCAAAAAACTGCAAATGGACACACAGCTAGCCAATGAAAATGTCCGAATTCAGCAAGCAGCTAAAAAGCCAAGTGTCTTTGCTTTTGGTGAATATGGTTTAGATGAGAAAGAAAATTGGATCATTGGCGTTATGGCAAAATACAATTTATTCTCTGGTGTCGATAAAAATAAAAACGTACATGCAGCAGAACTAAAACGTTATGCGGCAGAACTCATGACAGAACGTACCAAGCAAGAAATTGAAAATGTGCTGTACAAATCCTATAGCGAATTGAATGCTTCGCAAACCAGCCACCAACTATTGACACAAAACACCAAAGCAGCACAAGAGAATCTACGTATTCAACAACTTTCCTTTAAGGAAGGTATGGGAACTGCAACTCAAGTCATCGATGCACAAAATGCATTGAATGCATTGAGAAGTGAAATGGCAATCAATGCATATAAATATATTTTATCTTTAGCAACCCTATTACAAAGCTATGGCTCGATTGACGAGTTCAAGCTCTATGTTAATCAACCACGTACTGATTTTATCCGTTAATTGGAGACATTTATGAGCCAAAATCAATCATCATCCAATTCAAAACGCGATACAGATAACGTGGCAAAAGCGGATGAAACGCAAACGACTAACGTCGTAAATGAGCAAGCATCTTCAACAGAACAAATTGACACTAACAAGACTGCTACACCATCAAATACTCAGGAACCACCAGCGCAACCACCCCAGAAAGGTAAAGCTAAAATTATTGGTCTAATTATTGTATTTATTTTGCTTGGCTTAATTGCATATGGTTTATGGAAAGCATATCAACCCCAAGCAGTTGAATTACAAGGACGAGTTGAAGCTGAAACAATAAACATCAGCACCAAAGTACCTAGTCGTATCGAAGAATTTTATGTAACTGAAGGACAAGCCGTAAAAAAAGGGCAAGCGCTTATTCGCTTTGTGAGTCCCGAACTTGAAGCCAAAAAAGAACAAGCCCAAGCCGCCTTGCAAAGTGCAATGGCATTCCAGTCAACCGTTTATCGTGGTTCTCAACAAGAAAATATTGAAACTCTGTATGCCAACTGGCAAGCTTTAAAAACGCAAGCAGAACTTGCAGCAACAACCTATAAACGAGGTGAAAACCTCTATCAACAAGGTGTGATTTCTCGTCAACGTCGTGATGAGATGCTTGCGGCACAAACCTCTGCCCGTGAAACTGCTGAGGCGTCATATCAACAATATGCACGCGCTAAACGTGGTAGCACCGAACAACAGAAATCAACTGCCGATGCAAAAGTCGCCATGGCACAAGCTGCTGTCAAAGAAGCAAATGCATTGACAGAAGAAACCAAGCTCTATTCACCGGTCGACGGTACTGTATCGAAAACCTATGGCAAACCAACAGAGTTAGTCGCAACTGGTGTGCCTGTCGTCAGTATTATTGAAGACCATGAGATGTGGGTCAGTTTAAATGTCCGTGAAGATATGTATGAAAGTGTATATCAAAACAAAACTTTAGATGGTTTCGTACCTGCGCTGAATCAAAAAGTCACATTTAAAGTGAAGAACATTGATGTTGAAGGAGACTTTGCAACCATTAAAACCACACGTCAAACGGGTGGTTATGATATTCGCAGCTTTAAATTCCACTTAGTACCTGAGCAATCTATTCCAGATCTTAAAGTTGGAATGAGCGTACTTTTTAAAATTAAAGAGGCAAAATAACCAATGTTTGCTGCAATGCTTCGAGAGTTGCGTTATTTAAAATGCCATAAAGTAGATGCATTTATGGCAATCATTATGCCTTTATTGATCATCATCTTTTTTACCAGCATGCTTTCGGCTGGAAAAGCTGAGCACTTACCGATTGCCATTGTTGACCAAGATCAAAGCCAATTAAGCCGACAAATCATTCATAACCTCAGTATTAACCCAAGTCTAAGTGTAAAGACTATCAGTTCAAGTCAAGACGAAGTTGAACGTATGATTAATAGTACTCAGGTTTGGGGTTTTGTTTTCATTCCTGAAGGTGCGGAGCAACGACTTGTTCAGGCAAAAAATGCTCAAATTAGTATGGCGTATAACCAATCTTTTTTTACTATTGGCAATACCATTGCTTCAGCAATGCAAAGTAGCACCCTCAATGCCATTGGCGACTATTTAGGTAACAGTTATTTAGCAAATAAAATCCCTTATGCTGAATTCCCTACGCCACATGTCAAAGTCTCGATGCTATATAACCCCAGCATGAGTTATGAGCTATTTTTAGGACCGTTCATTGTTCCTGCAGTACTCCATTTATTGCTGTGTTGTTGTATTGCATTCGCAATCGGGCAAGAATTTAAGCGTCATACCTTTGCAGAATGGCTAGGTTCAACACAGATTGTTTCTCGATTTTTTGGAAAAATTTTGCTTTATGTGCTGATTTTTTGTTTCTGGACATGGTGCTGGATGTTCTGGCTCAGCCAGGTCAAAGGTTATTTTATCGCAGGCTCACTTAGCTTTCTTTTGATCGCTCAGTTTGTGTTTTATTTTGCCTATGCCATGATCAGCAGTAGCGTTATCTTAGCTACCAAAGACCTGCCTAAAAGTTTTGGTTTTATCGCACTATATGGTGGCTCATCCATGAGTTTCGCAGGTGTCACACTCCCCTTAAATAATGCTCCTGCATTTACACAATTATGGTCAATGATTATTCCATTTACCCCTTACGCAAAATTACAAACTGAGCAATGGGTGATTGGAAGCGATGTCATTATTTCAGTTATACCTTTCATTATTCTGCTCGTTTTTGCAGTGATATTTAGCTTATTAAGTCTTCGTTTATTGAGGAAAAATGTTCAGGAGATTCACTCATGAAATCATTTTTCTTTTATTACAAACAAACTTTCAAAAATATTGTGAAAAATAACTCAGTGTTTACCACACTGATTGCCTCTATCCTCATGTATAGCTTTTTCTATCCAACTGCCTATAAAGCGCAAGTTGCAGAAAATATTCCGATCGTGATTGTTGATGAAGAACAAAGTGTTTTAAGCTCTAAAATTATTAGTCAAACTGCTAGTAGCCCCCATATCCAGATACAGGCTGTCACAGGGAACTTCCTTGAAGCAGAACAAATGGTGAAAAACCAAAAAGCTGAAGCGATCTTATTACTTCCAGAAAACCTGAGTCAAAGCCTCAGACGTGGTGAAATGGGAGGGATTGGGCTTTATCTCAGTACAGCATATTTTTTACAAACTAAAGAAGCTGCTACAGGTCTTGCGACCTCGATCGAATATACACTGAAAGAGCATTTGGAAAAATTTGGCGAAGCCTCCCAATTTGAAATTGAGCTGCCAATCCACGATATTCCGTTATTTAATACATTATCTGGATATGGAAGTTATATTTTTCCCGCTGTTGCGAGTTTAATTATTCATCAGACACTGTTATTAGGTCTGGCTATGTTGATTGCGAGCTATCGTGAATCAGGTTGGATCGCAAAACCAATCGAGTTTTGGGCAACTTTTACAGCAATTCTCACAATAGGTTGTCTTGGTTGTTTATATCTCTTCGGTTTTACATTTTGGCTTTATGACTATCCTCATGGTGGAAATTTCTGGGGAACGCTGCTTGCAACGCCAGTTTATGTAAGTTGTATTATCGGTCTAGCGATGCTGGTTGGATCTTTAGTAGATATGCCTGAACGTGTAGGACATTTAATTGTTGTCACCTCAGTCCCTCTTTTCTTATTAACAGGTACTGCTTGGCCACATGCAGCTATGCCTGAATGGATGCAATACTTAGCTTGGACTCTTCCATCTACACATGGTGTTCAAATGTTTGTGCAATTAAATCAGATGGGAGTACCTACAGCAATCGTGATACCTAAACTGATTTATTTAGCAACTCTTGGTGGAATCTTGTTGGCTTGCTCTTATTATCGTTTAGTCATGCTAAAGCCAATAAAAAAGGAAGCTAATTAGCTTCCTTTTTTAACAACTTATCACTTAAGCTTCTGGAGTATCATCTTTAGGTTCTACTGCAACTTCTTCTGAAGTTGCTGTTTGCGCCTCTGGATTTTCTACGCCTTCGATCAGCTCTAATTCGTCCTCATCTTCCACTTCAACAGCATCAATTGAAACAACACCAACTAATGTTTCTGCATCGCTGAGACGAATTAAACGAACACCTTGAGCATTACGACCAGTCATCGCAACCTCGGCAGCACGAGTACGGACTAAGGTACCACCATCAGAAATCAACATAAGCTCTTTGCTTTCATCAATTGATACCGCACCGACAAGCTCACCATTACGTTCAGAGGTCTTAATCGCAATTACCCCCTTACCACCACGCTTCTTGGTCGGGAAGTCATTCACTGGAGTACGTTTACCATAACCGTTGGCACTCGCACACAGCACCTCACCTGTTTCAGGTACCACAACGAGAGATACGATACGGCTCAATACATTTGAATCAGACGAATCATCATTGTCATCGCTATCATCATTTTCAACGTCAGCATCTTCAGCTTCAATGGTATTGCTGGCAAAGCTGACACGCATACCACGCACACCTTTGGCAGTACGTCCCATCGCACGAACATCTGTTTCAGCAAAACGAATTGCTTTACCTTCATTCGAGAACAGCATGATTTGCTGATTACCATCAGTAATCGCAACACCAATCAAGGTATCTTCTTCATTCAGTTCAATTGCACGTAAACCATTGGCACGGATATTACTGAATTGTGCCAATTCCACACGTTTCACCGTACCTGAGGCCGTTGCCATAAATACATAGTGATTTTCTGGGAACTCTGTCAACGGCAAGATTGCAGTTACAGTTTCATTCGCATCTAAAGGTAATAAATTAATGATCGGACGACCTTTGGCACCACGAGATGCTTGAGGTACTTCGAAGACACGTAAACGATAAACTTTACCCACATCAGTAAAGCACAAGACAGTTGCATGGTTTGATGCCACAATCAAATGCTGGATGATGTCATCATCTTTCATTGCAGTAGCGGACTTACCACGACCACCACGACGTTGCGCTTGATAGTCAGAAAGTGGTTGAGTTTTCGCATAACCTGTTTGAGAAACAGTCAATACCACTTGTTCTTCTGGGATCAAATCTTCACGGCAGAAATCAACGCCTGATTCAACAATTTCAGTACGACGCCCATCACCATATTGTTGCAAGATTAAAGCAAGCTCTTCACGAATCACATTCATCAATAAATTAAAATCATTGAGAATTGCTTTTAATTCAGCGATTTGACCTAAGATTTCAGAATATTCTGCATGTAACTTGTCTTGTTCGAGACCCGTTAAACGGTGCAAACGTAATTCTAAGATTGCTGCAACTTGCGTAGGTGACAAGCGATAAATCTCACCTGACAAACCAAATGGGCGAGTTGGGTCTTCGCCTTCAATTTCATCTGGACGAACAGAGATCGCACCTGCTTTTTCCAGCAATGCCACCACGCCACCGCCAGCCCACTCACCTACCTGTAAACGCTCACGTGCTTCAGCGGGGT
This sequence comes from Acinetobacter parvus DSM 16617 = CIP 108168, assembly GCF_000368025.1. Classification (GTDB taxonomy): domain Bacteria; phylum Pseudomonadota; class Gammaproteobacteria; order Pseudomonadales; family Moraxellaceae; genus Acinetobacter; species Acinetobacter parvus. The sequence goes on from NZ_KB849212.1 coordinate 609,372, forward strand.
TAGCAGAAGTTTTAATGGTTTCAATGATGGCATCAATATTGGCCAAGGCAACGGTTAAGCCTTCCAAGATATGTCCACGCTCGCGTGCTTTACGCAATTCGAACATGGTACGGCGGGTCACCACTTCCTGACGGTGACGGATAAACGCCGCAATGATGTCTTTCAGGTTCATCAACTTAGGCTGACCATTATCCAGACAGACCATGTTAATGCTGAACGAGTTTTGAAGTTGTGTATGCAGGAATAAATTATTCACTGCAACTTCTGCATTTTCGCCACGCTTCAGGTCGATCGCGATACGCATGCCTTCTTTATCAGACTCATCACGCAGTTCGGAAATACCTTCAAGTTTCTTTTCTTTGACTAACTCGGCAATACGCTCAATGGTTTTTGCTTTGTTAACTTGGTAAGGAATCTCAGTAAAGACGATGGTGGTACGGCCTGTTTTTGGGTCTTCCTCAAAGTGATATTTACCACGAATATGCAAACGGCCTTTACCAGTCCGATAGGCATCAACAATGCCTGATTTACCGTAAATAATACCGCCCGTAGGGAAATCTGGCCCCGTAATATGCTCCATCAAACCTTCAATAGAGATATTTGGGTTATTGGCATAGGCTAAACAAGCATTGACCACTTCAGTCATATTGTGTGGCGCCATATTGGTCGCCATACCGACTGCAATACCCGTCGCACCATTAATCAAAAGATTTGGAATACGTGTCGGCATCACTTGAGGAATACGCTCAGAACCGTCGTAGTTATCTTCCCAATCAACAGTATCTTTTTCTAAGTCTGCTAAGATTTCATGGGTCAACTTTTGCATACGAACTTCGGTATAACGCATTGCTGCTGCGCTATCCCCATCGACAGAACCGAAGTTACCTTGACCATCAACCAACATGTAACGCAAGCTAAAATTCTGCGCCATACGAACAATGGTTTCATATACCGCACTGTCACCATGAGGGTGATATTTACCAATCACGTCCCCGACAACACGAGCAGACTTTTTGTATGCTTTGTTATAATCATTGCCCAATTCGTGCATCGCAAACAATACACGACGGTGAACAGGTTTTAGACCGTCTCTCACATCTGGCAATGCACGAGATACAATTACGCTCATGGCGTAATCTAGATATGAATGCTTGAGTTCGTCCTCAATGGCAATCGGTCTGATTTCCGATACGCTCATGCATACTCCTTGTTTACAGGTCGATGGTTCCACCTGTTTTTATGTCTTCAATCTTGCAAAAATTTAATCCAAAAACTTGAACTAAAATTAAAAAATATAGCGAAAAATTATAGCATAAATGACAGGTTAACTGGGAGTTTGCTAATCTGAAAATAGCATTTTTTTACAATAAAAAATTTATTAGAATTAATAAGTTAAAAATCTAGTTTTCCATTTTTCAGTGAACAGAATAAAAGGTTACTTTTTAATCAAAATAAAGGCATTTTTAATAAAATCTTCAATCCAGTTTTTTAAAATCAGCGGTATAAATAGGCATATTCTCTTTGAAAGAAAATTAAGTCTAGCTCCAAGGACTTTGCTGTTAGCTCAAAGATCATGCTGTGCATTTGACCTCGATGATGCGTTTGATGGTTAAATAGGTGTGCCAATATCTCAATCAAAGGCTCAGTATAAATTTGACCTCGACGGACATAAGCAATGGTTTGATGGAATGAAACTTCATCATGTTCATGAATAAAATTTATCAGACTTTGATCATGTTCAATTCGAGCATTCTCTAATTGGGCGAGTTGATTATAAAGAATTTCATCCAAAGTATATGTTGATGCAACAACACCTTTGATACGCTCAAACCAAAGTATATCTCCTACCAACACATGATTTGCCGTTTGCATAAGGGATTTAAAATAAACTTTACAATCTTGATTTAATTGCTCCTCTGTTAAGCCGATGAGCGTAGAAAATAACTTTTGATTTGCCCACTGATTATAATGAGCCAGCATCAGAAAATAGGTCTTAAAAGTATAATTCATCGGTAATGCTCTCATTTATTTATTCTTATTTTTAACATAAAAAAACACCCCTTTCGGGGCGTTCTTCAACTTTATTCAGAGCGAATTAAAGTTTAGATACCAATTCAGGTACAACAGTGTTCAAGTCGCCCACTAACCAGTAGTCAGCAACGCTGTTGATTGGTGCTTCTTCGTCTTTGTTGATTGCAACAATAACTTTAGAATCTTTCATACCTGCCAAGTGCTGAATCGCACCAGAGATACCAACAGCAATATACAAGTCAGGTGCAACAATTTTACCTGTTTGACCTACTTGGAAGTCGTTTGGTACAAAGCCAGCATCTACAGCAGCACGTGAAGCACCTTGAGCAGCACCAAGCTTATCAGCTAATGGGTCAAGTACTTTATGGTAGTTTTCACCAGAACCTACACCACGACCACCAGAAACAACGATACGCGCAGCAGTTAATTCTGGGCGATCAAGTTTCACGATTTCTTCACTTACAAACTTAGAAATACCAGCATCTTTCACCTCAGCAACAGCTTCGACTACAGCAGAACCGCCTTCAGCAGCTACAGCATCAAATGCTGTACCACGAACTGTACCTACGATAATCGCTTCATCTGATTGAACAGTTGCAATCGCGTTACCAGCATAGATAGGACGCTTGAAAGTATTTGCAGATTCAACAGCAATGATGTCTGAAATCATGCTTACGTCAAGAAGTGCAGCAACACGTGGAAGAATGTTCTTACCAGTTGTTGTAGAAGCAGCTAATACGTATTTGTAACCGCCTTTTGCGATGTCAGCAACCAAGCTAGCAACGTTTTCAGCCAATTGGTTCGCATAAGCAGCATTGTCAGCAAGTAATACTTTGCTCACACCAGCAATTTTAGCAGCAGCATCAGCAACTGCTTGAGCGCCAGAACCAGCAACTAATACAGTAATATCACCACCGATTTTTTGAGCTGCCGCAACAACGTTTAAAGTTGCACCGTTAAGTGTCTGGTTGTTGTGATCAGCGATAACTAAAATACTCATGATTGTATCCTTCTGTATTAGATCACTTTCGCTTCGTTTTTCAATTTTTCTACAAGCTCGTCTACAGACTTCACTTGTACGCCAGCTTTACGTTCAGCAGGTGCTTCAACTTTAATTGTTTTAAGTTTAGTACCAGTTGCAACGCCATAATCAGCAGGAGACTTAATATCAAGCGGTTTTTTACGCGCTTTCATAATGTTTGGAAGAGCAGCATAACGTGGCTCATTCAGACGTAAGTCAGTTGTGATGATTGCAGGAAGTGCAAGCTCAACAGTTTGTAAACCGCCGTCGATTTCACGAGTAACTTGTACTTTACCACCGTCAACTTTAACTTCAGATGCAAAAGTACCTTGACCAGCACCAAGTAAAGCGCCAAGCATTTGACCTACCTGGTTAGAGTCATCATCAATTGCTTGTTTACCAAGAAGAATAAGTTCTGGTTTTTCAGCATCAACAACGCCTTTTAGAATTTTAGCAACTTCTAAAGCGCCAACTTCGTCAGCAGTTTCAACTAAAATACCACGGTCAGCACCTAAAGCCATTGCAGAACGGATTTGTTCTTGCGCGTCTTTAGAACCCACTGAAACAACAACGATTTCTGAAATCGTTCCTTTTTCTTTTAAGCGAACCGCTTCTTCCACTGCGATTTCACAGAATGGGTTGATTGACATCTTAACGTTGGTAAGGTCAACCCCACTATTGTCCGGCTTAACACGAACTTTAACGTTGGCATCAACCACACGTTTTACAGCGACAAGAGCCTTCATGTAATCCTCGGCTGTTCTAAGCAAGTAAATGTAGTGAAGAGCATTCTAACTCTTCGATCGAAACTTTTTAGGTGCTCTATCTTGCAATGTATTTGGCATTTCGGTCAAGTCACAATTTCCCATGTGGCTGTAAAAAAGATGAAATGCTCAGTTCACTAATTTAGAGCACTGAGAAATCAACTCAATTGAGCTATCCGCTCTTATCAATATTACATTTTGATTTTATTAATATTTTTATAAAATTCAACAAGCTAAAATAGATCTTGCAGACAAAAAGCAGATGTTCTGTAACTGATCATTTCGGGCAAATCCAAATACTCAGCACTTTTTGCAAAAAATGGGCAATAAAGTAAGAACATTGTTTAAGTGTGCTCTGTAAAATGAGTTGCCTATTTAACGTCCAATTTTGCAACATAATATATCAGGATTCAGCTTTTTTGTGCCCGAGGATGGCTTTTGTCATATACATTCATCAATTGCTCAAAGTCGAGATGGGTATAGATTTGGGTGGTGGATAAGTTACTATGACCCAACATTTCCTGAATTGCACGTAGATCGCCACTGGCAGAAAGCAGATGACTGGCAAAACAATGTCGTAATAAATGTGGATGCAAATCGACACTGATTCCTGCCCGTTGGGCCTGTAATTTGACCCGATTTTCAATCTGTCTTGGGGTCAGCGCGTTACCTTTCTGTGAAATAAACACGGCTGAATCTGCTACAAAACCACCCTGCCATATCCGATAGATTTTTAACCACTCAACCAGACTTTGTTTAGCTTTGGTTCCAAAAGGCACAATTCGGGTTTTATTGCCCTTACCTGTAATGCGTAATAATTGTCGATTAAAATCAATATCCTTGACAGTTAAACCCTGTAACTCGGCTAAACGTAGACCACTCGAATATAACAGCTCAAGCATCGCCCTATCCCTTAACCATAATTGCTGCTCAATTGGTTTTTCAGGTGCAGGCTGATCCAGAATCTGATTGATGGTTTCAATATCAATCATGCCTGGCAAGGGACGGGGTTGACGTTTTAACTTAAAATCTTCTGAGGGATTCTGCTGTAAATATTGTCCTTGCTCAGCCCATTTCATAAATTGGCGGATGGAGGTCAAGTGACGTTGCAGGCTACTGGAACTCAGGTGGTCGCGTTCAACACGCTCGGCTAAATATTCACGTAAGTCTGAAGCTTCAACATCCTGTAATTGTAATTGTTTATTTTCACAAAAACTAAAGAAATCAGTGAGATCTCGTTGATAGGCCGTGATGGTGTGTTCAGACTGATTTTGAATCATCCGCTCTTTTAACCACATGGAAAGGAGTTGCAAAGCTGTCTGCACACTCAACCCCCTTATGCATCAGCTAGAAAAATCAAGTTATTCATTTTTGCCCTTTGCAATTAATTTTTATTTTAAAAAACAAACAACCTGCAACTCAGGGTGTTTATTTATTCTAACCTTAGCCTTGAAAATATCTTAAATCCAGACGCGCATCATAGACATGCGTGGTTGGACCTGTCATCCAGACCACATCACCCTCACGCCAGGCAATATGTAGCTTACCGCCTGCAAGCTGAACCTCAACCTCATTGGCAAGCAAGCCACGGCGCATACCACTGACCGCAGCCGCGCAAGCCCCTGTACCACAGGCCAAGGTCTCACCCACACCACGTTCATATACACGCAAACGGATATGCTTTTCATCAATGATTTGCATAAAACCCGCATTTACACGTGCAGGAAAACGTGCGTGTGATTCTACTTGTGGGCCGATACGCTCAACATCAGCAGTTAATACATCAGGTACAATAGTCACCGCATGTGGGTTGCCCATATTCACCACATCAATATTGATGCTTTTATTATCTGCAAGTTCCAGTTGATATAAGCCCTCAGCATCTTCATGTTCCTGAGTAATAAATGGGATTTCTTCAGGAAGAAATTTTGGCGGTCCCATATTGACCCGAACCCAACCATTTGCACCTAACTCTGGCTCAACAATCCCAGCCTTGGTCTGCACACGAATTTTGGTTTTGGTGGTCAATTGACGCTCATGCACAAAACGGGCGAAGCAACGTACCCCATTACCACACTGTTCCACCTCTGAACCATCAGCATTAAAAATTCGATATTTAAAATCAACATCTGGAAAATCAGGTGGCTCAACAATCAGCAGTTGATCAAAACCCACGCCAAAATGACGATCTGCCAAACGCTGAATAGTAACCGCATCTAAATAAGCGCGCTGCGTGATCAGGTCAACAACCATAAAATCATTGCCCAGACCATGCATTTTGGTAAATTCTAAATACATCTTAATTTACTCCTTAGGCAACAAACACTCTTTTTCCCAAAGTGATTCTATGCTTTCACGCTCACGAATTACATAGGCCTGATCACCATTGACCATGACTTCGGCAGCGCGACCACGGGTATTGTAGTTTGAACTCATGACAAAACCGTAGGCACCTGCGCCCAATACAGCGAGAACATCATTTTCCTGCAATGCCAAATCACGCTCTTTACCGAGAAAATCGCCAGTTTCACAGATTGCACCAACCAGGTCCCAGGTTTTGACTTCAACATCAGGATTTGGATTCACCGACTGAATATCCATCCATGCTTCATATAAAGCGGGGCGAATTAAGTCATTCATCGCTGCATCAATGATGGCAAAGTTACGGTGATTGGTTGGTTTAAGTAAATCCACCCTGGTGAGTAATACACCTGCATTGGCAGAAATACTACGCCCTGGCTCCATATAGACTTTTAAGCCCAGTTTTTCCAAAGCTGGACGCATCGCATTGGCATATTCCTCAACGCTTGGTGGTGTTTCATCTTTATAACAAACCCCCAAACCACCACCAATATCAATATGTTTGAGGTTGATACCCAAGCCTTTCAACTGCTCAATCATTAAAATGACCCGATCCAGCGCATCAACAAATGGTTTGGTCTCAGTCAATTGCGAACCGATGTGGCAGTCAATCCCGACAATCTCCAGATTCGGCAGTGAAGCTGCATATTGATAGGTCTCATTCACTGTATCACTTGGAATACCAAACTTGTTTTCCTTTAAGCCTGTTGAAATATAAGGATGGGTTTTCGCATCCACATCTGGATTAACACGTAAGGAAATTGGGGCTTTTTTACCAAGTTTCGCCGCTACTTTCTGGATACGATCCAGCTCGGCATGCGACTCCACATTAAAACAGGCAATACCTACGGTCAAAGCTTTTTCAATATCCGCTTCGGATTTACCTAAACCAGAGAACACAATTTTTGCTGGATCTCCACCAGCCGCAAGCACACGCGCTAATTCTCCACCCGTCACAATATCAAAACCAGCACCTAATTTTGCCAGAACATTCAACACTGCAATATTTGAGTTTGACTTCACTGCAAAACAGATTTGATGATCAATAAAATCAAAGGCACGGTGCATATCCAGATAATGCTTCTCAAAAGTTGCTTTCGAATAAACATATAAAGGCGTGCCGAATTGCTGTGCGAGCTGGTCCAATGAACATTGCTCAGCGTGCAATACCCCATTAATGCGAGTGAAACTCATGAAGATGTCCTTATTTACAAACTTAAGGTGAGGTGATCTGTGATTGTGTTGCCTGACTTTCAGTATTTACATTAGATGAAGCCTTGGCCTGAGCGGCTTCATTTTTATACAGCAGGTATGTTGCGCGTTTGTCATGGTTTGGGTCCGATGGCAATTGCAACGCCCCTGACTGACCACATGCCGTGAGTAGCATACTGCTCAATAATAAACTGATGGAACAAATGACTTTAAGCATCTGAGCACCTAACTTTTACAATTCGGAGCAGTATAGCGTGATCATTAGATTGGCTAAAGCCTAAAACCATAAAAAACGCCAGCGTTTCGCTGACGTTTTTAGAAAAAGATTCTGCTATTTGCTAGTTTTTCTTTTTATAAAAGATATAACCAATTGCCAAAATAACGAACCAGATTGGGCTGACCTTTAACGATTCCAGCGTGGTTTCATCCAGCGCAAGGAAATAGATGGTTGCAAGGAAGAATAAAATCACCACCCAACAGGTAAACACGCCACCTGGGAGTTTAAAAGTTGATTGTGCATGCAGCTCAGGTCTATTTTTGCGGTAGTTGATATAACTCCACATAATGATAATCCACACACAGATAAACAGGATGGTTGATAAAGTGGTTGCTAGAGTAAATGCTGTCACTTCATCATTGGTTCCCGTCTGTACTTTATAAATGAACTGTACAAATGCACCAATAAAGATACAGATTGATGAGAAAACCAATGCTTTTGAAGGAACGGCAGATTTAGACAATTTACCAAATAATTTTGGTGCCTGTTGATCCGTTGATAAACCAAACAGCATACGGCTGGTTGAGAATACCCCACTGTTCATGGATGACATGACCGAGGACAGCACCACCAGATTCATGATAATTGCAGCAGAGGCAACACCTGCCTGTGAGAAGATATTCACGAATGGGCTGACTTTAGGGTTAATTTGATCCCACGGAGTAACACACATCACCACAAACAATGCCAATACATAGAAAATAATGATACGGATTGGAATTGAGTTAATTGCTTTAGGTAAGTTGCGCTTTGGGTCCTGTGTTTCAGCAGCAGTTGTACCAACCAGTTCCACCCCAACAAAGGCGAAGATGGCAATCTGGAATCCAGCCAGAAAACCATCCAGACCTTTCGGGAACATGCCACCATGCGTCCAGAGATTTGAGACACTTGCAACAGTACCTGATGTGCTAGTGAATCCAGTAAAAATCATCCATAGACCAACGACGATCAACACAATAATCGCGGTGATCTTGACCATTGCAAACCAGAATTCCATTTCACCAAACAGCTTCACAGTGACCAGATTCAGTCCAAGTACAAATAGAATTGCAACCGTACTGATCAGCAATCCACCCATTGGTGTAAAGGATTCCCCCCCATTGAAAAATTCCAGATAGTAGATAATGGCAGACAGATCGGCGATACCAATGGTGACCCAACACAACCAATAGGTCCAGCCCACAAAATAACCCGCCCAGGGACCAATTAAATCAGTGGATAAGTCAATAAAAGATTTATAATTCAGGTTGGATAACAACAGTTCGCCCAATGCTCGCATGACGAAAAACACCATCACACCAATTAGGCCATAAATGAACAGAATGGATGGACCAGCCAAACTAATGGTTTTGCCCGATCCCATAAACAATCCTGTTCCAATTGCTCCACCAATTGCAATCAACTGTAAGTGTCGGTTGGACAAACTACGGTGCAGCCCTCCATTTTCACTGGATGGCTCAAGAAACTCATTTGACATTGTTATATTCAACTCTCAGTTTTTATGTCACAAAATTAGCTTAAAAACTTTAACAATAGAAAAAGTTTTTGCAGATTTTCTTCAGATTTTTAAAATTTCAGGTTTTTTAGTTGCTTTTTCACTCAATTTTCCTCTCCTTTATATTTAAACTGGCATTCCTTGTGCCTAGCAGTTTACGTGCCAAACTCAACTTTGGCGACTGTCTGTAGATAAAATTTGTATTTCGGATACGCTATTGCTACATTTTCAATAATTTTGATTGATCCATCACGTATCTTAAATATGAGCAAAGTTAAAACAGTTTATCGTTGTGAACAGTGTGGCGCTGATCACCCCAAGTGGGCAGGACAATGTTCAGAATGTGGTGAATGGAACAGCTTGACCGAGGTACGTTTAGAATCAACAATTTCCCATCGTGCCCGCCCCAAAATGGGGGGGTATGCAGGTCAGCTCGCCAACATCACCACACTGAATCAAATTTCAGTCTCACGTGAAACCCGCCTCTCTACAGGAATCAGTGAATTTGACCGTGTGCTCGGCGGTGGGCTGGTCACAGGTTCTGTGGTGCTGATTGGCGGTGATCCTGGTATTGGCAAATCGACCATTCTGCTCCAGACCGCAACACACATGGCAAGCAAGAAAAGCAATGCCTTATATGTCACAGGCGAAGAATCCCTTTCTCAAGTCGCACTACGCGCACAACGCCTTGATCTTCCCACAGATCAGCTTAAGGTAATGGCAGAAACCTGTGTGGAACGTATTTGTGAGGTTTTGGCACAGGAAAAGCCTGTCGTGGCAATTCTGGATTCAATTCAGACACTTTATACCGAAACCCTACAGTCGGCGCCTGGTGGCGTGTCACAAATTCGTGAATCTGCCGCCCTACTCACCCGTTTTGCCAAAAATAGTGGTACAGCATTGTTTATTGTAGGCCATGTCACCAAAGAGGGTTCACTTGCGGGGCCACGTGTTCTGGAACATATGGTCGATTGTGTCTTGTACTTTGAGGGACAATCTGACTCGCGTTACCGCATGATTCGGGCAGTAAAGAACCGTTTTGGTGCAGTCAATGAGCTGGGTGTGTTTGGCATGACCGATAAAGGCCTGCGTGAAGTCGCCAATCCATCCGCCATCTTTCTCAGTCGTTATGATGAAGCCATTCCTGGTTCAATTGTGATGATTAGCCGCGAAGGTACTCGTCCCCTGCTGGTTGAAGTACAGGCACTGGTGGATGATGCACATGGACAGCCAAGACGTGTGGCACTGGGTCTTGAGCAAAACCGTTTAAATATGCTACTTGCCGTAATGCATCGTCATGGCGGTGTGCAAACGTCTGGTCAGGATGTCTATGTTAATGTGGTCGGTGGTTTAAAAATTACCGAAACAGGTTCAGACCTTGCCGTGTTACTAGCCTGTGCCTCCAGCCTACGTGGTAAGGCCTTGCCACAACAATTGGCCGTTTTTGGTGAAGTGGGTTTGTCTGGCGAAATCCGTCCTGTTCCCAATGGACAGGAACGTTTAAAGGAAGCCGCCAAGCATGGTTTTAGATATGTGATTTTACCAAGGGCCAATGCACCACAAAAATCAGTTGACGGTGTTCAGATCATTGCTGTGGCACGTTTACATGAGGCCTTGACTGAGGCCATGCAACTGAGCGATGAATTAGGCTAGGCTAAAACAGGCTTTGACATAAAAAAACATACTTTTCTGGTTGAAATTACGCATAAATACCTGCATAAATACATTTACAAATTGGATTTAGATAGGAATTTTCGATGCAAGTACACCAGCGTGGCTTGATGACAGCTCTTTTAATGGCAACCTTGGTTGCTGCCCCACTTGCGGAAGCAAAGCGTGCAGGCGGTGGTAAAAGCCATGGGATGAGCCGTTCTAGCTCAACTAGTCAGTCTTATAACCAGTCTTACCAACAACCACGTCAAGCAGCGCCAGCACCTCAGCAAACCGCACCTCAACGATCAGGTCCTGGTGTAGGTTCAATGGTTGCTGCTGGTGTGGCAGGTGCTGCTGTAGGTGCTGTTGCTGCAAATGCGCTTGCTGATGATAAGAATCCAACTGCAACAGAACAACAAGCTGCTGAACAAGCTGCTGAACAAGCTCAACAAGAAGAAAAAGGTGGCATTCCTAGCTGGCTTTGGGTTCTTCTTGCAGCTGCTATCGCTTTCTTTGTGTTCCGTAAATTGGGCGCAAAAAAAAAATTAGCGGCGAATAATCCTTATGCACCAAACAATGGTGGTCAGAATAATTTTGGCCGCCAAACGCCACCTCAGGCCAATGCCCGCCAAACAGGCGACAATACCAATATTTTTGGTCAATCCGTTGCTGGTGGTGCAGCAACTCAAGCGCCATTTGGTGGTGCTTCAATGAGTAATGGCAATCAGCTTCCTGATGGTACTGAACCTGCTGCATTCCTGCGTGTTGCACGTCAGCGTTTCAACCACATTCAATCTATCAATAGTGCAAGTAATGTTGAAGAAATTCGTCGTTATTTAACACCTGAGCTTTTTAATTCAATGTATCAGGACATCATGGCCAATCAGGATCAGGATGTTGCTGAATTTAGTAACCTGAATGCAATGGTGGCAGACACTGCAACTGAAAATGGTCAATATGTTGTCAGCGTGCGTTTTACAGGTACAGTCAGTGAAGATTTAAACAGCCTGCCTCAACCATTTACTGAAATCTGGCATTTTGTTAAACCTGCTGGTTCACAACAGGATTGGGTTGTTGCCGGTATTCAACAAGCTTAATTTAATCGAAAATCATGTAATACATGCAAAGAGCTGTTTCGACAGCTCTTTTTTTGTCGATTTTTTAGAGATCGAAATAAAAAAAGCCACTCTTTTTTGGAGAATGGCGGAGTGTAAACTCTAATTTCGATTGTCTATATTTTTAAATAGATTTAAACAGACCGTTAAGTAAACTGTATATCTTAGTTATCTTAGCGGATAATCAAGAGTAAAAATATTCCTCGTTTGGGGAATGAAACTATTTTTGTAATAGGTTCAAGTAAATCTTCTTAGCTTATTCAGGCATTCAGGCATTCAGGCATTCAGGCATTCAGGCATTCAGGCATTCAGGCATTCAGGCATTCAGGCATTCAGGCATTCAGGCATTCAGGCATTCAGGCATTCAGGCATTCAGGCATTCAGGCATTCAGGCATTCAGGCATTCAGGCATTCAGGCATTCAGGCATTCAGGCATTCAAATTAGAACAGATCTATTTGAGTTAGAACCTAATATTCTTGGTTTTTGTCCGTATCGTATCTAAATTGCCATAAAAAATTACCCTTGTGTACGTCTGTTTTAATTTCATCTATAAACAAGCTAAGCCTAATTTTCTAAAAGAATTTTTCGCATGTTTATTTTAAATATTCAACTTATCACTATCTTATGACCCATAAAAAAAGCTTTGCCTCGGCAAAGCTTTTTAAAATGATTTAGCTTTAAAGCAAATCAAATCATGATACAAACTGTAGGAACAGCCAGTATAATCCACCTGAGATTGCAATCGTTGCTGGCAAGGTAAATATCCATGCAGAAAGTATTGTCTTCACTGTCGCAAAGTTGAGTCCAGACTTGTTGGCAACCATGGTACCTGCAACCGCACTATTTAAAACGTGTGTTGTGGATACAGGCATACCCAAGCCATCAGCAGCAGCAATGGTACTCATTGCAACAAGTTCAGCCGACATCCCCTGCCCATAGGTCATGTGGTTCTTACCAATACGCTCGCCTACAGTCACCACGATACGTTTCCAGCCTACCATCGTACCCAGCCCCAAGGCCAAGGCCACCGCAACTTTCACCCAGTTCGGGATGTATTGCAGGAATGAATCCAGGTTACTACGGTATTCTTTGACAACTTTTGCCTGATCCTGATTCATTCCAGGTAAAGCCTGAGCCTTATCCAGACGTTTGAATGTGGTGGTACTTAGGTACATATCATTACGGATTTCACTGACCGCTGCCTCTGGAATGGCTTTCAAGTCACCATAATTGGCAACACGCTCACCCAAATGTGCAGTCATGCTGGCAAGTGCTGGAACAACTTCAGGTGTTTGCTCTTTGGTTTGAATATATTTAGTGAGTACAGCACGCGCTTTCTCATCAGATAATTCATTTTGATTGACATTCAGTACTGTCGCTGTTTGTACTGAAAGCTGTTCAAATGACTGCAAGTGTTTTGCATCAAGATTCTTGTTTAAAGAATACGCCAACGGCACCAAACCAATCAGAATCAACATGATCAGCCCCATACCTTTTTGACCATCATTTGAACCATGGGCAAAACTTACCCCTGTACAGGTAAAGATCAGGATGGCACGGATTAATGGTGGTGGTGGCTTGTTGCCTTCTGGCGGCTGGAATAATTCCAGTTGACGCTTAAAGACTGTTTTTACCAATAAAAAGACGATGGCCGCAAAGGCGAAACCAATCAGTGGAGAGAACAGTAAGGCCTTACCGACCTTAATCACCTGATCCATATCTATGCCAGATGCACCACCGTTACTCGAATTTAGAATGTAGTTCATAATGCCTACACCTAAAATTGAACCAATCAGGGTATGTGAACTTGATGCTGGAATGCCCAGAAACCAGGTCCCCAAATTCCATAAGATTGCGGCAATCAACATGGCGAACACCATGGCAAAACCAGCCCCGCTTCCCACATTCATAATGAGTTCAACAGGAAGCAAGGCAATAATACCGTATGCAACCGCACCACTCGCCACCATAACGCCAAGGAAGTTACAGAAGCCCGCCCACATGACGGCCACAGGTGCAGGCAATGCATTGGTGTAGATCACCGTCGCTACAGCATTTGCTGTATCGTGAAAACCATTAACAAACTCAAAGCCCAGCGCAATAAAAAGTGCCGTTGATAGAAGAATAACTGAATATAAACTTAATGCTGGAACGTGCGCCAAGTCAGCGCTCACCTGAAAACCAATATAAATAAGTGTTGCAATAATAATTGTTAAAAACACCGGCATAAAGAATTTCGGTGTAGGGACATGCACATTCGTCGATTTTGCCTGTGAACTGGCAAGCGGTGAATCCGAAACAGGAGGAAGATTAGAATTCATGTAGACGGCAAGAGGATAATTAAATCCCCTGTATTGTTTAATTAAATTATGACAATTATATGACAAAGTACTGTCACATGAAGCCAAAATTTCATAGTTTTGTCACATTTTCTGGGATTTTATTAGGACAATCTCACTCTTTTTTAAAAATTTAATTATTAAAAACAGCATGTTAATAAAAATACTTTTAAACTAAAACTGTTTGTCTGATTTTGCAACAAACACAACAAAATATGAAACTTATTTATCATATTTCGAAATATATGTTGTCTTTTAAAGCATTATTCACCGAAATTATTGCAATTTCATGAAGCTTTTATGACATTCTCCATTTAGTCTGATGAATCACCCTGACTGGGCATTGAAAATACACGCTTTGGCGTAGCTTCTGTTACAATGCGACTGCTTTTTAAACTTGCTATGTACTGGGGTTCCTTATGTCCACACTTGCCACCCTGAAATCACTTCTTGCCCAGCGTATCCTGATTATTGATGGCGCAATGGGAACCATGATTCAACGCCATAAATTACAAGAAGAAGATTATCGTGGTGAACGTTTTGCAGATTGGGCATCAGACCTTAAAGGCAACAATGATTTATTGGTGCTAACACAACCACAGATTATTCAGGGCATTCATGAAGCCTATCTGGATGCTGGCGCAGACATTATTGAAACCAACAGCTTTAACGGCACACGTGTTTCCATGTCGGACTATCACATGGAAGACCTCGTTCCCGAGATCAACCGTGAAGCAGCACGTTTAGCTAAAGCTGCTTGTGAAAAGTACTCAACCCCAGATAAACCACGTTTTGTTGCAGGTGTACTTGGTCCTACTTCCCGTACCTGTTCCATTTCACCAAACGTCAATGACCCTGCTTTCCGTAACATTACTTTTGATGAACTGAAAGAAAACTATATTGAAGCAACGCATGCCCTCATCGAAGGTGGTGCCGATATTCTTCTGATTGAAACAGTATTTGATACGCTGAACTGTAAAGCAGCGATTTTTGCGGTTAAGGAAGTATTTAAGCAAATCGGTTATGAATTGCCGTTAATGATTTCAGGGACCATTACCGATGCATCTGGTCGTACATTAACAGGTCAAACCGCAGAAGCATTCTGGAACTCAGTACGTCATGGCGATTTACTTTCGATTGGCTTTAACTGTGCCTTGGGTGCGGATGCGATGCGCCCGCATGTGAAAACTATTGCTGATGTTGCCGATACTTTTGTCTCTGCCCATCCAAATGCGGGTTTACCGAATGCCTTTGGTGAATATGATGAAACGCCAGAGCAAACCGCAGCTTTCTTAAAAGAATTTGCTGAAAGTGGTCTCATCAATATTACAGGTGGTTGTTGTGGTACCACACCAGATCATATCCGTGCCATTTACAATGCTGTTAAAGATATAAAACCACGTCAAATTCCTGAAACCAGACCTGCTTGCCGCCTCAGCGGTTTAGAGCCATTTAACATTTATGATGACTCTTTATTTGTCAATGTCGGTGAACGTACCAATGTCACAGGTTCAAAAAAATTCCTGCGTCTCATCCGTGAAGAAAACTTTGCCGAAGCTTTAGAAGTCGCTCAGCAACAAGTTGAAGCTGGTGCCCAGATCATCGATATCAACATGGATGAAGGGATGCTCGATTCGCAAAATGCGATGGTGCATTTCCTTAACCTTGTCGCTTCTGAACCAGATATCTCACGTGTGCCAATCATGATTGACTCATCAAAATGGGAAATCATTGAAGCGGGTTTGAAATGCGTTCAGGGTAAACCTGTGGTGAACTCAATTTCCCTTAAAGAGGGTTATGATGAGTTTGTCGAAAAAGCCCGTTTATGCCGACAATATGGTGCAGCGGTTATTGTGATGGCCTTTGATGAAACAGGTCAGGCAGATACGGCTGCGCGTAAACGTGAAATCTGTAAACGTTCTTATGATGTGTTAGTGAATGATGTGGGCTTCCCTGCCGAAGACATTATTTTCGATCCAAACGTGTTTGCTGTCGCAACAGGAATTGAAGAACATAATAACTACGGCGTTGACTTTATTGAAGCGACAGGCTGGATTAAACAAAACTTGCCACATGCCATGATTTCAGGCGGTGTGTCCAACGTATCATTCTCTTTCCGTGGCAATGAACCTGTGCGTGAAGCAATTCACTCAGTATTCCTTTACCATGCCATTAAACAAGGCATGACGATGGGGATCGTGAACGCTGGTCAAATGGCGATTTATGACGATATTCCTAAAGAACTAAAAGATGCAGTTGAAGATGTAGTTCTAAACCAAAATCAGGGTGAAAGTGGACAGGAAGCCACAGAGAAATTGCTTGAAGTTGCAGAAAAATTCCGTGGTCATAGTGGCGCACAACGTGAAGCTGAGAACCTTGAATGGCGCAATCAATCAGTTGAGAAACGTCTTGAATATGCACTGGTTAAAGGGATTACCACTTATATTGATGAAGATACCGAAGAAGCCCGTTTAAAAGCCAAACGCCCTCTTGATGTGATCGAGGGTGCATTAATGGATGGCATGAACGTGGTCGGTGACCTGTTCGGCTCAGGTAAAATGTTCCTACCTCAAGTGGTTAAATCTGCACGTGTTATGAAGCAAGCTGTAGCATGGTTGAATCCGTACATTGAAGCGGAAAAAACAGGTAGCCAGTCTAAAGGTAAAGTGTTGATGGCAACCGTAAAAGGCGATGTACACGATATTGGTAAAAATATCGTGGGCGTGGTGTTGGGCTGTAATGGCTATGATATTGTCGATTTAGGTGTTATGGTTCCTGCTGAAAAAATCCTGCAAACCGCGATTGATGAGAAATGTGACATCATTGGTTTATCTGGTTTGATTACACCATCGCTGGATGAAATGGTGTTTGTTGCCAAAGAAATGCAGCGTAAAGGTTTTACCATTCCTTTACTGATTGGTGGTGCAACCACATCGAAAGCCCATACCGCAGTGAAGATTGATCCGCAATATTCAAATGATGCGGTGATTTATGTAGCAGATGCCTCTCGTGCAGTGGGTGTGGCGACTACCCTACTGTCTAAAGAAATGCGTGGTAACTTTATTGCTGAACATCGTGCGGAATATGCCAAGATTCGTGAACGTTTAGCCAATAAGCAACCGAAAGCAGCCAAACTAAGCTATGCAGAATCCATTGAAAATGGCTTTAAAATTGATGACAACTATGTACCACCAAAACCAAATACGTTAGGTACACAGGTTCTTAAAAATTATCCGCTTGAAACCTTAGTACCGTATTTTGACTGGACTCCATTCTTTATCTCTTGGAGTTTGGCAGGCAAATTCCCGAAAATCTTAGAAGATGAAATTGTTGGTGAAGCAGCAACTGATTTATATAATCAGGCACAGATCATGTTAAAAGACATTATTGATAATCAGCGTTTTGATGCCCGTGCCGTGTTTGGTTTATATCCTGCACAACGTACCGATGCAGATACCGTGAGTGTATTTGATGAATATGGTCAGAATGTCACACATACCTTTGAACATTTACGCCAACAATCCGATAAAGTCACAGGTAAACCAAACTTGTCTTTAGCGGATTATATTAAGCCATCTGCTCAACCAGAAGATTATTTGGGCGGTTTTACTGTATCCATTTTTGGTGCAGAAGAATTGGCAAATGAATATAAAGCCAAAGGCGATGATTATTCTGCAATTTTAGTACAGTCTTTGGCGGATCGTTTTGCCGAAGCTTTTGCAGAGCATTTGCATGAGCGGATTCGTAAAGAATTTTGGGGTTATAAAGCCGATGAAGTGTTAGATAATGAAGCACTGATCAAAGAGAAATATGTGGGGATTCGTCCAGCACCTGGTTACCCTGCCTGCCCTGAACATTCGGAAAAAGCCGTGTTGTTTGACTGGTTAGGTTCTGAGGAAAAAATTGGCACCAAGCTGACTGAACACTTTGCCATGATGCCACCATCTTCTGTGAGTGGTTTCTATTATTCTCATCCTGACAGTGACTACTTTAACGTAGGAAAAATCTCACAAGATCAGCTTGAAGATTATGCCAAACGGAAAAATTGGACTTTAGATGAAGCGAAACGGTGGTTAGCGCCGAATTTAGATGATTCAATTGCCTAATTAAGCACACACCAAAAACGATCCCCTTTATTAAAAGAATAGAGGGGATTTTAAATCATCAGGTGTTACGGATTTGTAAATTCAGTTTAAAATAATATTTACCATTGGTTTCCTGGTAAATCGTACCGAAACGATGACGTGTACTGGAAGCTGTATCCAGTTTGGTATTTAAAAATAAATATTCTTTTAAATCTGCATCTTTTATTACATGATAAAGTAAAAGATCACCATCTTTTCTGACCACAACCAAACCATTACAGGTATAAGCACCATCCCACGGCGTACCAGAGAACATGCCTAATAAAATTGCTTTTAGAAAATCCTTAACCCGAATCGTTTTGATTTCATCATCGACTAAATCTCTTAAATAACGCCCTTGACCTTTATAATATTTAAGTACTGTTTCTGCCAAATATTCTGGCATTAGCGAGTCTGCTTTTCGTAAATTATCATTAAATACGTCATTTTCACATTTATAAAATTCGAGTTGCCCTCCTAATTCTTCAATTTTAGTTAAACGATCCTTTATTTTTGATGAAGTTTCAATTTGATTAACATCCTGTAATGTACCTCTAAAATTCTTCACCTCATAAATAAAATTGGTTGTCGATCCTGCATTGAGTAGTGTTGGCGCACTGCCTAAAAATGATTTTATTCCCAATGGGTCATATCGATAACTTTGATTTTGAAATTCAAAAGAAATATTTAAATCAGCTTTAGTATATGAGTTGCCTTTAAAAGAGCTAATCTTTAATAATTCCAATAAACTCTGTTGTTCAATATTAAAAGTTTTTGTTTCAGGATTTAGAATAGTGTTCTTAATCTGGGCAAGCACTTCATCATTTAAAATATGCTGAATAGAGCCTAAATCAAACGTTTGATTTCCCTCAATAATTTTTAAGTGATCGTCACCAATGACATAAAATTTACTGGAACCAATATGTTGTAGAGCATAAATTTTAATAAATTCATTGGGTTGTTTTTCTTCTAGCCGAGCATTACCAAATGATAACTTTTTATCATGCATAAGCTTCAGGAAAGCATATAATTCACTCCATTCACCTTTATTGAATTTCATTAAATCCTTTTCCTCTGTACGCTGTATGGTATGTTGTTGTAAATAATTCTGCACTGCTTTTGCTACATGATAGACCACATCCACACAGACACTATTCCCCAGTTGTTTCATGGCCTGGGTTTGATTCACAGGAAACTCAAAATCATCAGGGAAACCCATCATCCGTTTTCCCTGTTTAGGGGTTAAACGGCGCACTTCATGGTTGACCAGATAACCGTCCCAGTTACGGCGATCATTAATCGGTGAACTTTTACCACCGACCCTTAAGGTGAAACCAATTTCGCGACTACATTCTGCTTCCCATACATCCGACATATTTAATTTAAGTGGGACTGGTGCTGGAAATTGAAACGCCTGCTGAGTCTCAACCAAATCTTTATTAAACCCAACAATAAAGATACGTGGGCGATGTTGTGGACGGCCGTATTCACTAGCCTTTAAGATTTTATAGTGAACTGAATAGTTTAACGACTCCAGCTCATGCCTGATAATTTGAAAAGTACGGCCTTCATCATGATTCACCAGTCCACGTACATTTTCCAAAATAAATGCTCTGGGCCTTTTTTTCGATAAAATTTCCAAAATACAATAAAATAAATTGCCTCTTTCCGACTTGGCCCCATCAATTAGCCCCTCTCTTTTTCCTGCATGAGAAAAGGCCTGACAAGGGAATCCGCCACATAAGATGTCATGTTCAGGAATCAATTCATAGGAGACTGAACGAATATCTCGATTAAAATCTTTTTCATCAATTTTATGGTTTTTTAAATAGGTTTTTCTGGCATGTTCATCAAATTCTGATGCAAAAACACACTGCATACCCAATTGAGATAAAGCAAGATGAAAACCACCAATCCCTGCAAATAAGTCTATAAACTTAAATTTTTCAGAAAAATCAAATTCTAAATTTGTACTCATTCACTGCAAGCTAAAAAAATCATTGTCCTATTATAGCCAAATATAAAATCGGATTGTTAAATGTATTGACAAACGTATGATCAATAATCAATGCATTCTTTCCACAAACAACACCCCATCCAAATGATCAACTTCATGCTGCACAATTCGTGCAGGAAAACCCTCGTAGCTGGTTTCAACCACGTCACCCTGTAAAGTGTAATAACGTAATTTAACCATTTGAGCACGTTCAACCTGTCCACGTTCATTCGGCACACTCAAACACCCCTCTTCACCAAAACAGGTCGCTTGAGAAAACTCTAAAATCTCAGGATTGACCATCACAACAGCATCCATTTCAGGTGCATCGGGATAACGTGGATTAGGTCGGGACGCCACAATAATCACACGCTTGGAAATATAAACCTGTGGTGCCGCAATCCCCACACCATTGCGCTCAAGCATGGTCGCATGCATGGCGGACGCAAGTGCCATCAACCATTTACTATTAAATTCCACATCTGACACCAATGCCGCTTTCAGCTTTAAAATTTCTTCACCACGCTGTGCCACAGGTAAAATCACGCTCATCGCATAACCTTATAATTGTTTTGATCAAATCGTAAATAATAGCGTATTGGATATTGAATCGGGTTGCCATAATTTTCATTTAAGAATCTTGTCAAAGTACCGCTTTACTCAGTGTGGTTGGTGTCATTCTTGCGCTTCTGCCCTATTTTCTACGCTTCTAAAAACAAAAAACTCCCCTGACGGAGAGTTCTTTTATCGCATCTAAATTAAAGGTTTTTCTTTAATTCATCTTCAACAATTTCAATCTCAAGTTGGCTAAACTTGCGAATTTCGCCCTCTGCATGCTTTTCAAGCATTCCACCGATCAAAGGTACTTTCACCTTTACCGTCCAGGTCAGAGTAATGTCTACTTGGTTACCGTTACCTGTTACCTTACGCTCAGCTTTCGCTTCCAGTGGCAGGTTTGCGCCCAGCTCAACCGTTGAAGTCAGGTTTTTCAAATTGGTGATGTCTGAACGTTTTAAACGGAACGCATTTTTTAATAATTTTTTCGCAACTTCTGGAATATTTACATCAAGGTTATATTCACGGCGTAGGGTATAAATGTCGCCATTGATGTTGGATTCAATAATTTCCAGATTCTCACCTGGAATACGTTTACACACTGCTTCATGCAATGAGGTGTCGGCAACCAGTCTTGAAAAATCTTCAATTGAAACACCGTGAATTGTTTCGTTAACTGTAAATTGATGTGCCATCTTTAAACTTCCGTTTCATTGTATTTAGGATTTCGGGATTGTACAAAATTATAGCACTGTCTCTTGTAGAACAAAGAATTTTCTTGAAAAAAATGGGTGACTGCACGGATTAGTTATTTTTATTGTAATGATACCGCATACATAGTTTTACCGTTACGTGCTCAATATGGCTGATGTATAGGTAATGGTTGCCGTATTCAATGATGGCATAGAAGTGTTCAGCACCATCATCCAGTCCTGTCGCTGACCATGTGGTGCCCTGTGGAAATTCATCCAGCCATGTGGCTTTATAAAAATCCGAAACGGAGTCAAAAGCCAGATAGCTATCAGGGTCATCCATAATTTTGGCGGCCATCTGATCAAATTTTTGCTGTTTAAATGCTTCCAGACTCAGTAGCACAAATGTTCCCATGATTTTAAATAGTGTTAAATTCAGCATCGTGTCTAAAGTTAATATTTAGCCGAATTACAAAAATACCATGATATTCCTAGCGTTATATTTTGCTAGACCGCGTTCAATATGTTATCAACCTATATCGTACTTTTATCTTTTTACAACGATAAATAATAAGGAATAAATATGTCTTATCAAAATATTTTAGTCGCTGTGGATGATTCTCCAATTTCTTATGCAGCAGTTGAACATACACTGTCTTTAGCAAAATTATCAGGGGCAAAAGTAACTGTACTCAGCGTGGTGGCCGTTGATCCATATGTCGGTGTTGATTTTTATCAAGTGGTACCAGCCATTACCGATCATTTTATGCAGGCTGAAGCGCATGCTAAAACCCAACTACAAGATATTTCTCAATCTTTCATTCGCGATGGAATTGAGGTTCAAACCAAAATTCATCATGGCCCAGCCAGTGAGGGTATTATCTTTGGCGCCGATGAAGTGGGAGCCGATCTTATCATTATGGGTTCGCATGGGCGTACAGGGGTAAAACGTCTGCTATTGGGTAGCGTTGCGCGTGCCGTTTTAACTGAATCACATATTCCTGTGCTGATTGTAAAGCAATAAGCGCTTATGTGAATGTCTAAAGCCTTGTTATTGTGCAAGGCTTTTTTTTATTCTCGAAAGCTTTGCCATGTTTTAAAGGTATTTCGCTGATATAAATTTAAAGTTGAAAATTGCGGAATAATCGCTTCACTTTGCGTTGGTCTTAAAAATACAAAATCATCGACCTGAATATCACAATCTCTTGGAACATTGACTAACTCCTGATTGCTACTCCGTCCATATAGAAAATGCGGATGTGCTTGTTTCGGATAGACATAATTGGCCAGCCAATAGCCGCCATAAATAAATAGGGCTTTAGATTTGTGTGGCAGTTTATCCAGTACAGACATGGCGGGAAGTTGGGTATAAGACAATACTTTTAATACTGGCGTAGCAATCCATAAAGCTGGCCGTAAAGCGGCTAAAAACTGACTGTCAAAATCGCTTGGTTTTAATAACATCGAACCAAAAGACAGATCATTGCAAACACTTTCTGTGGTATGAAAACTAAAAGTAGGACTGCCCCCGCCATTGAAACAAAGATTATCATTCCACAACGTAGGAAACTGTTTTTGAATCAGTTTTTGATATTCGGAATAAACCTGTTGTGATTGCTGATACGCCTGTCCTGGCTTTTTAATTAAGGCTGGAATCTTGGTGACATGCGCATCGTAGCCCATTAAACCCGACAGTTTTAAATACTGTGGATATTGCTGAATCAGCTTTAATATTTCAGTGAGTTGCTGGGTTGACTGCACCCCACCACGATGCAAGCCGACATCAATTTCAATATTCATTTGCAAGCAGATTGAATACGCCTGTGCAATCTCTAAATATTGTTTTAAACGCTGCGTGGTATCCACCAGCCATTGAATCTTTGCATCAGACCATTGCGAGTGCTGTTCATAGAAATGATGTACCGCTTGGGCTGGCATCGGCTTGCCCAGCAAAATATCCGCTTCGGCAAAGTTTTCTAATATTGCAATGATATGCGGTTGATGGAATAGCATAAATCGCTGGGTATTGATCTGTTCAGACAGCATTTTTAATAAGTCTAAGCACGCCAGAGATTTTACCACCAGACGTGGTTTTAAGTGTTGGGCATGGGTAAGTCTTACTTGAACATGCTGGATATTTTGTTTTAAGGCAGCCTCGTCCACGATGAGTTGCGGTGTCGCCATCCCCTGCTTTTTTAGATCAAGATTGAGTTGTTTAAAAAAATAATCCAGCATACTGATGTCCTTGTTGTTTTAATCTTTTGCTAAAAATAACTTTTCCAGATATGGATTTAAAAACTTGGCCTGTGGGTCAAGCTGCTGACGCAAGGCCATAAAATCATCCCACTTTGGGTATAATGCCCGAAGCTGTACGGTGCTCATCGTATGCATTTTACCCCAATGTGGGCGTCCCTGATATTTCTGCAAAATTGGCTCAACCACATCAAAGATTAAACGTGGGTCCTGTTTATGATATTGATGTACTGAAATCGAAATTGAATCCTGCTGATAAAACGGACTGAGCCAAATATCATCAGCTTTGACAAAGCGAAATTCCAGTGGAAAAAAGGTGGCAACCTGATGCTTTCTTAAGGCACGCAACACCTCATCCAGACATGCAATGCCCTGATCAACGGGAACATGGTATTCCATTTCATTAAACTTGGTATTACGCGGTGTTGGAAATATCTTGCTCGACCAGTCAATATAGGTGCTTGGTTTGACAAAAACACCCAACAATTTCTGTAAATACGGATTCAGTGAGGGAAAGCTTTTGGTCAGTTCAGAACACATGGTCAGCAAGGTATCATCCGAGGGGAAATTTTCCTTGCGTGGCAAAATCTCCTCATCGGTTTCATCCAGCGTTTTCAGCATCAGCTGTTTTTCATAGGAAAATACAAAACACTCAATATGCCGATGCTGATGTTTCCATTGCTGGATGTGTTGCATCATGTCCTCAACAGGACACAGCTCAATGTGTTCCCTGAGTTTATAGCGTGGACGATTTTGCATGGTGATCTTGGTCAATATTCCCAGACTTCCTAGGGAAACACGCCCAGCGACAAAGATTTCAGGGTTTTCGGTTCGACTACATTTTAAAATTTCACCCGAAGCGGTAAGTAATTCAAACCCCTCCACATAAGCCGAAATACAGTGCAAATCGGCTCCTGTCCCATGTGTTCCCGTTGACACCGCACCTGCCAGACTTTGCTGATCAATATCACCCTGATTCATCAAAGCCTGATTAATGGATTGCTGCTGTAAATACTGATCTAAATCGTATAACCGTGTGCCCGCATAAATATTGCTTTGACAACGTTCTAGATCGAAAGATGCAACACCTGAAATTCGATCTAAAAATACTAAGGTTGCATCGGTACACACTAACGGGGTAAAGGAATGCCCTGCCCCGACCACCCGTATTTTTGCATGATCCCGAACAATAGACTGCAATTCCTGAATATTGGTGGGTTGTAGAATCTGTTGCGGCTTGGCTTTTTGGAAGCCCGACCAGTTCGACCAGATGCCTTGTTTTAAATCACTCATACTGCCTCTCCCTGGCTTGTCGCAGTTTTTAAATTACCATAATTGCTTCGTTTTGCGAGTTCCTGTTCTGGAATCGGTTTTGGTCGTGTGACTTGATCATAATTACGCTGATTTTTATCCAGCAATAATTGTTCAGCCAATAACTTGAATTTGCTTTGGCAAGCTGCCAGTGTCCATTGCCCAAACAGGGTATGTCCACCCTCATAGGCCTGTTCCTGATATTCTTCATAGGTGGTGACATAGCCCATATAATCATTGCAGTAGGAGGCCAACCAAACGCGCTCTATATCAGACTGATCAGCAAATACCTGTTTTACCGTATCCACAACCCGTTGTCCTGCAATGGTGGTGAACTCGCCTGGACAACAGACTATTGCCAAATTCCCCAATCGAATCATCTGTAATGGCACAACGTTTGGCACCAATGGACTCTGCTGAATCGCGCCCGCCTTGACCTGTCGGTTCATCTCTGCAATGAGAGGATCAAGAATACTGGGCGGAAAACCAATCGGCTGACCCAAAATCTTTTTAGAGCCTGCCTCTAATACAATCTGTTTCGGCCCCTGTGAAGCATAGAGTTGTTGATAGTTGACAAAATCTGCTGCCTTGGGATTTTTGCTCTTTTGTTTACGCAATTGGTCTGCCAAAAACTGCATAACTTTAATTAATGGCTTTGGTGCGCCTAATCCATCGACAGGCGTACCAGCAAAAAAAGCGGTGCCATGACAGGGTTGACTGGTTTTTGCGCCAATCTGCCCTTGTGCAAATTCAGGTGGAATCTCAATATTGCTTAAATCCACATAGGAACATATCGCATCAATTTTTCCTTGTATTGGCTTTAAAGATTGCTGGAATGCAGCCAAAGCCAGTTCACTTTGATAGCGTCCATTTTGCTGTGCATATTGGTATTCCTGTTCGCCTTTAATCTTGTTACGAATTTTAAGCTGATCTTTTCCATGAAAATGCGGAGAGACATCGCCTGCAGTGGCTTGAGCAAAAATCGTGACTGGATTTTGAATACCTTGCTCAATTAAAGCCTGCTCAGAAAATGCAGCGGCATAACCTTTATTGTCCCCATCATAAGCCTTTAATTTATTACCAAGACAAGTAGCATGGACACCAAACAATGAAATAAAGGATTGTAACTTTTGTTCCCGATAAAAACCGATCAGTTGCATTTCACGGTTTAAAGCCAAATGTGTTTCACGCTCTGAATATGGCTTCACCTCTGGATTACGGTTATAAGCCTTAATCGAGCGATTCCATGCCACAGGTGTATCTGCGGCAAAATGCTGGGTGCTAAGACAAATCTCAGTGTCTTGTTCAGTATTAATGCAAGTTTGAATACTCAGTACAATGGCATCCACAATTGCATTTAAATGTTCGGGCACAAAACCTGGGGTTGGCATGTTATATAAGGCTTCATGTGCGCAACCACCTGGCCCAGAATGGGTATGGGTTGCCATCAGTACCAATTGATTTTCATCAAACTGGGAACCCAATATTTGCTGTAATCGCTGCATAGATTGACTGCGCATGGCATGGGTAATACAACCTAAATCCAGACAGCAGATAATGAGCCGATGCTGTTGCTGATCAATAATACTAAAGCTACGTGCATATAACGCCGTACGTTTTTCATAGGCACGATGTGACCATTGTCCATAGCCAAACATGGCATAGCCTTTTGGTGTAATTTTAATTTCCTGTTTATCCCAACCAACCTGATACATTGGTATTTTCCTTTTAAGTTCTTTTTCTAGCTGTCTGTTATAAAGCATGTTGAAAGTTAAACAAAATTATACGATATCCAAAAGGGTTAAAAAGAGTTTATTTTGGAGGGCAAAACGGACTTATGCCTAAACGAATCATTCATACAACTGGTGCGCAACAATTTACACCACCGACCATTCTGGCCAGCCTGATCCACTATGCGGAACAACAGCATTGGGATTATCTAACATGGTTTAAAGATTCAGGTCTGGATATAGGGCAAATCCAGCAAACAAATGGTGTCGTTCGTTTTACCCAAATGTATGAAGAGAACCGTACCGAGTCTGTCGGAGAGTCAATATTCTGAGATGAGAAGCATTGCTTCGCAAGACGTAGCGAAGCGTAGGGTCCCGATGACAAAATTAAAATATACCCCTGAAATCAGAGAAAGAGCGGTTCAATTATTGATTGAATCTAAAAAAGATTATCCATCGAACTGGGCAGCAGTTTCTGCAATTGCGCCTAAAATTGGCTGTACTCCTGAAACTCTACATGTTTGGTATCAAAAGCATTTAGATCAGCAAAATCCCATTAAAGTACAACAGATATCTGACCAAGAAAAAATGAAGCAAATGGAACGTGAAATTAAAGAATTAAAGCGTGCCAATGAAATTCTACGTAAAGCAGCCGCTTTTTTCATCCAGGCGGAGCTCGACCGCCCACACAAATGCTGGGTCTATACCGCCTTTATTATTGATGTGTTCTCACGAGCAATTGTTGGATGGAAAGTATCGACACGCATGAATACAGATATGGTGCTCGATGCACTGGAGCAAGCATTGCACGATCGAGGCATGCCAAAGAATGTGATTCATCATTCCGATAGAGGTGTTTAATATCTTTCTATTCGCTATACCCATCGTTTAGAAGCAGCAAATTTACGAGCATCAGTCGGTACAACGGGTGATTCATACGATAATGCTTTGGCTAAAACGGTGAATGGCTTATACAAAACAGAGGTGATTGAATATTTAAAAGCAGATTGGCAAGGTTTAGCAGATGTACAACTTGCGACATTAAATTGGGTAGATTGGTTCAACAAAAAGCGTGTACACAGTGCACTGGGTTATGTATCGCCTTTTGAGTTTGAAGAAATCTACTATGATAAGATTAATCCGTTAGGTCAGTTGGCCTAACTTAAATAAAAAAGTCTCCGACAAACCCGATACGGTTCAGGTTTTACTTGATCCACCTTATATACATTAACCTTGAATTCGATTTAAGGTTAACTTATATAGGTGTGGGTTTGATGTAAATTTAAAATATTTAATTGTGATAAATAAATCTCTAATCATACAATCCACTTAAAATAAGATTTTTAGTTTTAAAATCCATATCCACACTCATTTAATAAAATCCTTCTATTTATCAAAAATAGATATATAAATAAATTTTGATTATTTTCCTGAATATAAAAACAGTCCTAAGATAAAAACATCATCCAGCTGATGTATAAAGGTTATAAAAAAATGAATGCTCAATTTGATTCTACCCAAGCCGTAGAATCCACAACTACAATTCACGGTTTATCTGCAAACCCACAAGAAATATTACAGCGTGCCCACCACTATGCTGATGAAAATGAACTCGATTTTACGGGCAGTGTGCCGCCTGTCGAAGCATGGTGTCTGGTTGAACAGGGTCATGCTGTTTTAGTTGATGTGCGTACCAGTGAGGAACGCAAATTTGTCGGTTATGTACCTGAAAGTATCCATGTTGCATGGGCAACTGGCACCTCATTCAACCGCAATCCGCGCTTCCTGAAAGAACTTGAAAGCAAGGTCGGCAAGGATAAAACCATTCTGTTGCTCTGCCGAAGTGGCAAACGTTCGGCTCTGGCCGCAACTGCTGCATTTAGCGTGGGTTTTGCCCAGGTCTACAATGTGCTTGAGGGTTTTGAGGGTGACCTGAATGAATTGCAGCAACGCAACCAAAGCAATGGCTGGCGTACCCACCAGTTACCGTGGTTACAAGATTGATGCTGTTTTTTCACCCAGCGATTTTCAGATTAATTTAATACTTGGTTTTGCAAGGAATCAGCGTGAGCAAATGGAAAATCCAGCCTGTTGTTGAGGGCTTACAACAAGCACGTCATGAATGGCGTGAACGTCAACATCGCATCAAGGAGTTTGGCGGACGTGAACTGCCTTCCAGGGAATCTCTTAAATCCATACTGGATGACTTGTGTGGCATTTTATTTCCAATGCGACTAGGACCAAGTGACCTGCGTCAGGAAACGGAGGACTATTACATTGCCTATACGCTTGATCGTGTGCTGAATGAGCTGTTCTCACAGGTTAAGCTGGCCTTGAATTACGAGGCCAAAAGTCGGGTAAAGCAAGTTCCTGTCTCCAGTAATGACCATTTGCTCTACGAGCAGCAAATTGCTTTGGCCAAGACCATTGTGCAGGATTTTGCCAATACCCTGCCTGAGATTCGCCGTTTGCTGGATGCTGATGTCTGTGCTGCCTATGAGGGTGATCCAGCAGCACATAGCGTGGATGAGGTGCTGCTATGCTATCCAGGTATTTTTGCCATTATTTATCATCGGGTTGCACACCAGCTTTATCATAGCGTTCCCCTGCTCTCACGCATTATTTCCGAACTGGCCCATTCTGCCACAGGCATTGATATTCATCCTGGCGCACAAATTGGCAAGGGCTTCTTTATCGACCACGGCACAGGTGTGGTGATTGGGGAAACCTCTGTAATTGGGGAATATGTCCGCATTTATCAGGCGGTTACTCTCGGTGCCAAGCGTTTTGAGCTGAATGATGATGGTGCATTGAAAAAAGATTATGCCCGTCACCCAATTGTGGAAGATCATGTGGTGATTTATGCAGGAGCAACCATTCTAGGTCGCATCACTATTGGCCGAGGTTCAATTATTGGCGGAAATGTCTGGTTGACCCACAGCGTTGCGGCAGGCAGCCAGACAGCTTGCGAATGCCACCAAGACTGTTCCACAACTTTCGACCATTACACCACGCTGGCTGACCCATTTACTACAATGGTTACCTGTAGAAGCGGGTATTTATCGCGTTAACCGTGTCAGCAACACTGATGACATTCAAGTTGCTTGCACACAACGTGACGAGGCTACTTTACCCCAAACCTTTGTGGATTATGATGCACAACCGCGCGAATATTTCCTAAATGGAGTATCTACCGTTTTAGATATCCATACCCGTGTTGCCGATCTTTACAGCAGCCCACACGATCAAATTAAAGAACAATTACGCTTAACCATTGAAACCATTAAAGAACGCCAAGAAAGCGAGCTGATCAATAACCCAGAATATGGTTTATTGGCCAGTGTGGCAGACGAGCAGCGTCTCTCAACCCTGAGTGGCCCACCAACTCCAGATGATTTTGACGACCTGTTGCGCAAGGTCTGGAAAGAGCCAGGGTTTTTCCTTGCCCATCCAGATGCGATTGCCGCATTTGGCCGTGAATGTACTCGCCGTGGCGTTCCACCACCAACGGTCAGCCTGTTTGGTTCTCAGTTCATCACATGGCGTGGTGTACCTTTGATTCCATCCAATAAAATCCCTGTGGAAGATGGCAAAACCAAGATCCTGTTACTGCGTGTTGGGGAAAAACGTCAGGGCGTGGTCGGCTTGTTCCAGCCAGGTCTGGCAGGTGAACAATCTCCTGGGCTTTCGGTACGTTTTATGGGCATTAACCGCAATGCCATTGCGTCTTACCTGATCTCACTGTATTGCTCACTCGCGGTTTTAACTGATGATGCCCTTGCGGTACTCGAAGATGTGGAGGTGGACAAGTATCATGACTACCCAGTTAACTACAAATAATCCAAACAGTAGTCCAACGGGTTCTGAAGTGGTCGGTGTTCAGCCACCGTCCAGCTTCCCAGATGAAGCAACACTTTCACGGCTTGCCTCAGAGTTTTTTGCGGCATTGCCCAGTTCTGGGAGTGGTCATCCATCTGGACTGAATCTGGATTTACCCGTTGCTACGCCACCACATCCGCCACAGCCTGCTGAACCATTGGCAGCCCTGAGTGGTCGTGCGCCCAATATTGCCTATGAAAAAAGTTTAAACCCTGAGTATCCTGAGCATATTCCGAACTATCCTGATTATCCTGAACGCCGTGCGGTGGCTTCTGCGCCAGTGGTCGGTGGTGCAAACCTGCCTAAGCCACCCTTTGAGCCGACTTTTCCACAAGCGGTTCATAGTGCGCCCAATGTGGCATTGGTTGAGCCATCACGCCCTTCATCCAGTGATGCTTCACCATTTTATTTTTTAAATGATTTAGCCGCACCCAAAACGTCAAGTGCTGAATTTGACGCTACTCGTTTTGCCACAGCACAATCATTCCAGTTACCTCAAGGTGATGGATTAAAAAGTTTATTGCAGGATGAGCAAAAGCCACAGTCACCAAGTCAGTCATCTTCGGGGTTTTACTTTCTGGATATTCCATCAAGCCATCAGGCCTATGGCAATTATCAACCGTCACAACCGCAGTTTCTTGCCAGCTCGGCACAGCCACTGGATGTACATGCCATACGCCGTGACTTTCCCATCTTGCAAGAACGGGTCAATGGCCGTCCTCTGGTCTGGTTTGACAATGCAGCGACCACACAAAAACCGCAAAGCGTGATTGATCGGATTTCCTATTTCTACCAGCATGAAAATTCCAATATTCATCGTGCAGCGCATGAACTGGCAGCCCGTGCCACCGATGCCTATGAACATGCCCGTAATGTGGTGGCTCGTTTTATTGGAGCAAAATCATCCAAAGAAATCATTTTTGTCCGTGGCACAACTGAGGGTATCAACCTGATTGCCAAGACATGGGGCGAGCAGAATATTGGTGAGGGTGATGAAATCATTGTCTCTCATCTGGAGCATCACGCCAATATTGTGCCGTGGTTCCAGTTGACTAAAAAAGTCGGGGCAAAACTGCGTGTCATTCCTGTGGATGATACGGGACAGATTATCTTGGCTGAATTACCCAAGTTAATTAATGAGCGTACCAAGCTGATTTCCATCACTCAGGTATCCAATGCTTTGGGTACAGTGACACCTGTTCCTGAAGTGATTCAGATTGCCCATGCCAAAGGTATACGAGTACTGGTCGATGGTGCCCAGTCGGTGTCGCATATGCCCACCGATGTACAGGCACTGGATGCTGACTTTTTCGTGTTTTCTGGCCATAAGGTGTTTGGCCCCACAGGCATTGGTGCGGTTTATGCCAAGCCTGAGCTGCTCGAAACCATGCCTGTCTGGGAAGGCGGTGGCAACATGATTGAGGATGTCACCTTTGAGCAGGTGGTTTACCAGCCTGCCCCAAATAAGTTTGAAGCAGGTACAGGCAATATTGCCGATGCGGTGGGTTTAGGGGCTGCACTGGAATATGTGGAACGCATTGGGATTCACAATATTGCCCGTTATGAGCATGACTTGCTGGAATATGGTCAACACGCGCTAAGCAGTGTCAAGGGTTTACGCCCGATTGGCACGGCCAAAAACAAAGCCAGCGTGATGTCCTTTGTGCTTGATGGTTATTCGACTGAGCAAGTCGGTAAGACGCTGAATCAGCATGGCATTGCGGTTCGATCAGGCCATCACTGTGCCCAGCCGATTTTAAGACGTTTCGGTGTGGAACAAACTGTCCGCCCCTCTCTGGCGTTCTATAATACCACTGAGGAAATTGATTTACTGGTATCGGTGTTGCATCAGCTCTCCAGAAATAAACGCACAGTTTAATGTTTCACTATTACAAGGAAGCTGCCAATGGCGGCTTTTTTGTGTTGACAAGAACAATCTATACAAATGCTCTCTTTTAAGGAGATTTTATTTGGTCGAAATTTGAGCTAAGTTTGCGGTCGGGCTGAAAGGCTTTGAACATAAATATCCTGCTGAACTTTCAGGTGGCATGCAGCAACGGGTCGAGATTGCGCGTGTGCTGATTAATCAGCCTCGCGTGTTGCTGATGGATGAACCCTTTGGCGCACTGGATGCCCAGACCCGTTTAAAGATGCAGGAACTATTACTGGAGATTTGGCAGAACATTCAAACCTCAGTGCTATTTATCACCCATGATATTGATGAAGCCTTATTTCTTGCAGATCGAGTACTGATCATGAGCCATCGGCCTGGACGGATCATTGAGGAAATCAAGCTGGATTTTGCCCGTCCTCGTCATGTCGACCTGGTCACCTCACCTGAATTTACCCAGATTAAAAAACATTGCATTCAAGTATTAAAACACGCCACACAAGCTGAACTCAGCCGACTGAATCCGTTGGGTCTGAATCAGAGAATCGCTGTTTAGGAAGATTAAAAATGAGTATAGATTACCCAACACTGCCTGATCTTGATGAAGATTATGCTGATTATATATTGCAGCTTAATCAGGACGATGAAAATATCCGTTTCGTGGCGATTATGAATATTGCCGATGAAGAACAGCCTGAATTATTGGCTTGGCTGCATCATGCGGCAATACATGACCCAGCGTCCAAAGTACGTGAACTGGCAGCCACCCGTTTAGAGGGCTGGGAAGATACCACCTCGCTGCACACCTTAGCCCAAGCCCTCACCGATTCGCATCACAATGTACGCTTGGCTGCGGCACAAAGCCTGAGTGAAATTAAAATAGCTGAATCTGCTGAGCATTTAGCGACTTATTTACAACATCAGGATGATTTTGTGATTGCTTCAATCTTGCGAGCCATCAGGGAATTACGTGCTGAACAGTTATTTACTGATATTTTACAGCATGTTCAGCATGCCAACCCTTTAGTGCGTAAGGAAGCTGTCAGTACCTTAAGCTGGCTGCAAAAACAACAAGGTTTGGTGGCTTTGGCTGAAATTGCTAAAAATGATCATGATGCCGAAATTCGGCGCATTGCCACAGGTGGCTTGGGTGCAAGCCAAAGTTTAAGCCCTGAAATATTAGCCGCTTTAGAAAGTTCATTGACTGCGAAAGAATGGCAATTGCGTGTAGAAGCCGCCTTGACCATTGGCAAGCTGAAAGCGATCGAACTGGAAAATATCCTGTTGCAACAACTGGATGACAGCTATTGGCAAGTGCGAATTGCAGTGACGCGTAGTCTGGGCTTACTGAAAGCCAAATCTGCGATTACAAAATTACAGGAAAATTTCCAGCATGACATCAGCAACTTGCGTAAGGAAGTGGCAATTGCATTAGGTGAAATTGGCGGCGAACAAGCACAGAATATTTTATTACAACACGCCGAAGACCCCGATCCAGAAGTACGTAAATCGATTCGTATTGGACTGGCCTTGATTCAGGAGAAACTTAATGCAGCTTGAACCAACTGAAATCAAGGTCAATGTTGAACAACAACTTTTATTGCTGAGTTGGGCAGATGGTCAGCATAAGAATTTTAGCCATGAGCAATTGAGAGCCAATTGCCCCTGCGGATTTTGCCGTGCCAGTCGTTTACGACAGAAAGAGATTCAGTATCCTGAAAATGTTGCCATTTCAGCGATTTACTCACAAGGCTACGGCATTCAAATCTGCTTTGATGATGGACATGATAAAGGCATATTTCCGTGGGCATTTTTGAAAGAACTTATGGTTTAATAAAAACATTCAAAGTGATGAAAATATCTTTAACAACTCTGCCATTTCATCATTTTGAATGATTCACTCCTTAAAATATCGAGGTTAAATCAGTCCAGCTATTCATCATTCGCCATAAAAACAAATTCTTTGGAAATTTCCATGCAACCATCAGATACCCTACCTCCGATTCAATCTGTCTCCTTCTGGGATGCTTTTCGCTTCTGGCTTAAATTGGGGTTTATCAGCTTTGGCGGGCCTGCTGGCCAAATAGCGGTAATGCATCAGGAACTTGTGGAAAATAAACGCTGGATTTCTGAAAAAAGATTTTTGCACGCACTCAACTATTGCATGTTACTCCCTGGCCCAGAAGCACAACAACTTGCCATTTATATTGGCTGGCTCATGCACCGAACCGCAGGTGGCTTAGTTGCTGGCATTTTGTTTGTTCTGCCATCATTATTTATCCTGATTGCCCTATCATGGATTTATGTTCAGTTTGGTGATGTACCGATTATTGCAGGCCTGTTTTACGGGATTAAACCTGCCGTAACCGCAATTGTATTCCATGCAACTTACCGCATTGGCAGCCGCTCACTAAAAAATGCTTATCTTTGGTTGATTGCGGTGGCTGCGTTTATTGCCATCTTTGTGTTCAACACCCCTTTTCCCTTAATCATTTTAGCGGCTGCGATTGCTGGCTATGTGCTGAGTAAGCAAAAACCAGATTTATTTAACGCTCAGGCTTCCCATCAAAATGATCATAAAAGTTATGGGGCAGCCCTGATAGATGATGATACCCCGACGCCTGCACATGCAGTTTTCCATTGGGCCAGACTCGCCAAAATCCTGAGCATTGCAGCATTACTCTGGTTTGTTCCAATGCTGGTTTTGACTCTGGGACTGGGATGGCAACATGCCTATACCCAAATGGCATGGTTCTTTACCAAAGCTGCCTTGCTGACTTTTGGCGGTGCGTATGCGGTTTTACCCTATGTCTATCAAGGTGCGGTCAATCATTATGCATGGCTGGATCCAACCCAGATGATTGATGGTCTGGCACTGGGTGAAAGTACCCCAGGCCCACTGATTATGGTGGTGGCTTTTGTTGGCTTTCTAGGCGCATATAACCATGCATTATTGGGTGCTGATCATTTATTTTTAGCTGGGACAATTGGAGCAGTTATTGTCACATGGTTTACATTCCTGTTTTCCTTTGTGTTCATTCTCGCAGGTGCTCCGATGATTGAATCCACGCATAATGAACTTAAATTTACTGCGCCACTCACGGCGATTACTGCTGCTGTGGTCGGTGTCATTCTCAATCTTGCCTTGTTCTTTAGTTATCATGTGCTCTGGCCAAACGGCTTTCATCACCCTTTTAATTATGAAGCGGCATTTATTACTTTGGCTGCATGTATTGCACTATTCAAATTTCAGCTCAATGTGGTGTATGTGATTTTTGCTTCGGCCTTTTGTGGTTTAATCCTCTATATGGGTGTTTAAACATGCATACACAACTTAAGCAATTATAAGAGAGGTGGATCAGGAAAAAGACTGACGGTATAGCAGAACAGCGCCGCTTTGTAACAATTGGATAGAGAATCAGATGCGTCCCTGGGGGTTGGGACGCAAGAACTGGTTATTTGCAGGTTCGCTGCGTAGTGGTCAACGAGCGGCCAATATCATGACTTTAATCCAGTCAGCAAAGCTGAATGGGCTGGATCCGTATGCCTATCTCAGTGATGAGCTGAAAAAACTGCCGACGCATAAAGTGACCCAAATAGAAGAATTGCTACCACACCGCTGGAAATCCGACCAAAATTAAAAAATACCATGGGGTTCAGCGGACGCTTACACTACAACCCCACATAAAACTTCTCAATCAATTGACGTGTTTTCACCAATAAATTGGTCAACACGTTATCCCGTTCAAATAACTTGACTTTATAGTTTGGCAGTTCTTTCATCTCCTCTTTGCGTGGAAGACGTTTATTAAACTCATAATTATCTAAAACCTGTTTCATCACATCAGGTTTTAAATTTTCTTGCTCACAGAAATGCTGATAGGCTTGCTCTTTTTCCGCATCCCAGAACTGAGCAAAAGCCACTTGGACGCTTTGCCCGTTGATCATCTTAGGCATATTTTCTTCGATGAACTTTTGAATCAAATCTTGCTTGTCATGCAAGCTAATATCACTACCAATCAGATCATGTACTTGAGCTTCGTATTTCTTACGCTGCTCATCAGTTTCAGCATTCACTGCCATCTGTAGCAGTGTCAGGATATACCCCACATTAATGCGGTCACTGTGCAGTAGGTCCAATTGGAAATCGACATCATCCAACACAGAGACTTTTTCTTTCTTGGTGGTCTTACGAATTGCTCGACAGAGATCGGCATATTTGGATGCAAAATTCGCAAAGTGCTGCTTATCAAGCTTAGTGTCGTCTTGATCATACTCAATGAAAGTTTGTAGCTGGGCGTTGTAGCGCATCACTTCACGGAATGCCTTGATGAACTCTAGTTGTTGATCTTCTGTGACTAAATCATCTACTGTTTGATAATCAGGCGTAATACTGAGTAGCTTTTCAACCGCTTGCTCATAATCTTGTTTGATTTCATCAAAACTTGGGACAAGTACAGTCTTGCGTGCTTCTTTATTTGAAAATAATGCCAATGCTTCATCGGTGGCACGTTTTAGGTTACGGAAGCTAATAATATTCCCGAATGGTTTTTTATCATTGTAGACACGGTTAGTCCGTGAAAAAGCCTGAATTAGACCATGATATTTAAGGTTCTTATCGACATACAAGGTATTTAACGGCTTTGAGTCAAAGCCCGTGAGGAACATATTTACGACCAGTAAAATATCAATCTGCTTTTTCTTTACCCGATCTGCAATATCACGGTAATAGGCATAGAATCCATCACCAGAGTTATAATTCGTGCCGAACTGAGCATTATAATTGGCAATATAGCGATCCAATTTATCACGACTAGACTGATTTATTTGGTTCGGAGTATCCGTTGATTCTTCTTGAATCAATCCATTTTGGTCGTTGTTCTCAACAGCTTCATTCGCACCGTAGGAGAAAATGGTCGCAATGGTGAGAGGTTTAAATAATCGCCCCTCCGCTTCGTCTTGTTGTTGCTTCTCAGCTTGTACCTTTTCAAATAACTCATAATACTGCGTTAAGGTATCCACTGAACTGACACAAAACATTGCGGTAAATTCACGGTTTTTGGTTTTGGTATCATGCGTATCAACGATATAACGGGCAATCATTTCTAATCGCTGCGGATTGTCATATAGCTCTTGGGTATCAATCCCCTCGACATCTTCGTCAAATTGCTCATGATTTTCTATTAACCCCATCCCGACCTTCCCCTTTAAAAGGGGAAGGGGTAAAGCCTCTCCTTCCTTTGCAGGGAGGGAATTAAGTGTTGGCAAGTTCCCCTGATAAGGGGGATTTAGGGGGTCAAAAACCCCAGCCGAGCTCGCCTCATCAAACTGGTCATTGCTTGCCATGCCTTTAGCAGTATATTTGCCACGGTAATCAATCTGGAACTGCAATACATTGCGGTCTCGAATTGCATCCACAATGACATATTGATGCAAACATTGATTGAATAAATAATCTGTGGTGAGTTTCAAACCTGCTTTAGATTGACTATTTTCCTCAAAGATCGGTGTTCCCGTGAATCCAAACATCTGTGCATTACTAAAGAACTTTTTAATGTTCTGATGAGTCTCACCAAATTGGCTACGGTGACACTCATCAAAGATAAACACCACTTTTTTATTTTTAAGATAATCAATCGATTCTAAATAGCGGTCTGTGCTAATCGCACGATTTAACTTTTGGATGGTGGTCACAATCAGTTTGTCGTGGCGTTGATCGAGTTGTTTTACCAAAGTATGCGTGCTGTCTGTGCTATCCACACTCTCCGCTTTAAAAGCATTAAACTCACGTGAGGTTTGTGTGTCGAGGTCGTTACGATCCACCACAAACAAGACCTTTTCTACATCAGGCATATTCATGATGATCTGACTGGCTTTAAATGAAGTCAGGGTTTTACCTGAACCTGTAGTGTGCCAGATATAGCCGTTCTGATCGGAGTTTTGCACATGCTCCACAATTTTCTGCACCGCATAAATCTGATAGGGACGCAGCACCATCAGGCTTTTGGTGGTTTCCAGCATTACCATGTATTGAGTCAGCATGTCTGTAAGATGCTGATGATTTAAAAATACTTCGGCAAAGTCGACAATTTCATTGATGTGTTTATTGGCAACATCTGCCCATGGAAAGGCAAACTCAATCCCAGTCGTACCATTTGAGTAATAGCGAGTATTTGCACCATTACTAATGACAAAAAGCTGAATAAAACCAAATAGCCCTTGCCCTGCCCAATATGCTTCACGAATATAGCGTTGGGTTTGATTAAAGGCTTCGGCAATTTCCATGCCTCGTTTTTTCAATTCAATTTGAACTAAAGGCAAACCATTGACCAGTAAAGTCACATCAAAACGGCTGGTTCTGCCATTATAGTCGCGGTGGTCGATGGTGATTTGATTGGTCACCTGATAGATGTTCTTGCTTGGGTCATCCGAGAGAAAAAAGATGTGTTTGCTGCTGCCGTCATCAAATTTAACAGGAAACTGGTCACGTAAATTTTTAGCCCGTTCAAATACCGTACCTGTATTTAGAAAGCTAATGACCTGCTTCCATTCAGTTTCTGACAGTGGCGCAAGTCCGTTGGCACGTTCAATCTGGGTTTTGAGATTAGACAGTAGTTGGCGTTCATCCTTGATGGTCACCGCAGCATATCCCAATTGCTTGAGCTGGCTAATCAGTTTATTTTCAAGTTGGTATTCGCTTTGTACTGTCATTTAAAACTCAATTTATCCATGATTAATCGCCCTAATTTTAACCTGCTAAATCTAAACCCCTCTAAATCTCCCCTTATTAAGGGGAGACTTACCACGAATCTTATAAGTCATGGGATTCGTGCTGTTCTCCCCCTATTTTAGGGGGAGTTAGAGGGGGTTTTTACAACCTGCTGTATTAATTGACATATACCATCAATATTCGTCATAACTTCATGGTTGCTAAATCGAATGGTCGTTAAACCCAACTCTAGCATAAATTTATCTCTAATTTTATCATAAGCTTGGGCATCTTCGAAAAAATGGCTTTCACCATCGACCTCAATAATCAATTTTAATTCTGGACAATAAAAATCGACAATATAATGCCCAATACCATGTTGCCTACGGAATTTCACTCCAAACTGGCTATTTCTTAAAATCCCCCATAACCGTTTTTCAGGTTCGGTCATGTTATTGCGTAATGTTTGACGGCGTTGCTTATATTCTATTTTGTTAAATATTTTTTGTGTCATGGTTTTTCTCAATTTATTCTCAACCTAACTTCCCCTTTTGATGGTGAGGGCTGAAAAATTTACCCCCTCCCCACCTACCCCCCTTGTCAGGACATGGTCGTCAAGTGCAACCCCACCTAACTTCCCCTTAATATGGGGAGGAACTCCACGAATCATATTCAGCCTTTAATTTCGTGGAAAGTCCTCCCTTGCAAAGGGGGGATTTAGGGGGGTAAATCAGACAAACATCTGCTGCAATAAGCCTTTTTTCCAAGTTTTTGCTTGTTCTATTTGCTCTGCCACAACTTCAATTTTTTGATCAATGGCAGATAAGAAGTTGGCGATTTTGGTTTGTTCTTCTAGGCAAGGAAATTCAATCTCTGAATCTGCTATTACATTCCAATCAGCTCTTGGCATTTTAGAACCAGATTGAATATTCGTTAGTTCGGTAAATTGCTCACTTTGAACAAACTGGAATAAGTAATCATTCGATATTTTCAAACCTGTTAGTACCCAAATTTCACTAGAGCAAACGCCTTTAAATTTAGGTTTAGCAAATTTTCTTAAATATGGTCGTAGCTTCCCAAACAAAACACTGTTCTTTTCAAACAAATTTTTTGTACTTTGCTGTTCACAACTTTCAATAGTGCCTAATATTTTCCCAGTATTTTGAGATAAATGCTCTAATTCAATACAGGGTAAATTCCCCTCGTTCTGAGGATTAAAATTTTTAGATTTATTTGTGAAAACATCACGAATTATATTTATTTCCCACTCCCCAAATTCACTGCCATCATCCGCTTTAAAACGAATCTGCTGGCTAAACAACTTCTGCATCATGCCTTGTTTATATTGGCTAAGTAGCTCATGTTTTTGAGTCAGTTGGCTAATCTTTTCATCGACTGCGGAAAGGAAAGAGGCAATTTTGGTTTGTTCTGCTTTGGATGGATAAAAAACTTCATATTTAGACAAAATCTTATGAGATGAATGTCGTACTGTTGTTCCAGTTGAAGTCTCTTTAATATGCTTTAAATAGTTTTCAGTTAAAAAGAAATTCAATAAGAATACCTTACCGATTACATCTTGGTTTGGTTCAACTTTTAAAATTCGCTGATTTAATAAAATTTCTTCATTCAGATGCGGCAATAAAATAGGTTTACCTAATAATTCACATGATTGTGTCAAATCAGTAAGTAATATTAATAGATCATTTCCTCGACATACAAATTTCTCATCACAAGATTCAATTGTGAATTTGGTATTTTGTTCAGTAAATAATGCACGCCCATATGTCGTGAAGTTTCT
The DNA here is from genome assembly GCF_000368025.1 of Acinetobacter parvus DSM 16617 = CIP 108168. Classification (GTDB taxonomy): domain Bacteria; phylum Pseudomonadota; class Gammaproteobacteria; order Pseudomonadales; family Moraxellaceae; genus Acinetobacter; species Acinetobacter parvus. The sequence continues at coordinate 650,579 of NZ_KB849212.1, forward strand.
AGGTGTTATAAGTTTTCTACCATTTTCATCAAATTTTTCACTATCAAAAGCATACCCTGAAATAAATTTAGCTATGTTTCCTAATGTCTGAGAACTCCAATCCCCATCAAACTCTTTAAATCTTAACTTTGGCGTAGCCATTACTTCACCTCCGCAAAAGGTGAAACAATACCTAGCTCTTTGCAGAAATCTGCAATGATGGCATCGGTTTTTTGGCTGTCGTGTTCCAAAGCTTGAAGCTGTTTTGCAATCACATCTAAATCAATCTCGGCTTCCGCTTCAAAAGTATCCACATAACGCGGAATATTCAGGTTGTAATCGTTATCTTTCACTTCCTGCAAAGTCGCCACATGCGCATATTTTTCAATATTTTTACGCTGTTCAAATGCCGCAACAATCTTATCCAAATGCTCAGGCAATAACTTGTTTTGGTTCTTCTGCTTTTCAAACTCATTGCTGGCATCAATAAACAGAATATTGCCGCTCTGCTCACGGTTTTTCTTCAACACCAAAATACAGGTCGGAATCGACGTACCATAGAAAATATTGGCGGGCAGACCAATAATGGCATCCACCACATTCATCTGTTCAATCAAATACTGACGAATCACGCCCTCACTCGAACCACGGAACAATACGCCATGCGGTAACACCACCGCCATCGTGCCATTGTCATCGAGTTGATACAGCATGTGCTGTACAAAAGCCATATCGGCTTTAGAACTTGGCGCCAGTTTGCCATACGCAGCAAAGCGTTCATCTTGTAAAAATAACGGATCGGCTGACCAGTTGGCAGAGAATGGCGGATTCGCCACCACCGCATCAAACTTTTTATCTAAATGCTGCGGACGGGTTAAAGTATTTTCCTGCTTGATGTCGAACTTGGCAAAATGCACGTCATGCAGAATCATGTTCATGCGCGCCAAGTTGTAGGTGGTACGGTTCATTTCCTGACCGTAAATCATATCGACATCTTTTACTTCACGTTTTACCCGTAGCAATAACGAACCTGAACCACAAGTCGGGTCATAGACTGAACGTAAACGCTCTTTGCCTTGGGTGACAATCTTTGCCAGTAAAGTCGATACCGTTTGCGGCGTATAGAATTCCCCCGCTTTTTTGCCCGCGCCTGATGCAAACTCACCAATCAGGTATTCGTAAGCATCCCCCAGTACATCGGCTTCGGTATTGGAAATATCAAAATCAATATCATCTAAATGGCTCAGGACTTTCGCCACCAGTGCATTACGGTCGCTGGCATTATTGCCAAGCTTGGTCGAGTTTAGATCTAAATCTTCAAACAGATTGGCAAAGTCATCGGCAGAGTCGGTGCCTAAAGTGCTTTGTTCAATTGATTTTAAGGTCGCAGTTAAATCATCTAGAATGAATTCGCCCTGACGACCACGCTCGGCTAAGGTATGGAATAGCTGTTTTGGTGTAAGCGCATAACCCACTTCGGCAATGGCATTCTTTTTAATTTCTTCGATGTATGGCACATGCTCAGCATTATTTTCATCTAATTCTAAAAAGCTGAGGTCTTCTCCATCGAGCAATTCATTAGCAAAATTAACCGACTTTTCCGATAAATATTTAAAGAAAATAAAACCCAGAATGTAATCACGGAATTCATCGGCGCCCATGGTGCCACGCAAAGTATTGGCAATATTCCAAAGTTGTTTTTGTAATTGTTGCAGTTGTACGTGGGTCATTGTTATAGGAGTCCGATGAAATGAATAAAACATGACTAGTGTACCGAAAATTAAAGTTTTTTCAGCAGCCTTTGAACAGAAATATATTAAAAGTTTAGAGGGGCTGGTTGTCCACGATACTGTCTAGGATCAGAAATCATTTCTGCATGGTTGAGTAAAGTATCAATAAAATCAGAGTGATCAAGTATTCCATGTTTTCTGTAGTAGAGGTAGGATATTCCGAAGAGGTTTGGAGAATCTAAATGAATGTAGAGCGTGTATATACAGATGAAGAAGCTGTAGAGCTCCGTACAGCCCATATGTTAGCAAAAAGTATCATGGGTCACTCTTACCCTCAAAATGTCATAGAGGCTGCAGAAAAGCGATCTGAGGAAGACTTTGAGAGAATCGTTAGTGGAGAGGTCACACGAGCAGAAGTGGAAGCTGAGTTATTACTTCAATGGAACAAAAAAATGGCACTTCAACAGAGAATTAGTGAACTAGAAAAAGAACTCAAAGTTGGTCAAGAAATTCTTAATAACTGGAAAAATACAGAAGATCCATTGTTTGAGCGGCATAAAAGCTGTGTAGAGGGAATATTATCTAGACTTGTAAATATTAAGTGTCAATTAATAGAGGAAAGGTAATCTTACTGAAAATACTTTGAAGTTTTACTAAAAAGAAAATTAAATAGGTGTAAAATGGACTTTATAAAAATACTATTAGCTGATACTACATTTACTTTTGCAGCAGAAATTGTACTTCGTAGTGTCTTGATGTACTTCCTGATTATCTTAGTTTTAAGATTTTCTGGTAAACGTGGTGTTAGGCAACTTTCCATCTTTGAAATCGCAATTATTCTTAGTTTAGGATCTGCTGCTGGCGATTCTATGTTCTATGAAGAAGTTCCGATCATTCATGCTGTCATCGTTTTTGCAGTAATTATGGCTTTATATCGCTTAACAACTTATTTAATGATGAAATCCGATGCTATTGAGACCGTATTGGAAGGTCGACCAATATACATCGTCAAAAATGGTTTACTGATTGTTGAGGATATTAACCGAGAAAAGTATTCATATGATGAGTTCTTTGCTGAAATGCGCCAAAAGAAAATAGAGCACCTTGGACAAGTTAAAATGGCACTGCTTGAGACTGATGGCTGCCTAAGCGTGATCCCATATTCTAAAGAAAATATAAAATGGGGTCTTCCTTTGTTTCCCGATGAATACCAAATCGCAGATCATCATAATGTCAATCACTTTTATTCTTGTATGTTGTGTGGTCAAACCCAACTTTTAAATCATTTAAATGAAGAATGCCCTCGCTGTCAAAATACAAAATGGGCTAAATCCTGTTTGTATTGCGAGGAATATCAAAATTAATAAGCTTTTGTTTTGACTTAGATTAATTCAATATTATTTAAAATGAATAGTTTAAGCGAACAAAAAATACACATTTCTTTACCTTACTCAAAGCATAAATACTTAAAGTTTATATGGGTATCTTTGATCCAAAAAAGAGTTTTCTTGCAAGTAACTCATATTCGATTGTAGATAACCTAATTAAATTGTATAAGCACACAATATCCGTCAACAAACAAGCCATTAACTTAAGTGAAAACAAATACTTAATTTCACAAAACGTTATAAAGCAAATGTATAAGAGAATGTGATATGAAAGAACCAAATACACCAAAAATCGACCAACTTTCTGAGGAAGCATACGTGGATCCTATAGGTAAAACCCTTACCTCTTCTTTAGGTGTTCCCGTAGCTGATAATCAAAATAGTCTAAAAATTAATGAGAAAGGCCCTACTCTTCTCGAGGATTTTCTTCTAAGGGATAAACTTATTCATTTTGATCGTGAGCGTATTCCAGAACGTGTTGTACATGCTCGAGGGGTCGGTGCTCATGGTTACTTTCAAGCTTATGCAGGTAATGAAAAATGGACTAAAGCTAAGTTCCTAACGGACACAAATAATCGAACTCCTATCTTTGTCCGTATTTCTACAGTTCAAGGTGGGCGAGGTTCGGCTGATGTCGTTCGAGATGTACGAGGTTTTTCTATAAAATTTTATACTGAAGAAGGAAATTATGATTTGGTGGGGAATAATATCCCTGTCTTCTTCATTCAGGATGCTATTAAATTTCCGGACTTTGTTCATGCAGTAAAACCAGAAGATGCCAATGAAGTTCCAACTGGTCAATCTGCCCATGATACTTTCTGGGATTTTATTTCTTTAAACACCGAAGCATCACATATGACTACTTGGATAATGTCTGATAGAGCAATTCCAAGAAATCTACGCTCTATACAAGGTTTTGGTGTCCATACATTTAGATTGATTAATAAGAATAATGAAGCATTCTTAGTGAAATTCCATTGGACTCCAAAGCAAGGGGTAGCTCAAGTCGTCTGGGATGAAGCTCTAAAAATTAATGGCAAAGATCCCGATTTTCACAGACGTGATCTGTGGGATGCTATTGAGCGTGGCAATTACCCGGAATGGGAATTAGGCGCACAAATTTTCTCTGAAGAAGATGCAAAACAATGGGACTTTGATGTCTTAGATGCCACAAAATTAATTCCAGAAGAACTTGTACCAGTTACTCCACTAGGTAAATTTGTTTTAAACAAAAATACAGATGATTTTTTCGCAGAAACAGAACAAGTTGCTTTTAGTCCTGCAAATATTGTCTCAGGTATAGATTTTAGTAACGATCCCCTTTTACAAGGACGGCTGTTTAGCTATACGGATACTCACTTACACAGACTAGGTACGGTAAATTTTAATCAAATTCCAATTAACAAACCCGTTTGTCCTTTTCATACGAATAGACGAGGTGGTTATGCTAATCACGAAGTTTATAAAGGAAAGGCAAATTATGAACCTAATTCTGTTGATGAAAATTGGCCAAGAGAATCACCTAATGACAGTGGTGCTTTCAAGACACATCCTGAAGAAGTACAAGGCAGCAAACTAAGAGTTCGACCAGAAAGTTTCGCTGATCATTTCTCGCAAGCCACAATGCACTACCATAGTTTGGAAAAACATGAACAACAGCATATTAAGGATGCATATTCTTTTGAATTATCTAAGGTTAAATCGGAAGATATCCGCAGACGTGTAGTTTACGCTGTCTTAGCTAATATTGACTTGGACTTAGCTGAATATGTTGCGAAAGAGTTAGGTATTAAAACTCCCCCTAAACAGCAAGATAGTCTGCACCAACCCGTAATTGCATCTTCGAAAAGATTAAGTACCTCATCTTTTCCTGCATCTGATATTAAACAGCGAAAAATTGCCTTGCTCGTTCATGACGGTGTAAATACGTCATCAATAGATGATATTAAAATATGGGCTGAAGCAGAAAAAGCTATTGTGGAAACTTTAGCACCGAACGCAGCCCCTGTTAAATCTAGTGATGGCAATGAAATACCAGTAGATGGAAGACAAAATGGCGAGCCTTCAGTGACTTATGATGCCGTAATCGTGGTTGATGGGAATAATTTAGAAGTATTTAAGGCTGATGGAGTTTCTAAACATTATGTATTAGAGACATATAAACATCTCAAGCCCATTGTTTTCCTGGGTGATAAATGCGCTTTAATAGATGAGTTTCAGCTCACTAAGGATGCAGCTCTATTCTCTACTCAAAATTTTAAAGAGATCCAAGATCAATTCAAACAAGCTATTCAAAATCACCGTTTGTGGGATAGAGAAAAAGTTGTCGCAGCTATTCCAGCATGACTTTATTTGAGCTTAAAAGTAGTGTAAGCATATGATTTCAAAAAGCCCTCATCGAGGGCTTTTTGATCTACTTTTGCTCTTTAAGTGGATTCTCAGGTTCTTGATTTGGTTTTTTTTGGGGATCTGGATTCTGATAGGTTTTCTGATCACCCTTGTCATCGTTTGATTCTTTTTGAGGTTTTGATTCTGGATTTTGCTTATTGATCATGTCGGTTCCATCACGTGAAATACTATAATAATAGATATGACATCAGGCTCTATCTATCAATAATAGATATGTTACGCAATACTACCCTGTAAAATAATTAGCACTGATCCGTTTTAAAAAAAATAGAGGCTTAGAACTCTCTTAAGATGGATTGCTTAAAAATTTACGCATCTGTCTATGTCTTCTAGTGAGACCTAGTACATCTTTACGCTTAATAATTTCATCTTCAGTAAAAGGCAGATGATTGATAAGCTGCTCAATCACCATAAAACTATTTTCAATTAAGAAACTATCTTGCTCGGTTGTCCAATTTGAGGTTATATGCTCAGATTTTTTAGACTGTCTTTTCATAAAAAGAAATTATACCTAATCATGAGGACTCTTGATTTTCTTCAAGCACTCGCGGCATACACAAATTTCTTTTGGGCATTGGTGTAATCAATCTCTCTAGCACCATGAAGGCCATATATACACATTAATAATCTGATCATCTTATTCCTTCTTTAAGTACTTAAAAGCTATATATCTTAGGCATCTATATTTATATGAATCCCTGTAAGACAGCATTTCGAACAACTTTATCGAAGTTTGAATGAAATAAATTTTCAGTAGTGTGACGCTTTGACAATAAACAGAAACTTGCTACCGTACCTATGCTCACCAATGTTAATAATTTCATCTTTAATTCCATCCATGTATAACTTATGATTCAAACATATCACTGTGATTTGTATTTATCTAACCGCCTTCTGATGAATTACTGTTCATAATGTAATCACATTATTACTTATGTAATTGAATTTGTTAAATAATGAAACAATTCCTATCAAACTACACTGAGTTATTACAACTTATAAATTTAAAGCTTTATGTGCCCATTTCAGAAATTTATCTTTATCGTTGAAATTAGGGACCTTCAATAAATTTATATAGGAAACTTCACCAAAGTTTCCTGAGATTTTATTTGATACAAGAATTGTAAAATCTTCTTCTTGCCCTACATGTACTTCCCGAAAAAATTCCATAACTTTCCGATCAAGGTTTAGTGAGGTAAACGCCTCTCTTTGAACTAAAAAGTCATAGATCTGGCTAACGTTTTAAACGGGCATTTTCAGCATCAAGTTCTTTAAGCCGCGTCATCATTGAAAGATCCATGTCGCCATATTTGGACTTCCATTTGTAGGCAGAGCTCATACCATGTTCGCTGCACAAGTTCGGTATGGGTGTTCCTGCTTCAACTTGCTTCAAAATACTCATGATTAGGCTGTCTGAATACTTAGATGTTTTCATAGAAAATCTCCTTAAATCAAGGTTATTCCATTTTCTACTTTTAAACTCAATTATTTTTTGGGGGGATTACCTATATAGTTTGAAAGGTTATAACGCATGGGTCGAACAAGCAGCTCAGGTCTACCAAAAGGCACAAGAGCAAGATCGGGAAAAATACAGATTAACTTTAAATGGAACGACAAGCGCGAGTGGTTCACCCTCGACCTCATCGATACCCCAGCCAACTTCATTAAGGCGGCTAAGATTAGAGAAGATTTTGTAAACAAGGCTAAATACGGGATATTAAAAATCGAGGATATCGAAGCTGTCACCGCCAAACCCATCAAAAAAGCTGACGCTGCGCAAAAAACATTGCCAGCGTCAAATGCTCCGACATTTGCTCACTATGCCCAAGAATACCTTTATAACCTTTCAGATCATAAGCAAGGCACCAAGAAAAAATATCTATCAATTTTGGAAAGGCTCTGGATGCCATTATTCGAAGATATGCCGATTAATACGATCACCAGTCAAATGTTGCGTACAGCCGTCAATGGACGTGAATGGTCATCGGCTAAAACTCGAAATGATGCTTTGATTCCATTACGTGGCGTATTCGAATTAGCTTGTGATGATGAGGTGATTGATAAGAATCCATGTGACCGATTGAAAAATCAGAAAACTCAGGAGGATGAACCTGATCCATTCAATGAAATGGAAAAGGAAATAATACTGAACTGGTTAAAAGAGAAATATATTGCAGACTACCCAACTGTGTATTGGTATTTTGTGGTGGCATTCTGGACAGGTTGCCGTCCATCAGAAATTATCGCACTCACTTGGCAGGATGTAGATTTTTTAAATAAGCAGATTTACATCAATAAAGGTCGTGTGAACGGCGTTCAGCAAGAAACCACTAAAACAAATAAAGCTAGATTTGTAGATTTAAATGATTTTGCTTTCGAGGCATTTCAACAACTCAGATTACTAACCTACCTCAAATATGAGCACGTATTTATCTGTGATGAGACAGGTAAAGAATTTACTACGCAAAAATCATTGAGCGAAAAGTTTGTAGCCTCACTGAAAGCGAATGGCATACGTTATCGTCCTGCCTATAACACTCGTCATACATATGCGACTGTATGCTTAATGAATGGACTTAATCCAGTTTATGTGGCTTCACAGCTAGGGCATAGTTTAGTGATGCTAACGATGCGTTATGCCAAGTGGATTAATTCAGATAAGAACAAAGAAGAGATTGCTAAAATTTCCAATAGTGCCAAAATTGTGCCAAATAAAAAGGGAATCAAACTATGTGTTTGATTCCCTTTAAGATATTTGGCGGAAGCGGTGAGATTCGAACTCACGGAGGACTCACACCCTCGTCGGTTTTCAAGACCGGTGCATTAAACCGCTCTGCCACGCTTCCAATGGCGGCTATCATATAAATAAAAGCTCAACTTGGCAAATATTTTATTTAAAAGCCCACACTAAATGTTCAAAATAAAAGCAAAATCCTATTATTTTAAGTATTTCCAAGTTTTTCATATCGAATTGAGTTGATATACCAGATTTTTTTACCTAATGGGGTATGCACCTCAACCTCATCATCCACCTGTTTGCTCAACAGTGCCCGTGCCATCGGAGATTCAATTGAGATATGCTGAGGATGATGGTCATAGATTTCATCCACCCCCACAATACGCAAGATTTTCTGTTCACCATCATCATTCTCTATTTCAACCCAGGCCCCAAAATAGACTTTTCCCTCCTGCTCAGGCACAAAGTCAACAATTTTCAACTCCTCTAAACGCTTACCCAAGTAGCGAACACGGCGGTCTATCTTTCTAAGTAATTGTTTATTATATAAATAATCTGCATTTTCTGAACGGTCTCCCAAACTTGCGGCCCAGTTTACCTTTTTGGTAATTTCTGGACGTTCGTCATGCCACAGTTTTTTTAATTCGGCAACCAGCAAGTCATGTCCAGTACGTGTGATCAAGTTCGATTTCATATTTAAAAACGCTACAACAACAATCCATTTACAAGTTTTTGCATTGTATTCCTTATTTCAACACGACTAAAGTGTATAAATTTTATTCTTTTTCAAATCATGTGTTTGTGATGTATTTATCATATTTTTACTGATCAAAATTTGACAAGCTCCTTTTTGACGCTTAATATGCGCCCCTAAGTTGGTTTTTGTTTACTTTTTATACACTTTGTAAATGATGTGAAACATTTTCATCATTTTTCCATTAACCCAATGTCATTTTGAATGACGTTCATGAATTGCCCACCCCGATTTAATTTATCAACTTTTAGAAGTTGTGGTGAAGTTTTGCCTCAATTTTTAGGGCATAAATTACCTGTAGCGGAGACAACATGCACAGTAATTCAAGTTCTGGGTCTAGGCCTGGCCTTAACTCTTTATCTTCCAAGTTACCATTTCAGGCCCTTGCTTTAGGCATCGTCATTATGCCATTCAATAGCTTGAATGCAGAAAAATCACATCAATACAACACGGTTGTCACAACCAATGTTTTAACAGTGGTTGCAGTTGAAAACCCAACTACTGTTTTTAAAGACGGTCAGTTTCTGCATGGTTTCGGCTATGATTTAGCCCGCAACTATGCACAAAGCCTCAACGTAAAACTCGATTTTAAAACTGTTCCAGACAATGCAACTGCATTGAAATGGGTTAGCCAAGGCAAGGCCAACCTAGCCATGACCACAGCAGCGCTTGCCACAATTGAGAGCAAACAACTGGTTTCTTTCTCGGCAAGCTGTGGTGATCAGGCAAGCCTGAGTAAGAACGGGCTAAATCCCCAGCTTAACTGGGTGTTTAAACAAGCTGACGATCCACTGACTTTAACTGCGAGTGGTTTTGTTTGTCAAAGCAAACAGCTTGGTACAACCCAACAACTTGCTTCCTTTTATAATCGCAATGTGGTTAAACCTGAAGCATGGTCTACGATTCAAAAAGACCTGAATCAACGCTTACCGATTTATAAGGCGAGCTTTAAGCAAAGTGCCGCAAAATACAATCTGGATTGGCACCTGTTGGCAGCAATTGGCTATCAGGAGTCTTACCTAAAGCCTAGCTCGGTGTCTCCCACGGGTGTCCGCGGCTTAATGATGCTGACCAACAGCACAGCACAGGCAATGGGTGTCAGTAACCGATCTGATCCAATACAGAGTATTCAGGGTGGCGCGAAATATTATGATCTAATGCTGGATCAATTTGCCAATGTACCCTACCCAGACCGTAACTGGTATGCACTGGTGGCATACAACATGGGACCTGGTGCAGTGAACCAGATTCAGAAACAGATCAAGGCTCAAGGCAAGGACCCAAATCAGTGGGTGAACCTATATGACTATTTACAGCGCAATCAGGCACGCAATGGTCGATATAAGCAAGCGGTTCAATACGTTACCCGTATCCGCACCTATCTAGAACACCTCAAAACCAGCAACCGCATCGATGTCTGAATCCAGACAGGCAAAAAAAAGCTTACCATTGGGTAAGCTTTTTTGTTCAGAAAACAATTAAGTAGTTTGCTCAAGTACTTTCTTGAATAGGTCTTTTTGTTCTTGGCTTGGTTTAGCCGTCTGTAAAGCCATAAGCTGGGACATATCGCCTTGAACCTTGATTTTACCTGTCATGAATGCCTGCATCGCAGCAGCCATGTCAAACTCAAGGAATACTTTACGTAAAGTTTCCGCATCCATGTTCAAAGTGGTTTTAGCGTTTGGAGATAAACCCTTTTGGATTTTACCCGCATCTAAAGCCAACTCTGTATTACCAGCCGCATCTGTAACAACCAAGTTAATCGCTAAATTCGCAAGTGCTGGTGGTAAGTTTAAATCACCTGCTTCCGCAGTAAGTTTTTCAACAGTTGCAAACCAATCATCAGTTAAAAATGCAGCCATGATTCTTCCTCAAATGTATTTGTTCAATTTCTTGTGCCATCTATCCAGACGACATCAAATGAAGCAATTTGCTTGTGCCCTGTTATAGCATGTAATTTTTAGTTTAGGCTATGCTTTTTTGTACATCGAACCGAATTTTTTAGATGCTTATTGCTAGCTTTATCGCTTATTGGTCAAAATTTGAATTGTTTGAGTGCAAATCCATTTCCAATAAAAACATAAAAACCGCAATACAGATATTCATCATATATTGCGGCGGCATTATTTGTCTTAGTTATGAATGGAGGAATTATTCCGCAGCAAAGCTGAGGTTCACCACATCAAGACGCTTCTTCATTTCTTCAGGATCTTTCATGTCAAACTCACGTTGCCCATCCAACGCTTCAAAGTCGAATAGCTCACGGTCAGCCAACTGTGATGGAGAAACGTTCTGTAATGCGCCAAAGATGCTGTGCAGGCGTTTCGGATATTGTCTATCCCACTCACGCAGCATGTCATTGATGATGGCTCGCTGTAAGTTTTCCTGTGAACCACACAGGTTACACGGAATGATGGGAAACTTACGCAATTCTGCATACTTGATAATGTCTTTTTCCTCAACATAGGCCAAAGGACGAATCAGGATATTCTTTTTATCTGAAGACAGTAATTTCGGTGGCATCGCTTTCAAACTACCACCATGAAACAGGTTCAGGAAGAACGTGGCCATGATGTCATCACGATGGTGTCCCAACGCGACCTTGGTCGCACCAATCTCCTGCGCAAAGCCATACAGCGAACCACGGCGCAGGCGTGAACACACGGCACAATAGGTCTTGCCCTCAGGCGTTAAACGCTTGGTGATGGTATAGGTGTCTTTTTCAAGAATGTAGTAGGGAATGTTGTTCTCTTCCATATAACGTGGCAAAACGTCTTCTGGGAAGCCAGGTTGTTTCTGGTCCAGGTTGACCGCAACAATATCAAAATTGATGGGTGCAATACGCTTGAACTGCAACAGGATATCCAGCAAGGTGTAGCTGTCCTTACCGCCCGAAACACAGACCATGACCTTGTCGCCATCCTCGATCATGTTGTAATCACGAATCGCATGTCCAACTTGACGACGCAGCTTTTTCAACAGGCGATAATATGCCGAACTGGTCGGAAGTTCAGGCTTGAAATTAAATCCTTGGTTGGACTCGACTGGCGCGTACATAGACGTGATTTACCCATAAACAAAAATACCGCAAGATTTTATCTGATTCCGAAAAAATCCGCACCTAAAGAATTTTCCAATTTCCCTGAATCGTCATATTAGAGTTTCATACTGATAAAATTCTGGCCCCGATAAGTAAAAATGGGCTGGATTGCTTATATTTCAAACTTCTCCACAGTTTTCCACAAAACCTGTGGATAAAATTGTGGATTTCTACGCTATTGACAAACTGTTTTTATCTTAAAATAAGGCGTTCGATTAGATTGATCATTTTTTAACCAATGTTTTTATTAAAATAAAATCAACATGTTACATAAGTCAATACTTCGATTTTAAAAAAAATATTTTAATTTTTTTTGCTGAACATTCGCACAAAATGACTTGATTTTTGTCAGACACTGAAAAATAAAAAAATTGTAGCCAAAGTATTTTTTATGCTTTTTTTTGTTAAACTACTGTGAAGAACTTAAGCTCATCTTTTGTGAATATTATAACGATGGACAAAACAACTTATTTTTTTGCTCTTTGTTTGGGGTCAATTGGTTTTTTTCATAGCACAGTATCGACCTCGTATGCTGGGCAGACCATTTATCAATTTAAAGATACCAATGGCACCACTCTGCTGACCAACCGCAAGAAAGCAGAATATAATCATTTAAAAGTGGTGAAAGCCACCTATTATCCTGATAGTAACATTCACAGTTATAGTAACTGGGGCGCGAGCGAAGCTTCTGTTCTGCCAAGTTACAGCCGTAATAAAAACGCATTTGACCAACTGATTCGGCAGGCCGCCCAGCATCATGGCGTTTCAGAGGGTTTGGTTAAGGCCATCATGCATACCGAATCTGGCTTTAACATTCATGCACGCTCACCTGTCGGGGCACAGGGCCTGATGCAACTCATGCCTGCAACAGCCCGTCGCTTTAATGTCAGTAATGCCTACGATCCACAGCAGAATATTTTTGGTGGGGTTAAATATCTAAGCTGGCTATTAAAACGTTTTAACGGCGACACCCGTCTTGCGATTGCCGCCTATAATGCGGGTGAAGGCAATGTGGATAAATATGGCGATGTACCACCTTTCCGAGAAACTCGTGATTATGTAAAACGAGTGACCAGTCGCTATCAAAATCTCTATGCATCAGGTCTGGGCACCCCGCTTTCTGAATCAAAAAGCAATACTCCAAGCGGACAAGTGCTGGCGCAATCCACCAATTACTCCCCGAATATCAGCAATAGTACTGAATCCGTACCAACGGCCAAACAGTACAGCCGTCAAATTATCACCTTGTCGGATGGTACTTTCACCGATGCACCAATGGGAACCTATACCACCAGCAATGCCACTGCATCTGCCCGAATCCGCTTGAGTGACTAGCAATTTACTCATCTATTCTCATTTTATGATTTTAGCTGTTTTTTTATAAAAAATTTTCTTTTAAGTCTCTGTTTAAGCGTCAGTTCATCCTTTTATTGATTAAATGTATCCATCCCCATTTTTTTCTTGAATTTTTGGGGTTCACCCTGCATATTAGCATTATGATTTATAATTTATAAATCAGATCACTTTTTCTTTATAAGAGGGTTTTCTCAATGATGCGGATTGGTTTGTTCTTGCTAACCAACCTCGCGGTACTGGTTGTAGCTGGCATTATCCTGTCACTCTTCGGTGTCGGTAGTTACCATGGCGCGGGTGGCTTGAATCTAGGCAACCTGATGGTCATCTGTTTTGTCTTTGGTATGGTGGGTTCTATTATTTCCCTTTTCATGTCGAAGTGGATGGCTAAAAAAACCACTGGGACTGAATTAATCGACCCAAATGCACCTCGTAATCAGGCGGAAGCATGGTTATTGCAGGAAGTCGCGCAATTATCGCAACGTGTAGGCATTAAAATGCCTGAAGTTGGTATTTTCCCATCGTACCAATCCAATGCATTTGCAACAGGTTGGAATAAAAACGATGCGCTGGTTGCCGTTTCCACGGGCTTACTTGAGCGCATGAATAAAGATGAACTTCGTGCCGTACTTGCCCACGAAATCGGACACGTTGCCAATGGTGACATGGTGACACTAGCTTTGATTCAAGGTGTGGTCAACGCTTTCGTGATGTTCTTTGCACGTGTTGCAGGTGACTTTATCGACCGTAACGTGTTTGGTCGTGAAGATGGTGAAGCCCCAGGCCTGGCCTATTTTGCCATTACCATTGTGCTTGACATTCTATTCGGTATTTTGGCCTCTGCCATTGTGATGTGGTTCTCCCGTCAACGTGAATACCGTGCAGATGAGGCTGGTGCACGTTTGGCAGGTAAACAGGCGATGATCTCTGCCCTGCTTCGTTTACAGGCGGAATCTGAAATGCCAGACCAGATGCCGAAAGAAATGAAAGCTTTTGCGATTGCGGAAGGTAAGGAACAAGGCTTTAGCTTGGCGGCTTTATTTCACACTCACCCAACCATTGAACAACGTGTTGCTGCGTTACAGCAATTAAATGTTCAATAATCTAAACCAGATAAACGATAAAGCCTCCAAAATGGAGGCTTTGTTTTTACCTGCTTCATCTAACCAGCCTTGAAAGACTGATACAGTTGCCATAGATAGCTAAAGCCCGCCCACACGGCAATCACCAATAGAATAAGTACCGCAATACCCAGCAGATCAGGAATCCTTAACCAAATCCAGCTGACGATTGGATTACGCCAAAATGCCGAGGTTTTCTGCTTTTGCTCAAGTGATTCATGCAGGAATGGATGCACCACATGGATGTCATTGTATACTTGATATTCCTCACGGATATGCTCATGCACAATGTCCAGTGTCTTGCGGCTCGGACGAATAAACACATCAAACAGGGTACCAACAATCGGCACAAAACCCACCAGCATATCCATAATCGCCAGTCTGACCACACCTTTCAGTTTATATTGTGGAACACCCACTTCCCTTGCCTTTTTAAAGGCGTAGAGCGTCAGGACAAAACCTGCAACATCGCCCGCAAAGGGAATGGTACTGAGCGCAGCATCGGCTCCCAAGCCCTGCTTGGTAAATGGAATTCTGACCAGACTATCCATGGTATTGGCAAATTTTGCCAGATCACGTTCCACCGCAATCGCCTGCTGCTGGGTTAATTTTTTTTGTGTTGGACCAGTCATTCACTCAACCTAAAAACCTTGTTTATGCTTGAGAATAAAGTAGTTTTTAAGCTTTGTCGGTACAATTATTATTACAGTTCAGAATAAAATCGTTGAAGCAATTAATAATTCAGGTCTATGAGCTTAACTCATAGACCTGAATTTTAAAGACTGTCTTATTCAATGGTTTCCAGTTTGTGTTTAGGTTTAAACATATTGGCAACCAGTACAAACATAAATGGAATAAAGATCAGCACCAAGACCGTTCCAAAGACCACTCCACCCAAAACACTGATCCCGATTTCCTGACGGCTGACCGCACCCGCACCAAAAGCAAAAACCAAGGGAATCACCCCCACGCCAAAAGCAAAGGATGTCATCAGAATCGGGCGTAAACGCAAGCCTGCACCCTGTAATGCGGCCTGAATGGCATTTTTCCCTTGTGCCTGTGCCATTGCCGCAAACTCAACAATCAGAATCGCATTTTTACAGGACAGGCCAATGGTGGTCAGCAAGGCTATCTGGAAATACACATCATTCGGCAAACCAAAACTATGCGCAAAGATAATACTGCCTCCAACCCCCAAGGGAATTGCAGTCATCACCGCCATTGGGATACGCAAGCTCTCATATAGGGCGGCCAAGCATAGGAAAATAAATGCAATGGAGATTAAATATAACCAGATGGCCTGATTGGTTGACTGCTTTTCCTGATAGGAAAGTCCTGTCCACAATAATCCCAGTCCCTGTTGCTGGCCCACCAACTGCTCAATATCTTTCATGGCCTGTCCAGACGATTGGCCACTGCCCACATTGGCCTGTAGTTGCAAGGCGCTATAGCCCATATAACGCTGCACAATACTTGGATTCCCTGCCCAGGCAGTATTTGAGAATGAACTGAATGGTACCATCTGGTTTTGACTGTTGCGGACTGACCATTGATATAAATCTTCTGGTTTGGAACGGAATGGCGCATCACCCTGTAGAATCACCTGCTTAATCCGCCCCCGATCAATAAAGTCATTTACATAGGTTCCACCCCATGCCGTTGACAAGGTGCTATTGATATCATTCAGGTTCAGGCCATTTGCCAACGCCTGTTTATGGTCAATCTTCACATTCAGGGTGGCTTTACTGTCGGTTGACTGCTTGTCCAGATTTTCAAAGCTGGAAAATTTCTGACCGAGCAGCTGTAGTTGCTTAAAGCTTTGATCAAGGAATTGGTCGCCCTGACCATTCAGGTCCTGAATCCAGAAATCAAGTCCATCAGTTGAACCCAGACCATTTACCGAAGCAGGTAAGCTCACATTAATCTGGGCATTCGGAAATTGGCTAAAATATTTAAGTGCCCGTTTACGAATGGCTTCGGCAGAGTTTTTCTGTCCCGTGCGTTCATCCCAATGTTTCAGTGCAATAAAACCCTGTCCTAAGTTTTGCCCTGTACCTGAGTTATTGCGTCCATAACGAATCAGTACTAGCTTGACGTTGTGTTGTTCATTCTGGAGAAAATATTGTCGAATCAACTCACCCACTTCCTGACTTTTGGACAACGGTGCGCTATCCACCAGCCTAAATTGCACACTTAAGATTCCCTGATCCTCTTTCGGCAGGAAACTGCTTTGCAAGCCTTTATAAAACAGGGCAAATACCGCAATCAATGCAATAAATATCACCAAAACAGGGGCTTTATAGCGCAATGTGGTCTGGACTAAATTCAGGTATTTGGTTTTTAAGCGTTCAATTCCGTTATTGAAGTGAACTGCCCATTTTTTAGGTTGATGGTTCGGTTTTAGAATCAAGGCACACAATGCAGGCGTCA
The DNA here is from genome assembly GCF_000368025.1 of Acinetobacter parvus DSM 16617 = CIP 108168. Taxonomy (GTDB): domain Bacteria; phylum Pseudomonadota; class Gammaproteobacteria; order Pseudomonadales; family Moraxellaceae; genus Acinetobacter; species Acinetobacter parvus. Next base: position 667,580 of record NZ_KB849212.1, read on the forward strand.
ATACCAATGCCACCAGCAGTGACAATATCATGGCAGCAACCAGAGTAATGGAGAACTGGCGATAGATCACGCCAATTGAACCTGCAAAGAAAGACATTGGAATAAAGACCGCAGTCAGCACCAACGTAATCCCGATCAGTGCCCCGCTGATTTCCTGCATCGACTCAGTGGCGGCCTGCTTGGGAGAGAGATGCTGCTCATGCATTAATCTTTCCACGTTTTCCACCACCACAATGGCATCATCCACCAACAGACCAATGGCAAGGACCAAAGCAAATAAGGTTAAGGTATTGATACTAAACCCAAGCAGCTCCAGCACAGCAAAAGTACCGAGAATCACAATCGGTACAGTAATACTGGGAATCAGCGTGGCACGCCAGCTTTGCAGGAACAGGAACATCACCAGAATCACCAGAGCAATGGCCTCAACCAGTGTCTTGACCACTTCCTTGATGGATTCCTGAACAAAAGGTGTGTTGTCCCGTGGATAAACGATTTTATAGCCAGCAGGCAGTTGGCTGGATAACTCATCCAGCGTCTGGTGAATCAGTTTAGAGGTCTGGATGGCATTGGCGCCCGAAGAAAGCGAAATTCCCAAACCTGCCGCTGGATAGCCATTGATGGTGTTAAAAGACTGGTAGTTTTCCGCACCCAACTCAATACGCGCAATATCCTTGAGTAAAACAAAGCTGCCCGAGACATTGGATTTAACCACGATTTGCTCGAAGTCCTGAATGGTTTTTAATCGGGAACCTGAAGTCACCTTTGCATTGAGATATTGTCCATCCACCACAGGCAAGTCACCAATTGCACCCGCGGCAACCTGCGTATTTTGGGTGCTAATCGCTGCAACAATGTCATTGGGGATGAGGTGGTACTGGATCAGTTTATTGGGATCCAGCCAAATTCGCATGGCATACTGTGAACCAAACACATCGGTTTCACCCACCCCATCAATACGATTTAAATTATCCAGTACATGGGTTGAAAGATAATCAGATAAGGTGATGTTGGTTGATTTTCCTGTACTGTCATATAACCCCACCACCATGAAAGTATCGCCAAGTGATTTGCTGACATTGACACCCTGACGCTGTACGGCATCGGGTAAACGTCGAATCACACCACTGATTTTATTTTGTACCTGAACCTGTGCGGTATCTGGATTGGTGCCATTTTCAAAACTGATGGTAATACGGCTACGGCCTGAGGCATCACTGGTTGAACTAAAATACAGTAAATGGTCAAGCCCCTGGATTTGCTGTTCCAACACCTGAGTGACGCTCTGCTCAACAGTTTTGGCATCTGCGCCACTATAGTTTGTTGAGACGGTAATTTTGGGAGGTGCAATATCAGGATAACGTTCCACAGGTAAGTTGAGAATCGCGAGTATCCCTAAAGCCATGACGATAATGGCAAGTACACCTGCAAAAATGGGTCGCTCAATAAAAAACTTAGATAGCACGGCTGTTCATTCCATGGTTGAAACAGTCAATTTTTCAAAAACATAAACAAATATGGTGACTTTCAGCCTATGATCGTTACCGAGCTTTCCAGCAAACACCATCTCTATTAACATATCATTGCAAAAAAAAGGAAATTGCGGAGAAATAATGGATTTTGGAGACTTAAGGGAAATAATTTTAATGTTCATTCCCATTAGAAATTAAGCTGGGCTAATCAATTTAATTTGCTGTGCAATCAAACACTTCCCAATTTTGAATTGACACATCCTCCACTTAAACCGATATTAGCACGCTTGTTACTCTCTCCCACTGCATTAGAACCATATGAAAGCCAGCTTAAAAAATTTTAAGATTTTGCTGCTTATTGTGCTGCCTGCATTAATCACGGGTGGCCTGTTGAGTTTTGCTGGAAATTTAACCGATGGTTTACGACTGGGCTTCCTATCCTTGCTTGGTGTTGTTTTCACGTATCTTGCGATTACGCGTCATAAAAATTACTGGTATATCCTGTCTATCCTCTGGTGGCTGGTTTCCTGGCTAGACGCCTTGCTACGCTCAAGTACATGGTTTTTATTCAACAGTGATAATGAAGCCTATTTTATTATCGAGGCAGTTGCCAACACCAACAAACATGAAATTCTGGAGTTTTTCCAGCTTCATCTCGCCTTGCTGGCTGCTGTACTGTTCAGTCTTGTGGTGTTGCTTGGCATTTATAGCTATGCTGTTTTTAAATTAGTTAAACCTGTACATTTTAGCCAGCTCTGGAATAGTCGCATCTATCGGATTTGCATCATTTTTCTGATGCTGTTAACTGTAACCAGTTATTTAATGAAGCCCTCGCGCAAAGTTCATCCTGTGGTATTTTGGCAAGACCATCATGCCAAAATCCAGAACTTTAAAAACAGGATCAAGCAACATAAAGCTGTACATCAGCAATGGGATCTCAGCGCAAAACAAAATCTGGTCTTAACTGATCAGGCAAAGGGCAAACAAACCCATGTGCTGGTACTTTCAGAAAGTATCACCAGCCTAAATTATGGTGTATGTGGGTATCCAAGAGATACCACACCAGAACTCAGTAAACGACTGGATCAGCTTAAGGTTTTTTGCAACGCCTTTTCACCTGTTCCTTCCACCATCAATGCCTTACGGGTTTTATTGACGAAAAGTCCCGCATCGGAACATGATAAATATTCCCCTGAAAGTGTGTTGGCCTATGCCCGAGCGGCAGGCTATAAAATTTACTGGATCAGCAATCAGGACGATGTTTATCTCTCCTCCCTTTTTGGTTCCTATACAGATAAAGCCATTTATAAAAACAGGCGTTCAGGGCGTAGCAGCAGTTCTCTTGATGAAAACCTGTTCCCTGATTATCAGCAGGCACTGGCTGATCCTGAACCGAAAAAATTGATTATCCTGCATTTGATTGGTGCCCACCCCAACTATCAGGAACGTTACCCAGCAGTCTTTAACCGCTTTACCAGCGCCAGTAATGATGCGGTGGAAAATGACCTTAAAAACAGGGATATTGACCCGTGGATTCGTTCGCTACGCAACGATTATGACAACGCCGTGTTATATGAAGATTCCTTATTGGCCAAATTTCTGGATGAGTTACAGGCCGATCATGTGCCAGACTTCAGGTCATTCATGGTGGTATCGGATCATGGCAATGAAGTTGGGCATGAAATCGACTATGCAGGCCACAGCCCAAATACCAAGGCAGGTTATCAGGTTCCCGTGATCATGTGGTATGACCATATCCCCTCAACTGGGGTGGATAAAACCAGGACACTGAACACGGCAGAACTGGATAATAACCTGATGCATATCATGGGACTTAAGGAAAAGTCAGCACCCAAACGGACGTACTGGCTGGATGACAATTATCAGTTTAGCCCTGAAGAAAATTGGCCTTATTGGAAACATAAGTCATAACACACTGAATATCCAGTTTGACCATAGGGTAAAACTGGATTTTTTTATAGTGATCCTACCAATTGCTTGCGTTTAACCTGTTGCCATTGCCACCAGTAACACAAAGGCAGCATATAAACCTGCGGTCAGGAACAGTTCCTTGTAGATAAACATACCCACATAGACAATATCCACAAACACCCACAACACCCAAGTCGCAATATGCTTACGGCTGGTCCAGTAGGTTGCCAGCAGGCTAACTGGATGACATCATTATGGAAAGATTCTCATGTTAAGCAATCACAAATTCTTTACGGACCACGCAGGTACAACCGACTGTCGTCCCTGCCCACCCTCGGCTTGCTACAGTCGGTCAATTCGATGCTGATCACGATCCTTACACCTGTATTGGCCACCTTTTGGGGTGTATTTTTTAACCATGAATCTCTTAGCTCACACTTGATTATAGGTTTAATTTTTTTATGCCTAGGCCTGTCTCTATATGCCTATCGCAACAAAGCCCGTGTGTTGTAACGATTAAAACTGATAGGTCAGCCAAAATGATCTATCAGTGGATGGTATCCATTGATGAGCCACGTTAAACTATAGCCACTCACATTGTGAACTCCCAAAGATTTGCTCAAGGATGAAAAAAATCGATGCGTACCTACCTTTTATGGCTATGGTTTGGCTTAGTTCTGGCATTACAAGGTTGTATGCATGCCGCTGTTCAACCTATCCCTACTCAAGTCAAGGCCAGTGAATTAAAACAGCGTTATTATCAGGCAAAAACCATCGCTCCTGATGGCACGGTACTGGCGTTTACTGTTTATCAGCCACATTTAAAGATCGGCCAAACTGCGCCTTTGTTATTGCATACGCATGGTTTTGGCTTGTCCCGTATGAAACGCCCTAGCCTGAGCCTGTATGGTTTTCTGCTACCGACTGGACAAGTGGCAAAAAAAGCCTGGCAAAATGGTTATTGGGTGATTAGTTATGACCAGCGTGGGCATGGCAATAGTCAGGGTAAAATTCGCCTTGCCGATCCTGAAAAGGAAGCTCAGGACGTGATCAGCATTATGAACTGGGCTGAACAGAATCTTCCTCAATTGGCAAAAAATCAGAACGGTGTCCGTGCAGGTATGATTGGTGAGTCCTATGCGGGTGGCATACAGTATTTGGTTTCCGCTTTAGATCCCCGTCTACAGGCGATTGTACCGATCACAACATGGTATGACATTATGAATAGCCTTGCCCCAAATGGCATTCCCAAAACTAACTGGATTACATTCCTGAACCTGATTGGTGACTGGTGGAACTGGAACAAGTTTCATCCTGAACTCAAGCAGGCCTATGTCGATACCCAGCAAGGTCAATTAAAGGATTCTACCTATAACTTCCTTAAAACCCATCAGGCCAGCTGGTTTTGTGAACATGCCCAGGCACCAAAAGCAGATGCCCTGATTATTCAGGGATTTCGGGATGTATTGTTTCCATTTAATGAGGGAGTCAAAGCTGCACAATGTATTCAGCATGCCCAGCATGAGGTACATTTAATCGGTGTTCAAGGTGGTCATTTACAGCCTTTTGCCCAACATTCACCATTGGGCAACACACCATTTTGGTATATTGGCAAGTCAGTCAGTTGTGGCAATAAACAACACTATAATTTACAAGATACGATTATGGCGTGGTTTAACCAGAAGCTTAAAGATCAGACACCCATAACATTGCCTGAATTATGTATTGATCATAGCCCTGTAAATCATCTGAGTGATTTAACGCCTAGCACACACTACAGCATTGCCAAAACGTGGATTGCAGCAACACCAAAACAGGCGGTGTTTATTCCCATTCATAGCGCAACCCAAACCACTTATATGACGGGTTCACCACAGTTGACACTCAACATTGAGTCAAAGTCTGGGCAAATCGCCCCAACCCTGTTTATTTCCGTTGCAGTAAAATCAGCCAGGACGGGCAAATACCAGATTCTAAATGAACAGACTACACCCTTGAATCCAGCAAAAAAACGTCTTTATGATCAGGTGATACAGGGTTCATCACAGCAAGATGGTGAGGGTCAAAATATTGAACTTTCAAGTGTCAATGCAAAATTGCATAAAAATGATACTTTGGGTTTATTGATCAATAGTGAAAGTATCTATTATCAAAAAATCAGACAGCCTAAAATTGAGGCAGAGATTTCAGGGCAAATTATTTTACCCAAACTTTGGAGTGAAACAGCGCAATAATCACTTTTTAAAGAGAAACTTTAGCTCGGGAGTGTAGCTTACCACTCCCGATTGGCAATCAACTCTTCCATTTCAATCTCCAAATATCCCGCCTCCTGCACAATCATCATCATGGCTTCAGCAATATAATCGGCAGCCGTATCATCCAGGCTTGAATCCAGATCATCAAACTGCGGTTTCATTTCGTTAATTTCAATCAGGGTTTGATGGGCGAAACGATAAATATCCGACTCAGATACGCCTGAACCAGTTACTTTTTTTGAGAATTGCTGAATATGCTGTTTGACTTCGGCCACCAGAATATCGGGATAATATTCATCATCAAACATGGGGAGGAGTAAATCTTCAAACATACACAATAAGATGTCAATAAAACGCCATGCTTATAGCATAATCTGCTGCAAATCACGAGATTTAGGCATTAAAAAAGCGGTTTTTCCGACCGCTTTTCATCAATTTAATCTCTAGTCCTTTTTAGCACTGAGATTTTTTGCGATTTTTGCCAATTCAACAAATTCCTCTCGCATTAAATAAGGATCGGGTTTGGCTGACTGCTGCGCCAGTTGAATAATCTGATCCCAGCCCATTGCACCATTATATTCTCCACCTTTTAACTGCTGGGCATAGGAAGCCACTGCAATCGCAAAACGGGTATCATTACTGGCTTGGGATAAAGATTTACGACCTACTGGCACAGAATGATTCAATAAAATACTTTTATCCTGATTCGGTAATTTATAACGCACATTGACAAAAGCATATTCCGAGGTATTTCCTGCACTGGTTTTTGTCGGGGTTTGGTAGCGTGAATCATTGAGCCAGCCTTGCTGCCCGACTGGAATGATCTCATAAATGGCAGTGACATTATGCCCCGCCCCAATATCACCTGCATCAACCTTGTCGTTATTAAAATCTTCCTGTTTCAGCATCCGATTTTCATAGCCGACCAAACGGTATTCTTTTACAGTCGCTGGATTAAACTCGACCTGAATCTTGACATCCTGCGCTACTGTCGCAAGTGTGGATGAAAGCTGACGCTGCACCACTTTCTTGGCTTCATTCTTATTGTCGATATAACTGTAATTACCATCGCCCGCATCAGCAAGCTGCTCCATCAGTTGCTCATTATAGTTGCCTGTGCCGAAACCCAACGTGGTGAGTGAAATACCACTTTTTCGTTTTTCCGCCACCATGCCTTTTAGGGTACTAAAATCGGTGATCCCGACATTAAAGTCACCATCCGTTGCCAGCAAAATTCGATTGATGCCATTTTTCAGCATGGCTTTTTCTGCCTGTTGATAAGCCAGTTGAATCGCCTGCTCGCCTGCGGTTGCACCACTCGCCTGCAAAGCATCAATCACACGCAAAATCTTGTCTTTTTGATCGCCCGAAGTAGGTTCCAAAACCAGTTTTTCACCACTGGCATAGGTAATAATCGTGACCTTATCTTGCGGACGTAGTTGCTCAGTCAATAAACGTAGAGTTTGCTTAACCAAGGGCAATTTATCTGGTGCATCCATACTGCCTGAGACATCGACAAGGAAAACCAGATTGGCTGGTGCTAACTGTTTGGTTGCCAAGTCTTTGGCTTGAATCCCGATCTTGATCAGTTTGGCATGTTGTTTCCAGGGTGAATCAACAGTTTCAGTCGTGACCGAGAATGGGTGAATACTATTTGGCTGTGGATATTGATAATCAAAATAATTGATCATTTCCTCAGCACGAACCGCATCGATTGGCGGTAAACGCCCATCATTCAGGAAACGGCGAGTATTGCTATAACTGCCTGTATCAACATCAATGCTAAAGGTTGAAACTGCCTGATCTGCAACCCGATGCACAGGATTCACATCATTTTTCTGATATTTTTCGGTGTTTTGTTGCAAACGCTGGCGTTCCATTGCAGGTGCGGGCATGGCTGCAATTGCCAATACAGGACGTGGTGCAACCATACGTTTCATATTTGCGGCCATCGCGCGATCATGGGCTTTCATTGCAACTTCACGATGCTGTGATTCAACTGATTGACAAGCGGCAATCATGCTGCCAAGTACGGTTAAAGCAAATATTTTTGCAAGATGATGCATTTTTCATTTCCCCAATTTTATTTATCTTTTCAAATGTATGGCTAGATCACAATCATTGTATGCAAAAAAAGAAAGATACACCGTATTTGAATGTATCCTGATCTTCATAATCGCACTTTGCTGTCTTATTTTGATTGATTATTCAATCGCATAATTAATGGTCACCACCACACGGGCAATTTTATTAATGGTAGCTTTATCATAGGCTCCACCATAATCACTATCTTCATCCGAACCACTTTCAGGCAAAATATAAAATGCACCCTGACTGGCTGAACGCATGCTACCCACTTTCGCACCACCGACCTTGGCAAATTCATTGGCACGGCTATAGGCATTTTTGGTGGCATTGGCAATCAATGACATTTTAATTTCTTCTAAATTAGACACCAGATAATCAGGTTTTTGGGCAATTGCAATGCCTTTTTCATCCAGCAAATACGCATCTTTGGCTGCCTTTTCAATCTTTTGAATATCACGACTGTTGATCACCAAAGACTGCATTGCAATATAGCCTTTAAACTCACGTCGGGTTCGTCCCTCATCCGTCTCCACCTCTTCATAATAAGACTGGGAACTCTTATTACCCAATTGCATATCAGCGGCTTTAAACCCATGCTCAACAAAGAAACCCTGCAAGGTTTTCATTTGCTGATCAAGTAACTGATAGGCCTGTGGAATACTTTCTGAAGTGTGGCTGGTTTGCAGGTTAATTTCCCAACGGGCCGAATCTGCCTGAATCGGTTTTTCTGCCAGTCCCTTGACGGTAATTGAATTACTGCTGTTATTAAACTGCTTCACGGCATAGCCAATCACCGCAGCCGAAACAATAAATCCTAGACTGAGAATGAGTGCAAACACCCACAAGCTTTTATATGTAATTGTTTTATTTTCCATTTTTAAAAATTACTCATCTGATATATTTATGGAGCAAGCCAATAGAATCTTACGGTTGTATCAATACCCTAAACTATTATTGATTGAACATCATTTTCCAGACGTTAATGGCATCACTGGTCGCTTTGACATCGTGCGCACGGACAATACTGGCACCCTGCTGAATACTCATTAGATGTCCTGCAACACTGCCCACTGCACGTTCTTGTGCAGGTATACCATTTAAGGCTTCACCAATAAAACGCTTACGGGACAAACCTGACAAGATCGGATAGCCCATCTGGTTCAGCTTCCAGAATTCATTTAATAATTGAAAATTCTGTTGAGCATTTTTAGCAAAACCAAAACCAGGATCAAGGATGATATTGTATTTTTTGATTCCCATTTCGAGTGCCTGATCCAAGCGTTGCTCTAACTCATACATCACATCTTCTGTGACATTTGTATATTGATCAAGCTGGTTCATATTGGTTGGTTCACCACGCATATGCATCAATATCACAGGAATATTCAACTCAGCAGCCGTTTCCAATGCTTGCGGACGGGTTAAGGCACGAACATCATTCCAGATATGTGCGCCCGCTTTTACAGCAGCACGAATTACTTCTGGCTGGCTGGTATCTATTGAAATAACAACATCATATTTTGCCAATGCTTCCACCACAGGAATCACACGCTGAATTTCTTCCTCAAGCTCAACAGGTGACGCATTGGGGCGCGTGGATTCTCCACCAATATCAATAATGCTTGCACCCTCTTCTATCATCTGTAAAGCACGTTGAACGGCCTGTTCCTTATGATGATGCTGTCCACCATCACTGAAAGAATCAGGGGTGACATTGAGAATACCCATAATCTGTGGCTGGGATAAATCCAGTATAAAACGACCACAGTGTAACTGGCACTGTGGTAATGGCATCAACTGCATTATCAAAAAACTCTTAACACTTTACGAATCACTTTATTTTAACAAGACTGTCCTAAGAACATTGTTGATTTATTTTCAGCTTGGCTAAAATAAGGACAAAAAAAGAGCCGCTTTTAGCGACTCTTCTTGATTTCAACCATTAGCCCATTGCTGGTAATGGTGGTGGTGTAGATGGACCATCTTTCGGTGGTTCAAATGCAGCCACTGGATTTTCAGGAATATAGACCTTAGGTGGTTGTGGTTCACGACCTTCCATAATGTCACGGATTTGATCACGATCAATCGTTTCCCAATCCATCAGTGCTTTCACCATTGCATGCGCGATATCTTTATTATTTTCCAAGATATTACGTGCAACGGTATATTGCTCATCCAAAATACGACGTACTTCTTCATCTACTTTTTGTTGAGTCGCTTCTGAAATGGTACGACTACCAACATTGCCGAAGAAACCACTCTGGTTTTCGTCCTCATACACCATGACACCAAGCGCATCTGACATACCATATTTGGTGACCATTGCACGTGCCATCTTAGTTGCACGTTCAAAGTCATTGGATGCACCCGTTGACATGCGGTTGATGAAGATTTCTTCCGCAATACGACCACCAAACAGGATTGAAAGTTCATTCAACATCTTGTCTTTATAATGGCTGGTCTGGTCTTGTTCGGGAAGCTGCCAAGTCACGCCCAATGCCCAACCACGCGGCATGATCGTGACTTTATGCACAGGATCTGTACCTGGTAGGATTTCAGCAACAATCGCATGTCCAGCTTCATGGTAGGCCGTTGCGCGACGCTCTTCTTCACGGATCACCATCGACTTACGCTCAGGACCCATGTAGATCTTGTCTTTTGCATCTTCAAAGTCATGCATGTCAACCGTATTTTTATTACGGCGGGCAGCAAACAATGCAGCTTCATTCACCAAATTCGCAAGTTGCGCACCAGAGAAACCAGGCGTACCACGGGCAAGAATCTTAACATCCACACCAGTCACTGAAGGAAGTTTCTTCAAGTGAACATTCAGGATTTGCTCACGACCACGGATGTCTGGCAAGCCAACCATCACCTGACGGTCAAAACGACCTGGACGAAGCAAGGCTTTATCAAGCACATCGACACGGTTGGTTGCGGCAATGACGATCACGCCTTCATTACCCTCAAAACCATCCATCTCAACAAGCATCTGGTTCAGGGTTTGTTCACGCTCATCATGACCACCCCCTGTACCTGAACCACGGTGACGACCCACCGCATCAATCTCATCAATAAAGATGATACATGGTGCATGGCGTTTTGCCTGTTCAAACATATCACGGACACGTGATGCACCCACACCAACAAACATCTCAACAAAGTCAGAACCAGAGATACTGAAGAAAGGAACCTTGGCTTCACCAGCAATGGCTTTTGCCAATAATGTTTTACCTGTACCTGGAGGACCCACCATCAATACACCACGAGGAATGGTTGCACCAAGACGCTTAAATTTAGCAGGGTCTTTCAGGAAATCTACAATTTCAACCACTTCCTGTTTTGCTTCGTCACAGCCTGCAACATCACTAAATGTGACCTTGATCTGGTCTTCAGACAGCATTTTTGCCTTTGACTTACCAAAGCTCATCGGACCGTTTTTACCACCAGCACCACCGCCCATATTACGCATGAAGAACATGAACAACAGGATGATCAGCAATACAGGGAAACTCGCAATAAGAAGTTGCATCAAAATGCCCTGGCGTTGTGGTGCTGTGCCCTCAACCACTACATTTTGTTTGTTCAAGCTTGGTAGCAACTCAGTGTCTTCTACTTGTGGGCGAACCGTCTCAAATGAAGAACCATTGGTTTTCTCACCACTGATATTCAATCCATCAATGGTGACCTGTTTAATTTGCCCAGCATTTACCGCTGCAACGAAATCTGAATATTTCATCGCTGCAGGCTTATTGCGGTCACTGACGTTGCTAAAAATCAAAATCAGAACACCGAGTATGATGAGCCACAATACGGCATTCTTGAAGTAATCGCTCAAGGCTTTATTCCCATATCAATCTAATTTGATCATACCTAATCTTGGCTGACCTTCACAAAAACAGCAATGAATTTGCGTTGCAAAAAACTTAAAAGGTACAAAATGCACAATTTTTAACATCTTGGCAAGTACACTTTTTATTGCAATGCCTTTTTACGACCCTGTCCAATCAAAAAAACCTCTTTTGACCGAGCGCGTGACGCCGCAGGTTTGGCTGTTTTTAATACATCAAAACCATCAACCACCTGTTTTCTAAACTCATCAAATCCTGAACCCTGGAACACCTTAACCACAAACTGTCCATTTGGTCCTAAAACTTTCTGAGCAAAATCCAGTGCCAACTCACACAAATAAATTTGGCGTGGCTGGTCGACAGCCCTATTACCTGATGTATTGGGGGCCATATCAGAAATTACAATATCTACCTGACGACCATTTAAAATATTTAACAATTTTTCGAAGACTTCCTCTTCCCTAAAGTCACCCTGTAAAAAGGTCACATCTGGAAGCGCATCCATTGGCAGGATATCCGATGCAATCACCAAACCATTGGCACCGACCAGCTTACCTGCGATCTGTGACCAGCTACCAGGTGCCGCGCCCAGATCGACAACCGTCATACCAGGTTTAATCAGTTTATATTTTTCTTGGATTTCGAGTAACTTATATGCTGCGCGTGCGCGATACCCCTCTTTCTGCGCCTTTTTAACAAAAGGATCATCCAGATGCTCTCTCATCCACGCACGACTGCTTTTCGACAATTTTTGATTGGTAATGCGTGTCGCCATAACTCACTAAATTTCAAAACACTTCTGATTGGTCATTGTACGTGAAAATTACTCTCATTACAGTACGGATGTAGCGTAATCACACGAACTTTTACAGATTTTTTTCGATCAACATCATTGGTTATTTCAACAGTTTTCTGAATATTTATGATCAGTCTGCCTACTGAATCTATCTTAGGTTTGGGATGCAGGCTATACTAGGTCGTTTTTCAAATCAGGTATTTTTAATGGCGGCTTTATCTATCCATGAACGTAAGCGTTTGCGTCAAATTGGTCATGCACTTAACCCAGTTGTAATGGTTGGTAGCCACGGTCTTACAGAAAACGTCATTGAAGAAACGAATCGTGCGCTAAATGACCATGAACTGATTAAGGTGAAAGTTGCGGGTGAAGACCGTGAGGCGCGTGCGGCAGTGATTGATGCCCTTGTTGAGGCGACTGGTGCGGAATCGGTACAGAAAATTGGTAAAATTGTTTTGCTTTATAAAAAGGCAGCCAAACAAAACCAGCATCTTTCCAACCTCGTTCGTTTTGCTCACCTCAGTAATAACTAAGCAATGGCAAGTTATGAATTGTCGGCTTTTGATCGCTTTAACGCCATTACGGTGGTTGGGGCGATTGAGCAGCAAACACCAGCAACTGTGAATGTTGGTTTCTGGGTGCGTGACCCAAATCAGTTTCTGATTTATCCCGATCAGGTTTCGGAACATCCCCGCCTTGACTTTTTATGGGAACAGACTTGTTTTGAGATTTTTATTGGTGTGAAAGATGAAGATTTCTATCGTGAAATCAATCTTTCTCCCTCTCAGGCATGGCAGGCCTATCAATTTGAAGAATATCGCTTTCCAGAAAATATGCCGCCTATAGCTGCCTATGATATTGAGTTGAACCATTTACAACGTACCCACTATGGCTTAAATGTCAGTGTGGATTTATCCCAGTTTATGCAGCAAAATAAATTGAAATGGGCTGACCTGTATCTTGGTTTAACTGCAGTGTTAAATACCACTCAAGGCATGCATTACTTTGCAATGCAGCATAGCAGCCCTCAGGCCGATTTCCATAACAAACGGGATTGGCTGCATAAGTTTTAACTTTTTTTAATAAGTCTAAAAAACAAAAAAGCGAGAACTCAATTCTCGCTTTTTTATTGGCAAGCGATGACTTAGCTTGCACGCACCTTATTCCAGGCTTCAACTGCTTGTTCTTTGGTACGTTTAAAGCTCTCAGTCAAAGTGTCTTTGTGTTTTACTGAAATCTGGCTAATGTCATCTTTCAGTTCTTTGCTGACTTTGCTTAAGTCTTCAACCAAAGCGTTTAACTCAGTTTTCAAGGCATTCTTAAATTCAACCAAGTCTTCTTGAGACAAGTTAAACTGGCCCTTGATCACTTCAATACGCTGTAAAATGTCTTGCTTGATTTGTGCAAACTGATTTTGAACAGCATCATTGAGTTCTTTTGCTTCAGCTTCAATTTTTTCCTGAGTTTCAGCAATGACTTCTTTCGCCTGTTCCTGAGTCTCAGCAATCACTTCTTTCGCCTTTGCGGTTTTTTCAGCAACAACCTCTTTCGCCTTTGCCGTTTTCTCAGCTACAGCTTCTTTGACTTCTGCCGTCTTTTCCGCCACAGCTTCTTTAGCTTTTGCAGTTTTTTCAACAACAACATCTTTCACTTCTTCAGTTGCAGGTGCGGTTTTTGTCTCAGCCATCTTGATTCCCCTCTATATTGATCGTTGATTTTTTGGCTATATATAAGATAAAGCGCTTTCCACCTAAAGCCCTAAAAAATTGTTAGACAATTTGCATAATATCTCATGATATATTTATAAGAATGACTGATTTTGCAATAGACACCTGTCCATTTAAACTTATAAAAGAAAAACACCAATTCCTGAGTTTAATAGACAAAACACATAGACTTTTCACCTACTCATGCGTATAATGCGCTGTTAAGTTACAAGCGAGCAGACTGGAAGGAGGGGCATGTTTTTAAAGACAGCCTGCCTTTTTTTATGTCTTCTCGCTTTTTTACAGCCCTATTTTTGTGGTTTTAGTTCAGGAGCTTTGGTTTGAGCACCCCCGCCATTTTAGCCCTCGCAGATGGAACGATCTTTAAAGGAACGTCTATCGGTGCATCGGGTAGTACGACTGGTGAAGTCGTTTTTAATACAGCCATGACTGGCTACCAGGAAATTTTGACTGACCCAAGTTATGCGCAACAAATTGTGACGCTGACTTATCCCCATATTGGAAATACAGGCTGTAATAGCGAAGACGTTGAATCTGGTCGCATCCATAAAGTATGGGCCAACGGTTTAATTATTCGTGATCTTCCTTTATTACATAGTAATTTCCGTTCAGAACAATCTTTAAGTGAATATCTAGAACAACATAATGTTGTTGCCATCGCTGATATTGACACGCGTAAATTGACACGTATTTTACGTGACAAGGGCGCGCAAAATGGCTGTATCCTTGCTGGCGAAAATATTACAGAAGAAGAAGCCATTGCAAAAGCGCGTGCATTCGGCGGCTTAAATGGCCTGGACCTCGCAAAAGAATGCTGTGATCCTGAAGGTTTTGAATGGACCGAGGGTTCCTGGGCTTTAGGTCAGGGCTTTACCCAACCTGAATTTAAATTTCATGTCGTTGCATACGATTATGGTGTCAAAACCAACATCTTACGTATGCTCGCAGACCGCGGTTGTAAATTAACAGTTGTTCCTGCACAAACTCCTGCTGAAAAAGTGCTTGCCTTGAATCCAGATGGCGTGTTCTTGTCAAATGGTCCTGGTGATCCAGCAGCATGTGACTATGCCATTGAAGCAGTAAAAACGATTGTTGAAACTACGACTTTACCTGTATTTGGTATTTGTTTAGGTCACCAGATTTTGGCGCTCGCTTCTGGCGCGAAAACCATGAAAATGAATCATGGACATCATGGTGCGAACCATCCTGTACAAAATCTTGACCCTCTCAGCGAACATCACGGTACAGTGATGATCACTTCGCAGAACCACGGCTTTGCTGTCGATGAAAGTACTTTACCTGCAAACTTAAAGGTGACACATCGTTCACTGTTTGATGGTACAAACCAAGGTATTCATCGTACTGACAAACCAGCGTTCAGCTTCCAAGGTCACCCTGAAGCAAGCCCTGGTCCGCATGACTGCGCACCATTGTTCGATCATTTTATTCACTTGATTGAGCAGGCTAAAAAATGATGTTTAAGATGAATATTGCGACTACTCGAAGCATAGCTTCTCGTCTTGCGTTCGGACGGAGCTTCGCTCCGCTTTACCCTCACTCAGGAGCGAATAATGCCTAAACGCACGGATATTAAAAGCATCTTAATTATTGGTGCTGGTCCTATTGTTATTGGTCAGGCGTGTGAGTTTGACTACTCAGGTGCACAAGCATGTAAGGCGCTTCGTGAAGAAGGCTACCGTGTTATTTTGGTCAACTCGAATCCAGCGACCATCATGACTGACCCTTCAATGGCAGATGCAACCTATATCGAGCCAATCACCTGGCAGACAGTTGCACAGATCATTGAAAAAGAACGTCCAGATGCAGTCCTCCCAACCATGGGCGGTCAAACTGCATTGAACTGTGCGCTTGCATTAGATGCCAACGGTGTTTTAGAAAAATACAATGTTGAATTAATTGGTGCATCAAAAGAAGCGATTGAAAAAGCAGAAGATCGTAAACTGTTTGACATCGCCATGCGTAAAATCGGCTTGGAATGTCCTCGTGCCGATGTTGCTGAAAGTATGGAACATGCACTGGAAATTCAGTCACGTTTTGGCTTCCCAGTGATCATTCGTCCATCATTTACCATGGGTGGTTCTGGTGGCGGTATCGCATACAATAAAGAAGAATTTATTGAAATCTGTGAACGTGGTTTCGATCTTTCTCCAACTAAACAATTATTGATCGACGAATCTTTAATTGGCTGGAAAGAATACGAAATGGAAGTTGTTCGTGACAAAAACGACAACTGTATTATCGTATGTGCGATTGAAAACTTTGACCCAATGGGCGTACACACTGGTGACTCAATCACTGTTGCCCCTGCGCAAACACTGACAGATAAAGAATATCAAATCATGCGTAATGCATCGGTTGCTGTTCTTCGTGAAATCGGTGTTGAAACAGGTGGTTCAAACGTTCAATTCGGTATTAATCCGAAAGATGGTCGTATGGTTGTGATCGAGATGAACCCTCGTGTTTCTCGTTCATCTGCGCTTGCATCGAAAGCAACAGGTTTCCCGATTGCGAAAATCGCAGCAAAACTTGCAGTTGGCTATACCCTTGATGAATTGAAAAATGACATCACTGGTGGTATCACTCCTGCAAGCTTCGAACCAGCAATTGACTATGTTGTCACCAAGATTCCTCGCTTCAACTTCGAAAAATTCCCACAAGCTGAGCCTGTATTGACAACTCAGATGAAATCTGTGGGCGAAGTGATGGCAATTGGTCGTAACTTCCAAGAATCTGTTCAAAAAGCACTTCGTGGTCTTGAAGTAGGTGTCAGCGGCTTTGATGAAAAAATCGAAGTTGGTACGGCTAATGCCAAAGATATCATCTTAAAAGAACTTAAAGTTCCAGGCCCTGAGCGAATTTGGTATGTAGCTGATGCATTCCGTCATGGTTTCTCATTAGATGACGTATTCGAAGCAACTAAGATCGATCGTTGGTTCTTGATCCAAATTGAAGATATCGTTAAAACTGAAGCTCAAGTAAAAACTTTAGGTTTTGGTGATTTAAACGCTGATAATATTCGTTCATTCAAACGCAAAGGTTTATCTGACCTTCGTATTGCTGACTTAATGGGTATTTCACAAAAACAATTCCGTAAACAACGTTGGAACTTGGGTGTCTATCCAGTTTACAAGCGTGTTGATACTTGTGCTGCCGAGTTTGAATCTGGTACGGCATATATGTACTCAACTTATGATGAGGAATGTGAAGCCAATCCATCGAACCGTGACAAAATCATGGTGATTGGTGGTGGTCCGAACCGTATTGGTCAAGGCATTGAGTTTGATTACTGCTGTGTACACGCTGCGCTTGCAATGCGTGATGACGGTTATGAAACCATCATGGTGAACTGTAACCCTGAAACGGTTTCAACTGACTATGACACATCAGACCGTTTGTACTTCGAACCTGTAACACTGGAAGATGTACTTGAAATCGTACGTACAGAGAAGCCTAAAGGCGTAATCGTACAGTACGGTGGTCAAACACCATTGAAATTGGCGCGTGCTTTAGAAGAAGCAGGTACACCGATTATTGGAACTTCACCTGATGCGATTGACCGTGCAGAAGACCGTGAACGTTTCCAGCAAATGATTCAACGTCTACAGCTTCGCCAACCAAACAACAGCATCGTTAAATCTGCTGAAGAAGGTATTTCAGAAGCGGCTAAAGTCGGTTATCCATTGGTTGTTCGTCCATCTTATGTATTGGGTGGTCGTGCAATGGAAATCGTGTATAACGAAGACGAGTTAAAACGTTATCTTCGTGAAGCGGTTCAGGCATCGAATGAAGCCCCTGTTCTACTTGACCGTTTCCTTGACGATGCAACTGAAGTTGACGTTGACTGCGTATCTGACGGTAAAGATGTTGTGATCGGCGGTATCATGCAGCACATTGAACAAGCAGGGATTCACTCAGGTGACTCAGCATGTTCGATTCCTCCTTACTCGCTTTCACAAGAAGTTCAGGATGAAATGCGTCGCCAAACTGTTGCAATGGCAAAAGAACTTGGCGTAATCGGCTTGATGAACGTTCAGTTTGCAGTAAAGGGTGATGATATTTACATCCTTGAAGTGAACCCACGTGCATCCCGTACTGTTCCATTCGTATCAAAATGTATTGGTGAGTCTTTAGCAAAAGTTGCTGCACGTTGTATGGCGGGTCAATCCCTTGAGTCACAAGGTTTCACCAAGGAAATCATTCCGACCCACTTTGCAGTGAAAGAAGCGGTGTTCCCGTTTGCTAAATTCCAGGGTGTTGACCCAATTCTTGGCCCTGAGATGAAGTCTACAGGCGAAGTGATGGGTGTTGGTACAACATTTGGTGAAGCTTTCTATAAGGCTGTACTTGGCTCAAATGAACGTTTACCAGGTTTGCCGACTGAAGGTGAAGTGAAGCATGCATTCCTGTCAGTTCGTGAATCGGACAAGAAACACATTGCAAACATTGCCAAGCAGTTAATCCAGTATGGCTTTAAACTGGTTGCAACAGGTGGTACCTATCGCGTGCTTAAAGAAGCAGGTTTGGAATGTGAAGCTGTGAATAAAGTCACCGAAGGTCGTCCACATATTGTAGACCGCTTGAAAAATGGTGAAATTCATCTTATTGTCAACACAACTGAAGGCAAACAAGCTCAATATGACTCTGCCATGATTCGTCGTGCTGCCCTACAAGGTAAAGTGTATTACACTACGACCATTAATGGTGCTGAGGCTGTTTGCCAAGCATTTGCTGTGAAATTGCCAATGGATGTATACCGCTTGCAAGATTTACAAACTGTAGGTTAATTCTCTACCGATAAAGTCCCGTCACCTTATCGGTGGCGGGCTTTTTCTTTTTTTAATCCTGTATTTTCCCAACCAATTTAGAGGGACTGAAATGCAACGTTATCCTATGACTCCTGAAGGCAAGGTTGCCTTAGAGAAAGAATTACAACAGCTAAAAACAGTGGATCGCCCACGTATTATCCAAGCGATTGCAGAAGCTCGTGAGCACGGTGATTTAAAGGAAAATGCTGAATATCACGCTGCACGTGAACAGCAAGGTTTTTGTGAAGGCCGTATCCAGGACATCGAAGGCAAACTGGGTGCAGCTCAAGAGATTGATGTCAAAACACTTGAACAAAACGGCCGTGTTGTGTTTGGCGTTACAGTAACTATCGAAAACCTAGACACTGAAGAGCGTAAAACTTATAAAATTGTAGGTGATGATGAGGCAGATTTTAAAATCAATAAAATCTCAGTGAACTCACCGATTGCCCGTGGTCTTTTAGGTAAAAGCGAAGGCGACGAAGCAAAAATTCAAACACCACAAGGTGAAGTTGAATACGAAATCGTCAGTGTGGAATATATCTAATTCATCCACCTGATTAAGTAATTAAAGAACTCTTCATCATTTGAAGAGTTCTTTTGTTTCAGGCATGCTATTTCTAAATACAATAACAATGAGATAAAGAATGCAAGATCGACTCATAAGTGCATTTATGTATGCAATTGCAGGAATTATTCTGGGTATTGGGATTGCCATCACATGGGGGGTTCATGTGAATTCTACGACCAGCTCTGCGCTCATTATTTTTAATACGGCTCTACTTTGTGCAGTTCTCGGCTTTGTATTTCCCAATCAAATTCAACGTTTGTTTACTTGGCTTTGGAAATTTTTCTCCAACTAGCACTCTCTCCTGATATAAAAGCTATAATGTCACGGCTTTCTTTTAATATTTTGTCAAGATATGGATCCATTAATCAACTCACCTGTTAAACACTGGTGCGAGTTCGAATTTATTGCTAAAACAGTAAACAATCCAAATATCCATATCAAAGGTAATTATTCTTATTATTCAGCCTATTGGGATCAAGGTTTTGAACGTTGCGTGGTGCGTTATTTGCATGACAAACCTGCTACACCTGAAAAACCAATTGATCAACTGCATATTGGCAATTTTGTCTGCTTTGGGGCTGAATGCGTGATTATGATGGGTGGCAATCAGTTGCATCGACCAGACTGGATTTCAACCTTTCCCTTTGATACACGTAGTTTTTTGCCTGCTGGAGATACCATCATTGAAGATGGTTGCTGGATTGGCAGTCTCGCCATGATTATGCAGGGAGTAAAACTTGGTGAGGGAGCGGTGGTCGCAACAGGTGCCGTGGTTACCCAGGATGTGCCACCCTATGCGATTGTTGCTGGTGTTCCCGCCAAAGTAATGAAGTACCGCTTTTCTCCACAAGATATAGAAAAACTGCTTGCACTCAAACTTTATGATTTAGATGAAAGGCAAATTTTAAAAATACGTGAACTGTTACAAACAGATAATATTGATCATCTAAAGAGTTTTCTTCAAGAAAACTTATAAATGATGAAGATAACTTATTGATATCCTGCACTTCTTATATTCATAGAAATTTCACATAATTTTATTTTAGCCATTTTCCCTAAATACAGATAAGTAACTTACCTATCCCTATAAAAATACTAGGTTTTATTCTTTCAAGAATAGGGTTACCATAAAAGTATAAATCTTATTTTATACAAATATTTATAAACCTGCTGAATCTTAAAATGGAATTATAAGGAGTAATAAACATGACTTATCAAAAAATCCTCGTTGCGATTGATGACTCAGAAATTTCGGTCAATGTCATTCAGCAAGCAGCTCAACTTGCCAAAGCGCTCAACAGTGAAATTACTGTGGTTGAGGTGATGGCATTGGACCCATATTTAGCCGATACCTATGTTCGATTTGGTCAGAGCAATGATTTAATTGAGCGTGTGCGTGGTTATGTGGAAGAAAATCTGGCAAAAGCCGAGCAGAAATTTGAAGAGCTGGGCTTAACGGTTGCCACCCAGGTTCTGGAGGGTTTTTCTATCCCTCAGGAAATTATTGGGGCTGCACAAAACCTAGGTGCAGACCTGATCATTATGGGTTCACATGGTAGAACAGGTTTCAAGAAATTTATTTTAGGTAGTGTAGCGCAAAAAGTATTGGGTGAAAGCCATATTCCAGTGTTGATTGTTCGTTAAATTCCAGTCAGGTATTGGATCAAAACATTGGTCTAATACCTGTTTGATTCAAATGATTAAATTAAAATCTGCTTAAACCGAATTCACGTTAATAAAATCTTTAGATTCAAGGCTTATCGCCATTATTCCTATCAGAATTTCAGTAAGCGTCGCTGCGATTTGGCCAATTTTCTTAACCAACCTCAACCCATTGTGCAGATCGCATATGGGGTCTATTGCGCTAACTCAACGATAACGATCAGTTCTGTACGATTAAGACTTGACGATTAGCTTGCTAATGCGATTGATCGATCCATAAAGATCAACCTACATAAAGCCTTGCTCTACTTATAAAACATATTCCCAAATGATAAAGCCAAGTCCAAAGCCTAGGAATGCGTAAAGTGTGATAATAAAGAATACAAAAGCGGCATTATTTTTCTTTTTTAAAAAACTCATATTCTGCTCCCAAATCTTGTCTAAGCTAGATTCTGTATGAATATACAAAACAAGAATAGACACAAAATACCTTTAAAAAATATAACAGATCAGTTCAGCCAAACTGATCTGTTATAAAAATTCTGCCTTGGGATAATAAAAAATGATTTTGCCCGATCAGCAGAAATATTATTTTTGAAGTCATATCTCACTCGACTCCTTTGGAAAATACTTCTTTCTTAACCACAGCGAGACGGTCACAAGTGAAATCAATACGGGAACTTCCACCAAAGGTCCGATTACCGTTGTAAACGCAACAGGTGAAGCCAAGCCAAAAGTGGCAATTGCAACCGCCAAAGCCAGCTCGAAATTATTGCCAGCAGCCGTAAAAGAGATTGCTCACAGTCAGCAATGGTTTTGCTCCACAAACCATTGGTCGAAAGGCCCAGATTCTGTAAAGTTTCAATGGTCAATGGATGTACCTGTCCAGAGGGTTTGCTGCCTGCACTGTACGCTTTCCAGCTCTCAGGCGCACGACTGTTAAACAGTACTTCAGACAAAATACTACGACAACTGTTTCCAGTGCATAAAAAGAGAAATTTCATTGGGGATTACTCACAATAATTTGGGGTATGACATGCTGCTAATGTAGAGAGGTTTTTTGATGGATGAGCAACCAAGATCGTTAAAATGTCATGACACCACGCTGGCAACTGTGAATTGATGCTGTAATACACCCATTGGCTTTGTCGCCTATCTTGCAACAATCCTGAAGCACGTAACAACGCAAGATGCCTTGAAATCTTGGGTTGGCTTAACTGTAATTTTTCCGTGAGGTCACAGACACACAGCTCCTTATTTTCAGCAACTAAAGTCACAATGTTAAGACGGGTCTCATCTGACAAGCATTTAAAGAAAGTCACCTGATCCATATTCACTCCCATTTATTTGGATATATAGATAAACATATATGATAAGTAAATTGTTAAAGTCATTCTCTGATCATCATCTTCCGCATGAATAAAAAATCCTTTCATGGATGTTGCTTATATGCATTTATATATGATTTTTCATATATATGCAACTTCATATATCGGATTTATTTTTTTGATCGATTTTATTTGCTGAATAATAGTTTCATCCATATAGTCTGTATAGAAAGTTAGGTCAATTTACTGTTATCTAAAACAATGAAGAATAGCTGAGAGGAAAAATGCAATATCTTTCCTCCCATAAAACTGAACAATACAATAGTTATCTATTGTCTAAACCAGCCAGCAACACATATTTAATTTCCAGATAATCCTCAATGCCATATTTGGAGCCTTCACGTCCCAGACCTGACTGCTTGACCCCACCAAACGGCGCGACCTCATTGGATAAGATTCCTGTATTGAGCGCCACCATGCCGTATTCCAGCGCATCGGAAACTCGCATCGCCCTGCCTAAATCCTGACTGTAGAAATAGGATGCCAAACCAAACTCGGTATCATTGGCATAGCCCACCACCTCGTCCTCAGTTTCAAATTTAAATATAGGTGCCAAAGGTCCAAAGGTTTCTTCTTTGGCCACTTTCATGTCAGCCGTGACATCTTTGACAATGGTTGGTTCAAAGAACAATTGGCCCAAAGGATGGGGTTTTCCACCCAGCACCACCTGAGCGCCCTTGCTGACCGCATCCTCAATATGTTCTTCCACTTTCTGCATGGCTGCACTGTCAATCACTGGGCCAAAGTCTACTCCAGCCTCCAAGCCATTGCCGATCTTGAACTGTCTTACTGCCTCAGAGAGTTTTTCTATAAACAGGTCATAAATTCCTGACTGTACATAAATACGGTTGGCACAGACGCAGGTCTGGCCTGCATTACGGAATTTGCTGGCAATCGCGCCTTTTACCGCAGCATCAAGATCGGCATCATCAAACACCATAAACGGTGCATTACCACCCAGTTCCATCGACACCTTTTTCACCGTTGAGGCGCATTGGGCAATCAGTTTTTTACCCACCTCGGTTGAACCTGTGAAACTAAACTTCTGCACTCGGTCATCGGTAGTCAGCACTTCACCGATTTCAGTGGAACCGCCTGTGATGACGTTAAATACCCCTGCTGGAATACCTGCACGCAAGGCAAGCTCTGCAATCGCAAAGGCAGATAATGGGGTTTGCGAAGCTGGACGGACAACGATGGTACAACCTGCCGCCAATGCTGGCGCAACCTTACGGGTGATCATGGCATTCGGGAAATTCCACGGGGTAATTGCAGCACAAACCCCAATCGGCTGCTTATTCACAAGAATCTTTTGATCAGAACCATTTGCGGGAATAATATCGCCATATACCCGTTTGGCTTCTTCGGCAAACCATTCAATATAAGCCGCACCATAAGCAATCTCGCCTTTGGCTTCACTCAAGGGTTTACCTTGTTCCAAGGTGAGAATATAGGCCAGATCATCCTGATGCTGCATGATCAGGTCAAACCACTGGCGTAAAATCTTACTGCGTTCCTTGGCACTTTTTTTACGCCACAATGGCAATGCCTGCTCAGCGGCGGCAACCGCATCTAGTGCTTCCTGTTTGCCCATTTTGGGTACAGTACCAATACTTTCGCCTGTAGCTGGATTGGTCACGCTTAGGGTCTGACCAGAGAGTGCATCCCGCCACCGACCGTTGATCAATGCCTGTGACTTTAATAACCCGTGATCATTCAACTGTGCCATTTTCTTGTTTCCCTATTATCAAACATTGAGCTTTTCTTATTTTTAACAGCAATCCTGACTGATTCAAGTTACCTTTAGTGAAACTTGTTGTCCAAGCATTTGAAACTGATATTGCCCAGCCTTTAAATCCATTGGGCGAATGATTGAACCTGTGAGAATCACCTCACCTGCTTGCAGCTTTTTATGCTGTGCCAATAAAGTTCGAACCAGCCATAAATAATTACGGATGGGTTGATCTGAAGCTGTTAAAGGCTGGTTGCGGTTTAGGCCACTTTTGGAACGGTTGACCTGAATAAAACGGGTATTGCGGCTTTGCCAGAACTGGCAGGTCTGGTCAGAAAGTGAAGACAATGGGGCTTTACGGAACGCGATAAGGTAGAACAACATGACTATGAGTTGTATCTGGCAGTCAATGATATTGATCACACGAAGAGAAAAGCAGCTTCCCCGCAAAAAATGGTATATGTGAGCGTTTCCATAAAACGATTTTGCAGGAGTTCTATCAAATTACGTTTAGAAAGAAGCTTTATAGCTCATTGGAAGAATTACAAGTTGATCTAGACGATTGGCTGAAATCCTATAATACTGAACGGACTCATCAAGGAAAAATGTGTTGGGGTCGTACACCACTTGAAACTTTACTTGATGGAAAACGGATTTGGGCTGAGAAGAATTTAGCTCAAATTTAACCTGACAGGCACAATAAAAAATGGGTAACTGTCAGATCAGTTTTGAGCTAGTACAAGTCTTTTTAATCTTTATCCAGCGACTACACTTGCTTATATTTCAATCATTAACACCCTGATTTATAGATTTAGATGTCAATTTTCAATAAGTATGTTATGATGCTCGTTCATATATGGGGGTGTTATTGGCTTCGACGCTGGTGATGAAGCTCATAGATGCATGCCGAGAGCGCATTTTCTCTCGTAAATAAAATTTGCATTTTAATAGTCGCAAACGACGAAACTTACGCTCTAGCTGCCTAAGGGCAGCTTGTCCGCTTCACTGAATACTTGTGGTCAGTGAACCCGATCGAAGCGCACGCACACAAGTCCGTATAAAGTCAAGCCTCGGGGCTTTATACCAAACTTAGAGGATCGCGCCTTGTACCCTGTTCGTCGGGTCGCTTGGTGTTAAAACAATAGACGATATCTAAGCATGTAGTATTCTCGAGTGTAGTGCTGGCGGACGCGGGTTCAACTCCCGCCACCTCCACCAAATTCCGAAAAATGTATCAAGATTTATCACGATACATAAGACTGAAAGCCTTAGCCAGAAATGGTTAGGGCTTTTTTAATCCCTAAACATAACCAAATATAACCAGCTATAGTGTACATGCACCGTGTACACTGCCTTGTACATTGCAAGATTTATTGAATCCGCTGGTGTACAAGCCATGAAAAGAACAGAAATTAAACGCAGGCCATTATCAGATACTGCTCTTGCGAACCTTGAACCTGAATCAAAAGAATATAGAGAGCTTGACGGTAAAGGCTTATATTTTCGTGTCAAACCTGATGGTAAGAAAGCATGGTTATTCAGATATAAAAAAGCGTCCAATGACGCTTTAAATGTTTGCTCAATGCCCTAGTACGCATAAGAGGCAATTGCGGTTGCGATTGGTTTATCTTCATCATTGACCATGGTCATACGCATGGTGCAGCCCTTACGGCCTAAACGTAATGTTTCAGCACGCGCAATAAAGAACTGGCCACGCCCTGGTGCCAGATAATCAACACGCATATCGACTGTTGCCAAACGGGAAACTTTTTTGATGGTATCAGGCAAATTCTCAGGGGTTGAATGACGGTAAAGCTGCTCCATCGCGACAATTCCACCAATACTATCCAGTATGGTTGCAGCCACGCCGCCATGCAGGATTTGAAAGGCCAGATTCCCCACCAGTTCAGGCTTCATTTCCACATAGGCTTCAATCTGGTCATCGACCACACGCATCTCCATACCACTGTATTTAAAGAATGGACAGGCATTAAAGGATTTACAAAGTTGCTTTAACACCACAGCATGATCTACTTCCACACCCAACTGAATATTACCCGTCCAGTTTTTCTTTACATCATTCATACGCTGCCAACATCCAAAGGAACGATAAACATCCCACTATTTTGTACAAATCTAAAATTATGGGGCTACAATAGCGAGGTTCTTTCATTGGTTCAGGCTGCCAAGCTCTCCCCAGCATGCCTTAAATGAGCCAATTATTTCTATAGTGTAATACTGAACATCGAGATTGTTATGACTTATACGTTCAATCGTCCAGCTTTCCCTGCGACTCGCATGCGCCGTATCCGTAAAAATGACCAGCTCCGTGCCATGGTCAGCGAAACACAACTCACAGCTAATCACTTGATTTATCCAGTATTTGTACTACCGGGCCAACAACAAAGCCAGGATATTCCAAGCATGCCAAATGTGCAGCGCCTGTCTGCCGATTTATTGCTCAAAAAGGCGGAAAGCCTGCTGGAACTTGGCGTATCAAAACTTGCCCTATTCCCCGTAACACCACAACAAGATAAAAGTTTAATGGCGGAAGCGGCCTGGCATGAAGATGGTCTGGTTCAAAACACCTGCCGCCTGCTTAAAAAAGAATTGCCTGAAATGGTGCTGATCACCGATGGCGCACTTGATCCATACACCACACATGGTCAGGACGGTATTATTGATAATACAGGCTATGTACTGAATGATGAAACGGTGGAATGCCTGATCAAACAGGCATTGAGCCATGCCGCAGCAGGCGCGGATGTGGTCGCACCAAGTGACATGATGGATGGCCGTATTGGTGCGATTCGTCAGGCACTTGAGCAAAATGGTTTTATTTATACCAATATCATGGCCTATTCAGCCAAATATGCATCCAGCTTTTATGGCCCATTCCGTGATGCAGTCGGTTCAGCCAGCAACCTCAAAGGGGGCAATAAATATAACTACCAGATGGATATAGGCAACCGTGCCGAAGCCCTGCATGAAATCGCCCTTGATATTCAGGAGGGTGCGGACATGGTGATTGTAAAGCCTGGTATGCCATATCTGGATATTGTGCGTGAAGTCAAAGATACCTTTGGTGTCCCAACCTTTATCTATCAAGTCAGTGGTGAATATGCGATGCTTGCGGGCGCAATTCAAAATGGCTGGTTATCGGACAGTGTGATTCTGGAATCCTTGATGTGCTGCCGTCGTGCAGGTGCAGATGGCATCTGGACGTATTTTGCAGAAGAAGCAGCACGTAAACTGAAAGAGATGAAATAATTATTGCTAGTTCAATATAAGAACTTATGTTGAAACTGGATACACGGAAACGTCATCCACAATTGTTCGAGACAGGACGACACTAAAAGAATGCCGTTTCTGCGACCCATTCAACAAGCTGATGGTAGTCAACGAGTTTTGTGGTGAGCTGCGATTATAGCAGCGCAAGATGCCTTTCTTGCGAAGCGTTGCTTCTCATTTGGGCGAAACCAAAGTAAGTCCAGCCTGAGCAAGCCAAAGCGACTAAAGCTTTGGTGAAGCGCAAGACGAAGTGGCTTATCCTGAAATATAATGAGAACTCGGCAAGACTCCACCATGCATATCATTAATAGTAATTCTAAAATAGTTTAAATTAAGCTGAAATTAAACTATGACTTTGGTTTAGATTTTTATGCATATCGCCATCATTGGTGCAGGCATTAGTGGCTTAATGACTGCACTGGAGCTTGCTGAACAAGGCTGCTCAGTTGATATTTTTGATCAGCATCAAGCGGGTCAGGCTGCTTCATGGGCGGGTGGCGGTATCCTCTCCCCCATGTATCCGTGGCGATATGCACCTGAGGTCAACCAACTCGCGCAATATGGCAAATCGCTGTATCAAATGTGGAATGAAAAACTGCTGCCGATCACAGGCATTGATTTTCAAATCCACGATACAGGCATGCTGATTTTTGACCGAGAAGATTTCGACATAGGGTTAAGTTACGCAGCCCAATTCAATGAACCGATGCAGCAATGCGACCTGCTCAATCGCAAGCAACTTGAACGGGTTAATCCGCATATTTCAGCACAATTCCAGCAAGCGATTTATTTTCCACAGCTCTCCAATGTACGTAATCCCCGTCTATTACAATCGCTGATTGGCTATTTAAAACAGCATTCCTCAGTGCGTTTTTTTGAACATTGCCCGATTGAAAAACTGATCATTCAAAATAAAAAGGTACAAGGTGTACAGACCGAAGATGGCAGAAACTTTAGTGCAGATCATGTTGTGATGAGTTGTGGCGCATGGAGCCAGCACTGGTCAGAACAGGTTCAACGAAAAATCTCTGTGCATCCTGTACAAGGCCAAATGCTACTGTTTAAAACGCCTGAAAACTGGTTGCCCACCATGTGTATGAATCGGGTAATGTATCTGATTCCACGTCAGGATGGTCACATTGTTTGCGGTTCAAGCATGGCAGATTGTGGCTTTAGCACCACAGTGGATGAACAAACACAACAAGATATTTTAACAGCCTGTCTGGAAATGGTGCCTAAGCTGGAACAGTTCCCGATTGTGCAACGCTGGGCTGGGTTACGTCCTAGCTCCCCTCATGGCATTCCGTATATTGGCGCAATGCCTGAAATAGAAAACCTATGGGCCAATTTTGGACATTTCCGTAACGGACTGTGTATGGGAGCAGGTTCAGCACGTTTACTGCGCCAGTTAATGCTAGGACAAGAAACCCTTGTTTCGCCAATCGCCTATTCACCAGAACGCTTAAAAAAACAGGATTTAATCTCTTCCTAAAATTTCGCTCAAGGCCGATTTCAGGTCGGGATATTGAAACTGGAAACCTTGGTCCAGCAATGCTTTCGGTTTTACATACTGACCATTTAAAATCAACTGGGATTGCTCCCCCAAAGCCAGTTCAAAGACACATTTCGGCATTCGAATAAAAGGCCTACGTTTTAAAACCTGCCCTGCGACCTGAACAAATTCTTGCTGATTGGATTGCTCAGGCGCAACCAGATTATAAACCTGTTGCTTATTGTTCGATTGCAGCAGAAAAACCATTGCATTGAGTACATCCTGAATATGAATCCAGACAATTGGCTGCCGTCCTGAACCAATCTTGCCTACCGCATTTAAGCGAATGGGTAACAGCATTTGCGGTAAAATCCCTCCATTTCCAAACACAACGCCCAATCGAATAATCTTGGTATTTTGCTGGGTAAATTTTAGTGCAGTTTGTTCCCATGCCTGACAAAGCTCAGACATAAAAATGGTTTGCGGTGGTGTGTTTTCATCACAGATGGCTGTCCATTGTTCTTGTGGATCAATGCCGTAATAGCCAATCGCTGAACCTGAAAGAATGCATTGTGGGAAAATCTGCTTTTGCTCCAGCCACTCGTACAACCTTTGGGTCATAGAAACCCTACTTTCAATGAGTTGTTGCTTCCTCTGTTCCGTCCAGCGTTTTTGCCCAATATTTTCTCCAGCTAGATTGATCACATAATCAATCTTTTGGGAGCTCATCTGTTCAAAGTCATTTACCCAAGTTAAATCTGGATGATCAGAAACTTTATTCTTTTGCCGAGTGAGCGCAATGACCTTGTATTGCCTTTCCAATAAAAATGGCAACAGATAGGAACCGATAAAACCACTGGCGCCCGTGACCAGGACAGTTAATTTTTGCATCACACAACCTTTATAAAATGATATGCATCCTAGTCTTGGCAAAATTGGCATGAATTACAAGTGAAGTTTTTTATCCTAATTAAACATCTTGTTTGCCATTCTTTGTGCTTGTGGTCCATAAAACCAGTAAGTAATTAAAAATAAGGGTAAGGCAATCACCAACCACATGCCTAACACCGTGATAAGGAACTGTGGCTGTTTTAAATAGAGTAAGAAATTCTGCCAGATTTCAGGGTCTTTACCCGAAAACATAAATAAACCAAGTAATAAACCACAAATGTTATATCCCCAAAAAATCAGGGTAAATCCAAAAGCTAGGCATTTCTTTTCCTGCGCAGTTGGGGCGCGGCGCTGTTGCTTTAAAAACCTGAATAAGACAAAAATAATCGCGATTAAATAAGGAACAGCGGTAAGCACACCACCAATACTATTGGGTAGAATTGCTGCCAATACCCCAGCAATCAAAGTTGAAACCAGACAAATAATAAAAAACCAAATATAGTACAAACGCAATGAAATCATTAACATAAACCTAGCTAGAGCGGTTTCGAGAAATAATTATAATTTTTTTTCACTTTTTTTTCATTTTTATGTCAACCAATCCTCAACTATCACCGTTATATAGGGTATTAGGTCGCAGCAACCGATTGGACATTGCACGGCATCCGCAACGTTTTCGGTGACCTTTCATTATGACTCTCCAATCTTTGTCTGTGCTTTTGTTAGCAGCCAAAATGCAGATTAAGATTTTGACCGACGATTCCTCATCACTCGAATCGTCGGTTTTATTTTTTTAGATAGCCTTAAAATATTTAAGATCATCATTTCATTAATATTTAAGAAATGAATATGAATGTAAAATGTCAGTGTTATACTAAAATTTCATAAAATTAAAATAGTTAAGTTTTAAAAATGAAATGTCCAAACTGTCAAACAGAAGTGGCAAACGACAATATCAATATTCAAAATGATATGGGAAAATGCCAGGCATGCAATCACCTGTTTCGTGTTTCAGAACATTTCGACATGCCTGCATTTGCATTTGACCTGAACCAGCCTCCTAAAGGGGCCTGGTATAAAAACAATATGCAGGAAATTAGGCTTGGGGCAACGCTAAGAAGTCCAATCGCGTTCTTTCTTGTGCCATTTATGCTGATTTGGTCAGGTGGGTCATTGGGTGGTATTTATGGTACTCAAATCGCAAAGCAGCAGTTCAGCCTTTTACAAAGCCTATTTGGGATTCCATTTCTGCTTGGCACATTATTTTTTGGATTCATGACCCTCATGATGACATTCGGCAAAGTGGAACTAAGCATTGACCGTCAAGGAGGACGTGTTTTTACAGGCATTGGAAAAATAGGAAAATCCAAATCTTTCCAATGGCATGAAGTGACCAGAATCCGTGAGAATTATGTCGCCAACTCATCCAACAAACAGCAAGGGCAAATCTTTATTGATGCGGCTCAACCCATCCGTTTCGGTCTAGGGCTTTCTCAGGAACGACATTTCTACCTGTTCCATGCCCTCAAAAAAATCCAGTCACAATATAAACCTGAACGAAGATAAACCGATTTAAAATTATTCACCGACACTCCCTCATGGCATGAATTGTCAATTCTGGTTTTTATTGCCCTTTAAACTGTGGCAAACGTCTCTCCAGCATGGCACGTACTCCCTCTTGTGCATCTTCTGATACAAACAGTGGTTTGAGATAACTGTCCATGTTCTGGAATGCAAAAGTCTGCCCCTGTGTCACCGCATCGGTTGCCGAAGCCAATAAGGCCTGTACAGCAAGCGGTGCAGCAATACAAATTTCTTTGGCAATTTCGATGGCACGTTGCAATTGTTTACCATTTTCAACAATCTCAGACACAAGATTCAGTTGATCAGCCGTTTTGCTATTAAAGGTCTTACCTGTTAACAAATACGGCATGGCCTTTTGCCAACCTGCCGCTTGTACAAAACGTACGGTTGCGCCTCCAAAAGGCATAATTCCGCGTAGCACTTCAAGCTGACCAAATACCGTATTTTCACTGGCAATCACCACATCAGCATTCAGCATCAACTCCACCCCAGCGGTATAACAAATCCCTTGTACTGCGACAACGACAGGCTTTGTTCTGTGCCGCCCACCAACACCCCAGGGATTAATTTGGCTTTCCCCAAAATTAAAAATGCCCTGTGGAATTTTGGGTTGTAATTCCACCAAGTCCAGACCTGCCGTGAAATGATCACCATGTGCAAAAATCACGGCGCAACGTAATTCAGGATTGTTCTCATATTCGGTTAAAGCCAGAGATAAATCCTCAATCATATGACTATCAAAGGCATTTCGTTTTGCGACCCGATCCAAACCAATCAACATCATGCGATCAATAATTTCGCGGCTTACTTTTCCTGAACTCATTTTTGTATTTCCTCATTTTTTTAATAACTTCGATTCTACTGTCAAATATAAATTTATCCAGTCATTGCTGATTCGTTCCTGTTCCAGTCGCTTATTTTTATAGCAATTCTTTCTTAAAGCATGAAACAAACTCAACTCTTCTGCTGTTAAATATTGCGGTTCGCTAAAGACAGAATCAGGTTCATCGACCATTTTATCCTGAAATTGCAGTACTGTGGCTTCATCCATCATTAAAGGAATAACATCCGGAATTTTTTGGCGTACCATGCTCAGGATATTTAAACCCTCTGAATCCAGATCACCCCAGTAATAAACTTTTTTATGTTGTAGCCAAGCCGCATCCAGCCATTTGATATTTTTACCGCCGCCACAGACCACGATACTGTTTTCCAACATAGGTAAGGCTAAACCTGACTGAATATTTTCAACCACAATAATATGTTGGGCAGGCAATTCAAATTCTGTCAATACATCAGTCGAAAGCTGAAAGACTGGAAATCCACCCAATGATTGTTGCACTTTGGCACATAAGGGTTTGATCATTAGCCAGCCTTTAGGATGATCCAGACAATTAAGCCAACTGAGTAATCCCCCTGTTGCTTGTATTTCGCCTTGATGCAAGACATCACAAATAGCTTCCACAAAAATCAGATTTTTTTCTAAAAATTTGGTATCGACATGCTGTAAAGGCAATGCTCTTAAATAATGCCCTGCGCCCATATTTGCTTTAAGCTGGGCAATCAAGTGGATCAGTAATTGCCAATCATGTTCAGGGTATTGTTCAATCTGTTCTAAATATTCAATTAATGTAGAAAATAGTGCATATTCTATATGTGGCTCTACAAATAGCTGTTGCAACAGAAAGGAAATTTTGTCTGAAATTTTTTTAAATCGCTGTTGCTGTCCTAACAACTCCACCATGACATCCAATGTAGGAATGACCAGTTTGACAGGGACATGCTGTGTTGCCAACTGTTTAAATTGACGTTGTTGCCATTCCACCAGATCAGGATAGCCAAAATTTTTCCATGTCTTAAAAAATGTATGGAAATGATCCATATCTGCAAATGCCTGCTGACCTGTCGGGGCTTTGAGTGAAAGTACAATCGGGAATGGACGTTGATGGCGCAAACGTTGTTTTAAATGCCGTGGATGATCCCATTCTTTCTTGCGTAACTGAGCGATGGCATCATCAGGCAAAATTCCCCATGCTACTGTTTTAGCCATGAAGCTCAATTCCAAGTTGCTGCGCCTCGATGGCTATGGTCTGTTTGCGTTGCTGCATCCGTTCATCAATCTCTTGCCATGTGACTTCACATAAATGGCTTTCATGTTGGTCAATATCACGTTCAGCAATCAGTAATGATCGGGCAGATTCACGTGCCAGATTCAGGTTTTTATAGGGTGTAATCAGATTGACATGTATTTTGAGTGCCTTAAATACTTTTAGCACACGGCGACTGACTGCTTCAGCGGTATTGGAAAAAGCTTCATCTAAAAATACAGTGCTATAAATCGGGTAATCATAACCATCAGGTGTCAATACATAAGCTAAACTTGCTGCGACAATCGTACCTGCAAAGGATTCTTTTTCACCGCCTGATTTTCCACTAGAGGATTCCAACACATCCCTTATTTCACTTGTTTGCGCATCCACTTCTTCGGCATGGAATGACATTTGATAACGAGGATCAAGCAAACGTAAACTTTCCTGATTATTGGCAGTTGCCGAGCTACTGGCTCTGTCCAAAATCGCCATTAACTCCGCCAAGTGTTTAAAACGACGTTCATATTCTTCACTATTCACGCCAGATAAAACCTGTTTTAAACGTTGTTCGAAATCGTGTACATGTGGATATTTTTCTTTCTTATAGCCCAGTCTTAAATAGCTGCCGAGCTTAAATTCCGTGCGTTGTAATACCTGATTAATCATGTCAATTCGGTCAATGATTTCTTCCCGATTTGCATTCAATTTATCCTGAATCACACTTAAAGACTGAGCGGTGTGTTTATGCAAACGTTGCTGGAATTGCTCAACCAGATTCGGCAAACCCTCCTGCTGTAATTCCTGCAAATAGGCAACATAATCCTCTAAAGCAGCCAGCCCTGTCGCCCATTCTCGTTGTAAGGGAATATGTGCCCATTTATCTTTACCACGAAATGCTCCAATAATTCCTATTGCCGTATTACTTGCCTTTGCTTTCTGATCATTCGCTTGTCCAACCAGTTCATCTAGCTCTTTTTCGAATTTGCCTTGCAACGCATCATCTAGTTGTTTGACTTCGCC
Organism: Acinetobacter parvus DSM 16617 = CIP 108168; assembly: GCF_000368025.1. Lineage (GTDB taxonomy): Bacteria > Pseudomonadota > Gammaproteobacteria > Pseudomonadales > Moraxellaceae > Acinetobacter > Acinetobacter parvus. The sequence goes on from NZ_KB849212.1 coordinate 702,248, forward strand.
TATCCGTTGTTTCAATAATTGTCGGGCATCATCACTGATTCCCTGCTCAGCTGCTTGTTGTGCTTTTTGCTGTTTTAACTGGGTATCACGATGTTGCTGTTCTAACTGACCTCGGATTTTTTGTGACTCACCTTTTTGTAAGCGAATCTGTTTGAGCTCATTTTTTGCATCTTCCCAACGCTGGCGAGCCTGTTCAGCATCAGAATCTGCCTGCTGTAAACGCTGCAAGTCCTGTTGGGTTTGTTGCTGACGTTGTTGCCAATACGGTAAATTAATAGTATCCCATTGATAACGCTGCAATCTTTCCCACATGCCTTTTTGCTGATTCACATTATTAAGTAACTGCCGAGCCTGTTCAATCTGTTGGTATAGCTGTTTAAGCTGTTGTTCTAACTGACTATATTCATGTTTAAGCAAGCTCAGACGAGAGGTATTGGAAAAGCCCAGACACCATGCTTTACGATCATCAACACGTTGTTGGTCTTTTTTCTCAAAGCGTCCTCGTTCTAAATGAATTAAGCCCTGTTGAGTCATGGAAAATGGCATATGATCCAGTATTTGGGTATTACTCACGCAATTTAAATCAAAACGCTGTAAATGCTGTTTTAACCAGTCACGATAGGCGTGTTCTCGCCAAAGCAACTTCCCAAGAAAACCATTGTCCTTAAAATGGACATGCTCCACTTGTTCTAGATTAACCACCTGTAAACGCACATGGGTTTTATTATTACGCGCATTGACCCATTTGGTCACCATCGAATAACGATGCTGTGGCACAAGTAATGTGGTTTTGAGTCCACCTAATGCTCGCTCAATCGCGCCTTGCCATGCTTTTTCGTGCTCTTTAACATCAATTAATTCCCCAATAAACATCAGTTCATGTTCATCAAAAGATAAATGCTGTTTTAATTCATCACGTAAACGCAATAAATGCACATCATGAATATTACTATCGGGTCTGGCTTCAATTTCCTGAATATCTTCCTGAATATCTTTGAGCTGTTGTTGGGTTTGTGCGTATTTTCCACTGATTTCAGCAAATTCATCCTGACGTTGCTTGGTATCCTGTTCAGTATTGACCAATTTTTCAGTCGCAATACCCTGATTTTCCAGCAAAGCATGCTCGGTTAAATCATCCGCAAGTTGTAACTGTCGGGCATCGTCCTGATAACGAGATGCTTCTATAACCAGACTTTTGAGTTTATCTGTAATAAAACCCAGTTCTTTGTGCAGATTTTCAATCTGATGACCACCCAACTGTAAATATTCCTCATGACGACGTTCCTGCCGTGTCTCTGCATCCTGTTCCAGTTGTTCAATCTGCTGAAATTGTTGTTTGAGTTGTAGCAATTCCTGTTCAAGCTGCTGTAACTTTTCAGTCCATAATGCGGCAAATAATTCACCAAAATAAGCAGCAATCGATTGTTTTTCCAAATGAAGCTGCGCTAAACGCTGCGTCAATTCGGCAATTTGTTCAGCACATTGTGGCAAACGCTCTAAATGCTCCACCTGTTCACGCGTATCCACCAGATGCTTATAATTGGCTTCTAAATCAGCAAATTCATTCACCGCCGTTTGTGCAGTTTCTCGTAAATTACTCGGCTCTAACACCAATTCCCGAATCAGCTTGGTTAAATCATCAATTTTCTTTAAACCCAATGCTCGGGAAAGTAATGCAGGTGCATTCTGATTGTCCATAAATAAATATTTACGGTACATATCCTGATAGCTTTTAAAATCACTTTCAAAATAATGAATACGCTGATCTGTCTTGGGATTAAAATGCTGTTTCAGTTGGCGTGTATTACCATCGGCAAAAATCTCTAATACTTCAGTCAGTAACACATTGCGACTGGCTATCATATATAAACGATTGACATCACTGAGTGAATTTTTGCCTTGTCCAAGCCAAAACAAGCCAATCAGGGTAATCTGAGAACCATCCTCTGCAATATACAAGGCTCGTAGTGCCGTGGTTACAGCTTTTTCTCGTTTACTTTTGACTTTGGTAGTGGAACCATCATGTTCAGAGCCGTAACTGCCACGCATATAGGTCACTAAAGAACGATCTGAACGGTCACCCTGTGCGGCTGCTACGTTAAAACTGGCTTTGCTGGCAGGTTGTAACAATGCCATCAGTCCATCAATAAAGGTAGATTTACCAGCACCATTGTCACCTGTAATCAACGTCCCTTCAGGATCAATTCGGGCTGTATGTAAATTATGGAATGAGCCCCAGTTAAACACGGAAATCTCAGCCAGACGAATTTGTCCCTGAGCAAATAAAGTATCCAAAGTCATTTCTTGCATTATACCTTTCCTTTATTCTGCTCGCATTGATGCATAGCTGCTTTATCTGCCAGTTGCTCATATTCGGTCAATAAACTTTGTAGAAATTCAGCATTGACCACATAACGGATAATCGGTGTAATTTCATAACGCCCATCCTCACCTCGTATTACACTGAGAATTTTCTTTTCACTGAATTTATCTAGGGCTTGTTGAGAATTAACAAAGGCTACTGATTAATTTATAATAGTACTATGGATAGATACATACTTACTGATGCCCAATGGGCAAAAATGGAACCTTTTTGCCTAGGTAAAGTGACCGATCGAGGTCGTAGTGGAAAAGATAATCGATTATTTTTAGAAGCAGTCCTATGGATTGCCCGTACGGGCAGTCCATGGCGTGATCTACCTGCTCATTTTGGTAAATGGAATACCGTCTTTAAAAGATACCGTGACTGGGTTAAAGCTGGTGTATTTGAAACTATTTTTGCATCTGTAAATGAAGATGTTGATTTGGAATACGCCATGATTGATGGAACGATTGTTAAAGTTCATCGACATGGGCAAGGTGCAAAAGGGGGACTTTCAAACAGTCTATAGGTAAATCTCGAGGTGGAATGACCTGTAAAATTCTTGCCTTAGTGGATAGTCTAGGTAACCTCATTAAGTTTCGATTAATGCCTGGTCAATATCACGATTTAGTAGAAACCAAACCTTTAATCGAAGATGTTGATTTTCAAGCATTACTAGCGGATAAAGCATTTGATGCAGATTGGCTCATCCAAGAACTCAATGAACGTAAAGTGAAAGTGGTGATCCCACCCAAATCTAATCGAAAAGTAATGAGAGCATTTGATACGACTATGTATAAATGGCGTCATCTCATTGAAAACTATTTCTGTAAGTTAAAAGAATTTAAACGTATAGCGATGCGTAGTTGTAAAACAGATACGAGTTTTGAAGCCATGATTCAATTGTGTGCGAGTGTAATTAACTCTCGGTAATTCTCAACAGACCCTAGTGTGCCACTTAGTTTTTTACGGTCTTTACTGTCATGATTGGTAATCGGAATAAAAGGGGTCAAACTTGCCTGAATTCGTTCCAGATCAATAATAATTTTTTGCTCACCTGCGGTTTCCCGCTCCTGATAATATTTCCGTAAAATGAGTAATACCAAAGTGTCATATAAGGTTAAGGTACGCTTTCGAATCAGCGTAGGGAAATCATCCGATAATGCTGTATCGTCATTTTCATCATTGATGTTTTCAGTATTAATAATATACGCCACGCCCTGTTTGGCATCTAAAACCAGTTGAATATATACTTCGGCAAGATGCTGGCGAATCACTGTTTCATAACGACATAACACATCAAACAGTTTTAGATTTTCAGCTGCCAGAATCGTTCCCTGTCGCATCAAATAGACCAAAACCCGTCTGGCTTCATGCGGCATACTAGATAGTTCATCACTTAGCTGTAAATCGTTCTCCACCTCTTGATCTGCTTCAACTTCTATCAGTTCATCTTCGACTTCGACTTCGGCGATGCGCTGCGGTTGAATATCATGATTTTCGTCTGATGTTGGGCGACGCACCCTATCAAAAAAACTGCTCTCTTGTGGTTGCATGTCTCTACACTCTTATAATGCCAATTCATCTAAATTTTCAGGGAATAATTCTGCACTTAAATAATAGGTCGGGATACGGGCTTGTAGATTCACGCCATGTTGATCCTGAAATTGAATCTGCTCATTTTGTTCTGTTAATTGCGGCGCTTTAATGGCTTTGGCAATTCGTAAGTATGCCACCAATTCCTCCAGACCTGCCTGTAATGGATGTTCTTGGGTTAAATGTGCAATACTCATAACCCCTTTTTTCAGCAATGTATGGCGTGCTTTCTCAGCAACCTCTCGTACCTGTACACTGTCCAGATAGTGCAGCATTTGATTACTCGGTTCTTTACGATTTTGTTGTTGCTGTACGCCACGTGTATCCATGTGTTCATTCGGACTTTTCAAAGCAAAATTTTCAGGTGAGCTGATCTGAACCGAACCGACTGCCAAATACACCTGCATTTCGGTTTTTAAATCACACTGCTGTTCCAGTGTTAAATTCACTGCCTGTTTTTCCAGTTGCGATAGCAAACGCTCGATCATACGATTTTCCAGTGCAGCTCCACTTTCAATATATGCCCGCAATCCCTCTTCAGTACGGCGACGCACCTGAAATACCCGACCACTTTCCCGCGCCAGTTCACGCATGAGCTGTCCTAGATATTTCTTTTGTGCTTCACTAAGTTGCTGTGCTACAGGGTGATTGAGAATACTGCGTAGTTGTTCCCGAAACTCAGTGGAACGATCCTGATCCTGTAATAATTGACAGAAACCATCAAAAGCACTGCCAGCATCGCTTTTGGCAAGTAATTGCTCTTTTTGCATCAATGCCAGTAACACTTCACCTCGTGAAGCGTTGCCCTCAATCATATCAATTCTTAACTCTTTATCTAACTGACGAATTTCATCTTCAACTCGCCTAAAATCACCTGTTAAAATAGAAGCCAGTTGATAAATTTCCCGAATCCGTTCCCGTTGTTCCGCTTCATTGAGCTGCGTCACCACCCCTGCATGCAAGTCATCAATTTCTTGTTGAATCTGGGCTTTCTTTTGTTCTAATAAGTTGACACGATCATCAATACTGTCGCTAATGGCAACCACGAAATCCCGTACTGCATCCTGTACAATTCTCAAATGTGAGGCAGTAGTACTGCTATGACGCTCGTCTAGATTGCGACAAAAACGCAATACTGTTTCACTGGCATCAGTCTTGCTGAGCATGTCATCCATTTCACGCAACCAGCCTGCCTTAATCCAGCTATTTAAATAATAGGCTGCATTATTTTCGGTTTGCCACAATCCCTGTTCGCGACTATATTTAATAAATTCATCCAGTAAGCTTCGGGCACGACCATAGGGAACTTCGGTTTCTTCGACAAATAAATCGGCAATAAATGCTAAAATGTGTGGCGCATTTTCTGCTCTTAATAATTTCCAGACTGGACTTTCATGATATAAACGGCGGTAAGTTGCCTGTATCCCCTGAATATTCATATTTTCTCATACATCATGAATATAAAAACTTATCATATCAATAATTCAGTCAACTCTATAGTTAACTGAATAAACTCAACGACTCAAGATGTCGTAGTTATAAAAAATACATTTTTAAGCATCACTTTTATCTTTAACCATTCTTTTGCAAATTGTCATGTACAATTTTATGCTACCTTATTCCCATACAAAAATAGGGATTTTCTATTTCATGACCGTGCGTTTTTTTCATACGTCTGACTGGCATTTGGGGCAATTCTTTTATAATCATTCCCGCCATTATGAACATGAACAATTTCTGACATGGTTACTTGAACAAATCAAACAGAAACAACCGCATGCCTTGCTGATTGCAGGCGATATTTTTGATGTGATCAATCCAAGTTCTCAGGCACAAAAACAACTGTATCAATTCCTCGCCGATGCGCATGAACGCGCACCGCACATGCAAACACTGATGATCGCAGGCAATCACGATTCAGGCTATCGAATTGAACAGGTTGAGCCATTATTAGCGAAATATAATGCCAAAACGGTTGGGGTGATTCGCCCGAATAAAGAAAATAATTTAGATTTAGATCGTTTAATTTTGCCAATCTACGATGAACAAAAAGAGGTTGTCGCGTGGTGTATTGCCCTGCCTTTCTTACGCTCTGCAGAGATAACAGGCTTTAATGAACATACCACTAATAGTCAAAATGCCATTGCCTACTTACATCAACAACTCATTGCCGAAGCCAAATGCCGCAAAACAGATGATCAGGCCCTAATCCTGATGTCACATGCCCATATGCAAGGGGGGGAAACTTCAGATTCAGAACGGCCAATTATTATTGGCAATGAAGAGGCACTTTCGACCAGCCTGTTTGATGACAGCATTGATTATGTGGCGCTGGGACATCTACATAAACCGCAGAAAGTTGGGCAAGATCATATTCGGTATAGCGGTTCCCCAATTCCCTTGTCCTTTAGTGAAATCAACTATAAGCACCAAGTGGTTGAAGTCACGATTGACTCGACCAAACCAGAAAATAAGCTGGATTTTGAAGCATTGGCCATCCCACGAAGTATTCAACTGCATAAAATTAAAGATGAACTCACAGCGGTTATGCAGCAGCTTAAAAACCTACCCAGTGGCCCTATCGAAAATATTGACCATCGAGAATATGTCGATATCGAATATCATACGGCGATTCCTCCACAGCCGAATTTGCGCCAACAATTTGAAGATGCCTTGCCAAAGGATCGCTACCGTCTGGTGCGTATTTCCAGACAATATTTATCGAATGAAAATAATGCTGAAAACAAGCAGAGCATTAGCCTAGAGCCACCCACACCAGAAAAATTATTCCAGCAGATCTGGGAGAAAAAGGGCTATCACGCCGATGATGAAGTCACCAAAGATTTCTTAAGTCTAGTCAATGAAGCACAAAAAAAACTTGAAGATGATCAAAGTTCTTAAGGACATGCCATGAAAATTTTATCGATTCGACTAAAAAATCTGGCATCTCTTGCAGGTGAGCACTTTATTGATTTTGAATGTGATCCTTTGGCTAATGCAGGCTTGATCGCGATTGTCGGCAAAACTGGTGCAGGCAAATCCACCATTTTAGATGCCATGTGTCTGGCCCTGTTTAATAAAATTCCTCGCCTTAAAGAAAGTGACGGCAAGCTTCTGGACGTAGATGGTTCTGAACTGCTGACCAACTCTCCCCTGACCGTTTTACGTCGCGGTACAGGACACGGCTTTGCTGAACTGTGTTTTGTGGCACAAGACCAAAAACATTATCAGGCGCGTTGGGAAATTAAGCGTGCCCGTGAAAATGCCAGTGGGAAATTGCAAAGTGTGCAGCGCTCGCTCAAATGTCTGACCGATGGCGTGGTGATTGCAGATAAAAGTAAAGCCGTCGAAAGCCATATCCAGCAAATTACCCAACTCAGTTTTGAACAATTCACTCGTGCCGTTTTACTGGCACAATCGGAAGTGACCGCATTTTTAAAGGCGCGTGATACTGAACGAGGCGAATTGCTGGAATACCTGACCAACTCAAGTATCTTTGCCAAAATTGGTCAACTGGCGTTTGAAAAAACCCGTGAAATGACCAACCAGCGCAAACAACTGGAAAATGTTTTAGGTCATATTGAAATCCGTTCCGAGGAAGAAATTGCAGCCATACAAGTGCAATTCCAACAGACACAACAACAGGTCCAGCAGCTTGAAACCGAGCGGACTCAACTCAAGCAACAACAGCAATGGTTTGAACAACAACAAAAGCTAGAAAGTGAAATCACCATCAAACAGCGGCAGCATGAAACGCAACTCAATGCCCATACTGCCCTCGCAACAGATCGCCAGTTGCTTGAACAATTGGACATCTTTTCTGACATTCGCCCTGTTGTGTTTCAACAACAGCAAATCCAAAAAACACTGCAACAACTTGAGCCGCAGCTTCAACAAAAACAGCAACATTTTAGTCGCTTAACCACAGAATTTGAGCAGGAAAAAGTCTGCTATATGCAAGCGGAAACGGCGCTGCAACAATTTCAAAATTTTGAGCTGCAACATCAAGATGAGTTGAGTCAGCTACGTAAATACGTTCAGGAACGTGACTATATTGCCGAAGATTATAAAAAAACCAAAAGCAGACTGACGCACATCGAAACCCAGCAACAACCTTTGCTACAACAGCAGCAACAGCTTGAGCAGAACATCCAGAATATAGGCACACAACAGACCTGCTGCCTTGAGCAATTACAGCAAAGTGCCCACTTCTCAACTTTGGATAAGGGTCTGCATGCCCATGTACAACAATTAGAGCAGTTTATTCAGCATTATCAAAAAGTTGAAAATACGCTGGGGAATATTCAACAAGCTCAAAGCAAACTTGAGCAAGATAAAAGCCAACTTGATCAATTAATCTCGCAGTTTGGTACAACGCAGCAGATTGATCACACCCTTGAGCAGAAACAGACACAGAAAGAGCAAGTGTTGATTCAGCTAAATCAACTGGATGTGATTCAACAAAAACTACAACATCATTTTCAATTAAAAAATGAAGTCTCAGAGCTGCAACACAAATTAAACACCATACAAGTCCAGTATCAACAGCTCGAGCAAAATACTCAAAAAGCAGAAAGTGAATTTCAGGCAGCAAAAACCGAGCGGGAAAAATTACAGCAGGTCTTGCAACAGCAACGCTTACTCCATGCCGAGAATATTGAACATTTACGTGCTGAACTGAAACAAGGTGAAGCTTGTCTGGTCTGTGGCAGTACTGAACACCCCTATCGTGAGGATGAAAGTCCTGTTTCGAAAGCCTTATATGCATTACAGCAACAGCAGGAACAACAGGCATTACGGCAAGAGCAACAATGCTTCCAGCTTTGGCAGACTACACAGCAACAATTCACCCAGCTTCAATCTGAGCAAAAACAGCGCCAAACCACCTTGCAACAAACTCAGGAAAAATTAAATACTCAACAGCAAGAGTTACAGCAATATTTGACTCAAACGCATATTCAACTCGATTTTAATTTAGCGCAACACGAGCTTGAGACAGAATTACATCACTTAAGCGCTCAATCTACACAAGCGAAACAACAAATTGATCAGGAATTACAACAGCTCAGCCATGCCAGCAAACAGCAGCTTCATTTAAACCAGTCTATCCAGAACACGGCCTATCAACTGGAAACAGTACAGCAGTTACAACAACAGATTCAGCATATTGTGGATTGCCTGGATTCACATGAGAAAACACTTTGGCTGGAACAACCATTAGTACAATCAAAACAGATTGTGCAGCGTTTAAAGCAACGCCTACAACAGCTTGATCATGCGGACGGACTAGGTAAACAGCAACAGCACAGCACACAACAACTCAATTTATTAATATCAAATCTCAATGCTTTGAGCACGCAACATACTGAGCTAAATCAGCAGTTGCAGGACATTGCGAAAAAGGGTCAACAAAATAGTGAGGATGCCAATCAACTCATTCTGGCCATGGCAGGTTCAACAGAACTCAAAGCCAATGAATGGTTGCATCAACATGATCAACAACGCCAGCAACTGCAGCATCAATATCAGCAGCTAAAACAGAATTTCGAACAGGCACGACAAAGCTTTGAGCAACACAAAAATGAACTAGAGCAACTCAAAGCACAGCACCAGCACAACCAACAAACATTCACGCAATGCACAACAGAAATCGGTGCATGGTTGACGCAGCACAGAGATTTTGAAGAGCAGCAACTCAGTCAATTGCTAGTCATTTCTTCAACGCAGGAACAGCAAATCCGCTTAACGCTACAAGATGCGGATCGTGTCTTGAGCGAAGCCGCCTATGCGCTTAAAACCGCGCAACAGCTATTCAATGAACACCAGCAACAGCAACCTGAGATCCAACATGAACAACTGACCGAACTGATTCAGCTAAATCAGGACAAACTGCAACAGCAGCTTGAACAACGAGATCAATATAAAGTTCAGCTTGAATTGCATCAGCAAAACCTTGCCAAGCAAAAACAGTTTGCAGATCAAATTCAACAGATACAACAGCAGGAATACCGCTGGAATAAAATTTCCAGTTTGATTGGCGATTCTAAGGGCAAAGATTTCCGTGATTTGGCCCAACAATATAATCTGGATATTTTGCTGGAATATGCCAATCAGCAATTGGCGATGTTATCGCAACGTTACACATTAAAGCGCCTGGATAACTCGCTTAGTCTGGCGATTATCGATCATGATATGGATGGCGAAACCCGTTCAGTGGCTTCGCTTTCTGGTGGGGAATCTTTCCTCACTGCCCTTGCAATTTCACTGGCAATTGCCAATATGGCCTCAGGTTCCATGAAAATTGAGTCACTGTTTATTGATGAAGGTTTTGGGACGCTGGATGCATCTTCGTTGCATATGGTGATGAATGCGCTGGATCAATTACAAAGCCAAGGGCGTAAAGTCATTTTAATTTCACATATTCAGGAAATGCATGAACGGATTCCTGTGCAGATTCAGGTGCAGCCGATGGGTTCTGGTTCAAGTCGGATTGAAGTAGTGGGTTAATATGCAGTAGCCCAACGCTTTATTTAAAAACCGGCAAATCCAACTTGGCATTTTTTTTTGCTTAGCTTAACCTGTTACGATTCGTTCATTACCTTAGAATTTCACCATGTCAAATCGTGTTTGGCTATATGCCTTTTTACAAGGCGCTACCTGATTTCCATGCCATTTTTGAAGTTTATCTGGGTCAAGAATGGATACTGTTTGATGCAACGAATATGGGAGCGATTGATGAGTTTGTAAGGGTTGGTACAGGTTTGGATGCTAAAGATGTGCCCTTTGCCTCTTTATTTGGAACAGCCGAACTGATCAAAATCAAACCCCAAATTACCAAGCTCTAATGATGATAGTCCCGTGCACCAAACAGCGCTGTCCCGACTCTGACCATGGTTGAACCTGCCGCAATAGCAGCGTCCAGATCACCTGACATTCCCATACTCAAGGTATCCCAATCTTGAGGCCGTGCATGTAGTGATTTTACTTGCTCAAACAAGGTTTTTGCATCGGCAAATGCGACACTATTTTCTGGCGCTGGAATCACCATTAGCCCACGTAAACGTATGTTTGGAAGTTGGCTAATCTGTTTAACGAGTTCAGCAACCTCATCAGGCTGGCAGCCATCCTTGCTGTCTTGCCCATCAATATTCACCTGAATACAGATATTTAAAGGCTTTCGACTGTCCATACGCTGACTGGATAATCGCTCAGCAATAATCAGGCGATCTACGCCATGCACCCAATCAAACTTTTCCGCCAAATGTTTAGTTTTATTGCGCTGTACATGACCAATAAAATGCCATTCAATCTCTAAATCCTGTAGTTCATCAATTTTTGTCAACGCTTCCTGCAAATAGTTTTCCCCAAAGCTACGCTGTCCAGCCTGATACATTTCCCGCAGACTTTGGCTGGGATGGGTCTTTGAAACAGCCAGCAATTGCACGGATGCAGGATCACGCTGGACACGCTCACACGCCAGTTGAATCTGATCTAATACGGATTGACGGGATTGTTGCGATTGATTCATTGACACAGTTCTCACTTGTAAAATCTTTTTTTACATTGATAGGACTCAGGGTGTTGGTAAGCCTGAATGAAAGCCGTATATTATTCTACAAAATAATGAGACATTTTGGTTTGTTTCGGGGAAATTATGGATATTACAGAACTACTCGCCTTTTCAGTCAAAAACGGTGCTTCGGATTTACACCTTTCATCAGGTATGCCTCCTATGATTCGTGTGGATGGTGAAGTTCGCCGAATCAACTTGCCAGCACTTGAGCATAAAGATGTACACCGTCTGGTGTATGACATCATGAACGATAAACAACGTCGTGACTATGAAGAAAAGCTGGAAACAGACTTTTCATTTGAAGTGCCCAACATTGCCCGTTTCCGTGTGAACGCGTTTAACCAGAACCGCGGTGCGGGTGCGGTGTTCCGTACCATTCCATCAAAGGTTTTAAGTATGGAAGATCTGGGGCTGGGTTCAATCTTCAAGGAAATCTGTGATTATCCACGCGGGATTGTACTGGTGACAGGACCGACAGGTTCTGGTAAGTCAACCACACTTGCGGCGATGATCGACTATATCAACGAAAACCGCTATGACCACATTTTAACGGTCGAAGACCCAATCGAATTTGTACACCAGTCTAAAAAATGCCTGATCAACCAGCGTGAAGTGCACCGTGATACACATGGCTTCAATGAAGCACTGCGTTCAGCACTGCGTGAAGACCCTGACATTATCCTGGTTGGTGAAATGCGTGACCTGGAAACCATTCGTCTGGCATTGACTGCTGCGGAAACGGGTCACTTGGTGTTTGGTACACTACATACCACCTCTGCGGCAAAAACCATTGACCGTGTGATTGACGTATTCCCTGCTGAAGAAAAAGACATGGTACGTGCCATGCTTTCAGAATCACTGCAAGCGGTGATTTCCCAAACCCTCTTGAAAAAGAATGGTGGTGGTCGTGTTGCAGCACACGAGATCATGATTGGTATTCCAGCAATTCGTAACCTTGTCCGTGAGAACAAGGTTGCCCAAATGTACTCTGCGATTCAAACAGGTGCAAACTACGGTATGACCACACTGGATCAGAGTCTGAAAACACTTGTATCCAAGGGAATCATCAATACTCAAACTGCTCGTAGCGCAGCCAAACAGCCAGAATCATTCCTATAAAAATAAATGAATTAGAGAAATAATATGGATTTTAATGATTTACTTAATCTGATGATTCAACAAAATGCATCGGACTTGTTTGTCACCGCAGATGTTGAACCGTCAATGAAAATTAACGGACAAATTGTGCCTGTTGCCAAAACCAAGCTATCGGGTGAAATTGTCGGTCAACTGATCCATTCAGTGATGACGGACAAGCAGCGCAAAGAATTCGCTGAAACAAGAGAGTGTAATTTTGCAATCGTCAATCGTGAGAAAACAGCTCGTTTCCGTGTAAGCGCCTTTCAACAGCGTGATATGCCTGGAATGGTTTTACGTCGTATTGAAACTGTTATTCCAACCATGGATGAACTCAAGCTCCCTAGTGTGCTGAAAGAACTCGCCATGACCAAACGTGGTATTATTATCTTTGTAGGCGCAACAGGTACAGGTAAATCAACCTCATTAGCTTCGATGATTGGTTACCGTAACCAAAATTCAAAGGGTCATATTATTACCATTGAGGACCCAATTGAATTTGTACATCAACATGCGGGTTGTATTGTCACTCAACGTGAAGTGGGTATTGATACTGACTCATTTGAGATTGCATTGAAGAATACCTTACGTCAGGCACCTGATGTGATCCTGATTGGTGAGATCCGTTCCCGTGAAACCATGGACTATGCCATTGCCTTTGCGGAAACAGGCCACTTGGTATTAGCCACCCTACATGCCAACAACGCCAACCAGGCGCTGGACCGTATCATTCACTTCTTTGAAGCAGATCGCCATAGCCAGCTTTATATGGACTTGTCGCTTAATATGAGAGCAATGGTCGCACAACAGCTGATTCCAACCCCTGACGGTAATTCACGCCGTGCTGCCATTGAAATTTTGATCAATACACCATTATTGGCAGATTACATCCGCAAAGGTGAAGTACATGAAATTAAAGATCTGATGAAGCGTTCACGTGAATTAGGGATGCAGACCTTTGACCAAGCCTTATTTGACCTTTATAAGGCAGGTGAAATCACCTACAAAGATGCACTTAAACATGCAGACTCGCCAAACGATTTACGTCTCACCATCAAACTTTCAGAAGAAGGTGCAGATCAACTACTCAGTGCCAGCAAAAATATTACCTTTGATGGTCAATAAGCGATTTTTTTTAATCCATTAAAAAAGAGAAAGTTGTGAGCAACTTTCTCTTTTTTATTGGTTTAATTTTGGTCAATTAAACAAACTTTACGAGCTTGAATACTTATTTCTTACGAAAAGCTTCCTGACATTCAGCATCACTACAATAACCATACAAATTCAGCGAATGGCCAGTTAAGGCAAAACCATGCTGATCTGCAACTGAATGTTGCTCCTTTTCAATCACATCATTTGTAAATTCAACAACTTTGTTGCAATTCAGGCATACGAGGTGGTCGTGGTGATCTTCCTGCATAATTTCAAAAACAGAGTGGTTGTTTTCAAAATGATGACGCTGAATGATTCCAGCAGCCTCAAATTGTGTTAACACACGGTAAACTGTTGCCAAGCCAACATCTTCACCTTGCTCTAGCAGTGTTTTATAAATATCTTCCGCACTTAAATGGTGTTGCTTTGAATTTTCTAATAATTCCAAAATCTTAATACGAGGAAGGGTGACTTTAAGTCCAGCTTTACGTAAGTCTTGGTTGGAAATAGGCATGAAAAAAGGTCTCTCAACAAATCTTAAGTTGGAATAGGCAAGTAGGGTCTGCTGACATTTCACCTTGCGAGCTTTCAGCTCTCATTGCGACAGAGGGCATTTTTTAGACGATACAAGGCATAACTTACGAAATTTAGCAATTCTAAATAAGTAAGATATAACGCAGTAGCGGCAAAAAATGCCCCTGTCCCACAGGGTTATGGTTAAAACTTCCCCAAACTTCGTTATGAAACTTGACAAGGGAGTCGCCATTGCCTGCGTTTCATGCCTCGTTTATGTCGTTCTAACCGATAACGCAAGGCATGGCTGAAATGGCAGCAGACCCTAGTATTTAAATGCAGTATGATCTATCCTTGAATCAAATGCATCATCATTTATCAGGATAGTGTAGCAAAATGCAAAAAATCATGCTGGCGTTGTTCGTCACTTCAGTACTTAGCGGTTGTTCAGTCTTTGGTGTTTATAAAGTTGATATTCCACAGGGAACACCCTTAACCAAAGCACAGGCCTCTCAAGTACAGGTCGGCATGAGCTTTCAGCAAGTCCGTTTCTTGCTGGGTAGTCCAACTGTGACAGATCCTTTAAATCCACAGCGCTGGGACTACATCTACAACTATATACCAGGCACCTATGCAAAAAAAGCAAAAATACCAGCAGCCCATGGCCAACATTTAAAAGTTTACTTTGACGAAAATGGTAATGTACAACGTATTGAGGGCCTGGATACCATCCCTGAATCACAGCCTGGTTTACCAGCATCAAAAGAAGCCATCTTGACTGCGCCCCCACTATAACCACTTTCCCATAAATAAAGCCCCTCATCGAAGCATTCGTGAGGGGTTTTATTCTGAGGGGCTGCTAATATTTCACAGATGCTTGCGACAGAGGACATTTTTTAGACGATACAAGGCATGACTTATGAGATTTAGCTATTCTAAATGAATAAGGCATAACGCAGTAGCGGCAAAAAATGTCCCTGTCCCGCAGGGTTATGGCTAAAACTGCCCCAAACTTCGTTATGAAACTTGACAAGGGTATCGCCATTGCCTGCGTTTCATGCCTTGTTTGTATGGTTTTAGCCTATAACGCAAGGCATGGCTGAAATATCAGCAGCCCCTCTTATTGTGATGGCCTAAAGCGATTACCCTTTACAAATCGACCAACTGGATTCTTTGCAGCTCGCTTACGTCGAATATCTTTGGGATTAATGGTTAAAGCGCGATAGACCTCAACACGGTCCCCAGCCTGCAATATTGTTTCAGCCTCAATTCTTGAACCAAAAACGCCCAACTGCAAAGGTTCAGGTAAACTGACCTGATCAGCCAAGCCACTGTTCTGGATTGCCTGCAATGCAGTCATGCCCTCAATAAAGGCAACGGCGATATGAAATTGATGCTCAGGGCTGGCAAAGGCAACCCAGACTTGTTTGCCCTGTTCCATTATAGACTTTGTCCAATAACGGCCACCATCGCAACAATAATGGAAAGTGGCAACACCAGACGCACGGCAATACGCCACAGGTTATAAAACAGTTCATTGCTAAAATTCATGGCTTTACGCAGATGGCTAATCTTCATGATCCAGCCTGCAAAAATGGCATAGATCAGGCAAATTACCAGTCCCCATAACATCAGTAAAACATTAAAGATTTGCTCAACCTGAGGTATGATCCAAACTGCAATGGCAGCAACAATAATCACCCACTGCACAATGACTGCAAGTTGACGTTGTGCCAACTGTTCTTTCGCCAATTGAATCAATAACGCGGCTGACATGATTGCAGCAAACACCCAGGCTAGAGCTGGAAGCTGGGCCTGAATTGAAAAGAATCCAAAAGCAATCACGGCAAATAACTGGGCTATCCAGATCGGTAATGTGGCTGAAGTTGCATTTTCCTGCTTTTTAATTGTAGACAAGCTGCTCTGCCAATATAGACCCAAGCCTAAACCACTGGCCACCAGAGCCAAAACGGTGGCATTGCCCCATTCCCTAAACTCCACTCCTGTCCAGTGCCATGCCTGTAGCTGGGTTCCCATTACATTGGCAAGGATAAATGCGCTAATCACACCAATTGCTGTCAGTGCAATTAAAAATAAACGTGGAATAAAGGACAGGCCAACAGCGATGATTGCCAAAACCGCAAAAATAATTTGGCTAGACATATCTGCTGCAAGTTGCAGAGCGACCACATGCGTTGCTGTGGTTAAAACACTCCCTGTAAAAAAGGCAACAAAAATCACAGCTAACCAGCCAACCAGACGCCATCTAGGTGAGGCATCCGCATCACGTGTTAAGCTGGAAAGTGCCTGTAATGCTGTGGTCTGTGAACGCTTTGCTAAAGCAATTTCAAGATAGCCAATGGGTAATGCCAACACAAACATAGTACCCAACCACAACAGCCAGAAGTCAAATTGACGATCAATCTGGATACCAACGGTAGGGGCTAATGTTGTGATCATGACAAAAGATAAGCAAAATGCCATCACTGGAGCCAGCCAGCGTGACAGAGCGGTGTCCTGCATAATGCATTCCTTGAAAAAATCCTTGAACTCATTGCACTTCTTTATGGAGCTTACAATGAAATATTCAATCTATTTTGCCTTTCTCAAGCTTGAAAATCAAAACAAAAGATGCCGAAAGAAAAAAGCAAATCACCCATTCAGATGATTTGCCGCGCATCATTTATTATTTTACTCGTTCGATCCCTTATTTATCATGCCCCCACTCAAAACGCTCTCGATAGGACTCTATTTTCTTGATAAATAAGTCATGTACGCGCTTGTGTGGTATACGGTATTTATAGTTTGCCTCTTCCTGCAAGCTTTCCTCGAAGATAAAATGTGACTGGGTATAATCAATAATATTATCCAGAATCCCTTTCATCTTTACCCGATCACTGGCATATTTTAAATCAGCAATTTCATTAATATAATCCAGAATACGACGATGTTGATCATCAATGACGTCTATTCCAGTATCATATTCGACAGACCACTTCATCCCCACACCCCACCTGAAAACCAACGTTATTTAGTGAATAAAAACATCATATCGACAAATTTTTTAAATAAAAACACAGCGTTTTTGTCAGATTTTAAAAATTTTCACTTAAAAACAACTAACCTATTGTTTTCTATTTAATTTAATATTATTACCGATCAAAACACTCAAGTATTTTTTAACCAATGATAAAATTAACCGCATTATTTTATTGAAATAAAATAATTTTTATTATTTTAAATTATACTTTGGTATTAAAACCTATTATTCAGATTTTAAAGATAAGGCTCTATCACTTTAAATCAGGAATATATGTTTCACACCCATAACCTGCTTTAAAACCAGCAAGTGTTTTTAAATCTATAAAATGAATACCCTCTACAATATCTGAATGAGATAATAGCCACTCTGTTGTTCTCTTCTCTAATATTGGTCTGCCCTTGTTATGCGCTTTAATGCTGGATTTTCAGCTTCCCGCATAAGACGCTCGACCCGCGTTAAAGCATGTTTAGTCGGTTGACCATGTTCAAACAAGATCATTTCTCCAGGCTGATACGCTTTCCACGCTTCATTATGCGTTAAAGGTTCAGTGGTAATCACAGCCACACGATCTTCTGGGGTGGTCACCTCACTAAAGTCAACCTCGACATCCAGATCAATCAGGTGGGCATGCTGAAATGGGTATTCACGTACCAGCCAGTGCAGCTTGGTGGTTGCATAGCTAAACAGTGCCTTGCCATTGGACAGGCAGAAATTGAACGTGCCGAATTCAGCAATCTGTGGCGCAATACGCTCTAACAGGGAAAAGACTTTTTCGATACAAGGCTCGGTATAGCCAAATGTTTGAACCATTTGATCCAGCAAGTAACAGAATGCACGTTCACTATCGGTATTGCCCACAGGTTCAAAACGACCACTGAGTTGGGGATTAAAATCATGTAAATCGCCATTATGCGCAAAAATCCAATGCCGCCCCCATAACTCACGCAAAAATGGATGGGAATTTTCCAGCGTAATTTTGCCTTGTGTTGCTTTTCGGATATGTGCAATCACATTACGGGATTTAATCGGATAATTGCGAATTAAATCGGCAATTGGCGATTCAACCGCAGACTGATTATCGACAAATAGGCGGCAGGCTTTATCTTCAAAAAAAGCAATACCAAAACCATCACAGTGATCAGACGTGACACCAGCTCGTTGGGAAAAACCACGAAAAGAAAAGGTAATGTCTGTAGGGGTGGCGCAATTCATTCCTAATAGCTGGCACATATCTTCTAACTTGCTAACATCTATGCCTATTGTGCATGAGGTTCAGATGCCTTGTAAATCTGAATATGTGCGCACTATTGGATGAAGTGTGATAATTCCTACCGTTGCGCCATTTTATTCATCACAAATGAGGTGGCGATCTTGTTCACTTCCAGAAATACAAAATAATCCAAACATTTAAAATCCTCATCATAAAAGGCTTGTTTGGAGAGTCTGGACTGCATGCCCAAATAGGTTTGAAATAGCTTAGGCATCTTTTCATCCTGCGGAAAGCTGTAGTCAGGACGTTCTGGTTCAAAGGCACGCTTGGAACGGATGTCAATGCTTTGATGATCCGCCAACTGCTGAAGCTGGCGGTGAGTATAATAGGCACGCGCCAGATTATCCTCCAGATGAATACTGACACAACCCATGAGATATTTGGCACGCATCGACCAGAGCACTTTAGGGGCAAGATTCAGCCACAACATGGATAATGCCTTGCCAGATCGAAACTGTGGATGTACACAGGTACGTCCAATTTCCAAAACGTTTGGTAAATGGGACAAATGAGGGATGATTTCAAATTCCTGAGCGCTGTAGCTCTGCCCAATTTCATGCCCCCGAAACAACTTGAGGCGAGTATAGGCAACAATTTCACCTGTCCATTTTTCACGTAATACCGCATGTTCGCAGCCAAAATCATAAAGGTCCTGATCCAGGCCATCCTCAAAGGACAGTCCAAACTGGTGGCTAAACTGTGCTGCCCTAAAGCGTTGTACTTGTTGTAATTCTTTTAGATTATCCACCCAGTCAAAACGAAACTGGTTTTGTGATGGTTTCTGGCGTAAAGGTGAAGTCAGTGTATGACGATACTGATTTAATTTTTCTAGCATAATGAAAGCTCCTTATGACTAGAGTTACCTTAAATCGCTTCAATGACACTTCAATGAATAAAACATGAACAGATGATGACGAAAAAAGAGACCTGTATGAGGTCTCTTTTTATTTGCAAAATCCTAGTGTTTTGCTCGATTGGTAATTAAAGTACCCACCCCATGATCGGTAAAGATTTCCAATAAGGTGGCATGTGGTACACGACCATCAACGATGTGTGCGCTGACTACACCACCTTTCACCGCATCCAGTGCACAACCCACTTTAGGAATCATACCACCATAGATCACACCAGTCTCAATCAGGCGATCAACTTCCTGCGTGCTCAGTCCAGTCAACAGGTTTTTATTCTCATCCAATACCCCTGTGATATTGGTCAATAAAATCAATTTTTCAGCACCCAAGGCTTCAGCCACTTTCCCCGCAACCAAGTCTGCATTGATGTTATAGGTATTGCCCTCTTCATCCACACCCAAAGGCGCAATCACTGGAATAAAGTCACCTTGGGTAAACATTTCCAGTACATCTGTTTTAACACCTGTGACTTCACCCACCATCCCCAAATCAATTTGAGTGACTGAACCGTCGGCTTCCTGTTTTTCCATCAATAATTTACGGGCACGCAGCAAGTTACCATCTTTACCTGTTAAACCAATGGCACGGCCACCATGCTGGTTGATCAGGTTGACAATGGACTTATTGACGCTACCACCCAAAACCATTTCAACCACTTCCATAGTGGCAGCATCAGTCACACGCATCCCATCAATACGGTCAGATTCCTGCCCAAGACGCTTCAACAATGAATCGACCTGTGGACCACCACCATGTACTACAATTGGATTTAAACCCACTGTTTTCAACAACACGATGTCACGAGCAAATGAGCTTTCCAGCTCTGGATCAGTCATGGCATTACCACCGTATTTGACCACCAGCGTTTTTCCTGCAAAACGCTGAATATACGGCAAAGCTTCAATCAAAATTTTTGCTTTATCAATGCCGATATGCTCGTGTGGCATGCGCCCTCTCCTTATTAAGCCTGTGCAAGTTCTTGTGCAATTTGTGGATATTGATGTTGCAGCATAGAAACAAATTTTTGGCGAATCTCAGTTAACCGATCTGGATGATCTGCATCAAAGCGGACAGTGAAATATTCACCTGTGTTGGATGCTCGAATAATGCCAAAACCATCATCAAAATCAAGCCTTACCCCATCAATTTTACTTAAACGCGCGCCTAAATGATGGCTTAGCAGCTCAATGTCATCCAAAACCTGTTTAGAATTGACCTCATGCGTACTGATATAAGTATCTTCGGTACAATATCGTTCAGGATAAATACTCAGTAATTCAGACAGACTTTGAGCATTGGACTGAGTGAGGTATTCCATCACTCGTAATGCGGCATACAAGCCATCATCGTAGCCAAAGCCACGTCCATCATTAAATACATAGTGGCCTGCATATTCACCACCAAATACGGCTGTACCTTGTGATTTGGACATATAGGCACGCAGGAAACTGCTGCCCGTACGGATCATTTTGGCCTGACCATCAAGTTGCTCCACCGTATCAGCAACCATCCGAGAGCATTTCACATCAAATACGATTTCTTTATGCGGATGTTGTTGTAAGCATATTTGCGCAAATAAAGAGATGAGGCGGTCAGGACTAATAATATGTGCCTGTTCATCCAGCAATACGACCCGATCACCATCCCCATCAAGGGCAATACCCAAATCCGCTTTTTCAGCAATAATCGTGGCCTGTAATTGCTGCAAATGGGCAGCATGGGATGGATCGGGTGCATGGTCTGGGAAATGGCCATTCGCCTCACAACGCAATGCAATGACTTCACAGCCCAAATTCTGCAAGACCTGTTTGGCACAGTGTCCTGCTGAACCATGTAAGCCATCCAGAACAATTTTTAAGGGGCGCAGCAACTGAATATCATTCAGTAGTGATTGCTGATATTGCATACAATGTTGCGGATTAAACTGGTGAAAAACAGTCTCTACATGAAGATCACCATTCGTGGATAAAGAGACTTGGGCCAAATGCCCCACCTGTTGAATGGTTTCTGGACTTGGTGGTTCACCCTTTAGAATCCACTTGATGCCATTATCCGATTTGGGATTATGGCTGGCAGTCACCATAATGCCATTCCCAACAAAATCACGGGCAATGTAGTACATCATTGGCGATGAACAGCAACCGATATTAGTCACGTTCAAGCCTTGTTGTTCCAATACTTTTTGAATGATGTTGGCATAGCTTGGACTGGTTAAACGTGCGTCATAGCCAATCACAATTTGAGTCTGCTCAGCATATTTATATTGTTGGGCTAAAGCATATGCAATGGAACATATAATATCTGGGGTAAGATTTGAAAGTTTTCCGCGAATATCATAAGCACGAAAAATATTCAGAGGAAACGTTTGTTGTATATTCACAGCAAGCCCTCTATTCTCAACATTTAAGAATAATTAAAAAATATAGACTATTAAGTAAATGAGTAGTCCTTATTCAGAAAAATTAAAATAATTAATCAGCTGCTTTTTAATCTAATTTTAAGGAACAAGCAATATGAAAAATGCAACGTTTTTAAGCAAAACATTGCATTTAAAGTGATAATTAACGAAAAACTTACTGTTTCCCAGTATGTCCAAAACCACCTGCACCACGCCCAGTTGCAACAAATTCTTCCACTTGTTCAAATTCTGCCTGTACCACAGGCACTAAAACATATTGTGCCAAACGTTCACCTGGTTCCAGACGGAAAGTGTTTTGTCCACGGTTCCACACAGAAACCATCAATTCACCTTGATAATCCGAGTCAATTAAACCCACTAAATTACCCAATACGATGCCATGCTTATGTCCCAAACCCGAACGTGGTAAGATC
Organism: Acinetobacter parvus DSM 16617 = CIP 108168; assembly: GCF_000368025.1. Taxonomy (GTDB): domain Bacteria; phylum Pseudomonadota; class Gammaproteobacteria; order Pseudomonadales; family Moraxellaceae; genus Acinetobacter; species Acinetobacter parvus. Next base: position 724,637 of record NZ_KB849212.1, read on the forward strand.
AAGCCCGCAAAGTTTGGATCTTCAATATAAATGGCCAGACCAGTTTTGACCAGGACGGTTTCACCCGCTGCAATCTCAATCGCTTCATCTAAACAGGCACGTAAATCCAGACCTGCTGAACCTGTAGTTGCATAGGCAGGCATTGCCCACTCCTGACCTAAACGGGCATCTAATACTTTAACCTGAACTTTCATGACAAATTCCTACTGATGATTTATTAACGTTTCAATAAAGCTCTTAAATTGGCGAGATGCTGTTGAGCCTGTTCTTTCGGATCAACATTAGATACAAGTTTCTTTTTGCGTCCCAACCATTCCAACTCATCCTGTGGCAATTCATCCAGAAAACGGCTTGGGGTCATCTGGCGCATCTGCCCACCATTCTTGCGTTGCTCAGCCAAAGTCAGGGTGAGACCCTGACGCGCACGGGTAATTCCTACATACATTAAACGGCGTTCTTCCTCAATCGTTTCAGCCGCAATCGAGTTTTTATGTGGTAATATTTCTTCTTCTAGGCCAATCATGTACACATACGGAAATTCCAGCCCTTTCGCTGCATGTAATGTCAACAAATTCACCTTATCCGTGTCTTCTTCTTCCTGTTGCTGCTCCAACATATCCAGCAGCACCAGCTTGCGAATCACGCTTTCAATATTTTTCTCATCAACATCATCAGTGCGATTAATTAGATTTTGAATACTGGTATATAGACTTTCTATATTGTCGAGTTTAGTTTTTTCCTGTGCAGGAGTCGCAGCCTGTTCACGGACATAGTCGATATAACCCGCTTCCATAATCATCTGACGAACCTTAGGCACAGGTTCATCATCATCCAACAGTTCACAGGTAAAGGTGGCAATAAAATCTGCAAACTCATGCAACTGTGTGGCCGCTTTCTTTGGCAACACCATTGACAGCCGTTGATCCGAAGAAGCAGTTAACAGCGATAAGGTATTTTCCTGTGCAAATAAGCCAAGCTTTTCCAGTGTCACAGGTCCAATGGCACGTTTCGGCGTATTAATAATACGCAAGAATGCGCTGTCATCTTCTGGATTGATAATTAAGCGTAAATAGCTCATCACATCCTTAATCTCGGCACGAGCAAAGAATGATTGACCACCTGATAGTTTATAAGGAATCTGCATTTGGCGCAGTTGCGTTTCTAAAACCCGTGCCTGAAAGTTGCCACGATATAAAATTGCGTAGTCTTTCCAGCTTTTGCCATTCATTAGTTTATGCGTAATCAGGTCTTTCACCACCCGTTCAGCTTCATCATCGTCATTTAAACAGGTGATAATCCGAATGGTTTCACCATGTCCCTTGTCACTCCACAATTTCTTGTCAAAGATATGGGGATTATTGCCAATCACGGCATTGGCTGCTTTGAGGATACGGCTGGTGGAGCGATAGTTTTGCTCCAGCTTGATCACGTTTAAATTATGAAAATCTTCTTTCAGCAATGCCATGTTTTCAGGCTTTGCTCCACGCCATGCGTAAATGGACTGGTCATCATCACCAACGGCGGTGAACTGCCCCATCACTCCAACCAGAAGCTTAACCAGGGTATATTGTGCGGTGTTGGTATCCTGATACTCATCCACCAATAAATAACGGACACGGTTTTGCCATTTTTCTCGCACCTCAGCATTTTCCTGAAGCAAGCGGGTTGGCAGCACAATCAAGTCATCGAAATCAACCGCATTATAGGCACGTAGGTTACGTTCATAGAGTTGATACAAATGGGCAAGTTGAACATCCTCAACTGTTTCACAGATAGAATGCGCCTGTTCAGGGATGATGAGATCATTCTTCCAGTCTGAAATCTTCTTCATCGCCTTGGCAATGAGTTCCTTACTCTCCGCACCAGACAGGTTGTCACGCTGCATCAAGTCCATCAGGATACGTTTGCAGTCATCAGCATCTAAAATGGAAAAATTATTTTTAAGCGGTAAATGTTTAAGTTCCAAACGTAATAAATTCAAACCAAAGGTATGAAACGTTGAGACAGAAAGCCCTTTGGCCTCTTCACGGGAAAGTAGTTTCCCCACACGCTCTTTCATCTCACGTGCGGCCTTATTGGTAAAGGTCATCGCGGTAATACAGTAGGCAGGTATCCCACATTGCTTCACCAAATAGGCAATTTTTTGGGTAATCACAGATGTTTTACCAGAACCTGCTCCTGCAAGCACCAACAAAGGCCCTTGAACATATTTCATGGCTTCATATTGCTTGTCATTGAGTTGACTACCAGTCGACATCTGTACATACCCCTCATTTTTGAGCCCGATTTTGCGAGACTAAGTATAGACATCTCCGTTTTAGAATCCTAATCCTAAATCTCAGGATATGTATAAATTATGATGCCTCGCTCAACCCATACGTCGCCACTCGTCGCACTAATTATATTAAAAGTTCCAACACCCTAATTTTAGGCAATAAAAAACCAGCCGAAGCTGGTTTCCCACAAATCAGTAAAGAAGATTACTGTTTTGCATAAATGCTGATTTCAACACGACGGTTTTGTTCACGGCCAGAAGCAGTGCTGTTGTCCGCAATTGGGTTTGATGAACCATAACCTTGCGCATCGATACGGCTCGCTGATACACCCTGACTTGCCAAATAGCTTTTTACTGACTGAGCACGCGCTTGAGACAATGGAATGTTGATTGAGTCATTACCTGTATTGTCTGTATAACCAGTTACAAGAATCGCACTCTGGTTATCTTCAGCCAAAGTTTGCGCCACTTTGTTCAAGGTACCATAGAAGTTTGGCTTAATGTTTGACTTGTTGGTGTCAAATGTAATGCTACCAGGCATAATCAATTGAACTGAACCATCTGCATTACGGCCCACTTCTACGCCAGTACCCTGCATTTGTTGACGCAGTTTTTTCTCTTTATTGTCAAGATACAAACCACCAGCGCCACCAAGCACCGCACCAATCGCCGCCGCACGGTTGTTTTGTGAAGCCTTGTTTGCATTACCTTTAGATATGCCATAACCTGCCGCAGCACCAATTATTGTACCTAGGGCAGCTTTATCATACTCTACGCCACCAATGTTATTACCTGTAGTTTGGCAACCAGAAAGTACCAATCCAGCCCCAACCAGTGTTGAAATTACTAATGCACGCATTGCGTAGCTCCTGTCTATGTATTTTTGTCTGATCAAATAATGAATGAGAAAATTCAGCTAGACCATTGATATTTTGTTAATAATAAACAATTTATTTATCTTTTTGTAATATTTTGATGCATTTTACTTCATAAAATCCTCATATTCTCTCCATTGTTTTCAATTTATCGGATTTCTAAAAATATGAGATATATGTTTCAATAAAAGTTTTTTAAGAACTTTATAAATGCTCGGTGCTTCACATATGATAAAGTGGATTAAAATTGCAGAAAATAGGTAAGTCCATAAAAAATGTCAACATCTTCAAATATACAATTGTATTTCAATTTCCGTTGTTTATAGTTGGAACATCTTTTTAAATCTCTGCACTCAAGGTTAGATTTATGTCTACTGCCCATAAAAAAGCATCCTTATTGCAAAAAGTCAGTAAAGGACTCACAGTTGGTTCAGTCATTACAGGAAGCACGTTTTTACATGGTCCCCCTGTTTTGGCACTCGGTTTTACCAAGCTGTTTAAAAAATCAAAAAAAATAGACGAAACCAATATTCAATTGGCCAATAGCTGGATTGGTGTAAACAACCACCTGATTGAAAAGGTGCTGCCAAACCTAAAGTGGGATATCAGCATTGATGAAAAGCTTGACCTGAATCTACAGGGCCGCTATATGATGATTTGTAACCATCAAAGCTGGGTGGATACCACAGTGAACCAGTATTTTGGTTTAAGCCGTATGCCCCTTACCCGTTTCTTTACCAAATGGGAACTTATTTTCATTCCGTTTGTGGGTCAGGCATTTAAAATCCTGGGTTTCCCGATGATGAAACGCCACACCAAGGAACAGATTGCAAAAAATCCTGAACTGAAGTCACGCGATATGTATGAGGCGCGCAAAGCCTGCGAACAGTTATTGAGCCAGCCGTTTACCCTTTTAAACTATCTGGAAGGTACACGTTTCACTCCAGAAAAGCATGCACAGCAGCAATCCCCATATAAAAACCTGCTCAAGCCTAAAGCAGGCGGTCTGGCATTGGCCTTGAATATTCTGGGAGATAAGATTGATGCCCTGGTTGACATGACTATTGTCTATCCAGACGGCGTACCAGACTATGGAGATTTCTGGCTTGGCGATGTTCCACGCATTGCAGTGGATTTGCGTCAAATTGACATTCCTAATTGGGTGGTTGGCGGTAATTATGAAGATGATCCTGTTTATCGGGAACGTTTCCAAAGATGGGTGGATCAGATCTGGACTGAAAAAGATCAACTCATTACTGCAATGAAATCCAAATATAAGCCATAATTTTTTTAGGGATTAAACAAGAAATGACCCAGCAGGACTCAGGACAAAACTCTAAATATAATAATGTGAATCCGAATAGTAAGTTTTTTAAACTATTCCTCGCCTATGATATTTTCATGGTCTTTATTATTGTTTTCAATCTATTCTGTCTGGGCATGAACTTTTTCCTCATGAGCAACATTGGGGAATGGTTTTTAAACACTATCCATCTTCCCAGTGTCCTTGAGTTCTATCGTACATATTTACATCCCTGGGTGATTACCACTGAAGCATGGTTTATTATTTTTTTAATCACTGAGCTGGCGGTACGCTGGCTACTCTCAATTGTGCAAAAACATCATGCACGCTGGTGGTTCTTTCCCTTTATCCACTGGTATGAAATCCTAGCCATTATTCCACACCTGCGTTTTTTGCGCTTATTTCGTGCAGGTATCATCGCCTACCGTTTATATGAACTTGGCTACAAGGTCATTCCAGACAATATCCGCATTAAGGCGATGTTTTATTACCGTGTCATCATGGAAGAACTGTCTGACCGTGTGGTGATCACCGTGATTGATGGTATAAGACACGAACTTGAAACCAGCTCCACGCACAAAAAGATTATCCACGACCTGGTTGATCATCATCGTGAATTGTTTACAATTACGCTTTCCTCCATGCTACAGGAATCGCTAGCCAAGGCATTACAGCAGCAACAGCCTGTGATTACTCAGAAAGTGGGTATCATCGTTAATCAGGCGATTGAGGATACACCTGAGCTGACACAACTGCTGCGTTTGATTCCAATTGTCGGGGGGCGGATTGAACAGCAGATTCAGAGTATTGGACAACGTCTGGGTGAGAATATCAGTGCGGGTTTAATTGAGCCATTTACAGCAGGTTCCCTGCATCGCCCCAATGAAAACTATCAACTTATCGCAGAAAAGGTCAGTGCACTGAACATTGACAACCAATATCTGGAACAGCTGGTGGAATCGGTGGTATTTGAAAGCCTTGAAGCAATACGAAAGCAGGTCAAGATCAAACAATGGCAGCAAACTTTGCAGGAATACGATCAATTGGATAAAAAATCAGAAAGTTGACAAGAAAATTTACCAATTATGCTAGAGAATTGCTGTAATTTGTTCTAGCATTTGCTCTTATTTACAACATATGCAGGGCATTGCCCTTATAGTGCTTAAGAAGCCCTGAAGGATAAATTATGGCTGATATACGGATTACGGGCAGAATGGTGAATTTTAGTCGACTAACTTTCGACACAAATGACCATGCTGCAATCCGACAGCAACTGACAAGCACACTCAATGAGAGTTCTTATTTAGGGACATTGGTCATTATTGACAGTACCGTCGAGCAAGAGCTGATTGCCCTGATCCAACTGTTAATTGATTTGGGTTTACAGCCAATGGCGGTGATCGATGGTATCTTGGGAGATCAGGCACGCGCAATCCAGTTCCCTGTTTTGCCTACCGATCAGCCCTTGCAACGCATCAAGGCCTCTAAAGAGCAGGTCGTTGACCATGCACCTGAAAAAACAGTCGATAGCACTGCAATACAAACACCACAAAAAAACACATCGGTTACCCATGTCACCTCATATCATGATGAGATTTTGCGTACAGGTCAGTCTTTGGTACAGGATCAGGGCGATATTATCCTGAATGCTGGCATGAATAGTGGATCAGAAGTGATTGCATCTGGAAATATTCACATCTATGGCAATGCCCGTGGTAGAGTCATTGCAGGCGCAGGTGGAGATGGCTCAGCACGTATTTTCTGCAATTCTCTGGAAGCGGAACTGATCTCGATTGCAGGAACCTATTGTGTGGCGGATGATATCCCAAAAGATATGATCAAAAAACCTGTACATATTTATTTAAATACCAAGCAAGAGCTTGAATTTGAACCCTTACAGTTTTAACTTAGCTGATTAAGTCAAAAAAGCACCAAAAAGCCCTTTTAGGGGCGTATGACCATAAATAGGAGTGGATTCGGTGGCCAAAATTGTTGTCGTAACGTCAGGCAAAGGTGGTGTAGGTAAAACTACAACAAGTGCATCTTTTGCAACAGGTTTAGCCCTACGTGGTCATAAAACTGTTGTGATTGATTTCGATGTGGGTTTACGTAACCTTGATTTGATTATGGGCTGTGAACGCCGTGTAGTTTATGACTTTGTGAATGTCATCAATAATGAAGCCCGCCTACAGCAAGCCCTGATCCGTGATAAAGACATTGAAAACCTGTTCATTTTACCTGCATCGCAAACCCGCGATAAAGATGCGCTGAGTGATGAAGGTGTGGCGCGCGTGATCGACGAGCTTTCACAGGAATTTGACTACATCATCTGTGACTCACCTGCGGGGATTGAGCGTGGTGCGATTCTAGCCATGTATCATGCGGATGAAGCCATCATTGTGACAAACCCTGAGATTTCATCGGTTCGTGACTCTGACCGTATTATTGGCATGCTGGACAGCAAGACCAAAAAAGTCGAACAAAATGAAGGCCGTATCCGTAAGCACCTGTGTATCACACGTTTCAACCCTGAACGTGCAGATAAGCAGGAAATGCTGACCATTGATGACATTTCCAAAGACATTTTACGTGTTCCGACTTTGGGCGTAATTCCAGAGTGTCCAAGCGTGCTACAGGCATCAAACGAAGGTAAACCTGTGATTCTTTATCCAGAAGCGAAAGCTGGGCAAGCCTATGATGATCTGGTTGCCCGTTTCCTTGGCGAAGACCGTCCTTATCGACATATTGCAGTGCAGCCAAAAGGTTGGTTGGCTAGACTATTTGGAGCGTAATTATGGCAGGATTCTGGAGTAAACTGTTTAGCGGTGATGAAAAACCATCAAGTGCACAAACTGCCAAAGATCGCTTGAAAGTAATTGTTGCATCTGAACAGGGCTTGGGTCGTCGTTTAGGGCAAGACAAACTTGATCAAATGAAGAAAGAAATCATGCAGGTCGTGAGTCGTTATGTGCGTGGTGTGGATGAACAGCATATCCAAATGCAGGTTCGTTCAGAAGCGAATATCGAAATGCTTGAGATGAATATCAATTTACCTGAAGAACGTTAGAAGTTTTTTCATTAGCGATTTTTCACAAATAAAGGCAGAATACGTGAGTGGATTTGGAAAGCATTGCTTTCATCCACTTCAAGGATTTTGCCTTTATTGTTTTATAAAACTGAGGAGATTGTCATGGCATTATCACAGCCAGCAACTTTCAATGAAGAATGGTCAGATGAGCGTGTGTTTGCCTACCTCAACCAGCTTCCGCCAGCAGGTGTAAATGCTGACTTCCATATACTCTATCACGCGTTCAAGCATATGCGTCCACATGACTATGAGCGTTTGATTACCAAGTTTCTAGCAGATGGCCGTGACCTGAATGCGACCAATCCAGAGGGACAGCGCATTCATGATGTCATCGCACAGTATCCTCGCCAAAAACAGGGTTTTCTGGAAGTTTTAGCAAAATTTGCATGATCAAAAGCCTTTTATTATATAATTGAAAATTACCGAAATATGATGGATTTAACACCCATATTTCGGTTTTTTATTTGCTTGATTTTGGCGAATTTTAAATAAAACTCAGAAAAAATTTTGTTCCAAGACTATTTTTACTTTATGTCCTTTTATGATTGACTACCAATCAGATAAATACCCAATAACGTAAATATTCCACCAGAAACACCATCAATCCATTTGGCAAAGTTCTGATATGCATTTCTAAATGCAGGTAAGGAAAAAACATAGGCAACCAGCAAAAACCACAGCAATGTTTCAATCGACACAATGATAAAGAGCAGGGAATGATGCTGGTCAAATAAAGGATTGGCTAAAAACAGTGAAAATACACTTCCAAAGTAAATAATTGCCTTAGGATTCGATAGGTTTGTGAGCAGACCTTTCATAAAGAATAGATAAGGTGATTGAGGTAGGACCATCTGTTTTACTGTTTCATCACCCTTTGAAAAGGCTGAGCGTAGCATCTGGAAACCGAGCCAGCATAAATACAGGCCACCTGCAATTAAAAGGCCCTGCTTTAGCCATGCCATCTTTTCAAAAATAATATTCAGCCCCATGAGTGCCAATAAAGACCACAACATCGCACCCAAACAAATACCGAGTACCACCAATACCGCATCTTTGCGGGAGCGACTAATTGCAGTTTGGGAAACTAAGAAAAAATCTGGACCAGGGGTAATCAATGCACAAAAATGAATAAAGATGAGCGTACATAATGCAACCCACATAGCCAAACCCAGTGTTAAAACCTTAAAGGTTTAGCTTAAATAAAAAACGTGATTATTACCATATAAAAACAAGAAAATAAAAACGACAAAGCCTCAGAATAGAGGCTTGGTTAATGCAATATGATCGTTAAACCAGAATATCCCGTTTGCCATTTGCTCCCATTGCACTGACAATCCCATTTTCTTCCATTTGATCAACAATACGGGCAGCACGGTTATAGCCCAGACTAAATTTACGCTGGATAGATGAAGTAGATACTTTACGGGTTTCCAGTACAAAAGATACACACTGATCATATAATGCATCCCGACTTGGATCACCCTCTCCATCCTCAAAACCACGGGATGTTGGCTCTTCGTCAAATGGGGTCAGGATTTCATCAACATAATCAGGCTCACCACGTTCACGCCAAGCATCACAGATACGGTTGACCTCATCATCACTGATAAATGCACCATGTACACGTTCAGGTTCAATCTTCCCAGGTCCAAGGAACAGCATATCACCATGACCAAGCAGATCTTCTGCCCCACCCGCATCCAGAATGGTACGGGAGTCAATTTTACTGTTGACACGCAGTGCCACACGGGTTGGGATATTGGCCTTAATCAGGCCTGTAATCACATCTACAGAGGGGCGCTGTGTCGCAAGTAGTAAATGAATGCCTGCCGCACGGGATTTCTGTGCCAAACGGGTAATCATCTCTTCAGCTTTTTTACCGACCTGCATGATCATATCAGCAAACTCATCGGCAACGATGACGATCGAAGGGAGTGGGGTCAATCGCGGTGCGCGCTCCCCCACAACCGAATCACTTGCTTTCCAGGTTGGATCAATCAGGTCCTCACCATTGGCAATCGCCTCTTCCACCTTGCGGTTGTAGTCATTAAGTTTACGGATTTTTAGGAATGACATTAGTTTGTAACGGCGTTCCATTTCATTCACACACCAGTTTAATGCACTGACAGCATCTTTCATGTCAGTCACAACAGGCGTTAACAAGTGTGGAATATCATTATAGTTGGCCAATTCAAGCTGTTTCGGGTCAATCAGGATCAGGCGCAACTGATCAGGTGTATATTTCAGCAACATCGAAAGGATCATCGAGTTGACCGCAACCGATTTACCCGAACCTGTAGTACCCGCAACCAGCATATGTGGCGCCTTGGCTAAATCGGTCAGTACAGGATTACCAGAAATATCCTTACCCATCGCCATACTAATTAAATTATTGGGATCACGATACGTTGGTGTTTCCAATAATTCGATCAAACGTACCATTTCACGGCTACTGTTCGGTACTTCAATGCCGATATACGGTTTCCCTGGAATCACCTCAACTACACGTACTGAAGCCATCGACATAGAACGCGCCAAGTCACGCGAAATATTGGTGACTTTGGATGCCTTGACCCCTGGTGCAAGATCAAGTTCAAAACGTGTGACCACTGGACCTGGCTGGGCTTCCACCACCTGTGCCTTAACGTTAAATTCCTGTAGCTTGATTTCCAGAAGCTCTGACAATCGGGCTAATTGTTCAGCAGTGAAGTTCACCTTTTTATTTGGATCAACATCATCCAGTAGTTCCAGACCTGGTAAGGTTGGCAAGTCACGGCGTTTCTGCGCCACCTGCATGGCACGGGACATTGGACGACCAAACGAATCGGTTAATGGCGCATCCAGATCAAAATCATCTTCAATATTCAGTTCTGCATCAGGTTCAGCCTTACCTGCGGTCTCCTGCCAGGCCTCAATAAAGGCTTCCTTGGAAAGTGTCTCTTTTGGTGCGGCGACCTCAATTGGCACTTTTACAAAAGCAGAGGACTGAGCATAACTTGAAGCTTGAGGTCTTATATTTTCCTGCTCTTCATCAACAAGAAGATCGTTAAACTCATCAAACGCTTCACTTGTAGAACTGTGCTTCTCTTCCTGAACAACATTTTGAACTGAAGACGCATGTGGCTGGACTACAATGGTTTGTGCCGATTCTGCGATCAATGCCTCTATATCGGCTTCAAACTCCACCACATTCACTTGTTCATGAAAGTTTGAATGTGCTGGAACATCTTGCGTAAACGGCGTATGCGTTGCAGTTTTATTATTTGGAACGGCAGCCAGCAACTCATCAAAAATTTGGTCATCATTCCAGTCTAAATTGCTACCGCTTTCTCTTTGCAAAGCAGGTTCAATCCGTTGAGACTGCATGGTATTGTAGGATGCCACATGCTGATCAGAATCATCGGCAGCCTTTAACAACGCATCAATCTCCTGTTTATGGCTGATATCATCGCTTTGCAGCGCACGCCATACCTCACCCGTCTGAATCAGGCGTTGGCTTTCCGCTTCCAGTTGATGTGCCTTTTGCAGGGTTTGTTCAAAATCCTCAATGACATGGGCTTCGTCTGACTGGACACTTTGCTGCTCTTTCGCAACCACATCCGCAAATAATCTTTCTGCCACCTGTTGATGATGTGAATCCTCCACTTTAGCTGTAGCAGTTTTATCATTTTGTACTAGATCAACTGCTTTCATCTCAGGGGGGCTGGTAACTGTAGCTTCTGCTTGCACTTTATTTTTAATGGCAGGTGTTTCTTTGGTCAATTGTTCAGTGAGGTCATAGGCCGACTCGGTCTGTGGTACATTTTTATAAAACAGGTCCTGCAAATAAGCGGGCGTATTTTTCAATGTCACCCAGGTTTTGTCCCACTGGATTCCAAATGCCAAGGTAATCAATACAATGCCAAATATCAGTAAGAATAAGGTTGCCCCATAAATCGTCAGCAACTGCGATAAACTCTGTCCCAGCTCATAACCGATAATGCCACCCGCCGCATTTTCCAGCGTGTCGGCTGGCATATTCCAGTGTAAATACAACAGGGTTGATAACGATAAAATCAGGAAAAACTGGGCCGCATAACGAAACGGGCGATTTAGAAAACTTCTTGGCCACCAGACCTGAATCGCTTCCATAAACAGGAATAATGGAATCAACAGGCTGGCCCAGCCTAGAAAGCCAAACAACAGGTCCGCAATCCAGGCACCTGCCACCCCACTGGCGTTGGAAACCTGCTGGGTATCACTGGAGATATGCATCCATCCTGGATCAAATGGTGTATAAGTCACTGTGGCAAGAAATAGGTAAATGCCAAAAGAAATCAAAAATAATGTCATTAAAAAGCGTTGTGCATAAACACTTGACACCGCAGTCATATACAGTCCTGTAACCCAATTCATTTATCATTAGAATTAATGAAGTTCATCAAGAATCTTCAATCAATACGCTCTCTATTATGCACTCGTTCTTACAAAAAAGATGCACGATTGTTTAATGTTGTTGTTAACATCGTGGGCGTGTTGACTTTATCGCAAAGCACTGGCGAAATATCAACAGCCCCATTGATGATATAGCCCAATTCGATTAAGTATATCAATATTATCCAACCCACTCCCCTGTGGATTCACGTATAATTTTAACAGTTTCAATATAAAAAGGATGTTCTTTAATGAGCGCTCGTCATTCACGGTTAATTATTTTGGGTTCTGGTCCTGCAGGTTATAGTGCGGCGGTATATGCGGCACGCGCCAACCTCAAACCAACGCTGATTGCTGGTTTGCAGCTTGGCGGTCAGTTAACAACGACCACTGAGGTGGATAACTGGCCAGGCGACCCAGAGGGATTAACTGGTCCTGTATTGATGGAACGCATGCAAGCTCACGCTGAACGTTTCGGTACAGAAATTGTCTATGACCACATCAATGAAGTCGATTTAAAAACCCGTCCATTTGTGCTGAAAGGCGATATGGAAGAATACACCTGTGATGCGCTGATTATTGCAACTGGTGCAACTGCACAATATCTGGGTCTGGAATCTGAGGCTGCGTTTATGGGTAAAGGGGTGAGCGCCTGTGCAACCTGTGATGGTTTCTTCTATAAAAACCAGAATGTCATGGTTGTGGGTGGCGGTAACACTGCGGTTGAGGAAGCACTTTATCTTTCAAACATTGCGGCCCATGTAACACTGGTACACCGCCGTGACAGCCTGCGTTCCGAGAAGATTTTACAGGATCATTTATTTGCCAAAGAAAAAGAAGGCAAGATCAGTATCATCTGGAACCATCAGGTAGATGAAGTACTCGGTGACAATACTGGTGTAACATCTGTACGTATCAAATCTACCCAGGATTCAAGTACACAAGATGTTCAAGTACAAGGTCTATTTGTTGCGATTGGACACAAACCAAATACAGAGATGTTTGAAGGTCAATTGAACTTACGTGATGGTTATATTCAAGTTCAAAGTGGTACTTCGGGTAATGCAACGGCAGCATCAATTGAAGGCGTCTTTGCTGCTGGTGACGTAGCTGATAGTATCTATCGTCAAGCGATTACCTCAGCAGGTTCAGGCTGTATGGCAGCATTAGATGCTGAGAAGTATCTTGATAATTTAAACTAATTTACATTAAGTTTAAAAAGCCACCATTTTTATGGTGGCTTTTTTTGTTAAATGATATGTACAATCAAAAACATGGCTTTATTTAACAACAATTATATTTTGGATGAATACATAACAACAACATGGACCAATGGCTACCAAACTGAAGTCAATTACACCTATGGATATTATCGTGATCTTAGCCCTAACTTCCAAAAATTCTGTTTACTTTTAAATGGGATAGATAGTCCAGATATTCAGACAAATCAAACACATTGTGAACTTGGCTTTGGGCAAGGTGTCAGCATCAACATACATGCAGCAAGTACTGATGCCAATTTTTATGGTACTGACTTTAACCCTGCACATGCAGCTCATGCCAACCAATTAGCACAACATAGCCAAACTAAGCCTTATTTTTTTGATGATAGCTTTGAAGAATTATTAAATCGAAATGATTTACCCATGTTTGATTCAATTAGCCTACATGGAATATGGAGCTGGATAAGCTATGAAAACCAACACATCATTTTGAAATTCATTCGTAAATATTTAAAACCCAATGGTATTGTCTATATCAGTTATAACTGCGTGACAGGTTGGGCTGCCAATATGCCTATACGCGAGTTATTTCATAGTCATTTTAAATTTAATAGCAAAAGTACAAACCCACTGCAAAAAGTAAATGAAGCATTAAATTTTAGCGAAGAACTACTTAAACAAAATCCAATCTTTGCTCAAAGAAATCCCAATGCTTTGCAAAAAGTAATCGATCTCAAACAACAAAATCCAAATTACTTAATTCATGAATATTTGAATCAAGATTGGCAATGCTTTTCATTTCAGCAAGTAGTCAGAATCCTAGATGAAATTAAATTATCTTATGCTGGGTCTACAGACTTAGGAACGCATCTAGATAACATTAATTTTTCAGAAGAACATCAGCAATTTCTAAATGCGATTGAACACCCGATTTTCAAAGAACAGTGCCGAGATTATTTTGCCAACACACAATTTAGACGGGATTTATTTATTCGAGGCAAGAATAATTTAACCCCATTACAAGTCCAAGCAAAACTCCGAAAAACAGCATTTGTGCTTCTAACAGCCAAAGAGCAATTACCGAGTAGCATTACAGGACTATTGGGGACATTCAATTTGATAGAGGAAATTTATCAACCAATTGGCAATCGATTTGCTGAAGTTAACTATCAACCGCTCACTATTGCAGATTTAGAAGCTAGTTTTCCCGAGCTTCACTATGCAAAAATCTTAAATGCGCTCGTTATCCTGTGCCATCTTGGACTAGCTCAACCATGTCAAAATAATGAACCATCTCAAAAAATGTTCGAGCATTGCCATAATCTGAATCATTACATTTTAAAACAAGCGAGTTTTCATCAAAACTATGGTGTTTTAATTAGTCCAATCACAGGCATTGGTATACCGACTGAACATTTTCATCAATTATTTTATCGCGCTCACTTTATAGAGGGTTTAACGACTGCAACAGATTTTGCTTACTATGTGCAAGATGTCATCCAACAGCTTGGGTGGTTAGTTTTAGATAAAGATGGTCAAATGGTTTCAGATCAAGTTAAAAGCATTGAAATTATCCAATCTAAAGCCCAAATATTTTTAGAAAGTAAGAAGTTGGAAATCGCGAAACAATTGCGTTTATTTAATTAAATACTGATGATCGAATGGCGAAGTACTATATTTGCCATTCGACCTTTCTTAGATTAGTTTAATCTGAATCCTTTCCATATTCATTTTATTATGCATCAACTTCCACCCTCTCAATATATTTTTCCTGATCCTATTGAAGCTGATCCCGAGGGTCATGGTTTCATCTGCATTGGTGCTGACCTATCTCCATCGACTTTATTTGAAGCCTATACACACGGATTATTTCCCTGGTTTAATGAAGACGAACCCATTTGCTGGTGGAGTCCTGAACCACGCTGCATTATTCAGCCACACTCCTATAAACCTAGCAAATCCTTGCTGCGAAATATGAAAAAGCATGACTATCGCATTAGCATCAATCACGCCTTTGAAGATGTGATTCGTTCCTGCTCGCTGCCCCGTAGCTATGCCAATGAAACCTGGATTAGTGAAGATATAATCGAAGGCTATTGTTCTCTATTTAAGGCGGGTTATGCCTATAGTGTTGAAGTCTGGCAACAGGACAAACTGGTTGGTGGCTTGTATGGAGTCACCATCGGCAAAGGCTGTTTTGGTGAGTCCATGTTTAGCACCGAAACTGATGTTTCCAAGATGGCTTTCTACACCCTGATGCTGATTGGACAGGAAAATCAGTTGCCTTGGATTGACTGCCAACTGGTTAACGATCATCTCCTGAGTCTGGGAGCCAGTACAATTTCTCGCCAGACATATCTAAAATCGTTACAAGATGTAATTATTGCCCCCCCTATCAATTGGAAAAACTATCAGGAACGTGTATTTTCAAGTAAAACAATAGCAGTTAATGCAAAATTAGACGGTTAATGGACGAACACCTTGGAGGGACAGATTCATGAAATCATACCAACCCAAGTCCCTTTTAAATGACTTACAGTATTACATCACGCCACCGCACGACTGTAGTTACCTCGATAACAAGTCCGCGCGCATGGTGTTTCTGGACCCGATTCATCGGATTGATGTCGTCACCTTATCTGAACTTTCCCGTGTCGGTTTTAGGCGTAGTGGTGATTTTGTCTATCGACCAGAATGCCACTTATGTCGCCAATGTTTATCTTGTCGCGTTCCGATTCAAGAATTTAAAATGAATAGTAGCCAGAAGAAAGCATGGAAACGTAATCAAGATTTAAAAATGAGTATTTTGCCAACTTCGCAAGCCAGTCAACAGCATTATGATTTGTATGAGCGTTATATCAATGAACGCCATGCAGATGGCGATATGTATCCAGCAACATTAGATCAGTTTGAAAAATTCCTCATTCACAGTTGCACAGAAAGTTTTTTCATCGAATTATGGAAAGACCAAAAATTAATTGGTGTTTCAACCTGTGATTTAATGGATGATGGTTTATCTGCAGTTTATACTTTCTTCGATCCAGATGAACAACGTCGCTCCTTGGGCGTATTTGCGATTCTTAAGCAAATCGAATACGTTAAAACGCTGAATCTTGATTATCTCTACCTCGGCTATTGGGTGCCGCATTCATCCAAGATGAATTACAAATCCCAGTATACCCCGCTTGAGTTGCTGCTTGATGGACAATGGCGCAGACTTAACCGCCCACTCTCTGACAACGAAATCCAGCAACTTGGAAACTCATTGATGAGCACACTTCCATCTGAATGGAATAACCTGATTATTAAATAGCCTTATTGAAATAAGGCTGCAAAATCATCGGTGCATGTCTTGACCATAATCACGGCATGCTCCTTTGAACCATCAATATTTGGATAATAATTTTTTCGTAGATCAATCTGATGAAAACCTGTTTTTTCATATAGGTGAATTGCAGGAATATTACTTTCACGCACTTCCAGAAAAATCTGAACTGGATTGTTCTTTAACTGTTGAATTGAATAATCTAGCAACTCGTATCCAAAACCTTTGCCCTGTTGGTTTGGATGAATCGCCATCAGTAATAAATTGGCCTCATCTAGAACAGGCTGCAAAATACAAAAACCCACCACCTGATTGGCTTTTTCATAAACAGTACATTGGTAGGAGGTCAAGGATTCCTGAAACTGCTGTCTGGACCAGGGATGTGTTTGTACCAACCGCTCAATCTCAGCTACACGGTCTATATCACTTTCCTGCATCAATCGAATCACGGACTGTTACCTTATAAAATGCTGGTGCAGATTATCAGCAATTTAATGCAAAATTTGAATAAAAAAATGGGCAATTTTGCTTGCCCATTTTCTATTTATCATTAATTCAGGTTAAAACCCAGTTCAGCACGCCACTTATTTAACAGTTCAGTAGTATCATCATCATTTGGATGGAATTTAGGTCTTAAAAAAGCAAGCAATGTAGGAATCTGGCGCGTCATAAAACCTTTATAGCCATACATGAACTTGAGCATATATTTGGTGTCACGCCATGTGAGCTTGCCATCAGTTTTCAAAAGTTTTGCAGTGAAATATGATTGGGTAATAAAAATTAAACCCATTGCAATCACTAAAGCTAATGAACGCATAAAATAAGCTTTAAATCCTTGCCCATACATTGCTTCATAAACGTCAAATACCACCGCTTTATGCTCATTTTCTTCAACTGCATGCCACATCCATAAATGGTACATGGTCTCATCCATAAACATGGATTGAATATCTGGGTTAGACAATAATTCTTCAGCAATCGTTGATGTAAAATGTTCCAAGGCACAAGTACCCGTTAAACCAATCATCTCTTTTGTAAAACCAAATGGTTTTAATAATTTAGTACTTATAGCAACTCCATACTGAATCACTTTACCTGTTTGTGCCTCCAATTTGCGCACATCATAACCATAAGCTTGAGCAGCTGCATTAAAAGCCAAGTGTTCCTTTGAATGCATTGCTTCTTGTCCAATAAAAGCACTAATTTCTTTTTGTAATCGAGGATCAGCAAGTTTTGGATCATTTCTAACTGCACGGGTGCTATTCACAAAAAATTGTTCGCCCTCTGGAAACAGTGCTGAAAGTGCAGTCATAAAATGAGTTAAAGCAGCATCTCCATTTGCCCAATAACGTGGCACTTCGCCAAATTCAAAATCCATTCGGCGTACAGGAAAACTAGCGCCAGCGCGGTTTGAAATATTGACTTTAGCATTCATACTTTCTTCTCCTACCCAATGGATATATTTGCTTAAAAATTATCTATGGTTTATTTATACGCTTCTTTGAACGTATTAAATAAGTGCAGATAAGGTCAGAAAAGCATCATCTTAGGACATGTCAGTATGATTTAAAAAAGTCTATTCAATGTAATATTCAAAATTAAAAAGAGCAATTTTATTGCTCTTTTTACATAGGTTTAGCTAATGGAAGTTTTAAGTTAAAAACCTAATTTTGCCTTCCAATCTTTAAGTAATTGTACGGTATCTAAATCATTTGGATGAAAATGTGGTCTAAAGTAAGCCAACATTTCACCCGCCATACCTGTAATAATCCCTTTTGATGGACTATAAGCATATTTGTAAATCATGCCTAATTCTTTCAGATTTAGTTTTTTGTCTTGTTGAAGTAGCCGTAAAGTAAAATAAGATTGAAGAATAAAGATTAAAACCATAGCAAATACAAGTGCTGTAGTACGTAAACTATATGCTTTTAATCCAGTTCCAAATACCGACTCATAGACATCGTAAGCCACTGCTTTATGTTCATTTTCTTCAACCGCATGCCAGAACCACATATATGACATGGTCTCATCTGTCATTAAATCTTGGATGTGTTTATTGCGTAATAATTCAGAGGCAATCGTTGCAGTAAAATGTTCTAGCGCTGTTGTCGCCGTTAGATCAACCATCTCTCTTGTCATACCAAAGGGTTTGACGATTTTTGAAAAATTCTTAAGCGCAAATTGGATATACCGTCCCGTAATCTGCTCTAAAGATCTAACATCATGACCATACTTTTGTGCAGAAGCATTAAAATTTACATGCTCTTGAGTGTGCATTGCTTCTTGACCAATAAAAGCACTGATTTCTTTTTGTAGTTCTGCATTATCTTTAATAGTTGGGTGATAACGTACAGCACGTACAGCATCAATAAATAATTTCTCGCCATCTGGGAATAATGTAGACAAACCAGTCATGAAATGAGTTAAGCCAGCCGAACCATCCATCCAATATTCTGGTACTTGATCAAAATCAAAATTCATACGACGTACTGGAAAACTTGCACCTGCACGATTTGAAATATTTACTTTAGCATTCATGCTACAGAGATGGATCCGTAAATTTGAACAACAGCTATAAGTGATATTTTGCTCCCCAAATGATGTTATAAACATCGATATAAGGAGTATTTTATGGCACGTAGACCAAGAAGAAATCATTCAAATGATTTTAAAGCTAAGGTAGCACTTGCTGCGATTAAAGCAGAAAAAACACTTGCTGAATTGAGTGCTGAATTTGATGTTCATCAAAACCAAATTATCGACTGGAAAAATCAATTGATTTCAGCTTCCTCGCAAGCTTTCGATCAATCAAAAGCTCCAACAGAACCACCCATCGATCTAAAAAAACTACATGCAAAAATCGGTGAGCAGGCATTAGAAATTGATTTTTTAGAAGGTGTGTTGAAGAAACTGGGCCGCTTCAACCACAAAAGTTAATCGACGACTCACTTCAGATTTCAGTATCTAAACAAGCTAAGCTGCTGAAAGTCTCCCGTGGTTGTTATTATTATCGCCCAAAACCTGTGAGTGCATCAGATCTGAAGCTGATGCGGTGTATTGATGAATTACATATGCAATATCCTTTTGCAGGCAGTCGTATGATGCGTGATTTGTTGAATCGTCAAGGACATCATATAGGACGACGTCATACACGTACTTTAATGAAGAAAATGGGTATTCAGGCGTTATATTGCAAACCAAATTTAAGCCAGGCTAATCAAGCTCACCGTAAATATCCATATCTGCTCAAAGGATTGGCTATTCAGCGCAGTAATCAAGTGTGGTCTACGGATATAACGTATATCCCTATGGCAAAAGGTTTTGTTTATTTATGTGCTGTGATTGATTGGCATAGCCGCAAGGTACTTGCGCATAGGGTATCGATTAGTATGGAGGTGGATTTTTGTATTTCGGTTTTAAATGAAGCGATTGAAAAATATGGATCACCTGAAATATTGAATACAGACCAAGGCAGTCAGTTCACCAGTGATGCATTTATTGATGTATTGAAATCAAATGGCATTCAAATCAGTATGGATGGTAAAGGTCGATGGGTAGATAATGTGATGGTTGAACGATTATGGCGGAGCGTTAAATATGAAGAGGTGTATCTCAAAGCTTATAGCAGTGTCACAGATGCGAAAAAGCAATTAAGTGCATATTTTGAGTTTTATAATTTGAAACGACCTCATTCGAGTCTAGACAAAATGACACCAAATGAGTTTTACTATGATCAGCTACCCCAACAAAACAAGGTGGCTTAACTAGAGCGGAATATCACTTATAAATACGCTTTTAGTTGTTCAAACAAGTGGGACCACCTCTCTACTGACTCCTTTTAAATGGAAAATTTCCATTTACTACTTTTGTTCATTTTCTTGTGTTTATATTACGGTTTTATTGCGATGAATTAAGTGCAGTTTAGGACAGCAAGGTATCAGTTTAGGACATGAGGAGGAAAATTTAATTAAGTATTAAATTTTTCGACGCAAGAGAGAAAAAGGATGATGAGTGAAATCATTTTTCTCGACGCAAGGAAACTTTGTCTAGCAATAGACATAAAAAAAACACCCCAAAGGGGTGTTTTTTTATCACTCTAGGCGATTATGCAGTTACTTTCGCAACAACACCAGCACCTACAGTACGACCACCTTCACGGATTGCAAAACGTAGACCTGGGTCCATTGCGATCGGGTGGATTAACTCTACTGACATTTCTACGTTGTCACCAGGCATAACCATTTCTACGCCATCTTGTAGTTTGATCGCGCCAGTTACGTCAGTTGTACGGAAGTAGAACTGTGGACGGTAACCGTTAAGGAATGGAGTGTGACGACCACCCTCTTCTTTAGAAAGTACGTATACTTCCGCATCGAATTTGGTGTGTGGCTTGATTGTACCTGGCTTAGCAAGTACCTGACCACGTTGTACGTCTTCACGCTTGGTACCACGTAGAAGAACACCACAGTTCTCGCCCGCACGACCTTCGTCAAGAAGTTTACGGAACATTTCAACGCCAGTAACTGTAGTCGTTTGAGTATCACGGATACCAACGATTTCAACAGATTCACCAACTTTAACGATACCAGCTTCTACACGACCAGTCACTACTGTACCACGACCAGAAATTGAGAACACGTCTTCGATTGGCATCAAGAATGCTTTATCGATTGCACGCTCTGGTTCTGGGATGTAAGAGTCAAGCGCTTCTACAAGTGCAAGAACTGATTTCTCACCATATTCGCCATCATTGCCGTTCAATGCTTGAAGCGCTGAACCACGGATGATTGGAGTGTCATCACCTGGGAAGTCATAAGTAGAAAGAAGTTCACGAACTTCCATTTCTACTAATTCAAGTAATTCTTCATCATCAACAAGGTCACACTTGTTCAAGAATACGATGATGTAAGGTACACCTACCTGACGAGAAAGCAGGATGTGTTCACGAGTTTGTGGCATTGGACCATCAGTCGCAGCACATACAAGGATCGCGCCATCCATCTGAGCAGCACCAGTGATCATGTTTTTAACATAATCGGCGTGGCCTGGGCAGTCTACGTGAGCGTAGTGACGGATTGGAGAATCGTATTCTACGTGTGATGTATTAATGGTAATACCACGTGCTTTTTCTTCAGGAGCAGAGTCGATTTGTGAGTAATCTTTCGCTTCACCGCCGTAAGTTTTTGCACAGATAGTTGCAATCGCAGCAGTTAAAGTTGTTTTACCATGGTCAACGTGACCAATTGTACCCACGTTTACGTGTGGTTTATTACGTTCAAACTTGGCTTTAGCCATGATGATCTTCCTTTATAAACTGCTCATGAGGGTCGCCCATGAGCACTTGGTTTTTTAACTAAATTTTAGTTGGGTAATATAGTAATCGAAAGATTACTCGTCGTCACCTTTTTTACCGCCAGCTTGGAACTTAGCGATGATGCCTTCAGCCACGTTACGTGGAGTTTCAGCATATTTAGCAAATTCCATCGAGTATGTCGCACGACCTTGAGACATAGAACGCATTTGAGTCGCGTAACCAAACATCTCAGCCAATGGAACTTCTGCTTTAATTGCTTTAGTTCCACCAGGAAGATCGTCCATACCTTGAACCATACCACGACGACGGTTTAAGTCACCCATGATATCGCCCATGTAGTCTTCTGGAGTTTCCACTTCAACTTTCATGATTGGCTCAAGAAGAACAGGGTCTGCTTTCATGAAACCATCACGGAATGCATAAGAACCTGCCATTTTGAACGACAATTCATCAGAGTCGACATCGTGGTAAGAACCGTCGAATAATGTCGCTTTGATACCCACAACAGGGTAACCAGCCAATACACCATTCTTCATACGTTCCTGAATACCTTTATCAACCGCACCGAAGAATTCTTTAGGTACAGTACCACCGACAACTTCTTCAGCGAATTGATATTCTTTACCAGCCTCTTCAACATCCATAGGCTCTAAACGAACATATACATGACCGAATTTACCTTTACCACCTGTTTGACGAACAAACTTACCTTCTTGCTCAACAGTCTTTTTGATTGTTTCACGGTAAGCAACCATTGGTTTACCAATGTTCGCTTCAACACTGAATTCACGCTTCATACGGTCAACGATGATGTCAAGGTGAAGCTCACCCATACCAGCAATGATCGTTTGGCCAGATTCTTCATCTGTACGAACGCGGAATGATGGATCTTCTTTCGCCAAACGACCTAAAGCAATTGACATTTTTTCTTGGTCAGCTTTAGTTTTTGGTTCAACAGCCAATGAAATTACTGGCTCTGGGAATTCCATACGTTCAAGCGTAATGACATTTTTTTCATCACACAGTGTATCACCCGTGGTGACGTCTTTAAGACCCACACATGCTGCAATATCACCTGCACGGATTTCTTCTACGTCCTGACGTTCATTGGCATGCATTTGTACAATACGACCAATACGCTCACGTTTAGATTTAACTGGATTATAAACAGCATCACCTTGTTTAAGTACACCTGAGTACACCCGAACGAAAGTTAGGTTACCTACAAACTTGTCATTCATGATTTTAAAGGCTAAAGCTGAGAACGGTGCATCATCAGATGCTTCACGCGTAGCTTTAGTTTCAGCTTTATCATCAAGCACACCTTCAATTGCTTTTACTTCCGTAGGAGAAGGCAAGAATTGAATGACAGCATCCAACATACGTTGAACACCCTTGTTCTTAAATGCTGAACCACATAACATCGGTTGAATTTCAGAGGCTAATGTGCGTGTACGAAGACCCGCAACAATATCTTCTTTAGAAAGATCACTTTCTTCAAGATATTTATCCATCAACTCTTCTGAAGCTTCAGCCGCAGCTTCAACCATCTTGGTACGCCATTCATTAGCTGTATCTACCAGATCAGCAGGAATGTCACCATATTCAAACTTCATACCTTGAGACTCTTCATCCCAGATAATCGCTTTCATCTCGATCAGGTCAACAACACCTGCAAATGTATCTTCAGCACCGATTGGCACAACGATAGGTACAGGATTACCACCTAAACGAGTTTTAACTTGCTCAACAGCACGGAAGAAGTTGGCACCTGTACGGTCCATCTTGTTGACGAATGCCAAACGAGGCACTTTATATTTGTTCGCCTGACGCCATACAGTTTCAGACTGAGGTTGTACACCACCTACAGCACAGTAAACCATGCAAGCACCATCAAGAACACGCATAGAACGCTCAACTTCGATTGTGAAGTCAACGTGCCCTGGAGTATCAATTACATTGATACGATGCTGTTCGAATTGGTTACCCATACCAGACCAGAAACAAGTTGTTGCAGCCGAAGTAATAGTAATACCACGTTCTTGCTCTTGCTCCATCCAGTCCATTGTTGCTGCACCATCATGTACCTCACCAAGTTTGTGAGATACACCTGTGTAGAACAAAATACGTTCAGAAGTTGTTGTTTTACCTGCGTCAATGTGCGCAGAAATACCGATGTTACGGTAACGAGTAATTGGGGTTTGGCGAGCCATGATGTCTACATTCCTAAATGTTATATTTAAAACAGGACGCATCAATTAAATTGATGCGTACAAATATTCAAGCAGGCAACTTAAATACCCGCAAAGCCCCCACTTTGGTAGAGAGCGATGTTGAATCGAGCTGCGGTACGCATGAATATTCTCCTGATTAGGGACTGTTTTATCCGCTTAGAAACGGTAATGAGAGAAGGCTTTGTTGGCTTCAGCCATACGATGCACGTCTTCACGTTTTTTGATCGCAGCACCTTTACCTTCAGCCGCATCTAGCAACTCACCAGCAAGACGTAAAGCCATCGTTTTTTCAGAACGCTTAGCAGCAGCATCTACTAACCAACGCATAGCCAAGGCAGTACGACGGGATGGGCGCACTTCCATAGGTACTTGATAAGTAGCACCACCAACACGGCGTGCCTTTACTTCAACCATAGGACGAACTTTCTCAAGAGTAGTCTCGAAAAATTCAACTGGGTCTACTTTGTTTTTTTCCTGAACACGTTCCAAAGCACCGTAAACGATACCTTCAGCAACAGATTTTTTACCATCCTGCATAACGTGGTTCATGAATTTAGCGATTGTTTGGCTGCTAAATTTCGGATCTGGAAGGATCTCACGAGCAGCGACTACGCGACGTCTTGGCATTTTAATACACCTAATATTATGACACTTCAGGATGATCCAGCAGTTGTACTAAGTGTCGTGTACATGACGCTGGCCTTACTATACGTCGCCTGAATTACAAATCTATGAAGAATTCAAACAAGCGAAACGCTAAAGGATTGCTTGGGCTATTTTCCTAGAATTACTTCTTAGGACGTTTCGCACCGTATTTAGAACGTGACTGGTTACGATCTTTAACGCCAGCACAGTCCAAAGAACCACGAACGGTATGGTAACGTACACCTGGTAAGTCTTTAACACGACCACCACGGATAAGAACAACACTGTGCTCTTGTAGGTTATGACCTTCACCACCGATGTAGCTAGACACTTCAAAACCAGAAGTTAAGCGAACACGGCAAACCTTACGCATTGCAGAGTTAGGTTTTTTAGGAGTAGTCGTATATACACGTGTACATACACCACGACGTTGTGGACAAGCCTTCAACGCAGGAACTTTTGATTTTTCAATCAAAGTTGTACGACCCTTACGGATCAACTGATTTGTTGTTGCCATTTGGCAATTCTCCCGTTATTAAACAACCTCAAAAAGAAAAACACCTCTTTTTGAGGGCACATAATTGTAAGCCAAGAAGTAAAAATGGTCAACATCTCACAATAGAGCAAATGCTGACCATTCCTAGTGTTTTTGTTGCGTTCTGATGTATGAATACATCATGAAACAAATTAGCTGTGTTTTGTTGACGCTGGTTCTACCTCAATTGGTTTTTGTTCAGCCACAATTTCAGGTTCATCTTCTGTGATTATCTCATCCTGCTGTGCAGTCAAGGCAGGTTGTTGTTCAGCATGTTCATGCTCTTCAACATATTGGCTTGCCAGTTGCTGGATACCAGTTTCCACCTTTTCCTCCACAGATGGCTGATCGGCAGCATTTTCTTTTGCCCGAACATCAACATGGGTAATCACATCATTTTTAGTTGCTTCCGCTGTAGACGGTTTATGTGATTCAGTTTCAATTGGATTTAACAGTTTTGGACTGGCCTTGCGAAGCAAGGCTTCGGCCTTGTAATAAGCAGCCAAAGGGGAAATCTTTTCATCTGGATGCTCATTTAAATAGAAACGTGCCGCACCAAATACTGACTGAGACTTATGCCCTACATCCTCAAGCAGTTTCCAGCTATAAAAGCTGCCCAATGCCGCACCTGCCACAGGAGTCAGCTTACCAATCACAGAGGCTTGGGGAATACGGTTGAGCCATCCCCACTTAAATTGTCCCTCATCATCAACTAGCCATTTCCTGATCATTTCAATATCGTTATTTGAACCCAACAATTGCTGGAACTGTTGCAGGTCATGGGTTTCCAGCATGGATTTCACGGCTTTCAATGTAAGTAGCAGGGTTTGCTTTTCCGCCACAAGGCTCAAATCAATTTCCTTGAAAATAAATGCAACAATTTCCTGGTCTGTGTCGCCATTGAGGTCAAAGCCATGGGAACGACCTGTTTGATATACAGTTCTCAATGCCAGAACTATTGAGGCAGGAATGTCTATTGCCGCACCCCACACCCCTGTTGCACCTGTAATCAAACCCTGCACCGCAGCCAAAAGCTTGTTCTGTTCAATCAAGGCCTGACTCAGACGCTGGGAACGACCTGTATCCCTGGTGAGTTCAGCAATGTCTTTCACCCCTGCCTCCTCAAGAATTTTTTCTGTTAAAGAGGTGTTTGAACTAAACTCATTTAGCCACTGAAACAGGTATTCAGAGACTTTTTCCCCAAGGTCTGGCGATATAAAGGTGGCGAAATTATTGACCCGCGTGTAATGACGACCCAGCAACTGGTTTGACAGTTTAGGCAATTGCTGGCGCAGCATCTGTTGTGGTGTTTCATACCTTTCCACCTCAAATGGAGGTTTGAAGCGGGCACTTCCCTCAATCACATTTGATGAATGGGCGAGTTCCGCTGCGGAAGTCGTTGGGGCAAGCTGACGTTTTTGTAATTCTGAACTGAGCTTTTTAGCCACTCCAAAGGCCTGTGCCAATAAACCTGAAGATTGCTTATTTTGGGATTTTGTCATCAAATACCTCTGCTCTGTAATTGTGTGCATTTCTAGGTAGATACTAGGTTGAATATCTATTTATCTCAACTTTTATGTGTGTACTTTCATTACGTTTCGTCACAACATGACTGATATTTACTAATATTTACACAACTGGAAATAGGCATAAAATTTGCCATAAGAAATAAAAAACCTTTCTGCTATCATGGTGTCATTCACTTATAAGCTGTTTTAATCGTTATATTCTCCTGATTTATGAATAACGATTATCGTACATAGCTTAGCATTACCATAAAAGGGATCTGTAAATGAAACGTGTTGTAATCACTGGTATGGGCATCAACTCATGCATCGGCAACTCTTTGGAAGAGGTTACTCATTCTTTAAAAAATGGAATCTCTGGGACACGTTTTAACCCAACTTATGCTGAACTTAATTTCAAGAGCCATGTCAGCGCGGCGGCTGTTCAAGATTTTGATGGCATTGACCGTAAAATTAAACGTTTTATGGGTGTCTGTGCCATGTATGCCTACAATGCGGCGATTGCGGCGGTAGAAAATGCAGGCCTTAAACAGGAAGACCTGGCCAATAACCCACGTTATGGGATTACAGGTGGTAGTGGCGGTAATTCAACCGCCTCTGTTGCTGAAATGGTGAAACTTTTAGAGGAAAAAGGCGCACGTAAAATTGGACCTTTCTTTGTTCCCCGCAATATGAGCAACACCATTACTGCAAACGTTGGTGTGTCATTAAAACTTCAGGGTATCGCTCACTCCATTACCAGCGCATGTGCAACATCTGCCGATGCGATTGGCTATGCTTACAACCTGATCCAATTGGGCAAACAAGACCTGATGCTAGCAGGTGGTGGTGAAGAGGATCACTGGTCTCAAAGCCTGCTGTTTGATGCAATGGGCGCATTGTGCTCTAAATATAATGATAGCCCAGAAACAGCTTCACGTCCTTATTCAAAAGACCGTGATGGTTTCGTCATTGCAGGCGGTGGTGGTTTCGTTATTCTTGAATCACTGGAACATGCTCAGGCCCGCGGTGCTAACATTTTAGCTGAAGTTGTCGGTTATGCAGCGAATAGTGATGGTGCTGACATGGTTGCGCCAAGTGGTGAAGGTGCAACCCGCTGTATCCTCATGGCACTGGAAGAAGCCAAACAACATGGTGTTGAGCAGATTGATTATATCAACACGCATGGTACCTCCACCCCTGCTGGTGATGTGACGGAGCTTAAAGCAATCGAACGTGCTTTTGGTGAGGGTCAGGTTCCACCATTAAGTTCAACCAAATCCATGACGGGTCATAGTCTGGGTGCCGCTGGTGTTCAGGAAGCGATTTATTCTGTACTGATGATGCAAAATGACTTTATTGCACCAAATATCAACGTCACAGAACTGGATGAGGGCGCACAAGGTTTCGATATTGTACTTGAAAAACGTGATGCAAAACTGAATACTATCATGAGTAACAGTTTTGGCTTTGGCGGTGTAAACGCCTGCCTCATTTTCAAGAAGTGGGATGCATAATCCCACCTAGGATGATCGATGGATGCACCTTCTGATGCTTTCTTGTGGGTGAAAGCATTACATATTATCGCTGTGGTGTGTTGGTTCGCTGCATTATTCTATCTGCCTCGTCTTTATGTTTACCATGCGATGAGTGAAGATACTGTCAGTCATCAGCGCTTTGAGGTCATGGAACGTAAATTGTACCGTGGCATTATGTGGCCATCCATGATTGCTACACTCATCACCGCCCATTTCCTTGTGGACTGGGGGGATGCCACCAGACACTATCATGAAGCGTTATGGTTTTATCTTAAAGTCGGTTTGGTGGGTTTACTGGTGATTTACCATTTTGTATGTGGTTATTACCGTAAAAAACTGATTGGTAATGCCCACTACAAATCACATAAGTTTTGGCGGTTCTTTAATGAAATGCCCACCCTGATCCTACTTGCAGTGGTCATTTTAGTTGTGGTAAAACCTCAGTTTTAACTGGGGTTTTTCTTTTCAAGTGAAGATAATTCCCAACAATAATTTTAATCCCAGATATCATCAAATATGTCCCAGCCCACACAATCGTTGATACAGAGATTAGAAGCCAGATTTATTTCCAGCCTGATTGTCCATTTTAGGATAAATGAATTTGAATGTCGTGGACTCACGCAGGGTGAAGTGGAGATTGCACAGCAGGTTTTTGGCAACCTGATCAACTATGATCAAGTGAGAATTTTCAATACCCCCTATCTCCCCTGGCAGCCAGCCAATATTTTTATCGCACCGAATGGCAATTTATTCGCATGTCAAACCTCTTTCAGTGCAGACTATTCAAAATGCTCAATGGCATTACAGGGTGTTTTTATTCATGAGCTGGCACATATTTTACAATACCAGCAACAGACTAATGTCATTCTGAAAGGTGCAATCCTACAACTGGGCTATTATCTAAGTTTTAAAAAATACAATCCTTACTGTTATCAATTTATTCAGGGCAAAGCTTTTGAGGATTATAATATTGAACAGCAGGGTGACATTGCACGAGATATTTTTTTCAGGAAAATTCCAAATATCATTAAAAAATAAAAAGCCCCGTGATTTTATCCACAGGGCTTTTTAGGTAATTGGATCGCAATCTACTTTAAACAATAGAGCCTTTGCGAGCTTCTGGGCTGTGTTCATGACTATCATCCATTTCAGTCGTAAAATCCACACGCATTGCATCCTTAACAATTGTACCAACACGCCCTACGCCAATTACCAAACCAAATGCAACCACTGGAAATAAAATTACTGGAATCATTACTACTTACCTCTCATGTTAAAAATCAGGTTCTTCTGAACTTATTTAAGTTCCTGCTCTTGTTCTCGGAACATGACTGTACCAATACGACCAACAACCACAGCCAGACCAAATGCAATTACAGGAAACCATACTACTGACATAGCGAATACCTCTTTTTTTCTGATCATGTATTACAACATGATGCTTCATTGGATAACAATAGTGTACACATGTTCACATTAATTAAGATAATAGCAGTGTACAGTTGTACACTCAAGCGTAGCAAAGTAACTCCCGACAAACGGTATATAAAATTTTAACAAATTGATTTAATTAAATTATTTTATAAAACCCCACCTCAAATAAGTAAAATATAGTCATTTTTATTATTTTATGTATATTTATTGTACAAATTAAACTTTAAAATGGATTATCAGTACATATCATGTCCATACACCAAAATGAGCGGAAAAAAACTTTATAGCGCTATATGAAATTTCTTCACACTCATGCAGCATAACTACGCAAACATTGAGAAATGTTGCCGTTTTACACAGAAAAATTTGTTTTTTCTACGCAGAAAAATGTGCATTTAGTATATATTAGTAAACTTGTCATTTTTCTTTAAGATATAGAATGTCTGGCGCCATGATATAGCAATGTTTTTTAAAACCATACCTATATAAATCAAAAACTTGCATATCATAATTTGTTAAAACTCAGGATTAAGTTTGAATGAAAAATTTTAAAGTTGCCCTTGCTCAGTTCTCTCCGCATATTGGCAATATTGATGCAAATACTCAAAAGATGGTTGAACAGGCAAATTCAGCGAAACAACAACAGGCTGACTTGATCATCTTCCCAGAACTCTCCACGCTGGGCTACCCTGCTGAAGACCTTATACTTCGTCCAAACCTACAAAAACGAACCCAAAAGGCGCTTGCCCAGTTAAGCGAAGTCAAAGATATTGTGATGGTGTTCGGTTTTGTGCACCAGACTGAGGATGGGAATCGCTATAACTCCGCCGCTGTAATGAAAGATGGTCAGGTTTTAGGTGTTTACAATAAACATAACTTGCCAAACTACGGTGTGTTTGATGAGAAACGTTATTTTCAGGAGGGTCACCAGCATCTGGTTTTTGAATATCTAGGGCATAAGTTTGGTGTCTTGATCTGTGAAGATGTGTGGTCACTCAATACCGTTAAACAGTTAAGCCAGCTCAATGTTGAAACTGTGCTGATCTTAAATGCTTCACCATATGAAGTCGGTAAACCACAGCACCGTGTACAAACCCTGAATGAGCTGGCAAAACAGCTTAGCCTGAATATTGTTTACGTGAATCAGGTGGGTGGACAAGATGACCTGATTTTTGATGGGTCGAGTTTTGTCAGCAATCATAATGGGCAGCTTGCCTTACAGGCCCCAAGTTTTCAGGAATCTGTTTATTTCGCTGAATATGATGCAAAACAGAAGCTGTTTAAAACCGCAAAAACCACGCCTCCCCTCGACACTTTTGCTGAAATTTATCAGGCATTGGTCATGGCAACCCGCGACTATGTGCAACGTTCAGGCTTCCCTGGCGTGATTCTGGGTCTATCGGGTGGTATTGACTCCGCACTCACCCTTGCGATTGCGGTGGATGCGATTGGCGCAGATAAGGTACAGGCTGTGATGATGCCTTATACTTATACCTCTCAAATGAGTGTGGAGGATGCGACTGAACAGGCACGCCGTATGGGTGTAACCTTTGGTATTGCAGAAATCCATCCAATTGTGAACAGTTTCATGCAAACCCTTTATCCATTCTTTGGCAATAGCCCTGCCGATGCAACCGAAGAAAATTTGCAGGCACGTACCCGTGGCACTCTGTTGATGGGCTTATCGAATAAGTTTGGCAACCTTGTCCTTTCCACAGGTAACAAGTCGGAAATTTCAGTGGGTTACTGCACATTGTATGGTGATATGGTGGGTGGTTTCTCTGTACTCAAGGATGTGTATAAAACCATCGTGTTTGAGTTGGCGAAATATCGCAATACTTTGAGTAAAACACCTGTTATCCCTGAACGTGTGATTACACGTCCACCATCAGCAGAGTTACGCCCAGACCAGAAAGATCAGGATTCTTTACCAGCCTATGATGTACTGGATGCGATCTTGTACGCCTACATTGAGGAAGACCTGAGTCAGGCAGACATCATTGCCAAAGGCTATGAAGCTGAAGTGGTCGAGAAAGTTATTCGTTTGGTTGACCGTAACGAATACAAGCGTCGCCAAGGGGCAATTGGACCACGTATCAGCTCGCGTGCGTTCAGTCGTGAACGCCGTTACCCTATCGTCAATGGATGGACTGCGAATGACTGAACAGATTGTTTCTGAAAAGTCACAACACCTTGCTCAAGCACTTTTGCTTGAGCAGGTGGCATTTTATAAAAACCAACTGACTACCCAGCTTTCTGCTGAGTTTTTTCAACAGTTTATCCAGCTTTTTATCCGAATAGCCGTAAAACCTCGGGATTTAGCCCGAGGATATAAGGCTGCAATCCGCTAGTCCCTCTTGTGGGGATTAGCTAGGATTGCTAAAAACATTTGAATCTAGTAATCCATGTGCTATGATAATTACGTTGTATATTTTTAGTCAGCAGACTGATACAACACGAAAAAAACAGTTTTCCCCATTGTAATCCGTGCACTCTTTGCAATCCGAAAGGTAGGACTACATTGGAATAAGAAGCAGAGAACTATAGTATCTGTTTCGTGGCAGGACATTGCCATCTAGCAGTAGGAATCCCCCTCCTTTAGGTGGGGGAGGATGTCAAACAACATGCGCCAGACATCCAACTCAGGGAAGTTGTTGAACTGGAGCAAATTCAGGCTGTCGTTAAGCGTTATGCCTTTGAAATGCAGCTTGGTGCAGGGTTACTGGAATTTATTGGTGAGATTGCTCAACGGCTGCATGTTTTTTCTTTACAGTCTTCAGCAGAATTACAAGACTTATTTTCAGATCAGCAGTTTGAAATATGGCTTTCCAAATTTCTGGAACTGGAAAATATCCGCCACTATCTCAACCACTTCCTTAAAGAAAGTCCCTCTATTGAGCAATTGTGCCAGTACATTGCCACCACAACCTTGCAGAACAAGTTGCCAAAACTGTTTTCACAGGCTGATGAAGACAGAATATCTGAAAGCAAGTATGAATGGCAGCAAAAACTAAAAAGCTTTTCATACCGCCAGCAACAACGAATTGAGCAGAAACTGGAAGAAAGCATAGGCAAATTTATTCAGGAGCAACTGGCTGATTTAAGCCTACTGTCTAATGATGACATGGAAAGTCTTGCCCGCAATGTTTGGGATGATAACAAGGCCAAGCCGCTATCAGAATACACCAAACAGGTGACTCCATTGGATGTTGAAGAATTCTTTGTGATGATCTATGAATACTGGAAAGAATTACGCCAGTCCTCTTTCATACAAGAGCTGATCCTGTACGGTGTAAAAGTCTTTTATGATTTCTATAAAGATGAAAGTCTGGAAGATATTTTTGCAGCAATTGGTCTGGAAGACACAGATTTACTCAATGAGGCTGTACGTTTTTATCCAAAAGTTGTAGCCGCTTTAGACGAGCATGGTGTATTAGAGCCAATCATTACATTAATTCTAAAACCGTTCTACGAAAGCCCACAGACCTTGGCGACCATCGAAAAACATTTATAGCCTCTACATAAACCAGAACAACGCTGTTTTGGTTTGAAACGACAATAACAGGCAGCATCATATAGATAAAAAGAAACCACGCAGGAGCGTGGTTTTTTAAAATGGTGGCTATGACGGGACTTGAACCTGTGACCCCCGCATTATGAGTGCGGTGCTCTAACCAACTGAGCTACATAGCCATAAACTGTGAGCGCATTATCTAGTGTTCCGTATAGCTGGTCAAGTCTATGGTTTTGAAAACACGAAACATATGCGCAGTTTTTAGTCTTTTAATTTCCAACTGATCAAATTTCAACAAACATTTAAATCAGCCTAAAAATCCAGGGAAAGCATGTCTTTTATACAGTGAGAAAATTGATATCCTGAACAGCACAGCATATTTTAAAAACAACAGACAAAAAGAGACCACGCAGGAGCGTGGTCTATAAAATGGTGGCTATGACGGGACTTGAACCTGTGACCCCCGCATTATGAGTGCGGTGCTCTAACCAACTGAGCTACATAGCCAAAAACTGTGGGCGCATTATCTTAACTTTCACTACATACGTCAAGCGTATTTTTCAAAAAATCTTGGAAGTGGGCCTATAAGCTGGGTTCTGTCGAAGACGATCATTCCTCTAGGCGTACAATCACTCATACGCTCAAGCGACCTACCCGAATCCGATGCGGGTCACACCTAATGGATTCCTATTTGGTCTTGCTTCAGGTGGAGTTTACCATGCCATGAACTGTTGCCAGCCATGCGGTGCGCTCTTACCGCACCCTTTCACCCTTACCTCACGAATGAGGCGGTCTACTCTCTGCTGCACTTGTCGTCAGCTCACGCTGCCTAGGCGTTACCTAGCACCTTACCCTTTGAAGCCCAGACTTTCCTCCCCTGCTTCAGTCACGAAGACCTCCACAGCGGCGACCGTCCAGCCCACTTCGTGGCGCATCTTATCAAAGTTAGCAATTAATTGCTCGCATTTTTTTGTGCAGTCAGCTTCTTATATTTATCCATGAGCTCATCATGGGATTCAGCATGCTGAGGGTCAAGCGGAATACAATCGACTGGGCAAAACAACTGGCACTGTGGCTGATCATGATGGCCTACGCACTCTGTACAAAGTGCAGGGTGAATCTCATAAATCAGCTCACCCATATAAATGGCTTCATTCGGACATACAGGTTCACAGACATCACAGTTAATGCATTCATCTGTAATATATAAGGACATTTACCAACCTTGTTGATGTTTTCGTTCAAATGCCTCAACCACAACGGCAGGCACAAACTTGTTCACATCACCTTTTAAACGGGCAATCTCTCTCACCAGCGTCGATGAAATAAATGAGAATTGCTCTGAGGGTGTTAAAAATACAGATTCAAAATGTGGATCAAGCTGACGGTTCATATTGGCCAACTGGAACTCATATTCAAAATCTGAAATTGCTCTTAAACCACGGAGTACCGCTGTTGCACGCTGCTCACGGAAGAAATTGACCAACAAGCCATCAAAACCCACAAACTCAACATTATTCAAATGGCTCAGTGATGCTTTTGCGAGTTCAACACGTTCTTCTAAACTAAACACTGGATTTTTATGATGTCCAATTGCAATGGCCACCACAACTTCATCAAACATTTTTGATGCCCTTGCAACCAAATCAACATGTCCATTGGTAATTGGATCGAAAGTCCCTGGATAAATCACACGTGTTTTAGACATGCGTTGTACTCTAATGAATGAGATAAGGGGTGTATTTTAACAAATGTTCGGGCTAAACGCGAAATTCCTAAACGATGGAAAAAGATTGCGTTTTACGGCACAATAGATGCAATTGTGGAAGTTTGAATTATGGTTAAAGCAACAGTCGTAAAAAAACATAGTGGTGGCACGATTGCTCAAAATAAAAGAGCACGCCACGATTACTTTATTGAAGAAAAATTTGAGGCAGGTATGTCTCTCCAAGGCTGGGAAGTAAAGTCCTTGCGTGCGGGGCGTATGACACTTTCCGAAAGTTATGTCATCTTTAAAAATGGTGAGGCCTTTTTATTTGGTTCACAAATTCAGCCGTTATTGTCTGCATCAACGCATGTGGTTCCTGAATCAACACGTACCCGTAAGTTGCTTTTGTCTCGTCGTGAGCTGGAAAAGCTTTTGGGTGCAGTGAATCAAAAAGGTTATTCATGTGTGCCGCTTGCCTGTTATTGGAAAGGTCATTTGGTTAAGCTGGAAATTGCGCTAGTGAAAGGTAAGCAGTTACATGACAAGCGTGCCACCGAAAAAGATCGTGACTGGCAAAGGGATAAGGCAAGGATGTTGCATAAATAATTTTCTAAAAAAAAGTGGGACCACCTCTAAGTTTCCGCTATCTTTTGTTGATTGTTGAATCTTTGCGGAGAGCATTGCGTAGCTATCAGCTGCTTCTGCTAGTTCCTTTACGCCTAACCCCATTCCAAGCGCAGCCATTGCGCCCACAAGCGCATTAACAGCAAACTTTGCGCCGTTAATTCCTTGGTCAAAGCCTGTTGTGTTGGCTTGTAAGTTCAATAAGAAATCTAAGCTATTTGTAGCCATACAACTTTCCTTTAGGCATAAAAAACCTGCCATTGCTGACAGGTTCGTTTAAAACGTATTACGGTTTGTTGGTTGAATTAGGTATTAAAAACCCGACTATTGGTCGGGCTTACATTTCAAGATAAATCAACTTCCAGCCTTTGTGCAAGTTAGATAAGATTCATTCTCAAAATCCAATATAGTTTTTTGTTGAATCTCAGGCGTGTTAAATCTTGGTTTATCATATGCACTAATAACCGTTAGCCTTAAGACTTCTTGAAGTGGTTGAGGTGTGGTATTTACAACCTTTTCAACTATCTCCGACATTGGTACTCCATCTTGCCGTTTCTGCATAATAATTCTTGCTAATTCTGACATTGATTTGCATCGAGATGATAACTCCTCATTACTTATTGCGGCTTTTTTGCTGGGAGGCTCACTATTAACCGTATTCTGTTCAGGCTCTATCTTATCACTAGGTTCAATACGACTCTGTTCTTGTTGGGCTTTATCTCGAACTTCTTGAGCTAATCTTGCTTGATTTTCAGCTTCAATCTGTGCCATTTTTTGATTATGTTGCTGTGTTTGCTGAGCTAAAGCTTCTTCTCTCGCTTTTCGATCACTATTTGATTTCCAAACTACGCCAATCATTATCAGAACAATAATAATCAAAATAATATAAATTCTATTCATAACACCGCATCATTAGTCATAAGGCTTAAACTGAGTTCCACAACGCAAACACATCCATGTTTTGGAATAGTTGGATAGTGCTGTTTTGTTTTGGGATTCCATTTTTGCATAAAGCTTAATTAAGCCCCAGATTAATAAACCCAACAGCGGAGCACAGATAATAAAATTTAAAATACCATCCATTAATTTAGGCTCTGAAAAAACACTTAAAGCCCCTTTTAGTAATGGCATGGCGAACATTAAAAATAATACCACAACCACAATCTTTGGCATTGAGCTATTTTTTGGTGGCGCACACCCAGCAGCCAGATGTGATTGTGATGCAGATCGCCCACGACCACCTCCAACAGATATTCGACCGCTTGTAGAAACACTAACACCGCCGAAGCCACTTTGACCAGTTCTACTTCCACCTGCCCAAATCATAGCTAAAGTTTTAGTATTTTTAGAATCACAGCTAGGACAATTTGACATCTTATAATTTACCTTTTTGATGCGCGATGATATGGCTGTACATAGGTGCCATCTTTTCTTGAATAACCAGAAACATACTGATTTTTACTTCGACTATCACCGCTATAACTTGAGGATGCGCCAGTGTAATTTGTTCTATAACTCGAAGCAGAAGAACCATAACCACTATAATTCGATGATGATTCTATACATTCTTCCTTTAATTTATCCTTAAAATTAACTTCTTGCCCATAGTTCAAACAGGAAACCTTTTGTTTTGCTTTTATGTCCTTACACGGCTTATCCTGAAAAACTGAATTCCCATTAACTTTGCATTGATAAACTTGAGCATTAGAAGTGGCAGAAAACAAGATTAAAGAAAAACCAATTATTAGTTTTTTCATCTTCTTCTCACTTATTCTTCACATCAATTTTAAATATCTGACCTTTACACACCCAAACCGTGTAGGCTTGCATATCAATATCGTACTTATATTCTGTAGCAGCACAAGAAAAACGTCCATCTTCATAGACAAAAAATCTTGGTCTAGGTTTGCCCATCTTTTGCAGCAAACTTTCTTCACTATCACCAACTGTCACAAGTTCGGTAGATGAACGCATTGAATTAGTTTCACGCGCAAATACACTTGTAGATAATAAAAAGGAAACAACCCCTAATAATAAAAACTTTTTCATTGTGTTATCCGATTGTTATTAATCTCACACAATTTAACAAATGATCGAAATGAAGTCATTAACAGATTTTCATTATTTTTCTAATTGTTTTATGGTCTTATCCCACTCCTGTTTATTTGATTGCATCGCAATACGCACCGCCACAGCAGTATTTTTAATATTCTGTAGCTCATTTTTTTGAGCCGCTTCAATGTATTTCAAAAATGCGCCATGACATCGTTAAAATATCATCTGGTCTATGACCGCAACCAATCAAGTATTGAATCGAATCAAACCAGGTGGACTCATTGACCTCGGTTTTTGATCTACTTTGTTGTTTCTCTTTCTTAAAGAATGCTTCATTCACTTGAATGATTTTTAAAACCAGTTCAGCAATCACATCCTGATTTGCAATATGTTTTGAGAAAGCTTGTGGGTCAAGCGAAGTCACCATTTTCCCCATTTCCATAAGATATAACTCATTGAGATGTGTCATAGTATTCGTCGTTAGAAAACAATTATTGTGACATTATTTCAATGAGTTATCTATTTTTGTCGTGTACAGATATTATTCTTATACTCTATTGATTTTACTTACTTTTAAATTTTAGTTCCGCCAGATATTTCCCAAACTTTCGTGCAGTTTCCAAATCACCTTCAGGTGGTGTGATTTCAACACTGGCATTATCAGATTGCGTCATTAAACCCAAAAAACTAGACATACGATTAATATCTAAAGGGCTTCGTCCCGTTGGCATAAAAGGCAAGCCTGCCCATAGCATCCCATGTTGCATCGCAAACAAATTAATTTGCTGTAATACCGCCAATTTGTCTCCGCTGAGACCACCACCGTTAGTAAAACCAGCAGCCAATTTGCCCTGCCATGTGCGAGCCAACCAGCGTTTAGAAGAATCTTCCATGAACTGTTTCAAGGCAGAAGTTAAGCTTCCCATATAGGTTGGACAACCCATCACGATCACATCAGCCTGGTCTAATAAATCCCACTGCGGCGCAGCCACAGAAAGCAGATGCACTTCTGCACCTACCTGCTCGGCACCCTGAGCGATGTATTGTGCAACTTTGGCTGTATGTCCATAAGGACTATGGTAGATCACACAAACTTTGATTTGGGGAGTAATTTGCTCAATAACAGACATGGGAAATTTAAAAACCAATGAATTAGATCAAGTTTAACATTTTTAAACACGACAAGGCGAATCAACCACGCAAAGGATGCAATTTATTGCATAAATACAAATGTTGCCATCCGTCCAGTTTTTGCATCACGGCGATAAGAAAAGTAATCTTGGTCTTGTTGATATGAGCATTGATCACCACCAAGCACTATTTTCACCCCCAAACGATTTAAAATAAATCGGGCAATCGCATATAAATCGGCTTGGTATTTATCCTCAACTTGACCAATAATAAAAGCGCTTTCCAGTTCAGGATATTTTTCACAGAAAGCCACCTTTACTTCTGCTCCCACCTCAAAACAAGGCTGACTAATGGCTGCACCCAACCATGCCCAAGCGGGTTGAGACTTCATTTCAACAATCGTATTTTCAATAATGCCACTGGCCAAACCACGCCAACCCGCATGAAGATTAGCAACTTCGGTGCCATTGGCATTGCCCAAGACCACAGGAAGACAATCCGCAGTCATCATCATTAAGGCATGACCTCTGCGCTGGGTGACCAGACCATCGCCCTCAAGCGCAACAAATGAAATCTGTTCATTCACGGTATGGCAAATGGTGCTGTGGGTTTGCGTCATCCAGGTAATTTTATCAACACCATATGCAGATAATTCATTTAGCAAGATCATACGATGCTGCTGAACCCGTTGCGGATCATCATTGACATGCAAAGCCAAGTTAAAACCAGTCAGGTTTTGGTTACTGGTCGCAATTGCCTGAGCATGTTCAATACGCGTTTGCCCCACATACACACCTTTAGGCAAACCTTGTACAAATTCCATCAATGATTCCTTGCTTAACGTGATTTTGACAAAAATATGATATTCGGAAACGTCATTCGCAATTGTTCGAGACAGGACTTCATGAATAAGATGTTGTTTCTGCGATCTATTAAACTAGCTGCTAGTCGTGAACGAGTTTTGCGAATGACAATGGGTTTGCTTACTTTTGCCAAAACAAAAGTAAGTCCAGCGGAAAGCTTATCCTGAAATTCGATGAGAACCCAGCAAGACTCCGTTAAGATATTTTTCAATAAATTAAGTAATATTTACGTCGAATTCAGTTTACTTAGTAAGCTTCATTTTCACGACGTAATACTTCAACCAACTGAGTGAAATCTTCTGGCCACGGTGCTTCAAACATCATCTCCTCACCTGTACGTGGGTGAACCAGACCAAGTTTGGCTGCGTGCAATGCCTGACGTTTAAAGCTGCGCAGCATATCAATTAATGCTTCCGATGCACCTGCTGGAAAACGTACACGATTGACATAAACAGGGTCCCCAATCAAACCATGTCCGAGGTAACTAAAGTGTACACGAATCTGGTGGGTACGCCCTGTTTCCAGTTGTGCCTGAATACGGGTGAAGTCACGGAAGCGTTCTTTGACATTATAATGTGTTACCGCATCACGCCCACCTGGCAAGATCGCCATTTTGACACGGTCTACAGGATGGCGCTTGATTGGCTCATCAATGGTGCCACCCGCAATAATATTGCCATATACCACCAGATCATAAACACGGTAAACGGTTTTCTTTGCCAGTTGTTTACTCAATGAAAACTGGGCCTCAAGATTTTTGGCAACCACCAGCAAACCACTGGTATCTTTATCAATACGATGTACCAAGCCAGCGCGGGACAGTTCCGCCAGTTTCGGTGCATGGTAAAGCAAGGCATTCACTAAAGTGCCTGTTGGATTGCCTGCACCTGGATGAACCACCATGCCCACTTCCTTGTTAATGACGATAATATCGTCATCTTCATAGACAATATTGAGTGGAATATTTTCAGGCTGGCTTGAAGTTTGTGCCTCAAGCTCAACCTCAAGGGTAAGCAGTTCATTGCCCTCACAACGGTACTTCGGCTTTACGATGTTACCATTTACCAACAGATGACCATCTTTCATCCATTGCTTGAGTTTTTCACGGGAAAACTCGCTCCAGACCATCGCTGCAACCTGATCGATACGTTGGCCTAAATAGGTTTCATCAAGTTGAATTTGCAACGATAAACGTGTTGCAGTTGAATCAGAATTATGATTATCTGCATCGACAGAATCTTCGAGTAAGAAATCTGTTTCAGAGAAATTTGAATTGGAAGATTGTGCTGAAGTCATTTGATGATCGGTACAAAAATGGTTTAATAGCACCATTGTAGCTTATTGTCCCAAAAACAGAGGAATTTTTATGTCGCTACCCCATTATAAAATTACGATACTGGCACTATCTTTAGGCGTAGCGTCTGCATTTGTGGGCTGTAGCAGCAATCCAAGCAAGAAAGATGTGGTTGATAAAGGGCCACAATCCAGTGAACAGGTTTATTTTGAAAAAGCACAGAAATCACTTGAGCGCAATCAATATACCGATGCGGTAAAGTCGCTTGAAGCCCTAGATACCTATTATCCAACTGGGCAATATACACAGCAGGCACAGCTTGAACTTCTTTATGCCAAATTCAAACAAAAAGATTATGAGGGCACGATTGCACTGGCGGAACGTTTCATTCGTTTAAATCCACAACATCCAAATGTTGATTATGCCTATTATGTTCGTGGTGTCGCCAACATGGAAATGAACTACGATAGCCTGATTCGTTATACCTCACTGCAACAGTCACACCGTGATGTCAGCTACATCAAAGTTGCCTATCAAAACTTTGTGGATTTGATCCGCCGTTTCCCAAGTAGCCAATATTCTGTCGATGCGGCACAACGCATGAAATATATTGGTCAGGAATTGGCTGAGAGTGAGATGAACGCGGCGCGTTTCAACATTCAACGCAAAGCCTGGCTGGCTGCTGCTGAGCGTGCGCAGTGGGTGGTTGAGCATTATCCACAAACTCCACAGACACCTGAAGCTTTGGCAACCCTAGCCTATAGTTACCAAAAGCTTGGTGATAAAGCGACCTCCCAACAATATGTTGACATCCTGAAGCTTAACTATCCAAATTTAGTTAAATCGAATGGTGAAGTTAATTTACGTGCGGCACGTAAAGACAGTAGTTGGGTCAACCGTGCAACTTTGGGCTTATTGGGTCGTCAATCGAAAACTTCGGATAGCAAAAATATAGAAGCCAGTACCGAGACTGAAAAACGCAGCCTCACCAACCGTCTGAGTTTTGGTTTACTGGATAAGCCTGAAACATCAGTGCCCGTTGAGTCGGCAGTGCCTGCACATGCAAGCAATCCTGCCCCTGCTGTTATTGACAACAATCCAAGCGAGTAAGATGCCGCAAATTAATTTGCAGTCATCTGAATGCACCAAACAGGCAAGCCAACCCTTGCCTGTTTTTCATTTTATGCAACAATGATGCTGACAAATCATAAAGATGTCCCCCCAGTTTTAAACGGTTAAACCCTATGGCAATTCCACAGCATACGATTGATCAAATTCTGGATCGAACCGACATTGTCGATTTGATTGGTCAACGTGTGAAGTTAAAAAAGACTGGGCGTACTTATTCAGGCTGCTGTCCTTTCCATCAGGAAAAATCACCTTCATTCCACGTTTACCGAGACAAGCAGTATTATCACTGCTTCGGCTGTCAGGCCAATGGCAATGCCATTCGTTTCCTGATGGATATTGATGGCCGAAATTTTGTCGATGTGATCAAAGAACTGTCCAACAAGACAGGCATCGACCTCCCCAAAGACAATCAGGACAATAAAAAACTATCCTATAAGCGTAGTCCGCAACAGGTTGCTGCACCACAACCTGCACCAGCACAGAATAATAGTCCAACCTCACCAGCCATCCCTGAATCCATCGACGATCATTTTGTGGATGTGGATCTTTATATGGATGATCCTTTTGCACAGTTTGACCCATCATTTACGATGGATGAACAGGTGCAGGAAGGCAATCTCTATGATCTTCTGGAAAATATTGCACTATTTTACGAACGCCAACTTCCCAATAGCCAGAAAGCACAGAATTATTTCAGGCAACGGGGCTTATCTGCCCAAACCATTCAGTTTTGGCGCTTGGGTTATGCACCAGAAGATTGGCAGCATCTGAAAAAAGCTTTTCCCCAAGATATTGACGGGCTAAAACAACTTGGCTTGATTCGTTCCAGTGACAGTGGTCGGGATTTTGATTTACTGCGTGACCGCGTGATTTTCCCAATCCGTGACCATAAAGGTCGTGTGGTGGGTTTTGGTGGCCGTGCCTTAAATGATGAAATCAAGCCCAAATATATCAACTCACCTGACTCGGAAGTGTTCCACAAAAACCAGCTCCTTTATGGTTTATATGAAGGACGTAAGCTTAAGGCCAATGACTGGCTGATGGTGGAAGGTTATATGGATGTGATTGCGCTACAGCAATATGGCATCTCTGGTGCGGTGGCAACCCTGGGAACAGCCAGCAATGCCGATCATTTAACCACCCTATTTAAACAAAACTCACGAATCACCATTGCATTTGATGGTGATGCAGCAGGGCAAAAAGCGGCACGCCGTACTTTGGAAATTGCCCTGCCCCTGCTTAACGATGGCCGTGAATTAAAGTTCTTTGTACTGCCGAATGAACATGACCCCGACTCGCTCATTCGTCGGGAGGGTTTGGAAAATTTTCAAAAGCTACTGCAACAGGCTCCTTTATTGTCAGACTTTGTGTTTGCCCATTTAACAGGACAACATGATGTTAGTTCTCCCGAGGGTAAAAGTCTGGTGATGGGTGAACTGCGTGAATTAACCGAACTGTTACCTAAACATGGCTCATTTCGTTATTTGCTGACCCAGTCTTTCCGTGAAAAACTGGGTTTGGGTAAACGTTTTACGCCTCAAATCAGCCATGATGCATCCCTGTCTTTTAACATTCATACCAAGGATGAGGATTTTGCCATTGCGATCTTAATGCACCATCCATTTTTATATATTCACTTTGAAGAATTACGTGCAGTCATTGACCACACTGAACTGTTGGCTAAAATTCTAGCCTCATTAAATATTGTGTTTGATGATTTACCCGATGATCAGGAATTGGCAACCTATTATGTACTGGGTGCCTGTAGCAACTACAGCCATGAAATTGCCGATATTATGC
The DNA here is from genome assembly GCF_000368025.1 of Acinetobacter parvus DSM 16617 = CIP 108168. GTDB lineage: Bacteria > Pseudomonadota > Gammaproteobacteria > Pseudomonadales > Moraxellaceae > Acinetobacter > Acinetobacter parvus. The sequence continues at coordinate 768,464 of NZ_KB849212.1, forward strand.
AGCGTACCGATATTCAGTCACTTACACAGGCACCTGAAATTGCAGATAAACTGGCGAAAGAATACGCTTTAGGGCTTCAGGAAAAATATTTGCGCTTAAAACTCAAATCACCAATTTCTCTCATTGAGTCCCGAAATTTACGCCAGCAACTCAATGAGTTAACCAAGCAGATTGGTTTAAGGTTGTTGTCTTAACTACTGTCTCGGCTTACGCTCATGTTCAAACACATACTGTAGATGTTGCTGTAACCACTCAAAATAATCTGGATTTTCAGCCTTGGCAGCCTCTCTTAGTAAGATAGAGGTTGGATGCATGAGCTTTTGTGTTAAGCGATGCGCAAATTCCTGTAAAACCTGCTCTGCATCATGTCCATGCCGTAGCGACTCTAGAGCATGCAGCAATTCTCTTTGGCTTACTTCCTCACTGTGCTGGCGATAGGCCTGAATGGTGCCACTCGCCTCCTTGACCTTTTGCTGGGTCATCAATTGGGTTGCCAACTGATTGACCATAATCTCAGCTTCTACCGCCGCTTGACGGCGTTGTGCCAGATTCTCATCAATCACGCTTTGCAGGTCATCAACGCCATATAAATAAACGTTGTCCAGTGATTCAACCTTTGGATCAATATCACGCGGAACAGCCAAATCAACCATGAGCATTTGCTGATAACGGCGTTTTTTTAATGCTATCTTAACATCCGCATAACCAATCACTTGATGCAAACTGCCCGTACAGCTTGAAACTACATCGGCCCGATGCAGGTTCTGTGCAAGTTCTGTAAAAGATATAATTTCAACATCGACCTGATGCGCAATATCCTGCGCGAGCAAATCAGCGCGTTCACGACTACGGTTACAAATGATAATCTTGGCCACCCCCATTTCCGCCAAATGCTTGGCAACCAGACTATTCATTTCCCCTGCCGCAACCACCATAACGGTGAGATTTTCTGGATGGCTAAACACTTGTGAAGCCAATTGCGCAACCGCATAGCCCATGGAAACCGCATGGCTTCCTACAGAAGTTTCCGAGCGAACCCGCTTTGCCGCATAAAAGGCATATTCAAAAACACTATTCAGCTCAGGCGATACCGTTTCCGCATCTTTGGACAATGCCAATGCACTTTTAACCTGCCCTAAAATCTGTGGTTCACCCAACATCAGTGAGTCCAGACCACTGGCAACACGCATGAGATGTGTAACCGCCTGGGCATTCTCGTAACGATAAACATGATGAATTAACTTTTTTACATCAATATTATTCACCTGGGCCAGCCAATTCAGGACGCTATCCGCATCTTCCGTCATGGCATACACTTCGGTTCGGTTGCATGTGGAAACCACCACCATGTCTTTCAGTGAAGAATGCTGGCGTTGTTTAAGCAATAGCTGGGCTAATCGCTCTGCATTGAAAGCAATTTGTTCGCGAAGCTCAACAGAAGCTGTCTGATGGTTGACACCCAATGCAAAGAAAGACATATCAGATCATCATTTCGCTAAATTTATGTTATTGTGCAACATCGGTGTCATAAAAAGCATTACTTTGGATCAATAAAAATTGCGTCAGCTACATCGCCGTACCTATTTTAACGGCAAGACGATTAGACGGTATTCTACCACAATCTTGTTGTTAGGTAGTATGAACGCTTATGTCTCCGCACAAGCAATACATGATATGTATGCTGACCAAAGCTTTGAACATGCCCTACAACAGAGCATGGTTGCCGAATTTTCCCTTGCCTATGACGATATTGCAACAGCCCTGCACAACTATACCGTGCTTGCTATTCGCAGCAATTCCACCATCATTAAGCAACGTGCCTTAGATGTTGCTCTGGAATACAATGATCTACAGGCAGCCTTGGACATTGCCACCCACTGGGTTGAGCAGGAACCTAAAGATGTGCCTGCTTTGTTCTATTTATCGCATATTGCCCTGAAAACACATGAATATGAACTTGCGGCCAAGACACTGGACAAGATTTTAAATATTGACCCAACCGCCGATTTGGAACAAATTCTCGCAGGTATTGCACCTGAACAGGCGCAAGATCGCGAAGTCCTGCTCAATGCCTTACGCGCAAGCAAGGAAAAGGACAACCCCTCTATTTTAGCGTTAATCGCAGGATTAGAGGCACAAGATGGCTTATATGAACAAGCACTGAGCAATATTAACCGCGCCTTACGCAAACGTTCAAAATCCACCAGCTTTATCCTGATGAAAGCCAACTTACTCATGGCTTTACGCGATGATACCGCCACAAAAAAATGGTTTGCCCGGGCCAGCCGTAAAAATAAGAATAACCTTGATGTCCGCTTGGCTGAAGCACGTTACTACATCCAAATCAACCAGCAACAGGAAGCTTTAGACAAGCTTGAAAATATTATTAAAGACCATCCTCAGGCTGAGGAGGCTCTGTTTATTGCAGGCTTAACCAGTATTGACCTCAAGCAATATGAGAAAGCGGAACAATATCTGATTGATTTACGCTCTTCGGCAAAATACCAGAATGAAGCCTATTATTATCTTGCGATTAATGCACAGCGCAAACAGCATTATGAAACGGCAAAGGCCTATTATCGTCTTGTTGATGGCAGCTTGTATATCGTGTCCCGCCGAAACATGATTGCGATTTTTGAGAAGCAGGAACAACTAAATGATGCATTGCGTTTCCTGACTCAGGAACGGGTCAACTATCCTCAGCACGCCAGTTTTCTTTATCAGGCCCAAGCCGACATTTTAAAGAAAATGGACAATAAAAAAGCGGCCCTGACCCTGCTGGATGAAGCGATCAAGAACATTCCAGATGACCCAGAGCTGATCTATGCTGAGGTGTTATTGCTCGACCCATATACAGATCGGGATAAACTGGATAAAACACTCAAACAGCTATTGGCAATCGAACCAAACAGTCCAACCTATCTGAATGCCTATGCCTATACCTTGGCATTGCAGAATCGCCGCTTAAAGGAAGCGCGCAAATATGCTGAACTGGCACTGGAATACGCACCAGAACAAGCCTCTATTCTGGATACACTTGGTTATATTGCCTTTTTACAAAATGATTTTGATACCGCAGTTCAGGCGCTACAACAAGCCTATAGTATTAGTCAGAATGTGAATATTGGGATTCGCTATGCCAAGGCGCTGTATATGCAGGGTTCACTCGCCCAATTTAGCGATGTGTTACAGCAACTGAAACAAAAACATGCAAATGCCCCACAATTACAACAACTTGATGGCTTAATCTTACCTGTAACCGTAAAAAAGAGTTAACCCCATGCGTTTGTTTGCAAAAATATGTCTGGCCATGTGTAGCAGTAGTGTGTTGTTTCTCAGTGGGTGTCAACATTTAAGTCAACCGAATAAAGTGATTGCCTCACCACAGCTACAAGATGAAAAAAATTTTAACTTACAGGGCAAAATTGGAGTGCGCACCCCACAGCAGTCAGGTAGTGCATTCTTTACATGGCTACAGCAACAGGATCAGTTCGACATTGAACTCACAGGCATTTTGGGAGTGGGTAAAACCCAGATTCAGGGTAAGCCTGGCGAAGTGACATTGAATAGCGCCAAAACGGGCTTAATTACCGCAGCCTCTCCTGAAGAATTGCTGGAAAAAGCCACAGGTTGGCAAGCGCCGATTATGCATTTAACCTACTGGATTCAAGCCAAACCAGCCACAACAAACGCCCAGATCACCAAAGATCAAAACAACCGTTTAAAACAACTGATTGAAGATGGCTGGACGGTTGATTTTAGTTATAACGACACCCAGACCTTGCCCAACAAGCTTTTGTTGAAGCAGGCACTTGCGGAAGATCAAGAAAACCGTATTACAATGGTTATTCAGAACAGATAGTGTTTCATTCAACATTTTGGGATATACTAAAAACATATACTTCCAAATAGGTGTATCACGATGGAAAAAGCAACGATCTTTAAAAATAATCGCAACCAAGCGGTACGTTTGCCCAAAGCGGTTGCTTTTCCTGAACATATCAAACAGGTAGAAGTGATTAGTATTGGAGATACACGAATTTTAACCCCTATTGGAAAACGCTGGGAATTATGGATGAATACGCCATCACAACTGACCGAAGATTGTTTTCAGGAACGTGAGCAACCGATTGTGCAAGAACGAGAAAGTTTCTAATCATGTTGAAATACATGCTGGATACCAACATCTGCATCTATGCGATTAAGAAAAAGCCGATTGAAGTCATCCAACAGTTTTCCAAGTATCAGGATTATCTTTGTATCAGCTCGACCACCTTAATGGAGTTGTATTACGGTGCAGAAAAATCATCCAATCCCCAAACCAATCTGACTGAAATTGAAAAATTTGTGGCAAATCTGATCGTCCTTGATTATGACAATTATGCCGCAGCACATACCGCACAAATTCGGGCTGAACTATCAAAAACAGGCAAAACTATTGGCAGTTATGATGCCATGATTGCAGGGCATGCCCGTAGTCAGGGATTCATTTGTGTCACCAATAACATACGTGAGTTTGAACGTGTGGCTGGATTACGTCTAGAGAATTGGTGGGTGCAGTCTTAAATGTTACGGAAGCAAATATGACCATTTTACGTGTCCCATCCCCTGCCAAGCTTAATTTATTCCTGCATATCGTGGGTCGCCGTGACAATGGCTACCATGAATTGCAGAGTATTTTCCAACTGATTGATCTTTATGACTGGATCAGTTTTGAGGCCATTGAAGAAAATCAGATTCAGATTGAGGGATTAGCCGAAGTAAAACTGGAACAAAACCTGATTTATCGGGCTGCACAATACCTGCGTCCACATGCCAAGACACCCTGCGGATTAAAGATCTCAGTGGAAAAAAATATCCCGATGGGGGCGGGTCTGGGTGGTGGCTCATCCAATGCCGCAACCACATTGATTGTACTGAACCAATTATGGCAGTGTGGGTTAAATGATGAGCAACTTGCAGCCTATGGCGTACAGCTTGGCGCTGATGTTCCAATTTTTATTTTTGGGCAAAATGCATGGGCTGAAGGAGTGGGTGAACATTTATCATTCATAGACTTAGCTCAAAAACAATTCATTGTTTTAAAACCTGACTGTTTTATCAGCACTCAACTGCTTTTTTCACAAAAAACATTGACAAGAGATACCAAGCCCACTACATTTTGCGCCTATCAGTTAGAACCTTCTCTTTTCGGAAATAACTTTGAACCTCTGGCTCGACAGTTATACCCTGAAGTTGAGGAAGCAATGCAATATCTGGATCAGTTTGGTCAGGCAAAGCTTACAGGTACAGGTGCCTGTGTTTTCACTGAAGTAATTCAGGAAATGAATGTAAAGCAAATTTTGCAAAATGCGCCTTGTAAAGCATACTTGGTGAATGGTTTGGCAGAATCGCCATTACGGCATTTCAAGGTTACCGATTAGGGGCGTCGCCAAGTGGTAAGGCAGCGGGTTTTGATCCCGCCATCCGTTGGTTCGAATCCAGCCGCCCCTGCCAATTTTCACCTGTAGGATGT
>NZ_KB849212.1:773988-810433 GCF_000368025.1 Acinetobacter parvus DSM 16617 = CIP 108168
TTACAGATCATCAAATTTAGGGGCGTCGCCAAGTGGTAAGGCAGCGGGTTTTGATCCCGCCATCCGTTGGTTCGAATCCAGCCGCCCCTGCCATTTCTCTTTGTTCGTCAGGCTTGTTTTATATCGGTATTTGATCAATCATATTGACAAAATCATATAAAACCATTAAAGTTCTGCCGCATTAGGGGCGTCGCCAAGTGGTAAGGCAGCGGGTTTTGATCCCGCCATCCGTTGGTTCGAATCCAGCCGCCCCTGCCATATAATAGATTATTCTTTAAACTACCCGTTGGGGAAATTTTTAGTTTCCTCTTTGCGCTTGGGTGAGGTGTTGTTTCGCTTAACCTCTATGAGGAAGAGTTATAGATTTTCCATACTTGAATCAAGCGTTGTTTCACTTGATTTCATTTTGAAGAATTATAAATTTTTCCTTTATATTTTGGCAAAGCGTTGCTTCACGTAATCCTCTTTAGAAAAATCATAGATTTTTCACTTGCGCTCGGGTGAAGCGTTGCTTCACGTAATCCTCGCTCAGGTGCTTCATGCCCAATCTCGTCGTTTTTAGTGGAAGTGCTCATCCACAGTTCGCCCAAAAAGTCGTAAGCCATTTGCATATCCCTCTGGGTGCCGCTGCTGTAAGCAAGTTCTCTGATGGTGAAATTTCAGTTGAAATCACTGAAAATGTACGTGGTAAAGACGTATTCATCGTTCAGTCCACTTGTGCCCCAACCAATGATAACCTGATGGAAATCCTGGTAATGGCAGATGCTTTGCGTCGCGCAAGTGCTGGTCGCATCACCGCTGTCATCCCTTACTTCGGTTATGCACGCCAAGACCGTCGTCCACGTTCTGCTCGTGTGCCAATTACCGCCAAGGTTGTTGCAGACATGCTGACCACTGTGGGAATTGACCGCGTGGTTATGATTGACCTGCATGCAGACCAGATTCAGGGTTTCTTCGATATTCCAGTGGACAACATCTACGGTACACCAGCGTTATTGGCTGACCTGCGTCAGCAGCAACATGACAACCTCATGGTGGTTTCACCTGACGTGGGTGGCGTTGTTCGTGCCCGTGCTGTTGCAAAGCAATTGGGTGACATCGACCTGGCTATCATTGACAAACGCCGTCAAAAAGCCAATGAATCTCAAGTGATGCATTTGATCGGTGACGTCAAAGACCGTGACTGTGTCATTGTCGATGATATGGTGGATACCGCTGGTACGCTTTGCAAGGCGGCTGATGCACTGAAACAGTTTGGTGCCCGCCGTGTGATTGCCTATGCAACCCACCCTGTTCTATCTGGCAAGGCACTTGATAACCTGCGCAACTCTGTGATTGATGAACTTGTGGTAACTGACACCATTCCTCTTTCAGATGAAGCATTAACCTTAGGTAAAGTTCGCCAGGTTTCCGTTGCCAGCATGGTTGCTGAAACAATTCGTCGTATTAATAACGAAGAATCTATTAGCGCAATGTTCGATAGTTATCTATAATACCCCAGCTTTTTTCAAGCCCTGCCTTATGGCGGGGTTTTCTATCACTAAACTGGTCGCAAGTTTAGTTTCTTAAATCTCAATGAGGATATGCCCATGGCAAACTTCGTATTAAATGCTCAAGCACGTGAAGCTGCTCAACAAGGGAAAGGTGCGAGCCGCCGCCTTCGTCACGCAGCGCAAATTCCAGCGATTATCTACGGTGGTAGTGCTGAGCCTGTAACTGTTACTTTAGAGCTTCGTGAAATCGTTAAAGCTTTAGAAAGCAATGCTTTCTTTGAAGAAGTAATCGAAATCAAAATCGGTGACAAAGTTGAAAATGTTAAAATCCAGGCATTGCAACGTCACCCAGCTAAAAACACTCCAATGCACGCTGATTTCAAACGCGCATAAGTGTTAAAGGCGTAAATTAGTGTCAAGTATTTCGCTAATTGTTGGTTTGGGCAATCCTGGAAAGGAATATGCCCAAACCCGCCATAATGCAGGTTTCTGGTTTGTTGAACAGCTTGCAGATCGTTATGGCATCAATTTAAAAGCTGACCCCAAGTTTCATGGATATAGTGGTCGTGGCCAAGTTGAGGGCCATGATGTACGTTTGCTCCTCCCTACCACCTTTATGAACCGTTCTGGTCAAAGTGTTGCCCCTTTCGCCAAATTCTATCAAGTTGCACCTGAGTCAATCTTAATTGCCCATGATGAACTGGATATGGACCCTGGCGTGATTCGCTTGAAAACAGGTGGCGGACACGGCGGACATAATGGTCTCCGTGATATCGTTCCCCATATTGGTCCCAATTTCCATCGTTTACGCATTGGAATTGGACATCCTGGTTCAAAAGAACGTGTTTCTGGTCATGTGCTTGGCAAAGCTCCCAGCAGTGAACAAGATTTAATGGATGCCGCAATAGCCCATGCCTTATCACAAGTCAAAATGCTTGTGAGTGGACAGGTTCCACAGGCCATGAATCAAATTAATGCATACAAACCCGCTTAAACTTAAACTGAAATTGTTGATCAATCACGCTTGCCATATTGCAGTTTTAGGCGCAAAATGCGCATCAAACCGCCTATAGCCTGCGGAAACGTGACAAGTCAACCATAAGATATCCGTCTTAGGTCTTACTCAGGAGACGCTAGCCATGCTATCTCGTTTATTAAAATGTAAAATTCACCGCGCGGTTGTGACACATGCGGAACTTCATTATGAAGGTTCCTGTGCAATTGATGGTGTGTTAATGGACTTAGCAGGGATTCGTGAATACGAAGAAATCCACGTATGGAACGTAACCAACGGCAAACGCTTCACAACCTACGCAATTCGTGGTGAAGATGATTCAGGCATTATTTCAGTAAATGGTGGTGCAGCCCATCAGGCTGATGTTGGTGACTTAGTGATTATTGCAACTTTTGGTGATTTCACCGAAGTCGAGGCAAACCTGCACAAACCTCGTTTGGTCTATGCAAACCCAGACAATACAGTGAACCACACAGCAAACTGTATTCCTGTACAAATTGCATAAGCAGAAAACATCACGATTCCTAAAAGCCAGTTTAAAAATAAACTGGCTTTTTTCATGCTATGAGAACATAACAAAATATCTAAAATTAATGCATTATTTTTACGCAACCCAACTTGTAAAGTATGTTGCAGTATTACTTTATTAAATATAGCTGAATACTTAATTTATCATCACACCTAAAACAGAGGTGGTCCAAAGGTCCAGTCCAGATCAACCTCATCTGCTAAGAGTTGACCCAGTTTTTTTAAAGCATAACGAATTGAACGATGAATCTCCGCTTTCGGGTCAGTTAATGTTCCATCCAAATCTATCAGAATATTTTTGATCGTCATTCGTGCAATCTCTTAAAGCCTTACAACACAGTATCGAGAGTTGCTCAAAACTCCCCTATACTAGCCTAAATGACAACATAAAAGGAAATTGCAGTGCGTCCAACCGTACTTTGTTTTTCAGGTTTAGATCCATCAGGCGGTGCTGGCTTACAAGCAGATATTGAGGCAATTGGGCAAAGTGGCGCACATGCAGCAATTGCCTGCACAGCATTGACCATTCAAAACTCGCAACAAGTGTTTGGTTTTGAAGCCACTTCAAAAGAGTTACTACTTGCTCAAGCAAATGCAGTAGTGGGTGATTTACCGATTAAATGTGTAAAATCAGGCATGCTGGGTACAACCGATAATATTACTGCATTGGCTGAGTTTTTACGTCAACATCCAGATTATCAATATGTACTCGATCCAGTATTAGTCGCGAATAGTGGTGGGTCACTCGGTGATCAAGCAACATTAGTTAAAGCATTTGTTGAGTTAATTCCCTTAGCCACAGTCATTACCCCAAATACAGTTGAATTAAGAGCCTTAACAGGTATTGATGATATTGAACAAGCCACTCAAAAATTATTTGAGATGGGCGCAAAAGCTGTACTAGTGAAAGGTGGACATGAAGATACACCTGATCATATTCGTAATGTACTTTATGCTGACGGCAAAATGATTGCTGAAAGTCATTGCCCTCGTTTAGAAGGACAATATCATGGTTCTGGCTGTTCTTTGGCAAGTTTTATTGCAGGACGTTTAGCCTTAGGTGATTCACTCAAAACTGCTGTCCAACATGCTGAAACGTGGTTATTTGGTGTATTAAAACAAGCTGAGACCCCTGTACCCAATGGGCAAAAAATTCCTAAGCGGTTTTAAAACTTAAATAATAATGAATAGAAATACATATATTTCTATTCATTTATTCAACATGATCTAACGACAATTCACACCATTATTCAAATCAAATACCTCACCACTTAAACAATTTGGAGCTACTTGCGCCAGCCAAAAAGCTGTTTCTGCAATTTCTTGTGTTTGGCAAAATTGCTGATTTAACGTCGCTTCTTTTAACCGCTTTTGTCTTTCAATAGGAATCTTTTGCATCATCCGTGTTTCAACAGGGCCAGGTGCGAGACTAAAGGTTTGAATATTATGCTGGGCATGACTACGAGCCAAACTACGCATCCCATTAATTAGCCCCGCTTTTGAGATACCATACCAGATATCAGGATGACCAATTTGTCCAGCAATGGATGCCATACTAATAATGCGTCCAAATTTCTGTTTTTTAAAAATATTTTCAGCCACATCAATACTCAACTGCATCGTATGAATCAGATTTACATTCATAATTTTTTGCATTTCTTCCCACGTATATGAAGCGGCTGTAAGTGTATTCATATAACCTGCATTATTAATCAGCACATCAAACTGCCCAATCTGCAGAATCACCTTTTCAATTTGATCATATTGCAACATATCCGCTTGCCAATGATGCAAATGAAGATGTGAATATTGTGGAGTATGTCGAGAAATATTATGCACCTCATAATTCTCATCCAAGAATTTTTGGGCAATCGCTTGCCCAATTCCTTGACTGGCTCCAGTAATCAATACTTTTTTCATGCCTAACCTATTATTCATCTAATTCAATAAAACGAGGCAATTGTTGAAAACGTGTTAACCAAGCCTGAACATCTGGATATAGGTCTAATTCTATTTTTCCTTGATGCGCTAAAGCGATGTAGGGATAACAAGCAATATCTGCAATCGTGGCTGATTCACCAACCAACCAATTTCTTGTTTTTAAATGTTGATTTACAACTGCTAATGATACATGTGACATTGCAGTCGCATTTTCGATATCAATATTTGGTTTTTTAATCAGATGAAATGCTCGTGCTGCCGATAAAGTAGAAGCAATTCTTTGATTGGCAAAAAATAACCACTCTAAAACATGTGTCATTGCAATTGTTTCTTGAGGAAACCAAAGCTGATGAGCATCATATGTTCTAGCGAGATAGCACAAGATTGCTTGAGAATCATGGATATGCCTCCCCTGATCTTCTAGCACAGGAATCTGCCCTAAAGGATTCAGTTTTAGAAAATGTTCTGTCTTTTGCTCTTGGTCACCTAAATTTATAGAGACTTTTTCGTAGTCTAAATTCAGAAATGAAAGTAATAATCTGATTTTGTAACAATTTCCTGAGATTACAGTATTATAAAGTTTCATTGTCATCTTCTTTTGTGGTTATATAATTTTAATGTACCGAACGATCGGTACAAAATCAAGTGGTATGAGTAATTTTATGGATAAACCGACTTTAATTCGATCTTTATTAAGTATTTTCAGAGAATATGGCTATGAAGGTGCTTCTTTATCCAAAATTTCTGAACGAACAGGTCTAGGTAAAGCCAGTTTGTATCATCACTTTCCAAATGGAAAACAACAAATGGCACAAGATGTTTTGAGCTATTTAGAACAATGGCGCGAAGATCATATTTTTATTCACCTACAAAGCAACGCATCACCTATTGAACGTTTAGAAGCTCTGACCTATTCATTAAAGCAAGTTTATGAAAATGGCCATGTAGCGTGTATTTTGGCAGTTTTAACCTTAAGTGAAGCGCACCAAACCTTTTTACCTCAAATTCAACCCGTATTTACAAGACTGATTGAAAGTATCTCTGTCGTTTTACAAGATGCGGGAATATCAGAAGAACAAGCTTTCGAGCGAGCACAAGATACTGTGATACGTATTCAAGGATCTTTAATCTTATCTAGAGCATTACAAAGCCCAAAACCTTTTTTACAATTAATGGATAAACTTCCTAAACAATTATTATCTTAAGATTATTTACCACCATTACTTGCATTTAAGCTTAAAGTTGTTTTGACATTTTTTAAGTGATTATGTGGTTGTAAATTAACAACTTCAATCACATAAAGATCTTGAGATAAAGGAATCCAGCCAATACTTCTGTAACTTTGATTTTTACCATCATGTCCTGTTGAACATAAAGACTGAAATTGCTGATTAAAAACAATTTCATGATTTTTTGATTTTCTTACAATAACTTGCAAGGTTATTGGTTGACCTAATTCTTTTCTCTTCTCTATAGGAATGTTGTTATATTTTATAGTCCCATCACAATATTGGTTAAAAGTATTTCCAACAACAAGATCATCAACTCGCTTTTGTGCTGATTCAAATTCAACAGTTAGGCTTAAGTGGTACGACTTTGGTACATTTATCTTAAATTCAGTAGTTGCTAATGCACCTGTATGAGTTAAATCAATCGGAAGATTTGAAAATAATGGAGGAAATGCACAAAGACCAGTCATCCACATTGCCACACTTAAAACGGGCTTTTGACATAAAGCATAAGTAAATGGATTCATTTTTTTAATGTTTTAGTAATTTCAATTTTATAGATTTTATCTTTTATTTTGAAATAAAAAAGGCGCAATACGCGCCTCTTCTGTCACATTACAATTTATTCAGGGATACGTAAAACTTGTCCAGGAAAAATATCATCCGCATTTTTGAGTAATGGTCTATTCGCTTCAAAAATTTTATTGTATCGGTTTGGATCGCCATAATACTCTTTAGAAATCTTAGATAAATTATCACCTGATTTTACGGTATAGAATTTACTTTCTGGTTCAGGCACCTCAACCGTCATCTGATCATCGACCTGAGCAACGTGATCAATATTACCGACGGCAAGGACTATCTTTTCTTTATCTGCTTGGCTTTTAACTTGCCCTTTAATGATGGCTGTATCGGTATTGCCATTGTAGGTTACTGATAAACCTTCAACACCAAGACCTAAACTTTTAATTAAACCTAATAATTTATTGGCAATCTCTTGAGCTGAAGGCTCAACAGGTGTAGCTGGAGCAAGCTGAGGTTCTGCTGGTGCTGTATTTTTTTTACCAATGCCTTTAACAAAATCAAAAAGACCCATTTTTTATTTCCTCTGTAATTATTGATTAAGCATAGTCAAAACAGACTTACAATTAGTTATACAGAAAAAATAAAGCATGCGAGTTTCAATTTAACGAGGTCTTGTAAATATATGTATATGCAGTAAAACTGATTTTAAGCTTTCACATTTATATATTTTTTAAATATAAAAAGCCACCTTACGGCGGCTTTCAATTCGTTCAAAACTTGAAGCAATTTAAGCATTTTCTCCCACAATATTGGTCATATAATCAATTGCAGATTGAACGGTAATAATTTTCTCAGCCTCTTCATAAGGAATTTGAGTACCAAATTCTCCCTCAAAAGCCATAATGAGCTCAACTACAGCCAATGAATCAGCGCCTAAATCATCTGTAAAGGATGCATTTGGTAAAACATCTTCTTCATTTACACGAAGTTGCTCAATAATGATCTCTTTAATACGGTTTGCTATATTCATAAAATTCCCTTTTGTTGTTATGGTTTAATAAATTATTTTAAATAGCATAAATTTTATACACTCAAATAAATTATTTTAAATAGCATAAATTTTATACACTCAAATAAATTATTTTCATATTTATAGTTTATTTTTTTTGTAAGATATTTTTACATCTATTCATATGAAAAGTTGAACATATAAAAAAGCCACCGAAAAAGGTGGCTTTTAATCATGTGATATGATTAACCAAGTTTTTTGGTTACATAATCAATTGCAGATTGAACAGTCGTGATTTCATTAGAATCTTCGTCTGGAATGGTGATGTCAAAATCATTTTCAAAAGACATTACAAGTTCAACCAGATCCAAAGAGTCAGCACCTAAATCATCCATGAAAGATGCTTCATTCTTGATCTCTTCAGCACGCATACCTAATTGTTCAGCTACAGCTTGTTTGATGCGTTGTTCGATATCGCTCACAGGAATTCTCCTCATTGCTTGTGGCGTTTTGATTTGCCACTAGTTTAATTGAATATAAAAACTTTTAAAAGTTTATACATCGCCACTTAGGCCATGTATAGACCACCATTTACGTGTAAAACTGTACCAGTAATGTAACTAGCTTTATCGCTTGCAAGGAAACTCACTGCATGCGCAATATCTTGAGGCTCACCTAGACGATTTAAAGCTACTTGATCACTCATTTTTTTACGAACATCTTCGCTTAACTGATCAGTCATTTCAGTCGCGATGAATCCAGGTGCAACACTATTTACAGTAATCTGACGGCTGCCCATCTCTTTAGCTAAACTACGACTGAATGCTTCAATCCCTGCTTTTGCTGCTGAATAGTTGGCTTGGCCTGGATTTGCAAAATGTGCAACCACTGAACTAATGTTAATAATTCGACCAAAACGTGCTTTAGTCATACCTTTTAAAACACGCTTCGAGAGACGGTAAACAGCTTTGAGATGAATATTGAGAATATCGTCCCAATCATCTTCAGACATACGAAGTAACAAATTATCTTTCGTAATCCCAGCATTGTTCACTAGAACTAAGACAGAACCGTATTTTTGCTCGATATCTGTTACCAGTGCATCAATCGCTTCACCATTTCGAACGTCAAGTACAGCACCCGCACCGTTCTCAGCAAAGCTTTCTGTCAGTTTTTGCGCGCCTGATTCAGAAGTCGCGGTGCCAACTACAAAAAAACCGTCTTGAATGAGCTGCTGTGCAATTGCTGCGCCAATGCCTCGGCTAGCTCCTGTCACTAACGCAACTTTTCGTTGTTGTGTCATGCAATTTTTCCTTCTGCCACTAATACTGCGTTTAGGGCATCTTCCATACGTGCTTTGCTATCAATCGCAAATGCTTTTTCTATGTTCGGTAATCGCTTCGCAAGATTACTCAGTACAGTCCCAGGTCCACATTCGACCACATACTGAATACCTTGATCTTGCAGATATTGCATGGTACGAGTCCATTGCACTGACTCATACAACTGAGCCGTTAATGCCTGACGCAATTGAGCAACATCTGTCGCAATTTCCGCGTTGACATTTTGTATTACAGGAAGGCGTGGTAGCTCAATGGCAGTTTGTTCCAAAGCTTCAGCAAACTGTTCTGCTGCTGGCTTCATTAATGAGCAATGTGAAGGCACAGATACTGGTAGCGCAATGGCTTTGCCTGATTGCTCCTTTGCAGCAGCGATAACCTGTTGGACTAAAGTCGCAGTTCCTGCAATCACAACTTGACCTTGCGCATTGTAATTGGCAGCTTCAACCGAACCCTCGCCATTTGCTGTCGCAGCTTGGCAAAGCTCAACCACTTTCTGATCATCAAGACCTAGAATTGCAGCCATAGCACCTGCTCCTTGAGGAACTGCATTTTGCATGAGTTTCCCACGCAAATTCACTAGTTTTACAGCATCTCCCAATGTCATCGCTTCCGCAGCAACTAAAGCACTGTATTCACCTAGAGAGTGTCCTGCCAAGTATTTTGGTACTACACCACCTAACTCCAACCATACGCGCCATAACGCGATACTAGCGGTTAATAAAACAGGTTGTGTATTTTCAGTTTGATCTAAACCTTCTCCGCTTTGCGCGATATGCCATAAATCAAAACCTAGTGCATTTGATGCTTCATCAAAGGTTTCTTTGATCACACCAAACTGCTCAGCAAGTTCAGCCAGCATACCTACTTTTTGCGAGCCTTGACCTGGGAATACAAATGCGGTTTTTGTTGCTTGAGCTGCCTGCTCAAGTCGTTTAGTCGACATATAAAAATCCTTAAAATGGTCTATTGCCAGTTTCATCATTTCTCATGATTCTACATGAGAATAGCAGCAGACTTTTTCTCGATGCGGAAATTTAACATTGATTAAATCGTTTTATAATTGCGAAAAACAACAAAAAAGGGAGCTTTCGCTCCCATTTTTTCTATACTTTAAGCTAACGCTTAATGCATATGATTCAATTATTCAGCATCAGCTGCTTTAGCGAATAATTGACGACCACGGTAAATACCGTCTTTAGTCACGTGGTGACGACGATGAGTTTCACCAGTAGTTTGGTCTACAGATAATGCATTCTCGGTTAAAGCGTCATGTGAACGGCGCATGTCACGGCGAGAGCGACTTTTACGGTTTTGCTGAACGGCCATGATGGCTCCTTACAAAGATCGAAAAATGGATCAGAACAAATTCAGTTGTCTTAACTCAACATGATAACACAAATTGTGTTATGAGTTAAGTTTGCCTTTCAAACTTGCCAAAACATCAAACGGATTATCCCGCTTTTCTTCGACAACGTCCTGAAGGGCAGGTTGATGTTTATGCTCACAAACACCATGTTTGGGAGACAAAGGCATCAACAATAACAATTCATCTTCTAGCAATGCGAATAAATCAATCGAAGCAGGTGTATCAATACTCCCTTTTTTCGACGATTCACTTTCACCTAAAACGATGAAATCAGCATCCTCATCCAATCGCTCTATCAGTAACTCATCATCAATTAAAGCTAAATGAAATTCTGAGACTAATTCAATTTCAACAGATCCCAAACAACGTTGGCATTCCATTGGAACTTTAGTATCAATATGTCCATCTAACCATACAATACGATGATAGGCATCCATTGATAGCTTACAGTCTATGTTGATCAATTGATCATCAATTGAACTAACAGCTTCTCGAGCAATACGAGCAAAGCGAGACAATGGCAGTGTTCCTGACCATGTATAGCCCTGTTCAGCCCATTTAAATGGCTCGATTTGGCTTGGAAAAGTATTTGCTGACATAAGAGGGTCTGTTGACAGTTCAAATATAGTTGCGACAGTGGACATTTTTTAGAGGATACAAGGCACGAATTGCGTAATTTAGCTTTCTAAATAAGCAATGCGTAACGCAGTAGCATCAAAAAATATCCCTGTCCCTACGGGTTGCTAGTAAAATTGCCCTATCCATCGTCATGAAACTTGTTAAGGGAGTCGCCATTAACTACGTTTCATTCCTTGTCTATGACAATTTTACTTTGCAACGCAAGTTACATTTGAACTGTCAGCAGACCCTGTGGGCGGCAATTTTACAAATTCATCGGTACTCTGTCAAAGATTAAGATACAATTTTGCACTTCTTTAGACAGAACTCGTGGTAACACAGCAATGCATCTGTTGCAGCCGCAACTTGAAGTAACAACTTCATCACTTGTTAGCCCTCATTCAATCACTGCTCCTATGTTAACGCCAGATCAAGTGCAACGCTCATCTTGGCAAACGTTAACAACAGAACCAGAACAGGTTGATTGGCTTATTTTACACTTTAATCACTGGTTTTCCCACCATAATGTCATGCTTGTTAAAGGTGATTTTGAACCAGAATATTTCCCAGCGATAAATCAACAGCCTGCAAAAATCCAATTTGCACATGGTTTCTTTAACAGTGCCTTACATGAAATTAGTCATTGGAGTATTTCAGGTGAAAAACGTCGCCTTTTACCTGATTTAGGTTATTGGTATGCACCCGATGGTCGTACTGCAGAACAGCAAGCTTTATTTGAACAAGTTGAAATTAAGCCTCAAGCCATTGAATGGTTATTTGCAACAGCCTTTGGTCGAAAGTTTCGTGTCTCTTTAGATAACTTAACGGGTGATAGCGGCAATGGGACACAATTTAAAGATCATGTTTTTGCTCAAGTACAACGTTATTTTTCAGGTGAAGCCACTTTACCACGAGATGCTGCACTTTTTATTCACTATATCTGTGTTTGTACCCGTCATGGCTTACCATTACAACTAAATGAATTTAAACGTGAATTACTTGATTGAATGACAAAATTAACACATCTAAGACTTGCATCTTTAGTAGAACAAGTTTCATACTTAATCTAGCCATAAAGATCAGGGAGTTACAATAATAATGTTACATTTACATATTCATCCTGAAAATCCACAGGCTCGCTTAATCACACAAGCCGTTGAACGTATTCGTGCGGGTGATGTGGTGGTTTATCCAACTGATGCAGCCTATGCGATTGGTTGTCAGATTGGGAATAAAAGTGCGATGGAGCGAATAGCTCAAATTCGTGGCTTAGGTCCTAAACATCAATATGCAATTATGTGTTGTGATTTATCTGATATTGCAACTTATGCAAAAGTTGATAATGCGATGTATAGATTGTTAAAAGCCAATACCCCTGCTATTACCACATTTATTTTACCTGCTACCAGTGAAGTGCCAAAGCGCTTAATGCACCCAAAGAAAAAAACAATTGGTCTGCGTATTCCAGGTAATCCTGTTGCACAAGCTTTATTACAAGAACTTGGCGAACCGTTACTCACCAGTACATTGATCTTGCCCGATCAAAAAGATCCGCTTGATGATCCTTATGATATTGAAAACCAACTAGGTAAACGTATTGATGTGTTTATTGACAGCGGCTTTGGTACCTTGTCCACCACCAGTATCGTGGATTTATCGGGAGAAAATCCTGAAATTATCCGTCGTGGTGTTGGTGATGTCAGTGCTTTTGAATAAGCACTACCCCTTATTCAATCAAAAAATCAGACAACTTCTGTTTCTGAAAACCGTGTTCATCAAAATTATCAGGACTCAGCCATTGCTGATAAGCATTTTTTAATTCTGGCCACTCATCATCAATCATCGAGAACCATGCCGTATTTCGATTGTGCCCTTTTAATATACAATCCTGACGAAACAATCCCTCGTATTGAAACACCACCAAATTTTGTAATGAATCTTTTAGGCTTTGCTGGCTCTGCGGTGCGGAATATGGCAGATAGGTCCAGCATCGTTCATCAGGTTCTGTCGATACCGCTTCCCATAACTGCCCTACCGCCTGATCTGTTATGCCATCAGCCACATTGACCAGCTTGACATATCATCCCGATATATCACCCTGAACAGTAGAAGCAGTCACATTTTCATCAAGCGAAGAACCAGTCATTTGCCCAAACTGATTCTGTTGTGTTTTTAAATAATTTCTCATTGGCTGTTATCGTTTAATTAAAGCCTTTTTGGAAACCCATTTAAACATAGCTTTAGCTCTGTTCAATGTGAAATTGCATCACATTGACATCCTCCCCGACCTAAAGGACGGGGATTCCTACTGCTAGATGGCAATGTCCTGCCACGAAACAGATACTATAGTTCTCTGCTTCTTATTCCAATGTAGTCCTACCTTTCGGATTGCAAAGAGTGCACGGATTACAATGGGGAAAACTGTTTTTTTCGTGTTGTATCAGTCTGCTGACTAAAAATATACAACGTAATTATCATAGCACATGGATTACTAGATTCAAATGTTTTTAGCAATCCTAGCTAATCCCCACAAGGGGGACTAGCGGATTGCAGCCTTATATCCTCGGGCTAAACCCCGAGGTTTTACGGCTATTCGGATAAAAAATACCCTGAGAACTTTAAGGTTTTTGTAAGTGAGTAATTTATTAAATGTGCTATTTCGATTAGAATAGCCAAGCTCTTGGTAGCATTGTGTCGTCCTTGCACACAAAATTATATCTTTCATGCTTTTGAAAATTCGCGTGGCTTATAACGGTAATGAATCAAACTCTCCCCTCAGTTCTGGAGTCTACTCCATCCATTCGTGTGCTTGACGAGTGGCAGGAGACTATACCCGAAGATTTGTACATACCGCCTGCTGCGTTTGAAATCCTACTCGAACAATTCGAAGGTCCCCTGGATTTTCTGATTTACCTGATTCAAAAAAATGGCTTTGATTTATTGCAGCTCGACATCTCCCCAATCGCGACCCAATATCTTTCCTATATGGACAATATGAAGTCGCTGAATATTGAGTTGACTGCTGATTATATGGTGATGGCAGCACTACTTGCCGACTTAAAATCACGTTTATTACTTCCTAAAGCAAAAGTTGCGGATCAGTTTGAGAAAGACCCAAAACAGGAACTAATTGACCGTCTGGAAACCTATTTACGCATTAAACAGGCGGCTGAACGTCTGGGGCAAATGCCAATTTTTGAGCGGGATACCTTTAGTACCAATGTCAGTATTGGTCATATTGCCCCAATTTATGAGGGTTATGATGTCGATGCCCTGCGTGACGCATTATTCTGTATCTTTAACCGTCCTGAACCCATCACCCATGTGGTTGCACAAGAACCTGTATTGCTTGAAGAGCGTATGGCCTATATTGAAAGCCAGCTTGCATCTGGTGAAAATTTAAGTTTTATTGAACTGCTCAATCCCAAGCAGGGTCGTATGGGCATGGTGGTGACTTTTATGGCAGTGCTGGAACTCACGCGCCAGCAAAAAATTCAAATCATCCATACAGGTATTGAAGCTCCACTGACTGTTCAGGGGATTGCCGCATGAGTTTAGACCAGTTCAATGCCAATGAGGGAATGTCACTTGAAGACATTCATCACGACGTTTTATTGCAGATTGAAGCAATTATATTTGCCAGTGACTCAGCCGTTTCACTTGCACGGTTAAAAGAAGCCTTTCAGAACCAATACTCCAAGCAGCAATTACGCACGTTTTTACAACAGCTTGCGATGTTACAGCATGGGCGTTCCATTGAACTGATTGAAACGGCACAGGGCTTTCGTTTTCAGGTGCGGGCAAAGTACCGTAATATTATTGCCCAGGTGTGGCCAGAACGTCCAACCAAGCTATCGCCATCGCTGCTTGAAACAGTCGCCGTGATTGCCTATCATCAG
Source organism: Acinetobacter parvus DSM 16617 = CIP 108168 (assembly GCF_000368025.1). Classification (GTDB taxonomy): domain Bacteria; phylum Pseudomonadota; class Gammaproteobacteria; order Pseudomonadales; family Moraxellaceae; genus Acinetobacter; species Acinetobacter parvus. Next base: position 788,955 of record NZ_KB849212.1, read on the forward strand.
CCTGTCACGCGTGCGGATATTGAACAGATTCGTGGTGTATCGAATAATAGCCAGATTTTAAGAAATTTATTTGACTGGAACTGGATTAAAGAAGCTGGTTTCAGGGATTTGCCTGGAAGACCTGCGTTGTTGATTACAACGCCCCAATTTTTAAATGCTTTTGGTTTAGTGTCATTAAATCAATTGCCTCCCCTACAGAACGCCAAGGAAGCATTCATGGCTCTCGATGCACATGCACCGAAGTCTTGAGAGGTGAACTGTTGATCATTATGTCTAAGGTTGTGCTGTCATGAGTGAAAAATTACAAAAGGTGTTGGCGAGAGTCGGGTTAGGCTCACGTCGTTATATGGAAGAGGTGATTGCTGCTGGCCGTGTCAGCATCAATGGTCGTATTGCCCAGGTGGGTGAGCGTATCGAACCAACCGATGAACTGCGTATTGACGGCCGTAAGGTGCAGTTCCAGATTGAAGATGAAATTCGTCGTCGTGTGCTGATTTACTACAAGCCTGAAGGTGAGATTTGCTCGCGCAATGACCCTGAAAAGCGTCCTACCGTATTTGATCATTTGCCACAAATTGCCAATGACCGCTGGGTGATGGTGGGTCGTCTGGATATTAACAGTACTGGTTTATTATTATTCACGAATGATGGTGAACTTGCTAACCGTTTAATGCACCCTTCAAATGAAGTTGAACGTGAATATGCGGTACGTGTGATGGGTGAAGTAACACCGCAAATTCGCAATAACATGCTGAAAGGTGTTGAGCTTGAAGATGGTCCAGCCAAATTCGAATCATTCTCTGAAATTGGCGGTGATGGGATCAACCGTTGGTATCAGGTGGTGGTTAAAGAAGGCCGTAACCGTGAAGTACGTCGTATCTTTGAATCGCAAGGCCTAAAAGTCAGCCGCTTATTGCGTACCCGTTATGGTACGGTGATCTTGCCACGTGAATTACGTACAGGCCGCTGGATGGAATTAGATAAAACTGATATTGATAACTTGGCGAAATCGGTTGAGTTGAAGCCACGTCAGGGTACTGGTCTGTTTGGTATGGCAAAACGCCGTACTGAAAAAATGGCGGAGAAGCCATTGGCTGCACGCCGTGGTGGCTATCTACGTCAACAGCGTCGTGATGATGAGCAAGAACCACAGCAACGTCCACGTAGCAGTGAAAATAATAACGGTCGTAAAACCATCGGTTTTAATAAAGGTTTTAAGAAGTTCTAATTCTTGATCCTGAAAATAAAAAAACGCTCTCATTAGAGCGTTTTTTTATGGCTGAACTTTAATGATGGTGACTGATCCCCTGTGGAATCGCATTCAGCAGTTTCTTGGTATATTCATGTTGTGGATGTAAATACAGTTCGTCCGAGTTAGCAATTTCAACTAATTCACCATGATTCATGACCATGACTTGATCTGAAATATATTTCACTACCGATAAATCATGCGAAATAAAGATATAACTCAGACCAAATTCATCCTGTAAATCTTGCAGTAAATTCAGCACCTGTGCCTGTACCGACACATCCAGCGCGGAGACTGATTCATCACAAATCAAAATCTCAGGTTTTAAAGTCAGACAGCGTGCGATGGCAATCCGTTGCCGCTGACCACCTGAAAATTCATGTGGATAACGGTCATATGCATCTATAGGTAAACTGACTTTTTCCAATAGCTCGAGTGCAATTTTCTTGCGTTCAGCATCATTCTGTCCAATGCCATGAATACGCATCGGCTCCAATAAAATCTGCCCGACGGTAAAGCGTGGATTGAGTGAAGCGTATGGATTCTGGAAAATAATTTGAATTTTACGCTGATACTGTGAAAATTCTTTCTCAGTCATGGCAAGAATATCTTTACCACCAATCAAGGCTTGTCCACCTGTGGCTTGATACAGACGCATTAGCAATAGTCCAATCGTGGTTTTACCTGAACCCGACTCTCCAACCAAACCTAAAGTCTTACCTTTTGCCAATTGGAACGATATACCTTTCACGGCCTGAAATTCATCTCGCCCCCATAAACCTTTACGACTATAAAACGATTTTTTCAGGTCTTTGACCTCTAAAACAATTTGTTCTTCGCCTGTAAGTCCTCGCGAACGCTGTTTCAGATTCAATTCGGACAAATTGGTTGCTTCGACCAGTTGTCCATTTTCGTCCTGTTTCATAAAATCGCTGGTGACGGGTAAACGGTATGGTCGGGTTGAAAGTTGAGGTCTACAGTGCAATAAGGCACGGGTATACACATCTTGCGGCTGTTCCAGTATTTGTTCAACGGTGCCACATTCGCGGATTTCACCATGACGCATGACGATCACTTCATCAGCAATTTCACCAACCAGTGCTAAATCATGGGTGATGAATAGCATCGACATTTGATGGCGTTGTCGTAATGATTCCAACAAATCAATAATCTGCTTTTGAATAGTGACATCTAATGCCGTGGTTGGTTCATCTGCGATCAATAGCTTTGGTTCACAAGCAATTGCCATGGCAATCATAACCCTTTGCTGCTGACCACCAGAAAGCTGACTTGGATACGCATCTATTTTTGTTTCAGGTGCAGGGATACCGACTTCTCGAAGTAACTCAAGCACTCGTACTCTAGCCTGCTTGCGCCCCATACCTAAATGAATCCTGAGCACTTCGGCAATCTGGTCACCGACTGTAAATACAGGATTCAGCGATGACATTGGTTCCTGAAAAATCATGGCAATGTCTTTGCCGCAAATTTGGCGGATTTCCTTTGCAGATAAATTGAGTAAATCCTTTCCCTCAAAGCTGATCTTGCTTTGATTAGCAATTTGGCTTTGTCCTTTCGGTAGCAAGCCCATAATCGCCAGTGAAGTCACGGATTTACCACTGCCCGACTCACCCACCAAAGCCACCGTTTTATTTTTGGGAATGGTAAATGAAATGCCCTTGACCGTTTCAATCCACTGCTTATTTTCACCCTTAAAACTGATATGCAGATTTTCGACTTCCAATAATGGCGTTTCATGATAATTTTGCATCTTATTGCTCCGCTATCTTAGTTTGGGATCAAGTGCATCACGCAATGCATCGGTAAACATCGAGAATGCGGTGACCAAAATAGCCATTGCAATCGATGCCGCAGCCAGTTGCCACCATTTCCCCAAAATCAATTCACTTTGCGCTTCATTGAGCATACTGCCCCATGACACCACACCGACAGGGACGCCAAAACCAAGGAAGCTCAGAATCACTTCAGATTTAATGAATGACACCACCAGAATCGAAATTTGAACCAACGCGATATGACTGACATTCGGGAAAATATGCACAAACATACGGCGTAAATGACTCACTCCAATGGCTTTGGCGGCAAGTACATATTCACGCGATTTGTGCTTCATATATTCAGCACGAACCAAACGAAATACCCCAGTCCAACCCGTTAGACCTAAAATCAAAACAATTGACAAAATTCCTTTTTGTTGGAGTACCGCAGCGATCGCGAGCACTAATAGCAGATAAGGAATCGAAGTGAAAATGTTATAGAACCAGTTCAGTACATCATCAATCCAACCGCCAAAATAACCTGCAATCGCGCCAAGAAAAGTACCAATCACCACTGCCAATAAAGCTGATAACAAACCGACCAGAATTGATGTTTCAGCACCTTTAATAGTTTTGAGCAGCACATCTTGCCCCCACTTATCTGCCCCAAAAGGCAACGTGGTTTTTAACTCTTGTTTTTGATCAAGTAGATGCCCACCAAGCTGTTGATCAATTTGCAGCATATCCTCTGCTAAAGGATCAACCACACCATAATTATCAATGACTGAGCTACCTTGTTGTTCCGCCTGAATTTCTGCATTGAGTTGTTGAATCACGTCTTTGAGTGGATCAACAGGATTTTCAGGCAAAGTTACTGTGCTTTCTGTAATTGCCTTAATTTGATCTGATTCAGTATCAGCACCTAAAAATGTCGGTGGTGCATAACTGACTGCCACTTCTTTATTCCAATTAGAAGCAATCACGCCTGTCATGGATAAAGCCAGCAAAATGAAATAAAACAGTACGATCACAAACGAAACAACTGCAATACGATCTGATTTCAATCGATTCAAGGCCAAATGCCAGAGTCCTGTTGACGCAGATGATTCATTTGAGGAGGTTTTGCCTTTAAAAATTGTACTGAGCATCGTCATCCTCCTATTTCAACTGAACACGAGGGTCGATGGCTTTGTAGATCAGATCAGCAATCAAATTAAAAATCATGGTGACGGCTGCCACATAAACAGTAATCGCCTTAATCACAGGAAAATCACTACGTTCCACCGCAATAATAATTTCACGACCAATCCCTGGAATCCCAAAGAAACGCTCAATCAAAAATGCACCAATTAATAAAGCTGGCAAGCTTGCCATCACTTCGGTGACAATCGGAATCGAGGCATTACGCAACACATGAATGCCCAAAACCCGTGTTTCAGGCACACCTTTAGCACGGGCCGTCCGCACATAGTCCTGATGAATTTCATCCAGCACAAAACTACGATACAGACGTAAGGTTGGTGCAATGCTCACCACCAGCATAATCAGGATGGGTAATAAGGAATAATAGAATAGATTTTCGCTAAAGCTGTCGCTCCAGCCCTGCACAGGAAACCAGCCCAACTGATAGGCCAAGACATACTGGAAGATAATGATATAGACCAAAATACTGATCGACATGCCGACAGTGCATAGCATCATCACCATACGGTCTGTCAGTGAACCACGTACCGATGCCACCGCCAAGGCCAGTACAATCGAGATCACAGTTTGTAAAATCACCAATGGAACCAGCAAGGTCAGCGATGGCCCCAAACGGGTCAGGATAATCTGCGATACTGATTCGCCTGTACTCCAGCTTGCGCCATAATCAAAAGTCAGAATCTGCTTGATAAAAATCCACAACTGCATATAGTACGGCTGATCCACGCCCAACTGTTTACGGATATTTTCAATCTGTTCTGGATTGGACATTTTGCCTGCCAGAATATAGGCAGGGTCGCCACCAACCCAGTTAAACAGGAAAAAAATCAGCAAAATGACCCCCAACATGGTCGGAATCATTTGCCAGAGTCTACGCACGACATAAGCGAACATCTTGGTACATCCTTATTTGACGCGTTGTCCTGTAATCTCATTCAGAAATGCCTTGTTGTCAGGCGCCCTACCCAGAAAATCTTTCACCAATTCAGCCGCTTTTTTCTGGCTGCCTTGTGACAAAACCGTTTGACGATAACGTTGCCCAATTTCTGGATTATTCAGGTTATCCCCAAAGGCAGATAACATATCCAGTGCCAACACTTCTGACCACATATAACCGTAGTAGCCCGCCTGATAGCCCATTAAATGCCCGAACTGCCCTGGGAACTGAGTATTTTCCACATAGCCCAAAGCAGTTGCCGATTCCATTTTTTTCCAGACATCCAATGGTTGCAGCTGGCGAGGGTCTTTATCATGCAATGCCATATCATATTGCGCATACAGGGTTTGGCGAGCATAACGTGCGCCACGTCCATAATTATGTACCGCATTTAAACGTTCAATCAGCGCATCATCAATACGTGGACAGGCTGGATCACAATAGTCTGCCACTTTAGACAAGGTTTCCTTACGTCTCGCCCATTCTTCATACATCTGCGAGGGTGCTTCAACAAAGTCACGCTCGACTGATGTTCCAGACTGTCCCACATAACGGGTATCGGACAAAATGCCATGCAAGGCATGTCCAAACTCATGCACAAAGGTTTCCAGCTCATTGCTGTTTAAACCTTTGCGATTAAAATTGGTCACTAAAACCGAAATTGGTTTACGCCCTGTTAAGCTGCTGCCGCCATACACGCCCCATACCGCAGCATGCCCATATTTGCCCTCACGCGGGAATTTATCCATATACAAACCGCCAAGCAGTTGTCCTGTTTTCTGGTCGGTCACATCGTAATATTCAACTTCATCCTGCCATGTATCCACTTTGGCAGGCTTAAACTCAATACCATACAGATTTGAGGAAATCGCAAACAACCATTTCTGTGCAGCTAAAGTTGGGAAATAATCACGCAATTTTTCCTGATCAATCTGGTATTTGTCCTTACGTAATTTCTCTGTCCAATAACCCACGTTCCAGCGTGTAATCTCTGCCTGTTCTAAAGGAATATTTAGAGTTTTTGCCTTAAATTCCCTTAATTCCTGCATTTCCTTTTGCTCAAGTGGCGTCACAATCTGGTAAATATTATTCAGGAAATCATTCACTGTTTTTGGATTTTTCGCCATGCGTTTTTTTAAGGCGAGATCGGCATAGCTTGGCTCACCGAATAACTGTGCCTGTTCATAACGGAGGTCAATAATCTGTTTGAGCAAGTCCAGATTCTTTGCTGTACCCCGTCGAGTAAAAGCAGTCTGGTAACGTTTACGTGCTGCATCACTCTCAGAAAGTTCCATAAACGGTTGATAAGCAGGATAATCAAATCCCAGCAAATAATTACCCTTATCATTTTTCTTGGCATTGGCAAGATAGCTTTCTGGCAAGCCTTTTAACTCATCTGGGGTAAATTCCAGTTTTTCAGGATTATCATTGATATTACGGGTAAATTGCTGTGAAAGTTGGGTTTGCAGGTTACGGATTTCCTTTAAGCGTATTCTTTTTACAGGCGGTAATTGCACGCCCGTATTTTCAAAGTCAGTTAAAATGTCCTGACGGTATTTCACATCAATTGGATCAGTCGCCTTGCTGTTTTTAATGCGTTGATAGAGTTTTGGATTCTGATATAAATCGGTCTGTAGCTGTTCCATTTTCACAATACAGTCATCTGCCGCCTGACGAAACTTTTCATCAGGATAGACATTACGATATAAGCTGATCGGATTAGTCAAGTCCTCAAACATCGCCATAAAGGCATCCCATTCTGCTAAAACAGGTGCGGCATTGGACTCCGCTTTGACTGGTTTTTTTTCGAGTTCGGTGATTTGTTGCTGGAGTTTTTGAATACTGGCATCACACCATTGCGGCTGATCAGCGAGTTTTAGAATAGGTAAGGTAGCGCGTGCTGGTTCTGCCCATACCGCTTGATTCATCCCGCAAAGACCAATAAAGCATAGCCCCAAGTTCGTTAATGTCTTTTTTGCCACACGCTTTCTCCAATTCATTTCAATTCTGTTCAATTCACTCTAATACTAATTTTTAAAAGACTCTTACTGTCAGAATCTAAATCAATATTTACTATCGTGGAGGCGGCATGGATGCCGCCCTGTCGGACTGCGGTAACAGGGACGTACCGTCAGTCCGACAAAGGATTTTTGCTTACTTTTCATCCTTGAAAAGTAAGGCGAGCCGCAGGCTGATAGCAAAATTAGATATAAACTCGGCAAGACTCCATGATGCAGACACAAAAATTATTTCCTTTCCTCAATATCAATATACATCCATTCCGCAGGCAAAATCGGATGCTTTTTATAGCCAATCACACGGGGCTGAATCAGAACATTACGATAACGACTGGAAATCATTTGCACAGGCGAATAAAACTCTAAAAGCCGTGCCATCTTCCGATATAACTGATCTCGTTCAGGTCCATTAGACAGTTTAAGTGAATGCTCATACAAACGGTCATATTCAGGCAACTTAAAACAGGAATTATTGGTGGCATTGACATTTTTGCCATAAAACAACTGCATAAAATTATCGCCATCAGGATAATCCGCAATCCATGCAGAACCCTTAAACATGGTTTTACATTGCTTTTCTGCTTTTAAACCCTCAGCAAAGGGCACAGGTTTGGACACCATATTCACTTTAATACTGGCTAAATCTTTCTTTAGTAATTCAGCCATTTGCATACTTCGTGCGCTATTACTGGATGGCATAAACTCTATCAGCAAGGGCTTACCATTCGGTAAACTACGCCAGCCATCCGCCCCAATTTTATAATGATACCGATCCAGCAATAAATTGGCCGCTTTCACCGAATACGGCACACTGCCCTTATAATCGGGATCATGCCCTGCCACGCCGTAAGGAATCGGGAACTGTAAACGCTTGGCATCCCCTTTCATTAAAATCTGAATATCTTTTTCAGGTGAATGTGCCATGGCCATCGCACGGCGTAAGGCAATTTTTTCCTTACTCAATCCACCGACCATAGGGTTTTGCATATTCCAGTATAAATAATCAATCGAGGGATCAGAAATTCGGGAAAGCTGAATACCCTTTTGCTCAAATTCAGCTTTTAACTTACTATCTTTGAGTGCCTGAGCAGGCAAATCTCCTGTTAAGGTCAATAAATCCAGTCCATCTTTCTGAAACGACAACCACCCCGACTGTGCTTCCTCAATCACCTGAATATCCACCACACCAATCTGTGGCATTTTCTTGCCTTGCATTTGCTGGACAATTTTCTGATCGTCTGGATTGCTGGCCTTAAAATCCCAGACAAAGCCACGATAGTCAGGATTGGCTTTTAAAATAATCCGTGAAGCAGGTGTCCAGCGGGACAATAAATAAGGCCCTGTGCCAATCGGATGCCCCATGACAAAACCAGCCTTGTCCCGATAATGTTCAATCACTTCACGGGCGACTGCCCCTGTTGGCTGATGTGCCAGCAACATCGGAAAATTATGATTTGGTTCAGTCAGGCGAATCACCAGCGTATAACGATCAGGCGTTTGCAAGCCTGCAATCGGCTGATCGTAATTAAACTTCCCCGTTTTATTCGCTTGCTGGATGGCACTGTCCATTCCTGCGATGCGTCCCTCAAATAACCAGCTACTCGGTGAATGCAGTTGCGGATCAAGCAACCGCTTAAAGGAATAAGCATAATCTGCTGCGGTGAGTTCTCGTGGTTTCCCCTTAAACACAGGGTCTGGAGAAAAATAAATACCTTTTTTAAGATGGATGGTATAGGTCAAGCCATCCGCACTGACTTCTGGCAAGGCAGCCGCAGCATTAGGAACCAGCTTGGCAGGTGAAGCCAGATAATCATAGGTATATAAGGTATCGAAAATGGAATACAGTACATGCGCTGAATACAAATCCTGAACTGCGGCAGGATCAAAACCTGTTTCCGCCACAGGAAAGGCATAGCGCAGCACCTTGTTTGGATCGGCTGGACTTTTTGCCATTGTGCCATTGCTTATGCCAATCGAGATTGTGCCAAGCAAGACCGCCATCCCATACTGCTGCAATGAAATTTTAAAATTCTGCTTCATACGTGTTCACATTATTTCTTTTGTGTTGGAACAATATCCAGATATTGCCAATTGGTACTCATAATCGGATGTGCCTTAAAGCCCTGAATTTCAGGCTGAATGACCCAGTTACGGTTACGGGTATCCTGTAGCACCCACGGATTGTCCGCTTCAATTTGTCGGCTCATTTTTTCATAAAACGGCATACGTTGATCAGGCGGTAATTTCATTGCATTTTGATAGAGCGCATCATAGGCTACGGATTGATAACAGGATAAATTGCCTCGACCAACATTCGCCCCATAAAGTAGTTGAGCAAAATTTTCTCCCTCTGGATAATCGGCGTGCCACGCACCGCCCCACATCATATATTTACATTGAAAAGCAGCCTTGAGGTTGTCAGCAAAATTACTGACCTTAAAATCTGCCCGAATCCCAATCGCATCCAGCCCCTTTTTCCACAGTTCTGAATAAATCACAGAAGACGAACTACTTTCAGTATTAATTTTAAGGGTTAAAGGCTTGCCATTTGGGAACGTGCGATAACCATCTGCCGCCTTTTTATAGCCAAAATGATCCAGCAACTTATTCGCCAAGACAGGGTTATAACCAATGCTACTGCGATAATCTGGATTATGACCATTGACGCCAGCAGGCACCAGCATTTCAGCCTTAACCGCCTGCCCTTTACGCAGAATACGAATATACTCATTCATATTCAATGACATGGCAATCGCCCGTCTTAATGCAATTTTATCCAGACTACTGCCACCCACCACAGGATCACGCATGTTAAACATGGTGTAGGTGACTTCTGCTTCCTTATTGGCATACAGGCGAATGCCCTTTTTCTGCATCTCCGCATTCAGTTGATTGTTTTGGTCTAAGGCTTTGGCAATAGCATTAGCCGTTAAGCTATCAAAATCAAGTTGTTTGGACTGAAATGCCAGCCAGCGTGATTGTTCTTCTTCAATAATACTGACCGTCACTTTGCCAATTTGTGGCATGTGTTTACCACTCATTTGCTTGACCAGTTGATTATCCCAAGCCGTGCCTGTGGATTTAAAATTCCAGATAAAACCACGATAATCAGGATTGGCGACCAGCTCGATTTTACTGCGAGGAACATATTTACCCAGCATATAAGGCCCTGTGCCGACAGGGTGCATACCGATACGATCTTTATAGTATTCAACTACTTCCCGAGCCGTTGCGCCAAAGGTGCTATAGGCAAGAATATAGGGGAAATTATAATCAGGCTGGGTGAGGGTAAATTGAATGGTATATTTGTCGAGGGCTTTTACTCCCTCAATCGGTGCATCGTAATCAAATTTTCCTGTCTTGTTGGCTTGCTCCACCAGTGCATTTGCACCAAGCAATTTATTGTCAATAAAGGAAAAAGATGGCGCATGATTCTTTGGATCAAGAATACGCTTTACCGCATAGACATAATCCTCAGCGACCAGTTCCCGTCGCTTGCCTTTAAATGCAGGATCATCGGTAAAGTAGATGCCTGGCTTGATTTTAAAGGTGTAGACCTGTCCATTTTTTTTGATCACTGGCAAGCTCTGAGCTGTTGCAGGCACTAGCTTGACTGGATTTGCCAAGTAATCATATTGAAGCAATCTTTCAAAAATTACATCAGCAATATTACCACTATAAAAATTGGAGGTTTTCACCATATCAAAACCATCATCAGGTGCAGGAAACGCCACCCGCAGCACCTTGTCAGCTTGGGCAGGAGTCTTTGCATGGCTGACTGGCATCCCTGTAATCATGACCGCAATTAAGGCGACCTTTAAAAATTGAGGCTTCAATGTAATGCTCATATCCTGATTTTTAATCCATATCCAGCTTTTCGCCAGTATTCAGGTGTATTGATGAATTTGCTTTTATGGACTCCATCATTCTATATTTTTGCAAAAGAATCAATGAATTAATATTTTCAACATTTGATTAAAATATGATATTGTTTTATAATAAGTTTTTATTTCATTAATCATTGTCAGAATTAAAACTTTTCCAATTCAATCCATTCTGCTTCAGGAAAATGCTTTGCCAAATAAGCTTTTAAATAATCTGCGGTATCTTTCGAAATAAGCGGATCTTTCGACTCATCCTTTAAGTTATATACCAAAGCATGCAAACTCAAACCACGATGTTTTAAAGCCTCCAGACTCAATAAAGTATGATTAATACTACCCAAACGTCCAGAAGTGACCAGAATCACAGGAAATTGATGTTCAGCAATATAATCAATAGTCAACAACTCTGTGGTTAAAGGCACCATCAAACCGCCCGCACCCTCTAACAATACTACATCAAAACGCTGAGCAAGCTCTTTAGTTGCAGCTTCGATCTTGGCAAAATCTAACTCACGCCCATCCAAACGTGTAGCTAAATGTGGCGAGGCAGGATAGCTAAAAATTTCAGGCATGGTCAATTTTTCATGATCTTCCTGAAACCAGCCACTGCCCATAATTTCACGATGCTTTTCAATATCTTCTGAACTATCTACATTCCCAGTTTGTACCAACTTCTGGGTGATAACACGCTGCCCTTGTTCAGTCCAAAGTTTGGCGAGATAACCAGTGGCATAAGTTTTCCCAATTTCTGTATCAATACCGCTGACAAAATAAATTGCTGCACTCATGCTATTCTCCGTGCAATCACATAAATCGGATGATAAGTCAGACGGAAACCTTGCTCATCATGAAACTGTTGATAATCTGAATAAAACTGCTGTAACGATTGCTTGGTCCAGCGATGCGATTTTGCTGTTGCAGTCACCCCCGTCGCTTTTAAATGCTGCAATACAGATTTTGGATGATCAAAATATAGATGTTTTTGCTCTTCTTCTATAAACACAATCTCAAAGCCACTTTCTTCAAGTTTCTGTTTCAGTACTTCACTGGAATAATAATTTAAGCCTTGCCCAGTCAGCTTTTTGATTTCAATTAAATTATTTTCACCAAATGTAGAGAAACCCAAATAGCCTTTCGGTTTTAAAGCATCATGAATTCGGTGCAATAACTTAGGTAGATCAGTCATCCACTGTAATGCTGAACTAGAAATCACTGCATCTAAGGACTGTGGTAAAGTCAGCTGTTCAATATCTCCGATCAACCAAGCTATATTTTGAATCGTTGAAAAATGCTGTTCAACATCAGCATATAAATCATTTAAGAATAGCTGTTCAAACTGAAAATGAGTCTGAAATAAATGCGTTAGATTGCCTGAACCACAGCCAATCTCAAGCACAGAGGCTAAGTTCTGCGGACAATACACTTTAAGATATTCAAATAACTGTGCACTAATCTGTTTCTGTACCACAGCATGTTCGACATAGCTTTGCCCTGCTTTGGCAAAACGTTGGGCAACCAGTGCTTTATCGATGCTCACAAACACTCCACTAGTTGTTGCAGTTCATTTTTTTGCACCAAAGCGGTGAGCGAGATACGAAGACGTGAGCTATTTTGTGGCACCGTTGGTGGGCGTACTGGCATGGCATAAAAGCCTTGTTGTTGTACATAGCGTGCTTTTTCAATGGCCGCTTGGCTTTCACCCAAGATAATTGGAATGATATGACTGCTGGATGGACTCGAAAAACCTTTTGCAATCACCGCTTGCTGTAAATATTGACTGATCTCAGCCAAGTGCTGACGCTGTTGCTGCATGTTCAGCACTTTATTAAAAATAAAATCTGACCATGCCATCGAGATTGGAGGCAAAGCAGTACTAAAAATCAGTGGGCGCATTTTATTGATTAGATAATCACGCATGATTGAATCACAAATGATATAGCCGCCCACAGAAGCAATTGCCTTACCAAAGGTTCCAACCAAGAAATCAATCTGATCCAATACGCCATATTGTTCAGCACAGCCCAGACCTTGCCCCCCCCTGACACCGATCGCATGTGCTTCATCAACATACAACATGGTTTTAGCAAATCGCTGTTTTAACTGTGCCAATGCTGCTAGATCAGTCTCATCACCATCCATACTAAAGATACTTTCAGTCACCACAATAATGCGTTCAATTTGCTCATCTTGATGATACTTTTGCAATAATTGTTCCAGATGCTGCAAATCATTATGACGATAACGCACATATTGAGCATTCGATAATCGAATGCCATCAATCATACTAGCATGCACCAGTTTATCGGCAAGAATAATAGTTTTGCTATCCGCTAATGCAGGCAAAATACCGATATTCATGTGATAGCCACTATTGAAAAGCAATGCAGCACGACCGAAAGTCTTGCTTAGGCTATTTTCAAATTGTTCATATTCTGCAAAATTACCCGTGAGCAAGCGTGACGAAGATGAACTAAAGAGCGCCCGTTCAATTTTCAGCGTATCGAGAAATTCTTCTCTTAAACTTAAATCAGCGGCCAAGCCTAAATAATCATTGGATGCTAGGTTCAACATGGTTCGATCTTGGATGGTAATCCATTTTCCCTGCTGTTGATTTGCAGTAAATTGACGAAAATTACCTTGCTGTTTAAGCTGGTCAAGCTGCTCGGCATAATGATCAAGCAAGGACATTGCTATGCGCTCCTTGCATATTTTTTACCACTTCACTCATCTGTGCTAATAAATAATGGAGTTCCTCATCTGTGATCACATACGGCGGCATCACATAGACCAATTTTCCAAATGGTCGCACCCAAATACCCCGTTCAACGAACTGTTGCTGCAAGGTTTTCATATCAACACTAGAGGTTAATTCAACCACTCCAATCGCACCTAATACACGTACATCTGCAACATGATCAAGTTCTACTAAATCACTTAATTGCTCAACAAGGATCTTTTCAATACGTTGAATATTGCTCTGCCAATCTTGCTCAACCAATAATTGGGTACTTCTTAAAGCAACAGCACAAGCCAATGGATTCGCCATAAAGGTTGGGCCATGCATAAATACGCCTGCTTCGCCACGACTAATGGTTTCAGCCACTTGTTTAGTCGTTAATGTTGCAGACAAAGTCATATAACCACCTGTTAAGCCTTTACCAATACACATGATGTCTGGCTCAACTTGCGCATGTTCCCAAGCAAACATTTTACCTGTACGTCCAAAACCTGTCGCAATCTCATCAAAGATCAGCAATAAATTGTATTGCTTACATAAAGCTTTGGCCTGACGTAAATATTCAGGATGATAAAAACGCATCCCACCTGCACCCTGAACAATTGGCTCGATAATCAATGCGGCAATACTCTGATGATGCTGTTCGATCTGCTGTTTGAGCTCTTGAATATCTTGTGGATCCCATTCACCATCGAAGCGACTTTGTGGCGCGGGTACAAAGATTCGATTCGGTAAACTACTGCCAAAAATCTGATGCATTCCTGTGACAGGATCACACACAGACATCGCATTCCAAGTATCACCATGATAGCCAGAACGTGTAGTAATAAAATTGGTTTTCTCAGGTTGATTCAATGCAGCCCAATACTGCACTGCCATTTTTAAAGCCACTTCAACTGAAACCGAACCTGAGTCAGCATAGAAAATTTTATCTAAACTCGGCGGCGTAATTTTTAATAATAATTTGCCCAATCCAATTGCAGGTTCATGGGTTAGACCACCGAACATGATATGCGCCATGCTCTGCAATTGATCTGTAACCGCTTGGTTCAGTTCAGGATGGTTATAGCCATGAATCGCACACCACCATGACGACATGCCATCAACCAAAGTTCGACCATCTTCTAATTCAATTCTTGCACCGTAAGCACGTTTGACTTTAAAGCTTGGTAGTGGATTTAACATTGAAGTATAGGGATGCCATATATGTTCTAAATCAAATGGGTCTGTCATCCTTTACCTCTGTAAATTCAATATTTAACGATGTGCTCTACAGTGTCATTCCGAGTACTCACCCAATTTCAGGATAAGCCTTCAGCTGTACTTACTTTTCAAAGATGAAAAGTAAGCAAAAATCTTTTGTTAGGCTGATGGCACATCCTTGATGCCACAGCCTAACGGCGACATCCATGTCGCCTCCACGATAGCGAATATTAAAAGTAAATTTCAATAATGATTAGAACGTTCAATAAATCTCAACAGCTTTTTATCTTAAACTTGTCAAAATCTAAAATAAATTGCGATAACTTTCATTCCACCGCAAGATTAAACAATCGGCTGAATAAAATCTTCAATTATTTGCACAGTCTGCTCAACCATAAAACATGGAAAACCATGTGATGCTTGATCAAAAGAAATTATAGACAGGTTCTTTGTAGCTAAATTCTGGATATTTCGCATAATCTGGTAAGGAATTAATGCATCACTCTCTGCGAACACATGCAACTGTCTACCTTGATAATTTTTATACATCTCAACCAGATTTAATTGCTCTAGCAACTTTAAACCTTGTCTAAGCAATGCAATCGGTTGTGGACGAATCAATCTCTGCATAGCCACGAAGTCTTTTTTTGCCGAACTTGTACCTTGACAGACCAATAAGCCAAAACGTTTTAAGGTGGTAATCGCATCCTGTTCAAATGACTGTTTAAATGCAAAGAAAGTTTCAATTGGCATCGCGGTGGTCCAATCTGCTTGAGCCACAAAACATGGATTCGACGCTAAAGTGATTAAAGCTTTCTGCTCATTGTATTGTTGTTGGATTTGATTAACCAGTAAGGTTGCCAGTTGTCCGCCAAGCGACCACCCAACAATCACATCAAAATTACGTGCAAACTCAACTTGTTGTCCTAACACTTCATTATCCAAAGCATTAAAAATATTAATTCGCTCAACGCTATGTCCGTTTTGTTCTAAAGCCTCATGTAAAGGTTTTAATAATTCGGCACCACCGCCCCATCCAGTAATGAGTAGAATCTTTTTAGACAAATGCATCCCTTTACACTGATCAACTACTTTGTATAAAACATCGCATAGATTGGTTATTTTTTCTAGCTGACACGATTCAATTTGCTAAAATATGCGCTATTATTCCAACGATACTTTGAGATCACAATGATGAATACGATAACGTCCAAAGTTCTTATTTTATGCAGTTCTCTTGTTTTGCTCAGTACACCAAGCCTAACCACAGCACAAAGCACATTATTCTCCAAACAAGATACCGCTCAAAAGCAATGGGTGGGACAATCCGCGCCTGATTTCAAGTTGCAAGACCAGAAAGGTCAATGGCATACCCTCAGCCAATATAAAGGCAAATGGATTGTGCTATATTTCTACCCAAAAGATAACACCGCTGGATGTACTCAAGAAGCGAATCAATTTAAATCACTTTATCCTCAATTCTTAAAGTCGAATGCAGTAATTTTGGGTGTGAGCTTGGATGATGTTACATCACACCAAAAATTTTCACAAAAGCTCGGTTTGCCTTTCCCAATTTTGGCAGATGAAAAAGGCGAACTTGCTGGAAAATTTGGCATTGTTAGAAACCTTGGGATTACAAAAATTGCTAAACGTGAGAGTTTTTTGATTAATCCTCAAGGTGCAATTATGTATCACTACACGAGTGTGAATACGCAAACGCATGCGGATCAAGTATTAAAAGATTTAAAAGAAGCCCAAACTAAAAAATAATTCATAAATAAAAAACTCAGCATCTGCTGAGTTTTTTATTTATTCGTAAATCTTAAATTTGCGATTGAATATAATTTTGCAAACCAATTAATTCAATTAAACGCAATTGTTTTTCTAACCAATAGGTATGATCTTCTTCTGTGTCCGAAAGCTGCTGACGCAACATATCACGACTGATGTAATCACCTTTATCTTCACAAAGCTTAATGCCTGTCGCTAGTTTTTCACGCACATGGTATTCAAGTGCTAAATCAGCTTTTAAACAACTTACGACATCTGTACCCACATTGATGTCTTCACGATTCATATTAGGTTGAGCACCCAAAAATAAAACACGGCGAATGATTGAATCAGCATGTGAAGCTTCTTCTTGCATTTCATGGTCAATACGCTCGTAAATCTTGCTCAAGCCCCAATCTTCATACATACGGGAATGGATTAAATATTGATCACGAGCAGCCAATTCACCGCCAATGAGCATATTTAAATAGTCGATGACTTCTGGATTGCCACGCATAATACTTACTCCTATCGAATGACAACATTATGGTCAATTTACACAATAATTGCAAAACCAAAAGTGTGTAAGTTTATGATTTTTATAAAATTAAAATGAGAAACATACGCATTTACAGTTTTAATTCGCTCAATTTATCTAATTAAAATAAGCCTTTGCACATTGGGCATAGCTTCACAACTCAATGAATTTAATCAAAATCCTTTATTTAGTTTTTTGTAACGGTTAGCAATGCTTCTTATTCCACTGCAATTTTGATCAAAAAACATTAAAAAATGACTGCTCGGCTGTTGTTTGTTTACACAAAATTCGGTAAATAACATCAATCACAAAAACACAATGCGGAAATAACAATGGATAAAAGTAAACCAATCTTGGTCACGGGTGCTACGGGTTATATTGCGGGCTGGATTATTGAACGACTGTTGAATCAGGGTTACAACGTACATGCTACGGTTCGAGATCCATCTAAGAAAAATAAAATTCAGCACCTGTATGATCTAGCAGATAAATCATCAGGACAAATTCAGTTTTTTAAAGCCGATTTACTTGAATCTGGTTCTTTTGATGAAGCCATGCAAGGCTGTGAAATCGTGATCCATACCGCCTCGCCTTTTGTTGTGACCAACTATAAGGATGCAGTAAAAGATATCATTGAGCCTGCGGTAAAAGGAACAGAAAATGTACTGGACAGTGTCAATCGCACTGAATCAGTCAAACGTGTGGTGCTGACCTCAAGTATTGCCTCAACTTATGGCGATGCGGTGGAGATTCAAAATACCGCGAATAATGAGTTTGATGAAAGCCACTGGAACAATACCAGCAGTGAAACCCATCAACCATACCCCTACTCGAAAGTTGCCGCAGAACGTAAAGCCTGGGAAATGGCAGAGCAACAAAATCGCTGGAGTCTTGTCTGTATCAACCCTGCACTGGTGATGGGACCATCACTCACTGATGCAAGTCAGTCTGGCAGTATTGAAGTACTACAACAGTTTGGCAATGGTACCACTCTGTTTGGTGTACCACCAATGTGGAACGGCATTGTTGATGTTCGTGACGTTGCCGATGCACATGTTGCTGCGGCACTCAATCCTAAAGCACAAGGTCGCTATATCATTTGTGGTGGCACATTAAGCCTACTAGAAATGGGCCAGGCATTAACGAAAAAGTTTGGCTACAGATACCCTTTCCCACATTTTACTGTGCCTAAGACAGCATTTTCTTTAGTTGCACCCATATTTGGGCATTCCCGTCAATTTGTAAAACTGAATATGGGTTATCCAATCTACTTTAATTCACAACGTAGTGTGAATGAGCTAGGTATTCAATATCACGATATTCGTGAAAGTGTATGTGAACATTTCCAGCAATTGCTTGATGATGGGATTGTGAAAAAATATATTTAACAATAAAAAGCCTATTCAACCACATCGGTTTGAATAGGCTTTTTTCTTATACTTTCAAGTATTAATCATCAAAATAATCACTATAAATTTCACATAGTCCATCATGAAACCCCCAGCCAATATTATCTGTATCGTGACAAATTTTTGCTGCTCTTTGTTGAAATTGACTTTCTACATTGAGCTGCTTCATCCATTTCATTGCCTGAGCAAACATTGACTCCATGCTATTATAAAATGGCTCATTGATATCACCATACATGTTGGTAAATTTTACTCCAATTTCAACATAATAGATTGCAAGATCAACTAGATGTATATTTAATCCATTGAGTTTTTTAAAGTCCATAACCGCTTTTCGTGCGACAGATAACCTTGCATCGCCAAATCCATGTTTGGGCAAAAATTCATCCTGAATTATTTTTTTATATTTAGAGAGTACGTCATTTGCCCCCTCTGCACTTATCTGTGAATCATAAAAATCTCTGACTACTGAGAACTGTTGATATAGTTTAACAATTTCTTGAAGCAATTCTTTTTCAGATTTTGTGACTAGATGGGCTTTCAATGCTTTAATACTCATTCAACACCTCCGTACTGCGCCAAGAAATCCAGAAACTCTTGTTCATTCATCACCCGAATGTGCAGTTTCTGCGCTTTATCCAACTTGCTTCCTGCTTTCTCACCAGCCACCACACATTTGGTTTTACTGGAAACACTACCACTGACACGTGCACCCAAAGCTTGTAACTTTTGTGTCGCCTCATCACGCCCCATACTTTCCAGTGTACCTGTCACTACCCAGCTTTCACCATTCAATGGTTGACGTGTTGGAGCTGTCGGTGCATCCCAATGAATTCCTGCTGCCAATAAACGATCGAGTACTTCAATGTTATGTGGTGCTTGGAAAAAGTCAGCAATCCATTCTGCTGTAATATCACCGACATCTGGCGTTTTCTTAAGTGCTTCAACATCGGCAGCTTTCAACGCATCCAAAGTTTGGAAAGTATTGGCTAACATGCGTGCTGTAGTTTCACCTACACCACGAATACCTAAGCCATAAATAAAACGTGCCAAGGTAGTTTTCTTGCTCGCTTCGATGGCATCAATCAAGTTCTGAACGGATTTTTCACCCATTTTCTCGATGGTCAATAAGGTGTCACGATGTTCATGTAAATGGTAAATATCAGCCACATCTTTAAGTAAATCGAGATGCAGAAGTGACTCTACCCAACGATCACCCAAGCCCTCAATATCCAAGGCTTTACGCGAAACAAAGTGACGAATGGCTTCAATCCGTTGTGCTGCACAATACAGGCCACCTGAACAACGTGCCAAGGCCTCACCTTCTGGCATCACTACAGGTGATTCACAGACTGGACAATTCGTCGGAAGATTTACCATCTCCGTATCGGCAGGTCGGAACTCAACCCAAACTTTCTCAACTTTTGGAATCACATCGCCAGTACGGTAGACACTAACGGTATCGCCAATACGCACATCTAAACGATGGATTTCACCAATATTGTGTAAGGTCACATTAGATACCGTTACACCACCAACAAAGACAGGTGTTAAACGCGCGACAGGAGTAAGCGTACCAGTACGTCCCACTTGCCAGTCAATATTTTCGACTTTGGTCAGTGCCGCTTGTGCGGGGAATTTATAAGCGATTGCCCAGCGTGGTTCACGACTTAAAAAGCCCAATTGTTGTTGCTGTTTAAGACTGTCGACCTTAATCACCATACCATCAATTTCAACTTTAAGATCTGGACGTTCTTGTTGGATTTGTTCATAGCGTTGCTGTACCTCCTCAATCGAGGCACAGAGAAATTGACGTTCTGCGATTTCAAAACCAAATTTGGTTAACCAGTGCAGGCTGTCATGCATGGTCTCAAGGCCATGATTGGGCTGACATTGCGCAATACCATAAGCATAGAACGCCAATGGACGTGAAGCTGCAATGTTTGGATCAAGTTGGCGCAAACTTCCTGCTGCTGCATTCCGTGGATTGGCAAAGGTCTTATCGCCTTTGGCTTCCTGATCTGCATTGAGTTTTTCAAAGCCTTGCTTTGGCATCAATACTTCACCACGAACTTCCAGAAACTCTGGAATGGCTTGATGCTGACTTGATAATACTTTCGGCAAATTTCGAATGGTTTTAACATTCTGGGTAATATCCTCGCCTGTCTCACCATCACCACGGGTCACGCCACGAACTAAGACACCATTTTCATACCACAGTGAAATCGCTAAGCCATCGAGTTTAAGTTCAACGTCATACTGGACTTTTTGATTGGGTAAACGTTCATCAATACGACGGGCAAAGGCAAACAGATCTTCCTGATTAAACACATTGCCCAATGACAACATTGGCACTGCATGGGTCACGCTTGCAAATTTTGACAAAGCTTGACCACCAACTTTATTGGTCGGTGTATCCGCCTGAATGCATTCTGGATATTGTTGTTCTAAGGCTTTCAGTTGATGAAATAAATGGTCATATTCACTATCAGAAATGCAAGGTTGATCCATTACATAATAAGCATGATTATGTTTTGCAATCAGTTGAATTAACTGACGCATTTGCTCAATAACTGAGTTGTGTTCCATTTAGATTTCACCATATAAAAGGGCGGAAAACCGCCCTATAACTTTTACTGAATTTATTATAAAAGATTGCTCTGTACACGACAAATTTCACAGAACCCTTATCCTATCAGGATTCTGCTTTCTTAAAATTGCCAAAATTTCCTTAAACTCTTCTTTTTTCCCAA
>NZ_KB849212.1:811308-818244 GCF_000368025.1 Acinetobacter parvus DSM 16617 = CIP 108168
GCAAGGCTTTAGATGCAGAAGAAAGATTGCACGTTTGCTTTAAAATGATCGCAAGCATGATGAGCGAAAAGCACTTTAAATGTGACTTGTTCCATTTTAGAGATTTGTTTAAGATAAGATATAACTCATTGAGATGTGTCATAGTATTCGTCGTTAGAAAACAATTATTGTGACATTATTTCAATGAGTTATCTATTTTTGTCGTGTACAGAGAAAAGATTGATTAAACCGTTGCTTGATTTGGACGATAATCAATCACATGATGACGCCAATGCTCTTTCAACTGCGGCGTGAATTCAAGATTGTTTTCATCGTAAACTTTACCATCAATCTCACGCGCAATTAAGCCTGCAATGCTGGTCATCATGTCATAGCCTGTCACCGCCTTGCTGTTTGGTAATGCAAGGAAAAATGCCAGACCCTGCACCTGTTCCGCAGACAATGTTTCCAGGTCAAAGCCCGCTGGGCCATTATCTGTGACGCGTAATACGGAGAACATCAATGGGCTTGGCTCATCGGTGTTTTCATAACGATGGAAACATGACATTTCGCCAAAACGCAGGCCATATTTCAGCAATACCTTTAATGCTTTATCACCAGACAAAGCACGACGTGGATTTGGATAAACATTCAAAGCAATAATTTGCTCTGCTGTTGCCAAAGCACTTTCATCATCATAGCGTTGCTGTTCATGCAAATGCACATCCAGAATATTACTTTCGCCATCAAACTCAGCAATCTCAACTGTTTCAATATTTGGGTTTAAGCTGAGCTGTGTTTCAGCTTTCTCATCCTGAGCTTTTTCTGGCGTTGCTAAAAGTGCTTCAACTTCGTCTTGAGACTGCGATTCTAGCACTGTCTCTTGTTTATTTGCATCCGAAGTGAGCTTAACAACTGGCTCAGGTTCAATCACAACATCAGTTTCAGTCGCTTTTACAATATTTTCCGCAGTAGCTATTTCAACTGGCGCTTTTGCTTCAATCGGTGCCGTGTTAAAACTTGGCTCAACACGGTTGGTTGCAGCGGTAACCACATCATTTTGCAAAATCTGATCCCTTACATGACGAGGAATCACAGGTTGCTGACTTTCAGGGTTAACATGAAGATCTGCTTCTAGTGAAAGCTCAACTGGTTTTGGTTTTCTTAAAATCATGATCAAACCAACGAGCATAATCACAACGGCGACAACAATGCCTATTATTGTATTCATTTCCATACTAGGACTCCGCAACTAACCCGTATTCTTTTGCCTGTTCTAAATCCACAGTCACTAATTTTGATGTGCCTGGCTCTGGCATGGTCACTCCAAGTAAATCAGTTGCCATTGTCATTGCCAATTTATTATGTGTAATGTAAATGAATTGCACTTGTTCAGAAAGCTCTTTTACCAAATTACAATACCGCTGTACGTTGGCGTCATCAAGTGGTGCATCCACCTCATCCAATACACAGAAAGGCGCAGGGTTTAGCCTAAAGATAGCAAACACCAACGCCAATGCCGTTAGGGCCTTTTCACCACCTGACAATAATGCCAGAGAACTGTTACGTTTACCTGGCGGACGCGCCATTAATTTCACCCCAGACTGCCAGTCATCCTCAAGGCTGAGGGTCGCCTCACCGCCATTAAACACTTTTGGAAACAAAAGTTGCAGCTCTTGATTGACCTGGTCAAAAGTGGTCATAAACAGCTTTCGTGTTTCCTGATCAATACTCTTCATGGCATCCTTGAGCTGATCAACCGTATTTCGCAGATCTTGCATCTGATGGTTCAACTCATCAAAACGCTGGGACACTTCTTCGTATTCTTGTGAAGCTGCCAAATTCACAGCACCGATTTTCTCAAATTGTTGCTGGGCTTTTTCAAGTTTTTGCTGATGATCTTTCATTTCTATCGTCAGGTCAGATAAAGCTTCCGCATTGAGTTCTTTCAGCTGTTCCAGATAATGTTCACGATCTGATTTTGCTGCCTGCCAAGCCAAGCGCTTTTGTTCCAACTGTTCACGCACCTGCTCATCTTTTTGCTGTGCCTGATGACGCTGTTCAGTCAGTTGCTGCTGTTTCTCTTGTACTTGATTGAGTTCCAGCTGCCATTCATTCCAGGTTTTTTGCAGTTTTTCGGTTTGTTGAAATTGCGCCTTAAACTGTGATTCAAGATTTGGCAATTCCAGTTGAATTGGGTCAACAAATTTCTTCGCCTGCTCAATCTGCTCAATGATTTGTCGATACTGCGTTTTCAGGAATGAGATATCTTTTTCTAACAACTCAATTTGCTGATTGGCTTGAGAGGTCTGACGGCGCAGATTTTCACGTTGCTGCTGCTGTTGGGTCAGCTGTTGTTGTTGCTCATCCAATTGTTCATTTAGATTTTCGACCTGAAACTGCAAAGTCTTATAGTTGGGTAACACTGCTTCCAATTTAATTGCTAAAGCATGCAGGTCAATTTCCAGATCATCCCGCTGCATGGCATCTTCTTCAAGCTGCACATCCAGTTGTTTCAACTGATCTGCCAGTTGCTGTTGCTGCAACACAAATGCCTGTGCGGTACTTTGTAATTTAGCAATTTGCACATCGAGTTGTTGTAATTCTTTTTGCTTCTGCTTCAAACCTTGTTGTTGCTGTTGCAACGTCTGTTGTTGCTGTTGCAAACTTTGCTGCTGTTGTGAAAACTGGCTTTCCAGATCAAGTAATTGTGGCTGCTGCTGTGCCAGTTGCTGCTCAATTTCTTCTAAACGCACTTGATGACTGAGCATCCCTTGTGCAGTCTGGCTCTCTTCATCGTAGTGCAACGCAATAACCCAGTCCGCACCGACATGATAACCATCCAGCGTTAAAATGGATTGTGCCTGATTGAGATCCGACTGATGATGCAATGCTATTGCCAAATTTTCTGCCACAGCAACATTGGCCCACAGTGAAGATTGTGGTGCTTCAATCCATGCACTTAAAAAAGCGAGTCCTGCAACTTGAACAGGCGGCCGTTGTGATGATTTTAACTGTCGTGCGATACCTTCTTGAAAGGCTTGCTCTTTCTCAATCAAATGCGCTTGCAACCACTTGGCTAAGAACTTCTCAATAATGCATGCATGCACTTTAGCTTGAGCAGTTAAACGCAAGTTTTGCATTAATCGAACGATATCTTGGTTCTGTTTGGGACTCTGCTTTGCCACCAATTGATTCAGGTTCTTTTGTTCAGCCAATAACACCTGAATCTCTGTTTTTAAACTCTGTGCATCAGTCTTGTTTAAATGTTGCTGATCCTCCTGGCTTTGTAGATTTTGCTGTAGCTGTTCAATCGCTGTTTCCAGTTCAACAATCTCTCGTTGCAACTGCTGCTGTAACTGTTCCAGTTGCGCTTGCTCATCATCCTGAACCTGAGCACGAATCTGGCCGCTTTGCTTTTGTAAGGTCTGCTTTTGCTGTTCAATCCGCAGTACATTTTTGCTTAGTTGCTCAATCTGTGCCGCCATTTGCAGCTTTTGTTGTTGCTGCTTTTCAACTTGGGTTTTAAGTTGTTCAAATTGCTGTTGTGCCTGCTTGTGTTGTGCCTGAACATCGGTAAAATTTTGCTCGGCGGCTTGGGTCTGCTGTTCCAGCTCAAGCAATTGCTCATTTTGCTCATCAAACTGCGTGGTTAAGGTTTCAACCTGCAACTCGGATAACTGCAAACGCTCCTTGGTTTGTACTTTTTGCTGTTCAAGCTGAACCAAGCTGCTGCTGTTTTGCTGCAATAAACTCTGTTTTTGCTCCAGCGTCATTTTCAATTCAGCTAGTTTCTTCTCTGCCTGTTGCCACTCCTGTTGCAATGGTGAAGACTGCTGAATCAACCGCTGGAATAAAGCACTTGTGGCTTCAAGATCATGTTCAATCGTATGTGAATCTGAACGAACCAACTTAAATTGTTCACCTAACGTGGTCATTTCAACTGTATATTCTTGTTGTAGCTTTTGACTTTGATTGGCTTGGAACGAAAGGATTTCGATTTTTAAGATTCGGATTTGGCTTTCTAAAGTTTTGTATTGAATTGCGGCTTCAGACTGACGCTTCAAGGTTCTGAGCTGTGATTTTAATTCAGCCGCTATATCCTCCAAACGAGCTAAGTTTTGCTCAGTATGTTCTAAATGCTGCAAAGTCTCACGACGACGTGCTTGATAGCGAGATACACCAGCAGCTTCTTCAATAAACACTCGCATTTCTTCAGGCTTGGCATCAACCAAACGGTTAATCATGCCCTGCTCAATCACCGCATAAGAACGCGGCCCTAGACCCGTTCCTAGAAAAATATCGGTAATATCACGACGGCGGCATCGTGTGCCATTCAAGAAATATTCTGATTTACCTTCACGTGTAACCTGACGACGCACCGCAAGCTCGTTATAGGCATTATAAGCGCCACCTAATTTTCCATATGTATTATCGAAACGAAGTTCTACACTGGCAAGACCGACAGGTTTACGCTTGGATGTTCCTGTAAAAATCACATCCTGCATGCTACCACCACGCAACTGACGTGCATTAGATTCGCCCATCACCCAGCGAATGGCATCAATCACATTCGATTTTCCGCAACCGTTTGGGCCAACGACCGCAGTACGATTGGCCTTAAAATTTAAAGTGGTACTATCGGCAAAAGATTTAAAGCCTGAAAGTTTTAAACTGCTTAAACGCATAACGCCGTGTTTTGACCTAAAAAATTAGCGGCGTGAGCGTCTTGCCCAAGCCAATTCAATCTGTTTCATTCGTGTTAGAGATTCCAACACAAGGTTGCGCAAGTGTCGACAAAAATCTTCCATAAATAAAGCGGCTTGTTGTGATTTTCGGATCAAAATAGCATCAATCACCAGCTTAAACAGGGTAAACGATTCCTGTAGCTCACGGCGAGAGGTGTTTAAGGTTAAAAAATAGCTACGGCGTAACGATGGCAACAGTTCCTTGTAAAACTGCATTATGTAGGGATTCGCCACCATCTCCTGCTGTTCAGCCAGATATTTAAAGATAGCATCATAAAACTTCTCAATATCCCCAGCACGGACAAACTCCATCAGTTGGTCTAACAAGGCCTGTAGCTGTTCTGCCTCATTGACCCGCCAGGTCTCACTAATCCGCTGCACAATATGGCCCAACACCATCACATTGGTGTCAAACAGTGCCTTGACCTGCTGGGCCGACATTTCAGAGACAATTGCGCCACGGCGTGGAAAAATTTCAATTAAATAGGTACGCTCCAGCAATAACAATGCTTCACGGACAGAGCCACGGCTGACATCCAACTCTTTCGCAATGCGCAGCTCCTGAATACGTTCGCCTTCAACCAGCTCGCCGCTAATAATTTGTTCACTAATGTATTTTGCAATCTGTTCAGAAAGACTATCAGCCTCTTCGAGATTCATGAGCCCCTCGCTATCTTTGTTATAAGCATTATTCAATGCTGTTTGCGCTTTTTTGTTTTAACTGATTTCGTTGTATAAATTCTATATCATTGTCTAACAATTTTATTGCTTTTTAAGCCAATCGTTCTAAAAAAACCTGATTTGATCCCGAATATACAGATAAAACCCATCTTTTCTATTTTTAATATCAGCCATTTATCTGCTTTTTGCCCGACAACCATATATCTGAAAGTTGAAATTCTATCGATTTTTTGTTGATATAAGTCACATAAAAGAATATTTTTCTCTGTACACGACAAAAATAGATAACTCATTGAAATAATGTCACAATAATTGTTTTCTAACGACGAATACTATGACACATCTCAATGAGTTATATCTTATCTTAAACAAATCTCTAAAATGGAACAAGTCACATTTAAAGTGCTTTTCGCTCATCATGCTTGCGATCATTTTAAAGCAAACGTGCAATCTTTCTTCTGCATCTAAAGCCTTGCCCATCAAGTGCTTACCACAATCATTTTATCGGCGTATGCAGCGCTTCTTTGCAGGTCAGTATTTTGATTATCGTCAAATTTCTCAGTTGATTTTCAATATGTTTTCATTCGACCAAGTGCAACTGACTTTAGATAGAACCAATTGGAAATGGGGAAAACGAAATATTAATATCCTGATGCTCGCAATCGTTTATCGTGGAATAGCGTGATGTGGTTCCGTTAATTAGACCACTCAATTCAGTTTTATAAGTGATAAATCCGCTCTAAATATTTAAATCATGCTGCCATTACTTTTAGTAAATGTTGATCATAAAATTCATTTGGTGTTGCCTTATTCAAACTTGAATGAGGACGTATCATGTTATAAAAATCCAAATATTCAGCAATTGATTGTTTCGCTTGTTTAACCGTATCGTAAGCCTTCAAATAGACTTCCTCATGCTTCAAGCTGCGCCATAACCGCTCAATCATCACATTATCTCTCCACCGTCCTTTCCCATCCATACTGATACGGATATTTCGCAATTTTAACTCATTCAAAAATGCCTCGCTTGTGAATTGACTGCCTTGGTCTGTATTAAACACCTCAGGACAACCATATTTCACAATTGCTTCTTGCAACGCATCTATGCAAAAGTCTGTTTCCATACTGATCGATACACGATGAGCCAGTACTTTACGACTATGCCAATCTATAATTGCACACAAATAGACAAAGCCTTTAGCCATAGGAATGTATGTGATATCTGTACACCAGACTTGATTAGAGTGATCGATGACCATGTTTTTCAACAGATATGGGAAAATACGGTGTGCAAGATTAGGCTTACTGGTATTGGGTTTTGGATACAAGGCATGTATTCCCATCAAGCGCATTAAACGTCGGACTTTACGCCGACCTATTTGATGCCCTTGACGCTGTAGCATATCTCGTATCATTCGACTGCCCATAAATGGGTAGTCGAGATGAATTTCATCGATCAGACGCATCAAACTCAAATCAGTTGATGAAATCTCTTTGGGCTTGTAATACAACGTACTGCGATTGATTT
>NZ_KB849212.1:818364-1015249 GCF_000368025.1 Acinetobacter parvus DSM 16617 = CIP 108168
TTGGGAAAAAAGAAGAGTTTAAGGAAATTTTGGCAATTTTAAGAAAGCAGAATCCTGATAGGATAAGGGTTCTGTGAAATTTGTCGTGTACAGAGAATATTTTTATTAAACTAAAAACATTTTTCATTTTACTAAAGTGTTCAGTAATTCTATATGAGTAGTATCATGGGTGTTCATCAGGCTGTCAATATCGCAATTTTTGGGCTCAGTCTCAGAACATTAAATGAATTAAAAGAACATATACAAACTGCTATTCCTAGTCATATCCAACTCAATTGGAGCAATATTGCTGAACCACATCTCGATATTTTGATGATCAATCATATCTTTTTTGATTCACCGAATATCAAAAGCTTAATCAAAAATAACCATATTAATGTTCTACAAATTGCCAATAATGCTGATAAAAATGGTTCAATCGAAGATGACATTCTATATCTACCATTGAATCATCTTCACTCACTACATCAATGGCTAAATGAGCGCTTAGCTAAAAATGCTGCGATAGAGAAAGTTTCCCCACCTCAAGCAACCAATACTACAATTCATCGGAAACAAATCACGGAAGTTCTACAAGAAATCCTCAAACCTAAAAATGGCAAAATTCAGTTATTTGATCACAATGGTTTAGTTGCAATTGCAGACCCTCGTAACGAATGGGTTTGGCAAAATCCGATGCTACAAACATTACATACAGATCCAAGCTTAAATTACACCTACGCCACACAAAATGACCAACTTTGGATCACAGAGACACCACAACAAGATTTAAAACAATGGTTGTGGAATTTACTTTGGGCATCAAAAGATTTTAATGAACTTTGCCCCCCCTCTGCATCAAGTTTCTATTTAGAAATTTGGCCACAGCCAAAAAACAGGATTGATCGTCAGGACATTTTGCGAATGTCAGCCTGTTTTGCCCAAGGTGCAAAGATTGATACCGTTGCAGCCCAGCTCAAGCTACCTGAACAGAGAGTAAGACATTTCGTTGCTGCCTGTCTGGGTACAAATTTCGGAAAACTCATCAAGGATCGGGAAGCAAAATATAGCCCTCAAATCCAGAAAAATGAGACTGAACAACATTTTATGCAAAAGCTGTTTGGCCGCTTGCGTAACCGTTTAGGCTTTTGATTAGGGACAAACTTATGATTTTACATCAATATAAAATTGTCTTTGGCGGAACCATGGGTTCAGGGAAGTCAACCGCCATCCAAACGTTATCAGAAATTGAGGTGCTGAGCACTGAAGCATTGAATACCGATACCGAATCCCATGAAAAGCTACTCACCACGGTGGGAATTGATTATGGCGAGCTGACACTGGAAGATAGAGTCAAGGTCGGTTTATACGGCACGCCAGGACAGGACCGTTTTGATTTTATCTGGGCGGTGATTTGTAAGGGTGCGATTGGAACCATTGTCATGATTGACCACACCGCAGAAAATCCACTAATTGACCTAGAGCAGTATGTGCAGGCATTCCAGCCTTTTGGCAACAATATTGTGATTGCCGTTACCCATATTGACCGTAAGCCAGAACGCACCCTGTCCATCTATCGGGATTGGCTGAAAACAAGGGAACTGAATTATCCACTGTTCTTTGTCGATGCACGGCAACAGGATGATGTCTTGCTTCTGGTTGAAACCCTGATTGCAAGCGTTGAAGTGCATTATGGACTGGTGAATTAAAGGGCCTACATCAGCCCTTTATAAATGAAATAACAGCCAACCACTACCAGTAAACCTGCAAAGCATTTTTTCAACATCGCAGGAGATAGGCGATGTGCGACTTTGGCACCAAATTTAGCCGTGATAAAACTCATCACACTAATCCCAAGAAAAGCATAGATATGCACATAGCCAATGGTATTTGGAACATCAATCTGCTCTTTGGCACCAAACCACATAAAACCTAAGGCCCCAGCCACAGCGATTGGAAGGCCACAGGCTGCTGAAGTAGCCACCGCCTTTTGCATCACCACGCCATGACGGTTCAGGTAAGGCACGGTTAAACTGCCACCGCCAATCCCAAAAATAGCAGAAGCCACCCCAATTCCCCCACCCGCAGCAAACTGCAAGGGTGCTGATGGCAAATGACGATTTGCATCAACAAGCGCATGTGCGCCTCTAAACATCTTATACGCCATCCATACCGCAAAAACACCGATCACTAGTTGCAAATGCTGGCCTGACATAAGATCGGCAATTCCAGCCCCCATAAATGAGCCCAGCACCAATCCTGGCGCCAAATTACGGAACACCTGCCACAACACCGCACCTTTTTTATGATGTGCCATCACTGAGCTGATTGAGGTCACAATAATGGTGGCTAGGGATGTCCCCACGGCAACATGCATAATCACATTCGCGTCATAATTCATTTGAGTAAAGACGATATATAAAATTGGCACAATAATTAGGCCACCACCCACCCCAAACAAACCTGCAGTAAATCCAGCAATTGCACCAATCAGCAAATATATGATTAACTCCATAAACACATGACCACTCTACTTGTAAAAATGATGGATGATTTCGCAATCTGCCAGTTACAGCAATTACTCAACGCAAAAAATCAGTTTCCCGAAGTGGTTTTATTAAAAACCACCACCACATCGACCAATGATGATATGCGTGAAATTGCACAAAAAGGCATTAGCACAGGATTGGTATGCAGCGCACAGCAGACTCAGGGTCGTGGTCAGCACCAGCGACAATGGGTCTCTCCTGAAGGAAACGTTTATTTAAGCACACTGATTCAAAGCAAGACAGCACTGGATGGTCGCCTCGCTCTTGAAGTTGCATTGAATATTCTACAAATACCAAGCTTGCAAGGCTTAAACCTACAGGTTAAATGGCCAAATGACTTGTATAGCCCCCAAGGCAAATGGGGTGGGATTTTGGTAGAGTCACTCTGCGTGAATCAAGCCATTGTTGGGGTTGGCATCAATCTGAATACGCCACCTGTTGAGAATGCAGACCAGCCCATCACCTCATTGCATAGGCTGGGTTTGCATCAAATCGAGCGTCTGAACTTGATTGCCGAACTGTATACTGCCATCCAGCAGGCAGCACAATGGTTTGAACATGGCAGCTACAATCTGGCTGAACGTTTTAACCATCATGCCATTTGGCTAAATCAGCAGGTGGAATTTGAACATGCCCAAGGCAAGCTTCAGGGACGTTTTCAGGGTATCTCCAATGACGGTGCTGTCATCATTAAAACTGATCAAGCACAGCAGTTTTATCAAGGTCGCTTACGCTTGGCTGAAATTTGAGAAATCGTTATCCTATGAAAAGTTTATGGCTTGATATTGGCAATACACGGCTAAAATACTGGGTCACTGAAAATGACCAGGTGCTTGAGCACGCGGCTGAACTTCATCTACAGTCTCCCGCAGATTTACTCTTAGGCCTGATCCAGCATTTTCGCCATCAACAGTTCAGTCGGGTGGGTATTTCCTCAGTACTGGATGCAGAAAACAACCAGCGTATTCAAATGATTCTGGCTGTTCTGGACATTCCGATTATCTTTGCAAAGGTTCATGCAGAATATGCTGGCTTGCAATGCGGCTATGATGTGCCAAGCCAACTTGGGATTGATCGCTGGTTACAGGTCTTGGCGGTGGCAAAACCGAACGAAAGTTTTTGTGTGATCGGCTGTGGTACAGCATTAACCATTGATCTGGTTGAGGGGTTACAACATTTAGGTGGCTATATTTTGCCAAACCTGTATTTGCAACGAGATTCACTCATTCAAAATACCAAAGGTATTAAAATTCCTGATTCCGCTTTTGATAATCTAAAGCCTGGACACAACACAGTTGATGCTGTCCATCATGGGATTCTGTTGGGCCTGATCAGCACCATTGACCAGATTATGCATCACTCTCCTAAACACCTGATCTTAACAGGCGGTGATGCCAACTTGTTTGCCAAATTTTTGGGACATTACCAGCCGCAGATTGAACCTGATTTATTGCTAAAGGGTTTAAAACACTATGTTCAGCTCAGTTCCACTTTAAGTAGGCTTTGAAGCGTCTGTAATATATGCCGCTTAAGCCACATTCAGATTTTTAAGTTATTCTTCCAGCCAGCCATACCAATGCTGGTCTGGATCGGCATGTTCACAATGTATGATAAACACTTTATTTTTAGAAAAATGCGACATAATTAATAATATTTCCAAATATAAAACAAATATTTAGCATCAATACTCTTATGTTGGGATTTTATCTAATGTTGATTTTTTGTATTAAATTTATACACTTATTGATTTAAACTAAAAAATAAAAAGGCGCATTAAGCGCCTTTTCAAAACTGAAAACGATTATTTCTTTGGTTCATTGTTGCCAAATAATGGTCCCATATTGCCACCACCAAACTGTTTCTGCATATTGCCAAGTGATTTCAACATTTTGCTCATACCCGATGGATTGGCAAACTTCTTCATCATTTTTGCCATTTGCGCCTGTTGCTTCATCAGTTTATTCACTTCGGCAACATCCATACCGCAACCTGCGGCAATACGCTTTTTACGGCTGGCATTGATTAGGTCTGGATTACGGCGCTCTTTGACGGTCATGGACTGGATAATGGCTTCCATACGCTTGACCTGCTTTTCAGGGTTTGCTTGTGCAATCGCATCCTGAATGCCCGAATTGCTCATACCTGGTAGCTTGTCCAGAAAGCTCATCATACCGCCCATCTTGCTCATTTGCTCAAACTGCATCAGCATATCTTCAAAATTGAAAGTTCCGCCTTTTTGCAGTTTTTTCGCCATTTTTTCGGCTTTTTCTTTGTCGATTTTGCGTTCAACTTCTTCGACCAAAGAAAGTACGTCACCCATACCCAAGATACGTTGTGCAACACGATCTGGATGGAATGGCTCAAGTGCATCTAGTTTTTCACCGATACCTAAGAACTTGATCGGTTTACCTGTAATCGCACGAACAGAAAGTGCAGCACCACCACGTGCATCACCATCCGTTTTGGTAAGAATCACGCCCGTTAAAGCCAGAGCATCGTTAAACGCTTTTGCTGTGTTAGCCGCATCCTGACCTGTCATTGCATCGACAACGAATAAAGTTTCGGTCGGTTTCACCGCAGCATGTAATTCTTTAATCTCATCCATCATGTCTTCATCGACATGCAGACGTCCTGCGGTATCGACAATTAAAACATCAGCAAACTGGATTTTAGCTTGTTCAATGGCACGATTCACAATATCAATTGGCTTTTCAGATGCTTCTGATGGAATGAAACCCACTCCAACTTCATTCGATACTGTTTCTAACTGCTTAATTGCCGCTGGACGATAGACATCAGCAGAAACCGTCATTACTTTTTTCTTTTGGCGCTCTTTCAGAAAACGCGCTAATTTTGCGGCAGTTGTTGTTTTACCTGCACCTTGCAAACCTGCAAGTAACACCACCACAGGCGGCTTTGCGCTTAAATCTAAAGTCTCGTTGGCCTCACCCATCATCTTGGTGAGTTCATCATAGACAATCTTGACAAATGCCTGACCTGGGGAAAGCTGAGTCATCACTTCCTGCCCAAGCGCCTCTTCCTTAACTTTCGCAATAAACTCACGAGTTACAGGTAACGCCACATCGGCTTCAAGAAGTGCCATACGTACTTCACGTAAGGTATCTTTAATATTGTCTTCGGTCAGCTGCCCTGAGCCAGTAACATTTCTTAAACTCTGTGTGAGTCGTTCTGTTAAGGTATCAAACATTGCGAAATCCGCTTAAAATGGCTAGTTGCAAAAAATCTTTCTTAAAATAGAAAATTTATGCATAGAATGCTATAGGATACTGTAGTTCGAAGCGAATTTATATCTTATATGGTGAATATTATTCATCCTCCTCAAAAAGGTTTGACATGATCAGTCTCCCCTTGGTTTACACAATTTTGGCACTTGTTGCATATACCAGTTCCTTTTGGTATTTGTTTATCCACCTAATGTCAAAACGTACCCCAAATCTCTGGTGCTATGGTCTTGTTGTCAGCTTTGGAGTGGTCCTGCACGGCGCTATACTGTATCGGGACATGATGACACCAATGGGAGTAAATTATGATGTGTTTAACCTGATTTCTTTTACTTCGGGACTAATGCTGGCACTCAGTTTAATTTTAAGTTTAATTCGACCAATCTTACCATTAAATTTAATTGGCACTCCTGTTGCCGCAATTGGTTTAATTTTAGGATATGCTTTTAGTCAACCGAATCAAGTGATTGAACGACATTCCGTTGGACTGGATTTACACATTATCTTATCCCTTTCCGCCTATGCTGTTTTGTTAATGGCAACCATTCAGGCGGTATTGCTCTGGTTTCAGGACAGGGAACTGAAAAAGAAACAAAAAAAACGCATTTGGGTCAACCTCTTACCTCCTTTTCAAATCATGGAATCCCTGCTGTTCGACTTGATCATCACAGGTTTTGGTTTACTCACTGCTGCACTTCTCTTTGGCTTTTTTACAATTGATAACTTCTTTGCCCAGCACCTTGCACATAAAACCGCTTTTAGTATTATTTCATGGTTTTTATATGGTGCACTTTTAATTGGGCATTACAAATTTGGTTGGCGCGGACGTAAAGCAATTCGCTTTACCATTACAGGTTTTGTCCTGCTTGCAATTGGTTTTATCGGCAGTAAATTTGTTTTAGAAATGATTTTAGGCCGCTAAATTCAGACATCCTAAAACACTGGACAGCCTATCTTAAAATGCGTATAACGCTGTTTTTGCTTTACTAGGTAATGACCGTGAAACTTATCCTCGCCCCAATGGAAGGTCTGACTGATCCAATCATGCGTGATGTGCTCACCCATGTTGGCAGTTTTGATTGGTGCGTGACCGAGTTTATTCGTATTACCGAAAGCATTCTGCCAGAGCATGTGTATTATGGCTTCTGCCCAGAATTAAAAACTGATGGTAAAACCGCAGCGGGTACACCTGTGCATGTGCAGTTTCTTGGAAACAATCCAGAGATGTTGGCCGCCAATGCCGCGAAAGTTGTGGAATTGGGCGCACCAGCCATTGATTTAAATTTTGGCTGTCCTGCCAAAACGGTCAACCGTCATCGTGGTGGTTCTGTCTTACTGGATGAGCCAGAAACAGTACACCAACTGGTAAAAGCTGTTCGTGATGCTGTTCCTGCACATATTCCCGTTTCAGCAAAAATGCGCCTTGGTTATTTAGACGAGAACCACACCCTCGATAATGCGCATGCCATAGAAGATGCTGGCGCAAGTTGGCTTACAGTGCATGCACGGACCAAAGCCGATGGTTATACCCCACCCGCCTACTGGGAAAAAATTCAGCCGATTACTGCAGCACTAAAAATCAATGTCATTGCCAATGGTGAAATCTGGAATAATGCAGATGCCAAAGCATGCTTGCAACAATCACATTGCCAAGACATCATGTTGGGACGTGGTGCAGTCACCACGCCAGATTTAACCTTATGTATCCGTCAGAATAAGGATCGAGCTGTTTTGTCATGGCAGGATTTGGTTGAGTTGCAACAACGCTTTTTAAATGGTCAATTTAAAACCGAAGTCGGAATGATTGGGCGTTATAAACAATGGCTGGGTATGATGAGCAAAGCCTATCCAGAAGCGCAAGCGCTTTGGAATCAGGTGAAAAAAATGAAACAGCTAGAAGATATTCTACAACAATTACACCGTTAGTTTTATAAATCAAGCTGTTGCTGTTGTTTTTTTCCCCACCATGCCAACATATCTTCATTCTTAACTTGGCGATAAATATCTTCAACTGAAGCAGTTAAATCAATTGAATGAAACGTAATATCATCGCCTAAATAATAAACTGACTGTTGCCAGCGATTGTCCTGATCTCGTGACCAAAACTCAATTTCAACAAAGTCCTGTTCAATCATGACATATTCTTTTAAAGTCGAAATCTGAAAATAGGCTAGGCGTTTGTCGGTCTTGTCACGCTGACGAGTGGATTTTGATAAAACTTCAACGATAATACTTGGTTTTTCAACAAAGTAGTCCGTCTCTTCATTGCTACAATCCACCATGACATCTGGATAAAAGTATTTTTGATCAATTTTAACTTTCATGTCTGATGCATAGGTTTGGCAAGGCTTTCCCAGTAAATGATTTGCCAATATTCTAAACATTTCGCCTGTAATTAGATTGTGATATTTATGTGCTCCACCCAAGGCATAGATTTCACCATCAATATATTCATGACGAATATCCGACAGCAACTCAGCCTCTAGGTAATCCTGTTCACTGATCAGATCATATTTTTTTGCAACTGGCATGCGTATTTCCGTTCATCAAAATAGATTGACCTCAAACATTTACCACTTTTTAAGCATAAAAAAAAGCGACCGAAGCCGCTTTGGAAAACTGCGCATTTAATTTACATACCACTGACACGCATTTTTAAATTAGTTGCAGAAACACCTACTGCACCAATATTGCCAAGTGAGCCATTTTGCAAACCATTAAAAATATTGGAATTTAAATTCCCTACAGGAATTTCATCTCCCATCTTTATATTATTTAAGGATAGATTGAGTTTATCTGAAGTGCCTGTATTACCAAATACCACAGCGCCAGGAATACTACCTGCGCCAGCTTCAATACCTGCATAGAAGCCATTCAAAGAGAAACCGTTAGCATCTTTGCCAGACATTTGTAAATCAAACTTCAAACCTGTTGTTTCAGAAACAAGGTTAAATGAACAACCATTCGGCTGTGTGGTGGTTGGGGCACAAACTGAATCAATTGCGCCATCCAACATTACTAAATGACCCTGTGGAGAAGCTCCAAGTTGAATATTCATACGTGGTTTATTGGTGGTAATAAATTTAACATCAATATTATTGCTCACACGCAATAACTCTTTAATGTTGGCAGACTTAAGTGTTGTACCTGTACTAAAAATAGAGTGTTGTGTGTAGTCTGACCCCACTAAAGTAGAGATCGCGTGTTTGGTAGAATCGCCAGGATCATATTGATCTGGTGTCAAATAAACCGAGAATGGACGGATTCGTAGACCATTTACATCACTTCCCAAAGTCAAGGCAACATTGGCGAATGCACCATTTGTGCCTGTGCCTGCATCAGAGTCTATGACGGCTTTAAATAATTCAGACGAACTATTTTGAATGGAACCATTTGCATTAAATGTTTGCACAAAATCAATACCAATATTAGCAGGCCCACCTGGACTAGTAGCCATCACTAAAGCCGCTTTCCCTGGTAAAGTTGCATCTGGATTGCTAAAGCCGTCATTATCAATAATTGCAGCTTGTTTAAAGTCAATCTTAGAAATATTTACACTTACGGTCAGACCGTCTTGACCTGTCATAGCAGAAAGACTTTGATCGTCAAGGGGTTGCATTGCCATCGCCATAGGGGAGAGCAATAAAAGCGATAAACATCCTAGTTTTTTGTTTTTTAGCATTGCCCTAATCCATAGACAAATGTTTAAAATATGACCTGTAGTCTAGCATAGTTCAAGTCGATGGCAACTTTAAAAAGATAAATGGCTTTAAGTTTAGTTCAAACACCCTCACTCTTTATATTCCATGCATTTGAAAATCCCCACGCATGGAAAAGCAATTTAGTGTGGGGTAATATTAAAGTTACTGGTAATTTTACCACCTGTAAAGACCATTTCACCCAACCGTTGTGCATTGCCTGGAACCCCTCCTGTCGCTGGGTATAAATTAAAATCTTTAATTCGCAACACACCTGCGGCATCTTTATTTGGGTTAATAGTAAAGGCAGTATTAAAATCGACATTGTCCTTGTGGATTTTAATTTGGTTGCTAAAACCAAGCTTCCCTGTAATATTGTCTAAACCAATAATAGAACCGTCAACAGGCTCTACTATTTGCACCGCGCCGCTGGTTAAATTTAAATTACCATCGAAACTAATAAAGTTGCTTTCAGCGGTTGTGCCACCTGGCACCATGGTCATGTCAACACTGCCTGCCATGCGTAAACGCAAGCCAAATAAGACATCTTTAGTTGTTAAAAAACCATCAATAGGTGCATATTTTGCAGTACCACCCAGTGAAGTTTTATATTGCGACCCTGGTAAATAACCCACCGCAACCTGACCTGCCGCAGCAAACATAAAGTCTGGAATGTTTAGGTTTAACGACCCGTTTTCCATACCAATACTACCGTAGCCTTTCAACAACATATCAATATTACGCACGCCAATATAATAGTTAATTGGGTCACCCGCAGGGTCAGCATTTCTGACTTTTGTTGTTGCATCAAAACTCGTAGGACTATACTTTTTACCATCAATCAATAAAATTGAAGTTGTTTTACTACCATCTGCACTGACGCCTTGAGTCGTCATACCAAGTGAAAAACCTAAACGTTGTGCATTTTCAACCGCTGCTGAACCGTAAGGCTTACCTGTGAAGGTTGTGCCATAAATTGCGAGATTACTGTTGAGGTTATAAAACGGCAGTCCCAAGCCCCATGTTCCCGTTGTTGCCTGAGTGCTTGATGGGTCATTGCTCGTGTCGCCATCATTATAAATCTTTTGATCGGCAATAAACTCAGTATGGCGTGATAAAGCCTGAAAGTCTGTTCCTCGTGTCGCAACAACCACAGCATTCGGGTTAGCCCCTGTGGCACTATGCACAAGCTGCTTATAATCATCCGATATTGTCAGCTTTCCAGCTAGAAATGGTGCTGCATTTAACGCCGAGTTTTCTGGCAAAGCCAAGCGTTTGGTGTTGGCAAGGTTGACATACACATTGCCCGAATCGAAATAAGCAGCATCTGGGTTGAAAGCCCCACCATTATTCTGTTTACGAATCAGCAACGGACTAAAATTGCTAAATTGTAATGCATAGGCATTGTCACCGCCATGACCAAGCTCTAACGTAGTTGGGTTACTGCCGTCATTGGTAAAGTCGGCTTTTACTCGCATGGCAATGCCCGAACTGCCCATAATATTTGCCGTACTTGCAACATCTGCAGCCGAATATGCTTTACCTAAAATGGCACCATTGGTATCTGTAGCACCGTTAGTCCCTCGAATGGTTAAACTGGCATTTTTTAAGCGACCCGATGCACCAACACGAATCATACCCGAAGTGTTATCTACGTTATAAGTCGTTTTACCGTTGATATTGCCTGAGTTTTTCTTTGCAACAAAGTCAATGTTTAGACCTGGTTTTGAGTTCCATGCTTTCAATCCATCGGTCGCACATGATGCGGCATCTGTACAAACGCGATTTAAATCAAAATAACCTGATGTACCCGTACCTGAACCTGGCTCTGTACTTAAAACAAGGCCTTTGATTGGGTCAACATACATATAACCCTGACCTTTCACATTGAAGTTAAAGCCTTTCAAAATAAGTTGGTTAATGGTTGAAGAAAGCGGCTGGGCAGTATTTTCCAAATTACTTAAGTAAATATTGACATCTACCCATGAAATTTCAGCGGTGGATAAACTGGTCGAGCTAAATAAACCATCTTGGGTAATAAAATGCAGAGTTGCGTCTTTAGTCGATTGGACAGTTAAACCAAATGGGCTTTGACCACAGTTATTACCCGCAGCATCACAAATTTTAAAGGCATCTGCGGCAATGGTGCCATAACGAGACACAATGCTTAAGTCCACACCTGCTTTTCCTGTGCCTGTGTCTGAACCTGCATTGATTTTAAACGTTGTGCCAATATGATCTGTTGGACTATTTTTGGTAATCGAGATGCCATCGGCATAGGCACGCAATGGAGTATTTGACCCACCAACATTGTCTTCCCAATACAGGTGGTCGATGTTTAGACTGTCGTATTGAGTATCCAACATAATACCGTCTTGCGCATTGACCGCACGTAAGTCTTGCTCGTTCAGTGCCTGCATGGCATAAACGGAGCTTTGTGCTGCACATAAACTCATCGCCAAAGCAGTCAGGCGAAATACAGGCAGTTGGCGGTTTTTGTTATTTTTCATTTCTATCCTCCATGAATCGAATTGAATTAGCAACGTTTCATTGATCCATCACAACTAAACACTTTTAAGTTACCTTGTAATGCCAAATTGCCATTCATCATCATTCCCATAAAACCTGTTTCACGTCCTTGGTCATAAACCGAAGTTGTGACCTTAATATTTGTACCTGCTGTAGCACCGTACTTATCGGCATTTAAATAACCTGGAACATTTCCTGTCCCTTCATTTGCAACCGTATCGGTTTCAATCGACAGAGCATTAAACCCAAAGTTGCGAATTTTAATTGGGTTAGCCGCTTTAAATGACACTTGCAAGGCCGCTTTAATTTGGTCGGGTGTACCCGTCATATTTGCATCGGAACTATACAATAAGTCTGTACCATCGATATCGACTTTTTGCAGTTGAATACTCCCCTGTATGCCTTTAAAAACAAGCCATTGTTTTTTACCCAAATCTGCCGCAGTACCCGCACTACCATCTGGTTTACGAATAGTACCAGTGGCATCTATATACGAACCGTTGTCATAACGGTTATTAGAAGAAACGGCAAAACGACAAAAGCGCAAGTCTGCACAGGTGTCGGTATCAAATGTATAAACACCAGAACCAGCAGTGGTTTCTTTTTGATTCAGCCGCAAAGTCCAATCAATAGTGGCCGCACTCGCCTGCCCTTCAACCTGTTGTAACTGCTGATTATTTAAACTTTGCAAGTCTGCATGGGCAGCACCAAACACCAACAACAAAGCAGAAAACAATATATTTTTTTTCATGGTTTTCTCCTTATAGTCCTTTGGTGGTGATTTTCATGTGCTGAATCAGCACACCATCAATCACGGCAGACCCGAGGTTTACCGCATTGAGTGGTACAAAATTAGTTGGGACTGTTGGTGTTGCTGCCTGATTGGCCAATGCACTAGTACCCGATAAAATATTGGTTGTTCTTGCTGTGCTACCCTGAGTACCTAACCAAGTATCTAAATTATTGTCAGTTGTTGTGACAAACGGCAGGGTTGTTGAACCTATATTTACTTGTCCAGTAGCAGGATTGTATACCCAGTTACGGTTATTGGTTGCACTATAATAAGTACAGTCAGTATCAGCCCCACACAGCCCAGCAGCAGTTTGATTGTGTCTCCATGTGTATCCAGTTCCATTCGCCACGGGGTAATCGTAGTTCGTACTAGAAGAAGGGTAGTTCGTACCAGCAGAAGCATCTTGAGTAACAATCTCATTCACAACAGTCGCACCATATTGCCACTGATTTAAAGTACCAGTCGCATTATTTCCACCCAAACCACAAGTAAAAGTCACAGCAGGCGTATCACAATAATACCGCCATGTTTTATCACTATTATTCATTCTCTTTACATAGTCCGCCTGTGTCGTAGTGGCATAAGTAATATTTGTCGCTGTACCTGTAGTGGTCGTTCCCTGCGCCGCTGCCAGATCACCAAATGACACCCCAATTGCATCAGCTCCTTTATAGGCGGTCACCAATAATGGTGTTTTATTTGTTCCAGTATTTACAGGGGCGGTGTATACCGTTGAACCGATGGTAATGCTACTATGGGTAGCATTTACACTGTTTCCATTACCTGCTCCCCCGCACCAATAAACACTACAGGTTCCGCCTTTATATGCTGCATCTGCACCTGTATAGTCGGTATAAATTTGCTTATAGACATTTTCTTGATTCGGGATACGGGTCAGTTCTATGACCAAATTGTTGCCATTTACCCCGAAGATCAATGGTTGCCATTGCGTACCCAACACAAGATTGATGTTCGGGTTATATAAAAATAAACCTTCAGTATCTGCAAAGGTTGGCATGGTCCCACCATTAATTGCAGGCGTAGATAATAAACCCTGTGTTGTACCTTTTTCTTGTGTACTTAAACGAATAACTTTATTATTGATCAAACCACTATTTGCCCATGTAATATTTTTGGTGACTACACGGGTTTTACTATCTGT
This sequence comes from Acinetobacter parvus DSM 16617 = CIP 108168, assembly GCF_000368025.1. GTDB lineage: Bacteria > Pseudomonadota > Gammaproteobacteria > Pseudomonadales > Moraxellaceae > Acinetobacter > Acinetobacter parvus. The sequence continues at coordinate 832,317 of NZ_KB849212.1, forward strand.
ACGAGTACGACTACGTACCATATATTGACAGCCAGTTTGATTAAAGCTTGGACTATCGGTAACACTACCATTATTTCCACAACTACTCGTACCACTTTGAGAAGGGCTAAGTGATGTTTCCCAACCACCATGCAGCAGTGTCCAAGCCGAAACAGCTCCATTTACAGGGGTTATAACATCTGAAGTAGTTGCACCTACAGTAAAGGTCGGCGCACGAGCACTCGTTGCAGCACCACTATTGATACGGGCAGTTGCCGCCAACCCGAGTGTATTGTTATAACTTGAGTAGGCTGAACCTAAACCAGTCGCAGTTTCCGCCCCATCTAGCGTTTGGAACAGTTTAAGATTAGTGCCGTTTAAACTCACTCCATTCATAATCGCCTGTAAACGCAAACGGTTTTCACGTAGTGTAGTTGCCCCACTCGCGCCATTCACATAACGATTCCCATTTGCATCGATACTATTCAGCCCAAATTGATTGTCAGTGGCGGTAAGATTTTCTGTTTTACTCAGGTCACGAACAAATGCGTCTGCCCATGTACCCAGCTTAAGGTCATAGCTATTCGGGTCAGTTCCCAGTAATGTGCCATCACTTGTGAGTAAATTGGTCAATAAAGGTGCTTCAATATTTAAGATACTTAATGAGCTATCAACACCTGCAAAGTTAGGTGTGGTCACAGTGTTCACACTGATTAACCACGGATTATCTGCTGTGCCTATATTGACAGTATTGCCACTAAACTGTTTTGTGGAATCGCCGTCATTTCCTGAAATGGAAAGCCCATATAACCATAAGTCAGCTTTGCCAATTTTAGTTGTTGGATTGTTCGTGTTGTAAGTGTCAATCGTTGAGCTTAATGGTCCCACTGGAATAATTCGGGTATAACCTATACCTGCATTATCATTTGCACCGTTAAACTGCATACTAAAGTCATTGAGCGTAAATGCTATACCCTCACCCGTAACTTCTGTGAGGCTACTATCATCTAAAGGCTGCAAGGCATAAGCAGGCATACAGATTGAAGAAACCACAATCAGGCTTATCGAACGTGCTAGCGTGGTTATTTTATGATTATATTCCATAGTCTTTCTTCCTGCTCCTGCTATCCGTAAAAATCCATTTAACTTAGACATTTTTTATCAAACAAACAGAATTCAAATAGTTTCTTTATCATGCTAGCTTTGCTATAAGCATGCCAGTTACAACCTTTATCAATCATGCCTGCAAGATAATTACACAAACAAAAAACCACAACGGTGTCTAGCAAAATTTTAAGGTACCGTAGCAGTTAGGAGTAAAATTTTGTGTCGCCAATTGCAAATCCGTTAGCGTCATTTGTGGACGTGTTGCATTGATCAGGTTAAGATTTCCCGAAGCAATAGTAGTACCTGTTAAACATTCTGAAGCCAAGTTATTACCACAAAAAATTGGATTATCTGTTAAGTAACTACCCACCTGCCCGAAAGTCTGGTTCAGTGTCGACTTAGGAATATCTACAGACTGAGATGTTTTAATATAACCAATGTCTATCGGATTAGATAATTCCAACCACCAACCTGTTTGTGCAAGCGACTTATTACCTGGCCATTGTAGTTTTTGTGACTGCACTGAAAGAGAAGCCGCTGTACCATTTAAGTTCGCTTTATGGAAAAATCCTAGATTCTCATTAATAGCAACATCTACGTTTAGGTTTTGCAAGGTGCCCGTAAGCTCTCTATCTAACGTTATAAGCCCACCCGCCACTGCAACAATATTACCAGTCAAATCAATATCTCTCACTTTTGCATTGGCCGTCAGTGCCGCACTGGTAATTCGCTTACCCGTAATCACCTGCTCTGGTAGTGTTAAATCAGCTTTTAAAATATTACTTCCAGTCGCCTTGTCACGCAAATTCAATGCATAAGACTCGGTCTCAAAGTCTAATGTTCCAGCACCAAAGAGCAAACAACACACCTTCCCCGTAATCGGATCGTAACCGTCAGACTGATTGAGGGTACCTCTTGCTGCCTCACCAGACACCAAGCTCGTGCCAAAACCATTAACATTTGACTCACCTTTGGTGGCAGCTGTGACCATATAACCACTTAATGAATTAATCCCATTTTTAGTACTAGAGTTTTCCTCACCAAAGGTTAACAAACCTTGAATGGATTCAGCACTGAAATTCACCCCCACAAGCTGTCGAGTCGATGCACTGTCAGGATTCTTGATTGCAAGCTGCATAAATGGGTTGTTCAGAATAGCTGAGGAACCCACACGAGCAGCCCTATCAGCATCGGAATCTGTGTTTGATGTCGATGAATTTCCAAGACCACTTAGACTCACGTTATCAATATCAATATCACAGGCATTTGCACCATTTACACCACCACAACCCAGTTGCAACTTTTTAATATTTGCGTTGAGCTGAAGTTCAGCCTCCATACCAAATTTATAGAAGCCAATATTGCCATTGGTGCTGTTATAGGAATTACCAGTATCGCTAGGGGCAAGGTATTGCAGGGTAAATAATGACTGACCTGTCGTCGCAGACATTTCACTATCCGTAAGACTGTGTAAAGTATCAGAGGCATACGCCGAATTTAAGCATAGGCTACCCAATGTCAGCATTGCCAAATGAAGAGACTTAAACCGTCGCATAACGACCTCCTTGTTTAAAACATCCATCTATGTTTATTTTTATTGCAACTTTTGCCTAATGCCCACCATCTCGCACTGACCATTGTGTGGACACGCACACTTAAATTTCAGGCGTTTTTAGCAGACAATTCTATTCTCCATTATGCCGAATATTTACACAAATGCAAAATATATTAGGTAAACGTTTTATTTTCCGATGAATGAATTATTGTTCTTAAATAATTTCTTTTAAATATATGTCTGAATATTATATTTTTATTCCTTAAATATAAGGTTTGTATTGCAACAACCAAAAAACTTTATGATTGTTGCAAAATGTAATTTACAAATCATGTTTTCGGCAAGGTCACACCCGTTTGCCCCTGATATTTTCCGCCACGGTCTTTATAGGATATTTCACACACTTCATCACTTTCAAAGAACAGCATTTGTGCAACACCTTCGCCTGCATAAATACGTGCTGGCAAATTGGTTGTATTGGAAAACTCAAGCGTCACATGACCTTCCCACTCAGGTTCTAGTGGCGTTACATTCACAATAATGCCACAACGCGCATAAGTCGATTTACCAAGGCAAACTGTCAATACATTGCGTGGGATACGGAAGTATTCAATAGTACGTGCTAGCGCAAAGGAGTTTGGTGGAATAATGCAAACATCAGACTCAATATCAATAAAACTTCTGTCATCAAAGTTTTTTGGATCGACAATGGCAGAGTGAACATTGGTAAAAACTTTAAATTCACGTGCGCAGCGGACATCATAGCCATAGCTGGATACCCCATAGGAAATCAGTTTTTCTCCGTTTGCATCGAAACGAACTTGATTCTCTGCATAAGGTTCAATCATGCCGTGTTTTTCGCTCATTTCACGAATCCAACGATCAGATTTTATTGCCATGACTTTTTATCCAAAGACGAAGTGAATGATTGGCAGGTACTTTAACGCAAAATGACATCAATGGAAATAACAGAACCCTGCTACCTAGATTGTTCAAAGCAGCAGAAAATTAGAATTAGAGATTGATCAGAGCTGAGTAGCTAATTGGAATTGAGAAGCTGACCAAGACAACTGATGCGGTACGTTGTAATTTGGATTGCGACAGCCATTTTACTTTATTGGTGGCGAGCGCTGCACCAACAGAAATCCAGAACAATGCAATCGGGAGAATCAGTGCAACAAATGTACCCATATGCGCCATGTAGATTTGCTGACTGTTCCATGCCACTGCTGGAAAAATAGCTGAGGCAAATAATAACGCTTTAGGATTGAGTAAAGTCGCACACAATAACTCACGCGGGCGAATGGTCGGTTGGTTTAACGCCACTTTCTGATCGGCAGTACGCCATAATTTTACAGCCAGAAAAACAATATAGCCTGCGCTCAATAATTTAAGAAAAGTGGGTAATAAAGGTAGTGTAGTAGAAACTTTGCCGATCAGCATTCCCCATGCACTGATTGCAATGATATAACCAATTGCCTCTGCTGGAATGAGTAATAATGATTTACGCAACCCCACCTGAATACCTGAAGATGCAAGCAGGGTGTTGGTTGGGCCAGGAGTAAGCAAAATGGTGATGACTAAACCAATAAAAAACCATGAAATCATTGAATGACCTCACTAAAAGATGTTTTTACATTAATCCAATTGCTCATCCATAGCAAAATTTTAACTGTAAGCACTTATGACGGCATATTATTTAAGCACATGTTTTATTTATATTTTTATAATTTCAAGTCCACTTTACTCTAAAGTCACTGCATAAAAATTGGTAATTTTAAATAGGTTAAATATAACGTATTGCTTAAATCATGTTTGTAAAACAGCTCTGGTTTATAAAAAAAGACCTCTAAATTTAGAGGTCTTTTACTTTAGAAGATTCGTTTGTCATCTCTTTGGCGTTTAGGCAGCTTTTCCATGTGTTGTATTACAGCTTGGGCAATATTGATATAGCTTTGCGCCGCGCTATCCTGTGCAATCACGCTCGGCTTACCGTTATCTGCATGCTCACGAATTTTAGCATCCAGAGGCAAGCGTCCAAGCAATGGAATATGGTATTGCCCAGATAACTGATCGCCACCTCCTGTACCAAAAATCTGCTCTTCATGTCCACAGTTAGAGCAGATATGGGTGGACATATTTTCAATCACACCCAATACAGGGATGTTCACTTTATTAAATAATTCAATGCCTTTTACCGCATCCATGAGCGCAACATTTTGCGGTGTGGTCACAATGACGGCACCTGTGACTGGAATACGCTGTGCCAACGTAAGTTGAATGTCTCCAGTGCCTGGTGGCATATCAATCACCAACACATCCAGATCAGGCCACAAGGTTTGATTAAACAATTGCATGAGTGCGCCTGTTGCTTTTGGTCCTCGCCAAGCCACTGGGGTATTGTTCGCCCCAATCAGGTGCCCAATCGAAAGTACCGCCATGCCGTAAGCATCCAGTGGAACAAAGTGTTCATTTTCAATCAGGGGGGTTCTACCCGCATTACCCAGCATGGTTGGAATACTTGGGCCATAAATGTCTGCATCCAAGACCCCAACTTTTAAACCCAATTGCTGCAAGGCAAGCGCAAGGTTGACCGTAGTGGTGGATTTACCCACCCCACCTTTACCCGACGATACCAGAATCACATTCTGGATACGTGGATGGGCTGCCACATCGCGTTGCTGCGGCGCAGCTTTTTGAATTGGTGGATTATTCGGATCAGTTTCAGCTTTAGCTGAGGCATCCATGACTGGCGGTAAATTGCTATTTTCCGCTTTAGGCTTGGGTGAGCAGCTATGCGCAGCTTCGCCATGTGCTGCATGTTTTTGCTGGATGATATGAAGATTGAGTTCCTGAATCCCACACTTTTCCAAGGCTTCGGCAAGCTCATCGTGAATCTGTTGTAAATGGTCTTTTTCTTGTGGAAAGGTATTGATGGTCAGTTGTAAAACATGCTCTTGTACGTTGACCTGACTAATACGGTCTTTTAAGCGATTCTCTGAATAGGGCAGGTTATAGTTTTGTAGAACGGTTTGGATGTCATCTTCCTTGACTTCTTGCGCTGGTGAAAAAACAGATTTTAAGGAAGAAAGCCACGACATTTTGTTTACTCCAAAAACAGATCAACATATCACTGAGTTTGGCTAGTTTAGCAGTATTGCAGAATAGACGCTCACATCTACGAAGATAATTGCTCATTTTTTATAGCGTATTTTCTTCTCTCAATATGAACGTCCATGATTTAGAATTTTAGCAACGATTAACCTTTGAGTTTATTTACAGCATCGGTTGCCGCTTTCTTTAAATCATCCAGCTTAGTACTCGCCTGAGCTTTCATTTCATCAAGTTTTGCAGCAGCCTCATCTTTTAACTCAGCAGCTTTTGCCTTTGCATCATCAAGTTTATGGCTGGCCTCTTCCTTAAAGTGATCAAACTTCTCTTTTGCTGCTTGTTGAGTATCGGCTAATTTATCTTTTAGTTCATCCGCCTTGCTTGATAAAGCTGCCTTAGTTTCATCATACTTTTCACTTGCATTGCTCTTTAAGTCATCCAGAGTTTGTTCCCCTTTTTGTTTCAATTCACTCGCTTTGTCTTTTGCCTGCTGCAAGTCAGTTTTGGTTTGCTCATGGTCTTTTGATGCAAAGTTTTTAACATCTTCGACAGTTTCCTGACCTTTTTGTTTAATGTCTTTGCCCACCTCACTGACCTTATCTTTTGCCTGCTGGAAGTCTGCCTTGGTCTGTGCCAAGTCTTTCGCGGCAAAATCTTTTAACTGATCAATTTTGTCATTACTCATGGTGTTATTCCTCTTGTTATGTCGTGAAAGCTACAATTTTTTTCTGGCTATACTTATACAACGTTCTGGCAAAGCGTGGCGAAATTGCTGCAAATTGAAACAATTGGAATACAGTAAGCTTCAAATCATTGCTGATGGATAACTTTTTGAATTTTTGGATATAAAAATCCTATCAATGAATCAAGTCAATTTTAGGCTGGAAACTCTTTTTTGAAGATTTCATATAAAACATGCCAATAACGATGCAGAGACTAAATTCCAAGATCGCATTTTTCTCTCCAGCGATTTGATGCCGTGTTTATTTTCATTTAAATAGACGTACTTTGATTGAAGCCAAAGTGAAGTTTTGATGAAGTTTAAAACTAACATAGGCAGTCTAATCCGATTAAAAAGATTTCACCGATTCCCTTGTGCAAGTCTGTCTTAAGTCATGTAAAATCATCCACCTTGTAAATACGAATGAGAGAACAATATCCGTGCGTAAAATTTTAGTCACCAATGCCCTCCCTTATGCCAATGGTCCAATCCATATGGGACACTTACTCGGTTATATCCAGGCAGATATTTGGGTTCGTGCGATGCGTGCAATGGGTCATGACGTGACTTACGTTTGTGCGGATGATGCTCACGGTACAGCGATCATGTTACGTGCTGAAGCCAATGGCATCAGTCCTGAAGCGCAAATTGCCAATGTTCAGAAAGAACACATTCGTGATTTTGATGGTTTTGGTGTGCATTTCGATCATTATGATTCAACTCATAGCGATGCAAACAAAGCACGTGCATCTGAGATTTATATTAAAAACCGTGAAGCAGGCAATATCGCTGTTCGGCCTGTCACACAATTATTCGATCCTGAAAAAGGCATGTTCTTGTCTGACCGTTTCATTAAAGGCACGTGCCCGAAATGTAAAGCCGAAGATCAATACGGCGATGCTTGCGAAGTCTGCGGTACAACCTATAACGCGACTGAGTTATTAAACCCACGCTCAACTTTGAGTGGTGCGACGCCTGTTGAGAAATCGTCAGATCACTATTTCTTTAAACTTCCGAATTTCTCAGAATACTTACAGAAATGGACGCGTGATCAAGGTCGTTTACCTGTTTCGATTGCCAATAAGCTGGATGAATGGTTCGATGCTGGTTTATCTGATTGGGATATTTCCCGTGATGCACCTTATTTTGGTTTTGAAATTCCAGATGCACCAAACAAATATTTCTATGTTTGGGTAGACGCACCGATTGGTTATATGTCGAGTTTTGAAAACTACATCAAAACTAAACGTCCAGATTTAAGTTTTGATGATTTCTGGAAAAAAGACTCTGACAAAGAAGTCTATCACTTCATTGGTAAAGACATCGTTTACTTCCATGCATTGTTCTGGCCTGCAATGCTTGAAGGTGCGAACTACCGCACGCCATCAGGTTTATTCGTAAATGGCTTCTTAACGGTGAATGGTCAGAAGATGTCAAAGTCTCGTGGTACATTCATTAAAGCTGAGACCTATTTACAGCATTTAAATCCTGAATATTTACGCTATTACTTTGCGTCTAAGCTTTCTGACAAAGTTGAAGATTCAGATTTGAATTTGGATGACTTCGTTCAGAAAGTAAATTCGGACCTGGTTGGTAAAGTAGTGAATATTGCTAGCCGTTGTGCAAAATTCATTAATAGCAATTTCAATAATACTTTATCCAGTACCTGTGCTGAACCTGAGCTGGTTCAAAGCTTTATTGATGCGGGTGATTCGATTGCCAAGGCATACGAGGCACGCGAGTTTTCTGCGGCAGTTCGTGAGATCATGGCACTTGCGGACAAAGCGAATCAATATATTGATGAGAAAAAACCGTGGGCACTTGCAAAACAAGAAGGTCAAGAACAACAAGTTCATGATGTTTGCTCAGTCGGTATTAACTTATTCCGTCAACTTGCGATTTACTTGGCTCCAGTGCTTCCTACACTTGCGGCTCAAGTTCAGGCATTCTTGCAGCTTGAAAGCTTTGATTTTGAATCTCGCAAGCAGATTTTAGTGGCACATGAAATTACTCAATTCCAACCGCTTATGCAGCGTGTGGATCCTAAAGCAGTTGCAGCAATGGTAGATGCGTCTAAAGATTCTTTGGCTGCTGCGGCAGAAGCGCCAAAAGCCGAGAAGAAAAAAGAGAAGAAATCCGAGAAAAAGCCTGAGCCAAAAGTGGGTGAAGCTGAAATTATTGGTATCGAAGATTTTATGAAAATTGATCTTCGTGTGGCAGAAGTTTTAGAAGCAGCAACCGTTGAGGGTTCTGATAAATTACTTCAACTCACTTTAAACGTCGGTGAAGCTGAACCACGCAACGTATTCAGTGGTATTCGTGAGTTTTATCAGCCAGAAGATTTAAAAGGCAAATTAGTGGTGATGGTGGCTAACCTTGCACCGCGTAAAATGCGTTTTGGTATTTCTAACGGCATGGTACTTGCGGCGGGTAATGGTGAAGGTGTTTGGGTGATTTCACCTGAATCTGGGGCTAAAGCGGGTGATAAAGTGTCTTAAGATTTAGATCTGAGATGAGAAAAAACCTCTACTGACATTCTCAATCAAATACATTTACAATGTGGTCAAATTCATTTCTCGTTCGCAAAAAATGTTTGATCACATTGCCTTTCCCATTCCTTATCAAACATTGCAGCTTCCCCAGCCTGTTCAACTGACCATCAAACGCCTTGATCTGATTCATCCCCAGATTTCGGGCAACAAGTTTTTTAAACTGAAATACAACCTCTTGGCAGCACAACAGCAAGGTTTTTCTCAAGTCCTCACTTTTGGTGGTGCATTTTCCAATCATATTGCCGCAACAGCCTTTGCAGCACAGCATTTTGGTTTTCAAAGTATTGGCATGATTCGTGGTGAAGAACTGGCTTCGCAACCATTCAATCCAACGCTACAAACAGCGCAGGATTTAGGGATGCAACTACATTTTCTCAGTCGTTTCGAATATCGTTTACGCCATCAAGCTGAGTATCTACAACAGTTGCAGCAACAATACCCTCAAGCCTTTATTATTCCAGAGGGCGGAAGCAATGCCCTTGCCATTCAAGGGACACAGGAAATCCTCTCCCCTGATGATTTAGAAAATTATGACGTAATTTGTTGTGCTGTGGGTACAGGTGGAACCCTTGCAGGCATTATTGAAAGCAGCTCAGAGCTACAGCATGTTTTAGGCTTTTCTGCATTAAAAGGTGATTTTCTCAAACATGACATTCAACAATGGACTGATAAAAGCAATTGGTCTTTAACTGATGCCTATTGTTGTGGTGGTTATGCCAAAACCACGCTTGAACTGCTGCAATTTATGCAGCAATTTGAACAACAATATGATATCCCCTTGGAACAGGTGTACACCGCTAAAATGATGATGGGACTTCTTGATTTAATCCAGCACAGTCATTTCCCTGCCCACACTCGAATCCTGGTCATTCATACAGGTGGGTTGCAAGGGAAACTCAAAACATACTAAAAGCTGTTTAAATCTTTTATAATTGCCCGCTTTTCGTCTACCGAGTAATACTCATGGTTCATCAGGTTGATGTTATTGTTTTAGGTGCGGGTGCATCAGGCCTGATGTTGGCTGCTGAAGCAGGCAAACGTGGGCGTTCGGTTGTGGTACTGGAAAAGGCCAATAAGATCGGTAAAAAAATTCTGATGTCAGGGGGAGGTAAATGCAACTTTACCAATCTGGATGTTGAGCCCTCCAACTATATTTCCGAAAATCCACATTTCGTGATTTCGGCCCTTAGCCGTTATACCAACTGGGACTTTATTGGCTTGGTCTGTGAATATGGCATTGAATACGAAGAACGCAAGCACGGACAACTGTTTACCCTGAACGGGGCCAAGGAAATTCTGGAAATGTTACTCTCAGAATGTGACAAGGCCAAACAGGTCAAAATTCAAACCCACTGCGAAGTTCAGCAGATAAGATCCCAGACTGATTCAGGTTTTGTCATTGAAACCAGCCAAGGAACTTATCATTGTGAATCACTGGTTGTAGCAACAGGTGGCTTATCCATTCCAACCCTAGGCGGTTCAGGATTTGGCTATGAACTTGCAGAGCAGTTTGGCCATCATGTTTTCCCTACCCGTGCAGGTCTGGTCCCCTTTACCTTTTCAGACCATTTTAAGGAAGTCACGACACGACTAAGCGGCAATGCCCTAGATGCCACCTTAATCAATGACCGCCATCAATTTACCGAGGCCCTGCTATTTACCCATCGTGGTTTAAGTGGCCCAAGCTCATTGCAGCTTTCAAATTACTGGCATGTAGGGGAAAGCTTCAACATTGATTTCTTTCCAGGTCAGGATTTCGTGCAATTTTTTAAGGAAAAGAAAAAAGCACAGCCTAAGGTATTACTGCGTACCCTGTTAAATGAATTCACTGCAAAAAGTATCGTGCTGGAACTACAGCAACTGATTTGGGCGGAGCTAAGTGAGACAGCGATTGGAAATATCAGCGATCTTCAACTTGAACAGATTGCAGCGCAACTGCATGCATTTACAGTGAAGCCATCGGGAACGGAGGGTTATCGTACTGCCGAGGTCACGCTTGGAGGAGTGGATACCAGCGAAGTATCCTCAAAAACAATGGAAAGCAAGAAACAGAAAGGCTTGTATTTTATTGGTGAAGTGCTCGATGTGACAGGTCATCTAGGGGGATATAATTTCCAGTGGGCATGGTCATCTGCCCAAGCCGCAGCCCAGTTTGTCTAGCTGTTTTGCAGTACAGAATAGTGTTTTGCACTACCCTTGAAATATTTTAACTTCGTTCATCTGAAGAGTTTGCTGCCTCTGAGGAAAGTGCCTGCTGAGTATTTTCAATCGGTTTCTCTTTCACTGAACCCGACTTGGCAACCACAAACTTATACGCACTGGCCAAAAAGCCTACAGTGATGCCTGCAATAATAATGGGTGCGAATACACGATTTGGCCTCTTCATTTTATCCTCCTATAGACTTTTTATTTTGGGGCGGTTGATATTTTATAAATGAATTGCGTTGTAGGCTAAAATTTCATCAGACTAGGCATGAAACGTAGGTAATAGCAAATCTATTGGCAAGTTTCATAACGAAGTATGAGGGGATTTTAGCCACTATACAAACAAAACGACCACCCTGCCTAGAGTGGTCGAATTGACCAAAAAAATCAAAGATTATTTTTACTATTCATCCGAATATGGAGGAGTCGGTGGTTTTGGATTCTCTGGATTGATTGGTGTTGGCGCTATCGGATTCACTGGATTGGCTGGCGCAGGAGTTGCTGGACTCACTGGATTGTTTGGCATCATCTCATTTTGACGCAACGGATTTGGCTGTTTTGCCTCAGTTTTTGCTTTATCCAACAGATCACTAAGTAAACGTTCCGCAGGTTGACGACCACCTAGACCAAAAGCCAGAGCAAACGCGACAGCAACTGAACCGAGGGTTAAGCCAAATGCGAGGTTCACAATAGAGTCAGCAATACCCATTGCCCTTAATCCCATCGCAATCACCAAGCCCATAATTAAAATACGAACCAGATTGCCCAACCAGCGTGAGCTATTGTATTCACCACGTTGAATCACATTGGCAACCACATTGGCCAGCCAGAAACCGACAACCAGGATTACTGCACCAAGCAGGATACTGGCACCAAACTGGATAAACATTGCAATCAGCACACTGATCTGTTCCAATCCAAGTCGGTCAGCAGCCTCTGAAACCGCAAACAACATGGTAAAGAACACAATCAAGCAACCGATGATATCTGAAACACGGGTTTTTCCAAGGAAGCGTTGCATATCCAGCTTCATTGGAATTTCATCAACACCCGCTCCTGAAACCAGTTCGGCCACCAAACGTCCAACAAAACGGGAAACTACATACGCCACAATCAAGATCAGACCAGCAGCAATAATTTGTGGAATTGCATACATGATTTGATTGAGCATTGCTGTGGCAGGTTGAGAAATTGCTTCTATACCCAGTGCCTCAAATGCCACAATCAAGGCGGTGATAATAATGATGGCAAAAACAAACGAACCCAGAAATTTGGATACATTGGAGTTCTTAAACAAACCTATTTTTTCTGCCTGTGTCTGTAAGCCAAGGCTGTTACTCAACCCTTCGACAATGCCACGCACAATTTTTGCCAAAATGTAGCCCACAAAAATGATGACGCCCGCAATAAACAGGTTCGGCAAATAAGCAACCGCCTCATTCACCATATTCTGTACAGGAATCAACAGGCCTGTTAGCCCCAGAATAGACAGCACAATCGGCAGGAACAGCAACAACACCAGCCAGTAGAAAATTTCACCAATATTACTGCTGAGTGAGCCTACACCCACCTCATTGCTGAGCTTCTCGTCCATTTCCGTTCTGGCAAGCACATTGGTTAGTCCTGCCTTGACCAGCCCTGCCAATATCCAGCCAATAAAACCGACTGCAACGGCCGCCAGCAGGTTTGGAATAAAGGCCAGAATCCGACCAACCATATTGCTGAATGGATCACTCACGCCACTGATGTTCAGCACATTCAATGCCCCGACAACGGCAAGGATAATCACAAACCAGAAAACCAGTTTGGAAAGCAGGTTTTCAATATTTGGTTTATGACCAGTGGCAGAAGACAATCTATGATTGGTGTTCAGTTTCTGGAGTAACTTTTTCACGCCAGCAGCAACAATCAATGCAATAATCCAACCTAAAAGTAAGATAACAATTGCCGCTAAAATTGGGTGAAACTGGTCCCAATAATACATTGCATCGAATCCTCCTCTGAGGGAGGGATCAGTAAAATATTCATTCATGTGTTGTTATCCTTATGTTGTGTTTTAAAATTAATCAAACCACCCATGATCGCTCTATAACCAAGAACATAACTTATGGATGTCTCAACCTTAATTTTTGTCTATTTTACAATCAATAAACGGCAGCACTAATACAACAAAAAGTCCGCATAATTTTGCAAAAAAGCTCATTGATTCACACCAATGAGCTTTTTCAATTCAACAGGTTTTGGTCTAAAAATAAATGATCTAGGCATCCAAAAGTACCGACTGCATATGAGACAACATTGCCTGTGCAGTTGGATTCGCTGAATGATCCGCGACCATATAAACAAGAAGTGCAATCAGGAAAATCCCCACAATGACCAATATGTAAATGGGTAATTTCCTTTTCTTTGCAACTTCCTCCTGACTTGCCACATGAGGCTGTGGCTTACTAAAATCATGCATGATAGCTAGCCCTCATAATTTTTATTTCTCAGGCTCTTATCTTAGCAACTGCTTATGTTGCATTGTGTGAAAAAGCTTCGCACTATCGTTGTTTCTGTTGCAAAACTCTACTGTTTCTTCCTTATTTTTTGTTTAAAATATACGCGGTTTAGAAAACACTAAAAATAGGCTATACTACGCGCCCTCAATTCCTAAATGTTCTGCTTTATGTCCTACCAACAGCAAAGTGTCTCACTTGATCTAGATACGGATGTAACCCATCAGTGTTTTCTACATTACACACGAGATGAGCATTTGATTGGACTGATTGAGTTCAACAAACCCAGCTATACCCTGAAATGGGGCGATCTTGAATATTTCCGCCGCCGTACCGAAGAACTTTCAGTGATGCCTTTTCCTGAATGCATCAATGCGATGATTGTGGATATCCGCGATGTTCAGGCTTTTCTGGACAATGAGGTTCCGATTCTGCCGTGGCGTTTGCTTGAGGAAGAATGCCCTGTTCGCCTTGTTGTTCCACAGGAACGTCTGGAACACTATGCAGGACTGTTTGAACCCACATGGCTCACCACCGATGTTGATACCGCGATTCAGGAAATCCGTGAATTTATGGATATGTTCGTACACTAAAACATATCCAGTCCACCCAATATTACCAATAATTCTCCACCGCAATATTCCCCTCACCACGGCGGTTCATGGTCAAGCCACGCTGTTTTAATGCTTCCTTGGTATCTTCCACCATTTGTGGATTGCCACACAACATGACATGGCTGCTTGCTGGACTCAATTCTGATCCTGCCGCCTTTTCCAGCTCACCATTTGCAATCAGAACTGGTAAACGGTCATGTAAAGCCGCATTTGGATCACGGGTGATAATTGGAATAAATCTAAAGCCTGAATGCCCCTCACCAAATAGCTTGGCGATTTCCTGAATACGGTCAACATAGGCCAGTTCGGATGCGGTACGAACACTGTAGACCAAATTGATTTGTTGATATTTATTCCAGGTCTCAAAGTCTTGCAGCATTGATAAAAATGGTGCCAAACCCGTTCCCGTTGCCAACAGCCATAAATCCTGTGGTAAAGGCTGCTGATAACGTGCCAGCGTTAAATAGCCATAAGATATTTTTTCAAGATACAGCTCATCACCCACCTTTAAATGTTGCAGGTTTGAGGTAAAAGCCCCATCGGGAACGACAATTGAAAAGAATTCCAGCGTTTCATCAAATGGCGAAGACACCACTGAGTAAGCACGCACCACCAGTTCATCACCAACCATTAAACCAATACGGGCAAACTGCCCTGCAGTAAATTTAAAATGCGCTGGTCGGGTCATGGTGAAGCTAAACAGATTGTGGGCCCAGCGATGTACAGATAAAACCTTTTCTACGCTAAATTTTTCAATTGACATGATTTGAACGTGGCACGAAACAGTGAGCTCATGTTAGCATGATCAGATAATTCATGAATACTTTTAAACTCGAACGGTAAGGCTTTTAACATGCGCATGACATTACGCCAATTGGCTGTTTTCGTGGCGGTCGCTCAAGAGGGAACTGTAACCAAGGCGAGTGATGCTGTCCGACTCACCCAAAGTGCGGCAAGCATGGCCCTGGCCGATTTGGAAGATGGTCTTGGCGCACCGTTATTTGACCGCTTGGGCAAGCGCTTGCAGTTAAATGATCTGGGCCGTTTTTTGTTGCCGCAGGCCCTGGAAATTTTAGGTCGTTGCGAATCGTTTGAACAGGCCGCCAAGGGTGAATTACAAAGTATCGATCTCCGTCTAGGTGCAACCCTGACTATAAGCGACTACCTGATGCCTGACCTTATGGCAGATTTTTTACAACGTCATCCACAGGCACATTTACAGTTACAGGTGGGCAATACCCGTCAAATGATTGAGGCGGTAAACCAGTTTCAGCTTGATCTGGCCCTGATTGAGGGCTCATGCCATTTGCCCCAGTTACAGTGCATCCATTGGCGTGATGATGAACTCGCGGTGTGTTGCGCTCCACAACATCCCTTAACCCAGTTAAACCATCCCCTCACTCCAGCAGACTTTAATGATGTGGAATGGATTTTACGTGAAGAGGGTTCAGGCACACGTGAAGTCTTTGACAACGCTATATTAAAAGACCTACCTGATGCCAACATTCGCCTTACCCTAGGTCACAATGAAGCCATCCTGAAAATTGTTGCCAATGGTCTGGGGATAACCTGTGTATCACGGCTTGCGATTGAACCGCTTCAGGAAAAGGGTCAATTGGTCATTCTGGATACACCTTTCTGGGAACTCACCCGTCCCCTGTTTATGCTGGTACATCGTCAGAAGTATCAGGGACCTGGTTTAAAGGCATTCTTGCAGTTTTGTGAAGATCAGGTTTAAGCCTGATCTTTTTTTACCAACGTGAATCATTTTCACATGGTTCACCATCATTATTTCCATCCATTTGTGTATTTGGACAATTTCTTACAAACCAACGTGCCTCTTCAAGTGATCGCATTTGAGAACAGTGAGTTCGCCCATCACATTGAAAATGATTGGGATTGCTACTTACTGCTTGAGTATTTGCTATTTTTAAGGTTTCCTGTATTACAGGTTGATTTGTCAATTCATTACGATGCAAAAAGTCTTGAATAAAACCATACACAAAATAGCCGATTATGCCAAAAATAATGACTGTAATGATTGTCCCAAAAAAACCACCTGATTCACTCTTTCGTTTAGTTTTTCTTCTTGAATGAGATACGATACGTTTGGGTGTTGTGTTATATGAATTTCGTGATGAGGAATTTACACGTTCCGACGTTGTATGCTGCGAGTTTTGTAAGCCCTCTAAAGCACGCTGACAACTTCTTAAAAAGTCATTTTGATTGGTCAATTGGAAATTTTCATGTACCACTTTATTACGCATAGTGGCTATCCAACGTATATTCTTCACCAGCCCAGCTTCAAGCTGATATTCAATACTACTTAATTTTTCATGCAACCCACGCCCAGTAGCACCAAATTTTTGCTCTAGCAATGCTTCCAAAGTCTTACTTTGAGTAACTACAATATCAATATCACTTTGCATAACGGAAACCCCACTCTTTATTAGATTTTTTAATTGTTCCAGTTTTTAGCATCACATTACCCTAAAAAATTCACAACGTAATATATCAAATTTGACATCATCACAAAAAATAATGCTGCGCTGTTGGACAGCGATAAAGCCAAAGCAAGTATTTTTATTTGCTGATGAGCGATTCATCATGCATTCTCCTAACGCCGAAAGTTTGATAACAATTCTGATGTAATCGATTCATTATGAGCCAATATTTTATTTTTTTTAGTTTTTGCAGGATTCGGATCTACTCGTTCAATTTGTACTGCTTTAAATTTTCCATTATTTTCTAGGGCTACAAATTTTACTTTTTCATTTCGTTTCGGCTCACCTTCCGATGCAGGAAAATCTGAAATATGAAAAAAGATTTCGCCTTCAGCAGTTGCAATAAAACCAAACCCTTTGTCTGGATTATATTGTTTAACTTTTCCCTGATAAAATTCTTTTTTCATGACATTCACCTAATTTTGCAAGTAATGTATTTCAGTATATAAAAAAAGAGACTTTAAATCCTCCCCTGAAAACCATACGGTTGGATTAAGTCTCTGTTTTAAGCATATTTTCAAAAATTAATCTTTTTGAACACTACCAAAAATCTTATCACCCGCATCACCAAGACCTGGAACGATATAGCCATCCTCATTCAAACCTTGGTCAATCGATGCCGTATAGATACGCACATCAGGGTGCGCAGCTTCTACTTTTGCAACACCTTCAGGTGCAGCAACCAAAACCATAACACGTATATCTTTACAACCACTTGCTTTAAGCACATCAATTGCCGCAATAAGTGAATTACCCGTTGCCAGCATTGGATCAATAATCATCGCTAAGCGATTCGCAACATCAGGTACTAATTTTTTATAGTAAGTACGAACTTCTAAAGTCGCCTCATCACGCTCTAAACCCAAGACACTCACTTTGGCACTTGGAATCAAGCTCAGTACGCCTTCAAGCATACCAATTCCAGCACGTAGAATCGGTACAATGGTAATCTTCTTACCTGCGATACGTTGAGTCGAAACTTTACCTGCCCAACCATCAATTTCATGATCGACAACAGGAAGGTCCTTAGTTGCTTCATAAGTCAGTAACATCGTGACTTCTTGCGCCAATTCACGGAAGTTCTTTGTGCTGATGTCTGAACGACGGAGCAGACCAAGTTTATGGCGAATCAACGGATGGCGAATTTCCTGAATAGACACGAGTAAGTACCTAACTAATATTAATCTTTGCCTATTATAAAGCGTTTTTTTACTCTTCAATAAAAAAGCCCCCAATTTTTGGAGGCTTTTTTGTACAAATCAAATCATTATTGTTGCTGAGATAACATGAAATGTAATGGAGAAAGAATCTCTGATTTCAATGCCAAATTGATCATTGGGTCTGGATAGATGCCCAGAATTAGTACAAGTAATGCGGCACCGAGTACCATGATACCACCGACCTTGGTTCCCCAATGTGCATCAGCATCAATACGTGGAACATCTGGCGGTGTCATATACATCACCACCATGACACGTAAGTAGTAGTATAAGCCTATACCACTTCCTACAACGACCATTGCAGCTAAGAACCAATGTTGAGTTGTTACAGCAGCCATTATCACAAGGAATTTACCAATAAAACCTGCAGTTAATGGAATCCCTGCTAATGACAACATCATCACGGTCAATGTTGCAGTCAAGATCGGACGACGCCAGAACAAACCACGGTAGTCTGCAAGACTTTGTGCTTCATCAACGTTGTTATATGGACTAGACATTAACGCAACTGCACCAAATGCACCGATTGTTGTAAATACATAAGTAATCACATAAACCGTTACACTGCCTAAACTTGCATACGTCATACTAATCAAAGCAATCAACAAATAACCAAAGTGTGCAATTGATGAATAACCAAGGATGCGTTTTAAGTTAACTTGACGTACTGCAAGTAAGTTACCGACCAAAATTGATAACACAGCAATAACTGTCAAAACAGTCACTATTGGTTCAACTAAGATTGCACCAGAACTTAATAAGTAACGTACAAATAAACCAATCGTTGCAACTTTGGCAGCCGTTGCCAGGAATGTCGCCATAGGTGCTGGTGCACCCGCATACACATCAGGCGTCCATTTATGGAATGGTGCAAGTGAAAGCTTAAATGCAACAGCAAAGATAATGAGACCTAGACCTAATAGCACCATTGGTTGCTTGATCGCAGTCATCAAAGTTTGAACAGAATCATAGAATGACAATGAACCTGTATACGCATAGATATATGCCATACCCATCAACAACATCGCAGATGCAGTTGCTGAGAGTACAAGATACTTAATTCCCGCTTCTAAAGATTGGCTACGTTGATGCGTGTAAGCCAACATACCATACACAGGAATTGACATTAACTCTAAGCTAATGAAGAAAGCAGCGTAATGAGAACTTGCAACCAATAGCATTGCACCTGCTACAGAACAAAGTAACAAGATATAAAGTTCTTCACGATTATCTTTATACGTTTCAATGTAGGCATGTGAAAGTGTGCTACAAGCCAAAGCAGCAATCAAAATCAGGAATTGGTAGAGCATGGTAAATGAATCAACCATAAACATGCCCATCACGTTCGCAGGGACAAAGTGCCCGCTAAACATGGTATATGCAATTAGAATTACAGAAAGGTTTAGACCCACAACTGTCGTTGTTGCAATCAGATTATGATTACGTTTAATCGCAATCAATAACATCACAACAACTGCAGTCAATGCCACAATCATCGCTGGGGCAAGTGGCATAAGCTCAGAAAAAGAAAGTGTGAAGTTCATGGTTTATCGCATCTCCACTTGTTCAAGTTGAGTCGCAGTCTGTTGAACAGTTTCGACAACTTCTTGTACTGGCATATAACTATTGACTAACCACTGCATACTTGAATGTGACATATCCAAGAATGTCTGTGGGTAAAGTCCTAACCAAAGTAAACCAATCACACAGATCATCAAAATGCTCACTTCACGTAATGACAAATCTTTCAGTGGGCTCGTATAGTGTTGCTTTTGTTCAGCATTTGGTTCGCCGAAAAGTGCTTTGTGAATCAGAATCAGACCGTAAAGACCTGCAAATACTAAACTTACTGCAGCAATGATGGTAAAGGCTGGAAAAGCTTTAAATGAACCCATAAGAATCAGGAATTCACCAATAAAGTTACCTAGACCTGGTACACCGACAAGCGCTGCAACAAAGAACATCAGGAAGAATGGCAAGTATTGCAGTTGGCCACGAAGACCACCCATTAAACGTAAATCACGGGTATGTAAACGTTCATAGACCTGACCAGACATAATGAACAATGCAGCAGATGACAAGCCATGTGCCAACATCATGATCATCAGACCTTGGAAAGTCAGAATATTACCTGCATAGATTGCAAGTAAAATGAAACCCATGTGTGAAATAGACGTATACGCAAGCAGACGTTTCATGTCTGTTTGTTGGTAGGCTAAGAATGCACCGTAGAAAATACCAATCAGACCCAAAATGATTGCAATATCAGCAAACTGTGCTGATGCTGCTGGGAAGAATGGAATCACAAAACGAAGCAGACCATACGCTGCGGTTTTAATCAAAATACCCGCCAAGTCCACAGAACCCGCTGTTGGTGCTTGTGCATGCGCATCAGGTAACCAACCGTGTAATGGGAATACTGGTAATTTCACCGCAAAACCAATGAAGAAACACAGCATGAATGCATAGGCAACTTCAGGCGGCAAGTGGTTCGCAACAGCCAATAAATAGTTGTAATCGAAACCAATCATACCTGTCATCATGTATCCATAGACCACCAAGCCTAAGATACCGATCAACATGATCAAGCCAGCAATTTGCGTATACAGGAAGAACTTGGTTGCAGCGTAAACACGTGAACGACCATTCGAACCTGAATGTCCCCATAACGCAATCAAGAAATAGACTGGTACAAGCATCATCTCCCAGAAGAAGAAGAACAAGAATAAGTCAATTGCAAGGAATACACCGATGACCCCACCTAAACTCCAAAGGAGGTTTAAGTGGAAGAAACCAACATTCTTTTGAATTTCACCCCATGAACAACCAACAGCAATCACACCTAGTAATGCAGTCAGTAAAACCATGAGTAAAGATAAGCCATCCACAGCCAAGTGAATACTAATCCCTAAAGTCTGAATCCATGGAAGATGGAATTCAGCTGCCCAGGTTGGAACCTTTCCGCCCAACTCATAGCTATATGTACCAGTTTGCCATAGTGCAATACCCAAACCAAAGGTAATGAGCATACCAATCAAGGCAATCCAGCGTGGCAAATGTTGGTCAAATTTATCAACCAACCAACAAATAAAACCAGCAATGAAAGGAACTAAAATCAGTGCGGGTAAAATTAAATTATTTTCCATTTTATTTCCCCACAACCTGAATCACGATCAAGATCATCAATAATACCACTACACCGAGTGACATACTTGATGCGTATTCACGCAATGAACCTGTTTGACGCGAACTTGTAAAGCTATTCCCACCTTTCACAAGTGCAGGTAGCACTAACCATAAACCATCAATTGGATCACGACCTAAGATTTTCGCAATCAATAAATATGGTTTTACAAAAACGATGTCATACAAAGCATCAAAACCAAATGCGGTACGGCAAATATGTGCTAAACCAGAACCCAAAGATGTTTGAGCAAATGATTTAACCGCACCATACGCAAAGGCAAATAAGAAAATACCAACAACCAAACCAACAAGGGCAACACCACTTGCTAAATGTTCTGCATGTGCAACCGCTTCTTCTAAAGCTTCAGGAACAACAAAGCTTGGAATACTTGCAGCAGTCAATAATTTTGCAACAGGTGCTTGCAAGAAATAACCAACACCTGTTGATAAGGTCGCAAGAATTGCAAGCGGTGCCCAGTAAGTCACACCATGAATGGCATGTGCATGGGTTTTTTCTTCGCCAAAGAATACCACCCAGATTAAACGGAACGTATAGATAGACGTTAAGAATGCACCCGCTACACCCACCCAATACAACGTATTATAAAGTGGAAGGTTTGCGATCGTAGACTGTGCATATACTGCACCTAAGATGGCATCTTTAGAGAAGAAGCCAACTGTTACGATTGGAAGTGCAGCTAACGCACCACCACCGATGACGAAACACCAGAATACAAATGGAATCTTTTTACGTAATCCACCCATTTTGAAAATGTTTTGTTCGTGATGACATGCAAGAATTACGGCACCCGAAGAAAGGAACAATAACGCTTTGAAGAATGCGTGAGCAAGCATATGGAACAAACCAGCTTGATACGCCTCAGCACCCACCGCCATAAACATATAACCGAGCTGACTCATAGTTGAGTAAGCCAAAATACGTTTGATATCGGTTTGAACCAATGCGGCAAAACCAGCTACAAGTAAGGTTACTGCACCTGTAATCGAGATGAACTGCATTACTTCTGGTGCCATTTCCATCACAGAGAACATACGGCAACATAAGTACACACCCGCTGTCACCATCGTTGCAGCGTGGATCAATGCAGATACTGGCGTAGGACCAGCCATCGCATCAGCTAACCAAGTTTGTAATGGAATTTGCGCTGATTTACCTGCTGCACCTAAGAACAACATCAATGCTGTCCAAATCGACAATGATGAGCTTTGCGTCATCACAGTCGCTGCATGCTCAACAATGTACTGTGTATTCAACGTACCAAACTGTTGATAGAGCAAGAACAATGCGATGAGTAAGAAAACATCACCCACACGGGTTACGGTGAATGCTTTGATTGCTGCCCAACCATTTGCAGGGTTTGAGTAGTAGAAACCAATCAAGAGGTATGAACACAGACCTACGCCTTCCCAACCCAAGAACAATAACGCCAAGTTATCGCCGAGTACCAACAACAACATGCTGGCAACGAACAGGTTGAAATAAGAGAAGAAACGTGCGTAATCTTCTTCACCACGCATATACCATGATGCAAAGATGTGAATCAGGAAACCAACACCTGTGATCATACCTGTCATCAATAATGACAAACCATCGAGGTGCAAGCTGATGCCTGGCTCAAAACCGCCAACACTGAACCACGTCCATAAGTGTTGAACAAAAACAGTTTGGCCACTGCTAGTAAATGCAAGGCCTGCGATTAAAGCAAATAAGGCAGATAAACCCACTGAACCGACACCAATAATGGCAGCGACATTTTCAGACAGTTTGTTACGCCCTGCCGCTAACAGGATAAAACCAATGAGCGGGAATAAAACGGTTAAATATAATGTACTCATCCGCGCATCTCACTAGCAGCATCCACATCCAAGTGATGGAAGCGATGATAAAACTGAAGGACGATCGCAAGACCAATACACGCCTCGGCAGCAGCAAGCGTTAGGATCAAAATGAACATCACTTGTCCATCTGGTTGAGCCCAAACACTACCTGCCAAAACAAATGCCAATGCAGCAGCATTCATCATGACTTCAAGGCTCATTAGCATAAATAATAGGTTGCGTCGCACCATTACACCGTAAAAACCGAGTGCAAAAAGGATGGTTGCAACAATCAAACCATGTTCTAAAGGGATGTGTCCCATTATTCTTTATCCTCTTCTGCACTTGGTTCACGTTTGCCAAGGTGATATGCAGCAACTAAGGCTGCAAGCAATAACATCGCGGCAACTTCTACCAATAATAGATAATGCGTAAATAATGCTTGACCGACTGCTTTAGGACCTACAATTTCTGTACCTAATGGTGCAGAAATCGTGGTGTATTCTCCACCCAACATCCAAACCAGAACCAAGCCCAATAAGAAACTCATTAATGCAGGATATGCCCATGCATCAGAGGTTAACCATTTACGTTCTTGTTCAATGGTATCTTGTCCAAGGTTCAACATCATGACCACGAAGACGAACAACACCATGATTGCACCAGCATAAACAATAATCTCAAGTGCACCCGCAAAAGGCGCACCTACGATCATGAAAATACCAGCAACAGCAAGTAAAGAAACGATTAAACTTAAAAGAGCATGTACGGGATTCGCATTTGTCACAACACGAATTGTCGATACGATGGCCACAAGTGCCATCAAATAAAATGGCCACATCATGGTAATAAGCTCCGTACATCAACTGGTGCACTTTCTTTTTGTGCTTGACCTTTTTCCTTACCATTTACTGCCATACCAGTGACACGGTAGAAGTTATAGTCAGGATATTTGCCTGGGCCAGAAATCAATAAGTTTTCTTTTTCATAAACCAAGTCTTGGCGTACATATTCAGCAAGTTCAAAATCTGGAGTCATCTGAATTGCAGTTGTAGGACAAGCTTCTTCACACATACCGCAGAAAATGCAGCGTGAAAAGTTAATACGGAAAAATTCTGGATACCAACGTCCATCTTCTTTTTCCGCTTTTTGTAATGAAATACAGCCAACAGGACATGCAACCGCACACAGGTTACATGCCACACAACGCTCTTCACCATCTGGATCACGCGTCAAGATGATACGACCACGAAAGCGTGGAGGCACAATTTGTTCAGCTGGTACTTCTGGATATAAAATCGTGTCACGTTTACGTGTTACATGGCTAAACACCATCCACAACGAACGGACAATCGATCCAAATCCAGCTAGAATTTTATACATTTTGTACTCCCTGCTGTCCTAGGCCTGATTCATCAGAATCACAGCACCAGTCACTAACAAGTTGACCAACGCCAATGGCAAACAAACTTTCCAACCAAAATTCATCACTTGGTCATAACGTGGACGCATTAAAGAACCACGCGCCAATACAAACATCATTACAAAGAATGCTGTTTTAATCACGAACCAAAAAACGGGTGGAACAAATGGAATTTCTAAGTTAAATGGTGCAAGCCATCCGCCGAAGAATAACGTTACGATCAGTGCAGAGATTAAAACCACGTTCACATATTCCGCAACGAAGAACATCCCCCACTTCATCCCACCATATTCAACGTGATAACCTTCCGCCAATTCTTGCTCAGCTTCTGGTTGGTCAAATGGATGACGATGCGTCACTGCAACACCAGCAATAACAAAGATAATGAAACCAATGAATTGTGGAATAACAAACCAAACATCACGTTGAGCTTCAACGATTTCACGTAGGTTGAATGAGCCTGCAATCGCAACTACACCCATCAATGAGATACCCAAGAACACTTCATAAGAAATAGTTTGAGCAGCAGAACGAAGACCACCGAGTAATGAGTATTTGTTGTTAGACGCCCAACCACCAAATAGCACTGCATAAACTGCGATACCTGCCATTGCCATAAAGAACAATAGACCGATACTCATATCCGCAACGCCCAGTGTAGGACTTACTGGGATGACCATAAACGAAAGTACCGCAGTTGCCATGGCAACTGCTGGTGCTAAACGAAAAGTCAGCTTGTCGGCAAACTTTGGTGTCCAGTCTTCTTTAAACATGATCTTGAGCATGTCGGCAACGATCTGGAACATACCACCTGGGCCAACACGGTTTGGACCATAACGGTCTTGCCATAATGCCAGGAGACGACGCTCAATAAATGACATTAACGCAGCAACCAAAACCACCACCAACAGGATCACAACTGCTTGAATCACTGAATAAGCGATTGGCCAGTTCTCAGCCCAAAGTGGCGTTTGACGTATAATTTCTTGATTCATGAATTACACTCCTACTGCCACAGACACAGGCTCTGCCAATGAAACGGTTGGTGCTAGACCAATTGGATAACCAATATAGCCTGTTGGTAAATATTCGATGACCTGTACAGGTAAGCTGATGCTCGTTTCGCCTGCTTTCACGGTAATACGTTGACCATCTTGAACATTTAAGCGCGTCGCATCTTGTTCACCCACGGCAAACATCGCTTCAGGAATACGTGATTCCATTGCTGGTGTTTTAATGGTGAATTCACCTGAACCAAAGATATGGTGCATTGGCACAAGACGGAAGCTTTCAGGATTCACAACCACGGCAGTCGGTGCAACATAGCTACGTGCAGGACGTTTAGCTAAACGATCAAATAGACGCACACCTGAATCACCGCCTTTTAAGTGACCACCCACTTCATCTTGGTATTTATTCCAAGCTTGTGGCGAGTTCCAACCGGCAGCCCATGCGAAAGGTACTAGCGAAGAAGCTGTCTGATTACCGACATAACCTTCCATCGAGAACGTTAATGCTGAATCTAGATCAGTTGGCTGTTTAGGTTCATGAACAGATAATGGTGCACGCATTGCAGTACGACCTGAGTAACGACGTGGCTCACGTGCAATTTTCAAACCATGAACACGATAACCTGCATCTGGTGCAACATCTTGAATCGCTTCAAGTACTGGTACATTCTTCACGATGTCATCAATTACATCATCAAGCAATGTCCAATCGACTGCTTTACCTTTAAGACCTGTCTCAACAGCATGTAACCAACGCCATGATTCTTTGATCGCATATTCAGGCTTGTAGTAGCTTGGGTCATACACTTGATAGAAACGTTGTGCACGGCCTTCTTGACTCACTACAGTGCCATCACCTTCAGCAAAACTTGCAGCAGAAAGAACGATATCTGCTAGTTTCAGAGTTTCTGTTTCACTATGATCCAATACAATTACAGCCTCAGCTTTCTCAAGTGCAGCTTTGACTTGTGCAACTGGTAAACGACGAGTTAAGTCATTTTCAACCACAACAACAGCATCATACTCTTGAGCAAATGCCTGTTCTAAGCTTAAACCACCGAATAATGCTAGACCCATTGAGTTCACTTCAGGAACCGTCAAAGATAAACCAGCATTTTCACCAAGATTCTGTGCAACTTGTGCAGCAGCTTCCATAATCGCTGAGTCTTGCAAGCTTGTACCAGAGATAATCAATGGTTTTTTCGCCGCTTTTAAAGTGTCAGCAATGGTTTGTGCAAATGCTTTTGCATCATCGTCAAGACCAGATACTGTTTCACCTTTTACAGCAGCAGCGACAGCAAAACCTAAACGTGCGATGTCATTTGGCGATGCAACAACTTCACCTGTTGCAACATCCGCTAAACGCGTTTGTGTTGCAGCAAGAATATAAATCGGTGATTTTGCTTCTTGACCAATACGTTGTACAGGTTCTGCTAACCAGTCTGGTGTACGAGTAGCAGCAGCCATTTCTTTGGCTTTATTTTTCGCTGCTTGGCGAACCGATAAAGCCATACGTGGCGCAGTTTGAGTTAAGTCTTCACCCAAGATCAACACCGCATCGTAACTTTCAATTTCACGCATATTCGGGTTGTAAATACCCTGTGTTTGCATGATTGAAGCAGCCAATTCAACCAGATTTTGCTCTTTTTGAGACAATCCAGTTGAATAGTTGTCTTGTCCAACCAATTGACGTAGCACATAGTTTGATTCCAAGCTTGCGCGTGGTGAACCAATACCTAATACTTTTTTGCCTTTTAGTTGAGCAATGACTTGATCAAGTGCTTGATCCACACTCACGGTTGTAACAGCGTCACCATTACGGAACTGTGGTTGACGTGGACGATCTGCACGATTCACATAACCTGTACCGAAACGACCTTTATCACACAAGAAGTATTGATTGACTGAACCATTGAAACGGTTTTCAACACGACGGATTTCGCCATAACGCTCACCTGGTGAGATGTTACAACCTGAAGAACAGCCTTGGCATACGCTTGGTGCATATTGCATGTCCCACTTACGGTTATAACGTGCTGAATGCGTCTTATCAGTAAACACACCAGTCGGGCAGACTTCAGTCAAGTTACCAGAAAATTCAGACTCTAGAGTTCCTGATTCTGGACGACCGAAATAAACACGTGATGCATTCGCATAAACACCAAAGTCGGTACCACCAGCATAATCTTTGTAGTAACGCACACAACGATAGCACGCGATACAGCGGTTCATTTCGTGTGCAATAAACGAACCCAACTCTTGATTATGATGGGTACGCTTCGTGAAGCGATAGCGACGACGATCGTGTTGTGTCATCACCGTCATATCTTGTAAATGACAGTGACCACCTTCTTCACAGACTGGACAGTCATGTGGGTGATTGGTCATCAAGAATTCAACGATTGATGCACGAAAATCCGTTGCTTCTTTGTCTTCAATGGAAATAAAGGTATTGTCAGCAGCTGGTGTCATACAAGACATGACTAAGCGCCCACGTGTATCTTCCGCATTATTATATTGCGTAACAGCACATTGACGACAAGAACCAACAGAACCTAAGGATGGGTGCCAACAAAAATACGGGATGTCGATACCAAGGCTGAGACATGCTTGCAGCAAGTTTTCAGAGCCATTGACTTCATACGATTTTCCATCGACATGAATTGTAGCCATAGTCGAATTCCTTAAGCTTGTTCTACGTCAAGAGCAGCAGCATGGGTTTTAACCTTTGCTTCAAACTCATGGCGGAAATATTTTAATGCGCCCATAAGCGGCTCCATCGCACCCGGTGCGTGAGCACAGAAAGTTTTACCGATCCATAATTTACGCGTCAGTTCTTGTAAATGATCGATATCTTCTTTCTTACCTGTACCTGTTTCGAGTGCTTTCAGCGCTTTGACTGCCCAAGGTAAACCATCACGGCACGGTGTACAGAAACCACATGATTCACGTGCAAAGAACTCTTCTAAGTTACGCGTTGCAGAGACCATACATTGGGTTTCATCAACCACCATCAACAAACAGGTTCCTAAACGTGAACCTGCTTTCATGATGCTTTCAGCGTCCATTGGCAAGTCAATATGTTCAGCCGCCAAGAAATCTGTTGATGCGCCACCCGGTAACCATGCTTTCAGTGTTAGACCGTCACGCATACCACCTGCATGGTCTTCAATCACTTCACGCGCAGTTGTACCAAATGGCAATTCCCAAAGACCTGGGAACTTGACCTTGCCTGACGCACCATAAATCTTGGTGCCTGGGTCTTTGGACTTGTGCGCTGACAGGTTGATGTACCATTCAGGACCACGCAGCATAATTGCAGGCAGGTTGTTGTAGGTTTCAACGTTGTTGACAATCGTTGGACGACCCCATGCCCCTGCCACCTGTGGAAATGGTGGCTTGGTACGCGGATTGGCACGACGGCCTTCAAGCGAGTTGATTAATGCAGTTTCTTCACCACAGATATAACGCCCTGCACCCGTGTGAACATACATCTCAAAGTTCCAACCAGTACCGAGGATGTTTTCACCCAAGTAACCTTTGGCACGAACTTGCTCTAATGCTTCATTCAAGTATTGAGCAGCTTCGATATATTCACCACGAATGAAGATATAACCATGCGTTGCTTCAAGGGTATAACCTGCAATCAACATCCCTTCGATCAATTGATGTGGAAGTTTTTCCATCAACAAACGGTCTTTAAAGGTCCCTGGTTCCATTTCATCAGCATTACAAATTAAATAGCGTGGACCACCATCATTTGGCGCCATCAACGACCATTTAATTCCAGCTGGGAAACCTGCACCACCACGACCTTTAACCGTCGCAGCTTTAATCACGTCAAGTACATCTTTTGGTGGCATGCTGAGCGCTTTTTTGAAGCCTGCATAACCTTCTAAAGCTTCGTATTCATCAGCATTGCGTACAGCATCTTGCTTACTCAAACGCCAAGTGAGTGGATGAGTTTCTGGATTACCGTCGCCATAAATTGGTTTTGGTTCAGTATTCATACATACTTCTCCAATAACTGTTTAACTGATGACACATCCACTAAACCGTGAGTATCTTCATCAATCATTAACGTTGGGCCTTTATCACAATTGCCTAAACAGCAAATTGGGAGCAAGGTGAAACGACCATCTGGAGTGGTTTGTCCATACTGGATGCCTAACTCTCGCTGAAATGCTTCTGCTAAAGTTTCTGCACCCATCAAGAAGCATGCAATCGAGTCACATAACAAAATCACATGACGACCTACAGGTTGGCGATAAATACGGTTATAGAACGTTGCTACACCCTCTAAATCCGCCACACTGATTGTCAACAATTGCGCAATCGCATTCATTTGAGCGTCATCTACCCAGCCATTACGACGTTGTACGCATTTTAATGCATCCAATGATGCCGCACGTGGATATGGATAGTGATCAATATGATGTTCAATGTCATGGATTTCTTCAGCGGTCAAAATCCCTTCAACATTCACACGAGGTTTTTTATCAGTCAAAATCATCATAATCGTTTACCTCTAGCGATCCACGTCAGCCATAACCACGTCAATGGTCGCCAAATAAATGATCAAGTCAGAAACCAAACTGCCATTAATCACAGAAGGCATTTGCTGCAAATGCGTGAAAGTCGGTGTACGAATACGAGTACGGTAACTCATGGTTGACTTGTCTGAAGTCAAGTAATAAGTACTCGCACCTTTCACTACTTCAGTCATAAATGATGACTCACCTGCAGGCATGACAGGACCCCAAGACACGCTCAAGAAGTGCGTAATCAAGGTTTCAATATCTTGTAATGTCTTATCTTTTGGTGGTGGGACAGCCAGTGGATGATCCGCTTTATAAGGACCAGATGGCATGTTGTCCAAGCACTGTTGAATAATTTTCAACGACTCAGTAATTTCACGGAAGTGAACCAAGACACGTGCATATGCATCGCCTTCATATTCCACTGGAATATCAAAGTCGAAGTTTTCATAACCACTGTATGGACGATATTTTCGAACATCAAAGTCAATACCCGTCGCACGTAAACCAGTACCCGTCACACCCCACGCCAACGCAGATTTAGCATCGTATTGCGCAACATTGCGGGTACGACCGATAAATACTGAGTTTTTAAGTGCCGCAGTATAGTACTCGTTCAAACGTTTTGGCATCCACTCTAGCAACTCTTTAACAAGTTTTTGCCAATTGTTTGGAAGGTCATGCGCCGTACCACCGATACGGAACCATGCTGGATGCATACGGTAACCCGTGATCGCTTCAACGATGTCATAGACTTTTTGACGGTCTGCGAACATATAGAATACAGGAGTCATACCACCCGCATCCTGAATCGCTGTACCACAGAATAATAAGTGGTTATTGATTCGGAATAATTCGTTTAACATCACACGAATGACTTGCGCACGCTCAGGTACTTTAATACCAGCAAGCTGTTCAACCGCCATCACATAAGGCATGTTTTGCGCACAACCGCCTAAGTAGTCAACACGATCGGTATAAGGAATAAATGAATGCCATGTCTGACGTTCAGCCATCTTTTCCACACCACGGTGGTGATAACCAATATCAGGCACACAGTCTTTCACTTCTTCACCGTCCAATTGCAATACGACACGGAACGCACCATGTGCAGATGGGTGGTTAGGACCTAAGTTGAGGAACATGAAGTCTTCATCAGCGTTACCGCGTTTTAGACCCCAGTCTTCAGGGACAAAGCGTAAGTGTTCTTGTTCGAAATCTTGTTTCGCTTGATCTTGCATATATGGCGTATATTCTGTCGCACGCGCAGAATATTCTTTACGCAACGGATGACCTTCCCAATAAGTCGGCAGCAAGATACGACGGAGCATCGGATGCCCTGCGAAATCGATACCAAACATATCGTAAGCTTCACGCTCGTACCAGTTGGCATTTGGCCAAATATTGGTTGCGGTTGGGATGCTTAAATCACTTTCATTTAATGCAACTTTGATACGGATATCACTATTACGCTCAAGCGATAACAAATGATAGAACACAGTAAAGTCTGATGCTGGTAAACCATCACGGTGAACACGCAAACGCTCATCTACCGCAGATAAGTCAAACAACATCACATAAGGACGTTCCACTTTACGGAGGAACATAAGGACTTCTTGCACGCGTGCGCGCTCAACCCAGACTGTTGGAAACTCTTCACAAGTCGTCTGCACGTAAAAGTTCTCACCAAATTTGGTTTTGAGCTCTTCTACAATTGCAAATGCTGGGCGTGAATCGACTTGAGTCGATTCTGGCATAGCAATGTCAGTTTCAGCCATTGGCTTGGCTTCCTATTTAATACAAATTCTGGCAATTCTTTCCGATGACCATATCCATCAGGGATATGTCAAAAACTCATCGTTAAAATTATTTAATTTCATCCATAGAGCGTAAGTTTTTCACCGCAATACGTTCAGCATTTTTACGGTCACGTTCTGGCATCATCTTTGGCTTATACACAGGCTGAAGATCATCACCAATAACCGCTGAAAGTGGACGGCGCTCTAGTTGAATTTGGTCTTGAAGTAACATCAATGCTTGAATCAATGCTTCTGGACGTGGTGGGCAACCTGGGATGTACACATCAACAGGAATAATTTTGTCTACACCTTGAACCACTGAATAGATGTCGTACATACCACCTGAGTTAGCACAAGCACCCATTGAGATCACCCATTTTGGTTCCAACATTTGTTCGTACAAACGCTGAATAACAGGTGCCATTTTAACGAAGCAAGTCCCTGCAACAATCATCAAGTCAGCCTGACGTGGTGAAGCACGAATAACCTCAGCACCAAAACGTGATAAGTCATGTACGCCTGTCAAAGTTGTTGCATATTCAACGTAGCAGCATGATGTACCAAAGTTAAATGGCCATAATGAGTTTTTACGTCCCCAGTTGACTGCGGTATGCAACACATCTTCAAGACGTGTCATCATCACACTTTTATTCACTTCTTCCTCAAGTGGATCAGTGACGATTTGACGATCTTGTAATGGATATTGATCGGCATCCGGATTCGCACGGGTTAAAGTATATTTCATCCCGACTTACTCCTGTTCAAATGATGATGTAGTCGGTGTTTTAGATTTAACACGACCAGAAGACTGTGCTGGAATTTGACCAGTAGGATCGACAACGAGTTCTTCGATATTATTGAATCGAGTAATGTCAGCGATATTCATATTTGGTGAACCAATTTTTGTTTTGATCCCTGCTGCTTTACGACGATCCGAAGGTGCCCAATTCAGTCCACCAGTTGAAAGTTCGTAAATCAAACCAATCAATAAAATCAAAATAAAAATTGCAGCAGCTGCAAAGCCAACCCAACCTACTTCACGCACAGAAGTTGCCCACGCGTAGAGGTAAAGTGCTTCTAAATCAAAAACGACAAAGAAAATTGCAACTAAATAGAATTTGGCTGACAAGCGAATACGGGCACCACCCGCACTCACTACACCTGATTCAAACTGTTCTTGCTTGGCACGTCCCCATGCTTTACCCCCAAGGAGTAAAGGAACGGTCAGCATAAAAACGCAAAGAAATGTAACGCCGATCACGAAGGCAATAATCGCCCAATCGTATGGAGTAATGGCACTCATGCGGGGATAACTCCTGGCAGGCCTATTTTTAACAAAGAATGTATGTATTGGCCTTCAAATACACCAAACACAAAATTAATTCCGCCAATTGTACCTGATTTCTAATTTCTCATGCTAGTTGAAGCGCTTTAGTCTTTCGGATGATTTTGTCCTTAAATTTACAAATATATCCAATAACATGGTTAATTCACCCTCAAAAATCGAATTAACTAATCAAACACCAGAAGTTAATCATTTTTTTCTTTACTCGTGCGCCAAAAACATCCGCCTTTCGCACCCTATGCGCAAAAATATTGCAGCATGAACTAAATCATTGCATTGCGATAAATTTATGATGAAAATTTAAACAAATTTTATATAATAGTGCCACACCACACTTAACTTTTCTGGCTTCATTTAAACCTGCCAACTCGGTTTTGCTAGAGTTACTGAAGCGTCCTCCACAAACATGACGCCCCACCAGCTTTATCGGTGCGATTGTTGGCTAAGCGTACCCGCCTTTGCAGCGTTCAGGCAACGACTTAAAGCGTTTAAACCCCAAACCATTCAGGTACAGCTTAGACCGAATAACCTGCTCGGACGTTTGGGTGGCGAGGAGCTCACCATTTTTATGGCAGACACCAGCCTTAAGGCTGCCTACGCCTGTGCTGAACAGATTCGCCAACACATGAGCCAAACCGCTATTTCAATTGATCAACAACGGCATTTTTTCATCCAGCTCAGCATTAGCCTGTGTATTTGCATGCCTAAGAACCATCAAGCGATGAAGCATTTATTCAATCAAGCGGATGATGCATTTTATCAGGCAAAAAGACAGGGCCGAAATTGGGTGGTCATTTCGACATAATATGTTGCAATTCAGCAAAATACTTTAATTATCTTTATACACAGCCGACGCAATAGATGAGTATTCTAAAAGAAGCAAACAAGGAGAAAAATATGCATCTAGAATACACCCACGACTCGGATTATTTCTTTTTTTCACAACTACTGATGCGCCATATAGAAAATTATGTTCGAAAACATCCAGATGCTGACAACGCGATTTTTGATTTAAGAGACATATACGAAGTATTTAGAGAGGATTTTGCGGCGACCACAACCAATCTAGAAAGTATTCTCAATATTGCCGATAGTTACAAGGTAGAAACCCTCAATGGAGATCAGGCACTCATCAAAAGCTATAAAATTGATATTAAGAACAATTCACTGTTGATTGACTTTAATACGGATGCGCTTAATGGTTTACGCTCAGGACAGCCATTGATTGAACCCGACCCATCTGTGCATGAATAAAGAGTAAGTCAATCTATCCAAGTTTTAAGCCATACACTTTACCAAAGCCATAATGGCTTTGGTTTCTTATAAAATCCTAATGCCCGAAATCTAGATTTTATTTTTACCGCTTTGTTTATAACGTTTGGCTGGCCAGGTCATGACAAAACGCGCCCCACCCAAGTTTGGGCTTTGGTCAACCTGAATCTCACCACCAAACCAGTAGGCGATACGACTTACGATCGAAAGGCCTAAACCATAGCCACCCGATGCACGGGTACGGCTATCGTCCAGACGCGCAAACGCCTCAAAAATGCGAGAGCGCTCCTGCTCTGGAATCCCTGGACCATCATCCTCCACACACACATAAGCCTTGCCATCAGCACGCACACCACCACTGATACGCACCTTGTTGTCACAGTAGCGCACTGCATTGCCCACAAGGTTCTGTACCACACGGTGCAGGTAACGGCGCTCGGCATCAACACGCAATGTCAAAGGCGGCGCAATCAGTTCAATTTCTTTCTGGGTTTTGAGTGCCTCAGTCTCCATTACCACCTGATCCAGCACCTCGACCAACACAAGGTCTTCAAAATCAAGCGATGGTGTGCCCTGCTCCAGTTTGGCATAGGTCATGATCTCATCAATCAGGGTATTGAGCGCCTCAATATCCTTGTCAATCATTTCCACCTGCTGAATACGGTAACTGTAGTCGTCCTCTTCCGCCAGCATCTCCATACCAAAGCGGATACGGGCCACAGGCGTTCTCAGCTCATGCGAAACCGCGCGCATCAATTCCCGCTGTGCCTCAATCAGGCGCTGGATATGGTCTGACATATTGTTATAACTTGATGCCAGATTTGCCATTTCATCGGTCCCCTCTATCGGGACACGCAATGACAGGTCGCCTGACTTCATTTTATTCAGGGCATGACGAACCTGACGGATTTTACGTTCAAGCGGTAGAATCAAACCATAAACACCCAAGCTCAATAAAAACAGGCTGAACAGGGTGATACCAGCCGCAAGCTGGAAAGGCATCCAGTTGAACATGGGCACTGGGCCTAGAACCAATACCTGTGCAGGGTGGTTAGGCATGGGAGACACAATCGAGATGGTGGTGCCACGTATACTGGCGCTGTCTTTATAAAGCAGCACGCTCTGGTCCTGACGCAAACGGCCAATCTGCTCAGAGTCGAGGTTAATGTCTCGGATATCGGCAATTTCAATGGGATAATAGAAGTGCTTTTTAATTTTTTCCAGATATTCGCGCTCTTGACCTGGATAAAAGATCAGGTAGTCCAGCACAAAAATCGGCAGCGCTTTCATCTGCCGTTCACCTATTTTATCCACCTTAATGTAGAGAAAATGTTTGGGATCGTCTTTCAGCCCAATAATCACATAACCAATACCATTATTGGCATCGTAACGAACCACAGACTTTTGTTCGGCAATCCGCTTTCGCTCGGTACGGGAAAGTTCCACCCGCGCCGCATCAACATAGTAGATCGGAAGCTCCAGCAAATCCGAAGCATCTGAAATCCAGTCCAGCTTTTGCTGTTTTTCTGGTTGGCGAGCCACGCCCTCACTGATGACATAGGAAATACCATCTGTCAGGGATTCACGATATTCCTGCGCCCGTTGGTAGTTGATGATCTGCACCAGCAAATAACAGAATACCGCCACAACAACGACCAAAACCACCAGTCCAGCATAAATACGCAAGAATATGCTGTTTTTCAGTACTCGACTTACCATAAAGAAAATAGCCCGAGTGAATTAATGCGCTGACTCAATATCAAAATGAATATTAGGCGAACACAGTTCGCCCCTACCCAAGTTTCAATGATGAATGGAATTACATACCATGGGTTTGCTTGACGAACAAATAACCCTTGCTACGAACGGTCTTGATACGCTTTGGATTTTCTGGATCATCACCAATTTTTGGACGGATACGGGAGATACGCACATCAATTGAACGGTCCTGACCATCGTATTCAATGCCACGTAAACGCTCAAAGATGTCTTCACGGGAAAGGATACGGCCCGCATTTGAAGCCAACAACCATAACAGGTCATATTCCGCGCTGGTGAAATCAACCAGTTCACCATTCAGGGTCACAGAACGACCACCGTTATCAATCACCAGATCATCAAACTCGATACGTTGCGCCACTTCATCCTCAACCGTCTTGTCGGTACGGCGTAATAACGCACGGATACGTGCAAGCAAGACACGTGGCTGCACAGGCTTGGCAACATAGTCATCTGCACCCATTTCCAGACCTAGCACCTGATCCATATCTTCAGTACGCGCAGTCAGCATCAGGATCGGTTGATGATAATGTGGACGCACTTCACGACAAACGGTTAGACCATCCGCCCCAGGCAACATCACATCCAATACCACTAAATCAGGCTGCTCACTGGTAATACGACGAATGGCACGATTACCATCAGTTTCAACCCCAACTTCCAAACCGTTACGGATTAAATACTCCTGGGTTAAGCGTGCTAAACGTTCGTCATCTTCAACGATCAAAATCTTTGGTAACTTTTCTTCTTGGCTCATTTATTTGCCCCTAATAATTTTACAGATACATTGGTTTATGATTTGCAATATACACACGTTTACATTGTAAACAAGTGGTCGTTCACCAAACTGATACACGTCCACCCAGTTTTGTTATATTTTTATTAATATTATGAATTTTAATGTCTTTTTCAGAATTGCATGCTTGTTATAAACAACATAGATATTGAGTATAAATTTTGTACCAGTATTAAACAATTTGTTTCTTTGCGCTTCCGAAATAATTTAAGTGTCTGTTTTTTGAGTTATCCACAGAGTTATCTATACGTCTTTTTAAAGCCCTTTGCTATGCTATGTGTCTGTGAATACAGCAGTTAAAACACAAAAAAAACTTTAGTAAAATGTCAAGATTGATATGCTGTTAAAAATCCCGTATCTTGTGTTGAAAATAATCTTTAACCACTAAGTATTGTGTTTATCCCTCAAACATCGTGGCATATTTTGTGCACGATTCAAACGGTCTATGAACATAAAAATAGATGATAATGGAGCTATGCTGACATGAGCATCATCACTTCCACACCTGGCCAAATTCAGGTTATTAAGCGCACTGGAGAAATCGCGACATTTAATGCCGAGAAGATTTCTGTTGCGATTGGAAAAGCCTTTTTAGCTGTTGAAGGTCAGCAGGGAGCCGACTCAAGTCGTATCCATGACCGTATTGAGCAACTCACAGAGATGGTGCTGAATACCTTTAATCGCCGTTTACCGTCAGGCGGCACAATTCATATTGAAGAGATTCAGGACCAGGTTGAATTGGCGTTGATGCGCACAGGCGAGCAAAAGGTTGCCCGTGCCTACGTGATTTACCGTGAACAGCGTGCCACCGCCCGTCAGCAGGCAGGTGCGAACCATCATCCTACCCTACAGATTACTGATGCTAATGGTCAGCTCCAGCCATTGGACCTGAGTGCGCTTACAGCCACCATTGAAACTGCAAGTGCGGGTCTTGAAGGGATTGATGTTCAGGCCATTGTCGATGAAACCGTTAAGAACCTCTATAACGGTGTAAAGGAAAGCGACATTGCTACCACCATGATGATGGCAACCCGTACCCGTATTGAACAAGAGCCAAACTATACTTATGTGACTGCACGTTTGTTGTGTAATGAGCTTGTTGGTACTGGATTAGAATTCTTAGGTTTATCAACAGATACCCTGGAAAGCGATGCT
The DNA here is from genome assembly GCF_000368025.1 of Acinetobacter parvus DSM 16617 = CIP 108168. Lineage (GTDB taxonomy): Bacteria > Pseudomonadota > Gammaproteobacteria > Pseudomonadales > Moraxellaceae > Acinetobacter > Acinetobacter parvus. Next base: position 870,525 of record NZ_KB849212.1, read on the forward strand.
TTAGAACCTTTCTTGAAGAAAGGGATCGAGCTTGATCTTTTATCTCCTGATCTTCTTAATTTTGACCTTGCTAAATTGTCAGCAGCGATTCAACCTGAACGCTCAAATCAATTTACCTATCTAGGTCTACAAACTTTATTCGATCGTTACTTCATTCATTCAAATGGCGTACGTTTTGAATTACCACAATTATTCTTTATGCGTGTGTCAATGGGTCTCGCACTCAATGAAGAAAACAAAGAAGACCGTGCAATCGAGTTCTATAACTTATTATCTAGCTTCGATTACATGGCCTCTACGCCAACGCTATTTAACTCTGGTACATTACGCCCACAATTATCCAGCTGTTATTTAACAACAATTGGTGATGACCTATATGACATTTATGGTGCGATGCGTGACAACGCCATGCTGTCTAAATGGGCAGGCGGTTTAGGTAATGACTGGACACCTGTACGTGCTTTGAACTCTTATATCAAGGGCACAAATGGTAAGTCTCAAGGTGTTGTTCCATTCCTTAAAGTAGCGAATGATACCGCTGTTGCGGTCAACCAAGGTGGTAAGCGTAAAGGTGCGGTTTGTGCGTACTTAGAAACCTGGCACTTAGACATTGAAGAATTCCTAGAGTTACGTAAAAACACAGGGGATGACCGCCGTCGTACTCACGACATGAATACAGCGAACTGGGTTCCTGATTTATTCATGCAACGTGTATTTGAAGATGCTGAATGGACATTATTTACACCTTCAGAAACACCTGATCTACACGATCTAACAGGTGCTGAGTTTGCTGAACGTTATACGCATTACGAAGCAGTAGCAAAAGAACAAAACATGTTGCACAAGAAAATCCGTGCAAAAGATTTGTGGCGCAAAATGCTTTCCATGTTATTTGAAACAGGCCATCCGTGGATCACATTCAAAGACGTATGTAACTTACGTTCACCACAACAACATGTTGGCGTGGTGCACTCATCAAACTTGTGTACTGAAATTACATTGAACACAAGCCAAGATGAAATCGCTGTTTGTAACTTGGGTTCGATTAACCTAGTACAACACGTTCAAGGTGGAGTGTTAGATCGTGAGAAATTAGCTCGCACGATTAAAACTGCGGTACGCATGCTCGATAACGTAATCGACATTAACTACTACGCTGTACCACAAGCGAAAAACTCGAATTTAAAGCATCGCCCTGTCGGTATGGGTATCATGGGCTTCCAGGATGCACTTTATGAAATGGGCATCGCCTACGGTTCAGATGCAGCAGTTGACTTTGCCGATGAATCTATGGAAGTGATCAGTTACTACGCAATTCAAACATCAAGCGATCTTGCGCTTGAACGTGGTGCTTACTCAACATTTAAAGGTTCATTGTGGGATCAAGGCATCCTACCAATCGACTCTTTAGAGTTAGTTGCTAAATCACGTCCTGAACGTATGTTCGAAGTTGATCGTACTCAACGTTTGGATTGGGATAGCTTACGTGCCAAAGTTCAAAAAGATGGTATGCGTAACTCAAATGTAATGGCGATTGCACCAACCGCAACCATTTCAAACATTTGTGGTGTGTCTCAGTCGATTGAGCCGACATTCCAAAACTTGTATGTAAAATCTAACCTTTCAGGTGAATTCACAGTAATCAACCCTTACCTTGTTCGTGCATTAAAAGAACGTGGTCTGTGGGATACCGTGATGGTAAATGACCTGAAACACTTTGAAGGTTCAGTACAAAAGATTGCACGTATTCCTGAGGAATTGAAAGCAATCTTCGCAACTGCGTTTGAAGTAGATACACGTTGGATCGTTGATGCTGCATCACGCCGTCAAAAATGGATTGATCAGGCGCAGTCGCTTAATCTTTACATTGCTGGTGCAAATGGTAAGAAACTGGACATTACCTATAAGATGGCATGGTTACGTGGTCTTAAAACGACTTATTACCTCCGTGCTTTGGGTGCGACCTCTGCGGAGAAATCAACAATCAATACAGGTGCATTGAACGCAGTTAAACCAGCATCGGTTGAAGCACCTGTTGTTGCGGCACAGGCAGTGGTTGTAGAGAAAAAACCTGACGTACAAGTTGAAGAGGATTTTGCTACGGCTGCACCTGTACCATTGGCGTGTTCAATCGACAATCCAGATTGTGAAGCTTGTCAGTAATTAGATCCTGGAAAAACCCTTCTTAAATAAAGTAGGGTTTATTTAAGATTTAAAGGAAAGAGGCAAAGATTATGTTGAATATTAGCCATAACTACATGTTAGGCCTAGGTGTTTTAATCTTTGCCTTTATTTTCTTTTATGTACCAATGGTGTATGCATTTTTAGCCATTCGGAAACAGCAGCAAAAGCAAGGTCAATAAAGTGCTTTATTGGGAAGTAGAACTATGCTTCAAACTGATTTAGAACGATATGCTAATGCTCCTGCTGTTTTAGTACAGATTTATGTCGATCGGATAGTACTTCATTATCCATCTTCTACAGAATATCTAACTGAATGTGCACAGTTTTCACATCCACGTTCGTTATTAGGTGATTTTAGTATCGCTGAAACTACATTAACGCAGTTACTCAAACGTGGTGGTGGCGGTTTTAAGTATTTAGCTCCTTATATGTTTATTCAAGCAATGGAGCGAATGGAATTTGGTTTAACACAAGTAGAAATACGAGCATTACAAGAGCTAGGGCTAAGTAGCGGGGCAAGAGCGATTGCCATTTATGATGAAACAGGCAAATTATTAACGCCAAACTCACTTCCTGCAACTATCAATCTCAAACGTTTAGCGATGATGGGATTGATTATTACCCTTTTTGTTTTGCTGTGTTTCTTATGCGCCATTTTCATTTTTTAAAACTGCAATGTAAATAAATTAAGATTATAGTGAGATTAAATATGTCTATCCTAAGTTGGGACGATTTTGAAGATGATACGCAAAAACCGACTGCACCTGAACACAAGTCTGCGTCCCTCGAATCGCAAAAAACGGTTGATACGCAAGTGGTACCTGATGCAGAGCCATCATCACCGCGTATGGCAGCTCCACAATCCGCTGGAACCAGTACCGTGCGATCAACAAATCCAACCGATTCGCTGGCTAGAGCATCTGAAGCCCTAGAACATCTTGACGTTGCGCCAGGTCTGGAAGAACTGGAAATGGGCGCACAGCGTGTACAGGTTGATGACAAGGCCATGATCAACTGCCGTGCGGATTTAAACCAGCTTGTGCCATTCAAATATGAGTGGGCTTGGCAGAAATACTTGGACGGGTGTGCCAACCACTGGATGCCTCAAGAAGTGAACATGAACCACGATATCGCACTTTGGAAGTCTGAAAATGGCTTGACCGAAGATGAGCGTACGATTGTTATGCGTTCTTTAGGTTTCTTCTCAACAGCAGATTCATTGGTTGCGAACAACTTAGTTTTGGCGATTTATCGTCATATTACAAATCCTGAATGCCGCCAATACATTTTGCGTCAAGCATTTGAAGAAGCGATTCACACGCATGCTTACCAATACTGTATCGAATCTTTAGGTATGGACGAAGGTGAAGTCTTCAACATGTATCGTGAGATTCCAAGTGTTGCACGTAAAGCATCATGGGGCTTGAAATATACACAATCATTGACTGATCCTAATTTCCACACAGGCACACCTGAAAACGACCAGCGTTTATTGCGTAACCTGATCGCATTCTACTGCGTGCTTGAAGGCATTTTCTTCTACTGTGGCTTTACCCAGATTTTGAGTATGGGCCGCCGTAACAAGATGAACGGTGTTGCTGAACAGTTCCAGTACATTTTGCGTGATGAGTCAATGCACCTGAACTTTGGTATCGACATGATCAACCAGATTAAGATTGAGAACCCTCACCTTTGGACAAATGAGTTCCAACAGGAAGTGATTCAAATGATTCTTGAGGGTACCATGCTTGAAATCGAGTATGCGCGTGACACTATGCCGCGTGGTGTATTGGGCATGAATGCCAGCATGATGGAAGAATACTTGAAGTTCATCTGTAACCGTCGTTTATCTCAGCTTGGTTTACCAGAGCAGTTTGCTGGCGTGAACAATCCATTTGCGTGGATGTCTGAGATGATGGACTTGCGTAAAGAGAAGAACTTCTTTGAAACGCGGGTAACGGATTATCAGACTGGTGGTGCGTTAAGCTGGTAAGTTTAATCTACACCACGCGACACATAAGTTGTCATTGATAAGAAAACCGCCATTAGTGGCGGTTTTCTTGTTTAATAAACACAAGTGCATTGTAAGCGTCCACTGAACCCCATGCCTATTTTTTAATTTTGGTCGCATTCAAGCAAAATATCACCATCAATTCCTATTGAGTTTTCTGCCATTTTTCTTAGTCTGCTTGAAGCCTCATGGCAATCACCGAATAGCTCATAAACTCAAACTTCACGACACCTCTCCCAACCTTTCCACTACACCAAACTTGTCATGCTCTGCGATGTATAGCTAAATTCTAAAAATATTAGTACATGGAAACATCTGTAAAACCTGATTTCCTATGGTTTTAGGTGTAATGATAAATTACGTATTCAGCTATATTAAAATTCAGACGTAAAAAAACCGCTTTATTAGCGGTATTTTATCTCATCTCTAGGATGATGGTCGGAGCAGTAGGATTCGAACCTACGACCCCCTGGTCCCAAACCAGGTGCACTACCAGGCTGTGCTATGCTCCGAATGTGGGGTGAATGACGGGATTCGAACCCGCGACAACTGGAATCACAATCCAGGGCTCTACCAACTGAGCTACATCCACCATAACATATTTTTGATTCTATATACCAAGCTGCCAAATGGCGCGCCTGACAGGATTCGAACCTGTGACCATCCGCTTAGAAGGCGGATGCTCTATCCAACTGAGCTACAGGCGCATAACGATGATAATATTATCAAGCGATACTTCGCCGATATTAAAATAATGTTTTTCAACATCTTTTAAATGGTCGGAGCAGTAGGATTCGAACCTACGACCCCCTGGTCCCAAACCAGGTGCACTACCAGGCTGTGCTATGCTCCGATTTCTCAGCTTTTATTGTATCGCACATCGTGCGGTACGGTGTGCATTCTAGGCTTGACGTTGCATCACGTCAACACCTAGTTTTAAAAAAAATGATTTTTCCTTATCAAATGTATATTTAACAAGCATTTTAACGCTTTAGCGAAGCGCTAAAGTTCAACATTCGATCTAAAGGTAATTTGGCACGTTCAGCCAGGGCTGGATCAACGTGTATTTCCTGATCACCATGCTGTAACACATGCAAAATCCCATCCAGTTCGTTCATTGCCATCCACGGACAATGTGCACATGAACGGCAGGTTGCACCCTCGCCTGCGGTCGGTGCTTCAAATAATTCCTTATCAGGTGCGGCCTGCTGCATCTTATAGAAAATGCCACGGTCAGTTGCCACGATCATTTGTTTATGTGGAAGTGTCTGCGCAGCCTTGATCAATTGCGAGGTACTCCCAACAGCATCGGCAATTTCCACCACCGATTCAGGTGATTCAGGATGAACCAATACCGCTGCATCTGGATAGAGCGCTTTCATTTGCGCAATACCACGGGCACGAAATTCTTCATGCACGATACATGCACCATCCCACAACAACATTTCAGCGCCTGTTTTCTTTTGAATATAGCGACCTAAATGTTGATCAGGTGCCCAAATAATTTTTTCGCCCAAGCTATCTAAATGCTCAATGATCTCAACCGCGCAGCTTGAAGTCACCACCCAATCGGCACGTGCTTTTACAGCCGCCGAGGTATTGGCATACACCACCACGGTATGGTCAGGATGCTGATCACAGAACGCTGAAAACTCATCTACAGGACAACCCAAATCCAGTGAACAAGTTGCTTCCAAAGTTGGCATCAACACTGTTTTTTCTGGTGATAAAATTTTAGAGGTTTCGCCCATAAACTTTACGCCTGCCACCACAAGGGTTGTTGCAGGATGATCACGACCAAAGCGCGCCATTTCTAATGAGTCAGAAACACAGCCACCTGTCAGTTCGGCAAGCTCCTGCACATCAGGATCACAGTAATAGTGGGCCACAAGCACTGCATTGCGTTTTTTCAACTCAGCTGCGATTTGAGCAAACTTTTCTCGTTTCACTTCTGGGCTTAGGCTATTGTCTTTTGGCTCACCCAAACGATCTAAATGCGCCTGCACAATATTTTTGGCTTCGTTCGCAATTAAATTCGCATCATTCATAAAACGTCTTCTCTATCCTGCGCGCCTGCATTACTGCAAACTTATAACGTGGGCATCTTGGCGATGATGTGGAGTAAATCACACTATCCACATACCAGCTTATAAAAAAAGCCTCACTGTGGAGGCTTTATTATACCGCATATTTACGAGCGATAATCGGCATTAATTTTCACATAGTCGTAAGAAAAATCACAGGTATACACGGTGTCTTTGGCTGTACCACGACCAAGGTCGATACGGATGGTAATTTCTTTCTCAGCCATTACCGCTGCGCCTGCCGCTTCGGTATAGTCAGGATTTGCACCACCATCTAAGCAGATTTGTACGTCACCCAACCAAACTTGCACCTTGCTGCTGTCCAGATTCGGTACACCTGCCTTACCAATCGCCATCACAATACGGCCCCAGTTTGGATCGGAGGCAAATAATGCGGTTTTGATCAATGGTGACTCAGCCACACTATAGGCAACATCACAACATTCCTGAGTATTTGCCCCACCCTCAACCTGAACGGTAATGAACTTGGTCGCACCCTCACCATCACGCACAATCAACTGCGCCAGACGATTCATAATACGGGCAAGCACATCCAGCACCTGTTGGTAACGTGGATCATCCTGAGCGGCAATTTCCGCGCCGCCTGCTAATCCAGTTGCGACAAAAATACAGGAGTCATTGGTGGAGGTATCACCATCAATGGTAATGCGGTTGAATGAATGCTCAACTGTGGTTTGAAGTAGGCTTTGCACCAATTCACGGCTAATCGGCGCATCCGTTGCCACAAAACTCAACATGGTCGCCATGTTCGGGCGAATCATGCCTGCACCTTTACTAATCCCTGTCATGGTATAGCTCACACCATCCAGCTCAAACTGTTCAGATGCACCTTTTGGTGTGGTGTCTGTGGTCATAATGCCTGATGCGGCATCAGCCCAGCGATCCGCATTTAAGTCATTCAATGCAGGCTGAATGCCTTGCAGCAAACGTTCGATTGGAAGTTGCTCACCAATTACACCTGTTGAAAATGGCAGGATTTGACTAGTTTGCACACCTGTCAGTTCAGCCAGTTGGGCACAGGTTGCCTCCGCATTTTTATAACCGATTTTACCTGTGGCGGCATTGGCATTGCCTGTATTAATAATCAGATAGCGTGGCTGCTGTTGTGAAGTACTTTCAGCGAGATGCTTTTTACTAATCAGAACAGGCGCAGCGGCAAATGCGCTTTGGGTGAACACACCCGCAACATTTGAACCCTCGGCAAATTCAAAAATGACCAGATCGCGTCGGTTTGGATAACGTACATACGCCTCAGTTGAGCCAATTTTCACACCCTGCACCACATGCATTAGCGGCATCGTTACGTCACCAACAGCCATTTTTAAATACCCATTCAACTTGTTATGAAAGACTTAAGCTTATTCCAAAAGGCAATTAAAATCGAGTGTTAGCCATATAGATTATTGAATTTGACCCTGTTCCAAACTCAATAAAATCTGCTTCTTATCCAGACCACCTGCAAAACCCACCAAAGCCCCACCAGAACCAATCACGCGATGGCATGGTGCAATAATTGAAATTGGATTTCTACCATTGGCGGCACCGACCGCACGCACTGCCTTTTCATTGCCAATCTGGAGCGCAATATCTTTATAACTGCGTGTTTCTCCATAAGGAATGGTCAATAAAGCTCGCCATACCTGTTGCTGAAAATCCGTACCCTGAAAATCCAGTGGCAGATTAAACTGCTGGCGTTGTCCTGCAAAGTATTGTTCTAGTTGTTGTTTCACTTTTAGCAGCAGCGGATGCTGGATATTCTCAATCAGTTCCGCCAAGCGTACCCGTTTATGGTCTTCATTGTCCCACATCACGGCGACCAAAGCCTGATCATGAGCAACCAGTTTTAATGCGCCTACAGGAGATTCCATATACATATAAACCAGTTGCATCAAAAATCTCCTTTACGCTACTTCAATCGTAGCCCCCTCTTTGATAAAGAGGGGGAATTTTTCTTAATTCGATGAAAGCTTCATCAACACCAAACCCGACACAATCAAGACGGCTGCGATCATACGCATTGCGGTCATGGGTTCATTCAGCACCATAATGCCCAAAATAAAGGAACCCATCGCGCCAATGCCTGTCCATACGGTATAGGCTGTTCCCAAAGGAAGTGTACGCATTGATATGCAGAGCAAAACCACACTTAAAATCATAAAAACAATCGTGACCACACTTGGGGTGAGACGGGTGAAGCCCTCAGACATTTTCATTGAGTACGCCCAAATGATTTCAAAAATCCCTGCCAGAATTAAAATTGCCCATGCCATTTTTACATTCATCTTTATTCATGGTTGGGTCGTCCCAACGTGATTCTTTTCTGGGGAGGTCGTCCTCCCAGCTTCAGGAGTTTACTTTAAAATGGGCAGTTATGTGAATTGTTATGTATCTACCCCAATTAAGCCATTGAAAAGCATGAACTGTTATTCTGTGTATTCTATTGCCAAATGATGCTGTCCACACGTATCAATTCACAGGCACCATTACCTGTATCCTCACGGGACAAGGAACTTTTCCAGCGCCATCCATCGGGTGCCTGAATTTCGATTAATGCACCCTTGAGGTAGACCAAATCATCCTTTTTAATTTTCTTCATTTGCGATGCGACATAGGCATCTGCTGGAACCAAATGCATGTTGGCACTGTGTGTTTCAATTTCCCTAAACGAAATCGGTGGTTCATGATCAACACGCCAGTGATACCAACGGTTACTCTGGGAAATGTCAATTTGCTTATACACCTGTGGATTTGCCATTTTCCCCCAGCCTACAGCAATGTCCATAGGGGAAAATTCTGCTTCACGGCCTAGATTGTAGTCTTCCCGTCCCAATACACGAAATGAACCCTCATAGTTTTCCAGTGCCATCACCTGTACACCTTGCTGGGTCGTAATTTGACTCACATTTGGAGCGGGTTTAAGCAGATTGGTCCAGACCAGCCATGCCAAAGCCAGTCCCAGCAAGCCATACATCCATCTTGGCATATTATTGATCCTTTTTACCTTGTAATACCTTGATCCATCGCCTAAGTTTTTCTAAAGCGGCATACAAAAATTGCTGAATAGGATTGAGCTGGTTTTCTGTAAAGGTCTTGTTCTGACTGGATGAATCTGTCTTTTCCTGCTTATTAAATGTACTGATTTCCACAGGCTCATAATGTGACATGGTTTGTTGTAGTTCAGCCCCCAGACTCAGACGTTGCAAGGCGGCAGTAACCTCATCAATCGGTAGATGATGGTAGAGGGTTAAATGACGTGCATCCAGGTCAATACTATGCTCAACCAATAAATCCACAAATGGAACTAATGCCTTGCGTACACGTGTTGCTTCCACAACACTGCTCATATGGGGAATATAGTAAAAACTGACATTCATGCTGCCATTTGCTGCAATAAATCCTGCTTGAGACTGGAAAGAAGCCTGAGACTTTTCGCCTGAATGTGTCCCTTGATTTGCATGTTGTGTTATTTGCTGCTCTTGTTGTTCTAAAGCCATTTATGCACCATGAATGACTCAAAAAAGATACTGCAAGTATAAACCAACAGTATCTCAGCGAAGTGACATTTTAGACAGAGTATCAGAACTTTAACGTAAGCCCCACAGCATATAGCCCGCCTTGCTCATGCCCTGAAGCCATTTGCCATGCAGTTTGCTTTTTACCTTTATGATAGGCATAAGCAAGGTCAATAAATGGCATGACTTTTTTATTGATTTCATAGCGAATCTGCGCGCCTGTTTGCAGTTTGGACACACCTGATTTTTGTGCATATTTTGATTGATCATTTAAAACCAGATCCGCATTGAAATAAGGCTGTGCAATCCATTTCTGGGTAAACAGCACATCACGGCTGGTTTCCAGACTGAACTGCCAGCGTTGATCGTGTCCTGCATAGAGATAGGCTTCGGTTTCAAAGAAATAGGGAGCCAAACCATGTACGCCGACTACGGCGCTCCACTGGCTTTTATCCTGTTGCTGTTCAGGTTGATATTGATGGCGAGCACCCACCTGTACATCCCAAAAGTCAGCAATACTACGGCTATATAAAGCCATTGCATCGGTTTTTGTCTGCTGGGATTCTGCCTTTTCCACATGCGCCTTGATGAAAATCTTGTTTTCATCTGTGCCTATCCAAGTTTTCAGTTTACTGCTAGCACTGCCCCGACCATGATCATCCACTGTCCATGCGTTTTCCAGAGTGGTGGCCTGATACATCTGCCCACCATGTTCACGGTGATGATTATGCGGTGTATGGTCAAGCTCTGCCCTTACAGGAACACTTTGATGTTGCTGATGCTGCATCGCTGATGATGCATCCATTTGCATAACGGGCTGTTCATCTGTCATGTGATTATGTTCTTCATGTGCATAAGTCACGGCGCTCAGGCAGCACATCATTCCACCCATCAACAATAAGGGTACATGGCGTTTCATTTCAGGAGTTAGCTTAATGATGTACATGGCTTTCTCCTTGAGAAGACTGAACAGGCGTTTGCATCGGCGTTTTTGTGTCATCAACATTTGCTACGATCAGCTTGCTCATCATACCTGCACTCATATGGTATAGCAGGTGGCAATGAATTGCCCATTCGCCCAACTCATCCGCAGTCAGCATGGCGGTCACTGTCTTGCCTGGCGGTACGATTATTGTGTGCTTGTTTGGCATGTCCTGTGCAGACTGGCCATTTTCCAGTTGCATAAACATGCCATGCAGATGCATCGGATGCGCCATCATGCTGTCATTGATAAATTTTAGGCGGATACGTTCACCAAAGCGCACCTTTAAGGGTTCAAAGTCCTTGTCACTGAACTTCTTGCCATCAATCGTCCAGATATAACGCTCCATCGTACCGCCAAGACGGATCAGCAACTCTCTTTCAGCAGGACGGGTATCAGCTTGGGGGGTTAATGATTTTAGGTCAGCATACTGCAACGCCTTATGCCCTGCTGGTGTGGAGGCATTGGCCCAACCCTGTACGGTATCAGGCTGATCTTTTTCAGAAGATGCCATAGATTGGTGCTGGCTATGCTCAGACATTGCTGATGCTGACATCTGCATCTGGTCATGTGAATGATGTTCCATGTTCATTTGCTGATGCGAGCCATGATCCATTTTGCCCATATCCATTTGCCCATGTCCCATATCATCCATGGTCAATAGTGCACGCGGACGGGCTTTCGGCATTTCAAGCTTTTGCTGTTTTGGAAACATTTCGTTTTGCAGGGATGCAATCGCAAAACCAGCGCGGTCAATCGACTCTGCCTGAACTTGATAATATGCCTGCATTGGCTCCACTATCACATCATAGGTTTCTGCCGCACCAATCCGAAATTCATCCACTGGTACAGGTTGCACAGGCTGACCATCGGCACTCAGCACCGTCATTTTTAAATCTGGAATACGTACATCAAAAAAAGACATGGCTGAAGCATTGATAAAACGCAGGCGGACTTTCTCACCCGTTTTAAATTTACCTGTCCAGTTTTGTTGTGGCGTTTGACCATTGACTAAAAAGGTATAACCCGTAACATCAGACAAATCGGTTTTAAGCATCCGCATCTGGTTCCACATTGCACGGTCTTGCCAGCTTGCCTTTAAACCTTGCTGTTTGACCTGTTTCCAAACATCGCGCACTGTTTCACGCTGATTTTGATAATACTCGGCGGACTTTTTCAGGTTTGCCATGATCTGGGCACTATCGGATTCATGGAAATCCGACAGCATCACCACATAGTCACGTTGTGCTTTTTCATGTGTGGCAACAGGCTGTTTTCCTTTTGGATAAATCACCAGCGGACCATATAAACCGTCCTGTTCCTGCCCTTTACTATGGGCGTGATACCAGTAAGTTCCGTTTTGGCGCACCTTGAAACGATAGGTAAAATCACCCTTTGGCTGAATACCCTGAAAGCCATTAAAACCAGGTACACCATCCATCAATCCAGGTAACAACAGCCCATGCCAATGCAGGGAGGTGTCCTGATCCTTGAGTTGGTTATGCACATGGATGACCGCCTCGTCACCCTCTTCAAACTCCAGAAGCGGAGCAATAAACTTGCCATTAACTGTCATTCGTTTAACAGGTTTCCCTGTTAAGTTGACCATGCCCTGACTGATATTCAGGTGATATTCCTTGATTGCAGCCCAACTATCAGGGGCAAGCAATAGGCTCAAACTGGCAACAACGCCAGCATATAATTTTGAAGACTTGACATCCTCCCCGACCTAAAGGACGGGGATTCCTACTGCTAGATGGCAATGTCCTGCCACGAAACAGATACTATAGTTCTCTGCTTCTTATTCCAATGTAGTCCTACCTTTCGGATTGCAAAGAGTGCACGGATTACAATGGGGAAAACTGTTTTTTTCGTGTTGTATCAGTCTGCTGACTAAAAATATACAACGTAATTATCATAGCACATGGATTACTAGATTCAAATGTTTTTAGCAATCCTAGCTAATCCCCACAAGGGGGCTAGCGGATTGCAGCCTTATATCCTCGGGCTAAACCCCGAGGTTTTACGGCTATTCGGATAAAATAATCCCAATCTGCTAAATATCGCTAGCCCCTCTTTAAAAGAGAGGAATTTCAACGGAATTTAATAGATCAGGTTCTAGGAGGGCGTAAAATTTCCTGCCAATAGCCAGCAAGATGTCGAGCCTGATAATCGGTATGTTGATAGGAATCAGGCTCTAAAAATGAGGAATAGGATAAACTGGGTGCCTGTTGATCAAGGGCAAGATTGACTGTCTGGCAATTTGAGGGACTATTGCAGTCCTGACAATGCTGATCACTATGCATTTTTCCATCATGACATTTTATCAAACTGGTCGTATCAACATGCGACCCAGACGTATGATGAGGTTGATCCAGCATAGGTTGCTCATGGCAAGGCATTGTTTGAGCGGTTGCATAAGATTTTTGAGGAGATTGAATTGCCTGAACTGCTGCAACAGCCACACCACTCCCCCCGATGAAGAATATCATCAGGAATACAAACCACAGATGTTTGTATTTTTGGCGCAGTTGCACGTTAGATTCCCTGTTTCAATGATCAAACTAAGTCAATATACTTAGCATAATTTCTTTCATACTTATACACAATCAGCTTCATGTTTCAATTCTGATCATTTAGAGTCAGTTTAAAGAAACCTGCTGATTTATCATTTAATTTCCAAACAAATAAAAAATGGATAAAAATAAAGCAAAATAAATAAGTTGGCGCATAAAAAAGGACAGATATTTGTCGTTTTTCCATTATTTTGCTGTGAATATAAACAACTGAAATCATTTTGTTTATTTTAACAACAGTTTATCCACTTGCTTATCAACACGGTTATCCACCCAGTTATAAACAAAGTTATCCACATCTTAAATCTCTACCTGATTCACTTTTGCCAACTCCGCCCGCATCTGATCAATCACCGTTTTATAATCGGGTTGACCAAAAATCGCTGAGCCAGCCACAAACATATCCGCACCCGCTGCTGCAATCTCAGCAATATTTGCTGGACCAACCCCACCGTCCACTTCCAGACGAATATCACGACCGCTGGCATCAATAATCTGACGTGCCTGACGTAATTTTTCCAAAGTCATTGGAATGAATTTCTGTCCACCAAAGCCAGGGTTTACACTCATCAACAGGATTTGATCCACTTTATCAAGCACATAATCCAGATAGTGCAACGGCGTGGCTGGGTTAAATACCAAGCCAGCTTTTGCTCCACCCGATTTGATCAATTGTAGCGAGCGATCAATATGGTCTGATGCTTCTGGGTGAAAGGTAATAATGTCGGCACCTGCCTCCAGAAAATCGCCAATCATACGGTCCACAGGCGAAACCATCAAATGCACGTCAATCGGTGCCTTGATACCATAGTTTTTCAGTGCCTTGCATATACCCGCACCAAAGGTCAGGTTCGGTACATAGTGGTTATCCATCACATCAAAATGCACAACATCTGCGCCTGCCGCCAACACTTTTTCCACCTCTTCACCCAAACGTGCAAAATCAGCAGATAAAATTGACGGTGCAATTAAATAGGGCTTGGACATGGATAACCTGACGAATACTGAGAAAATGATGGGTAAATTATAGCAAATTCATAACACTTCCGTCTGTAGTTAGCCTGCTGGCATTGCAAACTTGCAACAGCCCGTTTCATGAGAACTATTTTCATTTACAATTAAAAACCAGCAGGAAGATGTTGCCCATTTGGAGCAGGTGGTACTTGCTCATTTAAACCGTATGGCTCAACAAGAATTTTTAGTTGAATGGCAACATCATTTAAAGAAGCTCATATGAACTTCCAGTATTTAGCTTAATGCCTTTTCTAACTGAATGGCATGAAACTGTAGGTGGTCATCAATAAAACTTTGAATAAAGTAATAGCCATGATCATAACCTTTGTGCAGGCGTAGGGTGAGAGGCTGACCAGCATCGAGACAGGCCTGCTTAAATTTCTCAGGATTCAACTGCGCATAGAACTGGTCATCCAGTCCCTGATCAATCAGGATTTCCTCAAAAACTCCACCCTTTTGCTGGACCAAAGCAGTCGCATCGTGTGCTAACCACTGTTGTTGATCAGTACCTAAATATTGGCTAAATGCCTTTTCTCCCCAAGGGCAGAGACTTGGTGCACAAATGGGCGCAAAGGCTGAAACCGACTTAAATTGCTCAGGATATTTAAATGCCAGCGTCAATGCACCATGCCCACCCATTGAATGACCAAAGATTCCAACTTGATTTTCAATCACTGGAAACTCCTGCAATATGTGCGCATACAACTCATCAACAATATAGGATTCCATTTGATAATGTTCAGCCCACGGTTGCTGTATCGCATTCATGTAGAAACCTGCACCCTGCCCAATGTCCCAATGATCTCCTTGCGCCACATCCTCTCCACGCGGTGAGGTATCTGGTGTAATTAAAATCAGGCTTAAACGTGCAGCCATACGTTGTGCATGTGCCTTGATTGCAAAGGTCTCTTCAGTACAGGTCAGGCCAGCAAGATAGAATAATGCTGAACATGGCTTACCCTCTAAAGCAGCTGGTGGCAGATAAACCCCAACCTTGCTCAGCCCTTTGAGATGCTGGGAATCAATCTGGTAAATCCGTTGCTCACCCTCAAAACAACGATTTTTTTGCAGTAGTTGCATATTTGTTATCCTGTGTTTTTGTAGTATCTGTTGTTGTCATATTTTGTGTAGGGAACAAATAAGGCTCCAGTTGTGGCAGCATTAATTCCATATTACGCCCAATTGACCATTGCGGTTCTGATGGTTCAAAGCCCTGCGCAGTTTCCCATTTGGTCACTGTTTGTCTGGCCTGCTCAAATGCCTGCTTGATTGAAGACTGCTCACGCATTGCCAGATCAAAAAATGCCCGACCAAAATAGGTATAGTCGGCCTCACTATTACAGCCAAATGAGGTTTTATCTGCTGCTGATGCGGTAATGATCAATGTTTCAGGTGACTGCAAGGCAGGAATAAAGCTGCCCGAATAACAGGCCGAAATCACGATCACACGCCAGCGAATTCCAGACTTATCCAGTGTTTCACGCAGCCATTTCGGGTCAACCTGCCCAAGCTCTAGCGGCGCATTTTCAATTTCAAAATGATTCCGTTCGCCATGTGAAGTCATATACAGGAATAGCACATCACTGTCACGGTTCATTTGCTGGCCAATACGGCGCAAAGCCAGTTCCATACTGGTTTTAGAAGCGATTGGCACCTCCAGACGTGTGGCAGGGTTATTGATCAACATCAGCGAACGGCCAAAGGTTCCAAAACGGGTATCAAACTGCTCTTTTATCCGCTCAATTTCCGACTTGAACACATCAGCATAACTATCTCCCGCCACTCCCATAAAATACCAGTGGCTTTGGGCGATATCGCCATATTGTATTTGATCCAGTGCCGTCTCAAGCAAATGGCCCTGCGCATAAAATGCCTCTTCACTGAAACTTGGCGGTGTTTGCTCCACTTTCCAGACTGGCTGGTCCTTAACAGATAATTGCCATACCACCATTGTGGCAATAGTTGCCACAATCACCAGTACACGCTCCCACCACGGCCATTTTAATGCACGGGAAAAAACCCAGATGACTGCCAGACTCTGCCAGACAAACAAGCCAACAAAAAATGGGGGTAAAAAACCATTATAAATACTGTCAGGGATAAAGTTCAGGTAACCATTTGATCCAAGATACTGAATCAGGCATTGTAACAACAGAATATTGGTATCAAGCACCAACCACAGCAATGCAGGCACCAGCATCAGGCGAGGTTGGTTCATGCGCTGGGAAAGGAAAATACCGACAATTAAGGCAATAAATGGCCACAGTGCATATCCAATCAACCCCTGGGGATTAAAGTCCCCCATTTGCCCAGCAACCAGCCAGCCATAAAGCGAGTTGGTACATCCACCCAGAATTCCCCACAGAATCAGTTGGGTGATTGAAGGATGTACCACCTGTAGGGAACGGCGTGACCCCAGAAACAACCACATTCCAGCAATTTGGTTACTTTTAAAATCGTGCCAGATATTAATGGAGGGCTTGAGGTCTATCATAAAATTCTTTAGGTATTTCTCTTTTCAAGACAAAACTGAAAATCTACTTCTTCAAAATAAGCATCACTTTTCTAAAAATTGAGATGCTCAGCTCTAGTGTAAGCGTGACAAGAATTTTTTAGCAATCATGCTTTTGCACTATATCACAAATCTTTACTGTGCATTGACGCAAGCCAAACAATCAACTGAATCCGATGAGGATTTGAACTTAAACTTTGGCAAAATATGCATCAAAACGGCAGGCATCTCCCAGCCATTGATGATCAGGTGTTTGATCTGCCAGATAAATGGCATGACGTGGACGCTTGACCACCACACGTTTGGCAATTTTCCTTGCAAAATCGAGTAATTGATCACCCAAATCCATCTCGCCATTTTCAGGCAACAACAGGTGCAATAACTGCATTTGTTTCTTAACCTGCGCCTGCTTTTTTATCGCCTGCTGGTTCTGGTCACGCTGTGGAAACATCGGGTCCAGATACACCACATCCACCTGCTGATTCTGCTGGGCTAATTGCTGTAAATATACATTGGAGTCTGCAAAAACCAACTGAATCCGTGACACAAAAGTCTGTAAAAATGGATCCTTTTCAGCCTGTGCCTTGGTATATTCCAACAACACAAACAGGATCGGATGCCGTTCAACCAGACAGACATCCGCCCCTAGATAGGCCATCAGCAAACTGTCATGTCCCAGACCTGCGGTCGCATCAACCAGTGTTGGCTTTTCTCCAAGCTGACACGCTCTGGCAATCATCTCAGATTTTAAACTGGCTCTTTTTAATCGCGGAATCTCGGCACACCAGTCAGGCTGCATTTTCATGCCGTTGGCGGCAAGACTTAAACCATCCTCATCCAGCACCAGTGCCATGTCTGGATTCAGGCGTAAAAAACGTGCATTAATTTTCTCAACCACTTGCCCATCAAGCTGAACATGCAATTCAGCCAAACGTGTTTGCAGTTGCTGAAATTGGTGTTGATATTCAGCTTGATACCAACAGATCATCTGCATTACCAATGCACCCAACCTGTCCACCAAGTTGCCAGGATCAACAGTCCAAATACAATGCGGTAGTAGGCAAATGCGGTAAAATCATGCTTGGAGACATAACGAATCAGGGCACGAATCACAATCAACGCTGAAATAAAGGCAACTACAATTCCAACAGCCAAGACTGCCATATCATTGCTATGCAACTCATGACGCATCTTGTACATATCTAGCAGACCTGCGCCCATCAGTACAGGAATGCCCAGGAAGAATGAAAATTCAGCCGCAGCCTTACGTGAAACGCCGAGGAACAATGAACCAATAATGGTTGAACCAGAACGGGAAGTGCCTGGAATCAAGGCAAGACACTGAATCAAACCAATTAAGGTTGCCTGCTTAAAGCTTAGATCATCCACTTCCTGAGTTACAATTTGATGCGGGCGGCGTTCCGCCCATAAAATAATAAAACCACCCACAATCAATGCGATTGCAACGGTAATTGCATTAAATAAATAGGCTTTTACCACATCACCAAAACTCAACCCAATGATCACGATTGGAATTGAAGCAATAATCAGGTTAAGGCTTAAACGGCGGCCCTGTTCCTGCCCTGTGAACGCACCAATCAAAGCCCCCCACAACTTGCCCCAATATTCATAGATCACAGCGGCAATCGCACCAATCTGCACAGCAACCGCGAACATATCACGCTTTTCAACCGTCCAGAAATCCAGCAGTTGACCCGTTAAAATTAAATGCCCTGTACTTGAGATGGGTAGAAATTCAGTAATCCCCTCTACCAAGCCCATAATCGCCGCTTTAAATAGCAATAAAAGATCCATACTCAACCTTAATTCGTATTAATTTGCTTTGCCTTGTTCTGGAATTTTCTTCCACGCATCATCACGCAAATACACAGGCAGCGCATGTTCAGCATCAACCCATTGTTGTTGTTTCGCATATACACGGGCAATTGTTGCAATATCCTGTGCAGTCGCCATGATCTTCAACGTGCAAGCCTCAGATGAGTCTATTTGCTCTGGCTTAATCAAGCCTGAACCCGAACCAATCGCGGTAAACTGACAATATTCAGCTGCCTGCTGATAATTTAATAATCTTTCTTCATCTATGGCCTGCATGATGCCATGTTGATCCAGACTAAAGCTAGCAATATAGACTTCCTGCATACGTGCATCCAGCACAGCAGTAACCTGTTGCAAGCCTGTTAAACGGTAGGCTGCCTGTGCCAAGGCCTGCAAACTGGATACAGGAATCACAGGCAAGTTATGCGACCAGGCCAAAGCCTGTGCAACTGCGGCATTAATACGTACCCCACTAAACGAACCTGGGCCGCGACTAAAGGCAATGGTAGTTAAATCAGCAAGTTGGGTTTGAGTTTGCAACAAGGCCTGTTCAGTTAAGGGCAAAATGGTTTGCGTTTGTGCCTTGGTTCGTTCATCCAGTTGAAAAAACAGTTCTTGGGTATCATCCACCAATGAAACAGAACACTGCTCATTTGCAGTTTCCAGTGCAAGCAATTTCATGCAAAAACCCTGAGTGCCAGAAAGAGAAAAAACGTCGAGTATCATACTCCACTCTAACCTACTAGGCGAGTTGTTCTCCTTTTTAATACAAAAAAGCCAAGCATTTGCCTGGCATTTATAGCGTTAAGTTTAGATCAAAAATTAAAAATGAAACTCTTCCAGATTTAGGAAATTCTTATAATGTTCCGCATAATGCAAAGCGCTTAAACGTAAACGGGCAGCTCCCTCTTCATCCAGAGTTTTCACCACTTTGCCAGGCGAACCCATCACCACAGAATTGTCTGGAATCACCTTGCCCTCTGGTATAAGGGCATTAGCTCCAATAATACAATTTTTGCCAATCACGGCATGATTTAAAATCACCGCATTCATGCCAATCAATGAATTATCACCAATGCGACAGCCATGTAACATCACCTTATGTCCAACTGTTACATATTCGCCAATATCCATTTCAATGCCTGCATCGGTATGCAACACCGCATTTTCCTGAATATTGGAAAAATTACCAATCCGAATCACACAATTATCGGCACGCACCACAGCACCAAACCAGATGCTGACCTGACGGCCCAGCTCAACCTGACCAATCACCGTTGCAGTTGGTGCAACCCAGCCATCCCAAGGCTCATACAATGCTTTTGGACTTAATCCCTGATAGCGATACATCATGATGAATACTCGACTTGATTAAATACGATTTAAAACTTGGATAATCCAAAATGCGGTGGATTAACCAGAAACGGCCAATTTTTTTGATAACCCAGACCATACTGAAACAAAGACACCAGCATACGCGCCGTTAACCCCCACACGATTTCACTTTCCACCTGCATACTTGGAAAATAAATGGATTGACGTGCCAGACGAACCTCATAGGGTAAAGGCGGCGCTTCTATTAACTGTTGTAATGGCACAAAAAAAATACGGTCTATTTCTGTGGGCTGGGCAATCAGTTCCACTTGGGCAGGAATCAAGCCAACGATTGGCTTAACCGATAACCCACTTCGCGCACGCTGAATCGGTAAGTCACCCAAAAGCTTGACATCAAATGGATTGAGCGCGGTCTCCTCATGTGCCTCACGCAAGGCCACCACAATATTGCTGGTATCACTTGGATCACGCTTGCCACCTGGGAATGAAACCTCTCCCGCATGTTGTGACAACTGCATGGAACGGCGGGTCAGCAAGACTTTCGGTTGGACTTCCTGAGTTATTGCAATCAAGACTGCGGCATCTGCCTGCTGGATTCGTTTGGAAAAACGCAACCGTTGTTGTAAAAGCTGTATTAACGACGGCTGTTCCATATCACTCATCTCTTCTTGTTACTTTCCTGATAAATCATCATAGCTGAAATTTGAGTTGTCAGTATAGATGATGATGCGAACAGATAAAAATTCAGTTATGCTGGGCTATCTCTACGGCTGATGATAATTATGAGCTTTTGTGTTGCATGCGGACATCAAACTGAGGCAAAAATTCCACTGGGTGATCATAAATTACGTTTGGTTTGCACAAATTGCGGCAATATTCATTATGAAAATCCCAAAGTAATCTGTGGTGCTTTAGCGCTTTGGGACAACAAGGTATTACTTTGCCGTCGGGCAATTGAACCCCGCTATGGTTTATGGACCTTACCCGCTGGTTATATGGAGCTGTTTGAAACCATGGAGCAGGGCGCAGCGCGTGAAACCCGTGAAGAGGCCGAGGCAGAGGTTGAGATTGAACAGCTTTACTGTATGTACAATATCCCCCGTATTGGGCAAATCTACGTCTTGTTCAAGGCACAATTAAAACAGGGACTATTTGGTGCTGGTGAAGAAAGCCTTGAATGTCGCTTATTTGAAGAACATGAAATTCCCTGGACGGAACTTGCCTTTCCGAGCGTAGAGCAAACATTAAGACATTATTTTACCGATCGTAAAAATGGGTTATTTCCATCTCATTTAGAAACATTGGGAACGCGTTTAGATCATACAGGTTAAATTGACATCCTCCCCGACCTAAAGGACGGGGATTCCTCCTGCGAGACGCTCATGTCCGAGCGCAAGAATATTCAGTGCGGAATTTACATCCCGATCATGGAGCGTACCGCACTCCATACACTGCCATTCTCTTATTCCTAAGCCTGCTCTACCTTTCGGACTACTGGAGCGTGAGCCACAGCACGAACAAATTTGGGTGGTATAGGCTTCATTGACTTCTTCATAACATACCCCTGCGTTCTCGCATTTATACTTGAGCATGGTTCTTAGTGTTGTCCAACTGGCATCTAATACAGACTTGGCTAGTTTGGTCTGCGCTAGTGCTTTGGCATTCACATTGCCAACGAAGATTGCTGCATGTTCATTCACCAGTTTATGGCTGAATTGATGCAGCATGTTTTGACGTATATTTTTAATCTTGGCGTGAATTGCTTTGACACGTTTCTTATTTCTAGCTCGTTGGGCTATGCCAAGTTTTTGTTCATATTGGCGATAGATTTTAGGGGCTTTGAGTTTCACACCATCTGAGCATGTTGCAAGGTCTTTTAGCCCTAGATCAATGCCAATGGCTGTGGTTGATGTTGTTTTCTCTATCTTTGGTGCTTCTACAACTAAACAGACATACCAACGCCCACGACTATCCTCAACAAATGAGCCTGTTTTAACATTGTATTTGCTTAGTCCGTAGCTGTCCCATAGTTTGAATTGGTGCTTGCCATATTGAACATAGCCATCAGCATATTTGATTGCTACTTTCTTGAACGGTATCCAGCCCAATGAACGCCTAGCTGATTTTTTATTGCTGACTCGCCATTTCAGTTTTGCTTTTTTGAATTGCTTGCGTCTTGTCACTAATTCTTCTGTGACCGCCTGAATCGTTTGGCTATGCAAATTACATTCTTTCGATGTGCCTTTTGTGTATTTGGCAATGTCGTATGCTGAAAAGAATTGTTGTTTGCGTTGTAGATGCTTGAAACACAAATCATTGACATAATTCCAAACAAAGTTTACCTCCAACGCTAGTTGGTCTAGCATCTTGCAATGTTTGTCTTTTATTCGTAATTTGAGTGTCTTCATACAATTATTTTAACCGTATTTTTCTTAATAGTGATTATAGCAAAAGTATTTAAAACGACATTTCATGTCGTATGGCTTACGCCAGTCGCTTATATCCTCGGGCTAAACCCCGAGGTTTTACGCTCCAATGGATAAACGGCATTATCTGATTAATAGCAATCAATAGACTTTTTATTCTACAACATATTGATAATTATAATTTTTATACAAAATCTTTTTAAATCAACCTGAATATTTTGAACTTCTGTCTGTTAATCGGCAGAATTTTCGTTTTGAGAATGTAAACAAAATCTCTTTTTAACTTAAAATTGATAACAATCGTCAAAATCAAGTTTTTCGGTATTCACTTTCTAAGCCATACTTTCTCTACAAGTGACAATAAGCTTAATTTTATTGCCCTATGCCCTGTTCAGCTTGTGCAATTTCTGCCTGCTTCGCCAGCCATTGCTGCATATCTTCATTTTTTACCCGATCATAGATTTCTGAGACTTTAACCGTTAAATCAATCGACTGAAAATGGACATCTTCATCTAAATAAAAATGTTGAGACTGCCAGCCGTTAGAAAGACGCTGGATTTCCACATCGACAAAATCCTGTTCGATCAACACATATTCCTGTAAAGTCGGAATAGTAAGGTAAAGATCACGTTTCAGTGTCTTGTCTTTTTGGCGGGTGGATTTTGAGAGCACCTCAACAATGAGGGTTGGGTTTTCGGTATAATAATCCTGTTCATCTTCACTGCAATCAATGATTGCATCAGGATAAAAGTAGTTTTTTCCGACTTTGAGTTTCATATCTGAACCAAAAGGTTGGCATGGTTTACCTTTGAGGTGACCCAATAATAACCCCAACATATTATCTGCTAAACGAACATGGTTCCGATGTGCGCCCGCCATTGCGTAAACTTCGCCATCGATATATTCATGTTTGATATCAGTCAATAATTCGCCCTCAAGGTATTCCTGTTCACTGATATATGGTTGTGGTTGAATGACTGCCATTTTGCTGCCCTAATACCCAAAATGTTTATTCTATTTTAGAGTGTAGTACACTAGCATATCCTTGTGTATGCCAATGTATTTCTTTTTATGTCCCAGTTTTTGCAAAAGTTAAACATACAAAATAATGCCGTATCTGCACTTTTGCTCCAGCTTCAGGATTTAACTGGCTTGGTCTATCTCCATGATCAAAATTTTCCTGTTATTGCATTTCTACCCAAAGCTTTTTTAAAATTTCAGCAGTCAACGCTGATACAGTTTCATCAAATTGAATTTAATCAATATCAAATAAATCAAGATGTAACATCAGTGATTGAATTTTCAAATTTCAATCATTCACAAGAATACCCAGAGCACGACATTTCTTTCAATGGTGGTTATATTGGCTTCTTTAGCTATGACTATAGTGCAGATCAATTTATTGATGTTTTTAGTCATCCACAACCCAGCTTTTTTCTAGGTGAATATTCTACTTTTTTAAAGTTTCAGGATGGCGCATGGTATTTTTATAGTGATGAGGAACAAGCGCAAAATATTTATAAAAGCATTTCCAGACTGCTAAACCAAGCCCAAGAAAATGAATTAGCCACACTTCAACTCTTAAAAAAGTGCGCTTCCCGTTGGTCAAAAGAACAATATTTTGACGCATTCAATCAGGTTCAGGAGTACATCAAGGCAGGTGATTGTTATCAAATCAATTTAACACAAGAATTTAAGGCAACAGCACAAGGTACACTATTAAGTAAAGCTGAAGAATTATGGCAATTGACCCATGCACCGTATGCAGGTTATTTAAAGCTTGATGATTTTGAGCTACTCAGTTGTTCACCTGAGTTATTTATCGAATTTCAGCATGAGAGAAAAATCAAGACCCGACCAATTAAGGGAACCATGCCACGCTTTGATGATCCCAAACAGGATCAAGCATCCAAAGCCAAACTCAGTAACTCTGAAAAAGATCAGGCTGAAAATGTCATGATTGTGGACCTGTTGCGTAATGACCTCAGTGTTTATGCTGAAATTGGTTCAGTAAAGACAACTAAACTCTTTGAAATTGAAAGCTTCAATCAGGTTCACCACATGGTTAGTGAAATCACGGCAACTTTAAAGCAAGATATCAACCCAATACAGATGCTATTGTCTGCCCTACCTGGTGGTTCAATTACGGGCGCACCCAAAATTCGTGCCATGCAGATTATTGAGGAACTAGAGGGTGCATCAAGAGGTGCGTATTGTGGCAGTTTGGGTTATTTCAATTTTGATGGTACGGGACGCTGGAATATCCTGATTCGTAGTATTCAAAAGTATCAGGATCAATTATCGGTCTGGGCAGGTGGTGGCATTACGGTTGCTTCTGATGCCGAAGCCGAGTACCAAGAATGCTTTGATAAAATTTCTGCCATGCTTGATTTGCTCAACACATGGCAGAAAAATGAGGCTTCATAATCGTTACAAATAGGGCGTATGCAATACGCCCCTACGATAATATGTCCGTTTTGAGTGTATCGACTAAACGCTGATTTTGCTCATCTGTGCCAATGGTAATTCGCAGGAATTGATCAATTCTTGGTTTATTGAAATAACGGACAATAATGCCCTGCTCACGGAGTTGCTGTGCAAGCTTGGCGGCTTCATATTGCGGATGTGTGGCAAAAATAAAATTGGCTTTTGATGGCAATATCTTAAAGCCTAAAGCCACGAGATCATCAACTAATTTTTCTCGACTCTCAATTACTTTGGCACATTGCGCTTCAAAATAAGCTTGATCTTCAAATGAAGCCACTGCTGCTGCAATCGCAAAGCGGTCGATTGGATAAGAATTAAAACTATTCTTCACTGCTTCAAGTGCTGCAATCAAATGGCTTTGTGCAATTGCAAAACCTACACGCAAACCCGCGAGTGAACGTGACTTGGAGGTTGTTTGACAAACCACCAGATTCTCATATTGATTCACAAGCTGAACCGCAGATTCAGCACCAAAATCGACATAGGCTTCATCAATGACAACCACACGATCTGGATTGGCCTGCAAAATTTGTTCAATTTGTTGCAAACCCAATGCAATACTGGTTGGCGCATTAGGATTAGTAATAATAATGCCGCCATTTTCCTGCTGATAATCTGAAACATCAATTTCAAAATTTTCATTCAAAGGTATCTGCTTGGTCTGGATACCAAAGAACTGACTATAAACTGGATAAAAGCTATAGGTAATGTCAGGATAGAGTACAGGTTGTTTCTGGATAAAGAATGCCTTGAAAATATGGGCTAGAACTTCATCCGAGCCATTACCCACAAAAACCTGATCAAGTTCAACTTTTTGCTGATTGGCAATTGCTTGCTTTAAGGCTGTGGCATCAGGGTCAGGGTATAAACGCAAGGCATCGGCCTGATTTTCCAAAACTGCCTGCACCACTTCCACAACTTTTGGTGATGGTGGATATGGGTTTTCATTGGTATTGAGTTTGAGCAAATTCTGGATTTTTGGTTGTTCACCTGGCACATAAGGCTCTAATTCGCGAACTTCTGGACTCCAAAAACGCATTTGTTGTGTTGTGATCTTTGACATTTTATATTCTCTTTTACCCTCTCCTAACCTCTCCCAAAGGGAGAGGAATCTTCAAACTTATTCCACATGTATAGTGACAAGTCCCCTCTCCTTCTAGGAGAGGGTTAGGGAGAGGTTTATATTTGTTATAACATTAAGCAATGACACACGTTGCACATTCAAGCTTCATAACGGTAACGTGCTGAACGTGCATGGGCATCAAGGTTTTCTTGTACCGCAAGTATATCGGCTGTTTTGGCCAGCGTTTTAACACCATCCTGTGAGCACATAATCAGGCTTGAACGTTTTTGAAAATCATAAACACCCAGTGGCGAGGAAAAACGGGCTGTGCCTGACGTTGGCAAAACGTGGTTTGGCCCTGCACAATAATCACCAATCGCTTCTGGCGTATAACGTCCCATAAATATTGCACCTGCATGACGAATATCCTGACTCATCAATTCAGCATCATCCAGACAGAGTTCCAAATGCTCAGGCGCAACCTGATTGATCAGCTCAATCGCTTCTGCACGGTCTTTAACCAGAACCAGTGCACCACGGTTTTGAATTGAAGTACGGGCAATTTCGGCTTTTGGTAATTCAGCAAGATGCTTTTCAATGGCTGCATCCACGGCATTTAAAAGTGCTTCATCGGGTGTAATGAAAATGGCTTGAGCAACCGTGTCATGTTCTGCCTGAGACAATACATCCATCGCCAGCCATTCGGCATTGTTTTCACCCTCTGCATAGACCAGAATTTCTGAAGGTCCAGCAATCATATCAATGCCCACCTGACCAAACACGGCCCGTTTTGCCGCAGCAACAAAGCGGTTCCCTGGTCCCGTAATTTTATCTACGGCTGGAACGGTTTGGGTTCCGTAGGCCAATGCCGCAACTGCCTGTGCACCACCAATGGTAAATACTCGGCTAACGCCAGCTATATATGCCGCAGCCAAGACCAATGGATTGAGCTCACCATTTGGTGCAGGCACCACCATAATAATTTCAGGCACGCCAGCCACATGGGCGGGTAGCGCATTCATCAACACAGAAGATGGATAAGATGCCAACCCCCCTGGTACATAAATCCCAACCCGATCAAGAGGCGTAACTTTCTGCCCCAGTGTATTCCCTAGCTCATCCACATAGGTCCAGCCTTCCTGTTTTTGGGCTTGGTGAAATGAACGAATCCGCTTTGCCGCCAGCTCCAGAGCTTCACGAATTTCTGTACTTAATCCCTCAAATGCGGTTTTAAGCTGTTGCTGGCTAAGTTCTAAATCGGAGAATTGATGCGCTGGATGTCGATCGAACTGTTGGGTGAGTTTAAGTACATGATCATCACCATGCTGACGGACATCAGCAATAATCTGGTCTACAGTCTGTACGAGTTGAGGATCATTAACAGTTTCAAATGCCAAAAGCTCAGCGAATGCCTGTTTAAAATTCTGATCCTGAGTCGATAAACGTCGCATCAATTTACCCACAAGGCGAATAAGAGAGCGCTAAGTTTACTCTTTTTCAGTGTACTTGTGGGCACAATATAGGCTAAAAAAATCAATCAGAAAGAGAAGGTTCTTCGATCAATCCACAATCTCTACTTTTATCTTTTTAATCAAAACATTTAGCTATCAAAAACAAAAGTTAAATTTTTTTATTCCATTTGTCACAAAACAAAAGGCTGAGTCGTCAAATGAATACCTACGTTGATTTTAATCAGGAACACTATAATGACGACACTCAATATTAATCCTAAAAAACATTTACCAGAGTCAATTCATCATCTCTATCAAGTCCATCAAAACATTCTCGATTCAGCTTTGATAGATCGCTCGCTTTATCATCTTGTTCTATTACGTGCCTCGCAAATCAATGGTTGTGCTTTTTGTGTGAAGATGCATATTGCTGAAGCTATGGCAGATGGTGAAATACAATCACGTTTGGACCGTTTGGTGGTATGGCGACATTGCAATGATTATACGGATCAGGAAAAAGCCGCCTTTGCTTGGGTTGAAGCACTCACGACTTTAAACCCGCTCACTGATTATGAGCCGTTACGTATAACCCTATTAAAATATTTCAGTGAGCCACAAATTTCAGCTTTAACTTTACTGATTGGCATGATTAATTTGTGGAATCGAATTGCAATTTCACAGCATTAACATCTATGAAAGCATCAGGCATGATTAGCCAACACGATTTAACAATTTTTGAGACAAGCCGAACATTTCTGTTCGGTCTTGCTTATCGACTGCTGGGAACAACAAGTGATGCTGAAGATGTCTTACAGGATATTTTTATAAAATGGCAACAGCAACCTAAGCAAGATATTCTCAATCCTCAAGCTTGGCTGACCTCTGTATGCACACGCCATTGTATTGATCTACTCCGTGCTCACCACAGATCTAGAACTGAATATACGGGAACATGGTTACCTGAACCCTATCATCATACAGAAACATTCTCGGTCGAATCCGACTATACCCTCTCTACTGCTTTTCTTTTGATTCTTGAAAAACTTTCAGTTAAAGAACGTGCAGCATATTTACTACATGACATTTTTAATCTTGATTATGTTGAAATTTCAGAAATCCTTCGGGAACAACAAAGTAATTGTCGACAATTGGTGGCCCGTAGCAGGAAACGTATTGCGGATGAACCGAACATTCTCTCGAATCATCCGACTCAGCAGCAAATCAACTTACTCAATGCATTCAAGGTCGCCATTCATTCACACGACCTGAATCAACTCACACAATTACTTAGTGACGATATCCAATTTGCAGCGGATGGCGGTGGTAAAGTCTCAGCTATTCGACAGCCTTTCATTGGCCAACCGCCTATATTACGTTTCTTTGAACGCTTGCTTTTTCAAGCGTGGACTGAACTCTCTTGGGATATGTGCCATATCAATGGCGGTGTCGGTTTTAAACTCTATGACTCAGACCATTGTTGTGTCATGGTACTTACTTTTGCTTTCAATGATCAGCAACAACTGCAAAGCATTTATTCTTTACGTAATCCAGATAAACTCAAATAAAAAGGCCAACCGAAGCTGACCTTTTTATTCAATTCAATCTAAAACTTAGTTTTGACGTGCTTTAATGGCTTGTTCAAGTTGCGTCAAAATCGGATTTAGAATCGCCTGTTTGCGTTTAAAGCTGGCTTTATTGACAATTAAACGTGAAGACACTTTGCAAATTTCTTCCAAAGCTTCCAGACCATTGGCACGCAAGGTATTGCCTGTATCCACTACATCAACAATATAGTCACCCAGACCAACCAAAGGTGCAAGCTCCATTGAACCATACAGCTTAATCACATCAACCTGCTCACCTAAACTCGCGTAGTATTGTCGGGTTAAATTGACATACTTGGTGGCAATCTTTAAACGCCCTTTAGGACGTTCCATACCGACCTTACCCGCAGTCATCAGCTTACAGTTGGCAATTTTCAGGTCAAGCAACTCGTAAACATGCTGGGCACCATGCTCCATCAACACATCCTTACCTGCCACCCCAAAATCTGCTGCACCGTTCTCCACATAGGTCGGTACGTCAGAAGCACGCAGAATCAGGATACGTACTTTTTTTTGCGTGGTTGGAAAAATTAACTTGCGTGATTTATCTGGGTCTTCAAGTAAATTGATGCCTGCATTTTCCAGTAATGGCAAGGTTTCCTTTAAAATTCGGCCCTTACTGAGTGCTAAAGTTAAACCATGATCAAAATTACCCATCACATCAAAATTCGGATCATCGTTTCTTAAGTCATTCATGCTTTTACCCGCTTAATCTGCGCCCCTAAACTTTGCAATTTTTCTTCCACACGCTCGTAGCCACGATCAATATGGTAAATACGATCAACCAGTGTTTCACCCTCTGCAACCAGCGCAGCAAGAACGAGTGAAAACGAGGCGCGTAAATCGGTTGCCATAACAGGCGCAGCTTGTAGTTTTTCTACACCTGTGACCACCGCATCATGTCCATCGACCTGAATGTTGGCGCCCATACGCGAAAGTTCAGGCACATGCATAAAACGGTTTTCAAAAATTGTTTCTGAAATTGTTGCAAAACCACGACCAATGGCATTGACGGCCATGATCTGTGCCTGCATATCCGTTGGAAACTCTGGATGAGGCAATGTTCTAAAACTCACCGCCTTAGGACGCTTGCCTTGCATATCCAGTTCAATCCAGTCCTCACCACGCGTGACTTCTGCACCCATTTCCTCAAACTTGTCCAACACACTTTCCATAATATAAGGGTTGGTGTGTGTAGTTTTGATTTTTCCACCCGTAATCGCAGCAGCAGCCAGATATGAACCTGTTTCAATACGATCAGGCACAACACTGTGTTCACAACCATGCAAACG
This sequence comes from Acinetobacter parvus DSM 16617 = CIP 108168, assembly GCF_000368025.1. Taxonomy (GTDB): domain Bacteria; phylum Pseudomonadota; class Gammaproteobacteria; order Pseudomonadales; family Moraxellaceae; genus Acinetobacter; species Acinetobacter parvus. The sequence goes on from NZ_KB849212.1 coordinate 900,915, forward strand.
TTCAACACCTGTCACAACCAATGTATTGGTGTCCAGTCCTTCAATTTGTGCGCCCATTTTATTGAGCATATTGGCTAAATCAGTAATTTCAGGCTCACATGCTGCATTGCGGATTGTGGTCACACCATCCGCCAAAACCGCAGCCATCAGGATGTTTTCCGTACCGCCTACTGTGACCATATCAAAAACGACTTCACCGCCTTTTAAACGGCCATCAATCGAAGCATGCACATAACCATTTTCCACTTCGATCTTCGCACCTAGTGCTTCCATCGCCTTTAAATGCAAATCCACTGGACGCGAACCTATGGCACACCCACCTGGCAATGAAACTTTTGCATTGCCATAACGTGCCAGTAATGGACCCAGCACCAAAATCGAGGCACGCATGGTTTTTACTAGATCATAAGGGGCAAATTGATTACTTAAAGTGCTGGCATCAGCATAAACAGTATCGCCCTCATAAGTGATGGTTACGCCCAGACCTGCAATAATTTTGCTGATGGTGTGTACATCTTTTAAATTGGGAACATTACGAATCGTGACTGGATCATCAGTTAAAATCGTGGCTGCCAACAATGGTAATACGGCATTTTTAGCACCAGAAATGCGCACTTCACCCTCGAGCTTAACACCACCCGTAATCAAAAATTTATCCATTAATATTTAGACTCCGAAAAGGCTTGCTTTGCGCCATTCGTCTTTTGTCATTGCACGAATGGTAACAGCGTGAACTGCACCACTCGCAATATAGGAATTCAGGGGTGCATAAACAGCCTGTTGACGAGTCACAGTCCGTTTACCATCAAATTGATCGTCAACAATGCGAAGGTCAAATTTCCCAGCTTGTCCACTCACTGCCACTTCTGCTTCAGGGAAAGCTTCTTTTAAAATTTGTGTGAGCTGCTCACTATTCATTACCAAGACCTCTTATACAAGCATTGCTGTAAAACCATATATTTTACTATAACTTTTTCACATAATTCAGTAAGGTTTCATTTTTATCTATAAAAAAAGAGGCTTTCTAAAAAGCCTCTTCGATTAGAACACCAAAATCAGGATACTAGCGCAAGTTCATGCTGATACGAACACTGCATCTTTCTATGTTTGGCAAGCTGTCGTTTTAATTTTTCTGTCAGCTTTTTAATCGAAGTATACATATCATCAGCTGTCGCCTGAGCAAACAACTCAACCCCTGGCAAACGTATAATCGCTTCCGCAATATGGTTTGCACTGCCTTTATGAGACAGTTTGTCTATTTGATGATCCTTAGCCAGCTTGATCTGCATACTATTCACATGATCCAGATGCTTGGTCATTTGGCTAAACTTCGCTTTTATATTTTCTTCAATTGCTGGTGTAATGGTTAAATGGTGTCCACGAATCGTTATTTGCATAATTCTATCCCTCACCTTTTCTCAGGATTCAAGAATATCGCTCAAACAATTTAATGCGACCTATTATGGTTCAACATATCCATTAAATCATCTCAGCGATTCCTCTAGTGTTTATTAAAAATTCATTATTCCGTCATAATGAACTCTTAGAATAGTCACACCTTTAAATTTAGATCAAGACTTTTCTTTCAGAAGATGAGGGAATATGTAACGATTCGCGATATTTTGCAACTGTACGCCGCGCCACTTCAATCCCCTCTTGTTTCAGCATTTCAGCAATTGCATTATCTGACAAAGGTTTACGTGGATTCTCGTTTGAAACCAACTTTTTGATCATGGCACGGATTGCGGTGGAAGAAGCCTCACCACCTGTTGTTGTTCCCACATGGCTAGAGAAGAAATATTTCAGTTCAAACAAACCACGTGGAGTCAGCATATATTTATTGGTTGTGACACGTGAAACAGTAGACTCATGTAATTCCACTTCCTCCGCCACATCCCGCAATACCAAAGGTTTCATTGCTTCAGGGCCCTGCTCAAGAAAAGCTCGTTGATGCTCAACAATACAGGTGGCAACTTTCAATAAGGTCTTATGGCGCTCATCAATACTCTTGATAAAGCTCTTGGCCTCTAGCATTTGATTACGCAAATAAACATTGTCATCACTTTGATCAGCACGACGAATCATGTTTGAGTAAAAGGAATTAATGCGTAATTTTGGCATGACATCAGGATTCAACTGAACCTGCCAATGCTGGTCTTTCTTCGAAACCACCACATCAGGCACCTGATATTCTGATTCTTGTTGATTAAATTCCAGCCCAGGATAAGGTTTTAAGGTTTTTAATAGATCAATAGCGCTCTTTAGTTGTTCTTTGGTTAGGCCAGTCTGCTTTAACAACTTATTTAAATCATTTGCAATTAAAAGCTCATAGCACTGTAATAATTTTTTTGCTTCAGTCAGATAAGGTACTTTTTCATGGAATGTCTCTAACTGAATTTTTAAGCATTCCGCTAAATTACGAGAACCAACACCAATTGGGTCTAAACGTTGAATATACTTTAAAACAACAATAATCTCATCTTGCTCAATCTCTTCATCATTCTCCACTTCCCGCAACAATCGAGTAGTGGCCAACAAAATATCATCCAACTCTGCATCCAAAAATCCCTTGTCATCCAAAGAATCAACAATGCAATACGCAATTAACTTATCTACTAAAGAAAAATTCAGCAGATTCACCTGCTCTAAAATATGTTCCTTTAAGCTCAACTGAATCTGACGGTTATCTTCTCTCTCTTCATATTCTGGAGAAGCCAAGGCAGTAGATTGATGGGTGTAAATATCATCCCATTCTGTATCAACAGGTAAGTCATTCGGTAGATGATCAGCATTCAGCTCAGTGGTTAAGTCACCTGTTTCAGAAGTTTCAAGCGTAGTTAAACTTTCTGTCGTATTAATTTCTTCAATTTTCTCTAATAAAGGATTACTATCAAGTTGAATTTGTATTTCCTGTTCCAGCTCCAAACTTGAAAGTTGTAATAAACGAATTGCCTGCTGTAATTGAGGAGTTAACGACAAGCTATTCGCAACTTTCAACCCAACAGATAATTTCATAACACGCTCCTTTTATGAATAAGCAAAAAACATGCCTATTCATATATTTATAACATAAAGCAATGTTTACGCCTATAAGGAAGCACATAATCTTTAAATATTTATTTATAAAAAGAAAAGCCAATGAAACATATTGTTGAAATATTTCTCTTGTTGTTAAATGTAGACAAATATTGAGGCAATCACTATTTTTCTAGCATATATTTCTTCAGCAATAAAAAACCTCCCAACATTGGTTGGGAGGTTTAGTATTTAAAAGCTGGCGATGACTTACTCTCACATGGCAAACGCCACACTACCATCAGCGCGAAGAGGTTTCACTTCTGAGTTCGGGAAGGGATCAGGTGGTTCACTCTTGCTATTGTCGCCAGCAAACTGTTGTGGTGTTTTGGGGTCTTATTGATCATGTTGTGTTTTCACTTCATGTCTGCCTTACTTACGAACCAAAGAGTTATTAACGGATTAGATATTGAGTCTAACTTTGTGTTCAGCATTTTAACTAGTTTTTACACTAAATCAAGTTATGTATTGAACTTATCTTGAATACAACAACTGTTTGGGTGTTGTATAGTCAAGCCTCACGAGCAATTAGTATTGGTCAGCTTCACACGTCACCGTGCTTCCACACCCAACCTATCAACGTCCTGGTCTCGAACGGCTCTTTAGAGGAATAAATTCCTAGGGAAATCTTATCTTGAGGTAGGCTTCCCGCTTAGATGCTTTCAGCGGTTATCCCTTCCGAACATAGCTACCCGGCGATGCGACTGGCGTCACAACCGGTACACCAGAGGTTCGTCCACTCTGGTCCTCTCGTACTAGGAGCAGATCCTCTCAAATTTCCAGCGCCCACGGTAGATAGGGACCGAACTGTCTCACGACGTTCTAAACCCAGCTCGCGTACCTCTTTAAATGGCGAACAGCCATACCCTTGGGACCTGCTTCAGCCCCAGGATGAGATGAGCCGACATCGAGGTGCCAAACACCGCCGTCGATATGAACTCTTGGGCGGTATCAGCCTGTTATCCCCAGAGTACCTTTTATCCGTTGAGCGATGGCCCTTCCATACAGAACCACCGGATCACTAAGACCTACTTTCGTACCTGCTCGACTTGTGGGTCTCGCAGTTAAGCGCGCTTTTGCCTTTATACTCTACGCGTGATTTCCGACCACGCTGAGCGCACCTTCGTACTCCTCCGTTACTCTTTAGGAGGAGACCGCCCCAGTCAAACTACCCACCAGACATGGTCCTCGCCCCGGATTACGGGGCAGAGTTAGAACCTCAACATTACCAGGGTGGTATTTCAAGGACGGCTCCATTGGAACTAGCGTTCCAACTTCAAAGCCTCCCACCTATCCTACACAAGTAAGGTCAAAGTTCAATGTCAAGCTGCAGTAAAGGTTCACGGGGTCTTTCCGTCTAGCCGCGGGTACACTGCATCTTCACAGCGATTTCGATTTCACTGAGCCTCTGCTGGAGACAGCGCCGCCATCATTATGCCATTCGTGCAGGTCGGAACTTACCCGACAAGGAATTTCGCTACCTTAGGACCGTTATAGTTACGGCCGCCGTTTACTGGGGCTTCGATCAAGAGCTTCGCTTACGCTAACCCCATCAATTAACCTTCCAGCACCGGGCAGGCATCACACCCTATACGTCCACTTTCGTGTTTGCAGAGTGCTATGTTTTTAATAAACAGTTGCAGCGGCCTGGTTTCTGCGGCTGCCAACCGCTCAGGGAGCAAGTCCCATCACCGTCAGCAGCGTACCTTCTCCCGAAGTTACGGTACCATTTTGCCTAGTTCCTTCAGCAGAGTTCTCTCAAGCGCTTTGGTCTACTCGACCTGACCACCTGTGTCGGTTTCGGGTACGATTCCTGTGTAACTGAAGCTTAGAGACTTTTCCTGGAAGCATGGTATCAGCCACTTCACTGTACAAGTACAGCTTGCTATCGACTCTCAGCATAGAGCACCCCGGATTTGCCTAAGATGCATGCCTACTGTCTTCCACCTGGACAACCAACGCCAGGCTGACTTAACCTTCTCCGTCCTCTCATCGCATTACACAGAAGTATTGGAATATTAACCAATTTCCCATCGACTACGCCTCTCGGCCTCGCCTTAGGGGTCGACTCACCCAGCCCCGATTAACGTTGGACTGGAACCCTTGGTCTTTCAGCGAACGGGTTTTTCACCCGTTTTGTCGTTACTCACGTCAGCATTCGCACTTCTGATACCTCCAGCATACTTCTCAATACACCTTCTTCGGCTTACAGAACGCTCCCCTACCACGTAACTTAAAAGTTACATCCGCAGCTTCGGCACATAGTTTTAGCCCCGTTACATCTTCCGCGCAGGCCGACTCGACTAGTGAGCTATTACGCTTTCTTTAAAGGGTGGCTGCTTCTAAGCCAACCTCCTAGCTGTCTATGCCTTCCCACATCGTTTCCCACTTAACTATGATTTTGGGGCCTTAGCTGGCGGTCTGGATTGTTTTCCTCTTGACTACGGACGTTAGCACCCGCAGTCTGTCTCCCGGATAGTACTCATTGGTATTCGGAGTTTGCATCGGTTTGGTAAGTCGGGATGACCCCCTAGCCGAAACAGTGCTCTACCCCCAATGGTATTCGTCCGAGGCGCTACCTAAATAGCTTTCGGGGAGAACCAGCTATCACCAGGCTTGATTAGCCTTTCACCCCTATCCACAAGTCATCCCCTGGCTTTTCAACGACAGTGGGTTCGGTCCTCCAGTTAGTGTTACCCAACCTTCAACCTGCTCATGGATAGATCGCCTGGTTTCGGGTCTATACCCAGCAACTAAACGCCCTATTAAGACTCGATTTCTCTACGGCTCCCCTATTCGGTTAACCTCGCTACTGAATATAAGTCGCTGACCCATTATACAAAAGGTACGCAGTCACCGAACATGTCGGCTCCCACTGCTTGTATGCATGCGGTTTCAGGATCTATTTCACTCCCCTCACAGGGGTTCTTTTCGCCTTTCCCTCACGGTACTGGTTCACTATCGGTCAGTCAGGAGTATTTAGCCTTGGAGGATGGTCCCCCCATATTCAGACAAGGTTTCACGTGCCTCGCCCTACTCGTCATCATTATGTGTGCCCTTTCGTGTACGGGAATATCACCCTCTACGTTCGCACTTCCCAGAGCGTTCCACTAAAACACACATAACTTAATGGGCTACTCCCCGTTCGCTCGCCGCTACTAAGGGAATCTCAATTGATTTCTTTTCCTAAGGGTACTGAGATGTTTCACTTCCCCTCGTTCGCCTTGCAACACTATGTATTCATGTTGCAATACCTACCTTATGGTAAGTGGGTTCCCCCATTCAGATATCTCCGGATCACAGGATATTTGCCGCCTCCCCGGAGCTTTTCGCAGGCTATCACGTCTTTCTTCGCCTCTGACTGCCAAGGCATCCACCACATGCACTTAATTACTTGACTATACAACCCCAAACAGTCGCTAACCCTTACAAGTAAGGTTAGGACAGATTGCTATGCTCGTTTTTCAACTTACATCGCTCTCATCCAGTTTGTTGCTTCGTGAATTTAATCACCGTACAGCTTCAATCTAAATTCATATACCAAAACGCTTGATTCAGTGTTTTTGCTAGTTCTCATTTCTAACAACTCAGCTTAAAGAATTAATTCTTCTTGCTTTGTTATTGAATGAGTGAACAATTTATTTCAGACTCAAATTCTAATCTGTTAATGATTAACTACAGCCTCGTCAGCTTGCAGTAAACTGTGATAAATCACAGAAGTTAATAAATCTAAATCAATCTCTTGATTCACCTTATTTATTAAGTTCTATAATTTAAAAATATCTTTCACTACCATATTAGATCAGATACTACGCGCAGCATAGCTGCTTGTCTTGCGCTTCGGCAAAGCGTTGCTTTGCTGATCGAAGCTCTGGTGGAGACTAGGAGAGTCGAACTCCTGACCTCCTGCGTGCAAAGCAGGCGCTCTACCAACTAAGCTAAGTCCCCAGCTTACAATCATAATGAACGACATATCTTTTTATCTAGTAGCTTGTGATTATTCATCACTTCGTCAGTAGTGGTGGGTCTGACAAGACTTGAACTTGTGACCCCACGCTTATCAAGCGTGTGCTCTAACCAACTGAGCTACAGACCCTGAGAAATAAAAGAAGAGATCGTTGATCTCTTCTTTTATTTCGCAAGACAAGCGCAGCGCGTAGTGCACGACTTATCTCTAAAATTAAAAAAGAGAAACAATACTTTTTCTATCTTTCATTCGATATATCTCGAAGAACAACTTGTTGTGGATTCTTACCGATCGTCAATCTTTCGTTAAGGAGGTGATCCAGCCGCAGGTTCCCCTACGGCTACCTTGTTACGACTTCACCCCAGTCATCGGCCACACCGTGGTAAGCGTCCCCCCTAAGGTTAGACTACCTACTTCTGGTGCAACAAACTCCCATGGTGTGACGGGCGGTGTGTACAAGGCCCGGGAACGTATTCACCGCGGCATTCTGATCCGCGATTACTAGCGATTCCGACTTCATGGAGTCGAGTTGCAGACTCCAATCCGGACTACGATCGGCTTTTTGAGATTAGCATCCTATCGCTAGGTAGCAACCCTTTGTACCGACCATTGTAGCACGTGTGTAGCCCTGGCCGTAAGGGCCATGATGACTTGACGTCGTCCCCGCCTTCCTCCAGTTTGTCACTGGCAGTATCCTTAAAGTTCCCATCCGAAATGCTGGCAAGTAAGGAAAAGGGTTGCGCTCGTTGCGGGACTTAACCCAACATCTCACGACACGAGCTGACGACAGCCATGCAGCACCTGTATGTAGATTCCCGAAGGCACCAATCCATCTCTGGAAAGTTTCTACTATGTCAAGGCCAGGTAAGGTTCTTCGCGTTGCATCGAATTAAACCACATGCTCCACCGCTTGTGCGGGCCCCCGTCAATTCATTTGAGTTTTAGTCTTGCGACCGTACTCCCCAGGCGGTCTACTTATCGCGTTAGCTGCGCCACTAAAGCCTCAAAGGCCCCAACGGCTAGTAGACATCGTTTACGGCATGGACTACCAGGGTATCTAATCCTGTTTGCTCCCCATGCTTTCGTACCTCAGCGTCAGTATTAGGCCAGATGGCTGCCTTCGCCATCGGTATTCCTCCAGATCTCTACGCATTTCACCGCTACACCTGGAATTCTACCATCCTCTCCCATACTCTAGCTGACCAGTATCGAATGCAATTCCTAAGTTAAGCTCAGGGATTTCACATCCGACTTAATCAGCCGCCTACGCACGCTTTACGCCCAGTAAATCCGATTAACGCTCGCACCCTCTGTATTACCGCGGCTGCTGGCACAGAGTTAGCCGGTGCTTATTCTGCGAGTAACGTCCACTATCCTAGAGTATTAATCCAAGTAGCCTCCTCCTCGCTTAAAGTGCTTTACAACCAAAAGGCCTTCTTCACACACGCGGCATGGCTGGATCAGGCTTCCGCCCATTGTCCAATATTCCCCACTGCTGCCTCCCGTAGGAGTCTGGGCCGTGTCTCAGTCCCAGTGTGGCGGATCATCCTCTCAGACCCGCTACAGATCGTCGCCTTGGTAGGCCTTTACCCCACCAACTAGCTAATCCGACTTAGGCTCATCATTTAGCGCAAGGTCCGAAGATCCCCTGCTTTCCCCCGTAGGGCGTATGCGGTATTAGCATCCCTTTCGGAATGTTGTCCCCCACTAAATGGCAGATTCCTAAGCATTACTCACCCGTCCGCCGCTAAGATTAGGTGCAAGCACCCAATCCCCGCTCGACTTGCATGTGTTAAGCCTGCCGCCAGCGTTCAATCTGAGCCATGATCAAACTCTTCAGTTTAATATCATTTGTGCTTTATTCTAAGCACCAAATCTGGCTCATCAATTTTCTGACAAATATTTCTCAAATAAACTTCGAGTAATTTCTACCATTCAATCAATGAAAATATATTCGATCGATCAATCAGTAAAAATCCACACAAGTTGTTCTTCTATTCTCTTAATGATCTTCTCAATGATTCGTCATCATCAAGCTAGGTCGGCTATGTTACTCTAAATCTCTTTAAAGTCAACAGGTAATTTCAACTTTATTTTAAACCACTTTAAATAATTGATTTAAAACAACTTTCAATCAACAGCACCGCCGATGGAGTCGCATTATAGATCATTCTAAATACCTTGCAAGTGCTTTTTTAAATTAATATATCCAAGTGAACAATTTTCAATCAAAAACACTTTCCAGCTTATATTTTTCAACCGAATTTGTTTTAATACCAGAAGAACAATTAAACTATATGCCGTTTCTATATAATGTTTGCATCAAGGCAATCATTTAATGACTGTAATTTCGCTCTAACGCGATTAAGGACTTATATGCATTACTCAAATTTTATCTTGCTTGGGTTGTTAACTGCTGGAGCATGTTCATCAGTATTCGCGCAAGAGACTCCCAATGAATCGGCAGACCAGAGCAATACTACTGAGAATCAGGCAACAACCGAACAGAAAAACCCGACCACGATTCAAGCAATAAAAGATTTGAAGCATCTCACCAAGAATGATTTAAAAGTAAATGCAAATGCAGCTCAGCCTGATGCGGTAAAAGACCCTTTACAACCATTGAACCGCCAGATTTATGCATTCAATGACATGCTGGACCGTAATATATTAAAGCCAGTAGCCATACAATATATTGCCAAGGTTCCAGAAGAGGTTCGTAGTCCTTATCGTCAGTTCAGGAAAAACTTGGGTGAACCGTGGAATGCAGTCAACCAGTTCATACAGGGCCGCCCAACACGTGCAGCTAAAAGTCTAGGTCGCTTCACAATCAACACCTTAACGACTTTAGGCTTTGCTGACCCTGCACGTCGTCTGGGATTGCCAACAGAAGAAGAGAGTTTTGGGGTAACGCTAGGCTATTATGGTATTGCCTCAGGTCCTTATGTCATGCTGCCTTTCTTTGGCCCCAGTACGTTCCGTGATGGTTTTGGTTTGCTCGCTGATAGTTATGGTCGCCCTCAAAAATATTTGCTGGATGATCAGAAAGGCATATATTGGTCAACGAATTTGTTACAAGCAGTTGATGCCCGTTCCCAGATTCCTGATATTGAGGAAAGCCTGAAAGGCGATAAATATGCGATGATTCGTGATTTCTACCTACAGCGTAAAGCTTTCCAAATTGCTGAAAAGCATGGGGATTCGTCTGATATTTCATTTATTAGTGATGAAGATGATACAAATGACTCATCTGCTGATGACAAATAAAAAGACAAGATTTTTCCCTATGGACTTCAGTATTGCCAAAGATTTCAAATGTTGGCAATACTATGTTTTTCATCATCTTTCATCTATGATGAATTAAAAAATGATCATACAAAGGATCGGCTATTCATCTATGTATTTCATTCAGCCCACACGCTCAATACCTTGTTTAGATCAGTCATTGAATGAGTTACCGAGTTTACAAGTCATTCATGTTGATGATCTAGATTTGTATGATCCCACAATTATTGCAATTGCAGATGTTCAGGACTTTTTAAAATACCAATGGAAGTTGCCTACCATTGTGCTGGCTTTTGAAGATGAAGGAACTGCTCTGGCACAAGCATGGGAAATGGGAGCATTGGCAGGCTGGATCTGGGATAGCCTACCTAAAAATCCTGTTCATGCCTTATTTAAAATTGATGCCCAGTATAAACGTAATCAGGATAGCCGCGATCTACCTTCCGCCGCTGAGTTACAGAAGCGCCTTTTACCCAATCCAATTGAACTACCCAATTATCAGTTTGAGTCCTTTTTTCAGCCTTCTGCCTATCTTTCAGGGGACTGGTATGATTATTGGCGTCTGAATGATGAAGAAATTTTATTCTATCTTGCCGATGTGTCAGGGCATGGGGTGACCAGCAGTTTATTGACCTCATGGATGGCGGCATTTCATGGTAGGTCAAAGACACCAAGCCAGCTCATCCAAAAGCTCAATGCCATGCTGGTACAGGAAAACATTGAAAAGCATATCACTATGGTGGCAGGGGTTCTAAATTTGGTTAGCCACGAAGTGCGTTGGTCAAGTGCGGGGCATTATCCTCCCCCAATCATTTTTGAACCAAATCAGCCTCCCCAGATTCTGACAACCAGCAGCTTTCCATTAGGCTTGACCGAAGAACTGGAAGTGGAAGAGCATCATTGTGTACTAAACCGTCATTCCCGCTTTATTTTATGTTCCGATGGCGCACTGGAACCTTTTGATGGCGGGTTAAATGAGCAATTTAACCAACTGGTCACCCACCTTCAAAACAACTCTTTCCAGCCTCCCGACCATGTGGCTGATGATATTGCCATTCTGAGTTTATGCCGAATGAATTAATTTTAAAATCAATGTTTTAATTAGATCACAGCATCCAACCACTTGTGTCTAGAATATCACTATGGGATAATTTTATATCCTTTCTCTGAAAATGGCATTTATATGTCAACAGGTCATGTTGAATATGCAAGCTTAAATGGAACGCATATTTTCAAGCTTATTGGCGAAGTGCGTGCCCAATCTTGTATAAGTTTGGACAAGCTACTCAACAAGATTGAACAGCAGCAAAATGTTGTTGGTGCAATCGTTGATTTAACCCAGACCACATTTATTGATAGTACTGTCCTGGGCGTACTTGCAAAACTCGGTCTTAAGCTTAAACAAGTCCATCACATACAGGCAGTCATGCTTTCAACCAATCCAGATATTACCACCCTGGCGAATAGCATGGGGCTGGGGCAGGTTTTTGTGATCCTGAATTACTGCGGCGATCCTAGTGTGTGCACGCTGGAGCTAACAGAAGAATTTGTGACACACAGTGCAATGTTAAATACAGTACTGGACGCGCATAAGACCCTGATGCGCCTGAATGAAAACAATCAGAATATGTTTGAACCACTGGTCAAGCAGTTGCAAAAAGAACAGGATTGTTTAAACCAGGATACTCAAAAACAAAACGCCTGATCGTTGCCTCCTAATATTGTGGTACCTATATGAGTCTGCTTTCTGTTGTACAAATGAACTCTCAAGATGACATTGAAACGAATTTCACTGTCATTGAGTCATTGATTCAGCAAAGTAAGGCCCAAGATGCTGAACTGATTGTCTTCCCTGAAAATTTTGTCTGTTTTGCCGCAGGTAAGCAACGCGAGACCGCAGCACAGTTTGAGGCTATTCAGCAACGACTGGAACAGCTTGCTCACCGCTACCAGATCTGGATTGTTGCGGGTACACTTCCCTGCCCATTTCGTCCTGATGGCTCAATCATTCAGGATGGTCGTGTGCGTACCGTCAGTTTATGCATTAGTCCTGAGCGTACAGAAGCACGTTATGACAAGATCCATTTGTTTGATGTTCAGGTGGGTGACGCTGTTGGGGGTTATCAGGAATCAAGATTTTTTGAGCCTGGTGATGAGGTTGTTGTTGCCAGAACATCTTTTGGTAATCTCGGACTAATGGTATGTTATGACTTGCGTTTTCCAGAACTCTCGTTGATGTTACGCACCAAAGGGGCGAATATTCTAACCGCGCCCGCCGCATTTACCTACACAACAGGCAAACTGCACTGGCAACTGCTGCTACAGGCACGTGCCATGGATAGCCAGTGTTTTGTTCTTGGTTCTGCACAGCAAGGCTGGCATGGGGAACAGCGTCAAACCTGGGGGCATGCAGGGATTACGGATAGTCGTGGTCAGCTTTTACAGATGATAGACACTGAGGGGCATGGTTTAGTAACCAGTGCTTTTGACCTTGATGAACAGAATGCCATTCGCCATTCCATGCCACTCATACAGCATCGCAGATTAATCAATTACTAAACACATCATAAAGCTTAGCTAATACAAAATATGTGCATACGGTAAATATCTGACCATAATGATCAACTTTTTCAAACTTTGGGCGTACCGCCATCAACGTTGTTAGAGCCGCCGACTCAGCAGAAAAATGATTGATTTTGACGATATCTTTAAGATGCGATTTTGAAGTACTCAAAATAATACGAGAAACCATAAGATTGGTTAGATCATCGATCTAACCAATCTTGCCAGATTCATTATGACGTAGATTTTGACTTAATCTTACGCAACAACCATACATCCTGTTCCCAATTTCTGAGCAGACGCTCATAACTCGCTTGCGTTTTCATTAACCTTAATGTATGTGGCGAACCTTTGCGTATGGTTTCCATCGCAAGATCAACCGTTGTATTACGAATGGCATTTTCAACCAGTGTTCGCTCAGCTTGGTTTTTCCGATAATCAAAAATTTCTTCTGTCGCTGATTGCATAAAGTCTGCAAGCATCTGCCAAACCTGTACATTATTTTGGGTATCAGGTAAAGCACGTTGCCAATCTTTAGGTGGCTGGGGTGGTTGATCTACACGTTGTTGCAAATATTGCTGACAGTAATCCATTAATTTCGCATGAATTTTGCCTATACTCTGGTTTTTCAGTAGTTGCGGAACAAGTGTCTGATGAATATATTTCCAGTCAAGATGCGTAATCATTGCCTGACTGATACAATCAATCCAAGCCTGATTGGGTGACAATTGAGCATCTAGTGCAAATAAATGTGTAAGTGCGGAACTGCTCAATTGTATTGAACCAGAACGTGGTAATTTTGCCCAATACATTGGCAACAGGTCCATCTGTATTTGAATTAATTCAGCATATTTCGTATCAGACAGCAATACACAGAACACTGCCAAGAGTTTTTCTAAAAAGCTAGGATAAATTTCTGTGGTTATTTTTTCAAAAAATTGCACATGCTCATTTTGAGGCAACCAATCCAAAAGCTTTTGCCAATATTCTGCATCAATCCGATTAAATAATAACTGCAAGTATTCATATTCAATCTTATTGAGAAAAGCTTGATGATTTTGCCAAATAAGCCAATCTACAACAGCATTGAAATGGTCGGGTTGACGGCAACGATCACCAAATCCATAATCCAGTTGTTGATTGATCGCTGCAATTTCCAGCTTGGATGCCGTTTGATTTTGAGTAAAATATGCCATCCAGCTCAGTTGAGTTGCAACATCTTGCTGTGCCAGTAATTGCACGTTTTGTTCAGGAGACCAAATCACCACTGCAGCATGATGATACCAATGTGTTAAATCAGGCCCGTAATTTCCCATAAACCCTGTAGATTCTTTCACAATTGGTTCACCCTCATCCACTGCAAATGAGGTGATTAAATCATTTTCTTCAAAGTGAATATGGCTTAAAGCAGGATATTCATTATCAAGCCAATTCTCAATATCTAAAGATTCATCATGGATTTCATCTATTTCTGCATTTTCATCACCACCCTCTTCCCCATAGCTATAATTATAGCCATCATCAACAGGCGTTCCTGATTGATAGGCAGTAACCAAACAGAGTTTAGCGTAATAGCCCATTTTCTTGGCAGCTTTGAGTAAAACATCCGCTTTATAGCGATCATTTAATTTTAAAGCATGATAGGCAAAATTTTCAGGGGTATATTGGTGTCCCAATAAAGTGATATAAGGTTGATCTGATGGGTAACGTTGAAAAATATCAACCAAATTATCAACATATTGGCTCATGGAGTGTAATTCAATTTTAGGGGCTGTTTTTTGTTGTATCAGATTATAGACCAGACATATCCGATAGCCTGATGTCAGCAGTTTGATCTCATGGTCACAATCTGCATAAAATGCAGCACAGTTTATTGTATAGTTTGCGGCATCCTGTGCAAAATCAGCAATGATTTCTTCACCATCAAACTGAATGGATAACTCGCCTCCAGTATAATGAGAGGGAAGATTGATAATCAGTGAGCCAAACATGCCTTTTTCTTTTTCAGCGTCTTTGTGGGATAAAAAGAAATCTCCCGTTTGATAAACCAATAATTTATAAGGGCTTGCTGTAATGGTATAATCTTTTAGACCTAAATCAGTTTTTATCTGTTCAAGTTGCTGATCTAAGAAACGCTGCCATTGTGGATTAGCAAACTGAAATTGTGCTGCATCAATTTGCTGTGTACGTCTCACCTGTGTATCAACAATCGTTTCACTACCTTTACCAAAAGGTGCTTGTTCTGCAACGCATAATAATGCTTTCGCGTGTATTTCATGTAGAGGGAATGAAATTTCTCCAACTCCCTCAACGTGTAAACCAGGTAATATGAAATCGTGACGTTGTATAGTGGCGAATTTTCCACTTCCTTTTAATGTTCGCAAACAGGAAAGTATTTCTGTTTTTAAGTGTTTGATTGACATATTTAAGTACTGTCTACGACCTATTCCTAAACCTCTTCACTTTGATTGGTCACTCTCAACACTTCTTCCAGAGTGGTTTTACCAGCCAAGACTTTTCTTAAGCCATCATCACGAATTGAACCTGCGTAACGGCGCGCATGGTTTTCCAGTTCATATTCAGCCGCATTGCCATGAACCAAACGACGCAAAGATTCATCCACAGGGACAATTTCATAGATTGCAGTTCGGCCACTAAAGCCAACATGAGAGCATTGCTCACACCCTTTAGGTTCAGGCAATTCCATGTGTTGATCCACATTTAAATGCTGAAAAACCTGTCGTTCAAAATCATCGGCCTTACGCCAGGTTACGCAATGCGGGCATAGGGTTCGAACTAAACGCTGTGCAATCACACCAATCAGGGAGCTCGCCAGCAAGAATGGTTCAATCCCCATATCTTTTAAGCGTGTTACTGCACCAATAGCGGTATTGGTATGTAGTGTGGAGAGTACCAAGTGACCTGTCAGTGATGCCTGTACCGCAATTTCAGCCGTCTCAAGGTCACGGATCTCCCCCACCATTACCACATCAGGGTCTTGACGCAGCATGGCTTTCAAGGCACGGGCAAAGGTCATATCTACTTTAGTATTGACTTGTGTCTGCCCAATCCCTTCAAGCTGGTATTCAATCGGATCTTCGGCGGTCAAAATATTACGTGTATTGTCATTAAGATCAGACAATGCAGCATACAAGGTTGTGGTTTTACCCGAACCTGTCGGCCCCGTCACCAGAATAATGCCATGCGGACGATGTACCAGTTGGGTCAGACGCTCATAGTCATTTTGCATTAAACCCAAATGGGTCATGTTCAAACGTCCAGCCTGCTTATCCAGCAAACGCATTACCACACGTTCACCGTGAGAGGACGGTAATGTCGAGACACGCACATCGACCTCACGGCCCGCCAAACGCAGTGAAATACGGCCATCCTGAGGAATACGTTTTTCTGCAATATCCAGTTTTGCCATGACTTTAATACGTGACACTAACAACGGCGCAAGTTCACGGCGTGGCTGTACGATTTCACGTAGTTGCCCATCAACCCTCAAACGTACTGAAAGTTTCTTCTCAAAGGCCTCGATATGAATATCAGATGCACTGACACGAATCGCTTCTGACAATAACGCATTAATCAGGCGAACAATCGGCGCATCATCTTCCTGATCCATTAAGTCTTCGGCTTCAGGTACTTGATCGGCAAGGCTGAGTAAATCAGGATGGTCTTCCAGACCCGCCGCAACCTGTTGCGACTCACCCGTGTCACCCGCATAGCTGGAGCTGAGCAAAGCATGAAATTCCTGATCGCTACACAATTGATCGTGGGCAGATTTCCCCAAAATTCGACGCGCTTCCTGCAAGGCAATCCGTGCGGTGTCTTTCCGTCGCACAATAAATGCCTGATCGCCCTCGTAACGTAACAAAACGCCATGTCTTTTGGCAAAACTATAAGGAATTTGTATTTGTTTAAGTATTTGCATCATACAAATAATGATAAAAAAGATGCTTGAGTGTACTCTAAGCGAGTTACAGCGTGAAGTCTGTTTAGCATACTCACACAGGAATTTTACATCTTGTCTCAAAATAATTCATATCAAAAGCAGCAATTTCAGCCGCCTCATGCCAACATTTTGAAATGGTGGGGAGAACAACAATTTGAAATTCAGCAGGCCAAGGCCTGGCAATTCGGTTCACTGTTATTTCGCCTGACCCGTGGCATTAAGGAATGGCGTTTGGAATATCATCGCCCTCAATATCAGCACGATTATGAACAACAATGGAAAATGCTGAGCGATACTGAGTTTGCAATGCCACAGCCTGCAAAGATCGAACGTTATATGTTCCATAATACCCAAAGTACATTTCACTTAATGCCCCGTTTGGCAGATCGTTCGGTGGTAATCAAGCCTGTAGACCCAATTTATATCCCAGCAGGTCAACGCGGAACACTTTATATCAGTACGCCCTTATGGATTGCAGGCTTGGTTGGGGGATTGACTGAACCTTTATTTGATATTCCCATCATCCAGCCGAAAGATACCTGGTTTGGAAAAGACCCCCAGCATGGTGAAATTTGTTATGCCACCTCGGTGGATGGGCGCACTGACTTAAATCTGCTCAAACCACGTGCATTCCGTGCCGTCACCCCGATTGAGTTTCATAACACCAGCCAGCATCAACTGCGTTTTGACCGTATGAATGTGCCCGTGCCCGCGCTTCCTCTGTTCTATAGCGAAAGTACAGGACGTTTATGGACCTCACAAATCAAGGTCCATTATGAGGGTGCGGAACATCCAGCACGTATCCGCATTGAAAACAAAACACCAACTCAGGCAGGCGAGGTCATTTATGTCCACCCACCACGGGCACCTGGCAGCACCTTGTTCAATATGTTCGATTCATTCTTTTAAGAGGTTTTTATGGCAGAAACCAGCATTCCCAAAGATGTGGCAAATAACCTGACCGACACCCTGAAAAGTATATTCACAGGTATTAATCTTGATCGGCTGAGCGAAATTCTGGTTGCCATTATCTTGTGCTTTATTGGTTTCCTGATCGCACGTCTTGTTTCAAACACCTTTATCCGCACCATTGGCAGTCGTTTAAATGCGCATCAGCGTTTATTGTGGCGCAGGGGGATTTTTTATTTTATTTTCCTGCTGTTTATTATGACCAGCTTAAGGGAAGCAGGTTTTAAACTCAGCGTTTTCCTGGGTGCAGCGGGGATTTTAACGGTGGCTTTAGGTTTTGCCTCACAAACCTCTGCCACTAACCTGATCAGTGGTTTGTTCCTGATTGGTGAAGGTTCTTTTGAGGTGGGCGATACCATTCAGATTACCCTGATTCGTGGGCAGACCATTGAGGGACAGGTGATTTCAATTGACCTGCTGTCTGTGAAACTGCTCACACTAGATAATGTCTATATTCGCCTACCCAATGAGCAACTGATTCGAACACCTGTGATGAACCTGTCCAAATATCCCATACGGCGGATTCCCATCACGTTGGCGATTAATTTCCATGAGGACATCATTAAGGTAAGGCAGGTATTGCTGGATGTCGCAGCCAAATATCCTTTGGTGATGGATGATCCAAAGGCAACCGTGACCGTAACCGCATTTCGGGAATCCTCAATTGAATTGCTGTTTTCTGTCTGGTGCCGTCAGGAAAATGCCCTAAAGGTTCGCGATGAGATGCAGGAACGGGTACGAAATGGCTTTGTGGAAAATCAGATCGAAATCCCTGTACCGAAAATGGGCTTGATTGACCGCCCCATCCCACTTGAGGATGATGAGATTGATCAATATGCCCATCAGAAAGAACTTAAAAAAGAGCAGAAAGAGAGTTGATTAGCCCTCTTTCTGACTTTCCTCAAACGCAGGTGGCAAAGGTGCGAGATAGGCAATCACCAGCATGACCGCACCCGAACCGATAAATGAAATCACGCGCGTCAATGTGCCGCTTTGCGATAAGTCCAGCAGTAATAATTTAGCCACCACAATGCCCAACAACGCAGCACCCACAAACCAGATTTGGCGGATATGACGGCGACTGGAAAAAGTCATCAGGATAAATGCCAGAATCACCCATAATAAAGTCAGGCTGAGCTGCACATCACCATTTGACCAAATGTCCAATCCCCACAATGGCGTACCCAGATAATGATGCATGGCACGCACCACCACGCTGCTCAACACCAATAAACCAATTAAAATAGTGGTGACTTT
The DNA here is from genome assembly GCF_000368025.1 of Acinetobacter parvus DSM 16617 = CIP 108168. Taxonomy (GTDB): domain Bacteria; phylum Pseudomonadota; class Gammaproteobacteria; order Pseudomonadales; family Moraxellaceae; genus Acinetobacter; species Acinetobacter parvus. The sequence continues at coordinate 919,991 of NZ_KB849212.1, forward strand.
AAAGCCCCACTCGACAGACTGCTCGGTGGTAAAATCATGATGATAAATAATCCAGATCATACCAACGAACATCAGCAAGGATAGAATATCCGTGAAGTTCAGCAACGGTAAAAAATAATATTGCTCAGCAGAATAGGCATCAAGGTTGACCAGCACTAGCCACAACAGGGTCAGGCACCAGACGGGAAGCTGATGTAGTAACTGTGTCCTATTCGTTTGAAACAGCCAAGCACCGTAGATAATAGGGATTATTGCAAGGGCAAGGATTGGCATCATAGGGAAAATAGCTAAACCAACACTTGCCAGACTCAACCAAAGCAATGTAGACCAAATCGCCAGATATGCTTTTGAAGAAGTGAGTTTTAAGGTTATCAGCATGATCGCCAATACAACCGAAGCTACGGCAAAGCTGAACTGGCTTAAACCACTCGGCCAATGCCAGACCGAATACACATTTGCCGCGAAACTTTCCCCATAGAGCAGGAACAGCAGACCACCCAATAAAATCAGTTGCACATTTCCCCACTGCAATTGTGATTTTAAATGAACAGCAAGGCTAAAACCAGCCATCAAAACCGTTCCAATCGCAAGATAAGGACTCAGTCCATATTGCTGCCACTGCATCAACTCAACGCCCGCAACTGCACCTGCATACAGGCCAAGCGCAAGGAAAATCCCGCTAAGCATACGTGCGCTAAAATACTTTTCAACTTCTTGGTAATGCAATAAATAAAATGCTGAAATAAATTGTGCTAAAGCATAAATCACCGTACTGAGTATTGGAAAATGATCATTTGACCAAATCTGAAAAATCAGTGCCACTGAACTGAACAATACCAAGATCACACCAATATAACGGCTCAAACGATAGCGCTCGGTTACACCCCAAACGATTAATGCGGTTCCCTGTATCACCCAGCCTGTGGAAATCCAGTGTGCACCTTTTGCCAATGGGAAAATCAGTGCGACAAAAACTACAGCAAGGATAAAGAAGCTTTTTGCCAAGATGGAAAGTTGTGGATGCTGCCGTTTAATCCACAGATTTAATGAAATATAGACAATTGCCAAGGCAACTGCCCCCAAGGTCATGGCCTGGGTGGAGTTATGCATCAGGTAGGCATGCAGTGAAAAGCCCAGTACAGGCACACTAAAAATCAGCCCCACATCCAGAATGGGTTGTAAGCGCTGGGTTTTCTGCCCTGTGTCCTGATTTAAATTTAGGTCATGGTTTTTAACCCGCAACATTAACTGGCTATAACGGACACTGAGCCAGATAAACAGCGCGATATGCAACCATAAAATCCAGTCCAGTGTAGCAAATTGCTGCGTCTTGGCATAAATTCCAATCACTGCCCCACCAATAAACATGGTGGCAAAAAAAGCGATTTGATGCAGGATTTTCCAGGGTTGAATAAAATTAACCGCTGCAACAGCTAAATTAATTAACAAGTAATAAGCAAACAGGAAAATCACATCAGGATGATTTTGTGGAATTACCAATGGCGCAAGATAGGCCATGCTCAAGGCCAGCATTGCCAAATACAAGGCTTGTTGCTTTAAGCTAAGATAAACCGTCACCAACAGTAAAATGACAAACAGAATACTGGCTGTGGTTAAACTGCCTATGACAGCAAAATGATGTGAGAAAATCAGGGTTAAAAAGACAACGGCTAAACCCACACCTTGCAAGGCAACTGCAAACAACTGGTTTTTCTTTTGCAGCCAATAGCCAGCAATGGTGGTGATAACACCCGCACTGGCAATAAATCCCAGTTTGACACCCAGACTCAATTGCCAATGTTCACTGGCAAAACGCAGTAGCAACACTACACCCACCATCAACACGGCCACAGCAACACGCAGGATTGGATTACCATGTATCATCCAGTCGAATGCAGGTTGCCACCAAGCCTGTTCTTTCGCTATGGGTGGATTGTTGGGGGATATGGAATCGTGAATATCCATATTTGGAGTTGCTGCGACATTGGCCTGCATCCACGCTGGATGCTGGGCTTCAAAACTTGGTGTAGTTGTTGGTGTGGTGTGGTCGATCTCAATATTTTGAATATTACCTAAAGCTTCTGCTTTTGAATCGGCATTTGTATATTGTTCCAGATGAAGCAACCGTGTTTGAAAGGCGCTGATGGTTTGAATCAGGCAGAGCATAAGCACCAGCAACGCACCACCTGCCAGCCACATCCATGTATTTGCATAGGCAAAAAGCGCAACCAGCGCCGCGCTATAAATCACGATGCGTTGCATTCCAATACCAGCAGACTGGGCAAAATAGCTGGGTGCCGCCTGCTCAAGCTGAAGCAAACGCTGATGAATCTCGGAAAGGATGTGTACAATAACAACAGTTAGTCCTATTGCGGCGGCAATAATCGTCCCCTGCCATTGAAATGCGATTGCACTGACGAGCAATATAGTCAAGGCAACCAGAACAATGACCATTCCCTGTTTATCTTTTTTATACATGGGTTTATATCAATTATCACAGCTTCATTGAAGCTATCTTACTTGATCATTGGATAGGCCGCTATTTTTACATACAAAATACTGCAATTTTTAAAACGACATAGATCGTCTCTGCTCAACACGACAACAGGGACAGCCACCACTTTTTCACGTAAAATAGCTGCCAGTTCATAATAAGGATTTGTGCAATGCCACCTTTTGTCCTGGTTGACGGGTCTTATTTTCTATTTCGTGCTTTTCACGCCTTACCTCCACTCACAACATCGACTGGTCTGCATACCAATGCAATCCGTGGTGCCATTTCGGCGATCCAGAAGCTGATGCGCCGTACCCAGCCCACCCATATGGCGGTGATCTTTGACACGCCAGAGCCAACATTTCGTCATAAATTATCACCGATTTACAAAGGTGATCGTCCAAGCATGCCAGAGGAATTGTCACAACAGATTCCGTATTTGCATGCCTTAATCAAAGCACAGGGTATTCCATTGTACAGCCTGCCAGGTGCAGAAGCGGATGACATTATTGGAACGCTGGCAAAACGTGCGGTGCTTGAGGGTCACCATGTGCTGATCTCAACAGGCGACAAGGATATGGCGCAACTGGTCAATGAGCATGTCAAACTGGAAGACAGCTTCAAGGACCGCGTGCTGGATGAGGCTGGCGTATATGAGAAGTTTGGCGTGCACCCGCACCAGATTATTGACTATCTCACCCTTATGGGCGATGCCTCTGATGGCATCATGGGCGTTCCAGGCGTGGGGGCGAAAACGGCTGCCAAACTGCTAAATGAATACGGTTCACTGAACAATATCATTGCCAATGTAGACCAGCTCAAGGGTAAAATCAGTCAAAATATCAAGGACAATCTGGACAACATCAAGATTGACCATCAGCTTGCCAGCATTGTCTGTGACCTTGAGCTTAATCTGGACTGGCATGAACTCAAGCTCTGCAATCCAAACGTGGACCATCTGCGTGACCTTTACACTGAACTGGAATTCCGTAACCAGTTACAGTCTTTAGATCATCCGAACAATCCAAATGGCTCTGCCTATCAACAGACTTCACAGAACATTGTGAAAGCTGCGCAAAACACTGAATCCACAGTAGCACAGGATGGTATTGCAGAAGACCATGCCAACCTTTCCAGTCAGGATGACCAGCTTGGCACAGCCAGCTATCATACGGTACTGAAACAGGAGGATTGGGACAGCCTGTTACAACGGATGCAGGAGGCCGATCACTTTGCCATTGATACAGAAACCACCAGTCTGGACTATCGTATTGCAGAGCTGGTTGGATTTTCTGTCGCCTTTGACGCAAACGATGCCTATTACATTCCATTGGCACATGACTATGAAAATGCACCTGAACAGCTTAATCGTGAAGCTGTTTTGGCACAGATCAAACCGATTCTTGAAAATGAAAACATCAGGAAAATCGGTCATCATTTAAAATACGATGCACACATCTTTGCCAATCACGGCATCATCATTCAGGGCTGGTATTTCGATACTATGCTGGCGTCTTATGTCCTGAATGCAGCGGCAACACGTCATGGTATGGATGATGTGGCACGGGTGTATCTCAGCCATCTCACCACCACTTTCGAGCAAATCGCTGGTAAGGGTGCCAAACAGAAAACCTTTAACCAGATTGAGCTTGAGGTTGCGGCACATTATGCCGCTGAAGATGCGCATGTCACCTATCGGCTGTATGAGGTGCTGTCAGCAAAGCTCCAGCCTTTGCCTGAACTGGTCAATATCCTGCATAACATTGAGATGCCTGTTGCTCGGGTATTGACGGGCATGGAAGAAGATGGAATCAAGCTGGATCATGCTTTCCTTGACCAGCTCAGTGTTGAATTTTCTGAAACCATGCAGACTCTGGAAAATCAGGCCACCGAACTGGCAGGTGAGGCATTTAATATCGCCTCACCTAAACAAGTCGGTGAAGTGTTATTTGACAAACTGGGCATCAAAGGCGGCAAGAAAACAGCAACTGGACAATACAGCACCAGTGAAAGTGTGCTGGAAAAAATTGAGCATCCGCTAGCCGAAGTGATTCTGGAACACCGTGGACTGGCAAAGCTTAAAAACACCTATACTGACCGTCTGGTTGAACAGTCACATGATACGACACATCGTGTGCATACCAGCTATCATCAGGCCTTGACCGCGACAGGCCGCCTGTCATCCACTGACCCAAACCTGCAAAACATTCCAATTCGTACTCAAATTGGCCGTCAGATTCGCAAGGCATTTATTGCACCTGAGGGGCGTGTACTGCTGGCAGCCGACTATTCACAAATTGAACTGCGCCTGATGGCACATTTCTCCCAGGATGATGCACTGGTTCATGCGTTCCAGCATGGACAGGATGTACACCGCCGTACCGCGTCTGAAGTACTGAGCATTGCCATTGAAGATGTGACCAATGACCAGCGTCGCCAGGCCAAGGCCGTCAATTTCGGCCTGCTCTATGGCATGTCGGAGTTTGGCTTGATTCGTCAATTGGGCTTTACCCGTGAAGAATCACAGAACTATATCAAGCAATATTTCCACCGCTATCCTGGTATTTATGAATATATGCAGCGTACACGTCAGCTTGCACTGGAACAGGGTTTTGTTGAGACAATACTGGGGCGCCGTTTATATACACCAGATATTGATGCACGAAATATGATGGTACGCAAGGCGGCTGAACGTGCCGCGATTAACGCACCATTACAGGGAAGCGCGGCCGATATCATTAAGATTGCCATGATTGAGGTTGATAAAATCCTGCCAAAAGATCAGGCCAAGCTTTTATTGCAGGTACACGATGAACTGGTATTTGAAGCAGATGAATCAATTGCTGAGGAGCTATCCAGACAGATTACGGATGTCATGCAGTCCGTTGTTCAGATTTCAGTTCCATTGGTGGTTGAGGTCGGACAGGGACTGAACTGGGATGCTGCCCATTAATATGTAATCATTCTTCAATAAATTTTCCCTTGCAGACAAGCATACTTTTAATGCTGCAAGGGAGATTACAATAAACGATCCATTATAACAACTAACCATAACAGGAGAAAGGAATGCAATATGTCGTTTAATCAGGTTCAATTTAACCGTTATCATTCCATTGATTCTTTACGCTTTATTTCAATTTTTCTGGTCTTGCTGCATCATTTTAACATCCCTTACAAACTGTTTGACACCTCGATCAATTTCCAGATTTTTGGTGAAGACATCACCACCCTATTCGCCAGAAATGGTAACTATGGGGTAACGATGTTCTTTGTCATCTCAGGCTATCTGATTACTTCACATACTATCAAACGCTGGGGCACCCTAAGCCAGATCAATATGCGGGATTTCTACATCTCACGATTTGCCCGAATCATGCCCACTATGATTTTACTGGTCTGTTTGGTTAATCTTTTAGGCGCATTCGAACTCAAACCATTTATGACCCAGGCACCTAATGGCATCGTGGTGGCACAGTCAACAGTAAATTTGGCTGCTCTCACTTTTTGGATGAATATCCTGATTATCGAAAATGGCTGGGTCAACTATGTGCTGGGCGTGCTGTGGTCGTTATCCGTTGAAGAAGTCTTTTACCTACTTTTTCCACTAGCCGCCCTCTTCCTCAAAAGACAATCTCTTTTTTTGATTGCCTGTGTCGCCCTGATTCTGTTTTGTCCTTATTTTAGGTATTTACATTATGGTGAGGAAAGTGGTGCCTATCTGTATCACTATTTTTCCAGTTTTGATGGAATTGCCTTTGGCTGCCTTGCGGCATTGATTGCACCACAGCTTAAACTCCATCAAAACACATGGTCGTTCCTTAAATTTGCTGCGATCGGTACGATGCTGCTGATCTATTTTTCTGCGCCGATTAAGGAAAGCTGTGTTTGGGGAATTAGCCTATTTGCTTTGGGTACTGCAATTGTGATTCTGGCAAATGTGGCAAACGAACAAGCCAAAGTTCAGGTTGACCGCTTTAAATTCCTACAAAATATCGGTAAAAATAGCTATGAAATTTACCTATTCCACTTGATTATCCTGGGCTTTTTTAAGCTTTTTTATACGCCCGCATTGACTCAGGGTAATATTAAGCTTGTACTACTGGTGATTTATCTTGTACTTGCGATTGGACTAGGTGCAGTCATTGCCCGTTACTTTTCCAATCCACTGAATCAAAAAATACGACAACGTTTCATCAGAAAATAAAAAATGGGCATCTCGCCCATTTTTTATTGAATCCAGTTTGCTTAAAGACCTGTTAATAACACTTTAGCCGCTTCATTCATTAAGATCTCAGCAATATATAAAGCCAAGAATGCCAAAATTGGCGACAGGTCAATCATCCCCATATTCGGCAACAAACGGCGGAAAGGTGCAAGCAATGGCTCAGCAAGTTCCTGAATCACTTCAATATAAGGTGAACGTGTCTGCGTAAACATCACCACCCAGCTTAAAATGATGGTTGCAAAAATAAGGTAGCGGCAGAAACGGATCAAGTCCTGAATCATGGTCACAAAAGTCGTGATCACCAGATACACGGCACTATGCGGCATCTGTCCAGACAAATACATCAGGCCAAAGATTTTCAGTAAATACAGCACCACCAGCAAGGCAACCGCAGCCAGATTGACACGACCCTTGCTCACCGTTGGAAAAATACGGCTAAAAACATCCACAATCTTGGTGGCTTTCACAGTTGAAAGCACTACAGGATTGTATGGACTGACTGCCGCCAATTGCATTAAAAAACGGAAGAAGACCAATAAAATTGCAACATTGATCAAAACACCAAAAATTAGCGCAGAACTTGCACCCATAATTGTCTTATCCTACTTAAACCGATTTAGTCTTGTCACTCAACTCTTGTGCGAGCTCTTGGCTACGCTTCTGAGCTGCTGCAAGCGCTGCCTGAATATTTTGTGAAATCTGCGCACGGTCAAACACTTCCAAAGCCGCCTGGGTTGTGCCATTTGGAGAGGTGACGTTTTTACGCAATTCTGATGGTGAGTTGGAGCTGGTAATTGCCATTTGGGCTGCACCCAATGCTGTTTGCAACGTCAATGCTGTCGCCACTTTCTCCTCCAGACCGAGATTCTTGCCTGCACGGATCATGCTTTCCATTAAATAGAAAAAATACGCAGGACCAGAACCAGATACGGCGGTTACCGCATCAATTTGCGCCTCATTATCCAACCAGATGGTGAGACCTGTCGCTGCAAGAATCTGGCTGGTCAGTTCACGGTCCTGTTTACCAACCGCTTCAGATGCATAAATGCCATGCGCCCCTGTCTGCACCAACGCAGGTGTATTTGGCATCACACGCACAATACGCTGGCTGCCGCCAATTAAATCTGAAATCGTTTGAATTTCAGCACCCGCAATAATTGAAATCACGAGTTTATCCGACAATAAACCTTTTAATGGTTGTAATACCGTTGCCAATACCTGCGGTTTCACCGCCAACACCACCACATCCGCATTTTTAATGGCTTCAAGATTATCTGCTGTAGTTTGAATGCCTTTTTCTTCCAGTACATGACGAATCTGTTCTACGGGGTCAGAAACCGTAATGCGTGTTGTTGGTAAACCGCGGGAAAGCAGCCCACCAATCAAGGCTTGCGCCATGTTGCCACCACCAATAAAACAAATATTTTGATTCAATGCTGTCGCCATATCCTACTCGTCATGTGAAAAAGACTGCTGAGAAAAATCACCACAGTCAGAAATTAAAACTGGTTGCCAACCGCCATGCTCTACATAGTCAGAGTGCGCCAACCAAAAACCCTTTGGGCTAAAAACCCCAAGCATAACATTATCCACGACTAATATTTGAATTGTATGACGTAACCAAGGCAAAATCTGTGCTTCCTGAATGGCTTTTTTCAGTGGCCAATGCCCAACCCGCCCATAAAGATGGATTTTCTCGCCACCCTGCCGCTTGATTAAGCGCAACTCTCGACCCAGCAGTTTTGGAGAAAGCCCGATCGTCTGCGATTCAATCCTGAATTTTCCCGCTGCAACCTGTATAAATTGACCTATTTCATAATACTGTGACGACACATTTGCAATGGATGATTGCTTTTCCGCATATAATATATCATGTGTTAAACGATATAGTTTTTTCTGATAGCGAACATAATAATGCTGGTTGATATGTAAAGTCGCCTGTGCATCAGGTTTCGCCAGAATCACCTCTTGCTGTAGGCGCTGTACCATATCGTAGCTTGGACGATACTGATCATCTCCCTTTACCCAGGCTGAGAGTAATTGACGTTGCCGAGCTGCTGAAAATTGAGAAAGCGCAAGTAAGTCGATTTCATTATCTGTGGCGCAGTATTGCCAATCCTTTTGTAATACATTCTCCAATATCTCTGCTGTATCCTGCATCAGATAACTGGTGCGTGCCACAGCACCCTGCATTTTTGGGAAGCGAGTTTGTATAACATCCCATAGCACTTCCCGACACCATGCCCGATCATAATGGGTATCATGATTGGTTGGATCAGTCACATAATCAAAACCCAGTTGCTGTGACCATTGCTCAATGTGCGCACGACTTAAGTCCAAAAATGGTCGCCAGATGGTCATATTATTGCGTTTATCGATTTGCCGCATTGCAGCCAGTCCATTTACTCCAGCGCCAGAAAATAAACGCAATAACACAGTTTCAGCCTGATCTTGCTGATGATGAGCCAGAACTAAAACTTCATGACTTTGCAAATGCTGTTGATAGGCCTGATAACGCGCCTGCCGCGCTTGCTGTTCCAGATTGCCTGCTTCAACCTTCACCTTTTGAATGATGCAGGGAACTTTCAGTACTTCAGCTTGTTTTTGTACCAGCGTTCCCCATTCCGTACTCATCTGCTGTAGTTGATGATCAATATAAATTGCACGGGTTCTGCTTGGAAAAATTTCAGACATCAGATGCAACAACAGCATGGAATCCATGCCGCCGCTACACCCAAGCAGGAATTGGGTGGATTCAGAAAAATACTGGACTTGCGTTAGGATGCGATGCCTAAATTGCTGCTGCCAAACTTCATTAAACGTTGATAACGTGCGTCGCATCTTGCTTGAGCATCCATCGGTTGCAGTTCATCCAGAACTTGTTTTAACACATCTTTTAAGTCATGCATGACTTTTTCAGGCTGCAAATGTGCCCCGTCGCCCTCATCCACGACATATTCAACAATACCTAAAGCTTTCAGCTTGTCGGCAGTTAATGCGAGTGCTTCACTGGCTTGAGCCGCTTTATCTGCTGTTTTCCATAGAATGGAGGCACAGCCTTCAGGTGAGATCACCGAGTAAATACTGTGTGAGAGCATAATCACGCGGTCCGCCACCCCGATACCCAGCGCACCACCAGAACCGCCTTCACCAAGCACAGTAGCAATCACAGGTACTTTCAAGCTGGAAAGTTGTGCCAGACTGGTGGCAATTGCCTCCGCCTGACCTCGTTCTTCCGCACCCACCCCTGGATAGGCACCCATGGTATCAACAAAAGTGAATACTGGAAGATTAAAACGTTCAGCCATGTCCAGTAAACGTTGTGACTTACGATAGCCTTCAGGGTTACACATCCCAAAGTTGTGCTGTAGCTTTTCACGGGTGCCACGACCACGATGCTGCCCCACCACCATGACAGGCTGTCCGTCAAAACGTGCCAAGCCACCAATCATGGCACCATCGTCACCATATAAACGGTCGCCATGCAGTGCATCAAACTCAGTAAAGATTTCACTGACATAATCGAGAAATTGCGGACGCTCAGGATGTCGTGCAATTTGAACCGTAGCCCACGCCTTGGACTGAGTCGCTTTATTTTTCATAAATCAAAAATGATCCATAACAATATGGTTAATCAATAAATTTGTCTGACTGAATATTTAACTCAATGTCCCAATGCTTGAATTGCACCTGCTCATCATGCAGGTCTGCAACCAGTAAAGGCCATTGTTTAGCATCGCCAGAAACGCTGAGTTGCCATTGTTGATCATTTACCACACTCAGTTCAATGGCAGGAAGCATCTGATCACTGCGACTATGGTTCAGCAAAACTGCGAGGCGAAGCAACAGGCAAAGATAAAGTAAATGACTGCCGCCCACCTTTAACACATCATTCTTGGCATCGGCACGCAGTTTACGCCGATGGTGCGAAACCAAATGTGAAAGATGGTTTTGATCAATCTGTGAGAAGCCTGGAATATCTGAATGCTGCAACAAATAGGCACCATGACGATGATAGCCACCATGGCTAATCGCCAAACCAATTTCATGTAAATAGGCGGCACGACGCAGTAAGTCACTGTCTTCTGTGGTTAAATGCAACGCTCCAGCCACACCATCAAACAATTGCTGGGCAGTATTCACCACACGTTCAGCCTGCTTTGGATCGGCGTTATAGCGCCCCATCAAGGCCTGTACACTGCGGTCACGAATGTCTTCATGCTTGAAACGACCCAACAGGTCATACATCACGCCTTCACGCAATGCACCATCGGAATATGCCAACTTATCAATATTCAAAACGTCAAAAATTGCATACAAAATTGCCATACCTGCTGGCAAAACTGCTCGGCGGTCTTCACGCAGTCCTTCAAAATCAATTTCAGAAACATGCTTAAATTTAAGCAGGCGATCCTTTAGCTTAGAAAGTCCTTCATGTGTTAGGTTTTCCTGTTCATCACTCAGCCCCAAATTGACTGCAATCTGACGGCATGCCTTGATGGTTCCACTCGAACCAACCACCGTATCCCAGCCTTCAGTCTTATAGGTATTGGCTATCGCAGACATTTCCTTGCGTGCCGCAACTACCGCCTTATCAAAGGCCTTGGTGGAAATCTCACCATCAGGGAAATATGCCTTACTATAAGCCACACAGCCCATTTGCAAAGATTCAGTGTGTAGTGGCTCGAACTCCTCACCAATAATAAATTCGGTTGAACCACCACCAATATCGACCACCAAACGTCGTCCGCCATTGGCCATGGTATGTGAGACACCAAGATAAATCAGGCGGGCCTCTTCACGGCCTGCAATGATTTCAATGGGTTTTGGCAAGATTTCCGCAGCTTTCTGGATAAACTCATGGCCATTTTTTGCCTGTCTCAGCGCATTGGTCGCCACAATTCTTAAACGGTTGGGTGGCACAGAACTTAAACGCCCTACAAAACGAGCCAAACAGGCTAGTCCACGCTGTTGCGCAGCTTCAGTTAAATTTTTATTTTCATCCAGCCCAGCTGCTAATTGTACTTTTTCTGACATTGAAGCAACTTTTTTCACTTCACCATGATCAACACGAGCGATTGCCAAATGGAAACTATTTGAACCCATGTCAATCGCGGCAAGTAATTCTTCATCAATCAGAAAATCAGACATTATTTATATAAACCCATACACCATTCAGGCATTAGAGTAATTCACACGCCAATAATTTTAAAGTCATTTTCAGCAATAAAATTCGCGTATTTTCACTTTTATCAAGTAAATGATTGTATAAGTCGATGGTCAACATCGTGAGCATCCATTAGACTTTTTATTTTCAAACTTGAATAATCAGAACAAACCCTTACATTGAGTAAAGTAGCAATGTAATATTCATCGTGATGATGATCAAATTCGCACTTTATTCCTTAAATTTGGAGCAACCTCATGTCTGCGACTATTGTTAATACAACTGATGAAAACTTCCAAGCAGATGTTTTAGATGCTGAAACTCCTGTACTCGTTGACTTCTGGGCTGGCTGGTGTGCGCCTTGTAAAGCCATTGCACCTGTACTTGAAGACTTGTCAAATGAATATGCAGGCAAGGTGAAAATCGTTAAGGTTGACGTGACTGCATGTGAAGACACTGCTGTGAAATACAACATCCGTAATATTCCAGCATTATTGATGTTTAAAAATGGTGAAGTTGTGGCACAACAGGTTGGCGCAGCGCCGCGTTCAAAACTTGCAGCATTTATTGATCAGAACATCTAATTGCTGGATGTAGCTGCCAATTAAAAGAAATACACTATTACAGATAGTGTATTTCTTCGTAAAAATTGACAAATTCCCTGATTTCCCTTATATTACTGGATCAAGAAGCCCTGAATGGTATCTACTTCATTACGCTTCTTACAAAACACAAAACATAAGATCGCCGCTCGGCAATAAACAATTGTTTTCACATTTCTCTCTGAAACAATGAACTAAGCTACTGAATCGTGGTTGTGTATCTACAATTACATCAGCGTCTATGTATGCGGTCGATTTTTTATTCTTTTCCCAACATTATCCTCCACTTATTCCATTCTGTCTGACCACTTATGAACTTAACTGAACTCAAGAAAAAACCCATTGGCGAACTCATTAAGATTGCGGATTTTATGGGCCTTGAAGGCATGGCACGTAACCGTAAACAAGATATTATTTTTGCCATTTTAAAGCGCCATGCCATGAATGGCGAAGAAATCTTTGGTGATGGTGTTCTCGAAATTCTCTCTGATGGTTTTGGTTTCCTACGATCGGCTGCTGGTTCATATTTGGCAGGACCAGATGACATTTATGTCAGCCCATCCCAGATTCGCCGTTTCAACCTGCGTACAGGTGACACCATTACAGGTACAATTCGTCCACCAAAAGAGGGTGAGCGTTATTTTGCACTGTTAAAAGTGAATCAAATCAACTATGACACGCCTGAAAACTCACGTAATAAAATTTTATTTGAAAACCTGACGCCATTGTTCCCAACAGAACAGCTGGTGATGGAACTTGGCAATGGCACAACTGAAGACCTAACCGCACGTGTGGTTGATCTGGTTGCACCGATTGGTAAAGGTCAGCGTTCAATTATTGTGGCACCACCGAAAGCGGGTAAAACCATGTTGTTGCAAAATATCGCCCAGTCGATTGTACGCAACAACCCTGAAGTATTTTTGATTGTACTTTTAATTGACGAACGTCCTGAAGAAGTTACTGAGATGGAACGTACTGTTCGTGGTGAAGTGGTTGCATCAACCTTTGATGAAGCGCCTGCCCGCCACGTTCAGGTTGCTGAAATGGTGATTGAGAAAGCCAAACGTCTGGTTGAGCACAAGAAAGATGTTGTGATTCTGCTTGACTCCATTACCCGTCTTGCACGTGCCTACAACACCGTGATTCCATCATCAGGCAAGGTACTTACAGGTGGTGTGGATGCCCATGCCCTTGAACGTCCGAAACGTTTCTTTGGTGCGGCACGTAATATTGAAGAAGGTGGCTCATTGACCATCATCTCAACTGCCCTGATTGAAACAGGCAGTAAAATGGATGATGTCATCTATGAAGAGTTTAAGGGTACAGGCAACCAGGAAATTACACTGGATCGCCGTATTGCCGAGAAACGCGTGTTCCCTGCCATGAACATCAAGAAATCAGGCACCCGCCGTGAAGAACGCCTCATGGATGAAGATAATCTACGCAAGGTCTGGATTCTGCGCAAACTCCTCCATCCTATGGATGAGCTGGCGGCAATGGAATTCTTACTGGATCGTATGAAAGAAACCAAGACCAATGATGATTTCTTCGACCAGATGAAGCGTAAAGCGGCAAACTAACCACGGTACCTCATTAAAAAAGCCACCTTTTATGGTGGCTTTTTTAATTCGGTTGACACCGTTACATATTATTTACACATTATTTAAAAATCCCACATAAAATTTAACTTATTGTTTTTTAAAACAATGAATAAAATTTAAAGACCTAAAACAACAAATATCCGATTTAAAATTACTTTTCCATAGTTATTTTCTATCAAAAATTAGCCAATTTTTGTCATTTTTTGTCGTTTTGTTGGACAGGGCTGTAGTAATTCATGATTTGCTTTGATAGGATAGCAGCAGACCAGTTAGGCTGCTCCCTGCGTTGTTACCTAAAGCGTTTAGGAATAATAAAAGCACATACAGACTAACCCAGGTTTTTTTTAATCTCACAATTTTATGAGAGTGATGCCATGTTATTCAAGAAATTTGCTGTTGCTGCTGCTATTGCCACTACTTTAGCTTTCGTTGGTTGCTCTAAGAAAGAAGAAGCTCCTGCTGCTGACGCTACTGCTGCTGCTTCTGAAGCTGTAGAAGCTGCTACTGAAGCAACTGACGCTGCTACTGAAGCAACTGACGCTGCTGCTGAAGCGACTGACGCTGCTGCTGAAGCGACTAACGCTGCTGCTGATGCAACTGTTGTTGCTTCTGACGTTGTTGTTACTGAAGCTTCTGCTGCACAATAATCTACTTTTAGATTATTCAAAAAAGAGAACCGTTTGGTTCTCTTTTTTTATGCCTCATTTTTATTAAGTTCAAAAATTAAAAATAAGAACATAAAAAAGCAGATCAATCGATCTGCTCATTTCCAACACGCTGTCTAAATTTCTGGCCCGCCCTAAACGTAACCACTCGACGGGCAGAAATCGGAATTTCCTCACCTGTTTTTGGATTACGTCCAGGACGTTCGCGCTTGTCACGCAACTCAAAATTACCGAAACCTGAAAGTTTGACTTGCTCACCCGCAATCAATGCCTGGCTGATTTCGTCAAAAAATAACTCGACCATCTGTTTTGCTTCACGGCGATTTAAACTCGTAAGCTCACTTAAATGGTCCGCCATCTCTGCTTTTGTTAATGCTGTCATGAGGCCCTCAATGTCGCTTGGTAAGTGTCTTCCAACACTTGAATAATATTATCCATACCAGATTTAATTTCAGCATCTTCAAGCGTACGCGCTGGATGTTGCCACAACAATGCAAATGCCAGAGAACGTTTGCCTTGTTCAACCCCTTGCCCCGTATACACATCGAACAACCATGTTGAGTCGAGTAGATCCCCACCTGTTTGCTCAATTAACCGCTGAATATCTCTAACCTCAATATTATCAGAGATTAAAAGCGCAATATCACGTCTAACCGATGGAAAACGTGATAATTCTGTAAAATTAGATACATAAGATTGCAAAACCGCCTGCTGATCTAGTTCTGCCACCCATGTTGTGCTTAAATCCAGCTCATTTTCTAGTGAGGGGTGCAAACGGCCTAAATAACCAATCGACTGTCCATTTACCATAATTTCAGCAGACTGCCCAGGATGTAACCATGCACGTTCAGTACGGACAAACTCCGCCTTTACACGTCCAGCAGCCAGAATTTCTTCCACCTCTCCCTTGAAATCGAAGAAATCCATTGCCTGTGGCTTTGCATGCCAGGATTCAGGTGTACGCGACCCCACAGCAATCACGGCCAGAGTCGGAACCTGTTTCAGGTCATGAATACTTTGCGCATCCTGATAATCAAAACGCAAGCCCAGTTCAAAGAAACGAATACGCTGCTGTTGACGGTTTAGATTGTACTGGACACAAGGAATCAAGCTGGATAATAGAGTACTACGCATTGCCGCCAAATCACTGGAAATTGGGTTGGTAAGCATTAATGGCTGTACATTTGGATTCAGTTGCTTTTCAAGCTTTGCATCGGCAAAGCTAAAGCTAATCGCCTCTTGATACCCCAAAGTTGCAATGGTCTGGCGCAGTTGAGCAATTTCAAAACGGTCTTGATATTTCTCTAGTTTCACATCAATTTTTGGCAAGCTGACCTGAATGTTGTCATAGCCGTGGATACGTGCAACCTCTTCAATCAGGTCCTGATAAATAGCCATATCATAGCGATGTGATGGTGGAACTACGCTCCACTCACCTTCGGCTTTAGTTTCCACCACACAGCCCAAACGTGCTAACGCATCGGCAATAAAATCACCCACCACTTGATATCCAAGTAACTGATCAACCTGTGCCTGTTTCAATACAATTGCTTCACGTTTTGGCAATAAGCTCGTTTGTTCAACCACTGTAATTGGGCCAAACTCACCACCAGCAAAGGCTTGAATCAATTCAGAAGCACGGTGCATGGCAATCATTGGCAGTTCAAAATCGACACCACGCTCATAACGCTGTGATGAATCGGTATGTAAACCGAAACGACGAGCGCGACCAGCAATGGCTAAAGGCGCAAAGAATGCACTTTCAAGGAAGATGTCTTGTGTCTCATCGGTCACTGATGAATCCAAACCACCCATGATTCCTGCAATTGCCAATGCTTTCTGATCATCTGCAATGATCATGATGTCTTCTTGCAATTCAACTTCTTGATCATTCAACAATGTTAATTTTTCTTGCGGTTGTGCTTGGCGAACTTGAATTGAACCCTCGATTTTTGCCAGGTCAAAGGCATGCATTGGCTGGCCCAACTCAAGTAATACATAGTTGGTAATATCCACTAAAATACTATGGGTACGGATGCCTGAACGTGCCAGTGCCTGCTCCATCCAATCAGGTGTAGCCGCCTTAACATTGACATTTTTAATGATACGACCTAAATAACGTGGCGTACCTTCTGTGCTGATGTTGACCACTTTCTCATCAGAAATATTTGCTGCAATTGCCTGAATCTTCGGCTCATTCACTTCAAGCTGGTTAATGACTGCGATTTCACGGGCAATCCCACGAATACTAAAGCAGTCACCACGGTTTGGCGTGATACTGATGTCAATCACATTGTCATCAAGTTTTAAATATTCACGAATATTGATTCCCACTGGTGCATCAGCAGGTAACTCCAACAAACCATCAATTTTGTCTTCTAAATCAATTTCAGAAGCACCACAGAGCATCCCTTGTGATTCAACACCACGCAGCTTGCCTTTTTTAATTTTAAAATCGCCTGGTAATACTGCACCGATCGTTGCAACAGGTGCTTTCATGCCCACACGGACATTTGGCGCACCACAGACAATCTGCAATGGTTCACCTGAACCAATGTTCACGGTTGTCACACGTAAACGGTCTGCATCTGGATGTTGTTCAACCGTAAGGACTTCACCAACAACCACACCAGTAAACGGTTTTGCAACAGGCACTAACTCATCAACTTCCAAACCTAACATGGTCAATTGATCAGACAATCTATTGCTATCAATGGCTGGATTCACCCAGCTGCGCAACCAATTTTCACTAATTTTCATTTGTATAAACCTTCTTTAATCCTGAAAAACTGTTTAGGCAAATTGGCGTAAGAAACGCACGTCATTTTGGTAGAACATACGCAAATCATTGATGCCATAACGCAACATTGCAAAACGCTCTACCCCTAGACCAAAGGCAAAGCCTTTGTATTGATCAGGATCAATTCCTGCAGCACGCAATACATTTGGATGCACCATGCCACAGCCTAAAACTTCTAACCAACGACCACGCTCATCCATGATATCCACTTCTGCACTTGGCTCTGTAAATGGAAAGTAAGATGGACGGAAACGTACTTTTAAATCTTTTTCAAAGAACTCATTGAGTAGGTTAATCAATAAACCTTTTAACTCAGCAAAGCTGGTATTTTCAGCAACGTACAGACCTTCGATCTGATGGAACATTGGCGAATGGGTTTGATCCGAGTCACAACGATATACACGACCAGGACACACGATACGAATTGGCGGCTGACTGGTTTCCATAGTTCGAATTTGCACGCCCGAAGTATGGGTACGCAGTAAATGCGTTGCATCAAAGTAGAACGTGTCGTGCATGGCACGGGCTGGGTGATGTCCTGGAATATTTAAGGCTTCAAAGTTGTGATAATCATCTTCAACTTCAGGACCATAAGCGATCTGGAAACCCGCCTTGGTAAAGAACTGGCAAATACGCTCTTGTACTTGAGTAACAGGATGAATACTTCCCATGCGCTGCCCGCGGCCCGGTAAAGTAATATCAATGGTTTCACTTGCTAATTTTTTTGCAAGTTCAGCTTGTTGTAATGTCTGTTGACGCTCAGTCAAAGCTACATTGATCGCTTCACGCACAGCATGAATCGCAGCACCTTGTACTTTTCGCTCTTCAGGATCCATTTTTCCAAGTGCTTTCGACTGTTCTGCGAGCTGGCTTTTCTTCCCTGTAAATTGCACACGAACTTGATCGAGTGCAGCAAGGTCTTGAGCCGCTGCAATGGCAGCAAGCGCTTCAGTGGTCAGGGCTTCCAGTGACATAGTAACTCTCAAAGCAACAAAATATAGAAATATAATAAAACGCTATAGTTTATCAGCTTTTTACCAGTTTGATGAAAATAAACAGCGGTTTAAACAGCGTACTTTTGAAAATATAGATGCAAAAATAAAACAACAAGATACCTAAGCAGATCAACTAAAATTTCCGAAAAATTACTCAACAATTGAATAAAATGTATAAGATACCAATATCGTCAATGAGAAAGAATAACGATGGCGCTTGATCAAATTTGGAAACAACAGCTTACCCTAGTGACTTATGGCAATGAATTTCTTGCAGGAAATCTCAATTTTAGCCGTTGGGTCGAACATCCTATTTTTGATCACCAGTGCCTGACTTTCCGTGACCTGTTATCACAACGTTTACTGGCACAGCACTTCCAGATTTGGCTGGAGGGACTGAAAAAACAGGGCGTTACCAAACTCAGTCTACACTTATCCACTTTATTGAATGAAGAGCAAAACCCAAACCCGAATGTTGAGCTACTTCCCTTTGCACACTTTATGGTTAGCCATCAAGCCAATAAAAAAACTGCATGGATTTGTGGACAGGAACTGGCTGAATGGTATAACAGTGACAATGCGTTTGAAGTGCCTGTTTCACAGAAAATCACACTGGGACAGCAAACCTTTTGGGGTTATGAACTGAATGACAAACTTGTCAAAAAAATAAATGCTGATTTACAAAATGTAAACTGGAATAATGTCGTAGTTTTTCTGGAACGTGAGCTTTTTGACAGTAAATATGCCCCGCATTTCCCTGAACCAGAACAGCAAGACTTTCCATTTTATGGCTATAAGGTTGATCCCACCCATCTTTCAAGCCAGCAGCTTGCATTGATTCCAACAGATTATCCAGCGGATTGTGCCCATTGTTTATTACATCGCACTCAGGCCTTAGCCGACTATCTGGAAGAAAAAAGACGCCATCCCTATCATGATTCAGGTGAGCTGATTGACCCTGAGGAGCAGATCAATTTACGCAACTTTGCCCAGAAAACCGATGACTTATTTGCCAAGCTGATTGTCAAAACAGCTAACCATTACCAAACTGCACAGATCACTGCTGAACCTGAAATCATCGACAGAACTATGGAAACATCACAGCATTTTAATCAGGCTCACCAGCATAAGGTTGGAACATCTGGTGTGATTAAATTGATTATTCTCACGGTGATTATCTGTATCTGTGCGTATTATTTTGGGCTGTAAATTCCCCATAAAAAAGACCGCTAAAAAGCGGTCTTCTTTGAATCTCTAAGCTTATGCAGCTAATGCACCTTTGGCTTTTTCAGCCAAAGCAGCAAATGCAACCGCATCATGCATAGCGATGTCAGCTAATACGCGACGGTCGATGATCACTTGAGCTTTTTTCAAACCATCGATCATACGGCTGTAAGACAAACCGTTAAGACGAGCACCAGCATTGATACGCGCAATCCATAAAGCACGGAATTGACGTTTCTTTTGACGGCGGTCACGGTAAGCGTATTGGCCAGCTTTGATTACCGCCTGGAACGCTACGCGATAAACGCGTGAACGAGCACCATAGTAACCTTTAGCGCGAGCAAGAATTTTTTTGTGACGGCGATGAGCCTGTACACCACGTTTTACACGAGCCATTTATAATCTCCTTAGATGTATGGGCACATAGCACGAACTGATGCAACGTCACTTACGTGAACCATTACACAACCGCGCAATTGACGGATACGCTTAGCAGATTTTTTGGTCAAAATGTGGCGCTTGAATGCTTGTTTGCGCTTGAAACCGTTTGCAGTCGCTTTAAAGCGTTTAGCTGCACCACGGCGAGTTTTTAACTTAGCCATAGTAACCTCTTTTGGGCACCTGTTCGGCTCGTTTGCACTATTGCAAATCGACCTGCAGGTAAGGAGTGCAATATCATATAGCATCTGCGCATAAAACAAAAGCAAAATGCTTATTTTTTGATAATACCTTATCCATTTTTTCCAAACGTTATTTTCCATAACTAATTCTCAAATTATGAGAAAAATCCACAAAATCAGCGCCTATAATAGAATCAAATTATTAAATCTTTATTCTTATGAATATTCAGAATGATGCATTCGTCGCGTTACGGTATCGAGATTTCTCTATTGTGACCTTGAATCAATTTTGCTTAACACTGGCAATTTTAATTCAGGAAATTATTGTTGCTTATTCACTCTATCAAATCACTCGTGATCCCCTAACCTTAGGTTTTATTGGTCTGGCTGAAGCAATCCCATTTATCACGCTTTCTTTATGGGGTGGTTATTTTGCAGATAAACTGAATAAACAAAGCATTATGAAGGTCTGTTTATTCTTTTCCATTCCTTTACCTTTGGTTCTTTGGGGCTTATTCCATTTCCATGGCTTAGAAAAAATTGGTATTAGCACACTTTCTTGGGGCATTTATGCTGTCATATTTGCCTTAGGTACTATTCGGGGTTTTTACAATCCATCAGCAACCTCACTCAAACCCTTTTTAATTCCCCGTGAGCTTTATGCCAATGGTGCGACATGGACCACGATTGGCTGGCAAAGTGGTGTCATTATCGGGCCAATGTTGGGTGGCTTTATGTTGGCATTTCTGGGACGCGAAACGAGCCTTTTTGCAGTATCAACATTATTGGCAATCTGCTTTATTTTGATTAATTGCTTACAGAAACGAACATTCCCAAAAATGGAAACTGAGAATGTCTTACAAAGCCTGACCGATGGTTTTCGCTTTATTTGGAAAACCAAAATTGTTTTGTGGGCAATTTCACTTGATCTGGTATCAGTATTATTTGGTGGTGTGATTGCCCTACTGCCGATCTTTGCTGAAGAAATTCTAAAAGTAGGCCCTGAGGGCTTAGGCTATTTAAGAGCAGCCCCCTCTATCGGTGCCCTGATAACCATGATTGTACTGACCAAGTTCCCGCCAATGCACCATGCTTGGCGGAATATGTTATTGGCTGTCGCTGGCTTTGGTATTTTTACCATTCTGTTCGCCTTTTCAAACAATATGTGGCTATCCCTGTTTGCTCTCGCAATGACGGGTGCCTGTGATAGTATTTCGGTTGTTGTTCGTCAAACTGTGCTACAAATTTTCCCGCCTGAAAATATGCGCGGTCGAGTGGCTGCGGTAAATGGAATGTTCGTTTCATCGAGTAATGAACTCGGGGCTTTTGAATCAGGTCTGGCAGCCAAATACCTCGGAACAATCACTGCAACCATTTTTGGTGGCTGTATGACGCTTGCGGTTGTGACCTATTGCTGGTTTAAAACCAGCGATTTATTTAAAGTCGATATTACTAAAGGTACTGATCATTAAAGGTGTTTTAGGGAAAGTGAAACTTTCCCTTTTTTCAAAAAACTCCAAGATATAACACATACAATGTTAAATAACGCCCACCTTTGGCAATCGTCACAATGAACAGGAATCGCCAAAAGTTTTCTTTCATCAATCCTGCAATCAAGGTAATTGGATCACCAATCACAGGTGTCCAACTCAGTAGAAGTGAATAAAAACCATATTGATGATAAATCTGTTGTGCCTGCTCTAAACGCCGTCCAGAAACAGGAAACCATTTTTTATCTTTAAAATGTTCAATTTTCACTCCTAACCACCAGTTCACACATGAACCCAGCACATTGCCCAATGTTGCCACCAATAAAAGATAGAAAGGGTTGGACAATCCCTGTACCAACAGTGTCATAAACACGGCTTCGGACTGCAAGGGAAGTAAAGTGGCAGCCCCAAAAGCAGAGATAAATAATAGAAAATACGACATTTAACTTAAAACTTTGTAGGACGTAACACAGCATAGTTAAATAATGAAAAAATGAATGGGAGTAAAAATCCGCACCAAAAGGTAAGGTCAGAATCTATGAGTTTCTGAAACAAGCTAAACTCAACACCCTCTCCTCGTGGTAAATCATGATAAAGATAGGACAATAGCATCAGATAAATACTTAAACATCCGACAAAAATAAATGTAGTCAGATATGAGTTTTTTGTCTCAAGCTGTAGCCAGGCAAAGACTGATGAAAAGAACAATCCAACGACACTGATAAAGATAAAAAACAACTGACCACTAACATCGTAGCCCCACAAATTTTGCATCATTCCACATAAAATTGCTGTCACAAACAACAATCCCATCGCAACCCACCAATGTATCCAATAACGATTTTGAGTCATATGCATATCTTAGACCTGAATTGACAATGCTTTCTGTATCGCAGGACGGGCGGTTAAACGTTCAATATAGTCTTGCACATAAGGATAATCTTCCAGTTGAATCCCTTGCCATTCATGGCGCAATACCCAAGGCAAGATTGCCATATCCGCAATTGAATACTCACCCGCCACGAACTTCTGACCAATCAATTGCTTATTTAAAACAGTGTAAAGACGCTTAGTCTCATTGATATAACGATCAATGGCATAAGGAATACGTTCAGGTGCAAATTTATTAAAATGATGATTTTGCCCCAGCATTGGACCAAACCCACCCATTTGCCACATTAACCATTGCTCTACTTCAACTCGCTCTTGTTCATCCGTAGGATAGAATAATCCAGTCTTCCGACCTAAATATTGTAGGATTGCACCTGATTCAAATACAGAAATCGGTTCACCATTTGGTCCATTTTGATCAACAATCGCAGGAATTTTATTATTTGGCGAAATACGTAAAAAATCAGGTTGAAATTGGTCATTTTCCAAAATATTAATTGGAAAAATTTGATAATCCAAGCCCATTTCCTCAAGTGCAATGGCTATTTTATGTCCATTGGGTGTTCCCCAATAATAAAGATCAATCATTTTAAAATTATTCTCCATACAGCGTAGATGGTGGCTCTTCACACACCTTAATAGATTTAAAAAGAAACAACAAGTTTTGCAAATTAAAAATAATTTTTTATAATTATCAATTATATATAAAATTTATTTAAAAAAATAGATCTTTAACTTGAATTTTTTAAACTCAAACATATATTAATTATTGTGTTAGAAATGACGATTTTTAACATTCTGTCGATGTTTATACATGGCAGGTTTAAGTTTTTATCTTCTTATTTTTAAAACTTTGCTGACCTCAGGAGGTTCTAATCATGAGTAATCTAAATCTTCATCCTTTATTTCGTCGTAGCATTGGATTTGATCGTTTAAATGATTTTATTGACTACGCCATGCAAAGTGATGCACCCAATTATCCTCCATATAACATAGAGAAAGCTGGTGAAAACCGTTATCGCATTGTGGTGGCTACCGCAGGTTTTAGCCTAGAGGAATTAGGACTAAGTCTAGAAAATCAGCTTCTTACCATTTCAGGTAAACCTGAGGTTGTTCAGAAAGAAACAACTGAATATCTGCATAAAGGAATCGCGCGTCGTGCCTTTAAATTGTCTCTACGCTTAGATGAACATATTGAAGTTCAACAAGCTGATTATGAGAATGGTTTATTGATCATTGACTTAGAACGAATCATACCAGAAGAGAAACTTCCACGCGAAATCCCAATTGGTAAGAAAAAACTTTTACTTGATCAGCCTAATTCTACAGAAAAAACTGTAAGTACTGAGTAATTATGCTTTAAATCAAAAAAGCCCTGCTATTCGAGCAGGGCTTTTTTGATGATTGGATGATTACTTTTTCTTTTTCGGGCCAATTAACATGCCCATTTGACGACCTTCCATCTTCGGCGCTTGTTCAACTACGCCAAAGTCAGCAACGTCTGCTTCAATTTTTTGTAATTGAGCCAAACCAAGCTGTTGATGTGCCATCTCACGACCACGGAATCGTAAAGTGATTTTTACCTTATTTCCTTCTTCAAGGAAACGTAAAATTGCACGCAATTTTACTTGGTAATCACCTACGTCCGTTGCAGGACGTAACTTGATTTCTTTCACTTGCACTTGATGCTGTTTTTTCTTCGCATCTTTTTGCTTTTGCTTTAAGTCAAATAAGTGCTTGTTGTAGTCCATGATTTTACAAACAGGCGGTTCTGCATTAGCAACAATCTCAACAAGGTCAAGATTAGCTTCTTCAGCAGCACGTAATGCTTCAGTTAATGAAACAACACCTTTTTGTTCTCCATCTGCAGCGACGAGACGTACTTCTTTCGCACGGATCTCTTCGTTAATTGCAGGACGGTTACTTTTAGCACCTTGTTGCTGGTTACGGTCAGGCTGTTTAATCTTTATTACTCCACAATGTACCGGCCGCGTTCGGCAACGGCAGATTTCACTAGGTCAATAAATGCATCTACTGACATAGTACCTAAATTTTTTCCTGAGCGAGTACGGACATTGACAGTTCCCTCTTCAACTTCTCGATCACCAAGAACCAGAAGATAAGGAATACGCTCTAGGGTACGCTCACGAATCTTAAATCCGATTTTTTCATTTCTCAAGTCAGAAATAGCACGAAGACCATTTTCTTTGAGTTTTGCAACGACTTGCTCACTCGCCTCAGCTTGAGAATCAGTAATGTTCATAACACAAGCTTGAACTGGGGCAAGCCAAGGTGGCATGAAACCAGCGTAATGTTCAATTAGTATACCAATAAAACGCTCAAAACTACCAAGTATTGCACGATGCAGCATGACTGGTTGATCACGTTCGTTTTCTTCCGTCACATATGAAGCATCTAAACGAATAGGTAAATTGAAGTCACATTGGATTGTACCGCATTGCCACACACGACCTAAGCAATCTTTTAATGAAAATTCAATTTTCGGACCATAGAATGCACCTTCACCTGGTTGCAAGTCCCAAGCCAAGCCTGCGTTATCTAAAGCATCAGCAAGAGATTTTTCTGCTAAATCCCAAAGTGCATCATCACCGACACGCTTTTCAGGACGTGTAGACAATTTCATTTGTACTTCTTCAAAGCCGAAGTCTTTATAAACATCTAAAGTCAGCTTAATAAAGTCAGCAACTTCTTTACCAATTTGTTCTTTGGTACAGAAAATATGTGCATCATCTTGGGTAAATCCACGAACACGCATAATCCCGTGTAAAGAACCTGATGGCTCATTACGGTGACAAGAACCAAACTCAGCCAAACGAATTGGTAAATCACGATAAGATTTCAAGCCTTGGTTAAACACTTGTACGTGACAAGGGCAGTTCATTGGCTTAACAGCATAGTTACGACTTTCTGAATGAGTCGTAAACATGTTATCTGCGTAGTTGGCTGCATGACCAGATTTTTCCCAAAGCGTAAAATCGACGATTTGCGGCGTTTTAATCTCTAGGTAGCCATTGTCTTGCTGAACTTTACGCATGTATTGCTCAAGCACTTGGTAGATTGTCCAACCATTTGGATGCCAGAACACCATACCCGGTGCTTCTTCTTGCATATGGAATAAATCTAAAGCTTTACCAATTTTACGATGGTCACGCTTTTCTGCTTCTTCAATACGTTTGATATATGCAGCTAACTGTTTTTTATCAGCCCAAGCCGTACCATAAATACGTTGAAGCTGTTCATTCTTCGCATCACCACGCCAGTAAGCACCAGAGATTTTTGTGAGCTTGAATGATTTTAAGAATTTAGTGTTTGGTACGTGCGGACCACGGCACATATCCAAATAATCTTGATGGTAGTACAAGCCCATTTGTGTTTCATTCGGCATGTCTGCGATCAAGCGCAATTTGTATTCTTCGCCACGTGCTGTGAATTCTGCAATCACCTCATCACGTGGTGTCATTTTTTTGATGACATCATAATCTTGATCAATGAGCTGTTTCATACGCTCTTCAATCGCCGCCATATCATCTAAAGTAAATGGACGTGGCATCCAAATGTCATAGTAGAAACCTTCTTCAATGACTGGACCAATTACCATTTTTGCTTCTGGGAACAATTGTTTAACCGCGTGACCAACGAGATGTGCGCAAGAGTGACGAATAATTTCTACGCCTTCTTCATCTTTAGGCGTGATAATTTGCACAGTTGCATCTTCGGTAATCAAGTCTGAAGCATCGACTAAACGATCATTGACACGACCTGCTACGGTATTTTTCGCAAGGCCTGGACCAATGCTTAATGCAACATCCATCACAGATACGGCTTGATCAAACTGTTTTTGATCGCCATTTGGCAAAGTGATAATTGGCATAATAAAATCCTTAAGGAGTGATGCCCTATACGAAGGAGCATATCACCGCGAGATTATGTATTGAGGCGAACCTCAAAAGATAAAAAACGGCGGATAAAAAAGTATTCAAGATTTTACACAGGTTTAGTTGAGGATGAAACCTTTCAATCATAAAAACCTAGATTGATTAGGCTTCATCTCCGACTAAAGCCTTAATGATTTAGACTGAATGACACACTATGTTGATATAGATATACATGAAAAAAACACAAATGGAGCAAACACATGGTGAGTGCATATGATGAATTACCGAGAACCCCTGCAAATTTCGTTGCTTTATCACCTTTACGTTATTTAGAACGTGCTGCTTATATTTATCCACACCAAGCTGCCATTATTCATGGGAAACGTCAAATCACATGGCAACAAAGCTATCAACGTTGCCGCCAGTTTGCACATCAGCTCACTCAGTTAGGAATTCAAAAGAATGATACCGTTTCGGTACTGTTGCCGAATGTACCTGCAATGATTGAAGCACATTTTGCTGTACCAATGGCAGGTGCAGTACTCAATACGCTGAATACTCGCCTCGATGCCAAAACCATTGCTTTTATGCTGGCTCATGCCGAGTCCAAAGTCCTTTTGGTCGATCCAGAATTCAGATCACTTGCTGAAGAAGCATTAACGCTGATCTCTCAAGATATTATTGTGATTGATGTATTTGATCAGGAATACGAAGGTGAGCAAATTGCACTTGGGCAATATGAATATGAATCGTGGTTAGCTAAAGGCAATCCTGAATTTGAATGGCTACTTCCACAAGATGAATGGGATGCGATTAGTCTGAATTATACTTCAGGCACCACAGGCAATCCAAAAGGTGTGGTTTATCACCATCGTGGTGCTTATCTCAATGCGGCCAGTAATATTTTGGCATGCGGTATGAAACCTCGTGCGGTTTATCTATGGACACTACCACTATTTCACTGTAATGGCTGGTGTTTTGCCTGGTCAATTGCCGCCAGTGGTGGCACTAATATCTGTTTACGCAGGGTTGATCCAGTTTTAATTTTTAAATATATCGCTGAACACAAAGTCGATTATTTCTGCGGTGCGCCAATTGTCTTATCCATGCTCATCAATACTCCAGCAGAACAAAAAACAGCTTTCAACCACCATGTTGAAGTCATGGTTGCTGGAGCTGCCCCGCCCGTTGCGATTATTGAAGGTATGCGCCATATTGGAATTAATGTTAATCATGTCTATGGTTTGACAGAAACCTATGGCCCATCGGCATTATGTGCTTCGCAAGCAGGATGGAGTGACTTATCTATTCAAGAACAGGCTCAACTTCATTCTCGTCAAGGTGTACCCTATCCTTTACAGGACAGTATGCGAGTACTTGATCCTGAAACGATGCAACCCGTACCGAATGATGGGCAAACCATGGGCGAAATTATGTTCCGTGGTAATATCGTGATGAAAGGTTATCTCAAAAATCCACAAGCGACTGAAGAAGCTTTTAAAGGTGGTTGGTTTCATACAGGAGATCTGGCCGTTTGCCATCCTGATGGTTATGCCAAAATTACTGATCGCTCTAAAGATATTATCATTTCAGGTGGTGAAAATATTTCATCGCTCGAAGTCGAAGATGTACTTTACCGCCACCCTGCTGTACTCACCGCCGCAGTGGTCGCAAAACCTGATGAACGTTGGCAAGAAGTGCCTTGTGCATTTATTGAGTTGAAGCAAGGTGCATCTGCTTCCGCAGAAGAAATTATTGCACATTGCCAAAAAGAACTGGCTCGCTTTAAAGTTCCTAAAGATGTCGTGATTACTGAGATTCCGAAAACATCGACAGGCAAATTACAAAAATTTATTTTAAGAGAGTGGGCAAAACAACGTGCAACAGGAGAATTCGGGAATTATTAAGACAGTGTCCCGTCCTAAAATAGGTTGACACTTATTTCAACTATAAAATGCCTGATAAACCTCATTGGGCGTTTTATATTTTAATGCAAATGGCCTGATCCTTTTTAATGCGTAGAGATTCCTACTTGCATTGCTTGTAATAGGCTTGACGAGTCATTCCAAGATAACGGCAGCATTGCATAATACTTATCCCCGTTTCTTGCTTTTCCCTGATGACTTGCCTCGTGGCTTTTCTACAATGCTGACTCCATAATCTCTTTCGAGTACATCTACAACAGTTTCAAAGAATTCAGCTTTTTGTTGAGTGTTGACAAGTTGGTGCTCAAGTTCTTTAATTCTTTGTTCTAGCGTGAGCGGTGTATTGGGCATGGAGGTTTTACCTGGATGAAAAGAGAGTGCTCACTGACTCCAGTCTAGGTTACCATGCTTGCGAAGCCAAACCAATACTGTTGAACAGCCCTGTATTTCATATTTATCCTGTGCCTGCCTATAAATCATTTCACCTTTTTCGACTTGGTCAACAACTGATAATTTAAAGACGAGACTATAATCTCGTTGTGTTCTTCTAAGCACTCTAGTCATAACACTCTCCAATTTTAGGAATGGAAAGTGTCAACCTTAATTAGGACGAGACATAGATATAAAAAAAGCGGCTCAATTGAGCCGCCCTTTCATATCATCAAGACTCAATTACTGAGCTTGTTGACCTGGTTGTACAACAACAGTACGGCTACCAGTGATCGCAGCGAATACGCGACGGTTCATAGCACGACCTTCTTTAGTCTTGTTGTCTGCAATCGGTTGATCCCAAGCGAAGCCCTGAGTTGTCAAGCGAGTTGCGTTAACATTGTATTCATTCACAAGTGCAGACTTAACAGAGTTGGCACGAGCTAAAGATAAACGTTCGTTCAACTTACGTGGACCCGTGTTGTCTGTGTGACCTTCAATGCGAGCAGTCGCATTCGGATACTCATACAATTTCTCTGCCACTTTCGCAATTTCAGACTTGTACTGCGGCTTGATGTCTGACTTGTTGGTATCAAAGAATACACGAAGTTCCATGTTAAGGTCTTCAGTCATCTCTTGTGGCTGCGGCTGAACTGGTACTGGTACTGGTACTGGTACTGGAACAACTTCAACTACTGGTGCAGCAGGCTTCAAATGGCCACCAAGAACAACGTTTAAACCAGCAAGTGCTGTGTAGTTCCAGAAGTCTTCGTCGATATTATAAGTACCACGAGCTTCAGTACGAAGAGATAAAGCATCGTTTAAGCGCCAGAAAGCACCGATACCAGCATTACCTAGAGTACCTTCTTCTTTCAAACCACGACCAACACGACCTAACTCTGCTTCATTAGCATCAGTAAAAGAGTATTTGTAATGACCAGCACCTAACAATACATATGGCTTGATTTTGCTGTCATAGTTTTTAGTGATCAAATCAGAAGTAACATAGAAGTTACCGTTGATTTGTTGTTGCTTATATTCAGAGTTAGCAGCAAGGCTGTCAACATCACCTTTAACTTGGTTATATTCAACTTCGAAACCTAACCAAGGTGTTAATTCAACACCAATAGCAGCACCAAC
Source organism: Acinetobacter parvus DSM 16617 = CIP 108168 (assembly GCF_000368025.1). Taxonomy (GTDB): domain Bacteria; phylum Pseudomonadota; class Gammaproteobacteria; order Pseudomonadales; family Moraxellaceae; genus Acinetobacter; species Acinetobacter parvus. The sequence goes on from NZ_KB849212.1 coordinate 950,155, forward strand.
GAATAAATCGTCTTGTAGTTCGCCACCGTTAGTTAAGTGCTTATCACCATTGTTGTGTTTAGTGTCTTGGAATGTGTAACCAAGCAATAATGGAGTGATTGTTACGCCCGCGTTAGCAGCAGCTAAAGGAGCAGCAACAAGCATAGCAAGTGCAATACGACTCAATTTCATGGATATCCTCCAGAGATAACATTTGTTTGTTGTTAAGTTTAGCCTATAATTTTTGACCACTCATAAGCATCAAGCACTTAAAATGTTCTTTTTAAGCTATTCACTTAACTTTGTATCATACAAACACTCGAGTAATTTTCCAAGTGCTTGATAACTTTAACCTAGTAAATTATTGACAAAATTTCTTACAATTTCCGTTGTAGTTCAGTAAATTTTCAATTCCCATGTAAAGTAATAATCAATTATCGTTCGCAAGTTTTTATTTATTTGCTATGTAGCATTTCTATTTAAATAATGGCCTAAATATGGGTTAATGTATTATTTAATTTTAAAAACACATTTTAACACTTTGTTATTTATATATTTAAACAAAAATTACTTGGGTTTCACATGAAAACAACATTAGGTTTTACCTTAACCGAAATGGTGGTGACCACGACTATTTTGTCCATAATAGTCGCTTTCGCAATTCCAGCATTTCATCATTTACTGGCTTCCTGGGAGTCAAACCAGACCATTAGAATACTCACAATGAACATACAAAAAGCAAAGATTGATGCACAAATTTACCATAAAAACGTGATCATTTGCCCAAGTCAGGATTTAGAGAGTTGCCATAATGACTGGAACAAGGGTTTTATTAGCTTTATAGATAGCAATAAGAATAGACAACGTGACAATGACGAAACCTTGTTATTTGCCAGCACACTTAATCATAAATATGGTTCACTAAGCTATAGAGGCTTTGGCTCTTCCCCACGATACATTATCTTCCAGCAGGAAAATGGCTTGCCTTTCGCTTCAAATGGTAGCTTTATCTATTGTTCCAATTCACTGGATTATCACTCAAAACTGGTCATTGGTCGTATGGGGCATCCACGATTTGAGAAAACACCCACCTGCTAAAAACTCTTCAGTCTAGGCAAGGCGACATAAAACACTTTATTCACTGTTTTTTTTTACTATACTGCATAGGTTTTGAACATTCTCTGCAAATTATAAGTCTGGAGACACACAATGACTGACATCGTAATTGTCAATGGCGCCCGTACGGCAATGGGCGGCTTCCAAGGTGCATTATCGAGTGCAACTGCACCAGAACTGGGTGCAATCACAATTAAAGAAGCAATTGCCCGTGCTGGTCTACAGCCAACTGATGTAGAAGAAGTCATCATGGGTTGTGTGTTACCAGCAGGCTTAAAGCAAGGCCCTGCCCGTCAGGCAATGCGTAAGGCTGGTTTACCTGACTCAACAGGCGCAGTGACAATTAACAAGCTGTGTGGCTCTGGCATGAAAGCGGTTATGCAGGCAGCTGACATGATCAAGGCAGGCAGTGCTGAAATTGTGGTTGCAGGCGGTATGGAATCCATGACCAATGCACCTTATGTATTGCCCAAAGCACGTGCAGGCTACCGTATGGGTCATGGGGAAATTAAGGACCATATGTTCCTTGATGGTCTTGAAGATGCTGAAACTGGTCGCTTAATGGGTTCATTTGCCCAGGACATGGCAAATACACGTGGTTATACCCGTGAGCAAATGGATGACTTTGCCATTCGTTCTTTACAACGTGCCCAAAAAGCGATTACTGAAGGTTATTTCAAGGATGAAATCGTTGCTGTAACCGTCTCAAGCCGTAAAGGTGATGTGGTTGTTGATCAGGATGAGCAACCTTTAAATGCCAAGCTGGATAAAATCCCAAGCTTAAAACCAGCTTTTGCCAAAGACGGTACCATTACTGCGGCGAATGCCAGCTCAATTTCTGACGGCGCGTCTGCACTTGTACTTACCAACAGTGATGTGGCTGCTCAACGTGGCTTACAACCTTTGGCAAAAATCGTTGCAACCGCATCAAATTCCCAGCATCCATCTGAATTTACCATTGCGCCTGTAGGTGCAATTCAGAAAGTGTTGAACAAGGCGGGCTGGGATGCGCAAGACGTTGACCTTTGGGAAATCAACGAAGCATTTGCCATGGTGACCATGTGTCCAATTGATGACTTCAAATTAGATGCAGAAAAAGTCAATATCAATGGTGGTGCCTGTGCTCTTGGACACCCAGTTGGTTCTACCGGTTCGCGTATCATTTTGACCCTGATTCATGCACTTAAACGTACGGGTGGCAAGAAAGGTGTTGCGGCACTGTGTATCGGCGGTGGTGAGGCGACTGCTGTTGCGATTGAATTGATCTAAATATCTATCATTCTTTTCTATTAAAAATCCTGCTTGATGCAGGATTTTTTATTTTCATAATTACAAAAAAATAATGCACCTTATCTAAAAATCCCGATAAGTTATGTTGTGTATAAAAAAACAACAAGGAATTTCCCATGCAACTCAATCATTATCTCAATTTCAAAGGACAGGCCGAACAGGCATTCATTTTTTACCAGTCTGTGTTTGGCGGTGAATTTTCCATGATTAGTCGCTATGGAGATATGCCACCCACTGAGGGAGTCATGCTTTCTGAAGTCGATAAAAGTTTAATCCTGCACGTTTCCTTACCGATCAATGAATTTACGGTTCTGATGGGATCGGATGTCAACGATCAGTTTTGTGCAGCAAATAGTGTGTTTACACTGGGAAATAACCATTATATTTCGATTAATCTTGAATATGATGAAACGGAAGCACGACGTTTATTTAACCAGCTTTCAGTACATGGTCATATTGAAATGCAACTGGAGAAAACTTTCTGGGGTGCACTCTACGGTGCATTTACCGATCAGTTCGGGATAAAATGGATGGTCAATTGTCAGCTTGAGAGCATATAAATAACAGAATAAAGACTTCATCTAAATAATTTTTTGATGAAGTTCTAAGCATCAATATTTGCATATAATAAAAAAGCTGAACCGTAGTTCAGCTTTTGCTTTGAGGATACTTACGCACCTGTTTGATAACTGGCCTGTGGCACTGCGGTTGAAGCCTGATAAGGGTGAGTAAAATCCTGAAGTCCAGCAGCCGCTTCGTGAATGTCCTTGCCCTCTTTGACAACAAAGGTATCAAAGCCAGAACGTTTCAAATAATTTAAAACATCCTTAAACACATCACCTACTGCACGTAATTCACCCTGATAGCCCTGACGGCGTAATAACGCAGCAAAGGAGTAGCCCCGACCATCACCAAAACCAGCAAACTCGATAAAAATTGCATCTAGTTCATTTAATGGAAATTGATGGGTTTCAGGTGAATCATTGACCGTGATATATAAAGCCTTTTTACCTTGTACCTGTGTCAACTGATCAAGTTGTGCAGTGGTCAGCACTACATCACCTTGCGGAATCAGACCATCTTCAGCAATCACTTGATAGCTATTGTCTGCAATCGTGCCATCTTTAGAAAGCACTTGTAGCGATGTATTAAGCATAAGCACGCTCCTTAAATGGCTGGATGCCAACACGGCGGTAAGTGTCGATGAAACGCTCACCCTCTGTACGCAAGTCAAGATAGGTATTGAGGATTTCTTCAATCACATCAGGAACGGCATCCGCAGCAAACGATGGCCCCAGAATGTCCCCCAACGACGCATCGTGATCAGCATGACCACCTAAAGTGATTTGATAGAACTCAGCACCTTTCTTATCGACTCCCAAAATACCGATGTTACCAACATGGTGATGACCACAGGCATTCATACAGCCTGAGATATTCAGATCAAGTTCACCCAAATTATAAATGGTATCTAAATCTTCAAAACGACGGCTTATCGCTTCTGAAATTGGAATGGATTTCGCATTGGCCAATGAACAGAAATCACCACCTGGGCAGCAAATAATATCGGTAATAAAGCCGATATGCGCGCGTGCCATGTTGTGATGTTCAAGCGTTTGCCACAATTCAAACAGGTCTTTTTGTGGTACATCCACGAGTGAAATATTTTGTTCATGTGTAGTACGGAACTCACCAAAAGTGTACTTATCCGCTAAGTCTGCGATTAAGTTCATTTCTTCAGAAGTCACATCACCAGGGGCAACGCCTGCACGTTTTAGTGAAATCGTGACGATACGATAGCCTTTGACTTTATGTGCATTGGTGTTGACGTTAAACCATTGCTTAAATTTTGGATGTTCAGCAAACAGTGCTGAAAAATCCTGATCTTCTAAATCTTGATAATCAAATGGAGTGAATTCTGCATCTAATTTTTTCAAGATCTCAGGCTGAATCTTCAATGCTTCACGGGTGTGCTCAAATTCAGCCTCAACTTTTTCTGCGAACACTGCTGGTGTGAGTGCTTTCACGAGAATCTTAATACGTGCCTTGTATTTGTTGTCTCGACGGCCATGCAGGTTATAGACACGCAAGGTCGCTTCAAGATAGGCAATCAAGTCTTCACGTGGTAAGAACTCACGGATTACGCTACCAATGATTGGGGTACGGCCCAAGCCACCACCAACCATGATTTTATAGCCCATTTCGCCCGCTTCATTGCGAACGATATAAACACCAATATCGTGGAAAGCAGTTGCGGCACGGTCTTTTTCTTCCAGAGCAGACACGGCGATCTTGAACTTACGTGGCAAGAACGCAAATTCAGGATGAAAAGTACTCCACTGACGAATTAATTCACACGTTGGACGTGGATCTGCAATTTCACCTGCAACCACGCCTGCAAACTGATCAGTGGTGGTATTACGAATACAGTTACCTGAGGTTTGTACTGCATGCATTTGTACTGTTGCTAGCTCTGCCAGAATATCAGGTACATTTTCTAAAGCAGGCCAGTTCAACTGAATATTTTGACGAGTTGAAACGTGGGCATAACCACGATCATATTCAGTCGCGATTTCAGCAATTTTTCTGAGTTGTTTAGTATTCATCAAGCCATACGGCACAGCGATACGGAGCATAGGTGCATAACGTTGCACGTACAGACCATTTTGCAAACGTAATGGACGATATTCGTCTTCGGTCAATTTTCCTGCTAAATAGCGTTCTGTTTGATCGCGGAACTGAGCAACACGTTGGTTAATCAGTTGTTGATCGAAATCCGTATATAAATACATGGCGTATGGCTAGTCATTCATTATAAAGGCAACTAGCATAGCGAGCTTTTATTCATCAACAAAATGCTTTTTTTGCATATTTAATAACGATTTTATTGATAAGCCTATCTAATTGCCCCAAAAAGAAAAAACTCAGACGAATCTGAGCTTTTACAATCATTTTCTAAATGAAATTAGTTCTTATCTGGCAATGCATAAGCTACAAGAGACCAGCTACCACAACAAAATAAGGTAGCTTAACTAGAGCAGAATATCACTTATAAATAAGCTTTTAGTTGTTCAAACACGTAGGACCACCTCTCTTTTATGCTTTTGTATATAAAAGGTTACGCCCATTTTTAATTGATTAATTTATTCAAAATGTTAATCACTTGATTAAATGTGCAATATTTCACCAAGTTGTGATTGTATGCACATTTTTTCTACCATTTTCCTTGACCTAATCCCTGTCCGATAAATTGATAACGCATTTGAGAACGTGAAAATTTGATTGGGCATGCTAATTGAGGCTCAGTTTGATCTGTATTTTCAGATAAAGGCACATCGACCACCCAACCACGTTGTTTTGCAATCGGTGAAGTCAAAGCTTCATCCAAGCTCAACACTGGCTCAACACAAATATCTAATTGCGAAAAAATTGATTGCCACTCAGCAAAATCTTTGGAGCTAAACTTTTCCTTTAAGGCTTTTTTAATCGCTTGACGGTCTTCAGGGTCAAAAGAACTACCTTTTGCCATCAATATAGGTAAATCTAATGCAGCAGCTAACCCAGTCATAAACTGTGGTTCTAAACTTCCTACAGAGAAATAACGACCATCTTTGGTTTCATAATAGTCATAGAAAATAGCACCATTCAGCATCCCTTGCTCAGGACCTTGCGGTGTCTGACCAGCCAAACTTGCTGAGGCGGCCATACTATTTAAACTAACCACACAGTCCGTCATAGAAATATCTATGTATTGCCCCATGCCACTGCGCTGACGTTCGACCACAGCTGCGAGAATACCAATCACCGCATGCAGTGAACCACCCGCAACATCGGCAATCTGGATGCCCAATGGCGGTGGGCCACCATCCTGACGACCACTATGACCAGAAACACCTGCCAGTGCCAGATAGTTAATGTCATGCCCTGCACGGTCTTTATAAGTACCTGTTTGACCGTAGCCTGTAATTGAACAGTAGATTAAACGTGGATTGATCTCTGCCAGGGTTTCATAGTCCAAGCCCAAACGGCGCATCACATCTGGACGGAACTGTTCCAGCAGGATGTCAAACTCGGAAATCTTGTTCCTGATCATTTCAATATTGGCTGCTTCTTTTAAATCGAGTGCAATCGACTGCTTGTTACGGTTTAAATAACTATGCGCTGTCGCCTGTCCATTGGCATAGGGTGGCATGATTCGAACCAAATCTGGACGACTCGGAGATTCTACATGGATCACTTCTGCACCCATGTCGGCAAGGTACATGCTGGCAAATGGTCCAGGCAATAACGTTGAAAAATCCAGAACTTTCAATCCCTTTAAAGCGGTTGGCATAATAATTTTTACTCAGTTTGTTTAAATTTTCTTTTATACTAGGTTTGGATAAACACAAAAACAATGTCATGTTCAGCCATTTACCTTGATCGTTTCGGCAATTTAACATGTACTGAATGAGCAATTATTTTTCTTGTCAATTGCCATAGGGCTTGTTAATTGACCAGATATATATTGCGTTGTTGACAAAAATTTTATCAGACGAGGCATGAAACGAAAGGAATGACAATTCATTTCCGAGTTTCATAACGAAGTATGAGGAAATTTTGGTCACAACCCTACGGGACAAAGACATTTTTTGATGCTACTGCGTTATGTCTTGTTCATTTAGAGGCACTAAATCTCACAAGCCATGCCTTGTATCATCTAAAAAATGTCTATTGTCGCAACTATATCTGATCAACTAACAAGCCCTTTTATTTTAGACGGTTATTTAGGTCAATTATCGTGAATAGTAAAGAAACTGAAGGATTCAATATGAGCCGTGATACGATCAGCATCCACTTCGTGAATGCGGCTTTAACAGGTGTCAAACGCCTAGGCATGGACGTTGAAACATTACTTTCACATGTCGGTATAGAAGCAGAATTGCTGCGCCAACCCAAGGCCCGAATCTCCCCAGAGCAATACACCCGTTTCGTTAAAATGTTGTGGATGGTGACGCAGGACGAGCATGTGGGCTTTGATGTCCAGCCACGCCGTCTGGGTACGTTTGCTATCATGTGCCAATTGATCATACATTCGAAAACACTTGGACAGGCACTCGAACTCTCATCTCAATTCTATAAATTGTTTGGTGATGAATGGTCGGTGAGTCTGGAACGTGACAAGCATGAAGCACGTTTAGTGCCGCATATTCCCAAAGCTCTGGATCCCGATCACTTCATTACTGAAAGCATGCTGATGATCTGGCATGGTCTGGCTTCATGGCTAATTGAACGTCGCTTACCTTTGGAGCGCGTCCATTTTGGTTATGAACGCCCTAACCACGCCGATGAATATGATGCGCTATTTTTTGCGCCTGTGATGCAATTCGATGCACCACGTACGGAAATCACATTTGCTGCGGACTATCTTGATCTTCCGATCCGTCAAGATGAAAAGACCTTAGAGGAATTTTTAAAAGCTGCACCAGCGCAACTGCTGGTAAAATTCAAGAACACCAACTCGCTCACATCGCGCATTCGTGATGTGTTAAAAAGTCAGATCGGTGAGGAAATGCCGACACTGAATAATGTGGCCTCCATGCTGTATCTTTCTCCGCAAACTTTGCGTCGTCGTTTGGCTGCGGAAGGCAAGAGCTATCAAGGTGTCAAAGATGCGCTGCGCCGTGATGCCGCCATTCATTTATTGTTAACGCCAAACCTTACCCTTGAGGATGTCGCCCAACAGGTCGGCTTTAGCGAAACTAGTACTTTTCACCGTGCCTTTAAAAAGTGGACGGGTGTTACCCCAGGGTTGTATCGTCAGTTACACGGACAGCATTTATAAATCAATGTCTATAGATAGTCTGAAAGCTCAGACTATCTATTTTAATGTGTCAACAAATTATCATTGCTCTGCCTTAACTTGCTTTAGGAAAGCTTCAGTTTGTCTAGGCGAAGTCAGGCGAATAAATTGAATATGCTGATAGGCTGGGTTTTGCATGAGGTCGAAATATTTCTTACGGTTTTTTAGGATAGCATTTGATTAACCAGACAAAAATTGATTCCTTAGACAACATCAATTTTAAACTTTCCCGATTATTTGAATTTTCCCACAAATTTTTTCGGCTGATGACACGTCCCCAAGTGCGTTTAGTCAGACGTTATAGATTGATGTGAAATGGATAATCCAGCCAAATCACGGTATCCCCCTGTTGCATAATCATCGGAACGGTACGGGTATAAAGACCATCCAATACCTAACCCGCTGTGGCATGCTTCATCGCTGTTTTTAGTTTGGAGAATAAGGCTTCATTTGATGATTCCTGCCAATCATCCAGCCAGAGTAAATCATCCAGTTCGATATAGTGTAATTGTCGTTTTTGTGCCAGTTTTCGGGCAAGTGTAGACTTACCACAGCCTGTAGTGCCAATAATATTAATGAATTTCATCTGAAATGCTTGCTTCAGTTATGATGGGCCAGTTTACTGATGAAGCCGTTTTTCTGGCAAGTGACCAATTGGCGAAAAACATCAAGCTTGCCAACGTTTATCATCATTGCACTGCCACTTAAATTGAGTACACTCGAAGCACAATGATTTTAATTTAAGGCAATACAAGGAACAGCTATGAGCGAGGCCTATATTATTGATGCCATTCGCACACCACGCGGAAAAGGAAAAAAAGACGGCTCATTACATGAAGTAAAACCAATTACTTTACTCACAACATTATTGAATGAATTACAACAACGCCATCAACTCGACACATCTAAAGTTGATGATATCGTTCTCGGTTGTGTGACACCGATTGGTGATCAAGGTGGCGATATTGCCAAAACTGCTGCGATTGCTGCAGGTTGGAATGATGATGTTGCAGGCGTACAAATCAACCGTTTCTGTGCTTCTGGTTTAGAAGCGGTGAACTTGGCAGCACAAAAAGTTCGTTCAGGTTGGGAAGATGTTGTGGTTGCTGGCGGTGTGGAATCAATGTCACGCATTCCAATGGGTTCTGATGGTGGTCCGTGGGCACTTGATCCTGAAACCAACTTGAAGTCCTCCTTTGTTCCACAAGGTGTGGGTGCTGACCTGATTGCGACTTTAGATGGTTATAGCCGTGCAGGTGTGGATGCTTTTGCAGTTGGTTCACAACAAAAGGCTGCTGCCGCTCAGGCAAATGGTCATTTTGATAAATCAGTTGTGCCTGTGAAAGATCATGCAGGTGTAACAATCTTAGAAAAAGATGAATTTATCAAAGGCAATACTACCGTTGAGGGCTTGGCAAAACTGAACGCCAGCTTTGAAATGATGGGACAAATGGGCTTCGATGCAGTTGCATTACAGAAATATCCTGAAGCACAAAAAATTAACCATGTGCATCATGCAGGCAACTCATCAGGCATCGTAGATGGCGCTGCGGTAGTGTTATTGGCTTCTGAGAAAGCAGTTAAAGAGCAAGGCTTAAAACCTCGTGCCAAGGTGCTTGCAACTGCATTAGTCGGTACAGATCCAACCATTATGTTGACTGGTCCTGCTCCTGCTGCTCGCAAAGCACTGCAAAAGGCAGGCTTAAGCATTGATGACATCGACCTGTTTGAAGTGAATGAAGCCTTTGCTGCCGTGGTAATGCGCTTTATCAACGAACTGAATGTTCCTGCCGAAAAAGTCAATGTCAACGGTGGTGCGATTGCGATGGGTCATCCATTGGGTGCAACAGGTGCCATGATTTTAGGTACATTGCTGGATGAATTAGAGCGTCAAGGTAAAAAACGCGGTCTAGCAACATTATGTGTCGGTGGTGGAATGGGGATTGCCACCATCATTGAGTTGGTATAAAAACTGGCTGCATTGATCTTGCCACGTTGGAAACACTTTCAAAAATGCTCATTTACAGCTCGTAAACTGCGCTTTTTTCAAATATTTCCGCCTCGCAAGCTCTGCTTCGCCAGCGTTTTTAAGAAATAAATTTAGGACGATGATGTATGAGCGCTATTAAATACGAAAAAAACGCTGACAATATTGTAATTCTTATACTTGATTCATCTGGTCAGTCTGCCAATACCATGAATGCAGAGTTCCGTGATGCTTTAGATGAAGTCAGTCAAAAGCTGAAAGCTGAAACTGACCTGAAAGGTATTATTTTCCGCTCAGCCAAGAAAACATTCTTTGCAGGCGGCGATCTGGATGAACTGATTCAGGTTAAACCCGAACATGCCACTGAATTTTTCAAGATGATTGAAAAACTCAAAGGTGACTTACGCACAATCGAAACTTTAGGTGTGCCTGTTGTTGCAGCTTTAAACGGCACTGCGCTTGGTGGCGGCTGGGAAATCGCTTTAGGTTGTCATTATCGTATTGCCATCAATGATCCAAAAACTAAATTTGGTTTACCAGAAGTAACTTTAGGTCTACTTCCTGGTGGCGGTGGTATCGTGCGTATGGTGCGTCTGCTCGGCTTACAAAATGCATTTCCATTCTTGATGGAAGGCAAGCAGTTTGGCGTGGACAAGGCAAAATCGCTTGGTTTGGTGCATGACACCGCTGAGAATGAACAAGAGTTGTTGGACAAAGCAATTGCATGGGTCAAAGCCAATCCGCCCTCTACAAAAGCAGCACAGCAACCATTTGATGTGAAAGGCTACAAGATTCCAGGGGGTGATCCAAAAACTCCTGCGGTGGCTCAGGTATTGGCGATTGCACCAGCGATGCTGCGTGATAAAACCAAAGGGTGTTACCCAGCGCCTGAAGCCATCATGGCTGCGGCTGTTGAGGGTGCACAGGTGGATGTTGATACAGCTTTGCGTATCGAATCACGCTACTTCACCCAGCTTACCGTAGGTCAGATTTCCAAGAACATGATCGGTACGTTCTGGCATGGTCTAAATGCGATCAAGTCAGGTGCAAGCCGCCCTACGGATGTTGCAAAATGGCAAGTGAAGAAAGTCGGTGTTTTAGGTGCAGGTATGATGGGTGCAGGGATTGCCTACTCAACCGCAATCAAAGGCATTGCTGTGGTATTGAAAGATGTGTCAGTAGAAAATGCAGAGAAAGGCAAAGCTTACTCGCAAAAGTTACTTGATAAACGTGTTTCACAAGGTCGTATGACAGCAGAAAAACGTGATCAAGTGTTAGCGCTTATTACTGCTAGCGCTGATGCAGCTGATCTACAAGGCTGCGACCTGATCATTGAAGCTGTTTTTGAGAATCAGGAACTCAAAGCCAAAGTGACTCAAGAAGCTGAACAATATTTAGCGGAAGGAGGAATCTTTGCATCGAATACGTCTACCTTACCAATCACAGGTCTAGCCACAGCAAGTAAAGATACCAAAAACTTTATTGGCCTACACTTCTTTAGTCCAGTCGACAAGATGCAGTTGGTTGAAATTATCAAGGGCAAAGAGACTTCGGCTGAAACTTTGGCTAAAGCCTATGACTTTGTACAGCAAATTGCCAAGACACCAATCGTGGTGAACGATAGTCGTGGCTTCTTTACCAGCCGTGTGTTTGGTACATTCATTCAGGAAGGTATGCGCCTACTTGCTGAAGGCGTGCATCCAGCCAGGATTGAAATGGCGGCACTCAAGGCAGGTATGCCTGTAGGTCCTCTTGCAATTCAGGATGAAGTTTCTTTAACCCTGACTGAACACGTTGCAAGCGAAACCCGCAAAGCGCTACAGGCTGAGGGCAAAGACTTGCCAAAAACCCCTGTAGATGAAGTGGTTCACACCATGATTCACGAGCTGAATCGTAAAGGTAAGGCAGCGGGTGCAGGCTTCTATGAATATCCTGAAAATGGTAAAAAACATTTATGGGATGGACTCAGCCGCTGGACTAAAGACCATGATATTTCCGAACAAGATATGATTGATCGTTTCTTGTTTGTTCAGGCACTCGATACTTTACGCTGCTATGAAGAGAATGTTCTGGAATCGGTGATTGATGCCAATGTCGGCTCGATTTTCGGAATCGGTTTCGCACCGTGGACAGGAGGCGCAATCCAGTTCCTAAACCAGAATGGCATTGAGAAATCTCTCCAGCGTTCAGAACAATTGGCGGCTCAATATGGTGAGCGTTTTAATCCACCGCAGTTATTGAAAGACAAGGCACAGAAGAAAGAAATTATTCAATAATTTTTTCATTCTCTTCACTTTAGACTCATATCAGTTTCTTTAACTGGTATGAGTTTTTTTGTATTTATTGATAGAAAATCGAATTACGTCTAATCCATCACAAATTGTGCTATAAATATACCAATTCTGCTTTACTTTTTGTCCTTTGGAAATTTGTCTTATGTCTGAGAAATTATGTCCTGAAACCTCGCCGTGGGGTTGGAAAGCACTGATCATCACTTGCATTTTAAGCTTTATCTTTATGGTGATTTTTTATTTAGCCATAAATAATGAGCCTGACTATATGCCAATGAATCAAAAAAAAGCAGCGGCAGCAGCTGAAATGTCACAGTCTTCCATGACCACTGAGACAGGCAATACTGAAACACATCAGCACCACGAATGATTGAATTGGGCTAGCATACCTAAAATTTGATACCAGAAATTATAGAGTTTAAGTTCAATCCATTAATCTATGACACTTATGGTATAAGTGGCATCATCATTTCAATATGGGGAATGCCACATTCATCATACGGATCGCCTTGCGTGACAAAACCAAGTTTTTCATAAAATGAAATGGCATGAACCTGTGATGACAGTTTGAGGAATGGACGATGTTGCTGTTGTGCATAGCGAATAATATCCAACATAATCATTCGTCCAATGCCCTGCCCCCGATATTTTTGGATGACCGCCACGCGCCCAACACTATTGTTTTGCAATAGACGCGCTGTGGCTATAGCTTGATCACGATCATAAACCACAAAATGCTGTGAAATGGCATCCTGATCATCCCACTCATCCTGTTCAGGAATATTTTGTTCAACAATAAACACCAATTCCCGAATCAGTCTGGCATCTTGCTGCAATTGATCCCAATCGCCATTTTCAACGCTTAACATACCGATCTCAACACGCCTAACACTTGCAACCCAGATTTTCGACTGGCATTTGATCCTGCAACAATAATTCCAGAGATTGTTTTTCAATGCCATACATGGCTTTTAAGGCCTGAATCTGCTGCATGATGTTTGGGTCAGGCTGTTGAATATCCTTGCGTTTGGTTGCCAGAATCATCTTGTTTTTGCTGGTATGTTCCAATGCCACAAATTCAAATACCTTGGTTTCATAACCATAGGTCTTGAGCAATAAGGCCCGTAGGGTATCGGTCAGCATTTCTGCCTGCTGGCCTGCATGAATCCCAAACTGGAGCATGGGTTGCAATACTTCTGGACTCTTGAGTTGCGGCCTTAATTCTTTATGGCAACACGGCGCACACATAATCATGGAAGCATTTAAGCGAATTCCTGTATGGATGGCAAAGTCAGTTGCAATGTCACAGGCATGCAGGGCAATCATCAGGTCCAGCTTTGCGGGTTGATAACTGCGTACATCCCCCTCAAAAAAATCAAGATGGTTAAATCCAACCTGATCAGCTACATTCTGGCAGAACTCCACCAGATTGGAACGCAGTTCAACACCAGTAATCAGTGGTGTTTTATGTTGTGCCAACAAATAGTCATACAAGGCAAAGGTTAAATAGCCCTTACCTGAACCAAAATCGACAATGTTCAACTCTTGCTGTGAGGCATCAATCTGTTCATAGGCATTGGAAAAGATTTCAATGAACTTATTAATCTGTTTCCACTTACGCGCCATGCTCGGAATGATCTGCCCTTTTTCATCGGTAATGCCCAGATGCATTAAAAATGAGCTGTGCTGATCAACATAACGCTGCTTTTCACGGTTATGCTGATGCTGTTCCACTTTTGCTGATGAAGCCTGTTTTTTCTGGATATTCAGCATGGCTTTCTTTTTATTTTTTTTCAGTTGAATATCCTGATTGAGTGTAAATAAATTTGCCTGTTTAGACAGGTTCAATAGCTCAGCAATTTTCTCCAGCCCCTCAGCAATTGCATAGTTTTTGGTGATGTCTTGAGTGGTGTGGTGATACAGGCAAGACAAGGTTGGCTGCCCCTGCAACTCAATCATGCGAAACGTCATCTTTTCCAGATCTGCCAGTTCACCTTTGTACTGACTAAGAACAAGTCGTTCAAAGCTTTTATTTTCAATAGATTGCTGGATATCCAAGAAAAACTGCTGTTCCTGTTCAAAAGAAAATTTCGGCGCAAACATAGTGAAAACCTGACAAATGGAAACTAAATTCTAAAGCGTCTTACTTTAAAAGGGAAATTGCATTACGATACAGTTGTATTTTTATTCAGATGAGCTATGAATGGCTTCAACCTCCCCACTCGATTATGATCCACAGGAAGAACTGATCAATGCCTATAGTCATGGCCTGGGTGCTGTACTGGCATTGATTGCTACCATTTTTCTGATTGTGAAAGGCTATGGTTTACCTTTGGGACAATGGATCAGCTTATGGGTCTATGGGCTGAGTCTGGTGTTATTGCTCAGCAGTTCCATGCTGTATCACTTTGCTCAGGACGAACGTAAACGTTATTGGTATAAAAAACTTGATCATACTGCTATTTATTATTTAATCGCAGGGACTTACACCCCCTTTCTCAGCATTGCCATTCCAACGGCAAAGGCACACCACCTACTGATTGCTCTCTGGGTCATTGCATTGATTGGAACATTGTTTAAGCTGGTGTTTATTCACCGTTTCCAGAGAGTGTCCCTGGCAGCCTATCTGGTGATGGGCTGGTTGGCGGTTTTGGTGATGGATGACATGCAGCGCTATCTTTCCAAGGATGCAATACAGCTCCTGATTGCAGGTGGACTGGCCTATACGGTCGGCACATTGTTTTATGCTTTAAAAAATGTAAGATATACCCACACAATTTGGCATGTTTTTGTGCTATTAGGGGCAGGTTTACACTTTTTAGCGATCTATTGCTATGTATTATAAATCCATGCATCGCAGGCAGCTTGCTGGGTAAATTCCGCATTCAAAAGAAATTTCAGGACAGGTTTTACTGTTTCCTGAATAAATCACATTAAGGTTTTGTATGTCGTCAGACGCTACGACTGTCACCACTGAAGTGGCCAGTAATTCAAAGGTACGGGTATTATTTGCCAGTCTGGTGGGTACTACGATTGAGTTTTTCGACTTTTATATCTATGCCACAGCGGCAGTCCTGATTTTCCCCCATTTATTTTTTCCAGAAAGCAGTGATGGTGCTGCGGTACTCAAATCACTGGCAACCTTTGCCATCGCTTTTATTGCCCGCCCGATTGGTGCGGCGATTTTTGGACATCTGGGTGACCGAATTGGACGTAAAGCCACACTGGTTGCCGCCCTACTCACCATGGGAATTTCCACTGTCTGTATTGGTCTACTGCCGACCTATGCCCAGATTGGCATTGTTGCCCCTTTACTCCTTGCCTTATGTCGTTTAGGACAAGGTTTAGGCTTGGGTGGTGAATGGAGTGGTGCGGTTTTACTTGCCACTGAAAATGCTCCAGAGGGTAAACGTGCATGGTATGGCATGTTCCCACAGCTTGGCGCACCGATTGGCTTTATTCTGGCAACAGGTTCATTCCTCCTGCTGAATGCCTTTATGTCGGAACAGGCCTTTATGACATGGGGCTGGCGGATTCCATTTATCTCCAGTGCAATTCTGGTGTTGGTCGGTTTGTATATTCGTTTAAAACTGCATGAAACCCCTGCTTTCCAGAAAGTGTTGAATAAGCAGAAAGAGGTCAATGTCCCTTTCAAGGAAGTTATGACCAAGCATTTCCCCATGTTGGTACTGGGCACCATTGCCGCAATCTGTACCTTTGTGGTGTTCTATCTCACCACCGTGTTTGCGTTGAACTGGGGAACCTCCAAGCTGGGTTATGCACGCGGTGATTTTCTTGGCTTGCAGTTGATCGCCACGCTATGCTTTGCAGCATTTATTCCGCTGTCTGCGATTTTTGCAGAGAAGTTTGGCCGCAAAAATACCTCGATTGCTGTCTGCGTACTTTCAGCACTGTTCGGATTATGCTTTGCGCCACTACTGGGTTCAGGCAACCCAATACTGGTGTTCCTGTTCCTCTGTATTGGCCTTTCCATCATGGGATTGACTTATGGCCCGATTGGCACGGTACTTTCTGAAATTTTCCCAACCTCAGTGCGCTATACAGGTTCAGCTTTGACATTCAATTTGGCAGGTATTTTTGGTGCGTCTTTTGCGCCTTATATCGCCACCAAACTAGCGGAAAATTATGGTCTTGGTGCTGTTGGTTTATATCTAAGTTTGGCATCCATTCTCTCTTTAATCGCGTTTTTACTGATTCGTGAAACCAAGCATGATGATGTAAATAACCAGATTTAAACCTCATTTTCCAGATGATCCAAAAATAAAAAAACCTGGATCATCTGGAATACCATTTATCGGGCAATACCCAAGCCCTCCCCGTTAAATAGATCACAACATTTTCCAAAATATTTTTTATGGTAAAATTACCGCTTCCATTTTTTTAGACGATTGTGTTATGTACGCAGTGATTATCGTTGCCGTATTTTTGCTCAGCTTCTTATATACCTATTATCGTGGTAAAGAACGCTTAAAAGCCTCTAGACAATTATTTGATCACTCCACGTTTTTGGCACCCGTCAATATGTTTATGACTGGCTTCTCAAAGCTCCCAAATCAACCATTCTTTGATGTGGCACAGTTCCCAGAGCTCAAGCCATTGCAGGATAACTGGCAGGTGATTCGTGAGGAAGCCATTCAACTCCAAAGCCAGATTAAGGCGGCGGAAAAAAATAATGATGCGGGTTTTAACACATTCTTTAAACGTGGCTGGAAACGTTTCTACTTAAAATGGTATCAGGACAGCCACCCATCGGCGCAGCAACTTTGTCCTAAAACAGTGGCATTACTGGAAAGTATTCCCTCTGTCAAAGCTGCCATGTTTACTGAGCTACCATCAGGAAGTTATTTAGGCAAACACCGCGACCCTTATGCAGGTTCAGTTCGTTATCATTTAGGTTTAGTCACACCAAATAGCGATGATTGCTTCATTGAGGTCGATCAGCAACGTTATAGCTGGAGAGATGGTGAAGCCACCGTTTTTGATGAAACCTATGTGCATTGGGCGCATAACCAGACTGATCAAACCCGTATTATCCTGTTCTGTGACATCGAACGTCCGATGAAATGGGGCTGGGCACAACGTTTCAACCACTGGTTTGGACGCAATGTCATGTCTGCGGCAAGCTCGCCCAATGATGATCAGGACAAGACTGGCTTTATCAACCGCATCTTTAAATACGGCTATGCGGTACACCATTATGGTCGTGGCTTAAAGCAACGTAACCGTCGTCTATACTATGTATCTAAATGGCTGCTGTTTGGCATGATTATCGGGCTCATCTTGCTGCCAAGCTTTTTATAATAAAGTTTCAACTAATAAAAAAGAGATGTCATCGCATCTCTTTTTTATTGCAAAATCAATCGTTATTGATTTGTTTGAGCTGTTTGGGCACTGGTGGTTTGCGCTGCCATATCTGCCGCCTGAACAGCTGCCTCACCAATTAGGGCAATCTTGGCTTTTTCCTGACTCTTGGCAGACAAAGCAGGATTTGATGCCACGATGCGGTTGATATTGGCAGAGTTTGCAGGCGCAATCGCCGCAGTTTGTAAAACGATTGGACGATTGCCTGTATCACCCAAGGTATAACGAATTCCTGTGCGTGGGCTGATAATGGTGGTGACCTCACGCTTTACCTGTGCCTCTGCTGTGGTGTTGCCCTGTGCGGCAAGTACCTTGTCCACAGTGGTTGTTTGTGGTGCATCTTCCGCAACTGCAAAACCAGATACTGCCACACTTGCCAAAATCAAAAATTTTAATGTTTTTTTCATTGCTTTCCCGCTTTTCATACACATTCAATCAAGAATATTAATCCCAATAATCTAACTATAAAGCCAGTTGTGACTCAAGTTACTTCTCGTAAAAAAAAAGCAGGACTTAAGTCCTGCTCTTCATAACAGCTAAAAATCAGCCTAAAACTAGATTTTACCGTGACATTGCTTATATTTTAAACCAGAACCACATGGACATGGTGCGTTACGGCTTTCTGGAACTTCGAACTGGGCATTTGCCAATGAACGGTCTGGTTCTTCAGAAATGGTCACTTCGCCTGTTAAGCCATCAACATCATCATGTTCAAAAGAAAGACGCATTGATTCGGCCTGACGCTGCTGTTGAGCCTCTAACTCAGCCAGTTCTTCAGCGGTCGGTACATGGACACGGGATAAATCAGTGACTACGTCAGACTTGATAATAGCCAGCATATTCACAAACAGGTTGAATGCCTCTTTCTTGTATTCCTGCTCAGGGTTTTTCTGTGCATAGCCACGTAAATGGATACCCTGACGCAAGTAGTCCATCGCCGCCAGGTGATCTTTCCAGTGACGATCCAGTGAGTTCAGCATAAAGTGACGCTCAAGCATCGCCGCCGACTCATCACCCATCTGTTCACGGCGCTGACGGTAACGGCTGATCACCTCATCAGAGATACGCTCAATCAACCCCTCTTCATCCAGACGACGGTCTTGGTCCAGCCATTGCTGTACAGGAAGCTCAATGCTTAAATCGGTACGCAGGGCATTTTCCAGGCCAGCTATGTCCCACTGGTCATGAATCGACTCTGGTGGAATAAAGTTCGCAATCAGGCCTTTCACCACTTCATGGTGCATTTCCTCAATGTAGGCCTGTAGTGTGCTTTCCGCCAGAATCTCATCACGCTGCGAATAGATAATCTTACGCTGTTCATTATTGACATCATCATACTTCAACAGGTTCTTACGAATATCGAAGTTACGTGCCTCAACCTTGCGCTGTGCATTTTCAATGGAACGGCTCACCATCTTGTGCTCAATGGCTTCATTTTCCTGTAAGCCCATTGCACGCATCATCGCCACCACACGATCACCAGCGAAGATACGCATCAGGTCATCTTCAAGCGACAGATAGAAACGCGACACACCAGGGTCACCCTGACGGCCCGCACGACCACGTAGCTGGTTATCAATACGGCGTGATTCATGACGTTCAGAACCAATGATGTGCAGACCACCCGATGCCAGAACATCTTCATGGTCTTTTTCCCACTGTGCCTGCAAACGTGCTTCATCTTCAGGGGTTGGGTTTTCAATTTTCGCCAGCTTGGCTTTCCAGTTACCGCCGAGCAAGATATCCGTACCACGACCCGCCATGTTGGTGGCAATGGTCACCGCATTTGGACTACCCGCCTGTGCAATAATATCTGCTTCACGTTCGTGCTGTTTGGCGTTCAATACTTCATGGTGAATCCCAGCCTGCAACAGTTTGGCAGACAGGATTTCACTGGCCTCAATGGTGGCTGTACCAATCAGGATTGGCGCAACACCCTGCTGACGGATATTGGTGATTTCCTCAATAATGGCACTGTATTTACCATTACGGTTTAAATAAATCAGGTCATTGTGGTCCTGGCGCACCATTGGACGGTGTGTTGGAATAATCACCACATCCAGACCATAGATTTCTTTCATTTCCGCTGCTTCAGTATCGGCAGTACCCGTCATCCCTGAAAGCTTTTTATACAGACGGAAATAGTTCTGGAATGTTGTGGTTGCCAGCGTCTGGTTCTCAGGCTGGATTTCCATGTTCTCTTTGGCTTCAACTGCTTGGTGCAAACCCTCAGACCAACGACGGCCAGGCATGGTACGGCCCGTGCTCTCATCCACAATGATGACTTCTTCTTTTTGTGACTGTGGATTAATGCCAATGATGTAATGCACATTCTTTTGATAAAGGTAATGGGCACGAATCGCCGCAGTCACATGGTGAACCAGATTCAGGTTGGCTGCTGAATACAGGCTTTCACCTTCAGCCAGCAGCCCCATACGAATCAATTCCTGTTCAACGGTTTCATAACCGATTTCAGTCATTTCAACTGAACGCTGTTTTTCATCAACCCAGAAATGTCCACCATCAGCCACTTTTTCTTCTTTCTGTGGACGTAGTTGCGGAGGAATACTGTTGATCAACTGGTACAGATGGGAAGAGTCTTCACTCTGCCCTGAAATGATCAACGGCGTACGTGCCTCATCAATCAGGATTGAATCCACTTCGTCAATGATGGCATAGCTGAGACCCCGTTGTTTTTTCTCTTGCAGAGAAAACACCATGTTGTCACGAAGATAGTCGAAACCAAATTCGTTGTTGGTCCCGTAGGTAATGTCTGAATTATAGGCCTGTGCCTTTTCGGCAGGCATTTGCATGGAGTAAATTACCCCAATGCTTAAACCTAAAAATTCGAATAAAGGACGGTTTAACTCAGCATCACGTTGTGCCAAGTAGTCGTTCACGGTAATGACGTGAACACCCTGACCACTCAAGGCATTGAGGTAACAGGCCAGTGTACCCATCAGGGTTTTACCTTCACCTGTACGCATTTCGGCAATCTTGCCTTCGTGCAGGGTGATACCACCAATCAACTGCACATCATAATGGCGCATGCCCATGACACGCTTTGCCGCCTCACGGCACACCGCAAAGGCTTCAGGCAATAATTTATCTAAACTTTCACCGTTCTGAAAACGTTGTTTGAATTCTGGAGTTTTTGCAGAGAGGTCTGCATCGCCAAGAGCAGATATCGTCGGTTCCAGCGCATTGATTTGTTCAACAATTTTACGCATGCGTTTGAGCTCACGCTCATTTTTTGTACCGAAGATACCTCCGATCAGACTTGCCAACATGAATAAACTCTCTAATCCTGTTTGTTATAGGGTTTGTCGTAAAGATCAACAAACTCTAGGTCGGTTAATTTTTTCTTGGTTGTTATTATGGAGCCAGAAATAAGAACTACAAGTGCTTTGCATCCAAACAGGTAAAAAAATCTGCGAGGCGATTCTGACAGGCATAACCAAAGAGCGTTAATGTAGCAAATTTGCATTTAAGTTACATCGATTTGCCTATGAAATTCTGATCATTTTTTTATCCTCAACACCTCGCCTATATATGAAAAACTTATAATCAAATAAAAAAACAATGATTTGATTCATATATAAATTGGCGCATAGTAAGAAGACACAGCATCAGATAAGCAGAATGAGGAGACCAAGAATGAGCTTACGTTTAGGTGATATAGCCCCAAATTTCCAACAAGAATCAAGCGAGGGCATTATTGATTTTTATGAGTTTCTAGGGGATGACTGGGGAATCCTGTTTTCACACCCAGCAGACTACACACCTGTCTGTACTACTGAGTTGGGTTATACCGCCAAGCTGAAAGATGAGTTTGCAAAACGTGGCGTCAGGGCAATTGCACTGTCTGTGGATGATGTTGAATCACATAAGGGCTGGATTCAGGACATTAACGAGACCCAGAACACTACAGTGAATTTCCCGATTATTGCAGATAAAGACCGCAAGGTGTCTGAGCTTTATGGTTTTATCCATCCAAATGCCAGCGAAACCTTAACGGTACGTTCCCTGGTGATTATTGACCCGAACAAGAAAGTTCGCCTGATCATCACCTACCCTGCCTCAACAGGTCGCAACTTTAATGAAGTGTTGCGTGTGGTGGATTCACTGCAACTGACTGACAAGCATAAAGTGGCAACACCTGCCAATTGGCAACAGGGTGAGGATGTGGTGATTGTGCCATCCCTGAAAGATGAAGAGGAAATCAAGCAACGCTTTCCTAAAGGTTATACAGCAGTGAAACCTTATTTAAGACTGACACCACAGCCTGAGTAGGGTGGGATGGCAATCCCACCGTTTGATGAGGTACTATTTTTAAATCTCATGATTTCTTTATCGGGACGATTACCATCGTCCCCTACTTGGTATTTTCCAATCAATAGGCTATAAGAATAATTCAACTCCAAACACAACAAAAATCACCATGATCTACAATATCCATCATCTCACTTGTGGCAGCTTCTGCCCTGTTTGCGCCCCTATGTTTGGACAAAAAGGCTGGAAAGCCCATTTAGTCTGCCACTGTCTACTGGTTGAGACTGATCGGGGGCTGGTCCTGATTGATACAGGTTTGGGTACACAAGATTATTTACATACTCAACAACGTCTAGGCTCATTGCTGACCAAATTCGGCGCGATTGTGCCCGATATTCATTTGAGTGCTTTCCACCAGATTCAACGGCTTGGTTATAGTCTGGATGATGTAAAACACATTTTTGTTTCACATCTTGACTTTGACCATGCAGGCGGAATTTCGGATTTTCCAAATGCAACCGTGCATGTATTGGCATCTGAATTTAATGCCACTCAATCTTTATCACTCAAAGGGAAAAATCGTTACAAAACAGAACAGTTTAAATATCACCGTTACTGGAACTTTGCTGAACAGGCTGATGGTGAAGCATGGTTTAATCTGCAAAAAGTCAAGGGATTACCTTTATTTCAGGATGAAATCCTGATGGTTCCCCTGATCGGTCATACGCTTGGACATAGTGCGATTGCAGTCAAAAAACAGGATGGCTGGATTTTATTCTGTGGAGATGCCTATTTTTCCCATTTGGAACTCAACCCTAAAAACAGGTTAAGAGCATTGGACTTTACAGAACGATTACTGGCTGAGGATAACCAACAACGTTTACACAATCTGAAGCACTTACAATATCTGGCTCAACATGAACCGAGTATTGAGTTAATTTGTTCACATGACCCAGTTGAATTCAATCGTTACCAATAATATGCATAAGATACTGATTACTATTACTTTCATATCATCCCTAAGCTTAGGTGGTTGTATGAAACATTCAAGTCTGGAGGAGCATCAAAGGCCCCAGCATTGGGGAGCACTGATTTCAGATACACATAATTTTTACCAGATCAGTCCTGATGTTTTTCGCAGTGAACAACCCAGCAACCAGTTAATCCCTTTCCTGAAAAAACATCAAATTGGCACTGTCCTCAACCTGCGCGCAAGAAATGAAGATGCCAAGGTTTTAAGAGATCAGCCTTTTAATCTGGTACACATTCCAATCAATACTTGGGCAATCAATCGTAAAGACTTGTTAGAAGCAATGCGTGTTATTCAAACTGCTAAACAACAAAACCAGAAAATCTTAGTGCATTGCTATCATGGTTCTGACCGCACAGGCGCGACCATTGCCATGTATCGAATTATTTTTGAGCATTGGGCAATTGAAGATGCGGTTAAAGAAATGAAACAAGGAGGATACGGCTATCATATCATTTGGAAAAATATTGACCATCTTTTCACCCCTGAAAATGTAAAATGGATTCAACAACAACTTTCAAATCCAGCACCTATTTAGATTACGAGATGCACTTTAGATTAAATCCAATTTTTAGAGAGATAGATGTTGGGGGTGTAAGATTTGTTTCTTTAATTTTGGATTTTATGCATTTTTTATTGGGCTTTAAAAAACCTAATTTTATAAGTTGAATGGTAAGCTAAGAAATACGAACTAACTTGAAGAATTGGCAAAAACAGAGTTACTAAGTAATAGTTTAAAAACTTCAGAATCACCACCATCGCTATCCGTGACCAATAAAAATACCTCACCATCAGATGTCGACTCTAGCCATGTAATTCCTTCTACTTTAATAGCAAGAGTTTGTTCTTTCGAATCCTGAATCAAATGTGTATATAAAATTTTACCCTCTGGTGAGAAAATTAAAATAAAACTGCCTAGCACTGCGCCATCATCATAAGTATTTAATGTTTGCTCAACCGCAGCGGTGGCGATAATTAGATTTTTCTCCACCAGAAAATAAGCATCAGAAATACCACTTGCTGCCCCTTCAAGCTCTGGTAATGTCAGATTAAATGAATTTTTCAGCGAACTTTCTAATGATTTTCCATTTTGAAGTTTTATTAAATCAAAGACTAAAACACCATGAAAACGATTAATATTGCCACGTTGAAAGATGTATAAATTGTTTTGATCTGAACAAACTGCTTCTATATTGAGATCAGCGCCACCAGTCAACGCCAAACAATGTTCTAAAAAATCATAATCCGAGGTATCAAGTAAAACATGAACCTGATTATTAACTGGATTATACAATAATGCTTTTTTTCGATTTTCTGTAGAACCTGAACCCATCACTAGTAACTGAGGTTGTCCATCGAAGCGAATACAGCTAAGCGCTTCAAAGTCTGGTTTAGTTTTTTTACTAAACATCCTCAGAGTCGTATATTCAGAATGTTCAAATAATGGAATTTTTTCAAAATTAGTCGCACGATTGATGTTATTTTTTCGATCGGTTTTGAGTAAGTACCCCACATCATCTCCAACCAAGTAGAGATCATCTCCCACACAAGCCGCGCCAGAAAGCGCACTAACACTCGAATCCTCTGAAAATATAAAGTGTTCTAATATCTTAAACCCGCTACTCATATTGTACTCACTGCCCGCAGAAATAGAACACTTGTAACAAGGTCAAAACCAGACGCTTTCCAGCTTTGATCTAGTCGTTTATCTTTTGTTATCGCTGATCAAGTGGAACCCAATCAATCACCCACGCTGATTTCATATTTAAACTTTCATCAGAGGTAATTTTTTTACGTGCGGCATCAGCAGTCTCACGATCTTTGGATGGCCCCACCATAATCCGAATTCCCTTGGAAGTCGGGCTGGTGGTGACTTTATAACCTTTGGCGCGCAACTTGGACACCACTGTATCGGCGTTGGCCTGGTTTGCCGCCAACGCCACCTGTACCATCCAGTTTTTGTCACCATTTTCCAGAAGCTGACGGGCTTTTTCAGCCTCAGCCTTTTTCTTGGCATCTTCCTCAGTTTTACGTTTCTTTTCTTCAGCCGCTGCTTTCTTCTCTGCTTCAGCCTTGCGCTTGTCTTCCTCAGCTTTTTTATCCGCTTCAGCCTTGCGTTTTTCTTCAGCCGCTGCTTTCTTCTCTACTTCAGCTTTACGCTTATCTTCAGCTACTTTCCTGGCATCGTCCTCAGCTTTACGTTTCTTTTCTTCGATCGCTTTCTTGTCGGCCTCAGCCTTACGCTTGTCTTCCTCAGCTTTCTTATCTGCTTCCGCCTTACGCTTGTCTTCAGCTAGCTTCTTTTCAGCGTCAGTTTTCTGCTGCTCTACTTTCTGCTGTTCGGCTTTCTTCTTTTCTTCCAGCTTACGTTTTTCTTCAGCAAATCGTTGAGCCTTAGCCTGGTCGTCCTCAACCAGTTCTGGTGGAATATTATCTGAACTTTCCTGCGCCGCAGTTCTACGGGCATTGATTGCAGCGTACTCTTCAGCAGCTTTACGTGCAGCCGCAGCCTCAGCCCCCTGCTGCATTTTCAGGAACTCGGCAGCACGGGCCTCCTGTTCAGCAACCGCCTTTTCACGTGCACGTTTCTGTTCATCCAGCAAACGTTTTTCAGTTTCAACATCCACGGCCAGAGGCTGCAAGGAGACCATCTCCCCCTCCTGCGCTGGCTGGGCTATTTTAGGCTGGGTTTCGGTTTTGGGAATAGGGTGAGTAACTGTAGTCTGGGTCTTATCCTGCTCTATTTCTTCATTACCCTTGAAAAGTAATGCTGCCAACAAAACACCCCCTCCAAGTAGAACAACGCCACCCATCCAGCGTTGCTTGTTATTCATTGACATTGTTCTAAATACTCCCAGATCGCTTCCAAGGTATGAAACGAACCACAGACTAAAATTAGCTGATTGTTATGACATTGTTTCAGCACAGTTTCAAATGCTTGCTGGATACTGCCAAACTCATGGACCTGCTGGCCCTGCAATGCCTCATGCAACTGTCGCATTGCTGCGGCCCTCGGCACATCTAAAGTAGCAATAAACCAGTCTTTTACTGTTGTTTTTAGTAAATCGGTGACAGACGCGATGTCCTTATCTGCCAGCATCGAAAATACTGCGACAACTTCTGTGTACTGTTTATTGTATTTTAAGAATTTTCGCAACTGATTCAATAAAAATTCGACACCGTGTGGGTTATGTCCTGCATCAAAAATAACGGTTTTATCCTGTATCTGGCGAATTTCAAAACGCCCCTGCAAACGTGCCTGCTGAATACCTGTTGCAATGGCCTGCTGTGAAATTTCAATCCCACTCACCAGTACCGCGGCCACGGCAGTGGAGATGTTGTCCAAGGCCAACTGTCCCACGGGAAGCTTTAAGGTTGTGCCAGACGATGCAAATGACCAGCTCTGTCCATCATTATTCAGTTGATAGAAATAATCCCGATTCAGTGTATACAGGCTGGCGTTTGTCTCATCCACCTTATGTTGAATGGCCTGTGGAAGTTGCTGTTGCCCTGCAAAAACAACGGGAATGTCTGGACGGATAATACCCGCCTTTTCAAAGGCAATTTTTTCAATGGTATCACCCAGCCAGTCCACATGATCCAGGCCAATATTGGTGATCACCGCTATATCAGGGTCAATCACGTTGACCACATCAAGGCGACCACCCAGCCCAACCTCAAGCACCCAGACATCACATTGCTGCTGCTTAAAAATAACAAAGGCCGCCAATGTGGTGGCTTCAAAGAAAGAAAGACTTAGACCACACTCACGACGCGCCTGATCAACACACACAAAGGCATCAACCAAACGCTGGTCATCCACCTCATGACCCGCCAGCTTTACCCGTTCATTAAAACGATAAATATGGGGTGACTGATATAACCCGACTTTGTAGCCCTGTGCATTTAGAATCGCTGCCAGCGTGGTTGTGGTTGAGCCTTTGCCATTGGTGCCCGCAACTGTAAACACCTTGGCTTTTGGCTGCATCACGCCCAGCCTTTCAGCAATGGGAATCACCCGCTCCAGCCCTAAATCAATGCCTGTAACATGAACATGGCCCCAATAATCGAGCCATGTTGTGAGTGTATCTGTTGAATGGGGAGCGTCTAGTTTCAAGGTAAGTTCATCAGTTTAGCCACTAGTCTATATACAGTATCACGTAACGCATGACGATGAACAATCTGATCGACCACACCATGATCAAGCAGATATTCCGCACGCTGGAATGGCTCTTCCAGTTTTTCACGTACCGTTTGCTCAATCACCCGTTTACCCGCGAAACCAATCATGGCTTTCGGTTCAGCCAGATGAACATCCCCCAGCATTGCCAAGGAAGCGGTTACACCCCCATAAACTGGATGGGTCAATACCACCAGATAAGGCACGCGTGCTTCTTTCATTTTCTGAATTGCCGCAGAAGTACGTGCCATTTGCATCAGAGACAGCATGCCTTCCTGCATACGTGCGCCGCCTGAAGCCGCAAAACACACCAAAGGCTGGTGTAGCTGAATTGCTCGTTCAGCTGCCTGTACAAAGCGGTCGCCGACCACAGTACCCATTGAACCGCCCATGAAGTCAAACTCAAAGGCGCATGCCACCAAATTCAGGCCTTTGAGCGAGCCCTGCATCACCACCAGTGCTTCTGATTCACCTGTTTTATCCTGCGCCTCACGCATACGTTCTGGATAAGGCTTGCTATCCACAAACTTTAGCGGGTCTTTGGCACTAAATTCCTGACCAAGCTCTGAGTTGACCTGATCGAAGAACCAGGTCAGGCGATCACGTGCTTTCATACGCAAATGTTCATCGCATTGCGGACACACATAGGCGTTGAATGACATGGCTGTACGCGTCACCAAGGCATGACATTCAGGACATTCAATGGTTGGCTCGGTAAAAGTTGACTTAAAGGTCTGCTGTTCATCCGCAACCTGAATCCCTGGCACTTGACGTTCCGTCCAGGGTGTTGTGGGACTAAGCACTTTCCCTGTTGCTGATTCTGGACTCAATCGTTCTTGACTCATACTAACTCATCGAGCGCGGCTCGAAGCTCCTTCACTTTATTCACCGTCTGTTGCACAGCCTCATCCGCTGGCAATGTCGCAAAAGATTTAACGAAAGCACTTCCCACAATCACGGCATCGGCAACCTGTCCCATCGCTTTTGCAGACGCTGCATCACTGATTCCGAAACCGACACCGACTGGTACACTGGTCTTAGACTTGATTTTTGCAATACGTGCTGCTGCTTCAGCAGTATCCAGTGTTGCCGCACCAGTCACACCTTTTAGTGACACGTAGTAAACAAAGCCACTTGCCTGATTGACCACATGCTGAATACGCTGATCAGTTGAGGTTGGCGCAAGCAGGAAAATCTGATCCATTCCATTTTTTTTAAGAACTTCACCTAATTGCTGAGATGCTTCAGGTGGCAAATCCACCAGCAGTACGCCATCCACACCACAGTCCTTCGCATAGGCAACGAACTTTTCATAGCCAATCACCTCAACGGGGTTTAAATATCCCATCAACACCACTGGCGTGCTTTGATCCTGCTCACGAAAGGCCTTGACCATATCCAGTGCATTAAGGGTATTGGTTCCACCTGCCAGAGCACGCTCAGCAGCTAAGGCAATTACAGGGCCATCCGCCATTGGGTCTGAGAACGGCAGCCCCAGCTCAATGACATCAACGCCCGCCTCAACCATCTGATGCAGCAATGGAACGGTTACTTGTGGATGCGGGTCACCTGCCATAACATAAGAAACAAGCGCTTTACGTTGCTGAGATTTAAGCTGTTCAAAACGAGTGGCAAGACGTGACATGGGATTATGCTTTCCTTGATTTATATAAATTGAGGAGTTGTTTGTAGTCATACAGAAACACTGCATTGTACCGCTATTTTTTGTTCATTGAACAGGGTTTGGCGCGATTCAACAGCGAATGTTGCTACTTACAACAACCCACATACATTTATCTCTATTTTTGTTTTTTTCTCAATGATCAAAGCTTCCTAATTTGTTTCGCTTACAATTTTAAAAACTGCTTCGGTGTGACACCTGTCCAGCGTTTAAATGCACGCCCAAAGGCACTTTGATCAGCATAATTTAAACGTTCCGCAATTTCTGACAATGATTTGCCCTGTTGTAAATACAATTTACTCTGCTCTAAACGGTATTGATCCAGAATATCCTGAAAGTTCAATTGATAGCTTTTGAGCTGACGCTGCAAGGTACGTTCTGAGCAGTGCAAACGTTTTGCAATATAACTCTGTAGAACTTCCTCTTGCTGCAACAAGCCCTGCTCAATATAACCTTGAATTTTCTGTCTGAACTGCTGTTGCTGTATCTCAAAAGAACTCATGCTATTTAACGATTGCTGAGCCTGATGAGAGAGCACATGATTCAACTGTTGATCCGCGGCAATACTTTTCGCCTGCAAAATCTGATTGGAAAAACGAATTGCATATTGTCCAGCCTGTACCTGAATGGCACAGCCATAAAATTTTTCAAAATGATATAACGCAGTATTCGGCGCATAACCAAATTGAATCATTTGCGGTGGCATTAAAGCATCTTGCACAATTGACTGGGCAATTTTAAAAATCAACGCCAAATTTAGCTCATACATTTCCCGATAATCACTATAAGACGCACTCCAAACAATTTGAATATAATTAGGACTTACGCATTGACGGATTCAAAAAAGTATTAAAATAGTTTATAAAGTATCTGTGATCAGACGAACTAAACATGCTTCTACAGCAACTTGTACATTACCCATTTATATGGGCTTTCTCATGACAGAACCGAACTCTATTAGCTGCACACAACTTGCCGAGACTTATAATATCTCGCATGATAGTGTAAATCGCTTTCTAGAGCGTGAAGACTACACACCTCACGACCTATATCAAGAAGCAATTCAACATATTGATAATAATAAACTTATAGTCAGTATTGATGATACTGTTTTAGATAAACCATATAGTCAACATATGGACTTAGTTAGCTATTTTTGGTCAGGCAAACACCACCGATCCGTCAAGGGTATTAATCTCATTACCTTGTATGCGACAGATCAGAATGGTCAAAATATTCCAATTAATTTCCGAATTTATGACAAATCTGAGGGTAAAACCAAGAATGATTACTTTATGGATATGTTAAGTGAAGTACTTAGTTGGGGTGCAAAGATTCAATTTATTACAGGTGATAGTTGGTATTCATCGACTGCAAATCTAAAAACCATAAGAAAACATGGTATTCGATTTATGTTTGGTATCGACTGTAACCGTAAGGTTTCCCCAGAAAAAGGACAATGGTTTCAACTGCGTTTATTGCCAGATTTCCATCAGGGTCAAGTGGTCTGGCTCAAAGATTTTGGCTTTGTACAATTATTTAAGACTCAGTTAAAAGAACAGCAGAGGTTTTATATTGTGTATCAAGATGAAGATGATTTATTGTCCTTTGAGGGTTTTCATGAATTACATTCAAGTCATTGGAAAATAGAACAATATCACCGAGTGATTAAACAGGTTTGTCATATTGAAAAGTTTCAAGTAAGACGATCTAAACTGATTTTGAATCATATTTTTTCAGCCTTGATGGCCTACGTCGAGATACAAAAGAACCAGTTTGAGGGGATCTTTGAAAATGTATATCATTGGCAGAAGAAATTATTTAGACCAATGATCAAAAACTTCATTGATGACTTTATTCTCGATAAAAATCATCTGCTACCACAGAGAGTCTATAAATAACAGTGCGTAAGTCCTAATAATCAGAAAACTGCTGAACATTCAGTTGTTCTAAATTGGTCTGTTTAAAGACTAAAGAATAATAACGTTGTAAAAGCTGTAACGCCTGTTGCAGATCTAAACTGGTTGAAGCCAAATATCCCATTAAACCCAAATCTTGCAAATTGGCATGTTCAGCCAATACTAATGTAATCGGTCGAGGGAAATAAGCTTGTGCAGATTGCAAAAGCAATGCATAACGTTCGACATCAAAATCATGCTCATCTGGATTTTCTAAACAGGCATGAAAAGCTTGCCAAAGTTCAGGTGCAACAACTTTAGACAAATCAATGTTTTCCTGCTGTAGGACACGATTCAACAACCGTAGGTATCCAATAATAATTTTAACTGACATATGCCGATCTCATCCTGATCTGTCGTTATTTGTATAAAACTTGGCTGTAACTGTCAAAACATTTCATCGGACTTTTTCCATACTGAGTTTATGCAAAAGACAAGGAATAGCAAAAATGAATGCACATGTTTCCTATCAGGCTGATCCAATTGTAAGAACAAACCTAGACTTTCACCTCAATGAGGCTCCACGTTTCTGGTTTGGTGGCGATCCATTCCGTACCCGCATGTTTGATGCATTAAGCCTGACATTTCCTGATGGCGAACGCTACTTCATTGAATGTGTACGTTTATTCCGCGACAAGATCAATGATCCTGAGCTACAGGAACGTGTGGCAGACTTTATTCGTCAAGAAGCCCAGCACGGCATTGCCCATGACAAAATGAACCAGATCATGAAAGATCAAGGCATGCCTGTGGATCAGTTCACCAACCGTTTGAAAAAAATATTTAGATTTGAATTGAAGCATCGCTCACCACAATACAATATTGCCATGACGGCCGCGGCTGAACATTTAACCGCCCTGATGGCAGATACATTCTATAGTAAGAAAGAAACATTGGCAGAGGCTGATCCTTTTGTTCGCGCGCTGTTCGCATGGCATGCAATTGAGGAAATGGAACATCGTGATGTGGCTTTTGATGTCATGCAACAGGTCGGTGAAGTGCCTGAGTTTACCCGTAAATCTGCATTGGTGATTACGACGGTGTTAATGTTTGGATTTACCCTTTATCGTACCGACGTGATGCTAAAATGTGATGGTTTCAGTTTAAGACAACGTTTTGATATGGCGCGTAAAGGCTTACCTTGGTTCTTTGGCCGCAACGGTATTTTGACAGCAAAAAGAGCGCAATATAGCGACTGGTTTAAAAAAGACTTCCATCCAAATCAACACCCAATTATTCGTCAATACGATGTTTGGATTGATACTTTAGCCAAAACCAATGACCCAATTGCAGCGGGTGAAGCTTTTTGGCAAGCAGCAATATAAAATCTCATTAGAGCCTCCCTTTTTTTAAAGGGAGGTTTGGAAAGATTTCTCAATAATCACCACTTTTCATTCTGCTGTTCAAATAAACCATACTGATCATTCAACACCAGTAACTCACCATTTTCTTGCTCAATCGTGCCACTCACTTTGGCTTGCCATTGATTAAACTGACTTCCGATTAAACGTAAATTGATATTTTCAAAACGACACCACCCTGTTTGCACCAACAAGTTTAATCGGGCATCCAAAGAGCGAATTGACCAACACTTTTCATTCTGCTGTTCAAATAAAACATCCGTGAGTGGATATAAACGACCATCGACCCACAAGGCATTTTCATTGCCAAAGCTTTCATTCACACCCGATGCAAGGTTAAGTCCAATACGACGATCTTGTTCATCACGGAACTGACAAGACAACCAGAACCAAGCCGTTTCAGGGCGTAAAAAACCACAGGTATCATCTAATGATGCAAGGCTTTGTGCATTAAATTTTATCTGTTGCTGTTTTGGACTTATAAAATAACCTTCAACCGCTAAGGTGGTTTGCTTTTGCGTATACGTCCAACCAGTGATCCCAGTTGGGCTACATAAGCTCAGTGCATCAGTCCCCGCACAAAAGATACGCGCTTTAAGCTGAACTTCACCATGTCTGGTGATTTGGATATAGCGCACACCATTGGCGTGTTTCATGTTAAAACAATAGCCTGATTTTTTAAAATAGCTTTGACTAAATAGCGGTTGTTCATCCAGTTTGGTTTGATAGCCAAAAGGTTGAATTGCATTGCATTCAATCACTTGTTCAGCTTGATGATCATAGATATAAAAGAAAGCATGTCCAGCCCACGATAAATCAACGATTGCGACGCCGATACTGTAGTGCTCATGCTGTATACCGCAAAACTTGAATTTCTTATATTTTAACTGTTTACGCCAGCCTTTAAGTATCTGACCATACGGCGTTTTATAGATATAGTCATCGAGGTTAATTCCAGATGGTACCTGATCAAAACGCCCATAACGTGGCTGACCATTGGCTTGTATCAAATCCATGATTTTTGATTCCGTGACCGCATGAGAGCATCCTGTCTATCATAGCCGCTAATTCATAATATTTACTCAAAACCGTTCACAATTTTTGAGCACATTTCAACTTCTCTCGATCTTTATTTCATTCACATTAAAGTTCAATTTTTCATCAAATATTCATACTCAAGTTTTATTTTAAAAAACAATCTTAAACCACTCGATCAAAAAACATGACTCTACATCCATTATTAAAAGTCAACGCGTTGGGATTCATAGTATTAGCACTGACAGCATGTAACGACAACGATGATCAAAATAGTTCTGCAACCCAACCAGAACGACAAAATCAAAGTATTAATATTTTAGCTTTCAATGATTTTCACGGTAATTTAGAACCACCAAAACGTTTTATTGAGGCTGAAGACCCCACTGACACGAATAAATCGGTACGAATTCCTGTAGGTGGTGTCAGTTATTTTGCAGATGCAATCAATAAACTCCGTGCTCAATATCCTAACAATGCCGTGGTATCTGCGGGTGATTTAATTAGTGCCTCACCACTTACCTCATCCCTATTCTTGGATGAACCGACCATTGAAACCATGAATGAAATCAAAATTGATTTTAACGCGGTTGGTAATCATGAATTTGATCGTGGAACTGATGAATTACGTCGTTTGCAAAATGGTGGTTGTCAGCAATATACCACCACTAAACCTTGTCAAATTAACAAAGATTTCGCTGGTGCAAAATTTAACTTTTTAGCAGCAAATGTCTCTTTGAAAGCTGATCCCAAAAGAACACTATTTCCTGCATATAAAATTAAGCGCTATGGCAATATCCCTGTTGCGTTTATTGGTTTGACCCTAGAAGCAACACCAACAATTGTCTCAGCGGCAGGTATCAAAGATGTTGATTTTCATGATGAAGCCGAGACTGTCAATTCACTTATACCTGAGTTAAAAAAGCAAGGGGTTGAAGCAATTGTCGTAGTGGTACATGAGGGTGTAGCGCCAAGTACTAAATTTAATGCGAAAACCTGCGCAGGTTTAAGTGGACCTTTGACTGGAATATTAGATCGTTTAGATACTGCGGTTGATGTCGTGGTTTCAGGACACACCCACCAGTCTTATATCTGTGACTATTCAACCTTAAACCCACAAAAACCATTTCTATTGACCTCAGCAGGACAATACGGCACAGCAATTACCAACATTAAACTTGAGCTCGATGGTAAAACTGGGGATGTCATCAAGAAAGATGCTCAACAAGTACCAATTCAAAGCGAAGCATATACGTCTGGAACGACTACGGTTAACTTGACTAACTTATATGAAAAATTTAACAAGACACCAAGTATCGAAGCGATTCTGGATAAATATCGTCAAGCTGTAACTACAATTTCTGCACGTATCGTAGGCACTGCGACCACAGTCATTAATCGAAATGCAGCTGAAAGTGGTGAAACCGCTTTAGGTAATTTAATTGCAGATGCCCAACAGGCAGCAGCTTTAACTGCAAGCAATCAAGGCTCTGATTTCACATTAATGAATCCAGGTGGGGTACGTGCTGACCTTCAAACCAACAGTAATAATCAAATTACTTTTGGAGATGTATTTGCAGTACAACCTTTTGGTAATTCGATTGTCACTTTAAGTCTGACAGGCCAACAAATCCGTGAACTATTAGAACAACAATGGTCTGGGGCAAATGCTAATCGACCGCGTATATTACAACCATCTAAAGAGCTGAGTTATGCTTATAAAAAAGATGCAACTGCTGTCCCACGTGCTACTCAAATTATGATTTCTGGGCAGGCTTTAATGGATAGCAAATCTTATCGAGTCACCGTAAATAGTTTTATTGCAGATGGTGGCGATAACTTTACTGTACTGTCAAAAGGAACCAATCGTGTAGGTGGTGGACAAGACATTGATGCATTAGAAAAATACATCAACCAAAATTCACCTGTTCAAGCACCTGAAACCAACCGTATTAAAGTTATTCAGTAGTTCACATAAAAAATGGGGAAGCTTTCGCCTCCCCATTTTTTTATGATATTTAATCAATTGGAAGATAAGTATTTTGCCAAGTTATCGGCTTAAACAGACCTTTCACTAAATGCACATAACGCCCTGCAACATGATCGATTGGGATACAATCATCCACCTCAATAACACGGTCAGTATGTGGTTTACCCCACTCTGGTGGAATCAACTGCTTCGCAATCTGTTTAGCATGAGTAGTATTTGTAGCAACCACCAAGTGATAACGATGTAACTCGCCAAATTGATTTGCTGAATATCCGCCGAGATTGATCAAATATAACTTTTGCTCGTCTACTGCTGGGGCAGCAAGCGCGAAGTGAATTTGATAATCTACACCTTGCGTCTGAACTCCAGAAAACTGAGCCCAAGCGTCAATATGTAAACCCTTCAACTCACCAAACCAAGCTTGTTTCAGTTGAGGAATGATCTCCTGCACATCATCACCGATTGCCATAACCACATCATGGACTTCGGTAATGGCTTTAGCATGTCGACCACCCAACATGACCATAAACAAACTTGGCATGAGGTTGACTTACATTTCAACCATTTCGACGCCATCAATACGGGCTACCGTCATTAAATCTTTATCACCACGACCTGAAACAGTCGCAATGATGATTTGATCTTTTGACATTGTTGGTGCCAGTTTAGTGACATACGCCATCGCATGTGAACTTTCTAAAGCAGGAATAATCCCTTCAATTTTGGTGAGATCACGGAAACCTTGTAGAGCTTCATCATCCTTAATCGGAACATATTCAACGCGTTTCATATCTTTCAAGAAACTGTGTTCTGGTCCAACACCAGGATAATCCAAACCGGCGGAAATACTGTGTGTTTCAATGATCTGACCTTGTGCATCAGACATGAGGTAAGTACGGTTACCATGCAATACACCAACATGACCTGCATTCAACGGAGCAGAATGTTTACCTGTTTCAATACCGTAACCAGCAGCTTCAACGCCATACATTTTGACATCTTGATCATTCAGGAATGGATAGAACAAGCCCATAGCATTTGAACCGCCACCAACACAAGCCACCAAAGCATCAGGTAAACGCCCTGCTTGCTCTTGGATTTGACGGCGCGCTTCACGACCAATAATCGACTGGAAATCACGAACTAGCTGCGGATATGGATGTGGACCAGCCACAGTACCAATCACGTAATAAGTGCTATCCACATTGGTGACCCAATCACGCATCGCTTCGTTCATAGCATCTTTCAATGTTTTTGAACCGCTTTGCACAGGCACAACCTTCGCACCAAGTAAACGCATGCGGTATACATTCATCGCTTGACGTTTAACGTCTTCCGCCCCCATGAATACCACACACTCAAGGCCTAAACGCGCCGCGATCGTTGCTGTCGCAACGCCATGCTGACCAGCACCTGTTTCTGCAATGATACGTTTTTTACCTGATAGTTTTGCCAATAAAGCCTGACCAATGGTGTTATTGACCTTATGTGAACCTGTGTGATTTAAGTCTTCACGTTTCAAGTAAATCTGCGCACCGCCGAGCTGCTGTGACCATCGCTCTGCATGATAAAGTGGGCTAGGACGACCAACATAGAACGCAAGATCACGGTCAAATTCTGCCAAAAACTGTGCATCATTTTTCATACGACCATAAAGACTTTCCAAGTCTTCAAGTGCAGCCATCAGCGTTTCTGATACAAAACGCCCACCATGAATCCCGAAATGCCCCTGAGCATCTGGAAACTGGGTGTAGTCAATCGCCTGATTTTGTTGACTAAGGTTTTGCTGATCCACGTTGGACTCCTTGCATAAATTTTTCAATGAGTTGTTGGTCTTTTATACCTTTTGCGGACTCTACGCCTCCGCTGACATCCACAGCAAAAGCTGCTGTAGTATCAATAGCGTCACTCACATTTTCAGGGGTTAATCCGCCTGCCAAAATCAGTGGAATATCGAGTTGGGGAAACTGGTTCCAGTCGAAACAGTGGCCTGTTCCACCTTTTAAATCAGGATGCCACGCATCAAGTAGAACCGCACTGGCTCCCACAGCTTGATAGCGCTGAATTTCGGTCAAAATATCTAAATCTGGTTGAACCTGTATGGCCTTATACCAACGGCGTTTGCATTGTGCCGCAATCTGCTGGCATTGTTCAGGACTTTCATCACCATGTAGTTGTAATACATCTAAAGGAACTGAATCAAGTACGCTTTGTATTTCTTCTGCACTCGCATTTACAAACAGGCCAACCAGTTGCACATAAGGTGGAATAAGTTTTGCCAACGATTGCGCTTGCTCAATAGTCACATGGCGAGGACTAGGCGGGAAAAATACAAAACCGATTGCATCTGCGCCTGCCTGCACCACAGATTGAATATCTTGTGCTCGAGTTATTCCACAAATCTTGGCGCGAGTTCGCATTTGAGATTGGCGCATGATGTGTCCAATTTAAAATGAATATTTTGAAACCATCGCATTGTAATGCAATTTGACTCACTTGGGGCAAAGTTCATTTCGAAATGCGATTGTTTAAAAAACGTTAACACTTTATACTTCGCCCAATATCGCAACAAGTCTAAAGCAAATTCTTTTGCTTATAGGGAAGTTGGTGAAAATCCAACACTGCCCTCGCAACGGTAACACCGAATTATTAATCTCAGCTCTAAGCCAAATCACTGCATCAGAATGATGTGGGAAGATGATTAGTAGCATCACGATTGTGATGATATAGTGAAGTCCGGAGACCTGCTTGTTGTTCATTTCCACATTAACATTCACGATGGGTGAATGTCTGGAGCGACATCATGTCTACTATTTTTCAACCGACACGTTTAGTTGGTGCTATCGCTATTGCGATGGGGTTTTGTTCAACTACTTTTGCTCAAGATCAATCAACAGAAAAAACAGCAACGCTCGATACAATTGTTGTGACAGCATCTCGTAGTGAACAAAAAATCAAGGATGTGCCTGCACGTATCTCTATTGTAGAGCCACAGATTGTTGAACAATCCCCAATCGCATCCTTACCTCAATTGCTACAAACTGATGCATCTATCAATATGGTGCAAAGTGGTGGCTATGGGCAAACAGCGGCAATCTTCCTACGTGGCACCAACTCTAACCACACTTTGCTTTTAAGAGATGGTGCCCGCCTGAATTCAAATACATCTGGCGCAGCATCCCTACCCTTTATTGATACGACTGACATCAAACAAATCGAAGTATTAAAAGGCCCAGCCTCGGTACTATATGGCGCAGATGCGATTGGTGGTGTGGTCCAGCTCATTTCAAAAACACCTGACAAGACATCCGCCTTTATAACAGGTGAAGTTGGTGAGAATAAAACCTATAAATCAGTGATTGGTGCCGATTTGGCAGAAAATGGTTTTTATGCACAAATTCGTGGTCAACGCCTAGAAACGGATGGTACCCCTGTTACGGATGCCAAAGACAATAAAAAAGCCAGTTTTGATCAAAAAGGTTACAGTGCAAAAGTCGGTGTAGACAAGCAAGACTATGCTGCCTCTGTTGATTACAGTGAAAACCAAGGCTATAGCGATTACGACAACTATGGAAACTTAGTTTCACAAGACTTTAAAAATGAGGTGATCAACTTAAAAGGCCGCCTAAATGTGCTGGATAATTTAGCTATTCATGCACGCCTTTCTCAATTCAAAGACAATCTGGATCAAAATGACTCACCAGATTATGTATACAGCACCACGCAGGAAGCTGAGCTTTATACAAAATGGCAATTCTCGCCTGCACACAATGTTTTGTTGGGTTCAACCTTTAAAGATATCAAAGGCGATGTTTACTCTAAAAACCTCTGGGGCGGAGCGGATGTTAAATACAATGAGTCAGTCAATACCATTGGCTATTTTGTCCAACATCAATACCAGCAGGATGGGCTAGAAACTCAGGTTGGTGTCCGTGTTGAAGACAACGATAGATTTGGTACCCACACTGTAGGTCAGGGTGCTATCCGTTATCAGGTTCTCCCATTGACAAGTGTCTATGCAAATATTGGTTCCGCTTTCCGTGCCCCAACAACCAATGACTTATATGCCGTTTCGTGGGGTGCAAACCCTGATCTAAAGCCAGAAGAAAGTTTCTCTTATGAAATGGGTGTAGATCAAAAGCTCAACGACAATATTGAGTTAGGCTTGTCTGTTTATCGCAATAAAGTCGACAACCTGATCAGCTATCAGGCTGGTAAATTGATTAATGTCAACAAGGCAACCTTTACGGGTGGTGAAGCATCACTGCAATGGCAACAAGATGCTCTGTTTTTCAACACCACTTATGCCTATGTTCAGGCCAAAAATGATGAAACCAAGAAAGACTTGAATCGTCGTCCTAAACAAAGCTTGACTTTAACCACAGGTTGGGATGACGGTGTTTATGGCATTTCTGCATCTGTTGTTGCAAAATCCAACTCAAAAGACTTTGCGGACTACCCATCCACCACGCCAACAATTAATCCTGGTTATGTCAGCACCAATGTGAATGCATATTGGCAAGCGACCCCAATGATCAAGCTGTTTACCAATGTTGAAAATATTGGTGATGTCAATTATAAAACAGCTTATAACGGCAATGGTGTTTACTATATCAATGGTGGTCGCATCGCTTCTGCGGGTGTCACATTTCGTTATTAATCGTGTGCTAAAACAATAAAAATATTTCCTTAACTCCAGTTTCGGGATAATGTTCTGACCGGCATTATCCCCTTTTTATTTTAGGACAAGAGCAACAGAACTATGGGACATCGTTTAAGCAAGATTTATACACGCACTGGCGATTCAGGCACAACGGGTTTAGGAGATGGTTCACGGGTTGCCAAGGATGATTTACGCATCACTGCACTGGGTGATGTGGATGAACTGAACGCGACCGTTGGTGTACTCCGCGCACAAATCACTGCCAGCCAAATTGCAGATAAAGACCACTGGGACAAAAGTCTGAGCCTGATTCAGCACTGGCTGTTCGATTTAGGCGGTGAGGTATGCATTCCCAACTACCATTTACTCCAACCCGTTTGTATTGAATTTCTTGAAAAAGAAATTGACCGTATGAATGAAAGTCTGCCAATGCTGAAAGATTTTATCCTCCCATCAGGCACTTTGGCCTGTAGTTATGCGCATCAGGCGCGTGCTGTCTGCCGTCGTGCTGAGCGTGCCCTGATGTCGGTGCATACACGCGATCAAAATATTCAGGCAACCGCTTTACAATTACTCAATCGTTTATCAGACTGGCTGTTTGTGGCTTCACGCAGTTTACAGCGTGCCGAGGGTGGTAGCGAAGTGCTGTGGCAGAAGAATATCAATGACAGTATTGATCCAGCATAAAGATGGTTTAGGTAGAAAATAAATGCGAATTATTGGTCATCGTGGGGCACGTGGAGAAGCGCCTGAAAATACGCTGGGTGGTTTTCGTTATTTGCATGATCTAGGGGTACGAGCTGTCGAGTTTGACGTGCGGCAACTACAGGATGGTCAGTTAATTGTCATCCATGATGATAATTTTCAGCGTACCACAGGCCGTTCACAGCATGTTGAAAGTTGTGATTTGGCCACAGCACAGCAGTTTGATCATCGCCATCAATGGCAGGCTTGGGAAAATGAAGAATACACCCCACATTTAACCGATGTGATGGCATGTTTAACCGAGTTTGAACACATTGAAGTTGAAATCAAGGCCGTTGCAGATGAAGCAGCGGCTGAACGCCTGATCTTAAGCCTGCATAATGAACTCAAGGGCTTTGAAAAGAACGCAACCATTACCAGCTTTGATGTGAAGATTTTAACCGCCTTACAGCAACATCACAGCCATTTTAAACGTGGCTTGTTGGTTGAAATTCCACTTGGTGAATATGCGATTGAACTGGCCCAGCAATATGGATGCTGCCAGATTGGCTGGAAAGACCAACTGGCAACCGATGAAATCATTAAACTCACTCACCAAGCAAAACTTGATATTAGTGTCTGGACTGTAAATGATGTGGAACGGGCGAAGCATTTACAGCAGTTAGGAATACAAGGCTTAATCACTGATGTACCAAGCACTATGCTCAGATCATTGTCCTTGTAAAAATTGCTTTATAAACAATTAAAATATGGGATTGGGGCGAATACATCACTCCTTGTTCTACGATTCATCTTTTAGGTTGTGCCTGAATCAGACGCTGCCCTTTAGCATCAAGCAGATATAAATTTGCACCATCAAACTGGAAACGCTCAACCCGCTGAATGAGATCCATCAAATCTGCTTCCTGCGCCAAAGCCTTAGGGCAACTATCGTGTCCAGCCATAACATCAAAATCAAGTTTCTGCTGAGCAAAGTCATATGTATAACGACCATAAATAGCGTTACAGCCTGTATGACCAGAGACAGTCTTTGTCACCGAGTTAAGCAGGAAACTCGGATACTGGTTAAAAAACAATGCACGCCTATTCTGAACGGTCATAATTTGCCATTCAATGTCCTGCACACCATCGCTACTTTTACGAACCTGCATTGCAGGAGGCTGAACCACACGTTTCGGTTGCAAGGTGGTTTTCTGCACTGTTTTGGGTTGACTCTGGCAGGCAGCCACCATCACAACAGCCGACAGAATCAAAGTTTTATGAAAAAAAGATTTCATGGAAAAAATCGGATTTTTCATGGTAATTTGCTCACACATTGATTTGTTTCACCTTTTAATCAATATACCAGTTAGGCAAGCGGAATTCTATTACGGTTCTTTCAGTACAACTGTAGAATAATGCTAGTGTTCATTTATCTGGGCGTGCTAATATCAATAATAAAATAGCAATATATCGTTGTGATTGGTTTTGCTATCTCGTTTAGTTTTATTATCTTGTACAAACAAGGTTACTAGGAGCGCTGACGGATATGACTTCCGCCCCACTCAAAAAAGCACCCATTAACTGGACTGCTAGCATTACCTTAATTGGAACACCAATTCTTGCGATTATTCTAATCCCTTTATACGCTTATTATTATGATTTTAGTGTAAGTGCCTGGGTCAGTTTATTTTTTCTTTTGGCATTAAGCAGCCTGGGAATTACAGCAGGTTATCACCGTCTTTGGGCACACCGTGCCTATGAGGCCGCTTTACCACTTAAAATCCTGTTGATGATTGGCGGTACTTTCGCTGTCCAGAACAGTATCCTGTTTTGGGCTTCAGGCCACCGCACCCATCACCGTCATGTTGATGATGTCGATCAGGATCCGTATTCAATCAAACGTGGTTTCTGGTATGCACATCTGGGCTGGATGATTCGCGACCACTCACCCTCTGAACCTGATTACAAAAATGCACCTGACTTAATCAATGACAAGCTGGTGATGTTCCAGCATAAATACTATGTGCCAATGGTCATTGCAGTTCATGTGGGCTTATTGGGTGGTGTTGGCTGGGCAGTCGGCGATGTTTGGGGTGTCGTTCTACTGGGTGGTTTACTACGTCTGATCATTAGCCATCATGTCACCTTCTTCATTAACTCTTTATGTCATATGTGGGGTAAACGCCCTTATACTGACGAAAATACCGCACGTGATAATTTTATCCTAGCGATTCTCACTTGGGGTGAGGGATATCATAACTACCATCACATTTTCCAGTACGACTACCGTAATGGGGTAAAATGGTGGCAATACGACCCTACAAAATGGTTAATTTGGACGAGTGCAAAGTTAGGCTTAGCAAAAAATTTACGTCGTATTCCAAGCTTTAATATCCAGAAAGCTGAACTTGCGATGAAGTTTAAATATGCTGAACAAGATCTCGCGATTTATGGTCATGATGTCAATACTGACATCTTGCAAATGAAACAACGTATTGCTCAAGAATATGAAGCTTTTACATTAACTCTAAACGATTGGGCGAAGTTAAAAGAGCAAGAGCTACAAGCAAAAAAAGCAGCAATGGCCGAAAAAATCCATCAAATGGATCATAAGCTTAAGGTTGATTTCCAGTTGCTTGAACATCGTCTTGCTCACCATCGTGAATGTTTGGAAACATTGATGCGTAACATCAAAAAAGCGCCTGTTTCAGAATAAAAAATACTCAATAAAATGGTCTCTTTAGAGGCCATTTTTTATGCCTATTTAAATATTCAGTTCATGACCACAATTCACTATTTTAGACCTATCTTTGCTATAGTCATCATTCAGCTTCTTGCCATGATATTGACCTATGCATTTCAATCCTCGCTATTCATCTCTCAATTCAAAGCTCTATCATCAGCAACAACCAAGTCCTTTACGTGGCGCAAAAGCTGGTCACTTTAATGAAGCGT
Source organism: Acinetobacter parvus DSM 16617 = CIP 108168 (assembly GCF_000368025.1). Lineage (GTDB taxonomy): Bacteria > Pseudomonadota > Gammaproteobacteria > Pseudomonadales > Moraxellaceae > Acinetobacter > Acinetobacter parvus. Next base: position 993,854 of record NZ_KB849212.1, read on the forward strand.
TAGCCGATGAATTGCAATGGAATGAAGAGGATAAAGCCAATTGGGTTGAGATTTGTAGTGGGCAAAAAACCTTTGCTGAATTCACTCCATTAGCGATGGTGTATGCAGGTCATCAATTTGGACAATGGGCTGGACAGTTGGGTGATGGTCGTGGTTTGTTGATTGGACAAATTCTCAATCAGCAGGGACAAACTATTGATCTTCATCTTAAGGGTGCGGGTTCAACCCCCTATTCACGTATGGGTGATGGTCGTGCGGTATTGCGTTCGGTGATTCGTGAATATCTGGCTGGACATGCACTGAATGCTCTTGGCGTAGCATCTAGCCATGCCGTTGGTTTTACTACATCGACACAAGGTGTACAACGTGAAACTCTTGAACTTGGTGCAATGTTATTACGCACGTCTGAATGTCATATTCGTCTAGGGCATTTTGAGTGGATCAACCAATATGCCCCTGAACTTTTAACTGAATTTACGCAAAAATGTATTGAATGGCATTATCCTGAATGTTTAGAAGCAGAGAATCCTATTTTGGCGTTCACTGAGGCGGTGGTTGAAAGAACTGCCATTATGATTGCCAAATGGCAATTGGTGGGCTTCGCGCATGGAGTCATGAATACCGATAATTTAAATATTACAGGCTCAACCTTAGATTTTGGTCCGTATGGCTTTATGGAGCGTTTCCGCCCGAACTGGATCAACAACCACTCCGATTATCAGGGTCGCTATACTTACCAAAATCAGCCAAGTATTGGGCACTGGAATTTGTGGACATGGTTGAACAATCTTATTCCTTTAGCTAAGCCTGAGCATAAAGAACACTTCAAACAGGATTTGGCGACTTGCCTAGAAAAGTTTGAACCGACCTTTTTAGAACATTATGGTCAGGGTTTATGCCAAAAAATGGGACTCCCCCATTTTCATAAAGACAGTTTAGATTGTAGTTTTGCATTCTTGCGAATTTTGCAAACGGAACAACTCGACTATACGCAAAGTTTTATTCGCCTACAGAACAAGGAATATAAAACCCTCCGTGATGATTGCTTAGATCTACGTCAGTTTGATGCTTTTCTCCATCAATATCAGGAGATTCGCAAAACTCAAGAGAGAGACGAGTTAGATCGAGTTATGCAAAGCGCTAATCCTCATTATATTTTACGCAACCACATGGCACAAAAAGCGATTGAACTAGCCGAACGTGGTGATTTTAGTGAGGTTGAACGTTTGTTTAAGCTACTGAATCAGCCTTATTTAAAACAACCCGACTTAGAAACTGAACAAGATACTGCACCTTTACCAAGTGATGTGCCTGAAATAATGGTGAGTTGTTCATCTTAATTCTAAACAGTTTTAGTTCCCTTGTGCTGCTATCGCGACTCAGGCGAGTTGTTCGTTTTAAAAGAATATCCCGAGAAGAACGTTAAGGGTAAAAATAATGTCACAACAACAAAGCTACAGTGAATATTTTTATTTCACTGTGGCTTTGTTGCATAAATATTTTGCAAGATACTGATTTTTAAGGGGTTTTCTAAAATTTTAATAAAAATAAATATAATAAAATCATAGTGTTAGCTATTTCTGCAACAAAGCCGATCGAGATTCATTAAAACTGAATGAGCATATTGCTGATGTAGTGGAACAGTTACGACCTTATAAAAATACCTTACAGCAGCTCTTTTTTAATCCTCAATATTCACTCGGTATCAGTGCAACAGGACATATTGAAAATCCACATCACCGACCTGTCAGCGCAGCCAATATTAGACAATTGTTTATGCTAGCTTTGAGTTTAGATGTGGATTATTATTTTGCTTAGTCTCTACCATTGATACTGGGCAAACAATTGAGCGCCCATCCTCTTGGCCTGGTTGGTATTTAGATCATCTGCAATATATTTCAAGCCAAAATTTTGATGCTGTACTGATAAGCCTAAAGCATGGGTCTGAGGTTCAAAATGGATTCCCCATTCTACACCTGTATCCCAATAAGCGTTCAATTGCCAAAGACTATTATATTGATTGCTGATTGAACTCATACCTAAACGCCAATTCTGATCTGACTGATAATTTAGATCAGTATAAATTTTAAAAGGCAGCTTCTGCGTATATTAGACCTCTTGCGAAAGTAAAAACTGCCTCAATATAGATTTCATGAAATATCAGAAATTAAACCGTTTTTCAGATTCTGAATTCAAGCGCTTGGTTGGCGTACCTCGACCAGTTTTTAGTGAAATGGTCGAAGTTTTAAAAGAAGCAGAATCACTTAAAAAGAAATTTGGGCGTCCTCATACTTTAGCTATAGAGGATCAATTATTATTAACACTCAATTACTTACGGAATTACAGCACTCAATTGGAATTGGCTGCAAATTACCATATCGCTGAAAGTAATGTGAATCGAACCATTAAAAAGGTTGAAGATGCATTAATGAAATCAAGGCGTTTTACCCTGCCAAAACGAAGCATTACAACAGCAGACGAACAATTTAACTGGGTCATTATTGATGCTACAGAATGTTCAATAGAACGCCCCAAAAAAAAATCAGAGTAAGTTCTACAGTGGTAAAAAGAAGAAACATACGCTAAAAGCCCAAGTGATCTATCATCCGAAGAGCAAACAAATCATAGGAGTAGATATATCTTCTGGCAGTCAGCATGATATTAAATTGGCAAGAAAAACAGTTAAGAAATTCAAACATTGTGAATATGTTATGACCGATTTAGGGTATTACGGATTAGAGCAAGATGGATTTAAATTGTTGATTCCAATCAAAAAAAGAAAAATTTCCCATTATTTAAAGTTGAGAAAAATTACAATAAAATGATTGGAAAAATACGAGTTGTGATCGAACACATTAATAGTCAATTGAAAAGATTTAGAATACTCAGTGAACGCTATCGAAATAGACGGAAAAGATTCGGTTTGCGCATTAACTTAATTGCCGCACTGGTAAACCGGATGAACTTGCAATAACGACTTTCGCAAGAGGTCTAATGACAATCGATTATTGAATAGAAAGCCCTTTATTAATAAAGGGCTTATATTTTTTACTCATCAGGATATTCAAAGCGGTAACCCACTCCATACACCGCCTGAATCCATTCATGGCGATTGCCTGTATCGGCGGCTTCGGTGATTTTACGGCGCAGGTTTTTAATATGGCTGTCTATCACCCGATCAGCCACATCAAAGCTGTCAGGGTTAATATGATCTAACAATTGCGCACGTGAATACACCTGCCCAACATGCTCCAAAAATAATTCCAATAAACGGAATTCTGTCGGTGTTAAAGTGAGTGTTTTTTGCTGATACCAGATGCGTTGCTGCGCCTTATCAATACGGAATAAATCATCTTGTTCAGGTTCAGCCTTACGCTCCAAACGGCGTAACACCGCCTGAACACGTGCCACCAGCTCTTTCGGACTAAAGGGTTTACAGATATAGTCATCTGCGCCCATATTTAAGCCCAACACGCGGTCAATTTCTTCAGTCCGTGCTGTTACCATGATAATCGGCAAATCAGACTGTTCACGTACTTTACGGCAAATGGTTAAACCATCCATACGAGGAACCATCAAGTCTAAAATCATGAGACTGGGTTTACGTTGTTGAAACTGGGTATAAGCATCCTGACCATCATGAAACATACTGACCTCAAAACCAGCCGCCTCCAAATAATCCCGAACCAGCTCTGCCAGTTCAACCTCATCCTCAACCAACATAATGTGTTTCATGGTCTTCATCCTATCCATTATCCTCAAGCAAAGAGGAGCTAAAAAGTTATTTGATCTGTTTTGGGAAAGTCAGCACACAACGCAATCCACCTAAAGGTGAATGATTAAAAGCAAGTGAACCACCTAACGCCTGCGCAAGTTTACAAGACAAAGCCAAACCTAAACCTGTTCCGCCAGTGCTACGGGTACGGGAGTCATCCACACGATAAAAACGCTCGCCTAAACGCGCCAACTGCTCATCACTTAGCCCAAATGGGCTATCATCCACATACAGTACCCATTCATGCTCATTTTGTTGAGTGTGAATCTGTATTTTTCCACCCTGTTCCGTGTAACGCACACAGTTCCCTAACAAATTGACGATAATCTGTTTAAAGCGATCACGGTCTAAAGATAACAACGCACCCTCACCTGACAGTGAAACTTCCAACTGATTCTGCTCAAAAGTCGATTTAAAATTCTCAACCTCCTGCAACACCACATCCCAAGGGTTGACTTCAGCAAAATAGCATTTCAACTGCTGTGCATCTGCCTGTGCCAAATCCGCCAAATCTTGTGTTAGCTTCTTTAAACTACTCACTTGACGCATCATTGCATCAAGGTGCTCGGGGGTTGCTTTACGAATTCCATCCTGCATCGCTTCAATCTGCGCTTGTAACACAGCCAAAGGTGTTTTTAATTCATGAGAAGTATCTGCGACCCATTGACGGCGTGATTCCTCATGTTGATGCAAAATATCAGCTAAATGATTCAGTTGATTAGATAAATCTCCCAATTCATCATTTCGCTTAATCATAACCTGATGTTGGTAATTTCCACGCGTTAATTCCAACGTCGCATTGAGCAAACGTTGAATTGGCTTTTTAAAATAAGTTGCCATCAATAATGCAGCCACCAAACTGGAAAGCACCGTTAAGGCATAAACTAAAAGCAAATAACGCTTTTGATTACTAAAGAAATTGATACTTGATGCATCATCCTGGTCCAATACGGGTTTTAAGCCGAGATAACCCACAACTTTTTGATCGACCAAAATTGGACGATAGGCTATTTGATCAGTTGCAGGTTCGCCCACAATAAATTGGTGTTTTTCATCATATAAAGACAGTCTTGAACTTAAACCTAAACGATCTGGAATTGATACAAAACGCTTTTTAACATGTTCAGATGATGAACTAGATTTGCTCTCTTGCTCGTCATCTTTCGCATCTTTCTTTAATCGAAATTGGCTCGGACTCAAAGGAAAACGTAAGCCTTCAAAGGGTTGATATTCTGATGGTAAATTTTGTTTAAGAATCTTTAATTCTTCATCATTAAAAATCTGACGATTTTTTAATTCGGTGTTGTTTTGAGCTAAAGTGGGTGAAAGCGATAATAAGGTATGGTCATTAAAATAACGTTGCTGTAAGGCAATATCATACTGACGGCGCAACCACCACTGAGACAAGCGATCATAATCATCAGGTGCTGCGTTCCCTTCAATTTGTAAAATCTGCGCCTGAATGGCATTCCCCCAGTCATGATAAACCGTATAAACATTACCTAGATTCGCAATCAAACGATCTAATTTTTGCATTTCCACATCAGCAACATAACGTGCGAAGTTCTTTTGCATGGTCCAATGCAATACCCCTAAACTGATTGTTGCAATCACTAAGGTAGTGAGTAATACCGTTAAAAATAAACGTATGGCTAAAGGCATGCGACGAACATTCAAAAGCGAAATCTCAATAGTGTTCTATTTATGGATTGTAACCAACATGGTTCAAAAAAACTCTCCATTCTTTCTTCATCTTTATTATCTAATCTTTAACAATCGAATCTTAACTGACTACGCAGGATAAAATAATGAACAAGACAAAAATCGTATTAATGACAACTCTTCTCGGTTCTGTTTTAGGTTTGGCTGCCTGCCAAGTAACACCTTCAGAACAAGCAATGAATCATGACCGCCACCGCCACGAAATGCAACGTCAACCACCAACCCCTGAACAACGTGCAGAATGGCAAGCTAAACGCGAACAACGTCAAGAACAACGAGAACAAATGCGTGAAGAACATCGACTACAGAGAGCACAGATCGAGAAAGCCTGTCAGGGCAAACGTATTGGTGAGCGTGTGAATGTTCAGTGGAATAATCGTGTGATTGAAGGTACTTGTGACGTTCGCTTTACGCCTGAGAAATCACAATTCAAACGTTAAACCTATCTAAGAACATAATATTATTTCGTTATCAAGGCGCCTCAAGCGCCTTTTAATTTATTTGCAGAGTCAATTATTTTTAATTACACAGCTGCTTACGATTTTTTGCATATTATTACGAGCGAATTCAACGCAAACTGCCTACAATCAATACGCTTTAAAATAATTTAAGCATTATCTTTGACTTTACAGTCACTCAGAAATGCCCTGTTAAAGCTTGTACCGAACGATGACTTGCTGCACGATTAGCAGTACAAAATGCTGCCATTAGGCACATTTATCATTGACTAAGATTATAACTCTGGTTTAACCAGTATTGAGGAAAATGCTATGCCACAATACAAAGCACCCTTACGTGATATGCAGTTCGTATTGCACGAATTATTAAATGCTGAAGCACATTACGCAAAACTTCCTGCATTTCAAGGCACCGTAAGCCGCGAATTGGTTAATCAATATTTAGAAGCAGCAGCTGATTTCTGTGAGAATGAACTTTCTCCTATCAACCAATCAGGCGATCGTGAAGGTTGTACTTGGAATGATGGTGTTGTTACAACACCTACAGGCTTTAAAGAAGCGTATCAAAAATACATCGAACTTGGCTTCCCATCTCTTTCTGCTGATGAAGAGTTTGGCGGTCAGGGATTACCAAACTCTCTAGGAATCACAATTTCTGAGATGGTGGGTACAGCAAACTGGTCTTGGGGTATGTACCCAGGTCTTTCTCATGGTGCTGTTCGTACAATTGAACACCATGGTTCTGATGAACAAAAAGCGACGTATATGCCAAACCTTGTATCAGGTGTTTGGACAGGTACAATGTGCTTAACAGAATCTCATGCTGGTTCAGACTTAGGTATTATTCGTACTAAAGCAGAACCAAATGATGATGGTAGCTATGCAATTTCTGGCGAGAAAATCTTTATCTCTGCTGGTGAACATGACATGGCTGACAACATTGTTCACATTGTTCTTGCACGTTTACCAGGTGCACCTAAAGGCACTAAAGGTATTTCGCTCTTCATCGTACCTAAGTTCCTTGTAAATGCAGACGGTTCAGTTGGCGAGCGCAATGCTGTACGTTGTGGTTCGATCGAACACAAAATGGGTATCCATGGTAACGCAACTTGTGTGATCAACTTTGATAAAGCAAAAGGTTACTTGATCGGACCAGAAAACCGCGGCCTAAACTGCATGTTCACATTCATGAACACTGCACGTATTGGTACAGCCGTTCAAGGTCTTGCTGCATCTGAAGGTTCTTTCCAAGGTGCTTTAGCATATGCGAAAGATCGTTTAGCAATGCGTTCACTTTCTGGTCCTAAAGCGCCTGAAAAAGAAGCAGATCCAATTATTGTTCACCCTGCTGTTCGTAACATGCTTTTAACTCAAAAAGCATTTGCTGAAGGTGGTCGTGCACTTGTTTACTTATTGGCTCAGTATGCAGATATCGTTGAAAAAGGCGAAACTGAAGAAGAGCGTAAGTTTGCTGACAACATCTTATCTTTGTTAACGCCTATTGCTAAAGCATTCTTAACTGAAACTGGTTACGAATCTGCAAATCATGGGGTTCAAATCTTTGGTGGCCATGGCTTTATTTCTGAACACGGTATGGAGCAAATCGTACGTGATACACGTATTGCTTGCTTATACGAAGGAACAACTGAAATTCAAGCACTTGACTTGTTAGGTCGTAAAGTATTGCAAACTCAAGGTGCAATGTTAAAAGATTTCACCAAGATCATCCATAAATTTGTTGAAGCAAACAAAGACAATGCTGCAATGCAAGAATTCATTGCGCCATTGGCTGCTGCAAACAAAGAATGGGGCGATATTACGATGCAAATCGGTATGCGCGCAATGCAAAACCCAGATGAAGTTGGTGCAGCTGCAGTTGATTACATGTATTTCTCTGGCTATGTAACGCTTGCTTACCTATGGGCTCGTATGGCATTGGTTGCTCAGGAGAAATTAGCTGAAGGCACCACTGACGTTGACTTCTACAATGCAAAAGTAACGACTGCTCGCTTCTACTTCAAGAAGATTTTGCCACGTGTTCGCTCACATGTAGATGTACTTTCAACTGGTGTTGCGCCATTGTTTGAACTTGATGCGGAACACTTCGCGTTCTAATCATAGATTAGAGTGAGATGCAACGTTCATCACAGAAAAAGGACTGGTCAGTTTTGACCGTCCTTTTTTTGTTTAATCAATGCTAAATTTACACTATTCAATTTATTTGTTCGTTTTATTTGATCACTTTGCACATGACCTGTGCGTAAAAAGGAACGATTATGCCAATTTACAATGCACCTTTAGCAGACATGAAATTCATCTTAAATGATGTATTTAAAGCAGAACAATTCTGGCAGTCTAATGAGAATCTTGCTCATGTAGATGCTGCAACCGCCGAAGCAATTTTAGAAGAAATGGCAAAGTTTGCCCAAAACGTGACGCATCCATTAAACCGTACTGGTGATGAAGAAGGTGCACGTTGGGTTAACGGTGAAGTATTCACACCAGAAGGATTTAAAGAAGCATTCCGTCAATACGCTGAAGGTGGTTGGATTGGCTTAGGTGCTGATGAGGAATGGGGCGGTCAAGGCATGCCAAAAATGCTGACAGTATTGTCAGATGAAATGCTCTTTGCCACCAACCCATCATTCATGCTCTACCCGCTTCTTTCTGTAGGTGCAGGTATGGCATTAAATAGCTATGCATCTCAAGAGCAAAAAGAAACGTATTTACCTAAAATCTACTCTGGCGAATGGTCAGGCACCATGTGCTTAACTGAACCGCATGCAGGTACAGATTTAGGGATTATTAAAACTAAAGCTGAACGCAATGAAGATGGTACTTATAATATTACAGGTACTAAGATCTTCATTACAGGTGGTGATCACGACCTCGCAGAAAATATCATTCACTTAGTTCTTGCAAAAACACCTGATGCACCTGCGGGTTCACGTGGTATTTCTTTATTCATCGTGCCGAAATACATTGTAAATGCAGATGGTTCTTTAGGTGAACGTAACCCTGTTGGTCCTGGTTCAATCGAACATAAAATGGGGATCAAGGCATCTGCAACTTGTGTCATGAATTTTGATGCTGCAAAAGGTTATCTGGTTGGTAAAGAAAACGAAGGTCTTGCAGCCATGTTCGTGATGATGAACTATGAACGTTTATCAATGGGTATCCAAGGTCTTGGCGCTTCTGAATTTGCTTACCAAAATGCAGCTCAATATGCGACTGATCGTTTACAAGGTCGTAGTGCTTCTGGTGTTAAATCTCCAGGCAAACCTGCGGATAGCATCTTAGTTCATGGTGATGTTCGTCGTATGTTATTGAATGTACGTGCAAATAATGAAGCATCTCGTGCATTTGCAGTATATGTAGGTCAACAGCTTGATATCACTAAATTCTCTACTGATGCAGAAGCAGTGAAAAAAGCCAATGACCGTGTCGCGCTGTTAACACCAATTGCAAAAGCTTACCTCACAGATACTGCATTCCAAGCAACTTTAGATGCGCAAATGGTATTTGGTGGTCACGGTTATATTCGTGAATGGGGTATGGAACAGTGCATCCGTGATCTTCGTATTTCTCAAATTTATGAAGGGACAAACGGCGTTCAATCTCAGGACTTAATTGGTCGTAAAACCATTAAGTGTGGCGGTGCTTTCATCGCTGAATATATCGCTGAAATCCGTGACTTTGCCAATGCACTGGACACAGACTTGAACTTCATTAAAGATGCGACTTTAGATGCTGCAACTGAAATCGAAGCAATTACTCAGTTCATTATTGAGCAAGCAGCTGAAAATGTAGATTTCCCGAATGCTGCTGCGGTGGATTATCTACATGCAGTTGGTCTACTTAGCTTTGCTTATATGTTTGCTAAGATCGCTGCTGCTGCAAAAGACAAATCTGGTGATTTCTACCAAAACAAACTTGCTTTGGCACAGTACTTTGTTGACCGTATTTTGCCAGAACTTGATTCTCGCCTTGCGAAGATCAAAGCAGGTTCTGACTTGATCATGAACTTCAGCGAAGATTACTTTACAAACCAAGCTTAATTCTAGTTCGGTTTTAAAAACTGCCTAAATCATTTGGTTTAGGCAGTTTTTTTATGACCGTTGTAAAATCAGCATAAAAATTGCATCCATTTTTATGATCATGTTGAGTACATTAAATTTCCATGTCTAGTTCAAAAGAGAAACTTGAAGACCTACAACGTCTATTCGACCGTTTAGGTCACTATGCGGTCGAAGCCTTTCATTATTTAGCGCTGTTTATTATCGGCTGTATGATCGCATGGTCAGCCGTGCATACGGTGATTGAAATCCTGACCGTTAAGCAATATGCAAGCATTGACGATATTCTGCTGTTATTTATCTATCTTGAACTGGGGGCGATGGTTGGGATTTATTTCAAGACCAATCACATGCCCGTGCGCTTTCTGATCTATGTGGCAATTACCGCACTGACCCGTTTACTGATTGCTGATATTCAGCACAATCATAAAGCATCAATGGATCAGGTCATCATCACAGGATCCATTTTGATCTTAGCTTTGGCCATTCTGATTGTCCGTTTTGCTTCATGGAACTACCCCTCTGTGATCCGAAGCAAAGAGCAGGAACAACAACTTCCTGCAAATAAGACACCACGACCACAAGATGATGAACTGGCATAAATAAAAAAAGCAGGCTTGATGCCTGCTTTTGATCACTCATGTTATGCAACCCGATAGACACGGTATTTTGAATCCACCAGTACATATTTGCCCTGTACCTGCATCCAGTTATAACCACGTGGTGGTTCATACAAGCGATGTAGGCGGTAGTTTGACACCACATAGCGGTTGCTACGGAATGCCGATGGTAAACGCTCGCCACGTTTAAAGTTTACTCGTTGTCCATAATGGTTTCCACGCTCTGCATTTGACCATCGCGGTGGATCTCTATGATCATTTCGGTGGTCATTTCGATCGTAACGCTGCTCATAACGATCTTTATAGTCGTGATGATTGTTCCAACGATTTGAATCTGCCATTGCTGAAGCAGATGCACCAAACATTAAACTTGATACCAACAACATAACTGTCTTTTTCATTGTTTGATCCTCTGTTTGACCTGAATTCAGATTAAGAGAAACTCAAGGAGAAACCATGAACAAATCCAGCGACATTGCAAAGCTTTGTAATGAAATCCAAGAAATTATGGAGGTCATTATCAAGGCACAATTTCAAAAATACCCAAGAAATCAGCGAATAATTTCAATGGTGAAATTATCATCGGTTACCAAGAGATAACGTCCATCCACCATGACCCAGTGTCGACCACGTGGCGGCTCACGCAAGGAATAATAGTCCCAGTCACGAACCACATAACGCTCACTACGAAACTCACCAGGCAGCTCATTCCCCACTACAAAAGACTCACGGCGATAACTACCCTCATATTGGGTATCTGGATAATATTCAATCCGAACACTTGGTCGATGCTTGGGGTAAGAGTGGTTATTATTTTGATAGGGCTGATAATAATAGCCTTTTGGTGGCGCAGTGGGGGTATAGCGCTGACTTGAAAAGGCAAATGGGTTCTGTGCAGGCTGCTGATAAGATGGCGAAGCCTGATGCGAGGAGCGGCGCTCCACCCCACTATAACCGCTCCAGGCATTATCGGCGTAAACCATTGCGGGGAGACAGCTCAACACGCTGATAAAAACATAAATATTGTATTTAGATCGCAACATTGCCCTCTCCCATCATCAAATCCTAACCTTTATTTTAGAGCAAAAAATCAGCAATGACTGTTACCATTCGCTACCATTCAGGGCAAATCAAGGATGAAATAAGGAGGGATTTTTCGTCGAGTTTGAGAATATGCTAAAATCCATTTTTCAGTTTTGGGGCAATGTCAGTGTCTGAAATGAATTTTGATCGTCTCTATCAATTCTTCTGTAAGGTTCCAAGTGTACAGGAATCCAGAATCGTGGCGCATGGTACAGATGGTCAACATGCATGGTGGTTTAAGTTCAATATTGATGTTGAGCATCCTTTGGCATGGCAAACCGTTCAGGAACTTGGGCATATACTGAATTATTTATCCACCAATGAACGCCTGCCAACCCAGTTTTTTCCTGTTTCACCGCCACCCTATATGAATGGTGAAGCCAAAGACTTTCTGGCTTGGGTAATCCAGTGTAATCATGCTGAGTTTAGTCCTGATGTAGTGTGTGACTGGCTGGAAGCACGACTTCCAGCGCCTGTGGAAGATGAAAGCCAGTGGAAAATCAAAACGGATCTTAATGAACTCGATCCGTTGGCTGATAAAGACTTAGATCAATTGATTCCACCGAATCCGCAATAAAAAAGAGGCTTAAAGCCTCTTTTTTTTTAGAAAGTCGATAAACCCGACCATTCCATAAAACGATAGAGCCAGTATTTCACTTTTGACTCATCTGCATATTTTGAATAATCGACTGTCACCTGACGAGCATTGGCATTGCTCCACGCCGCATCAAAATATTGTCCTGCATCTTTAAACACCTGCGCCTGTGCTGAGCCAACCACTCGCATATCAGTTTCAAGGTTATAATTTTTCAGGTTACGTGCAGTGAAGTTCGCTGAACCCAAAATTAGCTCAGCTTGCTGGGCATTGTATTTGAACAGCATTTTGCTATGGCACTGTTCGCCATGTGTATCACACCAACGGATCGGGATGCCTGCGGCATGTAGCTCCGAAGCCACCTGACGGTTTGGAATGCCATTTTTTTGACGACCAAAGGCATCCTTGTTTGGGTCAATCATTAAACGAATATTCACACCACGTTGCTGTGCCTGCTTCAATGCCTCAATAATTTTGCGCTCAGACAGATAGAACATGGCCATATCCAGATGTTCCTTAGCCTTTGCTTCATGAATCATTTTTAACACAGCATCATAAATGGCTTTTTCAGTCAGCACCTGAACCTGTGGCAGGCTTTTATCTTCAGTGAATCCACCCATAATTACAAAAGGACTAGAACCCTGCGACATTTGCGCAACCGCCTGTTCAGTTTTAAGCACATCAATGGCCGTTGGTCCATCAACGACTAGAGCGACGTTACTATGATGTGAGCTGCCATCGTGTGGATTGGCTGAAGTCACCAGACTTTTCCAACCCTGCTCTGTATCCACCACCAATGTTTTACGGTGATTCGCCTTAAAGTTAAATAGTTCCAGATAACTGCGCAAAGTAATCTTTTCATCACCAAATGGATTGCTTAACCAACCTTTTTCTGGGTTATTGCCCAGACTTTGGCAGCATATATACCAGAATCCCGACCAGAGTGGATTTGAAGCACGCAATGGTTTTAAATCTGTTTCAATGACTTCCACGCCTGCCTGACGTAGCTGACGGTAATGCTTTGGTGCAATGCCACCATAAACAGAATTGATTGGATCAGTAATGACAACTACCTGAATATTTGGGTCTTGACGACGCTTTGCGATCAATGCATTAGTCAGTTGCTGCGTTAAAGGAATCTGTTTAACTTTAGATTTTCCAACTTCCTGATTAAACAGGAACATATCCAGCACAATTGTGGTCTGTGCCTGATCAATCAGTTGAAAGACTTCCCTGAAAATATGTTGGTCTACCTGTTGCTGACCCTGCGCATCCATATAGGTTTGATCTGCCAGAAATTTCACATTGGCATGGGGCAGTTGTCCCGTAAAATTCAGCCCTTGTGGGAGCGGTTTTACAGTGTGGTAAATTGCCGAAGCAATGTACCCAATCACCACAATACTCAATATGACTGCCATGTAACGTCGACCTGACCAGTTTAATTTTTGATGGATTCGTTGGAAGATACGCATATAAACAAAAAAAGCCCTAGCCTAATGGGTTAAGGCTAGAGCTTATACTTTGATTTTTCAATAAGATTTAAGTGATAAATTAGAAACTAAAATTCACACCAACGCTAAAGTTACGTCCCACCTGTGGAATGGTTGAAAGGAATGAGGCATGTTGATAGACCTGATCATCCAGCAGGTTGTTGGCATTCAGGAACACCCGATAATCGCTGACATTACTGTAATTACCTGAGTACGCCACACCGAGATTGAGCATGTTATAGCTTTGGCTGTCTGTTTCATAAGCCGCAATCTTGTCCTGCTGGAACACATGATAGTATTCAGCCGAACCACTCCAGTGATCATCAAAATCAGCATTGAGCTTAGTCCCTAAACGTCCTGCTGGCACACGTGGTGCATTGTCATTATCGATCTTGCCACGCACATAATCACCAAACACACTGAGCTTATAGATCGGTGAAATTTGATAGCCCGCTTCCGCTTCCGCACCATAGAACTTAGCTTTGTCCTGCGCATATTGCACTAGACGGAAGTCCTTATAACGGTCTAAGGTTTGGGCATAGATATAGTCATCAAACCAGTTGTGATACACGTGGACATGATAGTCAAAAGTGTTGTCATCATAATGGAAGCCCAGTTCCACATTATTTGATTTTTCCTTGCTCAGTTGGTCATTGCCCAGCTCATAGGTATTGGTGGCGAAATGTCCACCATCTGCATAAAGCTCCTGCGCCAAAGGCAAACGCTCCTGATGAGACGTGACCAAAGAAAGTTTGTAGTTTGGCGCAAACTCCCAGTTGGCTGCACCAGAAACAGAAAAGGCTGAACCGTCGAAATCTTTTTTGCTTGAATCATCAATATCAATTTTTTGCTGGTCTACGCGTGCCGCCAACTCAACATGCACATCATTCAACTGGGCATGTTCCAAAGCGAATACACTCCATTTTTTGGTGGTGTTTGGTGCCAAAAAGGCTTCTTCACCTGTCAGTTCCAGCTTTTGTTGTCCGTACTGTGTACCAATCACACCCTCCCATGCACCCAGTGGGTTGTGTACCAACTCTAAACGTCCATCATAACCCTTGTTTTTAAAACGGGTCGCAATGGTATCTTCCTCGATTTCATCATGTTGATAATCGGTATAACTGGCTTGAGCACGCAATTTTTTAAAGCCCGCAAATGGCTCATCCAGTTCGGTACGCACGTCATAACGTTCAGATTTCAGGTCAATCCAGGGACCTGCTTCATGTGCATGGTCGTGATCTTCGTGGTCATGTCCCTCTTCATCATGGTCGTGTTCACCACAGTGCAGGCTGAGTCCATGTAAATGACAGCTTTCATATTCATGGCTATGTCCTGGCAAGCCATATTGATCCTGACGGTTGCTATAAGAAATACCCGTAAAGCCACGATCATAAATCCATGACAAACCGACATTTACGGTCTGGCCTTTGGCAAAGGTGTTGTCAACACGGCGCTCCTTTTCGCCCTCATGTACATAATCTGGTGCGATATAGTCATTGGCTTCACGCTTTAAGCCCTCAACACGCAAGGCAACCTGATCACCCAAGCCCAGCGTTACACCTGCAGTCGCCAGCTTTTCATCACTGCCCGTGTTGTAACGCAAGCCAACATTACCCTCATAGCCCTTTTCTGGCATTGCTGTTGGAAGTTTACTATCGGTGAAATTCACCAGACCGCCTACCGTTCCAGCACCAAATAATAGAGTGGATGGCCCACGAATCACTTCAACCTGTTTTGCCAGCGCTGGATCAACCGTTACCGCATGGTCTGGGGAAAGTGTGGATACATCAATATTTTCAGAAGAATTTTGTAGAATTTTTACCCGTGGACCATCTTGTCCACGAATGACAGGTCGGCTAGAGCCTGCACCAAACTGATTGGAGGAAATTCCCGTTTCACCACTCAATGCCTCGCCAATGGTCACTGCCCCTTGCGCCAAGCGTTTTTGGTCTACCACTGTATCTGCAACTGCAAAGTCCTTTGAGGTTTGCTCAAGCGGATGTGCCTTAATGCGGATGGTGTCCAGCGTTGTCGCCTGCTCATTTTCTGCGGCAAATACAGATACAGACGCAACAGCCAAAATGGATAAGGTCAGAATATTTTTAGGAAATGACATACCATGTCTCAAATCAGTCGATCTTTATTTGCGTTATATTATAACATTTCATTATTTTTGCAATAAAAAACATACATGCAACCTTCATTTGTTAAACTGCCACTCCATGATTTAAGCATTCTTCACGATTCAAGCTTATGCCCTTTACTCTCTCTCATGCGGTGCTTGCTCCACCCTTATCCAAACTTAGTCGGGGTCATTTACCGATTGCAGCCTTAGCCATCGGCTGTATGACACCAGACCTGTATCGCTTGTTTACAACAGAAACCATTGCCTTAACCCATCAATGGTCAGGGATTTTATTTCCCAATCTTCCAATTGGCTTATGCTTTTGTCTGTTGTGGTATTTACTCTATCGTCCAGTGATTTATCGTTTTTTAGGGATCAGTCATCCTTTAAAGATCAAATCCTTTGATGAGACGGTGGCTTTTATACTGATGTGTTGTTTAGCCGTCATTTTAGGAACAGCAACACATCTCATCTGGGACGGATTGACTCATTTAGACTTTCGCACCTTTGCCTTTCAAGACACGCTCGCCCAAAATATTTCCCTAGGGAATGTTCATTATCCCCTGCATTTTATTCTACAAATTGCATCATCCATTCTCAGCTTGCCTTTCTTATTGTGGATGTGTCTAAACTATTATCAAACCTACAAACAGGACACGCCTATTTCAGGGAAAATAAAGCTGTTTGCCTTGCTGAGTATGGCCATTTCAGTGACTGGTGGCATGTTGGCAGTATGGAAATACAGCCACACCATTTCGGCTGAACTGTGGAATACTGAACGTTACTTCTTTATTGGCAAAGCCATCAACCAGTTCTCCCAAAATGGACTCATACTATTTAGTATTTGCTGTTTAATGAGTTTGTTGCTGCATCGAAAAGCCCATATGGCAGAATTTTAACCCAAAGCATTGAATTAGCATTGTCCCCAAAGCATTAAGACTTGAGACTGGACGTTCAACAAGGCATAATCTTCGCTCCATTGATGCTGCGCTGTTTACGTATGCATCTTCTACAGCCAATATAGTTTGGATAAATAATTCAATATGATGCGCACTCATTACTGTGGCTCTTTAACTGAAGCCCAAATCGATCAAACAGTTACTCTTTGCGGTTGGGTTCATCGTCGCCGTGATCATGGCGGTGTAATTTTCCTGGATATGCGTGACCGTGATGGTCTGGTTCAGGTGGTAATTGATCCGGATACACCAGAAGCATTTGCAACTGCGGATAAGGCACGTTCTGAATTTGTTTTAAAAATTACAGGTCGTGTTCGTCGTCGCTATGAAGGTACTGAAAATGCCAACATGGTGAGTGGTCAAATCGAAGTTTTAGCAAAAGAAATCGAAGTTTTAGCTGCTTCTGAAACACCTCCATTCCCATTGAATGACGAAAACACCAATATTTCTGAAGAAATTCGTTTGAAATACCGTTTCTTGGACATTCGTCGTCCAGAAATGTTAGATCGCTTACGCTTCCGTTCTAAAGTGACTAACTTGATTCGTAACTACTTTGAAGATCACGGTTTCCTCGATGTTGAAACACCGATCTTGACTCGTGCAACTCCTGAGGGCGCACGTGACTATTTAGTCCCAAGTCGTGTTTCAAATGGTAGCTTCTATGCACTTCCACAATCACCACAATTGTTCAAACAGTTGTTGATGGTCGGTGGTATCGATCGTTATTACCAAATCGCTAAATGCTTCCGTGACGAAGATCTACGTGCAGATCGTCAGCCTGAATTTACCCAAATCGACGTTGAAACATCGTTCATGAGTGACGATGACATCATGGATTTAATGGAAGGCTTAACGGTTAAAATGTTCAACGAATTATTGAATGTAAAATTCGATAAATTCGAACGTATGACTTATGCCGACGCAATGCGTGATTATGCTTCTGATAAACCAGATATGCGTATTCCTTTGAAACTTGTTGACGTTGCAGACTTAATGCAAGACGTTGAGTTCAAAGTATTCGCTGGCCCTGCAAAAGATCCTAAAGGTCGTATCGTTGCTTTACGTGTTCCAGGTGCTGGTTCATTACCACGTAGTGCGATTGACGAATACACCAAATTCGTAGGCATCTACGGTGCTAAAGGCTTGGCTTACATCAAAGTCAATGAACTTGAAAAAGGCATCGAAGGTCTTCAATCTCCAATCGTTAAATTCATCGAGCCAATCGTACTCGATTTATTAAAACGTGTTGGCGCTGAAAATGGCGACATCGTATTCTTTGGTGCAGACAAAGCGAAGATCGTAAATGACGCGATGGGCGCACTTCGTGTGAAAATTGGTCATGACCTAAATCTTTCGACTTGTGAGTGGGCACCACTTTGGGTGGTTGATTTCCCAATGTTCGAAGAAACTGATGATGGCAAATGGACTTCTGTGCATCACCCATTCACACTACCAAAATCAAGTGTTGAAGAAGTGAAGAGCAATCCAGGTGCGGCATTGTCTGTTGCATACGATATGGTACTTAATGGTACTGAGATCGGTGGTGGTTCATTGCGTATTTATACCTTAGAGATGCAAAAAGCAATTTTTGAAGCTTTAGGTATTGGTGAAGAAGAAGCAGAAGAGAAATTCAGCTTCTTGCTCAACGCATTACGTTATGGTGCGCCTCCGCACGGCGGTTTGGCATTTGGTCTTGATCGCTTGATCATGTTGATGACAGGTGCATCTTCTATTCGTGATGTAATTGCATTCCCAAAAACCAAGACAGCAGAATGTCCATTGACTCAAGCACCAGCACCAGTTGAAGCAAATCAATTGCGTGACCTTGGTATTCGTTTACGCGAAAAAGCAAAAACTGAAGAAAAGTAATTTTTTCAATTGATTGCTGAATAAAACCCTGCTTAATGCAGGGTTTTTTATGATTTTTTTCAGTTAATTATAATGATAGCGACACATCGCAATGATAATTGATTCAGATGTCACCTTATAAACGATACGGTTTTCTTTATCAATCCGCCTTGACCAATACCCTGCTAGATCGTGTTTAAGTGGCTCAGGTTTACCAATTCCATCAAATGGTGATCGCTTAATGTCTTTAATCAAGGTATTGATTCTTTTTAGTGTTTGTTTATCTGTCGCTTGCCAATAGAGGTAATCATCCCAAGCTTCATCACTCCAACTTAAAATCATTCTTCAATCAGCTCACGGTTGATGGTTTTACCTGCTTCAATCTGGGCAATAGAATCACGTAATCGCTTTGCATTTGCTGGGTTTTTAAGTAAGTGTGCTGTTTCTTCATAGGCATTGAAGTCATCCAAGCTAATCAATACAGCCGTTTGGTTATTCTGTCGAGTCACAAGTACAGGGGAGTGATCATCTATGACACCATCAAGTACAGTTGCCAAGTTCTTGCGGAGATCGGAATAAGTTACAACTTTCATTTTGCACCTTTTTAATTGAGTACAATTAATTGTACTTATTTTAGTACAATACTGTAAATTACTCAATCTAGTCAACAGTGACTTTATCTGTTTTGAGCCAAAATAATGGGGATATTTATACAGAAATATGCAGTTTTTTATATTCGAGTTTTACTTTGCGATCATGCCTGCTAGTGGCATAATAGGCTGCTTTTTATTGAGAGGTCAGTCTTATGGCAATGCGTCCTGATGTACGTCGACACACGATTGTAATTATTGTGTTTTCACTGGCTCAGTGGTTCTTTATGCGTTACATCCTCGCCAATGAACTTTTCAATATGACCACCAATCAACGTATTCTATATTTCTGTATCAGCAGCCTTGCAGGTGCACTTCTGATTTTTGTGGCACTGATCTATATGGTGCTCAAGGGCAATACCGATAAGCAAGACTGATGGTCATGTCGTTTTACATTACCCTACTACGTATTCTACCTTTAACATTTTTGCGTAGTATCGCAAAAGTGGCAGCCTACTTTATCAATCAAAATCCTAATAAAAGTATGCTATGGAAAACTCGAGTCAATATTGGTCTCGCCTATCCAGAACTTAGCCCAGAACAAAAAGAACAATTGGCACGGGAAAGCGTCACCAAACAATGCCTAAGTTATATTGAGTCTGGAAAATGCTGGGCAATGCCTCCTGAGTGGAGCATCCAGCAAATTCATACTGTGCATAATTTAGAAGTCTTAACTGATGCACTCAATGATCCTAAAGGCGCTTTAATTATTACCCCTCATCTTGGAACTTGGGAAATGATGAATGCTTGGGTACACCAATACGGTATCCCCACCATCATGTACAAACCGATGAAAGATAGTGGCTTTAATAGCTTTGCTCTCCATGCTCGTCAGCGACTCAATGCAACATTGGTTCCAACTGATGCCAATGGTGTAAAGGCTTTATTTAAAAACCTTAAACAAGGTGGATTTAGTGTAATTTTGCCCGACCATGTGCCCCAACCTTCAGGTGGTGTTGTGGTTCCTTTCTTCGGGATTCCCTGCCTTACGAGCACATTAGCAAGTAAAATGGCACAAAAAACCCAGTGTCGTTTAGTGGGCCTAAGCTGTTTTCGTCGCGAAGATGATGAAGGTTTTGATGTCTACTGTGACGATCTAAACGATCTTCAACTCTATGATCGAAATATTGAAGTCGCAACGACAGCATTGAATAAAGCAGTTGAACAGATGATCAACCGCTTTCCTAGCGAATATATGTGGGGGTATAAGCGGTTTAGGGGCGAGAATGCTTCAGATGAATTATATAAAAAATAATCTTATCTTTTCAAAGTGATTATTTAAACTTAACTTTTGTGAGCCTTTTTCCTTTCAACACTAAAACAAACTCTTTCAACAATTTAATTATTTGCGCCGAGAGTCTCAGTCTCTCTCGTTGTATTTTTTGAACAAAGTTAAGCTTAGGCTTAATTTGATATTCGTACTCTCCTTTGCGAATGTTCCTATCTTTTTCTAAAAAACTTGGGAAGTTAACATGCTGCCCCAAAAGATGATCTTGAATACAAAGTGCTGGTAGCATTTGGAAAATCTGATTAGGGAACTTTGTCATATAGTCTTTAAAAACAATATGATCAACTGGAATCAACTGTTCATAAGTTGCTAATAAATTGAGTAAATCACGAGCTGCTTGCTGCGATAGAATATAGCCACCACACCCCATATGTACGGTCTTTAATAAAGATAATTTACGCTTTGAAGGCAAACTTCTAAAAGAAGACTCCACCCCCACTTTAGGATAAAAAGCTTCCAACTTAATAATTGAGCAGCCCTCAGGAATCCAATCACTTTTAGTTAAGAAAATAGTAGCTTCTTCTCCTAAATGAATATCGTCTTCAAAAATTGCGATATGACTCAAATTTTCATCGATTGCCTTTTGCCATAATGCAGCATGACTTAATAGACAAGCAGAGATGGATCCGTAAATTTGAACAACTCCTATAAGTGATATTCTGCTCCTCAAATGATGTTATAAACATCAATATATGGA
This sequence comes from Acinetobacter parvus DSM 16617 = CIP 108168, assembly GCF_000368025.1. Taxonomy (GTDB): domain Bacteria; phylum Pseudomonadota; class Gammaproteobacteria; order Pseudomonadales; family Moraxellaceae; genus Acinetobacter; species Acinetobacter parvus. Next base: position 1,015,237 of record NZ_KB849212.1, read on the forward strand.
GTATTTTATGGCA
>NZ_KB849212.1:1016454-1022061 GCF_000368025.1 Acinetobacter parvus DSM 16617 = CIP 108168
AAATGAGTTTTACTATGATCAGCTACCCCAACAAAACAAGGTGGCTTAACTAGAGCGGAATATCACTTATAAATACGCTTTTAGTTGTTCAAACAAGTGGGACCACCTCTAGCCACTTCACTTTTAGCAAGATCTGTTTTTGTTATATCAAGTCCTAAAACATTTGCAATCTGCTCCATCGTGGCAGGCGTGACAGCATCAAAGAAACAAAAATCTATCGCCTGTTTCTGAAAAATCGATAAAATATGATCGCGACGCTGATCCGCATAAGTAAGGCTGATCACATAATTCTTCATAGTATAATCTTCACTAGCAACAACGTGCCACAATGCATTAAGATATTAAAATCTAAGTATTATTCATATTCTATCTTGTAAATACAACAACAAAGTAAAACACATTTGTACCAATATCGAAATCCTGCGTTGATTTGTTCACAATACACATCAATGCTAGTCATGTTGAAAAGATAGACTTACAATGTTAGTTTTTAATTTATCATGCAGTTCTTTTAGATGTTATCTTCTACTTACTGCATTGATTTTATAAATAATGAAGTGATTGCAGATATGAACAATGAAGTAATTAAAGTATTTGTGGGTTGTGATCCCAACAACTGTGATTTAGAACAAATGATGGTTTTAGATTACAGCATTCGAAAACACACCCAACACCCTGTTGAAATTGTTTGGATGCAATTAAGCCATGACCCTAAAAGTCCATGGTACAGTAATCAAGAAACTCGAGAAGGTTGGCATACAGAAAAATGGGCAACTCCATTCTCAGGTTTCCGTTGGGCAATCCCTGAGTCATGCAACTTTCAAGGTCGTGCCATCTATATGGATGCGGATGTCGTTGTTTTATGTGATATTGCTGAGCTATGGTCACATCCACTGAGTAATGATGCGATCGTGATCGCAAAGGGTGGAAAGAGTACTGCTCGTTTATGCACCTGTGTATGGGACTGTGAAAAAGCAAAACAACATTTGCCTACATTAAAAGAACTACAAGCAGATCCTGAGGGACATAAAAAACTGATGCAGCTCATCAAAGAAAAGCCTGAACTTGTTCAACCTTATCAAGATTCATACAACAATATTGATGGTGAAGGTCTTCCAATTGAGCAAATTAAAATTTTGCATTACTCTGATATGGGTACACAGTTTAGTCATAAATATGCCTTACCGCGCCTTGAAGCATCTGGGCAAAAGCATTGGTTTGATGGGAAAATCATGCCGCACCCACGTGAAGACCTTGTCGCATTATTTGATCAATACTACCAAGAAGCTCTTGAAAATGGGTATCGCCCTGAAAACTATACGATCACTCCTTTCGGTAATTTTTCAAAAGCAACACAGGTCAACTATCATGGCAACAAAGTAACCCGTCCAGATGCAGAGGCGAACTGGTTTAATCGCTCAGTTCAATCGCTTAAGTCTGTATTTAAAGGAAAAAAGAAATTTTCTTTAGATGATTAATGCTTTCGCAGCTACAATAACACTACTTCTTTTAAACAATATACGATGGGGGAGGTAGTGTTAAAATATTCAATACAGATTCACTCTCCCACAATCGCGCTAATAATAAAAAATATCATATAATTAAGAGATTAATTTTAGTCTATCCTCCATCCTATGGTGGTAAACTTATACCTGAGTAAACTCGATGCAACAGATTTTCAATCGTATTACACAAAATATTTTCAAGTTCCTTTATAAGTCTTTCCATTCCAAAGCATATAAACATAATCGCCGCTATTGGCCATACTACAAGACTGTTCGCAATAGCGAAGGCGACTTAGAGCAATTATTTTTTAATAAAAAATTAATTGCCGATCATACAAAACCATTTAAAAGTCAAAAAAATACCTGTGTATTGGTTGCAACTGGGCCTTCTGTCAAAGATATAGATCAACGTTTTCTGACCAATCCTGACTATGACTATATTGGTGTGAATGGTGCTATTTCACTAGATCACATTCACTTTAAATATTACGTAATTATTGATTTTAATTTTACGACTAAGCGTTTCGATCTAATATTAAAAGTTCTTAACAGTGATTGTATATTTTTCACAACGCCTCGTTGTTTAGACTGATGTGGGTCTAGGATTTTAGACCACGTCTATAAGTGATAATCTACTCCCCAATAAGCATGGGAAATGCTTGTTTTAGGAGTCAACCATGACACGAAGAAAACGTCGTAATCATTCAGCAGAGTTTAAAGTTAAAGTTGCTCTCGCAGCAATTAAAGGCGACCACACACTCGCTGAACTTTCTACTCAATTCGATTTACATCAAAACCAAATCATCGATTGGAAAAATCAACTGCTTGAGCAATCAATCAATATTTTTTCACGACCAACAGCACAACAAGAACCTGAGATTGACCTCAAAGCTCTACATGCCAAGATAGGACATCAGGCATTGCAAATTGATTTTTTAGAAAGTGCGCTCAGAAAAATAGGGCAGCTGAGCGGCAAAAAATGATCGATAAGACCCATCAACTTTCGGTACGACAACAATCGCAATTGATTCAAATCAATCGCAGTACGTTGTATTACAAGCCCAAAGAGATTTCATCAACTGATTTGAGTTTGATGCGTCTGATCGATGAAATTCATCTCGACTACCCATTTATGGGCAGTCGAATGATACGAGATATGCTACAGCGTCAAGGGAATCAAATAGGTCGGCGTAAAGTCCGACGTTTAATGCGCTTGATGGGAATACATGCCTTGTATCCAAAACCCAATACCAGTAAGCCTAATCTTGCACACCGTATTTTCCCATATCTGTTGAAAAACATGGTCATCGATCACTCTAATCAAGTCTGGTGTACAGATATCACATACATTCCTATGGCTAAAGGCTTTGTCTATTTGTGTGCAATTATAGATTGGCATAGTCGTAAAGTACTGGCTCATCGTGTATCGATCAGTATGGAAACAGACTTTTGCATAGATGCGTTGCAAGAAGCAATTGTGAAATATGGTTGTCCTGAGGTGTTTAATACAGACCAAGGCAGTCAATTCACAAGCGAGGCATTTTTGAATGAGTTAAAATTGCGAAATATCCGTATCAGTATGGATGGGAAAGGACGATGGATGGATAATGTGATGATTGAGCGGTTATGGCGCAGCTTGAAGCATGAGGAAGTCTATTTGAAGGCTTACGATACGGTTAAACAAGCGAAACAATCAATTGCTGAATATTTGGATTTTTATAACATGATACGTCCTCATTCAAGTTTGAATAAGGCAACACCAAATGAATTTTATGATCAACATTTACTAAAAGTAATGGCAGCATGATTTAAATATTTAGAGCGGATTTATCACTTATAAAACTGAATTGAGTGGTCTAATTAACGGAACCACATCAGACATCATTTTAAAAAGAATTGACCCAAGTCAAATTAAGTGCGAAATCAAAATCATCGAGACTATTTTCCAAGATAAAACTGTTGAACCATTCATGGGTAAAAAGCACAAACTAGATTTAGAAAAACCTTATTTTCACTTATATGGCGAATTTGGCTTTTCAACGAATATATTCAATGCAGTATTTGATTATTTAACTGTCCCATATGTGGCATTACAAGTCGCATATGCAATTGGTTTTAAAGAAATTTATATCGCTGGATTAGATATGAATAATTTTTCTCAGCCACGTTTTTATGAGAGTATAGAAAACAAACAGCCAACAATGTTAGATCAATACCTACATTTAATTTTTCCCGCTTTTGATGCTGCGGCTGAATTCTTTATAGAGCACCAAGTTCAGGTTTATAATCTTTCCCCCACAAGTGCCATAGAATCTTTTAAAAAAATCAATACAATCTAATTATCCAGTCATTATGAAATAAATCATACAATTACTCTTTTTTTAGAAAACTTATTGCATGAGCATCAATACTTTTAGGAATGATATTAATGGATTAAGAGCTTATGCTGTAATTTTAGTTGTACTTTTCCATTTCCAAATATTTGGGTTTTCGGCTGGTTATCTTGGCGTTGATATTTTTTTCGTCATTTCAGGTTATCTGATGACAAAAATTATCATTGAAAAACTGTTTAAGCAGCAGCTTTCTTTTACAGATTTTTATCTCGCTCGAATTGTACGAATATTTCCAGCACTTTTATTCCTTATTGTATTTCTTACCATACTGGGTTGGTTTATTTTTATTCCAGAAGACTTTAAGAATTTTGCTAAAGATGCACGATACAGTCTGACTTTTCTATCAAACGATCTTTATTATCGCCAAGCTGGTGATTATTTTGCTGCCGATACACATGATAAAGCCCTACTTCACACTTGGTCTCTTTCGGTTGAATGGCAGTTTTATCTTTTATTTCCTCTCTTGCTCTTTATTTATGCAAAATTTGATAAAAAATTAAAATATATTGGTATTTTTTTAAGTCTTATACTTATTGCTTCCCTATCATTTTCAACATTAATGACAGCTAAAGATACCATGTATGGGTTCTTTAAGCTGACAACGCGTACGTGGGAACTAGTTGCTGGAGGTTTGGTATATTACTACTTTAATAATAAACAACTCACTGCCCCACTACAAAAACTCAGTGAAGGTTTGGGTTTTACCTTTATTCTTCTTAGTCTAGTTTTATACGATCAGAATACACCTTGGCCAAGCTTTTTAGCCTTATTACCAGTGATGGGTACAATGCTCATCTTAATTGCTAATCGTCAAAATTCAATTTTCACTCAAGCAAAATTCATCCAAAACATTGGTAGTGCATCGTATTCTATTTATTTATGGCACTGGCCTGTATTTTTCTTATTGAATTATTTTTTTATTAAATTAAATTTTATTAGCTTAAGTCTCTCCCTCGGACTCTCTTTACTCTTGGGGTGGTTAAGTTATAAATACATCGAAGGTAGTCGAAAATCCCTACAAAAGCTCAAAAAAGGGCATATATATTTATTGTTTATTTCCACCCTACTCTTACTTTATCCAATCTATAAACATATAGAAGAAAATGGTCTTGCAAGTCGAGAAAAATCTAACACTCCCTCTAATCTAGACAAAATGCAAATGCCAAGTGTTGAAAATGGGTGGTGTTTTTATAATATTAAAGATAACCATAATCTCAAAGTAGGCTCACAAGGATTTGAATGCTCAATTGCTTCAGAACAGAAAAATGCAAAATCGGCACTGTTATTTGGAGATTCATTTGCAGGTCACAATAGCCCGTTTTGGGATCAGATTGGAAAGAAGCTGAACTTAAATATACAAGCCATTACGACAAACTGGTGTTATCCAAGTCTTAATAAAGAGTTTACAGGGAACAAACAATCTACAGCGTATCAACAGTGCTTATTAAATCGTGAGTATTTATCTAAACATATAGATCAATACGATGTGTTGATATTCGCAGGCCGTTGGTCAGAGATGGATCCGTAAATTTGAACAACTCCTATAAGTGATATTCTGCTCCTCAAATGATGTTATAAACATCAATATATGGAGTATTTTATGGCACGTAGACCAAGAAGAAATCATTCAAATGATTTTAAAGCTAAGGTAGCACTTGCTGCGATTAAAGCAGAAAAAACACTTGCTGAATTGAGTGCTGAATTTGATG
>NZ_KB849212.1:1023052-1064362 GCF_000368025.1 Acinetobacter parvus DSM 16617 = CIP 108168
TGATCAGCTACCCCAACAAAACAAGGTGGCTTAACTAGAGCGGAATATCACTTATAAATACGCTTTTAGTTGTTCAAACAAGTGGGACCACCTCTGTCTGACATCGTACAGCAAAACCAGCAAAATGGTTTTTCTGAATTACTTAAGGTCGCTGAAAAACATCATAAAAAGGTCATCGTAATGTCTGAACCTTATGCTTTTAATAAAAACATCAGCCTACTTTTTAAAAGAGCCATGTGGTTGCATCGAGATCTGAACTTACAAAGTTATATGAATAACCCGAAAGCCACTGAACAAAAACGAGCAACAAAAATCATTAACGAGATCGTAAGCAAGCACCCAAATACAATATTACTCACCCAACAAGAACTATTTAGATCAGATCAAATGGCTACAGATACAATCCCATATTCTCTGGATGGTAGACATATCTCGATCATAGGCTCACTTGCTTCTGCCGAATACTTCGAGCAACAAGCAAAATACGAGACCTTAAAACAATTTATTTGGGAGTAGCCCTTATAAAACTAAATTAAATATCAATTAAAGACCCTTCAAAATACATCCCTTTATTATAGAACTGGCATAAATAGTTACGCTCTTTCCCTGCCAGTTTTATCAATTTAGGATGTTCATCGGCTGGATAATTAATCGCCATGTTAATTAATATTTTTTCTTTAACCCATCTGTTTTTGACTTGGTAATAGAATGCATTTTCATCACAATCAATCAAGCTAATACTCGGAAAATTTTTTCTCATAATCTTTTGGCAAGCAACATATGCCACCAAATATTCTAAATTACTGATCTGTTGAAAAATGTCCTTTGTATTTGATTCAGTTGCCTTAATATTCTGAATATACTTTTTAGGTGTTTGTTGAATTGCTAAATATAATTCTTCATACCATTGTTTAAAGAAAATATTATGACCCACGCTTGCTAATAACCAATTTTCTAACACAGGGAAATTCAAATTAGTAGTATTTTTACGACGGTAATAAGCAAAATTCGCGGTCTTTTTTTCAACCATAAGCTCCGAAATCCAGTCGAGACGGTCATATAGGATGATACTTGCATCCAGCCAAATCCCTCCATGATTGTACATTAGATCAAATCTAAGTAAATCAGCTTTTTGCTGGGCCGTTGCATCTTTAAGTTGGCTAAAATCAATATGACTATATTGATTAACATTCTCTGGATTAAGTACAAAAACCTCATATTCAGGATTCTTCTCACGCATCCGATCAATGCATTTCTCAACAAACTCAGGAATATCGTTTTCCCAATACATCCATAACTTTTTTGGTAAAACTATAGTTTCCTCTGTTTGATTAAATGTGAGTAACCCAGCATAGTTATCAATTTTTTTGTTTTTATGCCTAATTTTATACGAATACATCAAATGAAATTTCACTAGATAAAACAATTTCTTAAAGATTTTCATTTAAATACTCAGCTATAAAATGAATACATTAAAGGACTTTTTACTCGCATAATTACAGCGTTTAAGAGAGTAAATTCCTAATCGCATAAAAACGGTCACGCCACATTCTTTTCTGCTTCTTAAAACCATGTGAAGCACTTCTATTTTCCAGTGCTTTGCGCTTAATACCCTGTGTTGCCACAGTGCCTAAAATATCACTATCAATCCCAGCAGGCTGAACAAAAGGCTGCCACACCCCCAATCCTTTGCCATTTTTACTTAACCAGCTTTGAAAAAAGATATCGACTGGCACTTGCATGGTTTTACCAAGCTCAACAAATGCCTCAGCACCTGCTCTTGACCATACTAATCCTACACCACGGATGGGAAAGTAATAAGCATGCCAGATTGTATAACCATCAATCTGAACGATGTCTTTTGCCAATTTCTTCTTTTTTGCAGCAAGATTCACCACATACCATTCGAGTTCTTTATGCTGATCAAGATAGCTGATTAATGAATTAAGCTTTTGTTTAAAGTTTGGTAATACTTGAATATCATCTTCAAGGACAACAAGATAATCCGCATCCGTTTCTAAAAATTTTTTAGCACAACCATAATGGCTGAGATAGCACCCCAACTCAGAACTAATTAAACTACGACCTAATATTTTTTGGGCTGCTGCATCATCATAATTTTCAAATTCGGATAATGCTTTACCACGCCCATCATAAGCAGGGAAACGAGAAAATGCCCAACCCGCTTGTTGCAACTGAGCTGTCGCATTTGCTAAACGCTGATCACTACCCTCTAGATTTATGAGATAAGTAACAACTTTCATCCGATCTTCCTTTGCTTATCCTGCTATCGTCGCTTGGATCTGACTAGGCAAAACATCTTTAAATTTATGAATAAGTGCATGGCGTATATGCTGTTCATCATTCTGTTGCAGTTGGTCCAAACTTTGGATACAACCAAATTTAATATCAGGATTTGATAGAGCCTGAGTAAACGACTCTAAATCACGATGATCTTTTAAATAAGCGATTTCAACATCATCGTTGAGAATTGCTTGGTCATTTTTAATCGCTAGGTGATTAGATAAACCTACAGGTAATATCTGATCGATATTCCTAAATTTAAAGCTAATTTGCTTCTGTAATTGTTGCATATTTTTTTCAAAATAATTGCATAGAAGTATCCGACTCAAGATATGCGGACGATGGTGAATCTCAAAATATTGAGACATGCCAACACAATCTGCACTTAACATTTGCGCCATTGTATATGAGGGTTGTGCCAGTTTTCCAAATTTATTTTGCACAAACTTTCTAACAATATATTTGATTTTTTTTACTAGATTACTTTCCCAATGCCCATACATCACCATTTGACTATCAATTAAAAAGTCTTGTAGATCAGAGGGTTGATTAAAGAAGAAATCATCATTTAAATAAATAAAATAATCTGAAATACTCGGTATATTCCAAAGCATCGTTTCAATACTTAAAGAATTAAACGTCGGCAATGCAAATTCGTATCCTCTAAACAACTCCGTGTGGTCGACCACTCTAATCTTGCCTTTCTCACAGAGATTCTGCTGCTCAAACTGATCCAGCCATTGTGGTGTTTGTTGATCAGTGACTACATAAATTTTCCCGCAATACGGTACAAATTTGAGTATGGAGGCAATACAGAAATAAATTTCATCATTACTCGCAAAACGCGTTGCATCTAAAGCATTTGACGGTGCAGTTTGATTTATAAATTGTTGACGCTTGTTTTTTAACTTAGGATCATTTCCATCCACCCAAGCAATTACGATATCAATAGGTTGTATTGTATCTTTCATAAATCAAACTCTTGTAATGATGTCGTCTTACTTACTGCCAAGACTCTTTGATCCAATCAGAAGGCAATACATAGCGATACCACTTACCACCACCACCAGAAACTGCATCAGGTGGATTAATTTCGCCATGGAAAATAATAATTTTGGCATCTTTAGGTTTTACAGGCGGCTTAAAATACGCCAATGGAATTTTTTGCAGACAATGATATTTATAGCTCTTACACCAGGCATCATTCCAATAACTAAGTGTACTATGCTCATGTACAAACCAAGAAAGATATTCTTGTTCATTGCGGAATTTCTGCCGAATTTCATCAAAATGTTTGCGAAAATACGGCAATATTTCAGGAAAAGCACCGAGTTTAAAACGATACACCGAGCTATTACCGGTAATACGCCACGGACGTTTCCAATCATGAATGATGAAAAATTCACCTTGTTCTTGGAAAAAGCAGTCAATATTATCGACAATCACCACATCTAAATCTAAAAATAAAGCATCGCCTTTTAGTCCATATAAATCTGGTTCAAAAGTAGACAGTTTATTCCAACCACGTTCAGGTGCGCCTGCGGGTAAATCCAGCGATGGAATCGGAAAACATTGTACATTCAGGTCAATACCTTCGCTAATATCGGTCAGACAAACCATTTTGAACGGTAAGGTCAGATGGCGCTGTACCATGTTATACAGGCGATTGACGTATTCAGCACCGTATTTGGTTCCCCACTTCATACATATGATAATATTATCCTGTTGAGGTTCTGGTGAGTTTTGCTGAATATTTGACATCTTATATTACCCAAATAATTTTTTAATTTTAGCACTCAACCCATGAACAAAACGATGTTTTGCATTCGCCTTATCACTAGTCAAAAAATTAATTTGAATCGATTGGCGTTGTCCCTCATACGGAACATAACCATGCCAACCATTATCAGTCACCTTAAATGCAACCAGCGTACCTGGACCTGCATTAATTTCTTCTACATAATTTTCTATATTTTTTTCGTCATTCAGGATTCGTAAACGTCCTGTTGGTGCATCCCAAGATTCATTTAGATAAATTAAAATGGTCACTAGTTTAGTTTTAGAATCGGAGTGAATACGACCATCTTTTTGACGAGAATAACCACGTAAAGTAATCATCATTGGATGTTCCATGACATCCACATCAAACTTTTCAGTCAAAATTTGACGAAACTCTTTACAATCTAGTGACTTCAAAAACCGATCAAAATGCGGTTTGAGTTCAACATCATTAATGTTATAGCTCCCACCCTGCTCAATCTTTGGAAAGTCCTGTATCACAGATTGAACTTCACTATCTTGTAACGCATTTTCCACAACAAAATATGGATAAGGTGAAGTAGAAACCCCCGCTTCTTTTAAAGCATCTAATTTTAAAATATGAGCCATAGTTATAATTCAACTGAATGGTATAGTTGCGAGGAATTATAACGTAAAAAAGTCATTTATGTTACGTGGACAAGAGCAATCAATAAAATTCCTATGCACGACATATACACGTCAATTCACCCCAAACAAGTCTCTGGTATAGATCTTTTCCATCACATCACTGAACATAGGCACCATCCGATTGACAATGATGAGATCAGACAGTGATTTAAACTTTTGTAGGCTAAATTCAACAGGATGACCTAGATATTCACTTACATCCAGAGTCGGTTCATAAATAACAATTTTAACTCCCTGATCAGCCAGTCCTTGCAACACATCATGTATCGCAGACTCCCTAAAATTATCGGAATCGGCTTTCATGGTAAGTCGATAAATCCCAACACAGGATACGTCTCGACTTAAAATATCATCAATAATTGCCTGCTTGCGAGTTTGGTTGGATCGGATAATGGCTGAAATCAACTCTTGTGGTGTTTCATGATAATTGGCAAGCAACTGCTTGGTATCTTTTGGCAGACAATAACCACCATAGCCGAAAGATGGATTGTTATAGTGATCACCAATACGTTGATCTAAACCCACGCCCGTAACAATGTCCAAAGTACTTAATCTGTTTTTTAAGCAATAGGTATCCAGTTCATTGAAGAAAGCCACACGCATGGCTAAGTAAGTATTGGAAAATAGTTTAATCGCCTCGGCTTCTGTCGAATCCACACATAGAATCACTGCATCTTTTTTAATGCTTGCCTTAAGATAGAGCTTGGCTATCTTTTCAGCCCGCTTTGACTTTTCCCCCACAACAATTCTTGATGGATATAAATTATCCTGTAGCGCCTGCCCCTCCCTCAGAAACTCAGGAGAAAAGATCAGGTTTTTAAGACCTAAACGTTTGGATAGCTCAGCCGTATAGCCAACTGGAATGGTCGATTTTAAAACAATCAAGGCTTTGGGGTTAATTGCCTGAATATCAGCAATCACGTTTTCTATACTTGAGGTGTCAAAATAATTGGTTTCAGAATTATAGTTGGTTGGTGTTGCGATAATGATCAGCTTGGCATGTTGATAAGCCAGCGCTTTATCACAAGTTGCATCAAGGTTAGATTCGGATAGATAGTTTTGAATACAGGAATCACTGATCGGTGAAATTCGCTGGTTAATATTTTTCACTCTAGCCTGGTCAATATCAAGCACAGTGACATCGTGTTGTCTTGAAAATAATAATGCATTTGATAGGCCCACATAGCCTGCTCCAACCACCGTAATTTTCATTATTGCTCTATTTTGCTTCGCTTTAGAGACAACTTAGTTCAGTTAAATGAAAGATTGATGATGCTTTGATTGCAGTCTATTGACAATTTGGTAATAAAAAAGCGAAGCCTAAGCCTCGCTCTTTCAAACATTTGGACTTACTTCACATAAGTCAGCCAATCTGCATATTTGTCATTACGACCTTGAACCGCATCAAAGAAAGTCTTCTGAATCACAGTGGTGATCGGACCACGTGAACCACAACCGATTTCACGGTCATCATATTCACGAATTGGTGTCACTTCCGCTGCTGTACCTGTAAAGAATGCTTCATCAGCGATATAGAACTCATCACGGGTGATGCGGCGTTCAACCACTTCATAGCCCAAGTCTTTGGCAATGGTAATCACGGTTTGGCGGGTAATGCCCTCAAGTGCCCCACCAGCCAAATCAGGCGTATGTAACACGCCATCCTTGATCAGGAATACGTTCTCACCTGCACCCTGACATACAAAGCCCTGTGGATCAAGCAACATGGCTTCGTCATAACCTGAACGCGCCACTTCCTGATGTGCTAGGATTGATACCGTATAGTTACCACAGGCTTTTGCCTTACACATGGTCACGTTTGGATGGTGGTGGGTAAATGATGAGGTTTTAACACGAATACCACGTGCCATTGCCTCTTCACCAAGGTATGCACCCCAGCCCCACGCGGCAACCGCAGCATGGATGGTATTGTCAGTCGCGGCAATTCCCAGCTTCTCAGAACCAATCCAGATCAATGGACGCAAGTAGCAGGATGCCAATTTGTTTTCACGTACAACGTCAATTTGTGCCTGTTCCAATGTCGCTTGATCAAATGGAACATTCATTTGATAAATTTTTGCTGAATTTAACAAGCGCTTGGTATGGTCTTGTAAACGGAAGATTGCAGTACCATTTGGGGTTTCATAAGCACGGACACCTTCAAAAACACCCATACTGTAGTGCAGTGTGTGTGTTAAGACGTGGATTTTTGCATCACGCCAATCAACCAATTTTCCATCTTGCCAAATAAAACCATCACGATCAGCCAAATTCATGGCACATACTCCAAATTTTTACACAATCATTTTTTGTAACCCCCTTTAATTCCCCCTTGATAAGGGGAAAACAAAAGGGTTTGAATAAAGTTACAAAAAATTTATTCAAAATCTAATGCAATAATTGCACTCGGATCAATTAATCTTTGCCATAACTTGTAAACGATCTCACGGGTATCGTGCCAGTCCGCAGCACTGACTTGCATAGATTGATTTGCAAGGGCTAAACGGTGGCTCTCGGCTCGTTCACGGAGATAAGCTTGTATGAGTGCTGTGGCATCTTCACTGGATAAGCAGCCTGCTTGAGCAGCATCTTCAAGAATTCTTACATTGTCGGAAAAATGGGCGAGATCTGGATTCGTCCCACTCCATGCAAGCACTGCATACTGTGCCATAAATTCGATGTCAACGATACCACCTGAGTCCTGTTTTAAATGAAAAATCCCATGTTTTTTTTGCTCTGTAGATGAACCCAGGTGATCTTTCATTTTTTGACGCATTTTCAGCACTTCCTGACGAACTTCATCTTCATCACGGACTTGGGTCAGAATCTGGCAACGAATCTGTTCAAACTGCTGGCATAAATCGGTATCACCCGCGATTGAACGTGCCCGAACCAGTGCCTGATGTTCCCATAGCCATGCGCTTTTTTGCTGATAATGTTCATAGGCTTTCAGACTAGTGACCAACATCCCTGCCTCACCCGAGGGTCTGAGACGTGTATCAATTTCATACACCCGTCCATCCAGCGTTTGCGTGGTCATCAGGGACATAAACTTTTGTGCCACCCGAATGGCGAACTCGGCACCACTAATTCTTTTCTTGCCATCAGTTTCACTTTGTTCCTCAAGGGCATGGATAAACACCAGATCAAGGTCAGAACCATAACCCAGCTCAATCCCACCCAGCTTGCCATAACCAATCACCGCAAAACCTTTGGCATCGAGACGACAGCGCTGACCATTGATTCCGACAGGATAGCCATGCCGTTCCACAACCGCCTGATAGGCTAAATTTAAAGTTGCCTGAACGCTGACTTCGGCAATATCAGTTAAGGCATCGGAAACTTTCATCAGTGGACTTTCAGCCAGCACATCACTGGCGGCAACAGTCAATACATTGCTCTTTTTGAATAGCCGCAATACCCGCATCTGGTCTTCGACCTGATCAATCTCGATACGCAGTAATTGCTGACGCAATGAATCTTCCAGATCTTTGCGTTGTGGCAAGCCAAAATCCATCGACAAAAATTCATCCAGCAACACTGGATATTGCGCCAGTTCCTCACAAATCCAGGGACTGACGGTTGCCATTTTGACCAGTCGCTGCAAGGCACCACGGCTCTCCATCAACATCACCAAATACACGGTACGGCGCAGCACTGACTCCACCAATGGCATCAAACGTAACAAAGCGACTTGTGGTTGCGGTGACTGTAAGATTGCCTCGATCAAATGCGGCCAGAATTTCTTTAAACGTTCCAGCGCACTGGCTGGGATTTTGCGTAGTGCTTGCCCATGCCAGAAATTTTGAATCAAATTCTTGGCATCTTCATCCAGCACCGTGTTGAGACGCTGTTCCAGTTGTGAAAAATCATCAATCGGTGCAGAAAACTCCTGTTCCTGAATCAGTTGCTTGAACTGAACTTTCACCTTGTCACGCTTCTGGTTCAACACATCGAGAAAGGCTTGCCAATCTGCAAAGCCCAAAGTCTCAATCATGCGCTGCCTTAATTCAGGTTCATTTGGCAGGGACTGGGTTTGCTGATCATTCAATGCCTGAATAGCATGCTCAACCCGTCTTAAAAACAGGTAGGCATCTTCAAGGTCAATCACCGCCTGCTGATCCAGTAATTCAGCCTCACCGAGATGATGTAAATTGACCAGACATTGACGGTCCTGCAACTCACGTTTTGAGCCACCATAAATCAGCTGAAATACTTGGACGATAAATTCAATTTCACGAATGCCGCCAGCACCAAGTTTAATATCATCCTCAATATTACGGCGCATCACCTCACGTTCGATCATGGCTTTCATTTCACGCATTGCGGCAAAGGCGGAATAATCCACATAACGGCGGAAAACAAATGGACGCGCCATTTCCATCAGTTCAGCGCCTGCCTTGCCACCTGTAATCACCCGTGCCTTGATCCAGGCATAACGCTCCCATTCACGTCCATGCTGGCTTAAATATTTTTCCAGTCCCGTATGGCTAATCGCCAAGGCAGAACCATCCCCCCAAGGACGTAAACGCATATCAACACGGAATACAAAACCATCCGCACTAATGTGATCCAGCAAGTAAATCAGCTTTTGTCCCCAGAGAATGCAGAACTGCTGTACATCTATACATTTACGCCCATTGGTTTCACCCTGTTCATCAAAGGCAAATATCAGGTCAATGTCACTGGAAAGATTCAGCTCCTGCGCACCCAACTTCCCCATACCAATCACAATCAAGTCCTGAACCTGACCTGAATAGCCTATCGGTTCGCCATGTTTGGCAATCAGGGGAACAAGTGCAAATGCCTTGGCTGCACAGATACAGGCATCAGCAAAATCAGAAAGTTCACGGGTCAGGGTAACGACATTGGTGAGTTGATTGGCATCCTGCCAAATCCAGCGAAACATCAGTCTGGCACGTAGAATACGCAAGGCTTTCATCCAGGCCTGCTCATCAGTTAAATCTATGACAGCATGCTGGACTTTCTGGTGGATACTTTCAGTTGAAAGCGAATCAAGAAATTGATCTTCCAAGTAGTCTTGTTCTAATTGTGTCTGGTATAAATTTAAAACTTGCTCAGCATATTGGCTTGCAACCAAGGTTTTTTGTCGCTGTTCCACATTCATATAAAAAAGCTCGACTAATGTCATGTCATCTCAGATCATTTATATCAGTTACGAACTTATCTTTAAATTCTCTTTAGGCTAATTTTACTTTGGTTTTAGGTTGTTCAACACATACATCCATGTGCTCACCTGCGACTGGCAACAGCACCTTAAAGGTGGTTCCCTCACCCTCTTTCGAGCTGACGCTAATTTCGCCATGATTTAAATCGACAAAACGCTTGCACAAGGTCAAGCCTAAGCCTGCACCCTTTTCACCTGCCGTACCTTTTAAACTGACAGTTAGGCGAGGATGGAACAACTCTGCCATTTGCTCATCGGTCATACCCAAACCTGTATCCTGAATATAAATGGCAACATGGCGACCCTGCTCTTCCGCCCGAATCGACACCACGCCTAAACCATCTATATCGGTAAATTTCAAGGCATTGGACACCAAATTCTGAATCAGGGAAGTGACCATATTCATATCAGCATAAGCCTTGATATGTTCTGGCACATCATTGATCAGGTTTATATTTTTCCTGACCGCAAGCGTCCTTAAAACATCCGTGACAATGGTGGTCACTTGTCTTAACTTAAACTCAATAGGATAAGCGCTAAAGCGTCCACCCTCGGCCATTGACCAATTTAACAGACTTTCCAGCAGGTTATAGGTCGACTGGGCAGTATCATAAAGATAGTCTGCAATATTCTGGACACTTGCCTCATCCAGTGTGTCACGCTCTTTTGCCAGAATCTCGGAAAAACCCAGCAAACCATGAAATGGCGCACGGAGGTCATGGGAAATAATGGAGAAGAACTTGGTTTTACTAAAATTAAGCGCCGCTTCCTGTTGGTATAATTCTTTTAATTCGTCATGGTTAAACTTCAATTCCAGTTGCTGCATGAAACTGACACAATGCGCCTGCAACAATTGTTTTTGTAAGTCAGTAAATTCCTGAGCCGCTTCATCGAATAAAATCACATAACCCAAGGCAGTCTGATTGGGATGTCTGAGTTGCAGGGCGATTGCGGTTTGCGCTTTTCGCTTAAGTGAAGCCAGAAAAGCCAGCAATGTTGGATATTGTGGATGTTTACAGTCAATCAGGTCATCATTCACAAATAAGGTATTTAAGCTCTTGGTAATTTTTGAAGAATCAATCACTTTTAATTTTTCAGGGCAACGATGCCAAAGATAAGGTTCCTGATGAAAAACAAGCAATGCGGTATTGGCCTGCATCAGGTTTCGGTTAAACTGCAAAAATTGCTCAAGCAAGTTTTGTTCTGAAGTTACACCTAAAGAAAGAGAAATTTTACAAGCACTTAACTTATCAGCCTGATGTAATTCTAATAGTTGAATCGCCATGCTCGCCTCTCGAATATTATCGTTATGACATGTATGTAGGTTTTATTTAAAAAAGAATGAGAAAATCATCCCCACTATTAACAAACTTTAACATAAAAGACAATTCTTGATTAGATCAATTCGCAACAAAACGTGACCTTTCAACAAAAATTTATTTCTGCTTATAAAACAAGCAACTTCGCTGTTTCTGAACATTTTCATGAAAACACTTGACATCCTCCCCGACCTAAAGGACGGGGATTCCTACTGCTAGACGCTCATGTCCGAGCGCAAGAATATTCAGTGCGGAATTTACATCCCGATCATGGAGCGTACCGCACTCCATACACTGCCATTCTCTTATTCCAAGACCTGCCCTACCTTTCGGACTACTGGAGCGTGAGCCACAGCACGAACACGTTTGGGTGGTATACGCTTCATTGACTTCTTCATACCATACCCCTGCGTTCTCGCATTTATACTTGAGCATGGTTCTTAGTGTTGTCCAACTTGCATCTAGCACTGATTTAGCTAATTTAGTTTGTGCGAGTGCTTTGGCATTCACATTGCCAATGAAGATTGCTGCATGTTCATTCACCAGTTTATGGCTGAATTGATGCAGCATGTTTTGACGTATATTTTTAATCTTGGCGTGAATCGCTTTGACGCGTTTCTTATTTCTAGCTCGTTGGGCTATGCCAAGTTTTTGTTCGTATTGGCGATAGATTTTAGGAGCTTTGAGCTTTATACCATCTGAACAAGTGGCTAAATCCTTTAAACCCAAGTCTATGCCAATTGAGGTTTTAGCGCTGGTTTTCTCTGTTTTAATTGAATCAACTACAAGACAGACATACCAACGCCCACGACTATCCTCTACAAACGAGCCTGTTTTAACATTGTATTTGCTTAGTCCGTAGCTGTCCCATAGTTTGAATTGATGCTTGCCGTATTGAACATATCCATCAGCATATTTGATTGCTACTTTCTTGAACGGTATCCAGCCCAATGAACGCCTAGCTGATTTTTTATTGCTGACTCGCCATTTTAATTTTGCTTTTTTGAATTGCTTTCTGCGTGTAATGAGTTCTTCTGTTATGGCTTGAATGGTTTGACTATGCAAATTGCATTCTTTCGATGTGCCTTTTGTGTATTTAGCAATATCGTATGCTGAAAAGAATTGTTGTTTTCGTTGTAGATGTTTAAAACACAAATCATTCACGTAATTCCAGACAAAATTCACCTCAGATGCCATCTGATTTAGCACCTTGCAATGTTTGTCTTTTATGCGTAATTTGAGTGTTTTCATTGCTAAAATATATTTGGTC
This sequence comes from Acinetobacter parvus DSM 16617 = CIP 108168, assembly GCF_000368025.1. Lineage (GTDB taxonomy): Bacteria > Pseudomonadota > Gammaproteobacteria > Pseudomonadales > Moraxellaceae > Acinetobacter > Acinetobacter parvus. The sequence continues at coordinate 1,035,582 of NZ_KB849212.1, forward strand.
TATGAGCTATAGTCAAGAGATTAGGACAGGTCGACATTGTGTTTTTAATATGCACGTTCATTTAGTCTTTGTGGCTAAATATCGGCGTGATGTTTTTACTAAAGCAATGCTTGAAACGATGCGTGAAGTATTTGAGCGTGTATGCTTGGACTTTGAAGCTGAGTTGGTAGAGTTTGACGGTGAACATGACCATGTACATTTGCTCGTCAATTATCCGCCTAAAGTCGCTATTTCTAGTTTGGTAAATAGCTTGAAAGGTGCATCTAGTCGAATTTTACGAACCAAACACCCTGAAATTAAAAGCAAATTATGGGGTAATGCCTTGTGGTCGCCTAGTTACTTCGCTGCATCATGCGCAGGTGCGCCTATTGGGATTATTAAGCAGTATATTCAACAACAGCAAACACCGCATTAATGGCTTACGCCAGTCGCTTATATCCTCGGGCTAAACCCCGAGGTTTTACGCTCCAATGGATAAAAAATCTATAAATTGCTCTAAAATTCAACAACTGATCATTATGCATGATTGACAACTGCTTTAAACAGGGTATTATACGCAGCACAAAGCATCGCACTCTTCCCGAGGTGGTGAAATTGGTAGACGCGGCGGACTCAAAATCCGCTGTCAGAGATGACGTGTCGGTTCGAGTCCGACCCTCGGGACCAAGATTTCAAAAACCCCAAACTGGCATTAAAAGTTTGGGGTTTTTTATTTTAGGGATAAACCTTGGAAAGATGCTGTTCTGATTCGATATGGAAAAGAAATTATGCAACTCTCTGACTTCTCTTTTGATCTTCCTGATGAACTGATTGCACGTTATCCATTAGAAAGCCGCAGCGCCTCACGCCTACTGCATATCGACCCACAGGGTCATTACCATGACCATGTCTTTACCGATATCCTGAATTTACTGGAAGATGGTGATTTATTGGTGCTAAATGACACCAAGGTCATGAAAGCACGTTTAAAAGGAAAGCGTGCCACAGGCGGTGCCATTGAAGTTCTGGTTGAACGGATGCTAGATACCCACACCGCTCATTGCCACATTAAGTCAAGCAACTCACCCAAGGCTGGTGCAGAGCTATATATTGGTGAAGATGCCATTCCTGTGACGGTACAGGGTCGCCATGAAAACCTGTTTATCGTTGAGTTTGCACAACCAATTTTATCTGTGCTTGATCAATATGGCCAATTGCCAATTCCCCCCTATTTTAACCGTGAAGCTGAAGAAATTGATACCGAACGTTATCAAACGGTATTTCACGACCCTGAAAAAATTGCCAGTGTAGCAGCCCCAACAGCAAGCCTGCATTTCGACCAAGACCTATTGGAAAAATTGGCAGCCAAAGGTGTGCAAAAAACCTTTGTGACCCTGCATGTCGGTGCTGGGACATTTATGCCTGTACGCACCACCGACATCACCAATCATATTATGCACAGTGAATGGTGTGACGTACCACAGGCAACCATTGACCTGATTTTGGAAACCAAGGCGCGTGGCAATAAAGTCATTGCTGTGGGTACAACCGCAACCCGTGCCCTTGAAAGTGCAGCGCAAGCCAATCAAGGTCAGATTGCAGCATGGACAGGTGATACACAAATCTTTATCTATCCAGGTTATCAATTCTGTATCGTGGATCGACTGATCACCAATTTCCATTTACCAGAATCCACCTTGTTGATGCTGGTTTCAGCCTTATCAAATCGAGAAAATATTTTAGCGGCCTATCAACATGCTGTTGAACAGCGCTATCGTTTCTTTAGTTATGGCGATGCGATGCTGGTTGATAAACTAGAAATTTAAAGAATATAAAGATAGGCTAAATCAAGGTTTAGCCTATTGCTTCATAAAAATAAATTGAATGATAGGAAATTTACTTTGGGATAAACAACAATCAGATTCACATGCCACTTCTTGGTTTATGAAAGTTAAAGCATAATTAAACGATCTTAGCCTTATTACAATGAATTGATCCTCTCCATGCCGATCGACACCGTCCAAGAAGCCCTACATATAAGACGCAAAAAAAATGCCCAGGTTTTTCGCAATATTGCCCGACTTTGGGAGATCGGGCAAAAATCACATAACGATCAGGAATTGCTGGATGCGTTGCATCCTTGGCGTGAGGATCATGGTTTACGCTTTTTTAATGTACTGCCTTATCTATTGGCAATTACCAGTATTAGTACACTCATTTTTGGCTATTTTCTTCATCCCCACATTCAGTTTATCTGGAGTTTTCTGGGGGCTTTTTTAACAGGCTTTTTAGCCTATTTACTCTATGAACCCAAAGAACCATTGACACAGGTCATCAATTATCTGGAACAGCGCATGACTGTATTGCGTTATGGTTTACAGTTTCAACAGTTGCCTGCCTACCTGCCCAATCAAGCACAGCCGTTATTGGTGATCAGTAGATTGAAGCAATTTTTCCCATTATTTAATCGTGGCACTGAATCTAACGAAATTACGCAATATGCTTCAACTACATGGCATGATGGCATAACAGAACATCAGGTTCTGCTTTTTCAATACCACTACATCAGTGAAATGCCAATTTTTCAGGAAAACAATGAGAAAAAAATCGTAAAAGAAATTCATAAGGATTTGTGGGGGGCTTTTATCTTTCAGATACCTGCGTTGGGTGTCGCGGTGAGCAATCAGCGTTCACGTTTTTTTGCGCCCTATACCAACTCATGGCAAAGCAGCGATATTTTAATCAACCAGAAACTTAAAATTTTCGGTCTTGACCAGCATCAGCTCGCCAAGGAAGTTGGCCCCAGTATGACCTTAAAATTGCATGATTTTTTTGAACATTTTTCAGGTGATTTAATTTATCATCATGAAGAGCAAATTTTGTGTTACCTCGGCGAACAAAACCTTTTCCAAACCGCCAGTAAACGTAGTGAAATTCATGATATTTCAGCATTACGCGGACATTTACGTACCATGACCATGCCGCAATATCAAAAGTTTCAACAACTGATGCTGAATTTAATTAGCTAGTAATCTGGCGATAACAATAAGAGGAATAGCGATGACAGGTTTACTGATCTTTTTGGGGATTTTTGTGGTACTGATTGTATGGGGCGTTTCCATCCGCAACAATATTGTCCGTTATTTCAATGCCACCAAACGCGCTTGGTCTGAAGTTGCAAATTTTGAACGTCAAAAAGTCAAAACGCTAGAAGCCTTAGAGGTAACGCTGGCCCAATACACCCAGTTTGAAAAATCGACACTAGAAAAAGTCACTGAACTACGTCAACAGATTCTCAATTTAAATGTGAATGACACGGATATTTCCCAGTTACAGCACATTGAAAAAATGAGTAAAGAACTGATCCGTAGCCTCAATGTCGTGGTTGAGAACTACCCTGAACTCAAAGCCGATGCGCTGTATAGCAAGATGATGGATGACATTCAGGAACAAAATGAAAATGTCGGTGCTGCCATTACCATCTTTAACCGTAACGTAGAATTATTTAATAACCAGATCGAGGTGTTCCCCAACAACCTGATCAATACCCTAACCTTATCCAAGAAAACCATTCGCCCGTTTAAGGATAATCTTGCGACAGATAATTTCGACTATAAGCCGAATTTTTAGAATTCCCCTCAGTCCCCCTTTTTCAAAGCAGGATCATCAAGTTCTAATTTTACCCCCTCTAGATCTCCCCCTTATCAGGGGGAGACTTCTCAATAATCCTATAAAGAATTGATTTAAATGGTGTTTCTCCACCTTTTCAAGGGGGAGGCTAGGAGGGGGTTACAGATTGTAGATACCTATGCTTTTTCAAAGGGGGGACTTTTCCACACATCACCAACCAATATTCAGCCACTTCATACAGAAAACTTTTTTATTTTATCCCTCGCTACATTTAGTAGTAGAACTACACGCCATAATCAAGGAAAATAGCCGCTTTTGATCAGCGAACTGTTTTTTCGCCTTGCGCTGCGCTCAAAGCAGTGCTTCGATCTTGCTCAGGATGTGTCATGAAATTTGAAAAATTAGGTCAGTCGGGGCGCGCCCGTCGTGGTCGATTAACGTTAGAGCATGGTGTGGTTGAAACACCTGTGTTTATGCCCGTGGGTACTTACGGTACAGTGAAAGGTATGTTACCTCGTGACATTGAAGAAATTCAGGCACAGATTATTTTGGGAAATACTTTCCATTTATATTTACGTCCTGGCTTGGAAGTGATTAAGGAGCATGGCGGTCTACATCAGTTTATCCAATGGGATAAACCAATTTTGACCGACTCAGGTGGCTTTCAGGTGTTTAGCCTCGGTGCAATGCGTAAAATCAAGGAAGAGGGCGTGACTTTCCGCTCGCCTATCGACGGTTCGAAAGTGTTCCTGTCTCCTGAAATTTCAATGGAGATTCAAAGTGTACTCAATTCAGACATCGTGATGATCTTTGATGAGTGTACACCCTACCCTGCAACCCATGAAGAAGCGCAAAAATCTCTGCAACTGTCTTTGCGTTGGGCAAAACGTTGTAAAACCCACCATCATGATGAACTCAACAATAAAAATGCCTTATTCGGCATTATTCAGGGTGGCATGTACGAAGACCTGCGTGATGAGTCACTCAACGGCCTGTTAGAGGTTGGCTTTGATGGCTATGCAATTGGCGGCCTGTCGGTGGGTGAACCGAAAGAGGAAATGATCAAGGTACTGGATTATTTACCCAACAAAATGCCACAGGATAAACCACGTTATTTGATGGGTGTTGGTAAACCAGAAGACATCGTTGAAGCCGTTCGCCGTGGTGTCGATATGTTCGACTGCGTGATGCCAACTCGTAATGCCCGTAATGGCCATTATTTTGTCACTGATGGTCTGGTCAGAATCCGTAACAGTAAATATCGTCATGATAAAGGACCTTTAGATCCACATTGTGACTGCTACACTTGTAAAAATTTCACCCGTGCCTATTTATATCATTTAGAGAAATGTGGTGAGATGCTGGCCTCCATGCTTGGCACCATCCATAACCTGCGTTACTACCAGCGCCTGACACAGGGCATGCGTGATGCACTGGATAACGGCACATTTGATGACTATGTTCAGGACTTTTATGCGCGTCGTGGACTGGAAGTTCCACCCTGCCCTGAAGACTAATGTGAAGTAAGTGCATCAAGATTTGCGCCTGACCGCAAGACAGGGTACATTGCAAAACGAATTGGAATTTATTGTTAATTTTTTGGCTTTTTAACTTTAGGAAATCGAAATGAGCTTTTTAATTTCTACTGCTCACGCTGCACCAGCGGCTCAGCAAGGTCCTAGCCTGATGGCAAACTTATTGATGATTGCGGTATTTATCGCGATCTTCTATTTCCTGATCTGGAGACCACAGGCGAAACGTGCCAAAGAACATCGTTCTTTGATTGAAAGCCTAGGTGTTGGCAGTGAAATCGTGTTTGCTGGTGGTTTGATGGGGAGAATCACCAAACTTGATGGTGACTTTGCCGTTGTTGAGCTTTCTCGTGGCGTAGAGGTCAAAATCCAGCGTGCCAGTGTCATTTCAGTATTGCCTGAAGGCACTTTAAACAACCTTTAATCATAAGATCGTCGTGCCTCAGCACGACTTTTTCATTTAAGAAGAAAGCGAATGCGTTACCCTGCATGGAAATATTTACTGATCCTTGTGGTACTTGTGATCAGTACGTTATATGCACTTCCTAGTCTGTATCCAGATGAACCTGCTGTCCAGATTTCTGGGGCAAAGGCAGGTACCCAGATTGATCAGAGCATAGTGCAAAAAGCTGAGCAGATTTTAAAAGCTGCCAACATTAGCAGTCACGACAACAGCTTCACCAACAACGCGGCATTATTACGTTTAGACTCCTCAGAGGCCCAGTTAAAGGCCAAGGAAGTGCTGCGCCGTGATTTGGGTGATGACTACGTGGTTGCCCTCAACCTTGCACCAACCACACCAGAATGGTTGCAAAAGATTGGGGCCAAACCGATGAAACTTGGTTTGGACTTGCGTGGTGGTGTACATTTCCTGCTTGAAGTCGACATGGATAAAGCAATTAGTCAGCGTATGGAAACATCTGCAACTGATCTGCGTCGTCAATTTCGTGACAACAAAATCAAGTTTAACAACCTTAATTTAAGCAATAACACCATTACCATCCAATTTGCTAACAACGCAGATCGTGATGCCGCGGCAGATTTCCTGCGCCGTAATAGTAATGAGTTTACCCAGCAGGCGGTTGCAACGGCTACAGGCGCCACCTTAAAACTGAATTACACTGATGCACGCCGTCAGGAAATCCAGTCTTATGCAGTGAATCAGAACCTGACCACCCTACGCAACCGTATTAACGAGTTGGGTGTGGCTGAAGCACTGGTACAGACACAGGGTAACAACCGTATTGTGGTTGAATTGCCAGGCGTACAGGATACTGCCGAGGCAAAACGTGTTCTTGGACGTACCGCAAACCTTGAGTTCCGCTTGGTTGCTGATAGTAATGATCAATATATTGACCCATATACAGGAAAATATAATGGTCAGCCGCTTCCTCCAGGCACGGAAGTATTTGCCTATGAATCACTGGATAGTGGCCGACAGCTTCTGTTAAATCGTAACCGTATTTTGACCGGTGAACGCGTCCAGAACGCAACCTCTGGCTTTAGTCAGGATTCAGGTGGTGCAGAAGTCAACATTACTCTGGACTCCGCTGGTGGCAAGCTCATGGCAGATGCCACCCGTGGTGCTGTGGGTAAACGAATGGCAGTGCTGTTTATTGAAAATAAGCAAAAAATCAGCTATGTCACTGATCCTCAAACAGGGACCCAAACTGAAGTTCGTACTCCATATACCGAGTCTGTGGTGATCAATGCCGCAACCATTCAGGCCGTGTTGGGTTCACAGTTCCGTATCACAGGGCTTGACTCTCCACAGGAAGCGGCTGAACTGGCGTTGATGCTTCGTGCAGGTGCCTTGGCTGCACCAATGTACTTCGTGGAAGAGCGTGTAGTCGGTCCTAGCCTGGGTCAGGAAAATATTGATAAGGGCGTGTTATCTACCCAAATCGGCTTCCTGTTGGTTGCGATCTGGATGATCGTGTTCTTCCGTTTATTCGGTTTGATTGCCAACTTTGCATTGGTGTTCAACCTTGCCATGATTCTTACTGTAATGTCATGGATTGGCGCTTCCCTCACCCTGCCAGGTATTGCAGGTATCGTGATCACCATTGGTATGGCGGTCGATGCCAACGTCCTGATCTGTGAACGGATACGGGAAGAGATGCTGTGGGGTGCATCGCCCAAGCAAGCCATTGTCGCGGGTTATGATCGAGCCTACAACACCATTTTTGACTCGAACCTAACCACTTTTATCGTGGCATTTATTCTGTTTGCAATTGGTACAGGTCCAATCAAGGGCTTCGCTGTGACCTTGATGATCGGTATCATCTGCTCAATGTTTACTGCGATTACCGTGACTCGTGCCATCGTACAGCTCATTTATGGCAAACGCCGTAATTTGAAAAAGTTGAGTATTTAAGGAGATTCACATGACTGATCTGACTCAACAAGACTCAAAACAATACGGTCGTCCAGATAATCTAAAAATCATTCCATTCATGAAGATTGCCAAACCTGCCGCAATCTTCTCGATTTTGCTGACTATTGCCAGCATCTTCTTTATTGTCACCAAAGGTCTGAACCTCGGTCTGGACTTCACTGGTGGTATATCGGCTGAATTGAACTATAAACAGGCGGTTCAGCCTGCTCAGGTAGTTCAGGCACTGGATCGTGCTGGATTCAAGGATGCCGTGGTACAAACTCTGGGCAGTAACACTGACCTGATCGTGCGTATGCCTGTTCAGGAAGACCTTAATGTTGAAGACCTGAACAACACCATCACCAAAGCGGTTCAATTGCCAAACAATGCCGCAGAAGTGCATAAGGTGGATTCTGTCGGCGGTGCAGTGGGTAATGAACTTTATGTACGTTCTGCGGGTGCGGTTGCACTTGCGCTCCTGCTGATGCTGATCTATGTAACCATTCGCTTCGAGATCAAACTGGCAATTGGCGCTGTGCTATCGCTATTCCATGATATTGTGATCATTTTTGGTGCATTTGCGCTGTTCCAATGGCCATTCGATTTAACAGTTCTAGCAGCAGTACTTGCAGTTATTGGTTTCTCGCTCAATGATAATATCGTTGTATCGGATCGTATCCGTGAGAACTTCCGTAAGATTCGTGGTGCAACCCCACGTGAAATCGTGGATATTGCCCTTACTGAAACCTTACGCCGTACGATCCACACCTCGATGACCCTGTTACTCGTAGTGCTTGCCATGATGTTCCTGGGTGGTGATGGTCTGCACTGGTTCTCTGTGGCGATGTTTATCGGTGTATTTGTGGGTACTTACTCATCCATTTATATCGGTACAGCTTTCGCTTTATGGCGTGGCCTGAATCGTCAGGACTTTATTGTCCAGGTTAAACCTGAGTTTGAAGAAGAAGAGATTCCTTAAACTTTCTACTTCTCTTGATTCAAATAAAATGCCAGCATGATCGCTGGCATTTTTTATAGCTGAACCACCTCAATCTGTGGAAACTGAAAACCACGACAGGATTGCTCTGCCCGCCATGCCACTGTCAACACAATCTTCTGATTTAAGATAAAATTCTGATAGGCAAAAGTCCCCAGTAGTGGATGGGAACACATTCCTCCATGACTGGTTGGATGAATCTGGGTATTTAAACTATTCAGGTCCAAACGAATCCCCAAACCCGATGCCTTTAAAATTGCTTCCTTGGTCGTCCAGACCCTAAACCAATATTCTTTATCCTGACTTTCTTGCCATGTTTGATATTCTTCGGGATGAAATGCATGCTGAGCCAAAGCATCAAAGCGAACATGACGATCCAATTCCTCAACATCGACCCCAATGTCTTTAACACGTTCACTCATGGCCAAAGCATAATATTGCTGACTATGTGAATGGTTAAAATGTAGCGAATGAGACGTTAAAAAAGGTTTGCCATGTTCATGCTGAGCAAAAGCCAAATCTGCTATTGAGCAATCCAGCTGATGAGCGAGAAAGTGATTACGCTGAGCTTGAATCTGCTGTTTTTTATAATGATTAAAGCGGCTTAAATCAGCAAAATCTGTTTTCTTCTTTTCAAGTAGTTGAGCCAAGGCCTGAACATAAATCTGGATGATGCGTGCCATAACTGCCCTCATTGCAGATAAAAAAAGCCCAAAGCAGACTTTGGGCTTTTGACATCAAGAAAAACTTAACGCTTGAATTTCTTTTCCGCCTTTTTAAATTTCTGGATATAACGGCGTTTACGTGCAGCAACACGCTCATCCACCTGAGACTTACGCCCTTCAAATGGGTTTTCTGAGGTCTTAAAGTCAATTTTTACGGGTGTGCCCTCAAGTTTATACACTTTACGGAACACATTCTCTAAATAACGACGGTAATCCGCAGGAGTTTTATCCACTTTGTTGCCGTGAATCACAATGGTTGGTGGATTCTGTCCGCCCATATGCGCGTAACGCATTTTAATACGGCGGCCACCAATCGATGGCGGCTGATGCGCTTCAGTCGCATCATTTAATATCTGGGTCAGTTTCGCTGGTGAAACCTTTAGGTTTGAGGATTCATAAGCACGGTGAATGGATGGATAGAGTTCTCCCACTCCAGTTCCATGCAATGCAGAAATCAAGTGAATTTTTGCCCAGGGAATAAAGTCAAAACGGCGCTCAACATCAAGCTTGCATTGCTTGCGGTCATATTCAGTCATGTTGTCCCATTTGTTGATGGCAATGACCATAGCACGCCCTGCTTCAAGTGCATAGCCAATTAAGTGCAGGTCTTGCTCTACAATGCCTTCACGGGCATCAACCACCACGACCACAACATTGGCATCTTTCATGGCCTGAAGGGTCTTAACGATTGAGAATTTCTCAATCATTTCATCCACCTTGCCTTTACGGCGCACACCTGCGGTATCAATCAGGGTATATTGGCGGCCATCACGCTCAAATGGGATATAAATCGAGTCACGGGTTGTTCCTGGCTGGTCAAAAGCCACCACACGCTCTTCACCGAGTAAACGGTTAACCAGCGTTGATTTGCCTACATTGGGACGACCAATAATGGCTAAACGCAGACCTGTGTTTTTATTGTGTTCTTCTGGATTTTCATCTTCTGGGACTTCCGCCAGAACTTCTTCCAGCATTTGCTGCACACCACGGCCATGACTGGCTGCAACCTGTATCGGTTCACCCATACCAAGCTTATAGAACTCAACCAGAGCTGCTTCAGCATGCACGCCATCGACCTTGTTGGCAACGAGATAGACTTTCTTGCCCAAAGTACGCAGTTCACGCGCAATTTGCTCATCTGAAGCCAGTAGGCCTGCACGAGCATCCACAACAAAAATAATCATATCGGCTTCATGAATGGCTGTTTTTGACTGTTCCGCCATATAGGTGTCGATGCCACCTTCATTCTCACCGATACCACCAGTATCGACCACAATGAATGATTTATTCTGGTAAACCGCATCACCGTATTTGCGGTCACGGGTTAAACCAGCGAAGTCAGCAACCAAAGCATCACGACTTTTGGTGATCTGGTTAAATAGCGTTGATTTTCCGACATTTGGACGACCAATGAGCGCAATAACGGGTTTCATAAACTAACCTTAATTCAGACGAGCCATCGTTGATGACATCGTATCAGAAACAGTATGGAAGATTTTGGTGATCAAGTAATCACAATAAAAATTCGGGGCTTTGATAACCAAATACCCCGATAATGTTCTGTCTAGCAATCGCTAATTGATTATTTTAGCACAAGCAGAGCTAAAATTAACGATTCTGCCAAATGCTTAATGCACCTTTCCGCGTAGCAACATAAAGCTGGTTATCAATCACGCGTAGCGACTGTACCTCACCACTGGTTTTGGCACGTCCAATGAGCTTTCCAGAAGCTGGATCAATCAGATGAATGACACCATCCAGATCACCCACCACAAGGTTTTGTCCCAGCATAACAGGATTGCTCAACTGACGATTGAGCAACTCTTCATTTTGCCACGCCAATTCACCTGTACTCAGGCTATAGGCATTCAACTTGCCATCCACCGTAGAAACAAATACCTTATCACCCGATACTTCTGGGCGGTTGGTACTACTGGCATCTTCACTCCACACTACACGTTGTGTAGCCAGATCAGTGACAGTGACCTGTCCCTGGAAGCTGGTGGTGACCAGATACTGACCCGCAACTACAGGATCGCCTACAATGTCAATCAGGCGCTGGATGTCTGAACGCCCCTCACTGATCGCCACACGGCGCTGGAAACGTGGCACACCACTAATCACATCCAGACCATATACATAGGCATTTGCCGAGGCAACCACTATGGTACGGTCATCCAGACGTACAGGTGCAGGCTGACCACGTAGGCTAAACTGGACGTTTGGCAATTTATATGCCCAAACCTGTTGCCCAGATACAGCGTCATGCGCAAAGATGGTTCCATCATTGGCAATGGTAATCACACGGCCAGACTGGATCAATGATGGAGAAAGAATTGCACCAGACAACTGTGTTGTCCACTTTTGTTCACCTGTGGCCTGATCCAAGGCAAATAACTGCCCCTTACGGTTACCCACCACAACAATTCCCTCACCCGCTTCTACACCAGCAGTAAGTTCTTGCTTAGTAACCTTATTTTTCCAAAGACGCTGCTTACCTTTATAAGCAGAAACCTGACCATCAGGATCAATCGCAAAAATCATGCCATTGTCGGTATCCAACTGTAGGCGTAAAGCCTCAGCCGCATTTGTAGATGAAACACTTTGTGAAAATACAAGGTTAAGGCCTTGTTGTTGCTGAATTTTCGGCAATGGATTTGGTTTGGCCTCTTTGACCTTATTACTTGAACATCCAATTAATAAAGCTGAAGCAACTGCAATTGCCAAAGGTAGTTTTAGTTTATTCTGCATTAAGACTCATCCACTTTGGTATCTAAGATCGGGCGCTCAATTTCAGGATCATCTACTAAAACGCCAACGCTTTCGAGTTTAATTTGTAAAAGCTGACGCTCCTGTTTACGCTCAAGCAGGTTATCCCAGGCACTTTGATATGCTTTTCGCGCCGATGCAGTATCTTTCTTTGCAACAAAAATATCACCACGTAACTCTTCTGCAGTTGCTTTAAACGCTGGTTCAGTCACCTTGGATAAGGTTTTCAGCGCCTCATCATATTTCTTTTGTGCTAATTGTGAATCCGCTAAACGTATTTTTACAATTTGCAGCAAACCCGCATCTTTAACTTTTGAGTTTTCAACTTTCTTTAATGCTTTTTCAGCTGCAGCATAGTCTTGTTTATCATAAGCAAGCTTCGCCAAGATAAATTGGGTTTGAATCGCCTGAACCGAGTTAGCATCATCTTTCACAATTTTATCTGCTGCTTCAGATACTGTAGCGAAAGCATTTGGTTGACCTGATGCAGCCTTAGCTTCGTCCATCAATTTTTGCACCTTGGCGGTTCGATTCTGGGCTTCAGCCAGATTTTTCTTTTGCCAATATTCCCATCCGAAAAAGGCAATCAAGGCAATCAGAATCCCGCTAATCATGGCAGAACCATATTTTTTGGCAAACGACTTTAACTGGTCGAGTTGTTCTTCATCACTTACACTCATGTGATTGTCCTTTTCCTAAATATTGTGCAATTTATTGTTTAAATTTTTCGATAAAAAAAGATGTCAGCTCAGTTAAAGCGACCTGCGCCTGCTCACCCGTTGCTAGCTCTTTGATTAAAAGCTGTTGTGATTCCCACTCGCGCTCACCCAAAATCACTGCATAGATTGCACCCGATTGATCAGCCTTTTTCATCTGGCTTTTCATACTGCCTTGTGAACCTGTTTTTAAGCGAATTGAGCTGTTTGCTGCTTCTAACTGATCACGGATTTGCTCTGCTAATACTAAAGCTTTAGCTTGAAATGCAGGCTCAGCCAATAAGAAAACTTCACAATCACGTACTTCCTGAGCTTGTTCAACCTGCTCAAGCAACAACAGTAAACGCTCCATCCCCATTGCAAAGCCAACCGCAGGTACAGATTGATCTGCTTTACCTTTCAGTTGTCCAACCAAACCATCGTAACGACCACCTGCACAAACCGTCCCCTGTGAACCCAGCATGGTGGTTGTCCATTCAAATACAGTTTTGTTGTAGTAGTCCAAGCCACGTACTAACTTCTGGTTAATCACAAACTCAACCCCAGCATCCGTTAAATACTGCTGCAATTGCTGAAAATGCTGGATGGAATCTTCTTTTAGGAAATCATGCAACTTTGGTGCATTTTCTAAAATCTTTTGTGTTGATTCAATTTTAGAGTCTAAAATACGTAATGGATTGGTACTTAAACGGCGTTGTGAATCCTCATCTAATGCATCTTTGTGCTGATTTAAAAACTCAACCAAAGCAGCACGATATTCCGCACGCTCATCCGTCTCACCTAAAGTATTGAGTTCTAGACGAACATTTGCTGCTACACCCATACGTTTCCATAGGCGAGCCGTCATTAAAATGATTTCTGCATCAATATCTGGCGTTGCCACACCAAAAGTTTCAACACCAAATTGATGGAACTGGCGATAGCGACCTTTTTGTGGCTTTTCATAGCGGAACATTGGGCCCACATACCAAACACGCGGTGTTGCGCCACGCAATAAATTATGTTCCAACATCGCACGCACACACCCAGCCGTACCTTCTGGACGCAAAGTCAGCGATTCAGGTGGAGTACCTTTATCAAAAAAGGTATACATTTCCTTTTCAACAATATCAGTTGCATCACCAATGGCACGTTTAAATAAACCTGTCTGCTCTACAATCGGCAACCTGATTTGTTGATAACCATAGGCATCCATCAAAGATGCGAGTTGTTGTTCCAGACTTCTCCATGCCGCGGTTTGCGTTGGAAGAATGTCATTAAAACCCTTGATAGCAACAATTGAACTCATGACCTACTCAAAAACTTGTGCGGATAATTTCTTTGGACTTAGCTTCTTCAAGCTCTTGAACACGTTGACGAACCATTGTTTCAATTTCATCAACCAACTGATTGGTGTCAATTAAATGACTTTTTTCACCATTACGATACACCAGCGAACGAGGTGCAGCACCCACAACACCAATATCCGCCTCTTTGGCTTCCCCAGGTCCATTGACCTTACAGCCAATCACAGAAACATCCATTGGGGTACGAATGTCTTCCAGACGCTCTTCCAAAGCCTGCATCACTTGAATCACATTAAATTCCTGACGTGAGCAGCTTGGGCAGGCGATAAAGTTAATACCATTTGAGCGTAAGCCCAACGATTTTAAAATATCAAAACCGATTTTAATTTCATCCTCAGGTTCAGCCGCGAGCGAAATACGCATAGTATCGCCAATGCCTTCCATCAATAAGCCACCTAAAGCAATCGCAGATTTTACCGTACCCGTACGGTAAATCCCTGCTTCAGTCACACCAAGATGCAGTGGATTATCAATCTGCTGGGACAGCAAACGATAAGCATCCATCGTTAAAAATACATTCGATGCCTTAACGCTGACCTTGAACTCATGGAAATCCAAGCGATCTAAAATATCAATATGACGCATCGCTGACTCAAGTAAGGCCTGCCCTGTCGGCTCACCATATTTCACTTGTAAGTCTTTTTCCAGAGAACCCGCATTTACCCCAATACGAATCGAAATACCATGATGCTTGGCCGCAGCCACGACTTCACGTACTTTCTGATCTGAACCAATATTTCCTGGATTGATCCGTAGACAGTCTGCGCCATAGTCCGCAACCGCTAAAGCAATACGATGATCAAAATGAATATCTGCAACTAAAGGTACTGAAACACGTTTACGAATTGCACCGAATGCTTCTGCCGCTTCCATTGAAGGAACTGAAACGCGCATAATATCTGCACCTGCATCTGCACAGCGCTGGATTTGCGCCACAGTCGCATCCACATCACATGTTTCTGTATTGGTCATACTTTGCACACTAATCGGCGCATCACCACCGACATACACCGAGCCAACACGAATTTTACGTGTAGGGCGGCGTTTAATGGGGTTCACAATCATCGTATAGCTCTACTCTTTGGCGTTAACGAGACAAACGGAAATCTGCTTTTCCATTGACAGTATATGGAGACAAGGAAATCTGTTCCTGATTTAAGGTCAAGGATACAGCGGTTGCATCATCTAAACGAATTTGGAATGGTGATTCACCACTCAAAGTTAATGTAGATGCTTGACGACCTGTAGCCAGCACTTTACCTGTTGCATCAACAATATGCACAGAGGTTGGTCGGCTAAAATTCAATACAAGCTGGTCACCCGTTGTTGCAACACTATTCCCCATTGGAAGAATCTCAACATCCGAGTTGGTGATTTTAGGCACATCCGCCTCATCTTTCTGGCTAGATGTCCAATTTTGTACAGCCATCACTGCCAACCAACCTAAGACTAAAACAGTAGCTAAAATAGCAATACGATTCAACCATTTACGGTTGCGCACACTTTTCGAACCAGCAAGCTTACCCATGGTCTTGATTGGTGAGTTACTCAGGGCATGATTTGCCTTGAGACCCGTGTCATTGACATAGATTTCATCAAAACGCTGGATGATGGCGCTGGCGTCCGCATTCAGGAATTTTGCGTAGGCACGGTAATATCCTTTGATAAACGTCGCCTCAGGCAATGACTTGTAGTCATCCTGCTCCAATGCAGTCAGAGTTTTGACAGGCATGTTCAATACGTTTGCAATCTCTTCAAGTTCTTTCTTTTGTGCAATACGAATTTGACGCAAATACTCACCAGGTCGTTGAATATTTCCCAACGATGACGAAAGTGAGTTTGAGCCAGTTGGCTGATGTGAATTTGGATTTATTTCCATACGGCCTCAGTACTGTACTGTAATTGCAAATAACGTTGATATTCTGGACTATCAGGAAACAAGGCGCGCATCTGGTTGACCAGCACCTGCATTCCCAACTGATCCGCATTGGCTCGAGCAATGCGTATACCAATCCAGAGTGCACGGGCACCCTGATTCTTCTGCCCCACATTACGAACATATTGTTCATAAAGCTGTGATGCATCTCTATTATTCTGCTGCAAATAGAAAATTTCCGCCAACTCTAACATGGAGATGGTGGCATTTCGATTCGCCTGTAGCGCCTGTTTGAATGATTTTTCAGCATTCGCAACATCGCCCAGTTTTAAATAGATCCGCCCCAGATTTTCCAGCGACTGATAACGCTGCTCATAGCCCAGGGTTGCACCCGCACGGGTAAATTGCTCAATGGCATCATTATAACGTTGCAGCTGGTACAAATATGTACCGTAATTATTACGGGCCTGTGCATTATTCGGCTCAGAGGAAATCGCACGCTTGAAATAGGCGTCCGCTTTCTCCATATTGGGTTTACTGCCCTCTTGTTGCAGCAATATGCCCATCATCATGTTGGCTTTTGCATCACGGGAATCGACTTTCAACGCCTGATCAAGGGAGCGTTTGGCTGAATCCAAGTCACCTGTACGAATATATTCTGCGGCGAGCTGTGTACGCACCTGCACCCCTTTTTCAGGGTCTTTTTTCAGTGTGTTTGATTGGCAGGCACCCAGGCCCAAGACAGTAAATACAATAGCACTTGCTATAATCGTTTTTGGTCGAGTTGTATTCAACGCTTTACCCTCAAGTATTATCCTTGTGTGCGCAAAATTTCTTGTTGCTGCGCCACTTTCTTTTTCCACTGTTCGGCACGACGGGTACGGTCAGCCACCTGTCCCACCAATTGACCACAGGCAGCATCAATATCATCGCCACGTGTCTGACGAATCGTACACACAAAACCTGCATCAGACAAAGTTTTTTGGAATGCAATAATACGGTTTCGGCTTGAACGCCCATAAGGCGCATGTGGAAACGGGTTAAATGGAATCAGATTGATTTTACTTGGCAGGTTTTTCAATAGTTTTAATAACTGCTGTGCATGTTCAGGCTGGTCATTAACCCCATCCAGCATCACATACTCAATGGTGACATGACGGCGAGCACTTTCGTTGCCATCTTTTGCCAGATAACGCTGACATGCAGCAATCAGTTGTTGTAATGGGTATTTTTTATTAATTGGCACCAGTTCATTACGCAACTCGTCATTTGGTGCATGCAGTGAAATCGCCAGTGCCACATCTATATCCTGCGCCAACTGGTCAATTTTCGGAACCACACCTGATGTTGACAGCGTCACTCGGCGCTTGGACATGCCATAGGCAAAGTCATCCAGCATCAACTGCATGGAGCTCAGGACAGCATCATAGTTGAGCAATGGCTCACCCATGCCCATCATCACAACATTGGTTACAGTACGTTCACGCTCAGCAACAGGCACATCTTCCATATAGGAATAGTTTGCCATCCAGAGCTGACCGATAATTTCCGCAGGGGTTAAATCACGCTGGAAACCTTGCTTGCCTGTAGAGCAGAATGAGCAATCCAGCGCACAACCAACTTGCGAAGAAATACACAGGGTCTTGCGTGCACCTGTTTTATCTTCAGCAGGAATCAGCACGGTTTCAACCAGGGAACCCTCGCCATCGCCAACACGGAACACCCACTTACGTGTACCGTCTTTGGAATAGTTGCGGTGCACCACTTCAGGTGCCTTGATCTCACAAATCTTTTCCAGTTTTTCACGCAGCTTGCCTGAGATATTGCTCATCTCAGCAAAATCAGTCACGAAATACTGGTGAATCCATTTCATTACCTGACCAGCACGAAACTTCTTTTCGCCCAGGTCTTCAAAGAATTTTTCCAGTTCAGGACGAGACATGCCCAATAGGTTCACTTTTGCAGCAGTAGCTTGAACCACAGGCGTAGCGCAGGACTGTTGTTTTTCATACAGATTTTCTGATGAAACTACGGCTACAGAACTCATGTGAATTTACCTAAAAGATGTCAACGCTAGAAAAGGCTGTGCATTATTTACACAAACCGATCTATAAGAAAATAAAAAACCAGATAAGCAGTATACCACTTATCTGGCCTGAATGCTTTGGATTAACGAGTGCGTGGGCAGATCTCGTTGTCAGCAAAGAAGTAAGCGATTTCACGCTCAGCAGAAGCAACTGAATCAGAACCGTGAGCCGCGTTTTCGTCGATGCTTACAGCAAAGTCAGCACGGATTGTGCCAGCAGCCGCTTCTTTAGGATTTGTAGCACCCAAGATTTCACGGTGAGCAAGAACTGCGTTTTCGCCTTCAAGAACTGAAACAACCACTGGACCAGAAGTCATGAATGCAACGAGGTCAGCAAAGAAACCACGTTCTTTGTGCTCAGCGTAGAAACCTTCAGCATCCGCTTGAGAAAGGTGTTTCATTTTAGTTGCAACAATTTTTAAGCCATTTTTTTCAAAACGGGCAAAAATGTCACCGATGTGGTTTTTTGCAACTGCATCTGGTTTTACGATTGATAAAGTACGTTCAATTGCCATGATTGGCTCCCTAATCTAGGTCTAAACATTAAAAAAATTTGCCGCATTATACCGATGTCAGCACCAATAATCAGCTTGAATCTGTAAAAGTTCGCTAATTTCTGATGAATTTTTATCGAACCTCATCCAGCCATGCCATTTGGATGGCTTCCAGCAAGCCCTCTGTTGACTTGTTTGGGTCATCACTAAAGTCAGGCAAGGCACAGACCCATGCGTGTAAATCGGTAAAACGAATCCATTGTGGATCAACATCTGGATGCGCTTCGGTGAGTTCAATCGCAATATCAATCGTATCTGTCCAACGTAAGCCCATGTGACAACCTGAGTGTAATGAATGTGATTTAGCCTACTTTAACAAATCAGCAGATTTAAGGGATAGTGCTGTTTCGGTAAATTCACCCAAAATTTACTGTTATATTTATAAAAGAATATTAAAGCTCGGTGCCAGCACGATGATTGTACTTGCAACCGATGCCCCAATGATCGCCCCCACAATCACATCACTTGGATAATGTAGCCCAAGAATCATTCGTGACAATGCAACCAGAATCGTAAATGGCAACATCAACAATAATAAGATGGGTTGAATATAGCCCAAGGTCATCGTAACCATCACCGCATGCAGGGTATGGCCTGATGGAAAGCTAAAATGGTCCAGTGGCCGTTCACCTAAAACAATGACTTGATGGACCTGGTAAGGTCTTGGACGTGTGGTTTTGTGTTTGAGGAATTTATAAATTAAGGTGCCTGCTGAACCTGCCACAATCAGGTACAGAATTTGTAGACCGTATGCCAACCCCTGCATGATCCATACGGACAGCAGCATCACATACCAAAAAGGTCCATCTCCCAAACGACTGATGGTTTTAAAAAACAGGGCAACTGCTTGCGTCTGGGAGAGATGATTGAGATATACGCAGCCTTTTAAATCGAGATCGAGCATTTTTATTTTTGCATTTTGAAATTTCATACTTTTTCTCCTCTTGTTGAGAATAGTTTAGGTAGAGGTCATGGGAGACTCCTTCAGCACCTGATAAAGTGCTTGTTCAAGTTGCTGTACAGGAAACTGCCAACTGCTGTGCTGTACGCTTTCACTGGCCAGCAAACCCATTTGCCGCAATTGAGGAAGCGCGGGTAAACGGCAAATGGACTGGATCAAGTCGGTTGTATGACCCAAAGGACTCAACCATCCTGTGATATTGTGTTTGACGTGCTGGTGTGCACAGACGTAGTCATAGGCAATCACGGGCAAACCACTGGCGATTGCCTCCAGCACCACGTTACCAAAGGTATCCGCCTGACTGGCAAAGGTAAAAACATCTGCGCTTGCGTAGGCTGTTGCCAACTCATGCCCACCAAGACTTCCCATAAAGATTACGTCTTTGGATGTGGTCATCTTGCTGAGTCGGATACGGTCAGGCCCATCACCCACAATCACAAACTTGATATTGACACCCTGCTGGACCTGCAAGGCATGGAAGCTTTTAATCAGCACATCAACTTCTTTTTCGGGTGATAAGCGCCCGACATACAGCATCACACGGGTATCAGCATCGACACACCATTGTTGGCGCAGTCGCTGGGAACGATGTTTGGGGGAGAACCGTACCGTATCGACACCACGGCCAACCACAACCAATGGACAAGTCACGCCAAAACCACGCAGTGCCTGTTCGGTATACTGGCTCGGTACACAGGTCACATCGGTACTGTTATGAAACCAGGTTAAGTAACGCTGGATGGGCTTAACCAGAAAGGCTAGGTCAAAGAAGCGGCTAAAATCCTGAAAAGGCGAATGAAAGCCACTAGACACCGCAATCTTCTTTGCTTTGGCTGCCTGTAATGCAGTGAGTCCTAAAGGCCCTTCAGTCACAATATGCACCACATCAGGTGAAAACTTTTCAAAAGCTTTGGTGACCTTTAGATATTGCGGCCAGCCAAATTGCAGGCTTGGATATTTTGGAATCGGTTGGGACAGCACCAGACACTCCTGTTCAGGATGAAATTCCGCACAGGTTTCTTTCTGAACTGGACGAACCAACAGGATTTTATGCCCAAGACGTTGCAAGCCCTGACATAACTGCATCATGGATAAAGCCACACCATTGATTTCTGGTGGCCATGTTTCAGTTACAATTGCGATTCTAAGACGTGGACGAACCAAATCCCGCAGTTCGGATCGTTCATAAGACTGATCTTTTTGCTGCTTCCTTTTAAAATAGAATTTAAAATTTTCAGGAAACTGATCTTGCTTTAATAGAGATGTCGCGTATGTACTCTGCATATCGCCATCCATTTGTGTCGTTATTTTCATGCGTTTAGCTTATAAATATTTTTTGACACTTTAATGATCAGTGTATGACAGTTTATTGACAGCTTTAAAAAACGAAAATGCTGCACTTAAACATCAAGCGGAGCAATAAAAAATAATTCAGAGTTTTACTAAGCCAACGGATTATCCACCTTAAACAACTGTTGATCCTCTAAACGCAAGGCAACCAGTTGCTGCCCCCAGACACAGCCACCATCAACATTTTGAATTTGAGAGCTAATGGTTTTACCCTGCAACGCCGCCCAATGTCCAAAAATTAATTGGTGGGTTTTGGCCGCCTGACTCTCAAACTCAAACCACGGCTGAAAGCCTGTTGGCATCGGTGCATCCAGTGCATCCTTAAACTCAAACTCCAGCCTACCCTCTGCATTGGTTAAGCGCATACGGGTTAAATAATTGGTAATACAACGCAAGCGAGCCTGCCCAGTCAAATCATCTGACCAAAGATCAGGTTGCTCACCATACATTTCTGCAAGGAAAGCATCCAATACCGTAAGATCGTCATGCCCAACCACCTGTTGCACTTCGCTTGCCAACTGCACAGTTTGTTCTGCCGACCAAATACAAGGCACACCCGCATGGGTAATCAAGGTATGATCATTCGGACATAAACTTAGAGGCTGTTTACGCAGCCAATCAATCAATTCATCACCATCAATTGCGTCAATAATCTCTTGTGTACGGTCTTTGTCCTTGATTTTTTTCAAGCCACGCGCGCAGGCGATCAGGGTTAAATCATGGTTGCCTAAAACGGTTGCAGCAGCGCCTCGGTCAGCCAGCTTTTTAACAAAGCGCAAGGCACCCACCGAGTTTTCACCACGCGCAACCAAATCACCTGCAAACCATAAAAAGTCCTGATCTGGATCAAAGCGAATTTCTTTTAATAACGCTTTCAGGGCTTCAAAACAGCCCTGCACATCACCGATGACATAATTATAGCGCTTGGACATTTTAAGGCACCATTTGATCAGACAAGGCCACAAAATCAGCCAGACTCAAGGTTTCTGGACGTGCCATCGGGTCCACACCTGCTTTCTCAAAACCCTCTTCAACCAACATGCCTTTTAAGCTGTTACGCAAGGTTTTACGGCGCTGGGTAAACACATGGCCAACCAAACGCGCCAAAGCTTTTTCATTTTTGGCGATAATGGGCTTAGTTTCATAAGGTTCCAAACGAAATACCGCAGAAGTCACTTTCGGTGGTGGATTAAATGAACCTGGTGGTACTTCAAACAAGAAAGTTGGTTTACAGAAATACTGAATCATCACCGATAAACGCCCGTATTCTTTGGTATTTGGCACGGCGGTAATACGATCAACTACTTCTTTCTGCAACATGAAATGCATGTCTTTGACTTTGTCACCAAACTCTAACAGATGGAACAACAGTGGCGTTGAAATGTTATAGGGCAGATTTCCTACGACACGTAGTGGACGGCCTGCCTGAAACAACTGGGTGAAATCATATTTTAAGGCATCTGCCTCAACAATGATCAAACGTTCAGGATGTGGCACGCGAGCAGGCAAACCTGCTGCCAGATCACGGTCCAGTTCAACCACTGTAAGCGCATCGCACTCACCAATCAGGGGCGATGTCAGTGCAGCCAAACCCGGGCCGATTTCGACAATATTATCGCCCGCACGTGGATTCACTGAGCGTACAATTTTGGCAATCACACGCTGGTCATGCAAAAAGTTCTGACCAAAACGTTTTCGAGCCTGATGCCCTTCATCTTTAGGGTTTAGGGCATTAATTTGATACATAATAATTCCAACATGAATAATTTATCCCTCAATCACTGACGGGCTAAATCAAGTGCTAAATCAACCGCAACATGCAAACTTGACGATTTTGCCTGTCCAGTGCCTGCAAGAGAAAGTGCCGTACCATGATCGACCGAAGTTCGAATAAATGGCAGGCCTAATGTAATGTTTACCGCCTCACCAAAGCCCTGTGATTTTAACACAGGTAAGCCCTGATCGTGATACATCGCCAAAACCGCATCGGCATCTTTCAGGTTTTCAGGGGTAAACAGGGTATCCGCAGGCAAGCTTAAAGTCATATCAATGCCTTGCGCCCGATAGATTTCCAGCACGGGATTGATAACATCAATTTCTTCTCGCCCCAGATAACCATCCTCACCTGCATGTGGATTTAGGCCACAGACCAAAATACGGGGCGTAGCTATTTTAAATTTTGTTTTTAAATCATGAATCAGGATGTCAATCACTTGATGTAAACGTTGTTTGGTAATCGCATCAGGTACATCACGCAGGGGTAAATGTGTTGTCGCCAGCGCAACCCTTAATGTTTTGGTGGCCAACATCATCACCACACGCTCAACACCCGCAAACCCCTGATAATATTCTGTGTGCCCACTAAAGGTAATGCCTGCATCATTGATCACGGATTTTTGCACAGCTGCCGTTGCAACACCCACGCTACGTCCAGACATCGCATACTCCGCTGAACGTCGTAACTGCTCAATCACATAAGCCGCATTGGCGGGATTTAATTGTCCTAGTTCAACAGGTTCAACTAAAGGGATATGCTCCACAAAAAGCTGCCCTGACAGGCTTGACTGCTCCTGTCCCTGATATGCAACCAATTCAACAGGATTGCCCAGTTGTTTTGCACGCTGTTGCAGCATCTGCATATCTGCCAGCACAACAACTGGACGCTTATCCACTCGCCCAGCCAAACTTAAGCAAATATCAGGACCAATCCCCGCAGGTTCACCTGATGTGACATATAAAGGAAGCATAATCATCCGAGTTTCCAAGCTTTATCACACTCAGTATGGCGATTACTTCTCAGGATTACCACTTAATGTTCTAGGTAGGTTTTCAGGCACCAAATTTGATGGAACAGCATCCACCGTACGTGTCCACGGATTGACCTTGATTTGTACTTTTTTCTCTGGTTGTACAGCCGCCACAACTGGCTCTTCCTTTTTCGCTTTTTCTACAGTTGCCACAACTGTACTCGCTGCTCTTTCTGCAATTGCAGTCCTTCCCTGTTTTTCAGGGTTAATTAACTGATGTTGTGTGGTGACAGGTTCTTTTTTCTCAATGATTGGCTGGGTTGGCACCACAGCACTTGCTGGGCGCGTATAAGGCTCAGTAATGACTCCCTGTTTATAAATCGTTTGCGAATTGGGATTGGTTGCCACAGGTGAACTGGCTGGATTGACCATATCCACAGGAATCTCAATCGGTTTCATTTCTGCGGTTACCGCCATCGCTGGATCAACATGATCATTACCACGGCTTTCCAAAACTTCCAGCTTGCGTTCTGTCCCTTCTTTAGGTTTAAATTCAGAATAATTGGTCACACTGCTCTGGTCCACCCACTTATATAGTCGCCGTGCGTTTGCTTGTGTAGAGCAAACGCCAATTAGCAGGCTGACTACAGCAATTTTTGTGGCAAACGACAGTTTCATAAAAGGTTCCCAAGAGAGCTAGATACTTCTATTTATTTCAATTAATTGATATAAAAATGATAGGGTAAATCCCATACTGTCACAAGGGAAATAATGTAGTCTGAAATTCATGACGCCATAGTTACAAAATCAGTCACTTTACAGCAAAATATGGCATCCTCATCGAATTGTTCTTGTACACTTTTTCAAATTCATATAGAATTCGGTCTCCTTTTGTTTGGGTGATTCCTTGCCCAAACCAACTATAATAGGTAGTGGTTAATGAAAACTCTCAGCGCTAAGCCAGCTGAAGTTCAACACGACTGGTACGTTGTTGATGCTTCTGGCAAAACTTTAGGTCGTCTTGCGACTGAAATCGCCCGTCGTTTACGCGGTAAACACAAAACTTCTTATACCCCTCACGTTGACACTGGCGATTACATCGTCGTAATCAATGCTGAACAAGTTCAGGTGACTGGTAACAAATCACTTGATAAGAAATACTATCGCCACACTGGTTTCCCTGGGGGTATTCGTGAAACTAATTTTGAAAAATTAGTTGCACACAAACCAGAAGAAATCTTCCAACGTGCTGTAAAAGGTATGTTGCCAAAAGGTCCTCTTGGTTACGCGATGATCAAGAAGATGAAAGTGTACGCTGGTAGCGAGCATCCTCATACTGCTCAACAGCCACAAGTTTTGGACATCTAAGGGATACAGCACATGGCTACTAATTATGGTACAGGTCGCCGTAAGACCGCAACTGCACGTGTTTTCTTATCTGCTGGTACAGGCAAACTCGTAATCAACAATCGTACTTTAGAGCAATATTTCGGTCGTGAAACTGCTCGTATGGTTGTGCGTCAGCCTTTAGAGCTTTTGGAAGCAACTGAAAAATATGACCTTTACATCACTGTTAAGGGTGGTGGTATCGGTGGTCAAGCTGGCGCAATCCGTCACGGTATTACCCGTGCGTTGATCGCTGCTGACGAAACTTTAAAACCTGCTCTTCGTCAAGCTGGTTTCGTTACTCGTGATGCTCGTGAAGTTGAACGTAAGAAACTTGGTTTACGTAAAGCACGTAAACGTCCTCAATTCTCTAAACGTTAATCATTTATTGAGTTGGACAAAAAACCTCGGATTTTTCCGAGGTTTTTTATTTCTGGGCACTTTAGTGTCACAAAGATGCTTTTCCAGCATTTTTTTAGTATGCTAATCCGTTTATATCTCTAGCTTTGTGATATGTCATCGGTTGAAAATACGCCTGTTCAAGGTATTACGCTTTATAGTCATGCAGATGATTTCCGTTCACACTGGATTCGTTTTTTACTTGCTGAAAAACAGATCAAGTATCAGCTCATCATTACCGACCATGAAGATGAAGACTTAGCCGACCTGAATCCATACAACCAGTTGCCAATGCTCATTGAGCAAAATCTAAAACTCTTCTCGGCAAACGTGATTGCAGAATATCTTGATGACCGTTATCGCCAGAACAAGCTCTATGCCGATGCACCAATGGCGCGGGCTGAGCAGCGCCAATATATCTGGCGTTTTGAACAGGACTGGTTTCAACTGGCTGACCACATGCTCCGTCACGCAGACACACTCAATCCCACACAAAAACAAAAGGCACAGAAAGAATTGAGAGATACCCTGATCTCGCTGACCCCATTATTTCAACATTTTCCATTTTTCATGTCTGAAAATTTCTCTATTCTGGATTGTATGCTTGCACCCATTTTCCTGCGTTTAAAAAGCATGGGGATAGAACTTCCTCCACAACACTGCCGTCCAATTTTCCTGTATTGCCAGCGCATCTTTAGCCGATCATCTTTTATTAAATCAATGACAGCCCAAGAAAAAAACAGCTACAATGACTTCATTTCTACGATTTAATAAGTTTTTTAATTATGTCTGAGCAAATAACCATTACCCCAACACGTCCCTATCTTGCCCGCGCCATTTATGAATGGATTTGTGACAACCAGTTGACCCCCTACTTATTGGTTGATGCCACACAACCTCATACCGATGTTCCAGTACAGTTCGTAAAAGATGGACAAATTGTTCTGAACCTTGCCCCACATGCAATCCATGCTCTGCACATGAGTAACGAAGCCATTACGTTCTCGGCACGTTTTGGTGGAGTAGCAAAAGAAATTTATGTGCCTGTTCGGGCGATGCTGGGAATTTACGCCAAAGAAAATGGACAGGGTTTATTTTTCGACCCAGCTGAATATGCGGACATTGAAGATACACATGTTGCCCAGGCGAGTGAAACAAAAAAAGAAGCAGAACCAAGTAAAAAGAAACCTTCTCTTAGAATTTTAGATTAAACGAGGAAATAGACGATGGCATTCGACTTAGTTCAATACTTTTCCGAACAAATTAAGCTTCAAAAACCACAGCTTTTTAGCCAGTATTCTCCCAAAGAAAAGCAATTTTATATTCATGAAGTCAATGTGCTGACACTAGGACAACTGATTAGCATTTGGAGACAAGACCCAAAAAAACTTTATCATGAAATCAAGGCTGCCGACCCGCTTTATATTCAGGAAATTGCCCGACACCTCACTACCTCCAAACATAATAAATCTGCACTTAGCCCAGCCGAGCTAGAGCCCAGTATCTCAGAGGTATTGAGTCTACAGTTTACTGAACTCAATCAACTTGACCAGACAGGAAGCTTTGGACAAACAGGACTCACAGAGCTTTTGCTTGGACAAATCGAGCACTTGTCTGGACAGGCAGAAGACTGGGTTTGGTCAACTAACCAGCTCACCGAACTGAAAGGCTCCAAACCTGTTGAGCAGCAAGATATTTCACTGGAAACCACCATGCAGGAGTTCAATCAAATGGTTCATCAGGCACAACCTAGCATCCATCACACTGAAGAAATTGAGGTTGAACAGCCAGATGTTCCAGCCTGGTCCTATCTACTTTCCCCAGTCATTGCATTGGTCATTTTACTATTCATGTATTATTCTTACAGTCAATTACTTGCACATTAATTAAATAATAATTGATAAAGAAAGTTTAAAAACTTTCTTTATCATACACTTATAATAAATTTAAATTTCATAAAATATGTTTTAATACAGTTTAACAAGAAATATATTTACATTTATTTACAATCAAAAGCAGCATTATATTTTCAATATTTATGTGAATAAAATCACATTAAAGCTCAATTTAGAGATGGATCCGTAAATTTGAACAACTCCTATAAGTGATATTCTGCTCCTCAAATGATGTTATAAACATCAATATATGGAGTATTTTATGGCACGTAGACCAAGAAGAAATCATTCAAATGATTTTAAAGCTAAGGTAGCACTTGCTGCGATTAAAGCAGAAAAAACACTTGCTGAATTGAGTGCTGAATTTGATGTTCATCAAAACCAAATTATTGACTGGAAAAATCAATTGATCTCAGCTTCCTCGCAAGCTTTCGATCAATCAAAAGCTCCATCAGAACCCCCCATTGATCTTAAAAAGTTACATGCAAAAATCGGTGAGCAGGCATTAGAAATTGATTTTTTAGAAGGTGTGTTGAAGAAACTGGGCCGCTTCAACCACAAAAGTTAATCGACGACTCACTTCAGATTTCAGTATCTAAGCAAGCTAAGCTGCTGAAAGTCTCCCGTGGTTGTTATTATTATCGCCCAAAACCTGTTAGCTCATCAGATCTGAAGCTGATGCGATGTATTGATGAATTACATATGCAATATCCTTTTGCAGGCAGTCGTATGATGCGTGATTTGTTGAATCGTCAAGGGCATCATATAGGACGACGTCATACACGTACTTTAATGAAGAAAATGGGTATTCAGGCGTTATATTGCAAACCAAATTTAAGCCAGGCTAATCAAGCTCACCGTAAATATCCATATCTGCTCAAAGGGTTGGCTATTCAGCGCAGTAATCAAGTGTGGTCTACGGATATAACGTATATCCCTATGGCAAAAGGCTTTGTTTATTTATGTGCTGTGATTGATTGGCATAGCCGCAAGGTACTTGCGCATAGGGTATCGATTAGTATGGAGGTGGATTTTTGTATTTCGGTTTTAAATGAAGCGATTGAAAAATATGGATCACCTGAAATATTGAATACAGACCAAGGCAGTCAGTTCACCAGTGATGCATTTATTGATGTATTGAAATCAAATGGCATTCAAATCAGTATGGATGGTAAAGGTCGATGGGTAGATAATGTGATGGTTGAACGATTATGGCGGAGCGTTAAATATGAAGAGGTGTATCTCAAAGCTTATAGCAGTGTCACAGATGCGAAAAAGCAATTAAGTGCATATTTTGAGTTTTATAATTTGAAACGACCTCATTCGAGTCTAGACAAAATGACACCAAATGAGTTTTACTATGATCAGCTACCCCAACAAAACAAGGTGGCTTAACTAGAGCGGAATATCACTTATAAATACGCTTTTAGTTGTTCAAACAAGTGGGACCACCTCT
>NZ_KB849212.1:1064827-1071702 GCF_000368025.1 Acinetobacter parvus DSM 16617 = CIP 108168
GGCAATAAACGCAGTTGAAACCATTGTCCTTTTTCTGGGGAAACCTTACGGTTACAGTCGATACCAAACATAAATCGAATACCATGTTTTCTTATGGTTTTTAGATTTCCAGTCGATGAATACCAACTATCACCTGTAATAAATTGAATCTTTGCACCCCAACTAAGTACTTCACTTAACATATCCATAAAGTAATCATTCTTGGTTTTACCCTCAGATTTGTCATAAATTCGGAAATTAATTGGAATATTTTGACCATTCTGATCTGTCGCATACAAGGTAATGAGATTAATACCCTTGACGGATCGGTGGTGTTTGCCTGACCAAAAATAGCTAACTAAGTCCATATGTTGACTATATGGTTTATCTAAAACAGTATCATCAATACTGACTATAAGTTTATTATTATCAATATGTTGAATTGCTTCTTGATATAGGTCGTGAGGTGTGTAGTCTTCACGCTCTAGAAAGCGATTTACACTATCATGCGAGATATTATAAGTCTCGGCAAGTTGTGTGCAGCTAATAGAGTTCGGTTCTGTCATGAGAAAGCCCATATAAATGGGTAGAGTACAAGTTGCTGTAGAAGCATGTTTAGTTCGTCTGATCACAGATACTTTATAAACTATTTTAATACTTTTTTGAATCCGTCAATGCGTAAGTCCTACTATATTATTCTCGCTATATTCCAAACACCTTAAAGCGTAAAAACATATTTGTCAAATTATGATAATTCAAAATAATAGCCATACACAATCACCCAAACTATTAGAAAAAGTTGCTTATACAGCACGATACAGACATTTAAGCCTATCAACAGAAAGAGCTTATATCCAATGGATTAAACGCTATATCCTTTATCATAACAAACAACACCCGTGCACCTTAAATGAAACACATATAAAAAGTTATCTGGCATTTTTAGTGAATAATAACGGCATAAGCAAATCAACCCACAAACAAGCACTCAGTGCATTACTTTTTCTTTACCACGATGTATTAAATATTACCCTGCCATATATTGATGATATAGAAAGACCTCGGGTCACCGCTAGGCTTCCAGTCGTGCTCTCAAAAGAAGAAATAACATTAATTTTTAGTTATCTCAATACAGAAGATCTATTTAAATGTCAGCTACTATATGGCACAGGTATGCGGCTATTAGAAATGTATCAACTTCGCATCAAAGATATAGATTTTGGTTTGAATCAAATTACCGTGCGTGCGGCAAAAGGCGATAAAGATCGAATCACCGTTTTACCGCAAAAATTGCTCGTACCCTTGCAACAACACATCCAAACTGCAACAGCTATATATCAAACAGATCGGCACTTAAACCGTAACGGTGTGTATCTTCCCGATGCTTTAGAGAAAAAATATCCAACTTATGCAACGCAACTATCATGGTTTTGGTTATTTCCCGCAGCAAAAGAATCGACTGATCCGCGCTCAAAAATCATCCGCCGGCATCATCAACACGAACAAGCATTTTAACGCAGTTTTAAAAAAGCAGTGTCCTTATCTGGCATCAATAAACCCGCAACATTGCATACCTTGCGCCACAGCTTCGCCACACATTTACTACAAAATGGGCAAGACATCCGCACCATACAATCCCTACTAGGTCATAGCAGTGTACAAACCACAATGATTTACACCCATGTACTCAAGATCAACCGACTTGGCATAATTAGCCCATTAGACTTTTAATTTTTAGCACCGAAATAAAAAAACCTCCCAAGGTTAGTTGGGAGGTTTAGTATTTAAAAGCTGGCGATGACTTACTCTCACATGGCAAACGCCACACTACCATCAGCGCGAAGAGGTTTCACTTCTGAGTTCGGGAAGGGATCAGGTGGTTCACTCTTGCTATTGTCGCCAGCAAACTGTTTATGGATACTTGCTTTGGTCTTATCTATGCCAAGGCTTTTTCCAAATGAGTTTAACGGATTAGTTAATTGAGTCGTATTGTAACTAGTTTTGACACTAAATCAAGTTATGTATTGAATTTATCTTGAATACAACAACTGTTTGGGTGTTGTATAGTCAAGCCTCACGAGCAATTAGTATTGGTCAGCTTCACACGTCACCGTGCTTCCACACCCAACCTATCAACGTCCTGGTCTCGAACGGCTCTTTAGAGGACATGAAGTCCTGGGGAAATCTTATCTTGAGGTAGGCTTCCCGCTTAGATGCTTTCAGCGGTTATCCCTTCCGAACATAGCTACCCGGCGATGCCACTGGCGTGACAACCGGTACACCAGAGGTTCGTCCACTCTGGTCCTCTCGTACTAGGAGCAGATCCTCTCAAATTTCCAGCGCCCACGGTAGATAGGGACCGAACTGTCTCACGACGTTCTAAACCCAGCTCGCGTACCTCTTTAAATGGCGAACAGCCATACCCTTGGGACCTGCTTCAGCCCCAGGATGAGATGAGCCGACATCGAGGTGCCAAACACCGCCGTCGATATGAACTCTTGGGCGGTATCAGCCTGTTATCCCCAGAGTACCTTTTATCCGTTGAGCGATGGCCCTTCCATACAGAACCACCGGATCACTAAGACCTACTTTCGTACCTGCTCGACTTGTGGGTCTCGCAGTTAAGCGCGCTTTTGCCTTTATACTCTACGCGTGATTTCCGACCACGCTGAGCGCACCTTCGTACTCCTCCGTTACTCTTTAGGAGGAGACCGCCCCAGTCAAACTACCCACCAGACATGGTCCTCGCCCCGGATTACGGGGCAGAGTTAGAACCTCAACATTACCAGGGTGGTATTTCAAGGACGGCTCCATTGGAACTAGCGTTCCAACTTCAAAGCCTCCCACCTATCCTACACAAGTAAGGTCAAAGTTCAATGTCAAGCTGCAGTAAAGGTTCACGGGGTCTTTCCGTCTAGCCGCGGGTACACTGCATCTTCACAGCGATTTCGATTTCACTGAGCCTCTGCTGGAGACAGCGCCGCCATCATTATGCCATTCGTGCAGGTCGGAACTTACCCGACAAGGAATTTCGCTACCTTAGGACCGTTATAGTTACGGCCGCCGTTTACTGGGGCTTCGATCAAGAGCTTCGCTTACGCTAACCCCATCAATTAACCTTCCAGCACCGGGCAGGCATCACACCCTATACGTCCACTTTCGTGTTTGCAGAGTGCTATGTTTTTAATAAACAGTTGCAGCGGCCTGGTTTCTGCGGCTGCCAACCGCTCAGGGAGCAAGTCCCATCACCGTCAGCAGCGTACCTTCTCCCGAAGTTACGGTACCATTTTGCCTAGTTCCTTCAGCAGAGTTCTCTCAAGCGCTTTGGTCTACTCGACCTGACCACCTGTGTCGGTTTCGGGTACGATTCCTGTGTAACTGAAGCTTAGAGACTTTTCCTGGAAGCATGGTATCAGCCACTTCACTGTACAAGTACAGCTTGCTATCGACTCTCAGCATAGAGCACCCCGGATTTGCCTAAGATGCATGCCTACTGTCTTCCACCTGGACAACCAACGCCAGGCTGACTTAACCTTCTCCGTCCTCTCATCGCATTACACAGAAGTATGGGAATATTAACCAATTTCCCATCGACTACGCCTCTCGGCCTCGCCTTAGGGGTCGACTCACCCAGCCCCGATTAACGTTGGACTGGAACCCTTGGTCTTTCAGCGAACGGGTTTTTCACCCGTTTTGTCGTTACTCACGTCAGCATTCGCACTTCTGATACCTCCAGCATACTTCTCAATACACCTTCTTCGGCTTACAGAACGCTCCCCTACCACGTAACTTAAAAGTTACATCCGCAGCTTCGGCACATAGTTTTAGCCCCGTTACATCTTCCGCGCAGGCCGACTCGACTAGTGAGCTATTACGCTTTCTTTAAAGGGTGGCTGCTTCTAAGCCAACCTCCTAGCTGTCTATGCCTTCCCACATCGTTTCCCACTTAACTATGATTTTGGGGCCTTAGCTGGCGGTCTGGATTGTTTTCCTCTTGACTACGGACGTTAGCACCCGCAGTCTGTCTCCCGGATAGTACTCATTGGTATTCGGAGTTTGCATCGGTTTGGTAAGTCGGGATGACCCCCTAGCCGAAACAGTGCTCTACCCCCAATGGTATTCGTCCGAGGCGCTACCTAAATAGCTTTCGGGGAGAACCAGCTATCACCAGGCTTGATTAGCCTTTCACCCCTATCCACAAGTCATCCCCTGGCTTTTCAACGACAGTGGGTTCGGTCCTCCAGTTAGTGTTACCCAACCTTCAACCTGCTCATGGATAGATCGCCTGGTTTCGGGTCTATACCCAGCAACTAAACGCCCTATTAAGACTCGATTTCTCTACGGCTCCCCTATTCGGTTAACCTCGCTACTGAATATAAGTCGCTGACCCATTATACAAAAGGTACGCAGTCACCGAACATGTCGGCTCCCACTGCTTGTATGCATGCGGTTTCAGGATCTATTTCACTCCCCTCACAGGGGTTCTTTTCGCCTTTCCCTCACGGTACTGGTTCACTATCGGTCAGTCAGGAGTATTTAGCCTTGGAGGATGGTCCCCCCATATTCAGACAAGGTTTCACGTGCCTCGCCCTACTCGTCATCATTATGTGTGCCCTTTCGTGTACGGGAATATCACCCTCTACGTTCGCACTTCCCAGAGCGTTCCACTAAAACACACATAACTTAATGGGCTACTCCCCGTTCGCTCGCCGCTACTAAGGGAATCTCAATTGATTTCTTTTCCTAAGGGTACTGAGATGTTTCACTTCCCCTCGTTCGCCTTGCAACACTATGTATTCATGTTGCAATACCTACCTTATGGTAAGTGGGTTCCCCCATTCAGATATCTCCGGATCACAGGATATTTGCCGCCTCCCCGGAGCTTTTCGCAGGCTATCACGTCTTTCTTCGCCTCTGACTGCCAAGGCATCCACCACATGCACTTAATTACTTGACTATACAACCCCAAACAGTCGTTAATCCCTACAAGTAGGATTAAGACAATTAAATAAATAATTAATGATCTATTTAATCTACAGTTCGAAGTCCCGTGCACTTAAGCACCGTACAGCTTCAATCTAAATTCATATACCAAAACGCTTGATGCAGTGTTTTTGCTAGTTCTCATTTCTAACAACTCAGCTTAAAGAATTAATTCTTCTTGCTTTGTTATTGAATGAGTGAACAATTTATTTCAGACTCAAATTCTAATCTGTTAATGATTAACTACAGCCTCGTCAGCTTGCAGTAAACTGTGATAAATCACAGAAGTTAATAAATCTAAATCAATCTCTTGATTCACCTTATTTATTAAGTTCTATAATTTAAAAATATCTTTCACTACCATATTAGATCAGATACTACGCGCAGCATAGCTGCTTGTCTTGCGCTTCGGCAAAGCGTTGCTTTGCTGATCGAAGCTCTGGTGGAGACTAGGAGAGTCGAACTCCTGACCTCCTGCGTGCAAAGCAGGCGCTCTACCAACTAAGCTAAGTCCCCAGCTTACAATCATAATGAACGACATATCTTTTTATCTAGCAGCTTGTGATTATTCATCACTTCGTCAGTAGTGGTGGGTCTGACAAGACTTGAACTTGTGACCCCACGCTTATCAAGCGTGTGCTCTAACCAACTGAGCTACAGACCCTGAGAAAGTTTTAAAGCTTCGCTTTAAAAGTTTCGCAAGACAAACAGCTTCGCTGTGCGTAGTGTTTGACTCTCGCTCTTTTTTAAAAGCTTGACTCTAAATCTTCAAAGACATATCTCGAAGAACAACTTGTTGTGGATTCTTACCGATCGTCAATCTTTCGTTAAGGAGGTGATCCAGCCGCAGGTTCCCCTACGGCTACCTTGTTACGACTTCACCCCAGTCATCGGCCACACCGTGGTAAGCGTCCTCCCTAAGGTTAGACTACCTACTTCTGGTGCAACAAACTCCCATGGTGTGACGGGCGGTGTGTACAAGGCCCGGGAACGTATTCACCGCGGCATTCTGATCCGCGATTACTAGCGATTCCGACTTCATGGAGTCGAGTTGCAGACTCCAATCCGGACTACGATCGGCTTTTTGAGATTAGCATCCTATCGCTAGGTAGCAACCCTTTGTACCGACCATTGTAGCACGTGTGTAGCCCTGGCCGTAAGGGCCATGATGACTTGACGTCGTCCCCGCCTTCCTCCAGTTTGTCACTGGCAGTATCCTTAAAGTTCCCATCCGAAATGCTGGCAAGTAAGGAAAAGGGTTGCGCTCGTTGCGGGACTTAACCCAACATCTCACGACACGAGCTGACGACAGCCATGCAGCACCTGTATGTAGATTCCCGAAGGCACCAATCCATCTCTGGAAAGTTTCTACTATGTCAAGGCCAGGTAAGGTTCTTCGCGTTGCATCGAATTAAACCACATGCTCCACCGCTTGTGCGGGCCCCCGTCAATTCATTTGAGTTTTAGTCTTGCGACCGTACTCCCCAGGCGGTCTACTTATCGCGTTAGCTGCGCCACTAAAGCCTCAAAGGCCCCAACGGCTAGTAGACATCGTTTACGGCATGGACTACCAGGGTATCTAATCCTGTTTGCTCCCCATGCTTTCGTACCTCAGCGTCAGTATTAGGCCAGATGGCTGCCTTCGCCATCGGTATTCCTCCAGATCTCTACGCATTTCACCGCTACACCTGGAATTCTACCATCCTCTCCCATACTCTAGCTGACCAGTATCGAATGCAATTCCTAAGTTAAGCTCAGGGATTTCACATCCGACTTAATCAGCCGCCTACGCACGCTTTACGCCCAGTAAATCCGATTAACGCTCGCACCCTCTGTATTACCGCGGCTGCTGGCACAGAGTTAGCCGGTGCTTATTCTGCGAGTAACGTCCACTATCCTAGAGTATTAATCCA
>NZ_KB849212.1:1072732-1192055 GCF_000368025.1 Acinetobacter parvus DSM 16617 = CIP 108168
GGCAGATTCCTAAGCATTACTCACCCGTCCGCCGCTAAGATTAGGTGCAAGCACCCAATCCCCGCTCGACTTGCATGTGTTAAGCCTGCCGCCAGCGTTCAATCTGAGCCATGATCAAACTCTTCAGTTTAATATCATTAGTAGCTTATGGCTACAAATCTTGGCTCATCAATTTTCTGACTAAAAATTCGCTCAAATAAACTTCGAGAAATTTCTACCATTCAATCAATGATAATATATCGATCAATCAATCAGTAAAAATCCACACAAGTTGTTCTTCTATTCTCTTAATGATCTTCTCGATGATTCGTCATCATCAAGCTAGGTCGGCTATGTTACCCTAAATCTCTTTAAAGTCAACAGGTAATTTCAACTTTATTTTAAACCACTTTAAGCAACTGATTTAAAAAAACTTTCAATCAACAACACCGACGATGGAGTCGCATTATAGGCAGTTTTATTTCCCACGCAAGCGGTTTTTGGGTTTTAATATTTAATTGGCTATTTTTAAGCCACTTCCTGTCATTTTCACATATTTTTTAGCATAATTCAATAATATCAATGGTGGGTGGCACACGAAACCGAAATGGAACACCCACCATCCCCGTCCCCACCGTCACAAATACATCTGCATGTTCATGTGAGTAAAAGCCTTTTTTGTGCCCCAAAATCGAAACCCGTTTCATAATGTAGCTGGTGACCCACGGCAGTTCAATTTGTCCGCCATGTGTATGTCCAGATAGCATCAGAGGATGGCTTGGCAATTCTGGCACCATATCCACCGTATCAGGATTATGGGATAAAATCAGCCACGGCTTATCCTGTGGCAACTCGGGTAAAAAACGCATATTGGCTTTTCCTGCCCACAAATCCCCGATGCCAACCAGACGGAACTCATCAAATTCAATAATCTTGCCCTCAATATCCATCACATTGTTTTCAGACAGCGCTTTTGCCAATAGTTCCTGAATTGGTGGTCCTGGATACTGTTCATCATGGTTACCTGACACAGAATAAACTGGCATTTGTATTTCCCTTAATACTGCCAGTTCCTGCACCAAACGATTTTCAGGTTCATAGGTCCAGTCTCCAGCCACCACAACAAAATCGGGCTGCTCCTGATTTAATTTTTTGACAATGGTTTTGAGTTGGCGTTCATGTCCTGAAAATAACCCTACATGCATGTCTGCAACCAATGCCACTTTTACAGGTTTGGTAAATTCACGCTGTGGATTTAAACGATATTGATGGTATTTCACATGAATTTGGTGTGGCTCAATAAAACGTGCATAGACCAACACACTGCTTAACAGGAATACAAAAATGGTTTGGTGGGGGGTGTAGTAACCTGACCAACCTGCATAGAGGCTAAAAAACCAAAGGGGCACTAGCAAATAAGACAGATAAAAAGCCAGCAAATGCACGAACGCCTTAAACGGATGGATGGTTTCGGTGCGAGCCTGATGTATCCAGGCCTGAATCAGTGCCCACAGTGCCAGTACCGCAAACAGGAGATAGAAAACTAAAATAACTATATCTGAATTTAACAGTGCAGAGCTCATTCACCTCACCTCAGGGGCAGTTATCACATCTCATATTTATATTTTTCGATGAAATGCTATACTCAAGCCGAACTTTTAATCAGTAATAATTATGACGCAATCTGCCCGTATAAATAACAAACATACAAAAATAAGTACAACTACTTACAATAAAAGTATGCTTGCGATTTATTGCAGTATTGCGATCACTGTAACAGGTTGCAGCACCTTACCCAAACATACAATAGAATCCATTCCTGAAACCGCCTTGCAGGTTGACACCGCCCAGACCACACTGGCACAAATCATTCAACCCTTACAAGAACAGCACCCTGAGCTGACAGGTTATCTGGTGCTGTTTGAGCCGCTGGAGGCCCTGGCGACCCGCCTAAGCCTGATTGACAAGGCGGAGAAAAGGCTGGATTTACAGTATTACATCTGGGATAACGACAAGGTTGGCTCACTGGCCCTGCATGCGCTGATCCGTGCCGCAGACCGTGGCGTCAAGATTCGCCTGCTGATTGATGATAACAATGCCAAATCAACCGAGGGAATTTTTCTGGCATTGGCACAGCA
The DNA here is from genome assembly GCF_000368025.1 of Acinetobacter parvus DSM 16617 = CIP 108168. GTDB lineage: Bacteria > Pseudomonadota > Gammaproteobacteria > Pseudomonadales > Moraxellaceae > Acinetobacter > Acinetobacter parvus. The sequence goes on from NZ_KB849212.1 coordinate 1,074,850, forward strand.
CCCCAATATTGAAGTCAAGCTGTTTAACCCCTATCGCTTTCGGAAATATCGTGCGTTCGACATGATTCTGGACCTGAAGCGCATCAACCGACGCATGCACAACAAGAGCTTCATCGCAGACCACCAGGTTGCCCTAATTGGCGGGCGCAACATGACCAATCAATATTACAATGTCAGTGACAACTACCAGTTCTCTGATGTTGATGTGATGCTGCTCGGCACGGCGGTGAAAGATATTTCACATTCTTTTGATGAATACTGGAACCATGAATATGCCTACAAGGTGCAGGAAGTGGTCAAGCAAAGTGCCCATCATCTCAGCTATGAAAGTTTAAAACGGCAGCTTGATGAGCACTACAAGCGGGTTACCGTACAAAACTATCTGGATTTAACCAGCAACTCTCAGGCCATTGACTCACTGATGAGTCGGGATATTCAATTGGATTGGGTCAAGGCGGAAGTGGTCAAGGATTCACCCGACAAGATCAAGTCTAAGGCAAAAAAGAAAGAACACCTCAATTTCCAGCTTATTCAGCATCTCGAACAACCTGAAAAAAACGTTGACCTGATTTCAGCCTATTTTGTTCCTGAAAAAAAAGGGGCAAAAATGCTGACCGATTTGGCAAAGGATGGCGTTAAGGTACGGGTTCTGACCAACTCGTTCAAGGCCAATGATGTCGCGGTGGTCCATGCGTTTTATGGCAAGTATCGGCAGAACTTATTGGAACATGGTGTACAGCTCTATGAATTTTTACCTGCGCTGAATAAAAATGATCTGGACAAAAACACCGAGGATTTGGCGAAAAAGGCCAAGGTCAGCATAAAGGGCTTAAGCCGTTCAAGCCTGCATGCCAAATTGATGGCACTGGATGAAAAACAGGTTTTTATTGGTTCGTTTAATTTTGACCCACGCTCGGCCTATCTCAATACTGAGATTGGTGTACTGCTCAACAGCCCACCACTTGCCCAGGCGGTTCACACCACAATGGATGAGAACCTCAGCAAATATGCCTATAAACTGGTGCTGGATGCCAACAAGAAAATTACCTGGCAGCGTCAGACACCTCAAGGCCCTGTTATTTATACCAAAGAACCACGCATGAAATGGTGGCAAAGGGCTGGCATCAAGATGCTTTCATGGCTACCAATCGAGGGATTTATGTAGCCTCTGTGCCATCTGGCATCACCTTAAGTACCTTACGCTGCAACTCCAGCAAACCTGCACGCATTTGCTGCTCAACTTCCCCGGTTAAGGTCTCCACGGTATGCCCTGTTACAGGAACTGCGGGCAATGTCAGTAGGTGGGCCGTGACCTTGGGCATTTCCAGAACACGCTGCACATGCTCCGCAAAGGACATTTCACCAATAAATGGGGCCACCATGTCCAGCTCACCATTCTGGTTGACATAGCAAATCACGCAGATCTGGACGGGTCGCTGGGCCTCAATAGCGGCTCCAAGCAATCTGCCATGTACCTTTTTAACCCTTGTGCCATCTGTGGTGGTGGCCTCAGGGAAAAACAGCACGGGAATATCCTGTTTTAAAAACTCGGTAATTTGCTCACGAATCCGAATGGAGTCACCTGAACCACGTTTAATGAACAGGGTTCCACCGCCCTTTGCCAGATTTCCCAAAATGGGCCATTTTTCCACTTCGGCTTTCGCCAGAAAGAAAATACGTGCACCTGAACCCAGTACCGCCACATCCAGCCATGAAATATGATTGCTGACCCAAAGTGCAGGTTCACGGGGAATGGCACCATGAACCTGTACCTCAATATTGAAGACTTCACATAAACGACGGCAAAAATACTGCACATAACGGGTATTTACAGGATTATTGGGATCTTTATAGAGGCCATGACGATAGATGAGATAAAAGCCTTCACCAATCGTTTCCAGGCCTGCGGCCAATTTCTTGCTATATAGACTGAACTTAGAGAATAAACTAAATGGCGGGTTGTTTAGCGCTGGTGTTTCTTGTGTCATAAATCATCAAAACCGTATGCATGTATGCATTAAATTAGCAAAGTTATATCATGCCCATATCCACTTATAAATGTAGCATTGATATTAAAAAACGAATGTAAGGATAAATTTTTTCAATTTTAAATGATTTATCAGATCAATTACCATAAATAAATCGAATTTACAGATTTATAGGTGATAAGATGAATCCACATGCCAACACATCAGAATCACAGACCACTCTTCCTTATGGCTATGCGCTCAGAATGTTTTTTAGGCTGGTCAATCCTGTATCTGGCAACATTGATTGGTTTTATTGATCTTTTGCGCCGAAATATCACCTAGCGACACTTAGTCTTTGCCCTTTGCTTTAAGTTTATTCTAGAATAAGGCTTCAACAACGAACATATGAGATCGCGTGGAAAATTTTGAGCAGCATCAAGGTGGTGAACGGGCAATTTTAGTCAGTGTGGCTGTACAACTGCTTGACGATCTGGATGCTGAAGAGTTCCGATTGCTCGCTCAATCTGCTGGTGCTGAAATCCTTGAACATATTTCTGTGCAACGCAACAAGCCTGATCCAAAGTTCTTTATTGGCTCAGGCAAGGTTGATGAAATTGCCGAACAGGTCAAAGACCTTGAAGCGGAACTGGTGATTTTTGACCACTCACTCTCCCCTGCCCAGGAACGCAACCTGGAGAAAGTACTGAAATGTCGGGTGATTGACCGTACAGGTTTGATTTTGGATATTTTCGCCTTACGTGCCCGCACCCATGAGGGGAAGCTACAGGTCGAACTGGCACAGCTTAAACATTTGTCCACCCGTCTGATTCGTGGCTTTACGGGTAATCTGGAACAGCAAAAGGGCGGTATTGGCCTACGCGGGCCAGGTGAATCACAACTGGAAACAGACCGCCGACTGATTCGGGTACGCATTACCCAACTCAAGGAAAAATTGGTCAAAGTTCAGCAAACCCGTCTCCAAGGCCGCGCCGCGCGTCAAAAAGCAGCGATTCCAACCATTTCACTGGTGGGATATACCAATGCAGGAAAATCAACCTTATTTAACATCTTGGCAAAAAGTGATGTTTATGCGGCCGACCAACTGTTCGCAACCCTAGACCCCACCTTACGGCGTTTGGACTGGGATGGCATAGGCACAGTTGTGCTGGCGGATACGGTTGGATTCGTTCGAAACTTGCAGCACGATCTAGTCGAGTCATTCAAGGCCACTTTGGAAGAAACGCTGGAAGCAACCTTGCTGCTGCATGTGATTGACAGCAGCAGTCCCAACATGACTGAGCAGATTGAAGCGGTGGAGTCAGTGCTCAAGGAAATTGGTGCCGACGCCCCAGTTTTGCATGTCTACAATAAAATCGACCTGAGTGGCGATGCCGCAAAAATCATTTATAAGACACCTGACCAGCCTGACCGTGTCTATGTTTCGGCACATTCTGGGCAGGGTCTGGAACTGCTCAGTCAGGCGGTACAACAATGTCTGATGGGCCAGTTACAACACTTTGATTTAGTGCTGAAACCTGCCTACGGTAAGCTTCGTACCCAGCTTTATACCCTGAACGTGATTCAGTCTGAACACCATGATGATCATGGTGACCTGCACCTGTCGGTCTGTATCGCCCCTCATAAACTGGAGCAACTCATTAAACAGGCACATTTACCATTAGACGAAATTCTTGGAAAAAAAGCTTCCTTATTCGAGCGGGCTTTGGAAGAATTCGAACGGAATGACAATTCATCACTATAATGATGATTACACATCGTTCAGATAGACGAGAGTAAAAAAGCACATGAAAGATATTGATTGGTCAGCCTGGTTTTGCACGATTTTATTGATTGTCGTATTTCGTGAGGGTGCCGTCCTGATCACCAAAGCCTTTCATCACCCTGAACTGGGTAATCTGGTGGGGTTGATTGCGCTACTCACCACCCTGCTGATCTGGAGGCGGTTTAAAAAAATCTCCAACCGCCTGATTGATACCAACAATAAAATCATGAAAGAAAGCGCATTTGCGTTTCTGCCGATTTGTGCAGGCTCGCTGATCATGCTGGTTCATCTGGGCAAGGAAATTCCTGTGTTTCTGTTTGTGCTCACCCTAAGTACCTTATTGCCCTTATGGATTTACGCCAAAATGGCAAAACGCTGGTTATAGAGGCCTTTATTTATGTTGATGGTTATTTATGGCTTTGTGATCACCCTGATCAGCTATCTGCTTGCAAAACCTTTGAATAAAAAGGTTCCTCAGATTCCGCTGATTGTGTTTGCCATGTTTATCGTGATTGGATTGCTGGCAATCCTCGGCATTCCGTATGAACACTACATGAACAACGTCAATGATGTGTTTAACCATCTACTTGGTTATGTCACGGTTGCGCTGGCCATTCCCCTCGCAGCGATGCGCTACGATGACTTGCCCATCAAGTCCATGATTGGAATTTTATGTTTTGCCAGCATCAGTGCGGTTGCCCTGCCTATGGGACTTGCTTATTTATTGCACATGTCTGAACCGACCATCATGGCCTTTGCCACACGTGCGGTGACCACACCGATTGCACTTAACATTGCCACACTGCTACATGCCCCGTTGATGATGGTTTCTCTAATTGTGATCTTATCAGGTGTGATTGGAGCGGCCTTTTCACCGTGGATCTTAAAACATATCCATGATGAACGTGCCTCTGGCCTGGCGCTGGGTCTGGCGGCCCATGCCATTGGCACGGCACAGGCATGGCAGCGTGGTCCTGTCACGGGTCGTTATGCCGCATTTGGCATGGCGGTGAATGGGGTGTTCACAGCCATCTGGCTACCCACTTTTATTTTATCTTTGTCTTAAAATTTGCAGCAAATATCACATAAAGATTGAACTAGTTGTCAAATATCCTACATAATGGAGTTTCAAACGTTAAAAGGATTTTAATGATGGCCAAACAACTCATAGGTGTATTACTCTTATCAGCAGTCAGCAGTTTTTCTTTTGCGGAAGGCATTATAGGTCTTTGGCAGACGATTGATGACAAAACGGGTGCACCTAAGGCGTTAGTCGAGATTCGTAAAGAAGCTGACAATACTTATGCAGGAAAAGTAGTCAAACTTACTCCTCGTGCGGGCTATACTCCAAAGGAAACCTGTGTAGACTGCCCAGCCCCTTATACCAACAAACCTATTATTGGTCTGGATGTGGTGACAGGCCTAAAGTCCACAGATGGCCTTAACTATACTAGTGGCCGTATTCTTGATCCAAATACAGGCAAAGTGTACAACATGAAAGCCAAGTTAAGCTCAAATGGTAAACGCCTGCACTTGCGCGGCTATCTGGGTATATCTGCATTAGGTCGTAACCAGATCTGGATTCGCGCTGAATAAGCAATAATGCTGTATGCACCCACCATCTTATACTTGATCATCTTGATCACGGTTTCATCAAAAAAACCCACTTCGTTTTCATTCAAAGCGAAGTGGTTTTTTCTTAAATCCTCAAAAATTCATTGAAATTTCAATTATAGTCAAACTACTTTATTATCCATACAGGATTCGAAAAAAACTCGAAATAATTCATCGACTTAGTTGTATTAGTTTTATAATGACTTGACTATATTAAAAAAGCAAACAATTGTAAAATAATGATTGAATCTATTATTAGAAATCCGAAATAATAGAAAAACAATGATAGGCAGCAAGGAGGCTTAAGCATGTACTCAAAACTCATTACCTTTTTTGTGTTATTTGGTCTTGGCCAACTGACCTTTGCTCAAGATATTACGGGTATTTGGCAAAGTATTGATGACGTCACAGGTGCACCTAAAGGCCAGGTCGAAATTACCCAGGAAGCGGATGGCACCTATACAGGCAAAATAACCAAAATCACCCCACGTACAGGTTACACACCGAAAGAGTTCTGTACGGGCTGCCCTGCCCCTTATACCAACAAACCGATTGTCGGTTTAAATGTAATTACCAAGCTTAAGCAAAAGAGAGACCTCACCTATACAGGTGGACGAATTCTCGACCCCAATACTGGCCGTGTATATAGTCTGGCAGCAAAACTCAGCTCAAATGGACAACGCCTACATCTACGGGGCTATGTCGGGGTTTCTGTATTGGGACGCAGCCAGATCTGGATTCGAGTCAATTAAACCTTGAACAATAAAGACTTGGACAATAAAAAATAGCCCTGCATGACAGGGCTATTTTTTTTAACGGCAAAATCTAAAATTTAACGGCCTTGCAATGCTGCATAGTCCAGTAGCACATTTGCCGCTTCGGTAATAAATGCCTCTTCCTCTGGTAAAGGTGGACGCAGATGAGCTTTCATCTTGGCACGTGACTCAACTAGAGCGTCAATAGAAGCCTGGTAGCTTTCCCAGTTTGCATAAGGCGGCTGGCCTGTTGCAGCTCGGCGTTGATTTTCAGCATCCAGCGTTTGCTTTTCCAGATCAATCAGTTCAGCACGACGCTGGTCGATATCCAGTACCACTTTCTTCTCATCAGCGCTTTTCTTGGCAAGTGTTTTGCGTGTCTCCAAATACTTAAACTGCGGGTCTGTCGCAACACGCTGTTCAGAGGTCTGGTTCAGTTTAGCCAGATATGGCTGTACTGAACCTTCACGTTTGAATGGCGCTGTTGGAATGGTGTCCCACTTCAATGCATTTTTAGCCTTACGCTCACCAAACTCCTCATTGTAGATATCCACCAGTCTAATGTCGGGAATTACGCCTTTATTCTGGGTACTGCCGCCTGTAACACGATAGAACTTACGCTGGGTCAGCGTTGCCTGACCATGTGCCAAAGAATCCAGTTGAACCTGAGCGGTTCCCTTGCCTGTGGTGGTACTGCCAATGATGATACCACGTTCATAGTCCTGAATTGCGGCAGAATAGATTTCACTTGCCGAAGCAGAAGCCAGGTTCACCAATACCGCCATTGGCCCAGCATAAATCTGTTCACCGCCATCGGTGTCTTCAAACACATTGACATTACCATTGCCATCACGGATCTGAACCACTGGGCCTGACTTAATCACCTGCCCCAGCATACGGGCAACCTCTTCCAGAGAGCCACCTGGGTTATTACGCAAATCAACCATAATGCCTTCGACTTTCTTGGCTTTCAGTTCTGCAAATGCTTTTGCAGTGTCTTCAGACACTGAACGGTACTCAGTACCAGCACGGCGTGAACGATAATCAAAGTAGAATGATGGAATCTCAATCACACCGAAGACATGCTTCTTGCCATCACGCGTGATTTCAACGGTACGTGAACGAACACCCGCATCCTCTTCCTGAATCACATCGCGTGTCAGTGTGACATTACGCGCCTGACTCATGGCTGCGCCAGCACCCAGCAAGCGTACCGTGACTTTGGTACCACGTTTACCACGAATCAGCCCCACAATCTCAGAACTAGGCCAGCCGATCACATCAATCATTTTATCGCCATCCTGGGCAACCCCAATAATGCGATCTCCCGACTTCACTTGACCAGATTTACTGGCTGGACCACCCTCAACGATGGTTTCGATCTTGGTGTAGTCCTCATTGCCACGTTCAGGACGAATTGAAACGCCAATCCCTTCAAGCTGCAAGGTGGTCTGACGGTTCAGCTCCATCGCATCAATTGGTGGATAATAATTACTGTGTGGATCATAGGTTGCCAACATTGCATTCAATGTTTTATCCAGCACATCATCACTTTTTACCCGACCAATACGCTCGAGCTGACGTGTATAGCGCTTGGTCAGTGTCTGAACAGGCGTTAAGTCTTCAGGCCCTGTCAGGTCCTGTCCATTGGCAAGCGATGGATTGGCCTTTAACGCCTTTTGCTTGGCCTGCTCCTCTTCCTTGCTGATGGTTAGATTAATCAACTGTGACACTAGCATGTTCTGCCAATGACGCCGTTGCTCGGCAGTCGTTTTGAAATAAGGTGCCTTTTCGCGGTCAATATCAAGATACACATCTTTCTGATGCAGATTCTGTGGTTTCTTGAGTTCAGCTAGCATGTATTCGTAAAACTGTTTCAAACGCTCACGATATTGCGCATGAATGGCAAAAGGCCCAGTTAAGTTGCCCGCTTTCAATGAGCTGCCAAAAGTTGAGCCGTACTTATTCTTATATTCTTCAACCTCACTACTAAGAAACAGCGAATGGTCTGGATCAAGGCTATCCAGATACATATCCAGAATACGGTTTGAGGTGGCCGCATCCAGACGCATGTTCAGGTAATGCTGACGGTCAACCAATGTTGCCAGTTGACGCGAGACCAATGCTTGTTCCTGTGATGGCTTGATCGCTGTTGAAACGACTGGCGCTTCTGTCGCCGCAAATGCCTCATTTATGGTATGAGAGAAAAATAAACCACCAGTCGCAATTGCAACCGCACACGCTATCGTTTGAAGTTTCATAAAATTTTGGTGCTTCCTTGGATATGGCAATTATTATACAGGCACAATGTCAATATGAATGCCATGCATTCAGCATCTTGGCAACCCGTATAACTTATTCATCAATATCATGTCGTTTTATCATATTCTGTACTGACAAAATGTAGCAAATCATTGCACAATTTATCTATCGTTTTTTTCATCAAATTTTTTATCAAAATTCAAACGGAATCACTATGATCGGCGCATTGATGCTGGATATTGCTGGCACAGAACTTACTCAAGAAGATATTGAACTATTACAGGCTCCGCAAGTCGGCGGCATGATTTTATTTGCCCGCAATATTGAATCCCCTCAACAGGTCCGTGCATTGACAGACCATATGCGGCAGGTGCGCCCTGACATCCTGATTGCTGTTGATCAGGAAGGTGGTCGTGTACAGCGTTTAAGACAGGGTTTTACCTTGCTTCCAGCGATGGGACGACTTGGAGAGCATTATCTGCACAGCCCGCAGCAGGCAATTGAACTGGCTGAACAATGTGGCTGGTTAATGGCAACTGAAGTACTTGCGGTGGGGATTGATTTTAGCTTTGCGCCTGTTTTGGACTTGAATGATATTAGCGATGTGATTGGTGACCGTGGTTTTGCCAAAAATATGCAGGACATCGTACCACTGGCAGGTGCATTTATGCAGGGCATGAAAAAAGCAGGCATGGCAACCACTGGCAAGCATTTTCCAGGTCATGGTTCAGTCAAGGCAGACTCGCATGTGGCGGCGGCAATTGACAGCCGTCGCTATCAGGAAATTTATGATAAGGATATGCAAAGCTTTATCCAGTTGATGCCTCAGTTGGATGCACTGATGCCAGCCCATGTGATCTATGATCAGGTTGATCCCAACCCAGCAGGATTCTCTCCTTTCTGGCTGCAAAATGTCTTACGCCAGCAGCTCAGGTTTGATGGGGTTTTGTTTTCGGATGACCTGAGTATGCAGGCTGCATGTGTGGCAGGCGGTGCGGATGCGAGGATTCAGGCTGCATTAAACGCGGGATGTGATATGGGCTTGGTCTGCAATGACCGTGCAGCCGCATGTACCGCGCTGGATGGCATTCAAAACCTTGCCTTGCCAAACCAGCAACGATTGGAGCGTATGCGCGGTAAAATTCCAGAGATTCAGATCGGCACTACCCTCACTTTGGACGAAACTTGGCAAAACGTCAGAAAAGTCATTGAAGACTTTAAGAATTCGTTTTAAGTTGTATCTACGAATAAGTTGGCGCTGCCTTAGAAGCTATATCTAATCAGATACTTTTTATTATAGGTAATGCCTTGCTTTTCAGGGATGAAAAGTAACGAAAATCCTTTTTTGATCAGCTTTGTGTTGTTTTTAAAACAGTTCAGACTGGTCAATTAGGGCATCCATGTCGCTTCATGAGAGTAAATAACAAACTTAAAGTCTTATTTAAATGAAAGGAATCTTCAATTTAAAAAAAGATTTATTTCATTTCGCTAAAATAAGATAAAAACAGAGTCTAGGACAGATGACACAACAACTTTCAAAACATCGCCATATTTCATTTACTGCACATTACACAGGCTATATCTGGTATCAAATGGGAATTTCTCATCCAGCATTGGCAACGGCAAAAGGGAAAACGCTTGCCGCCCTAGTTCATCCGATTGAAAGCTGGGCAGAAAAATATGTGGGTGGCAGTATGCGCACCACGCTAAAACAGCGCCACACTATGCTTGACACTCACTTACAGACATTAATTCAACAGCATCCTGATTTACAGGTGCTTGAGATTGCCTGTGGACTCTCCCCGCGTGGATGGTGGTTTAGACAGCATTATCCAGACATCACTTACCGTGAACTTGACTTACCTGATATGGCTGCGACCAAACAGGCGGCACTACAACAAATTGAAAGCGAAACTGATGAGGTGCTTTCAGTCGATTTATTCACGGACGCTTTTGCTTCTGCCTTTGAGGTATTTGATCCTCAACGTCCATTGGTGGTGATTAGCGAAGGCTTGATTAACTATTTTGAGAAACCATTATTGCAACAACTGATTAAAGCCATTGCTACCTATGGTAAAGACTTTAAAGAACTGCATTATTTAACTGACCTTTATCCAGAACCGACCCAAAATAAACTCGCCACCATCATCTGGAACAGCAGCCGTTTATTGAAGTGGATGTCCCGTAGTGCCTTTAGTTTCCACTTTCAGACTCCTGTTGAAGTCGAACAGTTTTTTCATGAAGCTGGCTTTAAACAGGTAGAGGTTCTACAGCCCAAACAGTTTTTCGATCAAATTTCCCTGCAAAACAGACATCAGCACTTGGGTGATCTGGTCTGGACAATCCAGGCAAGCAATAAATAATCCCTACAAAAAAAGAGAGGTGGTCATACACCACTTCTCTTTTTTAACTTTCCTACACGTTTTTACGAATTAATTAGCCAGTTTCTGACGCTCAATAAAACGGGTTAAACGGTCAGCAATCTCAAAACTACCATGTTTAAACAAGATACGTAGACCTTGCTCGGTGGCATCAAAGATTAAACATTCAATTTTAAATTCGCCCTCTTCATCAACCAAATGCAAGGCTAAATCACGTGGATGCTGGCTAACAAAATCAAGCTGCTCAAGTTGGTGAAGTTTCAGGTACACTCCAAAGAACGTGATATCAACAATCGTGACTGACACTTCGCCATCCAGATGACGGTGGCTAAGCTTGCTTTCTGGCTGTAAAACAGGAATACGCTCTTCACCACGGCGTTCGATCTGCTTCATTTGCTCGCGCGTCATGCTAATGATGCCATCAAGGTTATCGATGGATTCACCTTTCAGGAATGTCGTAAACAGATTCATGGTTTCTTTACGGCGCTGCAGCTGTGGCACATGATCGGCATTGGCGATCAAGGCAAACTGCATGTCTTCACACTGCAAGGCAAAGTCGGCGTTTTCATGCGGCAGGGTGAAACTGTCATACTGCCCAGCAGCAACCAATGTCTTACACTGTGCGACAGGTACATCACTTAGGCGCAGTAAACGGTTGCAATTGATTTCATAGCGCTCACGCTCAGTTGTGGTGAAATCAGCCATCTGTCTAAAAAACAGACGCTTGGCTGTGGGTGACATACGTGTCTTGTCCAGCTTGGCGTGGTTGACCAGATACAAAATAACCGCCTGCCCAAACTCCTCCATGCGGTCTTCACGCATCAGGTGTAGTGACTCCTCAAGCAGCATGCGCCAGCTTTTACGGGTCTTTTGCATCACACCCATCAGCACCATACGGTCCACCAGTTCTGGACGTTGATATGCAAATGAAGAAGCGACCACTGAACCCAATGACATTCCCATCACTGAAACCTTGTCGATTCCAACAATATCAAGCCATTGACCCAGCATTTTTGATAAATCAGGCAATTCCAGCACTGCTGCGGATTCACCAGTATCCACATTGCGAATCTGTTGATTTGCGCCCATTGAAGGTAAATCAATCAAAATGACAGGACCACTCTCAAAGAGTTGCTCAACACAATACTTATAAGAGTTAAAGTTCTGAAATGCGCCTCCGACAATTACAATTGGCGTGTTGTAGATCGTTTTGGGATCAGCAATTGCCATATATTCAATTTTCCAACCATCTATCCATGTAGTACGCGCTGGTTGTTTAAAACTGTTTTTATTGTAAATGTCGAAAAAACCAAACCCAGTGTAGGTGTGGTTTAAATCCGAGTCCATTTGGATAATGGAATTCATATCCTTCCTCCATCCTTGTTTATTTTTTTGATGCAAGAGTCTCATTTTTTACGATTTCAACTTGCAAGTTAACAAATTTACAAAATTTGTATTACATTTGTCCTATACATTTTCATTCTATACAAATGCATGTTTTATACGCAACGATTTCCTTAACCATTTATCTTGTTTAGTTCAACAATCTTTTGCAAAATATGTAGTTATGTCTTTAAATTCAACAGATTCATTGCATTTCAGCAAAAACACCCACGCAACATAACAGTTTACAATTTGTGAATTAGTCAGTTCAGGCTATTCATTGTTCCGCATTTGACTGTTACTATCTTTATAAATACATGCAATCATCAAAATGCTATGCAAGACTCTATTCAAACTTATATGCAACAGGTCGGGATACAGGCGCGTAAAGCGTCTCGTGTTTTAGTCAGTGCATCGACACATTTGAAAAATCATGCCTTGTCTGCAATTTATACTGCCCTGGAAAATAATCAGGCACAAATTTTAGCAGCCAATCAAATTGATATGGAAAATGGCCGTCAACGCCAACTGGACAGTGCCCTGCTTGACCGTCTGGAACTGACCCCTGCCCGTTTCAAGGGCATGCTACAGGGCTTGAAAGATGTCATCGCATTGGTTGACCCGATTGGCGAAATCACTGATATGACCTACCGTCCGTCTGGTATCCAGTTGGGTAAAATGCGCGTGCCGCTTGGCGTGATTGGAATGATTTATGAGTCACGTCCCAATGTGACACTTGAGGCGGCATCGCTGGCGTTGAAATCGGGTAACGCGATTATCCTGCGTGGGGGTTCTGAGGCGCTGGAATCGAACAAGGCAATTGCAGCCGCCATTCAACATGGGCTACAGGTTTCAGGCCTGCCTGAACATGCCGTGCAGGTGATTGACACACCTGACCGTGCTGCTGTTGGACATCTGATCACCATGACTGAATATGTTGACGTGATTGTGCCGCGTGGTGGAAAAAGCCTGATTGAACGCATCAGCAATGAAGCGCGTATTCCTGTGATCAAGCATCTGGATGGCAATTGCCATATCTTTGTTGAGGCACAGGCTGACCTCCAAAAAGCCTTGCCAATCGCATTGAATGCAAAAACACACCGTTATGGAGTGTGTAATGCCATGGAAAGCCTCTTGGTTGATGAAACGATTGCTGAAGAATTCCTGCCCCGCATTGCTGAACTTTATGCGGAAAAACAGGTTGAGCTTCGTGGCTGTCCAGAAACCCAGCGCATTCTGGGTGAATCTGTCAAAACTGCGACCGAGGAAGACTGGTATACAGAGTATCTGGGGCCGATCCTTGCAGTTAAGGTGGTGAGTGGTATGGATGAGGCGATTGACCATATCAACCAATATGGCTCACACCATACCGATGCGATTATTACCGAAAACTTTAGTCTGGCACGTGAGTTTCTGGCACGTGTTGACTCCAGCTCGGTGATGATCAATGCCTCAACCCGTTTTGCCGATGGCTTTGAATATGGTCTCGGTGCAGAAATCGGGATTTCAACCGATAAAATCCATGCCCGTGGTCCAGTCGGTCTGGAAGGCCTGACTTCACATAAATGGATTGTTTTTGGTGACGGGCAGATTCGCCAGTAACTGGTTCTATTGGTTTGCTTTTTGGCACGATAAAGCTCATTTATTTGATCTTTATCGTGTTTTTACATATTTTCATACAAAAAACTGTAGCAAAACGAACAGATCACCCAAAATAATCTTTTATTTACACACTATACTGAAATATAAATTTGTTTCACTTATAAATCAGTCGTATAGGCTAAAGTCTATCTTCGCCAATATGACAACCCATGTTAAAACATTGCGCTTGATTCTAATGCCCCATGCATTGTGGCAAAATCAAAAGTATTGGTTTATAAAATTTAAAACCTGTTAGGGGTTCAAACGTGGCTATATCTATTCTTGTAATTAACTGTGGTTCGTCATCCATCAAATACGCACTGATCTCTGAACGCCGTGAAGATCGTATCTATGGTTTGGCAGAAAATTTAGGTTCTGCTAATGCACGTATTAAAGGGGTAACAGTGGGTGGCGAACCATTGGAGCTTTCAATCCCTCACGCAGATCATGCTAAAGCGCTCGAAACCCTTTTAGCTCGTTTAGCAAATTACAATCCTCAGGCGATTGGTCATCGAGTAGTACACGGTGGAAACTTAACCAAAGCTGAACTTTTAACACCAGAGATTGTAAAACGTATTGAAGCAGCGACACCGCTTGCGCCATTGCATAATCCTGCTCATTTAATTGGGATTGAAGCAACCATGCGCTTATTTCCTGAATTACCTCAAGTTGCAGTTTTCGATACAGCGTTCCATCAAACGATGCCTGAACGTGCATACCGTTATGCCCTACCGCAAAACTTATATACAGAACATCAAGTTCGTCGTTATGGTTTCCACGGCACAAGTCATGCTTATGTGACTGAACGCGCGAGCGAATTGGCAGGAGCAAAAAATCAAGGGGGCTGGCTCAGTGCTCATTTGGGTAATGGCAGTTCAACCTGTGCTGTTTGGAATGGTGAAAGTTTAGATACGTCGATGGGGATGACCCCACTTGAAGGTGTGGTCATGGGTACGCGTAGCGGTGATGTTGACCCAAGCCTACATTTATTCCTTGCAAGTAATTTAGGCTGGAGTATCCAGAAAATTGACAGTATGCTGAATAAAGAAAGTGGCTTGCTTGGCTTATCTGGCCTGTCAAACGACATGCGTACTTTAGTTGAAGCTTCGGGTAATGGCCATGAAGGGGCAACACTGGCGATTGAAGTATTCTGTTATCGTTTAGCAAAATCATTATCTGCTTTGAGCTGTGGTTTGCCGCGTTTAGATGGATTGGTGTTCACTGGCGGCATTGGTGAAAATTCTGCCTATGTGCGTGAAAAAACGCTCGCTTACCTGCCTCATTTTGGCCTGCAATTCAGCAAGGAAAATAATGATACTTTGACTCGTGGCACAGAGGGACGCATTGATGGAGGAACTGGTCCACAAATCTGGGTGATTCCAACTGATGAAGAAGGTCGTATCGCCAAAGAGACCCGTCAGGTGCTTGCACAAATAGCTTAAACAATCATATTTAGATAATACCAAGGTCATTATGAATACAATTTTACTGATTCCAACAGGTGAAGGGGTTGGTCTTACCTCTGCCTGTTTAGGCATGATCTACGCCCTGGACTGCAAAGGCATCAATGCAGGTTTTCTCAAGCCATTTTCACAAATTGCAGATGCAACGGTTGACCGCACCACCACCCTGTATCGTCATCTATTCCAGCGTCATTCGGTTGAACCGATTGCTTATGAAAGATTGACTCAACTGATTGCATTAGGTGAGACAGATGAATTGCTTGAAGAGGCGGTTGCCTTGCATCGCCAGATTGCGGTTAATCATGATGTGATTATTGTCGAAGGTCTTGTACCCAATGGACAAGATCACTTTGCCAGTGAAATTAATGCCGCACTCGCACAAGCACTCGATGCACAGGTGGTTTTGGTCAGTACTGCCGATCTGGCTGATCCACGCAAAACAGCCGAAAAAGTGGATGCCCATCTACGTCCGTTTGGCGGTGCAGCCTCACCCCGCACTACAGGGGTTCTGTTCATGCGAACCAAGGGGCTTCCAGACGGCACGGCTGAAATTCCTGTCACACTTGACCCAAGCCTACGTCTGGACCAGCAAATTGCCGAATTTTCATTAGAGCTGCAACGCTATAACCGCTTTATAGGAACAGATGAGTTGCCAATTATTGGTCTGGTTCCATTCAGCAATATCCTGAGTGTGCCGCGCAGTCTGGACATTGCCCAAATTGTTAACGGAACATGGCTGCATCAGGGCGAGGCAAAGCAACGCCGCATTTTACACACCAGCCTGATTGCCTCAAATATTGAATCTGAACTACACAAGTTTGTTGCAGGTGAACTGATCATCAGCGCCTCACAGCGTACCGACACCCTGCTTGCAGCCAGTCTCGCCAGTAGCAATGGTACACCATTGGCAGGATTGGTTTTAACTGAACAGGCGCCACCCTCAGACAATGTTTTAGAGTTTTGCCAAAGTGCAATTAAGCAAGGTTTGCCAATTCTGCATACTTCACTTGATACACTTGAAACAGCACAACGCTTAAATCGTTTTGGCAATGAAATTCCAATTGATGATATTGAACGCGCTGAGCAGGTTACCCGTTTTGTTTCAAGTCATATTGACAATAACTGGCTGGATCAACATACCCAGAACAACCTACATCCTCGCCTCTCTCCATCAGCTTTCCGTTATGAGCTGGTACAGAAAGCGATTGCAGCGAAAAAACGTATTGTACTCCCAGAGGGTGATGAACCACGTACTGTACAGGCTGCCGTGATTTGCCAGACACGTGGCATTGCCCAATGTATCCTTTTGGCAAAACCAGAGTCTGTTGCCGAGGTTGCCAAGGCACGTGGGATTCAGCTCCCTGCTGATCTACAGATTATTGACCCAGACACTATCCGTGATCAATATATCGAGCCAATGGTTGAGTTACGCAGAGGCAAGCTGGATGCGTTGCAAGCCAAAGCACAATTGCAAGATACTGTTGTACTTGGCACCATGATGTTGGCCTTGGATCAGGTAGATGGTCTGGTTTCGGGAGCGATTCATACCACAGCCAATACGGTGCGACCTGCATTCCAACTCATTAAGACCGCACCGAATTACTCACTGGTATCATCGATTTTCTTTATGCTATTGCCTGATGAAGTGTGTGTCTATGGTGACTGTGCGATCAACCCTGATCCAAATGCGGAACAGCTTGCCGAAATTGCGATTCAATCCGCAGACTCAGCCAAAGCCTTTGGTCTTGACCCACGCATCGCCATGATCAGTTATTCAACAGGGACATCTGGTACAGGTGCAGATGTTGAGAAAGTCGCTGAAGCAACCAAAATCGCACAACAACGCCGTCCAGATTTATTGATTGATGGCCCGTTGCAATACGATGCAGCTTCGGTTGAAAGTGTTGGCCGCCAGAAAGCACCTGACTCGCAAGTTGCAGGTCGTGCCAATGTGTTTATTTTCCCTGACCTAAATACAGGGAACACCACCTATAAAGCAGTACAGCGTGCGGCTAATGTCGTTAGTGTTGGCCCAATGCTGCAAGGTTTGAACAAGCCAGTGAACGACTTGTCTCGCGGTGCTTTGGTCGATGATATTGTGTTTACCATTGCATTGACGGCAATTCAGGCAAAACAGCAAGATTAAACAACTTGCGATAACTATCTGCTTTACATAAAAATGTTTAAGCAGATAAGTTTTACCCGTTGAATCAAATCTTTTTGTTTTGAATGAAGTACTCATAGTACCATGAGTCATCATAAGTTTTTTGTATAGACATTTGCCTTACTTTTGACTGGGCAAAAGTAACAAAACCCCTCTGTTAGACTGATGGTACATCCCTGTAAACCACAGTCTAACAAGGTAGCATCCATGCCACCTATCACGAGAGCAAATGCTCATGAAGTAAAATAAGAAGCATCGAGACCTCTTGTATATCAAACAAGCGGGACCACCTCTTTTCAAGCAATCCATGCACATGCCACCGCATCAATATGTGATGCAACGCCGACTTGAGCTGTCTCATCAGGCACTAGAGTTGACCACAGCAAATTTGACCGAAATTACTACAAATTACGGTTTCAGTTCAAGCAGCCATTTTAGCCATCGCTTTAAAAAGCATTTTGGCTATAGTCCATCTCAACTGAGAAAAAACTAAAATCCAAAGCGCATCTTTTGTTGATGCAATTTAGATCAAAGCTTCGCTTTAGACCTTTAGCCAAATCTAAGCTAAAACTCCCACATTCATTCCTTTTTGTCATATAATTTAGCCCGCCAGCTAATCGCCCGCTCAAGAGAAATTTGATATGACAACGATCATCAAACAAGATGACTTGATTACATCAATCAAGGATGCCCTGCAGTTTATTTCCTACTATCACCCACAAGACTTCATCCAAGCGATGAGCCGTGCTTATGATCGTGAAGAAAACAAAGCTGCAAAAGATGCAATTGCTCAAATCCTCATCAACTCACGTATGTGTGCTGAAGGTCATCGACCAATCTGTCAAGATACAGGGATCGTCAACGTTTTCCTTGAAGTCGGCTTAGATGTTAAATTTGATTTAACCATGAGCTTAGACGATGCAGTGAACGAAGGTGTACGCCAAGGTTACTTAGAAAACTCAAACGTACTTCGTGCTTCAGTGCTTGCTGATCCAGCTTTTGGTCGTAAGAATACTAAAGACAATACACCTGCTGTCATCCACTACAAACTCGTACCAGGTAATAAAGTTGATATTACCGTTGCAGCTAAAGGTGGTGGTTCAGAAAATAAATCCAAACTTGCGATGCTAAACCCATCTGATTCAATCGTAGATTGGGTACTTAAAACTGTACCAACAATGGGTGCAGGCTGGTGTCCACCAGGTATGCTCGGTATTGGTATCGGTGGTACTGCAGAAAAAGCCATGATGCTTGCAAAAGAAGCACTCATGGAAGAAATCAACATGGACGAATTACTTCGTCGTGGTCCACAAAGCAAGATGGAAGAACTCCGTATCGAGATCTTCGAAAAAGTAAATGCATTGGGTATTGGTGCTCAAGGTCTTGGTGGTTTGACGACTGTTCTTGATATTAAAATCAAGGATTACCCATGTCACGCTGCGGGTAAACCAGTGGGTATGATTCCGAACTGTGCGGCCACACGCCACGCACACTTCCAGTTAGATGGTACAGGCGTAGCACACATCCAAGCACCTAAACTTGAAGACTACCCTGCCGTAACTTGGGATTCATCTCAATCAAAACGTGTGAATCTAGATACGATCACACAAGAAGAAATGAATTCTTGGAAACCAGGCGATACTTTACTTCTTAACGGTACAATTTATACAGGTCGTGATGCTGCACATAAGCGCATGGTCGACATGTTAAATAATGGTGAAGAACTTCCAGTCGACTTAAAAGGTAAATTCATTTACTACGTTGGTCCTGTTGATCCTGTTCGTGATGAAGTCGTTGGTCCTGCTGGTCCTACAACTGCAACGCGTATGGATAAATTTACCCGTCAAGTCTTAGAAGCAACTGGCTTGTTCGGCATGATCGGTAAAGCGGATCGTGGTCCAGCGGCTGTTGAAGCAATCAAAGACAATAAAGCAACTTACTTAATGGCTGTGGGTGGCGCTGCTTACCTCGTTTCTAAAGCTGTACGTGAAGCTGAAGTTGTTGCATTTGCTGACCTAGGTATGGAAGCAATCTACAAATTTGTGGTTGAAGATATGCCTGTTTCTGTTGCCGTTGATGTGAATGGTACGTCTATCCACGCAACTGCTCCAAAAATCTGGCAAGCAAAAATTGGTAAAATTCCAGTGGTTGATGCTGCTCAATAACGCCTTTATCAGAAAAATAGCCGAATCATTGTATTCGGCTATTTTTTTGCCCAGTGCTTCTGTTAGATTATAAAAAACAAAACAACAATAAGGACAAAAACATGAATAGAAATATATCGAGCGTGCTGGTTGGTTTATGCCTGATCAGCACCATGCAAAGTGTCTTTGCCACACCAGCACGAACCCAGTCTGTAAAAGAGCTGATCAAACTGAGTGAGTTTGAAAATATCCTATATACCTCTTTGGATGAAATGCAGCCGACATTGGATTCAGAAGCTGAAAACATCCTGCTAAGGGTGTTAAACAAGGATAAATTAACCACCACACAGGAACAGCTGGCTGTACTCGAACTCAGCCAATTGTTGAAAGACACCAGTTCAAAAGTGTTTGCCCGACCCGAAACCTTACAGGCCATAGAAAAAATTTATGCCGAGACATTAAGTGAGGAAGAAGTACAGGCTTATTTAAAATTCCTAAAAACGCCTGAGGGTAGATCCATTAATCAAAAAACATTGAAAATCAGCACCAATGTTTTTCAGTATATGAGTCATTTGAGCCAGCAAAGCCTGAATGATCCAGAGCAAAGCTCACAACTAAAGGAACAGTTCCTAACCATCATCAAACCACTGGTTCAACCTGAATAGTCCCTGTTCTGTGTCAGTTTACCAGGTTAAGGGATTCCAGATTTTAAATGGCTTGACCAAAAGCACTTCAGACTTTTCATCATATTTAACGGGCTTGAGCTCCTGAGGCTTGGCACGAACCTCTCCCGATTCATCCTGTGCAACAAAGTTGTAGCTCGAAGATTTTAAACGGGTAAACGCGATTTCCTGACGGGCGACCTTGTCAGGCACCACCATCCACGGACCCGTATACTCACTGCGGGAAATCTTGTTTTCCTCATCATATTTGATGAAATAGGTTTGCGCGGCATCCACTGTCAGGTCCAGATATTTCGGTTTCTGAAAATGTAATCCTGCTAAAGGACGGCTTGCACTGAAACGATAAGTTCCCGCAGGGAGTTCAACCCAGTAATAATGATTATGTAACAGGCTTGGAATACGATGACCATTGATAAACAGGTTGACCGCCGCAATTTCCTGACGGTTCCAGCGCGAATCTGGTCGATACAGATACACAACAGCCGCCTGTTCATTTTGTGGTTTAACTGGTGTGAAGTATTGACCCAACTTTTGATTGACCCAACCGCCTACAGTGAAGCCACCCATATGGTATTGATCAAACAAGCCTGGTTCTTTTTCAGTATCCACTGGTGGTAGCGTTGCAGTCAGTGCTGCTGGTTTTTCCTCAACGGCCTTGTGGCTTTGACAGCCAGCCAATACCCCAGCACAACATAATGACAATATTAAATAACGCATGACATCCCTCAAGGCGTTTTCTTGAATTTATTGTTAACAGCGCAAAACTATGCGGATTTTCCAATTTTTAAGATTAACACCTCACTGACCAATTGCAAATAAAAAAAGCATGAAAAGCTAAACCTTTCATGCTTTTTTAGATGAGTGATAAACCGTTGCAGTTAGGCCGATTTGGAATCAATCACTTTCAGGTCTTTTTTTTCCACCAGTTCAGGCGTGGTCACCTGCGGCAAACGCTCAGCCTTATAGGTTGGTTTTGCGGTGCCATTGATCACGGCTTCATCCACAATCACTGTACCAACGTCTGTACGGCTTGGTAAATCGTACATGGTTTCAAGCAAAACATTTTCCAGAATTGAACGTAGACCACGTGCACCCGTATTGCGTTCCAGCGCTTTCTTCGCCACCGCACGCAATGCAGACTCATCAAACACCAGATCCACATCTTCCATTGTGAACAGGTATTGATATTGGCGTGTCAATGCATTCTTCGGTTCTGTCAGAATCTGCATCAGCGCTTCTTCATCCAGCTCCTCCAAAGTGGCAATCACAGGCAAACGGCCAATGAATTCAGGAATCAAGCCAAACTTGACCAGATCAGTTGCCTCGACCTGACGGAACAATTCAGAGATTTTCTTACGATCATCCTTGTTCTTCACATCAGCGGTAAAGCCGATCCCGCCCTTTTCCTGACGCTGCTGGACAATTTTTTCCAGACCAGAGAATGCGCCACCACAAATAAACAGGATATTTGAGGTATCAATCTGGATAAATTCCTGTTGAGGATGCTTACGTCCACCTTGAGGTGGAATTGAGGCAACAGTACCCTCAATCATTTTCAACAGTGCCTGCTGTACACCCTCACCCGAAACATCACGGGTAATGGATGGATTTTCAGACTTACGGGTGATCTTGTCGATCTCATCAATATAGATAATGCCTTTCTGGGCTTTCTCTACATCATAGTCTGCTTTCTGCAATAGCTTCTGCACGATGTTTTCAACATCTTCACCCACATAACCTGCTTCCGTGAGTGTAGTCGCATCTGCCATGGCAAATGGAACATCCAGCAAGCGGGCAAGTGTTTGCGCCAGCAAGGTTTTACCTGATCCCGTTGGACCAATCAGTAGGATGTTACTTTTTGCGATTTCAACATCCTGATGTTTATGGTGGGATTGCCCAACTTTCAACCGTTTGTAGTGGTTATACACAGCAACAGACAGGGTTTTTTTCGCAATATCCTGTCCAATGACATATTGGTCAAGGGCAGCACGTATTTCATGTGGCTTAGGCAATGCCTTGCTTGCCCAATCCCCCGCTTCAACCTGTTGGCTGGTTTGTACCAGGTCCAAACAGACATCCACACACTCATTACAAATATATGCGTCCTCACCAGCAATCAATTTTCCAACTTCCGATTGCGTCTTACCACAAAATGAACAATGTTTTTGTCCTTGAGGATGTTCGGACATATTTACTCCACAACTTAAATCTTAAACCTAGTTTTCAAAAATCAAGGACGCTTGCTCAGGACCTGATCAACCAAACCATATTCTTTTGCCGCCTGTGCAGTCATAAAGTTGTCACGGTCTGTATCACGTGCGACAGTTTCATAGTTCTGACCACTATGCTCAGCCATCAAACGGTTTAAACGTTCTTTGATAAAGAGAATCTCACGCGCGTGAATTTCAATGTCAGAAGCCTGACCACGGAAACCACCCAACGGCTGGTGAATCATGACACGGGCATTTTCAAGACAATAACGCTTGCCCTTGGCACCCGCATTCAACAGGAATGCACCCATCGATGCCGCCTGCCCCATACAGTAGGTCACCACATCTGGCTTGATGAACTGCATGGTGTCATAAATTGCCATACCCGCAGTCACTGAACCGCCTGGTGAGTTAATATAAAGATGGATATCTTTCTCTGGATTTTCAGCTTCCAGAAACAACATCTGCGCAACGATTAAATTGGCCATGTTGTCTTCAACTTCACCTGTTAAAAAAATCACACGCTCACGTAACAGGCGTGAATAAATATCAAAAGAACGCTCACCACGAGAGGATTGTTCAACGACAACAGGAACTAAAGCATTTTCAATTGTTGGAACATACATAGGTTTATTTATTCCTAAATTATTCTGGCTCGATCTATGCCAACAATATGAGGGATAATCGATGAAATTGCAAAAGGTTCAGCCTGAAATATTCGATTATTTATGGCAAAACCGAGTCATTTTTCGACAAATTAACACTTTCATAACACGCATAAAAAAAGGCGCATCAAGCGCCTTTCTTCTAAACTTTTAAAAGATTAGCCACGGCGTGCCTGTTGCTCTTTTAACAAGTCTTCATAACTTATATTTACATCATTTACTTTAGCAGAAGCCAGGATGTGGTCAACAACCTGATCTTCCAGCACAACAGCTTCAATTTGAGCGCGTTGCTGCTTGTCATTTTTGAAGTATTCAACCACTTCTGCTGGGTCTTCATAAGAAGAAGCCATATCGTCGATATAAGCATCAACACGTGCCTGATCAACTTCAAGTTTAGCATCAGCCAATACTTTGCTCACCAACACACCAAGTTTCACTGATTTTTCAGCTTGCTCCTTGAACAACTCATCTGGAAGCATGCTGCTGTCAAATGCGCCTGCACCCTGACCACCAAATTGTTGAGTGAACTGCTGGATCATTTGTTGACGTTGACGGTCAATTTCCTGGGCAACCATAGAAGCTGGAACTTCGATTTCGTTTGCAGCAACAAGGGCATCAAACGCAGCTTGTTTAACCTGGTTACGCAGACCGTTGCGAACTTCACGTTCCATGTTCTTACGAACATCAGCCTTTAACTTGTCCAAGCCTTCTTCTTCAGTCAAGCCAAAGATTTTTAGGAATTCAGCATCGATTTCTGGAAGTTTCTGTTTTTCAACAAGCTTCAGAGTGATCTTGAACTGGGCAGCTTTACCCGCCAGGTTTTCAGCCTGATAGTCTTCAGGGAAAGTCACATCAATCACTTTCTCTTCGCCTTTCTTCATGCCAACGATACCGTCTTCAAAGCCAGGGATCATACGACCTGAACCAAGAACCAGTTTAAAGTCTTCAGCAGAACCGCCCTCAAACTTCTCACCATCAACAGTACCTTCGAAGTCGAAAGTCACCTGCATGTCTTTCTTCGCCATACCCTTGGTTTCAGTCCAAGAAGCGCGTTGCTTTTGCAGGTTCTCAATCATGGTATCAACATCTTTGTCGTTGATTTCTGAAGCCTTGCGTTCAACTTCCAAATCGGCAAAAGTCTTCACTTCCACTTCTGGATAAACTTCAACAATTGCTTCATACACTAAAGCGCCATCTTTGTTTTCAACTTTCTCAATGTTCGGCATACCTACCGCATTGATTTTTTCTTGTTGAATTGCTTCGAACACAGTGTCGCGAATGATTTCATTCACCACTTCCTGATAAATGCCCGCACCATATTCACGGCGAACAACGTTTAAAGGCACCTTACCTGGACGGAAGCCGTTGATCTTCACAGTTTTGGCAGTGCGTTTTAAGCGAGCTTCAAATTGCTCGTTAACACGGCTCGTCGGTACAGAAACATTTAAACGACGGGCAACGCCCGAAACCGCTTCAGTCGTTACTTGCATGGCTTCCTCGATATATAGTTAGTAGTAACAATTTTTAAAGTGCCACATTATATGACAACTTTGCAGATATACAAAATTCGACAAGCATTCTAGCAGTAAAAGTTGATCTGAACATATCAGCAAGTCATCCACGATTTATTATTTTTCATAGTTTATGAATAAACTCGGTTGTTCTTGGGTAATTTCGTGAAGAATTCTATTAGATCAATATATGCTTAATTTTCACCCAATCAATTACAACATAATCTTACATTTCACTACTATTCTATTTCTTTTTCCAAATTTATATGATCTGAGCATCGTTAAATCCAATCGAGAAAAATTGCATATAAGAATAAGAATAATTATTATTTGCATGAATTTTAAGGTTTACATGGATACGATATGTCTTCTTTTATCAGAACACGTAAGAAGTTTGTTTCATCTGCGATTGCATCATCTCTTTCTATGATTGCAACTGCAGCAATCGCGCAAGATAAAGAAAATGTGGTTCAACTCCCAACGATTCATGCAGAAGCAACTGCTGAACAATTAAAAGTTGATGTATCTGCAAACAAGAAATATGTTGCGCCATTAAAAGACACACCAAAGACAGTGTCAGTCTTATCTCAAAAGTTATTGAAAGAAACAAATTCAAATACTTTATTAGAAGCACTTCGTAATGAGCCTGGTATCACACTAGGTGCTGGTGAAGGCGGCATTCCGTATACAGATATTCCTTATATTCGTGGTTATAACGGACAAAGCGCGATCTATGTAGATGGTGTGCGCAACTCAACAACTCAAACACGTGATATGTTTGCGATTGAACAAGTCGAAGTAACTAAAGGCTCAAGCTCTGCTTTAACTGGCGGAAGTGGTGTTGGTGGCAGTATCAACATGATTCCAAAAGTTGCGCATGAAGGTGATGAATATCAAGGAAGTGTTGCAGGCGGCACAGATAACTATAAGCATATCGTACTTGACGCAAACAAAGACTTTGGTAATGGAATCGCAGGTCGTGTTATTGCGATGGGGCATGAAAATGAGAAACCAGGACAGCACAATGGTGCAGAATACGCTCGTGTTGGTATTGCGCCTAGTCTAGCTTTCGGTTTAGGAACTGAAAACCGTGCGACCTTAAGTTACTACTTTATCAAAAGTAATGATGAGCCAGATTCAGGCATTCCATTTAACAACCCTAACAATCCACCTCCAGGCTCGATCAAAGCTGATGGTCGCCCAGCAAATGTAAAACAAGGTTCTTACTATGGCTGGAAGGATCGTGATTTTGATAAGCGTGAAAACCACATTGGCTCATTGAAGCTTGAACATGATTTTAATGATGACTTAACAGTTTCAAACACTGCAACATATAGCCATTCTAAAGCAAGCTATATGTATACAAATCCAGATGATTCAAAAAGCAATATCTACAAAGGTAAAGTCTACCGTCGTGCAACACAGACCATTCGTGACACCGATGCATTTACCGACCAACTTTCTTTAGCTGGGAAATTCAAAACTGGAGCATTAGCACATAGCTTCAATGTTGGTGCTGAATATAATCGCGAAGAAACCAATCGCGGTAACTATAATATTAGTTATCCTGGATATACAGGTACAACGACTGCTGGTTTCAATGATAAATGTAATGATAACAATGGCTGGTGCACGGATCTCAATAATCCAAGTCCGAATGATCCATGGTTAGGCACACTAACACCAAATACTAAACAGACTACAATGACCAATGAAACAGTATCTGTATATGCATTAGACAGTATTGAATTCAATAAATATTGGTTATTAAATCTTGGCGTACGTTGGGATCAATTTGATACAGAATTAAAATATAACAAAGATGTAACAGCTCGTGGTGTGACAACGCCAGCAGGTACTGTGTATTCAAATGATACAGACTACTTCTCTTATCAAGCAGGTGTAGTATTCCGCCCAACAGAGCATGGTAGTATCTATGCAAGTTTCGCAACTGCTGCCAACCCTGTAGGTATCGATCCTGATCTTGATTCACTTAGTGCTTCAAATAAAGACTTAGAACCAGAAAAAGCTCGTACATTTGAGATCGGAACGAAATGGAGCCTTTGGAACAACCGTGCCAATGCGACAGCTGCAATCTTCCGTACTGAGAAGCAAAATACACGTATTAATATAGATGCGAATACAGTAACTAATGCTGGTGAAAGTAAAGTTGATGGTTTTGAACTTGCTTTGACAGGTCACATTACTGATAAATGGGAAATGGCACTTGGCTATAGCTACTTAGATAGCGAATTAACCAAAGCAGCTTATAACTTAGTTGCTCAAGAAGGTCGCCCTCTTCCATTCGTTGCTAAACAGAGTGCTAACTTGTGGAGTACATACCAAGTACTTCCAAAATTAACACTCGGTGCAGGCGTTCAATATCGCGATCAAGTTTTTGCGAATACCAATCCAAACACAGCCACCACTTCAACGAAAATTTTACCAACGTTTACTATCTACAATGCGATGGCAAAGTATGATGTAAACAAGAATGTAAACTTACAGTTGAATGTAAATAACATTTCAGATAAGCGTTATTTTACAAGTGCTCATGCTTCACACTATGCAAACGAAGGTGATGGCCGCAACGCAGTTCTTGCGATCAACTTTAAGTACTAAATCCCTTAAAAAAATTAGGGTATTTACTTAAACTCATTTAAAATAGCCTCTCTATGAGGCTATTTTTTATAATAATCAATTGAAAGGGATATGCTCAGTGATCCATCACATTCCGAATGTTTTGACAAAAGAACAAGTCGCCGAATTCCGTAAATTAATGGAAGCAGCAGATTGGGTCGGTGGAAAAATTACAGCTGGCACACTCTCAGCTTCCGTAAAACGTAATCAACAACTTTCAGAGAGTGACCCTTTAACCCACCAACTTAGTGCACTTGTGATGGATGCAATTTGGAAAAATCCAACTTTCCAAGCAGCTGCACTCCCCAAGCAAATGATTCCACCTTTGTTTAATCGCTACGATGAACACGAAAGTTTTGGTTTTCATGTCGATAATTCAATTCGTTTAGTGAGAGGGACTCATCAACAACTTCGCACAGATTTATCGTGTACTTTATTTTTGAGTGAACCTGAAGAATATGATGGTGGTGATCTCGTTATTGAAGATACTTATGGCTACCATGAAGTGAAATTACCAGCAGGTGATGTCGTACTCTACCCTTCAACAAGCTTGCATGAAGTCAGTAGTATTACGCGTGGTACCCGATTTGCTTCATTTTTTTGGGTACAAAGTTTGATTAGAGATGATCAAAAGCGTCATATGCTCTTTAATTTGGATGAAAGTATTCGTCAACTTCGCATAGATCATGGTGATGCATATCCAGAAGTAATGAAACTCACCAATATTTATCATAATCTCATTCGTATGTGGTCAGAACTCTGACCACTTCATTTTTCACCATGCTGAATAAATTCTGTAATTTTTTATTAAAAAATAGACTCATTTAGAAAAAATATCCCACTCAACTATCAATTCTTGCAAAAAACAGGAAAACATTTTCCACAATTAAGAGCTAGAATGCTGTTATAGACCTTTGCAGCTAGCTTATTTTAACCTAGACTGATTTTTATTAGATGATTAATATAGCTGCAAAACCGAATCATAATTTTGAATGGTAGATGATGAAAACAAGTGATGACTTTATCCATCCGTCTTATATAAAAAACCTCGCTGCCCTGCTGGTGCCGCGCCTCGCGTGCGTATAAATTTTTCTGTCTGGTTTCAGGTATTTAAAACATATTCTCTTTAAATTAATTGTTATAGACACCATATATATTCGTAGCACGTTGCATTTATTTTGAAGCGGCAACCCATGCTACAACAAGGAGTTATCTCATGATGTTGGCTGACCCAAGCAAAAAATACCGCCGTATGTATCAACGTGTGGATTTACCAGATCGTCAATGGCCGAACAATGAAATCAATCAGGCGCCAATCTGGATGAGTACCGATCTTCGTGATGGTAATCAGGCCATTTTTGAACCAATGAACATGGATCAAAAATTAAAAATGTTCCATATGTTGGTCAAAATTGGTTTTAAACATATTGAAATTGGTTTTCCATCGGCTTCACAAATTGATTTTGATTTTACTCAAAAATTAATTCAGGAAAATTTGATTCCTGATGATGTGTATATTGAAGTGTTGGTACAGGCGCGTGACCATTTGATCGAACGTACCTTTGAGTCTTTGGTCGGTGCAAAACGTGCGATTGTGCATATCTACAACTCAAACTCTCCGACTTTCCGTAAGAAAGTATTGAATGTAGATGCAAACGGCGCAAAGCAACTTGCAATTAATGCAGCAAATAAAGTCAAAGAATACGCAGCACAATACCCTGCAACTGAATGGATTTTCCAATATAGTCCAGAGTGTTTTTCTGCAACAGAATTGGAAGTTGCCAAAGATGTCTGTGATGCGGTCACGGAAATTTGGGAAGCGTCTCCAACCAATAAGGTGATCTTGAACTTGCCTGCAACGGTTGAGGTTTCAACGCCAAATGTCTATGCCGATCAAATCGAATGGATGCACCGCAACTTGGCGCGTCGTGATGGCGTGATTATCTCAGTTCACTGTCACAATGACCGTGGTTGTGGTATCGCTGCTTCTGAATTGGCGATTATGGCAGGTGCTGATCGTGTTGAAGGTTGCGTGTTTGGTAATGGTGAACGTACAGGTAACGTCGATATTGCTGCGATTGCCTTGAACATGTATACCCAAGGTGTCGCACCAAACTTGGATTTCTCCAATATCAACGAAATCATTGCAACAGTTGAAGAATGTACAGGTTTACCTGTGCACCCACGTCATCCATATGCAGGTGATTTAGTCTTTACCGCTTTCTCTGGTTCGCATCAGGATGCGATTAAAAAAGGCTTCGAATTCCAGAAAAATGAAGAGATCTGGGATATGCCATACTTGCCAATCGATCCTAAAGATTTAGGTCGTGACTATGATGCGGTGATTCGTGTCAATAGCCAATCTGGTAAAGGTGGTATTGCCTATTTGTTAGAGTCAAACTACAACGTTGCTTTACCACGCCGACTACAAATCGAGTTCAGCCAAATCGTACAGCAACATACTGATGAAAACGGTACAGAAATCAGTGCACATGAAATTTGGACCTTATTCCAAAATACCTATGTGGATGTGAAAAATCGTCATTACCAAACCAAGCATTATCAATTGTCTGATATTAATGGTACACAAATCATTGAATTAGATATTGAAATTGATGGTGAAGTACAACGTTTACGCGGTGAAGGTAATGGCCCAATTTCGGCAATGCTCGATGCGTTACAATTGCCAATTGATGTTGTAAATTATGAAGAGCGCAGCATCGGTTCAGGTGCCAATGCCAAGGCCCTTGCCTTGATTGAGCTTCAGGTCAAAGGCACAGGTAAGAGCGCATTTGGTGCAGGGATTCATGACAATATCGTCACCTCGTCCATTGAAGCGATTATTGCATGTACCAATCGTTTAATTGAACAAGGTGTACTTACAACTAAGCAAGTTGCTGCTGCGGCAGTTTAAGCAAAGCTGAGTTGTAATATCAGAAAAAATGACTTTTGAAAGGATACCTGAATTGGTATCCTTTTATTATTGATCAAAGATTTATACAAGGCGAATCATTCCAGTGTCTTTTCCATCGGATTCAGTGGGTTTAGTCACACCACAAAAATTTCAATTTGAGCAACCATTAGAGCTTGAATGTGGGCGTATCCTGCCACGTTTTGATTTGATGGTTGAAACCTATGGAACACTTAATGCAGATAAATCCAATGCAATCTTAATTTGCCATGCATTATCTGGGCATCATCATGCTGCGGGTTATCATCATGCAGATGATAAAAAAGCAGGTTGGTGGGATAGCTGTATTGGTCCTGGCAAAGCGATTGATACCAATCATTTTTTTATTGTTTCTTTAAATAATATTGGTGGTTGTAATGGTTCAACAGGCCCAACATCGCCAAACCCTGAAAATGAAAATCGTCCTTATGGTCCAGATTTTCCATTAGTCACTGTGCGTGACTGGGTAAAGACCCAAGCCATGCTATCTGATCGCCTCGGAATTGATGTTTGGTTTGCCGTGATTGGTGGTTCGTTAGGTGGCATGCAAGCACTACAATGGTCATTGGACTATGCTGATCGTTTAAAAAAATGTGTCATTATCGCCAGTGCACCAAAATTATCGGCACAAAATATTGCCTTTAATGAAGTTGCTCGCCAATCGATTCTCTCTGATCCAGATTTCCATCATGGGCGTTACTTGGAAAATGACAGTTATCCAAAACGTGGGTTAATTTTGGCGCGTATGGTCGGTCATATTACGTATTTGTCTGAAGAAGCCATGAAACAGAAATTTGGTCGTGATTTGAAATCTGGAAAATTTATGTATGGTTTTGATGTCGAATTCCAAGTTGAAAGTTATTTACGTTATCAAGGCGAACAATTTAGTCGCAATTTTGATGCAAATACTTACTTGATTATGACCAAGGCCTTGGATTATTTTGATCCATCTCGTGAGTATGAACATTCCTTGACTAAAGCAATGAGCAAGCCTAAATGCAAATTCTTGGTGATTTCATTTACGACTGACTGGCGTTTTAGCCCGAGTCGCTCACAAGAATTAGTTGATGCTCTAATTGATAATCATAAGCCCGTCAGTTACTTAGATATTGATGCAGAACAAGGTCATGACTCGTTCTTATTCCCAATCCCGCTTTATGTCAAAACACTTCGAGCATTTTTAGGTGGAGCGCAACAGTTGCAATCGACCCGTTTGGAGAATATCTAATGCGTATAGATCAACGACTGGCTGAAAGATGGATTAAACCTGATTCCAACGTACTGGATTTAGGCTGTGGTGATGGTGAATTACTGGCGCATATGAGCAAACAGCATAATATTCGTGCTTATGGATTAGAAATTGATCAAGAAAAGATTGCAATTGCCATCAGTCGGGGGTTAAATATTATCCAACAGGATTTAAACTTGGGGTTAAGCCGTTTTGCCGACCAGTCGTTTGACTCTGTGGTTATGGCACAAGCTTTGCAAGCTGTAGATGCGCCCGATGTATTACTTCGTGATATGGTGCGTGTCGGAAAACAGGCAATTATTACTTTTCCAAACTTTGCGTATTGGAAGAATCGTTCTTTTCTTGCATTGAAAGGAAAAATGCCTGTTTCTGAAGCTTTACCCTATATGTGGTATAACACCCCAAATATTCATTTATGTACTTTCCGTGATTTCGAAGCCTTATGTGCAGAAAACGGAATTAAAATTATTAATCGACTTGCCGTCAATGGTGACCAACAAGGTAGTATGCTCAGTAAGCATATGCCGAACCTATTTGGTGAAGTCGCAATTTATCGAGTGAGTGCTCTATGAAAAAGACATTAATCAGCACGTTTTTATTTGGCATAGTCAGCTTTCAAACGCATGCAGAATATGTTGCTCAACCACAGTCTGTAGCAACACAAGCAGCTAGATACTCTGTGATGAGTATTGGCGAGTTACAAAGCGCAGCAAAATCTGGTCAAGCTGGGGCACAATTTTATCTAGCAACACGTTACCAGTTTGGTAAAGAAGTGGCTAAAGATGAAAAACAAGCTTTCACTTTATTCAAGGCAGCAGCAGATCAAGGTTTATCTGCGGCGCAATTGAATGTCGGTCGTATGTATGCAGATGGCATCGGTACGAAGAAAGATGAAGCTTTGGCGCGTAAATATTTCGAGAAAGCTGCGAGTAATGGCGATAACCGTGCCAGCTTTAATCTCGCGATGATGGAAGAGCAAAAGAAAAACTATGTTGGTGCTTACCAATGGTATGAGCTTTCAACCCGTGACGGTATGCTGGATACTAAAGTCATCAGTCTTTCTGAAGGTAAGAAAACAGCGTTGGCTGCAAACTTAACTCAAGATCAGATTCGTACTGCACGTGATCGTGCAGATAAATGGATTCAAGCGCAATAATCTTTTTAGATCTATTGAATGATATAAAAACCGACTTGTAAGAGTCGGTTTT
Organism: Acinetobacter parvus DSM 16617 = CIP 108168; assembly: GCF_000368025.1. Taxonomy (GTDB): domain Bacteria; phylum Pseudomonadota; class Gammaproteobacteria; order Pseudomonadales; family Moraxellaceae; genus Acinetobacter; species Acinetobacter parvus. The sequence goes on from NZ_KB849212.1 coordinate 1,107,526, forward strand.
TGTTTTTTAGAATACATTCCATAATTGGATTAGAACCAATACTTTTGCATCGCTTTTAAAAATTCTTGTGTTATTAAGTCATCAGACTTTAAGCTAACGATGGCATCAATACTACAATTTGGACATAAAGCCGTATTTCCATCATCACACCAATCTTGGATATTTTTATAATCAAAAATATCCAAGCAATAAAAACAGCCACAAAATGCACTATCTCTTAAAATATGCCGATGATAGTTTGAAAATTTATGTGCATCAATTACATCAGTTTGATGAAAATTCTTAGATGACTTAAAACCTATGGAATCATTTTAGCTTAAATGTGTAATTGTTTCGATGAATAAAATCTATCATAAATAATCCGTTAAAATACTTATCATATTTCTGAAAAACTGAGAATTTACTATGCCCATTCCTCACTGGTTCAATCAAGGCAGCCTTGTCCTCGCCAGTAATAACAAAGGTAAAGTTGCGGAATTTGAACATCTTTTTCAGCAACTCAATCTGCCTGTTGAAATCATTCCCCAAGGAAAACTCAACATTGAAGATGCCATCGAAGATGGTTTGAGCTTTGTGGAAAATGCCATTATCAAGGCACGTCATGCTTCCAAAATTTCGGGTAAACCTGCGATCGCAGATGACTCAGGACTTTGTGTACCAATTCTGGGTGGTGCACCTGGCATTTACTCCGCACGTTATGCAGGCGAACATGGCAATGACGCTGCCAATAATCAAAAACTTTTGGCTGACCTTGTGCCATTCCGCAAAGAGGGTGAAGCGATTGAGGGCATGTTTGTCTGTGTTCTGGCGCTGGTGACTCATGCAGAAGACCCACTGCCACAAATCTTTCAGGGCATTTGGAAAGGTGAAATTTTACAAGCTGCTCGTGGAGAAAATGGTTTTGGCTATGATCCCCTATTTTGGCTGCCTGAGCTCAATCTTTCCAGTGCGGAACTCAGCAAGGAAGAGAAAAGTAAAATTAGCCATCGTGGTAAAGCGATGCAGCTCTTCAAAGCTAGCTTAATATAAATCGCACTGCGTGCTCTAGTTAATAAAAACTAGAGCACTTTTAGATAAAATAAAAATCAAGCACGCTGAATTTAGAATAACAAAAACCTTGTATTAAACCTTGATTACAAACCAAAAAGTAAAATTATCTATTCAACTATTTAAAGCTACTTATCCCTCTGTCGCAAAATTGCAATATAAGTGTCACACATTTGTCATGCCAAGCTGTTGAGATATATACAAAGTTTGATAGGAATAAAATTATGGCTGGTTTATCAATTTGGCACGTACTCATTTTTGCAATCGTAGTTATTTTACTTTTCGGTACATCAAAGCTTAAAAACTTAGGTAAAGATGTCGGTGGTGCCGTTAAAGATTTCAAAAAATCAATGAAAGATGACGAAGCGGCAGCATCTCTAAATGAACCCCGTACGATTGATGCACAAGTAAAAAATACTGAAAGCTCAGTGAAAAGCTAAGCAGGCGACACTATGTTAGATGTAGGGATGTCCGAACTTTTGGTGTTCGGCATTATTGCCTTGCTGGTACTTGGACCAGAAAAGCTGCCACAGGCTGCTCGGTTTGTGGGTAAATGGTATGGCAAAATCAAGCGTATCGTCAGTAATGTTCAAAATGATCTGGATCGGGAACTGCGCTTATCTGAACTACGCGAGCAGATGCAGCAAGAAATGCAACGTATTGCTGAACTAGAACAAAAAATGCAAGCTCAAATGTCTGAGCTCGAACAACAAAAACGAGAAATGTTTGTTCAACCAAGCAAACAAGAACAAACAACAGATAACATTAGTTATCCTACTTATCACTATATGAAAGAGCATTCTTCATATGTATATGTGGAAAAAAATATTCAAAAGGCTCAGACCACTATTTTTCCTGCACCAGATCATCAACCTGAATTCAAGGTGGCTGTATGAGTTCATCTTCAACACATCAACTACCACCAGCAGACGTGATTGATCAACAGCAAGAAATTCCACTTGAAGAGATGCCCATCACCAGACATTTAATGATTCTGCGGCGACATTTATTTAAGATCGTCGGCATTTTACTGCTGCTGTTTTTTTGTCTGTTACCCTTTGCCAACCGCACCTATCAGCTTCTTTCGGAGCCATTGAGAGCACAGCTTCCCATGAGCTCATCCATGATTGCAACCGATGTGACTGCAACCTTTATGGCGCCCTTTAAGCTGAACTTTTTTGTGGCGCTGATGTTGGCAATGCCCTTTATCATTTACCAGATTTGGGCTTTTGCCAAACCTGCATTGTATGAACGGGAAAAAACGTTGGCACTGCCATTGCTGATCAGTAGCATTACCCTGTTTTATGCAGGAATTGCATTTGCATATTTTGTTGCATTACCTTCGATTTTACATTTTTTCATCAGTGTTTCACCTGAAACTGTAGCGCCAATGACAGATATCAATAGCTATCTAGCGTTCTGTTTAAAACTATTTCTCGTATTTGGTTTAACCTTCGAAATTCCAGTGATTACACTGCTTTTGATTCTGATTGGAGTCGTGAGTACACAAAGTCTGATTGAGAAACGAAGATTTATCATTGTTGGTTGTTTTTTCGTAGCAATGTTTGTTACACCACCTGATGCTATTTCTATGATCATGTTAGCCGTTCCGATGTGGTTATTGTTTGAGATTGGATTATTTTTTGGCAAGATTATCGAAAAAAGAAAAACGGCATAATTTCCACAGTATTGAGAAACAGGTCTTAAGACCTGTTTTTTTATGGTTATTTATCAATTGATTTTTCACAAATTTGTCATACCAGTGTAAATCCACCGTCACATTAAAACACTAAGTTTGTGGAGGACAAACTTTTAGAACAACGTTATTTTTTAGGAAAAATTCCATGACCGAGCTATCGCCATATCATGAAGATCAAGAATTGGATAACAACACATCGGATAATATTCATTTCCGTGACATTTTAGAACAGCACATTAGCCGCCGTAGTCTCATCACTAAAACTGCGAGTGGTGCTGTTGCATTAACTTTAGCATCGACATTAACTGGCTGTAACGACGACGATAATAACTCGAGCAATAACGGTGGAACATCGCCAACACCTGTTGATCCAAATAAAAAACCAGAAAAATTAAACTTTTCTCCTGTTGCTAAAAATTTAAATGACATCGTAACAGTGCCTGAAGGTTATGAAGCAACTGTACTTTATGCTTTAGGGGATTCAATCAATCCTGCTTACGGTGCGTGGGATGATAACAATATTCCTTCAGGTTTAAGTTTTGAATATCGTTCTGGTGACTGCCATGATGGTATGACATTTTTTGGTTTAAATAGCTCAACTCAACGTTTCGATGCAAATGTATCTGAACGTGGTTTATTAGTTATGAACCATGAATATATCAATCCAACCTTCCTTCACCCTAAGGGACCAACGAAAGTTGATGGTCGTCGACCTGAAGATGAAGTCATTCGTGAAGTGAATGCTCACGGTGTTTCTGTGATAGAAATCAAAAAAGATAAAACAACAAATAAAGTAGAAGTGGTTAAAAACTCTGTATTTAACCGCCGTATTACAGGTTCTTCCGTTATGGATTTTGCTGGTGCTGCTGCGGGCTCACCCCTTCTGGCTACTACCTACTCTCCAGCAGCTCGTCAAACTCGCGGTACGCATAATAACTGCGGTAATGGTTACACACCTTGGGGAACCTACCTGACGACTGAAGAAAACTTCATTGGTTATTTCGCACGTAGCACAACTGACGATACTTTACGTCGCCCAGAAGAAATCATTGCGCTTAAACGCTATGGTTTAAAAGCAGGTTCAAGCTCTCGTTATGGCTGGGAAACAGTAAAGGCTGGTGTACTTTCACAAGATCTTTATGATCGCTGGAATGCAGATGTAAAAGCTGAAACAGCGGAAAAAGATTACCGTAATGCACCAAATACATTTGGTTGGATTGTAGAAATTGATCCATTCGATGGTCGTCAAAATCCTGTTAAACGTACATCTTTAGGTCGTTTTGCACATGAAGATTGTCGTACTAGTCGTGTCATTGCAGGAGAAAATCTTGCTTTTTATATGGGTGACGACTCTCGTGGAGAATATATCTACAAGTTTGTATCTGATGCAAAATGGGATCCAAAAGATATCAATGGTGGCTATGCTGCTGGTGATAAATACATGAATGCAGGTAAACTTTATGTTGCCAAATTCAATAATGACGGTACGGGTCAATGGATTGAGTTAGCCTTTGGTAAAAATGGTTTGAACCAAAGCAATTCAGTCTATCCATTTAGCTCACAAGCTGATGTTGTCACTTTTGCCCGTTTAGCAGCTGATGCAGTTGGCGCAACAAAAATGGATCGTCCAGAGTGGTGTGCGGTTAACCCAGTCAATGGTGAAGTCTACGTTACATTAACCAACAACTCGAACCGCGGTACTAGCTATCCAACTGATGCAGCAAATCCACGTAATTATGAAGACAAATATGCTGGTACAAAAACCAATAAAGGTAATGTAAACGGTCATATTATTCGCTTGCGTGAAACAGCTGATAAAACAACTGCTGAAAGCTTCAACTGGGATATCTATCTATTTGGTGCTGAGGCATCTGGAGCTGCAAACATCAACCTTTCAGGTTTGACAGATAATAATGATCTTTCAAGCCCTGATGGTATGTGGTTTGACCCTCGTGGCATTCTATGGATTCAAACGGACGATGGTGCATATACTGATGTAACGAACTGTATGATGCTAGCTGCACTTCCAGGTCAAGTTGGAGATGGAGCAAAAGCAACGACTTCAAATGGTACTGAAACCTTAGTTGGTAAGAAAGTAACAGATGAAACCCTGCGTCGCTTCCTTGTAGGACCTAAAGAGTGTGAAATTACAGGTGTAACAATGACACCTGATTACAAAGCAATCTTTATTAATGTTCAGCATCCAGGTGAAGACTCTGCAGACTATGCATCCCCTTCAAGTAACTGGCCAGCAACTCAAACGAACCCAAGCAACAAAACTGCACGTCCACGTTCAGCGACTGTTGTGATCACTCGTAAAGATGGTGGTGTGATTTTGGGTTAATCCTAGCGCCACACTCAAAAGGCGTTATCGTTTTGCGATAGCGCCTTTTTATTTCAGCAAATCAATTTTCAGTTCCAACACCTTGCCCTGCGCATCACCTTGTTGTGTTTTTTCAATCCATTGCCATTGATCAGTCGTCATTCTTAAAAAATTGGAACATCGTGTGCCATAAATCGGGCTTTGAATAAAAGTCGAAGAAAGTAACTCTTCCATTTCTTTACTAATCCCCGTATCGGGTAATAAATCTGGGATAATTTTCCGCTCATCTTCCAAAATATCCCATGCAGCATAATTTAGATCATGTTCAGGAATTTGAGTCTGCTGTAACATCGGCAAGAACTCTTGGGTAAACCGCTTACGCAGATGCTTCGTTTTCTCCCAGTCCTCTGACATTAGACCGTTTGAAACGACATATACACCATTTGCCAAAACCTGTGGTGCTTCTCCCCGATTACTCATGTAAACAGCTTGTTCTCGATCCCCGACAAATAGGTTAAATCCTGCATAATCCTGTTGTTTGCCTTCCAATTGTTGAGCAAAACGTATAGGTGCTAAATCACTTTCTAAAAAATCTTGAATGAGTTTGCCACGTGAAGTTTCGTAATGATTTTGATCTCGTCCATTACGAAAATTAGTCACAATCGCCCAGCGACCTGAAGCTGTGACCCCCATCCATGTTCCACCCGATTGCAAATCTTTTCCTGCAATGATCGAACTATGCTCCCATGAATGCAGCATTGCACTCGGTCGATGGTAAAATTCATCACGATTTGAAAGTAAACAAAGTGGCATCTCATCTAGCACATGCCATGCAAAAGCGACAATACACATTAATCCTGTTTTCACCCATTTAGCGTCTGTTGACTTTCACATTGAATGTACAACATTTTTCACATCATTCCGCTACAATCTGCTCAAAACTTAATTTCAAATTCTAAATTGAGGAACAGCGATGCTGACCTATCCAAATATTGATCCAGTGGCACTGAGTTTAGGGCCAGTCAAGGTACACTGGTACGGATTGATGTATCTCTTGGCATTTTTATGTGCATGGGGCTTGGCATCTTACCGAGCCAAACAGCGCGATGGCTGGACAGCCGACATGGTGTCCGACTTGGTGTTCTATGGTGCTTTGGGTGTGGTGCTGGGTGGTCGGGTGGGCTATGTCCTGTTTTACGAGTTCGGCAAGTTTCTAGAAAATCCACTGTGGCTATTTCAGGTCTGGACTGGGGGCATGAGCTTCCACGGTGGCTTCCTCGGTGTGATGGTCGCCATGCTGTTCTGGTGTCGGAAATACCAAAAAACATGGTTTCAAACACTGGACTTTATTGCCCCCTGTGTACCCACAGGCCTGATGTTTGGTCGTATCGGCAACTTTATTGGTGGTGAGCTATATGGCCGTCAGGTGGCCAATCCTGATTATCCTTTTGGCATGATTTTCCCAACAGACCCATTGGGCTTGGTTCGTCACCCGTCACAGATTTATCAGGCACTGTGTGAGGGCCTTATCCTGTTTATGGTGTTGTGGTGGTTTAGCTCAAAGCCCCGTCCACGTATGGCAGTTTCAGCTTTATTCCTGATGGGCTATGGTGTGGCACGCTTCTTTATGGAATTCTTCCGCCAGCCCGATGCAGATCAGGGCTTTATCCTGTTTGGCTGGATGACCAAAGGGCAAATTCTCAGCTTCCCAATGATTATTATTGGACTATGGATGATGTGGTATGCCTACCGTAGAAAAACCTATGACTGGCAAATAACAAAATAAAAATGATGGGAGCTGATGCTCCCATTTTTATGGATTTTTTATTATATAAATTATATTGTTAGCTTAAACAAATATGAGACAACAATATGAGTCACTTTATTTCAACCTATATAGACCGTATTAATCATCGTTATCGACTTGGCAATGCGACAGAACATACCTTTCGTGGCGATCTTGCCCAACTGATTGAATCGATAGTCCCAGATATTACTGCGACCAATGAACCTAAAAGGCAATCTTGTGGCGCACCTGACTATATTTTGACAAAGAAAAATATTCCCATTGGCTTTATTGAAGCAAAAGATATCGGTGATAAAGACTTAGACGGATTGAAAAAGACAGGAAATAAAGAACAATTTGATCGTTACAAAGCATCATTAAACAATCTTATTTTTACGGACTATCTCAATTTTCATATTTATCAGGATGGCGTATTTATCACTAAAATCGCCATTGCTGAGGTGACTGGCAATCATATCCGAGCGCTTCCTGAGAACTTTACTGTCTTTGAAAATCTCATCAAGAATTTTTGTACCCATATTGGACAAACCATTAAAAGTCCTAAAAAACTTGCAGAAATGATGGCAGCAAAAGCGCGTCTACTTTCTGATGTGATTGAAAAAGCCTTAACCAGTGATGAAGATAGCTTTGAGGACAGTACATTAAAAGACCAAAAACAAGCCTTTAAACAAATCCTGATACATGACATTACCCCGAAAGGTTTTGCTGATGTATATGCTCAAACTATTGCTTACGGTATGTTTGCCGCACGTTTACATGACCCGACCTTACCGACTTTTAGCCGACAGGAAGCGGCGGAACTGATTCCTAAAACCAATCCATTTTTACGCAAACTATTTGGCTATATTGCGGGCCCTGATATTGATGACCGTATTAAATGGATTGTCGATAGCTTGGTTGATGTTTTTCTACATTGTAATGTACATGAAATCCTTAAAAATTATGGGCGTTCCACCAAAATGGAAGACCCGATTATTCACTTTTACGAAACTTTCTTGAGTGAATATGACCCCAAATTGCGTAAAGCTCGTGGCGTTTGGTACACCCCTGCCCCAGTGGTCAATTTTATTGTGCGTGCCGTAGATGATATTTTAAAAACCGAATTTGGTTTAGCGCAAGGTTTAGCCGATACCAGTAAAACCACGATTGAAGTAGAAGCAACAGGTACAGCCATTACCAAAGGTAAAGCCAAAGGCAAGCGTATTACCGAAACCAAAGAAGTGCATAAAGTGCAAATTCTTGACCCTGCCACAGGTACAGGGACGTTTCTTGCCGAAGTGGTCAAACATATTCATCAAAAATTTGCAGGACAGCAAGGGATATGGAGTAATTATGTCGAACAGCATTTATTACCACGTTTAAATGGTTTTGAGCTGCTCATGGCAAGTTATGCGATGGCGCATTTGCAACTTGATTTGTTGCTAACCGATACAGGTTATAAACCCAAGCAAGCGCAACGCTTACGAGTGTATTTAACCAACAGTTTAGAAGAAAGCCACCCCGATACAGGCACACTATTTGCCAACTGGTTAAGTAGCGAAGCCAATGAAGCCAACCATATAAAACGTGATACCCCAGTCATGTGTATTTTGGGGAATCCGCCGTATTCTGTAAGTTCAACCAATAAAGGTGAATGGATTCAAAACCTTATTGCAGATTATAAAAAGGATTTAAACGAACGAAAAATTAATCTTGATGATGATTACATTAAATTTATTCGCTATGGTCAATATTTTATTGAAAAAAATGGTGAAGGTGTTTTAGCCTACATTTCTAATAATAGCTTTATTGATGGGATTACCCATCGTCAAATGCGTAAAAATTTACTTGAAACCTTTGATAAAATTTACATTATTGATTTACATGGAAATACTAAGAAAAAAGAAACCACACCTGATGGTCATAAAGATGAAAATGTCTTTGACATCATGCAAGGCGTATCGATCAACATCTTTATTAAAACAGGTAAAAAGAAAAAAGATGAACTTGCTAAAGTTCTCCATCACGATTTGTTTGGTAGAAGACAATTCAAATATGAAAGCTTAAATCAATTTTCTATAAACCAAATATCTTGGCAAAACATACACCTAGATGCACCAAATTACTTTTTCGTAAAAAAAGATCTAGAACTTATCAATCATTACTCAAAATGGTTTAGTGTTGCGGAGTTTTTCAAGATTTTTAGCACAGGTATTGAATCAAAATGTGACGACATCGCTATATCTTTTAATAAAACATCTGTTAAAAATATTCTTTCAGATTTTCAAGAATTAAGCTCTCAAGACCTATTAAAAAAATATCAAAGACCAAACTCAAAAGGCTGGTCATATGAGAATGCGAAAATAGATATACAAAACAATAAACCTGAAATCATAAAAATTTCATATCGTCCTTTTGATATTAGATTTTCAGCATATACTGGATTTTCTAGTGGATTTATGGGACGTCCTAGAAATGACACCATGAGACATATGATTCATGAAAATTTAGCAATCAGCTCTACACGAAGTAGGAGAAATGATGCAAGCTGTTATTTCATTACACAAAATATTACCGACAAAAGCATTAGCTCATCGCTGGATAACAATTATATTTTTCCTCTCTATCTTTATAATGACACCACCCAAAATACTTTAGACAAGCAAGCGATCCGCACGCCTAATTTAAATCAAGACATTGTCGAACAGATCGCATCCAAGATCGGCTTAAGCTTTACCGATGAAAAAGAAGATATCCAAGGCACATTCGCACCAATCGATATTCTCGACTACATCTACGCCGTACTGCATTCACCCAACTACCGAGAAACCTATAAAGAATTTCTAAAAATCGACTTTCCACGCGTGCCCTATCCAACGCATACCAAAACCTTTATTGAATTGGTCAAACTCGGTGGCGAACTACGGCGCATTCACTTGCTCGAAAGTCCAAGTGTTGAAAAATATATTACTCAATATCCAATAGATGGCGATAATATCGTGACTAAACCAATATATAAAGATGGTCAAGTCTGGATTAATGACACACAATATTTTAATCATGTCCCCGAAATTGCTTGGCATTTTTATATTGGCGGTTATCAACCTGCTCAAAAATGGCTCAAAGACCGTAAAGATCGGGCTTTAGATTTTGAAGATATTTTGCATTATCAAAAAATTATTGTGGCGTTGACCGAAACAAATCGGATCATGCAAGAAATAGACACCGTATTAGTAGAGATATAAAAACCAAAGCCATAGCGGAAAACTATTCTGCTATGGCTTTTATTTTATCACTTTGCAGCCAACGCCTTGACCACTTCGCCTAAACGCTTACCTTGCGCCTCACATAATGTTTTTTCATCTGGACTTAAGCCCTGGTCATGGCGAGGTCCACTGACATGGCTTGCACCATAGGGCGTGCCACCTGTTTTGGTATTGGATAATGCAGGGATTGAATTGGGTAAGCCCAGTATCATCATGCCATGATGAAATAATGGCGGTAACATGCTCAGCAAGGTACTTTCCTGTCCACCATGCATGGACCCCGATGAGGTAAACACACAGGCGGGTTTATTGTGCAATGCGCCATTCAGCCACAAACTGGTGGTTTGATCCCAGAAATACTTCATCTCACTGGCCATGTTGCCAAAACGTGTTGGTGAACCAAGCGCCAAACCTGAACAATGGGTGAGATCATCCAGGGCACAGTAAATGTCTCCCTCAGCAGGAATACTCGGCTCGGCTTGAGTCACCACAGTGGCCAAATTCGGTACGGTACGAATACGCGCAGTCACACCAGATGATTCAATTCCATCGGCGATTAAATGCGCCATTTGTTTGGTTGAGCCATATTTACTGTAATAAAGAACAAGGACGTAAGGTTGCATTACTTTCAATAATTTTGTTAAAAAGAACACTATACGATATTTTTTATATTTTTAGCGGTAATAAGTTCTGTGAAACGCATAGGATTTTGATTAAAACAATAGGATGAACCCATGATCTTCGAACGATATCGAAACAAACTGCCTTTTTTAGAAAAAACATGGTTTCAATTTATTGTATTTGTGTTACGGCGTTTTAAAGCCGATCGCTGTCAGGAACAGGCGGGTTCCCTCACCTATACCACCCTGTTTGCCGTTGTCCCGATGCTGACCGTTTTTCTGGTTATCATTTCCTCCATCAAGGCACTGGAACCTGCCCGACAACAACTGCAACAACTGATCTACAGCAACTTTTTGCCTAAAACTACCATTGCCTTTGACAAGGCACTGAACGCATTTACCGAGAAATCCAGTAACCTCACCGTGATTGGGGTGTTATTTCTTTTTGTCACCACCGTACTGATGCTGTCTTCGATTGAAACCGTTTTCAATCGTATCTGGCGGGTCAAGGAAACCCGTACAGGCCTGATTGGCTTTATGCGTTACTGGACCATTATTTCACTGGGCCCGATCATTTTAGGCAGTGCGTTTGTACTTTCCTCAACTGTCGCCTCAATGAACATTCTCAGCAACAACTTTGCAGGCTATCAACTCAATGGTTCATTAATCTTATGGTTGATTTCATTTCTACTTACGATTGCTGGCTTTTTCATTTTATATTGGACCATTCCAAACCGCACTGTCCCGATCTTTTCAGCAGTGATTGCCGCCTGTTTTAGTGCAACGGTTTTTGAAACCCTGAAACGTTTATTTGGCTGGATCATGAGCAACTTCACTAGCTATGAAATTGTCTATGGTGCATTCGCTGCCGTTCCCATTTTCCTGCTCTGGATCTATTTGTCCTGGAACATCATTTTACTGGGTGTGGAAGTCAGCTATGCCCTCACTGCATTTAATTTAGGCAAGGAGCAAAAGCGCCATCCAATTTTGATGTTACTCGACATGCTGGAGCTGTTTTATAAAAAACAGCAAATCGGTGAAAGTGTCAGTGAAACGGAACTACTGGATATTATTGGTCGTGGTGAATTGGGGCGTTTACCTGCCTATATCCTGCAACTTGAAAATCAAAATCTCATCAAGCGCACAGATAAGGATGAATATGTATTGGTACGGAATTTGGCGCAGATTGATTTCTGGAGTTTCTTTACCGCTCTTCCTTATCCTTTACCTCTACGCCCTGATGTATTCAATGTGCATCAGAATGATGAATGGATGGAGCGACTTGGCCCAGCCCTGATTGAAAGCAACGACTATTTGGCGGCTAAACTGTCTATTCCTCTTTCAACCATCTTTGAGATGTCGACAGAACCGAAATAAATCTGCATAGCCAATGACTTTAACAGGCGAGTCATTGGCTACTTTCAGACTTAACCCGCAGCATGTTGTAAATGCATGATTATGGTCGGACAAAAGTATTCCAGTCGTATTCCCCAGACTGGGTAATCAGTTTTAGGGTGAGTTGATCATTTGGCTGTAAAGCACCTACACCCGCTGGTGTTCCCGTCATGATCACATCACCTGTCTGTAGGCTAAATGCCTGATTAATATCAATCAGTAAATCGGCAATATCAAATATCATATCTTTGGTGAAACCATGCTGGCGTTCGGCACCATTGATGGTCAAGATCAGTTCAAGTTCCTGTAGGTCACCAATCTCATCGGTTTCAATCCACTCCCCCAGAATACATGCGCCATCGAATGCTTTGGCACGTTCCCACGGATGCCCCTTGGCTTTTAGCTCACCCTGTAAATCACGCAGGGTTAAATCCAGTCCCAGTGTCAGTGCTCCCACCGCCTCCAGTACTTTTTCCCGATCTGTTTCGCCAGACAGGGGATGTGCAATTTGCAGGCAGATTTCACATTCATAGTGACATTCACCCAAGGCCTTGTTCCATGTAATGCCTTGCGCTAGAGTCGCCAAACTACTTGCAGGTTTCATAAATAAAATCGGGCGATCTGGAATCACATTGCCAAGCTCTTTTGCATGCTCAGCATAGTTCCGACCGACACACACAATTTTTGATGGAGAGGTGCTCATGGCATTTCCTTATTTATTAGCAAGATTATTTATTTTTTAAAGCTATTTTCAAATTTACTTTGCGCTGCTGAATCCGTAAACGCCCGTTTTGGCACAATCACCACGGTATGGTTTTTCAGTTCCAGCATATAGGTCAGTTTACCAATGGCGAAAGACTGCACCTCGGCATATTGCGCACTTTGCTTTTTACCTGTGGCATAAAGCTCAAAATGATCCTGATACAGGTCAATGCCCTGTTCACTCTTGCCAAACTGATAACGGACAAACTGTCGTTTAAACAACATCGGCAGCAACCAATAGCGCATCAGCCCCTGCATGATCAGGAAAAAGGCCCCCAATGCAACGTAGTAACGCCCCACACCCGAAAAACCAAGATAAATACCCCATACAATAATGGCGATACTAATCAGTGGGGTTAAAAAACGGGTAAAGGTCTTTTTACCAAAGGTCACTAAAGCAAAACCATCCTGGGATTCTTCTAAATTCAGGTAATAACGCAGGGATAGCGCTGGACGTTGTTCAGACATGCTCGACTTCAATTTGTTTCATCATGGATGGGCGTAAATATTATACCAGTTTAGTGGCTAAGACGTTGTTTTACACAATATGGCTATTCTTTACACACAAAAAAATTTATAACTATTTTCCAATTTACTGGCATTGATCAAGATTGAAATGCTGAATTTCCAGCTCAGTCACGTATAAAAAATCAAAGGAATGTTATGTCTTATTTTACCCGCCTGCTATGTACAGGTATTTTATTCGGGATAAGTCAAATTGGTTTTACTCAAATCATTACATGGACAGACAATATCCCAAGTGCCTTGCAGCCTTTTCAGAACAATCCACAGCTCTTGGCCAGTTATACTCAGGACACTATTTTTATTTATGGTCACCCTGCGGTAAAAACTTCAGTACCCACCCTGAAAAGCAATCCTCAACCCACTGTCAGCTTTACTTCCGCTGCCATCATCGTCCCTGCCAATACACAACAGGTGGCGAAAACGCTGACAGACTTTAGTCATTATGTGGGACTGTTTCCAACCCTAAAATCAGCCAAGACCATTGAACAGTCGGGCAATATCGTACAGGTGAAATACAAGGTCTCAATTCCAACACCAATTCCTGTACTCAATTTCAATGAGGACGTCACGCTGCAACACCAGATCAAGCCGAACAGCATCGCCAGTCTGGTCATTGACGCTCCCATTCCCTATGGGGTCGGAAAACTGGAATGGTTTGCACTGGATGAGCATCGGACCCTGGTGACACTAACCCAGTGGGGTGACCTCAACCAACCGAAAGGATTTATTTTAAAGAAAATTTTAAACGCAATTCCTGAGGTCAAGTTTGGAGTTCCCAGCACTAGCAACGCCTTTGTTTTAGAGGCTTTAAGAACCCGTTTTATTGGAAAAAACACTGCCCCACTTGATGGCGGGCAAATGCCAAGCCCTCAACTCAATGCAACCCAGCTCACAAAAATCGCCCAGCTCAGCCAGACATCACAGCAACCCGTTAGCTTTCTGCATGCCCCGACCAGCATCATGTACACGCATGGACGTGAAGCCATGCGGTTTTCCACCACCTATCAGTTTTATAAACAGACACCACAACAGCTACAGAAATGGCTCACTCCATTGGCCTATAAGGATTTATTCCCTCGGCAAATCAAAAAGGTGGTGACCACCCCTATTCAGAATCAGGGACAGGATGCAGATATTCAGGTCAATGTGGGCTTAGGTGTCATTAATATTCCATTTGCCTTTAAACTGCATTTTAATTATCCAAATGCCAGCGAAAATAATTTTTATGCCAATGGTGGTGACTTGCGTTTTATTAAAGGCCAGATGGGATTTACCGAGCTTAATCAGGGTGCTTTATTGAAAATGACCACCAGCATGAAAATTGATGAAAAAGCACCTTTTTTACTCAGGGCAATGCGAAGCCTGCCATATCATGACGTATTGCCAGCAGTTGGCGGTAATGCAGTGTTTGTACAGAAAATTAAGGCAAAGGCATAAGGCACAAAAAAAACCGCAATTAAGCGGTTAATTTATTTAAGTTGGTGCGCTCAGAGAGATTCGAACTCCCGACCCCTTAGTTCGTAGCCAAGTGCTCTATCCAGCTGAGCTATGAGCGCATTACTTATGTGCCTATTCAGGCGTGTGTTACATTAATCTTTACTTGGTGCGCTCAGAGAGATTCGAACTCCCGACCCCTTAGTTCGTAGCCAAGTGCTCTATCCAGCTGAGCTATGAGCGCATTACTTATGTGCCTATTCAGGCGTGTGTTACATTAATCTTTACTTGGTGCGCTCAGAGAGATTCGAACTCCCGACCCCTTAGTTCGTAGCCAAGTGCTCTATCCAGCTGAGCTATGAGCGCTTTAAGTAAAGTGGCGGTGAGAGAGGGATTCGAACCCTCGATACAGTTACCCGTATGCATCCTTAGCAGGGATGTGGTTTCAGCCACTCACCCATCTCACCGTAACACGAGCGCAATAATACAAACTAAAACCGTATTACACAAGGGATGTTCCTGTTTTTTTCTTCTTTTTCAGTTCAATCAAATACTTTTTAATCAATTCTTATATTTTTTCGTCATTTTTAGCGCTACGCTTGTTAATATAGTGTTCTCTCCTTTATTTAGATCGGCACAATAAACAGAATCTTGCAATCTTTGACGTGCAGTTAGAGTTTGAATGACTTATGCTAAACCGATCTGCCAGATGTGAAATGAAACGATATGACTACAAATTGGGTTGATCCCGAAGCAAAAGCAGAAGCGCAACGTTACGATAATCCTATTCCTAGCCGAACTCTTATTCTAAGTACATTAGAACAATTAAAAACTGCACAGTCTCATGCAGAGCTGGTTGACCACTTTAATATCCCAGATCAAAAAAGTATTGATGCCTTGAACCATCGCTTAAGTGCAATGGTTCGTGACGGTCAGTTAATGAAAGATGGTTTTAAATACCAACCTGCAACCGATTTACCAAGCCATGAAGCAACGGTCTATATCAATAGTAAAGGTCTAGGTACGGCCAATATCGCAGGTCAGGATGATGTACTATTACCTGAACGTGAATTACGTCTAGTCTTTAATGGTGATCGCGTTAAAGTACGCCAAACTTCTGTTGACCGTAAAGGTAAAGCTTGGGGGTTTATTACCGAAGTCGTCCAACGTCGTGTCAAACAAATTATTGGTAAAGTCGCTGAACATGAAGGTGAATACTTTATTCAGCCAAGCAATCCAAATCAGCACCAACCAATTACCTTAGAAAAAGAATTGATTGAACATGCCAATGCCAAAGTTGGCGATATGCTACGAGTTGCGATTGATGATTACCCGACTCGTGAAGAATTAGCGACAGGTCATGTTGTACAGTCGATGGCGGACAAAGCTGACACTGAAATTATTATTCCACAAACCATTTTAGAATTTGGTTTGCCTTATGAATTTCCAGAGGCCGTCATTAAAGAAGCTGAAAGTTTTAAAGAACCTTCAGAACAAGATCGCAAAGGTCGTGTTGATTTACGCGATTTACCACTCGTCACGATTGATGGTGAAGATGCACGTGACTTTGACGATGCCGTGTATGCAGAGAAGCGTGCAGGCGGTGGTTACCGTGTTGTCGTGGCAATTGCAGACGTGAGCCATTATGTCCGTTTAGACTCACCTTTAAATGAAGAAGCTGAAGAACGTGGTACATCGGTTTATTTCCCACACTTTGTTTTGCCAATGTTGCCAGAAGCATTGTCAAATGGATTGTGTTCTCTCAATCCGCATGTTGACCGTCTGTGTATGGTCTGCGATTTAAAACTGTCACGTGCAGGTAAAGTCACAGGTTATGAGTTCTACCCTGCGGTGATGCATTCCAAAGCACGTTTGACCTATAATCAGGTGGCTGCTTATTTTGACGGTGCAACCGATGCCATTCCGCAAGATAAAAGCGTTCATAAATCGTTAAATACCCTATTCCAGCTTTATCAGACACTAAAAGAACTACGTGCCAAACGTCATGCGATGGAATTTGAAACCATTGAAACCTATATGACCTTTGATGAGTTAGGTGGAATCAAGGAAATCTTGCCACGTACTCGTAATGATGCGCATAAACTGATTGAAGAATGTATGTTATTGGCGAACGTTGCCGCAGCTGAATACTCATTAGAACATGATATTCCGATGTTGTATCGTGTACATGAAGCGCCAGAATTCTCACGTATTCAAAAAGTCCGTGATTTCGTCAAATTACTCGGTTTGCCATTCCCAGAGCAACCAACACAAGCCGATTATCAACGAGTCATTGAAGCAACCAAAGATCGTTTAGATGCACCAAGTATTCATGCGGTGTTGTTACGCTCAATGATGCAAGCCTATTATGGTGCGAATAATGCAGGACATTATGGTCTTGCTTATGAAGCTTATACGCATTTCACCTCACCAATTCGTCGTTACCCAGATTTATTGTTACACCGCGCAATTAAAGCCTATCTCGATAAGAAAGCTTATCCATTGTCTGGTGCCGCTTTAGATGAAGCTGGCGAGCATTTTTCACAAACTGAACGTCGTGCCGATGAAGCTTCACGTAGCGTCACCACATGGTTGAAATGCCATTATATGCAACAGCATTTAGGCGATGAGTTTGTTGGTATTATTAGTGCGGTGACTGAGTTTGGTCTATTCGTTACACTCAAAGATTTATATGTGGATGGTATGATTCATGTCAGCCAACTGGGTGAAGATTATTTCTTATATGATCAAGCAAGTCAGAGTTTAGTTGGACAGAATCGCGGTCAATCCTTTAGTCTCGGCGATGAAGTCAAGATTCAGGTTGCAGGCGTCAATCTGGAAGAACGTAAAATTGACTTCAAATTGGTTCAACAGTTGACGCATTTGGGGCGTGTGATTCGCCATAAAGCCCCCCGCACCACATCTACCAAAGCTCTAGCTACTGAAGAGGTTTTTAGTAAACCATCCGCAACTTCTCAAATCAGTGAAGATGGTGAGAAGCCTGTACGCAAGAAAAAGGATAAGAGCAAACCAAGTTCTTATACCAAAAAGCCTGCTAAAAAAGCTTCAACCAAGCCTGAAAGCAAAGAAAAAGCCAAGAAGAAAGTAAAAAAGAAAAAGTCCAATGCGAAAGCTAAGCAGGACTAATTTAGCTCAATATTTTCCGTGTTCCACAATAGCCCTATTTTAATAGGGCTATTTTATTTGGATTTAACATCTCTCTTACTTGATTTCTCCCCCTCTAAGCCCTACATCTATACCTATGTTTAAAGATGATATGGCAAAAATACAATGACACTCCAACAAGCGACACTTCCCGTTCCTCAATTTGATCAAATTCAACTTGCTGACCTAAAACAACAAATTGAACAAACCATTCAAAACGGTCAAAACTTCTTAAATCAACTCAAGGAAGTGCCACAAAACAGCGAGGCACAATTGGCAACCTTGACCGAAGTTGATCAGCTTGAAAATAACATGAGTGAGTCATGGGGCATTTTGTCGCACCTCAATGCCGTGATGAACAATGCCGAAACCCGTGAAGTTTACCAATCACTACTCCCAAGCCTCAGTGAATACTATACACAACTGGGGCAACACACGGCGCTGTATCAAACCTATCAACAGATTCATGACAGTAGCATTTTCCAGACCCTCAGCGAAGCACAGCAAAGCGCCATTAAACTCGCGCTACGTGACTTTAAACTGTCTGGTGTTGCACTCCAAGGCGAAGCTAAAAAGCGTTATGCAGAAATCTCGGCACGTTTATCACAGCTGTCTTCAGACTTCTCAAACCATGTGCTCGATGCAACCCAAGCCTATTTCAAGCCTTTAACGGAAGCACAACTTAAAGGTTTACCTCAAAGCAGTGTTGAACTGTTAAAACAATACGGACAACAACGTGAGCTTGAGCAAGCGGTTGCGACATTGGACTTTCCTGCATATTTTGCGATCATGACTTATGCTGATGATCGTGAGTTGCGAGAAGAGCTGTACAAAGCCTATGTCACCCGTGCATCAGATCAATCGGATAAAACCGAGTTTGATAACACGCCTGTGATGGAAGAAATCCTGAGCTTACGTCAGGAAATGGCACAACTACTTGGCTTTAACAACTTTGCTGAATATTCCCTTGCCAGCAAAATGGCACCTGATGTTGAAACTGTTCATCAATTCTTAGTAGATTTGGCAGAGCATGCGCGTACGCCTGCACTTGCTGAAATTGCTGAACTAAAAAGTATTGCACAACAAGATGGAATTGAAGAACTCAAACCTTGGGATTCAACCTATTATTCTGAGAAGTTGAAACAACAACAGTTCAATCTTTCTCAGGAAGCGCTTAAACCGTATTTCCCTGCACCAAAAGTGGTTCAAGGTTTATTCCAGATTGTGCAGCGCCTTTACGGTATCCAGATCGTTGAACGCCAGGCGCCTGTTTGGCAGGATGATGTACGTTATTTCGAAATTGAAGATCAAGGTCAAGTGGTCGGCGGTTTCTATTTTGATTTATATGCACGCAATGGCAAACGTGGTGGCGCATGGATGAGTGGTTTCCGTTCTCGTGTGCAAACGGCCAATGGTCTACAAAAACCCATTTGCTACATGGTCTGCAACTTTACCCCACCGATTGGCGATCAACCTGCCTTGCTGACCCATGATGAAGTGATTACCTTGTTCCATGAGTTTGGTCATGGTTTACATCACATGCTGACCGAAGTGGATAATATCTCAGTGGCAGGGACGCATGGTGTGGCGTGGGATGCAGTGGAGTTGCCAAGTCAGTTTATGGAATTTTGGGCATGGGATAATGAAAGCCTTGATGTGCTCAGTGAACATACCGAGACCAAGCAAACATTGCCACAAGAATTGCTATCTGCCCTGCTCAATGCACGTTTCTTCCAGTCTGGTATGCAAACGCTACGTCAGATTGAATTTGCCCTGTTTGATTTAACAATTCACCGCCAAACACCTGCTTTAAACAGCCAGCAGATTCAGGAAACGCTGAACGATATTCGAGCCAAATTTGCAGTGGTGCCAACGGTTCCCTATAACCGTTTCCAGCATAGTTTTAGCCATATTTTCGCGGGTGGCTATGCTGCGGGCTATTATTCCTATAAATGGGCTGAGGTCTTAGCCAGTGATGCCTTTGACCGCTTTGAAAGCGAAGGTATTTTTAATACCGAGACTGGAAAAGAGTTTAGAAAGTTTATTCTAGCAGTTGGCGGAAAAAATACTGCACTTGATGCATTTCGCAATTTCAGAAAAAGAGAACCAAAAATAGATGCATTATTACGCCATCAAGGTTGGACGAACACCGATAAAACCGCTTAAACTACGTCATTATTGTTCACAGCATGGTATTAACTGACATGAAAAGACAGTTCATCGCGGGTGCAAAATGCCCTAAATGTGGCGCGTTAGATCGTGTAGTTAAGATCATCACTGTGGATGACGAGTGGATTGAATGTATCGAATGTGCTTATAGTGAAAAACGCCCGACCCACGTGGAAGAGCAACAACCCGCTGAGCCAGATGAAATTGGAGTGATACAATTCAAACCTCGTCATTTTGACTAGAAGGTTAAAAATGATGTCCACATACCAAACTCAAAATTCCAAATTATTATGGATGATAATTGGTGGAATTAGCGTTGTTGTGGTTTTGTTTCTTGCTGTGCAATGGTTTTTGGCACAAAAAGATCAGCAATCGACAACCACAGCTACACAACCAGCTGCGACAGTAAAACAGCAAACCGCTGTTACAGCTGAACCAACAGCAGCCAGCAGCGAAGTTGCCAAACCAATCCAGTTGGTTGAGGAATCAATTATTAAAGAGCCGCTTCCAGCAAATGACAGTTTGGCGAAAGAGGAAATTGCCAAACTGGATGATATTCATCAGCAGCTTAAGGATCAACAGCAGGAACTCAAGCAGCAGCATGATGATGTCGATGCACTGCTTAAGCTTAAAGAGGAACAGGTCAAACTACTGGAAGCGCAAATCGCGGCGCAGAAATAAATCCCATGAAATAAAAGGTCAAAAAGCTTTAACCTCAGTTAAGGCTTTTTATTATTGAATCGGTTTTTGAAAGGTGTGGGCCATCAGGATTCCCAGCAATGTTAGACCGCCTTTAATGAAATCCACAGCTCATTTCTTTCTCTTGCAGAGAAGCATACAATAGGTTCAGTTTCTCCCAGCCAGCATTCGATATGAACTCTCATCAAGCTGATCGCAACCTGTTTCTGGCGATTGGTTGTCTCACCATTTCTGCACTGCTCTTTTCAGTGATGGGCATTTGTATCCGATATGCTTCCCATAGTGTTGATAACTACACCATTGTATTTTTTCGTAATGTGGTTGGACTCATCCTATTTCTGCCTTTTATTTTTAAACAAGGCACTGGCTTTGTAAAAACAGAAAAACTATGGATGCATACATGGCGTAGTATTGTTGGACTTGCAGCCATGTATGGTTTCTTTTACGCCATTGCGCATTTAAAGTTATCAAATGCAATGGTATTTACCTACTCTTCCCCAATTTTTATTCCAGTTATTGCATGGCTATTTCTAAAAGAAAAAATCACCATTGCTATGATTTGTGCAGCTGTTTTAGGATTTATTGGCGTATTTTGCGTTGCTAAACCCGATCAAGGTCTACTGAACTGGATTTCGGTGATTGGTATTGCATCAAGCTTACTTGCCTCAATGGCTTTTGTAACTGTTCGGGCATTAACTCAAACTGAACCACCTGAACGCATCGTATTTTATTTCTGCTTGATAGGATCAGCACTTTCTGTGATTCCAATGTTTTGGGTATGGCGACCTTATCATTTACAAGAATTATTGTTTTTAATTGGCGCAGGGATACTTGCTAATGTCAGCCAAATTTTTATGTCTCATGCTTATCGACTTGCGCCAGCAGGACAAATTGCACCTGTGAATTATATGGCAATTATTTTTGCAGGTGTATGGGGCTTCTTACTTTGGAATGAAGTACCCGATTTATACAGTGTGATTGGATTTTGTATTATTTTGCTGGCAATTTTATTATGTAGTCCATTGACTCAACGTCAAAGGAAAATGATTCAACGCTAAAATATTTGATCTTTAAAAATAACTTATCAACATTGACAATGTCTAAAGCATTTTAAAGCTTAGAAATAAAAAAAGCACCCGAAGGTGCTTTTTTTATTGTTAGTTTAGTTATACCAACCAAACAATTTAAAGAAATACGGAACGTAAGCAATAATTAAGATTGCAGGTACCATGACCAATAAAGGCAATATCCAACGTTCATATCGATAGTAGAAAGACAAATGACGAACTTCTGCATCTGCTTCAGCCACTTCTGCATCACCAATCGATTGTCGAGCTAAGAGATGGTTTAATGCAACTGGAGGTGTGACATAACCCAACTCAAAACCAATAAGCGCAATCATCCAGAAATGAACAGGATCAATACCATATTGATATGCAACAGGTGCGACTGTAGCCGTGATCAGAATCACAGCACCAAATGGATCCATAATCATACCTACGAAGATCATCAATAATACAATCAACGTAATCACGACAACAATATTATTAATATCTTGTGGGAATGCTTCCATGATATGAATTTGCTCAAGGAAACCACCGACACTCACTGAAAGCGCCATCAGAATCACAAGTGCACCAATATGGCCTACTGTTTCACTTGAAGAAGCATGTAATGCTTTAGCAAATGAGATGTTACGCTCTGGTTTGCGTGGGTCATCTTCTGGATTAATTTTTGGTGCAGGTTGACTACCGTCCGCAGGCAATGTGTAGCTATTTAAAGTACTGTCCCAATGACCAACAGGTGCCAACGGTGCAGGTTCTTTACGTAACTTATCAAACAATACCATCATCAATAGAATCACAGGCATCATTACAGGTGCAGTAAATTCATTGAGATCAGTTGCTAATGCATGTTTGTAGAATAACCAAATCAAAACAAAGATCACGATATATGGTGATACAGGTACGAATGCACGTAATGATTTAGGCAATGCAACTTTAAATGGTGCAATACGGAATTTTTGTTCCGCAAAGAATAATGCAATCACCAAGAATAACGTTGAGGTTAATAGGAATGTGTACATCCCGTATTTATAAAGCAAATCAGTCGTTACTTCTTTGTTCAGTGAAGCGACTACTACGATCAATAAACATGGACGTAGAACTACACCCATTGAACCCGACAGCGCCGTTGCTGCTAAAGCAAACTGACGGCGTCCACCCGCATTCCACACTTCTTTATAAATAATCGCACCCGCAGCGATAACGAAAATACCTGATGCACCTGTATAGGCTGTTGGTAATGCCGCTGCAAGAAGGATCAACCAAGTTAAAGTCTCTGGAGCCAGATTCCAAGGACGTAAGATATTGAGGAATAAATCAACAATACGTGTTTGCTTGAGCAACATACCCGCCCAAATAAATAAGGCTAGATTCAAGAAAATATTCGACAATTCAACCAACTGTCCCAAATAAATACCTTGCCCCATTGGATAATCCATGAAGAAAGTAAATGCAACCCCGGTGATAATCGCCATATAGGCATATAAAGGAATACTGAGGATGGCTAAACCGACATTACCACCTTCACGAGTTGCAGCTGGTGGTTTGATCATTTGAAATAAACTGATGAGTGTCAGCACACCAAACAATATCATCCACAACCAATAAATCACGTTCATTTCTGGTGTGATCGGAACACCTGAATTCATGACCGATTTATATTGGCTAATCACAGATGATGTGAGTAATGCATTACCCAACAACATCGCAATACCATAAACACGGAAATCAGTTTTAGTAGCAGGACTACGTAAACCAATGTGATGCGCTTTCAATGTTGCACTGATTGCAGCAAATACAACCATAATAACGAGGAATAACGCGCGGTTCTCTGCACCTAATTTAAAGATACCGAAGAAACTAGTTTCAATTTTCCGATAAGTACGAACACTAGGATTGGCTTCGATATGCTTCATTGCCTTATCGTAGAATTGGTATTTCTCATCACATTGTTGCTGAGCCGCTATCAGCGAAGCTCGAACATCTGACTCAGAAGCTACACCAAACATACTCGCAAACTCATCAGCAGCATTGATTTTCATTTGCTCTTGAACTTGTGCATCTATATTTGGATTTCTGTCACAGGTTGGTTTCTCTGGTTCAGCACGTAGAAATGAATATTGCATTCCTGTATCAGGATCACCATAAAGGCGCTCCCCCATACGTAAAAGCTGACCATGAATCATCTCACCTGTTCCAATAACCAATGTCATTAGAAGCAAGAAAAGTATGACAAAGGTCGAAATCCACTCTGTCCATATATGGCTGAGCAGACCTAATCCAGATTTTTTCTCTTGATCATGTTGCATGTCTATTCCACTTTATTGTTCTCAACATCCATCCAAAGATGTTGAATCATGCGATGTATATGGTTGATAGAGAAATAACACCCTCTTGATAACCAATCCCTATTTAAACCGTCTAAGTTGTTGATAAGTTTGTATGAAAGTGACTTAATGTTTTTATTTCTTAATCCTTTTTAATAGCAAATAACCAAGTCCACAAAATACACCTCCAATTGCTCCAATCAAATGTGCTTCTGTTAGTACAGGACTTCCTATTAATTGTGCTGTACCTGTTTGACCAAAGGTATTTTCCCAAACAAGTTTGGCAAATATGAGCACTAAAACTAAAATTGCGAATGTTCTTTCCTTTGGATATTTTAGATAAACCAAACTTACCGCTGTATAAAGACCATGCAATACGCCTGACAAACCTGCATAAGCTTCAACATAAGGAAAGTAAAAATAAAAAATGAGGCTGATAAATGGTGGTAACAGTAATAACAACCAAACTAGATGTCTATTACGTGCATGTGGAAAAATAAAAGGTAAACAAGCAAATGCAAGCATATTCAAAAAGAAATGCATCCATCCAACATGTACCCAATGGGCTGTCCATAAACGCCAGACTTCGACCAGTACACTAGGCTTCCAATAGATGAAATGATCAGCAAAAACTTGCAGACTTGCAGAGATCGAAATACATACTGCGATCAATATGACTTTCCGTATCCATATTTGATCTTTCATTTACGTACCCCTCTTTTAAAACGAACCTTTTACATTCAACATTAACCAGTAATCTACTTAAATAATGTAAAAGGTCGTTTAATCTAGGTTACTGAGCTGGGGTCTCTTCTGCAGGAGCAGACGCACCATCCCCACCACCATCAAATAGCTCATCTAATTCTGAAGAACTTTCTTGTTTATCATCCCAGAATGTTGATAGACCTTCATCGGTAGCACGTATGCCAGTATTTTCTGTCCAGTAACGATCCGCAATTCCACGAACCATTAGACCTGCCATTTTGTCAATTAATCTAAATTGAGGGTTTGCAGGTTTATCTTCCCCTGTTGCAGCAGCATATGAACGGAATGCATCTCTAAGTTTTGCATCATCACCACTTGCTTGTGCAGCAACAGCATAAAGTGCATGTGCTAAGCGAACACCTTTTTTCTCACCAATTTGCATCGATTCTTTCATCGTTGCATAAGGTTCAGGTTTACCATCACCAGCACCTGGTAATAATGTCCAAATCACAGCACGAGTCGCCATTGGAGCGCCCCAGAACTTTTCATTATCTAGACATGCCATACCACGTTCTACAATACCCGCAATATCTTTCGGTACATTGATTGCACCACCAGAGTTAATATCATTGGTCATCGCTTGCAGACCACTTACCATCCCTAAAAGGTAAACTGTCTGATCTAAATCATTGCGCATTGTTGGGCATGAATCACCCAATTTATATTTATATTTTGATTCCCAACGATTTGCAAAAAGTTGATAACCTGCATATTGACGTTCAGCAGCAATCCCCGCCCAACGTTTTTGTTCAATACGAGCATCTTGAGCTTCAGAAACTTGACCTGCTTTCGAAGCACGCAAATAGCGGAGTTCCGCTTCTAAGGCTTTATTTTCAGCACAAATACCTGCTGAGGTATACAATAACACCGCCATACGTGTTGGATCAGCACCCATATCCTTGGTTGACATCACCGCTGGAGTTAAGGCATTACCTGAATTACACACCATTTCGGCGTCATCCATCGCCAAAATTGGTGGAACAATATGATTTTCACTAAAACTTAATGCGACATTAGCCCCTGTTTTAATGATTTGTGAACACCCTGATAATATTGATGTTGTGAGTAACGCAACCGCCACACCCTGTCCCATTTTTTGGAATTTAGACATTCTTCCTGTCCTCTAATTAATTTGTTTTTTCCTTTTAGGTGTACCTTATCAGATGCAATACCCGAATTAAAGAGTAGTTGCTCTAATTTTAACGTGGACATTTTGACACATTTCACAAATAAAAAAATTGACAGATGATTGGTAATACAAAAATTTTAGGCAAAAAAAAGTAGCATTGCGACGGTTCAGCACATGCTACTTATTAACTGGTAAAAACCTAAAACTCTTTATATTCTAGTTTTATTGAACATAATCCTTGAGTAATGTTCCAGCTCTTCCTACAACAATCGACATAACGACTGCAATTACCAGAAACATCCACATTGAAATCTCCATAGAGACCTCCTACACTTTGCGTATCCACTTTTGGTGGACACTAGATTGGCGTTCATCATCATTATTCACTGGGAGTGTGTATATTGATGACACTTTCAATCTCTTTCTCTTGGTCACTACAATTTTACGTTGATGTGATTCAAGAAGTTCCCTGAGTAAAGTTCCTGCTCTTCCTATAATGATTGCGAAAACCACTGCAATCACGAGAAACGACCATGTTGGAATTTCCATCATTTTGGACCTCCACCATACTTTACGTTGGTGTTTGTACTTTAACGAAAAGGAATACAAGTTCAGGGCTAAATTGTCTGACAATCATAATTTTCATGAATTTTTAGCGTATTTAATCTAACAATTTCAGTAAATTTTATTCAAAAGTATATTAAATAATTGATATATTTATTTTTACTAATTTTATACAGTCGTATAATTGTCGAACAATTAGAGCATTTTTATCAGTAGTTTAAGGTTTTTCCACTGTGTAACGGGCAATTGATCCCACCAAATGATGCATTTTTTGTTCTGGGACGAAGAAAAATACAGGACAATATAGCAATGATGGTCGATCATTTTCACAATTTGCCAACGCTGTACAGGAAAATCTGAATTGACAAACTCAAATGACCAATCCTGACCATGCAGATGTTCAAAACGCCTGACCTGAGGTTGCTGAAGAAACCTGAACCAGACAATGGCCATGATTCCCAGACACAGCAGCCAAATCCCCAAAGGCAGTACGTGATAAAGTAAAACTGCCAGAGAGATAAAAATTAAAAGTTGCAAAACAATCATAAATCGACTGGATTGCAACTCAAAAACACGATTAGCCATGGACATACTGTTTTAACTTTACAATCAATTCCTTGATTTCAGTTCTTGGCGCTTCACCCACTTCCATGAACCAGTCCAGCAGGTCAGGATCTTCCTGATCAACCAGTTCCGCAAACAAAGCCTTTTCTGTAGGATCTGCACTGAGATAATAGTTTTTGACGTAGGGATCAAAATACACATCAATTTCTTTTAAACCACGCCGTGAACGATAAATCACCTTACGTTCTTCAAGTGTCATTTCATCGGACATCATTTATTCCCCTATGCAACTATTTGGGCCTAGTTTACCCGATCCCCTCAAGAATTTCGCTGGGATTTTTCTCAAGTGACCAAATACATCAATCAAATTGAGCATTGATCACATTGTCCACTATTTTCAATTTCTTGTATCGTGGCAATGAATGTTTAAATCCAATACTCAAGGAAAAAATAACAAATGCAATCAGGTGCAATTCGTCCAATTCCAAATATGTTACCGCGTAAGCTATTTACTTCTGAGCATGAAGCATTCCGCGAAACAGTCCGTAAATTTTATGAGAAAGAAGTTGTTCCAAATATTGAGAAATATGAGAAACAACAGCATGTTGACCGTGATTTATGGAACAAGGCGGGTGAACTAGGCTTACTCTGTACCACCATGCCAGAACAATATGGTGGTTCAGGTGTGGATCGTCTATACAGCATGATCCTGATTGAAGAGCAGGCCTATGCTATGGACTCAAGCACAGGATTTTCCTTACATTCAGACATCGTTGCCAACTATATCAACAACTTTGGCAATGAAGAGCAAAAACAAAAATGGCTGCCTAAAATGGCGACAGGTGAAACGGTCACCGCTATTGCAATGACGGAACCAGGTACAGGCTCAGATTTACAGGCTGTACGCACCACTGCGGCACTGGATGGTGATGAATATGTGATTAATGGTTCTAAAATCTTCATCACCAATGGCTATCTCTGCGATATGGCGATTGTGGTGTGCAAGACAGGCAACAATGAAAAAGGCTCAGCAAATTTATCATTAATCATCGTTGAAGCTGATCGCGCTGGTTTTAGTAAAGGTAAACCTTTGAATAAAATCGGAATGAAAGGGCAAGATACTTGCGAATTGTTCTTTGACAATGTACGCGTACCTAAGGAAAACCTACTTGGTATGCAAGGTATGGGCTTCATCATGTTGATGAAAGAACTGGCATGGGAACGCATGTTGGTTGCGATTATTTGCCAGGCAGGTGCAGAAGCAGCATTTGCGCATACTGTTCAATACACCAAAGATCGTAAAGCATTTGGCAAAGCAATTAGTACATTCCAAAATACGCGGTTTAAATTAGCTGAATTACGTACTGAAATTGATTTCTGCCGTACTTATTTAGATCGTTGTATGGAATTACAACTCGAAGAAAGCTTAGGTGTAGATGCCGCAGCGGCAGCCAAATACAAAATTTCAGATATGTTCTCAAAAGTTGTGGATGATTGCTTACAGTTACATGGTGGCTATGGTTATATGTTGGAATATCCAATCGCCCGTGCCTATATCGACAACCGCGCCAACCGTATTTATGCAGGTACCAACGAAATCATGAAAGAGTTGATTTCCCGTACCCTATAAGCTTAAACATTCAAAAGGGGAATAGTGTTGATTCACTATTCCCTTTTTTTATTTATTTCTGTTCAGTTTTTTCAGGTTGCTGAACAGGTGCTGGATTCATGCGGGCCATCAATTGTTTAACTGTTGGGTTTTCCACATGCTGCTGCATGGTGGTGTTGAGTGCGGTACGCGCATTTTGAGTGGTGTAATGTGCCACTTCACTGCCAATTTCACTGGCTTTCTTGGCCCAGGCTTTCCCTTCTGTAGATTGATAGAATGAGAGTGCAGCCTGTAACTCTTTCTGGCTAAACGCCTCTACATAACGTTGCACAATAAACTGCTTTCTTTGTTCAGAATTGAGATTCTTGGTCAAGTCTGCATAAAACTCTGCTGGAATATCTTTAGGTAAGCGCATTTTAATTTGATTCAGGATCAACTTGTCTGTCGCTTCCAACCCCTGCTCCGTTCCATCTACCTCAACAAGTTTCTGTGCAATCACTTCCTTTTGTTTTATATCATCTGCCAAAACAGCGGTACTGAACAATAATGCCCCTAAAACCACCCATTGCTTCATTACTCTTTCCCTGATTCTCAGTTTTTTTAATGTCATCAAATATACGCGATATTTTTCTGATTGAAAGAATATCCAAAGTCATATCAATAAAAAACCCCATGTATTTACATGAGGTTCTCAATTTCACCTATGTCAGATTATGACACTAGCTTTGGCTTACGATCTGCCTGTTCACCACGCTTATGGAACTCTAAAACTCCATCATCAAACTTAGCATCTTTCAGTTCTTTGCGATCAACTAGGTAATTATTGGTGATCTTCCACGGTGCTTGTTTACCTTGTTTAGGCATCACATCAGCTGCACGTGCGATATAACCAGAAGACATTTTACCCATGATCGTGTCATTTTCACGCTGTAAAGGATCAGCGTGTGCAATCACTTCATCAAAACCATTTTTATCCATATGATTGATTAAGCGGCAGATATAATCAGCTGCAATATCAACCTTTAATGTCCATGAAGCATTGATATAACCAATGATCATCGCCATGTTAGGGACATCACTCACCATCATGCCTTGATACAGCATATGTTGAGATGTATTCATTGGTTTACCATCAATTGAACCTTGCACCCCACCTAGAATCTGAATTTCTAAACCAGTTGCCGAGATCACAATATCCGCTTCTAAATGTTTTCCAGATTTTAATTGGATACCATTTGCAGTGAATTTTTCAATTTGATCTGTTTCAACACTTGCTTTGCCTTCACGTAAAGATTTGAATAAATCACCATCAGGTACAACACATAAACGTTGATCCCACGGATTATAGCTTGGTGTAAAGTGTTTCATATCCACTTTACCCTTGAGCTGCAATTCAATACCTTTCAATAATAAACGACGCACAGTTTTCGGATATTTTTGTGCCAATGCGTAAATACCACGCTGCATACCAATATTACGCGCACGCGTAAATTTATAAGCCATTTCTTCAGACATAAATTTACGTGTTTTTTCATAAATAAAGTCAATTGAAGGAACTGTTGCAATATAGGTTGGTGAACGTTGTAACATCGTCACGTGTCCCGCCCCACCCTTGACCATTGAAGGTACAAGGGTAATTGCAGTTGCACCACTGCCGATGATCACAACTTTCTTACCCGTGTAATCTAAATTTTCTGGCCAGTGTTGCGGATGAATAAACTGACCTTTGAAATCTTCTTGTTTAGGGAATTTAGGTGCATAACCTTGATCATAGTTATAGTAACCTGTACAACCCATGACAAAGTTGGCTGACCAAATTTGTTTTTTCTTGTTGTTATCTTCGATCTCAACTAACCATTTTTTCTTTGTAGAATCATAGTTTGCTGAAAGAACACGATGGCCAAAGTGAATTTTATCTTTTAACTGATTTTCACTAATGACATCACTTAAATAACCTTTGATCTCAGCGCCGCTAGCTAATACTTTATCTTTTGCCCATGGCTTGAAGTTAAAACCAAAAGTTGACATATCCGAATCAGAACGAATACCAGGGTAACGAAAGAGATCCCATGTTCCGCCAAAACTATCACGACGTTCTAAGATTTCGAATTTACGCTGTGGACACTTCTTAGAGAGATGCACAGCCAATCCAATCCCAGAGATACCTGCACCAATAATTAATATATCAACTTGCTTTTCCATTTTTTTTATACCCTGTGTAAATCATGTCTTTATTAAAGCACAAATTTGACAATACACAATGTCAAGTTTGATCATTCATCGGTTTTTTTATATCAGTTCGGGACATTTTGAGAAAAAAAGTGGTAAAAAAATCCTGAGATTTTTGCTTGGGTTTAGCTTTTGGTCATGTTTATAGGGTTAAAAATAAATCTGCTTTCTACGCTTCATTATCATCACATTCTTTTAACCATAAAATAATACTGAGGACAGATGACCATAGCTCTGCCTAATGAAACATTTTTAGCTAAAATTAACTTAATATACGGTCCGATCACAGAAAAATGGTTCATTCAATCTGATCTAATCGTTATATAAACCAGAAAATATGGCTTAATCTCATTTAAGATAGATAATAAAAAAGGTCGGAATAAACCGACCTTTTTTGGAACAACTGACTGTTCTACACGTAGAAGTATTATTTTACTTCACGGTCTACAAGTTCAACGTAAGCCATCGGTGCAGCATCACCTGCACGGAAGCCCGCTTTAAGAACTCGAAGATAACCGCCGTTACGTTCTTTGTAACGAGGGCCAAGAACGGTAAATAATTTACCAACAGTTGCTGCTGAACGAGTACGAGCAAACGCTAAACGACGGTTTGCAACAGTATCGTTTTTAGCTAAAGTGATTAAAGGCTCAGCAACACGACGAAGTTCTTTCGCCTTAGGCAAAGTTGTCTTAATTAACTCATGCTCTACTAAAGCATTTGTTAAGTTTTGAAACAACGCCTTACGGTGGCTGCTTGTACGGCCTAATTTCACACCACTATTACGATGACGCATGGTGATAGTCCTACTTAATTAACGGCTACGATAGGCAAATCGGTCATCCATACGGAGACTAGCTGGTGGCCAGTTCTCTAAACGCATGCCGAGTTGTAAACCTTTCGATGCCAAAACATCTTTGATCTCTGTTAACGATTTTTTACCTAAGTTAGGAGTTTTTAACAACTCAACTTCAGTACGTTGAACAAGATCACCAATGTAGTAAATATTTTCTGCCTTCAAACAGTTAGCAGAACGAACAGTAAGCTCGAGATCATCTACTGGACGAAGCAAAATTGGGTCAACTTCTTCGCGAGGCTCTTGAGCAACAGGGGTTTGATCTTTCTGAAGATCAACAAAAATTGCAATTTGTTGTTGCAAGATTGTTGCCGCTTTGCGGATCGCTTCCTCAGGATCAACCGTTCCGTTAGTCTCAAGATCGATCACTAACTTATCAAGATCGGTACGTTGTTCTACACGCGCATTTTCTACTGTATAAGAAACACGCTTGATTGGGCTATAAGAAGCATCTAACTGTAAACGACCTACAGGACGTGTTTCACCTTCTGGGAAACGAGAGTCAGATGTCTCATAACCACGACCTTGAGCCACTTTAAGGCGCATTTTCAATGAACCAGAAGAACTCAAAGTACCGATTAAATGATCAGGGTTAACCACTTCAACATTGTGAGGCAAACGGAGGTCAGCTGCTGTTATGTCACCTGCACCCTGCTTTTCCAATGTTAAATATGCTTCGTTTTGATCGAACAGCTTAATAGACAATCCTTTTAGGTTCAGCAAGAGCTCGACGATGTCCTGCTGCAAGCCTTCTAAAGTACTGTACTCGTGCTCGACGCCTTCTATTTCTACTTCAACCACAGCAGCGCCAGGCAAAGAAGACAATAGAATGCGACGTAAAGCATTACCTAGAGTATGACCAAAGCCACGCTCCAAAGGTTCCAGAATCACTTTTGCCGAGGTCCCGCTCACCGCTTCGACCTTGATCGCTTGCGGAGTTAGAAACTCGTTTGCAGTACGCGTCATTTATTGCTACCTCAAGGATTATTTAGAATACAATTCTACAATCAAGCTTTCGTTGATTTCAGCAGGTAGATCAGAACGATCAGGTGCAGCTTTGAACGTACCTTCTAACTTAGAATGATCAACTTCCATCCAAGCAGGGAGACCACGTTGAGCAGCTAATTCAATTGCATTTTTGATACGCAATTGTTGTTTAGCACCCTCATGAACAGCAATTACATCACCCGCTTTTACTTGAATAGACGCAATGTTTACACGACGGCCATTTAAAGTAATAGAACGGTGACTAACTAACTGACGAGCTTCTGCACGTGTAGAACCAAAACCCATGCGATAAACAACGTTGTCCAGACGGCTTTCAAGCAATTTCAACAAGTTTTCACCTGTTGCACCTTTAACACGAGCTGCTTCTTTATAGTAGTTACTAAATTGACGCTCTAACACACCGTACATACGACGTACTTTTTGTTTTTCACGTAATTGTAGTGAATACTCAGATTGTTTACCACCACGAGCCGCACCATGTTGACCAGGTGCTTTGTTCGCTTTTTTAGTTTTTACATCAAACGGTTTAACGCCTGATTTAAGTTGCAGGTCTGTCCCTTCGCGACGAGAGAGTTTGCATTTTGGACCAATATAACGAGCCATGAATGTTTCTCCTTACACGCGACGTTTTTTAGGTGGACGGCAACCGTTGTGAGGAATTGGTGTCACATCGGTAATGCTGTTAATCTTATAACCCACTGCGCCTAATGCACGAACCGCAGACTCACGACCTGGACCAGGACCTTTTACAAGGACATCCAGATTTTTCAAACCGTAATCCAAAGCTGCTTTACCAGCAACTTCAGCAGCTACCTGGGCAGCGAACGGAGTTGATTTACGTGAACCACGGAAGCCTTGTCCACCTGAGGTGGCCCAAGCCAATGCATTACCTTGACGATCGGTAATCGTTACAATGGTGTTATTAAAAGACGCGTGAATGTGTGCAACACCTTCAGAGACGGTACGAGTGACCTTCTTGCGTGTGCGAGTATCTTTAGCCATCTTTTAGCTTCCAGAAATCTTACTTTTTAATCGGTTTGCGCGGACCTTTACGGGTACGTGCGTTAGTTTTGGTGCGTTGTCCGCGAACAGGCAAGCTGCGACGATGACGAAGACCGCGGTAGCAGCCTAAATCCATTAAACGTTTGATGTTCATGGAAATTTCGCGACGTAAATCACCTTCGGTCGGAACCTTGGCAACTTCTGCACGAATCGCATCAAGCTGAGCATCATCTAATTCACGAATTTTAGTAGTAGTAGAAATGCCTGCAGCAGCTAAAATGTTTTTAGCAGTGTGGCGACCGATACCAAAAATATACGTGAGAGAGATAACAGCATGCTTGTTATCCGGAATGTTTACACCGGCAATACGAGCCATTCAATTTTCTCCAAAAAGGCAGTCAAGATAATCAACCGCCCCACAAAAATCTTGAGGGGCGGATAATAACCTAATTAGCCTACTGAAATCAACAGGTCTTAATTAAATTAACCTTGACGCTGCTTATGACGAGGTTCTGCGCTACAAATCACGCGAATAACCCCATTACGACGGATAACTTTGCAGCTACCACAAATTTTCTTTACAGAAGCTTGTACTTTCATGATGAAACCTCTAAGTGCG
Source organism: Acinetobacter parvus DSM 16617 = CIP 108168 (assembly GCF_000368025.1). Taxonomy (GTDB): domain Bacteria; phylum Pseudomonadota; class Gammaproteobacteria; order Pseudomonadales; family Moraxellaceae; genus Acinetobacter; species Acinetobacter parvus. Next base: position 1,142,149 of record NZ_KB849212.1, read on the forward strand.
CTTATCCCTTAGGATGAGCAGTCGTTTTTCTCATTAACGTTTGGTCATCATATTGATGCGAAGTAAGGTGCGCCTGAAGTTGCGCCATAAAGTCCATTACCACGACCACCACAATCAGCAACGATGTTCCACCTAAATGGAATGGAATACCAAATGAACTTTGCAGCACCATCGGCATCAAGCATACGACTGTAATGTAAATTGCACCAATAAATGTCAAACGGTTAAGAATATGATCTAAATAACGAGCCGTTTGCTCACCTGGGCGGATACCAGGCACATATGCTCCGCTACGCTTTAAGTTTTCTGAAACTTCTTTCGGGCTGAACACCAGCGCAGTATAGAAATAACAGAAGAAAATAATTAACGCGCCAAAGAGCATTAAATACAACGGCTGTCCAGGCGATAACACCAATGCCAGATCTTGCAGACTACGTTTTACAATCCCTGCATTTGGATCAGCACTTCCCAACCACTGTCCCAAGCTCGCTGGAAATAGTAACAATGAGCTTGCAAAAATTGCTGGAATTACACCTGCCATGTTAATTTTTAATGGTAAATGTGTTTGCTGTGCAGTAAATACACGACGACCCTGTTGTTTTTGAGCATAGTTTACTGGAATACGACGCTGTGCCTTTTCAATAAACACAATCGCAGCGAGGACTGCCAACGATAATAAACCGAATACAGCTAAACCAATTAAACTACCCTGACCATTATGAACAGACGAAAACGACTGAATCACGAGATTTGGCAAACCTGCCACAATACCCGCAAAAATGATCATGGAGATGCCATTACCAATACCACGTTCGGTAATTTGTTCTCCCAGCCACATCAAAAACATTGTTCCCGCAACCAGCGAAGTGACTGCTGGAACATAGAATGCCAGGCCTGAGGTCAGGGTAATTCCCTGACTAATCAGCCCTGCACACATACCCACCCCTTGCACAAGTGCAAGCAGCAGGGTGCCGTAACGCGTATATTGATTGATCTTACGCTTGCCCTGTTCGCCTTCTTTTTTCAAAGCTTCCAGCGAAGGAACCACCGTTGACATCAACTGCACGATAATCGATGCAGAGATATAAGGCATGATTCCCAACGCCAGAATTGACATGCGTTCCAACGCACCGCCAGAGAACATGTTAAATAAACCTAAGAAAGTACCTTCATTAGCTTTAAAAAACTGTGCTAGCGCTACGTTATCAATACCTGGCAACGGAATATGCGCTCCTAGTCGAAAGACCAATAACGCGCCAATCAAAAACATTAATCGACGAATAATTTCACGGTATTTCACATGAAATGGTTGGCCTTTCATCATGTTTACATGACCTGAAGAACTAGGAGTCATAGACACTCGAGATTACTCCTCGACTTTACCGCCAGCAGCTTCAACAGCAGCTTTAGCGCCTTTAGTCAACACAACACCTTGTACAGTGAATGCGCGAGTGATTTCACCAGAAAGCACGATGCGAGCACGAATTTGGTCACGACGAACAACATTCGCAGCTTTTAAAGTTTCAAGGCTAACAACATCACCTTCAACCTTATTCAACTCAGACAAGCGTACTTCAGCAGTTTTCAAAGCGATTTGGCTAGTGAAACCGAATTTTGGTAAACGACGATATAACGCTGTTTGACCGCCTTCAAAACCTGGACGAGTACCACCACTTTTACGTGAGTTTTGACCCTTGATACCACGACCACCAGTCTTACCAACGCCAGAACCGATACCACGACCCAGACGACGATTTTCACGCTTAGCACCTTCAGCAGGCGCAAGTTCATTTAAACGCAGAGTCATGGCTTATTCCTCTACACTAACCATATAGTAAACTTTGTTGATCATACCACGGTTAGAAGGCGTATCTTGCACTTCCACAGTATGACCAATACGACGCAGACCTAGACCTTGTAAGCAAAGTTTATGATTTTTTAAACGATGCGAAGAAGATTTAGTCTGGGTAACTTTAATCGTTTTCATGATTGATTACCCTTGAATTTCTTCTACTGAAAGACCACGTTTCGCAGCGACTTTCTCAGGAGAAGTCATATCACGCAAACCTTTAAAAGTTGCGTTAACTACGTTAGCAGCGTTTGTAGAACCATAGCATTTTGTCAATACGTTATGTACGCCAACAGCTTCTAGAACTGCACGCATAGCACCACCAGCAATTACACCAGTACCTTCAGAAGCAGGCTGCATGTAAACGCGGCTTGCACCGTGACGAGCATTAATAGGGTGTTGTACAGTACCGTTAACAAGATCAACAGTAATCATGTTACGACGCGCAGCTTCAAGTGCTTTAGCAATAGCAGCTGGAACTTCACGCGCTTTACCACGACCAAAACCGACGCGACCATTACCATCACCCACAACAGTTAATGCTGTGAAAGAGAAGATACGACCACCCTTAACAACTTTGGCTACACGATCAACGGCAACCAGCTTTTCAACAAGACCTTCGTTTTGTTCAACTTTAGCCATGATTAGAACTCCAAGCCGTTTTCACGAGCAGCATCAGCCAAGGCTTTGATACGACCATGATATTTAAAACCAGAACGATCAAATGCAACTTTCGTTACACCTGCTGCTTTCGCACGTTCTGCGATTAAAGCACCAACTTTTGTTGCTGCATCGATGTTACCAGTCGCACCGCTACGCAATGATGCATCCAAAGTTGAAGCTTGCGCTAAAACTTTGCCACCATCTGCTGAGATAACTTGTGCATAGATGTGACGCGGCGTGCGGTTGACACACAAACGAGTCGCACCCAATGCACGAATGTGCAAGCGTGTGCTTTTCGCACGACGCAAACGGGATTGTTTCTTTTCGTTCATAAGAACCTCGCGCCTTATTTCTTCTTAGCTTCTTTACGAAGAATAACTTCATCCGAATAACGAACACCTTTACCTTTATATGGTTCAGGAGAACGGTACGCACGGATTTCCGCTGCCACTTGACCTAACAACTGCTTGTTTGCTGATTTCAGGATGATTTCAGTCGCAGTTGGAGTTTCCGCTGTTACCCCTTCAGGTAAAGCGTAGTCAATTGGGTGTGAGTAACCGAGTGCCAGGTTAACAACGTCACCTTTCACCGCAGCTTTATAACCAACACCAACGAGCTGTAACTTACGTTCGAAGCCTTCGCTAACACCTTTTACAAGGTTATTCAATACAGCGCGAGCAGTACCAGCCTGCATCCAGGCATCTTTCGACTCTTTCACTGGAGCAAGTTGAAGTTTACCTTCTTCCTGTTTAAGCTCGACCAGCGCATGCAGGTTGAAAGACAATGTACCTTTGCTGCCTTTCACTTCGACCTGCCGGCCGTTCTGAGTAACTGTTACACTATTAGGTACAGTTACTGGGGCTTTAGCCACACGAGACATGAGGAATCACCTATTAAGAAACAAAAGCAATAACTTCACCACCAATGCCCGCAGCACGTGCAGCGCGATCAGTCATGATGCCTTTGCTTGTAGAAACAATTGCAATACCTAAACCTTGCTTAACGCTTGGAAGTTTATCTTTACCACGGTATTGGCGAAGACCTGGACGGCTTACGCGCTTAACCACTTCGATAACTGGTTTGCCTTCGAAATATTTTAACGTAATAGTCAAAGTAGATTTTGTCTCTTCTTGAGCCACTTCTACGTTTGAAATATAACCTTCTTGTTGAAGTACGTTTGCAATAGCAACTTTCAACTTAGAAGAAGGCATAGAAACAGTTTGTTTCTTTGCCATTTGTGCGTTACGAACACGGGTTAGCATGTCGGCAACGGTATCTTGCATACTCATTTAGTCGCTCCTTACCAGCTTGCTTTAACAACGCCTGGTACATCACCCTGCATTACTGTATCGCGTAATTTGTTACGGCTTAAACCGAACTTACGGAAGTAACCATGAGGACGACCAGTTAAACCACAGCGGTTACGAAGACGTACTGGAGATGCATTACGTGGTAATGCTTGTAACTTCATCATCGCTTCGAAACGTTCTTCGTCACTTGCATTTACGTTTGCAATCGTTGCTTTTAATTCAGCACGTTTTGCAGCGTATTTAGCAACTGTCTTTTCGCGTTTCAATTCGCGATTAATCATACCTTTCTTAGCCATATCGACCTCTTATTTGAACGGGAAGCCGAATGCACGCATAAGCGCACGGCCTTCGTCATCGCTACGAGCAGTGGTCGTAATCGTGATGTCTAAACCACGGATACGATCAATTTTGTCAAAATCGATTTCAGGGAAAACGATCTGCTCTTTTAAACCCATAGAGTAGTTACCACGACCATCAAATGATTTCGAAGAGAAACCACGGAAGTCACGGATACGAGGGATTGCGATCGAGATCAAACGATCCAGGAATTCGTACATTTGGTCGCCACGTAAAGTAACTTTACAACCAATTGGCCAACCATCACGGATTTTGAAACCAGCGATTGATTTACGCGCAAGGGTCACAACTGGCTTTTGACCAGCAATGAGTTGCATATCAGCCACAGCACCTTCCAATAATTTCTTATCAGTTGCAGCTGCGCCTACACCCATGTTCAGGGTGATTTTAGTGATGCGAGGAATCTCCATCACATTCTTAATGCCAAGTTCTTCTTTTAACTTCGCTTTAAGTTCGTCATTGTAACGTGCTTTAAGTCTGGCCATTGCCTTTTCAACCTATTACTTCGCTGCCGCCACTGATTCACCATTTGATTTATAAACACGAGTTTTCGTGCCATCAATCACTTGGTAACCAACACGGTCAGCCTTTTGGGTTGTAGCATTAAAAATTGCCACGTTTGAAATATGAAGCGTCGCCTCTTGTGTTACGATGCCGCCTTCAGCGCCAGTAGCACGGTTTGGTTTTTGATGCTTCTTCACTAAGTTAAGGCCTTCAACCTTAACTCGGTCTTCAGAAACAGACAAAACAGTACCCTGTTTGCCTTTTTCTTTACCTGCGATCACAATTACTTGATCGCCTTTTTTAATCTTAGCCATGATTGCCTCTTATAGAACTTCAGGAGCCAATGAAATGATTTTCATGAACTGTTCAGTACGAAGTTCACGAGTCACTGGTCCGAAGATACGAGTCGCAATCGGAGCTTTGTTGTTGTTCAAAATAACAGCAGCGTTATCGTCGAAACGAATCACTGAACCGTCTGGACGACGGATGCCAAATTTTGTACGAACAACTACAGCATTCATCACGTCACCTTTTTTAACACGTGCGCGTGGAATTGCTTCTTTTACAGTAACTTTAATAATGTCGCCAACAGAAGCATAACGACGATGTGAACCACCTAGTACTTTGATACATTGTACGCGGCGTGCACCACTGTTGTCTGCTACGTCGAGCATACTTTCGGTTTGAATCATTGCCCTACTCCAAAACCGAGCATCACCGGTCGCAATTTCGAAAGGCTCAAAGAGTACTCGAAATTGTCCGATGATGCAACAAGAACGTCTAATTACTCAGCAGCTGCTTCAACGACTTCCACTAAAGCCCAAGCTTTAGTTTTAGAAATTGGGCGGCTTTCTTTGATGGTCACCAAGTCGCCAGTTTTAGCAACATTGTTCTCATCATGAGCGTGTAGTTTAGTTGAACGGCGGATTGATTTGCCATACAACGGGTGTTGAACACGGCGTTCAATAAGCACAACAATAGACTTGTCCATTTTGTCGCTTACAACACGGCCTGTTAACGTGCGGACTGTTTTTTCACTCATTGTCCGTTCCCCTGTTTTTCGGTAAGGAGTGTCTTAATACGAGCAATTGTTTTACGAGCAATTTGCACTTCGTGCGATTTGCCTAGTTGACCAGTTGCTTTCGCCATACGAAGACGGAATTGGTTAAGCTGTTGCTCATCAAGCAACGCTTTCAACTCTTCTACCGACTTTTCACGTAGATCTTTAGTTTTCATTACATCACCGTCCGAGTCACGATAGTGGTTTTAAACGGGAGTTTAGCGGCAGCCAATTCAAAAGCTTCACGCGCCAACTCGTCGCTCACACCTTCAATTTCGTACAGGATCTTACCTGGCTGAATCTGACACACCCAGTATTCCACGCTACCCTTACCTTTACCCATACGAACTTCTAATGGTTTTTCGGTAATTGGTTTGTCTGGGAATACGCGGATGAAGATTTTACCACCACGCTTAATACGACGGCTAATGGTACGACGGCAAGCTTCAATCTGACGCGCAGTCATGCGACCACGTTCAGTTGCTTTAATTGCAATCGAACCAAATGATACTGTACTACCACGATGCGCTAGACCAGTGTTACGGCCTTTGTGCATTTTACGGAATTTGGTACGTTTAGGTTGCAACATGGATTATTCTCCCTTGTCAGCAGCACGGTCATTACGACGTCCACGACGTTGTTCCTGACCTTCACCACGACCACGACCACGTTTAGCTGGACGTTCTTCAGCAGGAGCAGGGTTCATGACTTGTTTCATGCCACCCAGGATCTCACCACGGAAAATCCATACTTTAACGCCGATCGTACCGTAAGTTGTTTCTGCACGCATAGTTGCATAGTCGATGTCCGCACGAAGCGTATGCAAAGGTACACGACCTTCACGATACCATTCGGTACGAGCGATCTCTGCACCACCTAAACGGCCAGAAACTTCAACTTTGATACCTTTTGCGCCAGCACGCATGGTGTTTTGAACCGCACGTTTCATAGCACGACGGAACATTACACGTTTTTCCAATTGAGAAGCGATAGCTTCAGCAACTAGACGTGCGTCCAAGTCTGGGCGATCAATTTCATTGATGCTAACTTGAGCTGGAACACCCATAATATTGGTGAGTTCGCGCTGTAATTTCTCAATATCTTCGCCTTTTTTACCGATCACGATACCAGGACGAGCAGTGCTAATTGTTACTTTAGCAGCGCCTGTAGGGCGTTCGATAAGAATATTGCTGATCATCGCGTTCTTAAGTTTTTTAGTTAAAAACTCACGAACCTGAAGATCTTTAAGCAAGTATTCAGCGTATTGTTTCGGACTCGCATACCAGTTAGCGTTATGGCGTTTCACAACACCCAGGCGGATACCGATTGGATGAACCTTCTGACCCATATCAAACCCCTACCTTAACGGTGATGTGACAAGTACGCTTAGTAATACGGTCTGCACGGCCTTTGGCACGTGGCAGGATACGTTTAAGGCTCATGCCTTCATCAACGTAGATCGTAGTTACTTTAAGGTCATCAACATCTAAGCTGTTGTTGTGTTCAGCATTGGCGATTGCAGACTCAAGTGCCTTTTTCACAAGCACAGCCGCTTTCTTGTTGCTGAAGTTTAAAATATCTAGCGCGCGCGCAACCGATTTACCACGGATCAAATCAGCAACTAAACGTGCTTTCTGTGCCGAGATAGCGGCACCGCGTAATTTTGCAGTTACTTCCATCATAGCACCTATTAACGTTTAGACTTCTTATCAACACCGTGACCACGATAGGTACGAGTTGGCGCGAATTCACCTAGTTTATGACCAACCATGTGTTCAGTGATAATCACTGGAACGTGGTTACGGCCATTGTGAACAGAAATTGTTAAACCAACAAAGTCTGGCAGGATCATTGAACGACGTGACCAAGTTTTGATCGGCTTACGGTTGTTTGCAGCAATTGCCGCTTCAACTTTAGCGAACAGGTGCGCGTCGACGAATGGACCTTTTTTTAATGAACGAGGCATTAGTCAGATTCCTTTACTTGACGCGACGGTCGCGAATAATCATCTTAGTCGTACGCTTATTGGTACGTGTCTTGTACCCCTTCGCTTTTTGACCCCATGGGCTTACAGGTTGAATACCCTTGCTACGCCCTTCACCACCACCGTGCGGGTGGTCAACTGGGTTCATTGCCATACCACGTACGGTAGGACGAACACCACGCCAGCGTGAAGCACCAGCTTTACCCAATGAACGTAGGTTGCTTTCCTGGTTAGAAACTTCACCAATGACAGCGCGACATTCAACGTGGATTTTACGCATTTCACCAGAACGTAAACGAACGATAGCGTAAGAACCATCACGACCCAACAATTGAACTGAAGTACCAGCAGAACGTGCTAACTGAGCACCTTTACCGATTTTAAGTTCAAGGTTGTGAAGTGTAGAACCGATTGGCATGTTGCGAAGTGGTAAGCAGTTACCTGGACGAATTGGAGCATCGTTACCAGATTGAACTTTATCACCAGCACGTAAGCCTTTAGGTGCAATGATGTAACGACGTTCACCGTCAGCATATTTCAACAAAGCAATATGCGCTGTACGGTTAGGATCGTATTCGATGCGCTCTACAGTCGCTGGAATACCATCTTTGTTACGTTTAAAGTCAACAATACGGTAGTTTTGTTTATGACCACCACCCACATGACGTGTAGTGATGTGACCATTGTTATTACGACCACCAGTACGTTTTTTAGCTTCTACCAACGGTGCATAAGGCGCGCCTTTGTGAAGATGGTCATGAACCACTTTCTCTACAAAGCGACGTCCTGGAGACGTTGGCTTACATTTTTGAATTGGCATAATTTTCGTCCTTATTCCGCTGCGTTGTCAGCGGTATCGCCCAAGTCAGCCATTTCAACATCTTGGCCAGCTTTCAGGGTGACGTATGCTTTTTTAACATCAGAACGGCGTCCCAATGTCTTACCAAAGCGTTTTGCTTTACCCTTGGTGATTGTTGTGTTTACTTTAACAACTTCAACACCAAAGAGTTGTTCAACTGCTTTCTTGATTTCAAGCTTGTTTGCATTTAATGCAACCTTAAACACCTGAACACCAGCAGTATCACCTAAAACTTGTGCTTTTTCTGAGAATACTGGTCCTTGTAGGACTTGATATAGACGTTCGTTGTTCATCCGAGTTCTACCTCAATTTTCTTAGCAGCAGCTACAGACATGACAACTTTATCGAATGCGATCAAGCTAACAGGATCAATTGCAGTTGCATCTACCACATCAACGTGTGGAAGGTTGCGCGCTGCAAGATATAAGTTCTCATCTACAGCATCTGTAACGATCAATGCACGAGTTGCATTCAAGTCGTTCAATTTAGCAAGCAAGTCTTTGGTTTTAGGAGCAGCAACAGCAAACTCTTCAACCAATACAAGACGATCCTGGCGAACAAGTTCAGCCAAAATACATTGCATTGCACCGCGATACATCTTACGGTTTACTTTTTGAGACCAATCCTGTGGGCGAGCAGCAAAAGTTTTACCACCACCAACCCAGATTGGGCTACGAATAGAACCCGCACGAGCGCGACCAGTACCTTTTTGACGAAATGGCTTTTTACCACCACCAGAAACATCTGCACGTGATTTGTGAGCACGAGTACCTTGACGGCCACCAGCTAGGTAAGCTGTAACAACCTGATGTACAAGAGCTTCGTTAAATTCACGACCAAAAGCAACTTCTGATAATTCAACCGCAGCGCCAGAAACAGTTTTTAAATTCATTCTATTTCACCTTACGCTTTGATGGTAGGACGTACAATCACGTCACCATTCGTTGCACCAGGAACAGCACCTTTAACAACTAAAACAGAACGTTCAGCGTCAATAGATACAATTTCAAGACCTTGAACTGTTACGCGTTCATCACCTAGGTGACCAGCCATTTTCTTGCCTTTGAACACGCGACCAGGAGTCTGGTTTTGACCTGTAGAACCTAATACACGGTGAGATACAGAGTTACCATGTGTAGCGTCTTGCGTACGGAAGTTCCAACGCTTAACACCACCCTGGAAGCCTTTACCTTTAGACTGACCAGTTACGTCAACAATTTGACCCACTGTAAACAAGTCAACACCGATAGAACCACCAACTTCACGGCCTTCAAGCTCAGCTTCAGTAACACGAAACTCTTTAACCAGACGACCAGCAGCAACACCCGCTTTCGCGAAGTGGCCTTTCTGAGCGTTCGTTACGCGCGATTCGCGACGTTCACCAGTAGTTACTTGAATTGCTTGATAACCATCAGTTTCAAGTGTTTTGATTTGCGTAATGCGGTTTGGATCGACTTCGATCACTGTTACTGGAACAGAAACACCTGCTTCAGTAAAGATGCGAGTCATACCACATTTGCGACCGACTAAACCAATAGCCATGTGCATAAACCTCTAAAAAAGCGGCCTAATTAACTTAGAGTTAATTAACCGAAAGCCTTAACCCAAAGCGATCTGAACATCAACACCAGCAGCAAGATCCAACTTCATCAATGCATCAACAGTTTTATCTGTTGGTTGAACGATATCGATCAAGCGTTTATAAGTGCGGATTTCATACTGATCACGAGCGTCTTTGTTGACGTGTGGTGAAGTAAGAACGTTGAAGCGTTCGATGCGAGTAGGCATCGGGATTGGACCACACACCTGTGCGCCAGTACGCTTAGCGGTTTCTACGATCTCTTGAGCAGATTGATCAATCAGGCGATGATCAAAAGACTTCAAACGGATACGAATTCTCTGGTTAGACATACCAGTAAACTCCAAGCCAAATATATAAAGAATCACCCATGACGCACCTCACCTTTCGGCAAGTGTCAAGGGCAGTGAAATTCACTAAGGTCGTGATCGATGCCACGACTGTAATGCGTTGACTACTTTCTTCGTAGAAAACGCCCTCCATTTGAGGGTCGCCCATTATAGCGACTGTTTAAGTCTTATGCAATTCTTCTTTTCTTTTTTTGGTTTTAAAGCCCGCCTATGCGCTCACCACATAGTCAATCGCCTGATTCAGCAGGGTATTGCCCTGTTCAAATTTGCTTTGATTGGATTTTTTCAACTCTGCAATGGATTGCACATACTCCCCCTTAAATACTGCCATATCCTCCTCATTTTCAATCAATAGCTGTAATGCATGTGGTGTCATTTCTGGGTGGAACTGGAAACCCAGAACATTCCGTCCTATTTGATAAAGCTGGTTACGACACACCCTGTTTTCCGCTAGACGCACACCACCTTTAGGAATTTCAAAGGTTTCACTATGCCATTGCATAATGTTAATCTTCTCGGGAATTTGGAAGCAATCTTCTGGAACGGAAGATGCCCTCCCTACATCCATCCAGCCCAGTTCCTGCTGAGGATTACGACTCACCGCCGCGCCCAGTGCATTGGCAATGAGCTGCCCACCCAGACACAACCCTATCGCAGGCTTGCCTGCGGCCAGATAGCGACGCAGCCAGCGTTTCTCCAGCCTGAGCCACGGATAGTTTGCCTCGTCGTTGACACTCATGGTTCCACCCATAATGATCAACAGGTCAACCTCATCCACACGGGGCAATGCCTCCAACTCAAGGGGTAAATCGACGGGCAAAGCAAAGAATTCTGTAGCGGTAATTTTTGCTTTATGTGCTTTCAGGAAGCTATAGCAACTTCCAAAACCCTCACCTGCAATGTGCTGAAAATAATGCACTCTTAAATGCGACTTCATGCGCCAAAACCTGTTATCGTTAGAATGATAATTAGTCTTAGCAAAAATAAAGCCAGTTTTGTGCTAACTCCCCACTCTGTACCGATTCTGTACAAAATATGCAAACCACTGGCAGGATTGTGTATTTTCTCTTAACCTAAACCATTATATTGCCTAGATTTTGCCCCATGACGACACATAATCATGCTCAGACCGATCTTATCCATGCACCACGCCAAGCTCCCCAATACATAGAAACCATCCAGCCTCCCCTATTTCGTGCATCTACTATTATTTTTAAAACCACGGCGCACCTTTTTGACCGTCACTGGACCGATCCCTACGACTATAGTTATGGCACACATGGTACTCCAACCACTTTCACCTTAGCCGACAATATTGCCCAGATTGAGGGTGGAAAATATTGCCTACTTGCTCCAAGCGGATTATCTGCAATTAATTTGGTAAACAGTGCTTTTTTAAGCTCAGGTGATGAAGTTTGGGTTGCAGATAATATTTATGGCCCGAATCTGGAACACTTAAAGAATCTGCAAGACCGCTATGGCATTCAGGTCAAGATTTACAACCCAATTGATGCGAATAGCTTTCAGCCAACAGAAAAAAGTAAACTGATCTGGCTTGAAGCAGCAGGTTCAGTCACGCTGGAATTTCCCGATTTAAAAAATCTGGTTAGAAAAGCGCAACAAGCCAATGTTTTGACTGTTTTGGATAACACATGGGGTGCAGGACTGGCTTTTAATGCCTTTGATTTTTCTGATGAACATTTAGCGGTCGATATCACCGTGCATGCACTCACCAAATACCCAAGTGGCGGCGGCGATATTCTCATGGGTTCAGTCGTGACCTGTGATCAACAGTTACATCACAAGCTCTATCGCATGCATGCCACTCAAGGTATCTCCGTTTCAGGTGATGATACCGCACAAATCCAGCGTAGTCTGGCGCATATGTCACTGCGTTATGAACAGCAGTCAAAAAGTGCCTTGGCCTTATTAGACTGGTTAAAACACCAACCCCAATTCACTCAGGTACTGCATCCAGCCTATCCAGATTCCGCAGGTCATTCATTCTGGACAGAGGTTTGCACCACAGGCAAAAGTGCAGGCTTGGTCAGTGTTATTTTTAAACCTGAATTTGATATTACTGCGATTCGAAAATTCTGCGATAGCTTAAACTTATTCAAGTTGGGATTTAGTTGGGGCGGCCCTGTCAGCCTTGTTATGCTTTATGATTTAAAACAGATGCGAGAACTAGAAAATACACATTTACAACAAGGTTTATTGGTTCGCTTCTGCATAGGACTAGAACATCCACAAGATTTAATCCAAGATATTCAAAACGCATTAAAACAGCTCGAGTGAGATAAAGAATAGGTGAAGAATGAGTACACCCATCGTTATTGCTAAAAAAACCACAGATACCACCCAAGATATTGTTTTACATTCGCAATTTGCCAATCGGCACGGTTTGATTGCAGGGGCAACAGGCACAGGTAAAACCGTGACCCTCAAGGTGCTAGCCGAAAGTTTCTCCCGTCTCGGGGTGCCTGTGTTTTTGGCTGATGCAAAAGGAGATGTTTCCAGTTTAGCCAAGGCAGGTGTAAGCAGTCCCAAGTTTGGTGAACGTCTCAAAACACTAAACATTGAATCGGTGCCTTTTGCTGCATCACCCGTAATGTTCTGGGATTTGTTTGGTCAGCAGGGTCATCCAATTCGCACCACCATTTCGGAAATTGGTCCGTTATTGTTGGCGCAGATGCTGAATCTGAATGACACCCAGGAGGGTGTGCTCTCGGCAGTTTTCCGTATTGCTGATGATCAGGGTTTATTGCTGATTGATTTTAAAGACCTTAAAGCAATGCTGACCTATGTCAGCGAAAATGCAGCCGAATTAAAAGCCGAATATGGCAATCTTTCTCCTGCTAGTCTTGGGGCGATTCAACGTAATTTATTGGCGTTAGGTGATCAAGGTGGAGAACAATTTTTTGGTGAACCCAGCCTGAATATTCTGGATTTCATCCAGACAGACAGCAATGGTCAGGGCTATATCAATATCCTCGCTGCGGATAAATTGATGAATACCCCTAAACTATACGCCACATTCCTGTTATGGATGCTCTCTGAACTGTTTGAACAGCTCCCTGAAGTGGGTGATATGGACAAGCCTAAACTGGTGTTCTTCTTTGATGAAGCGCATTTATTGTTTGATAATGCCAGCCCAGCCTTACAAGAAAAAATTGAACAGGTGGTCCGCCTGATTCGCTCCAAAGGTGTGGGGATTTATTTTATTACCCAAAACCCACTGGATTTGCCTGAAAGCGTTTTGGGCCAACTGGGTAACCGTGTGCAACATGCGCTACGTGCCTTTACCCCAAAAGATCAAAAGGCGGTCAAAACCGCAGCGGATACCTTTCGAGCCAATCCCGAATTTAAAGTTGAACAAGCCATTACCGAACTTGCTGTAGGTGAAGCATTAATTAGTTGTTTAGATGAACAAGGCACACCGCAAATTGTAGAACGTGCTTGGGTCATGCCACCTTACTCTTCATTTACGCCAATCACGCCAGAAGAACGCCAAGTGATTATTGGGCAAAGTATTGTCGCAGGGGTTTATGATCAGGCAGTGGATCGAGACAGCGCCTATGAAATGTTGCAACAAAAAGTTGAGCAACGTCAGCAACAAGCGGCAGCAGCAGAACAAGCTAAAATTGAAGCCAAGGAAGCTGAAGTACGCGCCAAGCAAGAGGCTAAAGAAGCCGAAGCACTCGCCAAACAACAAGCGCGCGAGCAAGAGCGTCTAGCCCGCGAACAGCAAAAAGAAGCAGAACGCATTGCCAAACAGCGTGAAAAACTGACTCAGGATATTGTGGGTACCTTTGCCAAAAGCGCAGCACGAAGTTTAGGCGGCTCTACAGGTCAAAAGATCGTTCGCGGTTTACTGGGTTCATTATTTGGCAAATAAAAATCTTTATTATTTTAAAAATCAGGGGATAATCAGTTATCCCCTAGTTTTTTTATGGTTTTAGTCAAAACAGATCTTGCAAATAAATTTTATAAGGTATATTTTAAATACATCTTATAAATGATAGCCAAGAGAGATCACCCATGACTCCGCAGCAAATTGACCTTGTAAAAGCAACTGTACCTGTACTCCGTGAAAATGGTGTGGCACTCACTGGTTACTTTTACAACCGTATGTTAGGTAATAACCCTGAATTAAAAGAAACCTTCAATATGGGGCATCAACGTAGTGGTGCACAAGCACAAGCACTTGCGGGTGCTGTACTAGCTTATGCGGAAAATATTGAGGACCCATCTGTGCTGTTGCCTGTGGTTGAACTCATTGCCCATAAGCATGTCAGCCTGAATATTCAATCACCTGATTACAGTATTGTGGGTGAGAATCTACTGCACTCTATCAGTGAAGTACTGAATATCTCGATGGAAGATCCATTGATTGATGCATGGGCTGCCGCTTATGGTCAATTAGCTGACTTATTTATTAGCACTGAAAAAGCCATTTATGATCAACATCAACAAACCAAAGGCAGTTGGTTAGGCTGGCGTAATTTCAAAATTGCCAAAAAAGTAGTTGAAAGCGATGAAATTACTTCATTCTATCTAGCTCCTGTAGATGGTGGTGAATTACCAAAATATGAAGCAGGTCAATATATTTCAGTTCGCGTGTTTGTGCCTGAACTCAATTTAAGACAACCACGTCAATATACGCTTTCAACCAGCCCTCAAGCAGATTACTTACGTATTTCAGTTAAACGTGAAGATGAAAAGGGTGAGTTAGCAGGTGGCTGGGTATCTAGTACGTTGCATGGTTTGGCTGAGGGTTCAGAAATTGAAGTTTCTGCACCAACAGGTAACTTCTATTTAATTGATAGCAGCAAACGTAATGTATTTATTAGTGGTGGTGTAGGTTTAACGCCAATGATTGCAATGCTCAATCAATTGGTGACTTTAGATATGCCGCAACCTGTAAGCTTTATTCATGCTTGCCGCAGCAGCCAAGTGCATGCCATGAAAAAGCATATCCATGAACTAAAAGCAAAATATCCACGCCTGAGCACATTTACTGCCTATGAGTTCCCACATGAAAGTGATGTGCTAGGTGAAGATTATGACGTTGCTGGCCGTCTGGATTTAGCAGCGATGGATGCCGCTTTACTGCCAATCAATGCAGACTATTATCTGTGTGGTCCAATGCCATTTATGGCAGAGCAGCATAAAGCTTTAGTTGCTCGTGGCATCCCTGCTGAAAATATCCATAGCGAAGCATTCGGTACGGGTGGCGTAAAACTCAGCTAATCGGTGCTGCGTTTTGCATAGGGCTAGTCTATGTTAGACTAGCCCTTTCTGTTTAAAGCAATAAATTGAGTGAAAACCCATGCAACTCAATAAGTTTACTGATTATGCACTCAGAATCTTAATGTATGTCGCTCGTCCGAGTGATGTACCGTATACGATTGCAGATATTGCACGGGACCTGCATGTATCCCAAAACCATTTAGTGAAAATCGTTCACTTCATGGGAAAACAGCATTGGATTGTAACGATTCGCGGCAAAGGTGGTGGACTTCGTTTAAATCCAGAGGCTAAAAGTCTAAAATTAGGTGAGATTGTTCGTATCTTACAAGGCAATCATCAAATCGTAGAATGTAATACGCCACCTTGCGTTTTGCGCTCTCATTGCGGACTTAAAAGTATTTTGGATCAAGCTTTAGAATGTTTTTATCAAAGCCTTGATCAATATACCCTTGGAGAAGTGGTGCAATATGGCATTCTTCCCTCTTCTACAAATTCAAATATTGATTTTTTACAACTCGTTCAAAAAGCCTAAACATCAAGATTCGCACGAATCTCTCACATCCTTTATAATACTTGTTGCTATTTCAATTCAAAAAGTAAGCTTCTATGCGTCGTAGTGAAAAATCGAAAGACACCAAAGCCAAACTCGCACCTAAACAAAAAATCAGTTATGAAAAAAAGACTGATCCTGCTGTAACCGCATATGCAGTGCAGTCTTTGACTTGGTTACGCCAAGCTGAATTTTTGATGAGTGCGCCTAAACTGGATTTGTGCGTAGAAGATACAGGTTATGAAATCGCATTTGCAGGTCGTTCCAATGCAGGAAAATCGAGTGCAATTAATGCTTTAACTAATCAAAAGCAACTCGCACGCGCTTCAAAAAGACCAGGTCGCACGCAAATGATCAACTTTTTTAGCTTAGGTAGTCCAGATCAACGTTTGGTCGATTTACCAGGTTATGGTTATGCAGCCGTCCCTGAAGCCATGAAAATCGTATGGCAGAAAGAACTTGAGAACTATCTAATCCATCGTAAAAGCTTACAAGGCTTGGTACTTTTGATGGACATCCGACATCCATTACAACACTTTGACTTAATGATGCTGGAATGGGCACATTCACGTCATTTGTTTGTGCATATCCTGCTTACTAAAGCAGATAAATTAAACCGTGGCCCTGCCAATAAAGTACTATTAGAAATTAAGCAGCAGTTGAAGAAAATGAAACTTGATTTCTCAATTCAATTATTCTCTTCACTCAATCGAATTGGTTTAGAAGAATTGGCAAGCGTCATGGGTGGTCGTTTAAATTTCACACTTGATCAACCAGCAGAATTTGACCTTGATCAGATCCCAGAAGCTTCAGAAATAGACGTAGAAGAATAAATAATGCATTTTATGCAACTTGATGCATAAAATGATTTTTAATTGTCCTGTATTGCTAAACACAAGCACTAGGTAGTTTTCATATACTGCTTAGTGTTGGTTCATTGCACTATCGATTAGGACTAAACGATGAAATTATTATCATTTGTGAAGAACAAAGTCCTTGGTTCTTCGATTAACTATAAAATTCTCCCACGCAAGGTAAAATTTGACTGGGAAAACACACCCGTAGACTGGATTCCCAACCAGCCTTTTGCCAGTTATTTTATTAACGAAATCAATAATATTTTGCCTGCTGGTGAGTTCTGGTTTTGCCGCTAACAAAGTTATTACATGAGTGTAGCTGTAATCGTGGGTGTACTTGGTTTATGGGTTGATGGCGCGGCACATATCATGGGGCAAGACCCTCGTTTTGCCGACAAAAAACCGAGCTTATTTAGACCATGGGTTTGGATGGAATGGTACAAAATTGGTCGTCAAGATAATCAGGTTTTACCAAATCCAATTTGGTTAGTCGCTCAACAAATCGACTATCTCATGCCTTGGTATAATCCTGTGAAAGAAGCTAATACTCAAGATGCTGGTGAATTATTTAAATAATTCACCAGCAGCAAAACGCGCTTTACAACAAGCTGCATAAGCATTGCAATAAAAAAGCAGGAGTCTTCTCCTGCTTTTTATTTTTTAAATCGCATCAACTTGATTCAACTTCTGCTTGCTTAGCATAACGATCAACAACAACGCTGATCATCATATCCCCCTGTACATTCACTACTGTTCGTACAGTATCTAATACTCGATCAATCGGTAATAAAATCGCAATCGCTTCCGCAGGCAAACCAACTGATTGTAAAACCATAATCATGGTCACCATACCTGCGCTGGGAATACCTGGTGCTCCCAATGAAGCAATCATGGCAGTTAAACATACAATAATTTGCTGTGTTAAACTCAAGTCCAAGCCCATCAAATTTGCAATAAATAAAGCGGCAGCTGCCTCATAAAGTGCAGTACCATCCATATTTAATTGTGTTCCTAAAGGAATCACAAATCCTGCCGTCTGTGGTCGCACACCTAAATTTTCTTGTGCACATTTCATACTGAGTGGCATCGTCGCGGAACTTGAACTGGTCGCAAATGCAGTGACCAAAGCAGTACGTGCACCTTTAAAGAAAGTGATTGGATTCATTTTGCCAAAAATCCAAAGTAATGCCGGCAAAACAACAGCACCGTGGAAAATCGTTGTTCCTGTGACAACCACTGCGAATTCCACTAAACGACTTAATACGGAAAGATCTTCGGTCGCGATCAATTTAGCCAGCAGCGCAAAAATACCGATTGGCGCTAGCTTCATCACCCAACCCACAAGCATCATCATCATAACAAAGAATTGTTGGCAGGTATTGCGAACCAAGCTAAAGCTTTCACCCCCTTTGACTAATGCGACTCCAAGGAATAACGCAAAAACCACAACTGCAAGTACATTACCCTCACTCAATGCTTTAAAAGGATTAATCAAAGTATTTTGGATAAAACTGGTCAGAAAGCTTGAAGGCGTCAGCGTATCTGGCGTCTGGTGGTTTTGCATGGCTTCTTGGAAGATTTGAATATCTACGCCTTTGCCTACTTCAAATAGATGTGCGCAACTGATTCCTAAAATCAAAGCTAAGGTTGTTGTCGTGAGACAACTTAATGCTGTAATTTTCCAAACTCGTCCAAATTGTCCACCAGCCTGTAAATTTGAAACACCCACAACGATCGAACTAAAAATAAGTGGGATAAGCAACATTTTTAGTAAACCAATAAAAATACTGCTTAAAATCCCTAGCCCATACAAACTATGTTCAGCAAAACTAGTCTGCGGATACAAAGTTAAGAAGAACCCATATATAACACCCAGTACGGCTGCGATTAGAATTTGTGTATTTAAATTCATGCTGATTAATAAAATATTTTAGCTTATGGATACTATGGCACGCTCATATTGAAGAATCGAGCAATTTTTCTCACAACCTTATGACAAAAAAGCCATCTAAACGATGGCTTTAATTTGAGTTTTTCAGCTCTAATTTACTGGGTTTCAATTTCTCTCAATCGAATTAACCCCTCTTGTACAGTGCTACATACCAGCTGACCATTCTGCCACATGCGTCCAAAATTAAGACCACGTGAACTAGCACTAATCGTTGCTTCCATATCGTAAAGCATCCAATCATCAGCACGTAACGGGCGATGGAAATAAATGGTGTGATCAATGCTTGCACATTGTAAATTTGGCGAAATCCAAGATAACCCGTGTGGACGCAGTGCGGTGGTCATCAAAGTAAAGTCTGAATAAAATGCAACGATGGCTTGATGTAATGACACGTCATCAACATTTTCTGCAATACGATCATGGGTACGAATGTAGTGCGCATAATATGGTGCTTCAGGCTGCGGCTGAAAAGGATTAACTGGTCGAGTTGGTCTGATTTCCACATGACGTTCGCGCATAAAACTGGTACGTGCATTTTCTGGAACGAAATTGAGCATACTTTCTTTTAATTCTTTCTCAGACTTCAGCTCTTCAGGACTCGGATACTCTGGTTCTTTATGTTGATAATTTAAGCCTTCTTCTGGATTGGCAAAAGATACCATGGCCGAGAAAATTGTACGTCCATGCTGGATCGCACGCACTTGTCGACTTGCAAAACTTTTACCATCTCGCAATGGATCAACTTCATAAATGATGGGTGCATCGACATCACCACCATATAAAAAATAAGCATGCAACGAATGAGCTGGACGATCTGTAGTATAGGATGCGGCCCTTAACGCCTGCCCTAGCACCTGCCCACCAAATACCCGTTTACCGACCAGATTGCGACTATTGCCTCGGAAAATATGTTCTTCAATCCGTTCCAGCGTCAATAATTCAACGAGTTCTTGAGTCAAAGCATTCATGTAACCACCTTCCAACACCAATGAGGAGAAATCAACCCAGGCATAAGGACAGCTATAGTGCCACAATAAAACACTGTTTCTAGCTCATGCACAGGGCAAAGTCAGGACAATTCAGATCAATCGTTATGAGCAGCCTGACTTGATTGTGCCATAAATTCCCATAAATATACTCAGGATAAAATGATTTGTCCGTCACATTGTTCTTGTTTATAACCGCTAAAAATACGATTTTTAACGATAAAATCTACCAAATACGCTATATTTTGTCAGAAAATAACATATCGTTTTATGTCAGAATAACGCAGAATGTCGTGCTCATCATGGCTTACTGTCAGGATTATGATTTAGGAGTCTGTAATGTCCAAGACTGGATTTGGTCAAATGTATCGCCAACTTTCGAGTAAGTTACTTGACCTTGTGGTCACCCCACATGTTCTTGGTGAAGTTCCTACAGAATCAACAACAACTGAGCAAAGCACACCAGATTCAAATAAAGTGATTTGCTATGTACTACAAAATTATTCACGTAGTAATGCTTTGGTAGTTGATGGTGAAACGCGTCGCCTTCATCTAAAGCCAGCTTTAGATGCCATGAGTTTTGGAACTTATCATGAAAAAAACTCGATTCTATTTTTACATCAAAATGAAAATAACTTTTTTAATACTCAAACATATCCCCCACGCCTTCTACAGTTGATCGAAGCATTAGAACAAAATCAAGAAGTAGATGTTCAATTAGTTCCCGTTACAGTACTTTGGGGACGTTCACCAGATAAAGAGGATTCATGGTTTAAACTGTTGTTCTCCGATACCTGGGCAACGCCTGGGACAGTCAAACAACTGGTCAATATTGGTCTACATGGTCGTGAGTCTTATTTAGAGTTCCATGCACCGCAATCCTTGCGTGAACTGGTAGATTATGCCAAGAGACATCATCCAAACATCTCTCCTGCCACGTATATCGCAAGTTCACTAGATCGCTACCTAGACCAGCAACGCGAAGTGGTACTGGGTCCTGACTTGTCAGACCGCCGCAACGTGATGCAGTCTATCATTAAGGCACCCGATGTACAGGATGCCATCCGTCGTGAAAGCATTCAGCATAAAATCAGCATGCTTGAGGCAGAACGCCGCGCAATTGGCTATGTCAATGAAATCGTTTCTGATTATTCAGCGTCAGCAGTACGCTTCGCAGATATGGCTTTAACACGATTATGGACACAACTGTATGACGGCGTTGAAGTTCATAATTTCAGTACGGTTCGCGAACTTGCGAAAGATTATGAAATTATTTACACACCATGCCACCGTAGCCATATTGACTATTTATTATTGTCCTATGTGATTTATAAACGTGGCTTGATGATTCCATATATTGCTGCGGGTGATAACCTAAACCTACCTTTTGTAGGTCAGTTATTACGTGGAGGTGGTGCATTTTTCATACGCCGATCTTTCCGCGGAAATGCACTATATACATCTGTACTCAAAGAATATTTATACAGCATTCTATCACGCAATACGCCTATCGAGTACTTCATTGAAGGTGGTCGTTCACGTACCGGTCGCTTGCTACCACCGAAGACAGGCATGCTTGCAATGACCATTCATGGTCATTTACGCGGTCGCGCCAAGCCAATTGTTTTTGTTCCAACATATATCGGCTACGAACGCCTGATGGAAGGTTCAACTTATGTCGGTGAGATGCAGGGTAAGCCAAAAGAAGCAGAATCAATTTTTGGCATCGTCAAAACTTTACGTAAAATTGAAAGAATTTTTGGCAAGGTACACGTCAATTTTGGTGAACCTGTTTTCCTTGATGATATTTTAAAGCAGCATAATGCAGATAAAATTCAGATCGAAAAAAATGATGCGCCAATTCCAGCAGAAATTTCCAGTGTGGTGTCAAGCTCAGCCAACCTGATTCTGGAAAACATCAACCGTGCGGTGGTGATCAACCCTGTTTCCCTGCTTTCGCTGATCTTGTTGGCAACGCCAAAACATACGCTGGATGAGGAGATTTGTGCAAAACAGCTCGACATTTACCGTGATCTGGCCACCCAGCAACCTTATGATGAGCGCACTCAAGTCACCTCATTATCGGGCAAGGAAATCATTGCCTATGGCATGAAGCTCAAACTGATCAAGCGCGTACAGCATGTGTTGGGCGATATTATTGCAATTGAGGACAATCAGGCGGTCTTGCTCACCTATTTCCGCAACAATATCCTGCATGCTTTCGTACTACCATCACTGGTTGCGTCACTGGTTGAGCACAACGGTAAAATTAACAAGACCGATTTAAGCAACGTCATCCGTACCCTGTATCCATTCCTGAAAGCTGAACTGTTCATGAAATGGCAGCCAGCTGAACTGCAACAGCATATTGATAGCTACATCAATGCGCTGGTACAGATTGGCCTGATCTTTCAGGACCATGATGGCAACCTGTTCAGCCCAACACCAAATAGCGAAGAACACCAGAAACTTGTGACCTTGGGATTGCCTGTGAAACAGAGCCTGGAACGTTATTACATGACGCTTGCGCTGATTACCCAGCGTGGTTCTGGCAATATCTCCACTAAACAGGTTGAGGAGCTGAGCCATTTATTGGGTCAACGTTTGTCTGTGCTGTACGAGTTCAACTCACCAGAGTTCTTTGACAAGGCACTGTTCCAAAGCTTTATTAAAGTGCTGACTCAGCAGAATTATATTCGCAATAATGAACAGGGCTTGATTGAATATGATGACAACTTTAGTGAAATGGCAGCAGGTGCCCAGTTGGTGCTTGACGAAGCGACCTTGCAGATGTTGCAGCACATCACCACATTCAGTGATGAGGAACTGGCGACAGCGCTGGAGGCAATGGCTTCACAACAGGCCAAACGCCGCTTGAAACGTAAAAAAGCTTAATATTGCAATTAATACCTCAAAGCAACTTCGCTTTGAGGTATTTTTATTTCCGACACTTTAGATATTGCAGATCGTCCAGACAACGCAGTCATCTGATCAGGTCAATAAAATAGGCATCGTAGTAACCTGAATCGACATAGCGGTTACGGATTTTTGCCAACAATGCCTCATAGCCCTCTGCACCAATGCCTGTTGTGGCGGATTGTTTTCAAGAATCCCGATTCTCTTGTTGTTTAACGGGGGAAACCTTGCTGATTTGAAAGGTTTTAAATTTCAACTGGACCTGACTTTGCTGTGCATACAGGTGAATATCCTGCAACCTGCGGCTAATATCGCCCTGAGTCCCCACAGGGTCAAATACACAGCAGACCTGTTCACTCGCCCAACTGTTTGTCGCAATCCATCCGAGAAGCACTGTATATATTATTTTTTTCATCGCTGACCTTTGCCCACTTTGCTGCAAACTCTGTGCATCATTCAAGCCATCTTGAAGATACACTGACATCCAATGGTAATAAAGGCCATATTCCGCATCACAACACTTGCAGTTTGATCGAATTATTCTGGATTGCCATGTGCCGACAAGGCCGCCGCATAGTCATTAAAGCAAATCAAATGGTCAAATTTAAAATCCATTTCCATCAGTCTGGTGGCATAAATGCGTTTCCCTGTCTGCTGTTCAGAGAGCAACCTCAACGCAGGCAAATCAAGCTGTTGCTGGAACCAGAGCAGGATTTCATGCATGGGTAAAGGCATGTTATTGGTGACGATATAGCTGGGCTGTGCATTCTCCACATCCATAAGTTGAGCCAAAAACCTTGCCAAATCATTAATATGGATACGGTTACTCAAATGAATGGCTGGGTAGGTTGATGTTTGCTCAGCCATTCGTTGCAGACGGGCCACTGATGTTCCATAAATCCCTGTTGGACGAACGATGATGCTCTGCTGTGGATAATGCATCTGCCACAACAACTCCATTTTCCGTAACAGCTTGCCCTGCTCATCGGCAGGCTGGATCAATGACTCATCATCAATCCTCTCCCCTGCATTTTCACCATAGACTCGTGTCGAAGAAACAATGATGATGCGCTGAACAGGATGTAACTTTAAGGCCTTGAGGATTGGCTCAACACTGTCCACATAGGTGTGCTGGTAGGCCTCGATTCCCTTTTGTGACGGAGCAAGCAACACATAGACCACATCAATCGGAGCAAATGCGGTCAGGTCGAGCTGGTGAATATCCTGTATCTCATGTGTCGCGTAACAATCTGTTTTTGCACTGCGACTAATTGTGCTAATGTGGTGACCCTGCTCAAATAAGTGTTTAGCAACACGTTGAGATGTTTTACCATAACCAATAAATAAAATATGCATACATATCCCTGACCAAAGATGACCTCAGTCCAGCAATTACAAGGCGTTGGTGCTGCCGCAGCGGCCCTGCTCGAAAAACTTCATATTTTTAGCACGGATGACCTGCTGTTTCATCTTCCGCGTGACTATGAAGATCGTAGCACGATTATTCCAATGAATCAGTTGGTGGTTGGGCGCAGTTACCTGCTTGAGGGTGAAGTCAGGTCTGTTGACTTTCCACCTGGCAAAAAGAAGTCACTGGCGGCATTGCTACAGGATGATTTTGGCAAGGTCACTTTACGTTTTTATCATATTTACAAGGGTCTGACCGACCGTATCAAGATTGGGCAACGCCTGCGGATTTTTGGCGAGGTTCGGGTCGGTGCACGTGGTCTGGAACTGTATCACCCTGAAATTCAGGTGATCCAGCAACATACTGCCTTACCCAAAACCCAGCTTACCGCAATCTACCCAAGTACCGAGGGCCTGACCCAGCCCAAACTACGGGAATATGTACGTCAGGCTTTACAGTACCATAGTGATGAGCTGGCTGAACTACTGCCTAAAAAATACAGTAACGGCTATGAGTTGAAAGAGGCTCTGCATTACATCCATGAGCCGCCAACCGATGCCAATATGTTGCAGCTTAATCAGGGTTCCCATCCTGCACAGCAACGGCTGATTTTTGAGGAGCTGGTTGCCCATCAGGTCAGTTTGTTGACGCGCCGTGCCTATATCCGCCAGATTGCCGCCCCGCGTTTTAACAGCAGCAAGGTTTTGGCAAAGCACTTACTGGATGGTCTACCATTTCAGATGACCAACGCCCAGAAACGGGTTTCCAAGGAAATATTGCACGACCTTAAACAGGATCAGCCAATGTTGCGTCTGGTACAGGGTGATGTCGGGGCAGGTAAAACCCTAGTTGCTGCAGTCGCTGCCTGTCATGCGCTGGAAGCGGACTGGCAGGTGGTCTTGATGGCACCGACGGAGATTCTTGCCGAGCAGCACTACTTAAACTTTAAACGCTGGTTTGAACCGTTGGGCATTGAGGTGGCATGGCTGTCAGGCAAACAGAAAGGTAAGGCACGCGCTCAGGCCGAACAACAGATCAAGCAGGGTCATGCCCAGTTGATTGTGGGCACTCATGCACTGTTTCAGGACAATGTCGAGTTTTCCAGACTCGGTCTAGTGATTATTGATGAGCAGCACCGTTTTGGGGTTGATCAACGGCTTGCCCTACGCAACAAAGGTACAGACCAGTTCACACCCCATCAGTTGGTGATGACTGCAACCCCAATTCCCCGCACGCTGGCTATGAGTGCCTATGGTGATCTGGACACCTCCATTATTGATGAACTGCCACCAGGACGTACCCCCATTCAAACTGTGACCATTCCACTGGATCGGCGCGAGCAGGTTCTGCAACGTATCGCAAGCAATTGTCGGGAGGGCAAGCAGGCCTATTGGGTCTGTACGCTGGTTGAACAGTCTGAAACGCTGGATGCACAGGCGGCCGAGGCCACCTATCAGGAAATTAAAGAGCGTTTTTCAGACATCAACATTGGGCTGGTGCATGGTAAAATGAAAGCAGATGAAAAACAGTCGGTTATGCAGGCCTTTAAGGACAATCAATTACAATTACTGATTGCCACCACGGTGATTGAGGTCGGCGTGGATGTACCCAATGCATCCATCATGGTGATTGAAAATGCAGAACGGCTGGGGCTGTCGCAACTGCATCAGCTCCGTGGTCGGGTAGGTCGGGGCGCAACCGCAAGTTTCTGCGCCCTACTCTATAAAACTCCATTGTCACAGAATGGACAGGAACGCCTTTCAATTTTACGGGAAAGCAATGACGGCTTTGTGATTGCTGAAAAGGATCTTGAAATTCGCGGTCCAGGTGAGTTGCTGGGCACCAAACAGACAGGCGATATCGGCTTTCGCGTGGCGCGTCTGGAACGTGATGACCATTTACTCAGCCAGGCACATTATGTGGCGGCACAAATCCTCAAGGATTATCCACAACATGCTGACGGCCTGCTCAAACGCTGGTTGCCTGAAGCTCCAAGATACGCTTATGTTTAAATTACTTGGCACATCCGTCCAACAGGTTTTTGATTATTGCACGCCATGTAGCCTGTGTGACATTGGGATCAAACAGCATTTTGGTGTTTGTCACAATTGCTGGCAACAACTGCCGTGGTTGAAACAGCACATTACCCGTAACCAGCAACAGGTATTTGTTGCCTGTCACTATCAATATCCGATTGACCGCATTATTCAACAGTTTAAATATGAGCAAAAACTGCATCATCAACGTTTATTGAATGGCCTGTTGCTACAACTCAAACTTCCCAGAGTTCAGGCCATTGTGCCAATGCCAATTTCCACAGATCGTTTGGTAGAGCGAGGTTTTAACCAAACCCTGTTACTGGCCAAAGCACTGGCACATAACCTGAATATTCCTGTCTGGCAGCCTGTACAACGTCTGGCACAACACTCACAAAAAGGCTTTTCGCGTCTGGAGAGGCTGGAAGACATTGAGCAGCAATTTATTAGCAATCCATCAGGAAAAATCCGCTATCGAAAAGTGCTGATTGTGGATGATGTGGTGACTACGGGAAGTTCCATTACCGCCTTGTCACAGGCATTGGAACAAATCGGCTGCCAACAAATCTATAGTGTGTGTTTGGCGGCCGCACAACATCGTGAGTCTAGCTTACAAGGTTTTGCTGACACCATGGAATCACCACCTCTTTAGTCAGTGGTGCCAATATTGTGGACTGATCATCCAAATAGAATTTATACAATTAAAACCGTTTTATATAACTGTCATGCTGCTAAAGTAGACTATGTAACAAGATTTTTAACAAAATAACGTTTAGGCAAGTGTTTTTCAGCCCATCCTTGTCTAAAATACACGCTGACTTTCTGTAAAATGCAGAAGGCCTTATATTGACTGCGCGAGGAAAAAAGACATGCTTGAAGCCTTTTATGCCACAGAGCGCGGTAGTCTAGAAGATGCAACAATCAATGGTGGATTTGATCTACACCCAGAGTTGGTTTGGATTGACCTAATTGCGCCATCCCAAGAAGAACAACAATGGGTTCTCGAGGCCTACGATCGCAATCTACCCACCCTAAAATCACTTGAAGACATTTCCTCATCAGCACGTTTTTATCGTGATGATGAAGGTATTTTACATATCAGTACTTACTTTCTCACCAAGAACAAAAATTTCCAGTCAGATCGAGAACAAGAAGATCTTGAAAATACCCTTGCAGCAACCGTACATACAGTTGCTTTCTTGCTTGAGAAAAACCGACTCATCACACTCCGTGGTGAAAAATTAGTCGCATTTCGAGCATTTCGAGCAAGAGCGAGACGTAATGATTATGAGATGGACTATAAAGATCCAGTTTGGATTTTATTAGGCTTATTGGAAGCTAAACTAGATGAACTTTCAGATATCTTAGAAGACACCCACCGTTATCTTGAAGAGTACTCCGCAGAAGTCCTGAATGATCATCACCGTGAACAAATTCTTGATCTTGACGACATGATCACAAACCTCGCGCATCAAGAAGATATGTTGGGAAAAGCACAACTCTGTCTTACAGACTTACGTCGTGTGTTGTCTTTTCTGTCACGTCCACGCGCCTTGGGTAGCCATATATATGATGCAGATATTCGAGAAATGAGTGAGGATGTTCGTTCTTTACTAGAACATAATGCGTTCCTGTTTCAAAAGCTTAAATTCTTACTCGATATCACCACTGGTTTTGCAAATACTGAAATGAATGAGACCTTTAAACGTTTCTCAATTTTACCAAGTATGCTTGCGCCACCGATGTTAATTGCCAGTATTTATGGCATGAACACCGATGTTTTGCCTTTTGCGCAAGGGGATACGAGCTTTTGGATTGTGATTACATTGGTTTTAACATTTTTAACTGGACCAACACTTTATTTCCGCTGGAAGAAATGGATTTAGCATGAAAGGCAATTCTCTTTTTTTGAGTATGCCTATTCTAGGATCGATTCTATTCCTTCCGACTGCTTTTGCTTGTGCACCGTATTCACCAGATGACGTGTTTATTGCACGTCTTCAAGCTGTTCAGAAGATAGCATCTACAGATCATTACCACTTAACTATAAGTAATTCCCATTTTATCTTCCAAGGCTTTAGAACATGGATAATGCGTTCAAAGCCGAAACAATGGCAGAGTCAGTTCCCACTTAAAAATATAAAGAAGAATGATTTAATCATTGGCTTAGCCTACGCCCCTGATCAAGCTAAACCACACAACTATACTGTGGCTTCTTTAGCACGGTTACAGTGTCAAAATAATATCCTATCTATAGACCAGCCAATTGTACCGTTCCTAGCGTGGAACCGAAAAAATAATAATTGTCATGATGACCACACCACATCCATAAAATTACTAGATGGTTTTTTAGCATACGATCAATCTTATTATCTCAAAAAATTACACACAAAATATCCAACTTGTCAGGCTCTTTTTTCAGCCTTTCCAAAATCATAAATATAAAAAAAGAGCTTTATAAAAAAGCTCTTTTTTCGATTCATACAATATCAAATCAAAATAAGGTCATCTTCTAAATGACAAGCTTGGATGATTTTCAGCATTTTCTCAGGGACATTTTTAAAATGCAGCCCTTTACTTTCAGGGGTTTGACGCAACCATTGCACTAATACAGCGAGAGACAAGGTGCTGCCCTGTTCAAGCTGAGCAAGATCAACAATCAAAGGAAAATGCTGATGTTGTTGAATATGCGCTAAGCCTGATTGGTAAATCTGCTCTGCATTTTCAAAATCGATCGTCTTAGGAACGATAAGTTGCTGATCAATATACTGAATCACCCTTCACCTACTTATTTTTTAGTGACTGCAGCATCTGCATCAGGTTTAAAAGTTGCAATCGCTTTATTGATATCACCACCATTACGCTGAACCGTTGCCGCAAATTGGTTACGGAACTGTAAACCAAGGTCAACGCCAGATACATTGATATTACGTACTTTCCACTGATCGCCCTTGTCCGTTAACTGGAACGACACAGGAATCTTTTCACCATTGTGCAGGAAGTCTAAAGTTACCACAGGGTTTTTACTGTTTGACGCTTTATAAGGGCGCATGGTATAGCTTTCGTTGGTGTATTTCGCAAAAGCACCACCATAGTTTTCGATGATCACTTCACGGAAGTTTTTCTCAAACTGGGCGCGCTGTGCAGCATTGGTATATTGGTTATTGGCATAAGTACCCAACACAATACGTGTAAACGCCTGTGAGTCTACATAGGGGTCGAGATTTTGACGAATAATCGTTCTTACCAAAGCTGGGTTATTTTGTAATTTCGCATTATCTGCCTTTAAACGGGTAATCAACCCATCAGCGACACGCTTGACAAAATCAGGTGGAGTTTCTGTTGGTGCTGCAAATGCTGTGGTTGCAAGCATAGCCAACAATACGCTGGTTGTTAGCGTTTGTTTCAATAATGTGTTCACGGACAATCTCCTAACCTAAATTACTCAGCGAAAGATGGTTCTGCTTCAGCAGCGGCTGGCTGCGAAGTTGAATCCTCTGTTGCGGTTGAGCCAGCTGTGGCTTTACCAGCACCACCTGTAATAAATTTGCTAATTAAATCTTCTAAATCCATTGTACCCTGGGTATTTGAAACTACATCACCACGTTTAAGGTAGTTCACACCACCACCTGGCACCACTTTCAAATATTTCTCACCCAGAAGACCATTGGTTGCAACCATAATATAAGCATCCTCATCCAGGCTGGTGATGGAGGTCATGTTGCGGATGAGTTGCTGTTCCATTTCTTTTTGTTTCGCGGCATCGGCCTGCTCATAGTCAGCACTGTAGCGCAACTCTTCAAGTGCGTTCTTTTGCACTTCCTTGAGTTGCTCTGGACTAAAGCTGGTCAAGTTACCATCAAGGTCAAACTTGACTGTTGCCAGACGTGACACTGGATCAAGGGTAATGGATTCTACACGGCCAATGGTGACACCACTCATGGTTACCTTGGCACGTGGTTTTAAACCATTCACATTATCAAACTGCGCTGTCATGCTGTAGCTGTCACGTAAATTGGTACCCACCAAGCCACTGACCTTCATCGCAAGAAAAAATAGAGCGATACCGAAGATAATGACAAAAATACCTACGGCCAGCTCACTAGTACGTGATTTCATTAAATCCCTCCGAACATGACCGCAGTCAACACGAAATCAAAACCTAATACACAAAGTGAAGAATATACGACCGTTCTGGTCATTGCAGTCGCGATACCTTCAGGTGTCGGGTCACAGGCATAGCCCTGATAGACCGCTACCCATGTACAAATCAGGGCAAATACAATACTTTTAATAATGGTGCCATTGAAAATATCATGCCAGAACTGCACGCTGCTTTGCATACCACTCCAGAATGAACCTTCATCAGCGCCCAAGAAATCAACACCCACCATCTTGCCGCCAATAATGCCAATGGTTGCAAAAATCACGGTGAGCATTGGCAGACTGACAATCCCTGCCCATAAACGTGGGGAAACAATTTGACGAAGTGGATCAACCCCGATCATTTCCATACTGGCAAGCTGTTCACTCTGCTTCATGGAACCAATTTCAGCGGTCAATGCTGAACCTGCACGGCCTGCGAACAGCAAGGCAGCCACCACAGATGCCAGTTCACGTAATAGTGTCAGTGAAATTGCTGTACCCAGCATCGCCTCACTGCCAAAGGTGACCAGAATGCTATACATCTGCAAGCCAAGAACAGCACCAATAAACAAGCCTGAAACTGCGATAATCAGCAGGGACATCACCCCAACACGATACATCTGGTACACAAAACGCTGAAAGCCACCTTTAGATGGCATGGAAAATAAAACTTGCAGCAGCATCAGTGCCGCAGCACCAATTCCCTTTATTCGCTCAATAACGAGTCTACCTAGCCAGGCAATCGCATTCATGGACGAACCTCGTTATCTAAATATGCTTGGTGAGTAAATTGATATTCGACAGGTCCCTCAACCGAACCTGTTAAAAACTGGCGCACAAATGGTGATGCGTGATTTTTTAATTGTTCAGGTGAACCTTCACCCTGAATTTTACCTTCCGCCACCACATAAATATAGTCAGCAATCGACAGTGTCTCTGAGACATCATGTGAGACAACAATGGTCGTTAAATCCAACGCTTCACGCAGGGAACGGATTAAACGGGTAAGCACCCCCATCACTATCGGGTCCTGTCCTGCAAAGGGTTCGTCATACATGATCAGTTCAGGATCAAGTGCAATGGCACGTGCCAAAGCCACACGGCGGTTCATACCACCCGAAAGCTCAGTTGGCATCAACTGCTCAGCCCCACGTAAACCGACGGATTCAAGTTTTAATGCCACCAGTTCTGAGATGAGGTGTTCTGGCAATTTGGTATGTGCACGAATCGGGAATGCCACATTTTCATAGACCGACATATCGGTAAACAGCGCACCACTCTGGAATAACATGCCCATACGGGCACGCGCAGCGAATAATTCATGACGTGACATTGCAGCAATATTTTTGCCATCCAGCAAAACTTCGCCCTGATCGGGGCTCAGTTGTCCACCAATCAAACGCAATAGAGTGGTCTTACCTGTACCTGATGGTCCCATAATGGCAGTAATTTGACCACGTCGAATTTTAAGGCTGATATCGTCATAAATGACGCGTTCTCCTCGATTAAAGCTCAGGTTTTTAACTTCAATTAGGGCTTCGCTATCGAGAGGAGATTTGTTATTCATAATGGCATTCATTCCTGCACTTTTTATGCACGCATACTATACACTGAAAGACTAAATCGTTGTTTTTATTTTGATGAGCGACGTATGAAGATTGTTAATTTATGTAGTTATTTTTTGAGACGACCTGACTGGTGGTTTGGCTGGAATTGACATTTACGGAATCGGCGTGATTGGCATCAAAAAGTGCATAGGCGAAAAACAGGCCATTACACAGCATCAAAATGACAAAAAGGAATGGCAGTCCATCATTTCATATGAAAAACCACATTTGACTCAAAAGACTTTTGATTTGATTAAGCCTTTTTTATTTCTTATGCAAAATTTGAATTAGCACACATTTTAACAATTTTACCTGACTAATCCCAAACAAAAAAGCCAGTTTTACAACTGGCTTCTTCTTTTCATCGGTTTTTAACGATTAAAAATCGTTTTTGCGACGACGGTCACCACCGAAGCCACTTTCACGTGCTGGACGATCACCAAAATCACGCTTTGGACGGTCTTCACCACCGAAACTACGCTTTGGACGGTCTTCACCACCGAAACTACGTTTTGGGCGATCTTCACCACCGAAACTACGTTTTGGGCGATCTTCACCACCGAAACTACGTTTTGGACGGTCACTGAAACCACCCTCACGTTGTGGACGATCACCAAAATCGCGCTTTGGACGGTCGCCGAAGCCACCCTCGCGTTGTGGACGATCACCAAAATCACGTTTTGGACGGTCACCGAAACCACCCTCACGTTGTGGACGATCACCAAAATCACGTTTTGGACGGTCGCTAAAACCACCCTCACGGCGTGGTTTATAGTCTACGCGGTTGCCACGGTTGTCATCATTCGCGTCAAAACGTGGTTTATCGTTAAAACCACCCTCACGGCGTGGACGGTCAGAATTGAACTCGCGGCGTGGACGCTCTTCACCACCAAAGCTACGCTTTGGACGGTCTTCAAAACCGCCTTCACGGCGTGGGCGATCAGAATTAAACTCGCGACGTGGGCGGTCTTCACCAGCAAACGCTGGACGCTCACCACGAGGTTTGTCATCAAAGCTACGACGTGGACGATCATCACCGCCTTCACGACGCTTAAAGTTACTTTCACCTTCAAAACGACGACCACCACCAAAACCACCACGACCGCCGCCATCACGACCACCACGGCTACGACCACCGCCATCACGACCACGACCACCACCATCACGACCTGAACGAGCAGGAGGTGGAGATGGCTCTAAACCTTCGATTTCAGATACATTTAAACGTGCATCTAAATAATCTTCTAAAGCACGGATTTTGCCACGCTCACGGTAAGTTGCCAAAGTAACAGCTTGACCTGTACGACCCGCACGACCTGTACGACCAATACGGTGTACATAGTCTTCATTTTTCATCGGTAAACCGAAGTTGATTACGTGTGAAATTGTTGGTACGTCTAAACCACGCGCTGCAACGTCAGTCGCCACCAGGATTTTTGCACGGCCTTCACGAATACTACGTAAACGACGGTTACGAACGGTTTGAGGCATTGCACCATGTAGCGCAACAACCGAGTGACCTGCTTCAGCCAATTCTTCAGCAAGCATATCTGTATCTTCTTGCGTGCTTGCGAATACAACAGCTTGATCTACTGATTCGTCAGATAACCAATGCGTAAGTAATTTTTTCTTGTGTTCGAAACCATCAGTCCAATGTAATGTTTGCGTTACATCAGTATTGGTGCTGTGACCAGTTTCGATTGCAATACGTTGTGGATCATTCATCATACGCTCAGCAAGACGAATAATACGATCTGCAAATGTTGCAGAGAACATCAATGTTTGTTTACGGTTTGCAGCTAATTCACCAATTGCTTCTAAGTCTTCAGAGAAACCTAGATCAAGCATACGGTCAGCTTCATCAACAATTAATGATTCAACTTTATCAAGTTTAATTTGACGACGGTTTACAAGGTCAAGTAAACGACCTGGAGTCGCGACAACAACCTGAGCGCCTTTAAGCTGTTGAATTTGCTTACCAAAAGGCATACCACCCATAATTGCAGCAATACGAACACCTTTCATGTGACGTACAAATGCAATCGCATCTTGGCTAACTTGTTGAGCCAATTCACGTGTAGGAGAAATAACCAAAATAGTGGGTTGTGTTACGGCTTTCATACGGTCTTTAAACGAAACAAAAGCTTCTTCGCCAGCTAAAGCATTCAATGTAGGGAGTAAGAATGCAGCTGTTTTACCAGAACCAGTCTGGCTTGAAACTAATAAATCTTTACCTGCTAAAGCAGCGGGAATCGCTTGTTCTTGCACAGGAGTTGGTGTGGTAAAACCTAAACCTTCAAGCGCTTGTTGTAAGGTTTCGTGTAAAGAAAATTCGGCAAAAGTTTTGCTCATAGAGAGTTTCACCCTAATGGGTGCTCCATTTTAATAAATACAAAAAATAGACATCGGCAACAAGCGGCAAAGCGACTCAAGCTGAATATAAATACAATTCAGTGGCAATCCGAATAACGACGATGTGGACTAAACGCACGCTTGATTACTGCCTCAACCTGAAGAATCGCTAAGCGATTTGGGCGCAAGATGTGGTCCTCTCTATGGACAGCGAGCGCATAATATGAATAGAACTGAATGTTCAGGTAATGAACTGGAATTTAAGTGCGTGGGCGGATTATAGCAGAATAATTTTAAAAGTCACCTTTTTTAATAGGTTTTTCTATTGAATCACCTTTATTATTTGTATCTGAGCGATTACTAAAGAAATCATGACCAAGATAGCTCTTTAATTATTCTCAAGTCCTCATAAAAAACCCTCAAATATTGAGGGTCTTTTTAGTAATCTATAAATTATTTTGCAGCTTCGCCCCAAGCTGGAACAACCGCCTGCATCAACGGTTTTAACATCTTGAGTGAACAGGCAATCACCTGACCATTGTCAAATGAATCATTACCACCACGTGCATCAACGACTGCACCGCCCGCTTCCTTTACAATCAACTCACCCGCGGCAATATCCCACGGTTTTAAACCAAGTTCAAAGAAACCATCAAAACGACCTGCAGCGACATAAGCTAAATCTAAAGCAGCAGAGCCACCACGACGGATTTGCGCGCCTGATTTAGTTATAGCCAACAAAGAAGCGAAATGCTGTTCTGCATAAGATACGATTTCACCGTTGCGCTTTGCGCGGTAAGGATGCCCAACCGCAAGGAAAGTATTTTCCAAGGAATCTTTTAGATTGACACGAATACGGCGCTGGTTCATGACTGCACCACGGCCACGGCTTGCAGAGAATAATTCATCACGCACTGGATCGTAGATCACACCGTGCTGAGTTACGCCTTTATGTTGTACAGCGATAGAAATACAGAAATGAGGAAAACCGTTGATAAAGTTTTGAGTACCATCTAAAGGATCAATCACCCAGCACCAATCTGCATCGTGACCTTTACCTTCTTGCATGCCAAACTCTTCACCAAGGAAGCTATGGTTTTTATAACTTTTACGAAGCGTATCAATTGTAAGTTGTTCGATATAACGGTCAACACGCGTTACTGGACCATCAATGCCTTTTTCTTCAACTTGTAAATCGAGTTTATGACGATTTTGATGTGCCTTTAAAAGCTCTTGACCAACTGTTTGAGCCGCACGCGCAGCCATAACCACCATAGGTTCCATTGAACACCCACTACAAATTTGAAGATTTTGACAAAGAATAATGCATAAAAGCCCCTATATTCTATCAAATATAAGGGCTTTTAGGTAAAAAATGTTTGCGAAAGATTATTTTCTAATTTACAAAGCGTTAGCGATCTATAACCAAGCTTGTTCTATTGAAAGTAAAATACCTTTGGCATCTAAGCCACAGTCAATGAGCATTTGCTGATGAGTTGCTTGATTTAAAAATGCATCTGGCAAACCTAGATTTAAAATTGGCTTAATGATTTTAGCGCATGCTAAAAATTCATTTACTGCACTTCCCGCACCAGCCATAACCGCATGTTCCTCTACAGTCACAAAAAATTTTGTGTCAGTAGCTAAGTCACGAAGCATCTGCTCATCTAATGGTTTTACAAACCGCATGTTGACCACAGATACAGCAACCGAATATTTACTTGCAAATAATTCTGCTGCTTCAACTGATGCTGCAACACGGCTACCAAAAGCAAGGATACTGATCTGCTGATCTGCGTCCTGATTAAATTGCGCAACGATTTCAGCTTTACCAATTTCTAAAGCAGTCATCTGTTGTTGGATTTCAGCACCTGTACCGACACCACGTGGATAACGTACGGCAGTTGGTCCATTATAGTGATATGCAGTGTGTAGCATTTGACGACATTCATTTTCGTCTTTTGGCGCCATGATCACCATGTTAGGTACAGTACGCATATAGGCATAATCATAGGCACCTGCATGGGTTGGACCATCTTCACCGACTAAACCAGCACGATCAATTCCAAAAGTCACATCCAGATTCTGTAACGCAACATCATGGATCAACTGGTCATAGCCACGCTGTAAAAAGGTCGAATAGATTGCTACAACAGGTTTTAAACCTTCACACGCCATACCCGCGGCTAAAGTCACTGCATGTTGTTCAGCAATCGCAACGTCAAAGAAACGTTCAGGGTATTGCTTTGCAAACTGAACCATCCCTGAACCTTCACACATCGCTGGAGTAATCGCCAGTAAACGATCATCTTGCGCTGCTTCATCACATAACCATTGTCCAAACACGTCTGAGTATTTAGGCGGTGATTTTTTTGCAGGAGCAGATGCTGTAGGTACAATTTTAGTAATAGCATGATAGGTAATCGGGTCTGCTTCAGCTGGCGCAAATCCTTTACCCTTTTTGGTATAAATATGCACTAAACGAGGGCCTTTACGTTTTTTTAGCGCATGGAAAACTTGTGTGAGTTGTTCAACATCATGCCCATCAAATGGCCCAAAATAATCAAAACCAATCGCTTTAAATAAGTTATCCGCTGCATCTGTTGCAGACTGATGTAACCTTGAGTTATAAGTCCACTTCGGATGTGGCTGAACATAGGCTTCACCCTGTTCATTGACATTAATCAACTGACCTGTTTCCCAAATCGCCGCCAAATGCTTGGCAAAGCCGCCTGTACTGCAGGAGATCGACATATCATTGTCATTCAGCACCACAATCAGGTCGGCATCATGGGCAACCGCATCATTCATGGCTTCAAAGGCCATACCTGCGGTCATTGCACCATCACCGACAATGGCAACCACATCGCATGGGTCTTTTTGGTAGCGACGTGCCAACGCCATACCAAGACCAGCAGAAATTGCTGTTGATGAATGGCCTACCCCAAAAGTATCAAACTCGGATTCTTCACGGGCAGGAAATGCAGCCAAACCATCTTTGGCACGGATCGTGGTAATTCTGTCACGGCGACCTGTCAACACCTTGTGTGGATAAGCCTGATGACCCACATCCCAAACCAGACGGTCCTGAGGTGTATTAAAACAATAATGCAACGCAACCGTTAATTCGATTACACCAAGATTTGCGCCAAAGTGGCCACCGCTTTGCCCTGCCGCATACAAAATATATTGACGCAACTCATCCGCCACTTG
Organism: Acinetobacter parvus DSM 16617 = CIP 108168; assembly: GCF_000368025.1. Classification (GTDB taxonomy): domain Bacteria; phylum Pseudomonadota; class Gammaproteobacteria; order Pseudomonadales; family Moraxellaceae; genus Acinetobacter; species Acinetobacter parvus. Next base: position 1,179,939 of record NZ_KB849212.1, read on the forward strand.
TGGGAGCAGGCCTTGTTCGAGCTGACGTAACTGTTGTGGATGATCAATTCCATCTAACAATGGCGTAACAGGACGTTGAGTTGGAATTTCGGTATACAACATAATGTGGCGAAGCCTTTTTAAGCCTGGCAAATCCGAAGCTGGGTTAAATGGGGGCAATCATACAATTAAATATGATCTACCTTCAATCAGCCACATGGGCAAATGATGTCGTGCTAAACATTCTCATGCCAGTCTCGGGGACTGGCTGGCAGATTATCCTGAATTATGTCACTGTTTATCAACCATTATTGTGTGCTTTGTATGAAAAAGAAAAACTTATGTGAAAAATCAGAAATTCCAATTCACGCAATCTTCACACATTCAGCTATACTTTGACTGTTTTTATTATCATAGTGAGCGTTCTGTGCCAATTGAATTTGTTGCAACATCAAGGCTACCAACTGCTTTTGGTGACTTCAATATTTCCGTGTTTCAAGACCCAGCAACGGGCGAAGAGCATGTGGCGCTTTCCAAAGGACTAGAAACTGCACCAAATCAGCCCGTACTCGTGCGTATCCATTCTGAATGTTTGACTGGTGATGCCTTTGCCTCATTGAAGTGCGACTGTGGACCTCAGTTACAAGCCACACAACGAATGATCAATGAAGCGGCTCAGGGTGTGATTTTATATTTGCGTCAGGAAGGTCGTGGGATTGGCTTGACCAATAAAATTCGTGCCTATGCCCTACAGGATCAGGGGCATGATACCGTTGATGCAAACTTATTGTTAAATCTACCTGCTGATGCGCGTCGTTATGATATGTGCAGCATTATGCTCGATCATCTGCAAGTGAAAGAAGTAAAATTGCTGACGAACAATCCACTCAAACTAAAAGCACTCACTGATCTTGGAATTAATGTGGTCGAGCGCGTTCCGCTCACTGTAGGTCGTAATCCATTCAATGAACATTATTTAAAGACCAAACGTGAGCGTATGGATCATCTTTATCAAAAGGATGATTTTTGAGTATAATTACTCTTCTGTATATATTTTTAAAATTAACATACGAAGAGGGATAATATGACCACTGTTTCTATTCAGGGGAAAACTTACGGCATCTATCAATTTACAGGTGAAGTGGTTGATAATAATAAACAACGAGAAACTCGGGTACATGGCGGTGGTGGTGCAACCTATAATGGGACAGGCGGTACAGCTCCTGTAACTTCAAGTACCACGATTCATGATCAATTTTTTCTCATGGATGATAATGGTCAGGAGCATGATGTCACCTTATCAAACTGGAATGTCACCTTACGCACAGGTCATCGCATTCAAATAATATGGGTGATTCCAGAAAATAAGCAAGAAGGTCCTTATGTAGTTGTTAATAACTTAAATTTAAAGAAATTCCAGCGAAATGATCCTGTAATTGGACAACTTGCATCAGATCATTATATAAAACCCTTTTGGGCTGGTGTCGCAGGAATTATCGTCATTAGCTTTATGATTAAACTTATTTTATTACCTATTTTAGGTATTATCGGTGCATTCATCTACACAAAGAAACGTAATCAGGTAATCACCGAATTAAAAGCTGCTGTTGAAAAAGAAATGATTTAAATTCCTTACTTTTTTTATGGATTTATGTTTTGATGTAGCTAATTCCCAGATCACCTCAAGAGGATCATCATGCAGCATCCAACTTCAGCTGATATTCACCGTGTTCGTGAGTTTTTACTCGACCTACAGGCACGGATTTGTGCAGGATTAGAACAACAGGAACGTGCAGGCGGTGGCACCGCTGAGTTTATCATTGATGATTGGCAACGAACCGAAGGCGGTGGTGGTCGTTCCCGTGTTCTGCAAAATGGTGAAGTGATTGAAAAAGGTGGGGTCATGTTTTCCCACATCAATATCAGCAAGCTGCCTGCTTCCGCAACTGAACGCCATCCGCAGATTGCGGGCGCAAAGGCTCAGGCTTTGGGTGTGTCACTGGTCATTCATCCAAAAAATCCAAATATTCCAACCTCCCATGCCAATGTCCGTTTATTTGTGGCTGAACCTGAGGGACAGGACCCAGTGTGGTGGTTTGGCGGTGGTTTTGACTTAACCCCGTTCTATCCAGATGATCAGGATATTTTAGACTGGCATCAAACTGCCTATGACTTATGTCAGCCATTTGGTGAAAATGTTTATGCCGAGCATAAACAATGGTGTGATGATTATTTCTATTTAAAACACCGTGATGAACAGCGTGGCGTGGGTGGTTTGTTCTTTGATGATCTCAATCAATGGGATTTTGAAACCTGTTTTCAATATATGCAGGCTGTTGGTAATGGTTATTTAGCAGCAATCCTGCCAATTTTTGAAAAGCATCGTGAGCAGCCATATACCGAAGCTCAGCGCGAGTTCCAGTTGTATCGTCGTGGTCGTTATGTTGAATACAATCTGGTTTATGATCGTGGCACCTTGTTTGGTTTACAAACAGGTGGACGAATTGAATCGATCTTGGTCAGTTTACCTAATCTTGCAGGCTGGTCGTATCGTCCTGAATGGGATGAAAACTCACCTGAAAAACGTCTCACTGATTATTATTTAAAACCAAGAGACTGGTTGGGTTTAGAGAAGTAAAAATAAAAAGTCAAAATTCAAAAAAGGATTTTGACTAATACCGTATTTTATGAGAGATGTTAATCAGCCATGATTCGCTCTTGTCGGCTAAATCACACCTTTATACACTGCCTTTATTTTCTTTATTTTAGATTTTAATCATGACCAAACAATTTGCTGTCATTGGAAATCCAATTGAACAATCCCGCTCACCAGAATTGCATCATGCTTTTGCAGCAAAAACAGGAGTTGATTTAAACTATAAAAAAATTCTTGCACCACTGGATGGCTTTGAAAAAACCACCAAAGACTTCTTTGTTCAAGGTGGTGTGGGTATGAATGTGACTGTTCCTTTTAAAGAGCAGGCCTTTGCCTTATGTGATCAACTGACTGAACGCGCCAAGATTGCCAAAGCCGTGAATACCTTGTGGATGCAGGATGGCAAACTGTTTGGAGATAATACCGATGGTCAGGGTTTAGTTGCCGCCATTCAGGCTCTGGGCTGGAATCTTGCAAACAGCCGTATCCTGATTTTAGGGGCTGGCGGTGCGACCCGTGGTGTGATCTATCCACTGATGCAGGCAGGTGCAAAACAAATCGTGATTGCCAACCGTACCCTCGCCCGTGCGGAACAACTGGTTGACGATTTAAAAACGGCTGTCCCTGAAACTGAATTACAAACAATTGCTTTAGATCAGCTTTCAGGTGAATTTGATTTTGTGATTAATGCAACATCAGCAAGTTTAACTGGCGATGTGTTGCAACTTCCTGAAACACTGGTTTTCCATCACGCCTATGAAATGGCCTATGGCAAATCCTCCAGCTTTCTGGATCAGGCTCAGGCACGTCAGGTTCCATCCACCGATGGCTTTGGCATGTTGGTTGGACAGGCGATCGAAGCCTTTTCAATCTGGAATGGGGTCAAACCTGAACTCAAGGATTTTTTATAGTCGCTCAGTAAAATTCGGCAAAAAAGAACCTACGCAATCAGCAGGTTCTTTTTTTGGCACTCAATTATTTGCTGCTCAGCATTTTCTGGTAAACATCCTTAAAGATTTCATAATCAATAAATTCATTATGTTCAGCCTTTAAGTTCTTGATTGACTTCTCAGACAGCTTGTTTTGACGTGCATCCACATAAACCTGTCCCAAAATATTGGCTGTCTGTTCCAGCACGTTTTTTTCCTCAGGATATGCGCCATTTTCACGTTCAAACTGGATTTGATACTGTTTGGCAAAAATCTGCTGTGGCTGTTTATATTGCGCCTTTAATTTTTTCAGGGCCTGACGATCCTGATCACCACGCATGGCATCGTTGACAATACGGCCCACTGCCCGCCCCAGCTTGTCGTCAAAAGGTTGAATGATCCCATTTTCTGTCGGTAATGCACTGAACCCTCATATTCAAACTGCATGTCATTCAGAACATTGGCCATGACACGGGTAAACTTGTCCGCCTTGCTGCCGCCAAACTGTTTTGGCTGTTGGGCAAGGGTTTCATATCAAGCCTGCTTCTGTGCGGTGTTCAGGTTGACTTTCTGGTCGCGCAGATATTGATCAACCTTTTGCTTCACATTGGCATCCAGAGCCGCCTTGTCATCTTTGCTTACGCTTTTATTTTGGTCCAGATCAACATGGACATTAAATTTTCCACGGTAGTCATAGCTGGGATATTCATACCTCGCATTGATGCTGTTAATGGCTTTCTGTTCAAGGTTTGCAGTAGCAAAATTGGTTTTAATGACATGCTGAGAACATGCAGAAAGACTAAACCCCAATACACATAAAGTTAAATATTTTAAACGCATAGTTTTACCAAACACCTTTATATCATTATATTTACAACTGTAAATTTAATCATTTTCATATTTAAAATGAGTTTCAAACAGCAGCGAAAAGTTGACTTTTGCACACCTCTCTCATCTGATTAATTCGCTTTTCTGACAGTCTTTTCCATAGTGTTTATCAATGTATTTTTATCACCATTGTGAATAATCAAAGTATCGAAACAGATAATCCAAAATGATTCAAATACAGGATTAAGATTATGCCAGCTTATAAAGCCCCGCTCCGCGATATTCGTTTCTTAATGAACGAAATGTTAGATTATCCAGCCCATTACCAAACTTTGGCAAGTGGACAGAATGCTGATAAAGATACAGTTGATATGATTCTTGAAGGTGCGGCAGATTACTGCGAAAACGTACTTTCTCCACTGAACCAGTCAGGTGATGAAGAAGGCTGTACCTTTAACAACGGCGAAGTAACAACACCTAAAGGCTTCAAGGAAGCTTATGACCAGTTCGTCATGGGTGGCTGGCAAGGTCTTTCTTACCCAGAAGAATTTGGTGGTCAAGGCCTGCCAATGTCTTTAAACCTCATCAAGTCTGAAATGATGGGTACTGCAAACTGGTCATTCACCATGTACCCAGGTTTAAGTACAGGTTGTATGAACACCATCATCCAGTTCGGTACTGATGAGCAAAAAAATACCTATATGCCTAAACTGGTTGAAGGTACTTGGTCTGGCACAATGTGCTTAACTGAACCTCAATGTGGTACAGACTTAGGTCAAGTTAAAACTAAAGCTGAACCTGCTGCTGACGGTACTTATAAAATCTCTGGTACAAAAATCTTCATCTCTGCAGGTGAGCATGATTTAACTGAAAACATTATCCACATCGTACTTGCGCGTCTTCCAGACGCACCTGCTGGTACCCGTGGTATCTCGTTATTCATCGTGCCTAAGCTCATCCCAACTGCTGACGGCGGTGTAGGTGAGCGTAATACCGTATCTTGTGGTTCAATCGAACACAAAATGGGTATCCGTGCATCAGCAACTGCGGTATTGAACTTTGATAACGCAACTGGTTACCTCATTGGTGAAATCAACAAAGGTTTGCATGCAATGTTTACTTTCATGAACACTGCACGTATTGGTACAGCGGTTCAAGGTATTGCACATGCTGAACTTTCTTTCCAAGGTGCGTTACCTTATGCGAAAGACCGTATGTCTATGCGCGCACTTTCTGGTAAAAAAGAGCCAGAGCGTGTTGCTGATGCAATCATTCACCACGCAGACGTTCGCCGCATGCTTTTAACTCAAAAAGCTGTAGCTGAAGGTGGTCGTGCAATGATTTATCATGCTGCCAAACTTGCAGATAAAATGGCTGATGCGCTGGCAAGTGGTGATCAGGCTGCTTATGAAGCTGCCGATGACAAACTTGGTTTCTATACTCCAATTCTTAAAGGTTTCTTGACTGAATTAGGTTTGGAAGCTGCAAACCATGGTATCCAAGTATACGGCGGTCATGGTTACATCAAAGAATGGGGCATGGAACAAATCGCACGTGATGCACGTATCTCAACATTGTATGAAGGTACAACGGGTGTCCAAGCACTTGACTTATTAGGTCGTAAAGTTCTTTTAAGCTCAAAAGGTAAAGTTGTTCGTGACTATACTGCTGAAATCCTGAAGTTCTGTGCAACTCACGCTCGTAACAAATACTTACGTCGCTTCGCTTGGGACTTAACGAAGCTTTGCGCTCAATGGAACACATTAACTGTTCGCATCATGCTTGCAGCACGTAAAGACCGTGACATCGTATCTTCTGCTTCTAATGATTTCTTGATGTTCTCTGGTTATGTGATGATGGCTTACTTCTGGGCTCAACAGGCAGTGGTTGCTTCTGAAAAACTGGAAGCAGGCAATGGTGCTGAAACTCCTGAATTCTATAAAGCAAAAATCAAGGTTGCTGAATTCTACTTTGACCGTTTGTTGCCACGTGCGCAAGGTCATGCAGAATCAATGGTTTCGACTTCTCGTACCTTGACTTCACTTGTACCAGAACACTTCAGCTTTGATTACTAATCTGCACTGACAAAAAAGAGCGCTCGATGCGCTCTTTTTTTATTCTCAATTTTTTATTCCGACTTTTCAAAAACATAGGCTTTCTTGGGAAATGGATATTCTTTAAAGAACTTGCGGTTGCGGCCCTGATCCCCATTCCAGATTTTATCCAGATCCATCACAAGATTCTGGTCCTGATTGATCTGGTAATATAAATTCACGTCAGCGGCAGCACAGCGCACCACAATCTCTTTTTCCACTGGCTCAACATGCCACTGCACCTGCTTACAGGTTTGCTCAATTTTGGCAACATTACGCGATAAATCTGAACCCAGACGACCGAAACTGGTATTGGTCCAGTAGACAGAGCCATCCTCCAGCAAGTTCATAATATATTCCGCTTCTTTCTCGTTATTGACACAACCCGCGAAAGCATCGGTACATGGAATACGCGCATGATAACGCCCCACATAGGCCAGTTCAGTTTCAGACAGTTTAGTCGGTGTATGCTTGTGTGTCACAGGACGAGGCAGGGTGGCCTGTCCAGCAACCTGGGTTAATGACATCCCCTGCTGCGGGTCTGATTCCATGATTTCATGACTCGGTTGCGTCTGGGCCTGTTGTTTAGCGGATTCAGGGTGATGGCTATCACAGGCGCTCAACCCAAAGCTCAAGAGAGCACCTACGCTAAACCACGATAAGAATAACCTGAACTGCATATCCATAAATCTCTAACATCGATATCGTGACCATTTCACCTCACCATTCCAATAAATAAACTTTTTGGAAAGATCAAAACGATTGAACCGTTTTGTTATATGCCTCCAAAAGTCCATTCGTGGAGTATTTTGATAAGAGCGAAATTTCGATTAACCCAAGCCATATGCTTTAAGTCGGTGCATTTTAGGCGATACTGTCGTTTTTTCCATCAGCCTTTTACACACCGTAACGATTCTCCCATCTGTTTAAACTTTAAAAAAACCAGTTCATCCCTATCTCATTATTAACAGCGATTTATCATGAATGAAGTCTCATTCCGTTGCTGTATCAAATATTTTTGGAGAAAAATTAAATGGCCAATTCTGGTTTATACCGCTCAAACCAACAAAGCATGATCGCTGGTGTAATGGGCGGTATTGCGGAACGTTTTGGTTGGAATGCGAATTTACTACGTTTAATCTTTGTGATTATTTCAATTATGAGCGCCGCTTTCCCAGGTATTTTGGTGTATTTAATCATGTGGTTAGTCATTCCAAAAAGACAGGCGAATCGGGTTGAGCATGTACAAGGCTATCATCCACCTGTTAAGACAGTTGATGAAGATCAACACATAAAACGCTAATCCCACTTTCCTCTGTTGGTCGCTACGGTTGATTTACCCCTAATACAACCGTAGCTTTTTTTTGCTCAAAATACTGAAGATTGTTGTTTGATTTGCTGATGCAAGGCCGCAATCATATCAGCCCGACTAATAATTCCAATTAAACGTAGCTCTTCGACCACAGGAATATAATTAAAAGATTTTTCAACAAAATAAGGTACAAGATCTTGAATCGGTTGTAATGGATCAACTTTCACAACTCGACGACTCATGATCTGTTTCACATAATGTTGCCATGAATTTCGCGGATCAGTGGCACCCTTAAACCATTCCACCACCTCATATAAGGCCAGTGTTCCAACCAGTTTTTCCTCCGCATTGACGACAGGCAGACTCATGAGGTTGACTTCCTTGAACTTCTCTAAGGCCTGATGAATATCATCATCTTCATGTAGCTTGATGACATCCCGACTCATAATATCCTCACAGACAAAGTAACTATTCAGGCGTTCGCTTGCGTGTTCCTGTGCTTCTAAAATGATTTTCTCTAAATCGTATTGGCTGATATCCAATAGTTCAGTGTGTTGCTCTAAGGCATATTCGATATCTTTGGGTTGAATCGATACTTTTTGAGTAGGTGTTGGGTCTTTGGAACGCTCATTGACATGCGCGGTAATGGGATAATGCCGCCCAATTAAACGGTTAAAAAATACCGCAAATAGCAACAGTAAAATCGAGTTCAATAGCACGGGATACAGTACAAAATGAAATCCTAGACGATGGACTGCCTCACCACCCAAAACTGCGGTAATCGCCACTGCCCCACTCGGTGGATGCAAGGAGTCTGTAGTCATCATCATAAAAATAGCAAACCCAACCGCCACGCTAAATGCGCTGGTCAGATCAGGCAAATATTGAGTACAGGCCACCCCAATAATCCCTGCCAGCGTATTTCCAACAACCACATTCCAGGGTTATGCCAGTGGACTGTTGGGAACCGCGAATAGAAGCACTGACGATGCACCCATCGGTGCGATATACCATGCATTCATACCGCCCAATACATACCAACTAATTAAAGAGGATATTGCTAAACCACAAAGCGCGCCAAATCCAGAAAGTAAACGTTCTTTCAAAGGTAATATTTTGTAATTCGGTTTTAAGAAATTTAGCCAGTCTGATTGGGTAAAGCTCACAATGCACCTTGCTGGAATAGTGTTGTTTCATTGGTTGCAGCAGTATACGCCGACTCAGACTGAAGATGTATTTAAATTACAGTTTTAAATAATAACGAAAACTGATCAAGGTCAATTTAAATACTCCTCCAATTGCTCCAATCGCTCTGCATATTTTTGCATGGGACAAAACTCATACATCGGCGAACCGATATAAGCACCAGCATTACGGCACTCTTGATCGACAAAATTTTTCCAAAGCTGTTGTGATTTCATGATGTCCTGATAGCGTTCAGGCTGCTTGTATTCCTGACTCTGTTTTTTTATTTGATCCAATAACTGCACAATCTGCTTTGCATATACAGTTTTGGTTCTGGTGCTACAGATCTCCACCACAGCATTATTGATATTTCCCAGTTTTAGCTGTTGAATGGTGTCATCGATACATTGGCTATAAGGATCTATCGCTTTATCTTGCGTTTTGGCAAATACTAAAGTACTCAAACAAGCCATAATCAGTACCGCTGTTTTTAAGACTAATTTAGTCATGAATGTGCTCTTTTGTTATGTTGGTATTTTTAAAATAATAATCAAAAAAATGCCTTAAACATATTTTTCATTCAGATAACGCCAATAGCGTTTAGGTAAATATTGCACATGCAATTTCACATTCTGACGTTCTTTAATGTTGATACTATTAAAATAATCTTTCCAAAGCTGATCGTATAATTCTTCTTGTTCATCTAATTCTAATTGAAAGTTTTGACTGCCCCCATTTTCGATATTACGGTCAATCTGATTGGCTTCTAAAGAAACCTCGTGAATCTCTTTTAAATCATAATACAGACCATATTTGCGCTGTTCGTCATAAATCAACCAACGTTGATCTTGATAACGACGCTTAAAATGCGGCTGTATCAAAGGCAAGACATTAAAATCAGGTCGAACTAAACTTAAAAATAAACCATCTGTAGTTTTCTTAAACCGCACAAAAGCTTCCATACGATGCTTTTCGCGCCCGACCTTTTTCGTCCATTGCGAAATCGCTAAAACACTGGGATGAGAGTAATTTTTTTCGACTGAATGTTGATGCCGAAAAACATAGATACAGTAATTAAATAAATGCTGATAGGCATCCAAGGATTCAGATAAATAGGCAAAATAAAATTGTTTCAGAGATGAATGCGAAAGTTTCTGCTGTAAAGCTGACCAAACACGTGCTGCATGTTGCTCGTGATTTGGAATTTCAACTAAAGTGGCAAATAAACCATGCTGTGCACCTTGGTTTAAACACAGTTGCACGTGAAACTCTTTGAATTGAAAAGCACGAAATACGCAGTTGAGTAAACCGACCATTGAACCATCAAAGTAGTAATAAACCACTGCATCACTGAGCATGTTTAAAATCCTAAACTCAGCTGAGGTGACAGCTGTTTCACGTACTTGGATGAACCCTGCGTTAATATTTGCTGGCGAATATCAGCCGTAGAAAGTTCCTTTTGAAACCGTGGACTGTCTTCACAACGAATAAAAAACTGGGCACGTGAATACGCCACACCGAGTTGCTTCAATAAATCAGTATGTATCTTGCCAAAACGACGCGCTTGCACGATTTTCTTGGCAGACTTTATGCCGATGCCTGGTACACGAAGGATCATGCGATAGTCAGCACGATTTAAATCCACTGGAAACTGCTCGGGATGACGCAACGCCCAACTCAGTTTGGGGTCTACGTCCAAATCTAAATGTGGGTGTTTTTCATTGACGATTTCATTGACTTCAAAACCATAAAAACGCATCAACCAATCACTTTGATAAAGCCGATTTTCCCTTAATAAAGGCGGTGCCGAACCGACCGCTGGTAAATAGTTATTTTCTGTGTTGATTGGAATATAGCCTGAGAAATACACCCGTTTCAGTTTAAATTCCTTGTAATGTCGATCTGCCATCACAAGTACGTCTTGATCAGTTTCCTGATGTGCGCCGACCACCATTTGCGTGGTCTGCCCTGCGGGCACATATTTCGGCACATGCTTAATAATTTGACGTTCATCTTTGAGTTGAATGAGTCGATCTCGAACCAATCCTAAGTCTTTTTGTACTTCTTGATGTGATTTTTCAGGGGCAAACGCTTTTAACCCAACCTCGGTTGGCATTTCCAGATTAATACTCATACGATCCGCATAAAACCCTGCTTCATGAATCAGTTCAGGCGATGCTCCAGGAATAGTTTTGAGATGAATATAGCCATTAAAATTTTCTTCGAGACGTAGTTTTTTCACCACTTGAAGCATCCGCTCCATCGTATAGTCTGCGGATTTAAAAATACCTGAGCTCAGGAATAATCCCTCTATATAATTACGACGATAAAAATTAATGGTCAGATCAACCACTTCTTGTACGGTAAATGCAGCACGTTTCACATCATTAGAACGGCGCGACACACAATAAGCACAATCAAAAATACAGACATTACTGAACAAGATTTTCAGTAAAGAAACACAGCGTCCATCTTCGGTATAACTATGGCAAATCCCTGCCCGACTGGCATCGCCTAAACCTTTGTCTTTATTCTTACGGTCACTACCACTAGAGGAACAGGACACATCATATTTAGCTGCATCGGCAAGAATTTGTAATTTTTCACGAATGCGATCAGACATAGCAAACACCTCAGTGACAAGATCATTTCAAAGCTAACATTTCATGATTTGAAAATTAAGATTGGTAAAGATGTTATGCGTCATGAGGTGACGTTTATGTGAATGATCTCCCATTCAGGACTTTGCCAACTGGGAAAATATGTCGGCTATTGGGTACGTTTTGAATTAACTCGAAAATTAAACAAAAGCGTTTAAATAATTTATTCTCTGTACACGACAAAAATAGATAACTCATTGAAATAATGTCACAATAATTGTTTTCTAACGACGAATACTATGACACATCTCAATGAGTTATATCTTATCTTAAACAAATCTCTAAAATGGAACAAGTCACATTTAAAGTGCTTTTCGCTCATCATGCTTGCGATCATTTTAAAGCAAACGTGCAATCTTTCTTCTGCATCTAAAGCCTTGCCCATCAAGTGCTTACCACAATCATTTTATCGGCGTATGCAGCGCTTCTTTGCAGGTCAGTATTTTGATTATCGTCAAATTTCTCAGTTGATTTT
>NZ_KB849212.1:1192510-1274599 GCF_000368025.1 Acinetobacter parvus DSM 16617 = CIP 108168
ATTGATTGCGGTGTTAGCTATAAGCTTCTGTTGGTGTTACTTAACGGGTGAATGGCAACATAATCAAAAAAAAGCGATAAAAATAAAGAAGCATGGACGACTCTCAATGAGTTTATTTCGCTATGGTTTAGACTATGTTCAAATGGCGATTCAGCATTTAATTGGTTTTGGGAAAAAAGAAGAGTTTAAGGAAATTTTGGCAATTTTAAGAAAGCAGAATCCTGATAGGATAAGGGTTCTGTGAAATTTGTCGTGTACAGAGTAATTTATTATCAGAACTTGTCGCTGAAACGCTTGAATCCTTTGCACTGCACCCGAAAATCCTTATACTTAACCACAATTTTTGTTTGATTCCAGTGGATGCACCATGAGTCGTGCTATATCGCATATTGATACATTTCAGGGCTTAATTCTTGCCCTACAAAACTATTGGGCGGAGCAAGGCTGCGTCGTATTACAACCATATGATATGGAAATGGGTGCAGGGACATTCCACACTGCAACTTTCTTACGCGCATTAGGTCCAGAAACCTGGAACGCGGCTTATGTTCAACCTTCACGCCGTCCTAAAGATGGTCGTTATGGTGAGAACCCAAACCGCTTACAACACTATTATCAGTTCCAAGTAGTACTTAAACCAAACCCAGACAATATCCAACAGCTTTATCTTGATTCATTAAAAGCAATCGGCATTGATACGCTGACACACGACATCCGTTTCGTCGAAGATAACTGGGAATCTCCAACACTTGGCGCTTGGGGCTTAGGTTGGGAAGTTTGGTTAAATGGTATGGAAGTGACTCAGTTCACTTACTTCCAGCAAGTTGGTGGTGTTGAATGCTACCCTGTTACTGGTGAAATCACATACGGTTTAGAACGTCTTGCGATGTACCTTCAAGGTGTAGACTCAGTTTACGATCTTGTTTGGACCAAAGGTCAGTTCGGTACTGTGACTTATGGTGATGTATTCCATCAAAATGAAGTAGAACAATCGACCTATAACTTCGAATATGCGCCAGTCGATAAATTATTTGAATTATTCGATTTCTATGAAGCTGAAGCAGCTCGTTTAATGGAAGCTGAACTTCCACTTCCTGCTTATGAGCAAGTGATTAAAGCATCGCATAGCTTTAACTTATTAGATGCGCGTGGTGCGATTTCTGTAACTGAGCGTCAACGTTATATTTTACGTGTTCGTACCTTAGCGCGTTCAATCGCTCAAAGTTATGTGGCTGCGCGTGCGAAACTCGGTTTCCCAATGGCAGAACCACATTTACGTGATGAAGTATTAGCGCAGTTAAAAGCACAAGTTGAAGCAGAAGCAGCCCAAGCTGAAAAAGCGAAGGAGAATAAATAATGACAAAGCATACTGTTTTATTCGAACTTGGCTGTGAAGAACTTCCACCCAAAAGCTTAAAAACTTTACGTGATGCTTTAAAAGCTGAAACGGAAAAAGGCTTAAAAGATGCAGGCTTAAATTTTGCTGCGATCGAAGCCTATGCTGCACCACGTCGTTTAGCACTCAAAATTGTTGATATTGATGCTGCTCAAGCAGACACACAAAAACGCTTTGACGGCCCTGCTGTTCAAGCCGCTTATGATGCAGAAGGCAAACCAACTAAAGCACTTGAAGGCTTTATGCGTGGTCAAGGCATCACGGTTGATCAACTTTCGACGTTCCAAGCTGGTAAAGTTGAAAAAGTTTGCTTCTTGAAAGATGTGAAAGGTCAAAGCCTTGATGCTTTACTGCCACAAATTTTACAAACTGCATTGGATAACTTGCCAATCGCAAAACGTATGCGTTCAGCGGCAAGCCGTACTGAATTCGTACGTCCAGTAAAATGGGTCGTATTGTTGAAAGATGATCAAGTGGTTGAAGTAACTATTCAAGATCATAAAGCAGGTAATGTGACTTATGGTCACCGTTTCCATGCACCTGAAGCAGTGACTTTGGCGCATGCAAATGACTATTTGGCGACTTTAGAACAAGCTTATGTGGTTGCGAACTTCGAAAAACGTCAAGCAACCATTCAAGAACAAGTGAAAAAGTTAGCTGATGAAGTCAATGCAACTGCGATTGTTCCAACGGACTTACTTGATGAAGTCACCAGCTTGGTTGAATGGCCTGTTGCATTACGTGCGACTTTTGAAGAGCGTTATTTAGCTGTTCCTCAAGAAGCCTTGATTACCACCATGCAGGACAATCAAAAGTATTTCTGTTTGATCAATGCCGAAGGTAAATTACAGCCTTACTTCATTACTATTTCAAATATTGAGTCAAAAGATCCGATTCAAATTATTGAAGGCAATGAGAAAGTTGTACGCCCTCGTTTGTCCGATGCAGAATTCTTCTTCCTACAAGATCAAAAGCAACCGCTTGCATCTCGTAAAGAAAAACTCGCAAATATGGTATTCCAAGCACAGCTGGGTACGCTTTGGAACAAATCAGAACGTATTGCGAAATTAGCAATTGCACTATCTCCAATTACGGGTGCAAATGCAGCCGATGCTGAAAAAGCAGCATTACTGGCTAAATGTGATTTGACCTCTGAACTTGTGGGTGAATTCCCAGAACTTCAAGGGATTGCAGGCACGTACTATGCTCGCCTTGAAGGTGAGAATCATGAAGTTGCTGAAGCTTTAGGTGAGCAGTATTTACCTAAGTTTGCTGGTGATGTATTACCGCAAACCAAGACGGGTACAACGATTGCGCTTGCAGATCGTTTAGATACGCTTGTTGGTATTTTCACAATTGGACAAGTTCCATCAGGTTCTAAAGATCCATTTGCTTTACGCCGTTCTGCAATCGGTATCTTACGTTTGATCATTGAAAATGAATTGGATTTCAACCTTAAAGATATCTTAGCTACTGCATATAAGTTAGTAATTGATGATATTAGTCGTGTATCAGGTCAAACGGTGATGACACAAATGACTTCTGATAACTCTACAATCCAGACAGTCCAAGATGTCATTGATTTCTTAGAAGGTCGTTACCGTGCTAAGTATGAAGACCAAGGCGTTGCGGTTGATGTGATTCAAGCGGTTCAAGCACTTGCACCAAAATCTCCTCTTGATTTTGATAAGCGTGTGACTGCGGTCAATCATTTCCGTACTTTACCAGAAGCGGCTGCATTGGCTGCGGCAAACAAACGTGTTGCCAATATTCTTGCAAAAGAAGCAACGCCTGAAGGGGCTGTGGTTGAAGCGAATCTGGTTGAAGCGGCTGAAAAAGCGCTTTATGCAGAACTTCAAGCATTGACACCAGTGGTTCAGCCTTTACTTGCTGCACGTAACTATACAGAAGCGTTGTCTAAGCTTGCTGCACTTCGTGCGCCAATCGATGCCTTCTTTGAAGGTGTAATGGTCATGGCAGATGATGCAGAGTTAAAAGCCAACCGTTTACGTTTATTGGCTCAGTTGCGTGATTTATTCACAGCGATTGCAGATGTAAGTGTATTGCAGGGTTAGATGTAAAGCACCCTGTTTAAAGAACAGGGTGCTTTTAATATTTCAAATAATATTATTTTCTCTACTCTTTAGAATTTGTTCAGATTACAATACATTAACAAATAGCTTTTTATTTATTATAAGTAAGTGACATGCAAGAAAGCGTTTTTCATGGGACTAAGAATTCAGCAAAAGATAGAATTCTAAAGGAAAATTTTAAAAAAAGTGAGGCTACAAATGATTGGCTTGGAAGTGGTGTTTATTTTTTTACAGAGGGCATTGGGTGTCCAATTGAACATGCAAGAAATTGGTGCAAGTATAAAAAAGGATTCCGTGAGCATGAAATTAGTATTTTAAAGGTTAATTTACATATTGATGATGAACATCTGTTAGACGTAACAGATTACAATGGAATAGAAGAGTTTAATTCGTTAAGAAGCGAACTATTACAAAAGCATAATTCCGAATTCCCCTCTGACCGAATATTCTCTGAAGACAACAAGAGAATTTGGGACATGATTGCCGATCTTTTAGATTTACATGCCGTATTAAATCATTTATATATATGTAAAATTGCCAGCAATGCATATGAACGAAATATAGAATTAAAATCTAACGTTCCGAACAGTACTGTCTTGTGTGTTAAAAAAGATGGTATAATTAATCTACAAGATATAAGTGTCTTGTAAGTCAAGGGGAAACATAATGACTACTAGCAGACTTGAGCGTGCTATAGCAAGACTTCACTCAATGAATCATGAGGAATATGCTAATTTTTTAAAAAAGCATACCAAATCAGATAATTGTGACGTAAGTTTTGCACACATTGATGATACTGCAATAGTTAATGGCACTCACTATACTTCAATAGCGTTTAATGAAATTATTTCTTCTTCTGATTGGGAAAACATCATTTCTTCTAAGATTGAAGAAATATATCAAATACAAACAATTAATTTTAACGATCAACAAAGGTTTGATGCTGTTTTTACAGCATCAAATCCTATTTCGCCAACACCTGATACTTATAAAGTTGCAGCCTAACAATGCAAATATCTCTTAAAACTTTTCATACTAGAAAATTAACTTTAAATACCATTATCGATGACTTTGTAAAAGAAAACTCTAATGACTTCGAGTTGTCATTAAGAGTAGGTATAGTTAATAGTGAAAGTAACATGGATGCTATCATTCAATTTTCAATTTCATTGAATGCTGAAAATAAATTCCAACTTGATTGCGATTATGAAGCTATTTTCCAAACAGATACAATCTTAAATGAAGAACTAGTAAAAACAGAAAAGTTTTTACATATTAATGCACCTGCAATTGCCTATCCGTATGTTAGAGCATTTATAAGCAATGTATTGCTAGTGTCAAATTTAGATCCAGCGATTCTTCCTGTAATTAATTTTCAAAAGTTATTTGAAAATAATATAAAAAGCATTTCTTAAGATAATGCTGCTTAAACTACAAATTATTCTACATACGTTAAACAATAATCACATATTCACTTTTACCATCATCCTAATAAGATATAAAAACTCGATTACGTATCGCTTAAAGGATAAAAGATGATGAAAAAAGTACCTTCACTGTGTTTAGTGACTGCACTGATCGCATCGTCTTCTCTCTGGGCAGCCGAAACAAATATAACTACAGCAAATACAAACACTGCAACGGCTGAAAAAACACTCCCTTATGGTGATAACCCTAGCCTCGGTCGTGTATTGCTGTATAAAACAGGCAAAGGCCTACAAAATCTTGGCGACTCAATTCAGGGTGCATCTGAAAACACCTCTCAGAAAATGAGCGAAAAGTGGAAAAGTACCAAGGAATACACTGCTGAACAATCCGTCATTGTTCAGGAACAGACTGAAAAAGCCAAACAATATACTGCTAAAAAATGGCAAGACACCAAAGATGCTGTAGTGGGTACAAATGATGGCAATGTGCCCATTGAACGTGCTGAACTCAGCCAACCCTCATCAAATTAATACGATTTAACACGATTTACAGGAATGAATGAAACAATGACTATTACGCCTTTTAAAACCATTTTGCTTTCTTTCATCAGTAGTATTGGTTTCACTGCATGTTCTACATTATCCACCCAAACCAAGCCACCTTTGCAACAACTGCAACAGGTTCAGAACATTGATGCCCTACCCGATACCAAGACCAATGCCGCATCCTTAAATAAATATAAGGATCATTGCATGATCCAGTTTACAGGTTATTTTGATGGTGGTCAGAGCACGGAATCATGGGAATTTAAAGGCAATCAGTTGAATCGGGCTTTTTCTGAAACCTTTCAATATGTGCCGAATCGTTTATTCAATGCAACCACTGAAAAACCTGTATTAGATCAGAAAACGCGAAAAACCACAGTGTTTGATATTCAGAAACCTGAGGTAAAACAGAACTTTGAGAAGTTAAAAAGCCACTTTAACCAAACTGCTTTAGAACAGTGTGGCTAAGTTTGGCATCTCCACAATTTCTCTCCAGAGTGTTTTTAAGCTGTAATCTGGTTGTAAAGTTTTGCTGAAATCCATACATTTCGGCTTTTTTACTGGCTATGATGCAGTTGCGTTGATGAAGTACCCCAAACGGTACATCGCTTAAGGAAATCGCAATGAAGAAAATGATCAAAACAGCTATCTTGACAACAAGTATTCTCGCTTCTGCCTCTATTTTTGCACAAAACGTCGGGGTAAATGCCAATGGCTCAGCTCAGGTCAATGTACAGTCTGGTGGCTTGATTAGCGGCGTTGCAGGTGCAGTCAAAAATACCGCCCAAGGCGTAGGTCACGCAGCTCATCATGTCGGTCATGCCGCTGTAAACACAGGTGTGCAAGCAACCCACAAAACGGTGGCTACAGCAAGTAATGTGGGTTCACAGGTGGTGGATAAAACCGCGAAAGTGGTTAAAAATGGTAAGGATTATGCGGTAGAGAAAGCTGCTGATGGTAAGGAGTTTGCTGCTGAAAAAAGAGCGGAAGCAAAAAAACGTCATCAGCAACATCAGGCTGAGCAAAAATCGATTGGCCTGAATACCCAAGCAGGGGTTAATGTTGGAAACTCATCCATTCAAGCACAAACAGGCTTGAATGCAGATAAGAAACAGGCTCAGGCAGGTGCAAATGTTGGCGTGAAAGTCTTGGGCGTGAATGCCAATGTCGGTACCAATGCCAAAGTGGGTGCAAACTAGTCTTTTCAATTCAATCTAAAAAGCTCTCTGCGATTGTAGAGGGCTTTTTTACTTACGATTCAGCAAGATGTAGGTGAGTTTGCTCATCCACATGATTTTCAATAAAATGTCCCTGCCCATGATCATCACAACTCAAGGTTAAGTTTTTATAACTGAGTTGATAAAATTCAGGATAACGTTTAAAAATCAATAAAGACTGATCCAAAGCCAAAGCTTCACCGACTTTCACTAACTTATGAATCCCACGATCATTCATCGTCAAAACATAAGATTCTGCATTTAACTCAAGTTCAACAACGGCATTCGCACTGGCTTTCAATGGCAATAGATATTGTTGATTCGCCTGAATTGCTTCAGCATTATAAGCCTCTAGCTTTAAACTGACTAAATTAAAAACCAACAATGTATTTTGAATCGTGCGAATGGTTGGCACTGAGCTGTCCATCTGTTGGATAAAATGCGGATGAATACCTAACTTCCGTAAATTTTGCTCAGTACCCTGTTGTAGATTAAATAACTGTTGAACCAATTTTTGCTTAAGAACAACATCAAAATAACGCTCATCTAATTCAAAATCGTTATTTTGCAAGATTCGCAATAAAGCCTGATGATGTTTGGTCAATAATGCATCTAATACATAGCGATAGTAGAACTTGCTTTGCTTTTTGACTTCCCTCACCCGTTTATAGAAATAGGTGATGTCAAAAGGCTGCTCAACAAAATCATTGAGTAATTGCGAACTTGCCAAAACCGAGAGTGCTTCATGCCCTGTAAAAGGCAAGTGAATCACATGCATATGTGGTAATAAGGGCTGTATTTTTAAGAAATGTTCTTTATCTTCTGCATAGTATGGATCATAGACAATGATGTATTCACGAGATGAATCCACTTCATCCGTCTGAATCTGCATATCCTGATGCAATGCGGCATCAAAAAATTCGGCATAACGACGATCATGAACCACATCAGGGTCTATCGAATATTGTGGTACAAAAGCAACGATTTTATGCATATTCAATAAATTAGAATATTTAATCGCGGCATAGCCCCCCATTGATCCACCGTAACCAACAATCTGCTCAAACTGTTCTAAAATCGGCTGAATCTGTCGCTGCATCTCAAGCATGCTGCTTTTAGGAAACCAAGATTTCTGTTTTGGCATAATGCCAATCACATTGTATTGATATTTGAATAATGATTTTTCAGCATTAATCGACATGCCTTTGGCACGGCTAATCAGATCACCAAAAGAAATCACCAAAGTGTCACTTGAACCTGTTAAAAAAATAACGCGAATATGTTCATCTTCAAATACTATTTGCTTATCCATGCTCACACTAAAAAGTTGATCCTAGGCGGGTATCAAAAACGCATCAAATGAGGACTTTGCCAATTCATTATTGCGGAGTATCTTATTTTATAGAGATAAGACAGATTAAAAAGCGCAAAAAATGACACAATCCCTACATCCATCTGCGGCAAAAGGCTTCGGTTCAGGTGCTGAACTGTATCAGCAGGTCCGTCCCAGTTACCCGCAAGAAATAGCGATTTGGCTACAAGATCGCCTCCAGATAGGTGAAAGTTCCACTGTTATTGACCTCGGTTCTGGGACTGGCAAATTCTTACCTTACCTCATTCAAACTCAGGCAAAAGTGATCGCGGTGGAGCCCGTGGCAGAAATGCTTCAACAGCTTCAACAGGCCCATCCAACAGTTGAATGTGTACAGGCTTTCAGTGACCAACTGCCTTTGCAAAATGAATCGGTTGATGCCATGGTTTGTGCCCAGTCTTTCCATTGGTTCTCAAACATTGAAACACTGACTGAAATGCATCGTGTATTAAAACCATCAGGACATCTAGGACTGGTCTGGAATCAACGCGATATTCAGGTAGATTGGGTCAGGGCATTGGCGGATGAAATTGCCCCATTTGAGGCGGACACCCCACGTTACCATAGTGAAAAATGGAAACAGGTGTTTGAAAATCAGGAATTATTTAGGTTTATTGGGTTAGATACATTTCAGTTGCTGCATCGGGGAACAGTCGAACAAGTGGTCAGCAAACGCCTGCTGTCCACCAGTTTTATTGCGGCAATGTCAGCACAGCATCAACAAAGACTTAAAGCAAGGTTTGAACAAATTGTATTTGATTTTACAGGCCTAAGCACACAAGATCAGATAGATTTTCCTTACACTACTTTTGCGTATCATTTTCAGAAAACATCAAATTCATTATAGATCGAGTTGACCATGCCAAACATCAAAACAATATTTGCAATAAGCTGTGTACTCAGCACCGCCCTACTGCTCAGTGCCTGTAACAAGGACCAACCACCTGCCCCAAATAATGAAAAGCAAGGCAGTTCAGTCAACAATTCAATTGGCGAACTGAACCAGACACCCATCAAGCAATTCCCTGCCACGCCTGATGATGGACATGACATTGCCATTCTGGAAGATTATGACCAGCGTTTTACCGCAATGAGTGACAGTATGGAAATCGAGTTGGCGAAAATGAAAGAGGCCAATACGCTGACACCAGAATTTGAACAGCAGCGCCAGAAAGATAATATCCACTCTGCATTGACGATGCTAAAAGAGCTGGAATTAAAAACCGAGCAAGGTCGCTATATTCAGGGTTTGTTGTCGGATTACTGGCAGAATCAGGCCAAAGCTCTGGAACAAAGCACTTTATCTGGTTCAGCCACACCCGACACAGGCAAACAGGTGGATCAGTTAAACCAGTACCTGCATGCACAAAGTCAGTTGCATCACTGGAAAAGCACTCAAACTGCTGACTCAAAAATGCAAACCGAATAAAAACTATAAAGATGTAGAGGAGCATTTAGCCCCTCTACATCTTAAGAAAGATCCAATTTAAATCTTCTGCTTCTCAATCCACTGGATAGAGTTCACGCGGAATAGTTCGCAGGCGCCATCCCCTGTATCTGTGGGGGTCAATGACGACTTCCACACCAGCTCCTTGTCCCGCACCTCAACCAGCTCACCTTTGAGCTGCACCAAATCACCGCGCTTTACCTGTTTAATCTGCTGGGCAATCTTGGGAGTGGCGGGAATAATATGCATATTCGACACCATCTGCATGGCTTGATTTGCAGGAACAGGTAGCTTATCTATTTTCCAATTCAAATAGCGGTCATATTGATTTACTGAGATTTTACGTGCGATCTCGGGCTTGGCAAACAAACCCCAACTCACCGCATAGTCAATTGGCGAGAATTTTGCCTGTTCATCATCCTGATAAAGCTTTGAACCGAGGATACGAAAATTACCATAAAAAGGCTGCAACACAGAGATGGACTGGTCTTTTAAAATAGGCGATAAACCATTGGCAATATTATATTCCGCACCACGGGTAGATGCATGTGCCTGTCCAATTGCAGCCACCATGCATAAACTGATCCATAGGCTTTTGTTCATGCTGAGCATCCTCAAAAATAACGCTTAAAACTTAGAAAATCACTTCTGTTCATAGTATGCTTAGAGCATGCAAGAAAGTGCTTTTTTTGGTAACAGTCAAACGCACTCTGTCATATTTTTGTGACGACTCCACTCCCTTTTTTTAAATCAATGAATGGAACTCTATGATTTATCAATTTTATCAACGTCGGGTTTTCCCGCACCTGCTCAATCAGGTCATGCAAACCGCCAGCCTGATGGATAAACGCCGTGAACTGCTGCTGCCGATTGAGGGCGAAGTGCTTGAGATTGGTTTTGGAACAGGTTTAAACATTCCATTTTATGGCAATGTCGATGTACTGTACGCGCTTGAACCGAATCCAGACATTTACCATCTGGCGATTGAACGGGTTCAACATGCACCCTTCCATGTCAGGCATGTGCAGTCCCATGCAGAGAAACTACCTTTTGCCGACCAGTCTCTGGATCATATCGTTTGCACATGGACACTATGCAGTATTGCCCGACTGGATCAGGCACTGGCAGAAATTTATCGGGTGCTGAAACCAACAGGAACTTTGCATCTGGTTGAGCACGTCAAGCATCCCAACTCGGTCAAGATGCAGTCTTTACAGACCTTGCTGACCCCAATTCAGAAATGTATTGGCGATGGCTGCCACCTGAATCGGGACATTGAACGCAGCCTGCAACAAGCAAAATTCAAGTTTATTGAAAAGCAATATTTTGATGCCGAGGGCATTCCAAGCATTGCACAAAAGATGCTGATGGCACGGGTACAAAAACTCAATTTTGAGATTACGGATTAATCATTAAAATCAATACGCAGGGTTTCAAAGCGCACCCGTCCCTCACGTATCGCTTGGGCAATGGCCTGCTGTCCCTTGCTCAGGCGGGCACTGCCACTTTTAATATCCAGCAGGATCACTTCAATGTCTTCGGCATCACCATCGCCATCACGGAAGTCGGTATAGCCATCAAACACCACATAATCCACGGGGTCACCCAGAAACTTGGCATCACTGGGAAGATACTGGAACTCAGGCAAAATGGGGGCAAACTGCTCGGCCATTTTACCCTTTAATACCGCGCGGCTGGTGTTGACACTGCGCTTCTGCGCGTCAACCAGTGCCTGTTTATGTGCCAATTCAAGTTCAGCAATATATTGTTCATATTCCGCCTGAATACGTCCATTGCGTGTGCTGGATAATATAATGGTGGTGATCACCACACCAATACATCCGCCTATCAGCATTGCCAACCAAACCGACATAAAATTTCCCTCTGTTCTGAGCCTAAATTGTAACCTACCACGCTGAAAAAGATGCTAAGGTAGAATGGAATATAAGAGGCTCGTTAAAACGCAAATTTCATGAAAACCATATTAATTGCAAATCAGAAAGGCGGTTGTGGCAAGACCATGACGGCGATTACCCTTGCTGCCGCATTATCACAAAAAGGCTATAAAGTTGCGCTAGCCGATGCGGATAACCAGAAATCCGCCTTACAATGGCTCAAGCAGCGTCCTAAAACGGTGACCGAAATTCAGAGTCTGGATTGGCGACATGAGAAATCGATTGGTGAGGCACCCAAGAATCTGGACTACCTGATTATTGATGCGCCTGGTGCCCTTTCAGGGGAACATGCGGAACAACTGGTTAGTGAAGCACATGCGATTGTCACGCCATTACAGCCGTCGTTTTTCGACATTGACAGTACCCGTCGCTTCCTTAAGCATTTACAAGACATTAAACGGATTCGTAAGGGCAAAGTTCAGATTCTGCTGATTGCCAATCGGGTCAAGCCAAACAGCGCCAGCTCCAAGGATATTCAGGAGTTCTTCAGCAAGATTGAGCAGCAGCCTGTGGCATGGATTTCCGAACGGAGTGCCTATGGAACATTGGCGATGCAGGGACTCAGTATTTTTGATAAGCCACAGAAGAACTTTGTCACTATCCAGAGTCAGTGGCAGCCTGTTTTAAATCAGTTGGTGGATGATCCAAGTCAATGGTTTTAAACCACCTTGTTCCATCACGCCAGGATGGAACAAGGTATGAACCATTTATACAACTGCACCGACTAAAACCTATCTTTATTTAGGTTCAATAAAAGGTGCGGGATTTGGACTAGGTTGATCTGTGTCATCACCCTTATCTTTCAGGTTATGCCTCATTTCATCACGATCCAGGTTTTCCATAGCTTTACGGATGGTCTCGTTACCGTGACTGCCATCATCTGACTGGATTGCCTGTTCACGTTCCGCACCTTGCTGCTGTACTGCATTTTCAGGATTTTTAGAAATATCTTGCTTTTCTATAGCCTGCTGTAATTGATCACTGTCCGTCAGACCTTCCACTTGCTGATAACTGAGCTTATCACCGTTCAAAAGAGCAGCCACTGCACTTTCGGCTTGTGTACCATTGCTGCTATTCTGTTGTGAATGATGGTCCTGACCTGTTTTTGGAGAGGTATTGTCCTGATTATTTGAATGTGTCATCGAACTGCTCCTTAAATTCACTTTATGCATGTATGATGAATTCAATATAACAATACGCTTTGTAAGTCTTTACCAACTCCTGTATTAAAATCGATAGTAAATGTTGCTATGGTAAGTTGCTGTATTGCAGCCTTAAAACTTTGGTAAATGCAGAGATATACATATTGCCGATCATGGACCACTCCATTGAAAATAATCGTCTGGCTGAAACATACCATCAACTTTATCCTCCTCATTTCATCCAGATATTTAAACGTGAAATTACCGAATGAAAATTTTACTGGACCCATTTTTCAGTTAATATGATTTTATCCAACTTTTATCTTTAGAGACGGACGCTTGTGCAACAATACGCTCCCACATTACAACGTGTTTTATTGTTTGGACTGTTCTTTGTCTTAATCTATTTGGGATTCAGTATTCTCAAATATTTTATTGTGCCTGTACTTTGGGCAGCAATTATTGCCTACATGACCTGGCCTGTGTATTTATGGGTACAGCGCCGTTTCTTTGGGGAAAATCGCCCCACCCTCAATGCCACCATCATGATCAGTCTGGTCATTCTGGTGATTGGGGTTCCGTTTATTTGCGCCATCTTCATGCTGCAACTGGAAGGGCGTAACCTCTATTTTAATTTACAGAGACAACTGTTTTCAGGACATATCCAGATTCCTGACTTCATTAAAAACTTGCCTGTGGTGGGCAAGGATATTAGCCGTACCGTGAACGAACTGAGTAATGACCCAAACAGCATTACCAAGAATATTGCGGAATGGATTCAGGGTCATTTGAGTTATGGGCGTTTTGTTCTCAGTGAGATTAGCCGCAACCTGGTCAAATTGACGTTTGCCATCATGACCCTATTCTTCTTCTATCGGGATGGGCAGATGATTCTGGCACAGGTCAGCCGTGCCATGGAAATGGTGATTGGCCCACGCGTACACCACTATCTTGACACCATTTCAGAAACAACCCGTGCAGTGGTATATGGCGTAGGCCTTACTGCGGTTGCACAGGCCCTTTTGGCAGGTCTCAGTTATTTTGTTGCGGGTATACCGAACCCAATGCTGCTGACGATGGTCACCTTTATTTTAGCCCTGATTCCATTTGGCACCCCTGTTTCATATCTGGGTGTGGGACTGTGGCTATTTGCGCAGGGACAGACTGTTGAAGCGATTGGTGTGATTGTATGGGGTTTGCTGATCGTCAGCAGTTCTGACAACGTGATTCGCCCACTAGTGATTTCAGGCGCAACCCAGATTCCATTCCTGTTGATCATGTTCGGTGTACTGGGTGGAATCGCAAGCTTTGGTCTGGTTGGCCTGTTTATCGGTCCAGTCATTCTGGCAATCCTGTTGGCGATTTGGCGTGAATGGCTGCATGAGAATGTGGAAGAACCCGTTGCCACACTTGAGACTCCATCTGAAACCAAGTAAGTTGATTTAACCTTTTTGTTATCAAATAATTAAAGAAGCTTGCGA
Source organism: Acinetobacter parvus DSM 16617 = CIP 108168 (assembly GCF_000368025.1). Lineage (GTDB taxonomy): Bacteria > Pseudomonadota > Gammaproteobacteria > Pseudomonadales > Moraxellaceae > Acinetobacter > Acinetobacter parvus. Next base: position 1,206,587 of record NZ_KB849212.1, read on the forward strand.
GTTCCCCCAAACTTTGCTTGAATTTAATTGATAAAGATAATCAATTAAGGATGCCTCGCAATGACTTCAATAATTCAAAAGTTTTCCCTCCTGGGTTGCCTCGGCCTAAGTATCGCCGCCTGTTCATCGGTTAATCTGGATAACAACGCAGATAAAATCCAGACACAGCCTACATCATCAGACCAAAAACAGCTGATCACGGTTCATCAAGTGGATGCCAATGGTGTGGGTGCCTCCATTGGCACCGTGTCTTTCCAGCAAACACCGAAAGGCCTGCTCATCACCCCTGCACTTGGAAAGCTTTCCCCAGGTGAGCATGGTTTCCATATCCATGAAAATGCCTCATGCGAAGCTGTTAAGAAAGACGGTAAAATGGGAGCCGCCCTCGCTGCGGGTGGACATCTCAATCCAGAGAAAGTTGCCCATCACGGTACACCACTGGATGGACATCTAGGTGACCTACCTGCCCTAACCGTGAATGACAAGGGTTTTGCAACAACGCCTGTGCTTGCGCCACGCCTGAAACTTGCCGATATTCAGGGGCGGGCAATCATGATTCACGCAGGTGGCGATAACTATTCAGATTCACCTAAGCCTTTGGGTGGTGGCGGAGATCGGGTTGCCTGTGGTGTGATTAAGTAAGGATATTTAAATACTGTGGGTATTCTAAAAGATATCCACAGTTGTGTTGATATTTTAAACAGGAGTTTAATGGCTGGGATCATCTCCCAGCTTTTTATTAATGAATCCCCTCAGCTTGACGTTCCAGCATAATCTGTTTCAGTACCGCCCGTGGCTGGGTAAACCAGATGCCAATCAACCACCAGAAACAGTGTTCCTAGCAGCATAATTAGCAAACCCATCAAGATGGTTTTACCCAAGGGAAAGCGGTCAATGACCTTGATCAGGATAATGTTGCCCGCGATTATACGGTTTAACGTCATGTTCTGATGATTTGTTGTCATGTTCTATTCACAAAAATAACCAACTCGGGTTCGTTCCATTTCCCATAAACGGAAATGGAATCATCACCACAAGACTTTATGGTTGAAATTTAAATTTTGATGTCATGCTGTGAGAAAGCATGTGATAAATGTGAAAACAGCGTATTCACAGGGCGTATATAAGAAAAATGATTTATTTACGTGAGGCTGGTAAAATTTTTTACCTTTTGGCCAAATTTCCAGACGCAACTTTAGCATTTTTTCAAAATGACCGCAATTTGTACAATCCGAATGATTGTTTAGATATGTGAATAACCGAAAAGTTATCCACAGTTTTGTCTATCTTTTAGGCTACACCACAGCTCACAGATCAATCATGGACAAAGCGCAAACTGGAATTTATCGGCATTGTCTCCCCTGGCACATTGATAACTTTGTTTCTTGTTCACGATCTTCCAGACCTCCTGATCACGTTTCAACTGGTATTGAGTTCGTACCGCAATCACTGAATCATCCTGCTGGACCTGTTCAACCGTCACCTGTGCATCGGTTGGATTCTCTGCACTGTTAAACTGCTGGTCTATTTTCAAGTTGGTTTCATCATGAAACAGGTTTGGCTGATCTAATAAAACCACATGCATTGCGGTACTTTTTTGCACCGCCGCCTGTTGCTGCGACTGTGCAATAGGTGGGTTACATGCTGCCAGCAACAGGCTGCATCCCAGCATCAACCAGATTTTATGCATTTTGTATCATTCCAATTTGCCCGATTCATTTATGCTACTATGCAAAACTTATTTGCCAAGCAATAAAATGTTATGGCTTGCAAAAGATTTGTTGTCATGATCAGATAATTGATAATGACATAAAGTATTAAAAAGACTGATTTTATAACATCAATATCACAATAGATTGGGCGTCATGATATGGCAGATTTAGTCAGAAATTTAACGATTATTTTACTCGTGGGCAGCACTTTGGCTGGCTGCTCCAAAAAAGAAGAAAGTGCGGCAAGCGATGCCGCGGTTGCCACAGAAAGCGCAGCCTTAGATAGCAAAGCAATTCACACCAACGCCGCCAAAAACCCAGAACAACTGGTCAGTACCCAGCAAAGCGCCCTAGAGCAAAGCCGTCAACTGGTCAAAAGTGCTCAACTGCAATTTGAAGTGCAAGATGTGTTAAAAACCACATCAACCCTGGAACAACAGTTATTGCAATACAATGGCTACATCGAAGAAAAACAGGTCAATTATCAGGTCAGTGACAGTTCCCAGCGTAACCGTATTGATGGCAGTGTCGACATTTATGAAAAGATCACGCCAACCGTACAGCTCACCGTACGCCTCCCCAATGACCAAGTCACAACTTTTCTGAATAATCTTCTGCCGCTTATGCTGAACTTTAACAGCCAAAGCTATGAAGCAAAACGCTATGAATTAAAGCGACTCGAAGAAAAGCTCAATACCGCAAACCAAAGTAACAGCCCATCCAGTGCGGTCAACAACCAACTGCAACAATTGACCGATTTGGAAGTCAAAGACCGCCTGGCTTATAGCACCATTCGGCTTGAGTTCTATCAACAGCCGAAAGTCCGTAAACGCCATGATTTAAATATCCATCGCATCGCTACATTGGACAGTGATCCATTAATGACACGAATTGCAGAATCATTCAAAGTCGGTTTAGCTTATTTTAAAGAAACCCTACTCTGGCTGATTCAATTCTGGGCATTTTATCTGCTCATATTTGCCATTTGGATGATTCGTAAAGTGTATAAGGCAAGAAAGCACAGCAGCTAATTATTGATTTTTGATCAATAGTATTTTGCTAATTTACGCATTTTCACTCATGAATAGATTCCCTAAAATGCATTCAAGTTTTAGCAATCTATTTTTGAGTATCCCATGAGCAATATTCTAATTATTAACGGTGCCAAACAATTTGAACATTCCAATGGCGAATTGAATGACACCCTCACCCAGTTTTCTGAAAGCCATTTAACAACGCTGGGCCATACCGTACAGGTCACCCGTACCGACAGCGAATATGACATTCAGGCCGAAATTAAAAAATATTTATGGGCGGATGTGGTGATTTACCAAATGCCAGGCTGGTGGAAAAGTGGTGTGATCAGCATGGTATTGAGCATGTATTTACCCAACCAGGCCATCCACAGCAAAATGCATATGTTGAGCGATTTAATCGTAAAGTACGTTATGAATGTCTAAATCAATATTTATTTCGAGATCTGAGCGAGGTGCAGGACTATACAACTAACTGGCAGTACTTTTATAATCATGAACGACCTCATATGTCAGTAAATGGTTGTCCACCTATTTTTAAACAATAACACGGGCTTTAGATTTTCTACCCATTAATTCAATTAAAAATGGGGGTATTACCCCTCTACTGATAATAATGAGCTTGTACTTTTTCCTGACTTTCAGTTAAAGCATGGCTATTCTTAATAGCAAGAATATTTAAAATAGAAAATATAGTCAAACTACTTTATTATCCATACAGGATTCGAAAAAAAATCGAAATAATTCATCGATTGAGTTGTATTAGTTCTATAATGATTTGACTATATGAGATATTTTCATTAAAAGTCGTTGTAATATTAAAGTTCGGTTACTTATTAAGTTCTAGGTATAACAAAAAAGCGCATCTTTCGATACGCTTTTAGCAGAAATTCTTTTATCTAATCAAGCATTAGAGATCAAATAATTTCCCAGGATTCATAATCCCATTCGGGTCAAATGCCAATTTCAATGCTTTCATATATTCAATTTCTTCAGGTGAACGTGAATATTCTAAATATGGTTTCTTGGTCATTCCGACACCATGTTCGGCAGAAATAGAACCATCATATTTTTTCACGGTCTCAAATACATATTTATTCACCACCTGACACTTGGCAAAGAATTCATCTTTGGTCAGATTTTCAGGTTTTAAAATATTTAAGTGCAGGTTACCGTCACCAATATGACCAAACCAGCAGATTTCAAAGTCTGGATAATTATCCGCAACGATCGCATCAATCTCTTTGATAAAGGCAGGGACATGCGTAATCAACACTGAAATATCATTCTTATAAGGAATATACGGCGCAATCGATTCCGAAATATCTTCACGTAAACGCCATAAGCTTTGAGCTTGTTCTAAGCTTTGGCTCATTACTCCATCAATCACCCAACCTTGTTCCATACAATGCTCAAAAATCTGCATTGCTTTGTCCATAATCGGCTCATACGGCGCTTCAAATTCGAGTAATACATAGAATGGGCAAGTTGTTTCAAATGGACGCTGTACATGACCACGATCCAAGACTTTTTGCATTGCCACTTCACCAAAAAACTCGAATGCAGTTAAGTCGATTTCTTTTTGGAAAGCATGTAATACAGGCATTACCGCTTCAAAGTCAGGCGTACCCAATACCATGACTTGTAAGTTTTGTGGCTTACGCTCAAGTTTAATCTCAGCCTCAGTCACCAAACCTAATGTGCCTTCACCACCGATAAACAAATGCTGCAACGCATAACCCGTCGCATTTTTAATCATGCCTTTGTTTAAACGTAAAATATCGCCTTTACCCGTCACAACCGTTAAACCAAGCACCCAGTTACGTGTCATACCGTATTTGATGACTTTAATACCGCCTGCATTAGTTCCAATATTTCCACCAATTTGACTAGAACCTGTAGATGCAAAATCAACTGGGTAATACATGCCTTGTTGTTCGGCATAGTTTTGCAATTGTTCAGTCACAACACCCGCTTGAACGCGAACCATACGATCTGCTGGCAAAAATTCCAAGATTTGATTCATCTTGTCAAAGCTGATCACGATCTCGCCATTGGTTGCCACCGCACCTGCTGAAAGTCCTGTACGGCCACCTGATGGTGTAATTGCTACATTGAACTGGTTGGCAAGTTTCACAATCGCCTGAACCTGCTCCGTGCTTGACGGGAAAACGATGACTGATGGGTTCGGGTCAAAATGTTTAGTATGGTCCCGCCCCCAGTTTTGCAGACTATCGGCATCGGTTTTAATACGGTTTTCACCCACAATTGCCGTTATTTGGGTCAATAACTCAGGTGTTAAATCAACTGAAGCATTCATCGTTTACGGGCCTAGCAAGAAATAAATATCGGATTTCTGGGTAGCAACCTCATGTTTTTAAAAACATTCACAAGATTACAGCAACATCCAGAATATAGAAACGCCACAGGACGGCACAACCCCTGTCTTGTTGAGGTTTGACCATCAATTACTGCATTTTACATTGAAGCAGGCAAGGGATAAAGCTCAGGATCACGATACCATCACAACAAAATGTGTATCAGCCATAAAATTCCTGTAAAGCTGAAAAATTATCAGCAATTCTGCTGTGGTAATTTTAAAGCAAATATCTATAACTGCACGCTCTATGCTATGATACGGCACCTAAATTTTGGCCTTTGTAGCGGAGCCGTAATGAGCCAACATCTTTCTCTACCTAAAGACAAAATCCGTTTTCTTTTATTGGAAGGTGTGCATCAAAATGCCATCGATACCTTAAATGCAGCGGGTTATACCAACATCGACTACCACAAAACTGCACTTGAAGGCGAAGCTTTGAAAGAAGCGGTCAAGGACGCTCACTTTATTGGTATTCGTTCGCGTACTCAATTGACTGAAGAAATCTTTGAAGCAGCAAATAAATTGATTGCGGTGGGTTGTTTCTGTATTGGGACCAATCAGGTTGACTTAAAAGCGGCAATGTCGCGTGGTATTCCTGTGTTCAACGCACCGTATTCAAACACGCGTTCAGTAGCGGAACTGGTTCTTGCTGAAGCCATTTTATTACTGCGCCGTGTACCTGAAAAATCAAAAGATACACATGCAGGTGGCTGGAACAAGTCTGCGGTCGGTTCGTTTGAAACACGCGGTAAGACTTTAGGTATCGTTGGTTACGGTTCAATTGGTTCACAACTTTCTGTATTGGCAGAAAGTCTGGGTATGAAAGTCATCTATTTTGATGCCGTGACCAAGTTACCGTTGGGTAATGCACGCCAAGTGGGTTCTTTAGATGAGCTTTTGGCAACTGCTGATGTGGTTTCCCTACACGTTCCAGATGTGCCATCTACACGTAACTTCTTCAAGAAAGAACAGTTTGCACAGATGAAAGAGGGTTCGATCTTCATCAATGCGGCACGTGGCACCTGTGTCATCATCGAAGATTTGGCTGATGCGATTAAATCAGGCCACATTGCGGGTGCGGCGGTTGACGTGTTCCCGAAAGAGCCTAAAGCAAACGGCGAAGAATTTGTTTCACCACTTCGTGGCTTGGACAATGTGATTTTAACCCCTCACGTAGGTGGTTCGACCATGGAAGCACAAGCGAACATCGGTCTGGAAGTTGCTGAGAAATTCGTTGCCTACTCAGATAAGGGTATGACGCTATCTGCGGTGAACTTCCCAGAAATCGCATTGCCATTGACTGAAGGCCAACATCGTTTACTGCACATTCACAAAAATATTCCAGGTGTATTGTCCAAAATCAACACCCTGTTTGCTGAACAAGGCATCAACATCTCAGGTCAGTCTTTAATGACCAAAGGTGACATTGGTTACCTCGTGATGGATGTAGATGCATCTGCTTCTCAGGAAGCACTTGATACCTTAAGCCAAGTTGAAGGTACGATCCGCGTACGTGTATTGTTCTAATCAGGACAATTCAGGAAAGGCCACAGTTTAAGCTGTGGCTTTTTTATGGGCGCAATGATTTTGGCTGTCATCTTTAAAATCTGGAAGATCAATTTCAGCAATATACGCTGGAAAGCAATCCTCAGCTACGGCATGGCCCTCGCGGGGATGAATGCCTTGTTTTATTTATCGCTAGAGCGTTTACCTTTGGGCTTAGCGGTTGCCTTTGAGTTTATCAGCCCTTTAAGTGTTGCACTATTTCATGCACGACAGCGCTATGATTTTATCTGGGTGGGCTGTGCCATTCTAGGCTTGATATTGCTATTTCCCTTACAACAGGCCCAGCAGGGTCTCGACCTAATCGGTGTATTGTTTGCGGTCTGTGCAGGTGCATGCTGGGCATTTTATATCATTGCAGGGCAAAAGCCCTCTGGCATTTCTGGCAATCATACCGTTTGTTTGGGGATGAGTATTGGCATGTTATGCTTGCTGCCTTTCGCGGCTTTCTCTGGTGCAGTCGGGCATGTGTTTGAACTGCCAAATTTATATTATTTTATTGGACTGGCAATTTTAGCCAGTGCCCTACCATTTTCATTAGAGATGATCGCGCTGCGCAATTTAACACCTCTTAGCTTTGGAACCCTAATGAGTCTGGAGCCTGCTGTGGCAGCTTTGTCTGGATTTATTTTTCTGGGTGAAACATTACTGTGGAATCAATGGCTGGCCTTGATGACCATTATCATTGCATCCATTGGCTGCACCGTGACCACCCAGCATGCCCGTCAGCAAAAAGAGGCCCTATGAAAAATCTCCAATTGCTTGCCGTGCTGTACATGGTTTTATCCATGGTGGCCTACCAGATCAGTGCCTCATTTGCCAAACAGTTGATTGCAACCCTTGATCCATTGACCGTCACGATTTTAAGGCTCTGTTTCGCCACGGTTCTGGTTACGATCATGTTCCGTTCATGGAGGATTTTATCCAGACTTAAACAGCTCAAATGGCGAGACTTGTTACTTTACAGTGCGTCTTTAGGTTGTATGAACATCCTGTTCTACAGTTCTTTAGGAAAATTGCCACAGGGAATTGCTGTGGGGCTGGAATTTATTGGACCCTTGGGTCTGGCCCTGCTTTCAATTAAACAGCGTAGCGATTATATCTGGGTGGCTTTTGCGATTTTAGGCATTGCCCTGATGGTGCCGTGGCATGATGCCAATGCCCAAAACTTTTCCTATCTCGGCGCGGCATGCGCACTCGGGGCTGGTTTCTTTTGGGCCCTGTACATCTATTTCGGGCACCGTGTGGTTCAGCAAAATATTGGCATGCATGCGCTGACCATTGCCATTGGCCTATCCGCCCTCACTTTACTGCCTTTTGGTTTGTGGAATAATGCACCCGCTTTGCTGGATACCCAATACTGGGGCAAGGCACTGGTCATTGCCCTATTGGCAACCGCCATTCCCTATGCGCTGGATTTGATGGCACTGAAACAACTCAGCAAATTGAGTTATGGCACCCTGTCGAGTTTGTCACCTGCTTTGGCTGCGCTCGCAGGCTTGGTGATATTACATGAGCAAATCAGTCTGCTCCAGTGGGTTGCATTGTTGTGTATTATTGTGGCGTCTATCGGGGTGACGTTTCGTCGAAAAAGCCCCACCCCATAGACTTGAATCTAAATACTCACTCATTTTTATTTCGGTTTTTCGGCCTTTTTATATTTCCGATATTCTGCCAGATACTTCTTGCCCAAAGTTTCTTTTTCTTTGTCTGCTAGAATTTTACCCGCTTGTTGGAAAAATTTATGCTCTTCTTCTTGCAAATGATGATGCACGGTTTCACTGAGTTGTTTGGCAATCCCCAACCAACTTGGACTACTCATTTCAGTCTCTTCCAGTTTCTCGACCAATTCATCCATTTCATGATGCTCTGCTAAAGCATGACGTGTGATATCCAGACCAACATCATCAAACATTAAAGGAATATAAAGAAAACGATCTTCTGCAACTGAGTGGGCATAGAGTTCATTTTTAAGATCTTCAAATAATTGTTTTCTTTCTTCACTCATGCCACTGGTTTTGATTAATTTTTCGGAAAGATCACGTTGACGCTCATGACTTTCTCTTAGTGCTTCAAAAATATTCATCCATCACCTCTGTTGTTATTGTTTATTGTTGGCTAGCTGAACAGCAAGATGCGTTGAGATCACATCCTACTGTTTGACTTGACTCGCCTTTCATACTAGAAAGTGTCTATTTTTTAAACAATTTCGATTTGCGTATCTTTGTGTATAAGAATGTTATCTTTCACCTCAACTTATACTGCTAAATGCTGCATGTTTTATTATAGGTTCAACAGGCGTTTTGGTACAATGCGTTTTTTATCGGTGATTTCCGCCAGACCCAGACAGCGTTCGCCATCAAATACCAGCACCTCAGCCGCCGCCTCATGCTCAATATTGCTTTCCTGACCGTTGCAGAAATACTTTTCACGGCCCTCGGGTAACTGTACTTTGGGAAAATGCTCAACAGGTGCATAAACAGGTAGTAATAATGCATCACGCTGTTCCAGAGTCAGGCTTTCCAGATATTCAATGCTATAGTCTGGATTAATCTCAAAATGCCCTGTTTGAGTACGATGTAATTTTGTTAAATGTCCACCGCAGCCCAAAGCTTCCCCAATATCCTCTCCCAAAACACGGATATAGGTTCCCTTGGAACAGGTCACGTCCAAAGTCAAACTGTCTTCAGTAAAATCGATCAGACTTAATTCATAAATCGTGACTGGACGTGCTGCACGTTCAATTTCAATCCCCTGACGCGCTAACTCATACAAAGGGCGACCATCTCGTTTCAGGGCTGAATACATCGGTGGCACCTGCTGAATGTCACCACGAAATTGCGCCAATACCTGTTCAATTCTTTCCGCCGTTAATGCAGGCGTCTCTCTCTGCTGGAGAATCTCACCCTCAGCATCGCCTGTGGTGGTGGTTTGCCCCAGCTTCACCGTGGTTTGATAACGCTTGGTTGAATCCAGTAAATAATGTGAAAACTTGGTCGCCTCACCCAGACAGATCGGTAACAGGCCTGTTGCAAGCGGGTCCAGGGCTCCTGTATGTCCTGCCTTTTGCGCATTAAAAAGACGGCGGACTTTTTGAAGTGCGGAATTGGAACTTAAACCTAAGGGCTTATTTAATAAGAAAACACCACTCAGATGGCGATAAGAACTTTTTTTCATAAATGAAAGGTCAAACTATAAAGCGGTATCTTATCAAAACTATTCATCGGATTTTTAAAAATTACGTGCTTAAAAAAGCAACAAATATGATAAATTTATTTTCGTTTTTGAAATTTAAAGCAAATGGATTATGCTGAATGAATAAAATTAGAAAAAAAATATTCTTATTATGTAGCTTCTTGATCATTTCAGTTTCAATGCTGAGTGTTGTGTACTGGTTATACCCTCAAGATCAGCAGCCACAGCTCGAATCAACTGGTCAATCCAGCAACACCTTTAATTCAGCAGACCATTCAGATAATTCAGGCCAAGCACATGCAAGTGACGCAGCTTTTAACAGCACAAGCCAAATGGATACTGAAATCAACTGCAAACTACAGTTTAATGCATCGCAAAAATTAGTTGTGAATGCGCTGACCCGAGACTGCTTTGAATATTTCATTTCCCAATATGGCGAACGAAATATTGATGAAATCCGCCAGAGTTTTCAGCGCTATGTTGCCAAAGGTTTTCAGGCATCGGAGCAGCAGCAGATTCAGGAATTATGGTCACGTTATTTGAGCTATCGGGAACAGCTGGGTAAATTGCAGATGAATCAGCCTGCTCAGGAAAGTTATGGCTATTTTCAGGCAATCTTCGATGCAATGCATGACCTAAAGCAGCGTTTCTTTTCTCAAGTTGAAATTGAGGGCCTGTTTGGTACAGAGGACATTTACCAGCAATACACGCTTGACCGTATGCGCATTTTAGAAAATAAAAACCTGGATGCTGTCAACAAGGCCAAGCAGCTACAACAGCGCTTTGACCAACTTCCCCAGGATTGGCAGGAAAACCTCAAGGATTTATCCAAACTGGAAGATTTACGTTCCTTAACTGAACAGATCAAGGCCAGAAATGGTTCAGCACAGGAATTGCGGGATATGCGGGTCAACCTGGTTGGCGAAGCTGCCACCCAACGTCTGGAACAACTGGACCAGCAACGCTCAGACTGGAAACAACGCGTACAGTCCTATCTGGATGAGCGCAAGACCATTGTGGACAGCAATATGAGTGCATCGGCCAAAGATCAGGCCATTCAACAGCTCAAACAGCAACAGTTCCAGTCCGCACAGGAACAGCAACGTCTACAAACATTTGAAACGGTCTATGACCAAGGAGGCCACTTACCCTTTAGCAACTAGCAACACCCAATACAAGACATTGAAATAATGCGATTTAGCACGGATGCAATGTCAGTTCGCAAGAACATGAAGCCCCATATGAAAAACAAAAATTGAGAGTAATATCATGCAAAAACTTATTCGCTATCTTGCCGTATCCATTATGGCAATCAGTGCATCAGCCAGCTACGCTTCCAACGCCACCCAGGTCAAGGAAAGCTTTGTGCTCTCCAGCTATGCCAAAACCAAGTATCCCATTGTTTTTGTACATGGGGTGGCAGGTTTTTCACGCGTTGGAAGTGACCCACTAGGCGTTGATTATTGGCATCAAATCCTACCTGACCTTGCTCGTAATGGTGCAAATGTCTGGGCGACACGACTTTCACCTTTTAACTCAAATGAAATTCGTGGTGAACAGCTAGTACAGCAGGTTGAGGAAATCCTTGCCATTACGGGACAGCAAAAGGTCAACCTGATTGGTCACAGTCAGGGCGGCCCAACCATTCGCTATGTTGCAGGCGTCATGCCAAGTAAAGTGGCGTCACTCACCAGTGTCAGTGGCACCCATAAAGGCTCGCCTGTCGCCAGCCTGATCACGAAAGTAGATGGCACGGGATTAGGTACTGCTGGCGGGGCTATTGTCAACTTTTTCTCTGGTGCAATCACTTGGGCACAAGGACTTGATGCTAAAAGCTATCCACATAACGCGATGGCGGCAGGACGCAGCATCTCGGTTGAGGGCTCAACGGCATTTAACACTCGATTCCCAATGGGTGTACCAACCACAGCCTGTGGTGAGGGCACTTATCAGGATAAAGGCATTTATATGTATTCATTCTCTGGCACACAGGCGCTGACCAACATCCTTGATCCACTTGATCCCTTGTTTGCAGGAACGAGCCTGATTGTTGACATCAAGGGTGACAATGATGGTATGGTCAGCCGTTGCAGTGCCAAGTTTGGTAAGACGGTGCGGGACAACCTACCTTGGAACCATGCTGATGAAGTCAATCAGGTGCTGGGCTTGAAATCAATTTTCGCACCTAACCCAGTGGATATTTACCGTCAACATGCCAACCGCCTGAAATTGCAGGGACTATAAAACAGGTATAAAAAAATGCGCCAGATGGCGCATTTTTTTGCTTTAAAACGAGGCTAAAATTAACCTTGTTTACGCGCTGGCAACTTTTCACGAATACGTGCAGCTTTACCAGACAACTCGCGTAGGTAGTAAAGTTTAGCACGACGAACGTCACCACGACGTTTCACTTCGATTTTAGCAACGATTGGAGAGTGAGTTTGGAAAACACGCTCAACACCAACACCGCTAGAAATTTTACGAACTGTGAAAGCAGAGTTCAAACCACGATTTTTCTTCGCGATTACAACACCTTCAAATGCTTGAAGACGCTCACGGTCACCCTCTTTTACTTTAACTTGAACGATAACAGTGTCACCAGGAGCAAAAGCAGGGATATCAGTTTTTAACTGTGCATTTTCAACAGCTTGAACTAAAGGATGTTTACCACTCATTGTGGAATCTCCAATATGTGCGGGAGAGAAGAGGTCTCTTACACCGCTGGGAATAGAGGCTAAGGCGCATATCTCCCGTTTAACTTTCCCTTTAAAACAGAATGTCTTAAAGAGCCTATTTTTAACTTAAACCAGGTTTAAGTAGAACTCGAAGCGAAGCTTCTCGTCTGGTGCAAGGATCAACCGATATAGGTTTAATCCTGCGAATTTTGTAGCCATTTTTTTTGCTGCTTGCTCAACTCGAATTTTTCCACCAACTCTGGTCGACGATCCAAAGTACGTTGATAACGCTGCAAAAAACGCCATTTTTCGATATTGGCATGATGTCCTGATTTAAGTACCTCAGGCACATCTAACCCCTCGAAATGGTCTGGCTTGGTATATTGTGGACAATCAAGAAGACCATCCACAAAAGAATCCTGTATCGCAGATTGCTCGTCAGACATGACATTCGGCAAACGGCGAATAATGCTGTCCAACAATACCATGGCAGGAAGTTCACCACCCGACAACACGTAATCCCCAATGGACCATTCCTGATCAACATAATGCTGGATTAAACGTTCATCGACCCCTTCATAACGCCCACACAATACAATCAATCCATCGTAATCAACGAATTGTTGTACCGCCTGTTCATTTAAGGTTTTGCCTTGCGGTGACATATACACCACAGGAGCATGAACACAGCCTGCTTGCGAAGCAAGTTGTTTGGCATGGGTAATTGCTTTTGCTAGCGGCTCAGCCATCATCACCATACCAGGACCACCACCGAAAGGACGTTCGTCCACCCGTTTGTAGTTACCCTCTGCAAAATCTCGCGGATTAATACAAGTGACTTGTACAATCTGTTTTTTTGCGGCTCGACCGCTAATCCCGTACGCTGTAATCGCTTCAAACATTTCAGGAAACAATGTGATGACTGCAAAAAACACCGCAGACTCCTTTATTTTCCTGCTGCGCTACCATCCTCTAAAGAGTTAGTAATCTACGCCCCAATTGACGTAAATGCGACCAGCTTCAAGATCAACACGCTGTACCACATCTTTATGCCACGGAATCATTCGCTCTTCGGCATCAATACTGTCAGCAGTCGCCTTGACCACCATGACATCATTGGCACCTGTTTCAAAAAGCTCAAAGATTTGACCGAGGTTGACTTCTTGTTCTTCATCATCAAGACCTAACACGGTTAAGCCTTTAAGATCAGACCAGTAATACTCATCCACATCTGCTTTTGGAAGCTGTGATTTGGCAATCCAGATATTGGCAGCGACTAAGTTTTCCGCACCAGTACGATCACTCACACCCTTTAGCGAAACAACCAGACCTTTGCCATGTGGTTTCCAACGTTTTACATCTATGGTTTGCCAACCTGCCTTGGTCTCAATGTACCAAGGAAGGTAGTCAAATATATTGCTCATAGGTTCAGTATTAGAATAAACCCAGAGCCACCCATTCAGTCCATAAGCTGAACGTAACTGTCCAATCTGAATACGATCTTCGGGTACATTCTGTGTTGGTGTCATGGGCTACCTACTACAATACTTATGCAGTAGTCGCAGCTTTTTTAGCTTGAGCAGCTAAAGAAGCAACACGTTCAGAAGGCTGAGCACCTTGTGAAATCCAGTGGGCAAAACGGTCAGCATCTAAACGAACTTTTTCCGCCTGACCTTGTGCAGTTGGATTAAAGAAACCAATACGTTCAATGAAACGACCATCACGGGCATTGCGGCTATCAGTTACAACGATTTGATAGAATGGACGTTTTTTTGCACCACCGCGCGCTAAACGAATAACAACCATGAGAACAACCTTATAATTTTTACGGATTATCCTTGCGCCGACCATCGGCAACACTTCAAACCCCTTTCATAGAGGGCGATATTCTACGTTATTTTTGTTTTGATTAAAAGTAAATAATCTGTTTATCTACAGGTTTGAATTTATTTAGCGCCCGTCCCAGTTGGAGGTGGCTGAGGGAACGCAAGCTGTAGTTGTTTTAGTCCAACACTTCCTTCCCTGACTATCTAAAATTACACTTCCATTACCCACCTGAACAGTACCAGATTTAGGTTCTGCAGTTAACGTATACGTTTGACCATTCGGGACCAGTGTAATGCTATAAACAGGATTAGATGTTGGGTAATCCTTTGTAGTTGCACCATTATCCAGTGTTGCGCTGGTATAGTTATGGTTGATAACGTAATAACTCTGTAGACGTTGTGCCTGTTGCATCATTTCACTTTGTACATCTGCGCGATTGGTACGGATTTTGTACTGTGTGTAAGATGGATAAGCAATTGCTGCCAAGATGCCAATAATTGCGACAACAATCATCAATTCCATTAAAGTAAAAGCTGAAGAATATTTTTTCATTACCATGACTCGCTATAACTGCCACAATTTGCATAACCTGTCACTACATCTTTGACTTTTGTCATACAACGTATACCTGTATTGCTTAAAAGCAGATCGTAATTACGTGGCTGTTTTGGCAAACCATCACTATCCTTAGCTCGCTCTAGCGACATTACCCAGCTCAAACCTTTCACACTCTCCGAATCTGCTGTTTCTTGACCATCAGATCCTTTAACAATCGTTAAGGGTTTATGAGCTGCCCCCCCATCCACCAAGGTCAATGTATATTTCGCAGTGGAACTCGTTGAGCCTAGTGGCAACAATAATTGACCCGTCGTTTTATTATAATAACTGGCAGTTGCATGATTTCCATCAGCATCT
Organism: Acinetobacter parvus DSM 16617 = CIP 108168; assembly: GCF_000368025.1. Classification (GTDB taxonomy): domain Bacteria; phylum Pseudomonadota; class Gammaproteobacteria; order Pseudomonadales; family Moraxellaceae; genus Acinetobacter; species Acinetobacter parvus. Next base: position 1,221,888 of record NZ_KB849212.1, read on the forward strand.
GTGCTTTCGTATGTATATAAATAACTTGCATCAAAACCTTTATAACTAAAGTTTTTGGCTTTAAATCTTTCTAATTCCGCAGCTATACGTAATGCTTCTTGCCGAGCAATTGCTAAGTCCTTTCGTTCTATATATTGTTGATACGAAGGTACGGCAATGGCAGCAATAATTGCTACCACCACCACTGTAATCATTAGCTCAATTAATGTGAAGCCATGTGTTTTTTTCATGATTTCCCCTTAGCGCTTCTCATACCAACGTAAATGCTGTAAGCGGCTGCCTGTATCAAATAGCTGACATTCTGGTTTATTTTTATTAGCTGTATCTGTGCAATCTGATCCTTCTTTCCCTTTAATTATGCTCATCTCATCCAATTTATTACTATAGCCTACCCCTAAACCAGTACCAAGAATCCCTCCTCCCAACACAATTTTATTCGGACCAGTCGCGGTAGTCGGATATTCAAATGGACATTTTCCTGTAGGTAAACAGAATTGATAAAGCTCAGTATCTCCTTTGACTCCTGAACCACAGGCTCCCGAAATTCCTGTACCATCTTTATGATAAACATTCACATACAACATGTTATCTAAAGCGTAGAGTTCATTCATACCTTTGTACTTTCCTGCTGTAGTATGAAATTGATATTTCCAACCACCATTGTAATTAGTACCTGTCTTCTGTGCGATACCTGCCTTTAATGTTGCAAAGGCACTTGCATCAGTCAAAGTAACACCTGTACCTGTTGGCGATGTTCTTAAAGCAATATCATCATAGAGGTCTTTACGGGCGACATCATTATCATAAATAACGTATACACCATCATTTGCTGTTATTGTAGTAACAACTGAACCATTTACCGTATTTGTTCCTGCTAATGGAGAACTGCGGTTACCTGAACTCAGCGCAACTGCACCAAAATATCCATCTACGCCAGTATGAACTGAAAAACTAGGCATTTCATAAAAACGAGGACTTGCCCCAGTTGTGACATGGGCATTGTATAAACGAACAACCCGTTTCGCAAAAGCCCCCAAAGTACTTGCTTTATTATTTAAATCAATACGAAATGCCTGACCACCTAGATCGCCAAAATATAAATGATCAACTAAACCGTCACCATCACGATCAACAGCATTGATTTGACTAACTACACTATATTTTAAATTATCATCATTGGTTGCAATTGTGCCAGAATCAGTTGTAGTAGCAGTTGAGGTTCCCACATTGGCACTTGACCACCATAATAATGAACCATCATTTGCATCAAACATATAAACACCCGCACCTTTTTTATTGGTTTGTTCATACGCTGGATTTTCATAGCCTCCATTAGTTACTCGATTACCACTAGCGTCCAAACCATCGCCGTTTACACCACCTGCATCATATCCTCCTCCAACAAACATCACCAGTTTACGAGCCCCCCCCCAATTGACCCAAGCAATTGTTGGCTTAGACCAACTTTGTCCCATATAGCTTAAAGGAGTATTCGGTGCAGCTGCATCAGGGTTAATATGAAATTTTAGCGTTGGGCTAGTAATCGTTCTTAGGTCTAGACCATAATAGCCTCTTCCACCCATACGTAAACCGCCATATACGAGCTGTAAACCAGCCTGATTGCTGAGATCATCCCCATCATCATTTTTGCCTTTTACTGTTAACGTACTTGTACTCCCTGTTTTAGATACATACTGACTATAAGCAGTCCATGCCCCATCTATTCCATAATAAAGATTATCTCTGCCTAAATTAGTATTTCCTTCACTTAAGAAACCTTTGTACTGTTTTTCCATCATTTCATGTGGAACAAAAGTAAAAACCTCTTCTCCTCTATCTGTATCGGTATCTGTACCTACTTTTACAACATGCAACATACCTTGATTGGTACCAAATAATAGATAGTCTTGACGAGCAGTAGTTGTCACTACTGGTTTAGGAGGAGTACTCGTATCCTTGGTAACTACAATTTGACCCTCCTGAGTCAATAAAATTGGTTTAGAATGCATGACTGCACCTAATTGACGTTGTTCTTCTGTTGGCAAAGTATTGATTGTCAAGCCTGTTGCATTTTCAGATACTTTATAACCCAATATGTTAAGCCAATAATTTTTCTTAGGGTCATTAACAAATTTACCATCTGTACCAGATGCAAATAAAGTCGTTAGATTAACACTTTGTAAACTTGTTGCTTCTTCTGCCTGATTACTCGTATTGATCTGACGGTTAGTAAAAACCTTACGATTTGAAGATTTTTGGGTTGCGTTAGCTGGGTTAGTCCATGTACCTAATGGTAATTTTTCTAATACGCCTCCACCATTTGTACCCCATATGCCATAAGCATTAAGATTAAGCTTTCCACTACTCTGAATCAGTGCCAGTGTTTTGCTATTATTATATAATTGCCCATCTTTAACATGGTATTTGTTTAGATTACCTAACCATAACTGGTAGTTTTCCTGTGGTTTAGGTGTAAAACTTGCATAATAACCATAAGGTTGTAATTGAATTGGGTTTAAAGCATCCACAGGACTGGTAGGCGAACCTGTAGCAATCGGTTTAAATCGAGGTTTAATATCTTCAATAAAATATTTGATACTATTCACAATCTCCACATCTGATTGGACTGAGTAAAAACCACCATTACCAAAGCCACCTACATTTGGTAATTGGGTATGTGTTTTTGCTCCCCAGTTACAAGTATTTTTTACAGATTGCTCATTTGCCGTAGAAGTTGGCAATTGAGAACAGTCATAAAAAGGACGATTAACCGTTTCAACAACATCCCCATCTTGATCTAAAATGTCAACGGGTAAGATTTTTTCATAAGTTGAACCTTTAGGAAAGTCGGAGCCAAAACCCGCTACAGCTGTTTTAATATTTGTATTTCGCAACGATTTTGCAAATTGTCCAATTTCCGTCCAACCTGCATCATTAGCCCCACCACTCATTCCAGACCAAGAAGAAATAGAAAATGATTTACTCATAATAGCTCGAGTTTTAGTTTGATCTGAATTGTTAGCCACACCATCTGTTAAAAAATAAATCCCTTGACCATTACACGTATTTGCCAACTCTGTTGATGTCACTGGTGCAGCATAACCATTATTTCGAGTAGTTCCCGTTCCTGTTTTTGATTCTAAAATAGAATAACCATAACCACTATTATTCAAACCAGAGGTGTTCTTACCTAGAAAGTATGCTCCTGATTCACCATAAGCCGCAGCAGATGGTGTACCATTATAAGCATCCAAAGCAACCATTTTATCAATTAAGGTCTCTCGATTTTCATCAGTCAAAGGTACAACGGGATAAAGAATTCGACCACTAACACCATCTTGAGAATAAGCACTCGTTGATTTTTGAGAAGAAAACTGACCTAAACCAATATTAATAGAACTATCAATTTCCGTTCCACTTAATGCCTTAGATAATGCCATTTTTAAACGCGATAAACGATCGTAACACCTATAAACTGTACCATTTAACACACACTCACTCTGAATACGTTTTTTATCTGTGGCATTCAAACCATTATAAACTGTATTAGACATTTCACAATAATTTACATTATAGGTTTTAGAACTACGAGTTCCAATTTTATAAGTTTTAGATTCAGATTTAATACTACTATTTGAACTACCACTCCATTTACATAGATTATAGTCCTGATAAATACTATTATATGCGTTTCTATCACTATTATTATTATAATTATACCCAACCCCCATACTTCCCGAAGTATCAAACATGAGCAACAAAGTCATTTTACTTTGTTCAGGTAGTTTATAGATATCAATATCACTAGCTTGAGCCGTTGCAACATGGCAAATCGACACGGTCATTAACATGGATACCGATGCCGAAAGTAACTTCTGATTAAAATTTTTCATTTTCTCACCCTCTTTACAGGTCGATATATGTTAAGACTTTAATTTTGGCGAACCGCCAACGATATAGTCTGCATGTTGTAGATTATAAGGGATGCTCAAGTTATCAAAACATTGTCCAACCGTACATTTTTTCTTATTAACATCAGAATTAATACTAGTTGGGCAGTTTTCCTCTTTTGCCTTCTCCAAAATAGCTGTCTTTTTAAAACATGCCTCGATTTGTTCATTTGTTGCATTAGCATAGCTTGGTAAAATAGAAATAACCGTTACCCCAATATTCTGTGCAACTAAAGGTACTTCACTTTGCCCTAGGCTCGTTCCTTTTGGTACAGCACTAAAAGGTGTCGGATTTTCTTCAATATTTTTCTTCAGATAAATTTGTGCCTGTACTGCTGAACGACCTGATGAAAACTCACCAGCTTCACAGAAACCTGTAATCCCCATTTTAGTGGTTTTACCATCTTTTTCGATGACGCTGGCTTTATCCATAGAATAAAATGTATTCATAGAAGAGCGGTAACAAAATACCAATTCATCATCAATATTGTCAGCAGAATTAAAATAGCTAAACATTCCATCCAAGGCCAGTTGTCTTTGAATCTCAGCAGGGTTTTCAATATTAAACAACGCTGAATCAGAGTTTTCTAACAACAACGCATTCACCTGACTATTGGTTGCAATTTTTAAGCCCACAATCCCCATTTTTACCGCTATAGTCCCCAGTAATGTGATAACGATCAAAATGACCAATACCGTAATGAGTGTTGCGCCTTTTTGTTGTTTCATTACGATGCTCCCAATGTATTACGAATAGCGACCACTTGATTTACCGCCTGACGCAAATATCGCTTATTTACTGCTACATCCCCTGAAAGCGTGACTGGCGTTCCCGCAACATTAAATCTGGTTGGAGTATTTAAATTTGCATTAGCACCAATTGTTCCCGTAGAACGAGACAAAATGCCAATATCCATAGAAACAACGTTCAAATAGTTTTTTGAACAGGTATCTCCATCCGTTCGGGTGGCACAAGCAGCACGAATAGTAGCCATTGCATCAATATAATCATCAATTGTCATATAGCGTAACTGACCCGCAGGATTTTTTACCCCTAAGCGTACTTTAAACGCATCAACACGCTGCATAATTTGTTGTGCATTGTCATCTAAACCGACTAGCCCTGCATCATCATAATAAGCAGCATCACAGTACAATGAATATGAGGTCGGCTCACCTGTGACTTGTTGCGGACTTTCTGCCACATAATAACGTTGCACAATGGTTTTCGAGGACGCATTCGTCACCTGTACGCCTTCACAATTAAAAATCTCACTGCTTGCAGGGACATACTGGATCGTTAAACGATCACTTTTCCCAGTAGTGTTGTCAGTATCCTTATTTTGCAAAGTAACAAATTCAGCTTCTAAATTAGCTGGTGCTTGCAATGTACTTGGTAGATTTTCTTTTTTAAAAATAATCCCCGAACCTTTGTCATCATCATTCACCCTATGTGAAGAGGCAGTATTTAAATTGGTATGACGCAGATCATGTGTGACTAAAGATAAACCAAAATTAGCATTTTGCTGCAACTCACTCATGCCAGACTGCAAATTCAAAGACCGCTGACTACTTAAAAATACAGCCAATCCTGCGGCAACAATTAACAATCCTAATGCTAAAGCAATCATCAACTCCATGAGGGTGAAACCTGAGGTATATCGCTTATGAGCCATAGTTATATACCTCCATGATGATGCATTTCGCATTTAGTACATAAGCCGCACCATTGGTGCAATCAGAACTACTTGTACCATTGGTCGCTGTTGTTCCTTCCCACGCGACATATATACATTTTCGAACTAAGGTAGACCCTTGACAATTAAGCACATCCATACTCATACCCAAGTCAGCTGCACGGCTGCTTACTTGTCTAAAATCGTATTTAGCCATATCTACAGGGTCGCAAAAATCAGTTGCGCAATCCGTGGTATCAGTATTCGCAACATAACCCGCCAGCCCATCCCGATTCATACGCATCCGCTCCGCCAAATCTCGGGCAATATTGGTCGCCTGAACATTCATCGTCGCTTCGTTGCTAGCCGTGATGGCTCTAATCTGTAATGCCACAAACCCCAATACAGCAATACTTAGAAGTACTAAAGCCACAAGCACCTCCACCAACCCAACTCCCGTTTGACGTTTCATCATTTTTATTATTCCTTCCCCTCAAGTCGGACAACTTGTTGCTGCTTTATTGTAAACAACCGTTCCAACCTTTTGTACATACACATATGCTTTTAACGCAGCATCACTCCTGTGTTCAAAAATAAAGCACTGTCCGTTTGTAGAAACACTGGTCTGCCCCAAACGATTAAAAGTCACACTGCTATCCCCACTCGTTTTTGTGACATGCGTTGGCACCCAAGTTTTAAAAGGTGTTGCCACACTACTATCTAACGCTACGATCCGATCACTCTGTTTAAAAATCGCTTCTGATCTCGTTTCGCTCAATAAATCCACAAAATCACGGGTATCGCTTCGCAATTGATTACTCCGAACCATTTGGATAAAAGACGGAGCAGCCATCGTTGCAACAACTGCCAGCACAACAATCGTCACCATCAATTCTATTAAGGTGAATCCCCGATTTTCCCCCATCGCTTACACCCAACTCTTTTAAAATTCCTTACTCTATATTAAATTTATTTTTTACAGAACCAATACAAAGCAGATAAGAGTAATAAAAAAACGGATGGAGTGTCGTCCATCCGTTTTGAGTTCACATTTTTCTATACAAATTAGGCCTGAATCACTTGTATCCGTAACTCTTTAGGTAGACTAAACGTAATATTTTCCTCTCGCCCTTGAAGCTCTTGCGGAGCGGTCGCACCCCAGTCTTGCAAACGCTGAATCACTTGTTTGATTAAAATTTCAGGTGCAGATGCGCCAGCTGTCACACCAATTTTACTATCTGGCTTAAACCAATCTTTTTCAAGTTCATCTGCATTATCGACCAAATAAGCTGATTTACCCATACGCTCAGCCAGTTCACGCAAACGATTTGAATTGGATGAGTTTGGCGAACCCACGACCAATACGACATCACATTTCTCCGCCAAGTCACGTACCGCATCCTGACGATTCTGTGTTGCATAACAGATATCATCTTTACGTGGTCCCTGAATCTTTGGAAACTTGGTTCTTAGGGCATCAATTACTTTGGCTGTATCATCAATCGAGAGTGTGGTTTGAGTGACAAATGCAACTTTATGAGGATGCTCAACGACCAAAGCTTCAACATCCTGTTCATCTTCAACCAGATAAATCTTTCCACCACCAGATTTATCATATTGCCCCATTGTGCCTTCAACCTCAGGATGCCCCTCATGCCCGATCAGAATGGCTTCGGTGCCCTCACGCGCGTACTTGGTTACTTCAATATGAACCTTGGTGACAAGTGGGCAGGTTGCATCAAACACTTTTAAGCCACGGCGATCCGCCTCCTGCTGTACAGACTTGGAAACACCATGTGCACTAAAGATGACAATGGAATCATCAGGAACCTGATCAAGCTCATCTACAAAAACAGCACCTCTTTGACGTAAATCATCCACCACAAACTTGTTGTGCACCACTTCATGTCGTACATAAATCGGTGGGTCAAAACATTCCAATGCACGATTGACGATGGCAATCGCACGGTCAACACCAGCACAAAAACCTCGTGGATTGGCGAGTACAATTTCCATAACATCCCCTCTCATCATCTGAATATTTACGCCAAACTATTTCGTTTCATGGCACGCTACACTACAATAGCCAAGATATTTTATCATATCAGGAAAAATATCATGTCGGGTCTATTGTTTGTCGTTTCTGCGGCATCAGGAACAGGCAAAACATCTCTCGTTAAAGCCCTACTCGATCGAGTCAGCAACTTGCATGTTTCTGTCTCACACACCACACGAAGCCAACGTCCTGGTGAGCTTGACGGTGTTCACTATCATTTTACTGATACTGAAACATTTTTGGCCCAAGTTGAACAGGGCGGTTTTATTGAGTATGCAGAAGTATTCGGAAATTATTATGGTACGTCTCAGGCTAAGGTAAAAGAACAATTACAACAAGGCCACGATGTATTACTCGAAATTGACTGGCAGGGTGCTGAACAGGTACGTCGGCTTTTCCCTGAATCAAAACAAATTTTTATCCTCCCTCCAACCCAGTACGATTTAAGACAACGTCTTTCCAACCGTGGTACAGACTCAGTGGATGTGATTGAACATCGTCTAAGCTGTGCAGTGGAGGATATGCGTCATTTTGCCAATTTTGATTACGTGATTATCAATGACGATTTTAACAAGGCCGTTCATGATTTAGAGGCGATCATCACTGCCAACCGCTTGGTCACCACACAGCAAAGCGCTCGCCACCAACAACTCATCGCAAACTTGATTACGCTTAATCGCGACTGACTTTAATCGGGAATGGCTTGAGTCTTGCATAAAAGCCTTTTATACTACTCAGTCTTTTAAATTGTGATGTTCAGACGAGACAACTTATGGCACGTGTAACCGTTGAAGATTGTTTAGACCATGTAGATAACCGCTTCGAGTTGGTACTGGTGGCGAGTAAACGTGCACGTCAATTGGCACGTCAAGGTATCGAACCAACTGTAGAATGGGATAATGACAAACCAACCGTGGTTGCATTACGTGAAATCGCAGTGGGTCATGTCACTAAAGAGATTCTAAAACAACGCGACCAAGACTATCAGACTTCAAACCTTGATATGGTATTGTCTACAAATTCATTAAATTTAGAAGGCTTCACTTTCTAAAACGAATTTGCTTTGCATAAAGCCCACTGTGAATACACTGGGCTTTTTTGTTTTGAAAAAAACTGCTTTATATATTGATAAAAGCAATATGCTTCATTGGAAAAATCTACGAGTTTTTATAATGAACAAATTGACAAGTTTCACAATATGCTTTTCATTAGAGACTAGTGTCATTTTATTCTAATTCATATCAAAAAAGGTGTTTTATGCCAGGCGAAGAGGTCAGCCAAGCCAAGCAACAACTCAAGGTCATTATTGAAGCCTATCTTAAGGATAGTGATGTTCAACACGTGCTTGCTGCCTGTGATTTTGCCGATTTAGCGCATAGTGGCATCACCCGTAAAAGTGGAGAACCCTACGTTCTGCATCCGATTGCTGTCAGCTGTATTCTGGCACATATGCGTCTTGATGCGGATACGCTCATGGCAGCCTTGTTACATGATGTGATTGAAGACACGGAATTCTCCAAAGAAGAAATTGGCCAGAAGTTTGGGACTGTGGTTGCGGAACTAGTTGATGGTGTAACCAAGCTCAGCCATTCCAGTGACAAGGAATATAACAAGGCAGCCTCTTTTCGAAAAATTCTGCAAGCCACCTTACAGGACCCACGTGTCATTATTATTAAACTCGCCGATCGTTATCATAATATGACCACATTGGGTGCGTTGCGCCCAGACAAGCGCGCACGCATTGCACAGGAAACCTTTGATATTTTTGTACCAATGGCTCGCCTTGTCGGTATGAATGAAATGGCGGACAATCTGGAACATCTGTGTTATCAGAATCTTGATCTGGACATGTTTAATGATGTGCAAACCGCATTGCTGGAAACCAAGCCTAAACGCTGTGAATATCAGGCGGTATGGGAACAGAAACTGACTGACCTATTAAAAATCCATGACATCAAGGGTCGTATTAAAAAGAAAAATAACAATATTGAGCTGTTACGCCACTTTGTAAAAAATGAGATTGACCTAAATGAACTTAGTCATAGCCATGCCTTTGAAATTATTTTACAAAGTATTGCGGACTGTGACCGTCTGGTGGAGGCGCTAAAAGACAACTTTCAGGTTCTACAATATGAAGACCATATTCGCCGCCCTTTACCTGGTGGCAACCAGTCTTTAATGATCAAACTGAAAGGTGAAAAAACCACCCTTTCATTGACCATCCAGACTGAACTGATGCGTAAAGCAGCTCGCTTTGGCTTGGTACTGGGGGAAAATGCACCTCAGGCCTGCCGTTCAGCCATTCAGGCTTCTATGCAAAATCTCAATACCTTAATTGATAGTGACTGTGCCAAAACCACATTTAGCGATTTGCTGGATTATCTGCATCAGGAAAAAATCTGGGTTTACACACCACATGGGCAATTGCATGAACTACCTCAAGGTGCGACTGTGGTGGACTTTGCCTATTCTGCTAGCCTGTTTCTGGGTAACCATGCGGTAGGTGCTAAGGTTGATGGTGAAATTCGCCCCCTCTCCACTCCCCTGCATAGTGGTCAGGTTATCGAAATTATTACCGATGTACTGGCAACCCCAAACCCTGACTGGCTGAGTTTTATTAACACCCAGAAAGCACGTCGTGCCTTGCAAAACATGCTAAGAGAACAGGATATTGACGAACAGCGTCTGGTTGGTCAACAGGCGCTCAATCGTGCTTTAAAACTGTTTCACCGCTCAATTGATGACCTTTCCCAAACTGACTGGATTAATGTTCTAGAATGGCGACATTTGAGCAGTAAAGACACCCTATTTGAACAAATTGCGGTGGGTGACCTATTGCCCCAACTCGTCGCAAACCATCTATTTTCACAGGATTACCATTCACAGCATCATGAAGCATCTGACCGCTTGATCCTGGGTACAGAAGGGGTTGATGTCAAATATGCACACTGTTGCAATCCCGTGTTGGGTGACCCGATTCAGGGACATTTATCTCGACGTGGCTTGATTGTGCATCGATCGCGCTGTCGTAATTTACTGCATGAACAACAACTGCATCCAGAAAATATCATGCCGCTGCATTGGCAGTCTGAAGAAGTGGATGATGTACGTTTCAGTGCCTATCTCTGCATCCATATGATCATGAATGATGAACAGATTTCAGAGTTGATCTACCAATGCCGTAAAGCCAAAATCGGGGTGGAAACAGTCGATTCCCATGATCAAAAAACCTACGTGAATATTGTGGTCAGCAACCGTAAACAGATTGCTCAAATCATTCGTGATCTACGCATGCATTTTGGCTTTCCACGTATTGAACGCCTAAATATGCCTATTGTTCAGGCTGATGTTGCCAAAGTCGGCTAAAGTATTTCCAGGCAAACATATACTAGAAAAATATTGAAGCTGATTTGCCAAAATAAAAATTTAAAAACAATAACGACTACACAGTATTCAGCAGTTTCGCACCTATAGTTTTGTGTTAAAGTCACAGGGTTACAAGATAGAAAAAATGACATAGGAGAGCTTAATGCCACGTCAAGTTATTCATACTGAACACGCCCCTGCTGCTATTGGAACATATTCTCAGGCAATTCTGGTTGGCAATACGCTCTACCTTTCAGGACAGATTGGTTTAGACCCGTACAGTATGGAACTTGTAGAAGGGATTGAAGCCCAGATTCGCCGAGTATTTGACAACCTTAAAGCGGTCTGTGCTGCTGCGGGCGGAAGTCTGGCAGACATTGCCAAACTGAATATTTTCCTGACAGATCTTTCCCACTTTCAACTTGTAAACCAGATCATGGGTGAATATTTTGCTCAACCCTATCCAGCTCGTGCAGCATTGGGTGTCGCAAGCCTACCTAAAGGTGCACTAGTCGAAATGGATGGTATTGTTATTATTCCAACACAGAATTAAATGCTATATTTATCAAATAGATAAAATAAAGAAAAAATACCACCGATCAGGTGGTATTTTTTTATTCAAATTCCCAATGATAATAATCCCACTTCCAGAATGAAATTCATTGACAAACAATAATAATTATCAATAATAACAATTATCGCATTTGTATTTGTGGATCACTCCCATGTATGTCTGTTTATGCCGTGGAATCACAGACCAAGATATCAAGGACGCCGTTGCAAATGGCGCTGAAAGCTATCGTGAAATTCGTGATTTACTCGACTTAGGCACCTGCTGTGGTCGCTGTGCTCCAGAAGCTCGCAACATCATCAGTGATGAGCTTGCTGAAATTGCCGCACGTATTTCTGTTGCTGCTTGACATCCTCCCCGACCTAAAGGACGGGGATTCCTACTGCTAGATGGCAATGTCCTGCCACGAAACAGATACTATAGTTCTCTGCTTCTTATTCCAATGTAGTCCTACCTTTCGGATTGCAAAGAGTGCACGGATTACAATGGGGAAAACTGTTTTTTTTCGTGTTGTATCAGTCTGCTGACTAAAAATATACAACGTAATTATCATAGCACATGGATTACTAGATTCAAATGTTTTTAGCAATCCTAGCCAATCCCCAAAAGGGGGACTAGCGGATTGCAGCCTTATATCCTCGGGCTAAACCCCGAGGTTTTACGGCTATTCGGATAAAAATCATAATAATATCAGGACATTTTTGATTGTGATTTTCATTTGCTGTTCTATAAACCACTCGCCAGATCATTATTTGTTGATTAAAATCATATAAATTGCCTCAATAAAGGCATGGGTGTTTTTGGAGCAAGGGCAATGAAAGGCAATCGTGAAGTCATTAATCAACTGAATCAGGTGCTTTATCACCATTTAACTGCAATCAATCAATATTTTTTACATTCCCGCATGTTTAATGATTGGGGAATCTCACAATTGGGTTCAGCCGAATATAAAGAGTCCATTCGCCAAATGAAGCATGCGGACAAGATTATTGAACGTATCTTATTTTTAGAGGGATTACCGAATCTACAACACCTCGGCAAGCTCTATATTGGTCAGCATACCGAGGAAGTTCTGAATTGTGACATTCGCAAGGTTAAGGAAAATATAGCCGCAATTAAACAGGCGGTTGAACTTGCAGAAGCTCAACAGGACTATGTGACCCGTGACTTGGTACAGGAAATCCTAGAAAAAGAAGAAGAATATTGGGATTGGCTCGATACCCAACTCGACCTCATTGAAAATGTTGGCATTGAAAACTATATCCAAAGCCAGATTTAAACAGTCAGTTTCAGGCTGAAGCCGAAATAATCTTTGCTTTCAGCCTAAAACTAAACTTAGGTAGAGGCTGTTATTTTAAATGATGATTTAATTCAACAATATCAGCCAACCTTATATTCTCTCCATATAACTGTTGCAATATAAAAAGTTGCTGCTCTGCTTCAGCCATTTTCTGGTTGTAAACCAATAACTGGGCATATTTTTTCAGGTTATAAGGTGTTGCCTTGTTCTTAACCATATCACTCCACTGCATTAAATCCTGATCCGACATAGACACGGTTGGTTTTAGTGCAATCCAAACCAGACGTTGCTGGAATTGGCTAAGTAATAAAATACGTGAACTCCCCATAATTTCTACTGTAGGTTGCTGCCCCTTGAATAGCAATTGGCTGTTTTCCTGATAAACTTTATAGTCCCTCCAGATCATGAATAGCAAAACCAGCGAAATCACCCAGCAACCACGAATCACATTTTTATGAAGCGTGATACCTTTTAGGTTAGGCGTTTGAGCCTGAATCAATCCCAACAGAAAGCCCATAGGTAATAGGAAATAGGCATAACGCTGTGGAAATTCAAGCATTGCATGGATCAGGATGGCACTCACCATCAGCATCGCGATAATTGAAATAGTGTCTTTGGTATTTTTATTGAGCCAAAGCAACCATACTGCCATATAGGCAATAATCAAAAGTCCCAGTGGAATGCCATTCCAAATTAAGATGTCCAGTAACACATTGTGCCCACTGGTGACCCATTCATGTGACGGATGCAGGGGGAAAACCGTCATCTGCGCAACACTGGTTTGATTCCAGCCATATCCCCACCACGGCTGTTCTTTTAATGCCAAAAGCATTTGCGTCCAGATTTCAAAGCGCAGATAGCCCGAACTTGCTCGTTCTACAATGCTATCAGCTTCAATGACCGCCGTTCCTGTAGAGCTTTCAATTGCATGGGTAAAGACAGGAATCCCCCAAGCTGCTATTGCAAAAAACCCAATGCACCATAACGACAGCTTGAGAACATTTAAACGTGGAGTTTGCTTAAACTGTTTGTAAATCCAATAGATAAAAATAAATAAACACACTACCCATGATGTGCGGGACTGACTCAATGCGATAGCAAACAGGATGATCAAACTTGTACAACCAAGCAGCCATACAGAAGCTTTATGTTTTTCATATAAATATAAAGCCCCCATTAACCCCATGACTAAAAAAGTCGCCATATTATTGGGCTGACCAAAATTGGCATAGGGACGATTGCCTTTAAGCTGCATAATGCCATATAAACTTGATTCAAGTCCCAACCATTGCACCATCGCCATCAGACTGGTAACACTCGCGATAATAAGTAATAGCCAACAAACCTGTTTCATCAACTGTTCACGAGCACTTGGTTGTAACGATAGGTTATACCCCATCACTACCATGAACCAGAAACCCAGTAAATACACACTACTCAATAAGGCAATACTAAAATCAAATACTAGACCAAAGCTCCACTGCAATAATGGAACAAATGCAACTGACAATATATAAAGTTGCAGCTTGGGAATTTGAATATTTCGATTGAGAAAGAGTGTAAGTAATGCTAGTGCAGCAGCGAAAGTCGCCAACTCGCTGGAAAATGTCACCCAGGGATAGGTGTGAAATGGCGATAGCCAAGAGAAACTAAGCAGCAGCGCTGTCAGTAATAAACATAATGATTGCATATTTCGATATAAAAAAGAGCTTCATCGCATTATACATTGAAGCTCAATAAAACTGGTTTTATAGCTTGGTGTTTCTTTTAATTCCAAGGTCTCAAATCAACAATCTTTACGACTTCACCGTTTTCTTTATTGATCAGCACAGTCATATCCACAGCGTTGGCTTTCAATGGTACAAATGCTGTGGCTTGAGGATACTTGGCTAACGTTTTTTGCACAAGTTGAGGATCATTATATTTTTTGAGTTCATCTAATGGCTTAGCATATTGCTGCATCTGTGGTTTAACCAACTTAAAATCAACATAACGCTCTGGCTTTTGAGCAATAGAAACTCCTACTAATTCTGCAAACATATCATCATTACGAGTTTTAGAATCTTTAGCAAACTGCACACCGACAAACTGTGGCTTGAACCAAGATACATGTTGATATTGTGGTAAGGCTTTTGTGATATTGTATTCAAATACTTCATTCTTTTTAATTAGTTCAAAACGGTCTACCGTATATGCAATCCACGCAGGGCGGCCTTGTTCGATGCTAAACACCCCATAACACAAAGCCGCGATTTGAATGAGAATAATGACACTTAGGTCAAATTTGAGTGTTTTTTTACCTTCTTTATAGACCAATAAACCTAAAAGTGGCCCTAAAATCACGTCGATGACCAAGAGCATTAAAAAGATATGCGTCACCCCGACGGCAGTGGCTAGCGGTGCTGGATACCAAATAAAAAAAACGAGTCCAATCACGAATAAAGCGATTAGGAAAGAGAGTAATAAGTGACTAAGGAAAAACTTTAAACGATTGGACATTCAAATCTCACGACATTGATATTTTAAAATAGTTGATAACCATACTCCCAAAATCGGGGTGGTGTTGATGCTAAACTTTCAGATAAGGCAGATGTATAAAAAAACAAATAAATAAAAGCTAGAGCAATTGAAATATAGGCTATATACCCAAAAACTTGGGAAACTCTTGAAGCTTCATATGTTGATGGATGAAAAGAAGCCGCATGCTCAAATTCAGGATTTTTAAGTAAAAAGACGAATAACCATAAAAGTGCAACTTGTGTAACAGGATAAATATGTATACCTGAAAAAGATAAGTCGATACTTACTGCTATAAAAGCTGAAATTACAAAATAATTTTCCTTAAGATTCCATTTTATTCTTTTTAAAATATTCCAAATGACTAAAATAAGAAAACCAAATCCTATTAAGCCTGTTTCTGTTAAAACTTGAATAAATAAATTGTGTGGATGTGCTGAAATCACACCTGAGTACTGATCTAATTGATAAAACCCGCATCCAAAGATTGGATTTTGTGACCAGCATTGAAAAGCACTTACCCAAAGTTCATAGCGTCCACTCGTTGATTCTCTAACAATTGACCTTACATTAGAAGCAGAATGACTTGAAAAAAATAAAATAGAAAAATATGTGAGCCATGTAGCAGCATACGTGAATAATAATTTAAATCGTACAGCACGGTTAAATATACATACGCATGCAATAAAAACACTATACGCTAAAGTTGCTGAACGACCACCATCTAAAAGAATAGATAAAAATGCCAAAAATAAAAAAAATAAATAGATAATTTTAAATTTTTCTTGTTTTAAGTAAAACCAAACTGCAAAAACAGATAGTACTAAAAAATAACTGTTATAGACTCGGATGTTCCATGGCGTTGGGTACCAATTGGAGTATATGCTATTGTGTATATATTTTACAATCTCTATTGGCAATATGGAAAAAATTGAGAAACTAATCCAAATAATAAATTTTGCTAATAACTCATTATAATTAATAATCAAAAATGCTTTATAAAGAAGATAATATAATAATATTTCAAAAATAATAAATTGACTATTTCTTAGAAATAATAAGTGAAAAATAATAAAAATAATAAAAATATATTCAATTTTTTTTAGGTGTAAGTTTTTGTTAAAAACTAAGCTTAATAAAAGAAAAGTCTCAAGAACTCGTGATTCATTATAAAAATTTGAACTTATATGTATTGAAAGACCCAAAATAAATGTTAAAAAATAAAGAGCTATAAAAAGCTCTTTATTTTTTAAATGCTTATTAAAGTTAAGCATTAGGTTCCAACTTTACGACACTCTGAAGGTACATATTTTTCATTACCTGCTGTAGTCGAACAAGACCAAGTAACTGCAGAAGCAGTATATGACGGTGTCAAATATACAGGAACAGATTTTGCTGTTGTAGCACCCATTGTTACAATGATTTGTCCTGCCTTACTAGCTCCACACGTTGCAGAAGCTACATTACCCGTACCACCAGAAATTTCAGTAACGCCAACGCAAGCAGAACCAGCCGTACTAGGTGTGCCTGCTACAAGAGCACCTGCATTTAAAATATTTTCTGATACAGTAGCTTTCATAGCAGAAGCGGTTGTAATACCTTCAGAAACACGTGCACGAACAGTGTAATCTTGATAGGCAGGAATCGCAATTGCAGCCAAAATACCAATAATCGCTACAACGATCATCAATTCGATAAGGGTAAAACCTTTTTGCATTGTGTTCATAACATTTCTCCAATGTATAAATTTTTATAAGCCTTTCGAGCTACTTTGTATTTAGCATATTGTATGCCAATCCTTAGCTTAGCCAATTTTAACGCAAAAAAACAGAGACTTAAACAATTTTTCGATTGCTCATATATAAACCAATCCTGACACTTGAAAGAAAAAAATGACAAAAAATGTCAACTTTCGCTTTTTATCTTTAACGTAGTAGGGGTTCAACCTTGATTATTTTCTAATTGTTGTAAAAATGAGCGAAACAAATCACAAAAAAACTCTTAATAAAGATCAAAATTTTTATCAACCGTTTATCGGAATAGAGAATGTAAAATCTCATACATGCCCAAATAACAAGGATTAACCTATACTAACATTAAAAACGATCAGTTAAGTTACTGACCATAGCATCTTATTTTTCTGATCAACCACCAATGGATGAGTATCTATTGCCCTGACTTTTTGTCTCAATTTAAGTTTGACATCAGCAGGATTGATTGCTCGGGGAAACAGTCTCGAAGTATGTATAGGCTGCTCTAAATGCAATACAACTCGAATTCTTTTCTTTTTAAGTGCCTCTTTCGCAAAATCCCGTTCAATTTGCTCATTGGCATTGACTTGAGCAGCAACCAACCCTGCCAATGTATCTCGGACTTTTAAAGCAATCTCATCGGCTAAATCAATCGTTTTAGTACGTGTATGTTGCCGATAGTCCTTGATTTCAATCAACCAAAAGTTTTGCTGTTCTAAATACAGCAAATCAACCGCTTTTGTACCACCACATACCGCATTGAACTGATTGCGATAAAATGACCATTCATCATACTTGGTCGCATTCGGTTCAGTAAAAGAAAAGGTGAGCTGCCCCTCTATAATTTTATTTTTCATCGACTAGCCTACTTGCATAAAACGATCAGATTGAGTGAGTTCCTCATCTAATAATGTCAGTGTTTGCAAGGCATCTATGCTTTCACCTTGTTCAAGATAAACACCTTGATCAGTGGGACGTAAAGCAAAATATTTTTTAGGAATCGGGGCAAATTGCTTTTCTATGCTCAAAATTTCAATTTCCCTTAATAAAAATAAAGAATGAGTTGCCATAAATATCTGAATGCCGTTTTGACATAAATGTAGTAAAACCTTGGCAATCAATTTAATTAATTTGGGGTTTAAATTGGTTTCAGGTTCATCCCAAAATAAATAGCCCTGTTCAAGTAAAGTGCCTGTACTGATGAGACGTGCTAACATTGCCAGTTTACGTAGTCCTTCTGCAATTAAGGGCATTTCCAAATTTCCCTCACCCACAATACTTAGATAGAATCGTCCGCTTTTACTGTCTACAAATACCTTGCCACCCATGGCCTCTTCAAGTGGCTTTAATAACTCAGCAATGCGTTTTTCTCTTGCTCCTTTAACCGTAGGCGCATTTAGTAATGAACAGGTATCTCGCCATGTTTCTTCAAATTCAACATAGGTATGCTCATATAGGGAAATGAACCAAGGGCATAAAGTAAGCAACTCACGTGTAGGAATAAAGACAGGGGGCTTTACTAACCATTGCTCAGGTGCTTTCTCCATCTGTACTTCAGATTTACTGCGTGTTGAAAATACAAAACTTGTATCCAGGCTTTTATTATCAAAATTAAAGCTCAGTTCGCAACGCTCTGCGCCTTGTTTACGTCGAGCCAATCGCCCTAAAGTTTCAGGACGTAATACTGTCAATAATTTATCGGCATAACTTTTTTGCAAAAATACCTGTGTTGGACGTTCATTTAAATGCTGTTTGCTTTGGTAACCTGTTGCAAGTACTGCATACATACTTTTAAGTAAATGCGACTTTCCACAACCATTTTCCCCAATAATAATATTCAAACCCCGTGCAAAATCAAAGTTTGCCTCAGGAAATACCGTTAAATTTCTGACTGTTAGGTGCTTTAACATGCTCAACCTACTCAAATATAGGGGGATAGTGGATTTTTCTATACTTTAACATAAGCATTTAATTTAAAATAATAGGTTCATTCGGCAATTCATTTTGATTATGCAGATCAGATTCGACATAGTATTGATTCAATACTTGTCCAATGTCATCTACACCTTCAGTCACAGCTCGTAAATATTCTTTTTGAGCCAAGGTAACAACGATATTTTGGCAAATTGTATTCCACGTCTCAGTTTGTGTTGCATTTTTTAAACCGCGGTCAATCACAATCTCAACTTTGCGCTCACAAAGGTTCAAATAAAGCAAAACCCCACTATTGAGTTCGGTATCCCATACCCCTAATTCAGCAAACAGCTGTTGAGCACGTAATCTCGTATTTTGATGATAGGCCTGTGAGCAAGGAATATGCCCCTCTATCACTACCTGAATTTCACCGACATGACCTTTTTCAGCCTGTTGCACAGCGTTGGCTATGTGCATTCTATCTTGCTTATTGAAATAACGATGCGTAGAAGATATATAAAGGAAGTGTTTAAACCAGCGTTTTAAACTTGGTTGAACATGCTCATCCAGCTTAGGCTGGGTAATAATCTGTGTTGTATCTGTCTTTGTTACCATGAACCTGATGCTCCTCCCCCGCCAAAACTGCCGCCACCGCCACTATAACCACCGCCACTGCCGCCACCAAAGCCCCCTCTACCGCCCCCTCGTCCACCACCCGACAAAAAGGCTTGAAAAATAAGCTGGGCCAATGAAGTAATCAATAGAAAGAAAATTCCCACACCAAGCAATAAACTCATCACCAGACCAGCACCATTGACCAGTCCCGCAACCGTTGCTGCCACAGCCGCAGTGGAAGCACTTAAACGGTTACCCACAATAAAGGAACCTACGACACCAGCAATTAAAATAAATAGCGCCATCGTAAGCGTATTATCTTTGGCTTGTTGTGCTTGAATTGCCTGCTCATGTCGCTCTTTGAGCTCTTGAGCAGATTGTTGAGCGATCTCTGGATCAAGGTTTACAATACGGCTAATTTCATCCAACCCAGCCGAAATCCCTTGTGCATATTGTCCCTGTTTAAATGCAGGTGTAATTTGGTTGCGAATAATACGGCTGAGTACTACATCAGGTAAAACACCTTCCAGCCCATAACCCGTCAGAATCTGGATTTTGCGATCATTGACTGCAATTGCCATCAACAAACCATTATCACGTTTTGCTGAACCTAGCTGCCATTTTTCACCTGTACGCAAAGCAAAATCAAAAATCGCTTCCTGACCTGTGGTGGGTACAATAATGACTCCAATTTGAGCTTTACCCTGTTGATAAAGGGCTAGAATTTTTTGATTGAGTTGCTGGATTTCAGCCTCGTTCAATATCTTAGCTTGATCAATCACAGGTTGGTTTAAAGTGGGTAAACCACGTATAGATTCCCCATCCGCCATATCATTGGCAACTGTAGCTAGTACGGGAGGCTGTTCTGTGGTTGTCGATGACTTAGTTTGTTGCTGCTGTTGCTGAATAATTTTTCCAGCAACCACTAGATCACCTTGATCTGTCGCAGTGGCGGTCTCAGCCCAGGTTGTATGTTGAAAACAAAGCATTGCAAAAATGATGGTTAAAACATATTTTAATTTTTGCTTTAACTTGATCAACATACGCCCCTCCTAAGCCGAAAACAATTTCAACGATTAATTAAATGAAACTGTTGGCGCCTGTTGTGCAGATGAGTCTGCCTTAAAGTTTTCCTTGGTTTTCATCCCAATCACTTTTGCTGTCATTGCTTGTGGGAACTGACGCACATATGAATTGTAATCTTGCACTGTCGTAATATAACGGTTACGAGCAACCGCGATTCGATTTTCTGTACCTTCCAATTGTGCTTGTAAATCACGGAATTGTTCATTGGCTTTTAAATCTGGATAATTTTCAGAAACAGCAATTAAACGAGATAATGCACTTGTCAATTGACTTTGTGCTTGTTGATATTTTTCGAATAGCGCTGGGTCTTCCAACACTTCTTTATCTACTTTTAAACCCGCAACATTAGAACGAGCTTGCGTCACCTCTGTGAGGACTTGCTCTTCATGTTTGGCATAGCCTTTCACTACATTGACCAAATTAGGCACAAGGTCAGCACGGCGTTGATACTGGTTTTGTACTTCAGACCAGGAAGCATTCACGGCTTCATCTTTCACCTGCAAGGTGTTATAGCCACAGCCTGTGAACAATAAGGTGCTTGCCAATACAGTTGCGAGCGCAGTTTGTTTGATCACTTTCATAAAAATTTATCCTCAGGTTTTTCTTTATATTTTTGCCATAATTCATTGTAATGTGATTTTTTGTTCGCTGTGTAACATTTATTTGTTGAAATCTTTATATCATTGCATAGAATCATCGGAGAACTGTAACCGTCGTACGGTAATCCCCAATGCCTTGAGGCGATTTAAATAATTTTCTCTGAATTTGCATTTACAACAGCCATCTTTATTGCCTGCACAATTTCCTGATTGGTCTTCAAGTATCATGCTGAAAAATGATCAGCGACAGGGCAGAAAGCTTACAAGATTTGCTAAAACGACCTAAAAGATAAGATGAAAATAGTAGAGCCTGCAAAATGCAGGCTCTACTTAGACGTATTTTACAATATTTTCTGGATTAAACACCAAGGTAATCTAAAATACCTTCTGCTGCTTGGCGACCTTCCCAAATTGCAGTCACAACCAGGTCAGAACCACGCACCATATCTCCACCAGCGAAGATTTTTGGATTAGATGTTTGGAATTTAAATTCTTGTTGTTCTGCCGCAACGACACGGCCTGAACCATCTAAACTTACATTTGCAGAACCAAACCAATCAGCAGGACTTGGACGGAAACCAAACGCGAGTAATACCGCATCTGCTGGTAAGATTTCTTCAGAACCCGGAACAGGTTCAGGACTACGACGACCGCGACTATCAGGCTCACCCATTTGTGTAGTGACAACCTTAACACCAGTCACCTTACCGTTTTCGCCTACAATTTCAATTGGTTGTCGATTGAATAGGAATTTTACACCCTCTTCATAGGCATTCTTCACTTCGCGCGCAGAACCCGGCATGTTGCTTTCGTCACGACGGTAAGCACATGTCACATCATGTGCACCTTGGCGTAATGCAGTACGGTTACAGTCCATTGCAGTGTCACCACCACCCAGAACAATCACTTTCTTACCATCAACACTGATGTATTCGCTTGGATCTTTTTCCCAACCCTGGCAACGATTTACATTCGCAATTAAGAAATCTAGGGCATCGTAAACACCATCAAGATCTTCGCCAGGGAAACCACCTTTCATGTAGGTATAAGTTCCCATCCCCATAAATACGGCATCGTATTCAGCAAGCAGTTGTTCAATCGTGACATCAACACCGATTTCAGTATTCAAACGGAACTCAATGCCCATCCCCGTGAAGATTTCACGACGACGTTTCATCACATCTTTTTCCATTTTAAATTCTGGAATACCAAATGTTAGTAAGCCACCAATCTCAGGACGCTTGTCAAATACCACTGGTTTCACACCGCCACGGGCAAGAATATCCGCACAGCCTAAACCTGCTGGACCCGCACCAATGATGGCCACTTTTTTATTGGTCCATTTCACGCCAGACATATCTGGACGCCAGCCCAAAGCGAACGCTGTATCATTAATATATTTTTCTGCATTACCAATCGTGACCGCACCAAAGCCGTCATTTAAAGTACATGCACCTTCACACAAACGGTCTTGAGGACATACACGACCACAAACTTCTGGCAAGGTATTGGTCTGGTGGCAAAGTTCAGCCGCTTGAAAAATTTGACCTTCTGCAATCAGCTTTAACCAGTTTGGAATGTAGTTATGTACTGGGCATTTCCATTCACAATACGGGTTACCACACCCTAAACAGCGGTGAGCCTGGTTTGCAGCCACTTCCGCTGTAAAAGGTTTATAAATTTCCACAAACTCTGCTTTGCGGACAGTAATATCTTTTTTCTCTGGATCTTGACGTGGTACATCCAGAAATTGAAAGTCATTATTGAGGCGTTCTGCCATGTCTCTCTCCGTGGGTAGGCGCAGCGATGTCTCTCATCTCTGCACCTGCCTATGTCTTTGCAGTCGTGGAATTATTGTGGATCAGCTTGGGTTGTTTTCAAAAGCGTTTGCAAATTAGCAGCTTTTGGTTTTACAAGCCAGAACTTACGACTATAGAAGTCGAACTCATTACGAATTTTATATGCCCAAGCACTACCTGTTTCTTTGATATGTTCATCAAGGATACGCAGTAGATTTTCTTTGTGATCTTCCATCGACTCGGTAGAGATACGATTGAGGTCAATCAGCTCATGGTTGTAGTAGTCTACAAAATCATTATCAAGGTCAAGTACATAAGCGAAACCGCCTGTCATACCCGCACCGAAGTTATGACCGACTTTACCCAGTACTGTCACCACACCACCTGTCATATATTCACAACAGTGGTCGCCCGCACCTTCAATAACCGCAAAAGCACCTGAGTTACGAACAGCGAAACGCTCACCCGCAGTACCCGCAGCAAATAACTTACCGCCAGTCGCACCATACAAACAAGTGTTACCGATGATTGCAGTATTTTGTGTTTGGAACGGTGAACCTTTTGGTGGGAAGATCGACACACGACCACCCGCCATACCTTTACCCACGTAATCGTTTGCATCACCTTCAAGTTTGATATGCAAACCCCCAGCGTTCCAAACACCAAGTGACTGACCAGCAGTACCGACAAGATTCATGACTACTGGATTGTTTTCCATGCCCAAATTGCCATAACGGCGTGCAATTTCACCAGAAATACGCGCACCAATTGAACGGTCACAGTTACCGACAGTGAAGTTAAACGAACCACCTGTACCTGCTTCAATTGCTGGCAACATCTCAGCCACCATTTTCTCAGCTAAAACACCTTTATCAAATGGTGCATTACCTTGAACTTGGCAATATTGAGCTTTGCCTTCAGCAGCAGGATGTGATGTCAATAATGCACTGAGATCAAGATGCGCATGCTTTTCAGTTTCGCCTGGTAAAACCTCAAGCAAATCAACACGACCAATCAAATCTTTGAGTGATGCAACACCTAAAGCAGCCAGCCATTCACGTGTTTCTTCAGCAATAAACTTGAAGAAGTTGATCAGCATTTCTGGTTCGCCAATATAATGCTCTTTACGTAAATGGTCTTGCTGTGTTGCAACACCAGTTGCACAGTTATTCAAGTGACAGATACGCAGGTATTTGCAACCTAATGCGATCATTGGCGTAGAACCAAAACCAAAGCTCTCAGCACCTAAAATTGCAGCTTTAATTACGTCTAGACCTGTTTTTAAACCACCATCGGTTTGCACACGAACCTTACCACGCAAATCATTGACACGAAGTGCTTGGTGCGCTTCACTTAAACCCAGTTCCCACGGCGAACCTGCATGGTGAATCGATGAAAGTGGAGATGCTGCTGTACCACCGTCATAACCTGAAATGGTAATAAAGTCAGCGTATGCTTTTGCCACACCTGCCGCAATCGTTCCAACACCTGGCTCTGATACTAGTTTTACCGATACCATCGCTTGAGGATTGACTTGCTTCAAGTCAAAGATCAATTGTGACAAATCTTCAATTGAGTAAATGTCATGATGTGGAGGCGGAGAAATCAAAGTCACACCTGGTACTGAGTAACGTAAACGTGCAATTAAGCCATTCACTTTACCACCTGGTAACTGACCACCTTCACCTGGTTTTGCACCCTGTGCCACTTTAATCTGCAACACTTCAGCAGAGGTTAAGTACGCAGGAGTTACACCAAAACGACCTGATGCAATCTGTTTGATTTTCGAGTTACGAATGGTGCCATAACGTGCAGGGTCTTCACCGCCTTCACCTGAGTTCGAACGACCACCAATCGTATTCATCGCAATTGCAATGGCTTCATGTGCTTCTGGAGACAATGCACCTAAAGACATTCCCGCAGAGTCAAAACGCGGTAGAATTTCTTCAATCGTTTCAACTTGATCAATCGCAATCGAATTAGTTGTTTTTAACTTGAATAAGTCACGAATCGTAGCAACTGGACGGTTGTTTACTAGCTCAGCATATTCTTTAAAGTCTTGATATTGACCAGAACGTACAGCTTTATGCAAAGCATTGATCACGTCTGGGTTAAACGCATGGTACTCTTTACCAAATACGAATTTGAGTAAACCACCCTGATCAATTGGCTTACGATTTGACCAAGCTAAACTTGCCAGTTTCTTCTGGTCATTTTCAAGATCAGCAAAGGTTGCACCCTGAATACGGCTTGGTACGCCAAGGAAGCATTTATCAACCACTTCAGAGGACAAACCGACCGCTTCAAACAATTGGCCGCCACGATAAGAAGCAACTGTCGAGATCCCCATTTTAGAAAGAACCTTGAGCAAGCCTTTCTCAATCCCTTTACGGAAATTGGATTGTGCATGAATTGGATCGCCCAGTAACTCACCTTTAGCAACCAGATCATTGATGACATCATAGGCAAGATATGGATATACCGCAGTCGCACCAAAACCTAGTAGTACTGCAAACTGATGTGGATCACGTGCAAAACCTGTTTCAACTAAAATGTTTGCATCAGTACGCAAACCCGTTTTAATCAAATGGTGATGTACCGCACCTGTTGCCAATGCAGAGTTTGCTGGCAAGAAACCTTCACGAATATTTTTATCGGTCAAAACGATTAAAGTTTTACCATCACGAACAGCTTGTGCAGCTTCTTCACAGATGCGTGCGATTGCTGCCTGTAAACCTTCGGTTTCTGCATAGTTCAGGTCAATATCAACAACGCCATAGCCTTCGCGCTCTTTTTCAACATCGCGAAGCTGCTGCATTTTTGAATTAGACAATACAGGGCTGGAAATAATGATGCGGTCAGCGTGCTCTGGACCTTGTTCAAATACGTTTTGCTCACGACCTAAACAAGTTTCCAATGACATCACAATCGATTCACGTAATGGATCGATTGGCGGGTTGGTGACCTGAGCAAACTGCTGACGGAAATAGTCAGAAACATGGCGCACTTGACGAGACAATACTGCCATTGGGGTATCATCACCCATTGAGCCGACAGCTTCCTGACCGCTTTCTGCGATAGGACGTAACAGTTGATCGCGCTCTTCAAATGTTACCATAAACATTTTTTGTGCTGCTTTTAACTTATCCCCTGTAAGGCCTTGATCCAAAAGTTGTTCTTCAAGCTGTGGATTGGCCTGTAAGCGAATCGCATGATCACGCAACCATTCACGGTATGGACGCATGTTCTTAAGATGATTGCTGACATCTTTGGTATCTAGCACTTTGCCAGTCAATGTATCAACCACTAGGATTTGACCAGGACCAACACGACCTTTAGACACCACATCTTCTGGCTCATAACCCCACACGCCGATTTCAGATGCCAAAGTGATGTAGTCATTTTTAGTGATGACCCAACGCGCTGGACGCAAGCCATTACGGTCTAGCATACAGATCGCGTGACGACCATCCTGAATCACCAAACCTGCTGGACCATCCCAAGCTTCCATGTGCTTAGAGTTGAATTCATAGAATGCACGTAGATCAGCATCTAAAGTTTCAACATTCTGCCATGCTGGTGGAACCAACATACGTAGCGCACGGAATAAGTCCATTCCGCCACCCACAAGAATTTCAAGCATGTTGTCTAGGCTTGATGAATCCGAACCAGTACGGTTTACGATCGAATTAAGCTCAGTTAAACCTGGCAATAATGGGTTTTCAAATTTAGGCGTACGTGCCAAAGCCCAGTTACGGTTTGCTGTAATGGTATTAATTTCACCATTATGGGCAAGGTAACGGAATGGTTGTGCCAATGGCCAGCGTGGCAAAGTATTGGTCGAGAAACGCTGATGGAATACCACGATATGTGATTTTAAGCGCTCATCAGCCAAGTCGGTATAGAAGTCGGCAATCGCTGCTGGCATCATCAAGCCTTTATAGCTGATGACTGTGGTCGCCAAAGTGGTGACATAGAACAAAGGATCATTTTGTAATTGTTGTTCAGCACGGCGGCGTGCCAGGAAAAGTTTACGGTTAAACTCAACCTCAGTTAAGCCCATTGGGCAATTCACAAGAATTTGTTCAAATGCAGGCAATGATTGCAGAGCAATCTCACCGAGAGCATCATTATTTGTGGGTACAACACGCCATGCCGTAACCGTTAAACCTTCTGCTGCAATTTCTTTATTTAAAATATTCTTTGCATTTTGAGCTAAAGCAGGGTCAATATTTAAAAATACAGTACCCGCAGCAAAAATCTCAGTAAGATTAGCACCTAACTTCTGAGCTTCGTCACGAAAGAACTGTTTCGGCATAGCCAATAGCAATCCGCACCCATCTCCCGTCTTACCATCTGCGGCAATACCACCACGGTGCGTCATGCAACTTAAACTGTGAATCGCGGTTTCGACCAGATGATGGCTTGATTCACCCTTCATATGGGCAATCAGACCAAAACCACAGTTATCCTTAAACTCATCAGGCTGATATAGACCTTGAGCGGGAGCTACAGTATTAGGCGATGGCATGTGCATAGCGTACCCTTCTTTCAACATGGCTCTTTCGAGCAACAAACAATCAATTCATTTTCTGCGATATTGTCGATTAACTCATTTAAAGTTCAATGCTTCGCAAAAAAACATTTTCACTGGCGGATTTGCAAATATACGTCTTTCTTATGCAAGAATCAGCGTATTTCACTATATAAAGTGTTTTCAGTTATTACACTTTAACAAACACTTGTAAAGTACAAAAAACTTTCTATTTCACTCAATTAATGAATCTTTTCGCACAAAAAAGGGCAATAAGTAGACAAATTAGCATCATAAGAAAGCAAAAAATATGCCAAATAAATATACATTTACTAAATCATTAAAAAAATTAAAATAACTTTAAATTATAGAAACTAAGCTCTAAACATCAAGAAATAAAATTGCACCAAAAAAAATCACATTGCCATAAAAAGAATCAATATTGTTTCATATTGGTGCAAAATCAGTTGAATGGATCACTGATCTCTCTCCTCTCGGAATCTGAATTTTCTTTTAATTTTTCAGAACTGGAAATAGGTTGAGCCGCAGACTGGCTCTGCCTCACATTAACCACATTACCCTGTGCATCACGTTGCGTTACCGTGGTTTTCACGGTTGTCACTGGGTCACTTAATGCACGCTCACCCCCAGTCCCAGCTGTTCTTTGCAAGGTGTTGGTGCCGATCAGCAGCGTTTCATCAACTTTCGGGAGGGCCACAGGTTTTAATTGAATCGCATATAGCTGGTTTGCAGCAGATTTTAGCTCATCAGAACCCAGATCATTTACAAAATCGGCATAGCTTGATAGTTGCTGAGCTTTAGGTTGAATGGATTCAGGCAAAACCAGATTTAACTGGGTAAATTGGCGGTTGGCATCTTCTGCATTCGAAAATATACCATAGGCCAAAACATACTGCTCAACCTGATCCTGACCACTTAAACGGAAATAGATAAACTTTTTCCGATCGGCACGGTTTAACAGAAAGTTTTTCACAATCGCTTCATCTGAACTACGAAAAATTTCCATAGTCCATTGACGCTGATTTTCCTTGATAAACTTTGTGCCGCGAAATTCGGGCGCATGCTCATTCGACACTACCACCCGTGTGGTTAAGTCTAGGGGTTTCACTTCGTCAGAGAGTGCTCCCAAATGGGCAGTCGCAGCAACTTTCTCTGGCTGAATCTGCACCTGCGCTTCAGTTTTAACTGGCTGTTCAATCTCCACCAACGCTTTATTATCTGTAATCGCCCAAAAAACCAATGCAGCAATTAAACAAACTAGCGCAAAAACCAGCCAACTGTACTGTTGAATATTTTGCGAGATTGATCGTGACACAGCCATGCTTTTCCTGAAGGTTAATTACGCAGATTGATTTGCAAGAATGGATTGCTTCATCAGCTCAAGATCAAAATCCCTGGTGAGGACAGCTAGCCCCAACTCCTGAAGTAAAACCAGACGCAACTGACCATTTAAGACTTTTTTATCATGTGACATATAAGCCAAAAACTCAGCTAATGGAATTTTTGGACATGATATCGGTAAATTGGCACGTTGAATGATTTTTTTTGTACGCTGCACATCTTCAGCCGAAATCCAGCCCAGGCGATAGGACAAGTCCGCCGCCATGACCATACCTGTTGCAACAGCCTCACCATGCAGCCAAACACCATAACCCAGATAGGATTCAATCGCATGGCCAAAGGTATGCCCTAAATTTAATAATGCCCGTTCGCCCTGCTCTTTTTCATCATTAGCGACAATTCTGGCTTTATGTGCACAGGAACGATATACCGCCTCAGCCAACAGGTTGGCATCACGTCCTACCAGTGCATCCATGTTCTGCTCCAACCAGACCAGAAACTCCACATCACCCAGCAAGGCATATTTAATCACTTCAGCCAAACCAGCAGACAGTTCACGGTCAGGCAAAGTATCCAATTGGGCCATATCGGCCAATACGACTTGAGGCTGTTGAAAAGCGCCCAGCATATTCTTGCCAAGTGGATGATTAATTCCTGTCTTACCGCCTACGCTTGAATCCACCTGGGACAACAAGGTGGTCGGTACCTGAACGAAATTTACCCCACGCTGAAAACAGGCCGATGCAAAACCCGCCATATCTCCAATTACACCACCACCCAGTGCCAATACAGTACAGTCACGGTTAAAGCCAGCCTCAAGTAAGGCATCAAAAATCAGGTTTAGATGCTGAATATCTTTATATTGCTCACCATCAGGCAATATACATTGTGCAACCTGTTTATCCAGAGCACTCAATGCGTCCACATAATGCTGCATATATAGAGGGGCTACTGTTGTATTTGAAACCAGCATCACTTGTCGACCATGCAGATAAGGTTTAAGTAATTTTTCAGGATCTAAATGACTGCCAATAAAAATCGGATAACGACGCTCACCTAATTCAACATATAATGTTTGCATATAATTAAACCACTAAAAGAATCACTTGACGGACCGAGATAAAATAATTTGGAGAATCCGTTGTGCTAAATCACGTGCAGCACCCTGATTTGTCTCAATAATATGGTGTGCAACTTCACGATATAAAGGATCACGTGCAGTCAATAACTCTCGTAGTTTTTGTTCTGGATTTTCGACTTGTAATAATGGACGGTTTTTATCACGATAGGTTCGCTGTAGCTGAAGTTCTACAGGTGTATAAAGATAGACAACAATACCACGTTGTTTAAGGAACTCTCGATTCGCAGATTGAGTAACCGCTCCACCACCCGTGGCCAAAACCAGTGCGGAGCGCGTAGTGAGTTCATTTAACACATTGGTTTCACGCAGCCGAAATCCAGCTTCACCTTCTTTCTCAAAAATCCAGGGAATGGTCGCACCAGTTTTCCGCTCAATTTCATGATCACTGTCAAGAAAGTCTCGCCCTAACAACTCGGCTAAATGTCGACCAACTGTTGTTTTTCCCGCCCCCATTGGCCCCACCAAATAAATATTTGGCAGAGTTTCAAACGCTTTGCTTGGCAACGCGCCACCTATATTCATTGCAACTATTGAAAATATATTAATGATTTCTGGTCAAGGTGTCATTAACAATTCTCGGGGTCACAAAAATAAGTAGTTCACGTTTATTTTCAGTTTTCGAATCACGACGGAATAATTTTCCAAGATATGGAATATCACCCAAGAATGGTACTTTGGTTTGAGAGTTATTACTGGTTTCTTCAAAAATACCACCCAACACCACAGTTTCACCATTATCCACCAATACATTGGTATCAATAGCATTTTTATTGATGGTTAGCTGCCCTGTTGGTGTTGCAGGACCTGGCGAATCTTTTGTAATATTCAATTTCATCATCACCTTACCTTCAGGAGTAATGCTTGGGGTTACATCCAAACTGAGGGTGGCGTTAATAAATTCTGTCTTAGGTACCGCAGTTGCCCCAGAACCTGAAGAAGAGGCATATGGAATTTGTGTACCTGCCTCAATTTTTGCGGACTGTTTATCTGCTGTCATTACTTTTGGTGTTGAAATGACTTCACCATAGCCATCTGCCTGTACAGCTGAAAGCTCTAAATCCAACATAAAGTCAGACAAGCTAATTAAGCCAAATGCAATACGACTGGCACCTGGCGTTACCGCTCCTAAATCCACATTCAAATTATCTGGACGTTCAATTGTATACTTATAACCACCTAACTCAGAATCTTTCTCAGGTTCTCTCAAATTCCACAAGGTTGTATCACTTCCACCTACCAATAAATTCCTATTATTGGTAATTCCTTGAGAAAGCACACCCCACTTCACCCCCATCTCTTTACTAAAATCGGTACTTGCACTGACAATACGTGCCTCAATCATCACTTGCTTAACCGACACATCCAATAAATCAACCATTTTACGAATTTGATCAATTTTTTGTGACGTGTCATTAATAATCAGTGTATTCGTGCGAGGGTCAGTAGAAACCGTACCACGAGGACTCAATAAACTCCCAACACTATCTCCCAATGGATCAGCATTATTATTCGAACCTGAAGAGCTGTTACCTGAGCCACTATTTTTACCCTGAGTAATTAATTTCTCAATATCAGCAGCTTTTGCATAACTAAGCTGAATATACTCTGTCTGCAATGGTGCCAGTTTAACGCTCTGTGCAATCGCTTTGGCTTCTTCTTCTTCTGCCTTAATTAACTCAGAAACAGGTGCAATCCAGATCACATTGCCATTACGGCGCTTATCCAAATTCTTGGTTTTTAATACAATATCCAGAGCCTGATCCCAAGGCACATCTTTCAAACGCAGCGTAATATTACCTTGTACGGTATCAGCTGCCACCATATTGATGCCAGTGAAATCTGCAAGAAGTTGTAAGACACGGCGTACTTCGATATCCTGAAAATCTAAAGAAATCTTATTACCTGTATAGATTTGTGATTTTGCTTTTGCTGGAGATTTATCCTCTGGACGTTTTAAACTAATCGTTAATTTATTTTCTGCCTGATAAGCCATATATTCATAACTGCCTGCAGACTGAATGGTGATCACACCATTACCTTTATCATTATAAGCATCCACACTGGCAACAGGGGTAGCAAAGTCATTGGTATTTAAACGACGTGCCAAGTGAGCTGGAATTTTATTGCCCATTGTGCGCACCACAATCTTACTACCTTGTTGCTGTACATCAACAGGGGTATTACCTCCCAAAAGGTCGATGACAACCAAGCCCTCGCCATCCTTGCCTCGTTGAAATCCAATATTAGATACGCCTTGTTGAGGCTGACGTGCTACCGTAGGCGCATTCGTTGCCGATGGTCGAACTGAATTAATTTTAAGAACAAAGGTGTTTCCCTCTACACGTGTGGTAAATGCACCTGCATCCTTTAAGTTCACAATGACACGAGAGCGCTGATCATCCGCAGCAACCTCAATGGAACTTGCCTCGCTGGTTGAAACTGGTATCGAGGTCTGTTTTAAACTTTGTTGTGCCTTATCAAAATCCAGGATCAAGCGGGAAGGTTGCTCAAGCTGATAGGCCTGTGGCTGAGGCGGCAAACCATTAAACATGACACGGATTTCTGTACCCTGATCGGCCAAACTCATTGGCACAATATTGGTCATACTCACTTGTGCTGATGCAACCTGCATGATTGCGATGGCAACAGCACCCATAGAAAACTGACGGAATGCATGATTCATGGTCTTCGCTTCCCCAAATAAAGAATCTTTAAACTGTTTTTTCATTGTTATTCCCTTAATCTACTGTGCTGGTCCAATTAAAACGAGTGTTCTAGGCCTTTCCACATAACCCTCTCGCCCATCTGGCACAATCTCCACCAAATCAATCTGAGTTGGACTAATTTTAATAATACGTCCCTGATTCATACCCAGATAACTACCTACCTGAACACGCTCAATCTGTCCATCAGGCGTTTGGATTAAGGCAATTGTATCATTGGATTTACCGCGCATACTGCCTTTCATAATCAGCGATTCCAAAGCATAACTCTCTAATGGCTGTGGCTGACGATTAAAATTAGGATAAACACGCTTACCTGCCATAATCTTAAGTTCAGCAGCCAGAGAACTTGGCATAAACGGGCTTTTTAACTGATGTGCTGCATAGTTAAATAATGGTACAGGTATAAATATAGGTGCAGGTTCAATCGGTAAAGGTGGCTGATTGCGAATTTCTGCCATCTGTTGATTGACTGCATCAATACGCGAATCACATCCGATCAACGACATGCCAATGAAGAAACATAGTAACAACTTATACTGGTTCATTATTACTCTCCTCCCTGAGCAGGTGTAGGTTGATTACTACCTGTTTGAGGTGCAGCAACCGTATCACTATTTGTTTGCTCATCCGCACCGACATAGCGATAAGTTTTTGCTTTTACCGTATAATTAATGACTGGAATATCAGATTTTTTCTCAGTATCTTGTTTTGCTTCAACCGTAAAATCATGCAAGGTTACAATACGTGGCAAGGCAACAATCCCAGTTGTAAACGCCCCAAATGCATGATAATCCCCCGTAGCTTCAATACTAATGGGCTGCTCAATGAAAAACTCTTGCTTAACTTCATTTTCCAGACGAATATTTTTAAACTTCAAGCCAGAGTTCACACCAGTCAAGTTAATGTCTTCAACCAGACTTGGAATTTCAGTCTCTTTAGGTAACTGTTCCAATTGCTGATTAAAGTTTGCTTCCATTTCCTGCAATTGTGTTTGATATTGTTGCAAATTACGCAGTTTTGAGTCTTTCTCCTTAAACTCATTCAGCAAGCTCTGCTCTTTTGCCTGTGCATTTGCGATTTCCTCCAACTGTGACTTGATCACCACAAAATAGCCAAGCGCAAGCACAGCCAGAAAAATAAAAATCCAGCAGGTTATTTTGACAGACGCAGGCCAGCTACCGTAGTTATTCATATCCAACGTATTAAATTGTTGGAAGAACTGCTCTACAGTCATCTTCTTTTTCTTGATCGCCACCGTCTCTTGATTTAAATCATCTGACTTCTCTAAGTTCATTGCGCCACTCCTGATGCTGCTGGATCAGCTTCCGCAGTTGTCCCTATTTCCCCTAAATCCACGGTTACAACAAAGCTTCCATAGTTTTCTTCAACACGTGGCACAAGAGATGCTGCTGTTTTATCTTTTTTCTCTTCAGCTGCCAGAAATGAATTCATAAAGGCATTGCGATACCAAGGTGATGCCTCAAGATTACGCAACAGTTCAGCCACTGTATTTGGACTTTCCGCCTTTCCTTCAATGGTGAACTTATCCCCTGTACGGGTAAATTTAGTAAGATACATGGTTGGCGGTGTCACACGTACCAGTTCATCAACCAGACGCACGGTTATTGGACGTTGCCCCTGCAATCCCTGAATCAATTTCATACGCTCGATAATCGCATTACGGCGCTCTTGCAGACCGTCTAGTGATTTTAACTGGGCATCCAGATTTTGGTTGGTACTGACAATCAATTGGTTGGCCTGTTCCTGATCATCCAACTTCTGATCAAAATACACCCAACCCGAAAAGACTGATGCAACCCCTAATGCAGCGACCCCAACACAAAATGCAACAAACTTTTTCTTTCGTTGTTCTCTTAGCTCATCACGCCAAGGGAGTAGGTTAATCTTTGCCATTAATCAAAACTCCTCAATGCTAGACCACATGCCACCATCAATGAGGAAGCATCATTTTCAATTTTTTTAATGTCAATCTGGGGAGAAAAGCCCATTTGTAAAAACGGGTTGGCAATCGTGACGCGATAACCTAGTTTTTGTTGTAATAATTTTGCCAGACCTGGGATATTCGCATTCCCGCCAGCAAGTAGAATGTGATCAATTTCATTGAATTGAGAAGAGGAGAAAAAGAATTGAAGTGAACGAGCGGCCTGTTGAACTACTGCATCAAGGAATGGTTCCAGTACTTCAGTGTCATAGTCATCTGGCAAGGTTCTTTCTTTTTTCGCACGGCCTGCCTCTTCGAAAGACAAACCATAACGGCTCTGAACATCCTGAGTTAATTGTCGACCACCAAACACTTGTTCACGAGTATAAATAATCTTGCCTTTCTGCATAACAGACAAGGTCGTCATGGTATGACCAATATCCAAGATACCAACGGTATTTGCGCCCATTGGCAATGTATCGGCAAATACGCTAAAGGCACGTTCCATAGCATAGCTTTCGACATCAGCAACTTTCGCGCTTAGACCAGCAAGTTCCAGAACTTCAACACGGGTATCCACGTTTTCAGTTCGTGTGGCCACCAAAAGTACATTGACACGATTCGGGTTTGCCAGACGGTCGGGCAGAACCTCAAAATCAAGGCTGACTTCATCCAAAGGGAACGGAATATATTGCTCAGCGTCCATACGGATTTGAACTTCTCGCTCTTCATCCGACATATCGGCATCCATTTCAATGATTTTATGAATCACCATTGAGGTAGGCACGGCAACTGCCACATGCGTAGTGTGAGGGTTCGCAAGGTTAACGACTCTTTCAAGTGCGTCAGCCACTGCTTCTGGATTGAGAATGCTTTTTTCCACCACACTATTTTCAGGCAGTGGCATCACGGCATAACTTTCAACCCAATATCTACCGTTCTTTACAGAGAGCTCTAATAACTTAACAGTTGTCGAACTAATATCGACCCCTACTAACCCCTTACTTGGTTTACGATATAACCTGAGCACAGTTCTTTCCTATTTATTTTTTTATCCCCAAAAGTACAACCCACTAATCTGTTTTGGTCTTTAATTGATACGGATACAATATCTCATCTAACAATCCGTATGTCTAAAGGATATACTGACCATAATTAGTTTGCCATTCGCTCTTATTAAAACTTACTTATTATGAAAAAGCTATCCAGTTCTGGTATTGTTCGGCCATTTTTTTTGATCCTTATTATTATCTTAGTCTCACTTCCAATGGGATTTTATGGCATGTATCTCTATCTAGCACCCTCATTGCCAGATATGAGTTCATTAAAAAAGGCACCTTTATTAAAACCATTGCAAGTCTATACGGCGGATAACAAGCTCATTGCTGAGTATGGTGGCAAACTCTCCATTCCCGTAAAGTATGAGGAAATTCCTACTACCTTTATCCATGCTTTTCTGGCTGCTGAGGATTCCTCTTTTTTTGAACACAACGGTATTAGCTTCAAGGGCTTGGGGCGAGCCTTAACTGAATCCGTGACAGGTTCGGATGTGCAAACAGGCGGTTCAACCATTACCATGCAGGTGGCAAAAAACTATTATTTAAGTCCTGAAAGAACTCTTAAACGCAAACTGACTGAAGTTTTTCTTGCTCGCAAAATAGAGCAAAACCTGACCAAGCAGGAAATCTTAAGTTCTTATGTTAATAAAATCTTTTTAGGCAAAAATGCTTACGGCATCGCGGCGGCGGCAAGAATCTATTACAACAAAAATATTAATGAATTAACTACAGCACAAATGGCAATGATTGCGGGCTTGCCAAAAGCACCTTCCAAATACAATCCTGTGGTCAACCCAGAACGTGCGCTTGAGCGGAGAAACTGGATTCTTGGTCGCATGCTGCAATTGGGTTATATCAATCAAGCCCAATACCAGAAAGCTGTTGCCGAACCGATTAACCTCAACATGATTGACCGTTCCGTAAGCAACGTCTTTCCTTATGTGGGGGAAATGGTACGGGCCGAGCTGGTTGAGCATTTTGGTGAACAGGCAATTGATTCTGGCTATAAGGTCTATACCACCATTGACAGTAATCGCCAGCGTTATGCAGAGGAAGCTGTTCAGGAGGGTCTGGAAGCATATGACCGCCGTCATGGCTGGCGCGGTCCTGAAGCGCATGATAAACCACTCAACCAGTTTATGGCCTATGCCAATACTTATCCAGCAGAAGTGGTTAAGGTCAATAATCATTCCTTTGATGCATTAATGCAGGATGGGTCCACAGTTACAGTGAATTGGTCAGGCATGTCCTGGGTAAGACCTTATCGTAATGCCAACAGCGTAGGTGGTGCGCCCTCAAATGCCTCACAAATTGTAAAAGTAAAAGATATCATCCGTTTGCGTCCAAATGAGAACAAGAGCGTCTGGTCTTTGGTTCAAGTGCCTAAAGTTCAGGGACAATTGATTGCCCTCAATCCAAATGACGGGGCAATTGAAGCGGTGGTTGGCGGTTATAACTTCTATCAATCCAAGTTTAACCGTGCTGTACAGGGCTGGAGACAGCCTGGTTCAACCATTAAACCTTTCGTTTATGCACTCGCAATAGAACGTGGCATGACCCCGTACACCATGGTGAACGATAGTCCAATCACCATTGGCAAGTGGTCCCCCAAAAACTCCGATGGACGCTATCTGGGGATGATTCCACTCCGTCGTGCACTCTATTTATCACGAAATACCGTATCAGTCCGACTGTTGCAAAATGTGGGTATTGAGCGTGCACGCCAACTGTTTATGGATTTTGGTCTGGAAGAGGAACAGATTCCCCGTAACTACACCATTGCGCTGGGAACCCCACAGGTACTGCCTGTACAAATGGCGACAGGTTATGCCACCTTTGCCAATGGTGGCTACCGAATCCAGCCCCATTTCATCAAGCGGATTGAAGATGCCTCTGGCAAGGTGATTTACGAGACCAAGCCTGAGTATGCGTGTATTCCATGTATTAATGATCCCAATGCGTATAATGAGCCACAACCCGAAGAAGCTGAAAAACAGCAAGAGGGTGACGTTAAGGAAATCACCAATCAGACTCTAGATGATGCAACTGCTGCTTCTGAAAGCCAAATTACAGCTACAGACTCTGATAAAGCAAGCAAAACCAACAGTGACTATCGTCAGGCACAACGTATTTTAAAATCAAGCTCGGCCTATGACATGGCAAATATCTTACGTGACGTGATTCAGCATGGTACAGGTCGTGCCGCACTCAAAATTGGTCGTGATGATCTGGGTGGCAAGACAGGAACCACCAATGATGCCAAAGATGCCTGGTTCGCTGGATTTAATGGAAAACTGGTTGCAATTGCCTGGGTTGGATTTGACCAGCCACGGACTCTGGGCCGCCGTGAATATGGTGGTGTCGCAGCCTTGCCAATCTGGACCAACTTTATGGCGAACTCACTAAAAGATACGCCATCTGCCTGGGTACGTCTGGATAGGGAGGCAAAAGAGCCTATTTCCCGCGATAAGCTACAGCTCCAGCAAGGCGACGACAAAAAGGAATATCGCGCCTCTCCACCGTTGGCACGTCCATTGTACCGTCCAGCACCACCAGTACCTGATCGCTCAGCACAAAATGACTTCTCAGACCTACCTGATTCAACCACAGGTGAGGAGCAAATCATGGTGCCAACCCAAAAACAGCCACCAGCAATGGGTTCCTCTCAACAGAATCCCCCACAAAGGGATCAGATTGAAAACCTCATCAATGAAATTCAGTAAAACAAACAGGCCATCAAATTGATGGCCTGTTTGTTTTCTGGAAAACATAAATTTGAAATGCGGCTGTCACTGCAAAATACTGTTGTTGCTCAATCGCCTTTCGCCGTTCTGGATTGGCTTTATATGCATAAGGGGTCATGGCTATCAGGTTCTTTAATGCCTGCTGATCCAATGACAAGGGTGCTTCAACAAGCTGTTCATGTTTCACTTCAAATTCAGCATTCAGTTGCTCAACAAATTTCTGCGGCTCATGCAGTTTGACCTGTTCAAATAATGCCTCACGCAATGCATAAAGATGTCTTGGTGCAGGTGTGGCAATGATTAGATAACCCTCATCTTTCAATACCCTTGTAATTTCCTGCTGAGGAATGGGACTAAATAGGCTGGTACAGACATCAACCGAATGATCCTGTACAGGCAATATTGCCCCTGTACCCACCACCCAGATTACCCGTGAATTGAGTTTTGCTGCCCTTTGCACTGCGGTTTTGGCAATATCAACACCAACACAGTGTTTTGTCCAAGGCTGCATGGCATGGGTATAGTAGCCCTCGCCACAGCCAATATCCAGAACCGCTTTTGGCTTGAGTTGTTGCAGCAACTCCACCATCACCTGCTGTAAGGGCTGATAAAAACCTGCCTGTAAAAATTCTCGGCGTGCCAGTACCGACTCTGGCGTATCCCCTGGGGTTTTACTGTGTTTATGCTGGACCACATGCAGATTAACATAGCCTTGTTTGGCCACATCATAATGATGCCCTTTTTCACACTGCCAAGAATTTGCGGCCAAATTCAATGCTTGGCGACAAACAGGACACATCAATACACTCATCTATTTTCTCCAAACATAAAAAAAGCTGGTATTCACCAGCTTCTCTCTTGAATCATGGCTTAACGTAATTTTAAGGTCATTAATCCCAACACAACCAGGAAAATGGTAATAATCCAGAAACGGATCACCACCTGGGTTTCTTTCCAGCCCTGTTTTTCATAATGGTGATGCAAAGGCGCCATGAGGAATACACGCTTGTTCCGCATCCGCAATGAACCAATTTGCAGGAACACCGAAACCGCTTCCATCACAAATACACCGCCCATAATCGCAAATACGATTTCCTGGCGAACCATCACCGCAATCGTTCCCAGCATTGCACCGAGTGCCAATGCCCCCACATCACCCATAAATACCTGTGCAGGATGTGCATTGTACCAAAGGAATGCCAGACCAGCACCCACCATGGCAGAACAGATCACCACCAGTTCCGATGTATATTTTACATAAGGAATATGCAGATAGTTGGCAAAACGGA
Source organism: Acinetobacter parvus DSM 16617 = CIP 108168 (assembly GCF_000368025.1). Taxonomy (GTDB): domain Bacteria; phylum Pseudomonadota; class Gammaproteobacteria; order Pseudomonadales; family Moraxellaceae; genus Acinetobacter; species Acinetobacter parvus. The sequence goes on from NZ_KB849212.1 coordinate 1,261,884, forward strand.
TGTCACCTGACAGATAGGCAAACACACCCAGACCTGCCGCAACCATGACAATTGGCATAATCGCCAGACCATCCAGACCATCGGTGAGATTCACCGCATTGGATGCTCCATTAATCACCAAATAAGTAAAGCCAATAAATGCCAACCCTAATGGAACAGCCGAAAGTGGGATGGAAAGGTTTTTAAAGAAAGGGATCAACAAGTCCAGCATATTCGCAGTATAAACAGGATTATCCTGTTGTTTGGCAATCATATATAGGGCAATACCTGCACCGAGCGAAGCAACTGAAGTCCAAAAGAACTTTTTACGTGCAGGTAAGCCCGCATTGTCTTTATAACGAACTTTAATCCAGTCATCTGCCCAGCCAACCGCACCAAATACCACCATCACACCAAGAACAATCCAGACATAAGGATTGGATAAATCTGCCCAAAGCAGTGTACTAATGCCAATTGAGAGCAGGATCAAAATTCCCCCCATAGTTGGCGTACCCATTTTCTTGGCATGGTTTTCAGGTGCGAAGGAACTTACTGCCTGACCATATTTTAATGCCTGCAATTTACGAATCATCACTGGGCCTAATACCAGCCCAATTGTTAAGGCTGTCAGTAAGCTCAATAAAGAGCGCAATGTTAAATAACGAACAACTTGAAAGGAACTGTTATAGTCCGCCAATTGCTCAAATAACCATAACAACATTTAAATTTTCTCCATCAAATCCGCCATCAACGTTTCCATATGGGTATAGCGCGACCCCTTGAACAGGAAACTGATCGGCTGGTGTTGATGTGTTTGAACTAAATTAACTAAAAATGCTAAAGCCTCTGCCTGTGTTGCACATGCACATAACTTTTCTGAATGCGCCGAACCCTGCTGGGCTGCCGTGGCAAACTCACCCACAACAACCAAATGGTCGAGTGGCAACGCTGACAGATCACGACCCAGATCATGATGCTCCTGCCAACTGCTGTCACCCAATTCGCCAATATCTCCCATCACCATGACTTTTAAGCCCTGCTGCTGCAACAACACCTGTGCTGCGGCACGCATTGAAGTTGGATTGGCATTATAGGTGTCATCAATAAATAAACAATGTTGCTGCTGAATGAAATTCAGACGGCCTTTCGCTCCCTGCGCCCGCTCCAAACCTAGGACAATATCATCCAGTTCGATACCAATCGCCAAAGCAAAAGCCGTTGCCGCCGCGGCATTCTGCACATTATGCGCCCCTGCAAATGGCAGGCTCACTGCTCGGCTACCTTGCGGGGTATGCAGGTTAAATTGTGCGGACTGTGGGTTAAGCTGAATTTCGCTTGCATACACATCACCGCCCTCGCCAAAACTCAGGATGGAGTGATTGCCTGCATTTTGGCGAATGGTGGCCGTGAAATCATCATGTGCAGGGACAACTGCGCTACCGTTCGGCAAGATATGTGTGTAGATTTCTGACTTGGCACGGCAAATTCCATCACGTCCACCAAACTCACCCAAATGTGCTGTTCCAATATTCAGAATCCCAGCCACATGCGGTTGTACCAAATTTGAGGTGTAATCAATCTCACCCTGATGACTGGCTCCCAACTCCATCACTGCATACTGATGTTCTGGACGCAGTTCCAGCAACATCATCGGCACACCTAAATCATTATTCAGGTTACCCCGCGTAATCAGGGTGGGTGCCAAACGAGACAGGATACTGCCCAGCATTTCCTTGGTGGTGGTTTTGCCACTACTGCCTGTGAGGGCAATCACCTTGAGCTGTGGATTCTGCTGACGGCGATAGGCGCCAAGCTGCCCCAAGGCCACACGGGTATCTTTTACAATCAGTTGGGCAATATCCGCATCAACTGGTCGCTCGACAATGGCGATCTGGCAACCCTGTGTCGCCACTTGCTTTACAAAGTCATGCGCATCAAAACGCTCACCCTTTAATGCAAGGAAAGCATCACCCTCTTCCGCATGACGTGAGTCAGTCAAAATTCGCTTAATTTCCCCTTGAGGAATCTTATGCTGATGCCATTCACCCTGAGTTGCCTGTTGAAGTTGCTCTGCGGTCCAGGGAGTAAGTGGAACGGTACTGGTGGTTGAGGTATGCATGGTTTTTATTTACCTTTTGACCCTATTGTGCAGGATAAGCCGAATCTACAGAATGTGACTGTGCAGCAATTGCTGACTGTACTTCCACCACATCATCAAACCAGTGACGAACCCCATCAATTTCCTGATAGTTTTCATGCCCCTTGCCTGCAATCACCACAATATCTCCTGCCTGTGCATGTGCCACCGCAAATTTAATCGCTTCACGACGGTCATGGATTTCATGCACAATATGATCAGCAAAATCAATTCCCTGCTTCATATCTGTAAAAATCTGTTCAGGATTTTCAGTACGTGGATTATCAGACGTTAAAATCACAGGATTGGCATGATCCAGTGCGGCCTGAGTCATGAGGGGTCGCTTGCCTCGATCACGATCACCACCACAGCCAAATACTGCCCAAAGCTGTCCAGTGACATGCCGTTTTAAAGTGGTTAAAACCTGAATCAAGGCATCAGGGGTATGGGCATAATCTACCACAAATAAACGCTCGGCATCCTGTATCACCTGCATCCGCCCTGGTGCACCCTTGAGCTGTGGTACAAACTGCACCAGATCAGCCAGGGCAAAACCTGCATATTCTGCTGCAATCAGGCTCGCCAATAGGTTTTCAACATTAAAATGCCCAAGGAGTGGACTTTGAACTGTATAACGACCCGCTGGGCTAATAAGCGTAAAACTTGCCCCACTCAAACGGTATTGCAAATCGGCGATATGATAATCGGCATTTGTCTGGGTCAGGGAATAAGTCAAAATTTTTGGCTGGGATGGATTGGCTTTGGCTGCATCCAGCATGAGACTGGAATGTGTATCATCCAGATTAATGATGACAGCTTTTAAGCTTGTAAACCTGAACAGCAAAGCCTTTGCCGCAGCATAGGCTTCAAGTGTGCCATGATAATCCAGATGGTCTCGACTTAAATTGCTATAAACCGCAATTTCAATCTCACAGCCATTTAAACGGCTTTGCTCCAGACCATGTGAACTGGCCTCAAGTGCAACAAAATTGGCACCCTGTTTGGCATAGTCATGCAATGCGTTCTGCAACTGCAAAGCATCTAAAGTGGTATGTGTTGATGGCGTAAGGTTTGGCAGAATGCCATTGCCCGTTGTCCCCATCACTGCACAGCCTTGGCCCTGTGAGCTAATCAGTTCAGCAATCAGGCGTGAAATGGTGGTTTTACCATTGGTGCCCGTGACCGCAATTCCACGCAGCGCTGTTACAGGATCGACTGCCTGCAAATATTGTTTCTGCCATTCACCCATTAAATAACGGACTTCGGGACAGACCCATTCATTTGCAAGGCCTAAATCTGTTTCACTAATCACCGCCAATGCACCCGCATTCAAGGCATTCTCAGCAAACAAGCGTGTTTTTTCAGGTTGACTATAACTATTTAAGGCAATAAATATTTGCCCCACTTCAATCTTGCGGCTATCCAGACAGAAACCTTTAAACGGTTGCGTATACCAAGCCGCATCTATGCTGATTTGATGTATCTGTTGAAAACTAATCGACATAATCTACCTACGGACTGGGTTTTTTGGAGTATCTAAGGGTTTATCCAGTGGCACATTGAGCAGGCGCAAGGACTCCTGCATCATTCGTGCAAACACAGGTGCAGCCACCAAACCACCGTAGTAGCGTCCCTGTGGATTTTCCACCACTACAATCATGGCCAAACGTGGATCACTGATCGGCGCAACCCCTGCGAATAGAGCGCGGTACTCATTATTGGAATAGCCTTTGCGGTCTGCGCGCAACTTGTGTGCGGTTCCTGTTTTTCCGCCCACACGGTAGCCAGCAATATTGGCCTGAGTCGCAGTTCCACCCGGCATAGTGACCTGCTCCAGCATCATCAACACTTGATCGGCAATTTTAGGATCAAGCACCTGCTTGCCCTCAGGTGGCCGATCCAGTTTATGCAGGCTTAATGGTACTTCTACCCCATGATTTGCCAAGATGGCATAACCTTGTGCCAACTGCAAAATTGTTGCATTTAAGCCATAACCATAGGCCATCGTCCCCAATTGTGACAGATTCAATTTATCACCTGAGTACAGCAGACCTGCACTTTCCCCTGGAAATTTAACATCTGAACGATGCCCAAAACCAACGCGGCGGAAGAAAGAGGGGATGGCATCTTTAGGCAAAGACAAGGCGAGTTTGGCTGACCCCACATTGGAAGATTTAACGATAATACCTGTCAGGGTCAATGCACCATAGTTATGGGTATCGCGAATTGTATGTGAACCCAAACGCATCGAACCTGGTGAGGTGTTGACAATGCTGTTCGGCGTGTATTTGCCACTTTCTAATGCCGCCGCAACGGTAAACGGCTTCATGGTTGAACCTGGCTCAAACATATCAATGGCGCCACGGTTACGCATCGCGTCCTTATTGGAAAGCCCATTTTTATCATTCGGGTTATAGGACGGCCAACTGGTCATTGCCAAGATTTCGCCCGTTTTCACATCTACCGCAATCGCGGTTGCAGAACGTGCATTATTCGCCACCCCTGCGGCGGTCAGTTCACGGTACATGATGTACTGCAAACGCGAATCAATGCTGAGGGTGATATTTTCGCCCGATTCAACTTCTTTAATGACCTCTGAAACCTTTAAACGGTTGCCTTTTTTATCCCGAATAATTTTTTGCTCACCATCCAGCCCTGCCAACTGTTTGTTCAGTTGCATTTCCAGACCTTCAATTCCTGTTCCTTCACTATTGGTCAAGCCAATAATCTGTGCATTGGGTTGGGGCTGAGGATAGTAGCGTTTATAACTTTTTTCCGCGTAGACACCCTGAAAGTTACGCTTAACAATTAAGTCAGCCTGTTGCGGCGGAATTTCCTTTTGCAGCACTAGATAGCGTGACCGTGGGCGATCACTCATCTGCTTTTTCAGGCTCTGGCGATCAATACCCACCGCATCCGCCAACTCATCTAGATTCAGGTTTTTATCAGGCAACTGGCGTTTTAATTTACGACTGGTCGGTTCTTTTTTGAGCTCAGCCATCGTTTCATCATAAAGCTGTTTGGTTTCCCAATAATCCCTTGGGTCAATGACAATCTTCATAATTGGGGTGCTGATCGCAAGTGGCACGCCATGACGGTCACTGATCACCCCACGCATGGCCTCTAAACGTTCAGTCCGCAGAATGTTGGCATTGGCCTTGTTCTGCAAGAAATCCTTATTAATCACCTGTACATAGAAAGCACGCGCTACAATCACCACAAAGCACAGCAGCACCGTTCCCCAAAGCAGGTAAAATCGCCACATATCCAGCGCAAGGGTGGGTTTTTCCGAAATGGACTGCTGTTTTTTTCGTATTGGTTTGCTTCGCTTATCTGCCATACAGCATACCTTATTTGTCTTGCTTTGAAGTCATAGGGAGAGAAATCACAACCGTTTGTGCCGCGGGTGGTGAAAACATGCGTAATTGCGTGACCGCACGGGAACCAATCTGTGCCGTGGCACCAAAGGTTTGCTGCTCAATCAGCAAACGGCCCCATTCCGCGTTTAAATCATCCTTTTCACGCATGTAGGCACTTAAGTCACGATAATCATGGCGATACTCAAATACCTGAAACACCACCATCATTGCACTAACAAACACCAGCGCAACAAGTACAGCGTAAACAACAACCTTTTTTAGTCCCTTGTTGCCGCTTGATAAAATATCATCATTGTTGTTATTGTTCATTGCTTGCCTTTTTGCTCTAAACGCTCCGCCACGCGCAACCATGCGCTCCGCGAACGGGGATTTGCCTTGACTTCCGCTTCACTGGCACGAACACGTGAAACTTTCTTTAAACGTCGGGTATCCACCTGTGCCTGTGGCATGCCCCAGCCTGAATCTTCAGCCAAACTCGATTCTTTTTGAATAAACTGCTTGATTAAACGGTCTTCCAGAGAATGAAAGCTGATCACCGCTAACTGCCCTTTTGCCTTGAGCAATTCTACCGCCTGCGGCAGGAATGTCTCAATGTCATCCAGCTCTTTGTTGATGGCAATACGAATGGCCTGAAAGCTACGGGTTGCGGGATGCTTATGCTTTTCCCATTTTGGATGTGCGGTTTTGACAATTTCAGCAAGCTGCGCGGTGGTGGTGATTTCACCCGCCTGCTTAATTGCCTTGGCAATACGGCGGCTATAACGCTCCTCACCATATTGATAAATAATATTGGCCAGTTTTTCTTCTTCGATTTCAAGCAGCCATTGTGCTGCGGTTGGACCCTGCGAATTATCCATCCGCATATCCAGTGGCCCGTCCTGCATAAAGCTAAAGCCACGCTCTGCCTGATCAAGCTGCGGCGATGACACGCCCAAATCCGCCATAATGCCATCGACTTCAGTAATGCCAATTCTGGCAAGCTCAGCCTGAATATCGGCAAAACTGGCATGGATGATCCTGAAACGGGAATCTTCCTGTTCCAGTTGTGCCGCAACCTCAAGCGCCTGGGGATCTTTGTCAAATGCGTAAACACGCGCATTTTGATCCAGCTTTGAAAGTAACAGTCGGGTATGTCCGCCCCGACCAAAGGTGGCATCGACATAAATGCCTGTGTCGCGACCTGCCAATACGCCATCAACGGTTTCATGAAGTAAGACAGAAATATGCGACATAAGAAATAGATCAATAGCTAAAAATGTAACTGCACATTATTACCTTGTTTTATGCCAGTACCAAACGACTTTTTGTAGAGAATTCTTAAATTTCTATAGATAAAACCGTTTTCTTCATCTTTTTTGCAAAAAAAGCAAATACATGCTGTGTATTTGCTTTTCACGTTTATTGACGCAGCTTTTGTTCTGAGTGTTTATTGCTTCTCTGATTGACATCCTCCCTGACCTAAAGGACGGGGATTCCTACTGCTAGACGCTCATGTCCGAGCGCAAGAATATTCAGTGCGGAATTTACATCCCGATCATGGAGCGTACCGCACTCCATGCACTGCCATTCTCTTATTCCTAAGCCTGACCTACCTTTCGGACTACTGGAGCGTGAGCCACAGCACGAGCAAGTTTGGGTGGTATACGCTTCATTGACTTCTTCATACCATACCCCTGCGTTCTCGCATTTATACTTGAGCATGGTTCTTAGTGTTGTCCAACTTGCATCTAGCACTGATTTAGCTAATTTAGTTTGTGCGAGCGCTTTGGCATTCACATTGCCAACGAAGATTGCTGCATGTTCATTCACCAGTTTATGGCTGAATTGATGCAACATGTTTTGACGTATATTTTTAATCTTGGCGTGAATCGCTTTGACGCGTTTCTTATTTTTTGCACGTTGAGCAATGCCAAGTTTTTGTTCATATTGGCGATAGATTTTAGGGGCTTTGAGCTTTATACCATCTGAACAAGTAGCTAAGTCTTTTAATCCCAAATCTATACCAATTGAGGTTTTAGCGCTGGTTTTCTCTGTTTTAATTGAATCAACTACAAGACAGACATACCAACGCCCACGACTATCCTCTACAAACGAGCCTGTTTTAACATTGTATTTGCTTAGTCCGTAGCTGTCCCATAGTTTGAATTGATGCTTGCCGTATTGAACATAGCCATTAGCATATTTGATTGCTACTTTCTTGAACGGTATCCAGCCCAATGAACGCCTAGCTGATTTTTTATTGCTGACTCGCCATTTTAATTTTGCTTTTTTGAATTGCTTTCTGCGTGTAATGAGTTCTTCTGTTATGGCTTGAATGGTTTGACTATGCAAATTGCATTCTTTCGATGTGCCTTTTGTGTATTTAGCAATATCGTATGCTGAAAAGAATTGTTGTTTTCGTTGTAGATGTTTAAAACACAAATCATTCACGTAATTCCAGACAAAATTCACCTCAGATGCCATCTGATTTAGCACCTTGCAATGTTTGTCTTTTATGCGTAATTTAAGTGTTTTCATACTTAAAATATATTTGGTCTATGAGTAATAGTCAAGAGATTAGAACAGGTCGCCACTGTGTTTTTAATATGCACGTTCATTTAGTCTTTGTAGCTAAATACCGCAGAGATGTTTTTACCAAAGCCATGCTTAAAACCATGCAGGAAGTATTTGAACGTGTCTGCTTAGACTTTGAAGCTGAGTTGGTAGAGTTTGACGGTGAACATGACCATGTACATTTGCTCGTCAATTATCCGCCTAAAGTCGCTATTTCTAGTTTGGTAAATAGCTTGAAAGGTGCATCTAGTCGAATTTTACGAACCAAACACCCTGAAATTAAAAGCAAATTATGGGGTAATGCCTTGTGGTCGCCTAGTTACTTCGCTGCATCATGCGCAGGTGCGCCTATTGGGATTATTAAGCAGTATATTCAACAACAGCAAACACCGCATTAATGGCTTACGCCAGTCGCTTATATCCTCGGGCTAAACCCCGAGGTTTTACGCTCCAATGGGTAAATATTGGACATAAAATTAATGGAACTTTATCTTTTTTTGCAAAAATGTGATGCCATTCCACTTTTTCATTAATATTTATGTTTAAATTGTATCATTAAAGCAATAGTATATTTGCTTAGTTAGTCTTTTAGACTCGAAATCATGTAGGGGCGTATCAATGCGAGCATTAAAATTAAAAAAAACACTATGCTTAAGTCTATTTTTGGCATGTTCAGTCCAGTTCGGGCATGCTGCTGCAATTAAAGAAAGCAGTAACATAAAAACGATTGATAAATCGACCTCATCTTCACTTATCGGCAAGGCGCTGGATCAGCAAAAACGCAACATCAGTATGATTCCAGCGACAGATGATGAATTGAAAATGCTGAACACCATCCGCACCACGCCAACACAGAATTTCTTTGCAACGCAGAACCAGCGTTTTTCACGTTTTGTGCAGAGCCTGTTCCAGCAGCAAAATTCCTGATCTTTTAAATATGTAGTCCCCTTGCATGTTTAAATGAGCCTAGTCATGTCGTGACTAGGCTTTTTCGTTATAATGGTGTCAATTTTATTTTAAAAACTCATTTCTCTATGAAAGTTCGTACCCGTATTGCACCTTCTCCTACAGGCTTTCCGCATGTAGGCACTGCCTATATTGCCCTGTTCAACCTGTGTTTTGCCAAACAGCATGGTGGTGAGTTCATTCTCCGTATTGAGGATACTGACCAGCTTCGCTCAACGCCCGAATCTGAAAAGATGATTCTGGATTCTTTACGCTGGCTGGGTCTGAACTGGTCGGAAGGTCCAGATGTGGGTGGGCCGCATGCGCCTTATCGCCAGTCGGAACGGATGGGGATCTATAAGCAGTATGCTCTGGAATTGGTTGAAAAAGGTCATGCTTTCTACTGTTTTGCAACCGCGGAAGAACTTGACCAGATGCGTGCTGAACAGCAGGCGCGTGGCGAAACACCAAAATATGATGGTCGTGGGCTAAAATTATCACAGCAAGAAGTGGAACGTCGTCTTGCTGCGGGCGAGCCCCATGTGATCCGCATGAAAGTCCCTGAACACGGTGTATGTAAGATCAATGACCTGTTGCGTGGTGAAGTGGAGATTCCATGGGCACAGGTGGACATGCAGGTATTGTTAAAAACTGATGGCTTGCCGACCTACCACCTTGCCAATGTGGTTGACGATCACCTGATGGAAATCACCCATGTATTGCGTGGTGAGGAATGGCTACCTTCCGCACCAAAGCACCAGTTGCTGTATCAATATTTTGGCTGGGACATGCCAACCCTGTGCCACATGCCTTTATTGCGTAACCCAGACAAATCAAAATTGTCTAAACGCAAAAATCCAACCTCCATCAACTATTATCGCGACATTGGCGTGTTACCAGAAGCCCTACTCAACTATTTAGGCCGTATGGGCTGGTCAATGCCAGATGAGCGTGAGGTGTTCACCTTAGGGGAAATGGTGGAAAACTTTGATGTACAACGTGTTTCACTAGGTGGTCCAATCTTTGATGTTGAAAAACTCAACTGGCTGAATGGTCAATGGATCAAGGCACTGACTCCTGGACAATTGCTGGACCGTTTACTGGCATGGAAAAATGACCGTCAAACGCTGGAAGATATTGCCGCCGCCATTCAGCCACGTATTAACCTGTTGTCTGAAGCAGTAAACTGGGCAGGTTTCTATTTTAACCACATGCCTCAAATTAGCAAGGAGCAGTTTGAAAGCAAGAAATTGACTGAAGAACAGGTTCGCCAAAGTCTACAGTTTGCCATTTGGCGTCTGGAAAGCCAGTTCACCTGGAACAATGACACAGTCAGCCAGACCCTGATGGACTTGGCAAACCAGATGGAAGTGAAGCTGCGTGACTTCATGCCTGCATTCTTTATTGCGATTGCAGGTTCAACCAGCTCCACGCCTGTCATGCAATCCATGGTGACTATTGGGCCTGACCTGACCTTTGCCCGTCTACGCCATGCGCTTGAGATTATTGGCTCTCCAAGCAAGAAAGAACTGAAAGTTTGGGAAAAGTTGAATGAAACGCTGAAATTGCCGAAAAATGATGCAAACAGTGAAAATTAATTCAATCTAATCATTGACGTGTGATGGCAATCCTCCTAAGATTGCTGTCACACATACTGGGGTCATAGCTCAGTTGGTAGAGCGCTACAATGGCATTGTAGAGGTCAGCGGTTCGATCCCGCTTGACTCCACCAAGTTTCTTATGTGTATTTTTCATCTGCGCCATGCAGATAAATGACTGCCTCACCTGTCCCTATCGTCTAGAGGCCTAGGACATCGCCCTTTCACGGCGGTAACCGGGGTTCGAATCCCCGTAGGGACGCCATATTCTGTTTATCCAATAATTATACTTTTCTCTCAATCTTTCCATTATTCAGATTGCACATTTCCGAATTTTCCATAAAATAGCCGCTTCTTCATGCTTGGACAAATTGTGCTATGCAATCTTCCAACTCAAATGCGAATTCAGAAACCAAGGCACTGAAACGTGCGATGAGTACCCGCCATTTAGTCATGCTTTCTTTAGGTGGTGCAATTGGTACAGGTCTATTTCTTGGTTCTGGTGAAGTCATCGCCCAAACAGGTCCAGTAGCTGCCATCATTGCCTATATTTTAGGTGGCCTGATCGCCTATATGGTCATGCTCTGTCTAGGTGAACTGGCGGTACACATGCCTGTAGCGGGTTCCTTTGGTGCATATGCGCAAAAATACATTGGTCCAGGTACGGGATACATGATTTCCTGGGTCTACTGGCTGACATGGACCGCAACCCTAGGGACCGAATTTACGGCTGCGGCCTTGCTGATGCAGGAGTGGTTTCCACATATTTCCATGTGGATCTGGACCATTATCTTTGCCATCACCATTTTTGCATTGAACCTCAGCTCAACCCGTATTTTTGCTGAATCTGAATTTTGGCTGGCACTGGTTAAGGTGGTGACTGTGGTTGCCTTTATTATCCTGGGTTTGCTGGCAATTTTCGGCCTGATTCCTTTCCACGGTGCCGAGTCTGCCCCCTTATTCCACAACCTTACTGCACAAGGCTGGTTTCCTCAGGGACTGGTTCCAATTTTCACCACCATGCTGATTGTAAACTTTGCCTTTTCAGGCACTGAACTGATTGGCGTAGCGGCAGGTGAAACTAAAGACCCTGCGGTGAATGTGCCAAAAGCCATCAACGCCGCAATCTGGCGGTTACTGATTTTCTTTGTCGGCACCATCGTGGTGATTAGTGCCTTATTGCCATTTCAGGTTGCAGGCCTGGGTGGTGAAAGTGTAAGCAACAGTCCTTTTGTGACTGTGTTTAACTACATTGGTATTCCTTATGCCGATGACATTATGCGCTTCGTGATTATTACCGCACTGTTGTCTGCCGCCAATTCTGGTCTGTATGCAGCATCACGGATGATGTGGTCATTGTCCGCCCAGCGCCAGCTTCCACAGGTGTTCTCACGCCTGTCAAGTAGCGGCACACCTATAATCGCGCTGGTGGTCACCATGTTTGGTGCAATTCCAGGACTGTTATCAGAGCATTTTGCCCCTGAAACCATTTTTAAGAATTTACTCGGTATTGCCGCTTTTACTATGGTGATTGTGTGGATGAGCATCTGCTGGAGTCAGTTCAACTTTAGACGTGCATGGTACAAGGCTGGTCACTCCGCAAAAGACCTCAAGTTTGCTGCGCCACTTTATCCGATTGTTCCGATTCTGGGTTTTGTCTTCTGCTTTATTACAGGTTTAAGTATGGCGGCAGATCCTGAAATGCAGGCTGGCTTTATCGGATGTTTACTGTTTATTGCAGCCTGTTATCTCAGCCATTATATTTTCTATCGTGACCGTACATAAAATTGGCTCAATAAAAATGCACTTGCACTTCGCCAAAGCTTCAATCGCTTTGGCTTGCTCAAGTTGCATTTTTTATCTCCATAAAAGGTGATTTGGCTGAAACAACTGACCTTAAAACTATTTTTGCTTATTTATTCCGCACAACGCTTTATTTTTAGACACCCACAAGATTTTTTTAGATTTTCTTTGGAAAAGTGTTTGACAGCCTACCTAATTCAACCTAATATACGCCCACCTCTGAAACGTCCCTATCGTCTAGAGGCCTAGGACATCGCCCTTTCACGGCGGTAACCGGGGTTCGAATCCCCGTAGGGACGCCAATATTTATTATTGTTTTCA
>NZ_KB849212.1:1274609-1333944 GCF_000368025.1 Acinetobacter parvus DSM 16617 = CIP 108168
GATGTATGCCTCATATAAGTCCCTATCGTCTAGAGGCCTAGGACATCGCCCTTTCACGGCGGTAACCGGGGTTCGAATCCCCGTAGGGACGCCAAATTCTAAAAAGCCACTGCATTGACAGTGGCTTTTTATTGGCGATAAAATTTATTATAAGGCGAACATAGTTCGCCCTGTATTAATCTGTTCCGATGCCAACCTGTACTTCCAGCCGTCCTGACTGTACCCGTAAGCCTCGGATCTCAAACTGGTCCACCAGTTGCTGTACCAGCTCACGGCTTTCCTGCAAAATGTTCAAACCAGGCAGGATGCTAAAATCAGACAGACTGAGCAGTTTATCAACCATCCATGAACGGTTGTTAATGAAGTCAATAAAGCCCGCTTCCTCAAGGTCGATATACCAAATGCGGTGCCCCTCTTTCTGGATGCCTGGCACATCACGGATCAGGTGATTAATTAAAAAGGGAATCGGCAAGGAATTAATGACTTCAAAGCTGACATTACCCACCCGACGTGCCGCCCAGTTGGTTAGCGTGCCACCATGACGGATTTGCAGGTCCAGATGTTCATCAATCTGGCGTAAACGCAGATACTTTTCCTGACCAATGCGACATTCCAGCACATTGAACTCAAGTGAAAGACGATAGAGAAAACGGCGGTAATGCCCGTCCAGTTCAATGTGAAAACGGTCATTGCCACATTCAATTTTAATATCATCAATTTCAGAACGATCCATACGTTTCCGAATTTGATTATTGAGCAGCATTTCAGGTAAATATAAGGTGAGGCTACTTTTCCCTAACGATGCACGTGCCATTGCTAACGCAACTTGACGCGCTGCTTCACTGGTTTCTGATACCATATCACGAACAGTATTTCGCATTCCCTCCACTCCCCGTTTGGTATGGTGAGTCACATGATCCAGGGCAGCGTCTGCAACGCCTGCTATGTTACGGGATGTGTCAGTGGCAAACTCAACCGCATCCTGCGCGTGTTGCAGGGTCTTGTTGATCAGCCGACGTGACAGCGATGGTTTTTCACCCGATTCATCTGAGTCTGCTGGCATAATATCAAACATTGCCTTTTTATCATCTTGTCGATTCAAGATGTTCTCCCTCTTCCCTTTCTTACTGGCCCATTTCTATGGGCTACACTCTACTTTCTAAACTTATTCAACGTTTTTTCTAGATTAGCATGCAACGCATGGCAAATTGCGTCTTTTTGTTGCGTAACTTCAAATTACTTAATGCACCAGACATACAATCTCTAATAAAAAAAACGTTACTTTTCATCTTCTTTGATAGATATATTTTCAGGCTGTTCTGGTCGTACCCACACCTGTTCCAGACGGATGGTTTTATACTTGTCCAAAGCCTGCTGGAGTAACTCAATCTTTTCTCCCACACCCTCAAGCTGGAAATAAACAATTTCCCTCAGCGCCACCCATGCAGCCTGCATCCTGTCAAAATCATTGCCCTTTTGCAGTTTTTGCTGCATCCAGTTAAACAGACCCTGAGCCCGCTGCTGCTGTTCAAACTGATAGACAAACAGCCCACTTGATAGTGCTCCCTCAATCGTCTGTTCACTTAACAAACCTTGTAGCTGCTGCAACCGTTTAGTTTGTTGCTCAAGGTAAGCCTTTAGCACATCCTGATGGAACCACTGGGCAAATGCAGTCATTTCTGCAACCACCACATCCCGCTGCTCATATAAGGCCGTTCTTTCAGGATGGTATTTATGCAAACGAATATCGCCTAGATAGGCCATTAAGCCCTGCTCCAGAATGGTCTGGATTGAACCGAGATTTAAACAGCTCTCATGCAATGCCTCTGTATTGGTCAGTGTTGTTGTTAATTGCTCAGGTTGGTTCAATAATTTCAAAATATCAGGATTGGCCTGAACAGCAAGCCATAAACGCCCAAGTTGTTGTTCAGCATTATCCTGTGTGATTGTCGAATCATTTTCAGGGTTTAAAATACGTTTTAACGCTGCCTGCATGTTATTTGAATGAACCAGGCTCGCAACAATGATCTGATCCATTAAAAGCTGGGGCGCGCTGGCAATCACCTCCTGACTATAAGGAAGATGTAACTCTCTTCCACCCAGTATTCCTCCCAAGGATTTCCCCAGTGAATTTAAACCACGTCCAACATCCGCCAGAATATTGGTTTCAGTTGCCCGTTTCTGCAAGATATTGGCGGGTAACAACAGACTCACTGCCCGCTGCAACAGCATGGCATGGGTTTTCTGGTCAATCACTTTGCCATATTGGTTTAACAACTCAACTGCATATTCCACATCACTGAGGTGTGACTTATATTCAGGCTGGTTCCGCTTAAGCAGGCAGTCGATATAGCCATAAAAGGCAACTTCATTGCGCTGGGTGGATTGCGGCGGCGCCCATTCATATTGCGTGATGGCCTGCGTATATTGCCCTGCACCTGCATAGGACTTCGCCAGTGCCACCGCATGCTGGGCACTTGGATATTTCTGCTGAAAATGATGAAGCAAATCCAGTTTAGGCTGCTGGTCCAAACATAGGTCGAGTTGACGCAAATAGAGGTTGATTTGCTGCTGAGTGGGTTGTGGCGTAATGAAGTTTAGTCGATACATCAGGCACTGTTCATACCAGGCATATTTTCTGGCATGGGTTTCATAGGCAGGAATAAACTCATCCTCAACCAATTGAATCAGTTGGGTCGAATACAGAATGTCCTCTTCTGTCTCATGCCTGAATTTCCATTGTTTTGGCAAAGACATCTTAAAGAGCCGTAAAAAGAAATTGGTACTGAGATCAGGACTTTCCATACTCACCAGTATCAACTTGTCCTGAGTGGAAAGATGTTCCTTTCCCTTTGCAATCCGAGACAAACGCAATTTTAACAGCTTCGTTGGGAGCATAGTTCTGTTACATTTTGTACTTATATAAAAGTAAAATATCACGAGCTGACTGAGTTCAGCAAAAGTTTATGATCACTGTCATGCTGATTTGCTAATAAAGTACATATTTGCCCACGTACCCTACAAAATTAAGAAAAAGACTGCCGCTATTCGACATATGCAGCAATGGCGTTGATGAATATCATTGATAAACATCCTGATATTTTGACCAGTTAATATAAAAAAGCCATTACATCTAGAGTAGTAATAGCTTTTTATCAGTTTAAATCAATAATCTGTATAACGAAACCCTTGTGATTCCATACAATCACTGACCATTGCATTTCTTTCATTTTGCTCAACTTTGGCAGCTCTTACTTCATAGCGACATTTTGCCAAAGCGTTATTCATATCAAAGGGTGTAACACCTGCTTTGCGCCACATCGGTTGCGCTGATGAACAACCAACAAAAGTTCCAATCATCAATAACATGCCAATCGTTAAAATACTTGTTTTCATAAAAATCCAAATGGTAAAAATCTACGTAAAACGCAATATTGCGCAATTCGTAAAAACATTCAACATTAAATATACGAATTTCGTAACTTTTACAATGTATGGCATGCTGGAATGATTGAAGATACAAAAGCATGATTTTGTAGAAGATTAAAAACAACACGTAAATTCAAAAAAATTTCACAAGAACAATTAGGCATTACCATTGGTTTAGATGAATCCTGTCCCAGTGCTAGAATCAGCCGCTACGAAAATGGCATCCATACCATTGAGTACAATACAGCCGAAAGAATTGCTCAGGTTCTGGATGTACCCTTAGCTTATTTTTATGCCGATACCGAAGAATTCGCTGAATTGACCAACATCTTTGATCATCAGGATCATGAGAGACAGCAGCGGCTTTTGAACTTTGCACGCAGTTTAGGGAATTAAAATTCTCCCATTTCTGCTTTTGCATAATTTTCGCTAAAATAGCCAAAACACTATAGGAATCCTCTATGCAATACCGTTGCCCTAAATGTCAAAGCGTGAAAATTATGCCTGTCAGTCAGGGTGCCAACAGCCCTCGTCCCAGCGTACCAAAAAGCCTGGTGCTTCTCGTTCCCGCCATTTTTATTTTACTGGTTTTGGTGCTGATCAGTGTTGGGATGTGGGTTTTTGGTCATGGTGCAGGACAAACACTGCAAATCGCAACCGTTGCGGTATTTGGTGTCTGTGTAATTGCAGGTGTTCTGTTCTGGCGTGATCTGCCAGATTTTAAAATCTCCATGCAGGCCTTTATGCAGGCACAAAAGCACTGGAAATGCCGTGACTGCAATCACCAATGGCAGAATTAAACCACATAAAAGAAGTAGGTTTCACATCAGCTTAATGCTGATGTGAATGACCATGTTCCTCATCTTCATCATGTTGATGCGTATGCTGGCAATTCATTTCTGCATCATCTTCAATTTGTAATGTCACCTCAGCTATACCATGTTCATGTGCCAACATTTCAGTCGCAGCTTGATGTAATTGCTTACGATCAGCATTTGGTGCAAATAAATGTACGGTCAGATGAATATTCTTTGAGGTAATCGCCCAAACCTTAAGTTGATGAATACTCTCAACACCCTGTAACGCCAATAAGTCGTTACGCAGTTTTTCAATATCCACTTCTTCAGGTACACCTTCAAGGAGAATATTGATACTTTGACGAAGCAAAATCCAAGTTCTTGGTAACACCCAAAACCCAATTGCAACGGCAATAATCGTATCAACCCAATACCAATTGGTGTAGTAAATAATGACCGCACCAATAATCACACCAACTGAGCCAAGCGCATCACTTAACACTTCCAAATAAGCGCCTTTCATATTCAAACTTTCGGCTGCACTCGACATCAAAATCTTCATGGAAATAAGATTAATGACAAGACCCAAAGACGCAACGATAAGCATGCCTACACTCTGAATCTCAGGAGGTTGTGTAAATCGTTGATAAGCTTCGTAAAGGATATAGATTGCAACAAAAAATAGCATGGAAGCATTAAATAACGCCGCCAAGATTTCAAAACGCTGATAACCAAATGTGCGTTTATTATCTGCTGGACGTTTAGCGATTTTAATCGCAGCCAAAGCAATCGCGAGTGCTGCCGCATCAGTAAACATATGCGCTGCATCGGACAGCAATGCCAAACTTTGTGTAATTAAACCCGCAATAACTTCGACGATTAAAAATGTTGTTGTCAGCACCAACGCAATCGTCAATTTTTTTGCGTTGCCTTCAGTAACTACAGCATAACTATGATCATGCCCTTGATGTCCACTCATGTTGGACTCCTTATCATTATCGGCGTAAAACCCATAGGGGTTTTACAAGTCAGCCAAAGTTGAAATGCTTTGGCTGGTTTAGTTTCTTCTTAATAAAATGCTTTACTAAGAAGATAGCATAAATGGATTAGATTGCGGTTTCCTGACTTTTTGCTTCCTTAGCTTCATTCATCCAACGATACACTACAGGCAAAATCAGCAAGGTCAGCAAAGTCGATGAAATAATTCCACCAATCACCACCGTTGCCAATGGGCGTTGTACTTCTGCACCTGTGCCTGTGGCAATTGCCATCGGAATAAAGCCCAGTGATGCCACGAAGGCAGTCATCAGAACGGGGCGTAATCGGAGAATCGCTCCCTGCCATGTCGCTTTATGTACATTAAACTGCTCACGAAGCTCTTTGATGAAACTCAGCATCACTAAACCGTTGAGTACTGCGACACCAGAGAGCGCAATGAATCCAACACCTGCTGACATCGACAATGGAATATCTCGCAACCAAAGTGCGACTAATCCACCTGACAAAGCAAATGGCACGCCACTGAAGACCAACAGGCTTTCCTTAAAGTTATGGAACACCGCCATCAATAAAATAAAGATGGTAATCAATGCTAGTGGAATCACAATTTGCATACGAGCCGCCGCAGAAGCCAGATTTTCAAACTGCCCACCATATTCCAACCAATATCCCGCAGGCAAAGGTTGTTGTTTAAGGGTTGCTTGTAACTCTTGGACAAATGAACCCAAATCACGCCCTTCTACATTGGCAGTCACAATGACACGACGTTTACCATTTTCACGTCCGACCTGATTCATACCTGAAATGGTTTCCACCTTGGCAATATCTTGCAACTGGATCAAACCACCATTCGGCAATTGGATAGGTAGTTGAGCTAGGCTTTGTGCTGTACGTTGACTATCAGGTAAACGGATTTCAAAATCAAAACGGCGGTCACCTTGTAAAATCTGACCGACATTCTGACCACCGACACTCGCTGCAACAACATCTTGAATCGATTTCACAGATAAGCCATATTGCGCTGCAAGCGCATGATTGATATCTACATTTAACACAGGTAAACCACTGGTTTGTTCAACTTTGACCGCTGTTGCACCTGAGATCTTTTGTACTTTCTGAGCAATTGCTTGTGCTTGTGTATTTAGCACCTCCATATCATCGCCAAAAACTTTGATACCGACATCACTACGTACACCCGAAATCAACTCATTAAAACGAAGCTCAATCGGTTGTGAAAACTCACTGTTGTTGCCTGGAATATTTTCCAGAAATGCCTGCATCCGTGTCCGTAACTCATCAATAGTTTCCTTTGGATTTTCCCACTGATCTCGTGGTTTTAATAAAATCACCGCATCGGAAATATTGGGTGGCATTACATCCGTTGCAACTTCAGCCGTACCTGTTCGAGCAAAAACAGCTTTAACTTCTGAGAAATTCTTTAAGATTAGTTTTTCAGTGTTTTCCTGCATTCTTAAAGATTGTTCCAAACCTGTACTTGGAGAACGCATTTGCTGTAAAGCAAAATCCCCTTCACTCAATTGTGGTGCAAACTCACTACCAATTTGCGTAGTCAACACACCCGTTAACACCAGAATACTAATGGCTAAAGCCACCACCACCATTTTAAATTGATAAGCCCAATCCAGAATATGTTGGTATTGACGTTTTAAGGCCTGCATCCAGCGAGATTCTTTTTCTTTGACTTCACCTGTAATAAACAGTGCAACAGCCGCAGGAACAAAAGTTACCGATAAAATCATCGCACCCAGCAATGCCATTACCACCGTCATTGCCATTGGATGGAACATTTTCGCTTCTACACCTGTCAAAGCAAAAATGGGTAGATACACCACCATAATAATGGCCTGACCAAACAGGAGTGGTTTACGTGCTTGCTTGGCTGCCAAAAAGACTTCTTTAAAGCGTTCCTGTCGTGTGAGTAAGCGTCCAGCATGATGCTGTGCCTCCGCCAGCCGTCGAATACAGTTTTCAACAATGACCACTGCACCATCAACAATGATCCCAAAATCTAATGCACCTAGACTCATTAAATTGGCACTGATATTTTGTTCAGCCATACCCGTTAAGGTGAACAGCATTGACAAGGGAATCACACAGGCAGTAATCAAAGCAGCACGGAAGTTGCCCAAGAAAATAAACAGAATCACGATGACGAGGATCGCACCCTCAACTAAGTTCTTTTGAACAGTTTTAATGGCTTTATTTACTAAACTGGTACGATCATAAACCGTTTCAATTTCAACCCCTTTCGGCAAAGTCGGCTGAATTTCTTGGATTTTTGCATCTACCGCTTGGGCAACAGTACGACTATTTTCGCCCATCATCATCATGGCGATACCTAATACCGTTTCTTCGCCATTATAGGTTGCAGCACCCGTACGTAAATCATGCCCAATCGCAACCGTTGCAATATCGGCTACACGTATGGGTAAACCATTTTTGACACTTACGGTAATATTTTGGATATCTTCAACAGTGCTCAACATGCCTGGAACACGGACAGTAAGCTGCTGACCATTTTCCTCAATAAATCCCGCACCACGGTTTTCATTATTTTCCTGTAGAGCTGTTTGAAACTCTGTCAGTGAAATTTGAAGCTGCTGCAAACGTTTTAAATCAGGAGAAACGATATAGGTTTTGTTGTAACCACCAATACTATTGATTTCAGCAACACCTTTCACTCGCTGCAATTGCGGACGCACAATCCAGTCTTGGATCTCGCGCAAATCCATAGCAGTATATGGCGTACCATCTTCTTTTTTGGCATCAGGTTTAGCTTTAATCACCCACTGGTAAATTTCGCCCAAGCCCGTAGAAACAGGTGACATGAGTGGATCAACTGCATCTGGCAACTGCCCATCGGCTTCTTGCAAACGTTGATTAATTAACTGTCTCGCCCAGTAAATATCAGTGCCATCTTTGAAAATAATAGTGACTTGCGATAAACCATAACGTGAAATTGAACGAGTTTGCTCTAAGTTTGGAATCCCTGCCATGGCGGTTTCAATCGGATAGGTAATCCGCTGTTCTACCTCTAAGGCAGTATAACCATTCGCTTGGGTATTAATTTGTACTTGAGTATTGGTAATATCAGGAACTGCATCTATCGGAAGCTTTTGATAGCTCCAAATACCAACTGCAATCCACGTCATCACAAATAGCATCACCCAAATGGCATTACGAATCGAAAATTGAATCAATCGATCAAATAAACCTTCAGGCTTGGGGAATTGAGAAGAGTTAATGCCCATGTTCAGCCTCCCCTTTTTCAAGTTCTGATTTCAACAAGAAACTACCTGTTGCTACATAAGACTGGCCCGCACTCAAACCTTGGGTAATTTCGACCCATTGTCCATCTTGGGTACGTTGACCGATCTGAACAGGAATCGCTTTGAAATCAAAACCCTTTTTCTGATTCGGTTGGGCAACGAAAACGACATCTTTACCGTCCACCTGCTGAATCGCTTCAGAACTTACGCGAATTGCAGATGTTTTTGAACCTGCTTGCAATTCAACATTCACCATCAAGTTTGGACGTAATTCAGTTGCATTTGACAAAACTTTAGCACGTACTTGTAAACGCCCTGTTTGTGCATCGGCTTCAGTCGTTAAACTTTGGACTTGGGCATTAAACAGATTGCCTGTTTGCAGTGATTTAAATCGAATCTGCTGATTGGGCTGTACATTGATATTTGCCATAGTCGGCAACACAAATTCCAACCAAAGTTGATCTAACTGATCAATGGTAAATAGTTGATCTGCAAGTTGAACATTTTCACCAATGACAATGTCTTTATTACTAATCACACCACTGATCGGTGCAGTTAGCGTATAGCGACCACTTGAACCAGAAGCTGCACCAAAGGCGCTAAGACGCGAACGGGCTGCCTGCACCTGAATCTGTGCTTGACGATAAGCATTGTAGGCACGTTGATAATCTTGTTTGGCAGAAATACCTTGCGACCATAAACTACGTTCACGCTCATAATCCTGCTTTGCCAGCTCCAGATTGGTCTGGGCAATTTGTAAATTGGCCTGTTGATCCACCAAATCAGGAACAAGCAGATTTGCCAAAGCCTGACCACGTTTCACTTGCTGACCCAACTCAACGTAGACCGATTCAACACGACCAGCAAAACTTGGTGAAACATGCGCTTGCCGATCTGTATTCACGACCAATTTTGCAGGAAAAGTTTGAACCTGATTCACTTCACCCAATGCCACTTGTGCCAATTTGACACGATGCTGCTGCATTTGCTCTGCGGTTAAACTAAGGCTTTCTTCAGCCTCATGTTCCTCGCCATTTTCATCATGAGCAGATTCAGCTTTTTCACTTTCCTGATGAGCATGTTCTTGTTCACCCTGTGCAGCACTTTCAGCAGTTTTGCTCTTGTTATTCCACAATAGTCCGACTGCCAAAAGTATCGTCAGTACGGCAATCACCACAATCCAAAGCCACTGAGAAGGTGTTTTTTGTTTGATATTCATTTCTTATTCTCCGACTTGGCTTGGGAAAGCGTTACTTTGTTGCCAAACACGTTGATTCAATTGCATTAAGGCATCTTTCGCTGTGATTTGCTCGACAGGAAGACCCATACGCGCACTTTGAACTTCTACACTCAACTGCCATGCTTGTTTAAGGAGTTGTACTTTACGCAAGCGAACATCTTGTAATTGGGTGGTCGCTTGCTGCACGTCAGTCACAGCAAATTTACCAAGACGAAAACCTTCTAAGGTTTTTTGCTGAACTTGGGTTGCCAAGGGCACCTGCTGATCATTCAGTTGTTTAAATTGCATGTGTAAGCCACGTAATTCTGCAAGACGAACATCGATATCCATCTGGTTTTGTTGACGGTAGAAACGCTGTTGCTGTTGAATCAGTGTTTGTTTGGCCTCTGCAATCTGAATACCGTATTTTTGTGGATTAAAAATATTAAGAGGAATCGCAACGCCTAAACGAATTTGATTTTCAGTGTTTTGATCTGCTGATCGAGTCCGATTCACCCCTAAGGTCATAATCGGCTGAGGACGAGATTTTGCTTTAAGCTGATCAATATTGGCTTGTTGACGTTGTGTTTCTAATTGCAAACTACGCTCAAACAAATTCTCAATGTTTTGTTCATCAGTCTTCACAGCTGTGGCTCTTGCCCAAAGCTCATTGACAGTTGGTGCAATCATAAATTGATTCGCATCACTGCCCCAGAAACTGGCTAATTGTTTCTGTGCGACTTGCAGCTGTAAATCAGCCTGCTGAAAAATACGCTGATTCTCTAAATGAGCCATACGCACACGTTCGACATCAACTTGAGCAATACTACCGGCCTGATAGCGTTTTAAAGTGGCATCTAAATTTTGCTGACTCACTTGCAACTGTTCTGCGATCAATGACTTTTCTAATTGGAATAACGCCACTTGCGACCATGCGTATTGCACAATCAAATCAAGCTCTGCATTGTAACGTTGCTGTTCTAAATCAACTTGAGTTGCCGAAAGTTGAGCGACTTTCTGTGCTGCGCGACGCTGACCAAAAAGATCCAAAGGTTGTGAAACACCAATTGCGAGCTCTTGATCTTTATTACTTTGTAAGCCTGTTTGTTCCACTGAAATACTTGGATTGGCCCATAAAGCACTTTGTTTGAGCTGTGCACTCGCCATCTGTTGTTGTGTTTGCCAACTCGACTGATTCGCTTGATAGCTACGAATCTGTTCAAGGATCTGATCAAAACTAGCATTTCTTTGCATAGCACGATTGGGTGACTGATTGGCATCCAACAATGACTCTGCTTGCACAGATTGATTAGAAATCACCATTGCCAGTGTTAGCAAAAGTACTGAACATTTTGATGAAAACGCATAAGCACTTGGTTTTAGTGCATACGACCTAAGCGTATTACTACGCTGATTAAAACTGGAAGACATAATGAAGCCCCGCAAATAAAGGAAAATTGCGGTGGGCTATTTTTCGGCTACCCCACCTATAGCGGGGTAAAAAGCGGCGGTGGGTTTAATCTAGATAAATGCGGGGATTGGTAGGAATTCGACCAAATATAATTCTGCTTAAATTCTTTGACTCTAAGCAAAGGTTCATCAAGTTGCTGCTGTGCTTCAATCATCACAACATGAAAACAGGATGGCAAATGATCATGGTGATCCTGTAAATTCAAAGACATCGGTAAATCAGAGGCTTCCTGATCGGAAACCACTGAATAATGAGTAGATGCAATAGAACTTTCTGGAACATGATGACCAAAGTGCGTAACCACGCTGCTATTTGTCGTATTGATATTTTCATGTCCACAATACGCAGCCGCCACGTTCCAAAGACTTTGAAACATGAACAAACTGAGCAAGACGGTAATAAAAATACTAGAACGCTGCAAAGGTTACTCTTTTAGATAAAAATTGCACAGATGAACTATAGCAAGTAAGTTCGATGTAATAAAATTACATTTCGGTCAGTTTAAATAAAAACCAACATTGCTGACCTTTAACTACTAAGTTCGACTGTATTCATGTTCAATCTTATTTTTGTTGAGCACTTAACTGCTCACCATGATTGACTTGCTTGTTTTTCGTTTCCTTTTGCGCTTGTAAATTCTTTTCCAAGAACATCAAGCCACCATCAGCGTGCGCTGTACCAGCAAAAAGACAGAAAACTACGGCACATAACTTTAAATTAACTTTAGATAACATAATTCAGACCCTATTCAAAAAATTCATCAATTATTGGAAAAACGCCAATAACCAAATCAGATAAACAGCCCTAGTTTGAGTAAGCTCTGAAGCTTAGATAACTCGTACCAAGACCAAAATGAAACTAAAAAAACAGTTGTTTAAAACCACCTAAAAATAGATGGGATTACACCTAAAAGCCGAAGCTTTTCAAATAATTGAACCAGTGCTGCAATCCAAAAGAACCAAACTACCTGCACCAAGAAAATACGGAAATTTTTTGGAGATACTTGATAAAAATCAGGCTCTTTAAAGTTTTTGAAGCTTGGTAAAAAGCGAGGGGTTGTGCTTACATAATCTGAATATCTTGTTCCATATTTTTTACTCAAGAACACTTCTTCTTGACGCATAACATAATGGTAATAACCAAGAAAATAGATCGTAAATAAGATTGGGAAGACAAACGTCTCTGTCAGAAACATGATGCCAACGCCGCCTAAATAACTAAATAGATATAGTGGATTTCTACAAAGAGAATATGGACCTTCGGTCACTAATTTTGCATTCTTAAATCCTGAAATATAAAGACTGCACCATATTCTCCCCATCACACCAATGCCTACAAATAGCCATCCGAAGAACCATAAAATATGTTCTATAAATGAAGACTGGAAATGCCATTCACTAGAACTCAATGCAAGAATAATCGCCAATGTAAATCCAATAACTCTTGAACTCACAGTCCGAACACGTGGGGAAAATAAAATATTCATTTTATAAACCTCAATGACTGCAAATCATTAAAGATGAAATAGGAACTTCATTAAAATGATATTTTTGCTGATGAGGAATGGAGGATGAATACTGGAACAAATTGGATTCATGAATGAAGGAAACGTTCCGTAAAGATTTACAAAATCTTGATAAAACTGTAGATAGCATCGTCTTATCAGCATAAGGATGTGGACGTTTCAGTGAGTAATCTACAGAGAAGATCGTTGTACTGTATTTACAAGTATAATTAAGCATAGAATAACCCTTTGAAATAGATATATTTCTAGTGGGTTATTTTTTGGCTACCCCACTAATAGCGGGGTTGATTCAGGTGGTGGATTAAATTCAGATAAATAAGGGGATTGGTAGAAATTTGCCCAATAATACTTTTGTTTTAATTCATGTGCTCTGAAAATTGGCTCATTTAGTTGTTGTTCTGAAGCTAAAAAGACTACATTCGTACAGGTTGGCAGATGATCATGATGATCGGTGACATTAATAGATTTCGATGTATCTGAAACCTTTAAAACAACCTCAGCATCACTGCTATTTTTGGTTGAGCTTTCAGAAAAATGATGACCAAAATGCGAATCTGAGATAATTTGTTCAGTTGGATTTTCGTGCGTGCAATAAGCTGCAGCCACATTCCAAATGCTTTGGAATATGAACAAACTCAATAAGACTGTCATAAATACAGCAGAACGTCGCACGTTTGATCAACTGTTCAAAATTTATTGAAGCATAGCAACGAAAGCTTATGTAATAAAATTACATTATTAAGTGAGATTGTTTTAATTACGTAACCAATCTTATAAATCCATTTTTTGTCCTTCAAATGATAATCTAAGCAATAAAAAAACCAGCCCGAAAGCTGGTTTCTTTTAGTTTACGGGCAATTAACCTGTAATCTTCTTATATTTGGTGCGTTTCTGGGCCGCATCTTCACCTAAACGTGACTGACGGTAGGCCTCATATTCTGCATAGTTACCTGTGTAGAATTCTGGCTGTTCATTCTCAAATGACAAGATGTGCGTGGCAATACGGTCAAGGAACCAGCGGTCATGCGATACCACCATGACGGTACCAGGGAACACCAGAATGGCATCCTCAAGCGCACGCAGGGTCTCAATATCAAGATCGTTTGATGGCTCATCCAGTAAGATGACGTTCGCGCCCATTTGCAGGATTTTCGCAAGTTGTAAACGGTTACGCTCACCACCAGACAGTTCACCTACGCGTTTTTGCTGATCTTGGCCTTTAAAGTTAAAGCGACCAATATAAGCACGCGATGCGATTTCATAATCACCGATTTTTAAGATATCCAAACCGCCAGAAACCTCCTCCCAAACAGTTTTGTTGTTATCTAAAGTGTCACGAATCTGACCGACATACGCAACTTTAACCGACTCACCCAAAGTCACCGTACCTGTATCAGGTTGCTGTTCGCCAGTCATCATACGGAACAGTGTGGTTTTACCTGCACCGTTTGGACCCACAATCCCGACAATCGCTGTAGGAGGTACAGTAAAGCTCAGGTTTTCGTACAATAGGCGACCGTCAAATGATTTACTAATGCCTTCCACTTCTACGACTTTATTCCCTAGACGTGGGCCAGGTGGAATATAGATTTCAGAAGTTTCGTTACGCTGTTGGAACTCACGTGAGTTAAGTTCTTCAAAACGCTCCATACGCGCTTTGTTTTTCTTCTGCTGACCTTTTGCATTTGAACGAACCCATTCAAGTTCTTTTTTCAATGCTTTCGCAAAAGATTCTTCTTGTTTGTTTTCTTGCTCTAGGCGGGCATTCTTCTGCTCTAACCAAGAAGAATAGTTACCTTGGTAAGGAATCCCCATACCACGGTCAAGTTCAAGAATCCACTCGGCCACGTTATCCAGGAAATAACGGTCATGGGTAATCGCAACGATGGTGCCAGGGAAATCTTTTAGGAAACGCTCTAACCAAGACACTGATTCAGCATCTAAATGGTTGGTCGGTTCGTCCAGAAGTAACATATCTGGCTTAGACAGCAATAAACGACACAGTGCAACACGACGACGCTCACCACCTGAAAGCAAAGATACGTCAGCATCCCATGCTGGAAGGTTCAAGGCGTTTGCTGCAATTTCCAACTGGTTATCTAAATTATGTGCATCCCAGGTCTGGATAATCGCTTCCAGTTTTTCCTGTTCTTTTGCAAGCTTGTCAAAGTCAGCATCAGGATCAGCATATTCAGCAAATACCTGATCAAGACGCTCTAAAGCATCCAGTGCTTCACGTACGCCATCTTCAACGTTGCCACGAACATCCTTGCTTGGATCAAGTGGTGGTTCCTGTTCCAGATAGCCGATCTTGATTCCTGGTTGTGCACGGGCTTCACCTGAGAAATCTTTGTCTACGCCAGCCATAATACGGAGCAGGGTCGATTTACCCGCACCGTTCAAACCAAGCACACCAATTTTTGCGCCTGGGAAAAATGATAAAGAGATGTCTTTCAGGATTTCGCGCTTAGGCGGAACCATTTTCGACACTCGGTTCATCGTATAAATATATTGGGCCACGCAGGACTCCTCAATTGAAAAACCAATACATCGCAAAAAAGCGAATGAATAATCGGGCGTATTATACGCTGAAAACCCGATCAACTTGAAGTTAAGATCATCTTTGTTTCATCCAATCAAAGGATTTTCTTTTTCAAGACATTGCAACTTTGCAAGGACCCTGCCAGAAAAGATGAAAGTACCGTTCTCGCCATTTCATTTATATGAATAAAAATGCTAAAAATCGCATAATTTATGCACCATTTTGGATAGCTTTTGAGCTACACTCGATGATTATTTAACTCACGTAGATGATGTAACCATGACCTATAAAGATGAAACCTTAGCCATTCATGCAGGATATTCACCAGAAGCCACCACCAAGTCAGTGGCCGTGCCAATCTATCAAACTACCTCCTATGCCTTTGATAACACACAGCATGGTGCAGACCTGTTTGACCTAAAGGTTCAGGGCAATATCTATACCCGTATCATGAACCCCACCACGGCGGTACTGGAGCAGCGAATTGCGGCGCTGGAGGGTGGTATTGGGGCACTGGCACTGGCATCGGGCATGGCGGCAATTACCTATGCCATTCAGACCATTGCCGAAGCAGGTGACAACATTGCCTCGGTTTCAACCCTGTATGGCGGAACTTACAACCTGTTTGCCCACACCTTGCCAAAACAGGGCATCGAGGTGCGCTTCTTTGATTATCAAAATCCAGACGCGTTACGCGCCATTATTGATGATAAAACCAAACTGGTGTTTGTTGAATCCATTGGTAATCCACTTGGCAATATCATTGATCTGGAAGCGATTGCCAAAATTGCCCATGAATATGGTGTGCCTGTGATTGTGGACAATACCGTAGCAACGCCTGCCCTGCTTAAGCCATTTGAATTTGGTGCAGATATTGTGATCCATTCCCTCACCAAATATATTGGTGGTCATGGCAACAGTATCGGTGGTGTGATTGTTGACAGCGGCAAGTTCCCTTGGGGTGAGTATCCTGAACGCTTTAAGGCACTGAATACCCCTGATCCAAGCTATCACGGTGTCAACTATGTTGAGGCATTGGGTGCGGCCGCCTATATTGCTCGCGCCCGTGTGGTGCCTTTACGCAATACTGGAGCGGCCATTAGCCCACTCAGCGTATTCCTGATCTTGCTGGGACTGGAAACCCTCAACCTGCGCATGGAGCGCCATACTGAAAATGCCATCAAAATTGCTGAATACTTAAAACAACATCCAAAAGTGAAATGGGTGAACTATGCAGGTCTGAAAGACCATCCACAGCATGATTTGGCACAAAAATATGTGAAAGGGAAACCATCTGCGATCCTTTCCTTTGGGGTACAGGATGGTCTGGAGGGTGGCACTCGCTTTATTGATGCATTACAGCTATTTACACGTCTGGTGAATATTGGGGATGCCAAAAGTCTGGCCTGCCACCCAGCAACCACCACCCACCGCCAGCTCAATGAGGAGGAACTTAAATCGGCAGGGGTCAGTGAAGACTTGGTTCGCTTGTCCATTGGTATCGAGCATGTTGATGACCTGATTGCCGACCTTGAACAGGCGCTTGCTCAGGTTTAAAGTCAATAAAATCAATGAGCCCTTAACATAGGGCTTTTTTTATATGCAAAATTCGAAAAAATATAATATCATTTACAACTATAGGTTTATTTTTTTAGAGTTTTTACTCTAAAAATTATTAAATCTCAAACATTTGAACTAGACAAACAAAAATGTCGGTTAATATACATACAAAATAAAATGCAGTGCCTAATCACAACCATGACGGCAATGCAAACAACAGCTTGATTAATGTAGGACACGTACATGGACGCAAAACTTAAAAAACTTTTTCAGCAAAAAGTCAACGGTAAAACAATCATTGTCACTGGTGCATCGAGTGGTATTGGTTTAACGGTTTCAAAATATCTTGCTCAAGCTGGCGCTCATGTGTTGTTGCTTGCACGTACCAAAGATAAACTGGATGAAGTCAAGGCGGAAATTGAGGCAGAGGGTGGCAAGGCATCGGTCTTTCCATGCGATCTCAACGATATGGAATCAATTGATGCTGTGTCAAAAGAAATTTTGGCAAGCGTAGATCACATTGATATTTTGATCAACAATGCAGGACGTTCAATTCGCCGTGCTGTACATGAATCAATTGACCGTTTCCATGATTTCGAACGCACCATGCAACTTAACTACTTTGGTGCAGTCCGTTTGGTCCTTAACTTGTTGCCACACATGATGCAGCGCAAGGATGGCCAGATCATCAACATCAGCTCAATCGGTGTGCTTGCCAATGCAACCCGTTTCTCGGCTTATGTTGCGTCCAAGGCTGCGCTGGATGCGTTTAGCCGTTGTTTATCTGCTGAAGTTCACTCACACAAGATTGCGATTACTTCAATTTATATGCCTTTAGTGCGTACTCCAATGATCGCACCAACCAAAATCTATAAATATGTTCCAACGCTTTCACCTGAAGAAGCAGCAGACTTGATTGCTTATGCGATTGTGAAACGTCCGAAAAAGATTGCTACCAACTTAGGTCGTCTCGCATCAATTACTTATGCGATTGCACCAGATGTAAATAATATTTTGATGTCTATCGGCTTTAACTTGTTCCCAAGCTCTACAGCATCTATCGGTGAGCAAGAGAAATTAAATCTTGTCCAACGTGCCTATGCGCGCCTGTTCCCAGGTGAACACTGGTAATCTTGTGATTCCGATTTTAAAAACAGCGTATCTAGAGATACGCTGTTTTTTATGATTTAAATAATTTGTGTGGATGTTGTTTGTTTCATCCAATCTGTTGTTTTTGTAATGGCATCCGCTAAATCCCCTGTCTGGATATCCTAACGCTGTCTAAATTGTTTAAGCGGCTCTAAGTCCAGTTGTTCAGTCCTCAAAAAACTTAACATCTCAGCCGACATTTCTAATTGATTTGCCAATCATATCCAATTCGAAATTAATCGTAAAATAGTCAGCGGCACATGTTGTTTCGGTGCAGAGACATTGAATTGTTGAGCAATCATTTTCGTCAATTCAGACAAAAGAATGTTCTGCTCTGGGGCCACTAATAAGGACTGGCTCACTAAACCTGAATCTGTTGCAGCTCGCACTATCACTTTGCATAGATCATCTACGCTCACCAAAGGCAGATAATGTTTTGGTGTTGCAGGAATTGCTCTCATTTTAGAGCATAATCTATATGCTCCCAATCTTTTAATTTAACTAATTCAACCAGAACACCAATCCATAAAAACACGCCAAACTCAGAATAATCGTCAACAAGGTATGTCGCACTTTATAAGCAATTACAATCGTTAAAATCGTGGCGAGAAAATACGGATTCAGTAAAGTCGAACGAAATACCCCCTGCTCATCCATAAACACAATCGGAGTCGCAATTGCCGTCAGTAAACACGGTGCAGAATATTGCAAAGACTGCTGAAACCATTTGGGTAAACGCAAAGGAAGATTAGGTTCAAGCAAGATATAGCGATTCATAAACACCACAATTGCGAGAATAATCAGCAGAAACCAACTCATGCCATACGCTCCCGAATATTCTGTAGGCAGGTTGCGGTCAACATACCAATTACTCCTGCCATGATCGCTGCACTTTTAAAACCTAAGCTTAGAAAAACAAAGGTTAAAAACACCGAAACCAGTACACCCACCAACGTATTCAGGTTTTTAATAAAGGGAATCACTATCGCAATAAAGGTTGCAACAATGGAAAAATCGAGATGATATTGATCTAAATTTGGTAGAGAGGAAGCCAACACAATACCGCCAATACTAAACAATACCCAAGCCAAATAGAAAAAACTGCCAGCCCCAAGCAAAAAATAAATATAATATTCACGCTTATGAATACCAACAGCAAACAATTCATCAGTCAGCAAAAAACCAAATAACAAACGCTGTTTTAATGGCAGTCTGGCAATTTCTTCACGAAAATATAGGGCATATAAATAATGCTGTGTGGTAATCAAAAATACTGAAATGATAATGGTGAGTGCAGGTGTACCCGCCATAACCAAACCCAGTGTCATCAACTGCGCTGCACCAGCAAAAACCAATGCAGACATTCCTATGGCTTGCCCAGTACTCAGCCCTGCCTGAATCGCCATTGAACCTGCCAGCAAGCCCCACGGCAATACCGCGAAACATAGCGGCAGTATTTTGATCACTCCTTGTAAAAAAGCATGCTGGGGGGAAGAAAGATTTTCAGTAGAATCTGGGGACATAAGAACAACAAACTTGCGTTGGAAACTGGAGAATTATAATAAAGTTCAACATAAGAAGTGGAAAAATCATCTATTTTGAATGTAAAAAACCTCCCGAGGGAGGTTTTTTACATTATCAAAAATTGTAATAGACTTATTTCGTCCCTTTAATTCCCGCCTGCAACAACAAGGCACCTAAACCACCAATTTTTTGCTCTTGTGGTTTTTCAGTTTTTGGCTTGCTCTGTTGTGGACGCTTAAAGTCACCTTCTTTACGTGGTGGACGCTGTCCCTGTGGCTTAGGTTCTGAACGTTCCGCACGGTCTTGCTGTGGACGCTGCTGTTGGCGAGGCGCTTTTGCAGGTGCAGAACCCTCAGCACGCATACTCAGGTTGACACGGTTACGTTCCACATCCACCTGCATCACACGCACCTGCACGATTTGACCTGGTTTCACCACTTTATGCGGATCAGAAACAAATTCATTCGCCAGCTCAGAGATATGAACTAGACCATCCTGATGTACACCCACATCGACGAAAGCACCAAAGTTGGTGACATTGGTCACCACACCCTCAAGCTGCATACCCTCAGTAAGCTGGGCAACTTCAGTGATATCCTCACGGAATTTGGCAGTGCGGAACTCTGGACGTGGATCACGGCCTGGTTTTTCCAGTTCTGCTAAAACATCCTGAATGGTGGGTAAGCCGAATTTGTCATCCACAAATTCATCCGCTTTGACTTGGCGAATGATTTCAGTATTGCCAATGATATCTTTTACCGTTGTTGCTTTTGCCGCAACAATTTTTTCCACCAAACCATAGCTTTCAGGGTGAACAGCAGATGCATCCAATGGCTCTGAACCATTCTGAATACGCAAGAAACCTGCTGACTGCTCAAACGTACGTTCGCCCAAACGTGGTACTTTCTTCAATGCCTGACGGTTGTCAAAACGACCATGTTCTTTACGGTATTCAACAATTTGCTGGGCAATGGCCTTGTTTAAACCTGCAATATAGGCAAGGATTGCTGGAGAAGCGGTATTTACATCAACACCCACCGCGTTCACACAGTCTTCCACCACGGCATCCAGTGTTTTTGCCAAACCTGTCTGGTTCACATCATGCTGGTACTGGCCCACACCAATGGATTTTGGATCAATCTTCACAAGTTCGGCCAACGGGTCCTGCAAACGGCGTGCAATCGACACTGCACCACGAATCGACACATCAAGCTCTGGCAATTCTTGCGAAGCGAGTTCACTTGCTGAATAAACCGATGCACCTGCTTCACTCACTGTGATACGTGTCAGTTTCAGGTCGGTATTGGCAGCCATCATCTCAGCAACCACTGCCTCTGTTTCACGGCTTGCAGTTCCGTTGCCAATCGCAATAAGTTCCACGTGGAACTCTCGACATAAACGAGCAAGTTCCGCAATAGCACCCTCTTTATCTTCTTTAGGGGCAAATGGATAAATGGTGCTGTAGGCAAGCACATCACCCGCATCGCTGACAACAGCAAGCTTCACGCCTGTACGAATACCAGGGTCAACACCCAAAGTGGTACGGCCACCCGCTGGTGCAGAAAGCAGTAGATGGCGCAGGTTCTCAGCGAACACATCCATGGCTTCCGCTTCAGCAGACAGACGTTTATCTGTTAGTAATGAGTGTTCAATCTGTGGGCGCACCTTGCCCAACCAGAACAGTTTTGCTGTTTGCTTTAAATAGTCCTGACGGCTTTGTGGCTGTAGCGTTTCAAGATTGTATTCGGTTTCAATACGTGCCAATGGTGCATCATCTTCACCATCTACTTTCAAGCCCAGTACATTTTCCTGACGACCACGCAGCATCGCCAATAAACGGTGTGATGGTACTTTGTTCAAGTTTTCAGAAAACTCAAAATAATCACGGAATTTTTTGCCCACTTCTTTTTTCTCTTCAGAAGCAACTGCACTCTTAAGAACTGCTGTTTTAGAGAAAATTTGTTTTAATTCAGTGGTTAATGCAATGTTTTGCGCCCAGTCATCAATCAGAATATGCTGGATTGCATCAAGCTGGCTTTCTACATCTGGATAATCTTCATGGCTAAAACCAGCCAATGCCTCAGTTGGATCAATTTGATCTGCAATAATTTTTTCAGCAATTGGTCCTAAACCCGCCTCTTTTGCCTTAAATGATTTGCTGGTCCGTTTTGGACGGTAAGGTGCGTAAATTTCTTCCAGTGCGTTCTTGGTTTCTGCGGCATTGACACGCGCCAATAAATCATCACTTAATTTATCTTGTTCTTGTAAAGACTGGATCACTTTCTCACGACGTTCGTATAAATCACGTAAGTAAGTCAAACGTGTATCAAGTTGACGTAATTGGGTATCGTCCAAGCCTTGCGTGACCTCTTTACGGTAACGTGCAATAAAGGGAACACTGGCGCCTTCATCAATTAAACGAATAGCAGCTTCTACTTGGTTTGGACGTACGGCAAGTTCATTTGCCAACTGCTGAACTAAGTCAGTCATCGTGATTGATTCCACAAGGGTTAAGTCTAAAAGCACTGATTATAAAGTTCATGGCTATAAAATCCACTATTGTTTTTTTGAATATTTAATCAGTAGTTTTTGCAAATCCGTCAATGTTTCTAAAATAACGGCGTTTTTTAGGCTAAATATTAAAAAATAGGTTGATTGTCATCATTTTGCCTGTATATATTTGGTATCTATCTCTTGATTTTATTGGCAATATTTGTTGCTTTATAACATAGCCAAAACTGTGCAATGAATCGTATACTTCAGGGTCTATTGACATTTCACAATCGCATTGCATAAAGACGATGACAATAAACGATAAAAGGAGCACATCATGAGTTTAGTTGTACCTGCCGAATCAACGGAAACCGTACACCATGAAACCGATCGGGTCGAACGCATCCTAGTCGTCGATGATGATGTGCGCTTGCGTACACTGTTACAACGTTTTCTTGAAGACAAGGGCTTTGTGGTAAAAACCGCGCATGATGCAACGCAGATGGATCGTTTACTACAACGTGAATTATTTTCGCTTATCGTTTTAGATTTTATGTTGCCTGTTGAAGATGGTTTAAGTATTTGCCGTCGTTTACGTCAATCTAATATCGACACCCCAATCATCATGCTGACCGCACGTGGCAGTGACTCTGACCGTATTGCAGGTCTGGAAGCAGGTGCAGATGACTATCTGCCAAAGCCATTCAACCCGAATGAACTGTTGGCCCGTATCCGTGCGGTACTGCGCCGTCAGGTTCGCGAGGTGCCAGGCGCACCAAGCCAGCAGGTTGAAGTGGTGAGCTTTGGACCGTGGGCGCTGGACCTGTCTACCCGCACCCTCACCCGCGAGGGACAGGTGGTGACCCTGACCACAGGCGAGTTCGCGGTATTGAAAGCGCTGGTTCAGCATCCCCGTGAGCCATTGACCCGTGACAAGCTGATGAACCTTGCCCGTGGCCGTGAATGGGGGGCAATGGAACGCTCGATTGACGTGCAGGTTTCCCGTTTACGTCGTTTAATTGAGGACAATCCTGCCCGTGCCCGCTACATCCAGACCGTTTGGGGTGTAGGCTATGTTTTTGTTCCAGATGGTGCTGAGTAAGTGCGGGAAACTCAACCTTGAAGCTTGAACCGATTGATCCACAAGAATTTACCGACTTTGAGACCTACTCTGAAAAGCCACGAACCCAGTGGGAACGTTTTTTAGACAAGATCAAGCCACGGTCTGCCGCAATGCGTACCACCGTACTGGTACTGTTTACGGTATTCTTTAGCCTGTTTATGTCCTTGTGGTTCTTTTGGCGAACCCTCTATCTTCCTGAACTGCAACAACATGCGCGTTATCTCGCCATTGAGCTGGAACTGGTCAACAATCCTGACATTCGCATCCTACACCGCGATACCGAAGTCGATATCGACACATGGCTAAAAAACCGTATTGGGATTGAATATGTCACCGATCCACGGGAGTTTCCAGTACTGGAAGATAAGTTTCTGGCCGAGTTCTTCACCGACCAGATTGAGGAAAAGCTTGCCAAAGAATTGGGGGTAGATAACGTTACCGTTTATTTTAAATTCAAGCCGATTCCACGTATCTGGATTCAAACGCCTGAAATGAATGGCAACTGGGTCAGGGAACCCCTCAAGACCTACACCAACTACAGTGTTGAACTGATTGCATCATGGCTATTTGGTGTGCCGATCCTGTCCTCCATTATTATCCTGATTCTGGTACGGCAGATGAACCGTCCCCTGCGCCGTCTACAAAATGCCGCCAACAATTACAGTAAAACAGGCAAAGCTCCCTATCTGGACACCAACCACGGGCCACTGGAAATCCGTCAGGTCAATCAGGCCTTTAACCACATGGTGTATACACTTGAACAAACCGAACGCGATCGCCAAATCATGTTGGCAGGTATTTCACACGACTTACGCACGCCACTGACGCGTATCCGCCTCACCGCCGAAATGCTGCCTGATGAATTTTTCCGTGAGGGGCTGATTTATGATGTGGATGATATGGATGCCATACTGAATCAGTTTATTTCCTATATGCGCGATGGTTCAGATGAGGAACTGACAGATACCAATATCAACAGCCTGCTGCAAGAACTGGTGGTGCAGTTCAAGCCGCTGGACATCCGTTTTGAGGCACAGGAACTTCCCGTGATTCCTGCACGCAGCCTGTCACTCAAGCGCCTGATTGCCAACCTGATCAATAATGCCAAGCGTTACGGGGCAGAACCCATCGAACTGTCTGCCAGTCATGTCGACCAGTATATTTTAATTACTGTTGCAGATCATGGTGAAGGCATCCCGCCCGATCAGGTGGAGGAACTGATGCAACCTTTTGTACGTGGCAATTCCGCGCGTACCATTCAGGGAAGTGGCCTGGGCCTTGCCATTGTGAAACGTATTGTGGACATCCATCAGGGACAGATCAACATCCACAACCGAGAGCAAGGCGGTCTGGAAGTGGTGATTTCCCTGCCTATTCCCACACCTGAAGATGAATCACATAGCAACACCATCGACAAGATCAAGCAAACCCTGAGCGGTCATTTCTATACATCGGCATGACCGCCAATACACCTTGCTTTTTAGCAATAAAATTATCCTCCATTTCACCTATTAGACCTTAGCCGTAGTTCAATTCACTTTTCCAGTTTTATCGCTAAAATCCATATCCAATGAAAATCAAAATTGAGAATGGATGATGTCTCTAGATCGTATTCGCCTTGCCTCACTGCATGACAAAGTGATGAGTGCTGAGCAGGCTGCCAGCTTTATTGAAAATGACATGACCGTGGGTATGAGTGGTTTTACCCGTGCAGGCGAAGCGAAAGCCGTTCCTCAGGCACTTGCTGAACGCGCCAAGAAAAATCCGTTAAAAATCACGTTAATTACAGGTGCAAGTCTAGGTAACGACCTCGATAAACAGCTCACTGAGGCAGGTGTATTGGCACGTCGCATGCCATTCCAAGTGGACAACACCCTACGCCGTGCCATCAACAACGGCGAAGTGATGTTTGTTGACCAGCATCTGTCCGAAACTGTAGAGCACATGCGTAACCTGCAACTGAAAAAACCAGATATTGCGGTGATTGAGGCTGTGGCGATTACTGAAGACGGTGGCATCATTCCAACCACATCGGTTGGCAACTCAGCCAGCTTTGCGATTTTTGCTGAAAAAGTTATTGTTGAAATCAATACCAACACCAGTACCGCCTTTGAAGGCTTGCATGACATCTACATTCCGACCTATCGCCCAACACGCCAGCCCATTCCATTGACCAGCGTGGATGAGCGGATGGGAAGCACAGCCATCAATATCGACCCTGCCAAAATTGTCGGTATTGTCTTCAATGACACCCTGCTGGATTCGCCATCAACCGTCACGCCACCAGATGACGAGACTCAAGGAATTGCCAATCACCTGATCGCCTTTTTTGAAAAGGAAGTGGCTGAGGGTCGTTTACCGAAAAACTTGGGGCCTTTACAGGCAGGCATTGGTTCAATTGCCAATGCAGTCCTGACAGGTTTAAAAGATTCTCCTTTTGAAGATCTGGTGATGTACTCAGAAGTATTGCAGGACTGTACTTTTGAATTGATTGATGCTGGCAAAATGAAATTTGCATCAGGCTGCTCCATCACCCTGTCACAGAAATATGGCGAAAAGGTGTTTGGCAATATTGAGGCCTACCGTGACAAGCTGGTATTGCGTACACAGGAAATGTCCAACCACCCTGAACTGGTGCGCCGTTTAGGCATCATTGGTATCAATACCGCACTTGAGTTTGATATCTACGGCAATGTGAACTCAACACACGTTTGCGGCACTAAAATGATGAATGGGATCGGCGGTTCAGGTGACTTTGCCCGTAATGCGCATCTGGCCATCTTCGTGACCAAGTCGATTGCCAAGGGCGGTGATATTTCATCTATCGTGCCAATGGTCAGCCATGTTGACCACAATGAGCATGATGTTGATATTTTGGTCACTGAAATTGGTTTAGCAGATTTACGTGGTCTGGCACCTCGTGAACGTGCCAAAGTGATCATTGAGAATTGTGTACATCCGCTTTACCGTAACGCACTTCAGGACTATTTTGAGCGTGCCTGTGAACGTGGTGGACATACACCTCACCTGCTTCGTGAAGCCCTGTCCTGGCATGCAAACTTTGAAGAAACAGGCCATATGCTGGTTAGCAATATTGAGGTTGCTAAATCGGCTTAATTTATCATTAAGTCAATAGAATAATTGCCAGCTTGAAAGCTGGCTTTTTATTGTCACTCTTAGATTATAAAAAAAGCCCCAAACTTTTGTTTGGGGCTTTTTGAATATGGTGGCGGGACCCAGGATCGAACTGGGGACACACGGATTTTCAATCCGTTGCTCTACCGACTGAGCTATCGCGCCAATGGCGTGTATTAAGCCGCATATCAGGCAAATAGTCAATAACTATCCTGAGCTTTTGTTTTAAATGACGATTTTTCACACAAAAACCCCAGGCAAAAAAAATCCCTGATGGGATCAGGGATTGAAATTTCAAATTCATGGTGGCGGGACCCAGGATCGAACTGGGGACACACGGATTTTCAATCCGTTGCTCTACCGACTGAGCTATCGCGCCAAAGTGGGCATATTAAACAATGTTTGTCAAAATCCGTCAAGTCAATTTGTGGATTTTTCTATTAACTGTTTAATTTTGCTACAATACTGAACAGGAATCTATTTTCAGCTAGATCTTGCCTAGATGCGACAGGCAACGGTGAATCGCGCCACAGCCTGGCTCAAACTGCTTCACGCCCTGCTCCTCTTCAATGCGGCAAACCTCCTCAACCAGACGCTCCGCCACGCCGCGTCCACGATTGGCAGGGTGAACTACAACATATTCTAGTACTCGACTTTCGCCTTGTCCTGTTGACCAAATTGCGCCTATAATTTTGCTGTTAAATTCAGCGGTGTAAACTGTGGTATATTGTTGCAGGTCTTGTTCAAGTTGCTGCATGGCATCTTGCCCATCACCAAACTCTGGGCTGGTGTCATAAAGTCGCTCTAGCTGGGTACGAATCCCTAGATTATCTAGAGAACGGTAAGCATGTACGGTAATAGGCATTGATTAACCCTCCTGAGCAAACTATGATGCTGTCACTTTTTCGTGACAGCGAAACTATCGGTTTTTAATTCAATCATTTTTGACGTTTTTTGAGGAACGTGTCCATGACGCAACGTATCAGTGAAGTGGTAAGAAATACCAACGAAACCAAAATTCGAGTTCGTCTCAATCTCGATGGTACTGGTCAAGGCACCCTCAACACTGGAGTTCCATTTTTAGACCATATGATTGATCAAATCAAGCGCCATGGTCTATTTGATATCGACATTCATTGCGATGGTGACCTTGAAATTGATGATCACCACACCGTAGAAGACTGTGGAATCACGCTGGGACAAGCCTTTGCGCAAGCTTTAGGTGATAAAAAGGGCTTGCGTCGTTATGGGCATTTTTATGCGCCACTCGATGAGGCACTGTCTCGTGTTGTTGTTGATCTATCTGGTCGTCCAGGTTTATTTATGGATATTCCATTCACTCGCGCTCGTATCGGCACGTTTGATGTCGATTTGTTCTCTGAGTTTTTCCAAGGTTTTGTCAACCATGCGTTAATGACCCTGCATATCGACAATCTAAAGGGTAAGAATAGCCATCACCAGATCGAAAGTGTGTTTAAGGCATTGGCTCGCGCATTGCGTATGGCCTGTGAAATCGATCCACGTGCCGAAAATACCATTGCATCTACCAAAGGGAGTCTGTAATGACTCGCATTGCATTACTTGACTATGGTATGGGCAACCTGCACTCTGCGGCAAAAGCGCTGGAGCATGTGGGTGCAACGGTTGATGTCACCAATGATGCAAAGCTGATTGCCAAAGCGGATAAGATTGTTTTTCCAGGTGTTGGTGCAATGCGTGACTGTATGCAGGGTATGCATGAGGCAGGCATTGATGAGGTGGTGCGTCAGGCAGCTTTCAATAAACCTGTTCTTGCGATTTGTGTTGGCATGCAAGCCCTACTGCAAAGTTCGGAAGAAAATGGTGGCGTGGATGCACTCGGTATTTTTGATGGTGTAGTGAAACACTTCCCTGAAATTCCACATTTAAAAGTACCACACATGGGCTGGAATCAGGTTCACCAGCTTGATCCAGATCATCCGATGTGGAACAACATTGAGCAGGACGCACG
Source organism: Acinetobacter parvus DSM 16617 = CIP 108168 (assembly GCF_000368025.1). Lineage (GTDB taxonomy): Bacteria > Pseudomonadota > Gammaproteobacteria > Pseudomonadales > Moraxellaceae > Acinetobacter > Acinetobacter parvus. The sequence continues at coordinate 1,302,856 of NZ_KB849212.1, forward strand.
TTTCTATTTTGTGCATAGCTATTATGTTGAGCCAAAAGATTCAGCGATAACGGCGGCAACCTGTGATTATGGCGTGAACTTCTGTACCGCCATTCATAAGGACAATATGTTCGCAACCCAGTTCCATCCAGAGAAAAGTCATACCGCTGGTTTGCAGCTGTTAAAAAACTTTGTGGAATGGAAAATTTAAGTTAAATCAAATATCAATGGAACAGCAACAATGTGTTGAATAAATCACGTTACATGGTCAAAAAGCCAAGTTTTCTCACTTGGCTTTTTCATATGTGCAAAAGTGTTTAAGCTTCACCCATCAATCAAGTTTCAATGAAAATGGAAATGTAGCAACAAACAAATCCCCTATGCGGCGGCAGATGCCTATGCAGCCCTGCTGATCTTTGGCCATCTTTATACACAGCAGTTACTCAGCCCACAACTCCAGCAACAAGTTAATAGAATACTGGATGATTCAGTATCCAAGACTTAGAGATCGCCCAATACTTTGCTAATATGTAGCCAATTTAAACTTTATGATGACGCTAGGAGCGAAAGCATGCTAATCATCCCTGCAATTGACCTGAAAGATGGTAAATGTGTTCGTTTAAAACAAGGACGTATGGAAGACGATACCGTTTTCTCTGATGATCCTGTCGCAACTGCACAACACTGGGTGGATGAAGGCGCACGTCGTTTACATTTAGTGGATTTGAATGGTGCTTTCGCAGGTACGCCAATTCATAAACCTGTGGTTGAGGCGATTGCCCGCGCACAGCCTGAGCTTCCAATCCAGATCGGTGGCGGTATCCGCTCCCTTGAAACCATCGAGCATTATTTAGAGGCTGGCGTGTCATTTGTGATTATTGGCACCAAAGCGGTGAAAGAGCCTGAGTTTGTGGAAGAGGCATGCAAACGCTTTGCAGGTCATATCATTGTTGGTATTGATGCCATCAATGGTATGGTCGCAACCGATGGCTGGGCAAATGTAACCGATGTCAAGGCAACTGATCTGGCCAGGCGTTTCGCTGATGCAGGCGTTTCCAGCATCGTGTATACCGACATCGCACGCGATGGCATGATGCAGGGCGTAAATGTCGAGCAAACCGTGAGTTTAGCGGAATACTCAGGCCTACCTGTGATTGCTTCAGGCGGCGTGACCAACCTTGATGATGTCCGCAACCTGAAAGGCCAGAAAGGTATTTTAGGCGCAATTACAGGCCGTGCAATTTATGAGGGTACCTTGAATCTGCGTGAGGCTCAGTTATTACTGGATGAAGATCGCCTCTAAACAAAGCACTAAAAGAAGAGCGGTCAGGCTCTTTTTTTATTTGTGAGTTGAATAAATTGCCTGATCCATACTGGAACAGATGATTTCTCTTGCATAGACGCTATCAGTTTATACACAATATAAAGTTGATTTTTACTGTTTTTACACCATGCCAACCCATCTCGCCTCCTCTCCCAGAGCTGCCCAGTTTGCGCTTATTTTTATTACCATGATCTGGGGCAGCACATTTCTGGCAGTGCAATACGCCCTGAATTTTAGTAGCCCGATGTTTTTTGTCGGCTGTCGTTTTGCTGTCGCGGCCTTGGCCATCCTACTGATCTCAATCAATTCCATTCGCGGGTTAACCCTAAAGGAAACACTGGCAGGCACCGCAATTGGTGTGGTCATCGCAATTGGTTATGGCACACAAACCATTGCCCTACAGACCATTCTCAGCAGTGAATCGGCCTTTCTTACTGCCCTGTACGTTCCACTGGTACCCATCCTGATGTGGGTTATTTTCCAGAAACGCCCCAGTTTAATGACCTGGGTGGGCACAGCACTGGCATTTACAGGTCTGGTATTTTTAACGGGAAATGGTTTCTCAGGTATTCACCTCAATTACGGGCAGGTGCTGACCCTGATCTGCGCCTTTGTGATTGCACTGGAAATTATCTTGATTGGTTATTTTGCTGGAAAGGTCAATCTCAGGCGGGTTACGGTGGTTCAGCTTGCCGTTGCCTCAATCCTCTCCTTTGCCAGTATGCCGATGGTGGGTGAACACAAGATTCCTGAATTTTCATGGACACTGCTACTGATTGCTGTGATCCTAGGTTTAGCCAGTGCCCTGATTCAGTTCGTGATGAACTGGGCACAGCGAATGGTTGATCCAACCCGTGCCGCGATCATCTATGCAGGTGAACCTGTCTGGGCAGGCTTATTTGGGCGGATTGCGGGTGAGCGACTGCCTTTACTGGCCTTGCTGGGAGGTTTAATGGTGGTTCTCGGGGTATTGGTCAGTGAGTTAAAATGGAACAAGCCTAAACAAAAAGAGCGCTAAAAAGCGCTCTATGCTGCTGATGCCTCTTTCTTTTTCATTAACATACACGAATGCACATGCTCAATAATCATGCTTTATCCTATTTTATTGGTACATGGGTTTATTATCATTCAGTGCGATTAAACCACGAATTGCCCGATAAACAATCCAGACCCACGCGGCAAAAATCACCAGTACACAAAATACAGTACCTGAAAGTGCAACGCCAGCAAATGCATTGGCATTGTCCCCTGTAAAGAATAGGAAGAAGAATGGAATAAAGGCGATGATGTTCCAGGCCAGATACCACCAGAATGTACGGATCTGCCAGGTAAAGTGGCTTTCAAAGATTGAGCCACGCACATCACCACGCTTGACATAGTTAATAATGAGCGCAATGACCGCCAATAAACCACCAGAAAAAATCGCAATAATATAAAGTACATAAAGAACCAGCGTTAAAGTACGGTTCGGGTCTTGATCAACGGAATAATTCATTTTTATTTATCTCCAGAAACGCCCTCAATAAAAGACATTAAGGGGCGAAATTAACCAGCATATCAACAGTATATGAAAAGCTATGGTACAGAAATAAATCTTACGGAATGGTTGCTTTTGTGTTTTATGTCGCAATTTTTGTTGTGCAAGCCACCCTCCACACCAACCACCTAAAGAATCCACGATATGCAAAGTCTGCTCTGGAATACGTCGATTCCCCAATTGTGCCGCTTCTTTATCCTGTGCATACAGCCAATAGCTCAGGACATTCATCAGGCTGACAAACAGTAGCGTATAAGGTGGTAGCAACTTGCTAAAACCTGCAACCAGCATAAATACAATATAAATGATGATACCAATCTGCATCGGTGACCACGCTTTAGACTGTTTTGGCAGAGCTGGTTCAGCCCGATGCTCAAGCACCTGTGATGCTTTTAAATAAGTTGCTTGCTGAGCGCGATAACGACCCCGCTCATCCAGAATCACGGTATATTCCAGCGCACAGCCCACTATCGGGCGTGGCCCTGTACGGGCAAAGTCCTTGATGTGCAGGAACACACGCTGCTTATGTGCATCATTGGGTTGTATAAATCCATAGCCCCTATCATCAAACCATTCCACCAAACGTCCTTGATCTCGCATATTCCTATCCTAAACCTAACACTTGTTGTAAACGGTCTTGTAGCATCATACGCATTTCTATCGGGTCTTTTTGCAAAATATCCTCCCCTGTGCGCCCCTGCTCAGCATTCTTCTGTGCGACCTGCAAACGCATACACCAAAAACGGCAGGCCGCCATTGCTAAGAAAATATCTAAACAAGCTAACTCATCTTGTGTCAGTGGGCGCACTTGTTGATAGGCGGTGAGGAATGTCTCTGCTTTTTCCATATCCAAATGTGCCTGCGGATAACTGGTACAGAAATCATTGATGCTAATGGCAATATCAAACAGCCATTCATCTTGGTTGAGCTCATAAAAATCGAGGATACCGTTGAGTTGACTGCCCTCAAACAGGGTGTTATCCCGAAATAAATCTGAGTGAATAAAGCCTGTTGGCCGATCTGGATATTCCTGACTAATCACCTCAAATAGCTGAAATACCTGATCTAAAAGTTGTTGGTCTGCTAGGGGCATCTTGGAGCGTAGTTGGCTGGCAACCTCTGACCAATAGGCATGATTGCGATTAAAATCACGTTGTAATGGAAAATCCTGCAAGGCCAGATGCAGTTTGGCCTGCGCCTGCGCAATCGCCTGCACCTGCTCAATGCTGGCCTGCTCAGGATGCTCACCCATTAAGCGTGGCGCAATCTGGGCAGGTTTGCCTGCAATGCTATGGATAGCCTGACCGTGATGTTTCAACGGCACCGCGACAGGTACGCCTGCCTGCCCCAAACAGTCCAGCACGGGCACCAATTCAGCCGCTCCCTCGGCATCCAGTTCTTCAAAAACCGTTAAAACATACTGTTTCTGTGTATGATCCACCAAAAAAAAGTTGGTGTTTTGAATACCGCCCTGGATTGGAATCAGGTCAATCACCGCCAAACCATAAGGCTCGGCAAATGCCTGCACTTCCTCTAAACTCAACGGGGTATAAACCGACATGGAAAACCTGCAAAATATCACTCTGATTTTGATAGAATACCCGTTCCCTCCATGAAGGTGTAGCACCAGAGTCGGTCTCCTTTCTCTCTTGGCGATTTTTTGGAAAATTTTATGCTCGCAAAACGTATTATCCCTTGCTTGGATGTTGATAATGGCCGAGTCGTTAAAGGCGTTCAATTCCTTGATATTCGTGACGCAGGTGACCCTGTTGAGGTTGCACGTCGCTATAATGAACAAGGCGCCGATGAAATTACCTTTTTAGATATTACTGCTACCCATCATGGACGGGACACCACCTACCGTACGGTGGAGCGGATGGCGGAAAGCGTGTTCGTGCCTTTAACTGTGGGGGGTGGCGTGCGTAAGGTTGAGGACATCCGTTTACTACTGAACGCAGGTGCCGACAAGGTTAGCATCAACTCGGCTGCGGTGTTTACCCCTGAGTTTGTGCAGGAAGCCTCACAGCGTTTTGGCGCACAATGTATCGTGGTTGCCATTGATGCAAAAAAAACAGGTGAGAATAAGTGGGAAATCTTTACCCACGGCGGTCGTAAACCGACTGGGATTGATGCGATTGAATGGGCTGTCAAAATGGCGGACTTCGGTGCGGGCGAACTGCTGGTAACCAGTATGGATGCCGATGGAACCAAAGCAGGTTATGACATCGCCTTAATGCGTCAAATCAATGATCGTGTCAGCATTCCAACCATTGCTTCAGGTGGTGTTGGAAGCCTACAGCATTTAGCGGATGGGATATTAAAAGGCGGTGCGGATGCCGTATTAGCAGCATCTATTTTCCACTTTGGTCAGCACACCATTCCAGAAGCCAAACAATATCTGGCTGAACAAGGCATTGAAATGCGTTTGTAAGCCCTATCATAGGCGTAGCTGGGTTTTGGGTTACGCCTTAATTTTTAAAAGAATAAAAATAAGTATGATACTTTACTCTGGACTGTTATTTTTACTTTTGCAAGTTGCATGTTTTTTCTGTTTTCAATATTCACTAAAATCTAAAGATAGTGATGAACGTCACCTGCTCACAGGTTTAAGCCTGCAAAACGAGTAGGCAAAAAAATACCTTGCCTAAGCAAGGTATGGAAACTGCGTTTATACAACGCTAGAGGGTAAACGTGAATTTTGTCATTTTGAAAATTCTGTGCATTTCAAATGCTTGAATCAAAATAGCTATAAAATGAACAAAAATATTGACATTAAAAACTCATTTTATTGACAATTCACGACAAGCCCTCCTGTCCTGTAGTTATAAATGTCAAAATGGCAACGTCTCTTTAGCAGTTGTCAATCTGGTGTTAAGCCACCGATTCTGTTTGTTCTTCCTCAACTACAACAGGCTGCACCAGTTTTGGCTTGTGCTCCACCCACTTTGCTGGAAAAACCGATTCAATTGCGTTGCCTAAAGCCTTGGAAATAGACTCTGGCAATGGCAGCCCAAGAGGATTGGCCTCTTTCAGGTCCGCCGAGGACACCACACGGGTTCCCATGATGTAGTCAAACCACGGACGGGTAACCCCCCAGTTGGCATCCTGATTTGAGTTCATGTGATGATCATAATGCCAGGGAATACGTTTTTTTGCCCATTCTGGCTCTAAATGAGAACGGCGATGCACATAATAATAATTACCTGCACAATACCAGAATGACAGCGCCATCCCTTTGGAGAATGGATAGGCTGCCGCACTCGACACGGTTGCAACCGCAGCCAGTGCTATCAGTTCGTTACGGGTACGCCAGTTATCCAGCCCCTCAGCATAACAGTCATCAGAAAAGCCCTGTTTACGGACTTCACGGTGATGTGCCCAATGCGATTCCATCTGTTTTGGCGTTGGACTGAAACGTGGCTTGCCTTTACGGTGTACCCCATGTAATAGATATTTATGAGCAAACCATTCAAATGCGTTTGCAACAGCCAAACCCGCAATAAAACCCTTTAACATGGCTTTCTCCAAATGTTTCCTTATTTTTATTAAAGATATAAATTTTTGTAGGCGAAGTATTGACGATGCGATATATTTATATTGACAAAACACGACAGAATAAGGATAGACAGGATGTCTCAACTCAAGAACTATACAGGCTCTGTTTATGGGGGATTGGGGCATTTATTAAAAGCCTATTGTGAAGCACAACATATTGCTGTTCCTGAACAATTACAACAAGTTCAAAATCTGGAACGCTTTGATTATGTGATTTGGCGAGACCTACTTGAAGACCTCAATCACTTGCACGCAAAGACAGGTTTGGGCTTAGAAATTGCAGAATACGTACAACCCAAACATTTAGGGATTATTGCTTACCTCGCACTTTCTTGTGAAAATTTGGGTGAAGCATTGGCACGTTATCATGATTTTCATCGTCTGATTTATGATGGCAGTCCCTTGGTGGTGGAATTTAATCATCCTTATGCTTCAATCCGTTGGGAAGCTCCAGAACCCCACCCAACCCAGTTAACGGATGAAATTGCAATTGCCTTAATGGTGCAATTCCTCAAGTTATTTATGTCAGGTGAAAACATCAATCTGCATGAAGTCCATTTTGTGAATGTTGCACCGAAGAATATCAGCGTTTATGAGCAATATTTTCGCTGTAAAGTCCGATTTGATCAGCCAAAAACCCAACTACTCCTACCCGTTACTGAAGCCTTTAAACCATTAAAAACAGGTGATCACACCTTACAACAACTGTTATTACAACAAGCCCAAGCATTATTGGACAAGCTGCCAAATTCCACTCAACTTGATCAACGTCTGCAACATGCCATTTTGACAGGATTACAGAAAAACCAATATCAAATCGATTTTATTGCCGAAAAATTAGGGTTATCGGTAAGACAATTACAACGTCACTTACAACAGCAAAACACCACCTTTCAGGAACGGGTACAACAGATTCGCTTTATGTTGGCAACCGAATACTTAAAAGATCCGCATCTGAGCCTACAAGAAATCGCATTGCTACTTTGCTATTCTGAACAAAGTGCTTTTCAACGTGCATTTAAAATTTGGACCAATCAAACCCCGCAGCAGTGGCGAAACAACAACACAACTTACAATTCTTAATAAAACTAGAGACAAACTAACGCTTTCACAACAGATCATTTTTTTTACAGCATTTATAAAAGAGCGTATGCAGTTTTGTGAATTAATTCACATTTATTCATAGAGCTTAAATATATCCATAATAAATTCTTGGATGCATACTTTTTTATTTTTATAACGAATCGGGTGATAACAATGAACAAATATTTAGCAGAATTTCTGGGGACCTTTTGGCTAGTTTTTGGTGGTTGTGGTAGCGCTGTGCTTGCCGCCGCATTTCCAGAGCTTGGGATCGGCTTCTTAGGTGTAGCACTTGCTTTTGGTCTAACTGTTTTAACGGGTGCTTATGCATTTGGTCATATTTCAGGGGGTCACTTTAACCCTGCTGTCAGTGTAGGCTTATGGGTTGGTGGACGCTTTGAAGCCAAAGAATTAGCACCTTATATTATTTCTCAAGTGATTGGTGGAACAATCGCAGCCTTAGTACTTTACATTATTGTGCAAGGTCAAGCAGGCTTTGCTGGTACTGGCGGCTTTGCAAGTAATGGCTATGGGGATTTATCACCTAACCATTTTTCTATGGTCTCCGCTCTTTTAATTGAAGTGGTACTGACCGCATTTTTCCTGATTGTGATTTTAGGATCAACTGATCGTCGTGCGCCTGCTGGTTTTGCACCGATTGCTATCGGTTTAGCATTAACATTGATTCACTTAATTAGCATCCCTGTAACCAATACATCGGTAAACCCTGCACGTAGTACAGCGGTGGCGCTTTTTGCTGAAACTGCAGCACTAAGCCAATTATGGTTATTCTGGGTTGCGCCTATTATTGGGGCAATCATTGGAGCGCTTATTTATAAAGTGGTCGGCAACGAGAAAAGCTAAGCTCACATTCCCATAAAAAAACAGCCTTTTGAAAAGGCTGTTTTCATTTACAAAAATGGGTTTTCAATTTCTCGCTCAAGCTTTCGTTCAATCTGTTCAGGTAAGCTTTGTTTTTCTAATGCTGCCACCACATCATTGATAAAACTTTGTAATGCTTTGGCTGTTTTCAAACCTGCTTGATCTTTGGTAATTTGTAAGTTGCCATATAAACTGACACAGTCCACTTGATTTTCCAAAGTCAGATCGTAAATTGCCGAAGACTGATCGCCCTGTTCAAAAGGTTTAAACATCTTTTCCTCTCATTGTTCTTTTCTGTTTTACCCTATTTGAGTTAAGCATAATCACTTTAGGATAGCTGCGATATTATCGCAATAATTGTAAAAAAAACTGAACCAATGCTTCAATCAATTGCTTGATTAAAGCCTGTTTGGTTTCTTCATCTACTTGCGGTAACTTACTTTCAGTGGACTGTGATTGCCCTGAAGCAAATTGCTGTTGTTGAGCTTGAATACTTTCTGTTGTTGCCTCTTCTGCACACTGACTTTGCCCATCCCATTTGACATAGTTAATGTCTTTATTGGCTTTAACCTGTTGTGCTGATGTCGGTAATTGATAAATATTACGCTTTTGTTGTTCTGTAAGCTGCGGGAATAAATTAATCCCTAGTTTTTCTTCTAGATAGCACACGCTCACGACTTTAACCTGTAGCGAATCATTATTCGGCGCATAATACGCACCAATAATGCCCTGTTTGGGTAAATACACGGCTTTGTATACAGCCGTAGGGACTATTACGCCATTGCCAATGGTTTTTAAACGCTTCGCTTCAAAGATCGGTCCCGTAATAACATAAGCATCTTTATGCTGTTTAGTCACAATAGAACGTACCGCTTCTTCTAATTTACGCCAGACTTCCTGATTATTCTTGGGTGCTTGTGGCACCATATTGGCTAAAGAAAAGCTATCCTGCTGCGCTGCGGTATTGTTCATATCACCGTTGGGTACCATATGCCCACGATCATAACCAGAACCACGATAGTCCGATAACAAAGCACGATGCGCAAGCTGCACCCGTGTTTCCTCATGGAAATTGTCTTCACGCTTGATCTTAATGCTTAAACGCTCAGGTGTCAGGTATTCGGCTGACCATAGCGGCGTTTTGGACACACCTGAATACATCACATTGAAGCCGTTAAAGCACAGTGCATAACTGTCTTTTTTCAGGCTTTCCCTGTTGAGTATCGGTGGCACATCACGGTAGAACTGTTTTAGGCATCCACTGTTGCCGCCTGAGACAGGAAGAAGTTTGGCAATTTTTTCACTGCCAAATGCGATGGCAAAACTTCCCGTTGCAACTAGGGCGAGCAGAATCTTTCCAATATTTTGGCTCAAAAAATGAGCTTGAGTTTTAGCCTTTTTGGTTGTTTTCTTTGCCATAACCACATCAAGATCAACATGAACGCGAAGCTTAACAATTCAGGGACATGCTGTATATCGCGCTACCGCTTAGAACGACATTTTATGTCGCAAAACTGTTCACTTGATCAGCAGGCAATAAAAAAGGCACTCGAAAGTGCCATTTTTATTTGTATTTTCACTAGATTTCGATTTGACTGCCCAGCTCCACCACACGGTTGGTCGGAATCTGGTAGAAGTCACTCACAGGACTGGTATTACGCTGCATTGAAATAAACAGCTTCTCACGCCACGGCGACATGCCATCCCCCACCGTATGCACAATGCGGTCGCGTGAAATAAAGAAGCTAATTTGCATCAAATCGTATTCAAAGCCTAATTCTTCGTAAGCTTGAATCAAGGCTTTTGGCACATTAGGTTCATCTTTAAAACCGTAGAAAATTTTGATGCGATAGAAATGTTCATTCAACGTTTCAACACTAATTCGCTCCTCTTGAGGAACAAATGGGACATCTTCAATCACAACCGTGACTAAAATATTACGCTCATGTAGTACTTTATTGTGCTTAATATTATGTAGCATCGCATGCGGAACAACATTAGGCGTTCCAGTTAAAAAGACTGCATCGCCAGGTACCCGATGAACATTGTCCCCAATACTTTTCACAAATAAATCGAGTGATAGGGTGTCGTGTTCAAGCTTAGCAAAAGTAAGCTCACGCCCACGTTTCCACGTCATCAGGATCATAACCGCGACTGCACCGATCAATAACGGTACCCAACCACCTGAGAACATTTTTAATGATGCTGCTGCGACCAGTACGGATTCCAAAATGAAGAATGGAATAATCAACAGCATCACTTTTGGTAAGCTCCATTTCCATGCATAGTATATGAATACAGCAACCAAAATTGTGTCACATAACATGGTTAAGGTCACAGCCAAGCCATAAGCACTTGCAAGGTTTGAGCTGGTTTTAAAAATTAAAATTAAGATGACAATCGAGATCAGCAATAACCAATTCAGAAATGGCACATAAATTTGTCCTTCTTCAGAATCAGAAGTATGTTTAATGCCTAAACGTGGTAAATAACCCAATTGGATTGCTTGACGAGCTAAAGAGAAAACCCCAGAAATAACGGCCTGTGATGCAATCACAGCTGCCATCGTTGCCAAGATAATCATTGGGTACAAAGCCCAACTTGGGACTAGTAAATAGAATGGATTTTCAATCGCCGCAGGATTGCGAAGTAACAGCGCACCTTGTCCAGCATAATTTAATACAAGGCAAGGCAAAACGACACTAAACCAACCGAAACGAATTGGACGCGGTCCAAAATGCCCCATATCTGCATATAAGGCTTCACCACCTGTGACCGTCAGAACAACAGCACCCATAATAAAAAATGCTTGTACAGGATGAGTGAAAATAAACTGAATTGCCCAATGAGGACTAACCATACCGAGTACGATTGGTGTTTGCACGACGCTAATGACACCCAAGATCCCCAATGACAAAAACCAGAGTAGCGTAATTGGCCCAAAAAATTTACCAACAAACGCGGTTCCATGTTTTTGCATTAAAAATAATGTCGTTACAATCACGATTGCAATTGGCACAATAAACGGATCAAGTACATTGGTTGCAATTGATAGACCTTCAACAGCGGAAAGTACTGAGATTGCAGGCGTAATAATACCGTCACCAAAAAATAGCGATGCCCCAACAAAACCAATCGCAATTAAATAAATCTTCTTACTATCGGATATTTTTGCTTTGCGTAGATTCAAAGCAAGTAGAGCCATGATTCCACCTTCACCATTGTTATCCGCACGCATAACAATCGCGATGTATTTAATACTAATAATCAGCATTAAACACCAAAAAATAATCGACAAGATTCCTAATACATTTTCAGGTTGAATTCCTAGGCCATGTGCAGCATGGAAGGATTCTTTCAAAGCGTACAAAGGACTAGTTCCAATGTCTCCAAATACGACCCCTAAGGCTGCCAGCGTCATCGCAGGCAATGCGGCTTTTTTTGCGGTACTTTGCATATATTGTCTTCAATATAGAGCGTTATAGCGCAATATTATCACTAGCCAAAAAGTTTTTCTGCAAATCTATGCTGTAACAACTTGGCAGCTCGCTTTTTTTTGGTTACTATCGCACACCTTGGTGAGGTGTCCGAGTGGCTGAAGGAGCACGCCTGGAAAGTGTGTATACGTTTGCGCGTATCGAGGGTTCGAATCCCTCTCTCACCGCCAAGATTATTTCAGACGACATCCGACGATGTCTGAAAAGCTTAAATCCAAAGGGTTTAGGCTTTTTTTATTGCCGCACAGAATCCGACCTCATCCGTTGCAATCCCCCATATTGTGGGGGATAATTGGGGGACAAGAATTAGATGTAAATAATCGTCCCCCAATCTGTACGGATATCGCTCAAAATGCTGACGGATGCTCAAGTTAGAAAGATAAAACCACTTGATAAGAAAAAACGTTATTCAGATGAAAAAGGACTGTATTTAGAGGTCACTCCATCGGGTGGAAGATTCTGGCGTTTAAAATATCGGTTCAATGGTCGTGAAAGCACTTTAACCATTGGAAGCTATCCAGAAATATCCCTTGCTCAAGCTCGCCGTGCTCGTGATGAAGCACGTATTCAGCTTTACAATAATATCGACCCAAATGCCGTAAAAACCCAACGCTTACAGCAAATGGATGAAAGTACTCTTTTCAAATCACTTGCCATGGAATGGATGGAAGATCGAAAAGCCGTTATTAAAGAAACAACTTACCTACGTGATTTGTCTGTATTTGAAAAAGACCTTTTCCCTGCATTAGGTGATATGCCGATTGACCAAATCAAAGGTAAAGATGTTCTTGCCTGCGCAAAAAAAATTGAAGAACGTGGTGCATTAGAGATGGCGAAACGTTCAATTCCTTTATTCATCCCATAGATTTTGATCAATTAAAAGCCATTAAACTATCAAATTCATTTGTTTATTTTTTCGCTTGTTTTTTTAACCAGATTATGTAAAATTCACGCCACGTTGCCGGCATAGCTCAGTTGGTAGAGCAACTGACTTGTAATCAGTAGGTCCACAGTTCGAATCCGTGTGTCGGCACCATTAAATTCAAGAAAGGCTTAAACTTTTAAGGTTTAAGCCTTTTTTATTACCTAGTTTTTAACTGCACTCACCTGAACATAACGCACCAGACCATCTTGATAGAGTTTTTGGCACAACTTGGCCGTCATTGCTATTTTGAGTTGGGCAAAATCAAAAGCCTTGTTCCTTGGTCTTGGTGACCGTGTATCAATATATTGGGCAAAACCTTTCAAAACTGGCTCTGAAAAATCCTGAATGACAATGTCCTTAAAACCACGCTTTACCAGTATTTGAGAAAGCTGCTGCTCGTCCATCAAATGCTGCCATCTCACATCAGCACCTTTTAACAGATAGCAATATTGCTGTTTGTGTAGATAGGAACAATGTTGCCAATCATCCGACCACATCAAATAATGAAAGGCAATTCGCCCTTTTGAATTCAAAACAAAAGAAACTGAATCCAGAAATAAATTCAATTCACTGTGATACGCAGCATCAACACATACGGCCACATCAAATAAATTTAAAAAGTGCAGCGGCCTTAAATTCAAAAAAGAACCACAGATGCTTTGCACCTGTGGCAATTCCTTTTGAATTCGTTGAATGCAATCTTTCTGTAATTCAACTGCACTCAATTGTTCAATATGATAATGATTAAGCCAGTGCAATAAACTGGCACCTTGCCCACAACCAAGGTCTAAAACACGATCTGTCGACTTGAGCTGAACAGATGCCGCGATCTGATCAGCTAGGTTTTGACATGCCAGTGGATAGTTATGCTGTTGACCTTGCCAATACCCCAGATTGCTCCAGGCAAGCAATGTATCATCACCCAGCCGTTTGGCATCAATTGCATATTTATGCCCAATGACTTTTTCGATGAATGCCTGTCTAAAAGTCGCCATGTTTAGTACCCGAGTTCAGGTGCCACCTTGACTTTGGGTTTAAGCCCAACAAAAGGCAATGGCGCACCCAGGATTTGGGCAATATGCATGGCAGAGGTCACGGCGGACTCTAAAATTGGCAGGCCATCACATGACCATGAACCACAGTAAAACACCTTACGGTTCAACTGTAGGTGTTGTTGCTGAATTTTTTTGTTCAATGCCACGGTTTCCGAATCCACCACCGCACGGGTCAGTTTCACTTTGGAAATAATTTTCTTGGGATCAATCTCAATCACAGGACACCAGGTCTGGAAAACCGCATTCTTACCGACCAGACTGGGTTCGATGGAATTAATCCATACCGTAAATTGCTGGCGTGTAAACTTTCGGTCCATCATATAACTGAGTACTGCCCAATCCTTACGGCGCTGAGGCATGACAATCGGGTCAGTGTGAATCACCAAATCCCCCTGTTCAAACCTAAACTGTTTTAACAGGGCAATATCTTCAGCAAATTGTGGCTGCTTGAGGAAACCCTCAATGGCAGGCGTTGGGGTGGCAATCACCACACGGTCAAATAACTGGCTTTCGCCCAGCGTATTTTCAACCCTTACCTTGTCTCCCTGCTCTTCAACTTTCTGAACCGCCGAACCACTATAAATGCTGATTCCCGCGATTAGGCGATCCACCAATGCAGGTGTGCCCCCTTTCATACGCAACAGTGCCTCACCCTCAGTGAGCTGGCGAATAAATTCCAGTAAAGGTTTGGCAGGCCATTCACCAATCGTTTTTGGATGACAGGTGCAAATTGTATAAAGCACTGGCATTACCGTGCCGTGCCAGAACACTTCCTCAATATGGTACTGATTCATGAACTCAGCCAGGGTAATGTCCTGATTGTCCGACTTAAAGAACTGGGTGATGGCGGTCTTGAGTTGCAGCATGCCCTTGACCAAACGCCAGCCATACTGCTGGATGCCCTTGCGGTTGTTGATAATCGGAAAATTGCCAATACGGCTACGCGAGGTGGTCAACCATGTATCGGTTTTATCTTCAAACAGCCAGCTACAGGCCATAAAGGTTCGTACTGGAAAGGTTTCTATGCCTAAATAGGTTGCCAGACTGAGCGTGTTTTTCCAAAGCTTCGGATTCATCACCCGTAATGGCGCGTCAATCAGGCCTCCTTCAAAATCAATACTGTGACTATCCATGCCTCGACCAGAGAGGGCCTCAAAGATAGTCACCTGATGTCCAGCATCCTGTAGGATTCTGGCGGCAGCAAGCCCTGCCATTCCACTGCCAATAATTGCAATATCCAAAATTATGTCCCATCAGTTGATGATTTTTCTTGATTATGACTGATCATCGGCTCAAACGCCGTATTAAAAAATACCAGATTCAGCATTTAGGCCAGAATTTTGTCGACCAATTATTTGTCGGTTACATTTACATTTTGACAAAAATTGATTTTACACGCTAAATAGATGAAAAATAAAACTTTATTAGATCAAAACCCACAAAAACATACAGATCGTCCTTTATATATCCATTTTTGCACTATACAGGCCTTTGCAAAGCATAATTTTAGCGCTATTCTGATTAAACAATAATGAGAACAGAGTGACATAATAAACTGTACAAGAATAAGTGACCAAATATTAAAAAAATCAATAGAGAACCTTATAGCGAGAGCCCATCAGTCAAACAGAGTGATGGGCTTTCTTATATAAATAGCTGATTTATCCTAGTTAATAGCTCTCCATGATGCTCAGTTGTTGGGGCAAAACCGTAAGGCGCCGCATAATCCAGCAACAGGAAAGGACTGATGCTTTGCCCTAGGCGATCATAGGAAAACAGGTTGTAGACTGGGAAGCCATCACCCACCCAATGCATGTACTTATTTTCATAGATACCAATAATCTTTTTCATCTCTGTACTCCTATTCATTTAGAAGTTCTGGTTTTGGGTTTGATTTTACGCCTTGCAAGTTCAGGCTTATAGCTATGGAAATACAACACATGGTCCTATGTACAGAACAAGGTATGTTTGTGAGAACCGAAGTCAAATATGAATGAGACAATCTCCTGGAAAAGAAGAAGCTAATGAAAATAAAAAAGGCATAAAATTTAATTTTATGCCTTTTCTTGAGGGTTCTACGATGATCTAAAATGGTAAATCATCATCTAAATCCGCAGGGGCAGCCGCCGCAGGTTGTGGTGCTGCTTTTGGTGTATTAAAGCCATTGCCCGCCTGTGGGCTACCTGCATAGTTGCCCTGGTTTCCACCAGCAAAGCCACCGCCTTGACCATAACCATTCTGGTTATTGTTAAAGCCCGTATCCTGGTAAACGCCACCCTGATTGTTATTGTTGTTAAATCGTGGCTGGTTGAAGTCATTGCCACCCGCAACCCCCTGTTCACCTTGCTGACGTGAATCTAGCATCTGCATTTGGTCACCACGGATTTCGGTGCTGTAGCGCTCCTGACCATTCTGGTCCGTCCACTGGCGTGTGCGCAATGAACCTTCAATATAGACTTTTGAGCCTTTACGCAGGTATTGTTGTGCAATCTCACCCAAACGGTTGGGCAGCACAATGCGGTGCCATTCCGTTTGTTCCTTACGCTCACCTGAATTCTTATCTACCCACGACTCACTGGTTGCAATCGAAAACTGGGTTAATGATCCACCATTTGGAAAGGTTTTAGTTTCTGGATCTTTACCTAAAGTACCGACTAAAATAACTTTATTCACACCACGCATTAGCTGTCTTCATCCTATGTATTTCTGTGTTTTACTTTATAAGAGTTATGCTTAAATGGCTACCTCTTTGCCCAACAAGTGCGTTAAATCTTGTCGCCCAGCATCATCAATACACTGTTTATCGACCTTAATATAGGCAACCTGCTGTTCGGGCATCACCACCACTTCTTCAATACCACGAATTGCCAATAGTTTTGAAGTCCATTCATCTGTTTGTACCCCCTGAGGCAGGGGCAATACAATCGAGGATAAATATCTTGGCTGCGCCAGCCCAAAACTAATCAGCAGCCATAGTATAGCAATCCCCGCCAGCACACTCCACCCGAGCGCAGTATTCTGTAACATCAAAAGCTGTCCACCCAGCGTACCGCCAAAGAATGCGCCCAGAAACTGGCTGCTGGCGTTTATCCCCATTGCGGTGGCCTTAGACTGGATGGGTGCCGCCTTCGACAGCCATGAGGGCAACAGGGCTTCCATCACGTTGAACGCAATAAAGAAAATGCCCAGCCCAGCCAGCAGTACATATTTGGATTCATAACCGAAGATCAGGATCAGCAAACCACCAATAATCCCCGCAATTGCAGACAGGAAAATGCCTCGCATCTTGCGGTATTTTTCCGCAATGATGATGCTTGGAAAGGCAAAAAACAGGCTAATCACCAATAGTGGCAAATAGACCAGACCATGTTTGGCAAGTGGAATCTGCGCATATTCAATCAACTGTGATGGCACATAGATAAACATGGCTGTTAACAACAGGTGCAGGGCAAAAACCGATACATGCAAACGGTTCAGGTCTCCCATCTGCATCACCTGCCTCAGTTGATTCAGATAGCCCTGCTGAAAGTTTCGATGATGTCGGGTCACTTTCGGAACCAATAACAACATCAGGATTGCCGCCAGTCCCATCAGCGTGGTGACAAAAAATAATCCTGAAATTCCCACAATGCTGGTCAACCACGGTCCCAGACTGAATGCCACTACAAAGGACAATCCAATGCTCATGCCCATCGCAGCCATTGCCTTGGTTCGCTGCTCCTCACGGGTGACATCCGCCAGCAATGCCATCACCACCGCTGACACCGCACCCGCGCCTGCGATGGCACGCCCAATAATCACCCCATAAATGGTGTCAGAGAAGCCAGCAATGGCCCCGCCCAATGCAAACAGCAACAGGCCCAAAACAACCAGGGATTTTCGGCTAAAGCGGTCGGCCAACAGGCTGAATGGAATCTGCAGGATTGCCTGGGTTAGGCCATACACCCCGACAGCCAAGCCAATCAGGGCTGGCGTTGCATATTGATAGGATTGTCCTGCCACTGAAAACACAGGAATAATCATGAACAGGCCCAACATGCGTAAGGCAAAAATGCTACTTAGGGCAAAGGTTGAACGGCGTTCTAAAGCATTCATTGTTGATAAGACACTGTAACTGACTCAGCGAATTATAAGTCATTCGCCTACAAAGGTTGTAAGGAGATGATGAAAAAATCTGGCAGAAAATTCCACAGCGTTTTTGAATTTATCTGGTTCAACTGAAAATAGGCTTAAATCTCCCAAGGGATTCAAAACAAATGCCCGTCAAGATTCTGCTATAGTTTGAAAATCATTGATGGAATAACACTCGCATAGGCTCAGTTCATGACGTTTTCCCAAGAGGTTTGGCAACGTAATCTCGATTTATATCAAAAAATATTGGCACTACCTTTTAATCAGGAGCTTGCCGCTGGCACACTAGACAGTAAGGCGTTTTGCCATTATGTCATTCAGGATGCACATTACTTACTGGCTTATGGCCGCGCACTGGCTGTTGCGGCAGCAAAGGCCTTTGACGCAGATGACGTGATCCAGTTTTCCGAGGCCGCCAAAATTGCGATTATTGTGGAGCGCAGCCTACATAAGGATTTCATGCAGGCATTTGGCATCACTAAAACTGAGTTTGAAAGCACGCCTTTAACCCTTGCCTGTCATCATTACACATCGTTCCTGACTGCAACGGCCTGGTCGGAAAGCTACCCTGTGGTTTTAGCCGCCCTGTTACCTTGTTTCTGGATTTATGCAGAGGTTGGCCACGATATTGTCAGCCAGTCTGTGGAAAATAATCCCTATCAGGCATGGGTGGATACCTATTCAGGTGAAGAGTTTCATGCAGCCGTACGCAATGTGATTGCAACCGTTGATAAAGTGGCCGCACGCTGTGATGCGGATACTTTGGCAAAAATGCATGCAGCCTATAGCATGGGTGCAAAACTGGAATGGCTCTTCTGGGACAGTGCTTATCAGCAAAGAGAGTGGTTGGGGTTGGACCACGCCTAAAACAATTGATATAGACGTAAAAAAAGCCCCTATTCGGGGCTTAGTCGTATATCGTATTGTCCGATATACTGTATGAGGCTCATCTCAAACTGAATGCATTAAAGCATAAATAAAGTTGAATAAATACTTTTATTGTTGAGCCTTATCAAAAAAGATTGACAACAATTAAGGTGATCAATGCAGGTACAGCCTGAATATAAATAATCTTTTTACTGGCGGTCAGCCCGCCATAAATGCCTGCAACCAGCACACAGCCTAAAAAGAAGTTGGCGATTGCAACTGCACAAGCTGTGGGTGCCAGTAATGACCAGAACAAACCTGCTGCCAGAAAGCCATTATACAGGCCCTGATTTTGTGCCAGAACCTTGGTCAGTTGAGCTTTCTCTAATGTATTGCCGAAAGCCTTTAAACCGTAGGGTTTATCCCATAAAAACATTTCCAGCACTAAAATATAAACATGCAATATAGCAATCAACGCAATTAAAATTGTTCCCAACATTTTATTTGTTCCTTGTTCTACCGCTTATACAATGGATTTAAATGCAGCACTGATCTATTTCAATTGCTCAATCGGCAATACGATTTGTGTGACTTTCCAGCTTAAGCCTTGTCGCTGCATTGTGACTGTAACAGGAGGTTTTGGATACGGATATTGAATCTGGACCACAAAACGATTAAATGCCTGATATTTACCTCGATAAGACAGCTTTTCCTTTGCTTGCGCTCCTGCCTGTGTTTGCTGTTGTTCGGATTGTTCAGGCTGGGTTTGAAATGGCAAACTTTCTTTTAGCTTTTTTCCCTGTAAAAGCATGGCAACTCCTTGCGGACTGACCATCACATCCACCATTTTATCCACCATCGAAGACGCCAGTAAGGCACCGAAAGCGGCAAAGCCACCCTCCGATGCCTGTGCATGTTCTGGAAATTTCTTTACGAGTTCGGTATTCAACTGATCCTTGATTCCCTGTCGAACACTGGGAAAATCAACATAGGCTGCCAGTGCTGCACTGTCTTCATTCTTCAATGCCTGACGGATTTGGTAAATTGCCAGATAGGGAGATGTATATACAAAAGCGAAAATCAGTAGAACAATCGCAATAATAGAAACTTGCAGTTTTTTTGACATGATGCCCTCAATTTTTGGAATTTATTTTTGAATAAATGGTCTGTAAATCTCAGCGATAAGCCTTTGGGCCAGATAAGAATTTCATGTTAAAAACATATTTGAAATCATTAATCCGACACAATCTGACGTTTAAAATCGTTTTGTTACAGCTTGAACAGTTTTAAATCGCTATTATATACACGTTTTATTCGCACAATTTCGAGATGTATTTATGAGTCAAAGTCATATCCGTATTCGAGGCGCACGTACCCATAACTTAAAGAATGTGTCACTCGATATACCACGGGACAAATTTGTGGTGATTACGGGACTTTCTGGCTCAGGTAAATCATCACTGGCGTTCGATACCCTGTATGCCGAAGGTCAGCGCCGCTATGTTGAGTCGCTTTCAGCCTACGCACGCCAGTTCCTGTCACAAATGGAAAAACCTGAGGTCGATTCAATTGAGGGCTTGTCTCCTGCGATTGCGATTGAGCAAAAGTCGACCAGCCACAACCCACGTTCAACGGTGGGAACCATTACCGAAATCTATGACTATCTGCGCTTGCTGTATGCACGTGTCGGTACGCCATACTGTCCTGAACATGACCTGCCAATGGTGGCGCAGACCATTTCCGAAATGGTTGATGCAGTCAAGGCACTGCCCGAAAGCACGGCACTGATGCTGCTTGCACCTGTGGTACGTGAGCGTAAGGGTGAATATAGCCAGCTATTTGAACAGTTACAGGGACAAGGCTTTGTTCGTGCCCGTGTTGATGGTGAAATCATTGATATTGATAGCCCGCCTGAACTGGACAAAAAGAAAAAACATACCATTGAAGTGGTGGTGGACCGCTTTAAGGTACGGGATGACCTTGGCAATCGTATTGCAGAATCCTTTGAAACTGCTCTACGTTTAGGCGGTGATATTGCGGTTTTATCGTGGATGAATGGCGAACATCCTGAACGGGTTTTCTCTGCAAAGCACTCCTGTCCTGAGTGTGACCGTGCGGTGGCTGAACTTGAACCACGTTTGTTCTCATTCAACAATCCATTTGGTGCCTGCCCTGTCTGTGATGGTTTAGGGACGCGTAGTCATTTCAGTGCAGAAAAGCTGATTCCAAACACTGAGCTTTCCATCAGTCAGGGTGCAATTCGTGGTTGGGACAGACAACGTCCTTATTACTACACCATGCTGCAAAAAGTCGCTGATCACTTTGGCATTAGTCTGGATGAGCAGTGGAATAAGCTGGATAAGGACACCCAGAAAAAATTCCTGCAAGGCACAGGCAAAGAGAAAATCGACCTGAGTTATATTGATGAACGTGGTCGTAAGCACAACCGTGTGCAACCGTTTGAAGGAATCCTGCCACATCTGGAACGTCGTTACCGTGAAACCGAGTCAAACTACGTTCGTGATGATCTGGCGCAATATCTTTCCAATGCCGCCTGTGATGCCTGTGGTGGTTCACGTCTGAATGAAATCTCACGTCATGTTCGGGTCAAGGATAAAACCATTGCACAAATCACCAAGATGTCAATTGGCGATGCAGAAAACTACTATCAGGACCTGAATCTTGAGGGTGCCAAAGGTGAAATCGCCGATAAAATCTTTAAGGAGATTCGTGAGCGTTTACACTTTCTGGTTAGTGTTGGCCTGAATTATTTGAGTTTGGCGCGTTCCGCCGAAACCCTGTCAGGTGGTGAGGCGCAGCGTATTCGTCTCGCCTCACAGATTGGTGCGGGTTTAATGGGCGTGATGTATGTGCTTGATGAACCGTCCATTGGTTTGCATCAACGTGATAATGATCGCCTGTTACAAACCCTGATTCGCCTGCGTGATCTGGGCAATACCGTACTGGTGGTCGAGCATGATGAAGATGCGATCCGTGCAGCTGACCATATCATTGATATTGGCCCAGGTGCGGGGATTCATGGTGGTGCCATCATTGCCGAAGGAACGTATGAGGAACTGGCCAACCATGCCGACTCCCTCACAGGTCAGTATTTATCAGGCAAATTAAAAATTGAAGTGCCAAAACAACGTACCCCATCGCCACGCCCAAATGAGGTGATCAAGCTGTCTGGCGCTAGTGGCCATAACCTGCAAAATGTCGATCTGACCATTCCATTAGGTATTATGACCTGTGTAACAGGCGTTTCTGGTTCTGGTAAATCAACGCTGATTAACCGTACCCTGTTGCCTTTGGCTGCCACGCAACTGAATGGCGCAACCACACTCACTGCGGAAAAATTTGATTCGATTGATGGCTTGCAGCATCTGGATAAAGTGGTTGATATTGATCAAAGCCCGATTGGGCGTACCCCACGTTCCAACCCAGCCACCTATACAGGTTTATTCACCCCGATTCGTGAATTGTTTGCGCAAACCCCTGAAGCCAAGGCACGGGGCTATAGCGCAGGCCGTTTCTCATTTAACGTGAAAGGCGGACGTTGTGAAGCCTGTGAAGGCGATGGCATGATCAAGGTGGCGATGCACTTCCTGCCTGATATGTATGTGCCTTGTGATGCCTGTCATGGCAAGCGTTATAACCGCGAAACACTGGAAGTGGGTTATAAAGGCAAAAACATTTCCGATGTTTTGGAAATGACAGTCGAGGATGCGGCAGAGTTCTTTAGCGCGATTCCCGTGATTCATCGTCGTCTGGAAACATTGATGCAGGTGGGCTTAGGCTATATTCGTTTGGGTCAGGCAGCAACCACACTTTCAGGCGGTGAAGCACAAAGGGTAAAACTGGCGCGTGAACTGGCAAAACGTGATACAGGTAAAACCCTGTATATTCTGGATGAACCGACCACTGGCCTGCATTTCCATGATATTGCCAAGTTGCTGGATATCCTGCATGAGCTTCGCAACAAGGGCAATACCATTGTGGTGATTGAACATAATCTGGATGTGATCAAGACGGCTGACTGGGTGATTGATTTAGGGCCTGAAGGTGGTTCTGGTGGTGGTCAGATCATTGCCGAAGGTACACCTGAGCAAGTCGCTGAGGTTGAGATTTCACATACGGGGCATTTCTTAAAGCCGATGTTATTGATATAGTAAGAACATCTTTTAAATATAGATTTAACATGGAAGAAATTTTTTTAAAAAAGTATCACCATCGAACATTCATAGTTATGGTGATACTTTGTCTTTGTACATATACTTTGTTTCGTTTCTTTTTATTACCATTCATAGATGAAAATGAAAAAATAACTTTAGCTAAATTTATAGGAATTCTATTAGACACTTTAATAGCTTCTTTTCTTATTACTATCATTATTAGTTATTTCATCTGGTTTATCACACCTAAAAAACATCTTAAGTCAACCATATCTGTGATTGAGCCTAAAGAGATAAATCAACTACTTAAACAAAATACATTTTCAACCAAAAAATGGATTTATAAAGGTACATGTGGGCGCTTTACTAGAGCAATGACATTACCAATATTGGCTAAATATGCTCGAGAAGATAGTTTAGGACGTACAATTGATATATACCTTCTCAATCCATTAAATGAAAGACTTTGTAAAGATTATGCTATCTACCGTAGTGGCTTAAAATCTGGCTCAAAACAACAGTGGACACAAAAAATTGTTCAAGAAGAAATCCTAGCGTCTACTATTAGTGCTCTCAAATATTCCAAATGTGAGCCACTATTAGATGTTAGATTGTTTTATCTTGATACTTTTTCATCTTTTAGGTTTGATATTTCAGATGAAGTAGCTGTTGTTACTAAAGAAGACCCTATGGCGAGTGCGTTATCTGCATCGAAAGGGTCTTATTTTTATGATTCATATCTAGAAGATATTCGAGTTATTTCAAAACATAGCCAAAAAATTGATTTATCTAATGAAACAAATATAGAATTAGATCAGAATCTTAGAAAATGTTGTATCGAGTTATTAATCAAAAATTATTTTAACTTTGATACACAAAAATTAGCTATAGATTATAATTCTATAGCATGTAAAGTTAATTCTCCTTCAGATCCATATTCATGAATTTCAAAATAAATCACAAAACAGATATTGATGCAGAGCAACTTTTTCAGTTTATTTTAGATAATAGACTAAAAATTACGACACATCCTTTGGGATTTTACTGCTGTAGAATTTCTACAGGAGCTAGTAGCGATATAAGATTACATTTTTGGGATAAAAATCTTTTATCTCAGGAGTCTTTCACAATTCACACTCATCTTTTCGATCTTGAAAGTTATATTTTATACGGATCATTAAAAAATACTATTTTCGAATATTCCAAGGAAAATAAAGGTCTCCGATGCTCCGTGTATCAAACAAGCTATAATGGCAATCAATCAATTATTAAAGATCAAGAAACTCTTAGTTTTCTTTTTATAGATAGTGAGACAATTTATAATGCAGGTGATACTTATTCTTTAAAATCACACCAAGCACATAAAAGTGAATTAATTTCACCTTACGCTATTTCATTGATGACTACACTAAAGCATCAAGCACACATAGCTTATGTTTTCGGCACATCAGAACTTCAAGACGAAAAGTATATCGAGTATCATCGCCGTGAATTAAATCAAGTCGAATGTTATGATTTAATTACAAAATTTAGAAAAATAATCAATCGATAATAATTATACCACTACATTCTTACCTCTGGCTTTCGCTTTTAACAACGATTGATCTGCTTTTTCCAAAAGCTCTAACCAACTCTCTGCACCAATAGCCACTCCAATACTGACAGAAACCTGAATCGCCTTCCCCAGACTTGTAACAACGATATTTTGCGTAGCAATCCCTAAGCGAATACTTTCCGCAATCGCTTTCGCTTCCTCCATTTGAATACTCTCGATCACGACCAAGAACTCATCACCGCCATAACGCACGATAAGATCAGAAGCACGCACATGTTGCTTGAGTTGATTAGCAACCATTCCGATCACCTCATCGCCAACCAGATGCCCGTATTGATCATTTACATACTTAAAATGATCAATATCGATTGCAAACACACATGTCTGAGATAGCGCATTCGGCTTAGCAGTCAAATCATTAATATATTCTTCTAATGCCAATCGATTTGATACACCCGTAAGCGTGTCGGTATTTGCAATTTGCTTGAGTTGCGACTCCATCAAATCACGCTGTTTAAGCATGACTTTTAATTTATTAATCGCTTCAAACAAGGTATAAAACTCATGTTTTGATTTCTGACGAGAAGGTGGCTCATGCATCGTATCCGATAAACCCAAAATCATCTCACGTGCTTTAATCAAAGGGCTAAACACCTTTCTCTTGGTATAGATCATCGTAAATAAAGCAATTAATAAAGATAAGCTTGAAATAGATAGTGTAAAAAATACTGTTGTTTGGCATTTTTATTCTGTTGTGTTGCGATAAGCACACTGTAATCCAAAATATACTTTTGTAGATCGATGACGGTGGTGTATTTATCAACAATTTGCTCTGTCAGTTGCGTCCCTGTTAAAAAATACGTTTGATTATTTTGACTTTCATCCAATAATCTACGGATGATAGGTAATCCTTGCTCTAAGAACTCCGTTCTTACACGTTGGTGTAATCGAATGTAATCTGAAGTTTTCATATATTGCGGTTGAATGACATCAACCAAGGACCAAAGATATCTAGCCTGATGCTCTGTTTGCAAAGTCCTTGCACGGTTTATATCAGAAATTTTTTCAGAAAAAGTAATCGGTGCCATAACATTCGATGCAACTCGTCCTGCCTGATCACGCATATCCGTTAGAATCAATATTGAAATAAAATAGTTCGACATCTTACTGTCTTTACTTTTCGACTGCGCCATCAACTCATTAAGAAGCTCACGACTGTTATCCCAAACACTAAACATTGTTAAAATGGCATGATCTAGTTGCGGTGATGTTCGTTGAGACTGTGGTATTTCCGCATAAGCATCAACGATTTTACGCGCATGCTCTAATTTTACTTTCAAATCAGTTTGGAGCTGTGTTGCTACTGAATTAAAACCTGCTTGATTTAAAATAGATACTGTTTCATTAATCTGCTCATCAACGACTAATCTAAACTCTGCCAATTCCTGTTTATTTTTTACTATTTCTTCTGATGTACTTGACATAACCTTATTTGCAGGTCCGCGCTCTCTGGAAATCTTATTCGCTGTTTGGACTAATGCACGTAAACTGGTGATTTCACTCAAAACCTGATTTGTTTTATTATATTCTTGAAAACTGTTAAGAATTAAAGGAATAGAAATATATAGAATGGATAAAATAATAATCGCCATGCAAACAAAAAGTCGAAGGCTGATTTGTTCTGAACGTAATTTAACGCGCCTTAAGTTACGCCCCATTAACCCACCTTGTCTTTTTCAAAAAAGCCATTCCGATGTATTTTTAAACAAAAAATGATTTTACCTGTGTTTTCTCAACCACAGCAACTTTTTCAATTTTCTCAATATCATTGATCAAATCACCTAGCAGCAAGACTATTGAATAAATAGATTCTAAAGATAAAAATTATCAATTTCACAAATCAGGCTTGTCCGCACATAATTTAATCAAGCCAAGCAATATCTGAATCTGTACTTTTAACCCTCTAGGATGTTTTCTCCCCCAAATATAAACATCCTATTTCCAAGCCCAACTTTTTCGTTAAAGTTGGGCTTTTTTTTAAGAAAAAGATTTTATTGCGTCTCTAACAATTTCAATTGTTGTAATGCCTGATAAACAATCGCTTTACGCGCATCGCCCTGCTTAGAATTATTTATTTGCATATTTAAAGAAAATGCAATCACCTGCCCATTCGGTTGCTCAATCCAGCCTGTCCACCAACCTACTTGGGGCGTTACATCCATACCCCAACCACTTTTGGCATAAATTTTGGTTCCTTTAACTTCATCAACCAAAACCATCTGTTTCACTTGTTCCTGCACAGATTGATCAAATGTAAGCTGCTTATGAGCCAAAGCATAAGCAAATTTGACTTCTTCAACGGGGGTAATCTTCAGTGGACCAACCAACCAAAAATCATCGACTTGCGTTCCGATCTCAGCATTGCCAAAGCCCACTCGCTTCACTTCGTTCGCCATCAGCTCTAAACCAATACGTCGAGCCAATTCTTGATAAACAGGCACTGCCGATGCCTGCATCGCCTCAGCTAAGGTTAAATCTTTTTCCCAGCTCGCAAAAGCACGCTTTTTGCCATCCCATTTAAACACTTCGTTTGGCGAACTTTTGTGATGCTGTATCCCAATCAGAGCATTTAACATCTTGAAAGTTGAGGCTGGAATATAAGCTGTATTCGATCGACTCAGCGCATTGCCATATTCTTGAAGTGTTTGCCCATCATATGTAACAAATACGCCAACAGTTTGAGCATGTTGGAATAAAGAAGCGATCTCGGTTTGGTCGTGTTTTTTTGACACGGCGCTTTGAGTTGGGGCCTGCAAATTTTGGCAACCTAGCAACGTCAGTCCAATCATTACAGATGCGCAAAGGCCAAGATGTTTTAGTATTTTTGGCATAAGAAAAGCAGAAGTCGAGTATAGATTTGATTACTATAAACCTTTTGTATTATTCGCTCTGTATTGTTATCTCATCTATAATAGGAAAAGAACAGACAAAAAAAAGCTCAACCTTGGGGAAAGCTGAGCTAGTAAACTACAAATACACAAAGAAAATGTTCCGAGATCGTAAAATGCAAATTACCTATCTCTTGCTTCACATTATGTGAACTATACCTCACAATGTAAAACCGATTAAACAAATTGCATTTAAAAAACTAATCGGTAAATCAGATTTAACCTTTAAATCATTTCTTTCTCATTTTTAAATTGATCATGATTTCATCAAAAATTATTCGCTATTTTTTGTATAGTTCATCGCAAAATTATTAAAAAAATATGTTTAAACCACACTTTTAATGGCAAAATTATGACACAAGCCAGCACAAGTTGAATGTAAAAAACGATTGATACAATCGAATTAACCAATCAAACAAATCTCATACAGCACTTAAAAATGATCTTCCGCCTTAGCTATAAACAATTATATCTATTTGTTAATTATAACTTTTATTTAGCGTTGACAACAAACTTTGCTTTTGTTTGTTTTTTAAACAAAATGTGGTCAGTGTTTCACCCTTCGTCGGAGGCTTGGATTTATGACATTGACATCATACTTTGTTACAATACAATGACCCCAATTTAACTCAATCACTGTTAAAGCTGGAAATTATTATGAAAAAACTCGGTTTAGCCACTGCTTTATTATTAGCCATGACCGGTGCTAACGCTTATCAAGTTGAAGTTCAAGGTCAATCTGAATTTTTAGATACAACTGTAAATGACAAAAACTTTACTGGTGCTGGACAAGCAACTTACTACTTCAAAGATGTAGACGCTTCTAAAGGTCCTTTAGCTGAAGCTGCGTTCTTAAACCACGCATCTAATGTTTCTGCTGCTTACAGCTATACTAAACATGATGGTGATGAAGTTGTAACTTCTGAAACTCAATCATATGGCGCAAAAGGTGAAGCTTACATCCCTACACCATACCTACCGGTATATACAAGCGCATCTTATAGCCACACTAAATCTAAAGTTGACGGCGAAAAAGACAATGGTGACCGCTTCGCATTAGAAGTTGGTACTATGCTTACTCCTAACTTCTTAGTTGCTGTTGGTTATACAAACATTGCTGACCAATTTGCTTTAGATGCAAACAGCGTACTTTCAAGCGGTATCGTAAAATCAGTCGCTCAACCATTAGTGATTGGCGAAGACCAAGATGCAATTACTGCACGTACTAAATATGTAGGTAACATCGACGGTACAAACATGGCTGTAGGCTTTGAAGCTGGTCTTGTTTATGGCGATACAACTGCATATGAATTAAAGTCTGACCTTTACCTAACGCCTAAGTTAAGCGTTGGTGCTTCTTATGCAGAAGTAAGTGCAAGCTCTAACCCAGCAAGTGACAAATTCTCTCCAATCAAATCTGCTTGGGGCGCGAACGTAAACTACTTCATCACTCCAGCGGTTGCTGTTGGTGCAAGCTACGTAAATGCAAATGCAGTAAATGCTGACTTAGATACGCAAACTGTTGGCGTAAACGCGAAGTTCCGTTTCTAAGATTGAATTGCGGTTCTATCCAGAACCCAGATTGATCATAAAAAAACCAGTTCATTTTGAACTGGTTTTTTATTTTAGAAGAATCGGAAAAGTCTTTCAGTTCCCAGCTACAAGACTACATCTTTTTGTCTTCGATATTTAAGGCACTGATTGCCAACACTGCCTGAGTACGGTTTTGTACGCCAAGTTTACGGAAAATGGCGGTTACATGCGCCTTGATGGTTGCCTCGGAAACTTCCAGGTCATAGGCAATCTGTTTATTTAGCAACCCCTCAGCCACCATCATTAATACGCGGAACTGCTGCGGCGTCAGTGACTGTAAACGCTCTGCCAGTGCGGTTTCGTCCGCAGCCCTTGGGTCAAATCCTGCATGAGTCGGTAAATTCGGTGGCAGCCAGATCTCACCCTCCAGCACCTGCTTAATGGCCTCGCCAATATGGCTTGGGTGTGAGGATTTTGGAATGTATCCCATTGCTCCGTGTGCAATTGCCCGCTGGATAATCGACACTTCCTCATGGGCAGAAACAATAATGATCGGAATCGCTGGATACTGTGCTCGTACATACACCAGTGCAGAAAATCCAGAGGCACCTGGTAGATTCAGGTCCAGCAACACCAGATCGGGTTCCGCCCCATGTTCCAGACGCGCATAGAATTCGTCAACATCAGCAGTTTCCTGAATCTGTGCCTGTGGCAGGCTATAACGAACCGCTTGAATCAACGCATGTCTAAATAAGGGATGATCATCTACAATTAAAATATTCATAAGTGCTTTACGCAATCTGTAAGTACGTCAATGTACTGTGTTTATTCAAATTCAATCTATCCTAGCCTATTTTTAAATAAACCGCAGGTCAAGCACAAGACCTGATTTATTTCCTTTTCCAGCAAAATAAATCGAATATTTATATAATCCATATCCTATTTATTCAAGAATAAAGCCCT
Source organism: Acinetobacter parvus DSM 16617 = CIP 108168 (assembly GCF_000368025.1). GTDB lineage: Bacteria > Pseudomonadota > Gammaproteobacteria > Pseudomonadales > Moraxellaceae > Acinetobacter > Acinetobacter parvus. Next base: position 1,332,865 of record NZ_KB849212.1, read on the forward strand.
TAAAGAAATATTGAATAGAAACATGCAATTAAAACCAACTAAATTCAAGCCTATCATTATTTTTAGATATATCGATAAAAAAGATAAGCTTGCAGCATTTCCTTATTTTACAGCCAGCATATTCAGGTAGATAAATAGGGGCAATTCAGGAAAACTGCCCAGGCCCAACCATGCCAAATCACCAGACAATCGCCACTCCCCTCAACATTGTTGCCGTTTCAGGCGGGCTAAATAGTCCCTCTAAAACTGAAAGTTTAATTCAGGCCATCCTTGATGAACTTTCAGAAGCAATCAGCATTAAGGTGCATTTCATTAAACTCAGTGAAATTGGTCCTTTATTGGGTGGCGCCATTTACCGTAACCAACTACCACAGCGTGTACAGGATGACCTTGCCGCAGTTGAGGCGGCAGATGCCCTGATTGTGGGCACACCCGTTTACCGTGCATCATTCACTGGTTTATTTAAACATTTCTTCGACTTTGTTGAACAGACTGCTTTAGTCGATGTTCCTGTATTGCTGGCGGCTTCAGGTGGTAGTGATCGGCATGCACTGGTGCTGGAGCATCAGCTACGTCCGCTATTTAGCTTTTTTCAGGCACAGACCCTACCGATAGGCGTATATGCCACCGATCGGGACTTTACACCTGAATACACGGTAAAAAGTGAGCAACTGTCAGACCGTGTGACCCTGGCTGTAGCGCGTGCCTTACCAATTCTGGAGTGGGCACCTGCCAAGGGTCAGCGTGCGGCGGCAACCAGGGCAAAAACCGAACAGGCCAACCAGAATCTCGGCATTAACAAACAGATTGAACAGGCGGATGTACTCCCCTCAGCGGCAGTACCTGATCTGGATGCGGCAGAATCACGCCTCCATCCAAAACCACAAAAAAATCTAAACCACGTTGCATAAAGAAATAATTCGTTTTTAGACTTGATAAGAAGAAAAATAAAGTAATGGCAAGTATTATTGCCCCAGGACTCGGCTTGGGGCTTTTTATTTTCGGCAGGTTTCAATTTTCCTGGCTGACCATTAAATGCTGCTCTTGACATCCTCCCCGACCTAAAGGACGGGGATTCCT
>NZ_KB849212.1:1334434-1475197 GCF_000368025.1 Acinetobacter parvus DSM 16617 = CIP 108168
AGGGGCTTTGAGCTTTATACCATCTGAACAAGTAGCTAAGTCTTTTAATCCCAAATCTATACCAATTGAGGTTTTAGCGCTGGTTTTCTCTGTTTTAATTGAATCAACTACAAGACAGACATACCAACGCCCACGACTATCCTCTACAAACGAGCCTGTTTTAACATTGTATTTGCTTAGTCCGTAGCTGTCCCATAGTTTGAATTGATGCTTGCCGTATTGAACATATCCATCAGCATATTTGATTGCAACTTTTTTGAATGGTATCCAGCCCAATGAACGCCTAGCTGATTTTTTATTGTTGACTCGCCATTTCAGTTTTGCTTTTTTGAATTGCTTGCGTCTTGTCACTAATTCTTCTGTGACCGCCTGAATCGTTTGGCTATGCAAATTACATTCTTTCGATGTGCCTTTTGTGTATTTAGCAATATCGTATGCTGAAAAGAATTGTTGTTTTCGTTGTAGATGTTTAAAACACAAATCATTCACGTAATTCCAGACAAAATTCACCTCAGATGCCATCTGATTTAGCACCTTGCAATGTTTGTCTTTTATGCGTAATTTAAGTGTTTTCATACTTAAAATATATTTGGTCTATGAGTAATAGTCAAGAGATTAGAACAGGTCGCCACTGTGTTTTTAATATGCACGTTCATTTAGTCTTTGTAGCTAAATATCAGCGTGATGTTTTTACTAAAGCAATGCTTGAAACGATGCGTGAAGTATTTGAGCGTGTATGCTTGGACTTTGAAGCTGAGTTGGTAGAGTTTGACGGTGAACATGACCATGTACATTTGCTCGTCAATTATCCGCCTAAAGTCGCTATTTCTAGTTTGGTAAATAGCTTGAAAGGTGCATCTAGTCGAATTTTACGAACAAAACACCCTGAAATTAAAAGCAAATTATGGGGTAATGCCTTGTGGTCGCCTAGTTACTTCGCTGCATCATGCGCAGGTGCGCCTATTGGGATTATTAAGCAGTATATTCAACAACAGCAAACACCGCATTAATGGCTTACGCCAGTCGCTTATATCCTCGGGCTAAACCCCGAGGTTTTACGCTCCAATGGATAAAAAAGAGCGTTCACTTGAACACTCTTTTCTTTTATTATTTGGATAGGGCTTACCTGTCTGGATAGACCGTTGCAATGAGGGCATCCACCACCGCTGGTTCAGCCAGGGTTGAGGTATCACCCAGTGTATCTAGTTCATTGGCGGCGATCTTTCTCAGGATACGGCGCATAATCTTGCCTGAACGGGTTTTTGGCAAGGCAGGTGCCCAGTGCAAGGCATCAGGCGTTGCCACTGGTCCAAGTACCTTACGCACCCAGTTGACCAGCTCCTTACGCAATTCCTCTGATTCAGCGACATCAGCCTGTAAGGTGACAAAAGTACAGATTCCCTGCCCCTTGATGTCATGCGGCATTCCGACTACCGCAGCTTCGGCAACCGCCTCATGTGCAACCAGGGCACTTTCAATTTCGGCTGTACCTAAACGGTGACCTGAAACGTTGAGGACATCATCCACACGGCCAGTAATCCAGTAGTAGCCATCCTCATCACGGCGCGCACCATCGCCAGTGAAATAGCAGTTTTTAAAGGTGGAGAAATAGGCTTCAATAAAGCGCTCTGGATCGCCCCAGATAGTCCGCATCTGACCTGGCCATGAGTCTTTAATCACCAGATTGCCCTCATTCGCTCCTTCCAGCTCATTGCCCTCACCGTCAACAAGGGCAGGCTGCACCCCAAAGAATGGACGGGTCGCAGAACCTGGTTTCAATGCGGTTGCACCTGGCAGTGGTGAGATCAGGATTCCACCTGTTTCAGTCTGCCACCATGTGTCCACAATCGGGCAACGGCTTTCACCAACGACTTCATAGTACCAGTTCCACGCTTCTGGGTTGATTGGCTCACCCACTGAACCTAACAGGCGCAGGCTACTGCGGTCACTTTCACGCACATAGGCATCACCCTCGCGCATCATGGCGCGAATGGCGGTTGGTGCGGTATAGAGGATGGTGACATTGTGCTTGTCAATCACATGGCCGATACGCGCCCATGTTGGATACTGTGGAATCCCCTCAAACATCACCGTTGTGGTGGCATTGCTGAGTGGACCATACAGCAGGTAGCTATGCCCTGTAATCCAGCCCACATCTGCGGTACACCAGTACACGTCATCCTCTTTAAGGTCAAACACTTCCCTAAAGGTGGTGTTGACGTAAACCAGATAGCCACCCGTGGTATGCAGCACCCCTTTTGGCTTGCCTGTTGAACCAGAGGTGTAAAGGATGAAAAGTGGGTCTTCCGATTTCATCGGCTCAGGCGGACAGTGCTCATCCACTTCCATAATGGCAAGGTGATACCAGATGTCACGCGCCTCATTAAACTGAATCGGGTTGCCTGTACGGTGCACCACAATTACGTTCTCTACACTGTCTGTTCCCTGAATATCCAGGGCGGCATCAACATTTTCTTTCAATGGGATCAGCTTGCCACCACGCATTCCCGCATCGGCGGTAATCACCAGTTTGGCCTGACTGTCCTCAATACGGCTTGCCAATGAATCGGGTGAGAAACCACCGAACACCACGCAGTGCACCGCACCAATGCGGGCACATGCCAGCATGGCAATCGCAGCTTCAGGCACCATTGGCATGTACAGCACCACTCTGTCGCCTTTTCGAATTCCTTGTTTCTTCAACACATTGGCAAAACGGCACACCTCATCATGCAACTCGGCAAAGGAGATGATTTTATGGCGTGATGGATGGTCACCTTCCCAGATAATGGCAGGTTTTAATGGATTATCCTTGAGATGACGGTCCAGGCAGTTTGCGGAGACATTCAGCTCACCATCGGCGAACCATTCAATCCTGAAGTCATCCTGACTAAAACTGGTATTCTTGACCTGGGTAAAGGGCTTAATCCAGTCAATCTTTTGCGCTTCTTCCGCCCAAAATGCTTCAGGCTGCTCAATGGAATGCTGGTAACGTTTGAAATAGTCTGCTTCTGAGATTCTTGCCGTTTCTTTGAATTTATCAGGCACTGGGTAGATTTCTTTCATAGCTCACTTCCTTTGTTTTTTATTTCATACCCTAGATGGTCATATCTATTCTTCTGGTATGTTTTGTTCTCTCTTGCAGTATGGACAACATTTACAAGACTAAACAATGCGGCTTTGGTCGTAGGAATGTTACGCTCAGTTTATTTTCAAAAATTTACTCAAAATAATTTAAATTTGAACTGCTTGTCTATGTTTTTTGTTTTTAAAATAAGTGATTATTTTGATCATTGGCCATACCTTAAAAGATTTAATAAACAAAAAATAGGAAAATATGATGTTGAATCCTCCCCTCTCCTCCCAGACACAGCCTATCAATGACCATCCCTTATCCGCCAAGGGGCGGTTTAACCGACTCAGCTATCTAGGTTGGTATGGTTTCCTGAGTATCAGTTGGACGGTTCTTTTCATTCTTATTATCACAATTTCGGCGAGTCTAAGTGTAAATAATGTACAGATTCATGAACCGATCTTATCTGCATTTTCAGGAATCGGAGGATTTGCGCTGATTGCACTCTGGTTTGCTGGCTTTTATTTTCAGATCGTTTTTTTGATCCGACGTTTACACGATCTGAATAAAACAGGTTGGCTGAGCCTGCTGCTGCTCGTCCCCCTTATCCAGTTGCTGTTTACATTCTATGTGTTACTTGCCCCAGGTACGCCCTATCGCAATGATTATGGCGATATCCGCCCATCCACCACATGGGAAAAGCTGCTGGCATGGATCGTGATCATCCTGAGTATCTTGATGCTACTGTTTATCTTCATGTTTTTCTATTATTTTGCCAGCCCAGACTTATGGGAGGGGCCAACACAGATGATCCAGAACACCACTGGATACTTCTAGGTTTCCAGAGCATAAGTAGGGTGAAACAACAACTGAACTTTACATGCATATTTGCGATAAATTCATTATGATTGCTTCCCACTCCATTCCCACTTTGCGAAATAGAGATTTTTCTGTGGCAAATGAACAAACAACACTGACCAATGTCGCCAAGGACACAGGTGAACTGATCCAGCAGGCAGGTGCCAAAACCACGCAGACTGTATTGGCTCATACTGAAAAATACCATGATGCCTATACCACGATTGATAAGATCATCGACAGTTTCTGGCAGCGGGTTCCCTATATCTGCATCGCGATTGCGGTGTTTATCATTTTTTGGCTGCTAACCAAGCTTTTTAAATTTTTCGTGAACAAAACACTGAGCAACCGATCATATGCAAAACAGAATTTGGTTTTAGTCCTACACCGCGTTGGTGAGACGTTCATTTTATTCTTTGGTTTCCTGATCGCGCTGGTGATTGCTATTCCAGGGTTTACCCCAAGTCAGTTGATCGGGGCGCTGGGGATTGGTTCGGTCGCCATTGGTTTTGCATTTAAGGACATCTTCCAGAATTTACTTTCAGGCGTGCTGATTCTACTGAGTGAACCTTTCCGCATTGGTGATGACATTGTGGTGAATGGCATGGAGGGCAATGTTGAGGATATCCAGATTCGTGCCACATTCCTGCGTTCTCCAGATGGCCGCCGTATCGTCATTCCCAATGCGACGGTCTATACCAGTGCCGTGACGGTAAACAATGCCTACCAGCGCCACCGTTGTGAGTTTATGGTGGGTATTGGCTATGAAGACAATATCCAGCAGGCCAAGGACATTATCCTGAAGATTCTGGACCATAACCGTAACGTGCTGAGTCAGCCTGCCTTTTCAGTAAATGTTACCGCACTGGCCGACTTCTCGATTACCCTGACAGTACGCTGGTGGGTCAACACCACTGAAACCTCAACTGGAAGCTCAATCAGCGAAATTCAGGAACTGGTGGTGGCAGCCTTTGATGAACAGGGTATCTCAATTCCCTACCCTGTACAGGAAGTTAAAGTGTATCGTGGTGATCAATCAGAACCAATCAACGAACCAACCACCTAGATAAATAATCGCCCTAAAATATGCGATACCGCCGTTTCAGTTCGTAAAATTCGGTTGCCTAAGCGCCTTGCTTGGCAGCCATTTTTTTTGAACAGATCAACCTCAAAAGGAATAAATCCGCCTTCTGGCCCAACGATCAGGCAACATGAATGCTGAATCGCATGTGGCATCTGCTGTTCTGCATAGGGATGTGCGACATAAGCAGGTTTTTGATCCGAAATAAATGTAGGCAAAACATCTTCAACAAAAGGTTTAAACCTTTTGTAAAGCTGGATTTCTGGCTCGATAGTATCACCAGCCTGTTCCAGCCCCAGCGTTACATAATCATCCAGATGCTGTAAAAATGGGCTTTGCCAATAGCTTTTATCCACCCGATAACTATGGATCAGGCTAATCCGTTGCACACCCAAAGTCACAGCATCCATAATGATACGGCGTAATACTTTGGGTCGTGGCAAGGCCAGAATCAAATGTACAGGCAACTTTGCAGGCACGGCTTCCACCTGAATTGGCCTGAGTAAAATATGTTGTTCTGAAATCGTTACAACTTCGGTGAGATAACGCTGACCATTGCGGATACCCACCTTTAAGGTATCTCCAGCATTTAACTGCACATGCTGGCTTAAATGTTGCAGTTGTCTTGGACTTTCAATTTTCCAGAACTCGGATTGGGTTTGTTCAGCTTCAAGTAAAACAATATTCATGATGATGCGGTTTGCTGTAAATAGTGGTCAAGCAACTGGATATGTTTTTTTAGAGAACCCTTATTGCGCTGCAATACCTGTTGAGCGTGCGCAACCTGTTGTTGGGTTTGCACTGGATCATCCAAACAGCTTAAAAGTTGCTGTGCCACTTGTGCTGCATTTTCTCCAATTAAAATTCCCTGCGCTGCCACAAATTCATCGACAATACTTTGAAAATTAAAATAGCGAGGACCAATGACTGTCGGGATATTCAGCACCATCGGTTCCAGAATATTATGTCCTCCCCCAGGTTCATTCAATGAACCACCGACAAAACAGGCCTGACTCAAGGCATACCATAACCACATTTCACCCATACTGTCGGCAAGAAAAACCTGTGTATCGATTTGAATTGGCTGTTTAAGACTACGACGTTGCGTATTTAAATTTAAACTCTGGCAAATTTTATACACCTCATCAAAGCGCTCTGGATGACGCGGTACAACCATACATAACAAATCAGGGTTGGAATTTAAATGTGTCTGTAATTGCTTAAGTAACTGTTCTTCTTCAGGTGCATGTGTGCTGGCTAAAGTAATTATTTGGCGTTTCTCTAACTGCCATTCCTGTTTTAACTGTTCAGCTTGCTCAATAAAGGAGGTCGGAGCACTAATATCAAATTTAATATTTCCAACAACCTGACTTTTGCTTTGATCTAACCCTAAACCCACATAACGCTGTTGTGTCGCGATATCTTGAGCCAATAACCATGTGAGTTGCTGCAACATTGGCTGTGTTAAACGACGAACTTTGTCATAACCTTTCGCTGATTTTTCTGAAAGACGAGCATTCAATAAGATACATGGAATTTGCTTCTGTTTGGCTTGTGCAATCAAATTTGGCCAAATCTCAGTTTCAACTAAAGCAAGAAGTTTCGGTTGATACAGCTCAAAAAATTGTTTCAGTAACGGCTTCTGATCAACAGGCAAATAGACTGCCTGAAAAAGTGTCGAATATTTTTCGTAAAATAAACTCTTGGCTCTGGCTTGCCCTGTTTTTGTGGTGTTGGTCACTAAAACCGAATGTCCAAGTTTTAGATAGTGCTCAATCAAAGGTTGAGCAGCGTTGGTTTCTCCAACTGATACTACATGAAACCAAATCGTATTTAAATTTTTAGGGGGTTGAAACGGTCCAAAACGCTCTAGGCACTCTTGCTGATATAGCGCATCACTTTCAGCCCGTTGTCTTATTTTCCAGCGATAGAGCGGTTTGAGACATACCAGTAAAAAGTTATACCAGAACGGGGTTTGCTGTACTGCGTTGTGCTGCGCCATCCGAGACCAAGATTTACAATTTGATTTCGTTCATTATGCGGAATTTCAAAAAAAAACTCATGCCATTTTGGTAAATGACATGAGTAATTCTAAAAACGACTTAAGCTTCCAGTTGTTCAAAAACAGGATAATCGGTATAACCTTCGGCACTCGGACCATACAAGGTATCGAATTGAACCTGATTAAGCGGTAGATCATTTTCCAAACGCTCGAATAAATCAGGATTTGCGATATATGCTAAACCAAATGCAACTGCATCCGCTTGTTCAGTTGCTAAAATACGCTTGGCTGATTCTGGCGTTAATTTTTCGTTGGCAATCCAAGCACCTTTGAATTTAGGACGCAACTTTGGTTGTAAACTATCCTCAGCTTCGTACTCGCGAGTAAAGATAAACGCAACATTACGCTGATCCAATTGCTCAACCACATAACCAAAAGTCGCTAATGGATCTGCATCACCCATGTCATGTGAATCACCACGCGGTGCCAGATGCACACCCACCCGACCTGCACCCCATACCTCAATAAAGGCATCCACAATTTGCAACAACAAGCGCGCGCGGTTTTCAATTGAACCACCATACTCATCATCACGATGATTGGTCGTACTTTGTAGAAATTGATCGATCAAATAACCATTGGCTGCATGCAACTCAACACCATCAAAACCTGCTGCTTTCGCTAACTCAGCCGCATGTTTATATTGTGCGACGATTTCTTGGATTTCTTCATGCGATAAAGCACGAGGTGTAACGAAAGGACGTTTCGGACGCAGTAAACTCACTTCCCCCGCAGGTTGAATCGCACTTGGTGCGACCGGAATATCACCATCCAATAAGTCAGGATGTGAAATACGACCGACGTGCCATAGCTGAACCACAATCTTTGAACCTTGCGCATGCACAGCTTCAACAATTTTGTTCCACGCTTGAGCTTGTTCTTGTGACCATAAGCCTGGCGTATTGGCGTAGCCAACAGCTTTCGGACTAATCACCGTCGCTTCAGTAATAATTAAGCCCGCATTGGCACGTTGTTGATAGTATTCCAGCATTAAATCGTTTGGAATACGCTCAACACCACTACGAGCTCTGGTCAAAGGTGATAAAACCAAACGGTTTTTAATCGTAAAATCACCCACTTGTAACGCAGAATTTAGTTCAGCCATGATCGCCTCAATTTACACTTATTCAGTTAAAGTGTTTGTTTTAAATGTTCGATATATTGCTGAATCAAAGCTTCATTTCTGGTGAAATAGGACCACTGCCCATATTTCTCAACCTGAATCAAACCTGCCTGCTGTAACACAGACAAATGATTTGACATGGTTGATTGTGCAACTTTGCCTAAACGTTCAATGTGCCCTGCACAGACACCACGTTCAAAACTGCCACCACATTCCTGCACAGGCAAAAATTGCTCAGGCTGTTTCAGCCACTGCAAAATCTGTCGGCGTAATGGATTGGCTAAGGCTTTGCTTATAACATCAATATCCATAGACTCATCACATTTTCAACAGGCAAAACTTCGTTCAGCACCTAAAATCAGTATATCGAATTTAATAAATATTAATATCTATTTTTTACGATATTAATATCATATTTTTCCGATTAACTAAAATTTGCTGAACGAAAATGCCGTTTTAAAGTTATAGACCTTGTTTCAAACTTGCTTCAATAAACCGATCTAAATCACCATCTAAGACTGCTTTCGTATTTGAATTCTCAATACCAGTACGCAAATCTTTAATACGTGAATCATCTAAAACATAAGAACGAATCTGACTTCCCCAGCCAATATCTGACTTTGAGTCTTCTAATGCTTGAGCTGCTTCATTACGTTTGCTCATCTCTAACTCATAGAGTTTGGCACGTAATTGCTTCCACGCATGATCACGGTTCGCATGCTGTGAACGTTGGTTCTGACATGCCACCACGATACCCGTTGGTGCATGAGTGAGACGAACTGCCGAATCGGTTTTGTTAATGTGCTGACCACCCGCACCCGACGCACGGTAGGTATCGGTACGGACATCCGAGGGATTAATATCAATTTCGATATTGTCATCAATCTCTGGCGATACAAACACTGCCGAGAATGAAGTATGACGGTTGTTATTACTGTCAAATGGTGACTTGCGTACCAAGCGGTGTACGCCACTTTCAGTTCGTAACCAGCCATAAGCAAACTCGCCATCAACACGGATGGTTGCAGATTTAATGCCTGCCACGTCACCATCAGACACTTCCATCAATTCAGCTTTAAAGCCATGACGTTCGATCCAACGCAGATACATCCGCAGTAACATCGATGCCCAGTCTTGTGCTTCCGTACCGCCAGAACCTGATTGAATTTCAAGGAAACATGGATTTGGATCCATTGGATTACTAAACATGCGGCGGAATTCTAAATTACCTAAAGCCTGTTCAGCACTATCAAGTTCAGCCTGAACATCTTCCAGTAAAGTTTCATCATCGGCTTCTACAGCCAAATCAAGCATGGCTTTGGCATCATCTAGCTGCTCTGCAAGACGATCAAATACACCTAAAGTATTTTCTAAACTGCCCTTTTCTTTCGCAATCGCTTGCGCACGACTCTGATCATTCCAAATCGTTGGGTCTTCTAGTTCTCTTAAAACTTCTTCTAAACGCTCAGCCTTTAGATCGTAGTCAAAGATACCTCCGTAGTGTTTGGCTACGATCAGATAAATCTTTCAATTGGTTTAAATACGGATTAATTTCCACGCGTCTTTTCTCTCAATATTTTTCACACAATTCACTATTTTAACATAACTGCCCTATACGACACAGCCACCTGATTTTGACAAGTTTTATTGATAAGAAGAATTTTTTCAGAATAGTTTTTCTAATGGATTAATATTTATACTTATCTGTTTTTTTCATAGAAATGAGTAAAAATTACACGAAAAACACCAATATACACAATATCTCCTAAGTTTTAATAAATCAAAACATTTAAAAATTATTAATAATAATCAAATAGATAAAATGTAAATTTTACAATTCACTTACATTTTTAATGTTAAATTACTTTCCAGCAATTGACGATCATTTTTTTTCCACTAGACTAAAAGTTGTAACAAAAAATGTAATCAATATTCACTTGGTTCATTATCTCAAAAGGGGCATAACCATGAAAAAATTAGCAATTGCATCGGCACTGTTATCTGTACTTGCAGTGACAGGAACCGCTCATGCGTATCAAGCTGAAGTGGGTGGTTCATATACCTATACAGATTGGGACGATTTTGATAGCACAAACAATTTTGGTGTGGATGGGACTTATTATTTCAATCCTGTGCAAACCCGTAACGCACCACTTGCTGAGGCTGCGTTCTTAAACCGTGCCAGCAACGTGAATGCAAAGATTGACTATGCCAGCAATAGCGGTGTGAAAAACTCTGAATATGGCGCTGGGGTTGAATACTTCGTACCAAACAGCGACTTTTACTTAAGTGGTCGTTTGGGCCGTACCGAACTTGAAGTGGACAACACCCCAGTGGATCGAAAAGTAACAACTTATGGCGCTGAAGTGGGTTATTTACCAGCACCAGGCTTGTTGCTTGCAGTGGGTGTGACTGGCTACGATGAGAAAGACGGTAAAGATGGTGCAGACCCAACCGTGCGTGCCAAGTACGTGACTCAGGTAGGTGGCAATGACGTCAACCTTGAAGCCTACGGTGCGTTTGGTGACCTGGATGAATACCGAGTTAAGGGTGACTACTATCTTGACAAAACCCTCAGTGTCGGCGCTGACTACTACAACAACGACTTAACTGATCGTGATGAGTGGGGTATTTCTGCGAAGAAATTCTTCAACCAGCAGGTCAGCCTTGAAGGCCGTATTGGCTTCGGTGATGACTACAATACCTATGGTATCCGTGGTGCATACCGCTTCTAATTCTCTCCAGAGAGAATATAGGGTCTGTTGATCTTTAACAGACCCTAAGGAATCCACCCTTTATGGGTGGGTTTTTTATTGGCTTAAATATACAACCTGAAGTTGCAGGCTGGTGATGCCATTAAAAACATTGCGTTCCAGCGTATACACCAGGTCGACATAGCTCAGCATCGGATTGAACTCAAAACGGTCTGCCGCATTAAAGGCTATGGCATCTACAACTTGCTGTCCGAGTGCCAGCTTTAGCTTTAAATGCTGGTCTTTCAACCAGCGATAGTCGATGACCTTAAAGTTTCCCTCAAACTGGGGCAACGGAAACTTCTGTCCCCACGGACCAAGTTGTTCGATCTGGTCCAGTGTGCTAAGGCTCACTGCCGTATCAGGTAATATCCCATCCGTCCACAAGGTTGCCTGAAACAGGTCCTGATCCATTGCCGCAATGTGCTGGGTAAATACCTGCCTGAATTCTTCAAAGTATTCTTTTTTAAGGGTCAACCCTGCTGCTGCCGCATGACCACCGAAATGACTGACCAAATGCGGAGATTGTTCTGCTACTCGCTCAATGGTATCGCGAATATGAATACCCTCAATGGAACGCGCCGAACCCTTGATATGAATGCCATCCTCATCAGGGGCAAACACCAGACTGGGACGATGGAACTGTTCCTTTAATCGCCCAGCGACAATCCCAATCACACCCTGATGCCACTGTTCATCAAACATCACCAAAGCCGCGGGTAAATGTTCCGTTTCCAGTTGAATATGTTGTAAAGCACTGAGCGCCTGCTGCTTCATCGCCCCCTCAACCTGACGGCGCTCGATATTTAACTGGTTTAATTGCTGTGCAATTGGATAGGCAGTTGCCATATCGGGCGCAAGCAAGCACTCGATCCCTATTCGCATGCTTTCCATGCGACCCGCCGCATTGATACGTGGTCCAAGCACAAAACCCAGATCCTGTGCTTTTAAGGTTGCCGCATCTCTTTTGGCAATATCCAATAATGCTAAAATTCCTGCACGACATTGATATTGCTGAATTCGTTTTAAGCCAGCATCCACTAAAATACGGTTATTATAATCAAGCGATGCAACATCAGCATAAGTCCCCAATGCAACCAAATCTAAATACTGAGTGACTTTACTAGTACTTTTTCCCTGCTGAGAACGGTAACTGGCTAATTTTGCTAGTACATAAAACGCAACGCCAACACCTGCAAGTGCTTTACTTGGAAAAATGCAACCCAGTTGATTCGGATTGACCACTGCTTCAGCGTTTGGCGTAGGTTTTGTCGTCAAATGATGATCGGTAATGATGACCTGCATCCCTAAAGCTTGGGCAGTCTCCACCCCTGCATGGCTCGATATACCATTGTCCACGGTAATCAGTAAATCTGGCTGATAGGTCTGCTGTGCCAGTTCAGCAATTTTAGGCGTGAGTCCATAACCATACTTGAAACGGTCAGGCACCAAATATTCAACCACCGCGCCCATCTCTTGCAGCACCAAGACCATCAGGGCGGTACTGGTCGCGCCATCGGCATCATAATCACCAATAATGACAATCTTCTGCTGCTGGTCAATCGCCTGATCGATCAGTTCAACCGCCGTGTCCAGTCCCTTGAGAGTGGGTGCAAGCAGATGCTTGAGTTTAAGCTCAAGTTCCTGTTCAGACTGAACGCCACGTCGTGCCAATATTTCAGCAATAAACGTAGGCACGCCCTGAAATTGTTCAGGGCGTGTCAAAAATGGTCTTTGTTGAATTTGAATCATGGTCATTTATGGCATCAAGCGTTGAATAATCCAAAGTCCGTTACGTTTTTCATAACTTAAACGGTCATGTAAACGGTTCGGACGCCCTTGCCAGAATTCATAATAATCAGCATCTAAGCGATAACCACCCCAAAATTCGGGTTTATCCAACTCAGCTTCATGTACTTGGTTTTGTAAGTTTTGAAAACGCTGTTGTAATAACTCACGGCTTTCAATGACACCACTTTGTGGCGTACTAATATGTGCTGCAATCTGACTATCACGTGGACGCTTATGGTAATAATCCGTCGATTCCTGTTCTGGAATCTTGGAAACCTGACCACCGATACGTACCTGACGCTCTAAACTCGGCCAGTAAAATAAAAGTTCAGCATAAGGATTCTCGGCAAGATCAATGCCTTTCTGACTATCATAATTGGTGTAGAAGTCATAACCAGCTTCTGTCGCACCACGTAACAAAACAGTTCGCACGTGTGGGCGACCTTGAGCATTTGCTGTCGCCAAAGACATCGCATAGGGTTCATGTAATTGAGCAGTGAGTGCATGATTGAACCAATTCAAGAATTGCTCATGGGGATTTACACTCATCTGGGATTCGTGTAACTCACCTTGTTCATAACTTAAACGAAGTTCGCTCAGGTCTTTAATGACATCATTCATTATTACTCTCCTTTAAGCAGCTTGAGCATGAGCTCTGACTGCATCGGCTAAATGATTTGCGATGTCATCCACTTCCTGCTGTTGATCTCCCTCAACCATGACCCGAACCACAGGTTCAGTACCTGATTTACGAATCAAAATACGTCCACGACCTTTCAATTGTTGTTCAGCTTTCTCAAACTCTTCAACCAGCGCAGGGATTGAGTAGGGCTCAATCATCTGTTGCAAACGAACATTGATTAACACCTGTGGAAATAATTCAAAGTCTGCAACTAATTCATGTAATGCTTTGGCTTGCTCAACCATCACCGTTAACACTTGTAGAGCGGCAATAATCGCATCGCCAGTGGTGCTTTTATCCAGCGTTAAGATATGACCAGATGGCTCACCACCTGTGACCCAACCATTTTCTTCTAATGCCTGTAATACATAGCGGTCACCGACTTTTGCGCGTACAAAATCGACATCCGCTTTCTGTAATGCTAACTCAAGTGCCATATTACTCATGACTGTTCCAACAATACCTGTTGGTTTATTTTTGGCCTGAGTTGCAAGGATATACAGAATATGATCACCATCTACCAGCTGACCATTTTTATCCACCATCACGACACGATCTGCATCACCATCAAACGCAATACCTAAATCGGCTTGGTGATCAACCACGGCCTTTTGTAAAAATTCAGGATGGGTTGAGCCACAGTTTTCATTGATATTTAAACCATCTGGTTCATTAAAAAGCGGGATCACTTTCGCCCCAAGCTCACGGAATACAGATGGTCCAACGCTATACGCAGCACCATGGGCACAGTCCACCACAATTTTTAAGTCATTTAAGTCAAAATGGTATGGAAATGTTGATTTACAGAATTCGATGTATCGCCCGTTGGCATCTTCCACACGAACACTTTTACCTAGGTTAGCCGTATCATCAATCACTAAATCTTTTTCTAATTCTTGATTGATCTCATTTTGTAAGGCATCTGGGAGTTTTTTACCTTCACCTGAGAAAAATTTAATCCCATTATCAAAATAAGGGTTATGTGATGCTGAAATCACAATGCCTGCATGTGCATGCAAAGCACGTGTTAAATGGGCAATCGCAGGGGTCGGCAATGGCCCAAGTAAATGCACATAGACACCTGCGGCATTTAGGCCTGCTTGTAAAGCCGCTTCCAGAATATAGCCTGATAAACGCGTATCTTTACCCATAACCACAATTGGTTTGTTTTTAGGACTATTTCTTTTTAATACTTTTCCTGCTGCAAATCCTAATTTTAATGCAAATTCAGGGGTAATCGGCATTTGTCCAAATTTGCCACGAATTCCATCAGTTCCAAAATAGCTCATTCTTTACTCGCTTTTTTATCTTTATATGACGTATCGTCATATCATTTTTCATCTGTTTTACTTTACACCAAAACAAAAAAACCGTCAGTGGACTGACGGTTTTTTTATTGCCAAAATTACTAAAGATCAACCTACACGATAGTTTGGTGCTTCTTTAGTAATCGTCACATCATGAACATGTGATTCAGACATGCCTGCCGAAGTAATTTTCACAAATTTTGCATTTTGACGAAGATCTTCAATCATAGATGAACCTGTATAGCCCATAGAAGAACGTAAACCACCCATCATTTGATGGATGATATTGCCCATTGGACCTTTGTATGGAACACGACCTTCGATGCCTTCTGGGACCAACTTTTCAGCACCTGCTTTAGAGTCTTGGAAATAACGGTCAGCAGAACCTGTTGCTCCCGCCATTGCACCCAATGAACCCATACCACGATACGCTTTATAGTAACGACCTTGGAAAAATTCAACTTCACCTGGCGCTTCTTCAGTACCAGCAAGGAGTGAACCAACCATGATCGTGCTCGCACCTGCGCCAATCGCTTTCGCCATATCGCCAGAGAAACGAATACCGCCATCTGCGATCAATGGAATTTGATCTTTTAGTGCATTGGCAACACTATCAATTGCCGAAATTTGCGGCATACCGATACCTGCCACAATACGTGTCGTACAGATCGAACCAGGGCCAATACCCACTTTAACGGCATCTGCACCTGCATCTAACAATGCTAAAGCTGCATCACCTGTTGCAATGTTTCCACCAATTACTTGAACTTGTGGATAATTTGTTTTTACCCAACGTACACGTTCAATTACGCCCGCTGAGTGACCATGTGCCGTATCTACGACAATCACATCTACACCCGCATCGACTAATGCTTCCACACGGCTTGGTGTTTCTACACCTGTACCCACCGCGGCACCCACACGTAAACGACCAAGGTCATCTTTACAACTGTTTGGATAGCTTTCAGCTTTACGGAAATCAGTCACCGTAATCAAGCCCTTGAGTTCATTGTGTTCACCAACGACCAACACTTTTTCAATACGGTGTTTTTGCAGCAGTGCCTGAATGTTTTCTTTAGACTCGCCCTCACGAACAGTCACCAGACGGTCTTGACCTGTCATGATGTTGCTTACTGGTTGTTCAAGATTGGTTTCAAAACGTGTATCACGACCTGTGACAATACCCACAACTTTGCCATCTTTTACAACAGGTACACCACTAATATTATTCGCTTGGGTGATTGCAATAAGTTCACGCACAGTGGTTTCAGGGGTAACGGTGATTGGGTCCTTCACCATTCCAGCTTCGAATTTTTTTACACGGCGTACTTCCGCAGCTTGTGCAGCGATATCCATGTTTTTATGCAAAATACCAATACCACCATTTTGCGCCATTGCAATCGCCATACGAGACTCAGTCACCGTATCCATTGCAGCAGAAACGAGAGGGATATTAAGTTGAATTCCGCGAGTTAAACGTGTCTTTAAGGAGACATCTTTTGGGAGAACAGTTGAGTAGGCAGGAAGTAATAAGACATCATCGAAGGTCAAGGCTTCTTGAACGATGGTCAGCATAACAATCTCACTGGTAATTTCCGTGAGCTATTATAAACAAATTTTGCCGTGATTTTCATTTTCTATGATGAAAATAATTTATAGGCACTGACTATCCCTGTCCTGCCTTAAAAAATTCTAACTGATCTCGGCTGGAATACTGAACACATATTCATTCATCAGGTCCACCCCGCATTCAAGTCCCTCAATCCAGTCCAGAAACTGGTTGATCATCTCTTTTCCAACAAATGCAGTCCCGTGTTGCGGCACGATCATATCAATATCCATTTGACGAACCATATTCACCCACAAACGAATGACCTTGTTGGAACACATATAACGCTGATGGAAGCCTTTCATCTTCTTGATATGAGCTTCAAAATCGGTAATCGGCTGGTTGGCATCATCAACAATTGAGGCGCCCATATCCCCTGAAAAAAGAATTTTGGCGACTGGATCATAAAACTGGAAGTTGCCTACCGAATGCAGGAAATGGGCTGGAATGGCAACAATCGCAGACTCACCCAATGCAATCACCTGACCTGTATCAGGTAGCTCAATCAGTCGTTCCTCCCAGTCTCCTTTCATGCGGTCGCTCATAAATGCAGAGTTTAAGTGCGGTAAAAAGCGTGCCCATAGCTTGGATGCCACCACCTTGGCATCAGTGTAGACCAGCCAGCGCGGCATTGAGGTAATAATGTCAGGATCTTGATGCGATGCCATAACATAGTCCAGGTTTTTCAGTTTAGTATAGCGGTTTAACTCCATGGTTAAGGGCACATAGGTCAAGTCTCCCCCTGGATCAAGCACTGCGGCGCGGTCATGGTCAATAATCAGGAACTGGTTGGCCTGAATGCCCTCACCTTTCACTAAACTGGTAAAACTAATGCATTTATGTGTGCCATTATCAAATAGTATTTGCGATGTAGTCCGCTCAAAGCTCATAACAACCCCAGAAAAAACCTTTAGATATGAAATATTTTAATTCCATAACAAAATAATGGGGTTTAGCCCATGTTTCAATCTAATATTGGACTTTTATCGTAATTTATAAGAAAAAACCCATAACAAGGTATGGGTCCTGTTTATATGCCTGGGAATGGGTACTAGAAATAATAATGCTGCACCAATGCCGAAATACCCACAACAAGGAAGATCGCGGCACCAATTTTATGAATCAATGAGATGGGGAGCTTATCTGCCAGTTTGTCGCCAATAAATACTGCTGGCGCATTGGCAATCATCATCCCTACCGTTGTTCCACACATCACCCAAAACACACTGTCAAAACGTGCCGCAAGGGCAACCGTGGCAATCTGGGTTTTATCACCAATTTCTGCCAGAAAAAACAGGATAAAGGTGGCACCAAACACACCAAATCTCTGCCATTTATTGATGCTTTCAGTTTCATCACCCAGTTCATCTGGGATCAGCATCCAGATCGCCATGCCAATAAAACCAAGCGCAAGAATCCACAATAGAATTTCAGGACTCAATACTGTAGTGATCCATTGTCCCAACACAGCCGAAAGACCATGATTAATGGTGGTGGCCAGTAAAATGGCAATTAAGATGGGAATCGGTTTACGGAAACGCGCCGCAAGCAGCAATGCCAGCAGTTGGGTCTTGTCACCCATTTCAGCAAGGGCAACAACTGAGGTGGAGATGAGAAATTCATACATGGTTGAATGCTCTGGCTAGCAAAATATACCGATGACCTATCCCTCCTGCTAGCCAAAATCAAATGGATTGATTGCAGAGTGATAAATCAAAGGTCTTGCCAACAAAAGCACAGCTGAAAAGCTGTTTTTGGTTCTTTGCTATGATGACCATGTTCTGTTGAACAATTATGTTGATCATCACCTCTCTACTTTGCGTAAAGAGCGGCTACTCCCCAATGAAGTGGTTTTATTTTACCAAAGAATTAAATCGTTTTAAATCGCTAGACTCAAAATTTTTGGTAAGTCCAAATTAGCATACGGACGATGCCCAGTAAAAAGGCCAAATAGACACTGAGGCCAAGAAAACCAAAGCTGCCCCAGCCACTTGCGCCACCCACATGCTGTGCCTGATATTCCATTGCCATGACCATCGTCGCCACCAGCATTTCCAACCCCATAACCACATACATCACCCAATTCCATGGAAAATGCAGGAAGCTGACCCACAACCCCATCAGGACAAAAACGATGAGTAGCAATGGCAGCATCACCCGATAAATCACCAACATCCTTGCACCAATTCTAAAAAAGTGTTTTGAATAATGAATTTTTATTTTATCGCAATTACCAAATAAATGATCATCATAAAAAGAAAACCCCGCTTAGGCGAGGTATTCTCAATTTAAAAATCTTTACAGCAACAAACTTCGAATATCCTTTAACAGTTTGGTCAATTTATTAGTAAAACGCGCCGCATCCGCACCATTAATCACCCGATGGTCATAGGACAGTGACAAAGGTAACATCAAACGAGGATCAAAGTCTTTGCCATTCCACACAGGCTGCATGGTTGCAGGTGAGATACCCAGAATTGCCACTTGCGGCCAGTTCACCAATGGCGTAAACGCTGTTCCACCAATACTGCCCAGACTGGTAATGGTAAAGTTGGCCCCTTGCAAATCTTTCGGTGATAACTTACGATCACGCGCTTTTTGACTTAGCTCAGCCAATTCCATCGCGATTTGCTTAATGGATTTCTGGTCAGGATTACGCAATACAGGAACGGTCAATCCATCAGGGGTTGCCACCGCAATGCCCATATGAATTTCGTTACGCAGCAGCACCGACTTCTGGTCATCTGCCAAGTGCCCAGCAAAATAAGGCTCCTCTTTCAGCAAATGGGCAACCGCTTTGGCAATAAAGGCCAGGATGGTCAAGCTAATGCCCTGCTTTTTAAAGCCGTCTTTAAGTTCGCCGCGCCATGCTTCCAGTTCAGTAATATCCGCCAAGTCAAACTGTGTCACTTGAGGGATGAAGTTATTTAATGACAATTGCGGCACAGACACCTGCTGCAAGCGTGTCATTGCCTTTACTTCACCACCGCCAAAGGCACTAAAATCTGGTAATGCTGGTAAACCAGCAGTGACTGCTGCCGCTTGGGATGAGGACGCAGCCTGTGGCACGGTGAGTCGTGTTTTCACATAGGCAAACACATCTTCTTTCATCACACGGCCATGCTCACCCGAAGCTTTTACCTGAGCAAGCACCACTCCCAGTTCACGCGCCAGTTTACGCACGGCGGGGCCTGCATAGACTTTGGCATTATCTGCTTCCTGTGCCTTGGTCAGTTTCTCTGTCTGCACAGGAGTGGCTGGTGTCGATGCTGTCGGTTGCGGCTTCGCTGTGGCTTTACTTTCTGCTGGAACCACAGCCTTAGGCTTTGCTGGGACAACCTCCTCGCCACTCACCTCAATGATTGCCAGCGCCATGCCCTGACGGACTTCCTGATTCGGTGACACATGGATGGCTTTAACAATACCCGCAGATGGGCTTGGCACCTCAACCGAGGCCTTATCAGACTCAACCACACACAGGCTTTGCTGTGCTTCGACATGGTCACCCACATTCACCAGAATTTCTGAAACCAATGCCTTTTCCACACCCAGATCAGGCACGGTAATTTCTAGCTCACCTGTTTCTGTACTGGATGAGTCAGTTTCCTGCGTTTTATCTGGTTTGGCCTCTGGTTCAGATGGCGTATCGGTGTGTGTAGTCTTGACCTGAATCAATACCACACCCTCCTTAACGCTGTCGCCCTCCTTGATCTGGACCGCCTCAACAATACCAGCAACTGTACTGGGTACTTCCACTGTAGCTTTGTCCGACTCAACCACCACAATGCTCTGTTCAGGTTCAATCTGATCACCGACTTTCACCAGCACTTCCGCAACCAGCGCCTTTTCCACGCCAATATCTGGAACTTTCACATCAAGCACTTGGCTGGAAGCTGCTGCCTGAGTAGTTTCAACTGCTGGCTTAGCTTCTGGTTCTGCTTCCACCACAGGCTTTTGTTCTGCTTTTGCTGCATCGGACTCTGGCTTATCCTGCGCAGGTGATTCAGCAGTTTGAGATTCATCTTCCAGCTCGATCAGTGCCACGCCTTCTGTCACCTCATCACCTTGCTGAACCAAAATATTTTTGACGATGCCTGCCTTGGTACTTGGCACTTCGACCGTTGCCTTGTCGGACTCCAGCACCAAAAGGCTGTCATCGACCGCAACATGATCACCGACTTTCACCAGAATTTCCGCAACCAGCGCCTTATCTACGCCAATATCAGGTGTTTGGATTTGCATAATCAGTTCCCCTCACCTGCTTGATATTCATGATATTCAGCCACCGCCTGCACCTGAGGATGCTCTTGCGGTGCCCATGCCACTGGACGATCTGTATCCAGCTCAAATGATGAAATCGCATCCTTGACCAGACGGTTTTCCACCTCACCTTCATCTGCCAGTTTCTTCAGGGTTGCTACCACGATATGGGCCGCATCTACACCGAAATAACTACGCAGGTTGCCACGGGTATCCGAACGGCCATAACCATCGGTACCCAAAGTCACGTATGGACGGTTGTCTGGTAGATAGCCACGGATTTGCTCGCTGTAGGCACGCATATGGTCTGTCGCAGAAACCACAATACCATCAGTATGGCGTAACTGTTTTGATACCCATGACTCTTGTGCTGTCTCTGTCAGTGGATGTAGACGGTTATATTCATCACATGCCATCCCATCACGCGCCAGCTCATTAAAACTGGTGACACTCCACACATTGGAATGAATTTGATATTCATCACGCAAAATTTTCGCGGCTTTAATCACTTCACGCAGAATCACACCTGAACCGAGCAATTGAACAGTTGCCTGCTCATCTTTCTCTAATAAATACATGCCGCGTTTAATGCCCTCTTCAACCCCTGCTGGCATTTCAGGATGCTCATAGTTTTCATTCATCACCGTAAGATAATAGAACACCCGCTCCTGATCCTGATACATGCGTTTCAGGCCATCATGCACAATCACCGCAAGCTCATAACCAAAGCAGGGATCATAGGCAACACAGTTTGGAATGGTACTCGCCAGAATATGAGAATGGCCATCCTGATGCTGCAGGCCCTCACCGTTCAGTGTGGTACGGCCAGCGGTTGCGCCAAGCAGGAAGCCCTGTGCCTGTGCATCACCCGCTGCCCATGCAATGTCACCAATGCGCTGGAAACCAAACATGGAGTAGTACATATACATTGGAATCATCGGCAGGTTATTGGTTGAATAACTGGTGCCCAATGCCGCCCATGCGCTCATTGCACCCGCCTCGTTAATGCCTTCCTGTAGCATGTGCCCATCTTTGGCCTCACGGTAGTTCATGAGTTGCTCATTGTCTTCGGGCGTATATTTCTGTCCGTGTGCCGCATAAATGCCCAGTTGACGGAACATCCCCTCCAGACCAAAGGTACGTGCCTCATCGGGTACGATCGGCACCACATGGTCCTTGATGGCCTTTTCCTTCAATAATGCCGAGATCAGGCGCACCATCAGCATGGTGGTGGACTGCTGCTTCTCACCACTGCCTTTCAATACAGCATCAAAAATGGAAAGCTCTGGAATTGGCAGGGAGGTGCTGTTCTTACGGCGCGCAGGCAGGTAACCCCCCAACGCCTCACGACGCGCTTTCATATATTTCAGTTCAGGCGAGTTTTCCGCTGGGCGATAGAATGGCAGCTCTTCAAGCTGCTCATCATTGATCGGCAAATTGAAACGGTCACGTACATACTTCAATGAATCAAGCTGCATTTTCTTGATCTGGTGGGTTTTATTGACCGCCTCGACTTCATCGGACAAACCATAGCCTTTAACTGTCTTGGCTAAAATAACGGTTGGCTGTCCCTTGCTCTTGGTTGCCTCCGCATAGGCGGCATAGACCTTGTATGGATCATGTCCACCACGGTTGAGTGCATCAATATCTTCATCACTGAGATTCTTGACCAGTTCAGCCGCTTCTAGATATTTGCCAAAGAAGTTTTCACGGGCATAGGCACCACCTTTCACCTGATAGCGCTGGTAATCGCCATCCACTGCTTCTTCCATGCGTGCCTTTAATGCCCCTGAACTGTCTTGGGCAAGTAACGGGTCCCAGTGGCGACCCCAGACCACCTTAATCACACGCCAGCCTGCACCACGGAAAATAGATTCCAGTTCCTGAATAATCTTGCCATTGCCCCGCACTGGTCCATCCAGACGCTGCAAGTTACAGTTCACCACCCAAACCAAATTATCCAGCTTCTCACGACCTGCCAGTGAAATGGCACCCAGGCTTTCAGGCTCATCCATTTCTCCATCACCCAGATAAGCCCAAACCTTGCGGTCTTCTTCCTTGATCAGGCCACGATTCATCAGGTATTTTTGAATGTGTGCCTGATAGATCGACATAATGGGGCCAAGCCCCATCGACACCGTTGGGAACTGCCAATAGTCAGGCATCAGGTAGGGATGCGGATAACTTGGGAGACCATTACCCCCCACTTCACGGCGGAAATTATTGAGTTGTTCTTCAGTTAAACGGCCTTCCAGAAAAGAACGCGCGTAGATACCAGGTGCACAATGGCCCTGATAATAAATCATGTCACCGCCGAAATTATCCGAGGCGGCACGGAAGAAATGGTTAAAGCCCACATCATACAAGGTGGCGGAGGATGCGAAGCTGGCAAGATGCCCACCGAGGTCATCCCCCGTTTTATTGGCACGCAACACCATCGCCAGGGCATTCCAGCGAATCAGGGCGCGAATACGGCGCTCCATGTCCTGGTCACCTGGCATCGCAGGTTGCTCTTCAACTGAAATGGTGTTGAGGTAAGGTGTATTGAGACGTTGGATTGGAACATGTTTTGCAATTGCCCGTTGATATAGTTTTTCTAGTAAGAAAGCGGCGCGTTCCGTGCCCATATGTTGTAGTACTGAATCAAATGCTTCTTGCCATTCCTGGGTTTCCTGCGCGTCAGAGTCGCCATAAAACGCCATACAATTCACCTTTTCCCTTAAGTCATTTTGTCGGTACTATTTCTATCATGTTTTACTTTGATAAGGGTATTGCCCCAGATGAATATAAAACTCCTTATTATTTTCTTACTAAATAGTCATTGACCTAATTCAAACAAAAATAAAAAAAATCGCCAATAAAGGCGATTTTTCAGAGTATTTATATACAACTATTAACAAATTAAATTACGGTAACATTGCAAGATAGGTTGATGGATTTTTACGTTGACCATCCTTAACCACTTCAAAATGTAAATGTGGTCCTGTACAACGGCCTGTACAACCGACATTGGCAATATGCTCACCTGCATTGATACGGTCGCCTGCATTCACCAATAGGCGTGATGCATGGGCATAGCGAGTGATATAGCCATTGCCATGATCAATTTCAACATATTGCCCATAACCTGTACCCCAACCCGATTTGGTTACCACACCTGCACCTGTAGAGTAGATTGGTGTACCTGATGGTGCCGATAAATCAACACCTGAATGATGACGGGTTGAACCCAGTAAGGTTCGGGTTCCCCAAGTGGAACTCACACGTCCTTCCTGTAATGGATGGCTCACCATCCACGAATAACCTGTGTTTGCAGAGAATGTCGGTGCATTGTCCTGAGGGGAGATTGCTGAACGACCATACTTCTTCTCTATGGTTGCGTTGTTTAGTTCAATGGTTTTTTCACGTAGTTTAACAGACACGTTCGAAATGGCTGGCAGATCCAGATCATCTGGATGAGTATATGAACCCTGTGCCAAGGTTTGCGACAACTGTTCTAAACGGTCACCCTCTGTTGCCTGGGTGATATTCTGGTAGTCTGCAAAAGCAACTGAAGCAGCTGAAGCAGCCAATGAAAATGCGAGTAAAATACGACGCGTATGATGCATAAAAAACCTCTTGAAACCGTCCTTTAAAAGTCCCTTTATCATCTGTTCCTTGATCAGAGTCGAACTAAACGCTTAAGATGGACACACAACCTCCGAGGAAGTTTACATGTCTGAACCTAGCAACGTTTTTCAACAGAAAGGACAACACATAAAAACTGGAAACTTAACGTTTCTAACGACGCAAGTTACCCAATGGAAACAACTTACGAAAATTATTCAACCCTTGCTGCCCCAACCAGAGCAATGGCAGGTTGTTTGTTATCAACATGGTGTCTTGACCATAACTGGTGAAAATCAAGCGATGATTAGTCAACTCAGCTATTTACAAAGCAACTACGTTGCGCAGTTAGCTCAATTAGAAAGCCTCAGGGAATTACGAAAAATTCAAGTTCGCCTAAGAAACAAAATGAATGTTCTTCGTGAACCTCCTCGACTATCTAAAACACTTTCTTCAGAAACCCAAGAGCAGTTACGCAGCGCCGCTGAATATGTGAGCGATGCTAAGCTTAGCCAAGCTTTACTACGTTTGGCAAGCAATAAAAAGTAAATCGCTTATCTTAAACATTGCAATACAAATCTGCTTATGTGACAAAAATCTCAGTTTACATTGATACAATATAATGTTACCAAGAAAAGACAATGACTTATATCACACTCACATAAGGAATCGGACAGTCATTCTCGTTATTAAATGTTACAATTTCATAGCAGTCTGGATCATTCTGAACATTGCGCAACAACTGGTTATTCAGCGCATGCCCTGATTTATAACCATCAAACTTGGCAATCACCTGATGTCCCAGCAGATACAGATCACCAACTGCATCCAGAATTTTATGCCTTACAAACTCATCTGCAAAACGCAGTCCTTCTTCATTGACCACGCCTGTATCATCAACGCCAATGGCATTTTCCAGGCTAGCACCAAGTGCCAGATTGTTGGCTTTCAAGTAATCCAGGTCTTTCATAAAACCAAAGGTTCTTGCCTCACTCACTTCATAAACAAATGTTTCCGTTGAGAAATCAATGGTGGCCGACTGGTATTCCTTGGCAAAAGCAGGATGGTCAAAATCAATAGTGAAATTCAGCTGAAAACCTGCATGGGGGGTAAAGATCGCACGCTTATCATCAAGCAATGCCTCAACAGGTTTTAAAATGCGAATAAACTTTTTGGCGGCATCTTGCTCGGCAAGTTCACCCTGCATGAGCAAATAAATAAATGGTCCCGCACTTCCATCCATGATGGGTACTTCAGAGGCAGACACCTCAACAATCAGGTTGTCGATGCCAAGCCCTGCTATCGCACTCATGACATGCTCAATGGTTCCCACTTTAATGTCTTCACGGACAAGGTTGGAACACATGAATGCTTCCTGGATCAGCAAGGCATTTGCAGGGATGTCAACAGGTGGGTTCAGGTCAATGCGGCGAAAGACAATGCCTCCATCAATATGGTGTGGAACAAAATTGATCAGCACTTTTTGACCACTGTGCAGACCAATACCGCTCGCTTTCACCACACGTTTAAGAGTACGTTGTTTCACCATGCCATGCTAACTTCATTTGCAAAAACCGCTATAACTTAGCATATTTTGCCATTTTTAAAAAATAAAAAAGGGAGCAATTATTTGCCCCCTTTCTCTAAACATATGATTTTATTATTTACGCTGTTGATTTTTCAGATAGTCTTGAATACTCATTGGTGATGACCTTGGTGTAGAACTTGGCGCTACTGTCGCAGGCGCCTCTACATTTGCACGCTTACTGATCGCAGGTACATCATCTTCATCCACAGGTTGTTGGGTTTGAGCGATTGTTGTTGGCGTATGAGTGACTGTACGTTTTTTGGGTTCGGTATCATTCGCATTACGTGTCAAACCTGTTGCAATTACAGTCACACGCAGTTCATCACGCGCATCAGGATCAAACACTGTACCGTAGAAAATCTCACCTTCATCCAAATCAACAATCTGGTTGACTACTTCTGAAATAATGTCAATTTCGCGTCCAGTAATATCTTCGCCACCTGTGATATTCACCAAGGCACCTTTTGCATTGGTGAGGTTCACATTATCAAGCAACGGACTACGGATAGCCTGTTCAGCCGCCTGACGAGCACGATCTTCACCACGTCCTGTACCCGACCCCATCATTGCGTAACCGCGAGTACTCATAGCTGTTTTCAGATCAGCGAAGTCGAGATTCATATGCCCATGGTTCACTACAAGATCAAAAATACTCCGTACCGCATTAAGTAATACATCATCTGCCTTTTTATAGGCATCTTTCATTGAAATATCACCATAAACGCTCAGTAAGCGTTGGTTTGGAATAATAATCAATGAATCAACATGCACTTCTAAAGCTTCAATACCTTTTTCTGCTAACTTTTGGCGGCGGCGACCTTCAAAATTAAATGGGGTCGTTACAACACCAACTGTCAGAATCCCCATTTCTTTGGCGACCTCTGCAACCACTGGAGCGGCACCTGTACCCGTACCGCCACCCATACCCGCGGTGACAAAGACCATATCGGTGCCTTCAAGGTGCTGGCGAATCACTTCACGACTCTCTTCACCAGAAATTTGCCCCATCTCTGGTTTACCACCACAACCTAAACCACGTGTACTTTGTTCACCAATCTGAATTTTAAAAGGTGCATTCATGCTATCCAGTGCCTGTTTATCTGTATTGGCACAGACAAACTTTACACCCTGAATGTCAGACTGCACCATGTGCTGGACAGCATTACCACCACCACCGCCAACCCCAAATACTGTGAAACGGGCTTGACCGTTGTCATCGTCTAGTTCATCTTCTATAAATTCAAATGAGGCCATGACCTTTAGATTTCCTAATATATAAATGGCAGTTACTTCAGCCCGTTACTGCCCTGATTTTTAAAACAACTGATGTTTAGGATGCTGTTCAATAATACCGAGCTTGTCAAGTCCAGTGACTTACGATTACAACTTCCTAACAATTTCCCCCAAAATCCCTACAACTTAAAAGATCGCTTTCAGTTTGCTGTTCAATGCGTTCCAGCCATTGGCAACCCGATCCATAAAGCTACGGTCATTTGCTTCTTCTGGCTCCTCCACCGCATCCTGCAAGTCACTCTGGCTAAACATCAGCAAACCCGCAGCCGTTGCGTACATGGAACGGCGCAAGGCTGGCAAGTGCTGGTCATCGGCATAAACCTGCAAGGGTGGATTACCGAGGTGTGCGGACACTCCAAGCATACGGCGGGCCAAATTGACCATACCCTCAATCTGGCAGGCATCGCCTGTAAGCACCACCCCATGATACAAGCCATGAATCGCGCCACTACGTTCCAGCTCTTCACGAATTGAGGTGAAGATTTCTTCATAACGTGCAATGATAATTTCTGCAAGCTCAATGCGACTGATGGTTTGTGTGCCATCAATGCCCTGCACCTGAATCATGTGGTCTGGCTTCACCACACTCAGGTCTACACAGCCATGCAGAATCTTGATACGTTCGGCTTCTTCAGTGGTGGTCTGTAAAACAGCGGCAATATCGCGGGTCACATTTTCACCACCACGTTGCAAGGTACGTACTAATGCCAAACGCCCATCAAGATAGACGGCGAGATTGGTAGTGCCAGCGCCAATATCAACCAAACACACGCCATATTCTTTTTCATCTTTGAGCAAACTAGCTTCAGCCGTAGCTAAACTAGATACCACCATTTTCTCTACCCCGATATTCGCACCTTTCATGGCACGATCAAGGTTTTGCATGGTACTAATCGGCATCATCATCAATTGATAATGCCCTGTCATGCTATGCGCCGACATATTAACTGGGTTCTGCACCCACTCACCAGAGTTGCCCAGCTCAAAACCAAGCGGCACCGCACTGGCCAGATAATAGTCTGGCGAGATATGGCTGGCTTTTGCCAGTTCCAAAGCCCGCACCACTTCATTGGTTGTAATAATATGATCATGGTTGGACACAGGGGTACGGCCCGAAGCATAAAAACTCTGCAACTCTGTACTTGGAATGGACACCCACGCACTATGGATACGGCACTCTGCCATATCCTCGGCCTCAGATACCGCATTTTTAATGGCGGCAATCACCTTGTCCAGACTGACAATCTTGCCTTTAACCATACCTCGGTTGCGAGCAGTTGCCATGCCAATGACCTGAATCTTATCTGGCGCATGGATCTTACCAATCAAGACTGAGACCTTATGGGTCCCAATATCAATCGCAACAACTGAGGGAACAGCTTCACTCATTACTTCAATACCATATCTTTTGTTGTGTAGTACGGGGGAAAATCTCCCGTTATTTTTAAGCCACGTATTATGGCTTTGCCTGAATTGCACCTGCAAGCTTTGTGTCATCAATCGTTACAACTAACTGACCATTGACAATCTTGGGCGGTGCCGCGTTCTTCCACTGAATGGCAAGGCCATTGCGGTAACGCAGGTCAATCGCCGAGATGTTTGACCATACAGGTTTAAGATCCGTTTGTGCCAAATGGCTGAGTCGCTGCAACTTGTTCATGGTCTGGTCCTGATCCACAATGATACGCAGACCCGAATCAAACTGCATAAACCATGTCATGCGCTCGGTTAAATACAGTTCTTTTAAACGCAGGTTCGCTGGATGAAACAACTGGTTGATTTCATTATAGCGACGCATCATCATTTTGGATTGGCTGACTGGACCATGAAGCAGCGGCAGGTTTGGGTGTGTTTTAGGTAGCGCCTCGCTAAACACCTCACCGTTGTCACTAAGCAAACGCCCTGTTCCCCAGCGTGCAATTGCGTGGCGTGGCATCACCCGCACCCGAATCGCATTTGGCCAAGCTCGTGACACCACCACACGGTCAACCCATGAGACCTTTAAAGCCTGGTCCCGAATTTGTTCTAAATCTGAAGTAAAGTAGTTGTGTTTAATAATCGGATTTAAGTGCTGTGCCAGCTGTTGATTTTCAACATCTGAATTGGTCCCAACAATCTGCAATTGCGCCACGGTTGCATCAGTCATGACTTTATACAAGCCATAAAGACCGATTGTGAGCACAGCGAAAGCGATCAGCAACAGTATCCACCCTCCCGCATTCACCATTTTTTGCTTGGGTGATGGCGGTTTCTCATGGATAGAACTGATTGCTGCCCGTGGTTTGCGGCGCATGGATGCAGGAAGTTGAGCCATGAATTAAGCCGACTTCGCCAGGGTTTGCTCTAGGATCGCAACACACAGTTGATCAAAACCATAGCCCACCGCCTGGGCCGCCTTAGGCACCAAAGAGTGGCTGGTCATGCCTGGTACGGTATTCACCTCCAGCAACCAGAAGTTTCCATCCTGGTCTTGCATGGCATCAATACGTCCCCAGCCCTCTGCACCAACCGCCTGAAACGCGCGCAGACAAAGCGCCTGTAGGCTTTTCTCCTCAGCCTCGCTTAAACCGCAAGGAATCCCATACTGCACATCATCACGCTGATATTTCGCCTCATAGTCATAAAAGGCAACATCTGCTGGCGGCTGCAAGCGAATCACGGGCAATGGCTGACCATTCAGGAATGAAATGGTAAATTCACGGCCTGTAATCCATTTTTCGGCCATCACCACCGCATCATGCTGTGTGGCTTTTTCAATTGCGTTGGCAAAATCCTCTGCTTTCTCAACCTTGCTCATACCGACACTTGAGCCTTCATGCACAGGCTTGATAATCACAGGCAGGCCTAAATCCGCGATCACCGCATCTAAGTCAGAATCCTTGGTGACGATGCGATAAGGCGCGGTTGGCAAGTCACTGCCCTGCCAGATCTGCTTGGTCTTGACCTTGTCCATGCCAATTGCGGAGCCCTGTACGCCAGTCCCCGTATATGGAATGTTTAGCCATTCTAGAACACCCTGAATCTGGCCATCCTCACCGCCACGGCCATGCAGCACAATAAAGGCACGGTCATAGCCAACCAGTTCCGTCACGCTACGATCCTGCGGGTCAAATGCCTCTGCCTGTACACCCGAACGCAGTAGCGCCTCTAAAACAGCCTGACCACTATCCAGTGACACAGCACGTTCAGCTGATTTCCCACCAAACAACACGGCAACTTTGCCGAATTTTGCAGCATTTGACACGTTTATATCCTTAAAACTGTAAAACTTTTAATATTCATAACACACATTATTTGGCATACAGGCGATGCTGGGCCAATTCTACCGAAATTGCGCCCACGTTACCCGCGCCTTGTGTTAATAACAGGTCATTTGCTTGTAACACTTTTTGTAAAACATTTGGCAAATTACCTTCAACGGGATCAACCAAAATCGGTTCAACTTCACCACGTAAACGAATACTGCGTGCTAAAGCACGGCTATCCGCACCCACAATCGGTTTTTCACCCGCTGGATAGACTTCCAGTAATAACAGTTGATCCACTTGCGATAACACATCGACAAAATCATCGAAACAGTCACGGGTACGGCTGAAACGGTGTGGCTGGAACATCATCACCAAGCGACGGTCTGGGTGGCTGGCACGGGCCGCCTTAATGGTTGCTTCAACCTCTTTTGGATGGTGGCCATAGTCATCCACCAACTTCACCAAACCCTCGCCAACTTCAAACTCACCCTGAACCTGGAAGCGACGGCCGACACCGCTAAAGCCCTCCAATGCGCGACAAATCGCTCCATCAGAAACGCCCTCATCAGTTGCCACACCAATAGCCGCCAATGCATTCAGGACATTATGCAGACCTGGCTGGTTGATGGTGACACGCAATGGCTCACGGTCTTTACGCAACACAGTAAAGTGCGACTGCATGCCATCCTGCACCACCTCAACCGCACGAATATCATTATCCTCACCAAAACCGTAGGTCAGGATTGGACGGCCAATACGCGGCAGAATCTCACGGATATTGGCATCATCACCACAGACCACCGCCAAGCCATAGAACGGCAGGTTATGCAAAAACTGGATGAACGTATCCTTTAACTTGTCAAAGCTACCCTCATAGGTATCCATGTGGTCGGCATCAATATTGGTGACAATCGCCGCCATTGGCTGTAAATACAGGAATGATGCATCCGACTCATCGGCTTCCGCCACAATAAAACGGCTTTCGCCCAGTGCCGCATTAACCCCTGTACTGTTTAGCAAACCGCCAATCACATAGGTTGGATCAAGGTTTTCCTCAGCCAGCATGGTGGTCAACAAGCTGGTGGTGGTGGTTTTACCATGTGTACCCGCAACCGCGATGCCATGACGGTAACGCATCAGTTCACCCAGCATTTCCGCACGGCGCACAATCGGGGTGCGTTGCTCAATGGCCGCCTTGATCTCTGGATTTTCAGGGTCGATTGCCGTTGAAACCACTAATACATTGGCATTCTTAATATTGTCGGCTGAATGCCCAATATAAACCTTGATGCCATTTGCTTCGAGATGCGTGGTGGTTTTGGATTCCTTAATGTCCGAACCCGAAATTTTATAGCCCTGATTTTTTAGAACTTCGGCAATACCACACATCCCTGCACCACCAATACCAACAAAGTGGATATGTTTAATACGGCGCATTTCTGGCACTTTAATCAGCTTTTTGGATTGGTTTGGATTTGTAGGAGACATAGATAAACTCGAATTACAATTTTTTAATCAGATCAACCACATGCTGAGTTGCATTCGGTTGTGCTTGTTGGCGTGCTTTAATTGCCATTTCAGACAGTAGTTGGCGATTTAATAATGTGGCTAACAATTCATCTAAAACAGCGGGTGTCATGTCTGCTTGTTGACAAATCTTCGCAGCGCCGACATTTGCTAAAAATTTCGCATTTGCAGTCTGGTGATCATCCACTGCGATAGGTAGCGGAACAAACACCGCAGCAAGACCTGCAGTTGCGACTTCTGTAACCGTTAATGCGCCAGCACGGCAAATAATTAAATCAGCATCACTGTAGGCTTTTGCCATATCATGAATAAATGGCTCAATCTGCACCTGTAGGCTTTTAGGCGCATCATGGTAGCGAACACGGGTTAAATCCTGCTGGTTCTGCCCACATTGGTGAAACACCTTTAAAGGAATATTCACCTTGCTTAACGCCTCAGGCAAACGCTCATTTAAAGCCTGCGCACCCAGAGACCCTCCGACAATCAGAACACTAAGGGGCTGCTGCTCCTGTTCACGGGTCTGATAACGCCATGATGGATTCAAAATCGCAGTAATCTCAGCACGCACAGGATTGCCTGTGGTCACCACTTTATCACTAGTTGGGAAAGTATTTGGAAAAGCCTGACAAACTGTTGTTGCGATACGAGCCAATTGCGTATTGGTAAATCCCGCAATGGCATTTTGCTCGTGAATCAGGATCGGAATCCCTAAGATACGTGCAGCCAAACCACCTGGTCCAGCCACATAGCCACCAAAGCCCGCCACCGCATCAACCTTGAGCTGCCGCATATAGCGCATCGCGCTCAGGGTCGCCTTGAGAATCTTGAAAGG
Source organism: Acinetobacter parvus DSM 16617 = CIP 108168 (assembly GCF_000368025.1). Classification (GTDB taxonomy): domain Bacteria; phylum Pseudomonadota; class Gammaproteobacteria; order Pseudomonadales; family Moraxellaceae; genus Acinetobacter; species Acinetobacter parvus. The sequence goes on from NZ_KB849212.1 coordinate 1,367,128, forward strand.
TGCACTGAGTTTACGCAACAGGCCATTGCCACGCACACCCTGAATGTCAATTTGATAAATTGGAATATTTTGGTCTTTGAGTAACCGATTTTCCATACCTGTAGGCGTCGCAAGCCACGACACCTGACAGCCTTCCTGTTGAAGTTGTTTTGCAACAGCCAGTGCTGGAAAAACATGCCCACCTGTACCAGCGGCCATCATCATGACATGTTTGGGTTTGTTCTGCGGTGAATTGGTCACGGTCTAATTCTTCAACTCAAAAAAGAAAGTTATCGTCTATTGTTTTCGGAAGTTATTTTAATCCTAAAGCTTCATTCACGAAAAGCGAATTTCACCTGTTTACAACAGAAAGCCCCGCTTTTTTCAATTGTTTATTAAAAACAGGGGAGCACTACATCCGATTGCCCATTTACCTTGCAATCAGCGTCAAAAACAAATGGGCAATTCGGTCAATAAACAGGGAGTCTAGTTCTGTCGTCCAGCCTCAAGCACAGTAAACAAGTCATCGGCAATTGAGGTGCCAAACTGGGCATCAATTTCCCGAATACAGGTTGGACTGGTGACATTAATTTCAGTGACATAATTTCCAATCACATCCAGACCGACAAACACCAGACCCTTTTCACGCAGGAAAGGTCCAACCTTTGCAGCAATCATTTTGTCATTGTCAGTCAGTGGACGCGCCTGCCCCAAACCACCTGCCGCCAGATTGCCACGCACCTCACCATTTTGTGGAATGCGCGCCAGACAATAAGGAACTGGCTCACCATTGACCATCAGGATACGTTTATCGCCTTCGACAATTTCAGGGATATAACGTTGCACCATGATTGGACGTGTTCCCATTTCCGTCAGCATTTCCAGAGTCGAACCAATGTTCACACCGTCCTGATACAGGCGGAAAATTCCCATGCCCCCCATGCCATCCAGAGGTTTCACGATGACATCACCATGCGCCTTGATAAACTCACGAATCAGGCTTTGTTGTGATGTCACCAAGGTCGGAACTTGAAGTTCTGGAAACTGGGTCGCAAACAGCTTTTCATTACAGTCACGTAATGACTGGGGTTTATTGATGATCCATGCACCCTCACGCTCCGCCTGTTCCAAAATGTAGGTGGTGTAGACAAAGTTCATGTCGAATGGTGGGTCTTTACGCATCAGCACCACATCATAAGTAGCAAGTGACTCTTTTTGTTTCTCGCCCAGCTCATAATAATGGCTGTAGTCTTCAAACACCTTTAATAGTGAGATCAGACCGAATGCCTTGCCTTGTTCGATATATAAATCCTGTTGCAGTGCATACCCCAGCTCATGTCCACGACGGCTTGCCGCCCATAGCATTGCCATGGTTGAATCTTTCTTGAGATTCACAGTTTCAATTGGGTCCATCACCACAAGTACACGCATAACCTGACGCTCGTATTTTTAATCTTAGCGAAAAGTATAACCAAGTTTTCTGCTTATGGCTGAACAAGTTATGTAAATATTAAATAATAAAAAATCTATTTTATTCAATTAGCTATAACATTATCATCTTTCTTTTTCAATTATGGGCAGGTTTGGGAAATGTTTGACTCGTTTGAGTTCCAGCCAGATACATTTCCCAACATGCGAATACTGCCTTATGACAGTAGGCGTTGAATATCCTTGGCAATGTTTTCTGGTTTGGTGATTGGCGCATAACGTTTCACCACCTCACCTTTTTGATTGATCAAAAACTTGGTGAAATTCCACTTTATACTGCTTCCCAAAAGACCTTTGGCCTCTGAGGTTAAATACTGATAAAGCGGATGGGCAGTTGGTCCATTGACATCAACCTTGGCAAACATGGGGAATGACACGCCATAGTTGCGCTGACAGAAGCTGCCGATTTCCTCATTGCTTGATGGGTCCTGATTGGCAAACTGGTTACATGGAAAGCCCAAAATCACCAAGCCCTGCTGTTGATAGTCCTGATATAGCTTTTCCAGGCCCTCAAACTGTGGGGTTAAGCCACACTGGCTTGCAGTATTCACCACCAGGAGCACTTTGCCTTGATAGTCTGCGAGGTCCTTTTGCTCACCCTCTAAAAGTTCAGCCTGAAAATCATAAATCTTGGTCATAAAAATTCTCTCTGCAATAAAACTTGTGCCATTCCCAAAGTAGCTTTGTTTATTTGTTAAGCTATAGCACAAACAATATTGCACACAACTATATTGTGTGCAAGTTAATTATACGCAATATACTTTTTGCGTTTTTCAATTTATACTAATTTGCAGATATTGCGACTTTAAAGGACTGGATCATGACTGAGATTGCCTACTTGGAAAATCAAGTCTGTTTTGCCATGTACTCCGCCACCAATGCCATGATTCGTCAATATCGTCCCTTGCTTCAGGAATATGACCTGACCTATCCGCAGTTTATTGTGTTGCTGGCGTTGTATGAAAAAGACAACGTAACCTTGTCTGAAATCGGACAAAAGACTTTTTTTGATTCGGGAACCTTAACGCCGATTATTAAAAAACTGGAAGAAAAGCAGTTTTTAAAGCGTGTTGCGGTTAAAGAAGATGAACGCATGAAAAAAGTCATTTTGCTGGAAAAAGCGCTTTCGGCAAAAGATGAAATTACCCTGATTCCTTTTAAACTCGCCTGCTCTTTGGGTATTGAGCCCAATGATTTGGTGGCGATTCATAATCTATGCCATCGTTTTTTAAAGGGTTTAGAGGATTCTAAACTTGAAAGTTTGGGTGAATAAGTAAATGCAACAGGCCATTGTTGGATTTCATCTGGATAAAGAGAATCATTGGGTTGCTGATCTCGCTTGTGGGCATACTCAGCATGTACGTCATGACCCACCTTGGCAAAATCGCCCTTGGGTTTTGACGGAACAAGGGCGTAGGGAAAAATTAGGGGTGATATTGGACTAAGAAGTTTGATGAGATGTGATTCGCATAAGAGATTTTATGTTAAGTGTATTTTAATATCTATAAAAAACTTTCCATATAAATGATTTATATGAAATATATTTTTTGTTACAAATATTGCGATACCTAGAGCCTCATTAAAACCGTTGATGCAATTATATCACTAATCCAATAAATATAAATGATTGATATATGTGAAATATATGTGATAATTTGAATCTTAAAAGTATCAGAGAAGATAAAATGGAAAAAAGTCTAAATTTAGCAAATTCAATTTTCGCAGGCTTTAATGATAAAAACGGATTAATGATTTGTGGTTATGAATGGGGTGAAGAATCACAAAGTAAGGGGCAAGAAGTTATAATAGATATGACTAAAGAATGTACCTTTTCTAATAAATCATTGCGATATGGTGATGTTGCTAAGACATGGATTAAATACGATAAAAGAATTAGAACTTGGTTTTCTATGTGGGGGCATCCTCTAAATGAGGAAGGCTTAGGCGATGCTTTCGACAAAATGATTGTACAAACTAATTGGGCTGTAGAATCAAAAAAATCTCGTTCTGCAATTCCTTTCTACAAACAAGATGAAAATGTTGATAATTTCATAGCACATATAGAAGAACTTAGACCTAAAGTAATTCTGTTTATGGGAAGTGAGCTTTTAACTAAGGTACTAAAATTTTATAAAGTAAGGGATAAATTCACTCCAATTATGGGCAATGAAATTGAAAAATTGCAAACATTAAGAATGCCTGATTATCATGGCTCATTGGCTTATATCAATAAATTTGAAAACTGCACTGTAGTTGGGTTGCCACATCCTTCTAGTGGTCGTGGAATTACAAATGAGTATATTGAATTCTGTGGATCTGAATTAAATCCTATTATTTCTCAATTTAAAAAAGATCGCGGTATTGCATAAAATTTATGAAAAAAGTCCATCTCATCCAAGCAGATATAACAGCTTTTGCTGTACATGCCATCGTTAACTCAGCAAATAAATCTTTGCTTGGTGGTGGTGGACTTGATTATGTGATTCATAAAAAAGCTGGACCATTGATGAAAGAAGAATGTGTTCGTCTAAATCAAGAAAAAGGTGGATGCCCTACAGGTCAAGCAGAAGTAACAACAGCAGGTAATCTGCCTGCTAAATACCTTATTCATGCGGTTGGACCAAGATGGTTAGATGGTGAGCGTAATGAGCCACAATTGCTTTGTGATGCTTATAGTAATGCGCTTTTTAAGGCAAATGCACTTCATGCATCTACTGTTTCTTTTCCCAATATTAGTACAGGTGTGTATGGTTTTCCTCGACAATTAGCTTCTGAGATTGCCATAGGCACAATCCTATCTTTATTACATAAATACGAGTATGTCGAAGAGGTATTCTTTATTTGTCGTGAAGAAGAAAACTTTATAATTTATAAAAATATTTTGTTAAATATTGAGGATCCAAATATTCAAATCATAATTTCTTAGTTTAAATCATTGATAGCTCATATAAGAACTCAGCCACAATTTTGGCTAATAATTCATGTTCTTCTTGTGATTCAACAATATCAACCATCAAATCATCTAAACCAGTTTGTTCTTGAATGGTAACACCTTGAATTTCGAGATAAGTCAGCATTACAGCTAAACCAGTTCGCTTATTGCCATCAACAAAAGCATGACCTTTCGATATAGCTATGCCGAACCATGCTGCGATCTCAAAAATATCGCTTACATCGCTGTAATACATCTGCTGATCTATACGACTTAATACGCTTTCTAGCTTCTCAATATGACAACCTATTCGCCCTACGCCAGTTTGTAATAGGATCTCATCATGTACAGCAATCACGAATGTTGAGCTAATCAAACTCATTTATAAGCAAGCTCTTGAAGTTCAGCTTTATGCTGATTAATAACTCGTTTAGCACTGTGCATCACAACACGTTTTGTTGCTTCATCATTGCTAAATTGAATTGGTAATACTTGACCTGAAACCTTTTGGCGATTTGAAACTTGATCAAGGCTATAGTCTTTTAAGCGTTTTCTCATATTTATAGCTCCATTAATAGAGATGTCTATTTTAGCTCAAATTTTACAATTAGGTGTGATAGTGAGGATCTTTTCTAGGAATAGCTGACTCAGAGTCTATATCAAAGAAATCATAAATCTTAGATGCGGTTTGGGAAGTAAATAATGTCTTATCCATATAGACAATTACTTTATCTTTGTTCATATCGTAAATTACCCGACCTCGTGGAATCTGCTCATATTCATAAGCTCTAAGCTCTGGATATTCACTTTGTACATTTTTCCAATACTCGATATGCGTGTAAGGACTATCAATTAAGCCAATTGAATCAGCATCACCTAAATTAAACACATGAGCTATACCGATGACTTTATTATTCCAATGCCAGAAAATTCCAATTTTCACTATTTTTTCCTTTAATTTTAAGATTTTCTACAATTAACATAATACACCTTATGCGAAATACTCTAAATTTTCATATAAGTATCAATATTTTAGTTAAAGTCGTTCTAGGGTTCGGCGCACTGGAACGGCTTTTACATGATTTTTCACGTTCCACGCTTATTTTTCAATCATTATTTCCAATAATTCGTTAATTAAACTCAACAAAAAAGGAAGCCTCAGCTTCCTTTCCTACACCTAAAACTTAGATGCCATATTTTTCACGATAAGCCTGCATATTTGCTAAAGCTTCTTTCTCACCTTTGGCATCCAGATAATCCATTAAATCTTTCATGGTAATCAATGCATGCACAGGGATTTCCAGTTCTTTTTGTACTTCCTGAATTGCAGAAAGCTCACCTTGACCACGTTCCTGACGATCTAGCGCCACCAAAACCCCTGCAATGGTTGCTCCCGCATTTTTTAAGATGGTCACAACTTCACGAATCGCAGTTCCCGCGGTGATCACATCATCAATGATCCAGACTTTCTGGCCAGCAACCGATGCACCAACCAACACACCACCCTCACCATGATCTTTGGCTTCTTTACGGTTAAAGCCCCAAGGTACACTTTTACCATGCACCTGAGACAACGCCACTGCTGTTGCAGCAACAAACGGAATGCCTTTATAGGCTGGACCAAAAATCACACCGACATTGTCACACTGAACCAGTTTATCCGCATAGCCCTGCGCTAACAGCGACAGTGCCTCACCATCATTCAGTAAACCTGCGTTAAAGAAATAAGGACTGACACGACCTGATTTTAAGGTAAACTCACCAAATTTAAGCACACCACGTGATAATGCGAGTTCGATAAAAGCTTGCGGATGAAATGACACAGGCGTTGTCATATAAGGTGCTCCAGATTCTTTAATTGAGGTTAAACAGACGTATGATACCAAAGGATAGCTATCCAAGTGATGTAAAAATTCTTCGAGTGGTTTCAATTAACGTAAATGGTCTACGTTCATCTGTGACCAAAGGTCTGTTGGAATGGTTGGAACAGTCCGATGCCGATGTGGTGTGTATGCAAGAAAGCCGCATTACCCATGAACAGTGGACCGATAAATTCAAGCCTAAAGGCTGGCATACCCACCTGTTCCCTGCCGAACGTGCGGGCTATGCAGGTACGGCGATTTATAGCCGTTTGCCGTTTATTACGGTGAAAAATGGACTTGGCTTTGAACTTGCTGACTCGCAAGGGCGTTTTATCACGGCTGAATTCGATCTAGGATTGTCACAGCCTGTTCATATTGCCTCGCTATACTTGCCATCAGGTTCAAGTGGCGATGAAGCACAAGCACGTAAAGATTTATTTCTTCAAGAATATGCCCAAATATTAAAACAATGGCGGGATGAGAACAAATCAATCATTGTGTGTGGCGACTACAACATCGTGCATAAGCGCATTGATATTAAAAACTGGTCAGGCAACCAGAAATCTTCAGGCTGCTTACCGCATGAACGGGAATGGCTTGATCATATTTATGATGAACTGGGTTATGTCGATACATTCCGCGAAGTGCGAAAAGAGGCGGAATTGTATTCATGGTGGTCAAATCGTGGGCAGGCACGTGCAAAAAATGTAGGTTGGCGGATTGACTATCAAGCCTGTTCACCTGACTGGAAGATGCGGACTGCAAACGCATGGGTGTATAAAGAACAATGGTTTAGCGACCACGCCCCTGTCATCATCGACTATAAAATACACGAATAAGTGAACACTTGTTCACTTTGACCGCCTCTTTGGCTGACAGATTGTGTCGTTTTTTGTGTATTTTTATTTATCGGCTGTAACGGCATTATAGCACCACGGCACAAGGAAGCGGTCAGGATGACCAAAAAAGGATAGGAAGCCGTAGGAAGACAAAATAAACTTAGTTTAAGTTTATTTGCATGGATGAGACATTGGACGTTGAAATGAGACCCACATGATCAGGAAGATTAAATGCGGGTTTTCTCTTTTTTAATCTTAAATATTTTTCACCCCGTTTGTCTTTAGCTTTTTTCATCAAAAAGCATGATTGATTTGATCATTTTAATTTTGCTCAACACACTACATAAATTTACTTGATAAACAGGGTCTGTTGACCATTTCAAACATGCATTAAGTTATAGGCTAAAAAACTCAACTGGCAAATCACCCTCTTTTTGCGTTAGGCTTTCAGCCATATCTTTTCTTGTTTTCTATGGTTTACAGCATGTTTAAAATTTATGGTATTAAAAACTGCAATTCAATGAAAAAGGCCTTTGATGCCTTAGAGGCAAAGGGTATTGCCTATGAATTTCATGACTACAAAAAACAGGGAATTGATGCGGCAACTTTAGCGCTTTGGCTGAAAGAAATGGGTGCGGATAAGGTGCTGAATAAAAAAGGCACAACTTGGCGCAAGTTATCCGAAGCGGAACAGGCCCATGCCAGCAGCAACGAGCAAGACCTGATTGAGACCCTCATTGCCCAACCAAGCCTGATTAAGCGTCCAGTGCTACAAACTCCACAGGGCTTTATTATTGGCTTTGATGAGGCGACTTACCAGAATCTCTCCGCTTAAACAGAAAAAATAAAAAAACCGAGTCTCAGGACTCGGTTTTTTTCAGTTCAAACTCAAATTAGTTGGCACGAACCCAGGTCTGGTTACGGCCTAGAGCGGCCACACCAATATAGCCACGCAGTTTAAGCTTTTTACCACCCTCGATGATTTCAGCTTTCAACTTATAGGTCTTGCCATTTTTAGGGTCGATAATTGAACCACCATCGTAATTCACACCACCGACATTTTTCAGGCCATGCACAATAGTCACGCCTTTAAGTGATTTGTTGTGATAGGTTCCTTCACATTTAGAGCAGGCATCTTCCTGACCTGGGACTAAATATTTTTGAATAGACGCTGTTAACGAACCATCCTTTTGCTCAGTAAACTTCACAATCGCCTTTGGCTGCTTCGTTTCATCATCGATTGTCTGCCAAACGCTACCGTTTAATGCATCTGCCGCATTGGCAAAAGTTGTTAAACCGAGCAATCCAAATGCTAAAGCAATTTTCTTCATTTTTGTAATATCCTTAAGGGGTCTTTTCAAGACTAAGAGTATTGAGAATTTCTATCAATATTGCAATGCTTGATTATGACTATTGGGTATAGCCTGAGCAACAACAAAACATTGCTGTAATTACAGCGCAAGGCACATGAGTCAAAACTCTCTTAGTTATATACTGAACTAACAATATGGAAAAATTATGAAATTTGGTACTGTTTGGAAATATTATTTTACTGAATCATTACTAAAAGCGACCATTCGTACGCCGAGTCAGTTTAATTTAGCCCCGAATGCTTTGCGACCTTTATTAGACCAACTTTGTCGTCTATTCCCCCAAAATCCCACAGTACAAATTCGACCATTGCGCTTAGCAGGCGTGCGTGGTGAAGAAATCAAGGCACAAGCGTCTGCCACACAACTTATTTTTCATATTCATGGCGGTGCTTTTTTCCTGGGGAGTTTAAGTACGCATCGGGCCCTCATGACTGATATTGCTGCGCGCACGCAAATGCAAGTGGTTCATATGGATTATCCGCTTGCGCCTGAACATCCCTACCCTGAGGCAATTGACGCCATTTTTGATGTCTATCAGGCGCTTCTGGTACAAGGTATCCAACCCAAAGATATTATTATTTCGGGGGATTCTTGTGGTGCCAATCTCGCGTTGGCATTGTGCTTACGATTAAAAGCACAACCTGATCTCATGCCAAGCGGTTTAATTTTAATGTCACCCTATTTAGATCTGACCCTCACCAGTGAATCATTACGCTTTAACCAAAAACATGATGCTCTGCTCTCTATTGAAGCCTTACAAGCAGGAATTAATCATTACTTAAAAGATGGTGTACAAGCGGATGATCCGCGTGTTTCTCCTCTATTTGATGATCTTAAAGGCTTACCGCCAACACTGGTGCAAGTCGGTTCAAAAGAAATTTTACTGGATGATTCAAAACGCTTTAGAGAAAAAGCTGAAAAAGCTGGAGTCAAAGTACACTTTAAACTTTACACAGGCATGTGGCATAATTTCCAGATGTTCAATGCATGGTTCCCTGAAGCAAAACAGGCACTGGCGGATATTGCGGATTTCGCCCATTCGCTTGACCGTGACTAAATCCTTTAAGTTTTATCCAAAAAATGGTCAGCTATGTCTGACCATTGTCACTGTTAATTTAATTTTGTCATCATAAAATAAATCTGATTGAATATTCAGATCATCGCCCCGTTTTCAAAAAATTTTCCCGTTATAATTTGCATTAAAAAGCCTAGAGCTAGACTTTTTTCTCATTCCAAAGATGTTATTGTTATTTTAATTATTATTCTTCAATATTTTGAGGACAACTCTACAGTTTCTACGGAATCTCATTGCATATAAGGATGCATGCCAATGGTCAAGATTCGTTTTAATAGGTCAACTGACACAAAGAGATGGGGCCTCAGGCTTTTTTTGGAACATCAAATTGTAGTCAATTGGACCATACTTAAAAAAAGTATTTTATTACTGATACTTGCTGCTGTTATGAACCTGTTCTGGATCAGCTGGGATATTTTTATCCTCACCCATCCAGCATATTCAGCATGGGTACATTTAAACCTGGTCTGGTCTCAGTTATGGACCAGCCTGATTATGCTTGTGGTTTTAGTGGCCATCATTTTTCCCTGCCACTTTTATAGGGATCGGAAATGGGCAAAGGAGTTTCTTCCCCTCATTACGGTGCAGGTCTTTACCGCAATGCTTTGCCATAACAGCTATCTGGTGGGAAGCTTTAGTCCAGCAACCATGGTGGGTTATGTCAGCGTGGTGGGTGTGGGCTTGATCCTGTTTAACCGTAAAATGATTTACTATGCCCTTGTGCCTGCCACCATTGCCCTGTTGTTCTGCAATTATATGAGCATTATCGGGGCACTCACCTACGCCCCTCTGTTTAAGATGGCGGAAATCAACAAGGTTGCCATGCATCCTTTCTGGGTGGGCAGCATGATGTTCTTCCTTGTTCCGGTTATGCTGGCCTGCCTATTCCTGTTTGAGGTTTTGCTGACCCAGTGGCGCACACGGGAAACCGCCATTCAGCTCCTCAGCCGTCTTGATCCCCTCACCAATGTACTGAACCGACGCAGTATTAGCAGCTCTCTGGAAAAGCTGCATCAGCAGCCAGACCCGTTATATTCAATTGTGCTGCTCGATTTAGACCACTTTAAGAATATTAATGACCAGTTTGGGCACAGCATGGGTGATCAAGTGTTGGTCAATGTTGCAAAATGTTTGGCGAATAATTTACGTGACCGAGATATGATTGGGCGTTTTGGTGGTGAGGAGTTTATTTTGCTACTGCCGAACACCACGACGGCACAGGCACAAAGTGTGGCGGAACGCTGCCGTCTTGCAATCTCCCACCTGAACTTTATCACGGAATATCAGCAGGAATTTTCGGTCAGCGCCAGCTTTGGCATTAGCAGTTCAGTGAGTGCGGATGAACCCCATTTAATCATTAGTCAGGCCGACCAGGCTTTATATGCGGTCAAGGCAGATGGACGGAATCAGGTGAAAATCTTTACTGATCTTGCCATTGATTAAAGGTATTTCCAGCCATTTAGGGGAAATGGCTGGAAATTTTTCATATTATGCAGGTTGGAGTTCTATTCAACTTCGATATATCCCTAGGCTTTATTTATCAATTTTTCCAGATTTTTAGGGTTTTAAATATTCATCACGACTTTTTCGATAAGGCTCATCAAACGCCACAAACATCTGCTCCTGTCTGGCTTCCGCAATCCACTGCTGCACGGATGCCAAAGACAATATCTTTTGCATATAGGCCTGGCTTGACGCCGATAATGGCAGCTTAAAACACTCAAAGCGCATCACCACAGGTGCATAGAATGCATCGGCAAGGCTAAACTCACCACATAAAAAGCTGTCCTCAGCTGGACGTTCAGACCAGATTTGCTCAATCCGTGCCACATATTCACAGATGGCCAGACTGTCCCAAACCACCAGTTCCTCATCCAACAGCACTAACCTTAGCTGTTGGGTTCAGCTTTAAAATTTCTGTCTAATGTCGTGAGTTGTTGTAATAATTCGTTCTTTTTAAATGCGCCTGTCAAACGGAGCGGACGGATTTCCTGTTGTTGAAAGTTCAGGAATAGATAGGTCGGTGGGCCTAAAATATCCCATTGATTGAGCAGTGCCTGATGTGAGGCATCATAATGGCTTAAATCCAGTTTAATCAAATAGTAAGGAGCTAAAGCCTGTTGCACCTCAGCATCCTTTAAGATGCGATGTTCAATCGGCTGACAAGCCACACACCAGTCTGCATATACATCAATCACAACGGCCTGATCTTTTGGTGCGTTAGCTAGAATCTGCTCAAACTCAACAGCGGTTGTTGCGACATGCCACTCTGCTAATTTATCTGCCTGAACTGCGCTTAAATTTTGAATATGTTGATATTGGTTAAAAGCTAAAAACGGAACTGAGATCATCAGCAACAATGCATATAACCACTGTAATTGTCCTTTCTTCACAAATAGACGATATATCGCGAAACCAATAAATGCCATGCCCAATATAAGACTAAGTATTTGAATCGCTAATTCAGGCAACAACGGACGGATAAAATAAATACTTAAAGCCAACATCAAAAAGGCAAAAATCACCTTAATCTGGTGCATCCACTCACCCGCTTTCGGCAAGGCTTTCGCCCCCAACACGCTGGCAAGCAACAGTGGAATCCCCATGCCAAAACCCAGCGTAAACAGCAATAATGCGCCCTGCCACTGGTTTTGGGTCTGGGAAATAAACAGGAGTGTGCCTGCCAAGGGTGCGGTCATACACGGCCCAACCAGCAAGGCGGAGATCATGCCCATGACACTGGCACCAATCAGGGTTCCACCCTGCTGTACCGACTGCATACGATCCAGCCGATTAAGCAGTTTTTGCGGTAGCTTGATCTCAAACAGGCCAAACAGGTTTAAGGCGAACAGTACAAACAACAGGCTGAAAGCAACCAGTGTGGCAGGCTGCTGCAACCAGCGCTGGAAGTTCAGTCCAGCCGCCGAGGCGATCAGGCCAAGTACCGCATAGACCATCGCCATACTCAGCACAAAGGTCAGTGCAATTGTCCATGCCTTGACCCCTTTATGTTCACGAACAATCAATGAAGTCAAAATCGGCAGCATCGGCAACGAACATGGCGTAAACGCCAGTAAAATACCTAAACCGAGAAACAACAACAGGCTGTAGGCAAGGGAATGTTGTTCCAGCGTGCTTGACCATTTCTGATCTTGCGCCATACCAGTTGAATTGTTGGAAGATATAGAAACGGTAGCGTCTGATGTTTCCGCCCTGTCATTTGCGGCTGTCTGGGCATTTAAGGCATTGGCGGAACGAGCGACATCCAGAAAGCGTTTTTGTGAGTTTAAACCTGTATTTTCCATGCTGACCAAGCCATCGGCATCGGTCTGGAACTCAATGTTTTGCGGTGGATAGCAGATACGGTCTTTGGCACAGCCTTGCCAGCTCACCCGATAATGTTGTGATGCCTGCGTGGCAATACTGAATTCAACCTGCTGGTAATACACCTGGGTATGACCAAAATTTTCATCATACTGGTCAACCGCCTTGGGTAAATTCAAGGCGACCGCTTTATTGCCCTGCTGAACCTCAAATTTGTGTTGATACAAATAATAGTTGGGCTGAATGGTCCAGTGCAGGCGTGCCTCATTGTTTTTGGTTGATTCAACCGAAAAAGTAAAAGCCTGTTCTGAGCTAAGCAATGGCGCTAAAACATTATCCTGGGCATGGATGAGTGTCCCACATAACAACAGTAAACTGCCAAGAAAATAACGGATCAGCTGAAAACTGTAGCCGCCCTGAACACACTTTTTCATTATGTTTTCTCTGCTTTCTCTCCAGCACTCCCTATGCGCAACAGGAATTCAAGGGAGGAACATGGAGAGAGGTTTGATTAGAATAGGACCGAAACGCCAAAACCACCGTTATAGCTTTTGCCACTGCCATTTAAATCGACACCAACACTGGCATCCACTTGAGCACGGTCATTGATGGCATAAACCAGACCCGTACCTAAACCATATTCATAGTCCTGACTTTCCGCCTTACGGTAGATAAACTCTGAGAAACCAGACAATTTACCTGCAATTTTATAGTCAATGGTCGGAACGGCGGTGACTGCCCAATCACTGTTCTGCGCCTCATAACGCATGGTAATGGATGTACCAACCAAGTCACTTAACTCATACGCCACTGCCGAAGTCAGGCTATAGATATCGTCATGTGCAGTGAACTCGTCATTGCCCGTTGCAATAACCGCCTCAGCCAGCAACGCCATGCTTAAACGGTCATCCTTTAGGTCAATCGCCTTTTTCAAGCCAATGCTGACATCACCCAAACCATGAGTTTCCTTTTTCATGCCCGCATATTTGTTTTGCTGCCAGACAGGTCCCTGCCAGCCTAACTGGAGTTCAAGGCCATCGGTTAAACCTGTACGCAACAGCATGTCAGCATTGAGTGTTAGGGTTTTGTCTTTTGCCCCAGCGACATTGTCCTGCTGATAGCTGACAGAAGGCAATCCCTGCTCCCAAGCCAGATGACCCACTGGTGTAATCCCCGTGCCCATGCCAGCTCCATGGCGGTCAAAAGAAAAATCCGCCGCAAAAGCTGTGCTGACCATCATTGAGGCTGCAATAAAGCCCAATGTTTGAAGTGTTTTCATCATTCTCCCCTTTTTCATTCTACTGGCTAGGCTTATGCCGTTAACTCTTTTGACATTTTTGCGCCATGGCGACGTAGCAATTCTAGTGTTTCACGCTCTTCCTGCAAGGACTCCGACCAGTCAATTTCATCAAAATCGCAGTCAAAGAATAACTGGCTAATGGATGACAAAATGGTGAGACCCTCTTCATCGCGAGTATTTGGATCCACCTTTTCATCCAGTAGACGCTGTACCATAGGCACACAGGCCGAGCTTGCCGCATCCCAAAGTGGTCCATAAAATTCCTCGGCATCCCATAAATGAAGATTGGCTTTCGCTTGAATTAATGCTTCTAAAATGTCTTGATAAACTTGTAATTGTTGTTGTTTGTCTGCTTCAGTCAATGGCTGACCTGCTTCATAAGCTTCACAGACATTCTCCCACCAGACAAATAAGCCATCACATAAAATAGAGACTGGGAAACCATGTTCTGGATCAATAAAGTTCGGGTCGAGTCCTTCAGCAAGTAAAGATTGCACTTGGGCTAAATCGAGTTGTTGTATGGCTTGCACCAAGGCCTGATGCTGATTGCTTAACATGACCAATTCTCACAATATATTTAATGTTTCTATTATGCCGAATATCCCAACAGGTTTTTATAAAACAGCCCAAAAATCATGTATAAATTTGATACACACATAAAAAAAGCCCACTTTGGGCTTTTTTTATGCATATCTACCTATGCTTCTTTCAGGTCTACGTCATCATCGACATCAATATATTTTGGCAAGCCACCACGATGATGTTCTTTTTTCTCATATAAATGTTCCAAACTGCGTTTTAGTTTATCAATCGCACCGTGGATGGAGGCATCAACATTTGCCGCCTTGTTTGTCACAGCAACAGGTTTCAGGCCTGCTGGACGAGCCTCGATCGTACAACGTTTGTCATCATCGCCCTTTTTTTCCCCATTTTCATCACTAATATAAACCAAAAAATGTGTAATACGTTCGCTATAGCGTTGGAATGCTTGCATAAGTTCTGCACGGACATAACTAATTAAACGTTCGCCACCTTGAATGTTCTTATCTGTACGGACTTCAATATTCATAAATATCTTCCTCTCTTTTCTGTGAGACGGTTCTACTAAACTTTTTTATTTAGCACGCTTTGAGCATGCATTCATTCAGTGCAGTTGTATATTTTGATTATGTAAATGCTTGTGGTCTCCTTGCTTCACATCTGTTGCTTTTCAGTAGTTAAGAAAATCTTGTATAACTCCAATATCTGTCTTTCATCACAAATATGCAAGCTGATTTTTGACATTTTTATTAAAACTTGATCAAAAAGCAGCCTAATACCATCTCATTCCTGATTTGCCGTTCCATACAAATTTTTTGAGTAGTTGGTCAAATTTGGCTTTATTTTTGCTTAATTCCTTGTATGCTTGACACGCCATTTTGGGGGGGATTTTTTAAATGCAATTGAAGCAACTTGCAGCGACTTGTTTATTGGTATCTACAGCAGCTTTCGTTCAGGCAAAGCCTATTTGGCAAGATTTTAGCCTCACTGGTTTATACGGCGAAAACTACGAAGTTGTCGATGAAAAGCAAACGACTTTAACCATTGAATACGCGGCAAAAGTAAAATATGCCGATGTATTTTTCTTTATGGATCGCATGCGTGGTGGCGACGATCATAAAAGCACCTATTTCGAACTCTCTCCACGTTTAAGCCTAGGTGAGATTTCTGGTCAGAAGCTTGCTTTCGGCCCAGTAAAGGATGTGTTGGTTTCAACAACATGGGAAAGCAATAATGATGACTTTTCTAGTTTTGATAACTTCTTATACGGCGTAGGTTTCGATCTTGCAATTCCTTATTTCCAATATGCGAATGTCAATTTCTACCGTGCCAGCAATGAAAACACTGCTGATGACTATCAAATGACCATTGCCTACGCATTGCCATTTAAACTGTCAAATGAGGATTTTCTGGTGGATGGCTTTCTTGACTGGTCTACAGGTGAGAAAGATCATGCCAGCGAGCTGAACTGGACCACCCAATACAAGTGGAATGTCGGTAAGCATATTTCACCAGAAACACGCCTGTATCTAGGTATTGAACATTCGGTTTGGAATAACAAGTTTGGTATTAAAGGTAGTGACGAAAACAATGTCAGTGCGTTAGTGAAATATCATTTCTAAACAGTCAGTCAATTGAAAAACAGCAAGCTTAGTCTTGCTGTTTTTTTCAATCACGCATATTCAGAAGATGTGAACTTTCTTTTATTTTCTCATGTCATTCGTTCTTAAGCTCGCAGCACACAACTTGAATCCCCGTTATCAGATTCGTTTTGCCACAATGGATGATTTAGCACAGATTCTCGCTATTTATAATCATGAAATCCTCACAGGGACAGCCAACTGGAATGATCATGCCGTTGCTTTAGAACAATATCAACAACGTTTTCAAGACATGCAACAGCGGCAATTTCCAATGATTGTGGTTGAAGATCAACTCAATAACAAAGTTGCTGGTTATGCCTATTACTCAGCTTTTCGGGCGATTAGCGGTTATCGTCAAAGTATCGAACATTCTGTTTTTGTTGATCCAAGTTATGCACGTCAAGGTCTAGGCAAAGCCTTGATGCAACAACTGATCCATCTCGCGATACAACAAAACATGCATATCATGGTGGCTGCGATTGATAGTGAAAATACAGGTTCTATTGTGCTACATGAACAGCTTGGTTTTGTACAAACAGGTTATATGCCACAGGTTGGACAAAAATTTGGGCAATGGCGTGACTTGGTGTGGATGCAGCTACAACTTTCAACCACTCAATAAAAAAGCCTCTTACGAGGCTTTTATTAAATCGCCACCAACTCCCTTATCCCCTTTTCAGGCATTTCTACCCCTTGCCCATGTGCAATCACCTGACCACGCGCCATCACGGTATAGTTATCCGCAAGCTCTTCAGCAAAATCATAAAACTGTTCCACCAAGACAATCGCCATTTCACCCTGATCCCCCAGTTTACGAATCACACGGCCAATATCTTTAATAATCGAGGGTTGAATCCCCTCAGTTGGCTCATCCAAAATCAAAACACTGGGCTCAGAAGCCAACGCTCGCGCAATCGCAAGCTGCTGTTGCTGACCACCTGATAAATCTCCACCACGGCGGTGTTTCATTTCATCCAAAACAGGAAAAATTTCGTAGAGATGGCTCGGTACTTTTCGGGTTTTTGCACCTGAAAATTTCGCCATGCCAATTAAAATATTTTCCTCTACCGTCAAAGTTGAAAAAATATCTCGTCCTTGCGGTACATAGGCCAATCCTGCATGTACTCGTTGCTCAGGGGACATTTTGGCAATATCTTTGTCATCTAGCAAAATCTGTCCTGATTTAATCGGGAGAATCCCCATCAAGCATTTCAGCAACGTGGTTTTACCAACGCCATTCCGTCCTAGAATCACACTGCATTCACCTACAGGCGCTTGAAATGACACATCACGAAGAATATGACTACCACCATAAAACTGGTTAATTTCTTTCACTTCTAACATGGCAGTCTCCTAGCGTCCCAAATACTTTTCAATCACATCTTCATTGGCTTGTACCTCTGCCAATGTGCCTTCTGCCAAGATTGCGCCCTGTGCTAATACCGTCACTTTTTCGCTGATGGTATCAATAAAGCTCATGTCATGTTCTACGACCACCAGCGTATGATTTTTTTTCAATTCCAGACACAATTCAGCAGTGCGTTCTGTTTCCGCATCGGTCATTCCTGCCACAGGCTCATCCAATAAAATCAGCTTCGGACGTTGCATCAATAGCATGCCAATTTCTAACCACTGCTTTTGGCCATGAGATAATAATCCTGCGGGCTTTTTTACAAATTCCTTTAAGCGAATTTGCTCCAGACTTTCCTCCAGTGCTAACTGCGCTTGTGGATCAAGTCGGCTAAACAAGCTTTTTTTCACTCGCTTATCACGTGGTGCAGCGAGCAGTAAATTTTCCATGACTGTAAAATTTTCAAATACCGTTGGTTTCTGAAATTTGCGCCCAATCCCAGCTTCCGCAATTTCCTCTGTACTCATTTTGGCAAGATCATAGTTTTGTCCAAAAAAAGCAGTGCCCGTGGTTGGACGAGTTTTCCCTGTAATCACATCCATTAGTGTGGTTTTCCCCGCACCATTTGGTCCAATGATGCAGCGTAATTCACCTTCAGCGATATACAGTGATAAATCATTGAGGGCACGAAACGAATCAAACCAGACACTAACTTTTTCCAAATACAAGGCAATCCCATGACTAAAGTCTGCGCCCTCAGTTTTGGCGCGTCCATAGCCCTCGCCGAGTTGACCGCCATGTTGAGCTGAGTCTACGAATAAATCACTCATTTAATTGCTCTCCTTTTTAAAACGGTCAAATAAACCAATCACACCTTTCGGTAAGAAAATCGTCACCACGATAAATAAAGCACCTAAGATCAGTAACCATGCTTCGGGAGCGGCCACAGTGAAATAGGTTTTCACCGCATTGATTAAACCTGCACCAAGAATGGGTCCGATCAAGGTACCACGCCCCCCTGCGGCAACCCACACTGCCATTTCAATCGAGTTGACTGGATTCATTTCGCTTGGGTTGATAATGCCCACCTGTGGCACATACAACGCCCCTGCGATACCTGCAATTACCGCAGACAGTACCCATGCTGACAGCTTGTACCACAGCGTACGATAACCCAAATATTGCAAACGGTTTTCGCTGTCACGAATCGCCCCCAACACACGCCCGTAAGGACGATTCATCAGTTGACGTAAGCCGATAAAGCACAGCATCAAAACCAAAGCGGTGACAAAACATAAAGTGGCACGCATCGGCGCAGAAGTAATATCAAAACCCAATAAGGTTTTAAAACCCGTGAAGCCATTGTTACCACCAAAACCTGTCTCATTGCGGAAGAACAACAGTGCCGCAGCAAAAGTCATGGCTTGGGTAATAATTGAGAAATACACACCCTTGATTTTTGAACGGAAAGCAAAGAAACCAAAAATAAAAGCAACTAAGGCAGGTACAGATAAAACCAAGATCATTGCCCAAGCAAAATGCTCAGTTCCCACCCAATACCAAGGGAGTTCTGTCCAACTGAGGAAACGCATAAAATCAGGCAGACCATCGCCTGCGGATTCACGCATCAAGTACATGCCAAAGGCGTAACCACCCAAGGCGAAATATAAACCGTGCCCCAAGCTTAAAATCCCTGCATAACCCCACACTAAATCCAGTGCCAACGCGACTAATGCCAGACACATGATTTTGCCAATCAACGTAATCCAATACGCTGACAGATAAAATGCCGAATCAGGGGATAACAAATGCAACCACGGCAAGCTCAATAACACAGCAAAACAAATGGCAATCGCGATTGCACTATAGGGTTTATCTGCAAATAAAGAAGTGATTTTCATTGGCTTACTCCACGAAACGACCTTTGATGGCAAACAAACCTTGTGGACGCTTTTGGATAAACAAAATCACAAGAACCAAGAGAATAATTTTTGCTAAAACTGCACCTAGACCAATCTCCAAAACTGTACCGCTAATCCCTAAACCTAAGGCTGCAAGTACTGCCCCCCATACTTGACCCACACCACCGACGACAACGACAAGGAAGGCATCAATAATGTAGTTTTGTCCGAGGTCAGGCCCGACATTCCCTACTTGTGCTAACGCACAACCTGCCAATCCAGCTAAGCCAGAACCTAAACCAAATGCCATCATGTCGATACGTGCAGATCGAATGCCCACGGCACGCGCCATTTGACGGTTTTGTGTCACAGCACGGACAAATAATCCGAAACGGGTTTTGTTTAATAAGAAAACGAGTAGCAGTAACACCGCCACAGTAAAACCAATAATCGCAATACGGTTATACGGCAACATCAGGCTTGGCGTCAGGGCAATACCACCACTGAGCCATGCGACATTCGACACTTCAACATTCTGTGCGCCAAAGATCATCCGAACCGATTGCATCAAGATTAAGCTCACCCCAAAGGTTGCCAATAATGTTTCCAATTGGCGACCATAAAGCGGACGAATCACAGTACGTTCAATCAACATGCCGATCAGCGCACTCACCAGAAATGCAGCAGGAATCGCAGCCAATAAATACCAATCGACTAAGCCTGCAAAGTGCGTTTTAAAAAAACTTTGAATGACGTAAGTGGTATAAGCACCGATCATGATGAGTTCACCATGTGCCATATTGATGACACCAAGCAAACCATAAGTGATCGCAAGACCAAGCGCTGCTAAAAGTAAAATACTTGCGGTACTGAGACCCGAAAATACATGCCCTGACCACTCACTGATTTGCAAACGGGTTTTAATTTTATTTTGTGCTTCAACCAGAGCCGTCTTGAGTGCTGGATTGCTCTGCGGTTGCTCTAAGCTTTGTGTGATTAAAGCATATACATCTGGACGATTTGAATCCGCCAAAACTTTTACTGCTTCGATCTTGATGAATTCATCTGAACTATTAAAATCTAAACGAGCTTTCAGTTGTGCTAAACGGGCTTTAACACTTTCACTTTTTTCATTGAGATAGAGTTGTTTGATCGTTGCGACATCAAGCTCATCCAAGTTATTTTCTAAAATATCAACAGCGGCTAAACGTTGTGATGCATCATCAGAATTCAATTTAACTTTGGCTTGTCCAAAGTTCAGTGCCTTACGCAAGGTATTGACCAGCGTCACTTGAGATAAATCTGAGGGCCAAGTGTCGATGGCTTGCAATTGTGGATAACTTAATAATTTTTCATCGTTTTTTAAAATGTAAGTATGACCTGAACTATCGGTATATAACTCATTTTGATCAATATACGCGACCAATTGATCCAGTTGCTCAATACTGGCTGGCCATTGATTCAACATGGCGCGACGAGTAGCAAAGTCAGATTTAACAAAAGTCTGGATGGCATCCTGAGAAGTTGTAGACGTCACAATTGTTGGTGAAGTAACTTCTGCCCATGCAGGATTAAACATGATCTGTGCCATGATGCAGAGCATTGCCAAAACATAGTGTTTCGCCATAAGACTCCCCTTATATTTTCTATTTAAACCAATCAATCAGAAATAAAACCAAGAAAAACCTGCTGCCAAAACAGCAGGTTGCATAGGAAAATTATTTAGGAATATATGGGCTCCAAGGCTCAGCCTTGATGGTTTGAGGCGTTTTATAAACCACATCAAATTGCCCATCACCACGAATTTGCCCAATCATCACAGGTTTATGTAAATGGTGATTGGTTTCATCCATTTTGAGGGTATAACCCGATGGTGCTGCGAAAGTTTGACCTGCCATTGCATCACGAACTTTATCAACCTCTGTAGAACCTGCTTTTTCAACCGCTTGTTTCCACATATTGATGCCTACATAGGTCGCTTCCATCGGATCGTTGGTCACAACTTTGTCGGCATTTGGAAGCTTGTACTCCACTGCATATTGTTTGAATTTATTTACAAACTCGGTATTTTTCGGATTTTTAACTGACATGAAATAGTTCCATGCCGCCAAATGCCCCACCAATGGTTTGGTGTCGATACCACGCAATTCTTCTTCACCCACCGAGAATGCCATCACTGGAATATCGGAAGCTTTAATACCCTGATTACCCAACTCACGATAGAAAGGAACATTGGAGTCGCCATTGATAGTGGAGATCACCGCAGTCTTTTTACCCGCAGAGAATTTCTTAATATTGGAAACGATGGTTTGATAGTTGCTATGACCAAACGGTGTGTATTCTTCCATGATGTCTGCATCGGCAATCCCTTTAGACTTTAAGAATGCACGTAAGATTTTGTTGGTGGTACGTGGATAGACATAATCCGTACCGAGTAAAACAAAACGTTGTGCTTTACCGCCCTCTTCTCCCATCAAATACTCAACTGCAGGAATCGCTTGTTGATTCGGTGCTGCACCTGTATAGAAAATATTTTTTGATTGTTCCTGACCTTCATATTGCACTGGATAGAACAGTAAACCATTCAACTCTTCAACCACAGGAAGAACCGACTTACGTGATACTGATGTCCAGCAACCGAAAATAACGGCAACTTTGTCCTGAGTAATTAACTGACGTGCTTTTTCAGCAAATAACGGCCAATCTGATGCTGGATCAACGATAACAGGTTCTAATTTTTTACCGAGTACACCACCATTGGCATTGATTTCATTAATAGTCATCAATGCCGTATCTTTCAGGGAAGTCTCAGAAATCGCCATCGTGCCTGAGAGTGAATGTAAAATCCCCACTTTAATCGTGTCACCGCTTGCTGCAGGTGCAGCTTTCGTTTCAGTTTTTGTTTGTTCTGTTTTTTCTGCTGGTTTTGAACAACCGACCAGTCCTACCCCCATCATGGCTGCCATAAGAACGGACATTGATAATTTATTTTGCATCTTGTTTCTCCCCACACATGGATATTGTGATTTTTACTGAGTGGAGTTATTCAATTTCTATGCCAACAATTTAAATCATTGTTTTATTTTAATATTTATAAGATAAGATAAATAAGAATCCAATCTTGTATACAACATTGCATACAAAAAGAACGGGATGAACTAAAATGATGCAGATTAATTTATCCTAAATATGGCTAGACCCTAGATAAAGAAAAGCCAAGCATGAGCTTGGCTTTTAATCTTTCAATTAAAAAGAATTAAACAACTATATCCGCTAAATTACCTTTTTGCTCTAACCAATGCTTACGATCACTCGAACGTTTTTTTGCCAGCAATTTATCTAATAATCCTGCGGTAAAATGCGCATCATCCAAATCGAGTTGGACTAAACGGCGGGTATTGGGATCCATCGTGGTTTCACGCAATTGACTCGCATTCATCTCACCCAATCCTTTAAATCGAGTGATTTGCGGATTTTTATTGCCTTTCACTTTTTTCAAAATGCTTTCGAGTTCACTATCATCCAACGCATAATAAACATCTTTACCAATATCAATACGATATAGTGGTGGCATTGCAACAAACAAATGACCATCTTCAACTAAAGTCGGGAAATGCTTCACAAACAAGGCACAGAGTAATGTCGCGATATGTAGACCATCCGAGTCTGCGTCGGCAAGAATACAGATTTTGCCATAACGTAGTTCAGACAAATCATCACTGCCTGGATCAACCCCTATGGCAATCGCAATATCATGTACCTCTTGAGAAGCGAGCACCTCATCCGAAGATACTTCCCATGTATTTAGAATTTTTCCTCGAATCGGCATAATCGCTTGGAAGTTCTTGTCACGCGCTTGTTTAGCACTTCCACCTGCCGAATCCCCTTCGACAATAAATAATTCGCTGTCTTCACGCGTTAAACCCACACAATCAGCCAGTTTTCCAGGTAACGCAGGACCAGAGACGATCTTTTTACGTTCGACTTTCTTAGCTGCTTTTAAACGACGACCTGCTTTGGCAATTGCCATTTCAGCTAATTGAGTTGCGATCTCAGCATGTTGGTTTAACCATAAAGCAAACGCATCTTTGGCAATATTGAGCACAATATTCGAAGCTTCACGGCTCGATAGACGTTCTTTGGTTTGTCCTGAAAATTGAGGTTCTTGGAATTTCAGCGATAGAATAAAATTGACACCATCCCAGACATCTTCTGCCGAAAGTTTCATATTACGTGGTAATAAATTACGTAATTCGCAGAACTCTCGTAACGCCTCCGTGACCCCTGAACGCAATCCATTGACATGCGTACCCCCTTGCGCAGTTGGAATCAAGTTGACATAACTTTCTTGAATCTGTTCACCGCCCTCAACATTCCAGCAAATTGCAAATTCACACACGGCTCTTTCTGCTTGTCCACTACTGACAAAAGCAGGATCAGGTAGAATCTCTCGATCCTCAAGTTCATCCATTAAATAGTCAACCAGACCATTTTCAAACTGCCATTCAATTTTTTCGTTATTAATTTTATCGTCATAAATAATTTTTAAACCTGCCGCTAAAACGGCTTTGGCTTTTAAATTATGCTTCAATGCTTTTAGTGCAAATTTTGGACTGTCAAAATACTTGGCTTCAGGCCAAAAGCGAACGGTTGTGCCTGTGGCACGTTTTGCCACTTTCCCCTCTAGTACCGATAAAGGTGCCACAGGTTCACCCTGCTCAAACACCATCTGATACAGATTGCCCTGACGTTGTACCGCCACCTCAACCCGTGTGGATAAGGCATTGACCACGGAAATACCTACACCATGCAGACCGCCAGAAAATTGGTAGTTATCGGTACTGAACTTTCCGCCTGCATGTAATTTGGTCAAAATAATTTCGATACCACTTTGTCCATATTCAGGATGAATATCGACTGGCATACCTCGTCCATTATCTTCGACTGACAATGAACCATCTTCATATACGGTGACACAAATTTGATTGGCATGTCCTGCAAGTGCTTCATCCACTGCATTATCAATCACCTCTTGCGCCAAATGGTTTGGACGCGAGGTATCGGTGTACATGCCTGGACGACGACGAACTGGGTCTAAACCAGAAAGAACTTCAAGGGATTGTGCCGTGTATTGTGTCACTGGGTCTGACTTCCTTATTAGAGGGTTGCCGATAAAAATTCGAGGATTAAGGGTAGTTTTTCTTCAAAATCATCCATTGCATGATTGCCATCCATGTCAGTTAAAATCAACGATGATGGCTGCGCCGCACTATAATAACGTTGTGCCTGGCGATAATCCAAGACTTCATCGTCTTGTTGCAACAGCACAAGAATTTTATCAGCATGATTGAGTCTGGTGTTGGCAATGGATTGTAGTTGCTGCAATTGGTCAGTATCAAGTGTCCATGATTCAGTCACCTTGAGTGGAATTTGCTCAATCCCAAACAAATCCTTAAACAGTTGCCATGGTTGCATGGCTGGATTAATCAGTACAGCAGGACAAGCATATTTAGCGACAAAATATGTCGCATAAAATCCCCCTAAGCTACTTCCAACCAACACCACTTGGTCACGTGGTAGACTTTCGATCAACCCAGAGATTTTTTGCAGCACCTTATCGGGAGATCGATTCAGATCGGGCAAATGCACTTGAAACTGATCGTGATTTGCACAATATTGACTCAATTGCTGCCCTTTTTTTGACATGGGGCTACTACGGAAACCATGTAGATAGATAATTTGCATATGCACCAAAATAGACACCAGCTTGACTTATAGTGGAATAAATCACATTATTAATCACAACAGTTAATCAAATAACAATATAAATTACATTTAAGCTTGATATTGTCTGACATAAAAAACGATAGTGCACTCCGTTCATCAGTATTCTAAAAAAATTACTTATGAAACAAATAAGATGTAAGCGTTTGTTGTAGTTTATCTAAACAGTATTAAACTGAATAACATCAAACCTTCGGTATATACAAAAGGATGGGGAAATTAATATGCCAAGTTTAACACCTCTGCATGAAACCTACTGTAAGTGGGACCGTACACCCCCAAGTCAGGCAGATGTTTTGGAAGGTTTCGCACAACTTGTGAGTACCAGTTTAAGTGGGGTTCATGAATTGGTGCAGTTGGTACAAACTGAAGTGTTACGGACGACACTCGGTTTAAGTGCACAAAAAGCCAGAAATTTACAAAAACTTCCACAATTACAAAAGTTTTATCATTTTTCCTATGATGCCATCCAGAAATATGGTCGCTGTTTTCTTGCACCAAGTCTGCGCCGCATCATTGAACGATTCCCTGTCCTACATGACAAACCACTGACCCCGACCCTACATTTTGTGGTGGGGGCGCTAAATGGGATTTTTGGGGATTTTTTCCTTAAGCAGCATAATCCAATGGCTTTGCCGATGGTGCTGTATGACCATTATGGATCACTACAGCAAGGTGAGTTAACTGGGCGTGTGGTGATTTTGACCCACGGTCTGTGCATGAACCATTTAACCTGGTCAAATCAGCGTTATGGCGGTATCGGTGAACGGTTATTGGCACAGCGTGACAACAACACCATGCTGTACCTGAACTACAATACAGGACGACGCATTTCCGCTAATGGCCATAGTTTTGCCGATACGCTTGAAGATCTGGTGCAACGCAATCCACGCATCACCAGTATCGACCTGATTGGCCACAGTATGGGTGGGCTGGTTTCACGCAGCGCGCTGTTCTATGGCAAACAGAACCTGTATCAATGGGTTCATATGGTTGAGAATCTGGTTTGTATTGGTTCACCTCACCATGGTGCAGCGCTTGAGCGTTTCGGTTTTGTATTGCAGGACAAACTTGGTGCATTTCCTTTTATTAACCTGATTGGTCAGTTGGTCAATATCCGTAGTAACGGTATTCTGGATCTGCGCTATGGCAGTGTCCGTGATGACGACTGGGAACATAATGACGCACGTATCGGGTTTGCAGACGACAACCGCAAACCTGCGCCATTACCCTCTCATATCAATACCTTCTTAATCGCAGGTACTTTAGAATTTGAGAAGTTGCGCAACAAGGCACTCAAGCTGATTGGAGATTCAATGGTCAGTGTCAAGAGTGCTTTGGGAGAGCATCCAAACCCTCGTTTCCAGCTTAAATTACCAGAAACGCATAAAGCTGTGTTTTATGGACTGAATCACTTTGAAATTCAGTATCATTCCAGTGTTGCGGAGCAGATTACCCGCTGGTTATATCCTGAAGTGGGTGAAGTGATTGAAGAAGGCGTTCAAACACATATGGTGAATATGCAACATAATTATACTTTCGATGATTTAGACGGCATTGTTGAGACTTAAAGTAAAAAGCTCGGCCAAAGCCGAGCTTCTTTTATCCGAATAGCCGTAAAACCTCGGGGTTTAGCCCGAGGATATAAGGCTGCAATCCGCTAGTCCCCCTTGTGGGGATTAGCTAGGATTGCTAAAAACATTTGAATCTAGTAATCCATGTGCTATGATAATTACGTTGTATATTTTTAGTTAGCAGACTGATACAACACGAAAAAAACAGTTTTCCCCATTGTAATCCGTGCACTCTTTGCAATCCGAAAGGTAGGACTACATTGGAATAAGAAGCAGAGAACTATAGTATCTGTTTCGTGGCAGGACATTGCCATCTAGCAGTAGGAATCCCCGTCCTTTAGGTCGGGGAGGATGTCAATTAAGCTGCACGATAATTTCTAAACAGTTGCCATAAACAGATCAACAGAATAAGGCTGAAATAGAGCAAAGACCAGACAGGCAATGACTGTCCCAGGAAAGTCCAGTCAATTGCAGCACATTCACCCGATCCTGAAAGCACTTCCCTAAACACCGCTTTCATTGGCAGGGCATCCACTAGATAGTCCAGACCTGGACCACAACTTGGCACCTTGTCGGGTGGTAAATGCTGTAGCCAAACATGGCGAGATGCCACGCCGACTGACCAACCGATGGATAAAGTCGCTAATAGTGCATAAAAACGTTTAAAGGCGTTTGAAATCGGATTATGAATAAATGCGACTAAGGCAATCAATCCCATTCCAATTAAGCCAATACGTTGGAAAATACATAGTGGACAAGGCTCTAAACCTTGCACATGTTCTAAATACAACGCAAACGAGATACCAATAATACTCGTTAGTACCAGTAATGCACTAACTAAGCGGTAAGTCCATCGCATGAGAAGTCCTCTAAAATTTTAACGGTATTGTGCAAGATATTGTTCGAAGCTGATGTCGTTATCTTGTTCAAGTTGCACCTGTTTTTGCAACGATGTTTGCGCTAATTCTGCAAAATATTGTTGTCTTTCTGCACTCAGCTGATGTTGCTCATAACGATTGACATGTTGTTGAGCCATAACACTCCCAAAGCTCCATGTCCCACCATGATCCAAAGTATCTTTAATCACATGCGCGGAAAGCGTATTGTCAACATGATCTAAACGCTGCTGCATCACTTGGATTGCCTCAGAATATAACTGTGAACCATCCATTTGATCTAACAAAATAGCGCAGTCTTGAATCGCATTTAAATGACGCTGAGCCCAATCATGAAGTGAAACTATTGTTTCACCTTCTATAATTTTAGCATCTACTGCACGTCCACGATTAACCACTTCAGTTTGATTATGATCAATTTGCTCTTGCTCTTCTGCAAACAAATCAGGACTGTCATTTAATAAACAATACAATGCTAAACTTTCAAGAAAACCCGCTGAAATTTCATCAATTCCAATCGCACTATAAGGGTTCACATCTACAGCACGTAATTCTACATATCCAACACCACGATTCTTCAATGCTTGTGATGGAGTTTCACCCGCTTGTGGTACTTGCTTTGGGCGAACTAGACTGTAGTATTCATTTTCAATTTGCAGCACATGGTCATTGATCTGAATCGGTTCACCATTCTCATCATCCAGACCTAAATTGGTAAATTCAGGATAAGGGGTATGCACCGCTTTTTGTAATCCCTCAAGATAATCGTGTAGATCGTTGTAATGAATACCTAATTCTTTTTGCGCTGAATTCTGGTATCCCAAGCGCCCCATGCGTAATGCAGTGGCTTCTGGTAAATATAATGTTCCTTTAACCAAAGGCTGCAAGTGATGCTCACGCCCTGTTAAAAAGCAACGACAAACCGATGGGCTTGCCCCTAAAAGATACATAACCAATGGGGTAAGTCGGATAAAGTTCCGAATCAGGCCAAAATAGCGGTGACTACGGTAATCTTGCGGACTGAGCTGCTTTAATTCTGGATTGCTTTCATGTTGCTGCAATACTACAAATAATTGATCAGGAAAAGATAAATTGTAGTGCACCCCTGAAATGGTCTGCATACGGCGACCATAGCGCACACCCAAACCACGGCGGTATAAGGTTTTAAAGCGGCCAATATTAGAAGTGCCGTACTGTGCTAATCGGATATTTTCTTCATTATCATCCAACATACACGGCATGGACAGTGGCCATAGACGCTCACCATCTTCTAGCTGCTGATGTACCACGCTATGAATATCCCTGAGTTCATTTAACGCGGCGGCAATGCTAGTTTGTGGGTTGGTGATAAACTCCATCAACGCTTCGGAATAATCTGTGGTGATATGTGGATGGGTCAGTGCCGAGCCTAAAGCTTTTGGATGATTTTTTTGTGATAAAAATCCATTGCTTTGCATACGCAGACTTTCACGCTCTATACCACGCAGCATCCCCTTGAATAGCGAGGCATCTACCCACGTTGGTATCACAGAGGCGGAAAGTGTGCTGGGTTGATTCATATTATATGCTCGCTTGTTCAAGATCAGCCGACCAACGAAATGGCAACGACTTTGTCGAGTAGATTGGATTTGAATAATAGCAATCCTTTCGACTCAGCCAATTATAACGACAATTATGGCCTAGTCACCTGATTGTATTGGTTTAGCTTGGCAATTTTTAACACAATCCGATTATATAAAACACGCTGAAATTGTGATTTTATTAAAAATAAATCTTCCGATGGATATCCACCCATGCAAGCCCAAGACATTCTTGATTTCTGGTTTGATCCTGACCACCGTTCACTCTGGTTCGCCAAAAGTGATGAATTTGATGCAAAAATTCGTGAGCGTTTTCAAGCAATTCATCATCAGGCTATACAGGCTGAACTGTGGTCATGGCGCAAGACCGCCGAGGGACGCTTGGCAGAAATCATTGTGCTGGATCAATTCTCCCGAAACCTGTATCGCGACCAGCCACAGGCTTTTGCCCATGACAGCATGGCACTGATGCTGGCGCAGGAGGCGATTAGCCTGCAACTGGATGCCCAGCTCAGCCCTGATCATCGCTCATTTTTATATATGCCATTTATGCATAGTGAATCTAAATTAATGCATGAGTTTGCTTTAAAACTGTTCCAACGTTTAGGGAACGAAATTAATTTGAGCTTTGAAAAAAAGCATAAAGTGATTATTGACCGTTTTGGGCGCTATCCACATCGCAATGCGATTTTAGGGCGAAGCTCAAGCGCAGAGGAACTTGAATTTTTAACCCAACCGAACAGTAGCTTTTAGGACCATCTTCCCAGACGCTGAAAAACAGGAATTGCCTATGAAAACCTTATTGATGTGCACACCGCTCCTTGTCGCACTGACATTTACAGGCTGTGCCAGTGTCCCATCACAACCCAGAACATTCGACCAACTTGGACAGTTCACCGCTTATCCATTAAATAACAAAACTTACCGTGTGGGTTTTCAGGCTGATCGTAATTTGAGTTATGGTACAGCCGAGGAGATAACGTTGTTAAAGGCGGCACAAACCACTGTCAAAAACGGTTTCCGTTATTTTACCGTTGTTGATGATCCAAGTAATGCACGTCACAAGACACAACGCCAAGCTGTGATTTATCCGACACCCTCTTATTACCCATATGGTTATTATCGCCGACATCCTGCCTTTTGGCCTGATCCATTCTATGATATGCCTCAAGTGGTCAATCTTGATCCAATCCAAGTGTCGTATACTATTGAGTGTTTTCAGACTCAGCAGCAATCGCCTGACGCATTTGATGCGCACCTCATTTTGCAATCATTAGGGCAAAAATACGGATTGAGTCCAACAGGAGACGTGTTGCAGCCCCCTGCGCCATCTCAAAGCAAAAAGTAAATTGATAAGGATGACTCAATGAATTCAGTCGAAGAAATTCACGTACCGAGCCTGCAAAAAAGTAAGTACTTCGCCACTATGGCATTGATCATTGCGGTTATAGCATGGATTGGCTTAATGGTCGCGGCGCATTTTTTACCTGAATATAAATGGGTCATTCATATTTTTATGTTAGGTGCGGAAGCAGGTGTAGTTGGTGGGCTAGCTGATTGGTACGCTGTCACTGTGCTTTTCCGTAATCCTTTTGGAAAAATGCCTTTACCCAAACTATTGCGTGACCATACCGAAATCATTCCACGGAATAAGGCTCGAATTGCAGAATCAATGGGTCGTTTTGTACAAGAAAACTTTTTATCTCCTCAAATTGTTGAACGCAGTTTAAAAAATGCCGACCTCAGTTTGGCCGTCGGTCAATGGCTAGCTACCCCTCAAAATAACCAGCAAGTCGTACAGATGATTCAACATACTGTACCGAAAATTTTTGAATTTGTGAGCCAAGATCAAATTGCCCACTTTGTGCAAAACAATAGTGTGCAATGGGTACGCAGTACCAAAATCAATAAATTAGCCAGCGAAATGTTACGTGCCGTTCTGGAAAATGACTTCCATCAGGATGTGCTACAGCGTGGCCTTGATCTGGCCCATCAATGGATTGTGTCGCATCCTGAACAGGCACGCAACCTGTCACGCAAACTGTTTCAGGAACTCGGTGTCTGGAAACTTGCCAAAGGCGCAAGCTGGATTGGCATTGATGTGCAGCAGCGCACCATTGACTCACTGATTGAAAAGGTTGAGTCCATGCTGGCTAATCCTGAACATCCGTGGCGGCAGGACATTGAAACCACCACGCATAATCTGATGTTGCAGCTTGCGGACAGCAACAGTGAAGCCAGCAAGCGCTTAAATCAGAGCAAGGATGATGTGCTGGACAGTCCACAGGTGCTGAACTTTATCAGTGGTGCAATTGCCATTCTCTGTGATGCGGTCAAAACCGACTTGATGCAGGCAGATTCAGGTATTGCCAGCAATTTACAGGCGGCATTACAACAATTGGGCGAAAGCCTGGTTCAGAATGAAAAAGTGCGTCAGGTTCTGAATGAGAAAATGGTCGGTTTGGCAACCAACTTTAGCGAACAATATAGCGACAAGATCATCCGTTATATCAGCGAACGTATCCACGAGTGGGATTCACGGGAAATGATTGCCAAAATCGAAAGTGAGGTCGGTGGTGACTTACACATGATTCGCGTCAATGGCGTGATTGTCGGGGCATTTATTGGCTTGGCACTGGGTGTGATTCGTGCCATTGTTGAAAATGTTTTATAAATAGCAATATAACGATAGGGGATTTACTCCTCATCGTTATGCAGATTGCGCCAGTTGTTGCTTGCTTTGCTGGTAATATCGAACCAGTGCATCGGTGTCCTGCTTTAGGAACGCAGTGAGGTAGGTTTTGACCTGTACCAGAGAAAGCTGCTTAAACTGAACCGTCTCTTTCGCCTGAAGCGTAATCAACCCAAATATTTGTTTTTTAGCAACAACTACAGGAATGTCTGTCTTGATGATAAAGTTAAGTTCCTGAGATGATCCGTAGGTATTCAATACAATTTCTATGGTCCGTTGGGTCTTCTCATCTGTGATGGTAAAGGTCGGACTGGCACCATCCAGTTGCAACCAGCAGCTTAACTGCTGTTTCCAGCCCATTCGGTCAAATCTGGTCAATATCCCAATGGTATTCAAAGTCCCAAACTGCTCCACATCATTGAGATCAATATGATGCGGATAGCGTATTTTTAAATCGAAACTGTCCATTGCCTGATGTCCCATTTCACTATAATTGGTATTTAATTGAACCGCTCGATAGAAATTATAGCGCTTTACAGCAGCAACTAAAATAGCGTATCATCATGAAAAACAACAAATTTTTTAGACAATTTTCAATAAAAAATGACCAATTCCGTCACTATTGTTTTTTTTTCAGACACAATTACCTGTTTTTACTGACCTAAGCCACATTTTTCAGTCAATTAACGGCAAACCTCAACATTTACTATACAATCACTGCAAAACAAAACGTCAATCAGGTTAAAAAACAATGTTGCAGCTTCAGTCAAAACTCCCAAGCCAAGGCGTGACCATTTTTAGCGTGATGACTGAACTTGCACAACGGCTCAATGCCCTAAACCTGTCACAGGGCTTTCCCGATTTCCCAGCACCGCCTGCCCTGATTGAAGCCCTCTGTCAGGCCACCCAGTCAGGATACAATCAATACTCTGCGGGTGATGGTCTACTGGCATTACGTGAGCAACTGGCGCAGCAATTTCTACAGCGTGACCAGCTACAGCTTGATCCCATCACTGAGATCACCATTACCCCAGGCGCAACCATCGCAATTTTCTGTGCTATTCAGGCCTGTATTCATGCAGGTGATGAAGTGATTATTTTTGACCCGAGCTATGACAGCTATGCCCCTGCAGTACAACTGGCAGGGGGGAAATCCGTTCATATTCATTTAGAAGCACCAACATTTCAGGTGAATTGGCAAAAAGTTAAAGATTGTATCAATGCAAAAACCCGCATGATCATTGTCAATACGCCGCATAACCCAACGGGTGCCATCTGGTCGGAACAGGACTGGCGGCAGTTGATTGAACTCATTCAAGATAAAAATATTGTGGTGCTGTCTGATGAGGTGTATGAACATCTGGTGTTTGATGGGCGGAAACACTACAGCGCGCTACAGTTTCCAGAACTGCGTGAGCGTAGTTATGTAATTGGCTCTTTTGGCAAAAGTTATCATGTGACGGGCTGGAAAACGGGCTATTGCGTTGCCTCAGCCAACCTGATGCGCCTGTTTCGCCAGATTTACCAGTTTGCCAACTTCTGCGGCACCACACCTTGCCAGATTGCGCTCGCTGATTATATGCAACAGCATCCTGAGCATATTCAGGAGCTTCCCGACTTTTATCAGGCGAAACGCGACCTGTTTAATGCCCAGATTGAAAACTCACGTTTTAAATTGATTCCATCGCAAGGTACTTATTTCCAAAGTCTGGACTACAGTGCAATCCGTCCTGACCTGAATGACATTGAAATGTGCCAGTTTTTAGCGGAACAGCATAAAATCGTCGCGATTCCTATTTCCGTTTTTTATCAACAAGCGCCCGAATCACTACGCCTGATTCGTTTCTGCTTTGCCAAAACCGACCAAACGCTGCAACATGCAGGTGAAATTCTGGTGCGTTGCTGATCAACAAAAAAATAAACCGAACAATCATGACTTCCACCTGACTGATGATGGTATGGTGAAAAAATAGATGTTTCAGGATGAAGCAAACTGAATGACACCACACCAACCTCTGGTGATGCAGCCAAACCTCTGGAAAACCTTTTTTGTCTTTCTGGTTCCCTTGATTGCTACCAATATTTTGCAGAACCTGTCGGGAACGATTAATACCATCTTTGTTGGGCAAATGATGGGCGTGGATGCCATTGCCGCAGTTTCAGTGTTCTTTCCAATCCTGTTCTTTCTGCTTGCCTTTGTGATTGGGATCTCGGCGGGAACAACCGTGTTGGTGGGACAGGCCTGGGGTGCACAGAATCTTGAGAAAGTGCGCTGTGTGATTGGTTCAACCCTGTTCATGACCCTGATTGGCGGGAGTGTGATTGCGGTTTTAGGCGTGATGATGGCTGAGCCCATGTTGAAATTGCTGGGTACAGATGCCAAGGTCATGCACCTGTCGCTACCCTATGTGCAATGGATGCTGGCAGGTAGCCCACTGTTATTTGTCTATATTATCTACACCTCAATTCTTCGCGGTGTCGGCGACAGTGTGACACCGCTGATCGCATTGAGCCTAACCAGCCTGATTGGTCTGGCGGTTACGCCTGTGTTGCTAAAAGGCTATTTTGGCTTTCCCGCCCTCGGGATTGTTGCACCAGCCATCGCAACCATTCTGGGTTATGCAGCCGTATTGATTTTTCTAGGGTTTTATCTCAATTATAAAAACCATCCACTGAAAATAGATGCGCGACTTTTGCAAAGCATTCGCCATGATGCAACATTAAGTAAACTAATCCTAAAGCTTGGTATCCCAACAGGCATCCAAATGGTGACAACTTCATTGGCAGGCTTAGTCATTATTGGTTTGGTTAATCATTATGGTGCACATGCCACTGCGGCTTATGGAGCAGTCAATCAGGTGCTGAACTATATCCAGTTTCCAGCGCTATCCATTTCAATTGCGGCTTCTATTTTTGCCGCACAGGCGATTGGTGCTGGCAAGCCCGATTTACTGGCCAAAGTCACCCGAACGGCTTTAGGAATGAATGTCATATTTACTGGCAGTTTGATCACTTTGGCTTACTTATTTTCCAAATATTTAATGGCGCTGTTTATTACCGATCACAGCGTGATTGAGCTTGGGCAGCAACTGTTGTTTATTGTACTGTGGGCTGTTTTATTCTTTGGGGCTAGCGCGATTTTTGCATCAATCATGCGGGCTAGTGGTACAGTGAATGTCCCAATGATGATCAATATTCTGACCATTATTTTAATTGAAGTTCCTTGTGCCTATTGGTTTAGTTCGTTATGGGGCTTAACGGGCATTTGGACGGCTTACGCACTTTCTTTTGTCTGCTTATGTGTATTACAAGCCTCTTATTATCAGTTCGTTTGGAAGAAAACCAAGATCAAAGTCCTTATTTAAAAATTTCTTTGATCCTCAAATAAAAAAGCCATTCTTTAAGAATGGCTTTTTTATGCTTGAAACTTACATCATTTTCGTTGCAATCGCTGCAAGACGTTGATAACCCGTTGGGAATAAACGCTGGAATGTATCCACAACGCGCGCATCTGTACCAATCAGCAGACGGCGTTTGTCTTTCAATACCGCATTAAGAATTTGACGTGCCGCCTCTTCTGGTGGAGTACGCAGGAACTTGTCAAACTGCTTGATGGACTTGTTCGGGTCCATGCCCAGACTCTTCAGGCTGTCATTCATCTTCGCTGCTTTTGCGATATTGGTGCGTATACCACCTGGGTGTACACAAAGAGAACTTACGCCACTCTTTTCAATATCAAGCTCCTGACGCAATGATTCAGTAAAACCACGTACCGCGAACTTGGTTGCGTTATAGGCAGACTGTGTTGGCTGCGAGGTTAGACCAAAAATACTGGAGATATTGATGATATGACCATCTTTGGTTTGCTTAATGAATGGCAAGAATTCCTTGGTGCCGTAAACCACGCCCCAGAAGTTGATACCTACGATCCATTCCAGATCTTCATAGCTTGCACCTTCCACAGTTGAGCCCAAAGCCACACCCGCGTTGTTGAAGATCATATTTACTGCACCATGATCATGTACCGTTTCCTGCGCCCACTGTTTCACCGCATCACGGTTTGAAACATCAAGCACCTTGGTGGTTACAGTCACTGGATATTGTTTTACCAGCTCAACAGTTTGCGCCAGTCCCTTTTCATTGATGTCACTCAATGACAAATGGCAGCCCTGTTTAGCCAATAAAACTGCGAGTTGCTGCCCAATCCCAGAACCTGCACCTGTGATCGCCGCGACTTTATTTTTAAAGTTTTTCATTGCCTATCCTTTGTATAAGGGTCTGTGAAATGCCAACAGACCCTATGAATGAGATGCACATAGTTCGCCCCAATCATGCGTTATCATGTGCAGTTTAAGCTGTAACCAATATAATTTTGACAATACATGTTGTCAATATAGTACAATGGACCTTTAAGACAAATGGCAATAACCAACACCTTACATGTCATAATAGGCCTATTTACATTTTATGGCCGAACATGGTTAAAAGAGACAAGATGGATTTTCAAAATTTGGTTATGCCAGGTCAGCACAACATTGTTGAAATACAGATAACCATGATCTACATGATTTAAAGACTTTTTATTAAGGAACGGTTTTCTCAATGGCAACTCAAGATCGATCGATACGCAAGAAAAATACGACTGATAGTAAAGAACGTCAGTTCAAGGGTCTCTCCTTGACTGAGCGCAAGCAAGCACGCCGTGAAAAACTAATTGAGGCAGGCATTGCCACGTATGGCACACAGGGATTCTTCTCCGTGACGGTTAAGGATGTCTGTAATGAAGCCAAGCTGACTGAACGCTATTTCTATGAATCATTTAAGAAAAGTGAGGAACTATTTCAGACGGTTTTCCTGAAAATGATTGAGAAAATGCAGACCTGCCTGACCCAGGCGGTACTCATGGCTGCGCCTGAACCGAACAACATGGTCACGGCGGGATTGTCCGCCTTACTCAGTACCATTAAGGATGATCCACGCATGGCACGGATCATTTATATTGATGCCATGCTGGTGCAGGATTTACATAACCAGGCCACCATTCAGGAAACCCTGACCCAGTTTGACCGTATTATTCAGGGCTTCGTGATGATCACCATGCCCAATGCCCCACAGAGTGCTGAAGGAGTGTCTTTAATGGCAACAGGGCTGAATGGCTATGTCACGCATATCATTATCCGTTGGGTTTCCGAGGGCTTTAAGCAGCCACTGGAGGATGTTTTGGCGGCCTGCTGTGCAGTGTTCCAGTCCTTTATCGAGACCACAGCCAAAAAAAATTAAAGTCGTTTTACAGTTTTATGACAGATACAGCCCTAAAACCGAGGTAGAGTTAAGCAAATGAATTGCATGGCTTTATTGATCGTTTAACTGTCATCATTTGGTCACTGCTCTGCCCCAAAACTGTCACAATTTATTGCTAAATTCGACTTTATCAGCTCTTTTGCAATGATATTGTCATAATTAATCTTTGTAATAAGCCTGTCATAACTAAAAAACCATATTTAAGGGTATTGCGCTGTGAAAGATGACTATATTTTAATTGTCGATGATGAGCTACCAATCCGCGAAATGATCCATACCTCTCTGGATATGGCGGGCTTCCAGTGTCTACAGGCGGAAGATGCCAAACAGGCGCACCAGATCATCGTTGATCAGCGCCCCGCACTTATTTTGCTGGACTGGATGCTTCCAGGGGGAGTCAGCGGTGTGGATTTGTGCCGTCGCCTGAAACGTGATGAAAATCTGGCAGAAATCCCAGTCATTATGCTAACGGCTCGTGGGGAGGAAGACCATAAGGTACAGGGTCTCGATGCAGGTGCGGATGACTACATGACCAAACCATTCTCCACCCGTGAACTGGTGTCACGCATCAAGGCGGTGTTGCGCCGTGCCAATGCGCTCAGCGGTGAAAAAGTGATTGATGCCAACGGCCTGATGCTTGATCCTGTCAGCCAGCGAGTTAGTTTTGGAAACAGTATCCTTGAGATGGGCCCGACTGAGTACCGCTTGTTGGCATTCTTTATGACCCATCCTGAACGTGCCTATACCCGTGCCCAATTGCTGGATCAGGTCTGGGGGGGTAATGTCTATATTGAGGACCGCACCATCGATGTGCATATCCGTCGCCTGCGCAAGGTGCTGGAACCATTTGGGGTGGATCGTTTTGTACAGACGGTACGCGGTACAGGCTATCGTTTCTCTACACGCGCTGATTTGGCAGCAGGTTAAAATCCTTTATGTATGAACCCTATCCCGTGCCTGAACTGGCACGTGAACACCAGCATTTTCGCTACAGCAGTTTATGGACGTTTGCAAAACAGGATTTAAGGCTGCTGCTGTTTTTCTTATTGATTGCAAGCTTGATTGGATTCGGGGTCGGATACTTCTGGAGCTGTGTTTTTATCGCGTTCGTGGTTTTTTTTGCCCTCCAGCTACGCTCGCTTTATCTGGTCAATGACTGGATTTCCAATCGCCCCTACGATGTGCCACCCAACCTCAATGGTATCTGGGGTGCATTGCTGTTCAATGTCTACCGTGCCCAGCGTCAGGAACGTATTGTTCAGGCGGAAATGGTCGGACTGATCGACCGCGCCCAATCATCTCTGGTGGCGTTGGCTGAGGCAGTGGTCTTGATTGATGACCAGCATCAAATTGAATGGTGGAATCCCGCTGCGGAAAAATTACTGGGGATTAGCCCATTGGACCGAGGGCGTAACTTGCTGGCGATTTTACGCCAACCCAACTTTATTGAATATTTCAAGCATAGTGATCAGGCACCCGATGGCATTCGTCTACAAGTCAAAATGGATGAAGAACATTATGTACAGGTGAAACTGACCCGTTTTGGGGGTGAAAGTCGGTTGCTGGTCGCCTATGACATTACCCGCATGCACAATCTTGAACAAATGCGTAAGGACTTTGTCGATAACATCTCACATGAACTA
Organism: Acinetobacter parvus DSM 16617 = CIP 108168; assembly: GCF_000368025.1. Classification (GTDB taxonomy): domain Bacteria; phylum Pseudomonadota; class Gammaproteobacteria; order Pseudomonadales; family Moraxellaceae; genus Acinetobacter; species Acinetobacter parvus. The sequence goes on from NZ_KB849212.1 coordinate 1,406,205, forward strand.
CGAACGCCATTGACCGTGCTCAGTGGCTATATCGAAACCTTTACCGATCAGGATGACATTACCCCACGCTGGAAACGTGCCTTTACCCAAATGCAGTCACAAACCAAGCGGATGAATGCATTGGTCAACGATTTATTATTACTCTCCAATTTAGAAAATAATAAGAAAGTGGCAAAAAATCAGATTATTGATATGGCCAATTTAATGAACCAGATCTTCGATGATGCCCGTGCCTATAATCTGGATTATGGTCATACCCTGAATCTGGATATTGATAGCCACTGTGACCTCATCGGTTCAGATATGGAAATTGCCAGTGCATTCAGCAACCTGATTACCAATGCCATTAAATACACCCCTAAAGGTGGCATTATCACCATTGGCTGGCATGAAGATGGTGATCACGCCTACTTTACAGTGCAGGACACTGGTATTGGTATTAACCCCAAACACCTGCCTCGCCTCACCGAACGTTTCTATCGGGTGGACAGCGCACGTAGCCGCCAGACAGGCGGAACAGGTCTGGGCCTCGCCATTGTCAAACATGTGCTGATGCAACATGGCGCATATCTGGAAATCAGCTCGAAGGAAAATGAGGGTTCCACCTTTACCGCAGTTTTTCCGAAAGAACGTTTATATCGTATGATATAAAGAGCTACCCACGTTGTACCAAATGTAAAAAAGCCCGACATCCTGTCGGGCTTTTTTGTATTTCGCACTTTAGGTATAACTCCTGTCCTACCTCACGTCCTGATGCCTGAACTTATCATTTTTGTTTTATGTTCTGGAACTTCCTGTTCCTGATGGGTTCATAATAGGCAATTTTCTAGTGTATGAAAATGCGCCATTCACTGGAATTGGTGTAAGAAAAAGCGTACAGGGTTTTGTCTTATCCAATATTCTTTTCAAAACCTAACGACATCAATTGACGTAGTAGATAAATTCGTACTTTACTATAAATCACAGATAATTACATAATCATATTAGGACTTACGCATTGACGGATTCAAAAAAGTATTAAAATAGTTTATAAAGTATCTGTGATCAGACGAACTAAACATGCTTCTACAGCAACTTGTACATTACCCATTTATATGGGCTTTCTCATGACAGAACCGAACTCTATTAGCTGCACACAACTTGCCGAGACTTATAATATCTCGCATGATAGTGTAAATCGCTTTCTAGAGCGTGAAGACTACACACCTCACGACCTATATCAAGAAGCAATTCAACATATTGATAATAATAAACTTATAGTCAGTATTGATGATACTGTTTTAGATAAACCATATAGTCAACATATGGACTTAGTTAGCTATTTTTGGTCAGGCAAACACCACCGATCCGTCAAGGGTATTAATCTCATTACCTTGTATGCGACAGATCAGAATGGTCAAAATATTCCAATTAATTTCCGAATTTATGACAAATCTGAGGGTAAAACCAAGAATGATTACTTTATGGATATGTTAAGTGAAGTACTTAGTTGGGGTGCAAAGATTCAATTTATTACAGGTGATAGTTGGTATTCATCGACTGCAAATCTAAAAACCATAAGAAAACATGGTATTCGATTTATGTTTGGTATCGACTGTAACCGTAAGGTTTCCCCAGAAAAAGGACAATGGTTTCAACTGCGTTTATTGCCAGATTTCCATCAGGGTCAAGTGGTCTGGCTCAAAGATTTTGGCTTTGTACAATTATTTAAGACTCAGTTAAAAGAACAGCAGAGGTTTTATATTGTGCATCAAGATGAAGATGATTTATTGTCCTTTGAGGGTTTTCATGAATTACATTCAAGTCATTGGAAAATAGAACAATATCACCGAGTGATTAAACAGGTTTGTCATATTGAAAAGTTTCAAGTAAGACGATCTAAACTGATTTTGAATCATATTTTTTCAGCCTTGATGGCCTACGTCGAGATACAAAAGAACCAGTTTGAGGGGATCTTTGAAAATGTATATCATTGGCAGAAGAAATTATTTAGACCAATGATCAAAAACTTCATTGATGACTTTATTCTCGATAAAAATCATCTGCTACCACAGAGAGTCTATAAATAACAGTGCGTAAGTCCTACATATTTAAAAAAAGGGGAAATTAATGAAAGTAATAATGATTAGAAGTCCAATGTCTGTGCTAGAAAAAGATCATATTGGATACGGTTGGACTAAAGTAAATTTTTCAAAATATGAAAATGCCACTGATGTAATTGCCAAAATTAATGAAGAATATACCAATGGTATTGGTAGACATTCCAATAGTATAAAAAGATTTTTTAACTTAACTACTGGAGATATTGTTGTCGTACCATTATCCAAAGCAATTGCCATTGGTATCGTAAATGGTAAAAAATCCTTTGATCAAAACCTGGCCAAGGCTAAAGCCTGCAATCTTATTTCAGTAAATTTCTTTAGAACTAATAATGGGCATATTCTACGAATACCTAGAAAATCCCTCACCCAAGGCTTTGAAAGTCGTCTAAAAGTAAGAAAGTCAAATACAAACCTGACTGATTTTAAGAAGAAATTACTAGAATCATTGATTCTATAAAATCTAATGGTGCATATAAACAAGAAACATACCTGCTAGAGAAAATATCAGAAGCAGAGCAAAAATTTAAAAAAGATCTTCTTGACTCTATAACATCTGGAACAACCTGGTTGTCTGCTGGTGGAAATGGACTAGAACAACTGGTTAAAGAGCTTCTTGTTATTGAAGGTTATACGGCAACTATTCAACCTAAAAATCAATCTTCTGATATCTCTGATATAGATATTATCGCAAGTCGAGTAGACCGTTTTTCGGAATCTAATTTACTGATACAAGTTAAACACCATGCAAATATATCAGGTAGTCACGGACTTAAGCAATTGATGGCTTTCAACGATTTTGAGGATATGGAATACCAAAAGTGGTTTATAACTACAGCAGATATGACTGATTCATCATTGGATCTAGCTTCTCAAAACAACATTAGAGTTATGGTTGGTTCTGATTTTATTGATTGGGTTTATGAGAATATTTCGGATTTATCTTATGCAACAAAACAACAGTTAGGCATTATTGAAATACCACTACTTTTAAAATAGCCATACAACAATTATTTAAAAAAGCCCCTTAAAAATTTTCAGGGGCTTTTTTATCTGCAAATTTAAACCGAATGCCCCAACCGCTCACCCATCACCACAGTTGAATTGGCTTTAAACTGCTCTTCCCACACCATTTTATCTTGTTCAAATAAAACAACGGCTGTTGAACCCAAGTAGAAACGTCCAAGCTCCGCACCTTTATCCAGTTGCAGTTGATGATGCTGTAACTCAACTTTACCTGATGGCTTCACCTTACCTGTCGCAACGGTTTCAATCCCAGCCACAATCATCGCACCGACCAAAACTACTGCCATACGGCCCAGCTCAGTGTCAAACAGGCACACCATACGTTCATTACGGGCAAACAAACCTGATACATTTTCAGCAGTGGTTTGGTTGACTGAAAATAACTCGCCTGGAATATACAAGGTTTCCGTTAATGTTCCAGCAAATGGCATATGTACGCGGTGATAGTCTTTCGGTGATAAATAAACTGTTGCAAACTGACCATTGATAAATGGCTTGGCAAGTTGTGGATCACCGATTAATTTCTCAACTGAAAAGCTTTGACCTTTGGCCTGAAAAATATCACCTGCTTCAATTTTACCGAGCTGAGAAATCGTACCATCCGCAGGGCTAACAATACTATCGGCACGCTCATCTACACCACGCACACCCTGTTTTAATGCACGGGTGAAAAATTCATTAAATGATTTATATTGATTCGGATTCGTTTGTTCAGCAATACTCATATCAATGCCATATTTTGCTTTGAACGCCTGAATAACAGCAGTTTTCACCAAAACATTTTCACTTGCGGCAACCTTGCCAATGACACGGCTCAGTTGGTGTTGTGGCACAAGATTCTGTACTTTGATAAACAGTTGTTTTTTTAAATCTGCTGAAAAACTCAAGATGGTGACTCCCCTGAAATAATAGGACTATCGAGGCGATTGCCCCATTCACTCCACGCACCATCGTAGGCCCTGACTTGCCAATTGAGCAATCTTGCCAATATATACGCCAAACCCGAACGGTGATGCGACTGACAGTAGACCACCACAGGTTGTTGTAAATTAAAGCCTAATTGCTCCAAACGTTGTTGAGTGCGTTCAAGCGGGTGCAATTTTAGATGATTTTCACGATTAAGGGCAGTACTCCATTCAAAATGCAGTGCATTTGGGATGTGACCCCCACGACGCGCAGCTAAACGTAGTCCAGTATATTCTTCATTGGTACGACAATCCCAGAGCTGAATATTCTGTTCTTGAACCTGCTGCAATAGCTCGTTGTATTCAATCCGATGCTGTTGCACACTATCCAGATCAACCTGTAGCACATCAGCGACAGGCGTGACTTTTTCAACCTCTGTGGTGGTGGGTAAACCAGCGCCCAACCAGCCATGAATTCCGCCATTGATCAAACTGGTACGGGTAAAACCAAGGCAGTGTAAATTCCAGATCAGCCGCCCCGCCCAAGCACCGCCCTCATCATCATAAACCACGACATGATGCTGCGGTGAGATATTCAGCTTTTCAATCAGGGTTTTTAATCCCTGTACATCGGGCAATAGACCATTGGCCTGTTCCTGTTGCGCCACCAGATACTTTGGCTGCAAATGAATCGCATGCGGGATATGTAGTTGCTCATAAACCGATGCTCGGCTTAAATCAACAATACGAATCAACTCGTGCCCCAAGTAGGGCACAAGCTGCTCAGGTTCAATCAGTAAATCAAGTTTAAAGTCTACATCTGTCATGGTTAGGGGGTCTTGTCGCCACAGCACTGGAATGATTTTAACATAGCCTACTTTTTATCTTTGTCTGATTTTTTGCATTGGTTTAGCAAAAAAGGAGATATAAACTAAATCACTGGCTCAATCTCAAACACTTGTCTTAAATAAGCAAGGAATGTTTCATTATCGGTCATGGTTTTACCTGAACTATCGGAAATTTTTGCCACTGACTGCCCATTACATTCCAATAGTTTTAACACGATATTCAGCGGTGTCTGCCCCATGTCATTGGTGAGGTTGGTGCCAATTCCAAAACTAACCTGAAAACGGTCCTTAAAATATTGATGCAATAACCATGCTTTTTCCAGATTAAGACCATCACTAAAGGTTAGCATTTTGGTCTTAGTATCAATCTTTAATTGACGATAATGTGCATAGGCCTTGTCACCCCATTCATAGGGATCACCACTGTCATGGCGCAAGCCATCAAACAGCTTGGCAAAATAAAGATCAAAATCACGCAGGAACGCATCCATCCCCACCACATCGGTCAGGGCAATCCCCAGGTCACCCCGATATTCCTGTACCCATGCCTCTAGCGCGGCTTTCTGAAAATTGCGCAACCGCACGTCCAGCGCCTGAAATGCCTGTAAAAACTCATGGGCCATGGTTCCAATCGGGCTGATACCCAACTCTTTCGCCAGCAGTACATTGCTGGTGCCACGGAATACTTGCGGTGCAGCATCATGAAACGCCTGCACCACATGCTTCTGCCAATCAAAACTATAACGGCGACGGGTGCCAAAGTCTGAAACCAAGAATGGGGGATCATTGTCCTGCTGTTGCTGGGCATAGTGTTGCAGTTGCACCAGCTTGTGCTGTAAGCGACGTTCACCTTCCGCCAGTACCTCATCGGTACGGATACGGCGGAAATACAGTTCATTGACAATGGCCAAGACAAAAATTTCAAACATCATGGCCTGCACCATCGGCCCCTCAATCCGAATATCCAGCCGCCCTGCCGCATCAATACTGGCCTGAATAAAACGTCGTTTGAGCTGGAACAACTCCAGATAGTCAACAAAGTCGCTCTTGATGAAACGCAGTGAACGGAGATACTGCAATTCATCCTCTTTAAAGCGAAGTTCACACAGCAAATCGAGCTGATGGTTGAGATCACCCAAAATTTCCGTCAAGGGATAGGCGGTATCCTGCAGATTTCGGCAACGGAATAAATAAACACTGTGCGTTTGTGGAAACTGGTGCAGCACCACTTGCAGCATGGTGAATTTATACAGGTCGGTGTCCAGTAAAGATTGAATAACGGCAGACATAGGCGATGGTTTTAACCAATTTTTTTGCATAATATAAGTTGTTATACAACCAAATGGCTGGGATTGAATAGTAGACTTTTGCTGCACAGTCAATTTTCAGGACCATTTGTCTGCTAAAATTCCCTGTCTTTTTCATCTATCTTTCAATGTTATGCGCGCATTAATTCAACGAGTTTTAGAAGCGAAAGTCGTGGTTGAGGGCCAAACCACTGGCGAAATTCAGCACGGCTTACTGGTATTTTTGGGAGTCGGTAAAGAAGATACCCTGGAAAAAGGCCAGAAGCTGCTTGACAAGATTTTAAAATATAGAATCTTTGATGATGAGAATGGCAAGATGGGGTGGAATCTAAGCCAAGCTCAGGGCGGACTTTTATTAGTTTCACAATTTACTTTGATGGCGCAAACACAAAAAGGCTTACGCCCTGACTTTGGGTCTGCCATGCCGCCAGCCGAAGCCAAAGCGCTGTATGAACAACTGGTTGAATATGCACGCCAACAATTTGCAAATGTCCAAACAGGTATTTTTGCCGCTGACATGAAAGTGCATTTGGTCAATGATGGCCCAGTAACCTTTAATCTGGAAATTGAATAAGTTTAAGCCATAAAAAACTCCCGAATTGGGAGTTTTTTTATTTAGGCTTATTTGCCTGTTTTTTCTTTAATAAAGGCACGCGCCTGACGAATTTTTTCTTTTACAGCTTTTGGTACTTTCGGTGGAATCAATTTTGCCGCCTGGTTAAACCAAACCAGCAGGCTAAAGTCACCTTCCATTTTAATGCTGCCATCCTGCATGCCTGTCATGAAAGCCGTTGGATCACCTTTCACCAAGGTTTTCACGCCCTGCTCACTTGAAGCAAACTGTAAAATAAAGTCAGCCTTTTCTGGACTGCCTGCAACCGTATCAATCTTGCCACGGTTGACAATAATCTGACGTGCCAGTCCTGCATCCGTACCAATCTGGATACGGAATTCACGATCATGAACCAATTCAATAAACTTTGGGCTAGTACGTGCCAATTGCTTCATACGTAACGCCAAACCTGTCACCAACAAATCTAACGGATCAGTGCTTACATCAACAATAGGTAACTGAATCACAGGTAAAGAAGAAAGCTTCATGACATTTATGCCCACAGTATTATGATGAAAATTAAGACAACTGTATCCTAGCACAATTGTTGCAAAGGCGGTAAAAGCTTTGTTTCAGAAAGTTAGTGCAAAAAAGGCATGCCGAGCATGCCTTTAATGTGATTTATCTTATTATAAATTATCGGCTAGAGCATTGTTGCTGGTCATCCTTGTACACAGGGGTGTGTTCAATATATTGACGTGTTGCCAATTGTTTTTGCGCCTGTTTATCTTCACGTAATAAAACAAATGTGACCGTAATCATCGCGAAGCTCAATGCGGTGAGATAACTATATGCGACGGACATTTCAAACAGGGTTTGCACCCCAAAGCGCACCACTTCCAGCAGTCCCCAGCACATCATACCTGCCAACATAAAACCTAGCCAACGACGATAAGGAGAAAAGAAAACAGCAATAACTGCGACAGCGATCAAGCCAAATCCAACCCACATGGTGAAATTCGCTGCTTCCATATAAACCTCCGTCTTAAAAAAATTAGTCTGTTCTGTTCAGACCGCTATTGTTGTGTAATTTCTAACGCTTACTAACTCATTGCATTTAGGTCTTTATGCATTATGGAAGTTTTTTTTAAGAAGAAAAGAGGTAAAAACCAATGCTACGACACAAGCTGTCGCAATATGTTTTTGTCATTACACATTTTAAAATCATCAAACATCAATATTGCTATATGGCATCAATTACCGCGTGTCATTACAAATAAATAGCCGATATTTTTTGTGTAGAAAAACTTTTTCTTGAATTTTTTTATCGTTGTATTTCTATACATTTAGACATGATTATGAACAAATCATGACACCATAAAAATGCACCATATCGTGACAAAACGACATGATGCACAGGAAGTGTTTTAAGCTTTTAAGCACGATTTAAATCTTTATCATGCATACCCAATAAGTACAAAACACCATCTAAACCAACACTTGAAATTGCCTGATTGGCATTTTGACGAACCAATGGTTTTGCGCGATACGCCACACCTAAGCCTGCAATAGACAGCATTGGCAAATCATTTGCCCCATCGCCTACCGCCATCGCTTGCTCTAGTGATATACCCATTTTATCGGCAAGTTGACGCAGTAATTCAGCTTTTCGTGCGCCATCGACAATCGCACCTTTAACCTCACCAGTGACTAAACCATCCCGTACATCCAGAATATTGGCATGCACTTCATCAATCCCAAGTTTCGCTTGTAAATATTCGGCAAAATACTGAAATCCACCCGACAAAATAGCGGTTTTGTAGCCTAATGCTTTCAGGGTTGAAATCAGACGCTCTGCGCCTTCGGTCACAGTTAAACGTTCTGCAATTTTTGGTAGAACCGAAGCATCCAGACCTTTTAACAAGGCAACACGGGCGCGGAAACTTTGCTGAAAATCCAGCTCCCCCTGCATGGCTCGCTCAGTAATTTCAGCTACCTGAGCACCCACACCCGCCTCCAGCGCCAACTCATCAATCACTTCCTGCTCAATCAGGGTTGAATCCATATCGAAGCAAACCAGACGACGGTTACGGCGATAGGCATTGTCTTCCTGTACCGCAACATCAATATTCAGCTCACCTGACAAACTCAAACATGCAGCTCGCATCGCTTGTGCATCCAACATTTGTCCACTTAAACCAAACTGGACACAGGCACGGCGTGGAAATGGGCTATCGGTTTGCAAATCCAACCGACCCGACAAACGTGTCACCGTTTCAATATTAAAGCCCTGACTCGACACAATTTTGGTCACTGCCTGCAAATGTGCCGCCGTGAGTTCTGGGGCAAGCGCAGTCACGATATAGCGGGTCCGTCCACCCTCACTCACCCATTGCTCATATTCTGCGTTAGAGATTGGTTTAAATCGCACAGTTAAGCCAATATCATGTGCTAAAATCAGGATCTCTTTCATTGCCAATGCGGTTGCAGTCTCATTATCCGATGCCACAACAATCCCAAGGGTGAGTTGATTATGGATAACAGCCTGACCCACATCGAGTATTTGCAAAGAATGTACGGAGAGCACCTGCATTAATCGAGTAAACTGATTCGGTTGATCTGGTCCTAAAAAGGATATAAGAATGATTTCTCGCATGAATTGACTCGTGGTTGAGCGACAACTATTGTATGTAAGAATCATAACATAACCTGACCTGAATCTATTTGACTCTTATTTATCTTGGAAGTTTAACTTGAATGCGCCACGCCAAGGGCTATTTGCTAGCCTGCTGATCGTAAGTTTTGCACTGCATACCTTTTTACTGGTGATTGCAACGACACATCAACTCAATGAAAACCGCGCCAGTCAGGGACAACTGATGACCAGTCAGCTTGTGGCAGATAGCCTTTCAGAACTGGAACCCGCCAACACGGTCTCATTGGCACTGGTGGCCAACCGTTATGCAACCAACCCAAGTGTCGCATCCATTCGTATCCTCGATGCCAATAAACAGGTGCTTGCAACCAGTGGTATGGCCAAAACCCGTCAGGGTGAAGTCTTTGTGCGTGATGCCCTACAAAATGAAAAGAAAGTAGGAACGGTCGAAATCACCTTGATCCAGCCAAGTATTGGTGAAATCTTACGCACACAATGGCTGGCGATTTTAGCATCATTGTTTATCCACTTCCTGATTTGGCTGGCTTACCGTGCCATTGCCCGTCCAACACGCAGTGAATATTTAGCCCGTATCAATCAGGAAAATCATCTTAAACATGAGATTCAGCGTTTAACTCAGGCATTGGTACTGGAAAAACAGAATACCGTGACGCTGGTCGCACAAGCCCAGCAGCAGGCGAAAGCCCAGCCAAAACCACGCACTGAGAAGAAGCCAGCCGAACAAACCCAGCTTGACCACGCAACGCTGGCGCTGAATATCCAGTTTTATGATCCAAAGCAGTTGTTAAGCAGTGTAAACCAGTCAGTCTCTGTTCCCTACTTCAAGCTTTGCCAGTTATTTTTAGATAAAAGTATTGATCTGTGTAGTAGACATTATCAAATGGATGCCTCACATATTCATGTGGTACAGCAATTTAATGCCGAGGGTGCCACATTATCAACCACACTGGAAAAGCCACATGCGCTTGAATGCCTGATGATGGTGGGTGCAGTGTTCCAGTTGCTGGCAGAGGTGCTGTACAAGCGATACCGTGAAGATAAACGCTTTGCACTACAGACCCGTGGCGCGGTGGCAAGTGCGGTGGATGCGATGCAACTGGACGCAATTGAGGCATCGAAACGCCTTACCCAGCATTTGCATGCAAAAGAGGCCGCTTTGCATCTAAGCCACGACCAGCTTAAAGCCATTCAAAACAGTTATGAACTGGTTGCCATGCCAAATCCAAGCAATATCATGACCCGCCATGCCTTTATGATTAATGGCATGAATGAGCAGTGTGCGACTTTGGCACAGAATCTTCGCACTGAAATCCTGATGGGCAAGAAAGCAAAAGTTTCAAGTGAATCTTCTGATATTCCAGCGTCATAATCCATTATCATCTGTTTCCTGATTACCCTGATCGCTTTTCTAAGGCATTAGGCTTTTTAATTGATCAAGAAGCACAGGCGAAATTTGTTAAAATGCGGTAAACTATGCGTGGTTTATCGAATATGAGTGCCTTGAAAGGCAATAAAAAGGTGAAAGCGAATGCCGCTGAGTCGTGTTGAAGAGCTTGTCGCAGATATTCGTGCAGGCAAAATGGTCATCCTGATGGATGATGAAGATCGTGAAAATGAAGGTGACTTAGTCATCGCTGCAACACATGTGCGCCCTGAAGATATTAACTTCATGATTACCCATGCACGCGGTTTGGTCTGCCTCACACTCAGCCGCGAACGTTGTAAACAACTGAATCTTCCGTTGATGGTTGACCAGAACGGCGCACAGCACGCGACCAACTTCACCCTCTCAATCGAAGCAGCTGAAGGCATCAGCACAGGCATTTCCGCTGCTGAGCGCGCGCATACCATCCGTACCGCGGTTGCGGCACATGCCAAGCCAAGCGATATCGTTCAGCCAGGCCATATTTTCCCATTAATGGCACAGCCAGGTGGCGTACTGCACCGTGCAGGCCATACTGAAGCAGGTTGCGACTTAACCCGTCTGGCGGGTCTTGAGCCAGCGTCCGTGATCTGTGAAATCATTAATGATGACGGCACTATGGCGCGTCGCCCTGATTTAGAAGTATTTGCAGAGAAACATGGCTTAAAAATCGGTACGATTGCGGATCTGATTCATTACCGTATGACCAATGAACAAACGGTTGAGCGTTTGTCGCAAGAAACCATTCAGACTGCATATGGTGCGTTTGAACTGTATAAATACCGTGAAATCGGTAATCCAGATATTCATCTGGCGTTGGTGAAAGGTGAACCAAAACAAGGGGTCACTACAGTTCGTGTGCATGGTTTCAACCCTGTACGTGACTTGCTAAAACTCAATAAAGCAGATGGCTCCACTGCATGGAGTCTGGACCTCGCACTGAGAACCATATCAGAGAGCGACCGTGGAGTGCTGGTATGGATTGGACAGGACCATCTGGAAGATCTCGGTCATGCAATTCATCACCTGAATCAACCAATGCCTTTGAAATCCAATGCCGCCCTCTCCCAGCAATATCAGACCATTGGTGTCGGTGCACAGATTTTACGTGATCTGGGTGTTGAGAAAATGAAACTGTTGAGTTCACCACTTCGTTTCAATGCACTATCAGGATTTAATTTAGAGGTAGTGGAATACATCACTGCCGATCAAGTCACAGCAAAATAATCGAGGTTGTTATGGCAATTCGCCGAATTGAAGGTTTATTACATCTCGCAAGCGAAGGTCGTTATGCGATCTTGGTTGGTCGTTTCAACAGCTTCGTGGTTGAACATTTACTGGAAGGTGCGATTGACACCTTAAAACGTCACGGCGTTGCAGAAGATGCGATCACCGTGATTCATGCACCAGGTGCGTGGGAACTGCCAATCGTTGCGAAAAAGCTAGCTGCCTCAAACAAGTTTGATGCCATCATTGCCTTGGGCGCAGTGATTCGTGGTAGCACACCACACTTTGACTTCGTTGCGGGTGAATGTGCCAAAGGTCTAGGTGTGGTTGCACTTGAAAGCACTATGCCTGTAATCAATGGTGTGTTGACAACAGACAGCATTGAGCAGGCAATTGAACGTTCTGGTACGAAAGCAGGAAACAAGGGTAGCGAAGCTGCATTGACTGCAATCGAAATGGTTAACTTATTAAAGGCAATTTAAAGCATGTCGCAAACACTTCAGGCCGCTTATGCAGCGAAACGCAAAGCACGTCGTTTTGCTGTACAAGGGATTTATGAATGGCAAATGAGTCAGAACCCTGTCCATGAAATTGAGGCACGCACCCGTGTTGAAAATGCCATGCACAAGGTTGACCTTAACTATTACCATGAATTGCTCACTCAAGTGGTTGCCCAACATGACGCTCTGGATGAGTTACTCATCCCTGTACTTGATCGTGAGTTAAATGCCCTCGATGGTGTAGAGCTTGCCACTTTACGACTTGGTGCTTATGAATTACGAGATCATCTCGAAGTTCCATACCGCGTTGTACTTGATGAAGCAATTGAGCTAGCAAAACACTTTGGTGGTGCGGACAGCCATAAATACATCAATGGTGTACTGGACCGTCTTTCTTCAAAGCTTCGTGAAGCTGAAAAACAGCAAGCTAAATAACAGGCTTGTGTCATGGCTGAGTTTTCAATTATTGATCAATACTTTAAACGTGCATCAAAATCCGATGTCAGTTTAGGAATTGGTGATGACTCAGCCATTGTGACTCCTGCTCCCTCACAGCAACTGGTGATCTGTACCGATATACTGGTTGCTGGTCGTCATTTTCCATTAGATACCACAGCCCATGCAATTGGCTGGAAAAGTGTCGCGGTCAATTTATCTGATCTCGCCGCCATGGGTGCAAAACCGCATAGTATTTTACTGGCATTAAGCCTACCAACAGTTGATCATGGCTGGCTGGCTGGCTTTAGTCAGGGCTTGTTCGATTGCTGCGATCAATTTGGTGTCAGCCTGATTGGTGGTGATACCACACAGAATTCCCAACTGACCATCACGGTCACGGCACTGGGCTGGATTGAACACGGTCAGGCCATTACCCGATCAAGTGCACAAGTAGGTGACTACATTTGTGTCAGTGGTCAGGTTGGTGATGCCGCATTTGGATTAAAACATCCTGGTCATGCCCTACAGCAACGACTGGACTACCCAACGCCACGTTGTAATTTAGGGCAGCAGCTCAAAGGTCTGGCCTCCAGTATGATTGATGTTTCGGACGGATTGGCGCAGGACTTGGGACATATTCTGAAAGCGTCCAATGTCGGTGCAAAACTACAACTTGATCAGCTTCCGATTGATGAATCACTCAAAAAGCTGGAAAAACAGCAGGCATGGCACTACGCCCTTGCAGGTGGTGACGATTATGAGCTGTGCTTTACAATATCACCGCAAAATTTTGAAAAACTACTTCGACAACAATTAGATGTTCCGCTTACAATAATTGGTAAAATCACCCAACAAACTGGATTGTCATTTGTGTATATGGGCGAAAATCACCCATTAGCTGTTCAGGGATATCAACACTTTGCATAAGCCACCGATTCACTTTAAACAAATGAGCTGGTTCAACCGTTGCATCGTTTTTTGCGGTGTCGGTTTCGGTTCTGGTTTAGCACCCAAGGCACCTGGAACATTTGGTTCAGCCTTTGCCCTGCTGTTTGTACCATTGTGGCTACAATTGGGTTTGTATGGCAGCTTGATTGCCATCCTGATCATGTCAGTTGTGGGCATTTATATCTGCGGACAAACCGCCAAAGTCCTCAATGTGCATGATGACGGACGTATTGTCTGGGATGAGTTCGCAGGACAGTCCATTACTTTCCTGCCTTTGCTTTATTTACAGCAAATGAATGGGTTGTGGGTCATTGCTGGATTTGTATTATTCCGTATATTTGATGTCTGGAAACCATTTCCGATTAGTTGGGCAGACCAAAAAGTTACTGGTGGTCTAGGGATTATGCTTGATGACATCATTGCAGGTCTTTGGGCTGCGCTTTGTATTTTTATGATTCATTTTTATTTTTTGACTTAAACCATTGATATTAGGGTTAGTTATGTCAACAACTGTTATTATTCTTGCCGCAGGGAAAGGATCGCGAATGCGTTCACAAATACCAAAAGTACTACAACCCCTTGCAGGTCGACCACTTTTAGGACATGTGATTCAAACCGCAAAAAAATTGCATGCTGAAAACATTATTACCATTTATGGACATGGCGGTGAGCTGGTTAAGCAAAGTTTTGCTAATCAAGCCATTGAATGGGTTGAACAAGCTGAGCAATTGGGAACAGGCCATGCAGTGCAAATGACTCTGCCTGTCCTGCCACAGCATGGAATTTCCCTAATTCTATATGGTGATGTCCCACTGGTTCGTCAAAGTACCCTTGAGCAGCTGCTTGAAGCCTCAAGTGAGTCTGGCATTGGCATGATCACACTAAACGTTGAAAATCCAACAGGCTATGGCCGTATCGTTCGCCAAGCGGGCAAAATTCAAGCCATTGTCGAGCATAAAGATGCCAATGACGAGCAACGTCAAATTCAGGAAATTAATACTGGTATTTACTGTGTCAGCAATGCCAAGCTACATCAATGGTTACCAAAACTTTCCAATAATAATGCACAGGGCGAATATTACCTGACTGATATTGTGGCGATGGCCGTTGCTGATGGCCTGGAAATCGCCTCAATTCAACCTGAACTGGCTTTCGAGGTTGAAGGAGTGAATGACCGTTTACAGCTTGCAACCCTGGAACGTCAATTCCAGCAGCAACAGGCCAAAGAACTGATGCAGCAAGGGGTGCATTTAATTGATCCAAATCGTTTTGACCTGCGTGGAACTGTGAAATGTGGTCAAGATGTACAAATTGATGTCAATGTCATTATTGAAGGTGATTGCGAACTAGGTGACAACGTTCAACTTGGCACAGGCTGTATTTTAAAAAATACCCGTATTGCCGCAGGTACCAAAGTTCAGGCCTATAGCATTTTTGAAAATGCGGTTGTGGGTGAAAATACCCAGATTGGGCCTTTTGCCCGTTTACGTCCTGGCACAAATCTGGCCAATGATGTGCATATTGGCAACTTCGTCGAAGTTAAAAATTCAAATATTGGACTCGGTTCTAAAGCCAATCACTTTACTTATCTGGGTGATGCTGACATCGGTGCGGATTGTAATATTGGTGCAGGGACAATCACTTGTAATTATGATGGCGCAAATAAACATCGTACTGTTATTGAAGACAATGTATTTATTGGTACCAATAACTCATTGGTTGCACCAATTAAAATTGCTCAAGGTGCAACCACAGGTGCAGGCTCAACCTTAACTCGAAATGTGGCTGAGCATAGTTTAGCTGTCGAACGATCTAAACAGTTTGAGAAAGCAAATTATCAACGTCCCCAAAAGCTGAAAAAATAAGAGGATAAAATTATGTGTGGTATTGTTGGTGGCGTTGCTGAACGATGTGTAACTGATATTCTGATTGAAGGATTAAAACGTCTTGAATATCGCGGTTATGACTCTGCGGGTTTAGCGTTATTGAATAATCAACAAATCTTACGCGAACGTCGTGTAGGTAAAGTTGCAAATTTAGCTGAAGCAGTATCTGAGCAGCATTTGACTGGTCATGTAGGTATTGCACATACCCGTTGGGCAACCCATGGTAAACCGACTGAAGATAATGCTCATCCACATGTTTCAGGTGATGTGGCTGTTGTACACAATGGTATTATTGAAAATTATCAGGAACTCAAAGAAGAATTACAGGCTTTGGGCTATATCTTTACGTCCCAGACCGATACCGAAGTGGTTGCACATTTAGTGCATGATGCACTTAAGCAAACCGATAGTTTACTTGAAGCCGTACAGAATATTGTTCCTCGCCTTAAAGGTGCCTATGCACTGGGGGTTATTCATACGGGTCATACCGATGAGTTGATCACTGTACGGGAGGGTTCCCCTCTGGTGATCGGAGTCGGGATTGGTGAAAACTTTATTAGTTCTGATCAATTGGCTTTATTGCCTGTAACCAATCGTTTTGTTTATCTGGAAGAAGGCGACATTGCCCGTTTAACCCGTACCAGTATTGAAGTGTTTGTCAATGGTGAACTGGTCGAACGTCCTGTCAAAGAACTGGATGCCACGATTAGCAATGCGTCTAAAGGTGAATATAAGCATTATATGCTCAAGGAAATCTATGAGCAGCCAGAAGCAATTCAACAAACGATTTCCCAGGCATTGAATGGTAATACGTTACGTGACGATTTCCTTAATCATGCCAATGCGGATTTTGACAAAATCCAGCAGGTACAAATCATTGCCTGTGGCACCAGTTATCATGCGGGCATGATTGCCAAGTACTGGTTTGAACAGTTGATCGGTGTACCTTGCCAGGTCGAGATCGCCAGTGAATTCCGTTACCGCACGCCAGTGATTGTGGCCAATACACTGTATATCTGTGTTTCCCAGTCTGGTGAAACAGCAGATACACTGGCAGCGTTACGTGAAACACAAAAACGCGCCAAGGTACAAAACCTTGACATCACCACCATGACAATCTGTAACGTTGCCACCTCATCGATGGTGCGCGAAACCAATCATCATTTATTGACACTGGCTGGTCCTGAAATCGGGGTTGCTTCAACAAAAGCATTTACCACACAGCTTGCCGCATTAATGTTGCTCATTCTCAAAATTGGTCAAGTCAAACAGCAGCTTGCGACAGATCAGTTGAATGAGATTGTGGAAGCATTATGGCATTGTCCAAAAGTGATTCTGGATACTTTGCAGCATAATACTGAGATTTTGCGTCTCTCGACCCTCTTTGTTGAGAAAAACCATTGCCTTTTCCTGGGACGTGGCACACATTTCCCAATCGCGCTGGAAGGTGCATTGAAATTGAAAGAAATTTCATATATTCATGCCGAAGGTTATGCAGCAGGCGAACTGAAACATGGCCCATTGGCTCTAGTCGATAATGAAATGCCTGTGGTGATCCTAGCTCCTCAGGATGAGATGTTGGATAAACTCAAGTCGAACATGGAAGAAGTTCAGGCTCGTGGCGGTGAGCTGTTTGTATTTGCTGACCAAGACAGTGGTATTCACGGTAAAGACCGTCAGCATGTGGTTCACATTCCATCTGTCAATGAATGGCTGGCGCCAATTGTTTACAGTATCCCTGTGCAGCTACTTTCTTACCATGTTGCGGTATTACGCGGAACTGATGTGGATCAGCCACGTAATTTAGCGAAGAGTGTGACTGTAGAATAAAATGATAAAGTAGAAGGAAGGTTCGTGTATGAGAGTAATAAAGTTTCATACTAAGTAATAAAGTCTCATACTGAGTAATAAAGTGTAATACTGAATTGCTCAAAAAATCCACACAAGCTATGCTCTAAACAGCATGATGTGTGGATTTTTTTATGTCTAACTTTAAGAACACACAAAATCATGAACTCAAAATTCAAAAATGGATTAAAGAAGGACGAGGACAGGGTTTTGGAAATAACTATAAGCCTTGGCTCACAATTAGAGATGTGAGTTCAGAAGGTCGATCTCATCGAGTTTTTGGTCATAAAAGCCAAAGAACCCATCATCTTTTGTCTGATCTAGAACTTTCTACTTTTCTATTACTAGAATGGCATTCAACGACTATCGATATTCGAGAACAATATCCCTTAGACCTCGAACAAACCCTAGAAATTGCGAAGACAATTGGAATCCCTCACCCTAAATTTGGGAAATACTATCAAATCATGACAAGCGATTTTTTAGTGGATATACATAATTCAATCACACCTAAGTTTGTACTCCAAGTTAAGTATTCAAATGCTCTCAATGACCCACGCACAATAGAAAAAATTGAAATTGAACGACAATATTGGAAACAGCAAAACATACCTTTTTATATTTTTACCGAGCACCAAGTTCCTAAAACTGTCAGCCAGAACATTCAATGGTTGTACAGTTCAATAAATACCATGGAACTGAGTGAACAAGATACGTTAGATAAACTTAACTTTTATTCAGATATTTTCATTAAACATAAATCTAAAAAGATTAATGAATTAGCGAGAACCATTGATCAAAAATATCATTTTGAGTTAGGACAATCGTTAAGAGAAATTAGAGACTTACTTGCTCAAAGGTATTTCATATTTGATCTTAATATTTCTTTTAAGGATTTGAACACAGATCATATTCAATTGGGCGAGCTTAATATTTGGAACGAGGTACTTCATGCTGAAAATCAATGAAGTATTAAGTTTTGAAAGCTCTTTATTTAGGATCTTAACGATCCTCCCTGACTCTGTGATTTGGATTAGTCTTGGTCTTGAAAATGCTTTTCCAATTGAAGTTAATAGAACTGAAATATTAAAAGGTTTAGAAGATGGCAATATTGAAAGAGCAATAGACCCACATGAGGCACTTGCTTTCATTCAGCCTGAGAAAGCATCAATACAAGAAATAAAACGTGACCAAAATTATGCTCTTATTTACCCTCTGATCTCTCATGAATTATTTTATATTCCAGCGCAAAGAGGAAAAATAATTAGTGAAATCATGAATCAATATGAAGTTACCAAACAAACTATTTATCGCTTAGCACGAAGATATTGGCAAAGAGGACAAACTCCTAATGCATTACTCCCTGATTACAGAAATAGCGGAGCTAAAGGTCAAAAAAGAACAGCTAAAGATAAAAAATTAGGTCGACCTCGTATCTATAATAGTGAACAAGGCATTAATGTTAATGAAGACATTGAAAAACTTTTCTATCGCACGATTAAATTATTCTTTTTAAAAGACAATAAACATTCACTCCCATTTGTATATCGAAAATTTCAAACCACTTATAAAAATCTTTATCCTGATAAAGCCGAATCAGATATTCCAACAATATGGCAATTTAGGTATTACTATGAAAAAGAATTCAAAAAAATTGAAAGCATAAAAGCTCGTATTAGCACATCCAACTACCGAAAGGACTATCGTCCTTTGCAATCAACGTCTAACGCTCAAGCCTTAGGCCCTGGTGCACGTTATGAAATTGATGCAACTATTGCTGACATTTATCTAGTTTCTTATTCAAATCCCGAAAGTATTGTGGGTAGACCCACCATTTACTTTGTGATTGACGTTTTCAGTAGATTAGTCGCAGGTTTTTATATAGGTTTTGAATCACCTTCATATTTAGCTGCAATACAAGCATTGAATATAGCGATGATAGATAAGGTTCAGTATTGTGCTGAGTATGGGATCTCAATTCAGCCAGAAGATTGGCCAGCAGTTGGTTTACCCGATGCTTTACTCGCGGATCGAGGAGAACTATTAGGCTATCAAATTGAAGCATTAGAAAAAACTTTCGCTGTAAGACTTGAAAATGCACCAGCTAGACGTGGCGATGCTAAAGGCATAGTAGAACAAGCTTTCAATACCTATCAGGCTTATTTTAAAAAAGAAGGTAAAGGAAAAGGTGTTGTTGAAGGCACTACTGTAAAAAAAACTGGTGGTAATGATTACCGTCAAGATGCCACATTAAATATTCACCAATTTACTGAAATCATTCTTGCTTGCATCATCTCGCATAATCAATTTCATGTGCTAAAGACGTATGATCGTGAGCCAGACATGCCTAATGACTTACCAACCATTCCCTTACATTTATGGAATTGGGGTATTCAAAACAGAACTGGAAAATTGAGGAGTGTTCCAGAGGAAGCACTAAGAATTGCATTATTGCCACGTACTAAAATCACAATATCAGACTTAGGCATCAAAGCATTTGGTCTTTACTACCTAGCCAAAGAAGTACTCGATCTTGGTTGGTTACACCGTAAGACAGAAAGTTCTCGTCCTCAAAACCTTGAAGCTGCATATGATCCTTGCTCAATGAATAAAATTTATATTTTTCCAAAAGATAATAGTCTTGAATATTGGATAGGGTCTCTCTCCGATCGATCGAGAGAATTTATGGATTGTACTTTGTGGGAAGTTAAAGAAAGGCAAAAAGCCCAAAAAGAGCACCTTGCACAGCACGAACTAGAGGCTTCGAAAAAACGAAGAGAGCTTGAAGCTTTTATCAGTGAAAAACTTAAAACTAAGCATCCGAAGAGTCCAATTAAATCATCTCAGCGAATCGCTGAAATAACTGAAAATAAAGCAAAAGAAAAAAATAGTGAACGCAAAGCTAAGGTAAAACAGCAAGGAATAATGGATACAAATATTATTCCAATGCCTAAACTGAAAACCTCAATTAAGCCTCAAGATGCTGAAGCAGTTCATTATCCAGACTTAACAGACGAATTATTTGGTGAGGATGACTAAATGACTTTGCCATTAAATTTTATTCAAGCACGTTACACGTCTAGTTTTGGTGAATATAAAGACAATCCATTTATTGAAGCCCTACCACCAATCATGCAGGAAATTGCAGATATCAAAGCTAATCTGATTGGTAAAGTTGATTTTAACCCTGAGGATATTCTGAGATCTAAGAACGAAAGAATTCATCTTTCGTCTCAACTTCTTCATCAATTTTTTCAACCGATTACTCGGCATATTTCATTAGAACAAAAAATTGCAATATTAATTCGTCAAGGCTATGTCGGGCGCAATATTGCTGATGGGAAATTACACCAGCATTTGCAAAATGGTTATGAACGTATTATGTCGGGAGATATTAATGCCTTTCGTTTTGATGCACCAAAATCTACAGCTTTAAGCTATTCATTGATCGGTTGTTCAGGAAGTGGCAAAAGCACAACCCTACAGCGAATTCTAAACCTTTATCCTCAAGTTATTTATCATGAAAAATATAACTTCACTCAACTCGTTTATCTCAAAATAGACTGCCCTCATGATGGCTCATTAAAAAATCTATGTTTGCATTTCTTTAAGGCGATTGATGTTGCATTAGGAACAGATTTTGAAAGAAAAGTAGCCTTAAAAAGATTAGGAATCGAAGCTCTACTCAACTATATGCGTCAAATTACCAACACCTACGCTATTGGTGTTCTTGTCATTGATGAAATCCAACACCTGAGTGTTAAAAATTCAGGTGGTGCTGAAAAAATGCTGAACTTCTTTGTCACCTTAATCAATGTTGTAGGTTTGCCAGTGGTTATGGTCGGCACACCTAAAGCTAAGTTTATATTTGATGGTGATTTGCGTTCAGCGCGTCGTGGGGCTGGTTTCGGGGCTGTTATATGGGAACCTATGAAGAACAATCCCCCATTATCAAATACTGCGACTAGAACAGAATGGATGGCTTTCACCAATGCCCTTTGGAAATATCAATGGCTAACGAATAAAGAACAACTGAGTGACGAAATTCGAGACTGCTGGTATGAACTGTCTCAAGGCGTACTGGATATTGTCGTCAAACTTTTTGTTTTGGCTCAGTGTCGAGCGATCATGACAGGATTAGAAAGAATAACGCCAAATTTGCTTAGACAAGTCTATGAGGATGAACTCAAATTTGTCCATCCAATGATAGAAGCACTCAAGTCTGGAGATCCTAATCGCATCGCACTCTATTCTGACTTAACTATTCCATATGTGGACAAAACTTTACTTCTACTTCAGAAAAAAATAGAGGAAGAACAAGAAAAAGTTGAACAATATAATGGAAATGTACATGCACAAAGATTGCATAATCTACTGATTGCCACTGGATATCCAGAATCTAAAGTAATTTCTGTAATAAAAAAAGCCTTTATCGATTTTCCTCATCTCAATATGCAAGAACTCATGCCTATCGTTTCGAATTGGCTCACTGAAGTTGAGGCGGATAAAGAAATCAAACCTGAAACAACGAATCTGAGAAAAATAAAACAGAGCGAATGGATAACCTTACCGTCAGATGATTTAAGGTTTAAGTTTTCGCAAAAGCAAAAATCACAAAATTTTTATGACGTTCTTCAATCAAGTGAGTTGATTTTTGATACGCAAACTTGGATACAATCAATGTAATAGTAGAATTGTCATGTTGAACTTTCCTACACCATATCCCAATGAGTTAATTTACAGCACGATAGCACGAGCTGGAATTCACCATGCTATTACAAGTCCAAAACAATTACTTGAAGAAGTGTTTGCTAATCGTAAGGTTATTGCCACGATTGATTTACCTAGCCATCTAAGATGCCTTTTAAAGCATTTACCACCACACTACACGCTTGAAAATCTTGCTTATAAACATACGCTTTTTCCCATCCACGCTTTATTTTCTCCAGAAAACACACGTTTAAAATGCCTTCAATGGATGAGGAATCAATCAAAAGGTTCTATTCATTTAACATTAGGAGTGGCGGCATCCAAAGTTAAGCAGATATCAACACATCGATATTGTCGACATTGCTTAGAAGAGCAATATGATCAATATGGAGAATTTTTTTGGTCAAGACTTTGGTACATTCAAGGCGCAAATTGCTGTAGCAAACATAAGGTTAAATTGTCAGAATTTTTGCAACCAGTCCATTTGAATGGACGACATCAATTTATTCCTGCAAGTTCTATTCTGAATCACAAGCAATCTCATAACCCTGCTCACGAATTAGATCTAATCGTGAGTAGGCATGTTGATGAACTGTTAAACCTTCCTCCATCAACATCTCCTACGTTTCATCAATGGAGTCAATTTTATCAACTTATTGCAAAGCGATTAGGTTTCAACAAAGGTTCTAGTCATATTGATCATTCAAAAATTTATTCAGCAGTTATAAAAACATGGGATCTAAAATGGCTACAGGAACATCACCTAGATAAACTGAAATCTGAAACAAGTTGGCTTAAAGCTATCTTTAGAAAGCATCGTAAGTCATTCAGTTATCTTGAACATATTATCGTCTTAGAGACGTTTTTCACTAAAAACTGGACATGGACTGCCATTCTAAGTGAAATCCATCAGTTACCTTCTAATCCCTTTAAGCTTGATACATCAATTCTAAAAAATAAGTATAAAGACATATTGATGCTCAAAGAAAAACGTAATGAATGGATGTCTTTGATTCAAAATTATGGAATAAAGCCATCTAGAGTCAAAAATGCCGCCTTATACGCATGGCTTTATCGCAATGATAAAATGTGGTTGTTAAATAAAAATAGAAAATTTCACGTTTTACCGACACTAGGCCGTAAGAAGATCAATTGGCCTCTGAGAGATTGGCAAATGGTGAGGCGATTATTCAAAATATTTTATCAATCATTGAATGATTTGAATTTGCCTAGGCAATCTAGAAACTGGTATCTCAGGCAACTACCGCAACACTCCACCGTAGAGAAAAACCTATATCAGCTGCCCTTAACACATAAATTTCTGAACACGTTTTCAGAAGATATTAGTAGTTATCAAATCCGAAGAATCACTCGAACAATTATTCAATTTAAAAAAATGAATCAACACCCAGCGAATTGGCAATTATTACGACATTCAGGATTAAGTGAAGAACGATTAACAGATGAAGCCCTCAAATTCCTAAATCAAATGAAAAGGATGAATCATGGCTAAAATAAGTCACATCGCTAAGAATATGAAAATAAAAAAGATTGGCTCTTTGTTTAAAAAACATAATTCAGGCAGTTGGGCAACAAATCTAGCTTTGGAAAATGAAAATAAAGTAACTGAGACAACTTACACTAACTTTTCTAATGCAAAGTTATTAAGAAAAAATAGTCACATCAACCCTACACAAGAATACCCTAAAGGCTATAATTTACGCTTTAAAATTAGTTCAACACAAGATTGGCTATCCTCTGTCTATGATTCAAACCTACCTAAAGGAAAGTTTATAGAGCATTATTTCTTGTTTGATGCTGTTCGAGTCGATCAGTTTGGGCAGCCAATGTCCGAAACAATCAAAGTTCGACTTCCACAATTTGAACTGGCTAGATCGCTCTTTTTCTATACTCCATATCTTGCAAGATCAGCAGTTTTAGAAAATAGTCTAAGTATTGATTTTGATATTGTTTCAAACCCAGATCACTACCTCATCAATATTTTGCCTGCTTGCTCCTATCCTACCTCTCATTTCAATGATGCAGGCATACGACGGATCTTATCTTGGATTCTTCTTGATTCTGATATTCGACAATCTTTTGAAAGTATCAGCCAGTTTTGTACCAAATATGGCTATGACGTTGACCAATACCGTATATGGAGTTTCTGTTTTAATCCGCCCCAACTAAATGGAGTGATCTTTAATACATTTGGCTATTACAAAGCTGAAACTTCAGAGTTTTTTGTCAATGAAATATCAGGTTTTGAAAGAATCTCAAGCCAGATTTCTAAAGAAGTTGAGTTTTATAGCGATAAATTTGTAGAGTCCAAATCGGGTGGTAAAGGTGAAAATTCTTCAGGAACTAAAAATGATGGCAAAGAGTCCACTATTAAAGATGATGAGGAAGGCAATAGCGATGATGTTCAAATCATTGATGTTGTACCGACACACTTCGACTTCCTAGAAGCCATTGAAACAAGGAAAACTTCGAAAAAAACTAGGCATAGAAATCATGGTATAAAAGATCAAGATTTACCATCTAACAATGCGACTTCGGAAGTTAGCACCAACGAGCCTATTTTTGAGGGTACTGTCCCCTCCGCTGAATTTAATGGTGTTGAGGATGAAACTGAAGATCTTCATTTGTATCTTGATCGATTCTCTGCATTTCAACAAATGATTGATTTGTTTTGCAAAGAAAATTCGATCAAAAATTTTACTTTCCAACTCCATAAATTACCCAACATTCAAGGTCACTCCAAACATATAAAAACTGATGGTAATCCGAGATGTGTGGCCGAAGTTAGTTTCCAATTCCATGGTCAAAATATCGTGATCTTAGAGGTTGATACTTCTGATAATAAAAAACCTCTTTCAACTCGTATTTTATCGCTTAAGAATACAAATCAGTGGCATACTATTGATAGAGCTAAAGTACTGGAACTTATAGTCACTCAATGTTTACGATGGCCAAAAGGCACTCTGAAAAAAATAAGCTTCAAGAGTAGTACTTTGAATCATCCAAGGATGGATATCGATAAACAAGAAATTTCTGCAAATGAATTAGAAACATGGCTTAATAGACTAAATAAATGTCTAGAAATTTAAATTTACGTAAATTTTCATATATTATGTCTAAATTAATAAATAACATATTTTAAATTTGGGATTTGATCGTGACAAGCAAACTTGAAAGTAGAACGCCATCAGATGACATAAATAAAGAACAAACTACTCTAGTTACAGACATAATAACCAAATTAAAAAATGGAGAAGTTTCTGAAGCAAAACTTTCCACTGATGAAAAAGTATTAGCAAGAGTTACCGATGGTATCTATCGTCAGCCATCTTCAGCAATTCGTGAGTTAATTTCAAATGCCTACGATGCTGATGCTGAAACCGTCTATATAGATACAGACGCCCCTAGATTTAACCATATGACTATCAGAGATGATGGAAATGGTATGTCTATTGAAGTTTTGGCAAATTTAATTTATCACATAGGTGGCAGCGCAAAGAGAAGCGCCAATCCCAAAAATACATCTCTTGGTATAACAAATGAAGATGATCCTACTTTAAGTCCTAAGAAAAAAAGAAAACTTATAGGTAAAATTGGGATTGGTTTATTTAGTGTTGCTCAACTTACTCGAACTTTTACTATTGTAACAAAACAAGCTGATACTGACTATTATCTAATTGCAGACATCGAACTTAATAATTATTCAGAACAAGTTATTTCTTCAAAAGAAAAAAGAGGAGAGAGTTTCGATACTGGCGTAGTAAAAATTAAGACTGAGCAAACATCTAATACTAAGGCTCACGGTACTGATATTATTTTAAAAAATATAAAAAAAAGTGCTAAAGACCAACTTAAGAGTGTCGATCTCTGGCTCCAAGAATCTGTAGACGATGAAAGTGAAGTGATACCACGAACCTTTCATATAGGATGTACAGATATAAATGATCATGAAAAGTTAGAAATTGAACCAAAGTTACCATGGGCTAAGCATGATAATCCAAAGGAAAAATTTATTAAATTTTATAATTCTATGATTGAAAGGACCAATACGACTGTTACACCAAAATTAGAAGAAGACCTTGATAACTACTTAAATATGCTATGGGTATTAGGCTTATCTGTTCCTGTAGATTACATTGAAAAACACCCATTTTTATTAACTAATGAAGATTATCCGCATGTTTTTCAACTAAGTAATAAAAAAGGTGGGAAATCTGAAAAAATTTCATTAAATAATAACACTACTATTAAAGATTTATTTACTCTTAAAACTGAAACAAATTCCACTGGTTTCCAAGTTTTTATAGATGATATTGAGTTATTTAGGCCTATTAAATTTACTCAGCTACCCTCTACTCAAGCCATCGTAAAAGAACCGATACTATTTATTGGTTCAGCAAAACCAGACTTAAGTAGGTATGAACCAAATATTACTGGTGGAGAATTATCCTTTGATGCTTATATTTTATGGTGTCCAAAAGTAATTCCCAAAGAGCATAATGGAGTTATTCTTAGAATAAATAATGCTTCTGGTATTCTATTTGATACTACGTTTATGAAGTATCAAGTTTCAGAATATACAATTCGAGGACAGTTAACAGCTGAGATTTTTTTAAATGAAGGTTTAGATTCAGCATTAAATATTGATAGAGAATCATTTAATATATCACATCCACACTATCAACTTATTATGCGTTGGCTTCACGATGCTTTAAGGCAAGTTATTAGTAAATATAAAGAAATTAAAAGAGAAAAACGACTTCAAAACTCAGAAACTTTGACTAATTTTCGTAGTCAATCATTATCCGATTTGGTCATTGCTACTGCTAGTAAACAAGGTAAAGAAATTGATGAAATTAGACCCGTTGAATTTGTTTCAAATAATGAAATTAAAATTGATAGTTATGTAATAGATCAGAATGAATTCTCAAGATGGGTTGGTGATGAAAGACCTAATCCGCGCCAAGAAGCATTAAAGGAAAAAGTATCAGCTATTATTCAAGTTCTTGACTCTTTTGATTTACTCGATAGTTTATCGGCTGATGATAGAAAAACCATATTTGAAATGATTTCTAAAGTTTTAAATGTAGATTGAGAGTAGCGAAAATGAAATTTGATGATTTTGATACTACATTTGATGATTTTGGAACACCTGAAGAAACCACAAAAAATGTCATTGAAAAAAAAGAGTTTTTACCATGGCATAAACCAAGAAAACAGTGGATTCGCCACAAACAATGGTGGACTCAAATTGATGAGCATATTGTAAAAAAATTAAAACCTGGCATAGATACTATTAAGTATTTTGGATTACCAGGTAATGATTTATTGGATATTCGTTTTTTTCAGCAAAAATTGCCATCACTTCAAAAAAAGATTTGTTTGTTTGGTTTGATTAACACTGAAATAGGTTGGTCATCTGCACAAACTCAACTTAGTAAAATTATGGATTTAGATGGAGTTGATAAAAGCTCTAAAGTTGAGCAACTAAATTTTGACTATCTTGAAAATACTTCATCCATTGCATTTGATAAGTTAATGGAGTTTGGCTGCTTCGATGTAGTAAATTTGGATTTTTGTGAAAATGTTATCCCTAATGCTACTGAGAACCGTTTAAAAGCTTTGCACAACTTTATGGAGTATCAATTTCAAAAAATTTCAGAAAACTGGGTACTATTTATCACTACAAGATCATCAAAGGACACTACAAATTCAGGACTCTATGAAGAACTAGTTGCCTGTATTGATGAGAATTTAAGTGAGGTAATTTATTTCCAAGAGTTTATTAGGGTTTTTTCCAGTATTCTTTTGAATAATAATTCGATTGTTAGATCTGATTTAGAAAATCAAAAGCATATTAATATGCTTGTTGTTGGTTTAATGAATTGGCTTGTTAAAACTGCACACAACAGACATTTTAAAGTAAAATTGAGTAACGTAGTTCGTTACGATATTACTGGCGAGAACACTAATGATATGATGTCTATGTGTTTTGTCTTTACACGTGTCATGAACTTTCCGAATGCTAATCCACCTCTTCCCACCAAAGCTGAACAAGCCAAGAATTCTTTAAATAAACTAGCCAATATTAGCAATTTAGATGACATAATGATCAGTGGTGGCATCAATTATTATGCCCAATTCGTTAAAGAACAAATCGATCTTTTAAAAGAGGCTGGTTATCACACTGATGATTATTTAAATCAGATATGTACTAATGACTTGGCGAAACTACAAACAACTGCTGAGCAACTCAATAGTATTATGGAAGCAATAGAACAACCTCAACAGTTAATCTCAGCTGAAATCATGAGTAGTGATAATGCATAATATTCCTGGACTTCTTCAACCTTGTCCTTTAAATTACTTATGTTTGGTTATGAAGTAAAGTTATGCACTTTATAGATTTATTTGCAGGTTGTGGCGGGCTTTCCTTAGGACTTCTTCAGGCAGGTCTTACAGGTACTTTTGCTATAGAAAAAAATCCAGATGCATTTAAATCTTTAAAATTCAACTTGATTGATGGAACAAGTTCTAAACAATATCAGTGGAATCAACAAGATCTACCTATTCAACCTTATGACATACACAATCTTATATTAGAAAAATCTCATCTTCTAGCAGAATTAGGTCGTACTAAATCTATTGATTTAATTGCTGGAGGCCCTCCTTGCCAAGGTTTCTCAACTGCTGGACGTAGAGATCCCAATGATCCAAGAAGTACACTAGTATATGATTATCTGAAAGTAGTTTCTTTAGTACGTCCTAAGATTATTTTAATGGAAAATGTTAAAGGAATAACATATAAAATTAAAGATCAACCAGCCACCGCTAATAGCATCAAAAGTAACTTAGCAGAACTGGGCTATCTGCCAATAACATTTATTGAAGATTCTTCTGTATGGGGAGTCCCTCAACATCGGAT
Organism: Acinetobacter parvus DSM 16617 = CIP 108168; assembly: GCF_000368025.1. GTDB lineage: Bacteria > Pseudomonadota > Gammaproteobacteria > Pseudomonadales > Moraxellaceae > Acinetobacter > Acinetobacter parvus. Next base: position 1,435,546 of record NZ_KB849212.1, read on the forward strand.
TCGATTCATATTATTTGGTATTAATATTGAAGAGATAATTGGAGTCAATCCATCTTTATCTAAAAAACAAATATTAGAGTTCAGTAAAAAAGTAACTCCCTTATTTGAAGAGAAATTTAATCTATTTGCTAAAAACTTTAAAGCTAATAAAAATTTGCCGATCAAAGTTTCTGCTCAAGAAGCTATTGCTGATTTAAAAACGTTAAGCAAATATAACCGTGCTTATAAATTAAAAAATGTCACTGATATTCCAAGTGATAGGTTCTTACAAATATCTAGTACGCATTGTCCTCAAAATTTAAATAGAAGTTATATTGATTTAATGAGAAAAGGTCTTAGTCAAGATTTTTTACCTACTGGTCTGAGATTAGCCAACCATACCCCGATAATAAAAGCAAAATTTAAACGAATTTTAAAAGACCTAAATAGCCCTTATTTATCTGAAAAATATAAATTAAGAAGAATGAGGACTTTACCAAAAGATTATGTATTAGATACTTTCAATACAAAAAAACAGATTACTAAAGTTTTAGATGCATCGGAATGCGCTCCCACCATCACAACTTTGCCAGATGATTTATTACACTATGATGAACCACGTATCTTAACTGTCCGAGAATGCGCTCGTTTGCAATCCTTTCCTGATTGGTTCGAATTTCATGGTCCTTATACAACTGGTGGGGATAGAAGAAAAGTAAGTTGCCCTAAATACACTCAAGTCGGCAATGCGATTCCCCCATTAATGGCAGAGGGTATAGGGTTATTTTTATTAAATGAATTTAATAATATTTGTCATGAGCTAAAACTAGAATTACTTAATTATCAGAAAGAAATAATTAAAAATCAAGGTAGTAATTTAGATGGTAAAGTTTCTAAAGCACTTGCCAATTCGTAAATTTTTTCCAAAGTGGGATTAACCTCACCTCTTTCAATCCGTCCCAAATAGCTTCGATCCATATTACAGAGCAATGCCAATTGTTCTTGTGACATGTTTTTTTCTTTTCTGTATTTGCGAACCAATTGGCCAAATTGAATAGTAAGTTCTGACATAAACATTCAAATGCTTAAAAAACAGAACTATCACTATTTGAGGATTATATATCCACGGATTATAATCCTCTTTTTAAGTTTTCTAGCCTTTCTCCATGAAACAAATTGCTTCTCCTATCTTTCAATCTTTTCTAGAACTTCTTTCCCACAACCAAATTGATGGATGGACATCAAACAAAATTTGGAACAACTTGAATCTTTCAAAAGATGAAAAGGAACGAATCAACCAACAGCAACTTTATAGGCTTCTGAGAAAAATGGTACAACAAGGACACTTAGTTAAACATATTCATTCTGACAATCCAAGGCTTTCAACATTTGTTGAAACAGAAAGCATGTATGAATTTAGAAAACAATTTGATTTAGCAATTGTTAAAACTGATTCAAAAAAACTTAATTTCAAGACTAATGAATTAAAAGAAAAGCAAAAGATTTATGAAAATCAAATCAAAGCTTCTGAACAAGCACTGATAGACTTTCCAGAACTAAAAACTGAAATATTAAGAAGAAAAAACCAATTACTTCAAAATATTGAAAAACTGAAAGCTTACACCGACTTTCTAACATCATTGATATAATATGAAAATAAATAGAACGAGCCTAAACTTTCATTTCAGTATGAAACTTTATTACTCGATGAAAAGTAAAAATGGAAGAAATGATAAAGCTGAGTATGAAACTTTATTTTTTCTTCCATTCATTACGAAGTAGAAATATCAATAAGATAGGTTAGGATCAGTATGAAACTTTATTACTCTCGTACAGTTCGCCTTTCTTCTACCCTTTACCATCATTTTCAACTATAAATTAAGAATTTAAAAAATTTATTTTATGCCACATAACGACTATTTTTATGATTTAGCAAAATAATTGAATTCAGGATTACCGCACCTAAAATAGAAATTAAAACCAGTTTCCAGTCCACAAAAAACAGTGATGTTAATAAGATCGCCACATCAATTCCCATCTGTACCTTTCCAGCTGGAATCTTGAAATGTTCCTGCAAATACAGCGCAAGCAGGTTGATGCCACCCAGACTTGAACGATGCCGAAACAGGATCAGGAAACTTACCCCCATTAGCACATTGGCAAAAATCGTGGCATAGATTGGATTGACCTCTGACAACTGAAAGAAATGGGGAATGGTTTCTGTAAACCCAGCCAGTAATGCCACCGCGACAAAGGTTTTCACCACAAGGGCAATACCCATCTTTTTATAGGCAAAATAGTAAAATGGAATGTTGATCAAGAAAAATAAGATGCCAAACTTGATGTCAGTGATGTAGTGAATCAACAACGACAATCCTGCCGTTCCACCTGTCATAATGCCTGCCTGCTGCAACAGGGTCATGGCAAACGATAAAATAAATGTTCCAATCAACATCGCCAGAGCGTCCTCCACTCTTGAGTGTTGGTCTACCACAGGCACGGCTGGGCTTAGCAAAGATACATGTTGATCAGTACTCATAACGGTATAACTCAAGAAAGAAGACAACAGCAGGGAGAGCATCCTGAATGTGGATGCGGATTGATATATTTGATCATTTTTATAGTTTTTACGCAATTTATTATTATATTTTTATCATAAATGCAATTTATAATTAAAATAACACATTAAAATACAAAAAGTTTGCGCTGTGATAACGTTATCTTGACTGGCATTATAAGGGTAGCAAAGTATTTATTATTTAATCGCAATGCCATTTTCCTTTAATTTTTCTAAAACAATAGATGTATTTAAATTACTGACTCCAAAGTTACTGGATGACAAAGTACCAATTAATTTCACCATTTCATCCAAACTCTTGACCGCAACTTTAAGTACAAAATCATAACTGCCTGTGAGTTTATGAATATCTTTAACTGCGGGCTCATGCAAAAGAAACTCAACAAAACGATCATGGGTTGCATCATTATAATTCTGCAATTTCACCTCAATAATCCCCATAATCGGCGTTGGGTCAGCATCCAGGGCAATCTGCGCATAATAGCCTGTGATAATTTTCTTCTGTTCGAGGTTAATCCGACGGCGTGAACACTGGGAAGTAGACAAGCCCACCAACTCAGCGAGTTGCTGATTGGCCAAACGTCCATTAAGCTGGAGGTGATGAATAATTTTGCGGTCAAAATTATCTATTTCTTCAGTCATAACACCCTCTATTACTATTCTAGTCCGCAAATACAATAAGGCATTTACTCGTGAACAAAAGTTTACGTTTTTAGCATGGCCGTCACAAGCCTAGGCAAGCAGGTTGGATGACTGTATCCGCTGAACCCCCTGCCCAGACATTTCCTGCCAGGCCTTTTGCAGTGAGCCATTCAAGTCAATCGCCTTACAGGCATCCTCAACCACATAGGTTTTAAAGCCAAAATGTACAGCATCCAAAGCCGTCCATGCCACACAGAAGTCCGTGGCAATTCCAACAATATAAACGGTATCCACCTGATGTTCCTTTAAATAGCCATTGAGACCTGTGGGTGTCTTGCGATCAGCCTCCATAAAGGCGGAATAGCTATCAATATCTGGATGAAAGCCCTTACGGATAATCAACTGCGCGGCTGGAATATTGAGGCTCGGATGAAATTCAGCATCATGGCTGCCCTGCACACAGTGTTTTGGCCATAGCACCTGCGTACCATAAGCCAGTTCAACCGTTTCAAAGGGCACTTTATCCTTATGGTTTTCCGCAAAGGAAATATGCTGTTCAGGATGCCAGTCCTGTGTCAGCACAACCGTATCGAACTGCTGCGCCAACTGATTAATCAATGGAATAATCTGGTCCGCATCGGCGACCGCCAGATTACCGCCAGGCGTAAAGCCATTTTGGACATCGACCACGATCAATGCGCTATGTCTGGAATGTTTCTGCATTTTATAATTCAACCTTAAGCTGCTGTTTTTACCTTACCCTGCTGCTGACTTTACCGCCACTGTTCTCTGAATTTTTATCGAGATGAATTAAAGTTTTCCACAGTTTGACTAAAGCATATTGTTCTTATGCGCTCGATCAGTCATAATTTGCATAATTGTCATTCAACCAAGCTCATTGCTGAATGACCAATCAAAATACTGCAACCATCCATTATTTCGTTTTTTATTCACTTCAAATTCGGATGGGAAAATAGGATATTTTTTTAAAATGACTCAGCTAGCACAGAATATTCAAGGCTCAATTGTCGCAATCGTTACCCCTATGTTTGAAGATGGTGGTGTGGATTGGAAGAGTCTTGAGAAGCTTGTTGAGTGGCACATCCAGCAAGGCACACATAGCATTGTCGCTGTCGGCACAACAGGCGAAGCCTCAACTTTGAGCATGGAAGAACATATCAAGGTCATTCAGGAAGTGATCCGTGTTGCCAATAAACGCATTCCGATCATTGCTGGAACAGGTGCGAATTCGACACGTGAAGCGATTGAACTGACTCAGGCAGCCAAAGATGTTGGCGCTGATGCAGCGCTTTTGGTCACGCCTTACTATAATAAACCGACACAGGAAGGCTTATACCAGCACTATAAAGCCATTGCTGAAGCGGTTGAAATTTCACAGATTCTTTACAATGTTCCAGGCCGTACTGGCGTGGACATGCAAAATGAGACAGTGATCCGCCTTGCTGATGTCAAGAACATCGTCGGCATTAAGGATGCAACGGGTGACATTCCTCGTGGCAAGGCACTCATTGACGGTCTAAATGGCAAGATCGCCGTTTATTCAGGTGATGACGCAACCGCATGGGAACTGATTCTGCTGGGTGCCAAAGGCAATATTTCCGTCACCGCAAATGTTGCACCTAAGCAAATGAGTGAAGTGTGTGAGGCCGCACTGGCGGGAGAACAGGCGAAAGCGCAAGACCTGAATCAGCAAATTGCAAATCTACACAATATTTTGTTTTGCGAATCAAACCCAATTCCTGTGAAATGGGCGTTGCATGAGATGGGCTACATGGGTACAGGCATTCGCCTGCCTTTGACCCCGCTTGCGGAACAATATCGTGAACCTCTTCGCAATGGTTTAAAAGTTGCGGGAATTATCTAATACGAGCAATTTATGATGCAATTACGTCTTGGTGTTGTCCTGGTCATTTCAGCTTTAAGTTTGGCTGGTTGTGGTCGTTTTGCCCTGAATAACCATTCTCTGGATTATAAAAAGGCGCAGGCACTTGAACCCCTCAAATTCCCTGACAATGCAACGGTCAGACCATTTACACCATTGTATCCAGCTCCTACGGTTGACGCGCTTGCCATCGAGCATGCGCCAAATTTTGTAAACAAGACGGGCAACCGTTATGCGCTTCCCCGTCCAGAGGCAATGCAGAGTTCAGGCAATCCTGCTGCAAGCACAACTGCGACTTTAGGTCGTCCACAACTGGTGATGGATGGCAACAAGAATCCACTGCTTAAGGTAGATGGACCAACCGCAACCGCCTGGCAGTATACCTTTGCAACCTTGAGCAGCCTCAACTACAAGGTGGTTTCACAGGCGGAGAATGGTTATGAGGCAACCATCAAGGTAGGCGACCAGAACTACCTGCTCAAGCTCTCTGCCGTAGGCACAAGCAACACTGTTGCCCTGTTTAAACTTGACACCACCTTTGCAGACCAAGCCACGGCAACGGAAGTGTTAACCCAGATTTACCAAAATTGGCCAGCCTAGTGATTGACTAGGCATTTTCTAAATAAAGGTTCCCCCATGTTAAAACAAACCTTGCTCTATACTGGTAAAGCAAAATCTGTCTATGAAACAGATCATGCTGACCACCTGATTTTAGTCTTTCGTGATGATGCCTCTGCGTTCAATGGCGAAAAAATCGAACAACTAGATCGTAAAGGCAAGGTCAACAACCGTTTTAACGCCTTTATCATGGAAAAACTGGCTGAAGCTGGCATTGAGACGCATTTTGAAAAACTGCTTTCTCCAACTGAAGTGCTGGTTAAGAAACTCCAGATGATTCCAGTTGAATGTGTGATTCGTAACTATGCTGCGGGTTCACTGTGCCGTCGCTTGGGTGTTGAGGAAGGCAAGGAACTGACGCCACCAACTTTCGAATTGTTCTTTAAGGACGATGCGCTTGGCGATCCAATGGTGAACGAGTCTCAGGCGATTGCCTTGGGTTGGGCGAATGCTGAACAGCTTGAAAAAATGAAAGAGCTGACTTATCAGGTGAATGATGTGCTTAAAGCATTGTTCGACGCGGGCAACATGATTCTGGTTGACTTTAAACTTGAGTTTGGTGTGTTCCATGACCGTATTGTACTGGGTGATGAGTTCTCTCCAGACGGTTGCCGTTTATGGGATAAAGACACCAAGAAAAAACTAGATAAAGACCGTTTCCGTCAGGGTTTAGGTGGTGTAGTTGAGGCCTATGAAGAAGTTGCTGCACGTTTGGGCATCAACCTAGATGATATCTAAGCTTTTATAGAGCTTAAGTTTTCATATAAAAAACCAGCCATTTAGGCTGGTTTTTTTATTATCGGTCAATTGAACCTAGAACCGACTCGCCAATTGGTTTGAAATCTTGATTGCTGCATCATCCACATAACGGCTATACGGATATGCCAGCATAATACTCATGATCACGGTAAAAAGACTTGCCCATAGTCCCGCACCACTCAGGACAAAGAACACAAAAACCGCGCCTGTTCCTGAATAGAAAAATGCCAGCGGCGAGTTGTGCAACTGGGCGAAAAGAGCATATTGCGGAACCGCACTTTCACCAAAATTATGAAGTTGTGGAAAGAATGTCAGCGACAGGTGTGACAACACCACCGCAAGACAGGCAAGGCCCCGTATACTTTCCGCAGCATTAATTTTTTGGGTGGACATTGATGGAACTTTATCATCCGTGATAAACGGCGATGATGCGTTGTTTTATATGAAGTGTCTAGTATCACTATAAAAATATCTGTCCATTTGCCTGCTACATTATAGACCCAGACCAGCTCAGAGTTATTGCTGCTGTTCCTGCTGCCAACGACGTTGCTGCAAACGTTCGCCCTCAACTTCACGCTTGTTTCTGGCAGATTCATACAGCTTAGTGCCTTTTAACTCAGGCGGCAGATATTCCTGCATCACAAAATGCTCTGGGAAATTGTGTGGATACAGATAATCCACGCCATAGCCCTGCTGTTTCATCAACTTGGTCGGTGCATTGCGTAAATGCAAAGGCACAGGCAAATTCGCTGTTTTATCTGCCAGTTCCAGCGCGCGATTGATGGCTAAATAGGTACTGTTACTTTTCGGGCTGGTGGCCAAATACACCGCACATTGCCCCAGAATAATCCGAGCTTCGGGCATACCCACCGCCTGCACTGAACGGAAACATTCGCCTGCCAGCAACAAGGCATTGGGATTGGAATTACCAATATCTTCTGAAGCGGCAATCAACATGCGACGGGCGATAAACACAGGGTCTTCGCCCCCCTTGAGCATGCGAGCCATCCAGTACAATGTTGCATCTGGATCACTGCCCCGAATCGACTTGATAAATGCTGAGATAATGTCGTAGTGCTGCTCGCCTGACTTGTCATAACGCGCAATATTCTGCTGTGCCACCCTGACCACGATGGCATTGGTCACGATATTTTCAATATCGGGCTCAAAGGTACTGGCAATCAGGTCAATCAGGTTGAGTGCCTTGCGGGCATCTCCTGCGGCAAACTGAACCAACGCATCATATTCCTCAATCTGGATATGCCGTTGCCTTAAAAATGAATCAGTTTGAATCGCCCTATTGATCAGGGTTTGAATCGCATCCGCATCCAGACTGTTCAGGGTATAGACCTGACAACGGGACAACAGTGCGCTATTGACCTCAAAGGATGGATTTTCAGTGGTGGCCCCGATCAGGGTAATTTTGCCTTTCTCCACCGCACCCAGTAAGGCGTCCTGCTGCGACTTATTAAAACGGTGAATTTCGTCAATAAACACTATTGGCGTAAGCAGATCACCACTTTCGGCAATCACTTCGCGCAGTTCTTTCACACCTGTATTCAGTGCAGACAGGCTAATGAAAGGACGATCCACCGCCTGAGCCAGCAATAGGGCAATGGTGGTTTTACCTACTCCAGGAGGCCCCCAGAAAATGATCGATGGCAAATGTCCTTGATCAATCATCTGGCGCAAGGGTGCATGCTCACCCAGCAAATGATCCTGCCCGATGATTTCGGATAAATCACGGGGACGTAAGCGTTCAGGAAGTGGAATATGCGTATCTGACATCATCAAGGGCTTTCTGCTGTTTTATCCTAGTCTATTGCGTCTGGCGCAAATCTACAATTTGAATCTGCATGCACTGCGTCATTCTATTGCGCACTGCTTGCTTCAATGAGCTGCTGCACCACTTCATAGCTGGCTTTAATCCTTGCCTCATTGGGGAAATTGGTATTGGCAAGCTTCACGAGGCCAATTTTTTGCTGGGGAATAAAGGCGACATGAGCAGCAAAGCCATTGGTGGCACCTGTTTTAACTGCTGCACATTGATATGGACATCCAGAAATTTCAGCATATCCGAGCTGGTGCTTTTTATGCCATCAGCTTCAGCATCAAACATGCCTGCTGACACTCGAATCGGCTGATCATTTTTATAGCCTCATGCATATTGCGATTGCTGCTGTTCAGGTACATGAATAACTGATGCCACGCACCTAGCCTATATGTTGTAAATTTTCAAAAATTCAAACACAACATATTGTGGTGAAAGTGCCCAAAAATGCACTTACTGCGTAACATCAGTAATTAAGTTTATTTGGCACTCAGTTTAAGTAATTTTGCTTTAGGGCCATCTTCAATCACCCAGATTGAACCATCCTGTGCCTGATGCAGGCCACGGATACGCTGTTTCATGTCCAGTCGCTGCACTTCCCTGACAGGCTTGGCATTTAGATCAACCACAATAATCGCCTCGGAGGACAATCCACCAATAAGGGCTTTTTGTTGCCACAAGGGAAATTGATTGCCTGTATAAATCATCAGACTGGAGGGTGAAATGACAGGTGTCCAGTCAATCTCAGGTGCCTTAAATTCTGGATGGGTATGATGGTCAGGAATCGGCAAGCCTGAATAATGATCACCATTGGAGACAATCGGATAGCCATAATTTTCTCCTTTAACGATACGATTTAGCTCATCACCGCCTTTTGGCCCCATCTCCACCACCCAAAGCTGCCCCTGCGGATCAAAGGCCATGCCCAGTGGATTACGATGACCCAGTGACCAAATTTGCGCCGTGACACCGCCTTGCTGGATAAATGGATTATCTTTGACTGGCGTAGCATCGTCATTTAGACGCAGAACCTTACCTAGATTGCTTTGCATATCCTGAGCAGGATCAAATTTTTGTCGCTCGCCTGAACTGACCCATAATTTTCCATCAGGCCCAAACATCATCCGATGGCCGTAATGCCCCTGCCCTGAGACTTTCGGCACTTGTTGCCAGATGGTTTTTAAATCGGTCAGTTTTGGCTGTGCAGGATTGGATAAATCCAGCTTTGCCCGTGAAATTTCCGCTCCATAGCCATCCTGTCCTTTGCTGGCATAACTTAAATACAGCCAGTGATTATTCTGAAAATCAGGATGTAAAATGACATCGCCCAAGCCGCCCTGTCCACCATAACTCACCGCAGGAACAGCACTGACATTGACAATACTTTTGGTTTTTGGATCGAATAATTTTAATTGTCCCTTACGTTCTGTGATCAGTAGATGCTGGTCAGGCAAGCTGCTGATGGCCCACGGTTCATTGAACTGGGCAATCGTTTCAACACGATAGCTTTGTGCGATATTGTTTTGGGCACTTGTTTGTGCCGCGTCCTGTTTAGGAGTTCCTGAATTGGTTTCACTGGAACCACAGGCCAGCAAAAATAAAAAACTGCTGCACAGAAAAGGGGTTGCCATCCATTTAATCACTGTCTATCTCCCTGTTTATACGATTTATTTTACGGAGATTAGCCAGTAACAATGCTGTAGAAATGTTGCTTTATGCAATACCAATCGTTAAGTTCATGCTTAACGCACCCAGCGCACAATATAGTCCTCAATCTGTTCCTGATCGACCTCATCTTCTGAAATACAACGTCCAGCGGCCGATTTCTTCGCCTTGATCACACTCTGGCGTGAGCCTGTGTTCAGGTAATGCCAGGAGGGCAGGTTTTTCCCATCCTTTAAGCGACGGTAAGCACAGCTTGGCGGCAGCCATGAAATGGTCTGCAAGCGTTCTGGCGTGAGTTGGATACAGTCAGGCACCCGTTGCTGGCGGTTTGGATAATCTGAACAGCGTGCCGTTTTACAGTCCAGTAATTTACATGCCACCTTGGTATAGGCCACCTCAGCAGTGTCCTCATCCTCAAGCTTGACCAGACAGCACAAACCACAACCATCGCACAAGGCTTCCCATTCAGTCAGGCTAAGCTGCTCAAGTGGGTAGTGTTTCCAGAAGTTTGGACGGAGTTCAGATGACATAGGCCGTTTTTCAGTTTCAGTTTGAGCTGATTATAACATTGACCAGACTTCTGATGGGCCAGCGCAGTGATCTGTTCATTAACAATTCTTTAACTATTACACACTCATACCACAGAAACAGTACATTTTATTCAGAAAAGTCAAGATATATTTTAAACATAACGAAAAATTGAGGAGATATTAATATGTTCCGTTGGGCTATTATTTTTGCAGTTATTGCATTAATCGCCAGCTTGTTGGGTTTTGGTGGTGTTGCAGGTTTATCTAAAGACTTTGCTGTGATTTTACTCGTGGTTGCCGTAATTTTGGCAATTGTTGGTTTTATTTCCAGAGGTCGAGTCTAAAAAAATTTTAGAGAGAATAAAAAAGAAGAATTTAATATTCTTCTTTTTTTATTGATAAAAATCATGTTTCTATTTATTTCTTCTCCAGCAAACCATTATTTTTATGTTTTAATCAATGCATTCTAACAATACAGATCAGGACAATAGAATGAACTTTGCCATCCATACCCGTGAAATTGAATATAGCGCTCCAGATGGCGAACGCCTTATTGGCTATTTTGCTGCACCTGTTACAGATGAACCTGTTGCAGGTGTGATTGTTGCACCTGAATGGTGGGGTCGTAATGACTATACAGAACAGCGCGCCCGTGAGTTGGCGGAGCATGGCTTTGCTGCGCTGGCGATTGACATGTATGGCGACAAGAAAGTTACTACGGATGTACCACAAGCCTTAGCATGGATGATGCAAACATTTGATCATGTAGACACCGTGGTTGATCGTGCTCAAGCAGGCTTAGATGCTTTAAAAGCACAACCAGAGGTCAATACTGAAAAATTGGCAGCAATTGGTTTTTGCTATGGTGGTAAAGTTGTTCTGGATTTGGCGCGATCTGGTGCCGATTTGAAAGCTGTGGTGACTTTCCATGCGAATTTAAGCCCGAAAGCACCTGCACAAAAAGGAAAAATTCAGGCTGAAATTCTTGTATTACATGGTGAGATTGACACCATGGTTTCTTTGGATGATGTCGAAAGCTTCCGTCAGGAAATGCATGACGCAGAAGTGGATCATGAAGTGATTATTTTTGAGGATGCCAAACACGGTTTTAGTAATCCGCTTGCTGATGAACGGGCCAAAGCCAATAATGTTGACTTAGGCTATAACGCCGAGGCTGAACGTCAGGGTCTTGAAGCCATGTATGAGTTGTTAGATAAGCATTTGAAGTAATCGGTAAATACAAAATTTAGGTTCTCGGAAATAGCTGCTAGTGCAAATCTGAGATCTAAAATTTTGAAAATATTTGCTCGTGCAAAGGCGGCATGGATGCCGCCTGTTTGGCTGCGGCATCAAGGATGTGCCGTCAGCCAAACAAAGGATTTTTGCTTACTTTTCATCCTTGAAAAGTAAGTCCAGCTGAAAGCTTATCCTAAAATTGGAGGAGTACTCGGCATGACTCCATTTAGAAGAAACTATACAGCCTCATAAGCCATACGAAATCAAATATAATTTGCGTAAGCGATGCCTTATTTTTGACGGGTCAAAAGTAACAAAACCCCTCTCCCCATTTCCGCTATACTACCCCTCTGCTTTTGATTGTTCTGATTCATGCCTGATTTTTCATTTTCTGACGCACTCCTGACATGGTACGACCAACATGGTCGCCATAACCTGCCTTGGCAAATTGCCGATAATCCCTACAAGGTCTGGGTCTCAGAAATAATGCTGCAACAAACTCAAGTTAAAACTGTTCTGCAATATTTTGATCGCTTTATTGAAAGATTTCCGACTGTACAGGATTTAGGCCAAGCCAGTTGGGAGGATGTTGCGCCTTATTGGGCAGGTCTAGGCTACTATGCCCGTGCGCGTAACCTGCATAAAGCCGCAGCCATTGTCAGTCAACAAGGTAAATTTCCTGAAACATTAGAACAGTGGATTGAATTACCAGGCATTGGTCGTTCAACTGCTGGTGCATTAATGTCTCTTGGCTTACGACAATATGGCGTGATTATGGATGGCAATGTAAAACGGGTTTTAGCACGTTTTTTTGCGATTGAAGATGACCTGTCCAAACCACAAAATGAACGCAAGCTTTGGGAAATTGCCGAGCAACTTTGCCCTGAACAGCGCAACCATGACTATACTCAGGCAATCATGGATTTGGGTGCAACGATTTGTACCCCGAAAAAGCCTTTATGTCTTTACTGCCCGATGCAGCAACATTGTCAGGCCTATCAACAAGGGCTTGAACAGGAACTGCCATTCAAAAAGGCCAAGAAACCCGTTCCTGTCAGAACGGCTGATGTGGTTGTGATCCAGTCGGGTGATGAATGGTTTTGGCAACAGCGTGAGGCACATGGGTTATGGGGCGGATTGTATTGCCTGCCGATCATTGAGCAGGCAACCGAATTACAACAGATTGAGCAGCACTTTAAGCTGCAAGCTCAAGTATCATCTTTGCAGATTAGCCATAGTTTCACTCATTTCACATGGGTGCTCAATGAAAAACTGTTCCACGTGGAACATGACCAAAAAGAACAGCTCAGCATTGAACTGAATGGAATATGGCTCTGTCCAGAAGCCGCGATTGCCAAAGGCATTCCAACGGCCATGAAAAAACTGATTACAGCCAAACAAAAGGCCTAAAACCTGCATGCTGTAAATTCGAACGCAAGGAGTTTGTGTGCGTTACCCGATTTGCTATACGGTTCTTGCCATGCTGATGCTAATCTTTTCAGCATGTACCACTGCACCAAAGAAGCCTGCATCCTTGCCAAATGCACAGGTGAACAAACTTAAAATGATGCGTCTGGACAGCCGCCTGCCTGTTCCTGTCAAGGGGATCAGTCGCAATCAATTGCGTGATACCTGGGGTTCGGCACGCAGTCATGGTCGCAGCCATGAAGGCATTGACATCATGGCGGAGCGTGGCACGAAAGTGTATAGTGCCACTGAGGGCTTAGTGGCTGATTTACGTAATAATAATTTAGGTGGTAAGGTCATCTGGATTCTTGGGCCATCTGGTTCTTGGCACTACTATGCCCATTTAGATGGTCATAAACGGGGGCTTAATGTGGGGGATTATGTTCATAAGGGCGACCTCATTGGTTATGTAGGCAATACAGGCAATGCTCGTGCGACTGCCCCACATTTACATTATGGTATTTATTTAAATGGCAAAGGGCGTGGAGCAGTCAATCCATACTCATATTTACGTTAGGAACACAGCATGTCAGAAGCATTGATTGAACGACTGGTTAAATTTGCAGAGTCTGGAAATCAACAGAAAATCATCATCAATGGTACAAGCTATCAAGGCTGGATTATGGAAATTACCGAAGATGCTCTGCTGATTAGCACAGGTTTTGCAGATAAATCAGGCAAGGACTTTTGGCTTAAATTTACTGATTTAACCACAGCGGAATTGTATTATTGGGATACCCGTCAAGATGACTGGGTCACATTCAAACTCTAAATTTTTCCCTGATAATAACAATAGGAAGCATCCAATATGACAATTCAACGCTGTGGCTGGTGTTCCTCTGATCCGCTCTATATCACCTACCATGATAAAGAATGGGGCAAGCCCGAGCATAATGAAGCACAGCTGTTTGAGATGCTGTGCCTTGAGGGGCAGCAGGCAGGCTTGTCATGGATTACCGTATTGAAAAAACGTGAAAACTACCGCACACATTTCTTTCAATATCCCATCACGCAGATTGCCACCCTCAGCGATGAGCAACTGGAAAATAAGCTTAGTGATGCAGGCCTTATCCGCCATTTAGGTAAATTAAAAGCCATTCGGGATAATGCGATTGCATGGCTCAAGCTTAAGGATGAGGTAGATGATGTCTCCTCTTGGCTTTGGAGTTTTGTCGATCATCAAACACCAAATAATGTTGTGCTGAATTACCGTGATGCACCTGCACAAACCGCAATCAGCCAGAAATTGTCCAAAACCTTAAAAAAACGTGGTTTTAAGTTTGTTGGACCAACCACCTGCTATGCCTTTATGCAGGCAGTGGGAATGGTTAACGATCACGAAAATCATTGTGAGTTTAAATAATCCATTCTTTATAAAAGGAAAATAATAATGAGTAATAACCAAATTCGTGCTTATGCTGCCATGCAGGCAGGCGAGCAATTGGTTCCTTATCAATTTGATGCAGGTGAATTAAAGCCACATCAGGTTGAAGTTAAAGTTGAATACTGCGGTTTATGTCATTCTGATTTGTCTGTGATCAATAATGAATGGCGTTCATCCGTTTATCCTGCTGTCGCTGGACATGAAATTATTGGCACAATTATCGCATTCGGTTCAGAAGCCAAAGGATTGAAACTTGGTCAACGTGTTGGCATTGGCTGGACAGCTGAAAGTTGCCAAGCATGCGATCCTTGTATTGGTGGTCATCAAGTTTTATGTACGGGTGGCAGCGTTGCGACTATCGTTGGTCATGCGGGTGGCTTTGCAGAAAAAGTTCGCGCAGGTTGGCAATGGGTCATTCCTCTACCAGAGGGTTTGGATCCTGAAAGTGCAGGACCATTGCTTTGTGGCGGCATTACCGTGTTTGATCCTTTACTTAAACATCAGATCCAAGCAACACATCATGTCGGTGTGATTGGGATTGGTGGTTTAGGGCATATGGCCATCAAGTTACTTAAGGCTTGGGGTTGTGAGATTAGTGCATTTAGTTCAAATCCAGACAAAACTGAAGAGCTCAAAGCCATGGGCGCTGACCATGTGGTAAATAGTCGTGATGCTCAAGCGATCAAAGCGCAACGTGGCAAGTTTGATCTATTGCTTAGCACCGTCAATGTAACCCTGAATTGGCAAGCCTATCTCAATACCTTGGCACCGAATGGTAGTATGCATTTCTTGGGGATTACCTTAGAGCCTATTCCAGTTTCTGTAGGTACTATCATGAGTGGAGCGAAATCTGTTACAGCTTCACCAACTGGGTCACCTTTAGCACTGCGCCAATTACTACAATTTGCCGCACGTAAAAATATTGCGCCACAAATTGAGCTATTTCCAATGTCTCAACTCAATGAAGCCATTGAACGACTCCATTCAGGTCAAGCACGTTATCGTATTGTACTTAAAGCAGACTTTGATTAAAGTGAATTCGGTTTAAGCAGATTTTAATTCAATCGGTTTTAAAATCTGCTGAATCCCAGACTTATATCCATTTACAAGCATCAAAGCATATAATGTTAAAGCAGCAAATATTGTAGTCAGTAGCCCTATTTTTGATCTGTGGCGAGTATGTTCAAGATCAAAATGGCTTTTCATCAGATGAAATGGAGCTGCAATCATTCCTCGTTTTCTTAATACTGCACTATCAAAAGCATCCAGGGATTGGGGCGGTGTTGGCAGCGATTGGTTTAATCTTGGTGTTTTTATCCAGATCAAATTATCCACCAAGGCAGATTCAGCATTACAGCAATGTCCTCAGAGTTAAATGCCAATAAAAAAGCCTGATTGAATCAGGCTTTTTTATTTATTTTAGTAAGTCAGGTAGATGTGGCTGCGCATATAATGGATTGTAAATTTCTTTCTTCATCTTCATCAGCATTTGATACGGTTGCTGCTGCACAAACATATTCACAAAACTCAATGGAATCGAACCTGCTGGGTCGGCATAACCAGTAGTCATGACTTTAACCTTATTATTGGCAAGTCTTTGGAACGTCCAATCTCCTGTATATTGATTCAAACGAATCACATCAGGTCGTTCAGGATAACTATTTTTAATTGCGTTATTCTTAATACTAATACTCCCATCAGCATTCTTATTCATCTTGCCTTTAATTACCAGATCACGGTCTTTCAAAGGAAATGGCAAATCCAACAGCATATACAGGGTAAATTCCCCCTTTTTTTCATCCCGAGACAAAAGCTGTGCCTTAGCAACATAGGGTACCCATTGTGGTGTGCGTTCAACATCAAGTACTACTGCAACTGCCCGTTCCAAAGGTACATCAAAAGTCGTTTCTGCTTTGTACTGAAAGACAGGATTATTCTCTGTCTGATAGGTCCAGACTTTAATGTTATTGCGGTTTAGGCTGAGTTTGGCTGCGTCTGTTGCAGCCGTGGCTGTCAGGCTGGTGATACTGAGAAGTGCGGCAACAATATGTTTTTTTTTCATGTCATGCTCAATTTATTTTAATGGTCGTGAGTGCCTGTTTCACCCCTACAAATGGAGGCTCGCCAGGCGCTGGATAGTGCGAAAATTGATGTGTTATACCTGAATATCGTTAAAGCCCAGAACATCTTTCATGTCATATTTACGAGCTTCACGTCCCACTACCCAGGCGGCTGCACGTACTGCGCCTGAAGCAAAGTTCATACGGTTGGTGGCTTTATGGGTGACTTCCACACGCTCCCCTTCACCAATAAACATCACCGTATGCTCACCGACGATGTCACCTCCACGAATGGTTTCAAAACCAATGGTCTGGCGATCACGTGGACCTGTATAGCCCTCACGACCATACACCGCCACTTCCTTGAGGTTACGGCCCAAGGTATCAGCAATTGCCTCACCCATCATAAACGCGGTGCCGGACGGCGCGTCCACCTTATGACGGTGATGTGCCTCAATGATTTCAATATCAACGGTATCACCAAACACTTTTGCCGCCAGTTCCAGTAATTTAATGGAAACGTTTACACCCACAGAATAGTTCGCGGCATACACGACTGGTGTTTGTGTCGCCGTTTCATCCAGAAATGCTTTCTGTTCATCATTCATGCCTGTGGTGCCAATCACCATGGCCACACCCGCTTCACGGCACAGTTTCAAGTGCTGTTCGGTGGCGGCTGGTGCAGTAAAGTCAATCACCACATCACAATCCTTGAGCACTTCACTCAAACTTCCCACCACCTTGATGCCCAGACTTCCCACACCCGCAAGTTCCCCTGCATCTGCACCCACCAAACTGCTTTCTGGACGTTCAACAGCTGCTGCCAGTTGGTAGCCTGCTTGTTGTACTGCTTGAATCAGAATACGCCCCATGCGTCCGCCTGCACCCAAGATTCCAATGCGTGGAGAAGTTGACATAATTTTTTCCCAGTCTTTTATTTAAACAATTCCGCTACTATAGCAAAACTCTGTGCCTACGCTAAAAAATTCCCATAAAAAAACCTGCCGAAGCAGGTTTTTTCAACATCAGTTAAACCAGTCAAAGAATGACTTTTTCTTTGGTGATGAGGCATGTCCATCACCATCTAACGACGCTTGTAATTCTTTCAACAATTCACGTTGGCGACTGTTTAAATTCACAGGTGTTTCCACCACGATACGGCACAATAAGTCACCGACCATGCTGCTACGTACAGGACGAACACCTTTACCACGTAAGCGGAATAGCTTACCTGTCTGCGTACCTTCTGGGATTTTTAAGCTGACACGACCATCAAGCGTCGGGATTTCGATTTCTTTACCTAATGCAGCATCTGCAATACTGACTGGCACATCCATATACAGGTCTGCACCGTCACGTTGGAAGACTTCATGTTCACGAACTACGACTTCAACGTATAAATCACCCGCCTGACCATCACGAATCGCTTCACCTTTACCTGTTAAGCGAACACGATCGCCATTGTCCACACCTGCAGGAATAGTGACTTCAAGCGTTTGCTGGCGGTCTGCAACGCCTGAACCATGACAGGTGTTACATGGATTCTTGATGATTTTGCCTTGACCGCGGCAAGTACTACAAGTTTGTTGAACCGAGAAGAAACCTTGCTGCATACGTACTTGACCAGCACCATGACAGGTACGACAGGTTTCCACATCATTTGGATTCTTAGAACCTTTACCATCACATGTTTCACACGGCGCTGGTGCAGTAAAAGTAATCGTTTTTTTCACGCCTTTGACTGCTTCTTCAAGCGTCAATTCCATCACATAGCGGAGGTCTGAACCACGGCGCTGGCGTTGTTGCTGGCGACCACCACCACCGAAAGCACTACCAAAAATATCACCAAACTGGCTAAAGATGTCTTCCGCACTAAAACCACCACCGCCACCGAAACCACCCTCAAAGGCACTATGACCAGCACGATCATACATGCTGCGTTTTTCGCCATCAGAAAGTACTTCGTAAGCCTCTGCTGCTTCTTTAAACTTTTCTTCCGCCTGAGCGTTATCTGGGTTACGATCTGGATGATACTTCATCGCCAACTTACGATAGGCTTTTTTAATCTCATCATCACTTGCGGTTTTCGAAACGCCTAAAACCTCATAATAATCACGTTTAGCCATGGTTGGCGATGCTCCTCACGGAATTTATTCAAACTTGAAAAAACAAATAGGCTCTGCTGACATTTTATTTCTAAAGTCAACAAAGCCTTAATAGGGCCTGTACAATACGTTTACAAGAGTGATTGTGATAAAAAAAGCGATAAATTTAGAAAACCGCTTTATTTCTAAAGTATCTGGCAATACCTTTCAGCCATGCATTCAACAGAAATAGCCATGCAATCGAGCTAAACACCACACCCACAACCGTCATGGCGGTCACCCAGAGGGCGCTGTTCCAGACAAAAAAGAACAGTGGAATAAACCACAGGGCAGCAAAGAAAGCCATCAGAATAAACAGCAGCACATTACGCATAATCCACAGTGCATGTGCGTGTATCCATACTTCAGCATTATTCGCAGTCGCAACTTTTCGTGCCAGCAGATACGCAAACACTGCAAACACGATTGTAAATAATGCAAGAAACATGAACACATAAGATATCGCCACATAGCGGCGATGCTGCTCAATACTGTCTTGCCCCATGCTCTAGATCACCTCATTCACCGCATTTTGCCAAAACAGTCATGCAATGAAATTCAATTATTTTTTGGTCTTAAAATATAGGTGCTACTATATTAAAATTTTCAATATTTCGCACCTTTATTCACAAAATAATTACGATAGATGTGTTGCTTTCTTGACCTTAAACCACGCCGCATAGAGTGCAGGCAGGAAAAACAGGGTCAACAGGGTGGCTACAATCAAGCCGCCCATAATCGCAACCGCCATCGGACCAAAGAAAATACTGCGTGATAATGGAATCATCGCAAGTACTGCGGCAAGTGCGGTTAACACAATCGGACGGAAGCGGCGCATGGTGGCACCAATCACCGCGTCCCACGGTTCATGCCCTGCCTGAATGTCCTGCTCAATCTGGTCAATCAGGATCAGCGAGTTACGCATGATCATGCCAGACAGGGCAATGGTTCCGAGCATGGCCACGAAACCAAACGGTTTATTGAACAACAACAGGAACGCCACCACCCCAATCAGGCCAAGCGGTGCGGTCAGCAAGACGATGGTCGCGCGAGACATGCTACGCAACTGAATCATCAACAGGGTCATGACCACCGCAAGGAACAGTGGCATACCTGCATTCACAGAATTTTGACCTTTGGCCGACTCCTCAACTGTACCACCCACCTCAAGTAAATAGCCATTTGGTAAATCGGCACGTAGAGTCTGCATCTTTTCCGCCAATTGCTGAACCACTGTTGCAGGTTGTAAATGGGTACGAATATCCGCGCGAACGGTAATCGTCGGTAAACGATTACGATGCCAAATTAAACCTTCTTCAAAACGTGACTCAATTTTTGCTATTTGTGCTAGAGGTACAGTGGTTCCTTTGGTGGTTGGCACGGCTAAATTTGCTAACGAAGCCACTTCGACACGTTCTGACTTATCACCACGTAAACGAATTTCAATGAGTTCACGTTTTTCACGATATTGATTCATCACCGCGCCTGTCACTGAGGCATTGAGGAAATTGGCCAGATCAACACTGGAAACGCCCATTTGACGCGCACGGTCCTGATCAATCTCAATGGCAATAATCTTGCTTGGTTCACCCCAGTCCAGATGTACATTAGTGGTGTTTGGGTCTTCGCTCAGCACTTTAGCCACTTTCTGAGCCTCTGCCCGAACCGTCGCCAAATCTTCACCTGAGACCCGATACTGCAATGGATAACCCACAGGAGGGCCATTTTCCAATAAGGACACACGAGTACGCACCTGAGGCAACAACTGCTTAATTTGTGTCTCTAAAGAACGGCGGATTTCATCACGGTCATCTAAAGACGATGCCAGCACCACAAACTGGGCAAAGCTGGCCTGTGGCAATTGTTGATCTAAAGGCAGATAGAAACGTGGTGAACCTGTGCCGACATAAGCGACATAATTATCAATCCCTTTTTGTTTGGATAGGAATTGTTCTACCTTATGTACTGCTTGTTCTGTCGCCGTTAGGGAAGCCCCTTCTTCCAGCTTTAAATCCACTAAAATTTCAGCACGATTCGATGGGGGGAAGAATTGTTGCGGTACCAACTTAAACATCGCAACAGACAACACAAAGATACCCACCGTAATAGCAATTACCGTTTTACGATAGGTAATACAGATTTCCACCACATTACGGAAAGACTGGTAAAACCTGGATTGATAAGGATCGTGATGCGTTCCATGTGCCTCGACCACAGGCTCAGGTTGCTTACGCAGTCGCGCCCATAGGCGCAGATACCATGCCGCTTTCTGCTGTTGTTTGGTGAAGTCAGGCAGTAGCTTCTCACCCAGATAAGGTACAAACAATACCGCCGCAATCCACGACACAATCAGGGCAATGGTGACTACCTGGAAAATGGAACGAGTATATTCACCTGTTCCTGATTGGGCCGTGGCAATCGGCAGGAAGCCTGCCGCGGTGATCAAGGTTCCTGTGAGCATTGGAAAGGCGGTGGTTTGCCAAGCAAAGCCTGCGGCCTTGAGTCGACTATAACCTTGCTCCATTTTGATCGCCATCATTTCCACGGCGATAATGGCATCATCAACCAACAAACCTAGGGCCAGAATCAATGCGCCTAATGAGATTTTATGTAAGCCAACGTCAAATAAACTCATCCCAGCAAAGGTCATTGCTAAAACCAATGGAATCGACAATGCAACAACAAGCCCTGTACGAAAACCGAGTGAGAAGAAACTGACCAATAAAACGATAATGACCGCTTCAGCTAAAACTTTTAAAAACTCTTGAATACTACGTTGTACTGCAACAGGTTGGTCTGAAACTTTTTGCAGTTTCATGCCCAAAGGTAAGCTTTTTTGTAGACTGTTAAATTCAGTTTCAAGGTTTTTACCCAATGCAATGATGTCCCCACCTTTACGCATGGACACCGCAATGCCAATCCCATTTTCGCCCATAAAACGCATACGTGGCTGCGCAGGCTCACTAAAGCCACGATAGACATCAGCAACATCACCAAGTTGAATGGTTTTATCACCCACCAATAACGGCATTTTTTTAAGGTCATCAACACTATGTAAGTGTCCGCTAACTCGGATTTGAATACGGTCTGTGCCTGTTTCAAAGAAGCCCGCACCTGCCATGTCATTCTGCTTTTGAATCGCTTCCTGAATGGCTGTGACAGGGACACCAAGCTGCACCGCCTTAGTATTGGACAGTTCAATCCAGATTTTCTGGTCTTGTAGACCAACAAGATTCACCTTGCTAACATCCTTGACCCGTTGCAATTGTAGTTGCAAACGATCGGCATATTCTTTCATTACCGCATAGTCAAAATCTTTGCCCGTCAGTACATAGATATTGCCGAAGGTATCGCCGAACTCATCATTAAAGAACGGCCCCTGCACACCGCTTGGCAGTTGCGAGCGAATGTCATTGACCTTTTTACGCACGTTATACCAAACATCAGGAATTTCACTGGAACGATAAGAATCCTTGGCGATAAATGTCACCATAGATTCCCCAGGCCGTGAATATGCCCGAATATTTTCATATTGCCCTGTGGTCATCAGTTCTTTTTCAATACGATCTGTCACCAGGGTTGCAACCTCCTGAGCCGTTGCTCCTGGCCAATAGGTCTGCACCACCATCACTTTAAAGGTAAATGGCGGGTCTTCGCTCTGTGACAGCTTGGAATAGGACATCACCCCAACAATGCCAAGTAACAGCATAAAATACAGAACAATGCCCTTATTCTTCAGCGCCCATTCTGAAAGGTTAAATTTCATGATCAGGCTCCCGCTTTTACCGTGACTTCACGATTATCACGGTCTACAGGATGAATCTTTTGCTGATCACGCAACAGGTGCACACCACCGACCACAACCCAATCTGAAGCTTTTAGACCTGAAAGAATAGGCACACTGTCACGGCCATAAGTTCCCAAAGTCACAGGAACTTTACGTAAGGTTTGATTGGCATTGACCACCCAGACATAAGCTTGTTGATCATTGGCAGTGACGCTGGATAAGGGCACACTCAGAACATTATTTTCATTTGCCACGAAGAACACTCGCGCACTTTGTCCAAGTTGAATCGTGGACTGCCCCTCAAGCAATGAAACTTTCACGGTGAATGTTCGCGATTGGTCTGCAGCGGGTGACACCTCGCGGACTTTTGCTGCAAAACGTGTATCTGGCTGTGACCATAAGGTGACCCAGGCAGGCTGCCCCACCTTGAGGGTACTGACCGCCTGTTCAGGCACACCAAATACCACCTCACGCTCGCCATCAATCGCCAGTTGATAGGCTGCCTGTCCTGCCGCCACCACCTGTCCTGTTTCAATGTTGCGCTGGGTAATCACGCCATTTTTATTGGAGACCAACTGGTTATAGCTTGTTTGGTTGGAGGAAACCTCATAGTTTGAACGGGCCTGTTGCAGTGTTGCCTGTGCCGACTCATACTGGTTTTTAATAGCATCAAATTGTGAACGGCTGACCGCATTGACAGGCAAAAGTTGTTGATAACGCTTATATTCTTCCAATGCAATTTTTGCGGCGGCCTGTGCACTGTCCAGTTGGGCTTTGGCCGCATTCATTTGCAACTGGGCATCTTTCACATCCAGTTTTGCCAACACCTGCCCAACCTTAACCCGATCTCCAACATCGGCATAACGTTCGGTAATCTGGCCCCCGACACGGAATGCCAGTGCGGTCTGCTGTCTGGCCTGCACATCACCTGCATAGCTTTTCTGGTCAATATGGTTGCTACTCGGCTGCGTCACCATGACATAAGGAATTTCCTCAGTTCTGGGCACCTCTTTCTGACATGCGCTGAGGATGACACTACTGACAATGACTAACCCCAATATGATACGATTGATCTGATTCATCTATTTTGCGCTCTTATTCAAATTGATTTTTAGGGCGTGATATGGGCATTATCATAAATTGTTTAATTTTTAATTAATATACTCATGAGTACATTAAATAAAAATTAAATCTAGCAACCTGATTTTTTAATTGAATTAAAAGAGAACGATAACGTGCAGACAACCAGTGGTCGTCCCAAAGATTTAGAAAAAAGAGCCAGAATTTTGCAGGCTGCAAAATCTATTTTTCTAAAAATGGGTTATCACGCCACCAGCATGGACCAGATTGCCAAAGAGGCGGCTGTCACCAAACTCAAGGTGTACAACCATTTTCAGGACAAGGCCAATCTGTTTACCTGTGCGATTGAGGAGAGCTGTGAGGAGTCCATTCGGGCAAAGCAGTTTGAACTCACACCTGAGTCCGACTTTAGGCAGGCATTGTATTTAATGTGCCAGCGCGCCCTGGGCATTATTTACCTGCCTGAAGCGCTGAAGCTGGATCGGGTGCTGTTTGAACTTGCTGCTGAACAAAGCCCCCTCACCCAGCAGTTTTTTGATGCCTCACACACACGTATGTGTAATGTCTGGTGTGGTTTTTTTGAGCAGGCCATCACACTCAACTTTATTCAGGCAGATGATCCCCTTAAACAGACCGAACTGATCGTGGCGCTGATGCTCGGCACACGTCATCACAAGGTTTTACTGGGCCTGGATTCGGTGCCAACCACGGTTGAAATTGAGCAGATGATTGAACAGGCCATTGAACTTTTTTTGCTTAAATATCAACCTAAATTTTAAAGAAATTTCACATTTCCTTACGTTCTCCACTTGGAATGTCTGACAATCAGGTTATAGTCAAGACATGAGCAGAGGAGAAGCATAATGACACAACAAATCACTGCGCCATTACGAGAAGATGTTCGTTTACTGGGTAATTTACTGGGCGAAACCTTAAAGCAGCATGCAGGACAGGATTTGTTTAATCAGGTTGAGCAGATTCGTGCCCTGGCCAAGGGTGCCCGTGATGGTCAAATCGAGGCGGAAAAACAGCTCGAACACCTTTTCCTCGGCCTAAAAGATGAAGAAATTTTGCCCCTGACCCGTGCATTTTCATATTTTCTCAACTTTGCCAACATCGCTGAGCAGTACCATGTGGTGCGTAACCGCCGTCAGGCTGAGTTTGACGAGCAGACATCCAGTCCAAACCCACTGACGCATCTCTTTGAAAAATTCAGAACCCAACAGATTAGTGAACAGCACCTTTTCCAGCAGATCTGCGACCTCAACATCGAGCTGGTCCTCACCGCACATCCGACCGAAGTCAGCCGCCGTACCCTGATCCAGAAATATGATGACATTACCGACTGCCTATCACAGCTTGATCAACAGAAACTCACACCGAGAGAACGCCAGCAGACCATTGCCACACTCAAGCAACTGGTGAGTTCAGCCTGGCAAACCGATGAGATTCGCCAGCATCGCCCTACTCCTGTGGATGAAGCGAAATGGGGCTTTGCCACCATTGAACAGAGTTTATGGAATGCAGTTCCAAAATTTATCCGTGAACTGAATGAACTGACCCAGCAACATTGCCAGCAATCCCTGCCTCTGGATATTGCCCCGATTCGTTTTGCCTCATGGATGGGTGGCGACCGTGATGGCAACCCCAATGTTACCCATCAGGTGACACAGGAGGTGTTGTGGCTGTCGCGCTGGCAGGCGGCCGACCTCTATCTACGTGATATTGAAAACCTGCGTTGGGAACTGTCGATTCAAACCTGTTCAGATGAACTCACTCAAGCATTAGGTTATGAACACCCTGAACCCTATCGTGAATATTTACGTGAAACCCGTGAACGCCTGAAAGCCACCCGTCACTGGCTGACACAACGTTTACATGGACTGGATGCGGATGACAGTCAAATCATCAAAACTAAAGATGAACTATTACAGCCTTTATTGCTGTGCTATCGCTCCCTGATTGACAGTAATCTAGCCGAAATTGCCAATGGCCAGTTGCTTGATTTCATTTACCGTGTCAATTGCTTTGGCATAGAACTGCTGAAACTGGATATCCGCCAGGAATCAGGTCGACATCGTCAAGCCATTTCAGCGATTACTGAATATCTAGGTCTAGGCAATTTTGAATCGTGGACTGAACAGGCTCGTCAAAATTTCCTGATCCAAGAGCTGCAGAGCAAACGTCCTTTACTCCCTAAATATCTGAATGAACCAGAGGGCAGCCTGATTCGGCATCCAGATGTGCTGGAAGTGTTTGCCACCATGCGTACCCTGGCTGAACAACCAGCTGAGAGCTTGGGTGCCTATATTATTTCGATGGCAGAATATCCAAGCGACGTCTTAGCTGTTTTACTCTTACAAAAAGAAGCTGGGATTCAGCATCCGCTTCGTGTGGTGCCTTTATTTGAAACATTAAAGGACCTGGATGGCGCAGCCAAAACCATGAACACCCTGTTTAATGTGCATTGGTACAAACAGCATATTCAGGGTAAACATGAAGTGATGATTGGCTATTCAGACTCAGCCAAGGACGCGGGCTTTATGTCGGCCAACTGGGCGCAATATCGCGCTCAGGAGGAACTGACCGCGATTGCCAAAAATCATGGCGTACAACTGACCCTGTTCCACGGACGTGGTGGTTCGATCAGCCGTGGCGGCGCACCGACCCAGCAAGCCTTATTTTCCCAGCCACCAGGTTCAATCTCTGGAGCAATTCGTGTTACTGAACAGGGTGAAATGATTCGCTTTAAATTTGGTTTAGAAGGCATCGCGCTACAAAATTTGGAAATCTATACAGCGGCAACATTAGAAGCAACACTACTACCACCGCCAGAGCCAAAGAAAGAATGGCGAGACTTAATGAATCAAATGACTGATTTATCGGTACAGGTTTATCGACAAACTGTGCGTGAAAATCCAAATTTTGTCAGCTACCTGCGTACCGTTACCCCTGAACTTGAGCTACAAATGTTACCGCTCGGTTCACGTCCAGCCAAGCGCAAGGTTAGCGGTGGCATTGAATCACTACGCGCCATTCCGTGGGTGTTTGCATGGACCCAGATTCGCCTGATGTTGCCTGCATGGCTGGGTACAGGTACGGCGATTAATCAGGTGCATGGACAACACCAAAACACCTTAAATGAAATGCTTGAACAGTGGCCGTATTTCCAAACTTTAATTGATATGCTGGAAATGGTTTTATCCAAATCTGATGCAGATATTGCGTTGTACTATGAATCTCATCTCACCCAAGATCAGGACTTAAAAGTTCTAGGGATTGAGCTACGCCAACGCCTGCAAAATGCTGTAGATACTCTACTCAGTCTAAAAGGTGAGTCTAAGCTTTTAAGTAATAATGAAGTGCTGGACCAGTCCATGCAGGTGCGTAAACCATATTTATTGCCATTGCATTTATTACAGGCAGAATTGATGAAGCGTCGTCGTCTGTATCTGGCACAGCACCAAACTGAACATAGCCCTGTCGATCATGCCTTGATGGTCAGTATTGCTGGGATTGCGGCAGGGTTAAGGAATACAGGTTAATCATTTAAGCTGGCGCGGCACCTGTAAAGTCACTTGCAGATGCCGCATGTCTATTCAGTCATTTTTTATTGCTAAAAACCCATCTTTTTTATTTGTTGAGTGAAATAGTCAACTTTGTGTAAATCCACAATGAATATAGGTGCTTAGCTTTAAATTTATTTTACCAAATGATAAAAATAAGTATTTAAAACCACGATATTGCAGCCATTGCCCAACATGACCAGATGAAAGTTGCAGATCAGGCAGAGTATCATAGCGGCTGATTTATCTGATCAAGAGTTTATCTATGTCAAGTTGGTTTCCAAAATGGCAGCCGTATCAGGGAAAGATTGATCATCGCCCTGTTGCGACAAACGAATATTTACCGCCCTTACAAAGTGCGGTATTAGGGGTACAACACGCATTTGCAATGTTTGGTGCAACTGTACTTGCCCCATTGCTGATGGGATTCAATCCCAACCTTGCCATTTTAATGTCAGGGATTTGTACCATTATCTTCTTCCTGATCACGGGTGGACGTGTACCAAGTTATCTGGGTTCAAGTTTTGCCTTTATTGGTGTCGTTGCAGCCGCAACTGGTCACATAACTGGATCAGGAGCCAATCCAAACCTTGCAGTTGCACTCGGCGGCATTGTGGCCTGTGGTATTTTCTATGCCCTGATTGGCTTTGCCGTGATGCTGACTGGCACACGCTGGATTGAAAAACTGATGCCACCTGTGGTGACAGGCGCAATCGTGATGATCATTGGTCTCAACCTTGCCCCTGTGACCATCAAGGGTGTGGCGGGACAGCCTTTTGAAATGTGGATGGCACTGATCACAGTATTGTGTATGGGCATTATCGCGGTGTTTACCAAAGGCCTGCTACAGCGTTTACTTTTATTGGTGGGTTTATTGATTGCATACGGACTTTATGCTGTTGCAACCAATGTGCTCGGCTTAGGCAAAGCCATTGATTTTTCTCAGATTGCAGCCGCGCCATGGTTCGGTATTCCAAGCTTCTCACATCCAGCGTTTGACATGAATGCAATTCTGATTATTGCCCCTGTGGCACTGATTCTGGTTGCCGAGAATTTAGGCCATATCAAGGCAGTGGGAGCGATGACAGGCGAAAACCTGACCCCACAATTGGGCAAGGCCTTTGTTGCCGATGGTTTAGCCACCACCCTGTCAGGTAGTGTCGGTGCGCCTGGCATGACCACCTATGGTGAAAATATTGGAGTGATGGCCGTTACCCGTGTCTATTCAACCATTGTGTTTGTAATCGCTGGTGTGTTCGCCATTTTTCTGGGGCTTTCACCAAAGTTTGGCGCGGTGATTAGCACCATTCCAACAGCGGTTCTGACAGGTGCCTCCATCGTGGTGTTTGGCTTGATCACCATTGCTGGAGCGAAAATCTGGATCGAAAACAAGGTTGACTTCTCCAACAATAAAAACTTGATTGTGGCTTCAGTGACCATTATTTTGGGTGCAGGCAATTTTGAACTGCTATTTGGCAACTTCAATCTGGGTGGAATCGGAACAGCAACATTTGCAGCGATTTTCCTGAATTTGTTGTTTAGCTTAAAAAATAAAAACTAAAATCGTGGGCAGCTTAGGCTGCCTTTTTTATTTATTCTTGGCTTTCCTGCTTATATTTCTCTTCCAGCACATTACTGATAATACTTTCAATCATCCATACCCGATACAGGCTATTAAACACATAGCTTTGCCCATCAATCCGTAATTCCAGTACAGGAAAGTCGGGTTGGTGCTTCTGCTGGCATAGCTCATCATTCTGTTTTAATAAGGCCTCAACATCCTGTTCGGTGACCTGCTCAATCTGCAAGCGCTTTTGCATCCGCTGAAAATGCGCCTTAAAGGATAAATCCTTACCTCGTGTCCATACGCTTTCCAAAATCTGGTGGATCACATCCACCTGCTGTTCCTCTGCAACACTGTAAAAGAGCTTCGCCATTTCATAGGTGGCTTCTTTGGTTGGACGACAGAATGGGGTGAATGCCACCTGTGTACGTTTGGAAACACGGGTCGCCAGACTCCAGTCAAACCAGTCCCGCCCATGATAGCTCAGCGGATAAACGCTCAATTGAATATTATAATAATTGGCCAGCTCTTCCTTGATATAGGCCAGCAACAGCCAGCTCATCGGGTCTTCAAGCGCAATATACAAATCCAGCTCTGGTTGCAATGCCTGAACTTCTGCCAGTGCCTCACCATCATTGATCAGATGTTCACGCCATTCAATATGGTTGATCAGGAAAATTGGATTGCCCGTCAGCAGTTTTTGCTGTTTAAGACGGCGGGTTAGACGCAGCAAATCATCTACAGCCTGATATTTACGTTCGCCAAATTCGAAATAGCTGGCGGCTACAGGTACATCTTTAAAGATACGCTCAGGATAATCCTGTGGCGCCTGATGCTGGCTTGCCATGGCATACAGGGTACGCAACTTTCCATATTGCTGCTGCCACAGCATATGAAACACATCTTCAAGCAAATGCAGAAAATTTTGTTCTCGTAATGGGGTATTTCTTAAAATTGTCTCAGCCTGCTGTAAAGCTTCTGCACTAGGAATCTCTGGGGTGTCATCAAAACCAAAACGGTGCTGTTTGGCGAGGATTTTTGCATCATTTAGACAGTAACTTTGCCAATCCTGTCTGGACATGCCATTCGGGGGTTCTGCATCCTGTCTTGAGATAATGACTTTTAGGGGTTTAAGTTCATCACTCAAGATCTCATTGAGTTGATCAAGCTGCTGCACTGCCAGATAGCTATAAACATCATCCAAACGGAGGTAAATCGTTAAACCCTGTTCCGTGGGTAACACCGCCTGACGAGAGGGTTTTTGATAGAACCAACTCGATCGGATGGGATCAAACCAACGACGTAACAAAGACATGTCAATCGCCTCTAAGCGTAATGAATTTATAGAAAAGTAGATTATATTCTCAAGTTTACTGGCAAATGAGAATCAAGTGTATTCAGTATCTTATATTATAAAATGAGAAAAAAGTCCCTTTTTTATCAAAAGGGACTGAATGGGCTTACAAAACTCGTACCGCACCTTTTGCGGCACTGGTTGAATGCATCGCATAAATCTTCAAGGATTTAGACACTTTACGTTTACGCTCTTCCACTGGATGCCAACCTTTGGCTTCCTGTGCCGTACGACGGTGTGCCATCGTTGCATCATCAACATCAAGGTGAATGCTACGATTCGGAATATCAATTTGGATGGTATCACCATCTTCAACCAGACCAATTGCACCACCTTCCGCTGCTTCTGGAGACACGTGACCAATGGATAAACCTGAAGAACCACCAGAGAAGCGACCATCGGTAATCAAGGCACAGTCCTTACCCAAACCTTTCGACTTCAAGTAACTGGTTGGGTACAACATTTCCTGCATGCCTGGACCACCACGTGGGCCTTCATAACGAATGACAACGATGTCACCTGCCACGATCTTATGATCTAAAATCGCTTCAACCGCTGAATCTTGGCTTTCAAACACGCGAGCCGTTCCCGTGAATTTAAGAATCGAATCATCCACACCCGCAGTTTTCACGATACAACCATCTAAAGCAATGTTGCCGTAAAGGACTGCCAAGCCACCATCTTTAGAGAAAGCATGTTCAGCATTACGAATCACACCTTTCTCACGGTCACCATCCAAAGTTGAATAATAACGGTTTTGTGAAAATGCCACTTGAGTTGGAACACCACCTGGTGATGAGCGATAAAACTCATAAACATCTGCATCTTCAGTGCGGATAATATCCCACTTGTCTAAAGCATCTTTGAGAGTAGGTTCATGTACCGTTGGGCAAGAGGTGTTCAGTAAGTTAGCACGATCGAGTTCACCCAAGATCGCCATGATACCCCCAGCACGGTGTACATCTTCCATATGCACATCCGACTTTGCAGGTGCAACTTTAGACAATACAGGTACTTTACGAGATAAATTGTCGATATCATCCATAGTGAAATCAACTTCTGCTTCATGTGCAGCAGCAAGCAAATGCAATACGGTATTGGTAGAACCACCCATTGCAATATCCAAAGTCATCGCATTTTCAAATGCTGCTTTGGTTGCAATTGAACGTGGCAGAATGCTGTCATCATTTTGTTCATAATAACGCTTCGCAAGTTCAACGACTAAACGACCTGCTTTTAGGAATAGTTTTTTGCGGTTAGCGTGAGTTGCAACAATAGAACCATTACCCGGCAATGATAAACCTAAAGCTTCAGTTAAACAGTTCATTGAGTTTGCAGTAAACATACCCGAACATGAACCACACGTTGGACATGCCGAACGCTCAAATGCTGCAACTTCTTCATCGGTATAGCTTTCATCTGCTGCAACGACCATGGCATCAACTAAGTCGATTGCCTTTTCATCACCACGGAATTTGACTTTACCCGCTTCCATAGGACCGCCAGATACGAACACCACTGGGATATTCAAGCGCATTGCAGCCATCAGCATTCCTGGTGTGATCTTGTCACAGTTCGAGATACACACCATTGCATCGGCACAATGTGCATTCACCATATATTCTACAGAATCGGCAATTAAATCACGTGATGGTAGTGAATACAGCATCCCGTCATGGCCCATGGCAATCCCGTCATCAACGGCAATGGTATTAAATTCTTTTGCGACACCACCAGAAGCTTCAATTTCTCGTGCAACCAGTTGCCCTAAATCTTTAAGATGCACATGTCCAGGAACAAATTGGGTAAATGAATTGACCACCGCAATAATTGGTTTGCCAAAATCTTCATCTTTCATACCTGTCGCACGCCATAAACCGCGCGCGCCAGCCATATTTCTTCCATGTGTTGATGTTTTCGAACGATAATCAGGCATTTTTGATTCCCAACAAGTTTGTGCTCGAGAAGAATAGAACATTCTCTCTGGCGAAATGATACTGAGCTGTTTCCATCATACTACAAGTTATCGTTTAACTGATGACCAACAGGCCTATCTTTTTTACACAAATGCAATTCAGCCCGTGAATTAGGGACTCGTCACGTTTTCGCTTATAATTTGCGATAAGTTTTATTTGGATTCCATTTGTGAAAATCATTTTTGCTGGTACGCCTGAATTTGCGGCAACCGCATTGGCGGCATTATTAAAAACATCACACCAGATCATTGCGGTTTATACCCAGCCTGACCGTAAATCAGGACGTGGACAAAAATTAACACCATCGCCTGTTAAACAATTGGCACTTGAACACAGTTTACCTGTCTATCAACCTTTGAATTTTAAAGCGTCTACTGAAGAAGGTTTGGCAGCTCGACAAGAACTTGCTGCTCTAGGCGCTGATGTCATGGTGGTTGCAGCCTATGGTTTAATCTTACCGCAAGCGGTTTTAGATACCCCTAAATATGGTTGCCTGAATATTCATGGTTCTTTACTTCCTCGCTGGCGTGGTGCTGCGCCAATTCAACGTGCAATCGCAACTGGAGATGCTGAAACAGGCATCACCATCATGCAAATGGCAGCAGGTTTGGACACAGGCGATATGATGTACAAAACCTATTGTCCAATTACAGCAGAAGATACCTCTGCAACCTTGCATGACAAATTGGCGACTCAAGGTGCTGAAGCGATTTGTGCCGTGCTTGAGTCAGAGCAAAGCTTGCAGGATTTTATCGAAAAACGTGAAGTTCAAGATGAATCCCTCACGGTTTATGCACATAAATTAGTGAAATCAGAAGCACGAATTGATTGGACGCAAACTGCAATCCAAATCGACCGCAATATTCGAGCGTTCAATCCTTGGCCTGTGGCTTTTATTCAATTGGATGAAAATAATGCTTTACGTGTTTGGAGTTCAATGCTCTCTGAACACAACAAGGCAGATGCACAAGTCGGTGAAATCTTGGCTTTAGATAAACAGGGTGTTCATATCGCCTGTGGCAATAACACTGCGGTATGCCTCACCAGTCTGCAATGGCCAGGTGGCAAGGCCCTAAATCCTGTACAAATTGCCCAAACTCAAAAATTACATCTTGGACAAATTCTCCCATGAGCCAATCGAATCAATCATCTGCAAAAAATTTGAATTTGCGCGCACAAGTGGTCAAAACACTTTTGGCGGTTCAAAACGGGCAATCTTTGGCTTCTGTTTTAAATCAACATATCAATATTGTTTCTGAACGTGACCGTGGTTTATATCACGAACTTACTTTAGGTTGTTTACGCCAATGGTTTTCTTTAAAAGCAATTACCTTACCCTTACTTACGAAGCCATTGGACAATGAAGCGCTAGAAAGTTGTTTATATCTAGGTTTATATCAAATTTTATGTACGCGTATTCCTGTACATGCTGCAATTTCAGAAACGGTAAATGCGGCTAAGCAACTCGGTTTTGAGCCAATGAGTGGTTTGGTCAATGCGATTCTGCGTCGTGTTTCACGTGAAACAGCTGAATTTGAAAGCGCTTTGAATAATACGCATGGTTTACCAAGCTGGTTATTCAAGCGACTTAAAAAAGATTGGCCTGAGCAAGCAGAAACTCTATGCCAAGCCTTAAAACAAGTGGCCCCTCTGACCCTGCGCGTCAATGAACGTCAAATCAGTCGTGATGAGTATCTTGATATTTTAGATGAAGAACAGATTGATGCCCGTCCTTGTATGCTTTCAGATGTGGGTATTGTTCTGGAACAAACGGGCAATATTACCCATTTACCTGGTTTCGAAGAAGGTGGCTTTTCTGTTCAGGATGAACATGCCCAATTGTGCGCGATGCTTTTACCGAACTTAGATAACCAAGTGGTTGTCGATGCCTGTGCTGCACCAGGCGGTAAAGCTGCACATATCCTTGAGCGATTTAACCCGAAAAAACTGATTGCACTTGATCATGATGCAAAACGTTTACTGCGAGTTTCTGAAAATTTAGAACGTCTTGTACTAGATCAACATAATGTTGAGATCGTGACAGCTGATGCAACCACTTGGCAGGCTAAAGAAGCTGTGGATTGTATTGTATTGGATGCGCCTTGTTCCGCAACAGGCGTAATTCGTCGTCATCCTGATATCCGCCTGCTCAGACAATCGACTGATATCGCACAGACAGTGGCCTTACAGCAACAGATTCTCCAACAGATGTGGCAACAGCTCAAAGTTGGTGGAACGCTGTTGTATATCACCTGCTCCATTCTAAAAGCTGAGAATGAACAGCAAATGGCTGCATTCTTTGCGGAACATGCAGATGCCGAGGAAATCAAAATCGAAGCCAATTGGGGCATTGAACAGAACTACGGTCGTCAATTATTACCAACTGCACAATCAGGTGATGGTTTCTACTATTGTCAGATTAAGAAATTAGGCTAATAAAAAAGCAGGCTTCAAAGCCTGCTTTTTTTTTATTGATTTAATTCAAACAATTTAAATGGTTACGATTGCTGCTCTTTCGCAGCATTTTCATCATAAAAAGCAAACAGGCTTTAACCTAATTATTTCAGGAAATCAGTTAATTTGAGTAGGTCAAATACAATTATAATGGGTATTTTAAATGGCGATTCTGTCTAAACTCACCGATACACTGGCAATTAAAACAATTGAAGCCTATCAGCAACACCTCTCACCCATAAAGGGATTTAAATGCGCCGCGGGTCAGCTTTATGGTGGCACGACCTGTTCAGGTGCAGTCAAAAATATTGTCCAGAAACAGGGACTGATTTCAGGCCTGCCTGCGATCTACCGACAATTTTCCAGTTGCCATCAGGCTGCCAAAACCCTTGCTACATATCCGACCCAGCCCATGAATGCTTTCTGTTGCTGTGTCCTGCCGATTCCCTTGTAAATCTCCACCTGATTTGAATTCGTATAAAAAACAGCCCTACATTGAGGGCTGTTTTTTTACTCATTTACTAAAGCGTATGCTGGTCTTTTACATCTTCCAGAACATCATCTGCTTCTTCTGGATGCTTCATCAGATGCAGAATGGACAAAGCCAGTCCACCCCAAATAAAACCCATTGAAATAATCATCATAATAATAGCGGAAGTATTCATTCTAGACTCCTAGCGATCTTTCATCTTGCTGAGCACCATTGCAACCACAGCACAGAAAATCACACTGCCCCATCCAAAGATGCCCAGTAAACTCATACTGTAGGTATCGTAACCACTTTTCACCAGATTAAATACCGTCATGCTTAAGGTGGTGAGCAGGATCAGTGAGGTAATCACGGTGAGGGTAAAATCCCATCCCTTGCCGAGTTGAATCGTTGAAATACGGTTGACATGGTCACGAAGCTCAAGCAGGGCTGAACGTTTAAACCACGCAATACTGATAATTGAAATCAATGCGCCACCAATAATCCCGATGTTATTGATGAAGTGATCGACGATATCCACCAGTTTAATCGCATTCACGCTTGAAAACAGGATCACTGAAACCAGTGCACTGCCCCCACCAATGATGGTTACTGCTTTCTTACGGCCCCATTTCAACTTGTCCTGCATTGCCGCAATTGGCACTTCCAGAATACTGACCATGGAAGAAATACCCGCCACAAACAGTGAGGAGAAGAACAATAGACCAAATAGGTCAGCACCCGCACCCAGACTTGAAATGATTTTTGGGAATGCAATAAATGCAAGGCCAATACCACCACTGACCACATCCTGCACTTCCTTGCCTGCGGTATGCGCCATAAAACCCAATGCCGCAAAAATACCAATACCCGCCAGAATTTCAGTTGACGCATTGGCAAAGCCAACGATCAAGCCAGAACCTGTCAAATTGGTTTTAGGCTTGAGATAGGAGGCATAGGTCACCATGATCCCGAAACCA
Source organism: Acinetobacter parvus DSM 16617 = CIP 108168 (assembly GCF_000368025.1). Lineage (GTDB taxonomy): Bacteria > Pseudomonadota > Gammaproteobacteria > Pseudomonadales > Moraxellaceae > Acinetobacter > Acinetobacter parvus. The sequence goes on from NZ_KB849212.1 coordinate 1,471,572, forward strand.
ACGGATAGCGAGAAGAATGTATGGCCATACGCCGCCAGCCACACTTTATAGTCCATCATCGCAGACCAGTTCGGAGTAAAGAATGCGTTTAAGCCCTCAACCGCACCAGGCAAACGTAGTGACTGAATCACAAGAATGGTGAACAGTACGAACAGCAACGGCATGAAAATCTTGTTGGATAATTCAACACCCTTTTTTACACCACCATATAGAATGACCAAGGTCAGCGCCCAGATTCCCACAATTGGCCAAAACAGGTGACTGACAAACTGAAAATCAAAACCCGTTGCCTTTGAAGTCTGCAAATAGGTATTGAAGAAGAAACTTTCTGGATCACTGCCCCACGCCTGACCGACTGAGAAATAGATATAACTTCCCGCCCAGGTCAGGACGCTGGCATAGTACAAACCAATAATGATACAGACACACACCTGCCACCAGCCAAGCGTCTCGCCGCCTTTAAACAGGGCACAGTAGGCTTTGGGTGGTGAATTACGCGCACGATGACCAGTTGCATAATCCAAGAATAAAAGAGGTAAACCAGCTGTAATCAGTGCGAGTAAATAGGGGATAAGAAACGCACCACCACCATTTTCGTAGGCAACATAAGGAAAACGCCAAATATTACCCAAACCTACAGCCGAACCAACGGCTGCAATAATAAAACCAGATCGTGATGTCCAGTTTTCACGAGAATCTGCCATATGACACCTAAATATATACCGCTGGCATTTTTCATACTGCGTTAGGTTTTATTATCCAACAGACATGAAAAGTGCCATAAAAATCCTGTTTTGCTTGCATGAAATTTCAACCTTGTGGGCCTCTCATTTTCATGAACAAACAAGCAAAAACCAAACCATCTTCCTTAAAGATTGGATTTTGTTTTTCTGCTTTTTAATAGCCGAACAATACCTGTTTTTATTTCTTTTTACTGTAATTTCTGTCTGAAAAATTATGTTTTTTAAATAATTGATTATTTTTCAACTGAATGTTATTTTAACCGTATAGTCAAATTATTGCCGTCCAGCATATAAAATATTCAAGTGAAATCCTCTTCCACCTACGCCTTTTGCATTTGTCCTTTTTATTTCCTTTTTAAAAAATTAAATTTAGATTACTGCATATTTTTCTGGATCACTATATGATTCGCCCAATCTTAGATGAATTCACAACAATTCATTACTTTTTTAGCGACTTAATTAGGAAAATTCAATGAAAGTATTAAAATTATCACTGCTTGCTCTAGGAATGGGCTTAAGCGGTTTGGCACAGGCAGATGTCATTGGTGTCAAGGGTGACCTAAGTTACTGGGCTTACGATGGTCAGGCCAACATGGCTGCCCAGACAGCGGCAAGTGATCAGGACCTTGAGCGTAAAGGTGCAGCCCAACTATCACTGGCAATCGAGCATCCTGTTCCACTTATTCCCAATGCCAAAATTCGCTATGTAAATTTAAAAACCCAAACTGAAAATGAAGTTGCTGGACAACCAGTCTATGACATTAACATGGATCATGCAGACTTCATTCTATACTATGAAATTCTGGATAATATCGTAAATGCAGATGTTGGTGTGGGTGCAACCACCCTGAACGGTCATGTCACCACTCTTGCTCTCAGCAAAACAGATATTGATAAGACAGTTCCTGTGATCTATGCAACAGCAGGTGCAAAACTTCCATTTACAGGTTTAAGTGCCAAGGGCGAAGTGCTGTATAGCAACTTCAATGATGCCAAGATCACCGATGCCCAGGCAGAACTACAGTACAACTTTATCGATAACCTACTGGTTGATGTGGGCTTAAAGGCAGGTTACCGTATTCTGGACATTAAATTGGACGACTACGAAAAAAATGACCTTAAATTTAATTTCAAGGGTCCTTATATTGGCTTAGATATCCATTTCTAAATATCAAGCCAGATTAAAAAGCGGAATCAAGTGATTCCGTTTTTTATATCTAAAACTATAGCTGAATACTTAATTTATCATCACACCTAAAACTATAGTCAAATCATTATAAAACTAATACAATGGTGCAATGAGTTATTCAGAACATTTTAGACGTAAAATTTTAGCTAAGCTTGAGGAAGGTTATTCTATTCGAGCGGTAGCTGCACAATTTGAAATTAATAAAAATACCATTGTTGAATGGAAGAAACGTATAGACATTAAAAAAACTCGTGTACGTAAACCTTCTAAAATTAACGATGATGCTTTACGTGAAGATGTTGAAAAGTATCCTGATGCTTATCAATATGAACGTGCTGCACGTTTTAATTGTGGTGTTTCATCTATTGGTGCTGCATTAAAGCGCTTAAATATTACAGTTAAAAAAAGACGTTAAGCCATCCTAAAGCAGATACAAGGCTTAGGGATAAATTTATTCAGCAAGTGAATGAATTAGAAAAAAACCACCCGATTATTTATCTGGATGAAAGTGGTTTTAAGTCACATGATTATAGACCTCATGGCTATTCACGAAAAGGAGTACCCTGTTTAGGGCAATATAATTGGCAATTAAAGAATCAGACCAATGGCGAATTCAAACATGAGGTGCGACAGTTTCAAAAGCCATATGATAATCAACAAGCTGAGCAAATTTCTCTAATGGTGTAAGCCAATCTAACGCCTTTCTAGGACGAGTATTCAGTGACATGGCAACTTGATTTAAATAATGCTGATCTGCCTGATTTAAATCAATCCCTTTAGGTAAATATTGCCTAATTAAACCATTCATATTTTCGCATGTGCCTTTTTGCCAAGGTGAATGTGGGTCACAGAAATATACATCTATGCCTAAATCTTCTTCGAGTATTTTATGTTCTGACATCTCGCGTCCACGGTCATAGGTCAACGTTTTACGCAGTTCTGCAGGTAAATATTTCAGAGCTTCAGTTAAAGCCTTGCGCACTGATTCTGCCTTTGCATCAGGTAATGTTGCCAAGATACAGAGCCGTGTATTTCGTTCAATAAGTGTTGCTATCGAACTTTTATTGTCTTTACCTTTAATTAAATCAGCTTCCCAATGACCCGGTATTTTTCTTTCTTGAACTTCGGCTGGGCGCTCATGAATAGTTTTAATATCCTGTAATATAGAATCTTTTTTAGGTTCACCGTTAGCTTTTCGCTTTTTATTTTCATGACGCAGACAGGATAATAAGTCTTTTTTCAACTCACCCTTGGGTAATGCTCGTATCGTTGAATAAATCGTTGTATGGCTTACATTCATTGTTTGATCCAAATCAGGAAATGTCTTTAAACGCTTTGCTATTTGCTGAGGAGACCATAAACAACGGATCGCTTCAACAATAAATTTCCAGAGGATTGAATCGATTTTGAGTTTTCTGTGACCACGTCTACGTCTAGCGAAGGTGTTATCAGAAGCATATCGAGCTTGATAAACGTCATTGATGCTATTTCTTTTAAGCTCACGATAGATCGTACTAGGATGTCTTTTAATGAGTTCAGCAAATTTTCTGGCTGAAAAGCCTTCTTTTCTTGACTCAAGCATTAATGCAGTACGATCTTCAAAGTTAAGATGATGGTATGACAATTTTATATACTCCATAAACCCTTTAAATTAATTAGGTGGTTTATGTCGCACTTCAAGTTTTACTCTGCCA
>NZ_KB849213.1 GCF_000368025.1 Acinetobacter parvus DSM 16617 = CIP 108168
TATTTAAAAAAAGGAAAGAAGATGAAAATTAAGTTTTTAACAGTTTCATTGATGCTTATTCTGCCATTTTCTGTTTTTGCAGCAAATACTGTAGTAGAAAAAGCGGTCATTGAATCAAATAATACATATAAGGCGAAGTATAACTTAGAGGATATGACTGAGTTTAATCAGGCTCAAAAGGGCTTTATTGCCAAGCCAACAGGTCAAATTAAAAGTGAGAAAGGCAATGTTATCTGGGATTTTGATGCATTTAGTTTTTTACAAGATCAAGCACCAAATACCGTTAATCCCACTCTATGGCGACAAGCAAAATTAAACAACAATGTTGGGCTATTTAAAGTAACAGATCGAGTTTGGCAAATTCGTGGTTTTGATTTGGCAAATATGACCATCATTCAGGGTGATACTGGCTGGATTATTGTGGATACATTAACCTCTAAAGAAACGGCTGAAGCAGCACTTAAATTTGCTAGACAGCATTTAGGTGAGCAAAAAATTTCAGCCATTATCTTTACCCATAGCCATATCGATCATTTTGGTGGTGCATTAGGCGTTCTTTCTAGCGAAGAAATTAACGCTAGAAAAACTCCAATTATTGCGCCAAAAGGCTTTATGGAAGAAGCGACCAGTGAAAATGTGATGGCAGGTTCAGCCATGATACGTCGTGCGACTTATATGTATGGAACTTTTCTACCTAAAAATGCGGAAGGATTGGTGGATACAGGTTTAGGTAAGGCTGTTGCTGTGGGAAAAATGGGCATCCTTGAGCCTACACAACTGATCACTCAACCAGAACAGAAAATGACGGTTGATGGCTTGGATTTTGTGTTTTATAACGTGCCGGGTTCAGAAGCACCAGCAGAATTAACGTTCTCTATCCCATCATTGAAACTTTATAACGGCGCAGAAATTCTATCTCATACCATGCATAATCTTTATACCCTTCGGGGTGCTAAAGTCCGTGATGCCTTAAAATGGGTGGGCTATCTAGACCAAGCAATGCAGCATGCCAAAGCATCCGATGTATTGATTGCACAGCATCATTGGCCTGTCTGGGGCAATGACAATATTCAAGATTTTATTAAAACCCAGCGAGATGTTTATAAGTTCACGCATGATCAGACGGTGAGATATATGAACTCTGGTTTTAATGGCGCTGAAATTGCCGAAAAAATTAAGCTTCCAGCGGCACTTGATCAAAAACTATATGCTCATGGCTATTATGGAACCCTAAAACATAATGTAAAAGCAGTATACCAATATTATATGGGATGGTTCGATGCCCATCCTTCCAATTTAGATCCATTACCCCCTAAAGCTGTTGCAAAAAAATATATTGAGTTAGCAGGTGGGGAGAACAATGCATTGAAAAATGCGCGGGATGCCTACGCTCAAGCTGACTATAGATGGGCTGCCGAGATTTTAAAACATATTGTGTTGAATAACCCTCAAAACCAACAAGCAAAAGACTTATTGGCGAATACTTATCGTCAATTGGGCTATGCTGCTGAGGCTTCAACTTGGCGTAATTTCTTTTTGGTGGGCGCTCAAGAGCTACAAAATAATGTACCCCTACAAAATACTTCTGATCCGAGTGATTTATTGATTCATACACCAACTGAAAGATTTCTTGAAGCTATGGCGACAAATTTAGATGTGGAAAATTTAAAAAATGAAAACCAGTGTATCAATCTGGTTTTGTCGGATACCAAAGAGCATTTTTCATTATGGGTTGAAAACTCAGTCATGCAGTTTAAGCGTTATGATGAAAGTAAAGATTTGGCATTGGATTGCCCTACATTAACCTTAACCAAGCCCTTATATCTAAAAATGATTACAGGTCAAATAGAAGGGGTAAAAGTCCTGCTTTCTAAAGACAGTAAAGTCAAAGGTAATCCACTGAAAATTGGAAAATTCTTTGCAATGTTTAAACGTCCAGATTCAATTTTCCCGATTGTGACTCGACCAAATGGCTAAGCTCAAATAAGTAAAGTCGAAACTTAAATTAATAGATCCAAAGAAATGGGTGAAATTATCAACTTGGTTCTCCCAATCTTATAACAGGAATACAAGAAATTATTTCTTGTATTCCTCTTTAAAATTAAAAGTAAGCTATATGTATTTTAACTCTATTGATACTTTATTAAATGGTTTTTGAATTTTTATACTTTATTTTCGATGGAGATATTTTTATTAGTAGCTTGTTTAAAAAAGATTTGTTTATTTTTCTATTAATTGCTTCTAAATAATAACTTCAATATTTTTGTGGTTAAAAGGCAAGGGGGTATTATGATGTGTTTTTTATTGAAAATAAGCTTTTATATTAGGGCGAATTCAAACATGAGGTGCGACAGTTTGAAAAGTCTTATGATAATCAACAAGCTGAGCAAATTTCTCTAATGGTGTAAGCCAATCTAACGCTTTTCTAGGACGAGTATTCAGTGACATGGCAACTTGATTTAAATAATGCTGATCTGCCTGATTTAAATCAATCCCTTTAGGTAAATATTGCCTAATTAAACCATTCATATTTTCGCATGTGCCTTTTTGCCAGGGTGAATGTGGGTCACAGAAATATACATCTATGCCTAAATCTTCTTCAAGTATTTTATGTTCTGCCATCTCGCGTCCACGGTCATAGGTCAACGTTTTACGCAGTTCTGCAGGTAAATATTTCAGAGCTTCAGTTAAAGCCTTGCGCACTGATTCTGCCTTTGCATCAGGTAATGTTGCCAAGATACAGAGCCGTGTATTTCGTTCAATAAGTGTTGCTATCGAACTTTTATTGTCTTTACCTTTAATTAAATCAGCTTCCCAATGACCCGGTATTTTTCTTTCTTGAACTTCGGCTGGGCGCTCATGAATAGTTTTAATATCCTGTAATATAGAATCTTTTTTAGGTTCACCGTTAGCTTTTCGCTTTTTATTTTCATGACGTAGACAGGATAATAAGTCTTTTTTCAACTCACCCTTGGGTAATGCTCGTATCGTTGAATAAATCGTTGTATGGCTTACATTCATTGTTTGATCCAAATCAGGAAATGTCTTTAAACGCTTTGCTATTTGCTGAGGAGACCATAAACAACGGATCGCTTCAACAATAAATTTCCAGAGGATTGAATCGATTTTGAGTTTTCTGTGACCACGTCTACGTCTAGCAAAAGTGTTATCAGAAGCATATCGAGCTTGATAAACGTCATTGATGCTATTTCTTTTAAGCTCACGATAGATCGTACTAGGATGTCTTTTAATAAGTTCAGCAAATTTTCTGGCTGAAAAGCCTTCTTTTCTTGACTCAAGCATTAATGCAGTACGATCTTCAAAGTTAAGATGATGGTATGACAATTTTATATACTCCATAAACCCTTTAAATTAATTAGGTGGTTTATGTCGCACTTCAAGTTTTACTCTGCCAATGCCATTGGAGCAATCCATAAAGGGGATTTATTTTCAGTCGGTTTATTTGATTGCAAAATCAATTCAGATGTTTTTCATTTTTGGATTGAGCAATTCCTGATACCAGCATTACCTGAAAATAGTGTAGTGGTTATGGATAATGCAGCATTTCATAAAAGAGCAGATATTCAGGAATTATTGGAACAACAAGGGCATAAAATTCTTTGGCTTCCTGCATACAGCCCTGATTTAAATCCTATAGAACAGATGTGGGCATGGGTTAAACGTAAGCGTAAAGAATGGTTGATTGACTCAGTCGATGAGTTATTTCGAGTTTTTTTCGAATCCTGTATGAATAATAAAGTAGTTTGACTATATAGGAAATGAGGTTTTACAGATGTTTCCATGTGCTAATATTTTTAGAATTTAGCTATATAGATTCCTAAACCTCAATTTAAGCCGAAACCTACAACAATCGCAGAGATTGGCGAATATACCCATCTGGAGATTTTCACTATCATATAAAACATAGAGAGACAGGAAGTCTCATTCAAAACAACAAGATGCACAGGATGTGGTTGTTTATAGGAAATAAACAACAATAAACTGAATATAAAAGAAGCCCTGTCAGGATGATCGGGCTTCTTTTTTTTATTATTCTCACCCTGTAACAGAATTTGACAGCGTATCCATCGAGATACAATTCGCCGATGAAAACTCTACACTTTTCATGCTTTTGCATTGTTAACCTAGAAATCAAATAATATTGAGGAATTTCACAATGGTTAAAAAGGCATTATTTATCACATCAAATGTAGGCGTAGAGCATGATGAGCTGATTCAGCCACTGGAATTTTTAAAAGGCCAGGGAATTGAGGTCATACATGCCGCCGAAAAGACCGAACCTGTACAAACGGTAAAAAATGATAAAGAATCTGGGCCAAGCTACCCTCCACAGGCTTCCCTAGAGCAGGTCTCTGTAGAAGACTACGATATTCTGGTCATTCCTGGTGGTACAGTCAATGCTGACACCCTCCGTCTCAATGAACATGCACATAGGATCATTCAATATTTTACCGATCAAAACAAACCGATTGCCGCCATTTGTCATGCACCCTGGACCTTGATCAATGCCGAACGAATCAAGAATAAGAACCTGACCTCTTATAAAAGTATCCGCCTTGACCTGGAAAATGCGGGTGCACATTGGGTGGATGAAGCAGTTCATCGCTGCAATACCCATGAATGGCCTCTGATCACCTCACGCTGCCCAGATGACATCCCTCAGTTTAATGAGGCAATCCTAAAGGAACTGAACAGTATGTAACATTCTTCTTTTCATTATACTTTTCTATTTTTTCAGCAATAAAAAACCTCCCAACGTTGGTTGGGAGGTTTAGTATTTAAAAGCTGGCGATGACTTACTCTCACATGGCAAACGCCACACTACCATCAGCGCGAAGAGGTTTCACTTCTGAGTTCGGGAAGGGATCAGGTGGTTCACTCTTGCTATTGTCGCCAGCAAACTGTTGTGGTGTTTTGGGGTCTTATTGATCATGTTGTGTTTTCACTTCATGTCTGCCTTACTTACGAACCAAAGAGTTATTAACGGATTAGATATTGAGTCTAACTTTGTGTTCAGCATTTTAACTAGTTTTCACACTAAATCAAGTTATGTATTGAATTTATCTTGAATACAACAACTGTTTGGGTGTTGTATAGTCAAGCCTCACGAGCAATTAGTATTGGTCAGCTTCACACGTCACCGTGCTTCCACACCCAACCTATCAACGTCCTGGTCTCGAACGGCTCTTTAGAGGACATAAAGTCCTAGGGAAATCTTATCTTGAGGTAGGCTTCCCGCTTAGATGCTTTCAGCGGTTATCCCTTCCGAACATAGCTACCCGGCGATGCCACTGGCGTGACAACCGGTACACCAGAGGTTCGTCCACTCTGGTCCTCTCGTACTAGGAGCAGATCCTCTCAAATTTCCAGCGCCCACGGTAGATAGGGACCGAACTGTCTCACGACGTTCTAAACCCAGCTCGCGTACCTCTTTAAATGGCGAACAGCCATACCCTTGGGACCTGCTTCAGCCCCAGGATGAGATGAGCCGACATCGAGGTGCCAAACACCGCCGTCGATATGAACTCTTGGGCGGTATCAGCCTGTTATCCCCAGAGTACCTTTTATCCGTTGAGCGATGGCCCTTCCATACAGAACCACCGGATCACTAAGACCTACTTTCGTACCTGCTCGACTTGTGGGTCTCGCAGTTAAGCGCGCTTTTGCCTTTATACTCTACGCGTGATTTCCGACCACGCTGAGCGCACCTTCGTACTCCTCCGTTACTCTTTAGGAGGAGACCGCCCCAGTCAAACTACCCACCAGACATGGTCCTCGCCCCGGATTACGGGGCAGAGTTAGAACCTCAACATTACCAGGGTGGTATTTCAAGGACGGCTCCATTGGAACTAGCGTTCCAACTTCAAAGCCTCCCACCTATCCTACACAAGTAAGGTCAAAGTTCAATGTCAAGCTGCAGTAAAGGTTCACGGGGTCTTTCCGTCTAGCCGCGGGTACACTGCATCTTCACAGCGATTTCGATTTCACTGAGCCTCTGCTGGAGACAGCGCCGCCATCATTATGCCATTCGTGCAGGTCGGAACTTACCCGACAAGGAATTTCGCTACCTTAGGACCGTTATAGTTACGGCCGCCGTTTACTGGGGCTTCGATCAAGAGCTTCGCTTACGCTAACCCCATCAATTAACCTTCCAGCACCGGGCAGGCATCACACCCTATACGTCCACTTTCGTGTTTGCAGAGTGCTATGTTTTTAATAAACAGTTGCAGCGGCCTGGTTTCTGCGGCTGCCAACCGCTCAGGGAGCAAGTCCCATCACCGTCAGCAGCGTACCTTCTCCCGAAGTTACGGTACCATTTTGCCTAGTTCCTTCAGCAGAGTTCTCTCAAGCGCTTTGGTCTACTCGACCTGACCACCTGTGTCGGTTTCGGGTACGATTCCTGTGTAACTGAAGCTTAGAGACTTTTCCTGGAAGCATGGTATCAGCCACTTCACTGTACAAGTACAGCTTGCTATCGACTCTCAGCATAGAGCACCCCGGATTTGCCTAAGATGCATGCCTACTGTCTTCCACCTGGACAACCAACGCCAGGCTGACTTAACCTTCTCCGTCCTCTCATCGCATTACACAGAAGTATTGGAATATTAACCAATTTCCCATCGACTACGCCTCTCGGCCTCGCCTTAGGGGTCGACTCACCCAGCCCCGATTAACGTTGGACTGGAACCCTTGGTCTTTCAGCGAACGGGTTTTTCACCCGTTTTGTCGTTACTCACGTCAGCATTCGCACTTCTGATACCTCCAGCATACTTCTCAATACACCTTCTTCGGCTTACAGAACGCTCCCCTACCACGTAACTTAAAAGTTACATCCGCAGCTTCGGCACATAGTTTTAGCCCCGTTACATCTTCCGCGCAGGCCGACTCGACTAGTGAGCTATTACGCTTTCTTTAAAGGGTGGCTGCTTCTAAGCCAACCTCCTAGCTGTCTATGCCTTCCCACATCGTTTCCCACTTAACTATGATTTTGGGGCCTTAGCTGGCGGTCTGGATTGTTTTCCTCTTGACTACGGACGTTAGCACCCGCAGTCTGTCTCCCGGATAGTACTCATTGGTATTCGGAGTTTGCATCGGTTTGGTAAGTCGGGATGACCCCCTAGCCGAAACAGTGCTCTACCCCCAATGGTATTCGTCCGAGGCGCTACCTAAATAGCTTTCGGGGAGAACCAGCTATCACCAGGCTTGATTAGCCTTTCACCCCTATCCACAAGTCATCCCCTGGCTTTTCAACGACAGTGGGTTCGGTCCTCCAGTTAGTGTTACCCAACCTTCAACCTGCTCATGGATAGATCGCCTGGTTTCGGGTCTATACCCAGCAACTAAACGCCCTATTAAGACTCGATTTCTCTACGGCTCCCCTATTCGGTTAACCTCGCTACTGAATATAAGTCGCTGACCCATTATACAAAAGGTACGCAGTCACCGAACATGTCGGCTCCCACTGCTTGTATGCATGCGGTTTCAGGATCTATTTCACTCCCCTCACAGGGGTTCTTTTCGCCTTTCCCTCACGGTACTGGTTCACTATCGGTCAGTCAGGAGTATTTAGCCTTGGAGGATGGTCCCCCCATATTCAGACAAGGTTTCACGTGCCTCGCCCTACTCGTCATCATTATGTGTGCCCTTTCGTGTACGGGAATATCACCCTCTACGTTCGCACTTCCCAGAGCGTTCCACTAAAACACACATAACTTAATGGGCTACTCCCCGTTCGCTCGCCGCTACTAAGGGAATCTCAATTGATTTCTTTTCCTAAGGGTACTGAGATGTTTCACTTCCCCTCGTTCGCCTTGCAACACTATGTATTCATGTTGCAATACCTACCTTATGGTAAGTGGGTTCCCCCATTCAGATATCTCCGGATCACAGGATATTTGCCGCCTCCCCGGAGCTTTTCGCAGGCTATCACGTCTTTCTTCGCCTCTGACTGCCAAGGCATCCACCACATGCACTTAATTACTTGACTATAGAACCCCAAACAGTCGTTAATCCCTACAAGTAGGATTAAGACAATTAAATAAATAATTAATGATCTATTTAATCTACAGTTCGAAGTCCCGTGCACTTAAGCACCGTACAGCTTCAATCTAAATTCATATACCAAAACGCTTGATTCAGTGTTTTTGCTAGTTCTCATTTCTAACAACTCAGCTTAAAGAATTAATTCTTCTTGCTTTGTTATTGAATGAGTGAACAATTTATTTCAGACTCAAATTCTAATCTGTTAATGATTAACTACAGCCTCGTCAGCTTGCAGTAAACTGTGATAAATCACAGAAGTTAATAAATCTAAATCAATCTCTTGATTCACCTTATTTATTAAGTTCTATAATTTAAAAATATCTTTCACTACCATATTAGATCAGATACTACGCGCAGCATAGCTGCTTGTCTTGCGCTTCGGCAAAGCGTTGCTTTGCTGATCGAAGCTCTGGTGGAGACTAGGAGAGTCGAACTCCTGACCTCCTGCGTGCAAAGCAGGCGCTCTACCAACTAAGCTAAGTCCCCAGCTTACAATCATAATGAACGATATATCTTTTCATCTAGCAGCTTGTGATTATTCATCACTTCGTCAGTAGTGGTGGGTCTGACAAGACTTGAACTTGTGACCCCACGCTTATCAAGCGTGTGCTCTAACCAACTGAGCTACAGACCCTGAGAAATAAAAGAAGAGATCGTTGATCTCTTCTTTTATTTCGCAAGACAAGCGCAGCGCGTAGTGCACGACTTATCTCTAAAATTAAAAAAGAGAAACAATACTTTTTCTATCTTTCATTCGATATATCTCGAAGAACAACTTGTTGTGGATTCTTACCGATCGTCAATCTTTCGTTAAGGAGGTGATCCAGCCGCAGGTTCCCCTACGGCTACCTTGTTACGACTTCACCCCAGTCATCGGCCACACCGTGGTAAGCGTCCCCCCTAAGGTTAGACTACCTACTTCTGGTGCAACAAACTCCCATGGTGTGACGGGCGGTGTGTACAAGGCCCGGGAACGTATTCACCGCGGCATTCTGATCCGCGATTACTAGCGATTCCGACTTCATGGAGTCGAGTTGCAGACTCCAATCCGGACTACGATCGGCTTTTTGAGATTAGCATCCTATCGCTAGGTAGCAACCCTTTGTACCGACCATTGTAGCACGTGTGTAGCCCTGGCCGTAAGGGCCATGATGACTTGACGTCGTCCCCGCCTTCCTCCAGTTTGTCACTGGCAGTATCCTTAAAGTTCCCATCCGAAATGCTGGCAAGTAAGGAAAAGGGTTGCGCTCGTTGCGGGACTTAACCCAACATCTCACGACACGAGCTGACGACAGCCATGCAGCACCTGTATGTAGATTCCCGAAGGCACCAATCCATCTCTGGAAAGTTTCTACTATGTCAAGGCCAGGTAAGGTTCTTCGCGTTGCATCGAATTAAACCACATGCTCCACCGCTTGTGCGGGCCCCCGTCAATTCATTTGAGTTTTAGTCTTGCGACCGTACTCCCCAGGCGGTCTACTTATCGCGTTAGCTGCGCCACTAAAGCCTCAAAGGCCCCAACGGCTAGTAGACATCGTTTACGGCATGGACTACCAGGGTATCTAATCCTGTTTGCTCCCCATGCTTTCGTACCTCAGCGTCAGTATTAGGCCAGATGGCTGCCTTCGCCATCGGTATTCCTCCAGATCTCTACGCATTTCACCGCTACACCTGGAATTCTACCATCCTCTCCCATACTCTAGCTGACCAGTATCGAATGCAATTCCTAAGTTAAGCTCAGGGATTTCACATCCGACTTAATCAGCCGCCTACGCACGCTTTACGCCCAGTAAATCCGATTAACGCTCGCACCCTCTGTATTACCGCGGCTGCTGGCACAGAGTTAGCCGGTGCTTATTCTGCGAGTAACGTCCACTATCCTAGAGTATTAATCCA
>NZ_KB849214.1 GCF_000368025.1 Acinetobacter parvus DSM 16617 = CIP 108168
TGCATTTATTGATGTATTGAAATCAAATGGCATTCAAATCAGTATGGATGGTAAAGGTCGATGGGTAGATAATGTGATGGTTGAACGATTATGGCGGAGCGTTAAATATGAAGAGGTGTATCTCAAAGCTTATAGCAGTGTCACAGATGCGAAAAAGCAATTAAGTGCATATTTTGAGTTTTATAATTTGAAACGACCTCATTCGAGTCTAGACATGAGAAGCACTGCTTCGCAAGGCTAAATGAGTTTTACTATGATCAGCTACCCCAACAAAACAAGGTGGCTTAACTAGAGCGGAATATCACTTATAAATACGCTTTTAGTTGTTCAAACATGTGGGACCACCTCTGAACTTTGTTATGAAAGCCAACGGTTAATACCGATGCCTGAAAAAACAGCGATGTTGTACTACTGCTTCCGAGAAACTTTTTATCACAAGTTTGGGGAATATTACCAAACATCACAACAACAGCTAGCAGATCAGCCAGCCAAATTCCTGAGTGTTACATGAGCTTATATATCAATGAAATGCATATCTTAGACATGCGCTTTGCGGCGAATGTCTCTGTTGCAGAATTTGAACAATGGTTAGCACGGATTCAGCACTATTTCGAACATCAGCGAAATTTTGTGTTGATCATGCAAACCGATGCAAATACAGAATTTCCGGAGGAATATAGAGCAATCCAAGGCAAATGGTATAAGCAATATAAACAAGATTTTTACCAATATTGTTTGGGTTTTGCTCGTATTGCTCAAGATGAAGAAGATCGTATTCGATTGGATACACCAGCTCTGCACAAAGCTTGGCATGTTCCATATTTTGTGAGCGTAGATAAAGCTGAAGCCACACAATGGGCTTTGCAGAGGTATTTATGAATCAAAATTCATTAAATATTCAGAAAGTCTCAGCCTTGAGCCTGAGTGTCGTGGTGGTTTTATATCTCGCGCATGCCTTACCACTGTATTTTTATAATGTGGCCTTACCTGCGATTCTGCGTCATCAAGGCGTAGATTTACGTTGGATTGGCATGTTGTCGCTGCTCTATATTCCTTGGGCATTCAAGTTTTTTTGGGCACCACTAATTGATCGTTTTTATTTCAAAAAACTCGGTAAACGTAAAACTTGGCTTTTGTTTACGCAAATAGCTTTGGTGTTGGGGGTCGTTGCTTTGGCACTTACCCAATTCGATTACGGTCTTGGTGTATTTGTTATTGTCGGTTTATGGATTTCAACTTTTGCTGCAACTCAAGATATCGCAATTGATGGCTATACGGTCGAAACCTTTTCAGAATCTGAGTATCGACTAGGCAGTATGGCGCAAAGTATAGGTGTTGCGCTTGGCAGTATGGTTGGTGGAGCAGCAACTTTATGGCTGTATGAGCTTTATGGTTGGCAAACTGCACTGATTTCCTTAGCCGCTATGACAGCATTGACGATGTTGGCTATTTTCCAGATTAAAGAAAAATCAAATGTAGAGAAAATCTCAAAACAGCCGCCAAGTCTGATCCGTGCATTTAAACGTCCAGAAATGTTATGGGCATTAGCCTTGATCGTATGTTATCGAATTGTCGAAGCACCGGCTATGGCGATGCTGAATCCGATGCTGATTGATCAGAAATGGTCGTTGTCACAAATCGGCGTGCTGATGTCTGTAATAGGTGCAGGGATTGGATTATTAGCCGCTGTTTCAGCTGCATTTTTATTAAAAAAAATAGCCGCAACACAATTGCTGATCTGGGCTGGTTGGGCACGCAGTTTGGTTTACGCCTTGTTGGGTGTTGCAGTTTTACTCAGTTGGTTGAATCAATGGCATTTACTTCTTGGTGGCTTTGTCATTGTCATTCTTGCCATCCGCTATATCGCAATGACAGCCTTATATGCACATTTCATGCAGACCAGCTCCAAAGAACAAGCTGGTACTGATTTTACGATTTTAGTTTGCTTCGAACTATTGGTTTATTTTATTGGCGGTGCAGTCTCAGGTTTCTTAGCCAAAGCATTTGGTTATGGAAACTTCTATCTCATTCTCGCAGTTTCATCTGTTTTAAGCGTGTTGCTTAGTCAACTGCTTATTCGCAAAGCAAAACAAACGCAACAACTCATCTAGGGGTCATTTATGAAAGTTCGTTCACTTTCGACATCATTAACACTGCTCAGCTTGGCGATCAGTACGCAACTTTATGCTCAAAATGTCGAGCAGACTTCAACCGTAAATCAACTGGCACCGATTGTTATGACAGCAACTCGCTCAGCTCAAAGTATCGCTGAGATTGCGGGAACTGTTTACAGTATTAGCCAAGAAGACATTGCAAAACAAGCTGCTGCTGGTAAAAGTACCGCAGATATTTTAGGACTGTTGGTTCCATCTTTAACACCAAGTTCAGGTACGACCAGTAACTATGGGATGACCATGCGTGGTCGTACAGTGCAATATATGATTGATGGTGTTCCGCAAACGGGCTCACGCGATAGTTCACGCCAATTAAATAGCATTAGCCCAGACATGATCGAACGTGTTGAAGTCGTGTCAGGTGCAAGTAGTATTTATGGTGCAGGTGCTACAGGTGGGATCATCAATATCATCACCAAAAGAGGTTCGGGTGATGGTGTAAATTTTGAAACCAAACTCGGCGTTACTTCAGGTGATAATTTCAAAAGTGATGCTTTAGCTTATGAAGCGTTTCAGTCTGCATCATTTAACCAAGGGGATTGGAGTGGTTTTATAGGTGCTAGCTATACACAACGCGGTGAAATTCAAGATAGTCGAGGTGATCGTGTAGGTCCAGAAGTTGCACAAACAGATCGTCAAGATACTGAAACTGTAGATGTGAATGGTCGTTTAAGCTGGCAGTTGGCAGATAAGCAAAAATTAAGTATCGGTGCGCAATACTATAACGATGAGCAGGACAGTGAATATGGCGCTGATTATGGTCCAGGCTTATCTGTTTTACTTCTAGGGGCAAAACCTAGTCAAAAAGCTGTAAAAGGTTTAGAGCTTGATACTCAACCACGTACTAAGCGCAGTGCAGTAAATGCACAATATGAAAATCAGGATTTTCTTGGTCAGACTTTAAATGCAGAGGCGTATTATCGTACTGAAAAAGGGCGATTCTTCCCAAGTGCAAATGCTTTAGCACATGCATCCATTCCAGGTGGAAGAACATTTATTGTTACCCAATCAGAAACAGATATTGATGTTTTTGGTGCTCGTTTAGCACTTCAAAGTAAACTCAATCTGGCAGAACGTGCATTAAATCTAACTTATGGTGTGGATTACGATAAGGAAAATGGCAAACAAACAGCACAACTTTATGATCTAAATACTTTTATCAGTAGTAATGGTCTAAAGTTTAAGCCCCTAAATAATTATGCTTTTGGTCCTGAGGTAGATACTGAAAAGCTTGGTTTCTTCTTACAAAGTCAATTTGAAGCAACTGATCGCTTAAATCTACAAGCAGGTATTCGTCATGAGCGCATCGATAGTGATGTTAAAGACTCAGTTCCATATTCTGAAGCAATGGTTGCCGATTTCGTTCCAACATACCAAGCTAAAACCTTAAAAGGTGGTTCAGTTAAGCATGATGCAACACTCTTTAATGTAGGCGCACTTTATCATTTAACTGATGCACAACAGGTGTTTGCAAATTTCTCGCAAGGTGCAAATTTACCTGATGTACAACGTATGCTAAGAGATGTCCCTGCAAACTTTGTCGTAAGTAACCAAACAATTGATCCAATCAAAGTAAATAGTTTTGAGCTGGGCTGGCGTCTACAAGATGATGCGTTAAGCACAGGGATCACTGCGTTCTATAACAAATCTGATAAGTCATTGAAATTTGGTCCTCCAAGTTTTGCAATTGAAGTTATTGATACAGATGAACGCGTGTATGGTATTGAAGGTAATGTCAAATATACCGTTTCAGATGATTGGAATGTAGGTGGGACTTTAGCTTATACACGTGGTCAGTTCAAAGACTCAAATGGTAAATGGCAAGAGTTAGATGCAATTCGTGTAGCACCTTTGAAAGCAACGGTTTATTCAGACTGGCAATTCAATGATGGTTTAGGTTTACGAGTACAAGCTTTGGCTATTGATGGTACGGATGAAGCACGTAAAGATGCGATTGCGAATGGTAGTACTCGTCCTCCAGCAGAAATCAAAGGTTTTGCAGTGATGGATGTGATTGCCAATGCAAAAGCAGGTCCAGGAACTTTAGGTTTTGGTGTATATAACGTGTGGAATACGGACTATAAGTCTGTTTATAGCCAAGCAGTTTCAACGGTTTACGGCGATATTTCGAGCTTGGCTGCTCAAGGTCGTACCTATGGTTTGAGCTACACTCTCAAGTACTAATCTTATCCAGAAGGCATCTTTTAGATGCCTTTTCTTTTGATGAATACTACCTATGCAACAAAATTTTAAATTATTGGCTTGGGCAACTCTAGCCAACGGTACTTGTTTTTCAATGATTTTACCTTTACTTGCCCCATTAATTCGTGAGCTTGGCTTAACAGAAGTACAGGGCGGAGTAATTGTTTCAGCGGGTGCAATTTGTATGGCGATTGCATCTATTCTGATTGCCAGAGGGGAAAAAATACAGACTCCTTATCAATTAATGAATTATGGTTTCTTGGGCATGACCATTACTTGGGCTATATTTACAGCGATTCTTTATTGGGGAATACAACAAACATTACCCGTAATGATAGTTTTTGCTTTGTTGGTGATTATAGTCCGTACGTCAAAAAACCAATACAATACCGATATGAGTTATCCAATACATTTTAGAAAGAAAATATTAGCCAAGCTTGAAGAAGGTCAATCTATCCGAGCGGTTGCTCAACACTTCGAAATTGATAAAAATACAATTGTCGAATGGAAAAAGCGAATCGAAATAAAAAGAACTCGACCAAGAAAACCATCTAAAGTTGATGATGATGCCTTACGTGCAGATGTTGAGCAATATCCTGATGATTATCAATATGAACGCGCTGCTCGTTTTGGTTGTGGTACTTCTACAATTGGAGATGCGCTCAAGCGTCTAAATATCACAGTTAAAAAAAGACCTTACGGCACCCGAAAGCAAAAACAGAACTCAGAGAGCAGTATTTAAAAGATTTAAACCGATTAAGGTGTCAACACCCGATCATCTATCTTGATGAAAGTGGATTTAAATCTCATGAACATAGACCTCATGGTTATTCAAAACAGGGAACTCCTTGTTATGGAACATATAATTGGCAATTAAAAAATCAAACCAATGCAATAGGAGCAATCCATGAGGGTAAGTTATTTGCAGTTGGTTTATTTGATTGCAAAGTAAATTCGGATGTATTTCATTTTTGGGTAGATCAGTTTTTATTACCAGAATTACCCTCGAATAGTGTAATTGTCATGGACAATGCAGCTTTCCATAAACGACAAGATATACAAGATCTATTAACCCAACATGGGCATCAAATACTTTGGTTACCACCGTATAGTCCTGACCTTAATCCTATTGAAAAAATGTGGGCATGGGTGAAAGCAAAAAGGAAAAAATGGTTGGTTAACTCAATAGATAAGCTTTTTAGTCGTTTCTTTAACGAGTGTATGGGTAATTAAACGGTTTGACTATATGTCTTGTTTGACATGCTCATTTGAGAAAGATAAAGGGTAATATAGGGGGGATAAACGAATTATCTTTTTGTTTTTTATTTGTTTTTAAAAATATTAAAAAAAATAGCTGTTAAAAAATTGACCAATCTGACACATCAGATTGGTCGAAATAACTTTTATAAATGTACGTTACGCAAACTCACGAATCATTTTACGCACATTGGTCTTTGCTTCAATCACTGTCATAAATGTATATGCACCAATAAACTTACGGCTAATGAACATAAATTCTTTTGGTGGAACAGAGAAATAACGTGATGCCATAGACTGTGCTGCCTGTTGCATGACGCGGCTATGCAGTTGGCTTTTCTTCCAGTCATAACGATCCTGCTCATCCATAACACCTGCTGGCATGTCTGGATTATTGGCTGGACAGCTAAAAGCTTCTGTTGCGATCAGGAACACATCTGCCATACCTGGTTTGATACTTTCAGGCATTGCATCAAAAAACTCGTAGCCTGTCATCGCTTTAACCATTTCATCTTTGTTATGGTTATAACCAGCATGGATCAGGTTACGTGCAACAGTGAGCAAATTCTCATCGAACTGACGAATTGCACCAAAGTCGAGGAGAACGATTTTGTCATTTACATCATCGCCGTTACCCAAACGAACCAGGTAATTACCGAAGTTTGGATCGGTTTGCATTTCACCCCATTCAAACAGCTCACGTACTGCAATCTCTAAAGAGGCTTCACCAAGCTTGTTGCGGCGTTCCTGTGGCAGTGAGAGCATGACAGGGCTATTTACAGGCACACCACGCTCAAAGGTCATGCACAGCACTTTTTTAGCGCAAAATTCATCGACAATTTCAGGAACGATATAACGAGGGTCATCTTTCAGGCGTGCAGCAAAGCGGCGAGTTGTCGCGGCTTCGATGTCATAGTCGACTTCACGATGCATCATTTCACGAACTTCATCAAACCACTGATCAAATTCACGAGTTTGTGGCACCATACGGGTGAGTTTAAGCATGTTCTTAAATAGATTCATGTCAGAATCAATTGCTTCAGCTACACCTGGATATTGAATCTTTAAGACAAGCTCTAAACCATCCGATTTACGTGTCGCACGATGAACTTGGGCAAGTGAGGCTGTACCAATTGGTTCATGATCAATCGTGAGTTCATCTAATTTTGAACCTAACTGTTCCTGCAAATGAGCTTTGATTGCAGGCCATGCAAGTGCGACAGTTTGATTGTTCAGTGTATTTAATGCTTGTGTAATTTCTTCAGGTAAGAAATGTTCGCCGTATAAAGCCATCATTTGACCAATCTTTACGATTGATCCTTTTAGTTTTCCTATTTCAGAAACCAAATATTGTGCCTGTTCAGCCATGACCTTTTTACGTTTCTTCTCTTTTTCTTCTTCACTGGAGAAAATAGAAGTCGCACTTGCAGTTGCCCAGCGTGTTCCAGCAAGTAAAGAGGCTTTTGCAATAGATAAGCGGCGATCCACCGATGAAGTTTTTAGGTTCTTAAGCTTATCGTTCTGATCTGACATGAAAGAAAAATCCTATGCTGAAATCGGAGGGGAGGAAAGCCGAGAGTTAAATTTTAGTGGATATTACAGCTTTTGAACGTATTAAAATAGTTCAATCGCTTGAATTATTAGTCTAAATTTGTGAAGTAGATCAATATTATTAAAATAGCCTAAGTAGAATTTTTATCTTTAGACTGGTTCCAATATACATTTGTGCTAAATCTTAAACTGAATTTTTAGCGATGACTTCCGCATTAAAGCTGCTCTATTGGTGTGAATATGCTGAATAAGCATACGCTTCACATGGCTATGATGAAAACCCAGTGCATGGGCTTTGACAATAATAATACTGGGGAGGGTGAAGAAAAAATACTTAGTATCTTCTAAAGTCGCATCCTTAAAAATACCTTCTTCGATAAGTGTATCTCTCAGAAATTGCTTTTCAGCTTGTATGGTAGAGGATTCATCATCCCAATAATTCTGGCGCATTGCCATTAAATTATTATGTTTGTAACTCATAAATGACTTGAGCCTTTTTCATTTTCACCGTGAATGAATATATGAGGTTCATTGTCCAATTATCAAGATGTGGATTTATATCAAAATAGCCTAAGTAAAATTTAATTATCTATCCAAATTTGCTACACTTATACCCGTTTTAAACCCAGATTTAATTAAACTGAAAAATATGACACCAGCCTGCAAGTTATTAGAAAAGAATAAAATCCCGTTTTCAATTCATGAGTATGAACATGATAGCAATGCTAAAAGCTTTGGTCTGGAAGCGGCAGAAAAATTGAATCTTCGGGTAGAGGAAGTATTTAAAACCTTACTGGTCACTGACGAAAAAAACTTTTTCGTTGCCATTCTGCCTGTCAATCATCAACTTAATTTAAAGAAAGTTGCCACAGCAGTTGGATGCAAGAAACTACAGATGGCCAATCCAAAAGATGCGGAGCGTTTGACAGGTTATCTGGTGGGAGGAATCAGCCCATTGGGACAGAAGAAACGGCTAAAAACGGTGATTGATGCAACGGCGCAAGCATTGACCAAAATTTATGTGAGTGGTGGAAAAAGGGGATTGGATATTGGTCTGAACCCGCAAGATTTGGCAAAACTGCTTGGCGCAACTTTTTCGGATGTTTTGGATCAGTAGATATATCGAATAGCGGACATTTTAGGCAAATTTACGTGTTGGCGTTACTGAAAATGTTGATATAAGATGATCAATAAAATCCATCGTAGAAGAGTTTTCTCCTATAAATTAACGCTAAAATGATTAAAAAGAATCATATTTTTTTAAATGATGCAACTATTCTGGCCAATAAATAGATATTTATATATAAACTAAAACACATTTGATTGTTTTTTGTTCAGATTTATTTCATTTGTTTACTATTTGAATTTTAAACCTATTTTTTGGTTACCCTATAAAACGTATAACAAAACAAAGGAGTAACAATGCTGATTTTTCATGATTATCCTGTTCAGGGGGCAATTTTTGATATGGATGGAACAATGTTTGATACAGAGCGATTACGCTTTCAGACATTAAAACAGGCTTCTCAGGAACTCATTGGACAGGAATTTTCAGATGATTATTTGATGCAGTGCCTGGGCTTAAGTGCAAAAACTGCTGAACAACTTGCAAAAAAATATTATGGAGACAACATCTCCTATCCAGAGATTCGTCAGCGTGCCGATACCTTGGAACTTGAATTGATTCGTCAAAATGGTGTTCCAGTCAAGAAAGGGCTGATGCAGGTTCTGGAACGCTTAAGAAAATCTGGTTTAAGAATAGCTGTAGCGACTTCAAGCCGTCGGGCAATTGCAGAAGAATATTTAATTAATGCCAATGTCTACAAATTTTTTGATCTACTGGTCTGTGGTGATGAAGTTGAACGGGGCAAGCCACATCCTGAAATTTTTATACAGGCTGCACAAAAGCTAAATTTACAGCCTGAACAATGCCTAATGTTTGAAGACTCCGAAAATGGAATTTGCTCAGCCTGTGATGCAGGTGGTATTACGCTGTTATTTAAAGATATTAAAGAACCCAATGATCAGATGCTTTCAAAGGCAAAGTTTTATTATCAGGATATGTACGAGTGTCTGAATGCTTTGGATCAGTATATTCCTGAAATGAGCATGCCACAGTTACAGGAACCATTTCCACAAAGCCTGAACCAGTTGACTGTGGGGATTCATGGTTTTGGCGCGATTGGCGGTGGCTATATTGCCCAGATTTTATCTCACTGGGATGGTTTCACCCGACCACAGCGAATTTTGGCATCGACCCGAAACCGTTTATATCTTGAGTCAGTCAATAGTTTTGCCAGCTACAGCATCCGCTATGGCCAATGTTCTTACGATGAGCGGATTGAGAATCTAACAGTAATCAATGCTGACAATGAACAGCAGATGCTGGATATGTATATGGAATCCAGTTTAATTGCGCTTTGTTTACCAGAACAGGCAATTCCATCTGAAGCAAAAACCATTGCCAAAGGTTTACTGGCACGTTTTATGTCACAGGACACACAGAACGATGAGCCGATTACATTCCTGATCGTGTTGAACAAGGTGGGGGCCAAGTTTCTGATTCTGAAATGTCTCCGTGAAGCACTGCTTGAAATCACCGATGAGGATATTGCCGAGCATATTTTAAGTGAACACTATTTCTGTGACACCGTGGTTAATCGCATGGTGTCCAAGCTCAGCGATCAGGCACTGTATCGCCAGTTAAACATCAAGCACCGTTTATTTAAGCAATATCAGAATGATTTAAATCAGGACACCATAGAATTATCAGATGAAACGGCGTTGTCTGAAAAACAGGAACAGCAACTCAAGGTGTGTCTGGAAGATATGCGCGGACAATTTCAGGCGGGGCAGTTTTTACAAAATATGGACTTAATTTTGTTCAATAGCGAAGTGGATATGCCGATTTATGTGGAAAATCGCAGTCCGTTGCTGAGCAAAATGCGCCAAATGATTCTAGTTGATCATATTTCCGATATTCAGATTATCAAGAACCGTTTGTGGAATGGTTGTCATGCCATGCTGGCTTGGCAGGCGAGTCTGGCGGGACATGAAACCATCGGTATTGCATTGGCCGATTCAGAACTTAGAAACTTTATGACTAAATTGGTTGATGAGGTGAAGCTGGGTTTGGGAAGTATTGTGCCAAACCAATCGAAAGAGCTGGATCGTATGGCAGAAAGTTTTTTAAATTCTTGTCGATCAGCTTATAAAGACCCTTGTGAACGTGTCGCAAGAAATCCTTTATGCAAGCTGAATGTGAATGAGCGCGTTTTGGGCAGTCTTGAGAATCATATTCAGCAACAGCTTCCTTATCAGAACCTATTAACAGGCGCAATTGGGGGTTATGTCTATGCCTTAACCATACTGGCATTGGATGAAATTGAAATTGTGCAGCATCTACAGGAAAATGTTGAAAAACTGGACATTTTAGATTCCCAAAAACAGGCCTTGCTTAACTTGTTATATGAGGGAATTCAGCAACAACTTCAAAAAAATCCACTTTATTTCAATGTTCAAAAAGCCTGGATGACTTTGGCTGAATATGTCTAAATTCAATATTCAGCCTTAAGTTTTTTGGCAAATTATGTTTGAATAGCACAACTTTAAAGTCATTCTAAATGTTGTGTTATTACAAGCATCCAGTCAACTGATGGCCACTGAAATCCGAGACTATCCTGAATGGCATCGTGGGCGTTCGGATTATGGGGTGTGGTATATTGAGATTTACCAACCTGAATTCATCAGCTATTTAGATGGTATCAGGGCACAATTTTCAGATTTACTGATCAAGTCTAACCAGCGCCAATATCATATCACACTGTTTGTTTGTGGTTTTCTAACTTCTCATCATCCCAATTTTGATGATGATTTTGAAATTAAGACCTTAAATCACCAAATTGAATTACTTCAACAACTACGGCTAGAACCTTTTGAGCTGGAAATGACCCAGATTGATAGCTTTAGTAGTGCATTATTCCTGCATATCCATGATCAGAACAACATCCTAGGCAAAATCCGTAAACAACTTGCACAAAGTTCAACAGAGATTGCAGCAGTTGATTATTGTCCAC
The DNA here is from genome assembly GCF_000368025.1 of Acinetobacter parvus DSM 16617 = CIP 108168. Lineage (GTDB taxonomy): Bacteria > Pseudomonadota > Gammaproteobacteria > Pseudomonadales > Moraxellaceae > Acinetobacter > Acinetobacter parvus. The sequence continues at coordinate 11,261 of NZ_KB849214.1, forward strand.
ATATCACATTGGGGCTTTATGGTGATACTTGGGCCAGTGATTTGGTTCTGCAACGTATTCAAAAACTGCCACGAAAGAACATGAAAATTCAGGTGAACCAACTCACTTTCGGCTATTATAAAGCCCAGATTTTACAAGGATTACTTTATCCTTATCATCAAATTCAATTAGGTTAAATATGTTGCAACTGATTTTAGGTGGCGCACGTTCAGGTAAAAGCCGTCTGGCTGAACAAACAGCCAAAGAAAGCGGATTATCAGTTGTCTATATTGCAACGGCGCAGGCATTGGATGAAGAAATGCAGCAACGCATTCAACATCATCAGCAACAACGTCCAAGTCATTGGCAACTCTGTGAAGAACCCATTTTTCTGGCAGATCAATTACTGCAACTTGATCAGGAAAATCAACTCATTTTGGTGGATTGCCTGACCTTATGGCTGACCAATTTATTATTGGCTGAAGATACAGCATTACAGCAGCAACAAACCGAAAAATTAATGAAAGTATTGCCCCAATTGAAATCAGACATCATTTTAGTGAGTAATGAAACAGGGCTTGGTGTTGTGCCGATGGGTGAAATCAGCCGACGTTTTGTGGATGAGGCAGGGCGTTTACATCAGGCATTAGGCCAATTGGCGGATAAAGTGGTGTTTTGTGTGGCAGGATTTCCAATGATTTTAAAAGGTGAAAAATAATATGGCTGAACAAACTCATTGGTATTTAGCACCAGTTCAGCATCCTGATCTGGATGCAAAATTGCAGGCTGAGCAACGTCAATTACAACTGACCAAACCGACAGGCGCATTGGGTGATTTAGAACAGATTGCAATTACCTTGGCAAGTTTACAGGGTACAGTTTTTCCAAAAATCAATAAACCGTGGATTAGCATTTTTGCAGGCGATCATGGCGTGGTGGAAGAAAATATTTCTGCCTATCCGCAAGCCGTAACCCGCCAAATGCTGCAAAATTTTGCATCAGGTGGCGCAGCGATCAGTGTGATTGCCAAGCATCATCAGGCTCATTTACAGGTGATTGATTGTGGAACTGTTGGTGATGCTTATGAGTATGCAGGCGTTGAACGCCACTGTATTCGTGCAGGTACGGCGAATTTTGCCAAACAGGCTGCAATGACTGAACAAGAGTGTCAGGCTGCATTACAATTGGGTAAAAACAGCGTAGACCTAGCGAAATCGAAAGGGGCTGATATTTTTATTGCAGGTGAAATGGGGATTGGCAATACCTGTTCAGCTTCGGCACTTGCCTGTTTACTGCTAGATGAATCAGCGCAACAGCTTACAGGTGTGGGCACGGGGATTAATATTGAACAATTACAACACAAGATTCAAGTTATTGATCAGGCCATAAAGCTGCATCAAGCAGATGTTGAGAATAATCCTTTGAAAATTTTGGCAGCGGTCGGTGGACTGGAAATTGCCGCCATGACAGGAGCATATCTGCGTTGCGCACAAATGGGGTTGCCAATCGTTGTTGATGGTTTTATTAGCTCGGTTGCTGCCTTATGTGCGGTTCGTATTCAGCCACAGGCCAGAGAATGGATGTTATTTGGTCATCAATCGGCTGAATATGGTCATCAACGTATTTTAAAAGAACTGAATGCCCAAGCAATTTTAAACATGAACCTGCGTTTAGGTGAAGGTAGTGGTGCAGGCGCAGCATTATCCATGCTTCAACTTGCCTGTGCGTTGCATAATCAAATGGCAACCTTTGCAGAAGCGGTGGTTTCAGGTGATAAAGTTGGCTAAGTTACGGCTGGACTTGTTGCGTCATGGTGAGACAACTTTAGGTCATACCTTGCGTGGCTGGCTGGATGACGAACTGACAGAACAGGGCTGGTCACAAATGCAGGCGACCGTTCAACATCATCTTAATCAAAAGAATTGGGATGTAGTTGTTAGTTCACCCTTACAGCGTTGCCGATTATTTGCCGAAAAATTATCAAATGATTTACAGCGACCCTTATTTATAAATGAATATCTCAAGGAAATGTATTTCGGTGATTGGGAGGGCATTTCAACTCAAACCATCTATGAAACATTACCTGAGTTATTGGCAAATTTCTGGCAATTTCCAACCCAATATCATGCGCCAAACGGGGAATCTTTAGTCGAGTTTCATCAACGTGTCTTCAATGGTTTTCAGCAGATTGCCGAATATATGCGGCAACATCACTATCAGTCTGCATTGGTAGTCACACATGGCGGTGTGATTAAATTATTAAGTTGTTTGGCACAACAACAGGGCCTGGATAACCTACTCAGAATGTCTGCTGAACTTGGGCAATTACATTCCTTTAGGTTGTCTCATCAACCAGCACAATTATCTTTTGAAAAGGTTGAGTAATGTTGCCATTTTTGATTGCCTTGCAATTTCTCACCATTGTTCCTGTGCAATTAAAGCAAATTCCCACGGCAAGGCAAAATGCACAATCCCTATTATTTTATCCTGTAATTGGTTTATTGATTGGGTTGATTTTATTTGGATTATCTGTTGCTCTGATCGAGTTACCCGCCATTCTGTTAGCCAGTATTGTCTTGGTCATCTGGATTTGGCTTACTGGTGGCCTACATTTGGATGGTCTTGCCGATACCGCAGATGCATGGGTAGGCGGTTTTGGAGATCGAGAACGTACCTTAAAGATTATGAAAGACCCAGCATGTGGTCCAATTGGTGTGCTCAGCCTCATCATAGTGTGCTTGTTAAAATTTGCAGCACTTTATGTGTTAATTGAACAGCATTTGAATGCATTTTTAATTCTGGTTCCTATGCTTGGACGTAATGTCGCCTTATTTTTGTTTTTAACCACAACCTATGTCAGAGATAAAGGTTTGGGACGTTCAATGACGGATTTTCTTCCCAAAGCTATTTTATGGATAGTATTTGTCATTACATTATCATTGCTTTATCTGTTCAAATGGTATGGCTTAGTCGTACTTATTAGCTTTTTACTGTTACTTTTTTATTTGCGTTCACTATTTATCAAAAGAATTGGTGGAATTACAGGCGATACCATTGGCGCAGGTATTGAATTAAGCGAAATGAATGTACTCATTGCATTTGTGGTTGCTTATTTTTATATTGCTTAAAATATAAAAAGACGGGTTGAAAGAATGCTTAAAAAATCTTGAAATGTTCACTATGATATCTATGATTTTTGTATTGCTTATTTAACATAATTTTAAGTTATGCGACATTCTGTACGCCTACGCGCTTTGCAATGGGGCGGAGCGAGGGCTCGCAGCTCGACCATTGCAAAGCGCAAATCTTGCAAAAAGTCCACGTTCTCTGGAGTGGACTTAAGTCTCATATTCGAGACATCTATTTATAATTTTAATGATATTTTATCTTCTTTAATGGATTGACTAGATAGTAAAGCTTTATACAAAAATAATGGCAATCCATCTTCCATGTCTTTGCTTTTAATTGATTTTGTTCCATCTCTGTATTCAAATATCGCAATAGGGTAGTTGTCTTGATCTGCTATGTAGAATCTTTTATCTTTTACGATAACTTTTTCGTTGGTGAATTCATGTTGTAGCATTCTCATAAACTTACTTTCATTGGGTGATAGTAAGTTGAGTTGCCTTATTCGATCTGCATCTGTTTCATAGCGGATTTTTGCTTTTTGCCTTTCTGTATAATTTATTATTTTTCTTTTTTTGGCTTCTGGCATTTCTTTCTTTTTATTGATACCAATGAAATAGCCAATGGCTATTCCAATGATTAAAAATATGATTTGGCTCATCTTCTTCCTTAATAGTCAGGATCAATATTTATTATTAGTCGGCTTTTTTTATTTCTTCGATATATTTTGTTACATCTTTTGCAGTTATTTCTTTTAAGTGTTTATAAATTAAAGCATTTATTACATCAGCTTCCTCAATTCTTTCCTTTTTTTCGATAATAAAGTCTAGTGATTTTTCTTTTATTGCTTCCACAAATTCCCCTCTAATTCTATAAGTTTTTGATAAGTCTGATTTTTTCATGTGATTTCCTAACAATGTTTAATGCAACAGCATTATTGTGTCACACGTTGCTTTGTTACGTGCAATTCTGTTATCTTTCTGTCAATTTGTTGCGTGTGATGTTGTTGCATGTAAATATTTGATATTTCAAGATGGGGCATAACATGAATAAAGAACAAGCTTTAGCTCGGATTGAAAGTTATTTTGTGGCGCATGGTATTTCTACAATGCCAGATTACTACAAGGGGATTATTGCAGGCTTTCTATCTGCCTGTTCTCTTACTGATGTATTCAGTGATGATGAATTGGTTGCTTTGCAAGATCGTCTTGATAGTCTCTAATCATGCTAGACAAAATTGTAATGTGGATACCTGTCAAGACTGATCTTGTTGAATTAACAAGCGACGGTAGACACTGCATTATTTGTTTTGACCTGCTTGACCTGAATCTTAAAGTTGGCTCTTACGATGTATACAAGGATGAAGATGGGAATGTAAAAACTCAAATCCTGCATCATGTCTGGTCAAAAATCCCCACCTCTCATACTGCCATGTCATTCAAGCTGTTCCATGATGTTCCTGGGCATCCGTATGTGGAACTGAAATGTTCACCTGCCAAGATCATGCAAGGGCATAACGTATACGGCACTGACTGGATAGAAGAGGGTGCTTTGGAAATGTTGGGCTTCTTGGCTCAATCAAACCCTGCGCTTTATGACATCCTCGATGTCGGCATGACTGAGGTTAAGCAACTCGACGCAACCTACTCATTCCGTTTTCGTGATGACCGAGAAGCTGAAAAGGTTCTGGCCTTGATGCGGAATGTCTCAACACAGCACATCCGCAAATCCACCAAAGATGCCATGTTCAAGAATACGCTGTATTTCGGTTCTGAACGTTGCAAGCGTTTTGCCCGTAAAGTGTATGTGAAGTCCAATGAGTTCCACGAACAATTACAGGAACAAATCAAGCTTGCCAAGGCAAATGACAAATGTGCCCAGCGTGTCGTTAAGGTCATGTCCGATCCTGAACTACAGGCCTTTGCACGTGGTCTATTAAGATTTGAAACAGGCATCAAAGCCTACGTTATGAAAGAACTCGATATCCCAACTAATTTATTCCAGCTTATCCGTTACCAAAAATCCAATCCCAATTTTTTACAAGACATCTGGCTTAAAGCAAATCGTCAATTATTCCAAGCATTTGAGGGTACAAACATGAAAGTATCTGACCATGAAACTGTATTTAAAAATATTCTTGCCGTTCACCAAACCGTATCCACTGAAAAGAAAATCTGTACAAGAAAGGTCGATGAACTCATGGAGTTTTACCTCCTACTGGAGAGCATTGGCCACAATGAAACCAAAAAGAAATATACCCACAAGCGTTTCCTCAACCTTGCAGCGGACCTGATTGATGCGGGCTTTAGTGGCACATACCTCCAGCGCCTACATGAGAAGCCGTCACAGAACTTTTCCCGTTTTGACGTCTATATCCAGATATTCAAGGCTTTCAGGAAAGAAATCCCTGCGGGCACGGTGTCAGACCGTAAGGCTCGGAATATCGAGCGTTTCTACTATGACATTGAAAAATTTGGCTTTGATGAAATGCGAACTAAATATAGCAAAGCTCAATTCTGTAAATTGGTAGCAGCTTTAGAAAAGTGTGGTTATTCAAAAGTTTATATCCAAAACCTACATGTCCAGTCAAGCAACAACGTTATCCCATTTATCAAAATGTTCGAAATGAAATTTGAAGATCAGCTACCGCCAAACTTTATCGAACCCGTTTCAACGTTCAGTTATCAACTACGTACCGCATAAGGTGAATACCATGTCTCAATTAATCTTTAAAGCAAAACTACTCGATATCCTAACCTCAGTGGGTGACAAGGGCGAACTCAAGATGCGTCTTGTTTTCAAGTCCCAAAAATATGATAAGGGTTTGGATGAAATTGTCCCTTGTTCTCAAAATGTCTCTGTTATTTCAGATCATCATCATATGAAAGACTTTTACATGTCATTCAAAGGTCGTGAAATCTATCTGCCAGTTGAGTTATCAACCCAAATGAATGGCATGAACATATTTTATAAAACCACTGGAGATGGCAAGCCTCTCCAGTTGGAAGAAAAAGCGGTTAAAGCTGCATAAGGAATCTAAGAAATGGCACTGGTTTGCAATCAACTCGACTCGACAACTAACCAGTGCCTTGAATGGGTAGAAATGCCCACTGTGCTGCCGAAGCTCACACTAGTAGAGGGTAATACCATTGGTTTTGCTTGTCTAATGGTGTTTGCAACGGTCTTTGTAATCAAGAAGTGCATCAAAGCACTACATTAAAAGGAGTCCATCATGGACAAATTAACCCAAGATCAAGTAAATGAAGCAATGAACAAAACCTATGGCAACCCTGCTGCTTTTGCTGCTGCTGTGAAGAAATATGGCTTTGGTATTGCTGTATCTGCTGCGCTTATGAGCAACGCTAATGCTGCACCAATTGACGTTACATCAGTGGTTGGAACCATCACAGATGGCGTGACAACTGTAAGCTCTATTGGGCTTGCTGTGCTGTCTTTAGTTGTAGTTATCAAAGTGTTCAAGTGGGCACGATCAGCAATGTAATAACGATGCCCTCGTTTGAGGGCATTTCTTTTTAACTGGGTGAAATATGGACATAGAAAGTTTAGGGGCATATATATGCATAATCATGTGGCTAATCGTGGGCGCAAGGCTCTTTTAAAACAAATCTTCTCTGTATTTCTTATATTTACGCTTTACTTCAATTGTTTTAATTCTGCTTATGCTGCTGGTGGTTTTGCTCCTTGGTCTATTACAAATACAGTTGTTCAAGGTGCTTCTACAGTGCTGACAGGTACGAAAGAAGTCATTTTGAATGGTGCAAAAAAAATAGCTACTGGTACAGCAAAGATTACACCTACGGCTGCTCAGGTCTCGAAAGTACTAGCGCGTGGCGCTGCTGGTTATGCTTTATCAGTAGCAGTGCAACAATTGCTTGGCGCTGTTGATTGGGTTCTTGATCCTGCGAATAATCGAATTACTTACGTTGATCCTAACGTAAAAAGTCCTGCTGATAAATATTGTCAAGAACAAGCTGCAATTAAGTACGGTGCTGGTAGTGAATGGGCGAAAAAAGCTGTTTATGCTAAAGTTGGTCTTTATGCTGGTTATTGTATTTTATCTGATAATCCAAATTTTCCTTTATTCCCAGCTGGGACTCAAAATACTACTATTCCTGAAGAAGATAGAAAATCAATTCCTTTAGATACTGTTGCTCAACAGGTTATTTCTAATGCTGAAAATGGAGATACTAACGCACAAGTAGCAACAACTGCTGCTGCTGCTGACATTATCAATGATGCTCAAACAGACAATACAAAAGCCCGTCCTATTATCAATCAACTTGAAAATACGCAATCTATTCCTACAGATCAGACAGCAAAAGGTGATGCTGTACCTAAAGAAAATGCGAATACTGAAAATCCCAGCTCGTCGGTAGCTGCCCCTGCAACAGATTTAACTTTAGATTTTCCGATTTTCTGTGACTGGGCGCCAAGTATTTGTCAAGCTGCTAAATGGGTCATTACACAGCCACAAGTATGGGCTGATGCTGTTACAGATTCTTGGGACTGGACTAAAACAAAATATGAAGCTGCTGTGACATCAATTACAGACTTCTTTAAAAATGAACCTAATCCTGATTCTGATAATAGTCTGCCAGTCCAAGACATACCTTTGCCAGAACTAAATACGGGCACATTTAAAGCAACTGCAGGCTGTCCTGCACCTATTCCCATAAATATCACAATTGGCACAAAAGGTACTGGATCAATTAGTTATGAACCTATTTGTCAGTTTGCTTCGAAATGGTCTTTTGTTGCTCCGCTAATAGGCTTTCTATCAGGTGCAATGATTCTTGTTGGGGTTGGCCGTAAAGGTGAGGATTCAGAGATATGAGCTTGAAATCAATACTTGTATCTGTCGCAGATGCAACATTATCAAAAACAGGAAAATCACTTTTAAAGGGTTTGGGTTTAGGGGTGTTTTCTAGTGCTGTTGTACTCACTTTGTTTAATCAATTGATTTCTTACGCTCAAACTGAGTGGGGCAAAATGTCTGCTGACGTATTGCAGATACTTGCCCTGGGCAATATTGACTACGGGCTGTCAATCATTGTTGGGGCATGTGTTCTCAAGGTTACATTGATGATTAACAAGGTCTCTTTAGGAAAGGCATCAAGCTAATGGCTATTTATTTAATTGTTGGGCAGCCACGACACGGAAAAAGCCAATTTGCTGCTAAAATGGCTTATGAATATCACGAAAAAAACATTGAGATTCAAAAACGTATAGATTCTGGAAAGTTTAATCCTGAAACGGACATTGTGCGACAAATTTACTCAGATATTGAGGGTCATGCAGAAAAGTGTGACTTTATAAAACTTGCACCAAAAGATTGGCGTGATGTTCCTGATAATTCCATTATTTTTATGGATGAAATACATAAAAGGCCTGAATATACTGATAATGATGGCAAAATGTCTCAAAATCCCATGATTGTTGATTTAACAACGCATGGGCATCAAAATAAAGACATTATCTTGATGACTCAAGACCCACAAAGACTAAACAAGGGTATTAGAGCATTAGTTGAAAAAATGTACTTGGTTAAACGACCAGTTCAAAAACCTAATTTTGCTACTATCTATGAATTTGAAAGATGGCTTCGTGATCCGTGGCAAGCTGCTGCATCAACACGTACTGTTAATTATCAGGACAGCTATAAATTCTTCTATAAGAAAAAATGGCAAGACATGTACACCAGTGCATCTGCTCATACTTCAGTACAGTTCAAAATACAAAGTAAGTTCATTTACGCAATCATTGCCATTGTGGTTTTAATGTCTGCGTCATGGTTTCTGTTTACAAAGTCGGGCGGTGACAAGCTCGCACGTAATGCCATAGGTGGCATGACAGGGCAAAAACCTACTGAAGAAAATAAAAGTCAATCGACTCAGAGTACGCAATCTGTCCCCAGTGGTACCCAGAATTTAGATACAGAATGCAGAAAAGGCGCAAATGTTGAAAAACCTGAATGTGTAAAATGGTTTGATCAGATTACCAAAAATGGTTCTTCGGTTTCCCCTGGGGAGAATGGCCATACAACTGTTGCATATAATCCAGCTCAACCGTTTGATAATGACATACAAAACCATGTTTCTTATGAAGTTACGGCAAAACCATTATTTAGTGGTTGTATGAAAACAGGTAGTAAATATCAAGCATATACACAACAAGGGACAAAACTTGATGTATCACAAGCCGACTGTCAGCGTCTCATTGAGAACAACGACAGACCTTTTAATTACTTTGTCAATAATCGGACTGATATGTCGAGTACAGAGATGCAGCGAAGCGAAGTTTCTACACAGACAAACCAGCCGACCCTTTAAGATTTCCCGCAACGATGTACAACCCGGGGCGATCAACGCCCTTTTTTATTGCCATTGCAAAAATAGGGCAGAGATCATTAATTCAAAAACACGATAAAAAATAAATAATGATAGAAATAAAATGTTTGACAATCTTATTACGACAAATAATGACGTTACAAGATCAAATATTCATCATAAGCAAAACATGTGCCAATAGTGTTTTGTCAATATATATTGTGTATTTTAAGATGAAAGGTTATTTCACGCCTTGCCACAATTCATCAAAATCATGCTCTATGCCTCGTTGCGTATGATCTTGGCATGGCGTTATTGGTTCTTGCTGCGAGAATTATATTTATGGCTATTCGGAATAAGGTGTGGAAACTGCCATTTGTTGGTAATTCAAAATAATTCCAATTAACTCTTGTTTTGTGAGCGGTCACACTTTATAATTAACACATAGACAAGGAGATTGATAATGAAATTATTCCACACAAGCCCAAACAAAATTGAGAAAGTTTCTAAGTTTGGTAACTTTGATGATTGCTTATTCTTCTCTACAAATGTTTATGAAATGTCAGCAGGTGAAACTATCACTTACTCAATTAATGCTGATGATATGCGCTTTATCGATGCTTCTGATTTGCATGATAGTGAAGTCATAGCGGAAATTGCTGAACGATTTGAGATTGATTTAGATGATGCAGAAAGCTTATTAGATGGCTCAGATAGTGTTTGGAATCATGACTTTGCTGATGCTGAAAACGATTGGTTCATTCAAGCTAAACGTGGTGAATGTGCTAAAAGAATGGGCTTTGATGGTTGTAAAGATCATGATGAGCAAGGTGTGGTTTACATCATCCCAATGCTCAATCGTGAATCAATCTTAGTTGAGGAGTAATTAAAATGGCTCAGACAGCAGCAGAGCGCAAAGCTAAACAACGTCAAGAAATGTTAGACAAAGGCTTTGTTCGCAAAGACCTTTGGTTATCAAAAGAAAGTCTTGATTTGATCGAAAAATATAAAACAGAAAATAACTTAAAGTCGAACGATGATGCGCTTAATCAATTATTAAAGGCTCTAAATTAAGAGCCTTTCCACACGTTATTCCGAATAGCCATATTTATGTGCTTAAATTTGACCATCCTTGCCCTGATTACAAAATCCTCCCTCATGTTCTATGAGGGATTAACCATAAAAGCCTTTCAGGGGAATTGTCGTGCCCGAGCAGTGCGCAGGGTCGACAAGGCGTAGTCTAAGGCTTTTAATATGGTGGTCTATGAACACGGATAAACTAATCACAATGCTTGACTCGTATCTCGAGTTGCTCCAGGAGCAAAATGCACCTGACGAACAGATCACAGAGGTTAAGTTGATGGTATGGGCAATACAGCAGGATATGAAACTGCAACGGTTCATTAATAACCTGACGGTCAGCAACTCATATTATAGGCGTTAGGATTTCCGCATAACTTAGATTATGTTCATTCGGATAGCGTTGACAGTCAAGCTGTCAATGCTCACCATTGCGATTGTAAGAGCGAGAGCGTTGCTGTAGTGGTGACTTGTATCTGATTTAACATAATTTTAAGTTATGCGACATTCTGTACGCCTACGCGCTTTGCAATGGGGCGGAGCGAGGGCTCGCAGCTCGACCATTGCAAAGCGC
>NZ_KB849215.1:0-720 GCF_000368025.1 Acinetobacter parvus DSM 16617 = CIP 108168
TGGCTCATCAATTTTCTGACTAAAAATTCGCTCAAATAAACTTCGAGTAATTTCTACCTTCAATCAATGATAATATATCGATCAATCAATCAGTAAAAATCCACACAAGTTGTTCTTCTATTCTCTTAATGATCTTCTCACCGCTTCGTCAGCGATAAGTAAACGCAATGAATATCTAGCAACTTAACCGTTAAAGCTAAGTTCTTTTGCTTCATTGCGCTGGGATGTATGCATTATAGGAGATTTTTTTTGGTGCGCAAGTGTTTTCAAAGCACTGTTTTATTGAGTGTTGTTTTTTTACTCATAAAAATGTTTATATTTACCGCTATTTTATTTCATTTATATGAAAATAAAGCAGAAATATTTTATTTATATTTCTGCTAGGACTTACGCACTGTTATTTATAGACTCTCTGTGGTAGCAGATGATTTTTATCGAGAATAAAGTCATCAATGAAGTTTTTGATCATTGGTCTAAATAATTTCTTCTGCCAATGATATACATTTTCAAAGATCCCCTCAAACTGGTTCTTTTGTATCTCGACGTAGGCCATCAAGGCTGAAAAAATATGATTCAAAATCAGTTTAGATCGTCTTACTTGAAACTTTTCAATATGACAAACCTTTTTAATCACTCGGTGATATTGTTCTATTTTCCAATGACTTGAATGTAATTCATGAAAACCCTCAAAGGACAATAAATCATCTTCATCTTGATGCA
>NZ_KB849215.1:1445-44255 GCF_000368025.1 Acinetobacter parvus DSM 16617 = CIP 108168
AGTTGCTGTAGAAGCATGTTTAGTTCGTCTGATCACAGATACTTTATAAACTATTTTAATACTTTTTTGAATCCGTCAATGCGTAAGTCCTATCTGCTTTGCTTTTTACTTTTTGTGTTTTATCTGAACACTGATAATTTTAATTGGTTGTTTTGGTACATTCTGGTGCATTCCATAGTTTCCAGTAGGCACTTTTACAATTTTATCGATAATGTCCATTCCCTTAGTGACTTTACCAAATACTGCATAACCTGCGTCCATTGCTGAACGGTTCAGGAAATTGTTGTCAGCCACATTAATAAAGAACTGGCTTGTTGCAGAATTAGGGTCACTGGTACGTGCCATTGCCAAAGTACCACGGTTGTTTTTCAGGCCATTACTTGCTTCATTTACAATAGGGGCCTTTGTGGTCTTCTCAATCATGTTTACATCCATGCCGCCACCCTGAATCATGAAACCTGGGATAACGCGATGGAAAATTGTTCCTGAATAGAAGTTACTCTTCACATAATTTTCAAAGTTCTTTGCTGATATAGGTGCTTGATCATCATATAGCTCTATTTCAATCGTCCCCATACTGGTTTTCATATCGACCAGCGTATTTGCAAATAAAGAACCACTTGCCAGAATTAGACTTGTTGCAATGAACAGCTTTTTCATAATTGCTTTTCTCGACCTGTAAAATAGATTTGTTGTAGCCCATCATCTTATGTTTTGCAAATCCATTTTTGCTATTTTTATTTGTTGTCTACAATAAAACACCCATGTTCCACGTGGAACATAGGTTCATACATAAATTAACTATGCTTGTCCCAAAACTTCCTGAAATTTTTCGCAATCTCGATGGTGTTACGTTTTGCCTTGCTGGAAATTGGCGTGATGTTGATAAAGCCATGACTCTGGTCTGGGTAGTCCACATACTGGACCTTGACGCCATTCTGTCTGAGTTTGTGGCTATAAATCTCACCTTCATCATGCAGCAAGTCATGTCCAGCAGTAAGGACATAGGCAGGCGCCAGTTTTTTAAGATTGCCATAGGTGGGAGAAACAAGGGGATTATCCAAAGCAACATTGTGCTGGGTTGCATAGTATTCGGTCACGTAATCGACATCCTTACTGGTAAGGACCAAGCCCTGACCATAGGCATAGAAAGATGGGTGACGACTTTTGAAGTCAACCGTAGGATAGATGAGTAATTGTGCCTGTGGTGCATAGGATTTTCCAGCAGCGTGCTGTGCAACGACGGTACTGATATTACCCCCTGCGCTGTCGCCCGCCACAGCAATACGGTTTTTATAAATTTTAAGTTGACGGCGGTTCTGGTAAGCCCACGCCAAGGCGTCCTCACAGGATTGAATCAATTGTTGTGGTGATGCCTCAGGGGCAAGGGGATAGTCAATACTGAGCACCTGTACTTTTGCATACTTGGCAATAAGGCGACAGACTTCATCATGGGTATCCAAGCCACCCACCACAAACCCACCTCCATGATAGTAGACAATCATTGGGAGTTTTCTATTGGGAGCGGGATGGTAGTGTCTCGCAAATACGGTTCCGCTTTGTAAAGGTAGGCGGATATCTTCAACAGATTCAATAGAGGTTGGTTTATTTAGGATCGCAAGCATTTGTGCATCGAACTGTCGTCTTGATTCAATCGGATCATCACCAATAAAGCCTATACGTCCCTGCTTGATCTGAGCGGCCACAATACATTTGGTAAATGCGTCCAGGTCTGGATATTGGTAAGGGTATCCTAAAATCCTGGCTATCGACTCTTGTACAATCTTGGGCAGCTTATCAAGTGCTCGTGCAGCAGGACCTTGTCTTTTATCTAAAAGTGTTTGAATTTTCTGAGGTAATGCTGACACGTTTTTCCCCTGTTCCGCTCTGTCCATTGTTCTTGTCCTCTTTGACTATATGCCTGAATAAAGTCATAGATCAAGATCAAGCATTTAAAAAATATCTTGTAAACTAAAGGTCATATCTGAAAAAGTCATTAACCATTTTGCTTATCTATACCTGCTTTTTATGTCAATAAAAGTGATTTGCTTCATATATTTCCCCTCAATAACATCGAATACAAACTTTTTGTCTGTAGGGCAACATCATTGCGGTTTTGCCTATCAAGGCTTAGTATTGATTTGTTTGTCTCCTCTAATAGGAAACACTTTAAATTGCAATTATTGCTGAATAAAAACCCTGGATTAAGATAAATGTTGCACATCTTACAACAATCATAATAAACACGGATACCTTAAAAGCCATTCAGGTCTTTGTCTGCCTTGCCCATCATACCTATAACCAGTACTGGACCCTGTTTGATACAGATCAGCAACCGCAAAACTATCCATTAAATGTTACGTTCAAAAGCAATGATGTGATTGCACTTTATCAGATCTGCTTCAAGGCGCAGGGCGTTGCCATGCTGCCCATCCTGCTGGTGCGACAGGATATTGCACAACAACGTTTGCAACAAGTATTTACAGATTTTTCTGCACCTAACCTCGTCGTTAGTCTATCATCAAGGCAACATTTACCGAAAATCACACAAGAATTTATTGCTTTTGTCATCGAAAACTTAAATTTTTACTTAAATCAGCATAATTAAAAGATTTAAATGAACCTGAACGCTTGAATTTTGTCGTGTTGCCCATACCTCATCCGTATCTATGAATGACCAATATGTGGCAGTTCAGGTTTAACCCGATGAGCACTTATGCCAAAAGGGCTGTACATGTTTGAGAACTTTTTTAAACGGAGATCATCAATGGCTAATGAGCACAATGAGCAAGCTCAAGACATTCAAAATGAGCAACAAACTGAACAAACTCAAGCTGAAAGTGTAGAGCAGGCAAACGAGCTTAGCGTTGAAGATTTACAGGCTCAGATTAGCAAGCTTGAAGAAAGCCTGAAACTTGAAAAGGTGCGTACCGCAAATGCTGTGTATGAGGCACAAAAAAGTGTGGAGCGTATCCAGCGTGAATCGGAAAAGCACAAAGATACGGTGCTGGAAAAGTTTGCAAAAGAGTTGTTGGATTCTGTCGACAACCTTGAACGTGCGATTCAGGCGGCTGGTGAAGAACAGACACCTGTACTCGAAGGCGTGAAATTGACCCTGAAATCGCTTTTGACCACACTGGAAAAATTTGGCGTGGTTAAGGCAAATACCCAAAATGGCTTCAATGCCGACTTACACCAAGCGGTAGGTATCGATCCAGATGCCAAGGCCAATGAGATTGGTACGGTGTTGCAGAAAGGCTATACCCTGAATGGACGTTTACTTCGTCCTGCGATGGTGATGGTGGGTCAATAATGCGTGTGAGCAAGCGTTTTTTGCTCAAAAATGCAGAAATTTGAGAGTTTTTTGATTTTTTTTCATAAAAATGCTTGAAAAAAACCGATTGACTCTCATATCGAATAACAAGCAAAACATTGCAACAAAATTTTAGAGGAACACACCAAATGGCGAAAATTATTGGTATTGACTTAGGTACTACCAACTCATGTGTTGCTGTACTTGAAGGCGATAAAGTAAAAGTAATCGAAAACGCTGAAGGCGCACGTACAACTCCATCGATCATCGCTTATAAAGATGGCGAGATCTTAGTGGGTCAAAGTGCTAAGCGTCAGGCTGTAACCAACCCGAAAAATACATTATTCGCGATTAAGCGTTTAATCGGTCGTCGTTATGAAGACCAAGCGGTACAAAAAGATATCGGTCTTGTACCTTACAAAATCATCAAAGCAGACAATGGCGATGCTTGGGTTGAAGTAAACGGTAAAAAATTAGCACCTCAACAGATCTCTGCTGAAATCTTGAAAAAGATGAAGAAAACTGCAGAAGACTATTTAGGTGAAACCGTTACTGAAGCGGTAATTACCGTTCCTGCTTACTTTAACGATGCTCAACGTCAAGCAACCAAGGATGCAGGTAAAATTGCAGGTCTTGATGTTAAACGTATCATTAACGAACCAACGGCTGCGGCACTTGCGTTCGGTATGGACAAAAAAGAAGGCGATCGTAAAGTTGCAGTTTACGACTTAGGTGGTGGTACTTTTGACGTATCAATCATTGAAATCGCAGACCTTGATGGCGACCAGCAAATCGAAGTGTTATCGACTAACGGTGATACATTCCTTGGTGGTGAAGACTTTGATAACGCCTTGATTGAATTCTTGGTTGAAGAATTTAAGAAAGAACAAAGTGTGAACTTGAAAAATGATCCACTTGCGTTACAACGTTTGAAAGAAGCTGCTGAAAAAGCAAAAATCGAGCTTTCTTCATCAAATGCAACTGAAATTAATCTTCCATATATCACAGCTGATGCAACTGGTCCTAAACACTTAGTGATCAATGTAACGCGTGCAAAACTTGAAGGTTTAGTTGCTGATTTAGTTGCTCGTACAATCGAGCCTTGCAAAATCGCGCTTAAAGATGCTGGTCTTTCGACTTCAGACATCTCTGACGTAATTTTAGTTGGTGGTCAGTCTCGTATGCCACTTGTACAACAAAAAGTACAAGAATTCTTTGGTAAAGAGCCACGTAAAGACGTGAACCCTGACGAAGCAGTTGCAATCGGTGCTGCGATTCAAGGTGCGGTATTGTCTGGTGACAAAACTGACGTTCTTTTATTAGACGTAACTCCATTAACTTTAGGTATTGAAACAATGGGTGGTGTATTAACACCAATCATTGAGAAGAACACCACGATTCCTGCGAAGAAATCTCAAGTGTTCTCAACTGCTGCTGACAACCAACCAGCTGTAGACATTTCTGTGTTCCAAGGTGAACGTAAAATGGCTCAGCAAAACAAATTGTTAGGTAACTTCCAATTAGGCGATATCCCACCTGCTCCACGTGGCGTACCGCAAATTGAAGTATCGTTCGACATCAACGCTGACGGTATCTTAAAAGTATCGGCTAAAGATAAGAGCACTGGTAAAGAGCAATCAATCCAGATTAAAGCGAACTCAGGTTTGTCTGATGCTGAAATCGAAGCAATGATTAAAGATGCTGAAGCGAATGCTGAAGAAGACCGTAAATTTGAAGAGTTAGCGAAAGCGCGTAACGAAGCAGATGCTTTAGTATCTAGCTCGAACAAAGCAGTTAAAGATCTAGGTGACAAAGTGACTGAAGATGAAAAAACTGCAATCGCTACTGCGGTTTCTGAGCTTGAAGCAGCAACTAAAGAAAATGATGTTGAAGACATCAAAGCGAAAACTGAAGCTTTACAAAACATCTTGATGCCAATCACTCAACGTGCTTATGAACAAGCACAAGGTGCTGGCGGCGCAGAAGGTTTTGATCCAAATGCATTCCAAGGTGGTGATGCGGGTCAACAACAAAAAGCGGACGATGGCGTTGTAGATGCTGAGTTCACAGAAGTTAAAGATGACAAAAAATAATTTGTCTCTTTAAAAAAGACCGCGCGAAAGCGCGGTTTTTTATACTTTCTATTTTATTTATTTTGATCGAAATATAGTTCACCCAAAATCGGCATAAATAAAGGCACTACCCCACAAGCTTTTATTTCTTCTAAAAATTCAGGGATATTGACACCAGGTAACAATTTTGGTGGTTGATCAATAGGCGTTAGCATCGTATCCCAATGACATGGAATAATATATTTTGGTTTGAGTAGCCGCACTACATCCTTAACATAGTTGGGGCGATATTTACGTCCAATCGCACATAGACACACAATATCAGCCTCTCGCCCCTGCAATTCCTGCTCAATAAAGTCGGCTGAATCAATATGCACCACACTGAGCTTGCCCGTATGAATCCACCAGTTGAAGACCTGCCCATGCCGTAAATGATGAAATTTCGGCGGATAAGGCGGAGGTGTGGTCATATCCCCTGGTAAAGGCACGCGACCAAACAGTGCCTTACCGTGTATGGATGGCAAACCCACAACTTGCCATTTTCCACAGTCAATGGTTTCCCGCCCCTTTGTTTCAAGCATCTGCTGTTCCGACAGGCCTGCTGAACGTCCATACATTAATGTGGCCTGTGAACCAATTAACCGTGCCCCCGTTTGTTTACACACTTCTGGCGCATCCAGAATATGATCGTAATGTGCATGACCAATCAGCACCTCATCCGCCTTTGAGATATACCGTTTCACTAATGCTGGATCGCTCAATAAAGGTTGGGTAAAGGTCTGCCACAGGCTTGGACGGCTAATAAAGGGATCGAGCACCACCGTGCGATGCTGGTCAGACAGGATAAATCCCGCTGTCCCCAAATACCTGATTTTTAAATTTTCAACTGTTGCCTGAGCGGGCGATGCAGCAGCCCATCCTGCCTCGGGAGCTTTAAGTAAATATTTCAGCATCCTTATTCCTTGGTCTTTTTCTATTCATCCATGTTTTATCAATTCATTAAAACAGAATCAGAAGAATGATTATATATTTTTCAGTGTTCTTGCAATTTTGTTATAGTTGACCGACTGAGCGTTTAGACAGAGATGTCTTGCACTGTTTTGCACCATATTAACCAGAAGAACATAAAATAGAATGACTCGTGTTTTTTTAATGTTGGGGTTGGCATTTTTTCTATTGTGGTCGGGTTATCAAACCCGCCAACATCCTCAACTCAAGTTTAATTCGCTCACAGATCGTATCACCCACCCTCTTGATACACGGCTACGTTATCGTATTGCCGCAGTTGACCCACGTTTTAAACTCAGTGTTGAGCAGGTCGAGGCGATTAGCCAGCAAGCCACGCAGGTCTGGAAAGATGGCACTGGAAAGGATTATTTTGTTTATGACCCGAATGCACAGCTCGCGATTCATTTAATCTATGATGAACGGCAGTATGAAAGTGAGCAACGTCGGGAACATTTAAGCCGACTCGAAACCAATCAACAGCAATGGCTAAATAAAAAGAAGCAGCTTGACCAGATCGAACAGGAAGTCCTGCAAAATAAACAGATATTGGATCAAAAACAGCTACAACTGGACCAACAGATTCAATACTATAATCAGGAGCGACAGATTGCCCAACGTAGTCCCTCCTCTTCTGTCAATGCTGAATACTTCCAGCAGCGACAACAGCATCTACAGCAAAATGTTGAGCAACTACAGCAGGAAATTGGTCAATACAACCAAAAAATCAGTCAACTCAACCAGCAAATTGATGAACTGAATGCGCTTGACCAGCAATTAAATGCCTCTGTTAAGCAATATAAACAGCGTTTTCAGCCCCATTTATTTCATAAAGGTCTATTTAATGGCAAACAAATCCTGATCTATGAATTTGAATCGGAGGATGACCTACGCCTGACACTGGCACATGAACTGGGCCACGCGCTGGGTCTGCAACATACTGATGATCCCCATGCACTGATGCATCCAGTCATGAAAGATCAGGATATTGCCCACTTTCGTTTAACCCAAGCAGACCGCGACCTACTGCTGGCAAGATAATTACCGCATAGTCCGACTCTGTTAAAGATGGAAATTGTAATGGTCAAGTAAAATCAGACACAGGCATATTCAAAATCACTCATTTTTTGTTCAAATAAATTGGGGGACAAATAATTGAGTGTGGAATGTAATCGCACCTGATTATAAAACCTCGCAATATAGTGCGTAATGTCGTAACAAAGCCCCTTATGGCTCATACTGCACTCAATCCTATATCTATTGAGTAAATCCTGATATTGTGTCGAGCACTACTGTGAGCCTCTGTCCGTGTGCATAATCAAGCCTTTAGGCGGTTGTCGTGTCGCAATCGCATGTTGTAACGCTGCACACACCAAATCCGCAGTCATGCGATTTGACATACTGTAACCCACAATCTTGCGTGAATATAAGTCGATTACCGCTGCAAGTAAAACACACCCACGATCCAAAATCCCTCATGTATCCACGTATCAAGGATACAGGATGCCAGAGACTTTCAGTTAACCGACACCGATCTGGAATTATTGGGTTTGTTACGATAAGCATGGGTTAAACGCATCATGGATTTCCAAAATGATGTTTTTGAACAAGATAACAAGAATCGTTCGATTCTTTTGATTTATTCATGTTATTGTGTCGATAAAACATCATTTTAGTCTTAAGCGGAGATCAACATGAGTTATTATCATATCCTGATTGAGATGAACGATCACATCAGTACGATTGAGCAGACTCGTGATATTGAAATCCTGGATATTCAGGATATTAGCCCTTATCTTCACTCTATTTTAATCCCTTATTTCAATGAGCAGGAAATCGAGCTTGAGGACGAAAACGTTGCTTATGACGAAATCCTGCATCTGGAAGTGAAACAGACCCTTTTACCGATTGAACACTTGATTGAGGAAGAACAAAAACAGTTGCCAAGTGACACTGATGTGACCATCACGGCCTATGAAATTTTTAATGACCGTGATTTAAGTCAGGATGTGACCGCGGTGATTTTTGATATTCTGGAAGCGGTTAAACTGGACGATGCGCCATAAGTAAAAAAGGTCTGCATTTTGCAGACCTTTTTTGATGAACACATTATTATTGCATCATCTGCTTGGCTTGTTCCTGACGGAACGCCCGTAAAATCTGCTGCCCTGCCCGACCTGTTGGTTTTAAACCCAAACGGGTTTGTTCCTGCTGAATCGCCTGACGGCTTTTATCACCAATCAAACCATCTACGGCCCCAATGTCATAGCCCCGCTGAATCAGGAACTGCTGGATTTCACGACGTTCTGCACGTGAGGTACCAGCATCATCTGTTGGCCAGGCAGTTAAAAAAGGTGTTCCACCCCTTAAACGGTCGGATAGATGCGCAATTGCCAGTCCATAGCTTTCCGCTGCGTTATAGCTATAAATCGCATCAAAGTTTTTAAATACCAAAAATGCTGGGCCATTGGCACCTGCGGGTGTAATCAGCCCCGCTGGTGTGCTGCCTGACAAATTACCCTGAATCAATGCCGTACCATCCGTACGGGTTACGCCCTGCGCAATCCAGCTATTCAGTGACCTTTTATTACGACGGCTTTCGCCTGCAATTGACACACCTTGTGGAATTTTGACTTCAAAGCCCCATGGCATGCCAGTTTGCCACCCTGCCCGTTTTAGGAAATTGGCAGTTGAAGCGAGAGCATCTGTGGTGCTTGAAACCAAATCACGGCGGCCATCCCCATCAAAGTCCACCGCCAGACGCTCATAGGTGGATGGCATGAATTGGGTATGACCAAAAGCACCTGCCCAGGAACCATAGAGTTGATCCTGAGTTAAATCACCGCGTTGTAAAATCCGCATGGTGGCGAAGAACTCGCCACGGAAATAACTTTGGCGGCGGCCCTCACAGCTCAGTGTCCCCAAAGCCTGCAATAAAGGATATTTACCTGAAATGTCCCCGTAATTACTTTCCACACCCCACACTGCCACCACCGTTTCAGCAGGAACACCATAGGTCTGTTCCACACGGTTCAGTACCACACGATGCTGGGCCAGTTTTTGCTGCCCAGCCTGCACACGCTCGTTATCCACAAGCCCAGACAGATAATCCCAGATCGGGGTCGAAAACTCAGGCTGATAATTTAATTTATCAATGACTGAATAATCAGGGCTTAAATTTTGTGTATAGCGATCATAGGTTGAGCCAGAAACACCTGAAGCAATTGCCTGGGAGCGTAAATTTGCCAGACAGCCCTGAAAACTGGAAGTTGACATATAGCTGCCTGTTACAGGTGCCGTCGTTGTAGCGGTGTTGCTTGCCACCTTTGCACCATTAATAATGAGTTCTGCGTGTGCTTGATTAAAGAAAGCAAATAAGGCAGTGCCTATAAATAAAAAAAAATGATGTTTCATGTCTTAACCAGAGTTTTTAAATTTAAATTTCTTGTTCACCTTAACATGCAACTGCACCATGTTCCGTTTGCAATCGTAACTTTGAATTCATTTATTGTTTTTTAAATTTAAAACCTGCAATCATTTTTGAATTTAAAAATAATTCCTATATTTTGAATTCAAATTTCACCCTGTACTTTAAATTCAAAAACACAAAATAAATTTATCCACAATCCAGACTAATCATTTAACTTAAAATAAAAGCACCATCATGATTTTAAATTTAAAAACTGACACATATTTTGAATTTAAACTGCAAATGATCCATTTACGTCGTTTTAAATTCAAAATTGCAAAACCAAGTTATCCACAAGCTTAATATTTTGCATCCATTTCAGGTTTTGAATTTAAAACTTTAAATTTAAACATCAGCCAATAAAAAAGCGACCCGAAGATCGCTTTTTTATCTATTGTGGATAAGTTTAGAGGTTCATATCCGTTGTTAATGCCAATGGCACAGGTAAAATCTGAGCTAATTGGCGGCATAACACGGTCAATTCATCACTATTGTTTGGCATCAAAGTAATATGACCAAGCTTACGGCCAGCACGTTCAGACTTATTATAAAGATGTAAATGCGCGCCTTTGAGTGCTAAAACATCTTCTGATTTAGGGTGTTGACCAATGATATTGATCATCACTGTTGGACGCACAACATCGGTTGCTCCAAGCGGCAAGCCTGCTACTGCACGAATATGATTTTCAAACTGTGAGCAAATTGCGCCCTCAATCGACCAGTGACCCGAGTTATGCACACGACATGCCATTTCATTGGCATAAAGCCCTTGTTCAGTCACGAATAATTCAAGCGTCAGCACACCCACATAATTAAGATGATTCAACAACCGGGTAATATAGTCTTGTGCAACTGGTTGTAAATCTGTGCTATTTGGTGCAGGAACAATCGAGTGAGAGAGAATACCATTGTGATGATGGTTTTCGGCGAGTGCCCAAGTTTTGACATCACCATCTTGACCACGTACCGCAATAATCGACACTTCACGACTGAATTTCACAAAGCTTTCTGCAATCAAGCTTTTTGCAGGCCCTAATTCAGCCCAAGCCGTATCAATTTGATCCTCTGAACGTAATACAAACTGACCTTTACCATCGTAGCCGCCTGTTACGGTTTTTAATACGATAGGTAAGCCTAATTCCGTCACCGCTTGTTTTAAGCTGTCCAAGCTATCCACAGCACGATACGGCGCAACTGGAATACCAAGTTCGTCAAACAAACTTTTTTCTGCCAAGCGATTTTGTGCCGTCGCCAAGGCAAGGCCAGGAGGGTGCAGTGTCTTAGTTTGGGTCAAAACATCTACATCAGCAACAGGCGTATTTTCAAATTCAAGGCTGAATACATCGGCACTTGCAATAAAATCCTGCAAACCTTGTTGATCTTTACTGGAAAAAACTGGACCTAAAATTGCAGCAGGACAATCTTTTTCTGCTTCGAAAAAGCTACATTGAATATTGAGTGGTAAAGCTGCTTGCGCCATCATGCGGCCAAGCTGTCCACCACCAAAAATACCGATGGTTTTATTCATGATTGGCCCCGTTATACTTGACCAGGAATGTTATTGTTCGATACTTTTTCCGTTTGAGCTGTGCGGAAATCAGCTACATTTTTAGCAATATCTGGGCGGGTTAAACCTAGAATTTGCGCTGCAAGAATTGCCGCATTGGTTGCACCAGCCTGACCAATAGCCAAAGTACCTACCGCAATACCCGCTGGCATTTGTACAATCGAAAGCAATGAATCCACGCCATTTAAAATTGAAGATTTAACAGGCACGCCAAGCACAGGCAAATCAGTTTTAGCAGCACACATCCCAGGCAAATGTGCAGCGCCACCAGCACCCGCAATAATTACCTGAATACCACGATCGCGTGCTGTTTCAGCATATTCAAATAAACGATCTGGCGTACGGTGCGCAGAAACCACCTCAGCTTCAAAAGAAACACCCAATTGTTTGAGCATGTTAGCGGTATGTTCAAGGGTTGCCCAATCTGATTGAGAACCCATGATAATTCCGACTAAAGGTTGGCTATCTGTTGCGACCGCATTCATTGGCTTTTCCAAAACATGATAAAAATAGGAAAATGTCTCGACTCACGCCAAGCACAAAGGAATAAACTGGCAAATATTATAGCGGTTTTTTCAGGCATCCCCAAATAAAGAACATCTGGGCAGTATCCGAAAAATTAGCTTTGGTTACGAAACACAAAATAGACACAGCCCATCAAACAAAACATCGCCCAGACATAATCCAGTTTAAAAGGCTGCTTAAACAGGAAAATCATAAAGGGCACAAATACAATCAGCGTGACCACTTCCTGTGTAATTTTCATTTCCCCCAGACTCCAGCCATGCTGACTTAACAGTTTGGTTGCAGGAATCATAAAACTGTATTCCAGCAGGGCAATACACCAACTAAACAGGATCGCTTGCCAAAGCGGGGCATCGTGTAAAATTTTAAGATGCCCATACCATGCCAAAGTCATAAAACAGTTGGAAATGATCAATAGGCATAACGCCAGCAGAGGGAAGCTCAACATAATGTCCTTTGTAAAATAATATTTTAAAAATACTGGAATTTTATCATTCCTCAACGTCATTATAAGTAAAGAACAACAACGAATTTTGACTATCTTTTCCATAGCAGCCTTGCTATCTTTTGAGGCAAATTTTTAACTGCATAACACACGTTGATTGCGTGATTGGATAGAAGAGAGAAGCACGATGCATCTGCATATTTTGGGTATTTGTGGCACATTTATGGGGTCTTTAGCTCTATTGGCACGAGATTTGGGACACAAAGTCACAGGTTCAGATGCCAATGTTTATCCACCAATGTCAACTCAACTGGAAAATGCAGGCATTGAACTGATGCAGGGCTATGATCGTAGCCATTTACAACCGCATCCCGATCTTGTCATCGTCGGCAATGCCATGAAACGTGGTATTGATGCGATTGAATATATGCTAAACGAGGGTTTGCCTTATATTTCTGGTCCACAGTTTTTGGCAGATCATGTCTTGCAGGGCAAGCATGTACTCGGTGTGGCGGGGACACATGGTAAAACCACAACCACGACCATGCTGGCTTGGGTGCTGGATCAGGCAGGTTTAAATCCTGGTTTCCTGATCGGTGGCGTACCATTGGGTTTTAGCGAAAGCGCACGTTTAGGTGGTGGCAAATACTTCTGTGTTGAAGCCGATGAGTACGACTCTGCTTTCTTCGATAAGCGTTCCAAGTTTGTGCATTACCACCCTAAAACGGCGATTTTAAACAACCTTGAATTTGACCATGCCGATATTTTTGATGATCTGGCTGCCATTCAAAAACAGTTCCACCATTTAGTGCGTACCATTCCAAGTGAGGGTCGTATTATTGCCCCGATTACTGAAAGCAATATTGATGAAGTACTAGCACAGGGCTGCTGGACACCTGTCATTCGTACCAGTCTTGAAGCAAATGACCAAGCCGCTTTATCTGCTGAATTGATCAGTGCCGATGGCAGCCATTTTAACGTGCTTGAACACGGCAAAGTAATTGGCGAAGTGAAATGGAATATGACAGGACAGCATAGTGTTGCAAATGCCTTAGCCACCATTGCCGCTGCTCAGCATGTGGGTGTAACCATTGAACAGGCTTGTAAAGCCCTATCTAACTTCGGTGGAGTAAAACGCCGTATGGAGCTATTGGGAACGGTGCGTGGCATCGAAGTCTATGATGACTTTGCCCATCACCCAACGGCGATTGAAACCACACTGGACGGCGCACGTAAGCGTTTAGGCGAGCGTAAACTTTGGGCGATCATTGAGCCACGCTCCAACACCATGCGTATGGGCAGCCACAAAGATGGGTTGGCGCATTCTGCCCGTTTAGCCGATGAAGTGATCTGGTATCAACCAGAGGGCTTGGACTGGGATTTACAACCTGTGATTGCCGCATCCTCAAACAAGGCCGAAGTCAGCCGTTCTTTGGATGAGATCATTGCCCGTGTGGTGAATGAAGCAGGCGAGGGCGATGCTGTTGTGATCATGTCCAATGGTGGTTTTGGTGGTTTACACCAAAAATTGATTACGGCTTTGTCTTAGTAAATACAGGTATTGCACGGCCTCATTTATTAGGAAAAAACCTATACCTTTTGTATAGGCATATCTCACTTTTCAGGGATGAAAAGTAAGCAAAAATCCTTTGTTTAGCAGAGGGTACATCCATGTGACCCCTGCCAAACAGGCGGCATCCATGCCGCCGTCACTATAGTAAATATCAGCAAAAAATTAATTTAACCTAAGTTCGACAAAAAACATGCTACTCGGAAATGTCATCCACAATCTGCGGGGTATAAAAAAGATACCGTTTTTGCAATTAATTCATTTATTGAAAGAAGTGGTCAGGTTTTGTGGATGACAATGGTTTTGCCTACTTTTGCCGAAACAAAAGTAGGTCGAACTGAAAGTTTATCCTGAAATAAGATGAGAACTCGGCAAGACTCCACAGTAATCTTTAACTCAATTTATTCACCAGTTTTAAAGGCAAAATCTTCATGGCTATCCCCATTGGCAACCACGGCCACTGTGGTACATACGCTTTTACAGGGGCTTTCTCAATCGCTTTCACCAAAGCCTTGCAACCCGTTTTCTCATCCACCTCAAATGGTAGCTTTTTCGCACCCTCATTCATTTCCGTACGAATATAGCCTGGAAAAATCGTGGATACCTTGATTGGCGTATTCAACAGCTCCGCACGAATGCCCTCTGCCAAGTGTGCAACCGCCGCCTTACTGGCGGCATAAGTCGATAAATGCTTCGGTAAACCACGCATTGCACTCATCGAGGAAATCACCACCAAATGCCCTTTATTCTGCGCCCTAAAGATTTCAACGGCCGCCTCACACTGTGCCAAGGCAGAGATAAAATTGGTTTCCGCTGTTGCTCGGTTCACTTCAAAATTGCCCTTACCAATACGGCGGCCATCGCCCACACCCGCATTGACAATAATACGGTCAATCGTCCCAAATTCTTGCTGAAAGGCTTTAAACACCGTAAACACATCATCATAATGCGTCACATCCAGTACCTTGATACCGACCTGCACCGAATGCTGGCTTTGTAGCTCCTGTTTGAGTGTTTCCAGCCGTTCCAGCCGCCGTGCACACAACGCAAGGTTATAGCCTTTGGCTGCAAACTCGCGCGCCATACCTGCACCCAAACCTGAACTTGCACCTGTAATTAAAATCGTCTTTGCCATGTCTGCCACCTATTGTTTTTTTAAATCCATGTTAAAAGTTCAGCATCATGTGCTTTTAAGTAGTGATGCTCATTAAAACTGAGTAACTGCAAACGCCCATCCACCCAACGCAGCGTGGTGATACTGGCATTGGTGATGGACCAGTTCAGTGCAAAAATCTGTTTGGCATGCAAACCCAAAACCTTGCCAACCGCCACAGAAATCACGCCGCCTGAACTAAATACCACGGCTTGACGCTGTTGTGTCGCATCAAGATGCTCACACAGGGTTTGTAAGGCATTTTCTACACGCGATTGAAAGCCTAACCAAGTCTCATGATATTCATGGTCATATTGCGCTCCAATCCAGCGGTCAATCGCACCATCAAAAATTTTGCCCAGATAGGCACGAGGATTGGCAACCAGTTCAACATCCTGTTTGAGCAATTCAGGTTGATTAAACCGTGGTTCGTATTGGGAAAACACATGCTGGTGATCAAACTCATTCCATGCCGATTGGGTTTGAATCGGTGCATCATGGAAACTTTTCGACAAGGCCCACTGTGCGGTTTGTTGATGACGCTGCATTGAACCCGCAACCACCAGTGGGGGATGTTTCAGGGTTTGCTTAAAAAAATCACCCACCACCTGTGCCTGCTGTTCACCTTTGGCCGAAAGCTGATCATAACTTGCCGCACCAAATGAGGCTTGCCCATGTCGCACCAAATAGATTGTGCTCATCGTTTTAAAATATCCTGTAGTTTTGCGCCATATTCAGGAATCAATTGCTGTGCTTCAGCATTGTTTGCTGCAATCAGTTTTAACGCCCGAATATGCAAGGCATGAATCAAAATCCAGAAATCCTTAAATGCAGGATTATCGGTTTGCTGGTGGTAATAACGATAATAAATCTGTTGAGCAATCACCGCCAAACGGAATAAACCAAATACTTCATAGAAAGCCCAATTTTCTGGTTGTAGGCCTGTTTTATCGAGATAGTAATCCACCACCTGCTGGCGTGTCAGCATGCCTTTTAGATTGGTTGGCTGACGGCGGCTGGATTTCATCAGGGCATCGTCATCTTCCTGAATCCAGTAGGCGAGGGCACTGCCTAAATCCATCAACGGATCGCCCAGTGTCGCCATTTCCCAATCCAGTACACCAATCACCTGAGTCGGTTGTTGTGGATCTAAAATGACATTATCAAAACGCCAGTCATTATGAATCACACAAGTTTTAGAATCGGCAGGAATATGTTCCAGCAACCACTGGCGCACAAAAGCAAAATCGGGAACATTTGGCGTAAGCGCTTTACTATAACGTGCATCCCAACCTTCAACTTGACGGCGGCAGTAACCATCGCCCTTGCCCAGTTTTTCCAGCTCAGTACCCTGATACGGCACTTGATGCAACTCAATCAGCTTATCCAGCACATTCAAACACAACTGTTGAACTTGTGACTGATCCAATTGTAATTCTTTAGGTAGATTGGCACGTGGAATAATACCCTCAATCCGTTTCATCACATAGAAATCACAGCCAATTACACTATCATCCTGACACAATGCAATCATTTCAGGCAGGACAGGGTAGAACGGTGCAAGATGCTTCTGCACATTGTATTCACGCGCCATATCATGCGCTGATTTGGCTTTGGTGCCTTTCGGTGGACGACGTAAGATCAGATCAGCATTGTCATATTGCAAACGATAGGTCCAATTCGATGCACCCCCTGAATATTGCGTCACTTGTGCCTGTCCTTGCAGCTCTACACCTTGTTCTTTTAACCAGTTTTCAACAGCGGAAATATCCAATTCTTCACCGTGACGAACCTGACCGCCAACATCAATTACTGCCATTTGTTTTTATCCTTAATCAACGACCATAGCCACGTTTTTTCAATTCTAATTTAGCAATCATGCCTTTATGTACTTCGTCAGGTCCATCAGCCAAACGTAAACTACGTGCTTGATTGAAAAATGCTGTCAGCGGAGTATCGCGTGATACACCTTCTCCGCCGTGAATCTGGATCGCCATATCCACCACATTTTGTAGGACTGTTGGCGCAACCACTTTAATGGCAGAAATTTCGGTCAGTGCGGCCATATTGCCTTGTGTATCCATCTTATAAGCGGCGTACAGGGTCAATAAGCGAGCTTGATCGATCTGCACGCGGGCTTCTGCCACACGTTCTAAATTGCCGCCAAGTTTAAGAATTTCTTTACCAAATGCCTTGCGTGACATGCCACGATCAATCATGAGTTCTAAGGCTTTTTCCGCTGCACCTATACAACGCATACAGTGATGAATACGACCAGGCCCTAAGCGTCCTTGAGCAATTTCGAATCCTTGACCTGCACCACCAATAAAATTGCTCACAGGTACGCGCACATTGTCAAAACTGACCTGTCCATGTCCATGCGGTGCATCGTAATCACCAAACACAGGCAACATTCGTTCAATGCTCACGCCTTGCGTGTCGATCGGTACCAATACCATTGAGTGTTGATGATGACGATCTTTGTTGGGGTCTGGCGTATAAGCCATAAAAATAATCACTTTGGCATTCGGATCACCCAAACCAGATGACCACCATTTACGCCCATTCAGAACAATTTCATCACCGTCAATCACTGCCGTGGCTTGCATATTAGTCGCATCGCTCGACGCGACCGCAGGTTCCGTCATACAGAACACTGAACGGATTTCACCAGCAAGCAGCGGTTGTAGCCATTGTCGTTTTTGCTCATCGCTACCATAGCGCCATAACACTTCCATATTGCCACTATCAGGTGCATTACAGTTAAATACTGTCGGAGCAAGTAAACTACGTCCCGTCAATTCAGCAATATGTGCATATTCCTGTACCGATAAACCTGCACCCAGTTCAGCATCAGGCAAGAACATATTCCATAAGCCTGCTGCTTTGGCTTTGGTTTTGAGTTGTTCGAGTTGAGCTGGCCACTGCCATTTAGTCCAGTCACCATCGACATTGAGTTGATGCACTTCATCCCAAAATGCTTTTTCAATGGGTTCTATTTCTTGTTGAATAAAAGCTTGCGTTCGTGTAATAAAATCCTGCGCACGTTCAGATAATGCAAACATCATCATTTCCCTTAAAGTAAAAATTTGGCGAAGCTTGATTCGCTGCTTTACATCACCATAAGCGAAAATTTATTATGAATGAAATGATTTTATTTTATGCAAAACTATGAATCAGATTCATAATACCAACCCACTGGAAGTGGCTCACTTTCATCGTATTGATATCAATCTGTATCCTCTTTTTATTGCGATTTTTGAACAAAAAAGTATTTCTAAGGCAGCTCAACTTCTTTGTATTAGTCAATCTGCGGTCAGTCATGCTTTACAACGTTTGCGTCAGCAACTTAAAGATGAATTATTTGTGCGCAGTGGGCAAAAAATGCTTCCCACACCTTTTGCCGAACAAATTTATCAACCGATTCAAACGGCGTTATCAACGATTCAAAATATTGCGATTCCACAACACGACTTTGATCCTGTCATGCTACAAAGCTTGAAAATCGCAATTCAT
The DNA here is from genome assembly GCF_000368025.1 of Acinetobacter parvus DSM 16617 = CIP 108168. Classification (GTDB taxonomy): domain Bacteria; phylum Pseudomonadota; class Gammaproteobacteria; order Pseudomonadales; family Moraxellaceae; genus Acinetobacter; species Acinetobacter parvus. The sequence continues at coordinate 20,081 of NZ_KB849215.1, forward strand.
GATGAAATTGAACCGATTATTTTTCCTCAACTGGTGCATCATTTCGCCCAACTCAATCTCAATATTCAGTTTTTGAGTTCCAAACTTGATCGAAAGAATATGCTGGCTGATCTTTCAGCTCAACAAATTGATTTTGTGATTGATCTGGTGCAACCGTATCAAGCCAATTTACAGTTTGAAAACTTAATTGACGATTATTTTGTGGTGTGTACACAGCAAATGCAGATGGATTTAACACACTATCTCTCCGCACCACATATCGGTGTATCATCAAGGCGCACAGGCTTATTGCTTGAAGATATTTATCTCAACCGCCAACAATTGTCCCGTCAAATTTTCCTGCGTTGCCAGCACTATGCAACCGCCTTGCAGGTACTGGCGCAATATCCAAATGCCATCCTGACCATTCCACAAAGTATCCTTAAACATCTGCATTATGCAGAAAATTTAAATATTCATCCGCTACCCATCGAATTACCTAAAATTAAGATGGGCATGTATTGGCATGACACAGTTCGGCACAATCCTCGCCATCAATTTTTACGCAACGAAATCCTAAAGATTTTTAATCACAATTTATTTGATGAAGATTTGCACATTGTTTAAAAGTGTGTAATTCTATAGCTATATTTGGATGTCATCATCCATAACAGAATTTGACAAGGGGAGTAGCCTCCTCCAAACTTAGGTAGTGTAGTTTAAATACTTAGGTGTCAGAGCTTCGTCATTACACTTTGCAAAAAGTCGGACTCTGAGCATCATCCTTTATGATGATGTAGGCAAGACCTTGATCATGTTGAAACAGATGTTTTATTTCATTCATCTGGCAACTGGTCAGGGTTTTTTTATGTCCATTTGCCAGATAAGGAGTTGTGATGGAAACTATCGGCAATCTATGGCTGTATGTGGTGTTCTTCGGCATTGTGGCGGTCATGCTACTGGTCGATTTTTTAGGCTTTAAACAAAAACAGGGTCAGGATGTTCCGATCAGGCAGGCTGCCTACTGGAGTGCGGCCTGGGTCACTGTGGCGGTGCTGTTTGGTGGAGGTTTGTGGCTCTATCTACAGCAAACAGTAGGGCTCACCCTTGCGAATCAAAAAACCATGGAATACTTCGCAGGTTATCTACTGGAAAAATCACTGGCGATTGACAACGTCTTCGTCTGGCTGATGATCTTCGCCGCATTTGCCATTCCACCTGCACTGCAACGTAAAATCTTACTCTATGGCGTATTAGGTGCAATCGTATTAAGAACCATCTTTATTTTTATCGGTGCATGGTTCGTTCAAGAGTTTTCATGGGTTCTTTACATCTTCGGTGCGTTCTTGGTCTATACAGGTTTCAAATTCCTAAAAGGACAAGACGAAGAAACCAATATCGAAGATATCAAAACTTTAAAATGGTTACGTAAACATATGCGGATTACCCCACAGCTTGAGGGTGAAAAATTCTTTGTTCGCCGTGATGGTTTGTTGTGGGCGACACCATTATTTTTAGTTCTGATTTTGGTTGAAGGTTCCGATGTGATCTTTGCAGTGGATTCCATCCCTGCAATCTTTGCCGTCACCAGTGACCCGTTCATTGTCCTGACTGCAAACCTGATGGCAATTCTAGGCCTACGTGCCATGTTCTTCCTGCTGGCTGGTGCCGCAACCAAACTGCATTACCTACCATATGGACTGGGCATCATCTTATTGTTTATTGGTACGAAAATGTTATTGCTGGATGTGTTCCACATGCCAATCTGGATTTCATTGGGCTTTATTGTGCTGGTGCTCAGTATCACCGCTTATCTATCATTACGTCATAATAAAAAGCAGTTGCAATCTTAATCATTTGAATTCAGGCATTTGATCAATTCAGGTGCCTGAATAGTTAAATCATAAAAATAGACTGTACATTAAAAAACAGATCAATATCATATGGCGGCTTAAAGCTTTTATCTTTCCTAATCAGAAACATAATACGGCAGTTTTGGTTCTGGACGTTACCTCGGCCCACAGTATTATCAGGGCAATCGGGAAATATCCTTTCGCGGCAATACCCTACGTCCGCGCAGCAACCTTAGTGTCGGGCAGCCCATGATCTCAACAACGTCAAAAAGTTACTCTGCCTCCTCACCTGTTCGTGGTGGTTTTGGCCGTGGTGGTTCTTCGTTTGGTGGCTGATCAGGAAAACTGAAATTTTGTATGAAAAGAAAAATCCTCGCACCGCGTACCGACTGGCAGCTTGAGCACCAAAAGATTGGGGCAATCTGGAATACCTGATGGATACCGCTTATCAGGCGCAACTACAGGTCTCTGAACTGTCGATGGAGAATATTGGCTGGGATGGGCAGGGTTTTGTTGACCTGAACAATCGCCCGATTCATAACCTGTTTAAGCTTTACCCGTGGGAATGGATCTGGGAAAGCCTTGGTATTCCAGTAATACATATGTATTTTTCTCAAAGGGTATAATTATTGCTGACAATTTACCCATTTCCGCCCAAAAATAAAGTGAATTGATTCAATTCATTACTCACATTTACATACGTTTTAATGGCCTAAATTAGGCGAATAATCCAGTAAGCTGAATAAAATCGGGTACAATCGACGAAAAACATTGTAGGTTGTTATGACTTTGACTACTCCCATCACGGTCGTTCGTGGTCGCTTCCTGGATATCCAAAAAACTGTTTCCCAGGCACAAGATATTATTGATCAGGTTCGTTATATCGAAGATGGTTTGCTAATCGCTGAACAAGGTCAAATTCTCTGGTTTGGCACTTGGAATGATGCCCAGCCCCATCTTCCTGCCAATGTCGAAGTTCAGCATTATCCTGAACAATTGATCATTCCAGGCATGATCGACACCCATATCCATTTCCCACAAACTGAAATGGTCGGGGCCTATGGTGAACAGCTGTTAAGCTGGCTCAACACCTACACCTTTCCCACCGAAATCCAGTTCAAGGACAAAGCCTATGCACAACAGATTGCAAAGTTCTTTGTAGAGGAACTGCTTAAAAATGGTACAACAACTGCACTGGTGTTCTGTACCGTGCATCCTGAATCGGTGGATGCCTTGTTTGAAGCCGCAGCACAGCAGCAGATGCGCTTAATTGCGGGCAAGGTGATGATGGATCGTCATGCACCAGAAGCACTGTGTGACACTGCCGAGAGTGCCTATAACGACTCCAAAGCATTGATTGAAAAATGGCATGGTCAGGGACGTGCCTTATATGCCATTACCCCACGTTTTGCACCAACCTCTACACCTGAACAACTTGAAAGAGCAAGGCAACTCAAAGCTGAATATCCTGATGTTTATGTACATACTCATCTAAGCGAAAATAAAGATGAAATTGCATGGGTTAAAGATTTATTCCCAGCACAAAAGGGTTATTTAGATGTTTATCATCATTATGGTTTAACAGGAAACCGTTCGGTGTTTGCACATTGTGTGCATCTGGAAGATCAAGAATGGCAATGTATGCATGACACCGACTCCGCCATTGCATTCTGTCCAACCTCAAACCTGTTTTTGGGCAGTGGCTTGTTTCCATTGAAAAAAACATGGCAACAGCAAGTTAAAGTCGGTCTCGGGACCGACATTGGGGCAGGGACCTCGTTTAGCTTGTTGCAGACCGTCAATGAGGCCTACAAGGTACAACAGTTGCAAGGTGACAAATTGTCCGCGTTTGAATCGCTGTACCATGCAACACTGGGCGGTGCAAAAGCCCTCGACTTGGATGACAAACTCGGTAACTTTAATGTGGGTAAGGAAGCTGATTTTGTGGTGTTAAATCTCAAGCCAACCGCATTGCAGCAACTGCGCCAGTCACGTTCAAAGTCAATCGAGGATAGCCTATTTGCCTTGTTTACCATGGGCGATGACCGAAATATTGAGGTAACCTATATCTATGGACAAAAAGCCTATAGCCAAAGCTAAAGTTTTGAATAAACGAAAAATTGGGTGGATTTTATTGGTAAGCTGCTGTGCTGCACTACTGAGACGTGACAGTCATCAGCCGAAAAAGGATACATTTTTTGCACCATCAAAAGGTGCATGAACGGTGATTTTGTTTTAAAATTCGCATATTCGCTCAAGATTTCGAGGTGTTGCAGGTCAACACCTTTTTTATTTCCCATTTTTTACGTTTTAGGAATCTGCCAATGACCATTGCAATGCGCATTATGATTTCCAGTGAAGAGATTCAAGCCAAAGTGAAACAACTCGGTGAAAAAATCAATGCACACTATGCTCAAAGTGACAAGGAACTGGTATTGATTGGTTTACTGCGTGGTTCAGTCATTTTTATGGCAGATTTGTGCCGTGCCATTGAAAAGCCGCATGAACTCGATTTTATGACCGTTTCAAGCTATGGCGGTGGCACTGTTTCAACCCGTGATGTCAAAATTCTGAAAGACTTGGATGGTGAGATTCATGGTAAAGATGTGCTGGTAGTTGAGGATATTATTGATTCGGGCAATACCTTGAGCAAAGTGGTTGAGATGCTTAAAACCCGTAATCCAAACTCAATTGAACTGTGTACGCTGGTAAGCAAGCCATCACGCCGTGAGATTGACCTGGTAGTGAAGTTTTTAGGCTTTGAGGTTGAGGACCGTTTTATTGTGGGTTATGGCCTCGACTTTGACCAGAAATACCGTCACTTGCCATTTATTGGTGAGATTGGTCTTTAAATCCATATTCCTGTGCGCGGCCAAAGGCCGTGCTCTACTCAGGGGCTGCAAAGCTCCTTTTTTTATATCGCCCCATTAATCAAACACTGCTAAAGACTGCACAAAAATACGACATAAGTGGGCAATCCACTACAGACAAAAGCTGCTCTAATCAAGCAGGATAATTATGAATACCGTTGTTAAAACAAGGAGAAAAGACAATGTGGTCTCTAATTGTGGCGATTGTAGTGGGTTTCTTTGCGGGTTTGATTGCCCGTGCGTTGCACCCTGGAGATGACAAGGCAGGCTTTATTGTAACCACCCTGCTGGGTATCGCAGGTTCGTTGCTGGCAACCTACGGTGGCCGTTTGCTGGGCCTATACGGCGAAAATTCGGCGGCAGGATTTATTGCCTCTGTGATTGGTGCAGTGATTGTTCTGTTTATTTACAATCTGGTCAGCAAAAAAGCCTAAACCGTTTGAATACTCCCAATTCATGGTGTAATGGTTTGGGAGTTGTTTATTTATAAGCCCAGTTCTTTCCAGATCAACTGAATTTCCTCGGCACTCCGTACACCCGTCATTTTAAAACCCGTCTCAAAAATCAGGGTAGGGGTGCCCTCAACGCCCAGTTTACGTCCCAGTGCCAGATTACGCTCAATCGGGTTGGCACAGGTTTTTTCTTTAGGCTGTGCATTCTTCTGCAATAAGTTTTTCCACGCGTAAGCTTGGTTAGGATCACACCAAATCGATTTTGAAACCGTAATTGATTGTGCTTTTAATGGATAGATAAACGTATAAATGGTGACATCATTGAGCTTATCCAGTTCAGCTTCTAATTTCTTACAATAGGGGCAATTCGGATCTGAAAAAATAGCGAGCTGCTGTTTGCCATTGCCCTTTACCGTTTTTATTGCATCTTTTAAAGGTAATTGTTTCCAGTCAATTGAATTTTGCTTTAGAACCAAGTCCTTGGTCAGATTCTTTTGATCTTTTAAACGAACCATCGAACCAATAAACATATGTTGGGCATTTTCATCCAAATAAATAATCTGATTATCTAAATTGGCACTGTATAGTCCTGTCATTTCTGTTGCTTGAATATTACTAACATGAATATTGGGATATTGCTGATTTAAATTATTTTTTAAGGTTTCTACATTTGCAAAAATCATCGCAGACGCACAACTCAATAATGAAAATAAAGCAATTCTTTTCAACATGTCTCATACTCAACTCAAAATTAGCGCTATTCTAATCAAGCTTATCCTCATAAATTGCACAGCTTACTCAGTCACAACCAAAATCTAACCTGTGTCAAAAAGTTCCACGTGGAACATTCATTCTAAAATCATAGATTTTCATATTCAAAGACCCAGTTGTATCTGTGTTCAACGTGAAACACTTCCGTTGATTCTCAAAGAAACTCCTTAATACACATTCCAGTTTGGTAATAAACTAACAATAAATATCACAACATGTTGACATATAAATTTGACATCCTCCCCGACCTAAAGGAGGGGGATTCCTACTGCTAGATGGCAATGTCCTGCCACGAAACAGATACTATAGTTCTCTGCTTCTTATTCCAATGTAGTCCTACCTTTCGGATTGCAAAGAGCGCACGGATTACAATGGGGAAAACTGTTTTTTTCGTGTTGTATCAGTCTGCTGACTAAAAATATACAACATAATTATCATAGCACATGGATTACTAGATCCAAATGTTTTTAGCAATCCTAGCTAATCCCCACAAGGGGGACTAGCGGATTGCAGCCTTATATCCTCGGGCTAAACCCCGAGGTTTTACGGCTATTCGGATAAAACCAGAATAAGGTAGATCATCGCATTAAATTTTGGAATAATTCCACCACAAGCGTTCATTGGGTCATATCCAGATTCACAATGATGCTTAAAATTCGTTTTGATAAAAACTATTTTCAAGGAATCTAATTAGGTAAAATTAAGGGTAATCTGCTAGTCTAGAGCCAATAAAATAGGTTCAAATTACTTTCCAATACAGAATGAACCAAAAATCTTTCCGAGTAAATCATCAGCACTGAAATCACCAGTGATTTCGCCCAACGCATTTTGAGCCAGTCGCAATGATTCTGCGACCAATTCACCTGCATTAAACACAACTAACTGCTCACGTGCTTCTGCAAGATAGCGCTGAGTACGCTTCATTGCATCTAAATGACGTGTTCGGGCGATAAAGGTGTCTTCTTCAGGCTGGAAGCCCGCATGCGCTGTAATCGCCTCTATGAGTGCCTGAACCCCCATATCTTGTTTTGCGGAGACACTGATATGACGGAAGCCTTGATAATCACGTAATGTGGCATCTTGCCCCGTTAAATCGCATTTATTGCCAATCAATAGCAAACGTTTTGGCTCAAGATGCTCTGAAAAATATTCATGCGCTAATTGCAATGGCTCATCACCTTGATTCAAGTCATACACCAACAGCAATAAATCCGCCTGTTCAATTTCCTTGATCGCACGACGAATCCCTTCCTGCTCGACAATATCGCCCGTTTCACGTAAACCAGCAGTGTCAGTTAGGGTGATCGGCAAACCATTCAAACTGATCTTTTCATGCAGCACATCTCGGGTGGTGCCTGCAATATCCGTCACAATAGCACGTTCATGGCCCGCCAGTGCGTTTAACAGGCTCGATTTACCCGCATTTGGTTTACCCGCAATTACCACCTGTAAACCTTCACGTAATAGCTGTCCTTGACGAGCAGACTGCTGTACCGCTTGAACTGAGTCCTGTACCTCATCCAACAAAGCCAAAATCTTGCCATCAGCAAGGAAATCAATTTCTTCTTCAGGGAAATCAATCGCAGCTTCAACATGCAAACGTAAGTGAATGAGTTTTTCTAAAACTGTATTAATTTTGGTTGAGAATACACCTTGCAAAGAGCGAACGGCAGAACGTGCTGCCGCCTGTGAAGTGGCATCAATCAAATCGGCAATTGCTTCTGCTTGTACTAAATCCATTTTGCCATTTTCAAAGGCACGCATAGAAAACTCACCCGCTTTTGCAGCACTCGCGCCCAGATCGAGCAAACGTGCCAGCAAAGCATTTTGGATAACAGGACCACCATGCCCCTGTAATTCCACCACATCTTCGCCCGTAAACGAATGGGGATTAGGAAAACACAACACAATCCCTTCATCCATCACTGAGCCATCGGCATCACAAAACTGACGGAAACCTGCCATACGTGGAGCAGGTAATTGTTTATGGGTCAACTGTTCTGCAATCGCATAAGCTTTTGGTCCAGAAAGTCGAATCACGCCCACACCACCACGACCTAATGGGGTAGCTATCGCAGCAATTGTGGTTTGATGTTGCATGTTAAATTCACCTAAAAAACACAAGGGTTATGAAACAGGAACCCTAAATACAGACAAAGAAAAATCCGCCCAAGATTACCATCTTAAGCGGATTTATTCAGTAAAAGTTCGGACTTAAGCGCTCGGCTCAACCTTGTTGAGACGGTCTTTTTCGACGCTTTTGTTAATAAACCATTGTTGCAAAATGGTAATACTATTGTTGACGATCCAGTAAAGCACTAAGCCCGCAGGGAAGAACAACATGAATACCGTAAACATGATTGGCATGATACGGAATACTTTTGCCTGCATTGGATCCGTTGGTTGTGGGTTAAGCATCTGCTGAACATACATGGTGACACCCATGATCAACGGCAAGATAAACCATGGATCCATCGCAGATAAATCTTGAATCCAACCTAACCACGGTGCATGACGCAGTTCAACCGATTCCATCAATACCCAATACAAGGCTAGGAAAATTGGCATTTGCAATAGCAATGGCAAGCAACCAGACAGAGGGTTAACCTGTTCACGCTTATAGAGCGCCATCATTTCTTGTGAGAAACGCATGCGGTCTTCACCAAATTCTTCTTTCATGCGTTGCATTTCTGGTGCAATCACACGCATTTTCGCCATCGAACGATAACTTTTTGAAGAAAGTGGCCATAAAATCAACTTCACCAAGATCGTCAATAAGATAATTGACCAGCCCCAGTTACCAATAATGTTATGGAAGAATTGCAAGCCCAAGAACAATAATTTCGCAATTGGCCATAACCAACCGTAATCAACAGTTTGGTTTAAACCAGCAGCCAAGTCTTTGAGTTCAGATTGGATTTTTGGACCTGAATACAGTTTAGCATCCACTTCCATTGAAGTACCTGCAGGTACATTGATCACTGGAGAGGTGAAGCCTATGATATTCATGCCGTCCGTAGACTGACGTGACTCTAATTTTGCATTATATGGCTGACCATCGGCCTGAGTGAGTTTTAAATTCCCAGGAATCCATGCGCTCACAAAATAATGCTGAACCATGGCAACCCAGCCGCCTTTGGCTTCAACATTTAATTTTTCGTCATTAAAATTGGCAAATTTTAACTTATTATATGGCTCTTCAGGTGTACCCCATGCTCCACCTAGATAGGTACCTAGTGTGAAAATACCTTGAGAAGACTTCCCTGGATCATCAGAATTATCACGTTTCAGCTGACCAAACATTTGACCTTGCCAGTTTTGCTGGCTACGGTTAACAACTTGATGTTTAACAGTAATTGGGTAATCACCTTGCGTGAAAGTGAACGATTTAATCACTTCCACACCTTCAGGTGTTTTAAATACCAACGGCACAGTCAATACTTGATGTGTTTTACCATCTTTCGACGCTACACTTTTCGCATCTGCCAAGGTGTATGCTGTTTTCTCAACATCATACATTGGACGACCGCCACGGCTGCTATCTGGTCCATTTAAACCAATTAACCCCGATTGAGCGACGTAGGTACGTTTCGCATCGCTTTCCAGCATGACAAACGGTTTATCGCTGTCTTTGCTTTCATCATGGCTTAACAATTCAATACGGACAATATCACCACCTTTTGGATTGATCCACAGATGATAAAGATCAGTTTGTACTGAAATCAGTTGCTGACTCACAGATGTATTATGTTCTGTGGTTTGTGATGCAGTCACATTTGCTTGTGGCAAGTCTGAAGCCGCTGTTGCATTTTGAGCGTTTGGCAAATCTGCAGATACTTCATGTGCAGTCACAGCAGCCGCTTGTTGTTGCGGTGCTGGTGCAGCATGACCATAATCTTTTTGCCAAGCCAAAATAAGCAAATATGCGGTAACAAACATGGCTCCAAGAATTGCAAATCTGGCCCATTGTTGCATATCTATAATCCCAAATGGTTAGAGAGATTTTGCTTGAATAAACGATCACGAAAGGGTACAGCAACGTGATGCATTTGAGAATCTATTTGATGAAACGAAATAAAACGAAGTGCTTTGCGTGGTACTGGATCGTAGCCTGAGCCGCCCCAAGGATGACAACGGCAAATTCGTTTAGTCGATAACCAGACACCTTTGACCGCACCGTGTGTTTGCAATGCTTCAATCGCATATTGCGAGCAGGTAGGAATATAGCGACAACGAGGACCCAATAATGGACTAATAGCAATCTGGTAACATCTTATCAACCAATGTAGTAATTGTACCATTGGAGATCTCTAATTTTGTGAAGATGTTATAACAGCTTTTGAATGCTTTTTTGCTAAGCGTTGTAATTTTTGCCAAGCAAACTCTAATTGTTGATGTAATTCTTGATTTGCGATTGCTTCTATACCAACTTTAGGCATTACCACAATATCGATATCAGCATTAAATTGCACTTTGTGTAAGCGAAAGCTCTCCCGAGCAAGACGTTTTATTCGATTTCGTTCATGAGCACGACGTACTTTCTTTTTAGCAACGACAATACCCAAACGGCTATTTGGCTGTTCGGTTAATTTTGCTAAAAAAAGGAAATGGGGCTGGTGCACTTTAAAAAGTGCACCATCAAACACACTTTTATAATCTGCAGCACAACGAATACGAGATTCAATGCCGAAACTGTAAAGTGCCATCACCCAAGTCTGGTCAGCTTAACAGTATTAAACGGTTAAGCTATGACGACCTTTTGCACGACGACGAGCTAAAACTTGACGACCTGCTTTAGTAGCCATACGAGCGCGGAAACCATGAACGCGTTTACGCTTTAATTCAGATGGTTGGAAAGTACGTTTCATATCGAAACTCCCAAAATGATCTTTCTATAAAGGTCCGCGATTTTATTGTGCAATGTTTACGCTGTCAATGGAAAATCAAAAACTTTACATTTTGTTTGTTCTGTTTTGAAGCAATAAACCTGCATGCAGTTACATGCTTTTATTGAAAACAAAAAATATACACAAGCTATCTGGTTAAATTATATCAGCATTCGTTTATTTTCCCAGTTTACAAACAGGTTTATCAACAACCCGCTTTCTAATTTAAATTTAATTCTTGGATTTTGAATTTAAATTTCGATATGCTCAGTTATCCACAAAACAGGTAAACCTTATAAGTAAATTCAAATTTTAAAATTTAAATTTATTCTTATTAGTGTGGATTTATTCTGTGGAAAGTGGTGTTTTTTTTTGAATAAACATAAATTTATGCTGTGGATAAGCATGTTTTTATCAATAATATAGTTTGTGGATAACTTTGAGCTTAAAATTATCCACAGCTTGTGCAAAAAGTTATACACATGCTGTTTTGAATTTAAATTTATAAACAAATGCTGTCTTTTTCAGCGAAAGTCTCATAAATTGTCCTGACAGATGTGGATAACTTGGTTAGAATGGCGACCCCTTTGAAAGATGAGGGTAACGGTTTTTATTTTTGAATTTAAAATGGATAGATAGGGGATGCACATGCTCTGGACAGACTGCTTAACTCGCTTGCGACAAGAGCTCTCTGATAACGTCTTTGCGATGTGGATTCGTCCTTTGGTTGCCGAAGAGGTTGATGGAGTCATGCGTTTATACGCACCTAACCCTTATTGGACACGTTATATTCAAGATAATCATCTGGAACTCATTTCAATTTTGGCGGAACAGTTGTCTGAAGGGCGGATTCGTCAGGTTGAGATCCTGGTTGATTCCCGCCCTGGTACGATTTTGTCTTCCAGTGAGCAGCCAGCAACCACGACTGCCGCTTTAAATACCCAGACTATTCCAACACGTATCAAGAAAGAGCCTGATCTGGTCCAGCCAAGTCAAAACACAGCGAAATCACCAAAGAAAAGACAGCTCAACCCGCAATTCACTTTTTCACTGTTTGTGGAAGGCCGTTCCAACCAGATGGCTGCGGAAACCTGCCGCAAGGTTTTGACCCAGCTTGGTGCGTCTCAGCACAATCCTTTATTTTTATATGGTCCAACAGGTTTGGGTAAAACACACTTGATGCAAGCTGTCGGAAATGCGCTGTTACAAGCCAAGCCAAATGCGCGTGTGATGTATATGACCTCGGAAAGTTTTGTACAGGATTTTGTCAGTTCACTACAAAAAGGTAAGGTTGAAGAATTTAAGAAAAATTGTCGTTCTTTAGATTTGTTGTTGGTCGATGATATTCATTTACTCGCAGGTAAAGAGGCGAGTTTGGTCGAGTTTTTCTATACTTTTAATGCTTTACTCGATGAATCTAAACAAATTATTTTAACATCTGACCGTTATCCAAAAGAATTAACTGAGCTTGATCCGCGTTTGGTCTCTCGTTTTTCATGGGGATTGTCGGTGGGGGTTGAACCACCAGATATTGAAACCCGTATTGAAATTCTATTGAAGAAAGCTGAAAACAGTGGTGTCGATTTACCCCGCAACTGTGCCCTGTTTATTGCCCAGCAAGTGGTTGCCAATGTGCGTGAGCTTGAGGGGGCATTGAATAAGGTGGTGGCTATTTCCCGTTTCAAGGGGACAGCCATTGATCTGGATGTGGTGCGTGAGTCCTTGAAAGACGTGTTGGCAATTCGTGCCCGTACCATCAGTGTGGAAAACATTCAGCGTGTGGTCAGTGAATATTTCCGTATTCCACTCAAGGAACTGGTGGGGCCAAAACGTACTCGTATCTATGCACGCCCACGCCAGTTGGCAATGGGGTTGGCGCGTGAACTGACAGGTGACAGTTTTCCAGAGATTGGCATGGCATTTGGTGGGCGTGACCACAGTACAGTGATGCATGCCTGTGAAAAAGTGGCTAGCCTACGTGAGCAAGATCCAATTTTTAATGAAGACTATAAAAACCTGCTGCGTCTTTTACAAAGTTAATTCATTTTTCAGAGTTGCAAACTGCTTTTAAGTGCAGCATAGTACACTGCTAACATTCATATCGGCTTCTGTTGTAAGAGGAATAAATCGTGCGTTTGAAAATCGCTAAAGAAAGTTTACTCAATGTTTTATCGCATGTGGTGGGGGCGGTTGAGCGTCGTCACACCTTGAATATTCTTTCTAATGTCAAAATTCAAACCACTCAACAGGCTTTAACCATTACGGGTTCTGATTTGGAAGTTGAACTGGTGGCAAGCACCACGCTGGCTGAGGGTGCCTGTTTGCAGGCTGGCGAAACGACTGTTCCAGCACGTAAACTGGTCGAAATTTGTAAATCCCTCCCGACAGCAGCCTTGATTGACCTACAAATTACTGAAGACCAGCGTTGTATCCTGAAATCAGGCAATAGCCGCTTTGTTCTGGGTACGCTTCCTGCCGAGGATTATCCATTACTGACGACTGAAAACAGTCAGGGTACACAGGTGCAGGTCACACAGCGTGAATTAAAAAGATTGTTTGAAAAAACCTCTTTCGCCATGGCGGTTCAGGACGTTCGTTTCTATCTGACGGGTACATTGTTGGAAATTGATCAAAATCAATTGCGTACAGTCACAACAGACGGTCACCGTTTGGCATTGTGTGAAGTGTCGGCTACATCGACAGCATCTGCATCGATTCAGGCGATTGTTCCGCGTAAGGCGGTTGGTGAATTACAGCGTTTACTCAGTATTGAGGATGAGCAACTGACCTTGTTGATTGGCCGTGAACTGTTAAATATCACCATCAATACGCCAAGCCGTGATAAGGAGCAGGGTGATATCACTGTTCGTTTTACCACCAAGCTGATTGATGGCAAGTTCCCAGATTATCGCCGTGTGATTCCGCGTGGTGGTGATAAGCATGTGCTAATTGCCCATGATGTGTTTAAACATTCACTGCAACGTGTGGCGATTCTGAGTAATGAGAAGCTGCGTGGGGTTTTCCTGAATTTTAGCCAGGATACCTTGCAGTTGCGTGCCAATAACCCTGAGCAGGATGAGGCCAGTGAAGATCTGGTCATTCAATATCAGGATGCGCCGCTGGAAATGTCATTTAATGCACAATATATTTTAGATGTCCTGAGTGTGCTGGATGGTGATGATGTCAAGATGAGCATGACCGAAGCCAATCAGTCGGTGTTGGTGCAAGACCCAGCCCATCCAGACCAAACCTATGTCGTAATGCCGATGCGGGTTTAATTGCGATTGATGGTTTGAGTTTTAAAACATGCAAATCACGCGTTTAAATATCGAACGTGTACGTAATTTAAAGGCGGTTGCACTCGGCGAGTTGCAACCGTTTAATATTTTTTACGGCGCAAATGGTTCTGGAAAAACTTCAGTTCTGGAAGCCATTCATTTATTGGCGACAGGCCGATCATTCCGTACCCATATACCAAAACATTACATTCAGTACAATGCAGACGATGCGCTTGTTTTTGCCCAATCCGCCAGTGAACGGATTGGTATGCAAAAGCTGGCTTCTGGTGAGCAGTTGATCAAGGTCAATGGTGATACCATTGCCACGCAGGGGCAGTTGGCAAAACTGCTGCCTTTGCAGCATATTGACCCACAAAGTACAGATATCATTGATCATGGAGCTAAACCAAGGCGGCAACTGCTGGACTGGTTGATGTTCCACGTGGAACCTGAGTTCTATTTTGCCTGGCAATATTATTCACGTGCATTAAAGCAGCGGAACAGTCTGCTGAAGTCACGGCGTAACTTGACCTTGGCTGATTTGGAACCATGGAACAAGATGCTGAGTGACTATGGTGAAATTCTGCATTCACAACGGGTCAGCATTGTGGAGCAATGGAACTATTTTTTTCAGGAAGATTTAAAGCAGTTGTTGCCTGATCTGGAGATTGTGCTGGAATACAATCCAGGTTTTCATACCGAGCAGGGACTGCTACACGATCTGGTGCAGCAGCATCAAAAAGACATGGAACGGCGCTATACTGAGTATGGTCCACACCGTGCCGACCTGCGTTTAAAAACGGGTGGCGATGCCCTGCGCAGTGATGCTGCGGATGTGTTGTCCCGTGGGCAAAAAAAGTTGTTAATCATGGCATTAAAACTGTCACAAATTGCAATGCTGCATGCGAGCAACAAGGAAACTGTGGTATTATTGGATGATCTGACAGCAGAGTTGGATGTAGCCGCACAACAGCGTTTAATTGAGCGACTGAGTCAGCTGGGAAGTCAGGTTTTTATGACCACCCTGGACCATGCGTCGGTATTAAAACACTTACATGATTTGTCGATTCCTTTTCAATTATTCCATGTTGTTCACGGTCAAGTCAGTCTTGCTGCACCATAATTTTATTTTCTCATCTTCAAATAGATCAATATTACTAGGGAGTAACCATGAGTTCAGAGTCTCAATCAGTCTCTCAAACAGAACAAACAAATGAAAAGGCTTATGATTCCTCTAGTATTAAAGTATTACGTGGATTAGACGCGGTTCGTAAACGTCCTGGGATGTATATCGGTGACACCGATGATGGTACTGGTCTGCACCATATGGTGTTTGAGGTGGTGGATAATGCCATTGATGAAGCCCTGGCGGGTCATTGTGACGAAATTCTGGTGACCATCCATGAGGATGAATCGGTCAGCGTGTCGGATAACGGACGTGGTATTCCAACCGACATACACCCTGAAGAGGGCGTGTCTGCGGCAGAAGTGATCCTGACCATCCTGCATGCGGGCGGTAAGTTCGATGATAACAGCTATAAGGTGTCGGGTGGTTTGCATGGTGTAGGAGTGTCGGTTGTCAACGCCTTGTCGAAAAAACTACAGTTGACGATTTATCGTGCGGGTCAAATTCACGAGCAAGAATATCAGCATGGTGATTCACAATATCCATTAAAGGTGGTGGGTGAAACAGAGCGTACAGGTACAGTTGTACGTTTCTGGCCAAGTGAGTTGACCTTTAGCCAGACCATTTTCAATGTTGATATTCTGGCACGCCGTTTAAGGGAGCTTTCATTCCTCAATGCAGGTGTACGGATTGTATTGCGTGATGAACGGATCAACCTTGAACACGTCTACGATTATGAGGGTGGCCTGTCTGAATTCGTTAAATACATTAACGAAGGCAAGACCCATCTGAATGATATTTTTCATTTCACGGCTGATGCTGAAAACGGGATTACCGTCGAAGTTGCCTTGCAGTGGAATGACAGCTATCAGGAAAATGTACGCTGCTTTACCAACAACATTCCACAAAAAGATGGTGGTACACACCTTGCAGGTTTTCGTGCGGCGTTAACCCGTGGTTTGAACCAGTATCTTGAAAGTGAAAATATTTTAAAGAAAGAAAAAGTTGCTGTTACAGGGGATGATGCTCGTGAAGGCTTGACCGCGATTGTTTCAGTGAAAGTGCCAGATCCAAAATTCTCATCGCAAACCAAAGAAAAATTGGTTTCGAGTGAAGTAAAACCTGCGGTAGAGCAGGCCATGAACAAAGAGTTTTCTGCTTATTTACTGGAAAATCCACAAGCAGCGAAATCGATTGCAGGTAAGATCATTGATGCAGCGCGTGCCCGTGATGCGGCGCGTAAGGCCCGTGAAATGACCCGCCGTAAGAGTGCGCTGGATATTGCGGGTTTGCCAGGAAAATTGGCGGACTGTCAGGAAAAAGATCCAGCCTTGTCTGAACTGTATCTGGTCGAGGGTGACTCTGCGGGTGGTAGTGCCAAGCAGGGCCGTAACCGTAAGATGCAGGCGATTTTGCCGTTGAAAGGTAAAATCCTCAACGTTGAGCGTGCCCGCTTTGACAAGATGATTTCCAGTCAGGAAGTCGGGACGCTAATTACGGCTTTAGGCTGTGGCATCGGGCGTGAAGAATATAATCCAGATAAGTTACGTTATCATAAAATCATCATCATGACTGACGCGGACGTGGATGGTTCACACATCCGTACCTTGTTGTTGACGTTCTTTTTCCGTCAAATGCCAGAGCTGGTTGAGCGTGGTTATATCTATATTGCCCAGCCACCACTGTACAAATTGAAGAAAGGCAAGCACGAACAATACATCAAGGACAATGATGCACTGGAAGAGTTTTTGATCTCCAATGCAATTGATGAGCTTGCCTTGCATATCAGTGCGGAAGCACCTGCAATTACTGGTGCGGCATTGGCGAGTGTGATTGCGGATTATCAGGTGTCACAGAAGAGCTTGCAGCGCCTCACTCAGCGTTATCCTGCGAGCCTGCTGGATGGCCTGCTTGAGCTAGAGGCATTTAAGGCTGACCACAACCATGAGCGTGACTATGTGGAATCATGGGCTGAGCAATTGCGTGTGGCAATTGAAAAATTACAGCCAAGTTTGCGCCCTGAAATTACCTTGGAATCATTTGAACGTGAAAACTCCCTGGGTGAAAAATCGGCACACTACTGGCCGCGTGTCACGGTATATGTACATAACTTGCCACATGCCTATTTGCTGGATGCAGGTCTGCTCAATTCTGCTGAATATGCACGTTTGCTGAAAAATGCCAAGAGCTGGTTCAAGCTGCTTGAAGAGGGGGCTTATCTGCAAAAAGGTGAGCGCCGTATTCAGGTCAACAGTTTCCATCAGGTATGGCAGCATATTTTGCAGGACTCACGCCGTGGCATGATGATCCAGCGTTATAAAGGTCTGGGTGAGATGAATGCCGAGCAGCTTTGGGAAACCACGATGGATCCTGAAAATCGCAATATGTTGCAAGTGACCATTGATGATGCGATTGAGGCGGATCGTATGTTCTCATGTCTCATGGGTGATGATGTTGAACCTCGTCGTGCCTTCATTGAAGAAAACGCACTCAATGCAGATATTGACGCTTAAATTCTGAATGTAAAAAAAGACGATGCCTTGGAGCATCGTCTTTTTTTTGAAAACTAGCAGGGAAGGTTTCACGTGGAACACTAAAGGATTAACTATCTACCAAATCACTCACTTGAATAATCGCGTGACCAAATAAATAACCTGCAGTAACTAGAACACTGATCCACAGCAACGCACCTAGGATATTGTAAACTACAAAGTGCGTATAATTCATATTGCTTGAACCTGCTGCTAGCGGTGCAAATGAGCGTGCAAAAGGAATGAAGCGGGCAAGAAGGATAGTTTTCCCACCATGCTTTAAGAAAAACACATTGGTTTTTTGTAGGTATTCTTGTTTGATGAAGCGAGATTCCATATTAAAGATACGGTCACCAAAATGACGGCCAATATGATAATTGACCATATAACCCAGGGTTGCGGCAACAAAAAGCAAGCTGATCATATAACCAAGATGCATGATCTCGATCATGGAGCACAAGGCACCTACGGTCAGCAACAGGCTGTCGCCTGGCAAAAAGAACATAAACACAAAAGCTGTTTCTAAAAAAATAATCAGGAACAGGATGGCATAAATCCATAAACCATATTCCTGAACTAGGATTGGCAGGAAGTGTTCGAAATTAAAAAGAAAGTCTAAAGAGTTCATTCAGTTTGTAGTGTCCCAAATAACGTACTCAGCAAATTGCAGTACAAAAAATATTAAACGAATCTAACCCTCAAGATTCATTCGTAGGTGATAACATTACAATAATGGGGCTTGAGTATATCTAGCCTGAAGCCAAAGCTCAATTTTTTGAGAAAATTCAAATTTTAATCGAGATTAAAAAGTGAGATAAAAGAATAACATTATTCAATACAGATTTATGTTACGGGGATGTTGATTTGAGCTTGGGAACAGGCTTAAAGGTTTTTAAATATCTACATGAATCTAAGATCCATATATTTCTATGCAGTAAATATATGGATCTATATTTTTAAATTAATGCGTAAATGACGCTTCTAATTCTTCTAACTCCATCATGAAGGTGAGCAATTGTTCTTCGAATTGTTCTAGTTTTGCCTTTAAATCATTTTGCTCATTCATGAGTTTGATCAAGTCATCTTTTCGATTCGCTTCATACAGGGCACTATCCGCCAAAGCCTGTTCAATCTCTGCTAAACGCGGTTGAACCTTGTCAATCTGTGCCTCAACCCTTTCGATGTTCTTGCGAATCGGGCGGGTCAGTTCACGGCGACGGGCAGCCTCTTTTCGCTGGGCTTCCTTATCCACTTTTGCAGTTGAGGCGGGTGCATTGCTGCTTTGTTGCTGTAGGGCATTTTGAGCGTTGATCTGCTGTTGGCGCGCTTCACGCAACCATTTCGCATAATCCTGTAAATCGCCCTCAAACTCTGTGCATTTGCCTGCATGAACCAACAGTAAATCATCGCAGACGCTGGCAATCAGTTGGCGTTCGTGCGAGACCAACACCACAGCACCCTCAAAGTCCTGCAATGCCATACTCAGGGCATGACGCATATCCAGGTCCAGATGGTTGGTGGGTTCGTCCAGAATCAATACATTTGGGCGTTGCCATACGATTAGGGCCAATGCCAGACGTGCGCGCTCACCACCTGAAAAGCTCTCGCATGGGGTGTCCATACGTTCACCACTAAAACCAAACCCACCCAGAAAGGCGCGCAAGGAAGCTTCACTGATTTGTTTATCTGCAATGCGGGCCAGTTGCAGCATTGGACTGGCATTGGCATCCAGTGCATCCATTTGATGCTGGGCAAAATAACCGATGTTCAAGAGTTCAGAGGCTTTGCGCTCGCCTGCCAAGAGCGGTAAATCACCCACCAATGTTTTGATCAGGGTTGATTTACCTGCACCATTCATCCCCAACAAGCCAATGCGTGAACTTGGCGTGATTTGCAGGCGGATTTTTTCAGCAATGATTTTATCGCCATAGCCAATTGTCGCCATATCCAGACTTAACAGCGGTGAACTCATTTTGCTGGGTTCACGGAAGCTAAAGGTAAATGGCGTGTCCACATGCGCAGGCGCAAGCTGTTGCATGCGCTCTAGCTGTTTAATACGACTTTGTGCCTGACGGGCTTTGGTGGCTTTGGCCTTAAAGCGGTCAATAAATTTTTGTAGATGTGCACGGGTTTCCTGTTGTTTCTCAAACGCCTGTTGCTGTTGTGCCAAGCGTTCGCTACGGGTGGTTTCAAAGGTGGAGTAGTTGCCTGTATAGAGCATGAGTTCCTGATTTTCGATGTGCAGGATATGGTCGGTAATGGCATCAAGGAAGTCACGGTCATGTGAAATCAACACCAGCGTGCCCTCATAGGCTTTAAGCCAGTCTTCCAGCCACAGAATTGCGTCCAGATCCAAATGGTTGGTGGGTTCATCCAGCAACAGTAGGTCTGAGCGGCTCATTAAGGTACGGGCGAGGTTTAAACGCATCCGCCAACCACCCGAGAAGCTTGCCACATTTAAACGGATTTGATGATCAAGAAATCCTAAACCTGCCATCAATTGGGCTGCTTTCGCAGGTGCTGCATAGCCATGAATTTCATCAAAACGACCATGTAATTTGGCTAAATCATCATTACTCAGATGATCTGGATGCGCTAATTTTTCTTGAATGTCCCAATATTCTTCGTCACCAGACAAAACAAAATCAATTGCTGGCATTTCTAAGGCTTTAATTTCCTGAGCCATGTGTGCCACAGTCCAAACTGCTGGACGAGTTAGATTTCCCTCATCTGCAACCAAGCCACCCAGAAATGCGGCAAACAAAGTCGATTTACCCGCACCATTCACGCCTGTAAGGCCAATTTTCCAGCCAGGATGGAGCTGCATTGATGCTTTCTGAAAGAGGACTCGCCCACCACGGCGCAATGAAACTTGGTCAAACTGGATCATGAGCATGCAAAATTACAAAGAGTTGGCTGCATTTTAAGGTGAACGTGCATGAAAGCAAATTTTTATCTGGTAGCCATTCAATATTCATTCATAAATTATATTCTGGCTTCAAACCTTGTCGAGTGTGTTATGAAATCTAAATACCGTAATCCATCTGCCCTAAAGATCAATTCGATTGAATCCAGCAATTCAATCATTAAAAATAGAGTTTTTACTCTATTTTTGTGATGCAAATCAGATTATTATTTGGTTTTAATGAAAAAATAAGCAACAAGATTAGAAGTATAGTGACAGGATTAGGGATGAGGAAAGGGATTCTTGCCGTGGGGGCAATGCTGATGTTGGGGGCAAGTATGCAGGTTAATACAGATACTAAAATTTGTGTTTTTGACTTGTTGGGAAAATCTGGCGAGGCCTATAAAGCTCTGGAGATTGAGAAAGGACTGCGAACAACAGGGCAATGTTTGACAACGTTCCTGTTGTGAATATTACGATTGAGTTGATTATTCGCCCAAACTCTTTTCCCGCAGGTTTCTCTCTGAATTCACGGGAATGGCTTATACAACAAATTTCAACAAGTTTTGCCATGATTAAACGGCTTGAGGATGCCATTCCAACAAAATATAAATATTCGATTTCTA
The DNA here is from genome assembly GCF_000368025.1 of Acinetobacter parvus DSM 16617 = CIP 108168. GTDB lineage: Bacteria > Pseudomonadota > Gammaproteobacteria > Pseudomonadales > Moraxellaceae > Acinetobacter > Acinetobacter parvus. The sequence goes on from NZ_KB849215.1 coordinate 41,358, forward strand.
AGGAAGAGGTTGAGAATTATGAAAAACTTTTTAGGGAGCAACGAATCCGTTTTACCAAAGATGGTATTTATGACCCAGTGATGATGGGTGTTTTGAAACGGGCACGTTGTTCAGTGGAAAGAACCCGTTTTGAATGTTCATTGGGAGGTGAATAAAAATCTGAATCCAGATTGAATTGTGTGGTGATTTGAACAAATCATTTGATAGGGAAAATAGATATTTTATCAATGAGTAAAATATGATGAGTGCTATTAAAAATCAGTAAAACCCGATGTATGTAAATAAAAGGACTAGGCTTTTAGTCAAGATCTGACTATATTCGTCTCTCGCTAGTGGAAAAATATGCAAAAACAGCAAATAAGGGAAAACAAAATGAAAAAAGGACTTTTGGCATTGAGTGCTGCGACTCTATTTGTCATGACTACTCCTGTACAGGCAAAACAAGAAATTTGCGTATTCGATTTGTTGGGTAGGGCTGGAGAGTCTTACAAACTGATCGAGGAATGGAAGCTGGCCGCCAAAAACTGGCAGGGTGATATAGAGCTGATTCCTTATCAGGATGAGAAAAAAGCAGAACAGGATTTCGATGCAGGGAAGTGTGACGGTGTCTATATGACCTCCATGCGTGCCCGTAAATACAACAAGTTTGCGGGTTCAATTGATGCTGTGGGCGCGGTTACCAGTAATGCCATTGCCCAAAAAGCCATTAGCTTTGTGTTGGATAATCGCAACAAGCACCGTCTAACCGCGTCAGTTGGGGGTGAGAAACATGAGGTTGCAGGGATTATTCAAGTCGGACTGGCCTATATCTTTGTTCGGGACAAAAATATTGACACCATTGAAAAGGCCAAAGGCAAAAAATTCGCCTACCTCCACTATGACCAGGCACAAAAGACGATTGTTGAAAGCATTGATCTGATTGCCGTGCCATCCGACATTTCAGACTTTGTGAAGAAGTTTAACAGTGGTCAGGTCGATGTGATTGCCGCACCTGCCTATGCATATAAACCTCTGGAAATTAGCAAGGGTATGGCAAATGGGGCATTATTCAATTTTCCAGCGGTTAACATTACGGGCGACTTAATTATCAAGCCTGGAAAATTCCCTGCAAATTTTGGTACACAGTCACGTCAGTGGTTCATCAACAAATTACCAGGCAACTTCGCAACAGTACATCGTCTAGAGGCTGGCATGGATGCCAGAAGAATCACCCTGTCCAATGAAGACAAGATCCGCTATCAGAAACTACTGCGTGATGGACGCATGAATTTGACCAGACAGGGAGTGTACGATGCCAGCATGATGAGCGTGCTGAAGCGTGCACGCTGTACGGTGGAGCGGACCAATTTTGAGTGTTCACTCAGTGGTGAATAAGACCTGTAAAAATTATCAATTTACAAAAAAATTGTGCGGCTTATAACAAATTTACCCATGAAAATGAGTGAATAAGATCAAGCAGGACAAAAAATAAACAATATTGATATAAAAATAGAGTACGAGCTTTATTCTTTTTCAAGAAACATGATTAATATTTGCTTCCAACAAGGAGACAAACATAAAGTTTGTGAAAGGATGAAAAATATGAAAAAAATTGCATTAGCTATTGCAACAACTTCAATCTTAGGTGTATCTGCCTCAACTCAGGCGGCAGTTAATGTGTGTGTATTCGACTTATTAGGAAAGTCAGGTGAATCATACAAAATGATGCAGGACTGGGCACTGGCTGCAAAAAGCTGGGGTGCTGACGTTAACCTTCAGGCAATTACTGATGAGCAGGTGGCGGACAACAACTTTAAGGCGGGTAAATGTGATGCTGTGGCAATGACAGCAATGCGTGCACGTCCGTACAACAAGTTTGCGGGTTCTATTGACTCTTTAGGCGGTGCGCCAAGTAATGAGATTGCTCAACGTGCGATTACCTATGTACTGGATGCACGTAATGCAGCAAAAATGACCACCAATCTTGGTGGTAATAAATACGAAATTGGTGGTATTGCTCCATTAGGTGCGGCTTATATTTTCGTGCGTGATAAGAGCATTAGCTCAATCGAAAAAGCAGCGGGTAAAAAATTCGCGGTATTGGGTCATGACGACGCGCAAAAAATTATGGTACAACGCGTAGGTGCACAAGCTGTACTTTCTGATATTTCTAACTTTGCTGCTAAATTTAACAACGGACAAGTAGATATGGTAGGCGCTCCTGCTTATGCATATAAGCCATTAGAGTTGAGCAAAGGTTTAGGTGCTAACGGTGCGATGTTCAACTTCCCAGTATTACAAGTAACTGCGGATCTTGTGTTACGCCCAGAAAAATTCCCAGCTGGTTTTGGTCAAAAATCGCGTGATTATTTTGTGAAGCAACTTCCAAAATCTTTCGCAATGATCAAACGTTATGAAGCTGAAATCCCAGCAAAATACAAAATGAACTTAACTGCTGAAGACAAATTAAAATATCAAAAATTAATGCGTGATGGTCGTATGGACTTAACTAAACGTGGTATTTACGATGCAGGCATGATGTCTGTATTGAAGAAAGCTCGTTGTTCAGTAGACAAGGCGAACTTTGAATGTGCTTTACCTGGTGAATAATCAGTAATTGCTAAAGTAAACACTTAAAGCCTAGATTTATCTAGGCTTTTTGTTTTTTTAAGCATTGTCATTTAAGTCATTGTCTTTAACTGCTAAGATTATGATTATACAGAGACATAAGAAATCAAATGGAATAGAGAAGATTTAAGAATATATTAAAGCCATCAAAAGCAATGATGGCTATTTTCAAATCTATTAGGACTTACGCACTGTTATTTATAGACTCTCTGTGGTAGCAGATGATTTTTATCGAGAATAAAGTCATCAATGAAGTTTTTGATCATTGGTCTAAATAATTTCTTCTGCCAA
>NZ_KB849215.1:45095-49663 GCF_000368025.1 Acinetobacter parvus DSM 16617 = CIP 108168
AAACTATTTTAATACTTTTTTGAATCCGTCAATGCGTAAGTCCTATCTATTGTTCATTTGAAGATATTGGAAAGATATAACGCACTTTTTAGTGTTGAACGTTATGTAACAACAATCACCATGGATGTAAAGGAAAAAATAAGATGCAATGGTTTAAAACACTCCTACTGGCGACAGGTATTATTGCTGCGGTATCTGCGGGCGCTCAGGCAAAACAGACCATTTGTGTATTTGACATTGTCGGTAAAAGTGGCGATGTCTATGCACTGATGAAAGACTATCAGCTTGCCGCAAAAACCTGGGGTGCGGACATTGAGTTGAAAGTAGGCACCAATGAAGCGGTGATAGCGGAAGATTTCAAGGCAGGTAAATGTGATGGGGTTAGTATCACAGGCATGCGTGGTCGCCAGTTTAACCAGTTTACAGGCTCATTGGATGCGATTGGTGCGATCACAGACCTAAAACTTGCGGTAAAAGTGATGCAGGGATTGGCAAGCCCAGCATTTGCCAAGGCCATGGTGAATGGCAAATATGAGGTTGTGGGCGTGATTCCGATTGGGGATACTTATCTGCTGGTTAATGACCGTAATATCAATACTGTCGCCAAAGCGGCAGGTAAGAAAATCGCTGTTCTGGACTATGATGAAGCGCAAAAAATTATGGCTTCTCAGGTGGGTGCCCAGGCGGTTAGTTCTGACATCACCAACTTTGGTGCGAAATTCAACAATGGTCAGGTTGATATCATTGGTGCGCCAGCAGCAGCATTTAAGCCTTTAGAACTTCACAAAGGTCTGGGTACTAAGGGTGCAATTGTCAATTACCCAATCTTGCAGGTGACGGGTAACCTGATTATTCATCCTGAGAAATTCCCTGCTGGTTTTGGTCAAAAATCAAGAGAATGGGTCAAGGGACAGTTACCACGTGCTTTTGGCATACTTGGCAAGATGAAAGCGGATATTCCACAAAAATACTGGATGGAAGTTCCTGCGGCTGACAAGCCTGGCTACCAAAAGCTGATGCGTGAAGCGCGTATCAACCTGACTGCAAAAGGTATTTATGACAAGCGTATGATGAAATTGTTATGGCAATTCCGCTGTCGTGAGGATGCCAAGAACTTTGAGTGTGCGCTACAAGATGAAAACTATAAATAATCTTGTAAAAAGTCTTTAAACTCCCTTTAAACTTCAAATACAGACCCGATATTGGGTATGCTATACTAAATATCGGGTCTTTTATTTTTTTAAAGACATATTGAAGTCTGAGGAACATCATCATGAACGCCCAAGCTCTTGAATTGTCAGATAATGCTGCCAAAAAAGTTCGCCAGTTACGCGAGAGTGAGGGGAATAACGATCTCATGTTGCGTGTTTATGTCACAGGTGGAGGGTGTTCTGGATTCTCCTATGGCTTTAATTTTGCTGAAAGTGTCAATGAAGATGATGCTGAATTCAGCAATGGTGATGTAAAAATGTTGGTTGATTCCCTGAGCTATCAATACTTGGTTGGTTCAGTGGTTGACTATCTTGAAGGATTGGAAGGTTCTCGTTTTGTGGTCCAAAACCCGAATGCCACCACGACCTGTGGCTGTGGTTCATCTTTCTCGATTTAATAGAATATAAATATAAAAAGGCTTCTCAATTCGATAAGCCTTTTTTATTGCTTTAACCTTAAACAGCAGTGATGGTTCCCAGGATACGATCACCTGACGCGCCTGTCACAGTGGGTAAATTGCCAGTGAGTTGCTGAACAAAACGCATGGCCAACCATGCAAAAGCAGTTGCCTCCACCCAGGTTGGTGCCAGCCCTAAAGCATCAGTGGTTTGTACAGACCAATTATGCTTGCGTAAACGCCAGCGTAACTGTTCCAGTAAATGTGAGTTGTAGGCTCCGCCACCGCAGACATAGATTTCACCTGTAGGCATCAGCTCCTTGCTGCGGTAAATCGCTTTCTTAATGGCCCGTGTTGTCAGTTTCATCAGTGTGGCCTGCACATTCTCAGGTGTATCTTCCAGTTCGTCATATTCCAGATCATTGCGCCAATCGCTGAGCTGCTCATCCAGCCATTCGAGGTTAAAATCTTCACGACCTGTGCTTTTCGGTGGCTCTTTGGCAAAAAATTCATGATTCTGTAAACGATCCAATAAAGAACGAATGGGATTGCCATAGGCCGCCCAGTCACCATTTTCATCGTATGGATGCCCCGTATGACGATGACACCATGCATCCATCAGGATATTGGCTGGACCTGTATCAAAACCATAGACGCCGTTTAGGTTATTGGCAGGCAACATACTGACATTGGCAATGCCACCCAGATTCAAAATCACCCGATGGATACTGTTATGCTGAAACAGTGCCTGATGAAATGCGGGAACCAAAGGCGCACCCTGTCCACCTGCCGCCATATCACGACGACGGAAATCAGAAACGACAGGAAGTTGCGTGATCTCAGTGATGATGTTGGGATCGCCAATTTGCAGGGTAAAGCCATGTTCAGGGCGGTGGCGAATGGTTTGCCCATGTGAACCAATCGCCTTAATTTGAGTGCGGTCTAAATTATTCTTTTCAATCAGTTCATTGATACCCTGACCAATCATTTGCGCCAGCGCCACATCCGCCTTGCCCATGCGGTCAATTTCATTGTCATCAGGCAAGGTCAGTGCCATCAGCTCATCACGTAGCTCAGGTTCAAAAGGCACAGTCAGCGTGGCGTGTAGCGTGAGCGGCCCAAATGAAGCTGCGATAATATCCACACCATCCATGCTTGTGCCTGTCATTACACCAATATAGATTGCGTTCACCGCAACTTCTCCCTGCAACACGCTGAAAAAATGTTAGTATATCGCACAAATTGAATAACTGATGTGTTTAGGTTTTGTGATGTCAAATTTCTTGCCCGCCGAAGAACAGCTTGCTCTCATTCAACGAGGCACGCACGAAATTATTTCTGAAGAAGATTTACTGAAAAAACTCAAGGAAAATCGCCCCCTCCGTGTGAAAGCAGGTTTTGACCCAACGGCTCCTGACCTACATTTGGGACATACGGTCCTGATTAATAAACTCAAAACATTCCAGGATCTGGGACATGAGGTTTATTTCCTGATTGGTGACTACACCGCAATGATCGGCGACCCAACAGGTAAGAGTGCAACGCGCCCGCCGTTATCGCGTGAACAGGTTGAAGCCAATGCCAAAACCTATCAGGAACAGGTATTTAAAATTCTTGATCCAAATAAAACCAAGGTTGTCTTTAACTCAGAATGGTTCAACCAGAAGTCAGCTGCGGACCTGATTCAATTGGCAAGCCAGCAAACTGTTTCACGTATGATGGAGCGTGATGACTTTACCAAGCGCTATAGCAACCACCAACCGATTGCGATCCATGAGTTCCTTTATCCATTGGTACAAGGTTATGACTCGATTGCGCTTGAAGCAGATGTTGAGTTAGGTGGAACAGACCAAACCTTTAACCTGCTGATGGGACGTACTTTACAGGGCCGCTACGGTCAGGAATCACAGGTGTGCATTACCGTACCGATTCTTGAAGGTTTGGATGGTGTCAATAAAATGTCTAAGTCTTTAGGCAACTATATTGGTGTGTTTGATACCCCAGGCGCGATGTACCAAAAAATCCTGTCTATGCCAGATAGCCTGATTGAACGTTACTTTGATCTACTGAGCTTTAAGTCACTTGATGAAATCAAAGTCTTGCTAGATGAAATGGCGGCAGGACGTAATCCACAGGAGATTAAGCGTATTTTGGCACTTGAGCTAGTGGAGCGTTTCCATGATGCAGAAGCCGCAGAAAATGCACATAAGAGCGCGGGTAACCGTGTCACAGAAGGCGAAGTACCTGAAGATACACCAGAAGTGACCATTTCCCGTGCTGAGTTTGGCGGTGAATTGTTCATTGCAACCATTCTTCGCGTCGCAGGTTTAAATCCGAATGCAGCTGCTGCAAAAGATGCCGTGGGTCGTGGTGCGGTTAAAGTTGACTGGAATGTGGTTGATATGAGCTTCTCTGTAAAAGAGAATGTCACTTTAATCATTCAATCGGGTAAAAAAGCCATTGCACGAGTGACTTTCATTGACTAAATCCAAATAAAAATAATAAAAAGCAGGCCATGAGCCTGCTTTTTATACATAAATAGATGATAAAAACGCCGAAAACATCAGTTTTGTAGAAAAAAGAAACATGCAAAAGAAAATAATAAAAAACAGGGTTGCATCCATTCTGAAATGCTGTAGAATGCCCACTCATCGGCGGTGTTAAAGATAAAAACTTGTTGATAAACAAGGATTTGGCTAAGGTAGTTAGATTCTTGGGTTAGTTGATAAGTTTTAAAAATATCTAAATTGCCTGTTGACTTTAAAGAGATTTAGGGTAACATAGCCGACCTAGCTTGATGATGACGAATCATTGAGAAGATCATTAAGAGAATAGAAGAACAACTTGTGTGGATTTTTACTGATTGATCGATCGAAAATATTTCATTGATTGAATGGTAGAAATTTCTCGAAGTTTATTTGAGCGAATTTTTAGTCAGAAAATTGATGAGCCAAGATTT